>NZ_NSDM01000001.1 GCF_030852425.1 Saccharothrix longispora
CAACTCGCCGACGCCACCACCACCACCCCCTTCACCCCACCCGACGACGACACGGCCACCCTGCACGTCGTCCACTACCGGTGACCGCCCACGCCCCACCAGACCGCGGACGGACGGGCGGACGAGCCGCCGCCAACGTCGCCGATCGGACCGGACACGTCCGCAGTGGACGGCACGGTCACACGTTCGTGTGTGACTGGCACCACACGCCCTTGCCCTGGCGGTCCGGGGCGAATCGATACAGCGCCCGTGCGGTGTCTCGTCGCTCACAGACGGGTCGGGCCGTTGGGTCGGCCGATGTTCACGGGACTAGCATCGGATGGTCAAGGTCCGCGTACTCAGTCAAGTACCGGAGACCAGTCCACCACTGACGCTGGAGGCCGTAGCTCATGGCCGGCACCACCGCACCCGAGCGGGCGGGCAGCAGCTCCAAAGGGGGCGGAACGCTCTACCGCGGCGACCTGGGCATGTGGTCCTGGGTCGCCCACCGCATCACCGGCGTGCTCACGTTCTTCTTCCTGTTCGCGCACGTCCTGGACACCGCGCTGGTGCGGGTGTCGCCGGACGCGTACGACAAGGTCATCGAAACCTACAAGAACCCGGTGGTCAACCTGTTCGAGGTGGGCCTCGTCGGCGCGGTGCTCTACCACGCGCTGAACGGCATCCGCGTGATGCTGATCGACTTCTGGGAGAAGGGCGCCCGGTACCAGCGTCAGATGCTGTGGGCCATCCTGGGCCTCTGGGTGCTGGTGATGATCCCCGGCACCTACTTCATGATGGTCCGCACGATCACGGACATGTTCGGCGGGGGTCACTGATCATGAGCGAACTGATCCTGGACAAGCCGCGCTCCCCGCGTCGCCCCGCCGCCCGCCGCAACAACTTCGAGCTGCACAGCTGGCTGTTCATGCGCATCTCGGGCGTCGCCCTGGTGGTCCTCGTGCTCGGCCACCTGTTCATCATGAACATCCTCGACGGCGGCGTGCACCGCATCAACTTCGGCTTCGTCGCGGGCCGCTGGGCGTCCCCCTTCTGGCAGATCTGGGACCTGGCGATGCTCTGGCTGGCGCAGATCCACGGCGGCAACGGCCTGCGCACCGTGATCAACGACTACGCCCGCAAGGACGCGACCCGGTTCTGGTTGAAGATGCTGCTCGTCGTCTCCATGGTGCTGATCCTGTTCACCGGGACGTACGTGATCTTCACCTTCGACCCGAACATCACCGACTGACCCGCCGCGGGAGCAGACAGCCATGCAGTTCCACAAGTACGACGTCGTGATCATCGGCGCCGGCGGCGCCGGGATGCGCGCGGCGATCGAAGCCGGCCAGCGCGCCCGCACGGCGGTGCTCACCAAGCTCTACCCCACCCGCTCCCACACGGGCGCCGCGCAGGGCGGCATGTGCGCCGCGCTGGCGAACGTGGAGGAGGACAACTGGGAGTGGCACACCTTCGACACGATCAAGGGCGGCGACTACCTGGTCGACCAGGACGCCGCCGAGATCATGGCGAAGGAGGCCATCGACGCGGTCCTCGACCTGGAGAAGATGGGCCTGCCGTTCAACCGCACGCCCGAGGGCAAGATCGACCAGCGGCGGTTCGGCGGCCACACCCGCAACCACGGTGAAGCCGCCGTGCGCCGGGCCTGCTACGCGGCCGACCGCACCGGCCACATGATCCTCCAGACGCTGTACCAGAACTGCGTCAAGCACGGCATCGAGTTCTTCAACGAGTTCTACGTCCTCGACATCTGCCTCACCGAGACGGAGAACGGCCCGGTCTGCACCGGCGCGGTGGCCTACGAGCTGGCGACCGGCGAGATCCACGTCTTCCAGGCCAAGTCGGTCGTGTTCGCGACCGGCGGCTTCGGCAAGGTCTTCAAGACCACTTCGAACGCGCACACCCTGACCGGCGACGGCATGGGCATCGTGTTCCGCAAGGGCCTGCCGCTGGAGGACATGGAGTTCTACCAGTTCCACCCGACCGGCCTCGCGGGCCTGGGCATCCTGCTCACCGAGGGCGCCCGAGGCGAGGGCGCGATCCTGCGCAACGCCTCCGGCGAGCGGTTCATGGAGCGCTACGCACCGACCATCAAGGACCTCGCGCCGCGCGACATCGTCGCCCGCTCGATGGCCCTGGAGGTCCTCGAAGGGCGCGGCGCGGGTCCGAACAAGGACTACGTGCTCCTCGACTGCACCCACCTGGGCGCCGAGGTCCTGGAGACGAAGCTCCCCGACATCACCGAGTTCGCCCGCACCTACCTCGCGGTCGACCCGGTGAAGGAACCCGTCCCCGTCTACCCGACGGCGCACTACGCCATGGGCGGCATCCCGACCAACATCCACGGCGAGGTGCTGCGGGACAACGACCACGTCGTCCCCGGCCTCTACGCCGCCGGCGAGTGCGCGTGCGTGTCCGTGCACGGCGCGAACCGCCTGGGCACCAACTCGCTGCTCGACATCAACGTGTTCGGCCGGCGCGCGGGCATCGCCGCCGCCGAGTACGCGAACGGCACCGAGCACGTCGAGCTGCCGGAGAACCCCGCGGCGAACGTCGAGGCGCAGGTCGCCCTGGTCCTGTCCGAGCACGGCGAGGAGCGCGTCGCGGACATCCGCACCGAGCTCCAGGCCACGATGGACGCCAACGCGTCCGTCTACCGCACGGAGGACACGCTCAAGCAGGCGCTGCACGACGTGCAGGCGCTGAAGGAGCGCTACCAGCGGATCACCGTGCAGGACAAGGGCAAGCGGTTCAACACGGACCTGCTGGAGGCCGTCGAGCTGGGCTTCCTGCTGGAGCTGGCCGAGGTCCTGGTCGTCGGCGCCCTGGCGCGCAAGGAGTCCCGCGGCGGCCACGCCCGCGAGGACTACCCGAACCGCGACGACACGAACTTCATGCGCCACAGCATGTACTACAAGCAGGGCGAGGGCCTGGCGTCCGACATCCGGCTCGACTACAAGCCCGTGACGTTCACCCGGTACCAGCCGATGGAGCGCAAGTACTGATGACCGCAACCGCTGAAGTCACGACCGGTTCGCGCGGCAACCAGCCCCCGGTGCCGGACGGCGCGATCACCGTCACCCTGAAGGTCCGGCGCTTCAACCCGGAGTTCGACGACGAGCCCCGCTGGGACAGCTTCGAGATCCCGGCGCTGCCCTCGGACCGCGTGCTGAACCTGCTGCACTACGTGAAGTGGTACCTGGACGGCACGCTCACGTTCCGCCGCTCGTGCGCCCACGGCATCTGCGGCTCGGACGCGATGCGCATCAACGGCGTCAACCGCCTCGCCTGCAAGGTGCTGCTCAAGGACCTCCTCGCGGGCGGCGGCAAGCGGACCGAGATCACCGTCGAGCCGATCAAGGGCCTGCCCGTCCACAAGGACCTCCTGGTGGACATGGAGCCGTTCTTCGAGGCGTTCAAGGCCGTCAAGCCGTACCTCATCACCTACGGCAACGAGCCCACCCGCGAGCGCGTGCAGTCCATCGCCGACCGGGAGCGCTTCGACGACACGACGAAGTGCATCCTGTGCGCCGCCTGCACCACCTCGTGCCCGGTGTACTGGACCGAGGGCAGCTACTTCGGCCCGGCGGCCATCGTGAACGCCCACCGCTTCATCTTCGACAGCCGCGACGAGGGCGCCGAGGAGCGGCTGGACATCCTGAACGACGTGGACGGCGTGTGGCGCTGCCGCACGACGTTCAACTGCACCGACGCGTGCCCCCGCGGCATCCAGGTGACGAAGGCGATCCAGGAGGTCAAGCGCGCGCTGCTCTTCAAGCGCGTCTGACCGGCAGGCACGGGAAGGGGCGGGGACCACGTGGTCCCCGCCCCTTCCGACGTCCGGCGCCGGTCAGGCGGGCGGGCCGGTGCCCGTCGCCGCCGTGCGCCGTGCGCGCGCCGCCCTGGCCCGCCGGGCCCGCAGGTACATGACGAACGCCAGCACGAGGCCCAGCCCGGCCACCGCCGTGATGGGGCCGCCGACGTTGCCGAACGCCTTGTGCATGGCCGAGTTCCGGGGGTCCTCGCCGGCGTCGGCGGCCTGGCCCGGCGCGGCGCTGGTCGGGTTGGTCGCCCTCGGCTCGGTCTCCTTCTTCTTCGCCTGGGGCGCGCCCTCGACGAGCCGCCCCACCGGGTTGCCCGCGGCGGCCGGCTCCAGGGCGAACCCGTAGTCGAGCAGCAGCGCGGCCTGGTCGGTGATCCGGATCGGCTGCTGCCGGCCGCGCAGCAGCACGACCACCAGCCGCTTGCCGCCGCGCTGCGCCGCGCCCACGTACGTGTGCTGGGCGTCGTCGGTGAACCCGGACTTGCCGCCCAGCGCGCCCTGGTAGGAGGTGAGCAGCCGGTTGTCGTTGACCACGGGCATCGTGCCGTTGCCGTCCGGGGACGGGAAGTCGATGCGCTGCGTGGTGACGGCCTTGGCGAAGTCCGGGTACGTCAGGGCCGCGCGGAAGATCAGCGCCACGTCGTAGGCCGACGTGGAGGTGCCCGGCGCGTCCAGGCCGGAGGGCGTCACGGCCCGCGTGTCCATCGCGCCCAGCTCCCTGGCCAGCGCGTTCATCTTCCGGATCGCGGACGGGATGCCGCCGAGCCGCCGGGCCAGGGCGTGGGCCACGTCGTTCCCCGAGGCCATGACCAGCGCCTGGAGCATCTGCTCGACGGTGTACTCGGCGCCGACCCGCAGGTTGATGCAGGTGCACTCCTGCGCGACGTCCTCGGCGTTGACCGCCACGGTGGCGCTCGGGGACAGCTCCTTGGCGACGACCATCGCCAGCAGCACCTTGATCACCGACGCGGGGCGCTGGCGGCCGTGCGGGTTGTTGGCGGCCAGCACGGCGCCGCTGTCCATGTCGGCCAGCAGCCAGCTCGCCGCCGTGATCGAGTCCGGCAGGGGCCGCGCGTTCGGCGGCAGCACCAGCCCGCACTCGCCGAGGCGCTCGCCGCCGACGGGGGTCTCCGGCACCTCCAGCGGCTGGGGCGCCTGCTGACCGGGTGGCACCTGCTCGGACGTGTCCACCGCGGGTGGCGGTGACACCTCGTTCGGGCAGGCGGGCTGGGCGCTCGCGACCGGCACCGCGGCGAACACCGCGGAGGCCGTCAGCGCGCAGGCAGCCAGGACTGTGGCAACGGGCCGTCGGAACGCGGAGGAACGCACCCGTCCAGGCTAGCCACCCCGGATGAGTGACCTGCACCCGCCACGTCCGATACTGCTCGGGTGAAGCTCTCCCGCGGCATGTCCTGGTTCCTGCTTGCCTTCGGGGTGTGGTCCTGGGTGATCTGGCCGAACTTCCTGCGCAACATCTGGAAGGACCCCCGCTCGTGGGACGCCGGGCCCACCGCGTTCTTCACCGTCCACCTGCTGCTCGTCGTCGCCTCCCTCGCCTTCGGCACCGTCATCGGGCTGCTGGGCGTGCGCGGCGTGCGGGCGGGACGCAGCAAGTAACCCCACCACACCTGGAGGCTCCGCCGTGGAGTTCGTGCGCCTACTGCTGGTGTTCCTGCACCTGCTCGGCATGGGCATGCTCGTCGCGATGTTCTTCGTCCAGCGCCGCGCCGGGGCCGACGCCCCGATGAACAAGGGCTGGCTGCACGGCAGCGCGCTCCAGCTGCTCACCGGCGTCGCGCTGGTCGGCCTGGCGCCGCTCACCGACCAGGACTACGACCACGTCAAGATCGGGGTCAAGACGCTGGTGCTGGTGGTCATCGCGGCCCTGGTCGCGGTCAACGTGAACAAGAGGCCCGCGTCGTGGCTGACCCCGGCGCTGGCCGGGCTCGTGGTGCTCAACGTGGGCATCGCCGTCTTCTGGACCTGAGCCGCCTCCCGGACCCGGGCCGCCTCCCGCACCCGGGCGGCGACCGCGGTCACCGGCGCCGGAACAGGGCGCCCAGCAGCACCCCCGCGCCGACCAGCCCGGCGGCGGCGCGGGGGCCGGGGCCCGAGCGGACCTCCACCACCGGCCGGATCACCGCCGGCGGTGGCGGGGGCGGCGGGTCCCTGAGCAGGTTCTCCCGGGCCGTGGCCGTCCAGGCCGTGATGAACAGCAGGAACTGCGCGACGAGGTTCGCGAAGAACAGCACGCCGATGACCGGGCCGAACGCCGCGCCCGCGGGCGACGCCGTGACGCTGCTCAGGTAGATCGTCCCGGCCTGCTTGAGCACCTCGAACCCGATCGCGGCGGCGGCGGCCCCCTTGAGCGCGCTGCGCAGCCCGACCGGCTTGCGCGGGAGCTTGGCCAGCACCCAGAGGAACACCAGCCAGTTCGCGACCAGCGCCAGCATGATCGTGCCGACCTTCAGCATCGCCTGCGCCCACCGGACGCCCTCCAGGCCGATCCACCGCAGCACCAGCTCGGCGAACCCGCTGCCCAGGGCGGTGAGGCCGAACGACACCACCAGCGCCAACCCCAGGCCGAGCAGGGCCAGCAGGTCCTTCAGGGCCGTTTTCAGGAACGGCAGGTCCGCCTTCGCCTGGCCCCACTGGGCGGTGAGCGCGTCGCGGAGGTTCCGCATCCAGCCGAAGCCGGAGAAGACGGCGGTGAGCAGGCCGAGCACGCCGACCGTGCCCTTGCTGTCGATCGCCTGCTCGACCACCTTGTTGATCGTGTCGCCGAGCGCGCCGGGCACCGCCTCGGCGATGCTCGCCTTCATCTCGTCCAGCAGTCGGGGCTCGGACGCCAGCACGAAGCCGGCGACCGCGAACCCGATCATCAGCATGGGCACGAGCGACAGCACGCTGAAGTACGTCACCGCCGCGGCGTAGTGCGTCCCGTACTGGTTCTGGTAGCGGTCGAAGGCCCGGAGCAGGTGGTCGAGCCACGGCTTCTCGCGCCGGAGCCGCTGGATCTTCGACTCGGCCTTCGCCTCTTCCGCCACGGCGAGAACGCTAGGCGAGCGGGTGATCACCTGCCACTCGAACGGGGCAGGTCAGGTCCGGGCCAGGAACCCGATCCGCTCGTAGGTCCGCGCCAGCGTCCTCGACGCCACCTCGCGCGCCCGCTCCGCGCCCCGCGCCAGCACCTTGTCCAGCTCGGGCAGGTCCGCCAGGTAGGCGTCCACCCGCGCCTGCACCGGCGTGACGAACTCGGTGAACACCTCGCCGAGCTCCTTCTTCAGGTCGCCGTAGCCCTTGCCCTCGAACCGGGCGACCAGCGAGTCCACCGACTCCCCGCTCAGCGCGGAGTGGATGACCAGCAGGTTGCTGACGCCGGCCTTGTGCTCGGGGTCGTAGACGATCTCGCGCCCGGTGTCGGTGACCGCCGACCGGATCTTCTTGGCCGACCGCTTCGGGTCGTCCAGCAGCTCGACCACGCCCGCCGGCACGGACTTCGACATCTTCGCCGTCGGGTCCTGCAGGTCGTAGATCTTCGCGGTGTCCTTGACGATGTACGGCTCGGGCAGCCGGAACGTCCTGCCGTACCGGGTGTTGAACCGCTGCGCGAGGTCGCGGGTCAGCTCCAGGTGCTGGCGCTGGTCCTCGCCGACCGGCACGTGGTGCGCCTGGTAGAGCAGGATGTCCGCGGCCTGGAGGATCGGGTAGGTGAACAGGCCGACGCCGACGCCCGCCTCCTGCCGCGCGGACTTGTCCTTGAACTGGGTCATCCGGCCGGCCTCGCCGAAGCCGGTCAGGCACTGCATGACCCACCCCAGCTGGGCGTGCTCGGGCACGTGGGACTGCACGAACAGCGCGGACCGCTCGGGGTCGATGCCCAGCGCGAGCAGCTGCGCGGCCGACACCCTGGTGTTCTGCCGCAGCACCTTGGGGTCCTGCGCGACGGTGATGGCGTGCAGGTCGACGACGCAGTAGAACGCGTCATGCGTCTCCTGGAGGGCCACCCACTGGCGCAGCGCGCCGAGGTAGTTGCCGAGGTGGAACGAGCCCGCGGTCGGCTGGATGCCGGAGAGCACGCGGGGGCGGCTCGTCGGCGCGGTGTTCTCGCCGGTGTCCCCGGCGGGGGTCTCAGGTGCCACGGGGTGATCCTCCCAGGCGGATCAGACCCCGGTGGTGGCGGGCCGCACCTCGGCCTGCGGGGCCGTCGCCGCGCGCACGACCGCGGCCCGGCGACGGCGCACCAGGCCGGCCACCAGGCCGACCGCGCCGAACGCCACCGCGACGATGCCGACCGGGCCGTTCACGGCCACCGGGCCGGCGGCGAGCACCGCGCCGTCCGCCGCCACCGCGACGCCCTCGACGACCAGGGAGGACGTCGCACCCAGCACCAGACCCAGGACCGCAACGCGACCGCGCACGTGCCCAGCCTCCTCACCAACACCGCGTGCACCACAACAGGGTGAACATCGTTGACGGACGGCCGCGAACCTACCGACGCTGTGGGGCTGGGGTGTTCGGTTCGGGTAAAGCGGCCGGCGGCAGACTAACCACCGCCGGCCGCCCGCGGGAACCCCACCCCCGTCACACGTGCCCCGGCAGCCCCGGGCTTCCCGCTCGGCGCACGGCGTCGACGCGCCCGTACGTGGTGGTCCGCTGCCGGGCCGGCCGCCCGGCCAGCGCCGCCGTCGCCGCCAGCTCCCGCGCCGTGCGGGCCGACCCGTGCTCCGAGCCGGCCATCCGGCTGATGGTCTCCTCCATGAGCGTCCCGCCCAGGTCGTTGGCGCCGCCGCGCAGCACCTCCGCCGTGCCCTCGTCGCCGAGCTTCACCCACGAGCACTGGACGTTGTCCACCCGCCCGTGCAGGGCGAGCCGGGCGAACGCGTGCACCGCCCGGTTGTCCCGCCGGGTCGGTCCGGGGCGGGCGACGCCGGCCAGGTAGATGGGCGCGTTGCGGTGCACGAACGGCAGGCCGACGAACTCGGTGAGCCCGCCGGTGCGGTCCTGGAGCGCGGCCAGCGCCCGGAAGTGCCCGAGCCAGTGGCCGGGGTGGTCGACGTGGCCGTACATCATCGTGGACGAGGAGCGGATGCCCAGCTCGTGCGCCGTGCCGACGACCTCCAGCCAGGTCGCGGCGGGCAGCTTGCCCTTGGTGAGCACCCAGCGCACGTCGTCGTCGAGGATCTCGGCGGCCGTGCCGGGGATGGTGTCGAGGCCCGCGTCGCGCAGCTCGGTCAGCCACTCGCGCACGCTCACGCCCGCCTTGGCCGCCGCGCTGACGACCTCCATCGGGCTGAACGCGTGGACGTGCATGCCGGGCACCCGCGCCTTGATCGCCCGCACGACGTCCGCGTAGTAGGTGACCGGCAGCTTCGGGTCGATGCCGCCCTGCATGCAGACCTCGGTGGCGCCCTCGTCCCACGCCTCCCGCGCGCGCCGGGCCACCTCGTCCACGGACAGCCGGAACGCGTCGGCGTCCCGCTCGCGCTGCGCGAACGCGCAGAACCGGCAGCCGACGTAGCAGACGTTGGAGAAGTTGATGTTGCGGTTGACCACGTAGGTGACGTCGTCGCCGACCACGGAGGCGCGCAGCTCGTCGGCGAGCCGGGTCATGGTCTCCAGCGCGTCGCCGTCCGCGGTGAGCAGGGCCATCGACGCCGCGGTGTCCTCCAGCAGCCTCGCCGGGTCGCTCCCGGCCAGGTCCAGCGCCCGCTTCGCGTCCTCGGGCAGCCGCTCGACCGCCGCGGGCACGGTCAGGGACGCCCAGTCGCCGTAGACGCTGTCGAAGTCACCGCGCCGGTCGCCGGTGCGGCCCTCGGTGTCGATGGCGGTGTTCAGGTCGGCCCGGCCGTACGTGTCGAGCCCGCCGTCGGGCTCCTGCCACTCGCGGCCGACGACCGGCGCGCCCGGGTCGGCCAGGCCGTCGGGCCGGGCCAGCGCCGCGACGTGCGCCGACAGCCGGGTGTCGATCCACTGGCCCGGCGCGGCGGTCACGTAGCGCGGGTAGACGGCGAGCCGCTCGCGCAGCTCGAACCCGGCCTCCCGGGTGCGCTCCGCCAGCGCGTCCACCTGCGGCCAGGGCCGCTCCGGGTTCACGTGGTCGGGCGTCACCGGGGACACGCCGCCCCAGTCGTCGATCCCGGCGCGCAGCATCAGCCCGAACTCGCCGCCGACCAGGTTCGGGGGCGCCTGCACGCTGGTGGACGACGGCATGACCAGCCGGGCCACGGCGATCGTGGCGGCCAGTTCGCGCAGGTCGGCGTCGGGCATGCCGCGCATGGCGGTGTCCGGCTTGGCCCGGAAGTTCTGGATGATCACCTCCTGCACGTGCCCGTACTGGCGGGCGACGGCGCGCATGGCCAGCAGCGACTCGGCGCGCTCGGTGACCGTCTCGCCGATGCCGATCAGGACGCCCGTGGTGAACGGCACGTTCACCCGGCCCGCGTCGGTCAGCACCCGCAGCCGCACGGCGGGCTCCTTGTCGGGGCTGCCGTGGTGCGGGCCGCCCTTCTCGCTCCACAGCCGCTCGGCGGTGGTCTCCAGCATCATCCCCATGCTGGCCGCGACCGGCCGCAGCCGCTGGAGCTCCTCCCAGCTCAGCACGCCCGGGTTGAGGTGCGGCAGCAGGCCGGTCTCCTCCAGCACCGCGATGGCGCTCGCCCGCACGTAGTCCAGCGTCGAGGAGTACCCGCGCGCCTCCAGCCACTCCCGCGCCTGCGGCCACCGCTCCTCGGGGCGGTCGCCCAGCGTGAACAGGGCCTCCTTGCACCCCTGCCCGGCCGCGCGGCGGGCGATGTCCAGCACCTCGTCGCGCTCCAGGAACGCGGCGGGCAGCTTGTGCGGGACCGTGGCGAACGTGCAGTAGTGGCACCGGTCCCGGCACAGCCGCGTCAGCGGGATGAACGCGTTGCGGCTGTAGGTGACGGTGCCCGGGCGGCCCTCGGCGAGCAGGTGGGCGTCGCGCACCCGGCCCGCGGCGTCGAGCAGGGCGTCCAGGTCGTCACCGCGGGCGTGCAGGAGGACCGCCGCCTCGGTGAGGTCGAGGGCGGCGCCGTCGGCGGCGCGGCGCAGGGCGCGTCGCATCGCCGACGGGCTCGGCGTCGGTTCGGGCGGGGTGATCGAGATGTCCACGGCCACGACAACGACCTTAGGTGCGGAAAATTCCTGATCACGCCCGGAGTGACGTCCGGCACGCCGGCTCACCCCGCCGTGGCGTCCCCGTCCGGGCTCAGCGCACGGGCGCGCGCCCCGCCAGGACGAGCTCGGTGTTCCGGTCGGTCACCGCGCCCGCGGCGGCCGGGTCGGCGTGCGGGTCGTTGAACGCGAACTCGCGGGCCAGCGACGCGAGGCCGGAGGGGGTCGGGTCGTCGTAGCCGGCCTGGTAGGGGGCGTCGCCCTCGACCAGCGTGGTGAACAGCGACAGCGTGCCGTCGGCGTTGTCGACCAGCTCGACCACCCGCGCGTGCTGCGGGTGGTCGACGTGCGCGGCCGTGTTGATCTCCCAGAACGCCCGGTCGCCCGTGCCGTGGGGCACGATCCGGTTCTCGTGCGTGTGGCCGTTGACCCAGGCCACCACGTTCGGGAAGCGCTGGAGCAGGTCCACCAGCGCGTCGCCGGTCAACCGGGGGTCGAGCGGGCGGCGGCGGTCCGGCAGGACGTTGGTCATGGTCCAGCTCGTGTGGTGGCTGAACAGCACGAACAGCTCGTCCGTCACGTCCTGGCGGTGCTGGAAGCCGAACGCGTCGAAGTACCGCGAGCTGTTCCGCTTGAGCACCTTCTCCAGCCACAGGTACTGGTGCAGGCCGATCGAGCCCTCGGCGAACCCGGCGTCGGTCGTGGTGTCGAGGCTCACGCCGGTGACGCCGGGCGCGATGCGGAAGGTGTAGAAGACGTCCACGCCGTCGGCGTTGTCCTGGGTGAACCCGTGCCCGACCGGTCCGGGCCCGGTGTTGCGCGGGTCGAGGTGGGCGCGCACGAACTCGCCGGTGCTGAACGGCCTGCGCCGGGGGTCCGGCGTGACGGTCCGCACCAGGCCCGCCCCGCTCGCCAGCAGCGCCAGCGCGTCCGGCACGTACGCGGGGTCGCGCAGCGCCCGCCCGATCACGTCGGCCGCCGCCGGGTCGAAGCCGAAGACCTTGCGGTCGCCGGTGTAGAGGGCGTCGATGAACGGGATGCCGTCGGGCAGCGAGCCGACCACGCTGTCGTCGTGGTTGCCGAACGTCGAGTACCACGGGATGCGCAGGCCGGGGCTGTCGAACGGGCGGCGGGCGGCGTCGAGCAGGCCGGGTACCAGCGGGAAGCCCTTGGCCTTGTAGTCGTCGGGGGTGCTGCGGTGCGGGTTCCAGTAGGAGGCGACGCCGGAGTCCTGCACGCCCTCGTACCGGCCGGCGTCCCCGGTGTCGGCGGTGATCCGGCCGCCGTTGAGGACGGTCAGGAACCAGTCCAGCTCGACCAGCTCGTGGTTGTCGGTGTTGTCGCCGGTGGTCATCACGAAGTCGATCGGGCGACCGCTGAACGGGCCGTTGCGGATGTCGTTGACCTTGCGCACCAGCGCCGTCGAGGTGTGCTGCGCGAGCGTCTCGTGCGCCCGGAAGGCCCCCGCGCCCAGCAGCGGGTGGGTGTACTCGAAGCGGGCGGGGCTCTGCGCGTCGACCACGTGCATGTCGCTGAACTGCACGAAGCACGCGAGCGGCACCCGCCGGTCGGCCCGACCGCCCTGCGGCGGGGCCAGGTCGGACCGCACCACGACCGGCCACCCGGGTCCGGCCTGGAGCCGCCGGTACCCGGCCGGGCCGACGGCCCACGCCGCCACGTCCAGGGTGGTGCCCGTGGTGGCGGCCCACGCGGGCCCGCCCCACACCAGGGAAGCCCCGGCCACCCCACCCGCCTGCAAGAACCGCCGTCGGCTGATCCCCATCGACCGCTCCCCACGTTCCGGTTGTCGTGAAAACTTCTCACGATCTCGTAAGGAGGTCACCAACTCGGCGTGAAGTGCGTACGAACGAGCGAAGCCGAAGGTCCGGTCGACCGATCGGGTTCCGTGAACGGCGCTCGGGAGGACGAAGCCCGCGCCGAACCGGCTCGGCGGCTCCACGGCGTGCGACGCGTCCCGGGGTGCGGGGATCAGGCCCCGTACAGCTGTTCCCGGTCTCCATCATTCGCTGCCGGGGGTACGGGTTGCGGATGCCGGCCGCGCTCACGAGATCGGCCGGCCGGCCGAAGATCCGCTCCAGCCCGTCCTCCAGGGCGAAGTAGCTGCCGAAGTAGCCGAACCCCGGACCGGCGTCGAACTCCACGAGGACGTCCACGTCACCGGCCACCACGTCGAACGAGTCACCGACCGCGGACCCGAACACGTCGAGACGTCGGACGCCCAACGCGCGGCACACGTCCTCGACCTCGGACCGCTTGGCGGCGATGACCTCGTGCACGGACGTCACCCCCTCCGTCGCCACCTGGTGGTCGATCCGCCAGCGGATGCGCGTTGTCGAACCCGTCAGTCATCCGCCTGGTCGAGCAATCGGCGAAGCACCTGGTCCAACGCGGGCACCTTGTCGGTGAGCGTCTGCCAGACCAAAGCGTCATCGACCGATGCGTACCCGTGGATCAGGATGTTGCGGAAAGCGACGATTCGGTTGACGTCCGGGATGGCCGACGCGAGTTCGGCATCGACCTCGCGGAGCTGGTTCAGGGCTTCACCGATGATCTCGAACTGCCGCTCGACCGCCGACCTCAGCATGGCGTCCGCCTCGTAGTCCGTGAACGACTTGCCCTCGCTGAACTGGCTCAGCAGTTCCACGGCGTGCAACGCGTCCCAGAGGTAGGCACGGGGATCAGGCCGCATACAGCGGTTCCTTGGTTTCCATCACTCGCTGCCGGAAGTACGGGTTGCGGATGCTGGAACCGCTCACGAGGTCGACCGGTCGGGCGAAGATCCGTTCCAGCCCTTCCTTGAGGGCGAAGTAGCTGCCGAAGTAGTCGAAGCCCGGACCGGCGTCGAACTCCACGAGGACGTCCACGTCAGAGGACAGCACGTCGAACGAGTCACCGACGGCGGACCCGAACACGTCGAGACGGCGAACGCCCAACACACGGCACAAGTCCTCGACCTCGGGCCGCTTGGCGGCGATGATCTCGTGCACGGACGTCACCTCCTGACCACGATTGTGCCCGATCTCAGGCTCTCGGCCAGTCAAAACTCACGGTGACCGGCGCGTGGTCCGACCAGCGCTCGGCATAGGTCGCGGCCCGCTCGACCACCGCGCTGGTCGCCGTGGCCGCGATGCCCTCCGTTGCGCAAACCAGATCGATCCGCCAGCCGGAGTCGTTGTCGAACGCCTTCCCCCGGTACGACCACCACGTGTACGGCCCCGCCACGCCCGGGTGCAGCGACCGCACCACGTCGACGTACCGCGCCTCGCCGAACACCCGGTCCATCCAGGCCCGTTCCTCCGGCAGGAACCCGGCCGACTTCTGGTTCGTCCTCCACGCCTTCAGGTCCTCGGGCCGGTGGGCGATGTTCCAGTCGCCGCACACCAGCACCTCGCGCCCACCGGCCGTCGCCTTGTCGCGCAGCTCCACCAGGTACGGCAGGAACGCCGCGGTGAACCGCTCCTTCTCGTCCTGCCGCGGCGTGCCGACGTCACCGCTGGGCAGGTACAGCGACGCGACCACGACGTCCGCCAGCTCGACCTCGACGTACCGGCCCGAGTTCTCGAACTCCGCCGCGCCGAACCCGACCCGCACGGCCCGGGGCTCCTCGCGCGTCAGCACCGCGACGCCGTTGCGGCCCTTGAGCTCGCAGTGCGCCTGCGCCACGTGCCACCCCGGCGGCGAGCGCACCTCGTCGGGCAGCTGCCCCGGCTCGGCGCGCACCTCCTGGAGGCACACCACGTCCGCGGACGTCGCGGCGAGCCACTCCAGGTAGCCCTTCTTGGCGGCCGCGCGCAGCCCGTTGACGTTGACGGTGGAGACGGTCAGCACCCGAACAGCCTAGCCGCGCCCGACCGTCGCCCAGCCGTGCGGGTAGGTCGCCCCGCACCCCGTGCACGACGCCTCCAGCCCCAGGGCCAGCACCAGCGGGCTGCTGCCGCCCGGCGACGGCACGCCCGCCAGCTCGTGCCCGTCCAGCGATGCCCGCAACCCCGGCCACTCCGGCGAGCAGGCGCACGTCACCACGTCCCGGCGGAACGACCGCCACCTGAAGAACATGCGCCCATGACACCACTCAGACGCAGGCGCCGACCGACTCGGGCGTCACGAACTCGTCCTTCACCCACCTGCCGTCGACGAGCAGCCGGAACCCGTTCTCCACCCTGGGCTCGGCGTCGACCACCGCCCCGCGCGGGAGCGTGGCCACGATCGGCTGGGTGTCGGCCGGCCCGGACCGCACGTTGAGCACGTCGGCGGCCACCGTGACGCGGCACCCGCCCGTCGCGGCTCCCTCCGCGCCCAGCTTCTCCCCGCCGTTGGCGACGTACATGACCCCGGCGGTCGCCAGCACCCCGACCACCACGAGCCCCCGCGTGGGAATCCCGAACACAACGCCTCCCCGCACCTCTCCCGAAGTGCAGGTATAGCGCGCACGGCGGCCCCGACACCGCCACCGCGCCCGATCCACCCGACCGTCGAACCGACCGGGTGACGCGGTCACCCGCGATGACGGAGGGCCCGACCGCGCCGGAGCGCGATCGGGCCCTTCGCCGAAGAGGGGGGCGGGCTCAGCCGGCCATCCGCTTCTGCAGGTTCTCGTCCAGCGTCGCGAGGAAGTCCTCGGTCGTCTGCCACTCCTGCTCCGGGCCGACGAGCAGCGCCAGGTCCTTCGTCATCTTCCCGCTCTCGACGGTCTCGACGACGACCTTCTCCAGCGTCTCGGCGAAGCCGGTGACCTCGGGGGTGCTGTCCAGCTTGCCGCGGTGCTTCAGGCCACCGGTCCACGCGTAGATCGAGGCGATCGGGTTCGTGGAGGTCGGCTTGCCGGCCTGGTGCTGGCGGTAGTGGCGGGTCACCGTGCCGTGGGCCGCCTCGGCCTCGACGGTCCGGCCGTCCGGCGTCATCAGCACCGACGTCATCAGGCCGAGCGAGCCGAAGCCCTGCGCGACCGTGTCGGACTGCACGTCACCGTCGTAGTTCTTGCACGCCCAGACGTAGCCACCCTCCCACTTCATGGCGGCGGCGACCATGTCGTCGATCAGGCGGTGCTCGTAGGTGAGGCCCGCCGCGTCGAACTGCGCCTTGAACTCCTCCTCGAACACCTTCTGGAAGATGTCCTTGAAGGCGCCGTCGTACGCCTTGAGGATGGTGTTCTTGGTCGACATGTAGACCGGGTAGTCGCGCTGGAGGCCGTACGAGAACGACGCCCGCGCGAAGTCCTCGATCGACTTGTTGAAGTTGTACATGCCCATGGCCACGCCGCCGTCGGCGCCGTAGTTGGCGACCACGTGCTTGATCGGCTCGGAGCCGTCCTCTGGCGTGAAGGTGATCGTCAGCTCACCGGCGCCGGGCACCTTGAAGTTGGTGGCCTTGTACTGGTCGCCGTGGGCGTGGCGGCCGATGATGATCGGCTTGGTCCAGCCCGGCACCAGCCGCGGGATGTTCGAGATGATGATCGGCTCGCGGAACACCACGCCGCCGAGGATGTTGCGGATCGTGCCGTTCGGCGAGACCCACATCTTCTTCAGGCCGAACTCCTCCACCCGCGCCTCGTCGGGCGTGATGGTGGCGCACTTGACGCCGACGCCGTGCTTCTTGATGGCGTGCGCCGAGTCGATGGTGACCTGGTCGTCGGTGGCGTCCCGGTGCTCGATCCCCAGGTCGTAGTACTCGAGGTCGACGTCCAGGTACGGGTGGATCAACTTGTCCTTGATGAACTGCCAGATGATCCGGGTCATCTCGTCGCCGTCGAGCTCGACGACGGTCCCCTGAACCTTGATCTTGCCCATACTCAGGGCGCTCCTCTCGCGACAATGCAAGCAAGACAAGCGTACTGCTATGTCGGGTTGCTTGCGTCCACCCCGGGCCGAAAAGGGAACGGCGTCACACCGCCGGGCGGGGCGGCACGTGTGGTCCGGGCCAATACAACCAGCCCGGCCGCCGGTCCGCCCGTGGGGGCGCGATCGGGTGCCCGGTCGAACACGCGTTCGCCGAATACCGCCGCACGGGCCGCCCGACCGCTAACCTCGAACCCGGAAGAGTGATCAAGGGGGGCAGCGTTGTCGACGGGTCCGACCCACGCCATGAGCGGTCTGCTGGCCTGGGCGGCGGTGACCGCGCTGGCCCCGGAGCACCCCATCGGCCAGCTCACGCCGCAGAGCTGGGCGGTCGGCGCGGTGCTCGCCACGGGCGCCGCCCTGCTGCCCGACCTCGACCACCCGTCGTCGACGATCTCCCGCACGTTCGGGCCGGTCAGCGCGGGCGCGTCGGCCCTGATCAACACGATCAGCTCGTTCGTCTACCGCACGACCCGCACCCGCAAGGACTCCAACCGCGACGGCGGCCACCGCGGGCTCACGCACACCCTCGTGTTCGCGCTGGTCGCCGCCATCGCCACGACGGCCGTCGTGCAGCAGTCGCAGAAGTGGGCGCTGCCCGTGCTGATGTTCGTGTTCGCGGGCCTGGCCGTGCGCGGGATCATGAACGACTGGTGCCCGCAGAAGGACGCCCTGCTCATCACGGGCGTCTCGGCGGCCATCACGGTCGCCTGCGTGGCCTGGACGGCGCAGACCCCCGCCAGCGCGGCGGCGTGCGGGGCGGCCGTGGGCATCGGCTGCGTCGCCCACTACCTCGGCGACGCGATCACCGAGCAGGGCTGCCCGATCCTGTGGCCGATCCCGCTCGCGGGCAAGACGTGGTTCCCGGTCGCCCCGCCCAAGATCATGCGGATGAAGACGGGCGGTAAGGTCGAGATGGCGATCGTCGGCCCGATCGTGACGGCCGCGAGCGCCTGGCTGTCCGCCGCCGCCCTCCAGCAGGCGGGCGCCCTGCCGTTCCTCGACGGCTTCGACCTCCTGCCCATCTGACCCCCGCGCGTCCGAATCCGGTCACCCCCTCGGCTCCCGCCACCTGTTCGGAGCCCGCCACCCGTTCGGCCCCGGCCGCTCCCCCCGATCGGGCCGCCCATTCGGATTTCGGATACCGACCATTCGGTGGCTACCACTTCATCACCCGATCGGACTAGTCTCCACGAATCCCCGCACCGCGCCGACCGCGCCCAGGAGGACTCGTGCCCCACCCCACGCGCGACAACGTTGTCGGAGTTGCCGGATGACGACCTGGCTCGGCCTGAACGCCGGTCACGACGACCCGGCCACCGCGGACTCCACCGCCGTCTCGCTGTACGAGACGCTGCTGTTCCACGCGCAGGTCGTCTGCGTGCACCTCGTCGAGGAGCGGCACGCCATGTCGTTCCGGTTGACCGACGAACCGTCGGAGAACACCGTGTCGACGCTGATCGAGCGCGGTTACGGCGTCGCCGTGCACAACGGCAGGCTCCAGCGCCTGGCGGGTCCGGAGGAGCTGACGCGCGGCGCGCTGCGGGCCGCCCTGGCCCACCGCGACCGGAAGGAGGGCCGGGCCCTGCGGTTCCCCGGCCAGCGCACGCTGCGCGGTCGCTACGGCGTCTCGGACATCATCGCGTTCAGCGCGATCGAGGAGGTCCTGCCGCACGGCACCAAGAGCGTCGACGCGCGCGGCGAACTCCGGCCGTCGTTCGTCAACGGCCGCCTGGTCCTGCACGCGCCCTAGCCCGGTCCGGACCCCGGTCCGGTTCTAACCGGGGTGGGCGCCCACCGCGTCCCTGATCTCGGAGCCCAGCTCGGCGGCGTTGCGCGCGCAGTGGGCGCAGCAGAAGAACCGGCCCTCGACCTCGACGCCGTGACCGAGGATGCGGGTCCCGCAGTGCTCGCAGCGCGGCGCGAGGCGCTGGGCCGCGCACTCGAAGCTGTCGAAGGTGTGCACGCCGCCGCCCACCGTGCGCACCTCGAAGGTCATCCAGTAGTCGTTGCCGCACACGTCGCAAGTCGCCATGGGCGCAGCCTGCGCCGGTCGTGACGACCCGGCAACCCGACCTTCGGGGCGGTGACCAGCACGTACACCTGTTGGTGGGACGAACCGCCACCGTCGGGGGATGAGCGGACCAGGCCGGACTCGAACCGGCGTCCTCCCTCCCAGGGGGAGGGCGCGTCAACCACTGCGCTACATGGTCCCGAGCCGGGCCGGATTCGAACCGACGTCCTCCCCCGCGCAGGGGGCGCGACAACCACTGCGCTACCAGGCTCCTGGGAACAACCCTAACCATTCCCACACCCCCGAAGACAGTGCCGCTAAGGTCTGCCGCGTGCGCGGGGTCGACTACTACGAACTCCTCGGGGTCGGTCGCGACGCGTCCGAGGCGGAGATCAAGTCCGCATACCGCTCCCTGGCGAAGGTCATGCACCCCGACGCGGGAGGGTCCTCCGGGACGTTCCGGATGCTCCAGGAGGCATATGACACGCTGCGTGATCCCGTGCGCCGGCGTGACTACGACCGGGGCTGGACGCACACCCGACCGGGCTCGCGGCCGTCCTCGCCGACCCGGCCACCGCGGTCCGCCCGCACCGGCCGGCCCCGCAACCTCGGCGACGATCCCGACTTCGTACCCCCGAAGCCCTCGGTCGACCTCGGCGGCGTCCCGTGGTGGCACCTGGTCGACGTCGGCCAGCGCGTCCGGTACGTGCCGGCCTCCGGCCCGGGCCACGCGCCGGCGCTGGCCGCCGTCTGCGGCTGGTTCTTCCTCCTGCTGCCGGTCTTCGCGGTCGACTTCCCGCCGCTGGCGCTGGGCGTGTGGCTGCTGGTCGTCGCGGCGGCAGCGGCGGCGGCGTTCCGCCTGGTGCGGCGCTACCTGCGGGCCGCGCGCGAGGACCGGGCGTTCGCCCGCGGGACGGACCGCGAGGTCGTCCACGGCACCACGGACGACCGGGTCGCCGAACACCTGACCGCCGACCTGCTCAGCCGCTACCTGACCCGCCTGCCGGGCGCGCGCGTCTTCCACGGCCTGGCCTGGCCGGGCTCGGTGTTCGCCGACGTCGACCACGCCGTGCTGTGCGGGCGGCGGCTCGTGCTGATCGAGTCGAAGTCCTGGCTGCCCGGCCACTACGAGGTCGAGGACGACGGCGTGGTGTGGCGCAACGGCCACCCGTTCCGCGGCGGGGGCACCAGGCTCCCCAGGAGCCTGGCCGTCTACCGCAAGCTCATGCCGTGGCTCGACATCAGGTGCGCCCTGGTGGTGTACCCGAGCCGCGCGGGCGCCGTGACGGCGGAGGACCCGTCGGACGCCGTCGTGCCGCCGATGACGCCCGCCCAGTTCGTCGAGCAGGTGGGCGACTGGCTGGCCGAGGACCCGGCCACCGTGGACCGGGAGGCCCTGGACCTCCTCCTGCGCCAGGTCGTGCCGGTGTCGCGCGCGCGGTGATCACCCTTCCGGCCTGACCGGTCAACCGTTCGGCGCACGCAGGCCGGGCACGCGGCGGGCTAAGTTCCCGGTGCCCACCACCGTCGCCGGGAGCGGAGCCTGATGCAGGTCGACGTCTTCAACGAGATCCAGGACCCCCGCCCCTGGCAGGAGGGCCACGAGGGCGCGCGGATCGCCGAGGCGCTGGAGCAGGCCAGGCTCGCCGACTCCCTCGGCTACGGATGCTGGTGGCAGGTCGAGCACCACGGCGCCGAGGAGTTCAGCCTGTCGTCCGCGCCGGAGCTGCTGCTGGCCGCGATCTCCCAGCAGACGTCCCGCATCCGCCTGGGGCACTCGGCCGTCCTCGCCCCGGCCAACTTCAACCACCCCATCCGGATCGCCGAGCGGGCCGCGGTGCTCGACCACCTCAGCGGCGGGCGCGTGGAACTCGGCCTCACCCGCTCCACCGGCCGGAGTGGCGGCTGTTCGGCATCGACCCGGCGGACGTGCGGCGGCAGACGCAGCAGGCGTTCGAGATGATCCCGCGGATGTGGACGTCGGAGCGCTTCTCGCACTCCAGCGAGGACTTCGAGATCCGCGACGTGCCCATCGTGCCGAAACCCCTGCAACGCCCCCACCGCCGCTGTGGCAGGCCGCCGCGAGCCCCGCGTCGTTCGAGGAGGCGGGACGCCGGGGCGTCGGCGTCCTCGGCACCACCATCTGGGAGTCCGCCGAACGCGTCCGGCGCATGATCGCCCTCTACCGCGACGCCGCCGCGGCGTGCACCGACCCGGTGGGCGCGGGTCGACGACCAGGTCGCCTTCTTCACGTTCGTGCACTGCGCCGAGACCGACGAGCAGGCGGTCCGCAACGGCGCCGTCGCCGCGGCGGCCTGGTACACGGTCAAGGCCCTCACCTTCTTCGAAGCCGGCGACGCCTTCGCCGCCACCGTCCGCCACCAGCGGGAACTGCTGGACGCCCCCGACGGCGGCGGCCTGACCGGCGACTTCCTCCGGGCGGAAGCCGCGACGACCACCGGGCCGACCACGGCCCAACAGGTCATCGCCCGGGTCCTGGAGGGCGACGACGTGCCCGACCGGGAGATCTTCGAGGCGCTCAACGAACAGGACTCGCTGATCGTCGGGAGCCCGGAGACGTGCCGCAGGAAGATGCGCACCTACGCGGACCTGGGCATCGACCGCCTGATGACCTTCCACCAGGTGGGCGGCATCGAGCACGAGGACGTGCTGACGAGCCTCCGCCTGATCGGCGACCTGATCCCGGAGTTCGCCTGACGGCGCACGTCTGTCGTCGTGGTGCCCACTGGAGCGCCACGACGACAGACTCTTCACAAACCACGTCCCGTGCGATGACCTCAGCTCAGTGAGCGCCGTCCACCAGCGGCAAAGGAGTGACGTGCTCCGGGGTCCGCAGCCCCACGACCTCCATGACCTTGGCGGCCGCCACGCGTCCTGGGGCACGGGTGGTACTGATCTTGTCGCCATTGATGACGTTGTTGCGCCAGATCTCGGCGTTGCGGTTCCAGTCGACCTTGGTCGCGAGATCGACGTACCGCGCCGCGCGCCACTGCGGTTCCGGGCTTTTCTCGATCTCGTAGGCGACATGCCCGATGATCACCAGACCGGTCGCGGTCATATCGACGTAGTGCTTGCGGAAGTCCACGACCTGATTCGCGGGACCGCCCGTCGTGGGCAGCGCTGCGATGGCGTTCCACGGCGTCGTGTGTTCGGTGAGGATGGCCATCATGGCCAGGGTGCGCTCCACGAAGGCATATCGACAATGCCCTGAGTCGGGCTGATCACGTGGACGGTGCCCGCCCAGCCTCATCGACGACATCACGAATGCCTCGGCTCATGGCCTGGAGCACCAGTGCGGCACGAGGTGACCCCATGTCCCTCGCCAACCGCCCCATCAACTCGTCGTCGTCCAGGATGCGGAGCAACTCGGCGATGCCGTCGTCATCGAGCAAAGCCGGTATGTGCGATCCCAAGAGCCATGCTCCTGCCGGTGGCGGCTCGTAGTCGAACTTCTCGAGCACGTGGAGATCCTCACCGTAGAGTCGCTCCACGTACTTCCCGGACGAGTACCACCCGATCATCGTCGCCAGGTCGAGCGCGTCGCGCGTGTCGTCGTAGTGCCGATCCACCCAGGCCAAGAGTTTCAGGAGCGCGAGCGCCGGAATCGACGGAATCCTGATGGTGACGCCGTCCGGCAGAAGCACCGTCTGCGCGGTGTGGACCGCTTCGCGGAAACCGAGGACGTTCATCGCATGGTCATCGGACCACACGATCCTCCGGCCCTCTTGTCCGATGTCGCCGTAGGGCACCACATCGACTTCGACGCCCTCGACGATGCACTTGTGCGCGCTGTTGCCGTGCCGGTCGGACTTCCGGACCAGGTTGTCGAACTCACCCCAGGAACCGACCTCGGCAGCGATGTCGACATCTCTCGTCTGACGTGCAGGGCTCCGGCCCAGCAGGTCGAACGAGACGAGCGAGCGTGCGGTGGCCCCGACGACCAGGTAATCGACCCCCGCTTCGCGAGCCACCTCATCGATCGCACCAGCACCTTGGCGGCCCGCGGGACCTCACAGTCGGTCGAGATGCGCAAGTCGATCGCCACTGAGCCTGATCCTGTCCGCGTGCTCGCGTTGGCGGGGGTCGCCGGAGGCGAGGAGATCAGCGTAGATCAGCGTGGGCGGCACGATCCAAGCCTGCCGCGCCACCGTCCAGAACCGTCGTCGCACGTGGACGTTGCCCGCTTGTTCGGCGCGCGCCAATCGGTGCTTGCCGATCAGCGATCGCGGCCGCTCGTCGGCGTAGAGGGTGAGAGTGGAGGGAATGAGGTGCGGGTCGAGGACGCTCGCAGCGGCTTCCCCTCCCACCTGGACGTCGAGCCTCGTCAACTCGTCCTCCGAATCCCGCCACCACGAGATGTCGGAGGCCTCGAAGTCGCCGAGGGAAAGCACTGGTGCGAGCCTCGTCGAATAAGCCTCCGACCATCGGTTGAGCAGTTCCCCCGCCCTGCCCAGCCTGCGTTCGCCCGCCACCTCGTACAGGTACCCGGCCCTGGTGAGGTCGTCGACCACCGCCTGAGCCGTGCCGAGCGAGACCCCGCCGGCGCTTGCGAGTTCACGCAGCGGCTTGTGTGCCATCGACGGCCAGCTGAGCAGGACGAACCCCACCTGCAGGCCTGCACGGCCGAACGCCTTGCCCCTACGCGATGAGGACCGCTGCTGTGCCCCGCCACCCTGGGGCGTCCCCGGACGTCGATCAGCACGTCACCCCGGGCGATGTGCGCATTGCCCGCCTCGTCGACGTAATCGATGCCGCGCTTCCGTAGCAGGCCCGCTGCCCGCTCCGTGATCGAGCGCGCGACGACCAGCGTGGGCGGCGAAGCGTGCGGGTGGAGAGCGGTCGCGAGTTCGGGCGGCACGGCCCGCTTGATCAGGACGGCGTAGCTCCGGGCCGCACCTGACCCCCGGCTGAGGCGGGCCACCGCATCGACCCCTTCGTCGGGGGCGTGCTTGACCGGCCTCATGTCCACCTCGAGACCAAGCCTGCGCAGCCACCCCCGCAGCTCGCCCAACCGGGTGCGCTCGTTCAAAATCTCACTATGTTCATTTTCGCTGAACATGCGTCAATGCTGAACACAGGGCAACCGGGCGCAAGTTTGACCAGCTCAACACGCCGGCCACCATGACGGGTGAGAGATGGGTCACGTAGCCCTGTCAGGATGTTGACTACTATGCCCCCGTCCGCCTTGAGGCCACAGACCATGTGCACCCCTCCGCTGATGAGGCCAGGCTGCACCCGGCTCGGGAGCCGGACGCCGATGGGTCGCTGTCCACCAACCCGTTGGCCGGCTCTTCGGCACGCAGGACCCTCAGGGCGGGACGAACGGTCACCAGCTTTCTCGAACTCCACCCAGTTCATCGAGGCGCTCACGGGACATGCCCGTCAGGACGGCCACCTGACTGGCTTCCGTGCCGTCGATCATCTGCATCGTGCGGCGCAGGGCGGCGTTGATCTCCTCCCGACGACTACGCAGGTACTCGCGAACCGCCGCAGAGAGAAGATCCTTCTGCGACATGTGCAGCGCGGTGGAGGCATGAGCGATCAGGGCGTGCGTCTCCTGATCAACCTTGACCGGAGCGGACTGGGCGGCCATGAACCACCTCCAAGTACCCAGGGTTACTTCGGTACCAACATCCGTCAATCCGGGTGGACTCGAACGCCCGAGGGCACGCACAGTCGCTTCCGACACGACAGCATCATCCAGCGCCTCGTGACCGACGTGGCATCCTTCCGCGCATGAGCCCGAAGCTGTGCCTGACCCAGGACCCGGACGCCGACGAACTGCTGTCCACCAACCCGTCGGCCCTGCTCTTCGGCATGTTGCTGGACCAGCAGATCACCCTGGAGAAGGCGTTCCGGGGACCGAAGGACCTGGCCGACCGGATGGGTGGCCTCAGCGTGCACCGGGTCGCCGAGGCCGACCCCGACGAGTTCGCCGCCATCGTCGCCCGGAAGCCCGCCGTCCACCGGTTCCCCGGCGCCATGGCCAAGCGGCTCCAGGTGCTCGCGCAGCACCTCGTCGAGAACTACGACGGGCAGGCCGAGCTGATCTGGGCGCGTGGCGAGCCGGACGGCGCGGAGGTGTTGCACCGGCTCAAAGGGCTGCCGGGGTTCGGCGAGCAGAAGGCGAAGATCTTCCTCGCCCTGCTGGGCAAGCAGTTCGGCGTGACGCCCGAGGGGTGGCGGGAGGCTGCCGGGGCGTACGGGGAGGAAGGGTCGCGCCGCAGCGTCGCGGACGTCGTGGACTCGGCGTCGTTGCGGGAGGTCCGGGACTTCAAGAAGGCCGCGAAGGCGTCGGCGAAGAACGGTTAGAGTCGCCGGCGTGCAGCTGCCGGGACTCACCGACCTCACCCCGTTGGGCCAGGGCGGGTTCGCCACCGTGTACCGCGCCCGCCAGGTCCAGCTGAACCGCGAGGTCGCGGTGAAGATCGACAACCGGGTGCTCCAGACCGAGCGGGACCGGCGGCGGTTCCTGCGGGAGGCGCACGCGGCGGCCCGGTTGTCCGGTCACCCGCACGTGGTGGGCGTGCACGACGCGAACTTCACCCCCCAGGGCACGCCCTACCTGGTCATGGAGCTGTGCTCGGGCGGGTCGCTGGCCGACCTGATCCGCCGGGACGGGCCGTTGCCCGCCGACCGGGTGCGGCAGCTCGGGGTGCAGCTCGCGGACGCGCTGGCCGCCGCGCACGCGGAGGGCGTGCTGCACCGCGACATCAAGCCCGGCAACATCCTGCTCGACCGGTACGGCACGGCGAAGCTCGCCGACTTCGGTCTCGCGGCCCTGCTCGACGCCGAGGGCTCCAGCACGGTCACCCGGGACTCGCTGAGCCCCGGCTACGCGCCGCCCGAGGCGTTCGCGATGGCCCACCCGACGCCCGCGGCCGACGTGTACTCGCTGGCCGCGACCCTGTACGACCTGCTCGCGGGCAGGCCGCCGCGCCCCGTGCCGTGGCCCATCGAGTCGTTCGACCACCTGGGCGAGGTGCTGCGGTCACCGGTGCCGCACGTGCCGGGCGTGCCGCAGGACCTGCACGACGCGCTCGTGCGCGCCCTGGAGCACGACATCGCCTACCGGACGCCCAGCGCGGCTCAGCTGCGCCGGGAGCTGGAGGCGGGCGCCGGCGCCCCGGCGGCCTGGACGCCGCAGCAGGTCCCGGCGACGCCTCCGCCGGTGACGCCCCCACCGGGGGTGCCGCGGCAGCCGTTCCAGCAGCAGTCCGGGCCCCAGCCGGCGCACTCGGGGCCACCACACCCAGGACCGCCGCACTCCGGGCCACCGCACTCGGGGCCACCGCACTCGGGGCCACCGCACTTCCGGCCCGCCGGGCCACCGCAGCCCTACCGGCCCCCGCAGTTCCAGCCGAAGCCCACGCGCAAGCCGTGGCCGCTGGTCATCGGGGCCGCGGTGCTGGCCACGGCCGTCGCGCTCGGCACGTGGTGGTGGGCGGCACGGGAGTCGGACCGCACCTCGCCCGGCGCGAGCGGGACGGGCACCACGAACCCCTCGGAGGGCAAGCGCCTGCCCCCGCCGCAGCTGGCGGAGTGCGAGACGGGGTACTGCGTCGCCGAGCCCACCTGCTACCGCGGCATCGTGTCGATCGGCGGGCAGCCGGCGTCGGCCCGGCGGGTCGGCAACTGCTCGGAGGACCACTACTGGGAGGCGTTCGCCGGCGGCTGGCTGAACGGCCCCGTCCCGGACCTGGACTCCGACGAGCTGGCCAGGCAGCCGCAGATCGCCGAGGTCTGCACGGCCGAGGTGATGAAGGCCAACACGCGCCCCACCGTGGACACGTCCGGCTGGCAGTTCACCGCGGTCGGGTTCACGGACGGCGACGAGGCCTACTTCCACTGCCTGGCGAGCCCGGCGGAGGGCGGCGAGACGGCGACCAGCGCCTTCGGCTCCGAGTAGGACTGGGCCCGGGGCGCGAGCACCGGCAGCGCCAGGCCGACGCGGGGCGGTGCGTCGACGCGTGGCGGCCGGGTCGGCCGGCGACCGCACTACGACATCCATCGAACTCCGATCGGTATCGTGTTGTGCGCGGGCGCTGGCGGAGCACGCCGAGGGTCTGTCGTGCGAGGGTGCTCGACCTGGGCGTCACGGCGTCCCGGCGGCAGGGAGATGCCCGGCGCGGACAACACGACCGGTGTGAACGACATGGACAACGCGGACGACGTGGACGGGACGACGGTGGGCGACGCGAACGACTGGGAGTGGGTGCGCGTCACCGCGCAGGGCCGCGTGTACGACGACGGGCGGCCGAGCGCGAACCGGCTGGCCTGGGCGGCGGTCGCCCTCGCGGCCTCGCACGGCGGCGAGCGCAGCGGCGTGCGCCGGGCCCGGGCGGTGGTCGACCGGTTCGCGCTGCGCGCCCGGCTCATCCGCAGCCTGGGGCCGTGGGCCGCCGACCCGGACGCGCTGGCCGAGGAGGTCATGGCCGAGCAGGGCATCCCGGACCGGCAGCGCCGGATCGCGGCCCGTGCCCTCGAACCGGTGGTCGGCCACATCCGCGACACCGACCTGCGCGCCCGCGCCGAGGAGTGGGTGCGCGGCGCGTAACCGGTTCCGCCCGCACCGGAAAACCGGTTGCCCCCGTTCCTGGGGTCGGAAGACGTGCTCGCCTACGCGCGTCTCGCGCCGGCCGGTTTCCGCAGGTACTCCACCTATCGACAGGCGATGTCCGCCGGGCTGGCGACGAACGTCGTCTTCGGGCTGCTCAGGATGGCCGTGCTCGTCGCGGCCGTCTCGCAGGGCCCGATCGCCGGGTACGACGTCGCCGCCACCGCCACCTACGTGTGGCTCGGGCAGGGCATCATGGCCTTCGTCGTGCTCTGGGGCGACAAGGCGCTCGCCGAGCGCGTCCGCTCCGGCGACGTGGTCGTCGACCTCTACCGCCCCTGGCACCTCCAGGCGGCGCTGTTCGCCGAGGACGTCGGCCGCGCGGGGTTCGCGCTGCTCGTGCGGTTCGTCCCGCCGGTCCTGTTCGGGGCGCTCCTCTTCCCCTTCCACTGGCCGCGGCCGGCGGCGTTCCCGCTGTTCGCGGTCAGCCTGCTGCTCGCGCTCGCGGTGAGCTTCGGGATGCGCTTCCTGCTCAACACCGCCGCGTTCTGGCTGCTGGACAGCCGCGGTCTGCTCGGCCTGTACACGCTGGCCACGTGGCTGCTGTGCGGCCTCTCGGTGCCGCTGGCCTTCTTCCCCGGCTGGGCGCGGACCGCGCTGGCGTTCACGCCGTTCCCGTCGATGCTCCAGTCCCCCGTCGACGTGTTCCTCGAGCACGGCGCGGCGTGGACGACCCTCGCCCACCAGGCGGGCTGGGCCGTGCTGGTGCTCGCGGCCGGCCACCTCGCGCTGCGGCGCGCGGTGCGCAAGGTGGTGGTCCAGGGTGGCTGAACGCGTCTACCCGAAGCTCGTCGGCGCGCGGCTGCGCGGCCAGACGTCCTACCGGGCGTCGTTCGCGCTCCAGTGCGTGTCGTCCGGGCTGGGGCAGCTGGTCGAGCTGGGCGTCATCCTCATCCTGTTCGGCCGGGTCACCTCGCTCGGCGGGTTCTCCGTCACCGAGGTGGTCCTGATGTACGCGATCGCGGGCGTCGGGTTCGGCCTCGCGGACATGGTCGCGGGCCAGCTTGACGAGCTGCCCGCGCACACCCGCACCGGCACGTTCGACGTGGTGCTGATGCGACCGCTGGGCACGCTCGCCCAGGTGATGGCCTCCGACCTGCACCTGCGGAAGATCGGCCGGATCGTGGCGAGCCTCGTCGCGCTGGTCTGGGCGCTGGCCCACAACGACATCGCGTGGTCGCCCGCCACCGCCCTGCTGGTGGTCCTGGCGCCGCTGAGCGGCGCGGTGATCTTCTCCTCGATCTGGGTCGTGGCGAACGCGGTGTGCTTCTGGCTGGTCGAGGGCCAGGAGCTGGCCAACGCGGTGACGTACGGCAGCGGCTCGTTCGTCGCCTACTACCCCGGCCTGGCGCTGCTCGGCCGCCCGGACCCGCTCGGCGGGCCGGCGCTGCTCGGCTGGGTGTCACCGCTGGTAGCCGTCGCCACCGCCGCCGTCGCGGGCCTGGTGTGGCGGTTCGCCGTCCGGCACTACCGAGGGACTGGATCATGATCGAGGTTCGCGACCTGTGCCGGGACTTCACCGTCACGAGGAAGACCGGCCGGTTCCGGCGCGAGAAGCGCACGGTGCGCGCGGTCGAGGGGGTGAGCTTCGACGTGGCGCGCGGCGAGGCCGTCGGCTACGTCGGCCCGAACGGGGCGGGCAAGTCGACGACGATCAAAATGCTGACCGGCATCCTGGTGCCCACCTCCGGGCACGTGCGGGTGTCCGGCGTGGACCCGTCGCGGTCGCGGCGCGAGCTGGCCCGGCGCATCGGCGTGGTGTTCGGCCAGCGCAGCCAGCTGTGGTGGGACCTGCCGCTGGCGGACAGCTTCGACCTGCTCAGGGCCATCTACCGGGTGCCGCGCGAGGACCACGCGAAGCGGCTGCGGGAGTGCGTGGACCTGCTGGAGCTGGGCCCGTTCCTGGACACGCCGGTGCGCCAGCTGTCCCTGGGGCAGCGGATGCGCGGCGAGGTCACCGCGGCCCTGCTGCACGGCCCCGAGCTGCTGGTCCTGGACGAGCCGACGATCGGGTTGGACCTGGAGTCCAAGGAGCGGCTGCGCGAGTTCCTGGCGGAGCTGAACACCCGGCGCGGCACCACCCTGCTGCTCACCACGCACGACCTGGACGACATCGAGCGGCTGTGCCCCCGGCTGGTGGTGATCGACCGCGGCACGGTGCTCGCCGACGGGCCGCTGGAGGCGCTGCGGGCCGAGGTGGCGCCGGAACGGGTCCTCGTCGTGGACCTGGAGGAGCCCGTGGACGACCTGGCCGGCGTGCCGGGCGTCGCCTCCGCCACCGCCGAGCTGAACGGCCTGCGCCACCGGCTGGTGTTCCGCCGCGCCGACACCACGGCCGCCCGGCTCATCGCGGCGGTCGCGGCGCGGGCTGAGGTGCACGACCTGGTGGTCGAGGAGCCGGAAATCGACGATGTGGTGCGTCGCCTCTACGCGCGTCGGTAGAGTCGGACGAAACGGTCACGGCCGGTCAGCCGGTCGTTCCCCACGGCAATCAGGGAGCACTCCATGCGCGCAGGTCGTCCGGTCGCCACCATCCTGCTGGCCCTGGGGCTCGTCGGCGCCGCGACCGGCTGCGAGGCCGTGCAGGAGGCGCAGAACACCGCCAACCAGGTCGGCCAGGCCGCGGACAAGGCGCAGCTGTGCATCGACGCGCTCCGGATCGCGGGCTTCACGCCGGACGCGACCGACCCGCAGAAGGCCGTGGAGGAGACCCAGCAGAAGGCCAAGGAGCTGGAGGAGCTGGCCGCGAAGACCGGCGACACCACGCTCAAGGACGCCATCACCGGCGTCTCCACCACGATGAGCCAGGTGACGCTGGAGGACCTGAACCCGTCGGGCATCGCGGAGTGGTCGCAGCAGAAGCTGGACCAGGTGGCCGCGCTGTCGAGCGCCTGCGGCTGACACCGGCGGGTGTCCCACGTTCGGCTGAACTTGGCCGGTTGAGCGGATAAGCCACCCTGTCGGTACCTCCGGAACAGTCCTACGCTGTGACGCACCGGAGGTGTTGCAGATGCACGCGACAGTAGGCGACCGGCTGCACGTCCACAGCCGCTCCGTGGGCCTCGACGAGAACATCGGCGAGATCCTGGAGGTGCGCGGCTCGGAAGGTGCGCCCCCGTACCTGGTCCGCTTCCCCGACGGCCACGAAGGGCTGGTCTACCCCGGCCCGACGAGCCTGGTGAAACCCCGGACCCCGGAATCCCCCAGGCTCAAGGACTCGGCCCCGGCGCGGTAGCGCGGCGCCGGGTGGGGCACCGGCGGTCCGGACCCCGCCGGCGGGCGGCACGGCGGGGCACGTCGCCCTCGACGCGCCTCCCCGGGAGCACGCGCCCGGTCGGCCCGCACCGCCCCGCGCCGTCGCCGTCACGGCGGCGTGAGCAGAACGGCAACCCGGCGGGGCGTCAGCCGAGGATCGTGGCGATCAGCTCGTCGGCGAGGGCGGGCGTCGCGGCGGCGACGCCCGACCACCGGCGGGACAGGTCGGGGCCGAACGTGAGCGGCCGGCCGTGCAGGTCGAGCAGCACCCCGCCGGCGGCGGGCAGCGTGACCAGGGCGGCGATGAGGTCCATCAACCGGTGGGTGTCCGAGCCGGGGTCGGCGAACGCGTCGACCGAACCCTCCGCCACCAGCATCGTCTCCAGGCACGAGGTGCACAGGACGCGGATGCGGTCGGCCTGGTTCGCGACCCGCATCCACGCGTCCTCGGTGCCGCGCTTGGGGCGCATGAGGCAGACCGAGGCGCCCTTGAGCGCCGTGCGGCCCGTGGTCCGGAACGCCGCCGGCTCCCCCGCCCGCGCCGACCACGCGCGGCCCGTGTCGAACCAGACCGTCAACGCCTCCACCGGCTCCTCGTCGACCACCAGGGCGCCCGCGAAGCACGACAGCGGCACGCCGAGGGACGCGTTGGCCGACCCGTCGACCGGATCGACCACGAGGGTCGCGGCGGAGCCGTTGTCGAGGAACCCTGCCTCTTCGGACAGCAGGTTCACGCCCGCCGCGGCCGCCGCCTCCGCGATCGCGCCCTCCACGAGGGCGTCCACCCGCATGGTCGGCGTGCCGTCCGCGCCGTCGGCCACCTCCTCGCGCAGCTCGGCCCGGGTGAAGTCGCGGCGGGCCCGGCCGTAGGCGTCCGCGGCGGCCCGGACGGTCGCGGCGAGCACGGGGTGGACGGAGTCGGGCAGCTGGGGCACGGGCACGGGCCACGGGTTCTTCGTCACGCGTCCAGCCTCGCACAGGACGCGGAGCGCCCCCTCGCCGAACGATCCGACGAGGGGGCGCTCCGCACGCGTGGGGCTCAGATCAGGCCGAGGGCCCGCACCGCGTCGCGCTCCTCGACCAGCTCGGCCACGGAGGCGTCGATGCGGGCGCGGGAGAAGTCGTCGATCTCCAGGCCCTGCACGATCGAGTACTTCCCGTCGGCCACCGTCACCGGGAACGACGAGATCAGGCCCTCCGGCACGCCGTAGGAGCCGTCCGACGGCACGGCCATCGACACCCAGTCGCCCTCGGCGGTGCCGTTGACCCAGTCGTGCACGTGGTCGATGGCCGCGTTGGCCGCCGACGCCGCCGACGACAGGCCGCGCGCCTCGATGATCGCCGCGCCGCGCTTGGCGACGGTCGGGATGAACTCGTTCTCCAGCCACGCCTGGTCGTTCACGGCCTCGGCCGCGACCTGGCCGTTGACCTCGGCCCGGAACAGGTCGGGGTACTGGGTGGCCGAGTGGTTGCCCCAGATGGTCAGCTTCTTGATGTCGGTGACCGACACGTTCAGCTTCTTCGCCAGCTGCGCCAGCGCCCGGTTGTGGTCCAGGCGGGTCATCGCGGTGAAGCGCTCGGCCGGGACGTCCGGCGCGTGCCGCTGCGCGATCAGGGCGTTGGTGTTGGCCGGGTTGCCGACCACCAGCACGCGCACGTCGTCCGCCGCGCCCGCGTTGATCGCCTCGCCCTGCGGCTTGAAGATGCCGCCGTTGGCCTCCAGCAGGTCGCCGCGCTCCATGCCCTTCGTGCGCGGGCGGGCGCCCACCAGCAGCGCCACGTTCACGCCGTCGAAGGCGGTCTTGGCGTCGTCGGTGATGTCGATGCCGGACAGCAGCGGGAACGCGCAGTCGTCCAGCTCCATCGCGGTGCCCTCGGCGGCCTTCACGGCCTGCGGGATCTCCAGCAGGCGCAGGCGCACCGGGACGTCCGCGCCCAGCAGGTGGCCGGAGGCGATGCGGAACAGCAGTGCGTAGCCGATCTGGCCGGCCGCACCGGTGACGGTGACGTTCACTGGCGTGCGGGTCATGTGCCTTCCCGAATGTTGTGGCTCCACGTCCTCGGGCACGACACCACCAGGCAGGCTGACGACCTGTCAGCGGCGGTCTCTACACCGGGACCGCGTGCCGGACGGGGTTGCCCGGCAGGTCGGAGGTTACCAACTGGTGGACGATGACAAGGTGTGACAGTGGACATCATCGGCGAGGACTACTCCGACGCGAACCTGTACGAGCAGCGGTGGGAGGGCCGGTCGTTCGTGCGCTGCGACTTCACCGAGGCCGACATGCGGGGCCTGGTGACGTCGAACTGCACGTTCACCGACTGCGTGTTCGACCGCACCGACCTGGGCGAGTCGTCGCACACCGCGTCGGCGTTCCGCTCCTGCAAGTTCACCCGCGCGGTGCTCGGCGACGCGGTGTTCCGCTCGTGCACGTGGCTCGGCTCGGTGTTCATGGACTGCTCGATGCGGCCCATCACCGTGGAGGAGACCGATCTCACGCTTGTCGGGCTCTCCGGCGCCGTGCTGCCGAAGGCGTCGCTGCGCGGGCTGCGGCTGCGCGAGGCGAACCTGGAGCAGGCCGACCTGCGCGAGGCGGACCTGCGCGACGCCGACCTCACCGGCGCCCGCCTGCTCGGCTGCCGGTTGGGCGGCGCCGACCTGCGCGGCGCGCGGCTGGACGCGGACGGCCTGGCGCAGGCGTCGCTGCGCGGTGCCCGGGTGGACCTGGGCACCGCGGTGGCGTTCGCCGGGGCGCACGGGCTGCGCGTCGACTGACCCGTGACCGTCGACCGACCCGTGACTAGTGCGTCGGCGCTTCCTGGTTGGCGACCTCGACCAGGACGCCGTCGGCGAGCATCTCGTCGATGGTCTTGGGCATCAGGTACGCCGTGCCGCCGCCGGGCTGCTCGAACCACGGCACGGCGATGCCCGTCAGCGCCTCGACCGGGCGGCGCAGCCGGTACACCTTGTACGGGCGGTTGATCCACGACGGCACCAGCGACCGCTCGGCGAACGGCGTGCCCGCGGCGTAGACCAGGTTGCCCGAGCCGTCGCCGAAGCGGTCGACCTCCAGGCCCGGGGGCAGCTCGATCATCTTCTTGTGGCGGAACAGCGTGAGCGGCGGTTCGCCGTTCATCGGCTTGATCGGCCACGTGCGGACGGGCTTGCCCTCGCCCTGCTGGGCTGGCTGCTGGGGCTGCTGGGGTTCGACCGGCGGGCGCTGCGGCGGCGCGGGACGGCGTGGCGGCTCGCCGGCGAACCCGTTGGCCACCGGCGGGCGGGGCCGCTGCGGCGGCGGGGGCGGCGGGAGCAGCGGCGGCGGGACCGGGCGCGGCGCGCGGCGGTGCGCCAGGACGAGCTTGCCGATCAGGTAGGCGGTGGCGTCCTCGACGCGGTCGAAGCGGACCGGGTTGGTCGGGCCGCGGTCGAACCACGACACCTCCCAGTCCCGGCCGTCGACGCGCAGCAGCCACGTGCGGTCGACGGGTTCGCCGAACCGGTAGGCGGCGGGCGGCACGTCCAGCTCGTCCAGGGCGCGGCGGGTGCCGGCCAGCTCCCGCTCCTCCTCCGGGGTGACCTGGCGCGGTTCCGCCGGCGGCGGGGGCGTGACCTGGACGGGCTGCGGCGCGCTCGGCGTCGGGTCCCGGAACGGCTGCGCGGCCTCGGTGAACCGGGGCGGCGCCTGGTCCGCGAACGGGGGCGGCACCTGCTCGGCGAACGGGGCGGGCGCCTCGTCCCGGTCCTCGGTCCGGCGGGGCTCGTCGTGGTCGTGCTCGTCGTGGTGCTCGTGGTCGTGGTGCTCGTGGTCGTGGCGCTCGTCCTGCTCCTCGAACCGGGACTCGACGCGCTCCTCGCGGTCCTCGTGCTCGCGGTGGTCGTCGTGCCCGTCGTGCTCGCGATGCCCGGTGAACGACTGCTCGGCGAACGGCTGCTGCTCGGCGAACGGCGGCTCGGCGTGCTGCTCGAAGGCCGCGTCCCCGTGGCGGTCGCGGTCGTCGTGGCGGTCGCGGTCGTCGTGCGGTTCGACGTGCGGGTCCTCGTGCCCGTCGTGCTCGTCGAAGCGGGTGTCCTCCCGCCCGTCGAAGCGGGCGTCGTCGTGCGCGGCCGGGGTGTAGAGGTGCTCCTGGCCGACCTCGAACTCGGCGGTCACCTCGTCGGGCGCGTGCCCGGTGTCCGCTTCGGCCGGGCGGTCGGCCTCGTCGGCGGCGACCCCCACCTCGGCGGTCTCCTCGGCCGCCACCTGTTCGGGGTCGTCGTCGGAGAACGGGTTCCACGCCTGGGTGTCGCCCGGCCCCGGCTCGACCCGCTCGGGGCGGTCGTCCCGCGCCTCGTGGTCGTCCCGCTCGTCCCGGTCGTACGCGGGCACCGGCGCGAACAGGTCCATGCCGTCCACGTAGGACTCGCGCCGGTACCGGTCGTCGATGACCGGACCGTCCTCCTCGAACCGCACCCGGTAGGGCGGGCCCTCCTGGGCGTACTCGACGACCTCGGGCTTGAGGTCGGCGAGGTTCGCGGTCTGCTCGACGTCCGGGCGGACCCGCTGCGGGTCGTCGGACGGCGGCTCGGGCAGCGGGGCGACGACCGTCGCGCCCACCTCCACCGGCTCGGGCGGGGCCTCCGGCGGCTCGGCCACCGGCAGCTTGGTGCCCTGCGGCGCGGCGGGCGCGCCCAGGTTCGCGGCGGCGGCGACCCGCGCTTCCTCGGACACCTCGGGCAGCACGAAGTCCTGCTGCGCGGCCCGCTCCACCAGCTCCGGCTCCGGCGGCACGCCGTAGGCGCGCAGGTAGTAGCCGACGGCGGCGGGCCAGATCCACTGGCCGTCGGTCTGGAACGCCACCGGCACGACCTGCGGCGCGTCCGGGTTGAGCACGTCCGCGTCGAACCCGCGGCCGACCACGGCGACCGGTGCGCGGTCGAGGTAGCTCAGCAGCAGGTCGCGGTCGGCCTCGGGGACCGGCGGGCGGTTCACCGAGGGGCGGCCGCCGGGACCCGCGCCGTCGAACACGCGGGCCGTGCGGAACGCGCGCGGCGCGGACCCGGCCTCGCGCCCGGCCGGGGGGACCGGGGCGGGGGCGGGCTGGAGCTTGCGGCGCAGCCAGTCCGGCACGTTGTCGTCCGTGCGCGGGAAGAACCGCATCTCGTCGAGGTACGCCTGCGGCGGCGGGGGCGTCTGCCAGGACGGCTCGGCGCGGTCGAAGTCCAGGTTGTAGCTCGACGGGTGGTCGAGCTGGTACCGGGCGTTGGACCAGCTGCCCCGGCCCTCCCGGTACATGCCCGCGCGCAGCCGCGAGAACAGCTGCGCCACGTCCGGGGGCGGGGACCACGCGCGCACGGCGCCGTCGACCGACCGCACCTCGGCGGCCAGCTCGAAGTACCGACCGGTCGCGCGGTACTCGGCCGTCACGTGGCGCCACTCCTCGGGAGCGGCGCGCATCAGCGTGAGGCCGATCTGCTTGACCAGCGCATCCTGCTCGGTCGGGTTCAGCGGCTTCAGCTCGGACACGTGGACCATCTTCCCCCGCGACTCCCCGTGCCCGCACGGGACCCCGCTGGGCCGATCGGACTAATGACGCCCAGCGATCACCCCTGGACCTTCGGTGGCGGTGGCTGCGTCGTCGCTTCCGGCACCTCCACCAGGCTCCCGTCGGCCAGCAGGTCGCGGACCGACGAGGCCAGGAAGTACCCCGTGCCGCCGCCGACCTGGCCGAACCACGGCACCGCGATGCCGTGGAGCGCGGGCACCGGCTTCTGCACCCGGTACACGTGGTAACGACGGTTCAGCCAATCCGGTGGCAGCGAGCGGTTGCCGAACATCGTCCCGGCCGCGTACACGAGGTTGCCCGTCTCGGCTCCGAACCGATCAAGTTCGGTGCCGGGCGGCAGCACGACGGGTTCGCGGTCGCGGAACAGCGACAGCGGCGGCTCGTCGGGCAGCGGCTGGATGTCCGGCACCGGCTGCACGACCGGCGTGCGCCCCGCGCCCCGCGCCTGGTCGAGGTCCGACCGCCACAGCAGCTCGGCGAGCAGCACCTTCGCCGCGTCGACGGCGTGCTCGTGGACCCGCGGCCGGCCGTGCGGGCCGCGGCTGCCGTCCCAGAACTGCACCTGCCACCCGGACGGGCCGGGTGCGGGTTCGAGGACGAGCGCGTCGAGCCTCGGTTCGACGATGCCGTACTCGGTCTCGGCGACCCCGTAGTGGTCGAGCCGCTCCTTGAGGTGCTCCAGCACGCGCCGCTCGGCGTCCGTGATCACCCGCTCGTGGTACTCCGGCAGGGGCGCGCCGTCGGCCCGCCCGGTGGCGACCGCGGCCGCCGCGTCCTCCTGCTCCGGGGTCACGGCAGGCACGGCGTAGCCGTTGTCGCGGATGTGCTGGACGAGCTGCGGCACCGGCGGCACGTGGTGCGCGCGCAGGTAGTGGGCCACCCCGCCCGGCCACACCCACGTGCCGTCGGTGTGGAAGGACAGCGGCACGGACGGCTCCGCGCCCGGGTCGAGCGCGTCCTGCCCGTAGGAGCGGGCGGCCAGCACGACCGGCGCGCCCTCCAGGTAGGCGAGCACCGCGTCCCGCTCCTGCGGGTGCACGGCGGGCCGGTGGTGCACGGGGGCGCCGTCGGCGGCGAGGCCGTCGAACACCGGGGCCTCGTGGACGGCGTGACCGGGCGCCGGCCCGGGGGTCGCGGTGGTGAGGCCCGCGCGCTCCCGCAGCCACGCCGGGACCGCGTCGTCGTCGCGCGGGTACAGCTCCAGCTCCTCGACGTGGTGCCGGGGCTCGGGCGCCTGCTTCCAGTCCGGCTCGTTCTCCCGGTCGAACGTCGCCGAGTACGTGTCCGGGTGCACGAGGTGGAACTTCATCGAGAACCACGTGCCCCGGCCCGGCACGGCCATGCCGTGCCGCAGCTGCACGAAGAACGGCAGCGCCTCCGGCGGCAGCTCCCACTCGAACGACGAGCCGTACATGGTCAGCCCGGACACCTCGGCCTCCAGGTGGGAGCCGATCATCCGGAGGTCGACCCAGAGCTGCTCCCAGTCACCCGGCAGGCGCTGCACCAGCAGCGTGGTGACCGAACCCAGGATGGCGTTCTGGTCCTCGACGTCCAACTGCGGGGCGGTCATGCGTTCTGCTCCTCGGTGCTCGCGCCGGCCTCGACGAGCCTGGCGCGCAGCCAGTCCGGGACGTAGGCGTCGTCGCGGGGGAAGACGTGGAGGTCACGGGCGAAGTCGGCGGCCGGCACCGGCGGGTCGAACCGCGGGTCGTGGTCGAAGTTGTACGTGATGTCGATGCGGACCGGCGCGTTCACCACGCAGCGCGCCGAGAACCAGGTGCCCCGGCCCTGCCGGTACATCACCTGCCGCATCTCCTGGAACGCGGCGTTCAGGCCGTCCGGCGGGACCACGTCGGGCGTGCTCCCGTCCGGCAGGTAGACCTTGAGCGCCACGTCCTGCACGGCGACCGTCATGCGCACCAGCACGTCGATCCGGCGGAAGCCCTCCGGAGCGGCGTCCAGCAGCATGCCGCCGATGTGCTGGAGCAGCTCGTCGTGGCGCTGCTCAGAAGTCGGCCGGCCAGAGGGCTGCGTTGTGCTCATTCGGGTAGCTCCTGACGTAGATCTCGGTCGTGCCGTCGTCGAGCGTCACGCGCCAGCGGGTCTGGTACGTGTGCGGGTGGCGCTGCAGCGGGTCGCGCAGGGCGAACGTGTCGATGATCTCGACCGTACCGCCGGCCCTCATGAACGCCGCGCGGTCCCGCTCCATCCGGTGCCAGGTCTCCTCGGTGACGAACGCCGGCCGCTCGTTGCCCTGGTTCTGGTCGCGCTGCTGGCTCGACTGGTTCGCCGCCTCGCCGGGACCGCCGGTCTCGTTGCCCTGGTGGTGGCCGCCGTCGGACAGCTTTCGCCCGTTCGAGTCGACCTCGCCGTGCGTGCCGACGTCGAGTTGGGCCGCGCCGTCCCGGCGGATCGCGCCGCCCGAGGACAGGTCGGGCCGACCGGTGGTGGCCACCGTCTCGCCGTCGCCGTTCGTGCGACCGCGCCACGAGTCGCCGTCCGCGACCAGCACCGCGTTCGGCAGCGGGTTGTTCAGGTCCGCGCTGAACGGCCGGAACGTGTGGATGTGCGACGTGGCGCCGTCGTCACCCGTCTGGAACGTGCCGTAGCCCTGCCCCCTGTTGTCGTCCAGCACGAACCGGGTGCCCGGCGGCAGGTCTGCCCGGGACGAGAACGGGTTCCTGTTGTCGTACGGCTGGAGCACGGCGTCGCGCTGCTCCGGCGTCCACCCGCCGGTGTCGCCGCTGACCACCCTGACCGAGTACTCCCACTTGCCGTCGACCTTGACGCGCTCCACCGCGAGGTGCACCTCGCCGTTGGCGGGCGTCGGCCACGTCCGCGTCGGCTGCTCCGCCCGGCCGAGGCCGTAGAAGCCGTCCGACGTGACCTGCGCGGACGCCGGGGCCTGGGCGATCTCGTTGTTCACCCGGCTGCGCTGGCCCGAGTGCGTGTCCTCGAACACCACGTGCCCGGACTCGTCGGTGAGGAACCGGCCGCGGTGCTGGCCGTGCTCGTCGCTGACGACGTACTCGGTGTTCGCGTCGTGCACCTGGCCGGGGCTGCTGAACGGCTCGCCCTGCCCCAGGCCGGTGACCGGCACCTGCCGGGTGGTCGTCGGCTCCGTGCGCGCGACGGCGTCCTGCGGGTGGCCGTTCGCGTCGGTCCGGTACTCCTGGTGCAGCGGGCCGCGGTCGATGTTGTAGTTCGTGCCCTGCGAGGAGTGCATGACCTCGGGGTTGCGGGTGCCGTCCGCCAGGAAGTCCGGCGCCGCCACCCACCTCGGCCGGCCGTCGGCGTCGGTCTGCACCGTGCCGCGGTACGTGCCGTCGGTGTCGTGCACCTCCATGCGGGTGTCCGCCGGCAGGTCCGTGCGGGCGGTGAACGCCTCGCCCGGCCTCGGCGCCAGCGGGTGGTCCGCGCCGATGACCTGGCGGCCGTTGGCGGGCTCCGGGATCGGCTCGATCGGCGCGGTCCGCTCGATCGGCACGGTCCGGTCGCCGACCCGGATGGTGTCCTGCGTGACGGCGCGCGTGCCGTCGGCGGTGGCCACGAACACGTCGTGCCGGTGCCCGACCTCCACCCGGTAGTGGGCGTTCGGGATCGGGTTGCGCACCTCGGGGTTGTCGCCGTGCCGGGTGTTCGGCGCGACGGCGTCCACGTAGGCGTTGCCGTCGGCGTCGACGTGCACGACCGTGCGGACGGTGCCGTCCTCGCCCTGGATCGAGACGCGGGTGTCGCGCGGCAGGTCCTGGCCCTGGAAGAACGACTGGTCGTCGCCCAGCCGGACGGTCTGCTCGTGCCGGGTCTCCGGGGCCGACCACGGCTCCTGGACCTGCGGCTCGATGTCCTGGCGGCCGCGGTGCGCCTGGTCGTCGTTCGCCAGGTCGCCGGTCGGCTGGTGACCGGGCGGCATGCCGCGCTCGCCGACCGGGCCGTGCGTGCCGTCCGGGTCGAACGCGTGCCAGCCGCCGTCCGGCGGGATCCTCGGCCCGGTGCCGGCCTCGTTCGGCGAGCTGGAGTAGACGTTGCCGTGCTGGTCGGACCAGGCGAGGTTGTCCGGCGCGACCACCCGCTGACCGGTCTCCCGCGCGACGTGCGCGGCCAGGCTGTCGGCGCCGCCGACGCCCGCGTCGCAGCCGACGAGCACGATCGGCCGACCGGCGAGGGCCGGGTGGTTGCCGACCAGCTCGACCAGCTCTGCGCGCGTGTAGCGCGTGTCGCCGATGCGGACGCCGTCGCCGTCGGTGTGGACGTCGAGGACGACGTGGTCGCCGTTGGCCGGGATGCGGCTCGACAGGTCGCGGAGCCGGTCCTCGGTGTGCAGGGCGACGCCCGCGTCGGTGACCTGGCTGTTGCGGATCGCCTGGTCGACGCGCTGGGAGACCTCGCCCAGCGGGATCGGCCCGTTGTGCGCGACCGGCCCGAGGTCCGGGTTCGGCGCGAGGTCGGCGGCCTGGTTCGCGGGCGCGTGGTCGTCGAACGCGCCGTTGCGGGCCTCGTCGACGGTGACGGTGTCGGGCCTGGAGACGTTGCCGTTCTCGTCGAACGTGCCGAAGTCCGGCGGCAGCACCCGACCGTCGGCGGGCGGCACGTCCACCTCGTGCAGCACGCCGAGGTCGATCAGGCGCTGCACGCTCATCCGGCCGGTGGCCGGGTCGGCGAGGTCCGCGTTCAGGACGGGCTGGAGCTGCCGCGCGCCCCCCGCCTGGTCGAACGCCGGCGCGACCGGTGCCAGCTCGACGGTGAGCGGCGCGTCGAGGACGTAGACGTGGTAGCCCTTGCCGAGGCTGTCCGGCATGATCGCGCGCTCGCCGAACCCGTACGCCTGCCCGTCCGGGCTCAACGGCGACAGGAAGTCGCCGCCGGGGCTGCCGAACCGGTCGAGGACGGTGCCGGCGGGCAGTTCGACGACCACCCGGGGGCCGCCCGCGCCCTGGTTGGGCGGCCAGGCGATGCCGCCGTCGGGGGTGGAGTGGGCGGCGCGGAACGGCTCGTAGCTGCCGTAAGGGCCGTAGGGCTGGTAGCCGGGTTCCACGATCGCGGCGGCGCGCTGGTCGTACGTGCCGACCGACTGGTCCGTGGGACCGGTGGACTCGTGCACCGAGTAGTAGGGGCCGTCGTGCGAGAAGCCCTCCACGACGCCGGCCGGCTGGTTCCAGACGTTCTTCCGGGGGAACGGGTCGGTGGCGGGGTCGGTACCCGGGTCCGCACCGGTGCTGGTGCCGGTGTCGGCGGGCCACTCGTGCGCGGCGGCGGGCGAGTGCTCGTCACCGGGCGCGCCGGTCGTGTCGCCGGCGGTGTCGCCCGTCGTGTTGCCGGTGCCGTCCGTGCCCGGCGTGGGGTTGTCGCCCGACGCGGGACCGCCGGCGGCCGGGTCCGGAGCCGGGGTTCCGACGGGCTGATCGGCACCCCGCGGAATCGGCGCGGTCTCGGGCCGACCTGCATCGGGCCGGGCCGTGTCGGGCCGACCCGCGTCGGTTCCCCGAGCAGCCGGAGCGAGGTCGGGTCGAGCGGGAGCCGAGTCCGTGCCGCGCGAAGCGGGGGCCGGTCCATCGGTCCGGGGAACAGCGGGAGCGGCCCCGTCCGCCCGAGGGGCGACCGGACCACCGGGCTGCTGACCGGCCGGCCCGAAACCACCGGGCTGAGGCTGGTAACCACCGGGCTGGGGCCCGAACGAACCGGGCTGGGGCCCGAACCCGCCCGTCGGGTTCGTCGGCGGCTGCTGCGCGGGCGCACTCCCGCGCTGCTCGGGCAGCGCCACCGGCCCGGCGTTCTGGACGGGCTGAACCGGCATGCCGGTCACCGAACTCGCACTGACCGCATCGGTCCCGCGAACGTCCTGACCACCGGTTCCGCCGTCGGTGAAGAACTCGCCACCGGAGTGCGCGGAAGGTCCACGCCCACCGCCGCCACCGCCACCGGGAGCTCCGGCGGGAGGCGGCGCGAACCCACCGGCGCCACCCGCCATGGGAGCGGGCCCACCAGCGGGGACACCTCCAGCGGGCGCACCTCCACCGGGCGCACCTCCACTGGGCGCACCTCCACCGGGCGCACCTCCCACAGGCGCAGGACCACCCGTCGGGGGCAACCCGCTCCCCGCGGGAGCCGCTCCTCCACCGGGTGCGACAGGCGCGGCAGGAGCACCGGGCACCGGCCCGCCGGTAGCCACCGGCCCACCGGCGGGCATCCCACCGGCAGGCACTCCACCAGCGGGCACCCCGCCGGGAACAGCGCCACCACTGGGCACGGGACCACCAGACGTGCCACCGCCCGGCAGCGACCCGCCGGGCGCGGCAGGCCCACCGGGAGTCACGCCGCCGGGCACGCCGCCACCAGCGGGCCCGCCACCGGCAAGCGCACCAGGGGTCACTCCCCCGGCAGCAGGACCGCCGGGCGCGCTCCCCCCGGCCGGAGTCCCACCCGGCACAGCACCACCGGGAGTCGTCCCACCGAACGAACCACCGGGCGAGGCACCACTCGGCGAGCCACTACCCGGCATGACCCCACCGGGCACTGCTCCGCCAGGCATCCCACCACCGGGCATCCCACCACCGGTCACACCTGCACCGGGCCGGAGCCCGGGCGAACCACCCTGAGCCGATCCCCCGGCGGCAGGACCACCGGCAGCGGGTCCGCCGGCAGTCGCCCCACCGGGCGCAGCACCACCGACCGGCGCACCCCCCGAAGACCCGGGCGTGAAAGCCGCCCCACCGGTCACCGACGCACCACCGGGCATCCGCGCGGCCGATCCACCGGACGACGACCCGGCGCCACCAGGCGCCGCACCACCACCGGCCACCGGACCGCCGGGCGTCGAACCACCGGGCGAAGTCCCACCGGGCGAAGTCCCACCGGACACCGGCCCGCCGACCGGCGCGGCCACCGACGGCGCCGCACCGGACGTGCCCAACCTGCTGCCGATCGACGACCCGCCCCCACCGGCACCGGGCGCGGTGGGCAACGACGCCCGCCCTGCACCCTGCCCGGCCGGCGCACCACCGAACGACGACGGCGCGCCACCACTCGACGACGCCCCGCCACCGTGCGACGAGTCGCCCACCGACGGCGGTGCGGCCACCGACGGCCCCGGCGCGGGCGGCGCGGCCACGGACGACGTGGACGTCGCGCCCCCCGGCATCCGGTTCAGCCCGTCAGGGCTCACCGACGGCCCGCCCGGCGCACCACCCGTCCCGCCGGACGGCCCGCCCGCGGGCGCGCCGCCACCGGCGGGCGGTCCGCCCACGGTCGGCGGCGGCGGGACGGGACCACCGGCCGGCGGTCCACCGTCGGGTCCACCGGGCGTGACGCGCGGCGCCTCGACGGTGATGCCGTCCTTCGCCCCGCCGATCCCACCGGACACGGCGCCCGCCGACGCACCCATGAGCACGTCGCGCGCCGAGATGTCCTGCCCCAGCGCGGCCGCCGTGCCGACGGTCGACGCGGCGCCCTCCACCGCACCGCGGGTGGCGCCGACGGCCACCTGCCCGGCCAGCCCGCCACCCTCGAACTTGAGACCACCCGACACACCGCCGACCAGGCCGGACACCGCACCGGACACGGCGGCCTCGGTGGTCTTGCCCCAGTCCCACGACTCCCGGTCGCCGCGCGCCACCTGCACGGCCTGGATGGCCGCGTCGATGCCGACCGAGATCGCGACCTCCCTGAGGATCGCGATGATCAGCTGCCGGAACGTGAACTGCACGATCAGCCGCGTCGCCTGCTGCGCGATCGGGATGCCCGCGGTGGACGCGCCGAACGTGCCGAACGCCGCGGCGATCAGCGCGGCGATCTCGATCGCCAGCGCGATCAGCGACGCGATGATCGACAGCTTGGTGTACTCCACCTCCAACGCGGTGTTGTCGCAGCTCTCGGCCAGCTGCTCGCAGATCTTCTGGAGCTTCGGCAGGTACGAGTCGTCGCCCTCGGAGAACTTCTTCCAGTACTCCTCGAACGCCTTGACCGCGTCACCGGTCTGGCTGGCGTACACGCTGGACGCGGCGCCGTTGCCCTCGTCGATGACGGACTTCACGCCCTGCGCGGCAGTGCGGTAGGCGTCGGCCATGCGCCGCAGCGCCGTCTCGTCACCTTCCGGCCAGCTCTGCCCGACCACGATCGGGAAGAGCCAGGTGACCTCGCTCGGGATCTCGATGCCCACCGCAGTGCCCCTCAGTAAGTCCGGGAGATCCCGGTCGCGTTGCCCTGGTCCGAACCCTCGTACGCGTCGGCGGTCTGCTCCACGCCGGTACGGATGTCGTCGAGGGCCTGCGCGAGGCTCCCGAACGCCTCCAGCGTCGCCTGCGAGTTGGGCACGTACTCCTTCGCGAAGGCCTGCCCCGACTCGTCACCGCCCCAGCACTGCCCCTCGGCCTGCAAGGCGGAGTTCAACGCCTGGAGCACGCCGTCGAGCGAATCACCCGCCGCACCGAACTGCGCCGCACCGCGGCGCAGGCCGGACACACTGACGTCGAAACCGGTCACCAGCCACTCCTGTCCATGAAGCTGCCACCCTCGTCGTCGTCCCGGGGCGCGGGACGCCTGGGCGGCGTCGACGCCTGCGGCACGACGGGCGGCTTCGGGATGAGGTCGGACAGCGACGGCACGCCGGGCAGCATCTCCGACAGGTCGACGCTCGCGCCCTGCTGGGCGGGGGCGAGCACCTCGTTCAGCTCGGTCCGCGCCTTGGCGACGGCCTGCTGCACGGTCTCGGTGGTCAGGCGTGCCAGCTTGTCGGGGGTGGTTCGCTCGAAGGCGCTCGCGGAGAACTCCAGGGACGTCAACGCGCCCGCGGAGTCGACGGTGGCGCGCACCGAGCCGTCCTTCGAGACCGCGCTGGCCGTGATCGCCATCGCCTTGGCCTGGGTCTCGCGCAGTTCGGCCGTCTTCTTGTTCAATTCGGCCAGGAGGGAGTCGACCTGCTCGCGCATGGCCGCGTTCCGCGCCTCCAGCTCGGCCCGTCGTCCGGTCGGATCGGTCACAGCTGTCCCCTCGTGAGCGGCGTGCAGAGGTGCTGACGCTAACCGAGGGCCGCGGGTTCCCGTGGATGTTCGGCATCCCGCTGTCGGTGCCGGCGGGCAGAGTGTCACCGTGCTGCGCCCCTACCGAGAACTCGCCGGCGTCCCCCACCTGCCGTGGCTGCTGCTGTGGTCGATGCTGGGCCGCACGCACCTGCCCGCGACACCGCTGGCGGTGTCGTTCCTGATGGCCGGGTGGACCGGGTCCTACGCGGTGGCCGGCGTGGTCGGCGGCGCGTTGACGTTGGGCATGGGCGTGGCGGGCCCGGTGCGCGGACGGGCCGCCGACCGCAGTCCGGCCGGACGGCTGTTGCTGGTCACGGCACTGGGCTACGGCACGGGCATCGCGGCGCTGGGGCTGCTGCCCGCGGTGCTGCCCGGCGGCGCGTGGCCGGTGGCGGTGGTCGTCGGCTTCCTGACCGGGTCGAGCACGCCGCCGGTGACGGCGATGAGCCGGGCGAGCTTCCCGCGCCTCGCGAAGGGGGCGGCGCAGTCGGCCGTGTTCACCGTCGAGGCGTCGATGCAGGAGGTCATGTACGTCGTCGGACCGGCGCTGGCCGCGACCGTGGTGGCGGTGTGGAACGCGCAGGTCGCGCTGTGGTTGTGCGGCGTGCTGGCGGTGTTCGGGGCGCTCGGGTTCGCCGGGGCGCTGCGCCGGGCGGGCCTGGACGAACCGGTGGCGAGGGAGAGACCGGCGGGTGGCCGGACGCTGCTGGCCGACGGTTCGCTGGCGCTCGCGCTGGTGACCGCGATGTTCCTGGTCGCGTCCCTGGTGTCGATCGACATGGTGATCATCGCCTGGGCCCGCGACCTGGGCAGGCCCGCGGTGGCGGGAGTGCTGACGGCGGTGTGGGGCATCGGGTCCGTCGTCGGCGGCCTGATCGCGGGCGGGCTCACCGGGCGGGTCCGGTTCGCCCGGCGGATGCTGTTGATGGCGTTGGGCGTGGCACCGCTGGTGCTCGTCCTGCCGCCGGTGCTGGACCCGTCGTCGGTGTGGCTGATCGGACTCGTGCTCGGAGTGGGGGGGATGGCCATCGCACCCGCCATCGCGGCCAACAACCAGCGGGTCAACGGACTCGCCCCGGACGACCGGAAGGCCGAGGCGTTCGGCTGGATGGGCACGTTCACCACGGCGGGCTCGGCGTTGTCGCTCCCCCTGGCCGGGACGCTGCTCGACCACGTCGGCCCCGCCGCGGCGGCGGGTGCGAGTGCCGCGCTGGCGCTGTTCGGGGCGCTCCTGGCGAGCCGGGTGCGCGACCGCGGGGCCGTGTCGGTTGGGTGACCGCGCCCGGTTCGCCGGCGCGTTCCTCGCGTTCGTCGGCGGGGTGTTCCTGGCCGTCCAGGGCCGGTTGAACGGCGAACTCGGACTCGTCTTCGGCGATGGTTTCCTGGCCGCGCTCGTGTCGTTCGGCGGCGGGCTGGTGCTGTTGCTGCTGGCCGTGCCGACGTCACGGGCCGGCCGCGCCGGGGTGACCAGGCTGGCGGCGGCCCTGCGCGACGGCCGGATCCGCTGGTGGCAGTGCGTCGGCGGGGCGTGCGGGGCGTTCTTCGTGTCCACGCAGGGCCTGACGGTCGCGACGCTGGGCGTGGCCGTGTTCACCGTGGCGGTCGTCGCCGCGCAGACCGTGAGCAGCCTGGCGGTCGACCGCGTGGGCGTCGGACCGGCCGGCCGCGTGCCGCTGACCCGGCCCCGCGTGACCGGCGCGGCGCTCGCCGTGGTGGCGGTCGCGGTGGCCGTGTCGGACGAGGTCGGCGACCCGGCCGACCTGTGGCTCGCGCTGCTGCCCGCGCTGGCAGGCCTCGGCCTCGGCTGGCAGCAGGCGGTGAACGGGCTGGTCAGGGAGGCCGCGAACAGCACCCGGGTGACCACCATGGTCAACTTCGGCACCGGGACGGCGGTGCTGCTCGTCGTGTGCGCGGTGGACGTGGCGGCACGCGGCCTGCCGTCCGCCGCACCCGCCGAGCCCTGGTTCTACGCGGGCGGCGTGCTCGGCATCGTCACCATCGGCTCGGCCGTGCTGGCGGTGCGCCGGCTCGGTGTGCTGCTGGTCGGGCTGTGCCAGGTGGCCGGCCAGCTCGTCGGCGCGCTCGCCGTCGACCTCGTGGCCCCCGCCGCAGGTGAGCAGCTGTCCGCGGTCACCGTGATCGGCACGGCGTTGACGCTGATCGCGGTGGCGGTCGCCGCGCTGCCCGCCCGCCGGTGATGAGAGGATGAGGCCCGTGACTGCGACGATCCTCAACGGCAGGGCTACCCGGGACGCGATCTTCGAGGACTTGCGCGGGCGGGTCGCCGCCCTGGTCGAGCAGGGCATCACGCCCGGCCTGGCCACCGTGCTGGTCGGCGACGACCCCGGATCGCACTCGTACGTGCGGGGCAAGCACCTCGCGTGCGCCAAGGTGGGCATCACCTCCCTCCGCCGCGACCTGCCCGCGGACACCACGCAGGAACAGCTCGAAGCGGTCATCGACGAGCTGAACGCCGACCAGGCGTGCACCGCGTACATCGTGCAGCTGCCGCTGCCCAAGCACCTCGACCCGAACCCGATCCTGGAGCGCATCGACCCGCGCAAGGACGGCGACGGGCTCCACCCCGTCAACCTGGGCAAGCTCGTGCTCGGCGACGAGGCGCCGCTGCCCGCCACCCCGCGCGGCGTCGTCGAGCTGCTGCGCCGCTACGACGTGCCCCTGGCCGGCGCCAACGTGACCGTCGTCGGCCGCGGCGTCACCGTCGGCCGCCCGATCGGCCTGCTGCTGACCAGGCGCTCGGAGAACGCCACGGTCACCCTGTGCCACACCGGCACCAAGGACCTGGCCGCCGAGGTCCGGCGCGCGGACATCGTGGTCGCGGGCGCGGGCAGCCCCGGTCTGATCACCGCCGACATGATCAAGCCCGGCGCGGCCGTCGTCGACGTCGGCATCACCCGCACCGAGGCCGGCCTGGTCGGCGACGTCCACCCCGACGTGGCCGAGGTCGCGGGCTACCTGGCCCCGATCCCCGGTGGCGCGGGACCGATGACCATTGCCATGCTGCTGACCAACACGGTCGAGGCAGCCGAGCGCAACCTCGCGACGGCCTGAGGCGGAAGCGGTGGAGCTGTTGCCCGAAGAGCGCTGGCGGTCGGCGGCGGGTCGGCACCTGCCGTTCGCCCTGGTGCTGGCCATCACCTCCCTCGGATTCGTGCGGATCGTGCAGTACCACTGGCGGCAGGGCGTGGTCCTGATCGGCCTCGCCCTGCTGGTCGCCGCCCTGCTGCGGATCATGGTGACCGACGAGCAGGCCGGCCTGATCGCCATCCGCAGCCGCAGCGTCGACGCGCTCCTCTACACCGGCCTGGGATTCGCCGTGATCGTGGTCGCCATGACCATCATCGGCGGCCCCCTGGAGCGCTAGGCACCACGACCACCGACGCGGCTCCGTCCGGTCGCGCGGCCCTCGCCCGACCGCGTGTCGGCCCGCCCCGCGTCGCCGCCGATCAGGTGCGCTCGACGAGCGCGGTGATCAGTCGCGTCATCTCCTCCTCCGGCAGCACGTCGGGCAGTGTCAGGTGCTCCACGACCAGCCCGCTCATGGCCAGGTAGAGCGAGACGACCGTGGTGCGGTCGCCGGGCAGGCCCGCGTCCAGGTGGAAGCGGACGTTCTCCTCCAGGTGCGTGCTGATCGCCTTGGTCAGCGCGGCCTGCAACTCGGGGCGCCTGGTCGCCTCCAGCCGCAGCTCCAGCAGCGCGAGGTACCCGCTCCGGTCCACCTGGAGCCGCCCGAGCAACTCCTGGAGCAGCCGCACCACGAGGCTCTTGTCCGGTGGCGCGTCCATGGTCTCGGCGAGCCGCACCGCGTCGGGCGTGAGGCGGACGTGGATGTGCTCCGCCACCTGGCGCAACAGGTCGTCGCGGTTGGCGAAGTAGTTGGACGCCGTGCCCTTCGGCACGCCGGCCTCCACGTCGACCGCCCGGAAGGTCAACCCGCGCGCACCCTCGCGGGCCAGCACCTCGATCGCCGCGTCGACCAGCGCCGTTCGCCTGGTCGGGTTACTTGTCATGATCCCTCCTTGACAACCACTCCAAGCATAGTACTACAGTCGTAGTGGTCGACGCCGGACACGGAGGAACGAGCCATGCGAAACCTGACCTACTTCATCGCCACCTCGCTCGACGGGTTCATCGCCGACCCCACCGGCGGGTACGGCGACTTCCTCTTCGAGGGCGACCACATGACGGCCATCTTCGAGGAGTACCCCGACACCCTGCCGAGCCAGGCGCGCCACGCACTGGGCATCGACGCCCCGAACAAGGACTTCGACACGGTCCTCATGGGCCGCGCCACCTACCAGGTACCGGGCGGACCACCCAGTCCGTACCGGCACCTGCGCCAGTACGTGGTCTCGTCCAGGCTCAGCACCACCCCGCCTGACGTGCAGGTCGTGTCCGACCCGTTGGAAACGGTCCGCGCGCTGAAGGCCGAGCCGGGCCTGGGGATCTGGCTGTGCGGGGGCGGCAGGTTGGCCGCCGCCCTACTGCCCGAGATCGACGAACTGATCCTCAAGGTCCACCCGATCGTGTTGGGCAAGGGTATTCCGCTGTTCGCGGGCGACTTCCCGACGGCCCGCTTCGCGAAGGCGTCCACGCGAACCTTCGACACGGGCGTCGTGTTCACCACCTACACCAAGGAGGAGGTCACCTGATCGGATGAGCTGTCCTCGACCTGCACCGGCTGCCGACGCGCTCCTCGCGATCCGACTCGACAACCACACCAGCCCGACCGTCGAGCAGCCCCACTCCCCACCGTCCCGACCTCGGCGACGCCGGCCGCCGCACTGTCAGCGGAAGTCGCGGGAACGGGAAGGAATGCGCAGGTCCAGGCGTTGGAGGCGGTCGGCGTGGAGGCTGACGACTCCCTCCGCCGACTCGACGACGCCCCGGACGAGCAGCGCCGGGCTCGTACGGGCGACTCGGCGGTAGCGGGCCCAGAGCCCGGTGGTGCAGACGACGTTGACCGTGCCCGTCTCGTCCTCGATGTTGAGGAACGTGACACCGCCCGCGGTCGCGGGGCGTTGGCGGTGGGTGACGGCACCTCCGACCAACACCCTGGTGCCGTCGGGCACGTCGGCCAGCGCCGCGGTCGACAGGGCGCCGAGGGCGGTGAGCCGTTCGCGGACGAACTCGGTCGGGAAGCTGTCCGGGGACAGACCCGTCGCCCAGACGTCGGCGACGGCCAACTCCACCTCGTCCATGCCGGGCAGGGCGGGGGCGTCCGTACCGACGGCGGTACCGGGCAGGCGGTCGGGGCGGATCTTCGCCACGGCGCCCGCCGCCCACAGCGCGGCACGCCGGTCGAGGCCGAAGCAGCCGAAGGCGCCCGCGGTGGCCAGGGCCTCGACCTGCGCGGTGGTGAGCCGGACGCGGGCGCCGAAGTCCGCCATGTCATGGAACGGGCCCGCATCCCGTTGCGCGACAACGGCTTCGGCAACCTGCGACCCGATGGTCCGGATGCCGCCGAGGCCGATGCGGACGGCCTGTTCGCCGTCGACGGGTTCGAGGGTGGCGTGGGTGAGGCTGGCGTTGACGTCGGGACCGAGTACGCGCACGCCGTGGCGGCGGGCGTCGGCGACGAGTGATTGGGAGGAGTAGAAGCCCATGGGCTGAGCACGCAACACGGCCGCGCAGAACGCGGCCGGGTGGTAGAGCTTGAACCAGGCGCTGACGAACACCAGGTGCGCGAAGCTGAGCGCGTGGCTTTCCGGGAAGCCGAAGTTGGCGAACGCCAACAGCTTCGCGTAGACCTGCTCGGCCAGTTCCTCCCCCAGGCCGTTGGCCCTGGCGCCCTGGTGGAAGCGTTCGCGGAGGCGTTCCATGCGTTGCGTGGAGCGTTTGGCGCCCATGGCGCGTCGCAGTTCGTCGGCCTCGGCGGGGCTGAAGTCGGCCACGTCGACGGCGATCTGCATGAGCTGTTCCTGGAACAGCGGCACGCCGAGGGTCTTGTCCAACGCGCCCGCCAGGCGCGGGTGGTCGTGCCGCCACTTCTCCTGGCCGTTGCGCCTGCGGATGTAGGGGTGCACCGAGCCGCCCTGGATCGGGCCGGGGCGGATCAGGGCGACCTCGACCACCAGGTCGTAGAACTCCCTCGGCCTGAGCCGCGGCAGGGTGGCCATCTGGGCGCGGCTCTCCACCTGGAACACCCCGACGGTGTCGGCGCGGCACAGCATGTCGTAGACGTGCTGGTCCGCCAGGTCGAGTTTGCCGAGGTCCACCTCGACGCCCTCGTGCTCGCGAACGAGGTCGATCGCGTAGTGCAGCGCCGAGAGCATGCCCAGACCGAGCAGGTCGAACTTCACCAACCCGATGGAGGCGCAATCGTCCTTGTCCCACTGCAACACGGTGCGATCCGCCATGCGGCCTCGCTCGACCGGGCACACCTCGCTGACCGGTCGGTCGCAGATGACCATGCCGCCGGAGTGGATTCCCAGGTGGCGCGGGGAACCCTCCAGCTGCGCGGCCAGTTCCAGCACGGCGCGCGGGATACCGCCTTCGTCCACCGTGGAGCGCAGGGGTCCCTGGCGGTCGATCTGCTTGCTCCACGCGTCCTGCCGGCCGGCGGAGTGGCCCAGGGCCCGGGCCACGTCGCGGACGGCCGACCGGCCGCGGTAGGTGATGACGTTCGCGACCTGGGCGGCGTGGCGGCGGTCGTACTTGTCGTAGACGTATTGGATGACCTCCTCGCGGCGGTCCGACTCGATGTCGAGGTCGATGTCGGGTGGGCCGTCGCGGGCGGGGGCCAGGAAGCGCTCGAAGAGGAGGCCGAAGCGGACGGCGTCGACGTTGGTGATGCCCAGCGCGTAGCAGACCGCGGAGTTCGCGGCCGAGCCGCGCCCCTGGCAGAGGATGCCGTTGCGGCGGCAGAAGTCGACGATGTCGTGCACGACGAGGAAGTAACCGGGGAAGCCGAGTTCCTCGATGATCTTCAACTCGTGCTCGATCTGCTCGTAGGCCCTGGGGTTCTCGCCGATGGAGCGGTACCGCTTGGCCGCGCCCGAGTAGGTCAGTTCGCGCAGGTGGCTGTTCTCGTCGTGACCGGGAGGAACGTCGAAGGGGGGTAGTCGTGGAGCGATGAGCTGCAGGTCGAACTGGCACTGCATGCCGAGCACGGCCGACCGGTGCACCGCGCCCGGGAACCGGGCGAACCGGCGGGCCATGTCCTCGCCCGACCGCAGGAAGGCCGTGCGGCCGGGTGGGAGCCACCCCGTCATCTCGTCCAGGCTGCGGCGGGCACGCACCGCGGCCATGGTCGCCGCCAGCCGGCCGCGCCCGGGTACGGCGTAGTGCACGGCGTTCGTCGCCACGGTCGGCAGGCCGAGGTCGTGGGCCATGGCCCACAGCAGGTCGTTGCGCGGACCGTCCTCGGGATGACCGTGGTCGGTGAGTTCGACGAACACCCGGTCCTCGCCGTACAGGTCGACGAGCCGGCGCGCCTGCGCGAACGCCGCGTCGGGTCCGTCGCGGTCGAGTGCGCGCCGCACCGCGCCCTTGCGGCAGCCCGTGAGGACGACGCACTCGTCCCGGGTGTCCGCGACCACCTGCTCCAGGTCGTAGACGGGACGGCCCTTCTCGCTGCCGGGGCCGAGCTGGCCGCTGGTGATCGTGCGGCACAGCGCGTGGTAGCCGTCGCGGTCGGTGGCGAGCAGCAGCAGGTGCTCGCCGCCCGGGTCGGGTGCGCCGTTCTTCGGTGCGGACAGGCCGAGGCCCAGCTCGGTGCCGAAGACCGTGCGCACGCCGAGTTCCCGGGCGGCCTCGGCGAACCGCACCACGCCGTACATGCCGTCGTGGTCGGTGAGCGCTATGCCGTCCAGTTCGAGCTGCTGTGCGGTCTCGACCAGTTCCTCGGGGTGGCTCGCCCCGTCGAGGAAGCTGAAGTTCGAGTGGCAGTGCAGCTCGACGTACGGAACGCGCGAACGAGTGGAGCCCAGTTCGTCGACCTTGATCCCGAAGTCGGCCGGCGCCTCGTACCGGTCGCGGCGGCGCGACCATCCCGGGCCGTCACCGCCGTCGGGGACGTGGGGCTTGCCGGCCGGCGCCTGTTCCAGGTCGGACCACCGGGCCGGCGGGTTGTTCCAGCCCATCAGCGCCAGTTGTCCGGGGCGGGCCGCGGGGCCGGGATCAGCGACAGGAGGTCGAGCGGCTGCCAGTCGGAGGGCGGCTGCGGTGTCGAGGGGCATGCGGTGGGCGGGTGCGCCGGGAGGTGTGACGGAGGGAGGTGTGACGGCGGCAGGTGCCAGGTGTGCGGGTGGGAGGTTGCCGGTGGCGGTGGCTTCCGGGGGACGCGCCTCGGGAGTGGGGGCGTGGTCGACTTCGGCGGGTTCGGGGGTGGGGTCCAGCCGGGGTCCGTCGGGTGGGCCGGTTCGTCGGCGCGTTGTCCGGGCACGTCGAACCCGGTCAACCAGTCGGTCAGGTCCCGGGCGGTCCGCTCGCGGTCGGTGGGGATCGCCGGGCCGGGCGGGCGGTCGTGCTCCGGGTCGTGCCGCGTGGTCGGCGTGGACGGCGTGTTGTCGTCGTGGTGGTCCTGGCGACGGTTGTGCTCGGGACGGCTGGTCATCTAGTCGTACACCCCTTCCACGGCCCACTTACCGCCCGCGCGGATCAGCAGGAATGCTTGTTCTTCCCCGTCCGGCGCGGTACCCAGGACCTGGAGGCGGGCGGCGCGGACGGCGGTGGTTCCGTCCCACCAGCGTTCGTCCACGGGCCACGGGCCGGACCAGGCGATCACCTGGCGGGTCCGTCCCGCGTGGACGATGCGGTGGGGGTCGGCGATGAGTTCGGCGTAGCCGGTGACCACGACGTCCGCACCCGACTCGTCCACCAGCGCGACCGGTTCGGGGTCCGGGAAGACCGTGGCCGGGGACGGTGCCGGCAGGCGACCCGGCCAGGGTTGGTCCGGGTCGGCCGCCGGGGTTCGTTCATCACCCCACGGCACCAGGCGGACGCGTTCCACCGGGCCGCGACCACCGCCCAGGACGGGGGTGAGCACGGCGTCGGGGCCCAGCAGGCCCTGCACGCGCACCATCGCCCGTGCCGCGCGTTCGGCTGCTTCGCCCTGGTCCTGGCCCGCGCCCGGCCACAGGCCGGCTTGCAGGGCGGTGGCGTCGACGACTTCCTCCGGGTCGAGCCGGAGGACCTGGATGCCGGCGGTGAGCCGGGCTCGGGTGAGCCACCCGTCGAGCTGCCAGCGCACCCGGTCGGCGGTGCCCTGCGGGGTGAGGGGGTCCGCGCAACGCCACACCCGCCGGAGCTGCTCGCCGTTCTCGGTGGTGGCCTGGATGCCCAGGCGCGTGCAGGCGAGACCGTGGGCGGCGAGGACGGTGTGCAGGCGTTCGGCCAGGCCCTTGGCGGCGAAGGCCGCGGCGTCGACCCGCTCCACGGGCGGGTCGAGCTGTCGGATCACCGACAGCTCGGGTGGTGGGCGGCGGCGGGACCCGGGGCGTTGCTCCAGACCGGCGGCTTGGCGGTGGGCGAGCACGGCTCGTCGTCCGAATCGGGTGGCGACGGCGCGTTCGGGGATCGCGGCGAACTCGCCGAGCGTGCGCAGGCCGAGGCGGCGCAGCAGGTCCACCAGGTCGGCGCGGTCGGCCCGGCGTTCGGCGGGGTGGTCGAGTTCGCGGATGCCGAGCGGTGCCAGGAAGTCGGCGCTGCGGCCGGGCGGCACGATCACGCCCCGGTGGGCGGCCAGGGTCGCCGCGAACAGGCCGTCCGCGAAGCCGACCAGGGCTTCGACGCCGGTGCGCACGGCGATGTGGTCGACCAGGCGTTCGGCCACCTGTTCGGCTGCTCGTGCGGCCGGCTGCTCGGCCGGCTGCTCGACGGAGCCGAAGTAGCCGATCGGGCCCTGCGCCGCGACCACGACCAGTCCGGCTCGGACCACCTCGATTCCCGGTGCCAGTTCTTCGACCGCCGCCGCGACCGGTTCGAAGAGGCGCGTGTCGCGAGCCTCGTCGTGGTCGAAGACGACCAACTCGGGGCACTGGCCCTGAGCCGTGCGCTTGCGCATCCCGCGACGCACGCCTTCGGCTCGTGCGACCGCCGAACAGGCGATGACCTCACCCGAGTCGACAACGGCCGCGGGCACGTGCGGGAGCAGGGCTGCTTCGGCGGACGCGGCCACGACCGGCCAGTCGGGGCACCAGACAGCGAGCGTGTACAGGATTCACCTCTTCGACGGAAATGGCGGGAGGACGTGCACGACGAGCGGGCGGTGGGTCACACCGCCTCGGGGTTCCGGGGTTTCGCCGGCACCGGGGTCAGCGGACGGCGGTGCCGGGTGGGCGATGGGGCCGCGGTGCCCGGGAGGGGGAAGGTGCTGCGTTGCGGGCGCGCGGCGGCGCCCCGGCCTGTCGCCCGGACCGTGGTGGGACGGGCGGCCAGGAGGCCGTGGCCTCGTGACAGACCTGCCCAGGGGCCGAAGGTGGCGGTCAGCTCCACGTCGGCGCCCGGCCACTGGACGGCGAACGGGAGCAGGACGGACCTGCGGTTCCTGGCCCGGGCGGAGAGCGTGCGCGCGGCCGAGTGGGTGACCTGGGTGGCCACCGCCACCAGGTCGAAGCCGTCCAGGAGGGCGGCGATCGTCTTCTCGACCTCGCTCCGGTCCCCGCCGGGGCGGGGGACCAGAGCGAGGCGGTGAACGGCCACCCCCAGTTCGGCCGCCGCGAGCACCCCGCACCGCGGCAGGCCGACGATGGCCGCCCAGCATCCTTCTGCCGTCGCCGCGGCCATCAGCGCGAGCAGCAGCGATGTCGACCCTCGCACCGACACCGTGCTACCCCGTCGCAAGCCACCCCGGGGAAGGAGCTCTGCCAGTTCCCCGCGAACTGGCAGAGCCCGGACCGGTGCGCTGGTCAGCTCGCCTGCCGCGCCTACCCCGAGCGCAGCCGGCGTCGCCGTTGCCGACCTCGACACCCGCCCTCCCTCACCACTGATCCGCGCGCACCCCTGTGCACGGATCGCCGTGGGAAGTCGGCGACCTGTCTATCGAACACGTGTTCGAATGACATGGTGATCTTATCGCTAGGGAGGCCGTGCGTGTCAATGCCGATCGGGGACACGATCGGGGGAGATCGAGGACGGCAGGCGGGAGGCGTGCCGGCAGACTGCTCGCGGCCCCGTCGGCCTCGACACGTCGCGGCCGCAGCGGGGCACGACGCAGCAGGGGCACGACCACAGCGGGAATCGCTCGAAGCGGAATCGACCACAGCACGGGGGGAACCGTGAACTCACCTCGGAACCGGCCGCAGCAGACACCGCCCGGGCAGGCGCCTCCCGGCGGGTACGGGTACGGACCCGGTGCCGGCGGGTACGGACCCGGCGGCGGGTACGGGCCCGGACCCGGTGGCGCCGGGTACCCGGGACCTCCGCCGGTTCGGAAGAAGCGGACCGGGTTGGTCGTCGGGATCGTGGTCGCGGTCGTCGTGCTGCTGGTGGCCGGTGTGGTCGGGAAGCTCTACTTCGACTACGCCGACGAGCCCGGCGGCGGGCCCGGCGGGGAGCCGGTCGCGCAGTGCGCGTTGAGCGACTCGCTGAAGCAGCAGGCGCACGTGAGCAGCTTCCGGCTGATCCAGGCCCCCGCCGAGGCCGAGAAGGGCATGAAGCAGACCCACTGCGCCTGGGAGCAGACCAAGGGCCGGGACGGGCGGAACCCGCGGACGATCCACGTGCTGGTCTACGACTACGCGAAGTTCTCCGACAAGTCCGACCGGAACGAGGAGATGGCGGAGGGCAACTACACGAGCTTCACGTCCTACGCCTCGGGGTCGCAGGCCAAGCAGGTCGACGGTCTCGGTGACCAGGCGATGGTCGTGATCCCCTCCTCGTCGACGGATCTGACCGAGGTGAACCTGCTGGTGCGCAGGGGTGCGGTGGTGTGGAACATCCGCTACTTCGGCCGGGACAAGGGTTTCCTGAGCGACTCGGCGTTCCCGGTGGACGACGCGGAGGCCGTGGCGCGCCGGACGGCCGAGGAACTGGTGCGGTAGCGCAGGCGGGAAGACGGGCGGTCACGCGGGAGGGGCCCGACCGGCGGTCAGCCGGTCGGGCCCCTCCCGGACGCCCCTCGGGGCGGCGGTCAGTGGGCGAAGTGCCGCGTGCCCGTCAGGTAGACGGTGGCGCCGGCCGCTTCGGCGGCCGCGATGACCTCGGCGTCGCGGACCGAGCCGCCGGGCTGCACGACGGCGCGCACGCCCGCCTCCAGCAGGACTTCGAGGCCGTCCGGGAACGGGAAGAACGCGTCGGACGCGGCCATCGCGCCCTTGGCCCGCTCACCGGCCCGGGCAACCGCCAGCCGGGCCGCGTCGACCCGGTTGACCTGGCCCATGCCGGCGCCGACGGTGGCACCGCCGGAGGCCAGCAGGATGGCGTTGGACTTCACCGCGCGGCACGCGCGCCAGGCGAACGCGAGGTCCGCCAGGCCCTCCTCGGAGAGCGGCTCGCCGCACGCCAGCGTCCACTTGGCCGGGTCGTCGCCGTCGGCCTCGATGGTGTCGGCGGTCTGGAGCAGCAGCCCGCCGGACACGGCGCGCATCTCCGCACCGCCGCGCTCCGGCTCGGGGGCGACCAGGACGCGGATGTTCTTCTTGCGGGTCAGCACGTCGACCGCGCCGTCGGCGTACGACGGGGCGATGATCACCTCGGTGAAGATGTCGGCGACCTGCTCGGCCATCTCCACGGTGACCTCGCGGTTGGCCGCGATGACGCCGCCGAACGCGCTCACCGGGTCGCACGCGTGCGCGTTGCGGTGGGCCTCCGCGATGGCGCCCGGACCGTCCACCTTGGACACCGCGATGCCGCACGGGTTGGCGTGCTTGATGATCGCGACGCACGGCAGCTCGTGGTCCCACGCGGCGCGCCAGGCGGCGTCGGAGTCCACGAAGTTGTTGTAGGACATCTCCTTGCCGTGCAGCTGGGACGCCGTGGCGAGGCCGGGCAGCCCGTCGCCCCGCGTGTAGAGGGCGGCCTGCTGGTGCGGGTTCTCGCCGTAGCGCAGCACCTGCTTGCGGTTCCACGTCGCGCCGACCCAGCCGGGGAAGCCGGAGCCCTCGTCGTCGGGCGAGACGACGCTGCCCAGGTAGGAGGCCACGGCCACGTCGTAGGACGCGGTGTGCCGGAACGCGTCGACGGCCAGCCGCTGCCGCTCGGCCAGGGTGAAGCCGCCGGCGGCGACCTGCTCCAGCACCCACCCGTAGCGGGACGGGTCGACCACGACGGCGACGACGGCGTGGTTCTTCGCCGACGCGCGCACCATCGCGGGGCCGCCGATGTCGATCTGCTCGACGCACTCGTCGGGGGACGCGCCCGACGCGACGGTGCGCGCGAACGGGTACAGGTTCACCACGAGCAGGTCGAACGGCTCGATGCCCAGCTCGCGCAGGGTCTCCAGGTGGGCCTCGCGGCGGGTGTCGGCGAGCAGGCCCGCGTGCACGCCGGGGTGCAGCGTCTTGACCCGGCCGTCGAGCACCTCGGGGAACCCGGTCACGCTCTCCACGGGCGTCACCGGCACCCCGGCGTCGGCCAGGGTCTTCGCGGTGCCGCCGGTGGAGACGATCTCGACTCCGGCCGCGTGCAGGCCGGTGGCCAGTTCCAGCAGCCCCGACTTGTCGGACACCCCGATCAGGGCCCGACGAACCGGTCGCCTCTCGGCAGGAGTGGTCACGGGATGCTCACCTTTCGTCCGTTCACGGTGCAGCCCTCGCGGGCCAGGCGGGCGACCACGTCGACGAGCAACCGCCGCTCCACCACCTTGATGCGCTCGTGCAGGCTTTCGACGTCGTCGTCATCGGCGACGACGACCGCTTCCTGGGCCAGGATCGGCCCGGTGTCCACGCCGCCGTCCACCAGGTGCACGGTGGCGCCGGTGACCTTCACGCCGTAGTCGACGGCGTCACGCACCCCGTGCGCGCCCGGGAACGCGGGCAGCAGCGCGGGGTGCGTGTTGACCATCCGGCCGCCGAAGCGGGCCAGGAAGGCGGGTCCGAGGATCTTCATGAACCCCGCGGACACCACGAGGTCCGGTCGGTGCGCCTCGACGGCGTCGGCGAGGGCGACGTCCCACGCGGCCCGGTCGGCGTGGTCGCGCAGCTTCGCGGTGAAGGTCGGGACGCCGGCGCGCTCGGCGCGGGCCAGGCCCTCGATGCCGGCGCGGTCCGCACCGACGGCCACCACCTCCACCGGGTAACCGGGGTCGGCCGCCGCGTCCAGCAGCGCCTGCATCAGGGTGCCGGAACCGGAGACGAGGACGACGACCCTGGCGGGGACGGGAAGCCGGAGTGTGGTCGCGGCGCTCAGCGTGCTCTCCTTGCTGGGGACTGTCACAGCAGCTCAAGAGCAGCCTAGGCGGTGCTCACCTCGGCTTGTCGGCCAGGTCCGGGTCGCCGTCCCGGCCGTCGTCCGGGTCGGCGCCCGACCCGGGGACCGGGTCGCGGCCGGCCTCGTCCTCGTCCTGGACGTCGTCCTCGTCCTCGGCGTCGTCGTACTCCTCGGAACGGGGGTCTTCGGAGTCGTCGAGGTCCTCGGCCTCGTCGTACTCCTCGTCCCCGTCCTCGGCGTCGTACTCCTCGTCGTCCTCGTAGTCGTCGGGGTCCTCGGGGTCCTCGTCCGATTCGTCGTACCCGGCGTCGTACTCCCCGTCCTCGTCGTCGTCAGCGGGTTCGGCGCCCGGGCCGGGATCGGGGTCGGGTTCGGGCTCCTCGGCGGCGGCCTCGAACACCGGCTGGGGTTCGGGGGCCCGGACGCGCGCCGGACGGGGGCCGGAGAACCAGGCCACGACCGCGCCCGGCACGGCGATCCACGCCATCGTGAGCACGGCCAGCAACCCGGCCGGGATGGTGACCGGGTCGAACGCGCCGGACCCCAGCGCACCACCCGACACGGCCGCCAGCACGAGCAGCCCCACGGCCGCGGTGACCGCCGCGACCAGCACCGCGCGCACCCTGGCGCGGGGCGTCCCGGCGGCGTCGCGCAGCGAGAACCCGATCAGCACGCCGAGCGCGCCCGGCACCACGAGGACCAGCGGCAGGTAACCCGCCTGCTCCTCGGGCAGGGCCGCCAGCAGCGGCACGGCGGGCACGGGGCCGCCGACGAACTCCAGCGGGCGCACCACGGCCGAGCCGATGGAGAACCCGGCCCCCACCACGTACGACAGCGCGCCGACCACCGCGTTCGGCAGGTAGGCCAGGCACATGAGCCAGATGCCGAGGCCGGTGCCGATGGTGCCGCCGGTCTGGTCGAACAGCGAGGCGGTCGTGGACCAGGAGAACAGCAGGCCGAGGGTCAGCACCAGCGCGCCGGCGGCGGTCAGCGCGAACAGCGCCAGCGCGCCCGCCCGCAGACCGCGCCGCGCCACCGGGTCGACGCGCTCGAACACGACCTCCACCAGGCCGCAGCGCTGCGCGACGCCCGCCACGGCCGCCACGCCGGACACCGCGGCGCACCCGAAGAACGCCACCGCGGGCGTCGCGCGCACCACGCCGTCGTCGCCCATCAGGAACGCGATCACGCCGCCGACCACGGCGTGCGTGCCGGCGATGCTGAACACCACGGACCGGGCCTGCAACGGCTCGAACAGGCCGAGCCGGTCGGCCGCGCTCGCCGCCGCCCGGTACACCAGCAGCATCACCAGCGCGGTGGGCAGCAGCGGCAGCAGGCCGAGCTGCCCGCCGTCGAACCGCAGCGGCACGTGGTGCGCGACCAGCCAGCCGGGTGCGGCGGCGGTCAGCACGCCGGTGGTCGAGAACGACGCGTGCGCGGCGGTCGACGAGATCAGCGCCAGCAGGGCCGCGACGGCCGCGTACCCGACGACGACGGAACCGGCGGCGGTCGTGGTGAGCACCCGCGCGCGTTCCGCGCGGGAGAACTCGGGCGGGCGCACGGAGTCCGTCACGGCACCGTGTGGAGTCGTTTGCAGCACCGGCATCTGTCCACCATCCCAGTCACGATGGGCCGTTCGGGTGAGGCTCGCCGCACACGCGAAGAGGGGTGGCACCGGAGCACCGGTGCCACCCCTCCCACGTCTGCGTCAGGACTGCTGCTGGGGACCGCCGAACCCACCGGGCGGCGTGCCCTGGCCGGGCTGCTGGCCGGGCTGGCCGAACTGGCCGGGCTGCGGCATGTACGAGGTCGGCTGCGGCTGGCCGGGCTGCTGGCCCTGCTGCGGCTGGACCGGCTGCTGCTGCTGGAACTGGCCGGACGGCGGGCCGTACTGCTGCGGCTGGCCCTGCTGCGGGAACGCGCCGGACTGCGGGTTCCAGCCGCCGGGCTGCTGGCCGTAGGGGTTCGCGGGCTTCGGCGTGAGCTTCAGGACGCCCGCGTCGAGGAGCAGGCTCGCCACCACGGCCGCGGCGAGCAGCAGCGACACGATCAGCAGGACGACCTGCATGCCCTCCACGTCGGCCTCGGTCTTGACGATGCTCTGGAGCAGCACGAGCATCGGGATGACCGCGAGCGGCACGGCCGCGTAGAGCAGGCCCCTCGGGGCCTTGGGCAGCACGGACAGGCCGGCGAGGATGCCCGCGGCGTACATGAACTCGATGAAGCCCGACGAGGGCACGTCGTCGGCGAACGCGAGCAGGAACGCGATCAACGCCAAACCGGCCGCGACCAGCGGCAGGATCAGGTTCAGGTTCACGCCAACCGCCGGCTGCGCCGGTCCCGGCTGCTGCTGAGGGGCGCCGTACGGCTGGGACATGGTGCGGTCTCCTCCACCTGCGGGGTACTGATCGGGACGACAGAACGCTAGCCGATGCACACTCTCCGACGACCACCGGACTCCCGTGGTTCCCCGGAAAGCACCCGATCAATCGGATCGGGATGTGCCGAAGGCCACCTCCGGGGTGGGAGGTGGCCTTCAGTGTGTTCCACGAACGGGTGAATGTCAGCCCATCGACTGCATGATCTCCCGCATGATGGCGGCGGTCTCGGACGGCGTCTTGCCGACCTTCACGCCGGCGGCCTCCAGGGCCTCCTTCTTCGCGGCGGCGGTGCCGGCCGAGCCGGACACGATCGCGCCCGCGTGACCCATGGTCTTGCCCTCGGGCGCGGTGAAGCCCGCCACGTAGCCGACGACCGGCTTGGTGACGTTCTCCTTGATGTAGGCCGCGGCCCGCTCCTCGGCGTCGCCGCCGATCTCGCCGATCATCACGATCGCCGCGGTCTCCGGGTCGGCCTCGAAGGCCGCCAGGGCGTCGATGTGCGTGGTGCCGATGATCGGGTCGCCGCCGATGCCGATGGCGGTGGAGAAGCCGAAGTCCCGCAGCTCGTACATCATCTGGTAGGTCAGCGTGCCGGACTTCGACACGAGGCCGATCTTGCCCGCGCCGGAGATGTTGGCGGGGATGATGCCGGCGTTGGACTGCCCGGGGCTGATCAGGCCGGGGCAGTTCGGGCCGATGATGCGGGTCTTGTTGCCGGTGGCGACGGCGTGCGCCCAGAACGCGGCGGTGTCGTGCACCGGGATGCCCTCGGTGATGACGACGGCCAGCCCGATGCCCGCGTCGATCGCCTCGACGACGGCGGCCTTGGCGAACGCCGGCGGCACGAAGATCACGGTGACGTCCGCGCCGGTGGCCTCCATGGCCTCGGCGACGCCGCCGAACACCGGGAGCACGTTGCCGTCGAAGTCGACCTTCTCGCCGGCCTTGCGCGGGTTCACGCCGCCGACGATGTTCGTGCCGGAGGCCAGCATCCGCTTGGTGTGCTTGGTGCCCTCGGCCCCGGTCATGCCCTGGACGACGACCTTGCTGTCCTTGGTGATGAAGATAGCCATCGTCAGACCCCCGCAGCCGCGAGCTCGGCAGCCTTGTCGGCCGCGTTGTCCATAGTGTCCACCACGGTGACCAGCGGGTGGTTGGCCTCGGCGAGGATCGCGCGGCCCTCTTCGACGTTGTTGCCGTCGAGGCGGACGACGAGCGGCTTGGCGGCCTCGTCGCCCAGGATGCCGAGCGCGGCCACGATGCCGTTGGCGACCGCGTCGCACGCGGTGATGCCGCCGAACACGTTCACGAACACCGACCGCACGTCGGGGTCGTTCAGGATGATGTCGAGGCCGTTGGCCATGACCTCGGCGGACGCGCCGCCGCCGATGTCGAGGAAGTTGGCGGGCTTCACGCCGCCGTGCTTCTCCCCCGCGTAGGCGACCACGTCGAGGGTGGACATGACGAGGCCGGCGCCGTTGCCGATGATGCCGACCTGGCCGTCCAGCTTGACGTAGTTGAGGCCCTTCTCCTTGGCCTTGGCCTCCAGCGGGTCCTCGGCCTGCTTGTCCACCAGCGCCTCGTGGGCGGGGTGGCGGAACGAGGCGTTCTCGTCGAGGGTGACCTTGCCGTCGAGCGCGACGATCCTGCCCTCGGGGTCGCGGACCAGCGGGTTGACCTCGACCAGCGTGGCGTCCTCGGACACGAAGGTGTCCCAGAGCTTCACGATGACGTCGGCGACCTGGTCGGCCACCTCGGCCGGGAACTTCGCGGCGGCGACGATCTCGTCGGCCTTCGCGCGGTCCACGCCCGTGATCGCGTCGACGGGCACCTTGGCCAGGGCCTCGGGCTTGGTCGCGGCGACCTCTTCGATGTCCATGCCGCCCTCGACGCTGGCCATGGCCAGGAAGGTGCGGTTGGCGCGGTCGAGGAGGAAGGAGAAGTAGTACTCCTCCGCGATGTCGGACGCGGGGGTCACCAGCACGCGGTGCACGACGTGACCCTTGATGTCGAGGCCGAGGATGGCCTCGGCCTTCGCCTCGGTCTCGTCCGGGTTCTCGGCGAGCTTGACGCCGCCCGCCTTGCCGCGGCCGCCGGTCTTGACCTGGGCCTTCACCACGACGGTCGAACCGAAGCGCTCGGCGATGGCCTTGGCCTCGGCGGGGGTGGTCGCCACGTCGCCCGGAAGTACCGGGACGTCGTGGGCGGCGAAGAGGTCCTTCGCCTGGTACTCGTACAGGTCCACTCGGGTCTCCTGCGACGTCGGTGTCGGACACCGCGCCTCTTCGTGCGGTCCCTCGATGGTCCGGCGCTCCAGGCTGGTGCCTGGTGCCCTCACGTACCAGGCATCACCTGGAACGCCGGCATAGCCGTGGGGGGGACCGGCTCGACGCGGCTTCGCAAGACACTATCGACCTGCCCGGACCACGCCGCACCCCACGCCCGTGAAGTCGGTCATAGAGGTGGTGAGGTCGATCACCACACCGGTTCAGCGGGCGGTGCGGACCGCCGCGGTGACCAGGAGGGCGGCGGTGGCGGCGAGGGCCAGCCACAGCCCCGGTCCCGGCTCGGCCCCGGCGGCGCGGGCGGCGGTGAGCGGGTACTCCAGGGCCCTCGTGCCGGTGACGGCGGCGGCCCCGAGCAGGAGCGCGGCGCCGTTGCCCGGCCGGGCGCGCAGGGCGAGGGCGGCGGCCCCGAGCACGGTCACCAGGGCGACCAGCAGCCCCCAGGAGCCGACGCGCAGGCCGAACGCGGTGATCGGCGCGTAGTCCCGGGCCTCGATCACGGGCAGCGCGAACGCGCCGACGGCGAGCAGGGCGGCGATGAGGGCGCCCGCGATCAGCGGCAGCGGGGCCTCCCCGGACGCGGTGCCCGCCTCGTCCCGCTCCACCGCGCCGGCCAGGGCGGCGGTGACGGCGGCGGCGAGGGCGGCCAGCGCGGCCACGACCGTGAACCACGTGCCGGGGCCGGGCTGGACGGCGTCGACCCGCGTGGCGGCGAACACGGCGTCGAGCGCGCCGGCGGCGGCGAGCGGGACGGTCGCGGTGGCCACGGCGAACGCCGGGCGGGCCGCGCCCCTGGCGAGCAGGGCCGCGCCCAGGACGCCGACGGCGACGGCGGCGGGCCACAGGAGCCGGGCGGCGTAGTCGGTGGGGGCGGGCAGGCCGGCCGGGAGGACGAGCTGGTCGGTCAGCGCGCCCGCGACGGCGGCGGCGGCGGCGACCAGGCCGAGGGCGCCCGCGACGGGGTGCAGGCGGCGCAGGCCGGGCAGCCCGGGTTCGGCGCGCCCGGCGGGGCGGTCGGTGACCCGGTCGGCGGCGCGGTCGCGCTGGGACCAGGTGAGCAGCGCGGCGGCGGCCAGCACCAGGAACGGGCCGGCGGCCGGGCCGACGCGGTCGGTCGCCAGGGCGGTGGCGACCGGTGGGAGCGCGACGGTGACCAGGGTCGCGGCCAGGCCGAGCAGGCCGCCCCGGCGGGCCTCGGGCGTGGTGGCGCTGGCCGCGATCACGGCGAGGACCGGTGCGGCGACGACGAGCAGCAGGCCGCCGAGCATCGGCAGGGCGGGCGAGTCGAGCGGGCCGCGCGCCGGGACCAGCGCGTCGGTCGAGGTGAAGGGGGCGGCGAACAGGCCTACGCCGGCCAGCAGGCCCGCGACGGCGGGGAGGACGAAGCGGGCGCGCTCGGCGCGCGCGTCCGGCTCGGCGAGGGTGGTCGCGGCCAGCGCGCCCGCCGTGACCAGCAGCACGTGACCGGCGAGCAGCGGCCACACCCCCGCCGCGGGGGTGGGCGCGTCGAGGGTCGCCGGGCGGAACAGCTCGGGGCGCGCGGTGTCGAGCGGGTCGACGAGGACCTGGAGGTCGACCAGCAGGCGGCCCACCGCGAGGACCGCGGGGGCGATCAGCGAGGCGGCGGCGCTGACCTGGTGGCCGCGCGCGAGCAGGACGGCGGCCAGGGCGGTCGGCGCGAAGGCGAGCACGGCCAGCAGCGGCCACGCGGTGAACGCCGGGGGCGCGCCCGCGTCGACCACCCCGACCAGCGGGGCCGCCGCGCCGAGCAGCGAGCCGGCGAGGCCGAGCCCGACCGCCGAGCGCAGCCTCGTGGGTGCCGATGAGACCGGGTCCGCGGTTCGGATCACCGGTCGGACGCTAGCAAAGGGGTGGCCGGCGGGTGCGGTGCGCGGGGATGCGCGCGGGGAATGCGCGCGGGGAATGCGCGCGCGACGCCGCCGGTTGTCGGGGGTACCGCCTACCTTCACTCGTACGGGTGGTCCGAGGGGGTCGGTGGGGTCCGACCGTTTCGGGAGCGGGAGGGGCGGGCACCCGGAGTGCACCGGCCCACGGGGTAGCGGGGCACGGGTTTCGGGATGTCGGGACACGACCGGTCCGGGGAAGCGGGACGACCGGTCCGCTCCCGCGGCGCCGTCGGCGCCGCGGTCGGGGGTTCGGGGCGTCCCCCGTCGGGGGAACGTCCGGTCGGAGCACGCCGCGCTGCGGGCACCGGAGTACGGGATACGTGATTCAGGTCACCTTTGAATATCGGTTGCCCGTAGCGCTCCGCGTGCAGTAGTGAGCCCAGTCACACGATCGGACCATGCTGCGGGTCACCCCATCGTGCCTGTACGCACCGCGTTTCTTGGGGTTCCGATGACCGAAAGTCACAGTTGACAGTTCTGCGCGAGCCTTCGGGCGCTAAACGGTAGACATCGACACCGGGGATTGCCCTTAAGGGTCTCGCCCCGTTATCTTCCCCCGGTCCGTTGTCACGGTCTGGTCACAAGCAGGACAGCGAGTCGGTTACCCCGACCGGCTCGACCGGGATCCCCCGCCCGGTGTCCGACCGGACTCCCCGAAGACGGAAGGCCAGGTTTTGTCCCGACACCGCTCCCCCGGCGGCCATACGAGTTCTGCTGTGCTCGACGAAGCGGTCGAATCCGCCTCGACGCGTGCGGTCGGCACTCACCGGCTCCCGCCGCCGCCCTCGGCGCTGCGCGGCCGGATCGTGGTCGCGGCCGTCGCCGTAGGCGCTTTCGCCGCCGCCGGCGCAGGTCAGACGCTCCACGCGCTCGGCTCCGACTCCCCCTCCTCCGCCGACGAGGTCACACCGCTCGCGAACGCCGCCGACGGCGCCGCCGCGTTCGGCGTCGGCGGCTCCGGCCCCGCGTCACCGCAGGTCCTGCCCGTCGCGAAGACGGTCGACACCGCGGCCGAGGCCCAGAAGCTCGTCAAGAGCCAGCAGATCACCGAGAACCGCGAAGCCGCCGAGATCGAGGCGAAGCGCCCCAAGTACGTGCGCCCCGCCGCCGGCTCCTTCACCTCCGGTTACGGCGGCCGCTGGGGCGAGATGCACTACGGCATCGACATCGCCGGCCCCATCGGCACGCCGATCCTGGCCGCCGCGGATGGTGTCGTGGTCGAGGCCGGTCCCGCAAGCGGTTTCGGCCTCTGGGTCAAGGTCGAGCACGACGACGGCACCACGACCGTCTACGGCCACATGGACACGTTCTCCGTGCGCAAGGGCCAGCGCGTCATGGCCGGCGAGCAGATCGCCCGCATGGGCAACCGCGGCTTCTCGACCGGCCCGCACCTGCACTTCGAGGTCTGGAACCCGGCCGGCATGAAGATCAACCCGCTGACCTGGCTGAACAGCAAGGGCGTCAGCGTCTGAGGCGCTGAGCGCGGGCCGGCCGCCACGACGCGGACGGCGAAGGACGGCACGGACGACAGAGGCCGGGCTGCTCGACGAGCAGCCCGGCCTCACCCTGTGGTCGTGCAACCGCCCCCCCCGGCGGCGCCCCCCCGGTGCGATCACCGCCCCGACGCGGTGGGCCGCACCCGTTCCCCCTCGCCACCGGCGGCTCCCCCACGGCCCGCTCGCCCCGAACGACCAGGCCGTCCGCTGGTGACACCCCTTAAGACGCCCGGTGGCGGCCGGGGTTGCGGACGAATCCGGAATTACCCGGACAGGTGACGTCAGGCGGCGCCGGAGTCCTCGGCGAGCCGGGCGTCGTACGCCGCGCGCGCCGCCGCGACCTCCGGTTCGTGCCGGTCGGACCACGCGCCGAGGACCTGGACGACCCCTGCGGGCCCACCCCGAGGGGCGTCAGCTCGTAGTCGATGCGCGGCGGCACGGTCGGGGTCACGGTCGTCATCCCATCCGCCGGCTCACGCCGTCGATCCTGCGCCACAGCTCGCCGAACCGGTGCGGCCTCTCCGCCAGGAACGACAGGGTCGGCGGGGTCCACCGGTCGGCCACGCGGTCGAGCACGGCGCGGACCTCGCACCCGGACCCGTGGTCCCACTGGCGGGCGTCGTCGTCGGTCCCCGTGCAGTGCCCGGGCACGTCTTCTGCCACGGCTCCTGGTCTGGGTGGAATGCATGCGCACGCAAGGGCATTTCACCCCCCGCGATGCCCTGAGGGGCCGGGCCCCTCAGGGCATCGCGGGACCCGTCAGAGCTTCACCAGGGGCACGCCGCCGATGAGCATGAGCCGCACGGTGCCCGAGCCGCCGAAGTCGATCGTGGCGGTCGCCCGGGGCCCGGAGCCGTCCACGGCCACCACGCGCCCCAGCCCGTACTTGTCGTGCGTGACCCGGTCGCCCACGTCGAGCTTGATCGCGGGCGTGTCCTTCCACTGGTTGTTCACCGGCGCGGGGCGCGGCGAGGACGACGAGCGGCCCCACGAGGTGGGCGCGGACGGCGCGGACCGCCTCGGCTCGACCCGGCGCCAGTCGACCAGCTCGGCCGGGATCTCGTCGAGGAACCGCGACGCGGGGTTCGCCGACGGCTGGCCCCACGCCGAGCGCACCAGCGCCCGCGACAGGTACAGCCGCTGCTGCGCCCGCGTGATGCCCACGTAGGCCAGCCGCCGCTCCTCGGACAGCTCCGCCGGGTCGCCCAGGGCCCGCATGTGCGGGAAGACGCCGTCCTCCCAGCCCGTGCAGAACACGACCGGGTACTCCAGGCCCTTCGCGGTGTGCAGGGTCATCAGCGTGACCACCCCGTCGGACTCCGCGTCCGGCACCGAGTCGGCGTCCGCGACCAGCGACACCCGCTCCAGGAACGCGCCCAGCGAACCCTCGGTGGGCAGGCCCTCGTCCTCCTCCGGGACGGGGACCGCCGTGCCCAGGTCGGTGAACTCGCGGGCCACCGTGACCAGCTCGTTGAGGTTCTCGACCCGGGTGTGGTCCTGGGGGTCGTCGCTGGCCTCCAGCTCGGCCCGGTAGGCGGTCTTCTCCAGCACCGCCTCCAGGATGTCGGCCACGTCGTCGCCGCGCTCGACCATCACCCCCAGCTCGTCCATCAGCTCGACGAACCCGGCGATGGCGTTGCGGGAGCGCGGGTTGAGCATCGGCACGCGGCCGACCACGGCGTCGCGAAGGGCCTGGGCGAAGCCGATGCGCTCGCGCTCGGCGTAGGTCGAGACGCACGCCTCGGCGCGGTCGCCGATGCCGCGCTTGGGCACGTTGAGGATGCGCCGCAGCGACACCGTGTCGTCCGGGTTGGACAGCGCCCTCAGGTAGGCCAGGGCGTCGCGCACCTCGCGCCGCTCGTAGAACCGCACGCCGCCGACGACCTTGTAGGGCAGGCCGAGGCGGATGAAGATCTCCTCGAACACGCGCGACTGGTTGTTGGTGCGGTAGAACACGGCGATCTCGCCGTTGTTCGCCTCGCCGGAGTCGACCAGCCGGTCGATCTCGTTCGCGACGAACTGCGCCTCGTCGTGCTCGTTGTCCGCGACGTAGCCGACGATCTTCTCGCCGTCGCCCAGGTCGCTCCACAGCCGCTTGTCGCGCCGGTCCGGGTTGCGCGAGATGACCGCGTTGGCCGCCGTCAGGATGGTCTGCGTCGAGCGGTAGTTCTGCTCCAGCAGGATCGTGGTGGCCTGCGGGTAGTCCCGCTCGAACTCCACGATGTTGCGGATCGTCGCGCCGCGGAACGCGTAGATCGACTGGTCCGCGTCGCCCACCACGCACAGCTCGGCGGGCGGCACGCCGTCGGAACCGGTCCCGACCAGCTCCCGGACCAACGTGTACTGGGCGTGGTTGGTGTCCTGGTACTCGTCGACCAGCACGTGCTTGAACCGGCGGTGGTAGTGCTCGGCCACGTCGGGGTGGTCCTGGAGCAGCTCGACGGTCCGCATGATCAGGTCGTCGAAGTCGAGCGAGTTCGACTCGGTGAGCCTGCGCTGGTAGCTCTCGTAGACCTCGGCGACGCGGCGCTCCAGGTCGTTGGTCGCGCGGTCCTTGGCCGTGGCCGCGTCCACCAGCTCGTTCTTCAGGTTCGAGATGTGGATGGCGAGCGTGCGCGCCGGGTACCGCTTCGGGTCCAGGTCGAGGTCGCGGGCCACCAGGGTGATGAGGCGGCGCGTGTCGTCCGAGTCGTAGATCGAGAAGTTGGACGACATGCCCAGCACCTTGGCCTCGCGGCGCATGACCCGGACGCACATCGAGTGGAACGTGGACACCCACATCGACCGGGCGCGCGGGCCGACCAGGTCGGCCACGCGCTCCTTCATCTCGGCGGCGGCCTTGTTGGTGAAGGTGATGGCCATGATCTCGCCGGGGTGCGCGCCGCGCTCGGACAGCAGGTGGGCGATGCGGCGCGTGAGCACCCTCGTCTTGCCGGAACCCGCACCGGCGACGACGAGCATCGGCGACCCGGCGTGCTCGACGGCCCGGCGCTGGGCCGGGTTGAGGTCGTCGAGCAGGCGCGCGGACCGGGAGGAGGGGGGACTTGCGGGCAAGTCGAACAAGGCGCTCATCGTCCGTCCACGGTACCGGGTGCCCCCGACAGAGCGGGTGCTGTGGCATAGTGGGAGTTGTGCAGGCGACCCACTTCGAGTTTTTCTACGGGAACCGGATTCCGGCTCCCGTGGGGCGCTAGCGCGACCAAGCCACCACGAAGCCCCGGAGTCCTCGGACCCCGGGGCTTCGTCGCTTCCGGGGCAGGGACTCCCACCAGAGTCGAGAGGTCCTCACGATGAACAGCACCGACGCCGCCCCCACCGACGCCGGCCACGGCGCCGACCACGACATCGACGCGCTCCGCCAGGAGATCGACCACCTGGACGCCGAGCTGCTGCGGCTGGTCAAGCGGCGGATCGAGATCTCCAAGATCATCGGCGCGGCGCGGATGGCCGCGGGTGGCACGCGGATCGTGCACAACCGGGAGATCGACGTGCTCAACCGCTACCGGGAACTCGGCCCCGAGGGCCGCGACCTGGCGATGATCCTGCTCAAGCTCGGTCGTGGGCCGATGGGTCGCCAGTGACCGCACGGGCGAACGCCCAGCCGGTGAGCGCGGACCTGGCGCGCGCCAGGTCGGCGTCCACCAGCTGGGCGTCGTCCGGCACGTAGGCCAGCGGGTCGTCCAGCAGCTCCAGGCCCAGCAGCCCCTCCACGAGGGCGTGCAGGCACAGCGCGGCGTACCCGCGCAGGTAGCCGCCCTCCTGGGTGAGCACGGCGGGCAGGCCGAGGCCGGCCACCGCGCCGCCGATCCACCGGTAGCCGGCGGCGGTCAGGTTGTGCCTGCCGTTCGGGTCGAACGCCGAGCCGTCGAAGCCCGAGGCGCAGACGAGCAGGTCCGCGCCGAACTCCGCGACCGCCGGGAGCGCCACCTCCTCGAACGCCCGCCGGTAGGCGTGGTCGCCCGCGCCGAGGGACAGCTCGACGTTGACGTTGCCCGGCCCGCTCTCCTCCGGTCCGCCGGTCTGCGCGTGGTTCGCGCCCCACGGGCCGTGCCGCATGTGGACGGAGACGGTGAGCACGTCCGGTGTGTCGCGGAACACCTCCTGCGTGCCGTTGCCGTGGTGGACGTCCCAGTCGAGGACGGCGACCCGGCGTCCCGCGCGGCGGGCCGTCTCGGCGACCAGCGCGGCGTTGTTCACCAGGCAGTAGCCGTCCGCCAGGCCGGGCTGGGCGTGGTGGCCGGGCGGCCGGACCAGCGCGTAGGCCAGGCGCGCCCGCCCCTCGGCGACCGCCTCGTAGGCGGCGAGCGCGGTGCCGGCGGCGGCCCTGACCGCGTCCCACGAGCCGGGGCCGACGGCCGTGTTGACCTCGACGTTCGTCCGCCGTCGGCAGGCGTCGCGGAGGTACCCCAGGTACTCCGGGGTGTGCACGCGGGCCAGCTCGTCGTCCCCGGCGAACCGACCGGCCGACCAGGTGAGGTGGCGGGCGACGGGGCCGTGCCGCAGGGCGTGCCGGAACGTGCGCAGCCGGTCGGCGCTCTCCGGGTGCGGTTCGGGGACGTCGAGCCAGTCCCACTGGCCCGGCAGCTCCCACAGGCCCGAGCCCGGGTCGTGCTCCAGGCAGGCGTCGTGCCAGAAGACCTCCACGCGACGGTGGATATCAGGGCGATCACGGATGGTCCAGCGGGTTTGGCCGCGGGCACACTGTCCGCATGGGAGTCATCGGTCTGATCACGGGCCTCGTCGCGATCCTGGGTGTGCTGGCCGCGCTGGCGCACGACGGCTACCTCGCGATGCTGGGTTCGGCCGCCAAGTCCAAGCGCGCCGCGGGCGCGCCCATCGCGCAGTACGTCCGGAGCCGGTGGACGCTCGCCGGCGTGACCACGATCATCGCCCTGGTGGGCTTGCTCATCACCTCGGGCGAGGGGGTGTCCGGCGACGTCATCGGCGCGCTGATCGCGGGTGGCGCGGGCCTGGCCGCCACCAACGCGCTCCAGGGCACCCGGAAGAGGCTCAACAGCGGGAGCTGAGCGACAGACGGCCAAGATTCACTCTTAAGCGTGGCAGTGGTCGTCACAAGGCTGATCCGGTCGGCTCCACGTGGACCCCGCGCCTACGGTGAGGTGGTCGCGGGGTCCACGACATCCCATCCCCGGTGCCCCCGCACGTCACTTGAGCCACACAGGTGAGCTGCCCCTTCCCGGGCGTCCGACCAGGGGGTGGGAGGGGTCTGCACAACATGGACATCGGGGAACAGGAGCGGTCGGGCAGGCACCGGGTCGACGACCGGGTGGTGGTCCGGCTGCCCGACGTCGGCGACCCGCCGTCCGCGGCGGCGCTCTCCCTGCCCGCCCAGCGGGCACGCGACCCGTTCGTCGACACGGACGCGGTGGGCCTGCGGAAGTTCGACATCGGCCTGGTGCCCGCCTCGGTGACACCGCCGAGGACGTGGCGCCGCGCCGCGTGGTTCGCGGTGCTGTCCTCCGCCGCGGTCCTCGTGGGCCTGGCCGCCGTGGCGTCGGAGCTCGTCGGGCCGGTCGGTCCCGCGGAGCGCATCGGGATGCCCGGCTACCCGACCGACGTGCCGCTGCTGACGAGGTTCCCGAGCGGCACGCCGTCGACGGCGGGGACCACGGCCGTCCCCACGCCCGACCGCCGCACCGCCCCCGGTCCGCGCGTGGACGTCCTGCGCACGGGGTCGGGCGACGGCTCCCCGGAGGACCGCGGCGGCAAGCCCGGCGGCCCGCCCGGCAGCCGCCCCGGGGGCCGCACCCCGGACGTCACCGTCCTCCCGTCCTCCGCGCCCGGCGTCACCACCGTGCCCGGCGACTCGGCGCCGCTGGTCGACGCCGAGGACGTCGCCACCCTCACGGAGCGGTTCTACGAGGAGGCGGCGCGGAACGCGGGCACCGCCGTCGCGATGGTGTCGGCGGCGTTCCGGCCGGACGCGCGGGCGCTGCTGGAGCAGCGGTACGCCGACGTGTCGCTGGTCGAGGTGAAGCAGATCAGCGTGGACCCGGCCAGGGGGACGACGACCAGCACGATCCTGGTGACCCGCGCGGACGGGTCGACGAGCACCGAGCGGTGGGAGCTGGTGTTCACCACCGGCGACGAGCCGCTCATCGCCGCCGAGAGGCCCGCCGGGAGCGCCTAGCGGTCGTTCGCGAACGCACAGCGGAACGCCGCTGCGTAGCGCTTCGCCCGATCGAGGGACGACTGTTGGCCGCTCACCGCCACGAACGGGTGAACTCGTGCGTCGAACTGGCTTTCCGCTGGTCGGGCACGGTACCTGTCTTGCGTCGTCCAGCCGAGGAGTCCCAGTGCAGCGCTCCACGACGAGCGGTCGCAGGCACAGCCGCGCGGGCTCGGTGTCCGTCGCCGAGCTCATCAGGAAGCAGCCCGCGCCGGTGCGCACCCCCTCACCCGGTCGGGCCGCCGCGCACGGTCCGGTGACCGCCCAGGTGACCGACCCGCCCGTCCCGGGACCGCGCCCGTCGGACCGGCGGGGCAGACGGGCGCGGCTCGTCGGCGTGGCCGCCGGTGCGGCGCTGGTGCTGGCCTCGGTGGCCGCCGCCTCGCTGCTGGCGGCCCACCGCGAAGCCGGCCCGGACGAGCCGCGCGTCGAGGCGCCCGGGCCGATCAGCGGTGCGTCCGCGCTGCGCCCCGACGTGCTGGCGGAGCGCCTGGGCGCGAACCGGCCCGACGGGCTCCCGCTCGGCGCGTCCCCGGTCGCCGACGACGTGCCGTCGCCGCTGGGGGAGGGCGTGCACGCGATCCTGCCGACCGGGCCGAAGCCGCAGGTGGACGCGGTCCGCACGTTCTTCGAGCTGCTGCCCTCGAAGCCCGTCGACGCCTCGCGGCTGCTGTCGCCGGACCTGCTGGGCGACAGCGCCCGGGAGTTCGTGGCGGCGTGGCGCGGCGTGCGGGCGATCACGATCGAGTCGACCAGCCTGCGCCCCGACGGCACGGTCCTCGCCGTGGTGTCCATGCAGGAGAGCGGCGGTGACTGGATGCGGGTCGAGCAGCTGTTCCGGCTGACCGACACCACGGTCCCGCAGATCGTCCACGCGGAGGTCCTGTCCGCACAGCGAAAATGACCGTGCGTGACGATCCGTCGCGCTCGATTGACACTGCGTGCATGTCAACTGTGTTTATGTGTCGGACTTCCCCCAAAGGGGTTACGAACTCGGTCACGATTCGGTATCCATGTCCCGGTCAGTAGCGCAACGCACTCCACCGGGAGAGGTGTCCAGCGGTGTCGAACGACGACAAACGCCGTCGATTGGATGGTGATTCGACGGCGAAGCTGTCGGTCGCCGACCTGATCGCGCGGCGTGAGGCGGAGACGCAGCCGATCCCGAGGATCACCGAGGACCTACCCGCGAGCGGGTCCGAGGAGACGGTGCGCTTCACGCCCACCACCAACCTCTCCGGCCGGGAACTGCACGTCACCGAGCTGCTCAAGCGCGAGGGACGGGCCGGCGAGGAGGAGCGCGGCGGCGGGTTCTCCGTGCCGAAGATCGTCGCGATGGCCGGTGGTGGCGTGGTGCTCGCCGGCACCGTCGCGTTCAGCGCCACCAACCTGCTCTCGTCGCCGGACGAGCGACCGCCGGCGGAGGTGCGCTTCGACGCCCGCCCGGCCGCCCGGGCCACGAACACGCTCACCAAGGACCTCGGCGCGGCCGCCGCCAAGCAGCAGGAGACGCAGCAGGCGCAGGTCGAGACCACGACCACCACGCCGGAGCCGACGACCACCCGGCGCCCGCAGCGCACCCAGCAGCAGGCGCCGAGGCAGACCACCGCGCAGGAGCAGGCCCCGTCGACCGCGGAGCAGGCGCCGACCGCCGACACCGAGCGGACGACCACGCCGCCGCCGAGCACCGGCACGACGACGCCCGCGCCGCCGAGCAGCAGCACCCCGCCGACCTCGCCGACCTCGTCGTCCACCGCGCCGCCCTCCTCGGACGCGAGCACGCCGCCGTCCTCCGCGCAGCCGTCCCCGACCCCGCCCTCCTCGACCCCGCCCTCCTCGACCCCGCCCTCCTCCAGCACGCCGTCCGGCGGCATCGGGGTCGGCCTCGACCTGGGCGGCCTGCTCGACCCGATCGGCGGCTTCGACTTCTTCGCGCCGGGGAACTGATCGCTCCACGCACGCCACGGGTCGACCCGGGACACCCGGGTGGGCCGTTCGGCGTGCCCCGGTCGCGCGTCCGGCGCGGCTCCGCGGCGGTTGGGCCGTTCGGCCCCAATGTGCGCGGTCTTCGCGGGAACGCCCCCCGCCGGACGCCCTCATCGGGTATCCCTTCCCGGTCACCCCTCCACGGGCGTCGTCCCGGCGCGGGTGACCCGCACAACGGTGCGAAAGCCGTCGTCACGACCGGGGTAGGCTCTGCGGGCGAGCGGTGGCCTAGCCTGTTCCGCGCACCGACCCGCACGACGAGGAGCCCCAGCGTGAGACCAGCTGCCCTTGCCGCGGCCACGCAGCGCCCCAGCGAGGTGGTCCGGTGAGCAACGACGGTCGCGTGATCGCCGATCGCTACCGTTTCCTGGACAGGATCGGCAGCGGCGCGATGGGCGTCGTGTGGCGTGCCCAGGACGAGCGGCTCGGCCGCGTCGTCGCGGTCAAGCAGCTGCTGCTCCAGCCCAGCCTGGAGGCGCGCGAGAAGGACGAGGCGATCCAGCGCGCCATGCGCGAGGGCCGCATCGCCGCGAAGCTGCACCACCCCAACGCCATCGCCGTCTACGACGTGGTGGAGGAGGACGGCGCTCCGTGCCTGGTCATGGAGTACCTGCCGTCCTACAGCCTCGCCGACACGATGGCCGAGCACGGTCCGCTGGACCCGCTGGAGGTCGCGCAGATCGGCATGCAGGCCGCCGCCGCGCTGGCCGCCGCCCACGCGGCCGGGATCGTGCACCGCGACGTGAAGCCCGGCAACGTGCTGCTCGCCGAGAACGGCCTGGTCAAGATCACCGACTTCGGCATCTCGCGGGCCAGCGACGACGTCACGGTCACCAAGACCGGCCTGATCGCGGGCACCCCCGCGTACCTGGCGCCGGAGATCGCGCGCGGCCAGGACCCGACCCCCGCCTCGGACGTGTTCTCGCTCGGCTCGACGCTGTACGCGGCGGCCGAGGGCGAACCGCCGTTCGGGCTGTCGGAGAACACCCTGGGCGTGCTGCACGCGGTCGCCGCGGGCCGGATCAACCCGCCGACGCTCGACCACCCGCTGACCGACGTGCTGCTGCGGTTCCTCAACTACGACCCCGAGGCCCGGCCGACCATGGCCCAGGCCCGGGACCTGCTCAACGCGGTCGCGCACGGGCGCAACCCGAGCCTGACCGGCCTGGCCCCGGCCACCTCGGTCGGGCTGGCGCCGCTGGGCGCGGGCGCGACGACCGTGCTGGACGGCGACCGCACCCGCGTGGTGCGCCCCGGTCCGCGCACGGTCGGCCCGCGGACGGCCGGGACCATCCCGCCGGTGGCCCCGCCGCCGTCGAACAACAACCGGCCGCTGGTGGTCGCGGCGGTCGTGCTGGGCGCCATCCTTCTGGTGGGCTTCCTGCTCGTCGCGCTCGACGTGTTCGACAAGTCGCCGACCACCCCGCCGGCGGGCGGCTCCAGCTCGTCCACGCCCACGCCGACGACCACCACCACCACGCCGTCGCAGGTGGTGACGACGACCCAGGAGGTGGTCCCCACGACCACGACCCCGGAGGTCGTCCCGACCACCACGCCCCAGGAGCGGACCACCACCACGACGACCACGACCACCACCACGACGACGACCACCACGACGACCACCACGACGACGCCACCGACGACCTCGATCTCGGTGCCACCGGTGAACCCGGGCGGGTCGTGAACCTCGTATGGTGTGCGTCGAACCCAATCGGGTGATGCACCGTTCTTGTCCTAGTGGCGTCCGGTCGTTCGCCACAGAAGTCCTAGCACTTACTGGGAGCACGCCGTGACCGACGATGGCCGCCTGGTTGCCGGCCGCTACCGACTTGGCCAGCGGATCGGCAGCGGTGCGATGGGCATCGTCTGGCAGGCGCACGACGAGCGCCTGCACCGCACCGTCGCCGTGAAGCAGCTGCTGCTCCAGCCGGGGCTCGCGGAAGCCGACACGGACGAGGCGAAGCGCCGCGCGATGCGCGAGGGCCGGATCGCGGCCCGCCTCCAGCACCCGCACGCCATCGCGGTGTACGACGTGGCGGAGGACGACGGCCAGCCGTGGCTGGTGATGGAGTACCTGCCGTCCAAGAGCCTGTCCACGGTGCTGTCGGAGCGCGGCACGCTGCCGCCCCGCGACGTGGCCTCGATCGGGCAGCAGGTGGCGTCGGCGCTCGCCGCCGCGCACAACGCGGGCATCGTGCACCGCGACATCAAGCCCGGCAACATCCTCCTCGGCAACGAGGGCACGGTGAAGATCACCGACTTCGGCATCTCCCGGGCCACCGGCGACGTCACGGTCACCGCGACCGGCATGCTCGCCGGCACCCCGGCGTACCTCGCCCCCGAGGTGGCCAAGGGCTACGACCCCGGCCCGCCGTCGGACGTGTTCTCGCTGGGCTCGACGCTGTACGCGGCGATCGAGGGCATGCCGCCGTTCGGCCTGAACGAGAACACCATCGCGCTGCTGCACCAGGTGGCGTCCGGCAAGGTCGTGCCGCCGAAGCAGGCCGGTCCGCTGACGGCGCTGCTGATGCGCCTGCTGCGCGCCGAGCCGGAGGACCGGCCGACGATGGCCGAGGCGCGCGAGGCGCTGGCGGCGGTGGCCGCGGGCCGGGCCGCCCCGGACTTCCCGATGCCGATGCCGCAGAGCCACCCGCCGTCGTGGCAGGGCTCGCCCGTGCAGGCGCCGCCCGCCGCGGCGACCCGCGCGATGACGCCCGCGTCGGGCATCCCCCAGGGTCACCAGAACGGGTCGCCCGCCGCGACGCGCGTGGCGCCCGCCGTGCAGTCCCCGCCGCCCGTGCAGCAGCAGGCCCGGCCCGCGGCGTACATCCCGCCGCCGGACCGCCCGCGCGGCGCGTCGAGACCGGCCGGCCGCGGTGGCGCGCTCAAGAGCAAGCGCTCCACCGTGATCACCGCGCTCGCCATCGCGGGCGCGGCCACCGCGGGCATCCTGCTGGCCAGCCTGATGTCGGGCGGCGACGACCCCGGCAACCACGCGGCCACGAACACGTCGACCACCGCGCCCGCCGCGGGCGGCGAGCCGTCGACGACGTCGACGAAGAAGGCGCCGGGACCGCCCGCCACCTACACCAGCGCGCCGACGGAGCAGGACCAGGAGCGGACGGTCCGCGAGTACTACCAGCTGCTGCCGGTGGACCTCGACGCCAGCTGGGGCCGGCTGGCCCAGCCCATGAAGGACGCCAAGGGCGGCTTCGAGGGCTACAAGAGCTGGTGGAACCAGTTCGAGACGGTCGAGCTGACGGGCGTGCGGCGGAACTCCGACTTCGCCTACGAGGTCGAGCTGACCTTCACCACGAAGAGCGGCCAGCAGGTCGTGGAGCGCAAGCTGATCGTGCTCCAGTGGGCGCAGCAGAGCCTGTTCATCTCCAACGAGCAGGACCTCGGCCGGTCCTAGGCGGTAGTAGCGGCTCCCCGGGGCGCCGTCCCCTGGAGCGCCGTCCCCTGGGTGGCCGCCGCGGCCCGCAGCGCCTCCAGCAGGCTGTCCACGGCGGGCGAGCCGACGGCGTCCTCGCGCGCGGCCGCGCAGATCGTCCTGGTCGGTTCGGGGCGGCGCAGCCTGCGCACCACCACGCCGGGGTGCACGACGCCCAGGCTGAGCTTGGGCACGATGGTCACGCCGAGCCCGGCCGCGACGAAGCCCTGCGCGGTCGGGTAGTCGTCGGCCTCCACCACCACGGTGGGCGCGAACCCGGCTCCCGCGCACGCGTCGAGCACGATGCCGCGGCACGGCCCCGGCGGCACGACGGCGTCCACCCACGGCTCCCCGGCCAGGTCCGCGAGGTCCAGCACGCGCTTGCGGGCCAGCTCGTGCCCGCGCGGCAGCACGGCCAGGTACGGGTCGTCGAGCAGGTGCACGAGGCGCACGCCGCGCGTCGGCTCGTCGGCCGCGTGGCTCACCACGACGGCCACGTCGGCCCGCCCGGCCGCCACCTCGACCGCGGGGTCGTCGGGCTCGGTGAGCTTGAGGTCGAGCGCCACGTCGGGGCGGGCGGTGCGGAACGCGGCCACGGCGGGCGGCACGAGCGCCGCTCCCGCGGTGGCGAAGTACCGCACGCGCAACCGGCCCGTGCGGCCCGCGCGCAGGTCGGCCAGGGCCGCCTCGGCCTCGACGAGCCGGTCGGCGATGCGGGCGGCGTGCTCGGTGAGCACCCGGCCCGCCGTGGTGGGCCGCACGCCGCGCCCGACGCGGTCGAGCAGCGGCAGCCCCGCCTCCCTCTCCAGGGCCGCCACCTGCTGGCTGACGGCCGAGGGCGTGTACCCGAGGTTCTCCGCGGCGGCGGTGATGGAGCCGGTGGAGACCACGGCCCGGAGCACCTGCATGCGTCGTACGTCCAACATGCCACCACGCTACAGCTCTGCTTAAGCGTCGTGCAGTTCTCTTCACTTGTGCTGATGCTTCGCGTGGCTCAGGGTTGACCCGTGAACAGACCCGGCACGCTGATCAGGATGGGCGTCCTCGCCCTGCTGTGGGGCTCCAGCTTCCTGTGGATCAAGATCGCCCTCACCGGCCTGTCGCCGGTCCAGATCGCCCTGGCGCGCACGGTCCTGGGCGCGGGCGTCCTGGTGGTGCTGCTCCGGGTCGGCGGTCGGCGGCTGTCGCGGGACCGGGCGGTGTGGGGCCACCTGGCGCTCGCCGCGGTGTTCGGCAACGTCGTCCCGTTCGTGCTGTTCGCGGTCGGCGAGCAGACCGTGGACTCCGGCGTGGCGGGCGTGCTGAACGCCACCACTCCGCTGTGGGCGCTGGCGATCGGCCTGGTGCTGGGCACGGAGCGCGGCGGCGGCGCGGTGCGGTTCGTCGGCCTCGCGCTCGGTTTCGCGGGCACGCTGCTCATCTTCGCGCCGTGGGAGCGGGCCGGCCTGGCGAGCTGGGGTGCGCTGGCGTGCCTGCTGGCCGCCGCCTCGTACGCGGTCTCCTACAGCTACGTGGGCCGCACGGTGGCCGGGCGCGGCTCCACGCCCCTCCAGCTCTCCGCCACGCAGCTCGTGGCCGCCTCCGGGCTCACCGCGCTCGTCGTGCCCGCGGGCGGCCTCCAGCCGGTGCACCTCGACTGGCGGCCGCTGGTCGCCGTGGCCGTCCTGGGCGTGTTCGGCACCGGCGTCGCGTTCGCCCTCAACTACCGGCTCATCCAGGACGTGGGCGCGACCGACGCCACGACGGTGGGCTACCTGCTGCCGGTGGTCTCCGTGCTGCTCGGCGCGGCGTTCCTCGGCGAGGCGCTCGACGCGCGGGTGGTGCTCGGCATGGTGGTCGTGCTCGTGGGCGTCGCGCTGACCCGGAAGCGGCGCGCCCCGGCGCCCGGCGCGCCGATCCGGGAGTTGGCGACTACGCTCAAGTGACCAGGGATAACGCTGGGTTACCCGCCGGTATGAGCCAGTTGGGACACCCGTCCTGGGCAAACGGGTGGACTTGAGACGCAGGTCTCCCCCGATCGCGTGGTGTTCAGGCGAAGCACGTCCCGATTCGCCCCCTCGGACGTCTCTTCTCATGAAAGGGATGGACGTCGAAGGGAACCCCAGGGACATGAGCACCGAGAGCATCACCACCACGACGACGTTCCACCTCCTCGTACCGGGGATCGCCCCGGCACCGGTGGAGGCCGAGCTGCACTACGAACCGGAGGACCCGTACGCGGTAGCCGTCCTGTTCCACACCGGGCAGGGCAAGGTCGAGTGGATCTTCGCCCGCGACCTGCTGGCCGACGGCCTGCTGACCGCGTCCGGCGAGGGCGACATCCTCATCCGCCCGGCCGCCGACGACCCGGAGCGGGTCCTGCTGGAGCTGAACGCGCCGACCGGGTTCGCGATCTTGTCCGCCGAGGCCGAGCACATCGCCGAGTTCCTGGACCTCACCTACGACGTGGTGCAGCCCGGCGAGGAGGACCTGTGGATCGACTTCGACCGCGAATTGGCCAAGCTGGTCTCGACCAACTGATCCCGTCGCCTACCCTCGTAACCCGTGACGGGGTCCGGGGGGACGGTAGGCGGTCGGTACGCGCTGGTCGAGCGGGTCGGCAGCGGCGCCATGGGCGTCGTCTGGCGGGCGCACGACGAGCTCCTCGACCGCGAGGTGGCCGTGAAGCAGCTCCGCATGCCCGACCTGACGCCGGACGAGGCGGAGGTCGCCAGGGCCCGGGCGATGCGCGAGGCGCGCAACGCCGCCAGGCTGCACCACCCCCACGCCGTCGCCCTGTTCGACGTGGTGGTCGAGGACGGCCGGCCGTGGCTGGTCATGGAGCACCTGCCCTCCCGCAGCCTCGCCGGGCTGCTGGCGGAGGACGGTGCGGTGAGCCCGGCAGAGACGGCCAGGATCGGCGGCCAGGTCGCCGCCGCGCTCGCCGCGGCGCACGCGGCGGGCATCGTGCACCGCGACGTGAAGCCGTCCAACGTGCTGATCGGGCACGACGGCACGGTGAAGCTCACCGACTTCGGCATCTCCCGCGCCACGGGTGACGGCACGCTGACCGACAGCGGCATGATCACCGGCACCCCGGCGTACCTCGCGCCCGAGGTGGCGCGCGGCGAACAGCCGGACAGCGCCTCCGACGTCTTCTCCCTCGGCGCGACCCTGTACGCGGCGACCGAGGGCAGGTCGCCCTACGGCGAGTCCGACAACAACTTCGGCCTGCTCTACCGGGCGGCCGCCGGCCGGATCGAGCCGCCCGCCCGCTCGGGCGAGCTGACGGACCTCCTCACCCGCGTGCTGTCCCCGGACCCCGCGGAGCGGCCGACCGCCGCCGAACTGGTGGACCTGCTGGTCGCGCACGCACCGACGACCTCGCCGATGTCCGCCCCGAAACCGGCGCCGGAACCAGAGCCGGAGTCCGAGCCCGCCGAGGGGCCCGCGGCGGGAACCGCCCCCGGCCGACGCCGGCGCGGGGTGGTCGCCGCGCTGGTCGTGGCCGTGCTGCTGGTCGCGGGCGTCGTCGGGTACGCCGCGGTGGACCTCGACGTGGTGGACCTCGGCAACGCGCTGGGACTCCACGACGGCCGGCCGCCGGTCGAGCAGTGGGTGCCGTCCCCGGCCGACAACGCCGTCGAACTGGTCCGCGGCCACTACGAGGTGCTGCCCGAGGACCCGTCGAGGGCGTACGAGAACCTCGCCGAGTCCTACCGCCTGCCGTTCGAGGAGTACTCCGCGTTCTGGGGCCGGTACGAGGACGTGCGGACGTCGCTGATCGAGGCGGTCCAGGACGGGGCGACCGTCCTGGTGCGCACCCGGGTGGTCTTCGTGGAGGCCGGGGTGGAGACCAGCGGGGACTACGAGCTGCGGGTCGAGCCCGGCCCCGGCCGACTGGTGATCACGGGCTCGCGGCAGTTCGGCTAGACCAGGCGGCGGTCCGACGCCCAGCGCGACAGCTCGTACCGGTTGGACAGCTGCGTCTTGCGCAGCACGCTCGACACGTGCGTCTCGACCGTCTTCACCGAGATGAACAGCTCCGAGGCGATCTCCTTGTACGCGTAGCCGCGCGCCAGCAGCCGCAGCACGTCCCGCTCGCGCGGGGTCAGCAGGTCCAGCTCCGGGTCGCTGATCGGGGCCGCGCCCGGCCGGTCCGCGAACGCGTCCAGCACGAACCCGGCCAGCCGGGGGCTGAACACCGCGTCGCCCTCCGCGACCCGCACGACCGCGCGCACCAGCTCCTGGCTGGAGATGGTCTTCGTCACGTACCCGCGCGCGCCGGCCCGGATGACCGCGATGACGTCCTCGGCCGCGTCGGACACCGACAGCGCCAGGAACACCACCTCGGGCAGCGCCGTGCGGACCTGCCGCAGCACCTCCGCCCCGCCGCCGTCGGGCATGTGCACGTCGAGCAGCACCACGTCGGGCCGGTGGTGGCCGATGCCGACGACCGCCTCCCCGACGGAGCCGGCCTCGCCGACCACCTCGACCTCGTCCGTGATCGAGTCCAGCTCGGCCCGCACGCCCGCGCGGAACAGCGCGTGGTCGTCCACCAGGAACACCCGTACCGCCACGGCCCGGCCCCCGTCTCCCACTCGTCAGCCGATCACTTGTCGGCTGTCTTCCTCGGCATCATCAGCTGCACTTCCGTCCCCTCGCCCAGCGAGGTGCGGATGCGGACTTCACCGCCGTGCCGCTCCATCCTCCCCCCGATGGAGTCCGCGAGGCCATGCCGGTCCTCCGGGACGGTCTCCGGGTCGAAGCCCTTGCCCCGGTCGCGCACGAACACGGTCACCCGATCGGGCTCCACCTCGCCGTACACGCTGATCTCGGCGACGCCCGCGTGCTTGGCCGCGTTGACCACCGCCTCGCGGGCCGCCTGCACCAGGGCGTACAGGTCGGGGTCCAGCTCGCAGTCGCCGACCACGACCGGCTGCACGGACAGCGCGAACTGGTCCTCCACCTCGCCGGACGCGGCGGCGAGGGCGGCGGACAGCGTCCTGGGCCGGGTGCTGTCCTCCACGACGTTGCCGTACAGCCACTCGCGCAGCTGCCGCTCCTGGCCGCGGGCGAGGCGCTTGACCTCGCGCGGCTGCTCCGCCTGCTTCTGGATCAGCGCAAGCGTTTGCAGGACGGAGTCGTGCAGGTGGGCGGCGATCTCGGCGCGCTCCTCGGTGCGGATGCGGACCCGGCGCTCCTCGCCCAGGTCGTTGATCAGCTTGATCCACAGCGGCACGGTGAGCACCGCGACGCCGCCGAGCGTGGCGACCACCGCGAGCAGCGCGAACCGCAGCTGGTCGATGCCGTAGCTGTTGACCAGCAGCACGCCGATGCCGATGGCGACCAGGGCGACGCCCGCGAGCACCCGCACGACCGTGGTGCGACCGGTGCCGAGCAGCCCGGACCGCGCGCCGTCCCGCCAGCGGCGGCGCTGGGCCTCGTCCGCCTCCCGCCACACGACGGCCGCGCCGACCATGGCCACCGCGAGCGGCCCGGTGATCCAGCCGCTGACCGGGCCGGAGACCAGGCCGGTGAGCACGGCCGCGCCGATGCCCAGGGCGAGCAGGCCCAGCGCCTGCTGCCGCTCCCTGGGGTTCGGGGGCTGCTCGGGCACGCCCGCCGCCTGCTGCGGCACGAACAGCCACAGCAGGCCGTAGGCGATGGCGCCGACGCCGTTGAGCGCGGTCAGCGCGGCGAACACCGCGCGCACCCAGAACACCTCGACGCCGAGGTGGTCCGCGACCCCACCGGCCACACCCGCGACCACGCGCCCCGTGCGCCTGCGGCGGACCGGCTCCGCGGCTTTCGCCTTCGTCTCCACGCTCACCGGACGATGGTCACACGCGGCCGGGGGCCGGTCATCAGGGTTCCACCCCATGCCCGGTTCAGGGTGCGTCCCGGATGTGCGGGGCGGCCCCCGTCCAGCAAGCTCGTCATCGTGAGCGGGAACATCAGCGCAGCGGGCGTCGAGGAGACGCTGAAGGACTTCTGGGTCAGCCGACCCAGGCGGCCACACGACGGTCGCAAGATCGCCGGTGTCGCCGCCGGTATCGCACAGCGGTACCAGATCGACCCGGTGATCGTCCGGGTGGCGTTCGTCGCGATGGCGCTGTGCAACGGCGCCGGCGTGCTCGTCTACCTGCTGGGCTGGCTGTTCCTGGCCCAGGAGGGCGACGAGTCCTCGGCGGCCGAGGCGCTGGTCGGACGGGGGCGCAGCTCGACGCCGACGCCCCTGACCGTGGCGCTGGGCATCGCCGTGCTGCCCGCGACGGGGTTCTTCGTCGACGGTGGGTTCACGATGGTCGGCGGCGTGCTGCTGTCCGTCGGGGGGATCTACCTGCTGCACCGCGGTCGCGGGCAGCTCAACCGACCGGCCGCGCCACCGACGCTGCCGGCCTACGACCCGGGGGTGCCGGTGCAGGACCAGACGACCGAGCGGGTGACGCCGCCCGCGTGGGACCCGCTGGGCGCGGCCCCGTTCGCGTGGGACCTGCCGGAGCCGGCGGGCGTGCCCGAGCCGGTGGTGGCGCGGTCCCGACCGGTGCGGCGCAGGTCGCGGGCAGGCGTGGCCACGTTCGGCGTGGCGATGCTGGTGCTGGCCGGTTCGGTGATCGCGGCCGACCACTGGGCCTGGTTCACCGTGCCGCACGTCATCGGCCTGCTGGTCGCGGTGATGGGCCTGGGCATGGTGGTCGGCGCGCTGCGCGGCGGCGGTGCCAAGGGCCTGCTGTGGTTCGTCGTGCCGCTGTCCCTCGTCGGGGTGGGCATGACCGCCGCCGACCTGGAGACGCTCCGCACCGACCGGATCGGCAGCCACCGGCCCGCGCCCACCGCGATCGAGCAGGTGCAGCCCCGCTACGAGACGGGCATCGGCGAGGTCGACCTGGACCTGACCGGTCTGCCGGGCACGGGGTCGGTGAAGACGGTCGTCGAGGTCGGGGTGGGCAGCGCGCGGGTGACGGTGCCGGCGAACGCGGACGTGGTGGCGACCTGCCGCGCGGACCTCGGGTCGACGCGGTGCCTGGGCGCGGAGTCGGGCGGCGAGGACCGGCTGGAGACCGTCGACGACGACGGCGCCGACGGCCCGGGCGGGCTGAGGATCGAGCTGGACGTGCGGAGCGAGCTGGGAGAGGTGGTGGTGAGCCGTGGCTGACCAGGATTCGGTCGAGAAGCGCGGGGTCGACGTGGTGGGGCTGGTGCTGGGGGTCGCGGCCCTGGTCGCCGCGACCTACATGCTCTCGGACGGCGCCTCGTGGCCCGCCTTCCTCGACCTGAGGTGGGCGCTGGCGGGCGGGGCCGTGGTCATCGGCATCGGCCTGCTGGCGGGATCCGCCCGGCGGCGGGGGTAGCGACCGAGGGGGTCGGAGGAAGAGCGGAAGGCCCGTCCCGGGTGGGACGGGCCTTCCGGCCGTTCAGGGGAGGGTCACTCCCACTCGATGGTGCCCGGCGGCTTGCTCGTCACGTCCAGCACGACCCGGTTGACCTCGTCCACCTCGTTGGTGATGCGGGTCGAGATGCGCTCCAGCACGTCGTACGGCAGGCGCGTCCAGTCCGCGGTCATGGCGTCCTCGCTGGACACCGGCCGCAGCACGACCGGGTGGCCGTAGGTGCGGCCGTCGCCCTGCACGCCGACGCTGCGCACGTCCGCCAGCAGCACCACGGGGCACTGCCAGATCTGCCGGTCGAGGCCCGCGGTGGTCAGCTCCTCGCGGGCGATGGCGTCGGCCTTGCGCAGGACCTCCAGGCGCTCGGCGGTCACCTCGCCGATGATGCGGATGCCGAGGCCGGGGCCGGGGAACGGCTGGCGCTGCACGATCGTCTCGGGCAGGCCCAGCTCGGTGCCGACCCGGCGCACCTCGTCCTTGAACAGCGCGCGCAGCGGCTCGACGAGGGTGAACTGGAGGTCGTCCGGCAGTCCGCCCACGTTGTGGTGGCTCTTGATGTTCGCCGCGCCGGTGCCGCCGCCGGACTCGACGACGTCCGGGTACAGCGTGCCCTGGACCAGGAACCCGTAGTCGCCCTCGGCCTTGAGGTCGCGCTCGGCCTGCTCGAAGACGCGGATGAACTCGCGGCCGATGATCTTGCGCTTCCGCTCCGGGTCCGTGACGCCGGCCAGCGCGTCCAGGAAGCGCTCGCGGGCGTCCACGGTCACCAGCTTCACGCCGGTCGCGGCCACGAAGTCGCGCTCCACCTGGGCGCGCTCACCGGCGCGCAGCAGGCCGTGGTCGACGAACACGCAGGTGAGGCGGTCACCGATGGCGCGCTGCACGAGGGCCGCGGCCACCGCCGAGTCGACGCCGCCGGACAGGCCGCAGATGGCCTTGCCGTCGCCGACCTGCTCCCGGATGCGCGCCACCTGCTCGTCCACGATCGACGAGGTCGTCCACCGGGGGCGGATGCCCGCGATGTCGTGCAGGAAGCGGCGCAGCACCTCCTGGCCGTGCGGGGAGTGGCCCACCTCCGGGTGGTACTGCACGCCCGCGAACCGGCGCCGCGGGTCCTCGAACGCGGCCACCGGCGCGCCCTCGCTGGTCGCGGTCACGGTGAAGCCCTCGGGGGCCTTGGTGACCGAGTCGCCGTGGCTCATCCACACCGGGTGGCTGGCGGGCAGCTCGTCGTGCAGGAGGCCCCCGTCCTGCCGGACGCCCAGCTCGGTGCGTCCGTACTCGCGGGCGCCGGTGCGCTCGACCGTGCCGCCCAGGGCGCCCGCCATGGCCTGGAAGCCGTAGCAGATGCCGAACACCGGCACGTCCACCTCGAACAACTTCGGGTCCACCTGCGGGGCGCCCGGCTCGTAGACGCTGGACGGGCCGCCGGACAGCACGATGGCGGCCGGGTCGCGCTCCAGCAGTTCCGCCACGGGTGTGGTGTGCGGGACGACTTCCGAGTAGACCTGCGCCTCCCGGACCCGTCGGGCGATCAGCTGCGCGTACTGCGCGCCGAAGTCGATGACCAGCACGGGGCGGTTGCTGCTCTCAGCCACTGCTGCAAAACCTCTCGTCTCGCGGGTTCGCGCAGGTGAAGGATGTCATGCGTGGAAGAGGAACCGCTCACCGGAGGCGGCCTGAACGAGGTCGTCCGGATCGGGTCGACGGTGCGCCGCCCGACCGGGCCGTGGACGCCGAACGTGCACCTGCTGCTGGAACGCCTTGCGCCGCTTGGCATCGCGCCGCGCGCGCACGGCGTGGACGAGCGCGGCCGGGAGGTGCTGTCCTACCTGCCGGGTGAGGTGGGCCACCCGCCGCTGCCCGGGGCGATGCGGTCCGACGACGTGCTGGTGGCCGCGGCGCGGCTGGCCCGCCGGCTGCACGACGCGTCGGCCGGGCTCGCGCACGTGCGGGAGGGCTGGCAGTTCCCGGCGCTGTCACCCGTCGAGGTGATCTGCCACAACGACCTGGCGCCGTACAACACGGTGTTCCGGGACGGCCTGCCGGTCGGGTTCATCGACTTCGACGGGGCCCGGCCGGGGCCGCGCTGGTGGGACCTGGCCTACACCGCGTACTGCCTGGTGCCGATCTCACCCGAGTGGGGGACACCCGACGAGCAGTGGCGGCGCGCGGAGCTGTTCTTCGCGGCTTACGGCGCCGAGGTCACGGGCCTGGGCGCGCGCGTGCTCGCCCGGTTGGACGACATGGTGACCATGATCCGGGAGCGCCCGGAGTTCCACCGGCAGCGCGCGGAGCGACACGACGAGTACTACCTCGGTCACGCGCGGTATGTGGAAGAGCACTTCCAAGATCGATAGTCGAACCAACCCGGACGGGCATACGGTGTGGTCCATGGACGCCACCACCCCCGAGCCGAGGCCCTGCTGGATCGCCGGACGCGCCGAGCAGGGCGTGCAGGCCATCACCGTCTTCCACCCGTTCGACGGCACGGAGGTGGCGTCGGTCGCCGTGCCCGGACCGGACCAGGTGGAGCGGGCCGTGGCCGCCGCCGCGGCCGTCGCGAAGGACTTCCGGCGCACGCCCGCGCACGTGCGTGCCCGTGCGCTGATGCAGGTTTCCGAAGCGCTGGCCGACCGCGCCGAGGAGATCGCCGAGACGATCACCGCCGAGAACGGCAAGCCGCTGCGGTGGGCGAACACCGAGGTGCAGCGGGCGGTGAACACGTTCCGGTTCGCCGCCGAGGAGGCCCGGCGGTTCACCGGCGACCTCCAGCGCCTGGACACCGACCCGAGCGGCGAGGGGCGGCTGGCCGTCGTGCGCCGGGTGCCGCGCGGCCCCGTGCTGGCCGTGGCGCCGTTCAACTTCCCGCTGAACCTGGTCGCGCACAAGGTCGCCCCCGCCCTCGCGGTCGGCGCGCCGGTGATCGTGAAGCCCGCGTCGGCGACGCCGCTGTCGGCGCTGCTGCTCGGCGAGCTGCTGGCGCAGACCGACCTGCCCGAGGGCGCGTTCTCCGTGCTGCCGGTGCGCGGCGGCGACATGAAGGCGCTGGTCACCGACGAGCGGCTGCCGGTCATCTCGTTCACCGGGTCCACCTCGGTCGGCTGGTCGCTGATGGACGACGCGCCGCGCAAGCACGTGGTGATGGAGCTGGGCTCGAACTCGGCGGCCATCGTGTGCCCGGACTGGCCGGACCTGGACCTGGCGGCCTCGCGGATCGCCACGTTCGGCAACTACCAGGCCGGGCAGTCGTGCATCGCGGTGCAGCGGGTGATCGTGCACCGGGACGTGGCCGGTGAGTTCGTGCCGAAGCTGGTGGCGGCCGTGCGGTCGCTGCGGACCGGCGACCCGCACGACCCGGAGGTCGAGGTCGGGCCGCTGATCGACGAGGACAACGCGCGCCGCGTCGAGGAGTGGGTGGCCGAGGCCGTGTCCGCCGGGGCGACCCTGCACGTCGGCGGCGGGCGGACCGGCACCACGGTCGAGCCGACCGTGGTGCAGGACGTGCCGGAGACGGCGAAGCTGTGGCGCCAGGAGGTGTTCGGGCCGGTGCTCGCGGTGTCCGTGGTGGACTCGGTCGCGGAGGCGTTCGAGCAGGCCAACGCCACCGACTACGGGTTGCAGGCCGGGGTGTTCACGCGCGACGTCGGCATCGCCTTCGAAGCGGCGGCCGAGCTGGAGGTCGGCGGCGTGATCGTCGGCGACGTGCCGTCCTACCGGGCCGACCAGATGCCGTACGGCGGCGTGAAGGGGTCGGGCACCGGGCGCGAGGGCGTGCGGTCGGCGATGGAGGACTTCACCGAGGAGCGCACGCTGGTGCTCACCGGCATCACCGTGTGAGCGCCTTGGCGATCGCCATGAGGCCGTCGACCAGGTCCTCGGGGTCGGAGCCGGTGGACAGGGCGCGCAGCTTGAGCCCCATCACCATGGCGACGACGGCCCCGGCGACCTGGTCGGCGTCCTCGACCCCGATGGACGCCAGCACGGTCGAGGCCAGCTTGTCGTAGGCGGCGAAGCACTCGGCGGCGGCGGCGCGCAGCTCCGGGTCGCGCCCGGCGTTGAGGTACAGCTCGTGAGGCGCGATCCGGTCCGCGTCCGCCCGCGTGGCCCGGCCGACCTGGCACACGACCTCGACGACCTGCTCCAGGTCGTCGCAGCCTGCCTGGTTCTGCCGGGCCAGCTCCGCGAACCGCCGGGTCTCGTCGGCGACGAAGTGCAGCATGCTCTCCCGCAGCAGGTCCTGCTGCGTGGCGAAGTGGTAGGTGATCGAGCCGAGCGAGACGCCCGCCTCCTGGGCGATGCGCCGGTTGGTCACACCGGCGACGCCGTCCTCGCCGATGATCCGCAGCACGGCGCCGACGATCCGCTGCCGGGTTTCGACGGGCTTGGTCATGCCCCCATTGTCCCCTGCCACCCGCTCTCCTCCCGCCACCGGCCGTGCGCCGCCGATGGTACTGTTCGTTCGAACGAACAGTACAACTCCGGGAGGGCTCATGCACGTCAGGGGAACCACCGCACTGGTCACCGGGGCCACCGGCGGGCTCGGGCAGGCCATCGCCCGCGCCCTGGCCGACCGGGGCGCGCGACTCGTGCTGACCGGGCGGCGGGTCGCCGAGCTGGAGCGGGTCGCCGACGCGACCGGCGGCCGCGTCGTGGCCGCGGACCTCGCCGACCCGGCCGACGTGGCGCGCCTGGTGGAGGAGGCGGGCGAGGTGGACGTGCTGGTCGCCAACGCCGCGCTGCCCGCCAACGGCGCGCTGCTCGACTTCACCCCCGAGCAGGTCAGGCGGGCCCTCGCGGTCAACCTGGAGGCGCCGATCGCCCTCACCCACGCCCTCGTCCCGGGGATGGTGGCGCGCGGGCGCGGGCACGTCGTGCACATCGGCTCGCTCGCGGGCAAGGTCGCCTCCGGCCACTCGTCGCTCTACAACGCGTCCAAGTTCGGCCTGCGCGGGTTCGCGCTGGGCATCCGGGAGGACCTGCGCGGCACCGGCGTCGGCGTCTCCGTCGTGGAGCCGGGCATGGTGCGCGACGCCGGGATGTTCGCCGACGCGGGCGGCGTGCCGCCGAAGGGCGTGCGGACCGTGTCCCCGGCACAGGTCGCGGAGGCCGTCCTGGACGCCGTCGAGAAGGACCTGGCCGAGGTCGCCGTGGCACCGCCCGAGCTGCGGTTCGCCGCCACGCTCGGCGGCGCGTTCCCGACGTTCTCCTCCTGGTTGCAGCGGCGGATGGCCACCGACGAGATGCAGCGCCGCATGGCCGAGCCGAACAGGGCGAAGCGCTGATGGCCCGCCCCGCGCCGACGACGGGCGCGCGGGCGGTGGACACCACCGCGATCCCGCACCCCCGGTGGCGGCTGCCGGTCGTCGGCGACGTCGTGGGCACGAGCCGCCGCACGCCCGTGCAGGACTCGATGCGCCTGGGCCGCGGCCTCGGGCCGATCTTCACCCGCAAGTTCCTGGACCTGGAGATCGTGTTCGTGGCCGGCGGGGCGCTGACCGCCGAGCTGGCCGACGAGACCCGGTTCGCCAAGCACCTCGCGCCGGGCGTGGAGATGCCGCGCGGCATCGGCGGCGACGGCCTGTTCACCGCCTACAACCACGAGCCGAACTGGCGGGCCACCACCGGACGATGGTCGAGGTGACCGCGCAACTGGTGGCGAAGTGGGACCGCGGCGGCGAGGTCGACGTGTCGGCGGACATGACCGCGCTGGCCCTGGAGACCACCGGGCGGGTCGGGTTCGGCTACTCCTTCGAGTCGTTCGAGCGGTCCACCGCGCACCCGTTCGTGAGCGCCACGCTCGGCCCGCTGCGGTACGCCCAGCGCCGGAACTTCACGTTCCCGCTGGTCCGCACGCTGTTCGGCGGTCGGGCCGAGGAGCGGTACCGGAGGGACCTGGCCCACCTGGCCGAGGTCGTGGACGAGGTGGTCCGGGCGCGGCGCGCCGAGGGCGGCGGCGGGGCGGACCTGCTCGGGCTGATGCTCGACTCGGGCGCCCTCGACGAGGTGAACATCCGCGACCAGGTCATCACGTTCCTGATCGCCGGGCACGAGACGACGTCCGGCGCGCTGTCGTTCGCCCTGCACTACCTGTCGCGCCACCCGGAGGTGGCCGAGAGGGCGCGGGCCGAGGTCGACGCGGTGTGGGGCGCGGCGGAGGCGCCGGAGTTCGAGCAGGTGGCCAAGCTGCGGTACGTGCGGCGGGTGCTGGACGAGGCGCTGCGGCTGTGGCCGACCGCGCCGGTGTACGCGCGGGAGGCGCGGCGCGGCACCGTGCTCGGCGGGCGGTACCCGCTCGAGGCGGGCCAGTGGGTCCTCGTCCTGCTGCCGCTGGTGCACCGGAACCCGGAGGTGTGGCCGTCACCGGAGTCGTTCGACCCGGACCGGTTCGCGCCGGATCGGGTGCGGGCCCGGCCGGCGCACGTCTACAAGCCGTTCGGGACGGGCGAACGGGCGTGCATCGGGCGGCAGTTCGCGGTGCACGAGGCCACGCTGGCGCTGGGCACGCTGCTGCGCCGCTACGACCTGGTGGCGTCGCCGGACCACCGGCTGCGGGTGGCGGAGGCGCTCACGCTCAAGCCGGAGGGCTTCACCCTCACCCCCCGCCGCCGCTGACCGCCACCGTCGACCACCGGGGCGCGGGCGGGGTCACCGGAGCGCTTCCCGCACCGCGCGCTCCCGCTCCGGCGTCCAGATCCGCGGCCAGTCCACGCCGTCGCACTCGTCCCAGCAGCGCTGCACGTCGAACGGCAGGCACCGCTCGAAGGCCGGCGACCGGCCGTGGCGCGGGGCCAGGGCGGCGTGCGCCGCCCGGAACGCCTCCTTCACCGTGCCGCCGGCGACGTGCACCGACCCGACCGCGCGGCGCAGCTCGTCCAGGAAGTGGCGGGACCGGGCGATCGCGGCCTCCACCCCGCCCCGGTCGCGCGCCGGCGCGCCCCGCCCGCCGACGAGCTGCTCCGCGCCCAGGGCCGCGACCCGGTCCAGCGTCGAGGTCGCCCACTCGTCGTGGAACGCGTCCCCGGTGCAGGGCGCGGCCCCTCCCCCGACGAGGTCGCCCGCGAACAGGACGCGCTGGTGCGGCAGCCACACGAGGACGTCGCCCGCAGTGTGCCCCCGACCGGCGTACCGCAGCTCGACCACGCCCCGGTCGCCGCCGAGCGGGATGGTGAGCCGGTCGGAGAACGTCATCGTCGGCCAGGTCAGGCCCGGGATGCCCGCGGGCTCCTCGAACAGGGCGGGCATCCGCCCGTGCTCGTGGGCCCGGTCGGCGCGACCGCGCTCGGCGATCAGCTCGCGGGTGTTCTCGTGCGCGATGACCTCGTCCGCCCCGAACGCGGAGGCGCCGAGCACGCGCACCGCGTGGTAGTGGCTCAGGACCAGGTGGCGGACCGGTTTGCCGGTGTGCCGGCGCAGCACGTCGAGCCAGCGGCGCGCGGCCTTCGGCGTGGCGCGGGCGTCCACGCAGACCAGGAAGTCCTCCCCCTCGATGGCACCCACGTTCGGGTGTCCCTCGGCGGTGAGGGCGTAGACGCCCTCGGCCAGTTCGACGAAGACCTCGTCCTCGGGCGTGAGGTCGGCGTCGGACGCGAACGGCTTCGGTGCCACACCTCCCATCATAGGCGGTCGCGGTCACCCCCAGTGATGCCCCGTTGACGCAGCGGTCACCCTGACGAGCGGATCTCCACGATCGGCAACCGCAGCGCGCCCGGCGCGTGGGCCGGGACGGCCGGTGCCGCCGGCGGCACCGGCGCGATCCGCCGGTACCCCTCGCCCTGCGCCGGCCGCAGGTCCCGCTCCCCCTTGTTCGGCCACAGCGAGAAGGCCCGCTCGGCCTGCGCCGTGATGGTGAGGGACGGGTTGACGCCGAGGTTGGCCGAGATCGCGGCGCCGTCGACGACCGACAGGGTCGGGTGGCCGTAGGCGCGGTGGTACGGGTCGATGACGCCCGCCGCCGGGTCGGAGCCGATGGGGCAGCCGCCGATGAAGTGGGCGGTGAGGGGGATGTTGAACAGCTCGCCCCACGTGCCGCCCGGGATGCCGCCGATGGCCTCCGCCGCCCGGAGGTTCGCCTCGTGCCCGGCCGGGATGAACGTCGGGTTCGGCTCGCCGTGCCCCTGCCGGGAGCCGAGCTTCCGGCGGCCGAACAGGCCCCTGCCCGGGTACGTGGTGATCGAGTTGTCCAGGCTCTGCATCACCAGCAGGATCACCGTCCGCTCGCTCCAGCGGTGCACGGACAGCAGCCGCGCCAGGCGGACCGGGTGGCGGACCGCCTGCGCCAGGAACTGGAGCAGGCGCGGCGTGGACTTCGCGCCGTCCGTGGCCAGCGTCTGGAGCAGCCCCATGACGTTGCTGCCCTTGCCGTAGCGCACCGGCTCGATGTGGGTCTGCTCGTCCGGGTGGATCGACGAGGTGATGGCCACGCCCTGGCTGAAGTTCCGGTCCTCGTCCACGGTGTAGCGGCCCGCGCCGATGATCGCCTCGGAGTTGGTCCGGGTCAGCTCGCCGAGCCGGTCCGACAGGCGGGGCAGCGCGCCGGTGCTCTTCATCCGGTGCAGGAGTTGCTGGGTGCCCCACGTGCCGGCGGCCAGCACGACCTGCCCGGCGGTGATCGTGCGGCGGCCCTTGCGGAGCTTGCCGCCGGTGCGGCGGGTGCCCACCGCCCACGTGCCGTCCGACACCTGCCGCAGGTCGGTGACGGTGGTGAGCGGCAGCACGGTCGCCCCGTTCCGCTCGGCCAGGTACAGGTAGTTCTTGACCAGGGTGTTCTTCGCGCCGACCCGGCACCCGGACATGCACGCGCCGCACTCGGTGCAGCCGGTCCGGGCGGGGCCCGCGCCGCCGAAGTAGGGGTCCTCGGCCTGCCGGCCCGGCTCGCCGAAGTACACGCCGACCGGCGTCGGGTGGTAGCTGTCGGACACGCCCATCTCGGCCGCGACCTGCCGCATCACGTGGTCCGACGGCGTGGTGGTCGGGTTCTCCACGACGCCGAGCATCCGCGACGCCTGGTCGTAGAACGGCGCCAGCTCGGACTCCCAGTCGGTGATGTGCGCCCACTGGCGGTCCCGGTAGAACGGGGCGAGCGGCCGGTACAGGGTGTTCGCGTAGACCAGGGAGCCGCCGCCGACGCCGGAGCCGGCCAGCACCATGACGTTGCGCAGGGCGTGGATGCGCTGGATGCCGTAGCAACCGATCGCGGGCGCCCACAGGTAGCGGCGCAGGTTCCACGAGGTCTCGGCGAACTCGTCGTCGGCGAACCGGCGGCCCGCCTCGACGACGGCCACCCGGTAGCCCTTCTCCACCAGCCTGAGCGCGGCGACGCTGCCGCCGAAGCCAGAGCCCACGACCACGACGTCGAAGTCGGTGTTGTTACCGGCGAGTTCACCCATGTCCGCGAGGTTAGGCGTAACTTCCGGTAACAGCTAGTTCTCGATCGGTTCAGACGCCCACGCGGAAGAGCCCCCGCCGAGGACGACGGGGGCTCCTGGCGCGAAGCGGGTCAGCCGCGGATGGTCAGGCCGACCTTCTGGAACTCCTTGAGGTCGGAGTACCCGGTCTTGGCCATCGCCCGGCGCAGCGAGCCGAACAGGTTCGTCACGCCCCGCGGGTCCACCGACGGGCCGAACAGCAGGCTGCGCAGGTCCACGACCTGGTCGACGCCGGTCGACACGTGGCTGCGCGGCACCGACGGGTGCGCGGACGCCGCCGTCCAGTACAGCCCCTGCGCGGGCGCCTCCGCCGCGGCGGCCAGCGGTTCGCCCAGCATCACCGCGTCCGCGCCGCAGGCGATCGACTTCGCCACGTCACCGCTGGTCAGCACGCCACCGTCGGCGATCACGTGCACGTACCGGCCACCGGTCTCGTCCAGGTAGTCCCGGCGCGCGGCGGCCGCGTCGGCGATGGCCGTGGCCATCGGCACGCCGATGCCGAGCACCGCGTCCGTCGTCGTCACGCCCGGCGTGTAGCCGTAACCGACGATCACGCCCGCCGCGCCCGTGCGCATCAGGTGCATCGCCGTCCGGTAGTCGCCGACACCACCCGCGATCACCGGCACGTCCAGGTCCGCGATGAACGACTTCAGGTTCAGCGGCTCGCCGTCGCGCGACACGTGCTCCGCGGAGATGATCGTGCCCTGCACGACCAGCACCTCCACACCCGCCGCCAGCAGGTCCGGGGTCAGCTCGGCGGCCCGCTGCGGGCTGACCCGCACCGCGACCGTCACGCCCGACTCGCGCACCTGCTTGATCGCCTCGGCGATCAGGTCCATCCGGACCGGCGCGGAGTGCAGCTCCTGGAGCACCCTCACCGGCGCGGCCGGGTCGTCGGTGTCCTCCACCGACTGCACCAGCCGGAACAACGCCTCTTCCACGTCGCCGTGCCGGGCCCACAGGCCCTCCGCGTTGAGGACGCCCAAGCCGCCCAGCTCGCCGATCGCGACCGCCGTGCCCGGCGACACGATCGCGTCGGTCGGGTGGGTGATCAGCGGGATCTCGAACCGGTAGGCGTCGATCTGCCACGCCGTCGAGACGTCCTTCGAGGACCGGGTCCTCCGGGACGGGATGATCTCGACGTCGTCCAGCTCGTAGGCCCGCCTCGCGGTCCGGCCCATGCCGATCTCGACCAGATCGCGCACCTCAGTCGTCCTTCCGTGGAGCCAGCAGAACCAGTGGACCTTAGCTCAGTGCGACGCGGTTCAGCGGGTCGTGTAGTTCGGCGCCTCGACGGTCATGGTGATGTCGTGCGGGTGGCTCTCCTTCAGGCCGGCCGCCGTGATGCGCACCAACTGCTTCTGCTGGAGGTCGGCGATCGTCTTCGAACCGGTGTAGCCCATGGCCATCCGCAGGCCGCCGACCAGCTGGTAGGCCACCTGGGACAGCGGGCCGCGGAACGGCGTGCGGCCCTCGATGCCCTCGGGCACCAGCTTGTCCTCGGACAGCACGTCGTCCTGGAAGTAGCGGTCCTTCGAGTAGGACTTGCTGTTGTCGCCGCGCCCGCGCAGCGCCGCCAGCGAGCCCATGCCCCGGTAGGTCTTGAACTGCTTGCCGTTGACCAGGACGACCTCGCCCGGCGCCTCGGCCGTGCCCGCGAGCAGGCTGCCCAGCATGACCACGCTCGCGCCGGCCGCGATGGCCTTCGCGATGTCGCCGGAGTACTGGATGCCGCCGTCGCCGATCACCGGCACGCCCGCCGGGCCGCACGCCAGGTTCGCCTCGTAGATCGCGCTGATCTGGGGCACGCCCACGCCCGCGACGACGCGCGTCGTGCAGATCGAGCCGGGGCCGACGCCGACCTTCACGCCGTCCGCGCCCACGTCCACCAGGGCCTGCGCGCCGGCGCGGGTGGCGACGTTGCCGCCGACCACGTCCACCAGGTCGCCCAGCTCCTTCTTCACCCGGGCGACCATCTCCAGCACGTTGCGCTGGTGGCCGTGCGCGGTGTCCACCATGATCACGTCCACGCCCGCCTCGGCGAGCGCCGCGGCGCGGGCGAAGCTGTCCTCGCCGACGCCGATCGCGGCGGCGCACAGCAGCCGGCCGTCCGGGTCCTTCGAGGCGTTCGGGTACTGCTCGGTCTTGACGAAGTCCTTGACGGTGATCAGGCCGCGGATCTTGCCGTCACCGTCCACGATGGGCAGCTTCTCGACCTTGTGGCGGCGCAGCAGCCCCAGCGCGGCCTCGGCGGACACGCCCACCTGCGCGGTGACCAGCGGCCCCTTGGTCATGACCTCGCTGACCTTGCGCGAGTGGTCGACCTCGAACCGCATGTCCCGGTTGGTGATGATGCCCACGAGCTTGCCGCTCTCGTCGGTCACCGGGACGCCGGAGATCCGGTAGCGGGCGCACAGCTGGTCCACGTGCGCGATGGTGTCGTCGGGCGAGCAGGTCACCGGGTCGGTCACCATGCCCGCCTCGGAGCGCTTCACCGTCTCCACCTGGCGCGCCTGGTCCTCGATGGACAGGTTGCGGTGCAGCACGCCGATGCCGCCCTGGCGGGCCATCGAGATGGCCATCCGCGCCTCGGTCACCGTGTCCATCGCGGCCGAGGCCAGCGGGATGCCCAGGGTGACGTTGCGGGACAGCCTGGTACCGGTGTTCACCGCGCTCGGGATGATCTCCGATTCGGCGGGCAGCAGCAGTACGTCGTCGAAGGTCAGTCCCAGCATGGCGAACTTGGGGGGGACTCCGTCAGCGTTGAGCTCGCTGGTCATGGCGGCTGGCTTGCCTTCCGTCGTGCGGTGATCCCGCCGGCGCGGATCGGGTTTCCACAGGCGGCGATGGGTTCAGCCCATGGTATCTGGACGTGGTCGGGGGTCGGCCCGGTACCGTGCGGGGTCGTGCCGCACGACGCGTTGCCACCAGACCCGTTCGCAGGTGATCCGGACGACCCGGCCAGGGCGCTCGGCGAACCCGAACCCGATCACGACCACCCGCCGATGGACGACGAGGAGCGGGCCGAGCTGGTCGGGGACCTCAGCGACCTCGCGGTGTACCAGGCGCTGCTCGAACCCCGTGCCGTGCGCGGGATCGTGGTCGACTGCGGCGAGTGCCAGGAGCCGCACTACCACGACTGGGCACTGCTCAGGTCGAGCCTGGAGCAGCTGCTGGCCGACGGTCGCATGCGCCCGCACGAACCCGCGTACGACCCCGACCCGGCGGCCTACGTCAGCTGGGAGTACTGCCGCGGTTACGCGGACGGGGTCACCGCGACCGAGAGCGCCCGCTGACGGTGTGACGAAGCCCGCCCCCGTCGGGGAGCGGGCTTCGTCACACGCGGTTCGCGCTCACCGCTCGGAGGTGCTCTGCGTCTCCGCCTGGCCGGCGGACTGCCCCGCGTTGCCCGGCGACTCCGTCTCGCCGCGCGAACCCGTCGGATCACCGGACACCCCGCCGGTCGGCAGGACCGGGGCGGTCGTCGTGGTCGTCGTCGGGACCGTCGGCTCGGTCGGCTGGACCGGGAGGACCGGGGTGGTGGTCGGGGACGTCGGCGACGGCAGGTCGCTCGGCTTGACCGGGACCACCGCCGTGCTCGACGGGACCGGCGTGGCCGGCGTGGTCGTCGGGGTCGCCGAGGTGCTCTCCAGCATCTGCTTCTTGAGGGACTCGTGCGTCTGGGCCAGGTCGTCCTTGCCGTCGTCGTGGGAGACCGACCCCAGGTACTGGTCCGCCTTGTCGAGGGCGTCCTTCGCCTCGTCGTAGCGGCCCTCGCGCAGTGCGACGGTCGCCCGGTCGAGGTCGCTCCTGACCGTCACGGCGGCCTCGACCGACCGCGCGTGGTCGGAGTAGAGGACCCTCGTCAGGCCCCAGAGCGTGTCGCCGGGCTGGGCGTCCCTCGCGACCAGGCTCATCCCGGTGAACGCGATGGCCAGCACGGCGGCGGCGCTCGCGAGGGGGATGAGGAAGCGGTGCCTGCCCCGCGCCCGGGGGCGTGCCGCGGCGATGGTGGCCACGGCGGTGTCGGTGTCGACGAGTTCGCCCACCGGGCGGCTGTCCACCTCGCGCCGCCACGCCAGCAGCAGCGCGTTCAGCTCGTCCCCCGCGAGCGCGTCCGCCTGCTCGGTGTCGCGCCCACCGAGCGCGTCCAGCAGGGCGTCGTCAGCCCGGATGCCCGCGAGGTCGTCCCCAGGACCGACCAGGGTGTCATCCGGTTGCGGCGGTCTCTCATCTCGTCCGCGCACGACTTCTCCGTTGCCCTTCTCGTGCTGGTCAGCCACTCAGACCACCTCCTCCGAAGCCAACGTCTTGCGCAGCCGGGCCAGGGCGCGGTGCTGCGCCACCCGGACCGCGCCGGGCGTGGACCCGACCGCGTCGGCGGTCTCCTCGGCCGACAGGCCGACGACCACTCGGAGCAGCAGGATCTCCCGCTGCTTCTCGGGAAGGACTTTCAGGAGGACGGCCATCCGGTCGGACAGCTCACCCTGCATGGCCCGCTGCTCCGGACCCGCCTCCGTCTCGGGGGCGTCCGGCACCTCCGGGACCGGCTCGGACCGGTTCCGGGCTGCGGAGCGATGCGCGTCGGCCACCTTGTGCGCGGCGATCCCGTACACGAACGCCAAGAACGGCCGACCCTGGTCGCGATAGCTGGGCAGGGCCGTCAGCACCGCGAGACACACCTCCTGGGCCACGTCGTCCGCCGAAGCGAAAGACCTCTCCTGCCTTCCGACACGGGCGCGGCAGTACCGCACCACCAAGGGGCGGATGGATGCCAGGAGCCGCTCGATCGCGTGGCGGTCGCCTTCGACGGCCGCGCCCACTTCGGCGTCCAGTCCGTCCCCCAAGTTGGTCATCGCAGACAACAGCCCTGGTGTTACGCGTAGGCGTACCGACAACGAACGGCACGGGACGATCTACGTCGCCCGCACCGGCGATGCTTACCGTACCGGTCCGAACGCGGGGTGTCGGGCAACGGGTACGCGGAGTGCGCGTGACCAGCGGACACGCCGTACGCAACGAGCCGGCCCGGCGACGATGACGTCGACCGGGCCGGCAAGAGGAAGGAGCCGGTGTGACCCGCCTTACGAGACGAGGCCGCGCCGGAAGCCGTGCGCGACGGCCTGGGCGCGGTCGCGCACGCCGAGCTTGCGGAACAAGCGCCGCGCGTGCGTCTTCACCGTGTCCTCGGACAGGTAGAGCTCGCGCCCGATCTGCCCGTTGCTCTTGCCCTGGCTCATCCCGCGCAGCACCTGGAGCTCGCGCTCCGTCAGCTGCACGCCCGGGTCGGACGGCTGGCGCGGCGCGGGCACGCTGGTGCTCGCGAGGGTGTGCGCCAGCGCGGCCACCAACTCCGGGCGCGAGGCGTCCCAGCGGAGGTAGCCGCGGGCCCCGCCGGCGATCGCGGCGGCGATGCTGCCCGCGTCGTCCGGTGCGCCGAAGACGATGACGTTTGCCTGCGGGTTGGCCGAGACGAGTCGCCGGGTCGCTTCGACCCCGGTCGGCACGGCGCGCTGGGTTCCCACCAGTACGACGTCCACCGGCTGCCTGGAGAAGCGAGCCAACAACTCGTCACCGTGCGCTACGCAGTCGATGCGGCTAACCCCGGGGACAGCCGACATCACGCGGGTGAGACCCTCCCGCACACTGCGCCGGTCGTCGCAAATAAGGACCGTGGTCACGGGGACTCCTTCCTGCAGCCGAGTGACGTTCCATATCCCCTATCGGACGCTAGGGGCCGAACCTTGACACGATCCGGTGCTTAATCCGTCAAGAACTTCGTCTCAGCGTCTGCGTTCGGGGGTTCCCCGGAACGGAGCAGCGAAGTCGGGACCCACGGCGAGTGGGCCGCCAATCGTCGGCTGATCGGATCAGCTCTGCGCAACACGCAGCTCAGAGCACTTTTCGCACTCTTCCTCACGTTCCAGTTTTCCGCAGAAGTGCGGTCTACCTGGACATTTGCGAGCACGAGTGCCGCCGGCCAGGACAACGAGAGAAGGCCCATCCGGTCAGTGTGAGTTAGGTCACAGTGCAGCATTCGGGTCCCCCTGTCAACGCTTTCGGGGGTCCCGACGACCACCAGGGCGGTACCCAGGACGAGGTCCGACTTGAGGGTGTGGCGCAGGGCGCCGGCCTCGCGTGCGAGTGACGCGGCCGTCTCAGCCGGGGCGACGGCTCGCTCCGCGTGACCGGCGGCCAGCTCGACCTCGGCGGCCACCCAGGCGTGGCGGACGCGCGCCCGCCAGCCGACCGGCTCGACCCGGGCGTGCAGCCGACGCGCCTCGACGAGCCTGCCCGCACCCAGCGCGTCGGCCGCCAGCCCGAGCAGCGCGTCGGTCCGCGCCCCCGCCGCGTCCACCCCGTCCACGTCCACCCCACCCCCGCGCGGGGCGCGCGCGAGCGCCACCGCGTCGAGGCGGCGCGCGGCGGCGTGGCCGCCCAGCTGGCGGCGGTGCGAGGCGAGCGTCGAGGCCGCCAGCGAGCCGAAGAGCCCACCCGCCGCGATCAACTCCCCCAACGCGGTGGCCGCCGCCGCGTAGTGCCCCTGCCCCCCGAGCACGACGGCTGCCAGCCACCGCTCCTCCGGGCCGCCGCGCAGCCCGCCCCACACCTCGGCGTCGGGCCGGTCGCCGAACGCGGCACGTCTCAGTTCCACTCCCCCATCCTGCAGCCACCCCCCGACAACCCCGGCCGCCGGACCTGGACGCAGAACCCACCGACCCCGAACGCAGAACCCACCGAACCCGGACGTACGACTCACCGGCCCCGGACGTACGACTCGCGCGACCTGGACGTACGACTCGCGCGAGAGTCCAACGTCCGGGTCGCGCGAGTCGTACGTCCGGGGGCCCTGAGTCCTACGTTGGGGGGCCTGGGTTCTGCGTTCGAGGGCCTCGGTCAGGGGTGGCAGACGGCGCGTTCCACGGCGGTCGCCGCCGCGGCCGGGTCGGTCGCGCGCTCCACCGGGTGGGGCACGACGCCGCGCTGCCAGCCCGGGCCGCCCGCGAGGACGCGGAACTGCTGGCGCGTGCGGGGCAGGGCGGCGAGCACGGCCGGGTCGGCGTAGCGGGGCAGGTGGGCCCACAGGACCACGGCGGCGGGGGCGGTGCGGCGGACCGCGGCGACCAGGGCGGTCACGGGGAGGGCCGGGCCCAGGTTGCGGACGTCCACACCCCGGCGGGCCAGCTCGGCGGACAGGGGGTGGAGGGGCAGGTCGTGCCGCTCACCGGGGGCGCAGGCGAGGAGGACCGGTCGGTGGTTGCGGGGTTCGGTGACGATCGGCGCGACTCGGGCGAGGGTCGCCCGGACGCACTCCTCCAGCAGGTGCGACACCTCCGCGCCCGCCCCCGAGGGCTCCCGGCGGGCGGCGACCGCCGCCAGGACCGGGCTGATCACCCCGGTCCAGGTGGTCAGCACCCCGTCGGCCTCCACCGCATCGGCCAGGAGGGTCTGCGCGGCCGCCTGGTCCAACGCCACCACGGCACGGGCCAGGCCCCTGGCCGGGCGGTTCGCGCCGCGGAGGCGCAGGGCGCCACGGCCGGGCGGTGGCGGGGTGGCCGGCGACGCGGGGACGGGGGCGGAGAGGGCGTACTCGGCGGCTTCGGCGGACGACGCCCCGCGCAGGAGCGCCTGCTGCATCAGCTCCAGGCGGGCCACGTCGCGTGGCGCGTACTTGCGGTGTCGCCCGGTTGTGTGATCACCAGGTCCGAGGCCGTAGCGGCGGTCCCAAGTGCGGAGCGTGGCCGGCGCCACGCCCAGCCGGCGGGCCACCGCCGCCACCGACAGGGTCAGCGGGTGCTCCGGATCACCTTCTGCCACAACGCTTCCCCCCTCTCCCGCGGGCGGGGTGGCGGCGTGGTCGGGGGGCGTGGTCACGCCGCCATCGTCCGTTCACCCGAAGTCACCGGCAAGTCCGGGTTTCAACCGAATTCCAACACCCTTCGAATGAATTGACGCCCATACGTCCTCCGCCCCCTTGAACAAGCTTTGGCGCGGTTCTACGGTGGATCATCGTTAAGCCGAATGGAGCAGTTCAGGGCCATGGGCCAAGGAGGCGGTCTCGATGGCGGACACCCGTAGGCTTCCCGGTCCCAACGCGGATTTGTGGGACTGGCAGATGCGCGGCTCGTGCCGCGGGATGGACAGCGCGTTCTTCTTCCACCCGGACGGTGAACGCGGCCCGGCACGGGCACGGCGGGAGGCGCGGGCGAAAGCCGTGTGCCTGTCGTGCCCGGTGCTGGAGATGTGCCGGCGGCACGCACTGGCGGTGCAGGAACCGTACGGGATCTGGGGAGGGCTCTCGGAATCCGAACGGGACGGCATCATCAAGGCCAGGAAGCGGCACCTGACGCCGGCCTGAGGGCCGGGTCGGACGCGCGGCGCGGAACGAAGAGGGGCGGCACCCGGTCGGGTGCCGCCCCTCTGCCCGGCTCGGATCGAGCCCCGAGTCGGACCTCAGTGGCCGTGGCCGTGACCGTGGCCGTTGCCGGCCGCGGCGGGCTCGTCCTCCTTCTTCTCCACGACGGCGCTCTCCGTGGTGAGCACCATGCGCGCGATCGACGCGGCGTTGGAGACCGCGGAGCGGGTCACCTTCACCGGGTCGATGATCCCGGCCTCCAGCAGGTCGCCGTAGGTCAGGGTGGCGGCGTTGAGGCCGAAGCCCCAGTCGCCCTCGCGCACCTTGTTGACCACGACGGCGCCTTCGAGGCCCGCGTTCGCGGCGATCCAGAACAGGGCCGAGCCCAGCGCCTCGCGGACGATGGCGACACCGGTCGCCTCGTCGCCCGACAGGTCGAGGCCGTTGTCGAGGACCTTGGCGGCGTGGATCAGCGCGGAGCCGCCACCGGGGACGATGCCCTCCTCCACCGCGGCCTTGGTCGCCGCGACGGCGTCCTCGATGCGGTGCTTGCGCTCCTTGAGCTCGGTCTCGGTGGCCGCGCCGACCTTGATGACGGCGATGCCGCCGGACAGCTTGGCCAGCCGCTCCTGGAGCTTCTCGCGGTCCCAGTCGGAGTCGGTGGCCTCGATCTCGCGGCGCAGCTGCTCCGCGCGACCGGCCACGTCGGCCTTGGTGCCGCCGCCGTCGACGATGGTCGTGTTGTCCTTGGAGACCACGACGCGGCGGGCGGAGCCCAGCACGTCGAGACCCGCCTCGGACAGCTTCAGGCCGACCTCGGCCGCGATGACCTGGCCGCCGGTGACGACCGCGAGGTCGTCCAGGAACGCCTTGCGGCGGTCGCCGAAGTACGGCGCCTTGACCGCGACCACGCGCAGCGTCTTGCGCAGGGCGTTGACCACCAGGGTGGACAGCGCCTCGCCCTCGACGTCCTCGGCGACGATGACCAGCGGCTTGCCGGCCTCGGCGACCTTCTCCAGGATCGGGAGCAGGTCGGCCAGCGCCGAGATCTTCTCGCGGTGCAGCAGGATGCGGGCGTCCTCGAACACCGTCTCCTGGGCTTCGAGGTCGGTGGCGAAGTGCGCCGAGACGTAGCCCTTGTCGAACTGCACGCCCTCGGTGATCTGCAGCTCGGTCGCCATCGAGGAGGACTCCTCGACGGTGATCACGCCGTCCTCGCCGACCTTCTCGATGGCCTCGCCGAGCAGCGCGCCGATCGACTCGTCGCGGGACGACACGGTGCCGACCTGGGCGATGTTGTCGCGGCCCTTGACCGGGGTGGCCTTGCCCTTGAGGGCGTCCACGACGGCGTCGGCGGCGGCCTGGATGCCGACCCCGAGCGACATGGGGTTGGCGCCGGCGGCCACGTTGCGCAGGCCGACCCGGACCATGGCCTGGGCCAGCACGGTCGCGGTGGTGGTGCCGTCACCGGCGACGTCGTTGGTCTTGGTGGCGACGCTCTTGGCGAGCTGGGCGCCGAGGTTCTCGAACGCGTCGTCCAGCTCGATCTCACGGGCGATGGTGACGCCGTCGTTGGTGACGGTCGGCCCACCGAACTTCTTGTCGAGCACCACGTGCCGGCCGCGCGGACCGAGGGTCACCTTGACCGTGTCCGCGAGCTTGTTCACGCCGCGTTCGAGAGCCCGACGAGCGTCCTCGTCGAAGCTGATCTGCTTGGGCATTGCTTACCTCTCCTGGATGCGAAACGCCCCGGTAGCCCCGGTGATGGGGTCGCCGGGGCGCCTTGCGTGACAGCCGGACGTCAGTTGATGACGGCCAGCACGTCGCGGGCGGAGAGGATGAGGTACTCCTCGCCGTTGTACTTGACCTCGGTGCCGCCGTACTTGGAGTAGATGACGACGTCGCCGACAGCCACGTCCACCGGGACGCGGTTGCCCTTGTCGTCGATCCGGCCGGGGCCGACCGCGAGGACCTTGCCCTCCTGGGGCTTCTCCTTCGCGGTGTCCGGGATCACGAGGCCGGAAGCGGTCGTGGTCTCGGCCTCGCTGGCCTGGACGACGATCTTGTCCTCGAGCGGCTTGATGTTCACGCTCACCGGGCTGACCTCCACGGTCGTCGAAAGCGTTGGCAGGTTGCGTTACGGCTCCTGCCACCCCGCCGTCGCGGGGGTCGGGGCGGTTGCTGGTGCCGTGCATCTAGCACTCTACCCATGCGAGTGCCAACGCTTCAACGACCCCCTGTCACTCGTCCCGGGGACCGAGCCGCGCCACGCCGTCGAGATCGGCGCGGAACCGGTCGAACCCGCGGCGCGGCACCTCGGACGCGCCCTTCAGCGCGACCTCCCGCGCCCGCGGTCGCCCCTCGTGGACCTGCGGAGCGCCGGACTTCCCGCGGAACACCCTGGTTCACCCGTTCGCCACCCGCGTCGACCACGGTGGGCGCCCGACCACCGTTACCGGTGGTGCGGCCCCGGCGGCGGTCTGCGCCGCTGACGCGGGCTCCCCGGAGCCCGACGGCCCTTCGCGCTCGGCGTGGCCTCGGACGGCGCAGGTGGTGGGTCCGACGGGCGTCAGAGGACCTGGATGGTGCCCACCGGCAGGCCGGGCGTGGTGGACAGGTCCATCGGGGACGGCTTCGCGCCCGCCGCGACCAGGTGCGCGCCCAGGGCGGCGATCATCGCGCCGTTGTCGGTGCACAGGCGGGGGCTCGGGACGCGCAGCAGGATGCCCGCCTCGGCGCAGCGCTCCGCCGCCAGGCCGGAGAGGCGCGAGTTGGCCGCCACGCCGCCGGAGATCACCAGGGTGTCCACGCCCAGGTCCTTGCACGCCCGGATCGCCTTGGCCGTCAGCACGTCCGCCACGGCCTCCTGGAACGACGCCGCCACGTCGGCCAGCGGGATCTCCTCGCCGGCCCGCTCCTGCCGCTCCACCCACCGCGCGACCGAGGTCTTCAACCCGGAGAACGAGAAGTCGTACTTCGAGTCGCGGGGACCGGTCAGGCCGCGCGGGAACGCGATCGCGCACCCGTTGCCCTGCTTGGCCAGCTTGTCGATGGGCGGGCCGCCGGGGTAGGGCAGGTCCAGCAGCCGGGCCACCTTGTCGTACGCCTCGCCGGCCGCGTCGTCGACGGTCGAGCCGATCTCGGTGATCCGCTCGGCCAGGCCCTCCACCAGCAGCAGCTGCGAGTGGCCGCCGGACACCAGCAGCGCCAGGCAGCGCTTCGGCAGCGGGCCGTGCTGGAGGGTGTCCGCGGCGACGTGCCCGGCCAGGTGGTTCACCCCGAACAGGGGCTTGTCCAGCGCCGCCGCGTACGCCTTGGCCGCCGACACGCCGACCAGCAGCGCGCCCGCGAGGCCCGGTCCGGCGGTGACCGCGATCGAGTGCACGTCCCGCAGCTCGACCCCGGCCTTCTCCACCGCCCGGCGCATGGTCGGGACCATCGCCTCCAGGTGCGCCCGGGACGCGACCTCGGGCACGACGCCGCCGAAGCGGGCGTGCTCCTCGACGCTGGACGCGACCTCGTCGGCCAGCAGTTCCATCGCGCCGTCCGGGCCGAGCCGGACGATGCCGACGCCGGTCTCGTCGCACGAGCTCTCGATACCGAGGATGAGCCGGTCAGTCACGGTTCGCGGGCCTTCCCATCGTGTACGCGTCGGCGCCCGACGGCTGGTAGTAGCGGCGGCGCAGGCCGAGGTGCTCGAACCCGTGCGCCAGGTAGAGGTTGATGGCGGTCGCGTTGTCGGTCCGCACCTCCAGGAACACCGGGAGGCCGGTCTCGTCCGCCTTGGCCAGCAGGGTGCGCAGCAGCGCCTTGCCGACGCCCGTGCCCTGCTGCCCGGCGACCACGGCGATGGTGTGCACGCTCGCCTCGAAGTCGGTCAGGCCCAGCCCGGCGTACCCGATCAGGACGCCGTCGAGGTACGCGCCGACGTAGAAGGCGCCGTTGTCCAGCTCGCTGCGGAACGCGCCCTCGCTCCACGGGTCGTCGCCGGGGAACAGGTCCTGCTCGATCCGCGCGCACCGCGGCGCGTCCTCGCGCCGCAGCGGGGCGATCGTGACGGTGCCGGTGCTCACCCCTTGGTCACCCGCTTGCGGCCGGCCGGTTCGACGGCGTCGGGTCGGCGCAGGTAGAGCGGGGTGAGGGCGGCCGGGCGGGCGCCGGCCAGCAGCTCCTCCGCCGCGGCGGCCACCAGCGACACCGGCGACGGGTAGCGCGCCGCCACGACCGGCAGGCCGAGCACGTCGGCGTACAGCGAGGCGCCCTCGCCCGCGGCCGAGGCGACGGCGGGCAGCTTGGCGGCCAGGTCGGCCGGCCGGTCCACGTGCGGGCCGTCGGTGCGCCGCCCGGCCGCGTCGTAGGCGGCCCAGTAGACCTCCTTGCGGCGGGCGTCGGTGGCCACCAGCAGCGGCTTGCCGGTCGCCGCGTCCAGCGCGACGGCGTCGGGCGTGGGCACCGGGTACACCGGCCGGTTGAGCGCCTGGCCGAGCGCGGCGGCGGTGACCAGGCCGACGCGCAGGCCGGTGAACGGCCCGGGGCCCGAACCGCACACGACGGCGTCGAGGTCGGCGAGGGTGCGACCGGCTTCCGCCAGCGCCTCCTGGAGGTGCGGGGTGAGCAGCTCGCCGTGCGCCTTCGCGTTGACCGTCACCCGCTCGGCGAGCAGTCGCGGGGGCGAGTCGGGGGTCAGTTCCACGACACCGGCCGTCACGGCGGGGGTCGCGGTGTCCAAGGCGAGCACCAGCACAACGGTCAAGGATAGAGGTCCCCCCGGCCGCCCGGGACTCGGTGACCCGGTGCGCGGCCCACACTGGACTTGACGTCCACGTCAAGTCGGAGGATCGGCACCGTGCGCATCGGAGAACTGGCGCGGCGGGGTGGGACGACCACCCGTGCGCTGCGCTACTACGAGTCCCTGGGCCTGCTGCCGGACCGGCGCGGGGCGAACGGGCAGCGGGAGTACGACGAGGACGACCTGCGGCTGGTCGTCGAGATCCGCTCGCTGACCGGCATCGGCTTCACCCTGGAGGACACCCGGCCGTTCGTGCAGTGCCTGCGCGACGGGCACGCCGGCGGTGACGCCTGCCCGGCGTCGGTCGCGGTGTACCGGCGCAAGCTCGCCGAGCTGGACGAGTGCCTCGCCCGGCTCGGCGAGGCCAGGGAACGGGTGCGCGCGCAGTTGGAGGACGCCGAGCGGAGGAGCAGACCGTGCGCACGCTGACCGAACTGACCGACGACACGTTCGCCGAGGGGGTGGCCACCGGGACCGTGCTGGTGGAGTTCCGGGCCGACTGGTGCCCGCCGTGCCGGATGCTCGAACCGGTGCTCGTGGAGATCGACGCCGAGCGCGACGACCTGACCGTGGTGAAGCTCGACACGGACCGGAACCCGCGCACGGCGCGCGACCAGCGGATCATGTCCGCGCCCACGCTCCAGCTCTACAAGGACGGCGAACTGGTGGCCCAGGTCGTCGGCGCACGGCCGAAGATCCACCTGATGGCGTGGCTCGAACCACACTTGTGATACGCCAGGCGGTCCGGCCGGTCACTGTGGGTGGATGCTGCTGCCGGCGTTGGCCTCACCGTCGTCGAAGACCGCCCTGCGCTTCCCCGGACGGGAGCTGACCTACGAGCGGTTGGCCGACGAGGCCCGCCGCGTCGCGCACGGGGTGCGCGGGATGCGGCGGGTCGCCGTGTGGGCGCGGAACACGCCCGAGACGTGCGTGGCGGTCGTCGGCGCGCTGCTCGCGGGCGTGCCCGTGGTGCCGCTGAACCCGAAGCTCGGCGAGCGCGAGCTGGCGCACGTCCTCGCCGACAGCGCGCCCGACCTGGTCGTGGACGACGAGCTGCCGTCCGGGCCGTCGGGCGACCTGCCCGAGCCGGACGCCGAGGCGCCCGCGCTGATCGTCTACACCAGCGGCACGACCGGGCCGCCGAAGGGCGTGGTGCTGCCGCGCCGGGCGCTGGCCACCAACCTCGACGCGCTGGCCTCGGCGTGGGCGTGGACCGCCGACGACGTCGTGGTGCACGGCCTGCCGCTGTTCCACGTGCACGGCCTCGTCGTCGGCGTGCTGGGACCGCTGCGGCGCGGCGGCACCGCGCACCACCTCGGGTCGTTCGGCGTCGCGGGCGCGGCGGCGGCGCTGGAGGCAGGCGGCACGATGCTGTTCGGCGTCCCGACGATGTACCACCGGATCGCGAACGAGCCGGAGCACGCGGCGGCGTTCGCCCGCGCCCGGCTGCTGGTGTCCGGTTCGGCCGCGCTGCCCGCGAGCGTGCACGAGCGCGTCGAGCGGCTGACCGGGCAGCGCGTCGTGGAGCGGTACGGCATGACCGAGACCCTGATGAACACCAGCGTCCGCGTGGACGGCGACCGGCGGCCCGGCGCGGTGGGCCCGCCGCTGCCCGGCGTGGAGCTGCGGGTCGTCGGCGACGAACCCGGCGAGATCGAGGTGCGCGGCCCGAACCTGTTCCTGGAGTACCTGAACCGGCCCGACGCGACCGCCGAGGCGTTCCACGACGGCTGGTTCCGCACCGGGGACCTCGCCGTGGTCGACGCCGACGGGTACGTCCGGATCGTCGGCCGCCGGGCCACCGACCTGATCAAGAGCGGCGGCTACAGGATCGGCGCGGGCGAGATCGAGAACGCGCTGCTGGAGCACCCCGCCGTGGCCGAGGTCGCGGTGACCGGCGAACCGGACGAGGACCTGGGCGAACGGGTCGTGGCCTGGGTGGTGGCGCGCGGGGAGGCGCCCGCCCCGGAGGAGCTGGGCGACCACGTGGCGCGACTGCTGTCGCCGCACAAGCGCCCGCGCGTCGTGCGGTACGTGGACGCGCTGCCGCGCAACGACCTGGGCAAGGTGCTGAAGCGGGAGCTGCGGTGAACGCGCCCGACCCCCTGGGTTGGCCGGGGTACCGGGACCAGGTGGCGCGGGCCCGGGAGCGGACGGGCGGCGTCGAGTCGGTGTCGTGGCGGCGGACCCGGCGCGCGGTGGAGGTCGTGTTCGACTTCCGGTTCCTCGGCGGGTCGGTCGGCACGGCCACCGGCGACGTGGTCGAGGCGGCGTTCGGGCAGGCGCGGGCCGCGGGCCTGCCGGTCGTGTCGCGGATCTCCACCGGCGGCAGCCGGATGCAGGAGGGGATGCTGTCGCTGCGGCAGCTCCAGCGGGTGGCGGCGCTGTGCGCGCGGCACCGCGCGGCCGGCCTGCCGCACGTGTCGGTGCTGGGCGACCCGACGACCGGCGGCCTGTGGGCGTCGCTCGGCGCGGGCGCGGACTACGTGATCGCGGTGGCCGGGGCGCAGGTCGGGTTCGCGGGCAGCAGGGTGCGCCCGGCCGACGACCCCGCCTACACCGCCGAGGGGCAGTTCGCGGCGGGCGCGGTCGACCTCGTGGCGGAGCCGGGCGACGTGGACGCGCTGGTCGCCGCGGTCCTCGAACTGCTGACCCGGGGCGACGCCGTCCCCGCCGAGGTGCCCCGCGCCCTGGGCGCCGAGGACCTGCCCGCGGACGGGTGGGACGCGGTGCTGCGGGCGCGCGCCCCGGAACGCCCCCGCGCGGCCCGGTACCTCGACGACTACTTCGACCTCCGGGTGCCGGTCAACGGCGACCGGGCCGGGGGCGTGGACCCGGGGGTGCTGTGCGGCATCGGCCTGCGGGGCGAGCGGCCCGTCGCGTTCGCCGCGCAGACCGGCACGGCCACCACGCCGGCCGGGTTCCGCACCGCGTCCCGGCTGATCCGGCTGGCCGAGCGGTTCGCGCTGCCCGTGCTCACGCTGGTCGACACGCCCGGCGCGGCCAACGACCCGGCCGCCGAGCGCGCGGGCGTCGGCCCGGCCATCGCCGAGCTGTTCACCGTCGTCGCCGAGAGCCGCGTGCCCGTCACGACCCTGGTGATCGGCGAGGGCGGCTCCGGCGGCGCGCTCGCGCTGGCCTCGCCCGAGCACACGTGGATCACGCCCGACGCCTACTTCTCGGTGATCGCGCCGGAACTGGCGGCGAACATCCTCAAGCGCGACGACGTGCCCGCGCTCGCCGACGACCTGCGGCTGCGGCCGCAGGACCTGGTCGAGCTGGGCGTGGTGCGCGGGATCGCGTCACACGGGTAGCCCGCGGGTCACACCGGAAGTTCCCGCTCGACCCACGCGCCGTGCGGGCTCAGGTGCGCGACCCGCACGTCGTCGTCGCGCCGCTCCAGGGTGATGAGCAGGTGGTCCTCGTTGAGGCGCTCGGCCACGCCCTCGCCCCACTCGACGGCGACCACCGCGTCCACCAGGTCGGTGTCCAGGTCGAGGTCGTCCAGCTCGTCGAGGTGCCCGCCGAGCCGGTAGGCGTCCACGTGCACCAGTGCCACGCCCCGGCCGCCCGGCGCGGGGTCGTGCACCCGGGCGATGACGAACGTCGGCGAGCTGACCCGCCCCGTCACGCCCAGGCCCGCGGCGAGGCCGCGCACCAGCGCCGTCTTGCCCGCGCCCAGCGGACCGGACAGCAGCACGAGGTCGCCACCCCGCACCAGCCCGCCCAGCCTGCGCCCGAAGTCCTCGGTGTCCGCCACCTCGGGGAGCATCACGCTCACGCCCGTCGCCACCACTGCCGACCGCCCTCCGATCGTTCGGCGGCACTGCGCCGAACCAGACCGACCAGGTGCCCGGTGACCAGGTCTGCCTGCTCCAACATGAGCATGTGGCCCGCGCCGGGCACGCGGACCAGTTCGCCGTGCGGCATCTCCTCGGCCATCCGCTCGGCGTGCGAGAACGGCGTCAGCTTGTCCGCGTCGCCGCTGATCACCAGCACCTCGCAGTGCCGCAGGCCGGCCAGCGCCTTGTAGCGGTTGTGCGTGCCGAGGGTCTCCAGGAACTCGGTGAGCGCCTGCACGGTGACGCCGTTGATCATCCTGCCCATCAGGTCGACCATCGACGGGCTGACGTGCCGGTCGCCGAACGCCAGGGTCCGGATGCCGCTCCAGGTGAGCGTCGAGGCGCGTCGCCGCACCCACTCGACCAGGCCCGGCTGGAGGCCCGCCAGGCGACCGACGCCCAGCGTCACCGGGTTGTGCCGGGACAGCACGGACCTGGGCAGCCCCGCGCCGCCGATCTCGCCCGCCGCCGTGCCGACGAGGGCGACGCCGCGCACCCGTTCGGCGAACAGCTCGGGCCGGTGCTCGGCCAGCGCCATGATCGTCATGCCGCCCATCGAGTGCCCGACGAGGACCAGCGGGCCGTTCGGGGCCATGCTGCGGATGACCGCGTCGAGGTCGTGGGCGAGCTGGTCGATCGTGCTGGACCCGGGCGCGGCGCGGCCCGAGCGGCCGTGGCTGCGCTGGTCGTAGAGGACCTGGCGGACCCGCGGGTCGGTGAGCTCCGCCAGGTCGCGGCGCTGGAAGTGCCAGCAGCGGCGGTCGAGGGCGAAGCCGTGCACGAGGACGACGGTGAGGTCGGGCCTGCCGCCGTCCGCGGGATCGACCTCCTCGGCCGACAGCGGCACGCCGTCGTCGGCGGCCACCGTGGACTCGCGGTTCGGGGTGAGCCCGCCCAGCGGTTCGTCGGCGAACGGGTCGTCGGCCTCGCGGTCGTGCGAGACCTTCTTCTGGTTCGCGGCCACGCCGACCGCCACGCCGGTCACGGCGGCGCCGAGGATGCCGCCCGCCCAGCCGACGGCCTTCCACAGCGTGTTCACCGGTACACCCTGGTCACGCGCGGGCGGTACATGCCGGTGACGATCTCGTAGTCGATGGTGCCGGTGGTGTCGGCCCACTCGCGGACCGTGGGCTCGCCGCGCTCGCCGGTGCCGAACAGCACGACCTCGTCGCCCTCGGCGGGCCGGTCGTCGCCGCAGTCGACCACGACCTGGTCCATGCAGACCCGGCCGACGACCGGGCGGCGCCGACCGCCGAGCCACACGTGCATCCGGTTGGACAGGGCGCGCGGCACGCCGTCCGCGTACCCGACGGGGACCAGGGCCAGCGTGGTGTCGGACTTGGCGGTCCAGGTCATGCCGTAGGACACGGACTCGCCGACCCCGATGCGCTTGGTGAGGGCGACGGACGAGCGGAACGTCATCACCGGGCGCAGGTCGGCCGGGACCGGGACCGGGTTGAGGCCGTAGATCGCGATGCCCGGCCGGACGAGGTCGAAGTGCAGGTCCGGGCGGGTGAGGAGGGCGGCGGAGTTGGCCAGGTGGCGGAGCGGGTCCAGGCCGGCGGCGCGGGCCTCGCGGAAGGCGTCGTCGAAGCGCGCGGCCTGGGCGTCGGTGGCCGGGTGGCCGACCTCGTCGGCGACGGCGAGGTGCGACCAGACGGCGTGGACCCGCACGTTGGGGGTCTTGGCGGCCTTCTCGACCAGTTCGGGCCAGTCGGCGGGCGGGCAGCCGCCGCGGGAGAGACCGGTGTCGACCTTGAGGTGCACGCGGGCCGTGCGGCCGGCCCTGGTGGCGGCGTCCGCGATGTCGTCGAGCTGCCGGGGCGAGGACGCCGACAGGTCGATCCCCTGCTCCACGCCGGGCGCGTAGTCCGTTCCGGGCGGGTCGAGCCAGGCGAGGATCGGCGCGGTGAGCCCGGCGGCCCTGAGCCTCAGCGCCTCGTCCAGCGAGCAGGAGCCGAGCCAGGCGGCCCCCGCCTGCACCGCGGCCCTCGCCACCTCCACCGCCCCGTGGCCGTACCCGTCCGCCTTGACGACGGCCATGGTCCCGGCTCCCGGCGCGAGCGCGTCGAGGTGCGCGACGTTGTGCCGGAGGTTGTCGAGGTCGATCACGACCTCAGCGCGAGGAGCAGCCATAACACCGCTCATGGTGACACAACCCGCGAGTCGTGCGTTCAAGCCGGGCGAGTCGTACGTCCAAGCCGCGCGAGTCGTAAGTTCAGGTCCGGTGAGTTTCGTGTTCGGGTCGAGAGGCACTGATCCCGAACGCAGAACCCGGTGCTCCCGACCGTACGACTCGCCCGGCACGAACTTACGACTCGCGCGGGGCGAACGTACGACTCGCGGATCAGGGGGTGCGGGTGGTGCGGGTGGTGCGGATGGCGTCGGGGAGGGCGTGGAGGAGGGCGGAGGCGGGGATGGGAGCCCCGTCGGCGGCCAGGGCGGCGGCGAGGGTGTGGACGCGGGTGGCGCAGGCCGCGGCCAGGGCGGGGTCCAACCCGGCTGCCAGGAGGGAGCCCAGGACGCCCGAGAGGACGTCGCCCGAGCCCGCGGTGGCGGCCCAGGAGTTGCCGGCCCGGTTGACGAGGGTGCGGCCGTCGGGGGACGCGATCACGGTGGCGTGCCCCTTGAGGAGGACCACGGCGTCGAACTTGTCCGCGGCACGTCGGGCGGCGGCCACGCGGTCCTCGCCCACCGGGCCGGCCAGGCGCTCGTACTCGCGGTCGTGCGGGGTCAGGACGAGCGGGGTGTCGGGGTCGCGCGCGTCCCACAGGTCGGGGTTGTTGGCGAGCATGGTGATGGCGTCCGCGTCCGCGCACACCGGGACGCCCGCTTCCAGGACGGTGCGGAGCACCTGCTCGGCCCCCGGGCCGGTGCCGAGCCCCGGACCGACGACCCACGCCTGCACGCGGCCCGCGTCGGTGATCGAGCCCGTGCAGATCGCCTCCGGCCAGTGCGCCCGCACGGCCTCGGCCGCCGGGCCCGCGTAGCGCACCAGTCCCGACGTGGACAGCAGGGACGCTCCGGTGGCCAGCACCGCCGCACCGGGGTAGGTCGACGAACCGGCGGCGACGCCCGTCACGCCCTGCGTGTACTTGTCCGAGTCGGGGCCGGGGACGGGCCAGGCCGCGCCCACGTCCGCCGGGTCGAGTTCGAGCAGGTCGGGACCGGGCAGCGCGTCGGCCAGGCCGATGTCGACCAGCCGCACGTCGCCGCAGTCGGCCAGCGCGTGCACGGGCTTGAGGCAGCCGAACGTCACGGTGGTGTGCGCGCGCACCGCGGGTCCGGCGACGTGACCGGTGTCCGGGTCCACGCCGCTCGGCAGGTCCACGGCCAGCACGGGCGCGTCCAGCCCGGCCACGTGGGCGGCGGCGTCCGGGCGCAGCGGGCCGCGCGCGGACAGGCCGACGATGCCGTCGACGACCAGGTCCACCGGTCCCAGGCGGTCGACGACCCGGCCGCCGGCGCGGCGGAACGCGGCCAGGCCCTCGGCGTGGGCGCGGGACGGCTCGAGCAGCACCGCGGTCACGGCCACGCCCCGCTTGCGCAGGTGGTACCCGGCCCACAGGGCGTCGCCGCCGTTGTTGCCCGCGCCGACCAGCAGGCCGACCCGCCGCCGCCCGGCGAGCAGCTCCGCCGCGACGACGGCCACGCCGAACGCCGCCCGCCGCATCAGCGCGCCCGGCGGCACGGCCGCCATGACGCGTTCCTCCGCCGCCCTGACCCGTGCCGTCGTCCACAGACCCCGCATGGGGGTCAAGCCTGCCCTACTCGACGGTGACGGACTTCGCGAGGTTGCGGGGCTTGTCCACGTCGTACCCGCGGCTGCGGGCGATCTCCGCGGCGAGCACCTGGAGCGGCACGGTGGAGATCAGCGGCTGGAGCAGCGTCGGCACCGCCGGGATCTCGATCAGGTGATCCGCGAACGGCCGCACGGTCTCGTCGCCCTCCTCGGCGATCACGATGGTGCGCGCGCCGCGGGCCTGGATCTCCGAGATGTTGGACACGAGCTTCGAGTGCAGCTGCGCGCGGCCCTCGGGCGACGGCATCACCACGACGACCGGCAGGCCGGGCTCGATCAGCGCGATCGGGCCGTGCTTCAGCTCCCCCGCCGCGAAGCCCTCGGCGTGCATGTACGCCAGTTCCTTGAGCTTGAGCGCGCCTTCGAGCGCCACCGGGTAGCCGACGTGGCGGCCGAGGAACAGCACGGCCTTGGAGTCGGCCAGCTCGCGGCCCAGCGCCCGGACCCGCTCGACGGTGCCGAGCACCTTCTGCACGGCGGCGGGCATGGCCTCCAGCTCGTGGAACTCGCGGGCCACCTCGTCCGGGTACTTGGTGCCGCGCGCCTGCGCCAGGGCCAGGCCGACGAGGTAGTTGGCCGCGATCTGGGCGAGGAACGCCTTGGTCGACGCCACGCCGATCTCGGGCCCGGCGTGCGTGTAGAGCACGGCGTCGGACTCGCGCGGGATCTGCGCGCCGTTCGTGTTGCACACCGCCAGCACGCGGGCCTTCTGCGCGCGGGCGTGCCGCACGGCCTCCAGAGTGTCGGCGGTCTCACCGGACTGGGAGACGGCGACGACGAGGGTGTCGCGGTCGAGCACCGGGTCGCGGTAGCGGAACTCGGACGCCAGCTCGACCTCGACGGGCAGGCGGGTCCAGTGCTCGATGGCGTACTTGGCGACCAGGCCGGAGTGGTAGGCCGAACCGCAGGCCACCACGAACACCTTGTCGACGTCGCGCAGGTCCTGGTCGGACAGCCGCTGCTCGTCGAGCACGATCCGGCCGTCGCGGAAGTGGCCGCGCAGCGTGTTGGCCAGCGCCTCGGGCTGCTCGTCGATCTCCTTGAGCATGAAGTACTCGTGGCCGCCCTTCTCGGCGGCGGACAGGTCCCAGTTGACCGTGAACGGCTTGGCCAGCGCCTCGTCACCGTGGAAGTCGGTCACGGTGTAGCCGTCGCGGTCGATGACCACGACTTGGTCCTGCCCCAGCTCGACGGCCTCGCGGGTGTGCTCGATGAACGCCGACACGTCGCTGGCCACGAACGTCTCGCCGTCCCCGACACCCACGACCAGCGGGGACGAGCGGCGGGCGGCGACGACCAGGTCGGGCTGCTCGGCGTGCGTGACGACGAGGGTGAACGCGCCCTCCAGGCGGCGGACGACGGCGCGCACGCTGGCCGCCAGGTCGCCCTTGGTGTCACCGTCGGCGTAGGCGCGGGCGACGAGGTGGGCGGCGGTCTCGGAGTCCGTGTCGCTCGCCATCTCGACGCCGTCGGCCTCCAGCTCGGCGCGCAGCGCGGCGAAGTTCTCGATGATGCCGTTGTGGACGACCGCGACCTGGCCGGTGACGTCCCGGTGCGGGTGGGAGTTCCGGTCGACCGGCGCCCCGTGCGTGGCCCAGCGGGTGTGGCCCATGCCGGCGGTGCCCGCGAAGCCCTCGCGCCCGACCTCGTCGAGCCGGGCCTCCAGGTTGGTCAGCCGTCCCGCCTTGCGCTCCACGGCCAGGCCGCCCGCGCCGTCGAGGACGGCGACGCCCGCCGAGTCGTAGCCCCGGTACTCCAGTCGCCGCAAACCGTCGAGCACGACGTCCAACGCCGACCGGTGGCCCACATATCCCACGATTCCGCACACGCCGCACAGCGTAACTAGACCAGGAGCATCACCCAAAAGGGCCACCTCAACGCGTTTGCGCAGGTGGGCGTGCGATTTGGTATAGACCAATCGTGAGGTGCGCCCGGGTCCGCTCGATCGACTACCGTTCACGCGGTGAGCGGTTACTCGGCGAAGCAGGTGCTCGACCAGCTCGGCAGGCCCGGCCCGCACCCCGTGCTGCGCGGCGACCTCGCCCTGGTCGGGCTCCCCGGTCTGGTCTACACGCCCGCCTCCGGCCTCGGCCTGCCCGCGGTCGCGTTCGGGCACGGCTGGTTGCAGCCCGTCGAGCGCTACCGGGCGCTCCTGCGGCACCTCGCGTCCTGGGGCGTCGTGGCCGCCGCGCCCGGCACCCAGCGCGGTCCCCTGATGTCCGCCCGCCTGCTCTCCGGGAACCTGCGCACCACCCTCGACGTGCTCACCGGTGTCCGGCTCGGCGACGGCGGGATCAGCGTGGACACCGAGCGCCTGGCCGTGGCGGGGCACTCGATGGGCGGCGGGGCCGCCGTGCTGGCCGCCGCCGACGACAGCCGGGTGCGCGCGGTCGTGACGTTCGCCGCGTCCGAGACCCGACCGTCCGCACTGGACGCCGCCCGCCGCGTCACCGCCGCCGGCCTGCACCTGGCCGCCGGGGAGGACCGCATCGCGCCGCCCGTCGGGCACGCCGAGGCCATCGCCGACGCCTGGCAGGGCCCCGTGCAGCTGCGGTCGCTGCCCGACACCGGCCACCTCGGGTTCGCCGAGGGCAGGCACTGGAGCGAACTGCTCCTCGACGGCAAGGGCGAGCGGTCCACCCAGAGGATCGCGCGAGCGCTGACCACGGCGTTCCTGCTGCGCCTGCTGAAGGGCGAGAAGCAGTGGGACGCCCTGCTCGACCACGACGTCAAGGGCGCCCGGCTCGACCACCAGCGCGGTCCGCTCGCCCGACGCTGAACGCGCGACGGCCCCGGTCCTCAGTGGACCGGGGCCGTCGCGTGCCTCACGTCAACCAGCTCTGCCCGCCGAAGTCCTCGTCGTCCACCGGCGCGGGACGCCGGGGAGCCGGCCGCACCGCGGGCGGCGGCGGGGGCGGCGGAACCGGGGCCGCCACCGCGGGGAACGGCGTGGTCGGGGGCGTCGGCGCGGGCGTGGTCCACGCGTTGCCCGGCGCCGGCGCCTCGTAGGTCGGCTCGTCGTCCTCGGCACCGAAGCGGAACTCGCCCGGCTTCTTCTCCGTGGCGGCCTGCGTGCCCCAACCGCCGGCGGCCTTCCGGCGCGCTTCGGTCTCCTCGATGCGCTCGACGACCTTCTGCGCGACCCGCCCCTGCTTCGAGAAGCTGTCGGCGGCCTGCTCCTTGGCCTCGCGCGAACGTCGTTCCCGCAGCTCACGCCGGTCCGCGTGCTCCCGCGAGATCTCGTCCAGGCGGCTCTTGGCCGCGGCCAACCTCTCCGACGCGACGCTCATCGGCGCTCCTCACCCAGCACGCCCTGGACCCGGCTGAGGGCGACGTCGTCGTCGAACAGCGAGCCGGTCGTGCGCCACTGCCCGGGGCTGCTGCGCTCGTTGTCGCCGCCGCCGCCCTGCTGGCCGCCGGCGGCGGGCATCCCACCGGCCATGCCGCCCATCATGCCGCCGCCGACGGCCGAACCGGCCGGCTGGCCCGCGGTGCTGCCGTCGTGCATGGACGGCAGGGTCGCCGAACCGGCCTGCCCCGCCTGGGAGGCGTTGGTGTCCGCCGCCAGGCCCTGGTCGGCCGAGTTCGGGGCGCTCCACGTGCCGTCCGAACCGGACGACGAGCCGCCGAGCACCGAGTCGGCCCCGTTGAAGCCGCTCGGGCCGCCGCCGAGCACCGACGCGCCGGACGCGGACGTGGTGCCCTCGGTGTTGTACTGGCCGGGGCCGTCGAACGCGGGCCCGGCGACGAAGCCGCCACCACCGGGACCCCCGCCGAACCCGCCACCGCCGTCGAAACCGCCGGCGAAGCCCGGACCGCCGCCACCGGGCAGCGGGACGCCGGCGGCGGGCGTGGGCGCACCCGAGGGCTCGGTGAAGCCGCCCGCGAACCCGCCGCCCCCGACCGCACCACCACCGGCCGCACCACCACCGGCGACCGGCATCGGCGCGCCCTGGGGCTCGGTGAAGCCGCCGTCCGGAGCCGGCATCGCGACCGGCTCCGGCGCGGTGAAGGCGGGCGCGGGCTGACCGATCAGCGGCTCGGCCGGCGCGGGCATCGTGGTCACGTCGCCGGGCCGGTCCGCGCTCGGCAGGTCGGGCACGGCCGCCGCGTCCGAACCGGAGTCCGGGGTGTCCTCGCCGAACTCCACGCCGTACTGCTCCGGCGACCCGTCGCCGTCGTCCACGGTCAGGTTGATCTCACCGGTCAGCGGGTCGACCTCGGCCGTGATGGCCAGGCCGTCCAGCTCGATCAGCGCCTTGCCGTCCGCGCCGGCCTCGATCGGGATGGCACCGTCCGCGCCCGCTCGGCCGCCGTCCTCGCCCGCGGCGAACAGGGCACTGGCCGCGCCGGCCTGCGCCCCGCCCGGCACGCCGGCACCGGACGCCGGGGTCGCGCCCGCCGGCGCGCCGGCCGGCGCCGCGCCGCCGTTCTGGCCCATCAGGGCCTTCAGCGCGTCGGGGTTGTCGCTGAAGTCGACGTCGTAGGTCTTCGGCTCGCTCTGCGGCGTGTCGACGGTGATCCTCACGTGGCCGTTCGCGTCCGGCTCGGTGATCTTGATCTCGTTGTCGCCGCTCTTGATGGTGACGGTCTCGGGGTTCTCCTCCTCGCCCTTGAGGCCGTCGGGCTCACCGCCCTGCTGGTCGTCCGGCTTGCCGTCGCCGTCGAGGTCGTCGGGCTTGCCGTCCCCGTCGGTGTCCCCCGGGACCTTGATCTCGTCGGGCTTGCCGTCGCCGTCCTTGTCGAGCGGGTTCTCCGGCTTCGGGATCTCCGGCATGGCACCGCCACCGCCGCTCCCGCTGCCGCCACCGGGCATGCCGCCACCGGGCATGCCGCCACCGGGCATGCCGCCACCGGGCATGCCGCCGCCGGGCATGCCGCCGCCGCCCGACCCCGTGCCGCCGCCCGACCCCGTGCCGCCGCCACCGGTGCCGCCACCCCCGCCGGTGCCGTCGCCGCCCGTGCCGGTGCCGTCGTCACCCTGCCCCGACGAGGGCTCGGGGAACGGGCTCTCGAACTCGGCCATGTAGTTGGCGAGCGTGTCCCACTGCGCGTCGACGGAGGTCTTCGTCTCCGCGCAGCACTGCTTGAACTGCTCGTAGAGGCCCCAGAACTCGGTGTTGAACGAGTCCCTGATCCACTTCTTGCACTGGTTGATCGCGTAGTCGCGGTTCTCGTCGTTCAGCGAGCAGTCGTCGGAGTGGATGCGGTCCGCGATGTTGCTGCCGGTCTTCGAGTCGACCCAGCCCGCGATCTCCAGCACCCGGTCCTTGGAGTAGTCGCCCTCGCCGCGCGCGAACGAGACGACCTTCTCCGCCATGAACGTGTCCGCCTGGCCGATCTGCTCCCGGTACATGCCGAGCACCTCGTCGGCCTTGCCCTTGCACAGCTCGTACACGCCGCTGACGGCGGTGCGGGTCAGCTCGGCGGCCCCGTTCAGGGCGTCACCCAGTTCGGTGATCTTCGGCACGATGTCGCCGCTGTAGTGCTCCCGCGACGCCTGGGACGCCGCACCGTCCCACTCGCCGTACAGGGCGTTGAGCTGCGTGTCCACGTCCGACTTCATCTCGTCGACGCGGGACTTCGCGCTGCTGAACTCGTCGGCCTCCATGAGCAGCTTGTGGAAGTTGATCCCCCGCTGCTCGTCGTACGGCTTGTTGACGTGCTCGGCCATGTTCAGCGAGTGCGTGTTGCCGACGCAGTCGCCGGGCCGGTTGTTCCAGATGGGCTCGAACTTCTCGAAGACCTTCAGGCCCGCCTTGCCCGCGTCGAACAGCTCGTCGGACAGCTTCACACCGGTGCCGGCCGAGGTGGGGGCCTGCGAGCCGTCCAGGGACGCCTGCCCGTCCTCGACCGCCTTGGTCTGCTCGCGGGAGTTGTAGCTGTTGGACTCGCCCTCGGCCTTGGCCTCGTCGTAGCGGCTCTGGAGCCCGTTGTCCGCGGACGCGCCGTCGCCCCAGTTCCAGAAGCTGGAGGTGTCGTAGCGGTCCTTGTAGGCGTTGGCGTCGTCGGGGATGTTCCACGGCGCGGTGTCGGAGACGTAGGCGTGCATCAGCTCCGCCTTCTTGTCCTCCGACACGTTCGGGTCGTCGAGGACCGCCTTGACGTCGTCCCAGCTCGGCGTCGCCATCAGTACTGGCTCCCCACGTTGCCCGCGTTGGTGGACTCGACGTCGTCGTAGGTCGCGGCGCCGGAGCCGATCTTCCCGGCGAACCCGGCCAGCACGCCGGTCATGTTCGCGATGCCCTTGCCGAAGTTGTCGATCCCCGTCTTGTACTTGGCGAAGTGCTGCTGGTGCGCCTCGCCGAAGTCGCGGGAGATCGTCTCGGTCTGGCCGACCTTCTTCAGCTCGTCGGCCGTGTCCTTGGCGGCGTCGGAAATGCCCTTCGAGGCCTTACGCATCGCCTCGGTACTGGTGCCGTAACCGGCCACGGCGATCCACTCCCCTCCGTGGCACGACGGCCACGACCCTCTCAACCGACTCGCCCGGTACGACGCGGGCGTGCGGCTCGTGGTTCCCATCGTGGCAGCTCGCGCGGCTGCCCGGACACCTTTCCGGTCTCGTCGCACGCGTGGGCGACCGGGCTGGTCAGCCCTGCCGGGGCGGCTGCGGCGGCTGACCGGGCGGGTACGGCGGTGGGCCGTGCGGCGGGCCGGCCTGCGGCGGGCCGTACGGTTGCCCGTAGGGCTGACCGGGGTGCCCGTGCGGCGGCCGGGGACCGGGCCTGTTCCGGCCCTTCTTCACCAGCACCACCACGAGCACGACGACGGCGATCACCACCAGCGCGATGATCGCCATCGAGGCGTAGCCGAACCGCACCATGCGGACCCCCGGGCGTGAGGCGTCAGTGCACCGAGGAAACCACACCGGCGAGGCGCTGCGCGGCGGACTCGGCCAGCTCGTGCGTCGCCGCCTCCACCATCACCCGGACCAGCTGCTCGGTGCCCGACGGGCGCAGCAGCACCCGACCGGTGTCGCCCAGCTCGGCCTCCACGGCGGCCACGGCCTCCTTCACGGCGGCGTCCGTCGCCACCGCGGCCTTGTCGGCCACGACGACGTTCAGCAGCACCTGCGGCAGCCGGTGCATCACCGACGCCAGCTCGGCCAGCGGCTTGCCCGTCTCGGCCATGCGGGCCATCAGGCGCAGCGCGGTCAGCAGGCCGTCGCCGGTGGTGGCGTGCGCGGGCAGGATGACGTGGCCGGACTGCTCGCCGCCGAGGGCGAACCCGCCCGCGCGCAGCTCCTCCAGCACGTACCGGTCGCCCACCGCCGTGGTCCTCAGGGCGATGCCGTGCTCGCGCATCGCGATGTGCAGGCCCAGGTTGCTCATGACGGTGGCGACCAGCGTGTCGTCGGTCAGCTCACCGGATTCCTTCATGCCCAGCGCCAGCACGGCCATCACCTGGTCGCCGTCCAGGTCGTTGCCGTCGGCGTCGACCGCCACGCAGCGGTCCGCGTCACCGTCGTGCGCGATGCCGAGGTCCGCGCCGTGCTCCACGACGGCGGCGCGCAGCAGCGCCACGTGGTTCGACCCGACGCCGTCGTTGATGTTCAGGCCGTTCGGCGCGCAGTGCATCTCCACGACCTCGGCGCCCGCGCGGCGGTAGGCGTCCGGCGCGGCGACGGACGCGGCGCCGTGCGCGCAGTCCACGACGACCTTCAGGCCGTCGAGCCGGTGCGGCGTCACCTTGACCAGGTGCTGCACGTACTGGCCCTCGGCGTCCTCGATGTCGCGGACCCGGCCGATGCCGGCGCCGGTCGGGCGGTGCGGGCGCTCGCCCATCTTCTGCTCGATCTCGTCCTCGACCGCGTCGGGCAGCTTGTGCCCGCCCGCGGCGAAGAGCTTGATGCCGTTGTCGGGCATCGGGTTGTGCGACGCGGAGATCATCACGCCGACGTCGGCGCCCAGCGCGGCCACCAGGTGGGCCACGGCCGGCGTGGGCAGCACGCCCGCGCGCAGCACGTCCGCACCCGCCGACGTGAGACCCGCCACCACGGCCGCCTCCAGCATCTCGCCGCTGGCGCGCGGGTCCCTGCCGACCACGGCGACCGGCCGGTGCGACCGGTCGTGCTCGGCCAGCACGCGCGCCGCGGAAGCGGCCAGCGACAGCGCCAGCTCGGGGGTCAGGTCCGCGTTGGCGAGACCGCGTACGCCGTCGGTACCGAACAGGCGGGGCATGATCGCCGTGACCTCCACGTGAAGTGCGCAACACTGGGCTGGCGGAACGGACTGGCAGGACTCTCGCTGGAAAAAACACCGCGGGAGCAGCAGTTCGACGAAGAACGAAGAACTGGCTGCTCCCGCGGGGTGGTGCTCGCGGACCCGGGTGGGGTCAGCGCTTGCTGTACTGAGGCGCCTTGCGGGCCTTCTTCAGACCGTACTTCTTCCGCTCCTTGACCCGCGGGTCACGGGTGAGGAAGCCGGCCTTCTTCAGCACCGGGCGGTCCTCGGAGTCGACGGCGATCAGCGCACGCGCGATCGCGAGGCGCAGCGCACCGGCCTGGCCGGTGGTGCCGCCGCCGCGCAGGGTCGCGATGACGTCGAACGTCTCCGGCTTCTCCGTCGTCACCAGGGGCTCGCGGATGAGCTGCTGGTGCACCTTGTTCGGGAAGTAGTCGTCCATCGACTTCCCGTTCAGGGTGAACTTGCCGGTGCCGGGGAGGAGCCGCACGCGGACGATCGCCTGCTTGCGGCGGCCGACGGTCTGCGCGAGGTGGTGCGCACCCGCGTTCAGGGTGTGGCGCACGACGGGCGCGGCGTCGGTGTCCTCGGCGCCCTCGGCGTCGGCGTCACCCTCCGCCTCGACGGCGTCGGTGTCCTCGGCGTCGGTGGCCTCCGTGGCGTCGGCCTCGGTGCCCTCGACAGCCTCGGGGGCGGTCTCGTCGGCGTCGGTCTCGACGGCGTCGAGCTCGGCCTCAGGGGTCGTCACGTCGGTGTCCTCGGTCTGCTGCGGCTCGGTCACTGGCCGACCTTCTTGATCTCGTACGGCTGCGGCTGCTGCGCAGCGTGCGGGTGGTTCGGGCCCGTGTAGACCTTGAGCTTGCCCGCCATCGCGCGGCCGAGGCGGTTCTTGGGCAGCATGCCCTTGATCGCCTTCTCGACCAGCCGGTCGGCGCGGGTGTCGAGCACCTCGCCGAACGAGCGCTGGCGCAGGCCGCCCGGGAAGCCGGAGTGCCGGTACACGAACTCCTGGTCACGCTTCTTGCCGGTCAGCGCCACCTTGTCCGCGTTGATGACGATGACGAAGTCACCGGTGTCAACGTGGGGGGCGTAAGTCGGCTTGTGCTTGCCGCGCAGCAGCGTCGCGGCCTGGGTGGCGAGCCGACCGAGCACCAGGTCCTGGGCGTCGATCACGTGCCAGGCTCGGGTCACCTCGCCGGGCTTCGGGCTGTACGTGCGCACGGGTCTACCTCGTCGTCAACTTGCGTCTGGGGTCATTGCGGCGGTTGCTCAGGCCAGAGACCCCAGGTGGGCAGAGGACCAGAACACGAGGCGCGCATGGTGCACACCGGGTACCGCACAACAACGTAGGAAGATACCGGGTGGGATCGGGGCGGTCAAAACGGCCCCCGGTCAACCCGGTTCCGGAACCGCTCGCGGCCGTCGTCCGCGAGCGGCCGGGGTGGTGCGGGTCACACGTGCGCGGGCCCCGGGACCACGTGGGTCCCGGGGCCCGCGATGCGCGGTGGGGCCGGACTCAGCCCCAGCGGCCCTCGTTCTTCCGCTCCGCCGCGTTGTACGCGTCGTTCGCGGAGGCGACGGCGGTACCGATGGCGGCGAGCACCTGCTGGAGGCCGGAGGCCGACTCGTTCCACTTGGCCTGCGCCTGGGCGTACGCGTCGGACGACGCACCCTGCCACTGGGCGATGACCGGGTCGATGCGGCTCTTCAGCTCGTCGAGCTGCTGCTGCACCTGGCTGGCCTGGCCGGAGATGTCGCCGGCGGCCGTGGACAGCGCGCCGAAGTCAACCTTGATCTCGTCGTTCATGATTTCCCCTCGGAAGTCGTATCAAGCAGAAGAGGCATTGCCGGTGAATCAGAGGAAAACGCGGGGGAAAACATCAGCCGCCGAGGCGACCCATGATGTTCGACATCTCCGCGGCCTGCTCCTCTTCCTGCTGCACGTAGGTCTGCGTCGCGCCGCTGATCTGCTCGGCGATGGAGACGAGCGCCTCCTGGAGCTTCGCGGCGTCGGTGTTGAAGCGGTCCATCAGGTTCTTGAACGCGTCGGCCGCGCTACCCCGCCACGCACCGCTCACCGCGTCGATCGTGTTGCGGAGCTGGTTCAGCGTGGCCTGGGTCTGGTCGTTCACGTTCATGATGTCGGTAGCCGCGTTCTGGAGCTCCGGAACACCGGTTGCGTAACCGCTCATCGGGCGTGACCCCCTAGGTCGTCGATCAGGCGTTCTTGGTCCGTACGCCTCTTCCGACGCAGACCCTCCCACGAACGGTTCCGCCGTGTCGCGACTTCCTCCGAAGTAGTTGCGGTAGTAAACGCACCTTCGGGTCAGTAGAGGATTCGCGCTTGCGAAAAGTCCTCGTCATCGTCGGTGCGGGACGGGAGTTGGCCGCTGGGACCCGCTGCGGGACGAGAACCCGAGAACGGCGGCGAAGGAACGGGATTTGCATTCGCGTCCGTTTGCTCTCGCGATTTCCCGTCCGGCGGGGTGAGCAGTTCCACACCGGTGGGCAGTTCCTCGACCGGCAGCCCCCGGTGCTCGCGGAACCCGGTGGCGACGCGTTGGACGTCCTGGGACGTCGGGGCGTGCCCGTCGGGCCGCACGCGCCGCTCGCGCGCCCGCTCGGCCAACTCCCGGTTCCGGTCGCGCTGGGCGGCGGTCCTCGCGCCCGCCTCGGCTGCGGCGCGGCGGCCCCTGGTCACCGCCGCGTCGAGGTCCGAGCGGAACCTGGCCACGGCCTCCGAGATGCCGGTCATCACAACCCCCACGCGGTGTTCGGCCGGCCGGGGCGCGGCCCGGTCGCGGTCCGGCTGGTCACGGTCTAACCGGTCACGGTGAGCGTGCGCACGACCTGCTCGCACGCGGGGCGGACCCGGTCGCGCCCGTCCTCCGGGTACTGGCACCCGACGCTGACCTGGACCGAGCCCTCGAACAGCACGTACCACTCGATGGTCGCCGCGCCCGCCGCTTCCCGGTAGTAAACGACATCCTTGCCCGCGAAGCCGGCCGAAGCGTCGAAACCGGACAGGTTCGCGCCCTGGTCGTACAGCGTGCGCAGCTCGGTCTCGGCGCGGGCGCGGTCGGCGGTGGCGTCGTAGGCGAGCTTCTGCTCCTGCACCGCGATGACGTCCAGGTCGAGGTCCGCCGAGTCGGGCTTGAGCAGCACCTTCCGGGTCTCGACCTGGCCGCCGGTCTGCTGCCAGCCGACCGGCGCGGTGAAGCTGTAGTCGTACTGGGCGATCGTCTTGCCCGCGGCGGAGGACGTGGTGGTGGTGGTCGTGCTCGTCGGCTGCGCGGTGCCGCCGTCGCCGTCCCGGCTCAGCGCGTACGCCACGGACCCGCCGACGGCCGCGAGCGCGACCACGGCGCCGAGCACGACCAGCGGCAGGCGGTTCGGCCCGCGCGGCGGTGGCGGCGGTGGCGGTGGCGGGAGCGGCGACGGTCCGAAGTGGACGGGCCGGGGGAAGCCGGACGGCGGCGACGGCGCGGTGATCTTCCGGGTGATCTTGCGGGTCCGGTCGCCGGTGATCTTCTGCGTCACGTCGCCCTGGCCCGGCGGCGGGATCGCCCCGGTGCGCAGCGGGTCCACCCGCACGGCCCGCAGCGCGCCGCGCGCGACCACCGTCTCCGGCTGGTCGATGCTCGTGGGCACCACCCCGGACTGCTCCAGCACGAGCCGGGCCACCAGCGGGATGCGGCTCGACCCGCCGACGAGGAACACGCCCGCGAGCCCGCGCGGTTCCAGGCCGGCGTCGCGCACGGCCGTGACCACCAGCGCGGCGGCCCGGGTGAGCGGGGTGGTGACCAGGCGTTCGAGGTCGGTGCGGGTGACGTGCGCGTCGGGGAACGGCGGCGGCATCGGCACGTCGGTGTAGGCGTGCCGGGACAGCGTCTCCTTCGCGCCCCGCACGTCCTGCCGCAGCACCCGCCGACGCCGGCGGTCGATCAGCTCGCGGCCCTCGACGAGCTGCCGCCACGCCTCCGGGTCGCCGGGCGCGACGAGCGAGCCGATGTGCTCCAGCAGCGCCTGGTCGACGTCCGCGCCGCCGAAGCCGGGATCGCCCTTGGTCGCGAGGACCTGGAACGCCCCGCCCCGGCGGACCACCACGCTCGCGTCCGCCGTGCCCCCGCCGAGGTCGAGCACGGCCAGCGCCGCGCCGTCCTGGACGGCGTGCGACGCGGAGTGGAACACGGCCGCCGCGACGGGCTCCGGCACCAGCCGGACGTCCCGGCCCAACCCGCGCCCGGCCCGGAGCAGCACGCGGGTGCGGATGGCGCCCCAGTCGGCGGGGTGGGTGAGCACGAGCAGGTCGACCGGCGCGCCGCCCGCGACCCGCCGCGCCTCGTCCACGGCCCGCGCCAGCACGGCGCGCACCACGTCCACGACCGGCAGCACGGACGTGCCGAGCAGCAGTTCACCCTCGTCGACCCGGCGCTTCGGGTGGGGCTCGTAGCGAGCCGGGTCCACGGCCGCCTGCCGCTCCGCCTCCTGCCCGACGAACAGCGTCCCGTCGGCCGCGGCGAACACGGCGGAGGGCACGATCGGCTGACCGTCGACGACCACGACCTGCGGTTCCCGGCCGTTCAGCGACATGGCGACGCAGGTGCTGGACGTGCCGAAGTCCACCGCCACGTGCAAGGTCATCCGTCATCCCCTCGTCGGCCGGGGTCCGCCTGCCCGCATATGCATACCCCACGGCGCGGGCCGCCCGTCGGCTAACCCGGCGGGACGCGGGCGGGCGGCGGCCGGTGCGCCCGCGCCGCGGTCACCCGACGGACGTGCCGTGGGCGAGCAGGCGCTCGCCGGGCTCGCGCATCTCCGGCGCGCCCAGCTCGCGGAAGACGACGAGCGCGTCGCGCCAGTGGCGGCGGGCGGTGGCGGTGTCGCCGGCCGCGTGCCGGACGTCGCCCAGGCGGGTCAGCGCGAGCGCCTCGTTGTGGCGGTCGCCGACGGCCCGGCTGTGCTCCAGGGAGCGGTCCAGCGCGAGCGCCGCGGCGTCCAGGTCGGACAGTTCCAGGTGGATCAGGCCCAGGTTGGCGAGGTTGATGCCGGCCGAGTAGCGGTCGCCCGCGCCGAGGTTGAGGTCCAGCGCGCGTTCCAGGCACTCCAGCGCCCGCTCGCGCTCGCCGTCGGCGCGGTGGATCGTGGCGAGGGTGTCCAGCAGGATGCTCTCCCCCGGCCTGCCCTCCTGCCGGTGGCAGATCTCCAGGGCGCGCAGCAGGCAGTCGACGGCCAGGTCGTTGCGGCCGGTCGCGCTGTGCGCCATGCCGAGGTTGTTGAGGGCCTTGCGCAGGATGCGGTCGTCGCCGTGCGCCTCGCTCAGCTCCACGCACCGCGTCGAGTGCGCGATCGACTCGTCGAACCGGCCGAGCCTGCCGCACACGCTGCTCAGGTTGATGCGGGTCACCGTTTCCGCGTGCGCGTCGCCGAGGCGCCGGGCCGCCTCGACGCCCAGCCGGCCGAGCGACAGGATCTCGGCCCACTTCGACCGGGTGTTGAGGAAGTTCCACGAGACGGCCGACATCTGCGGCACGTACTCGCACCGGCCGCGGTCGGCGGCGGCGCGCGCCAGCAGCACGAAGTTCAGGTGCTCGGCCTCGAACCACGCGGTGGCGGCCTCGAACGAGTCGAACTCCTCCGGCCGCACGCCGTCGAGCACCGGCAGCCCGGGTTCGACGTAGTCCGACGTCATCCACCGCTTGGCCCGGTGGCCGGTGTGCAGGTACCAGTTGAGGGCGCGGTCGGCCGCCTCGTCGGCGTCGGCGTCCTCGGCGGCCGACAGCTCCGCCGCGTACCAGCGCAGCAGGTCGTAGGTGGAGTACCGGTCGGGGCCGTGCTCGAACAGCAGGTGCGCGCGGGTCAGCTCCTCGATCGCGGCGACCGCCCCGGGCAGCGGCACGCCGGCCAGCGCGGCGGCGGCGGGCGTGGACAGCGTCACGCCGGGGTGCCTGCCGAGCAACCGGAACAGCCGGGCCGCGGCCGGGCCCAGGTGCCGGTAGGACCAGGAGAAGACGTTGCGGACGCTCGCGTCCGGGTCGCCCGCGTCGAGGAAGTCGAGCCGGTCCTGCTCGTCGGCCAGCTCCTCGACGACCAGGCCGATCGGGAAGTGCGGGTTCACGGCGGCGCGCGCGGCCACCACGGCCAGTGCCAGCGGCAGGCCCGCGCAGTGCCCGACCAGGGCCTCCGTCGCGGCCTCGTCCCGCTCCAGGCGGTCCCGGCCGAGCCTGCGGGCGAGCAGGGTGCGCGCCTCGGCGTCGTCGAGCATGTCGAGGGTGAGCGGGTGGGCGCCCTCGGTGTCGCACAGCCCGGCCAGCCGGTCCCGGCTGGTGACGACGACGAAGCAGCGCGAACCGCCGGGCAGCAGCGGGCGCACCTGCTCGACGTCGCGGGCGTTGTCCAGCACGATCAGCAGCCGCCGGTCGCCGACCGTGTCCCGGTACAGCCGGACCTGGCCCTCGGTGGTGGCCGGGATGCGGGCGGGCGGGACCTCGAACGCGTCGAGGAAACCCCGGACGGCCTCGCCGGTCGGCACCGGTTCGCCGGTCGGGTCGAAACCGCGCAGGTTCACGTACAGCCGGCCGTCGGGGAAGGAGTCGGCGACCTGGTTGGCCCAGTGCACGGCCACCGTCGTCTTGCCGACGCCCGCCGTGCCGCTGATCACGACGAGCCCCGGGCCCGCCGCGCGCCGGGCGTGCGCGGACAGCTCGGCCAGCTCCTCCTCCCGGCCCACGAAGTGCGGGCTGCGCGCGGGCAGCAGGTGAGGCACGGCGACCGGCTCCGACCGGGGTGGCGGCGCGGGCGCCAGGTCGGGGTTGGCGATCAGGATGCGCTCGTGCAGCTCCCGCAGCGCCGGGCCCGGTTCGACGCCCAGTTCGGCGGCCAGCACCCGACGCGCGGCGCGGTAGGCGGCCAGCGCCTCGGCCTGCCGGTCCGACCGGTACAGCGCGAGCATCAGCTGGCCGTGCAGGCGTTCCCGCAGCGGGTGCAGCCGGACCAGCGAGCGCAGCTCGGCCACCAGGTCCCGGGCGGCGCCGGCGGCGAGGTCGGCCTCGACGCGGTGCTCCAGCGCGGCGGTGCGCTCCTCGTGCAGCGGCGCCACGTCCTCCGCGTGCAGCACGTCGGACCGCACGTCGGACAGCGGCTCGCCGCGCCACAGCGCCAACGCCTCGGCGTACCGGCCACACCGCACGAGCGACCGGAAGCGGTGCAGGTCGAGGGCGTCGGGGGCGACCTCGGCGACGTACCCGCCGGGCGCGGTGCGGACCACGTTCGCCGCGCCGAGCGCCTGGCGCAGCCGGGTGACGGTCATGTGCAGCGTGGCGCGGGCCCGCGACGGGTCGGGCGCGCCGCCGTCCCACAGCCGGGCCACGAGGTCGTCCACCGGCACGACCTCGCCCGCGCGCAGCAGCAGCGAGGCCAGCAGCACGCGCGCCTTGCCCGCGGGCACGGCCACCGGGGTCCCCGAGTACCGGACGGACAGGGGGCCGAGCACCCCGAACTCAGCAGTCAACGAGCCCTCCCCCACCAGCGACCCGTCCCGGAACGACCACCGCCAGTCTACCCGTGGGATCACCCGCCGTGACGGGCCGGCGACAGCCGGCTGACCTCCTCGCGCACCGCGGCGGCCTCCGCCGGGTCGAGGCCGTCGAACAGCTCCGCCGCCCGCTCCAGCGCGGCCAGGGCGGCGGGCACGTCGCCGCGGTCCCGCTCGGCGTGGCCGAGGCGGCGCGACGTGCGGGCCTCCTCGTCCTTCGCGCCGGTGTCGCGCCACAGCTCCACGGCCTCGCGGAACCGGGCCACCGCCTCGTCGTGCCGCCCGGAGTGGTGCAGCGCGTGGCCGAGGCTGTCCAGGGCGCCGGCCTGGCCGAACAGGTCCCCCAGCTCGCGGAACGCGGACAGCGCCTCCCGGCAGTGCGCCAACGCGGCGTCGTGGTCGCCGAGGAGGCTGTGGAACCAGCCCACCGCGTTCAGCGCGCCCGCCACGGCCGCCGGCCGCCCCGACCCGCGGAACAGCTCCAGGGCGCTCGCGCACTCGCGCAGCGAGTCCTCGTACCGGCCGCGCTGCTCGTGCACCGCGGCCAGGCCCCGGTGCGCGCGGGCGCGGCCGAAGTCGTCACCCAGCCGGGAGGACAGCTCCAGCGCCAGCCCGTAGTGCCGGGCCGCGCCGTCCAGGTCGCCGGTCTTGATGCCGGTGAGGCCGATGTTGCGGTGCGCCCTGACCTGCGCGTCGAGGTCGCCGAGCCGGAGGCCCGCGGCCAGCGCGACCTGCTGCGTGGCCAGCTGGTCGCGCCAGTGGCCCTGGCGCTGGAAGTACGTGGCGACCGTCCACGCGAGTTGCCACGCGTGCGCGTCGAACCCCTCCTCGTGCGCCAGCTCCACCGCACCGACCAGGACCGGGTGCTCGGTGGCGAACCACGCCAGCGCGGCGCGGTGGTCGACCGGCTCGACGGGGACCGCGCCCGGGCCGGCGGGCACCAGCGCGACGGGGTCGCGCTGCGGGTAGAGCAGCCGGTCGGCCCGGTCGGCGCTGTGCAGCAGGTGGTCGAGCAGCCCGCGCACGGCGGCGCGCCGCTCGTCCTCGTCGTGGTGCTCGCGCGCCTCGTCGGCGGCGTAGAGGCGGGTCAGGTCGTGGAAGGCGTACCGGCCGGGCGCGGGCTGGGACATCAGCCGGGACCGCACCAGCTCGCGCAGCGCCTCCTTCGCCGCCGGCGTGCCCACGCCCGCCAGGCTCGCGGTGGCGGCGGGCGTCACGTGCGGGCCGGGGTGCAGGCCGAGCAGGCGGAAGACCCGCGCGGTCGGCTCGCTCAGCCGGCGGCACGACCAGGAGAACACCGCGCGCGCCGCGGTGGCCGGGTCGCCGGCGTCCAGCGCGGCCAACCGGGTCCGCTCGTCGGCCAGCTCGGCGGCGAGCGCGCCCAGCGGCAGGTCCGGGTCGGCCGCGGCGCGGGCGGCGACGATGGCCAGCGCGAGCGGCAGGCCCGCGCAGTGCGCCACCAGGGAGTCGAGCGCGGCCGGTTCGGCGGCCCGCCCGACCGACCCGATCCGCCGCTCCAGCAGCGCCCGCGCCTCCGGCTCGTCGAGCAGGTCGAGCGACAGCGGCACGGCGCCCTCGCGCACCACCAGGCCGCTCAGGTCGTTGCGGCTGGTGATCAGCACGAGCGGCGCCGTGCCGCCGGGCAGCAGCGGGCGCACCTGCTCGCTGTCGCGCGCGTTGTCCAGCAGCACGAGGACGCGCCGGTCGGCGAGGACCGTCCGGTACAGCGCGGCCCGCGCGTCCAGGCCGACCGGGACCCGGCCGCGGTCCACGCCCAGCGCGTCCAGGAAGTGCCGGATCGCCTCGTCCGGCCGCACCGGGTCGGCGGTCGGGTCGTACCCGCGCAGGTCGGCGTAGAGCTGGCCGTCGGGGAACCGGTCGGCCACCTCGTGCGCCCAGTGCACGGCGAGCGCGGTCTTGCCGACACCCGCGGTGCCGCCGATCGCGGCGACCACGACGGTGCCCGCGTCGACGTCCAGCAACCCGTCCAGCGCGGCCAGCTCGGCGCGGCGGCCCACGAAGAACCCGGTGCGCGGCGGCAGCCGGCGGGGCGCGACCGGGCGTGGCGCCGGCAGTTCCCGGTGCAGCCGCTGGAGGTTCGGGCCGGGCTCGACGCCCAGCTGGTCGGCCAGCCTGGCGCGCAGCGCCGCGTACGCGGCGAGCGCCTCGGTCCGCCGTCCCGACCGCGCCAGGGCCGTCATCAGCAGGGCCCAGAACCGCTCCCGCAACGGGTGCCGCGCGACGAGCCCGCGCAGCTCCTCCTCCAGCTCACCGCCGCCACCGGCCTCCAGGTCGGCCTCGATGCGCCGCTCCAGCACCACCAGGTGCTCCTCCAGCAGCGGTGGCACGTCCTCGCGGCGCAGCACGGGCGACGCCACGTCCGCCACCGGCGTGCCGCGCCACAGCCGCAGCGCCGCCGCGTACTCGCCCCCCGCGGCCAGCTCGCGGAACACGTGCAGGTCCAGCGCGCCCGGCGGCACGTCCGCCGCGTAGCCGTTCGCGGTGGTGCGCACCACGTTCGCCTCGCCGAGCGCCTGCCGCAGGCGCGTCACGACCATCTGGAGCGTCGCCTTCACCCGGCGCGGGGCGGGCGCGTCGCCGTTCCACAGCCGCGCCACGAGGTCCTCGACCGGCACGGTCCGGCCGGCGCGCAGCAGGAGCGCGGCGAGCAGCGCGCGGGCCCGGTCACCGGGTACGGCCACCTCCCGGTCACCGTGCCGCACCTCCAGCGGGCCGAGCACCGCGAACCGGACTTCCGGTCTCCTCGGGTTCCGATAGGCAGCCACCCCGAATGTCTACCGCGACGGGCGGCGTGGCGCGCGTACGCCGACCGGGTCGGACCGGCCCACCGGGGGTGAGGGCGCCGTGAGCGGAGTGTGAGGAGCCCTCGGCACACTGGGACGTGCCCACCACCACACCACAACGGGCGGTGGGACCGCACCGGGGGGAGCGGTACCGGGACGCGGTGTGCCGTCGGGGAGCGGCACGCCGCTCCCGGAGCCGACCGGCGTCGGGGGGTCCGGGGTTCGGACGAGCCTCGTGTGAGCCGAGTGTGAGGGCCGTGCGGCACAGTGTGCGCAGGTCCACCGCGGGACGCGGGAACGGCGGTGAGGGGCACGGGGGGTGTCGCCGTTCGCGCTGGTGGGGGGCTGCCCCCGCGGGGGACCGGGACGGCCCGCGACCTGTTCGGCGATCGCCCGCCGGACGGGCCGCGGGCCGTACCCGTGCTCAGGCCGTGCGCGGGTGGGGGCCCCGCCGGGACCCCCACCGTCGGCGACGACTCACTCCGGGTCGATCCAGGAGACCTGGATGCGCTGTTGGCCGAACTTGCGGGTCACCAGCGTGCCCCGGCCCGGCGGCTGCGGCGACGGCTTGAGGTTGCCGACGACCGAGCCCTCCTCCTTCGAACCGGAACCGACCAGGAACGGGGCCGAGAGCTCCTTGAGCTTGCCGAGGATCGGGTCGAACAGCGCCCGGGACGCGCCACCCATGCGGCGGACCACCACGATGTGCAGCCCGACGTCCTTGGCCTGCGGGATGAACTCGGCCAGCGGCGCGAGCGGGTTCTGACCGCCCTGCGGCGCCACCAGGTCGTAGTCGTCGACCACGATGAACAGCTCCGGGCCCTTCCACCACGAGCGGTTCTTCAGCTGCTCCTGGGTGACGTTCGGGCCGGGCAGGCGGCCGGTCATCGAACCGCGGACGTCCTTGATCATGTCCGTGAGCTGGGCCGACGACACGGCGTAGGACAGCAGGTGGTCCGTCTCGATGTAGCCGAGCATGGTGCGCCGGTAGTCGACCAGCATGATCAGCGCCTCGGTCGAGGTGTAGCTGTTCATGATGCCGCGCACGATGGTGCGCAGCAGGTTCGTCTTGCCGGACTCGCCGTCGGCCAGCGACATGAAGTGCGGGTCGGCGTCGAAGTCCAGGTAGACCGGCGCCAGCGCGTCCTCGTTGACGCCGATCGGCACGAGGTGGCCGCGGTTCGGGTTGAGCTGCTGGACCTGGTTCATGAAGTCGGCGTACGGCAGCACGTCGGGCAGCAGGCGGACCTGCGGCGCGCGGCGCCCGCGCCAGGACGCGTTGACCTTGGCCATCATGTCCTGCACGCCGGCGGACACGCTCTCCGCGTCCGAGGACGCGTCGATGCGCGGCAGCGCGGTGAGGAAGTGCAGCTTCTGCGGCGACAGGCCGCGGCCCGGCCGGCCGGCCGGGATGTTGACGGCGACCTTGCGGTCCACGTCCGACTCGCTCGGGTCGCCGAGGCGCAGCTCGAAGCGGGTGCCCAGGAGGTCCTTCATCGCGGGCCGGATCTCCGCCCACCGGTTCGCCGACACGACCACGTGCACGCCGTAGGACAGGCCCTGCGCGGTGAGCGCCTGGACCATCGGCTCCAGCGCCTCGAACTCCTGCCGGAAGTTCATCCAGCCGTCGACGATCAGGAACGCGTCGCCGAACAGGTCGTCGCGGATCTCGCCGCGCCGCCTGCGGTTGCGGAACTCGACCATCGAGTCGATGCCCTGCGCCCGGAACCGCTGCTCGCGCTCCGAGATCAGGCCCGACAGCTCGGCCACCATGCGCCGCGCCTTGTCGACGTCCAGGCGGGAGGCGAAGCCACCGACGTGCGGCAGGTTCTCCATCGCGGCGAGCGTGCCGCCACCGAGGTCGAGGCAGTAGAACTGCACCTCCTCGGGGGTGTGCGTCAACGCCATCGACGTGATGAGGGTCCGCAGCATCATCGACTTGCCCGACTGCGGGCCGCCGACGACCGCGCCGTGGCCGGCCGCGCCGGAGAAGTCCGCCCACAGCAGGTCGCGCCGCTGCTCGAACGGCTTGTCGACCACGCCGAGGGGCAGCTGGAGCTTGCCGTTGGCGAAGAACCCGGGCGCGGTCAGACCGCGGTCCTCGGTCGCCTGGAGCGGCGGCAGGAGGGTGTCCAGCGACGGCGGCTCGTTCAGCGGCGGCAGCCACACCTCGTGCGCGGGCGGGCCCTGGCCCACCAGGCGCTCGACGATGACCTCCAGCTCGCTGGGCTCGTTGGAGTCCTCCTTCTTCTCCTGCTTGACCGGCTCGAGCGGCTTGACCGGCTCCTTGGGGATCTCGATGTAGTCCGGCACGAAGAAGCGCGGCCGCTTGTCGCTGGTCACCGGCGCGGACGGGCCCGCGACCTGGAGGCCGGCGGGCCGGTACGGGCCGGACACGTACAGCGCCTTGAACCGGGTCAGCGGCGAACCCTGCACGCCCAGGTAGCCCGAGCCGGGGATGGGCGGCAGCTCGTAGGCGTCCGGCACGCCGATCGCGGCGCGCGACTCGGCGGCGGAGAACGTCTTCAGGCCGATCCGGTAGGACAGGAACGTGTCCAGGCCGCGCAGCTTGCCCTCTTCGAGGCGCTGCGAGGCCAGCAGCATGTGCATCTGGAGGGACCGGCCGACGCGGCCGATCTGGAGGAAGATGTCGATGAAGTCCGGCTTGGCCGTCAGCATCTCGGAGAACTCGTCGATGCAGATGAACAGCGCGGGCAGCGGGTCGAGGTCGGCGCCGTTCTCACGGGCCTTCTCGTAGTCCCAGACGTTCTTGTAGTTGCCCTTGGCCAGGACCTCCTGGCGGCGCGACACCTCGCCGGCGATGGCGTCCTTCATGCGGTCGACCAGGGTCAGGTCGCCCGCCAGGTTGGTGATCGTCGCGGCGACGTGCGGGGCCTTGTCCAGGCCCAGGAACGTCGCACCGCCCTTGAAGTCGACGAGGATCATGTTGAGCGACGTCGACGAGTGCGTGGCGAGCATGCCGAGCACGAGCGTGCGCAGGAACTCGGACTTGCCGGAACCGGTCGCGCCGATGCACAGGCCGTGCGGGCCCATGCCCTCCATCGCGGCTTCCTTGATGTCCAGCTCGACCTGCTGGCCGTACTCGCCGATGCCGAACGGCACGCGGTAGCGGTCGCGCACCGGCCTCGGCCGCCACGCGCCCTGCACGTCGAAGGTCATCGGGTCGCCGGGGACGCCCAGGAACTCCAGCAGCGGCGGGTTGTTGCTCATCGACAGCGGGTCCTCGTCGCCGCCGCCCGCCTCCACGCCGCCGATCCGGTACGGCGACAGCCGCCGGGCCAGCGCCTCGGCCTCGACCACGCTCAGCCAGTCCGGCGAGCCGAACCACTCGACGCCGCTCGCGCTGCGCGCGCCGAGCTTGCCGTCCTCGATGACCAGCCGCAGGCCGCGGCGGGCGGTGAGGTTGCCCAGGGACTCGGACAGGTCGAGCAGCGTGACGCCGACCAGGCCCTCCTCCAGGATGATCTGCTCTTCCCGGGTGACGTCGCCGTCGTCGATCACGATGACGACGTGCGGCTGGTCGGCGGGCGGCGGCGCGTTGCGGGTGAACCGCTGGCGGTCGCGCAGCTGCTCGTCGAGCATCTGCTCGACCTCGGAGAGGGAGCCCGCCATCATCCGCATCTGGCCGATGCCGTCGACGATGTTCGGGTGCTGCACGTGCGGCAGCCACTTCATCCACTCCCACTCGGCCTTGGTGCGACCGGTGGTGACGACGGCGATCAGCAGGTCGTCCGGCGAGTGGAAGGTGGCCATCTGCGCGAGCAGGGCGCGGGCCAGGCCGCGCTTCTCCTCGATCCCGCCGAGCAGGCCGACGGCGGCGAAGCCGCGCAGCGCGATCGAGATCGGCAGGTCGGGCACCAGCGAGTGGGCGCGCACGAAGCGGCGCAGCGCCAGCGTCGCGATGGGCTCCAGCTCCTCGACCGGGCCGGTCTGCGGCGGCACCAGGCGGGTGGCCAGGCGCTGCGAGCCGCGGCCCGCGCGCAGGTGGCAGAAGTCCGGGTCGTTCTGCCGGCGCTCCCACATGCGCCGGGTCGTGGCCAGGGACCACAGCATCTGGGGGTCGGGGTGGACCCACTCGCGCTCGGCGCGCTGCTCGTTGGCGGCTTCGCGGGCGCGGTCGCGCATCTGGCCGAGGTAGCGCAGGTAGTCCTTGCGGTCCTCGTTCATCTCGGCCTTCTTCTGGCCCTTGCCCCCGCCCATGCCGCCGGCCATCATGCCGATGGTCGAGACCAGCATCATGCCGGGCATGATCATCGCAGCGGGGCTCCGCCCGCTGTAGCTGAACATCAGCACCATCATGCCGACGGACGACACGATCATGACGACGGGCATCGCCTTCATCATGATGTTGCCGGGGATGACGCGCGGCACCTCGGGTGGTGGTTCGAGGTGGACCTCACCGCCGGGCGGGCGGGGAGCAGCGAGGCGTGCCGTGCGCTTGAACTGCAGCGTGCTCACCTGAGAGGCACCTCTTCAAACTCGATCGAAAACACCTCTCGGCACGCGTGCGGGTGCGCGCGCCGACCAGTAGCAACCGACACTATTGCGCATCGAAACGACCCGTGGCGGTGGGTCCGGGAAATCCGCCGGCCGGAGGTGTTGCGCACGTGTTGTGCGGATCGGCACTTCCGGGTCATTCGGTGAGGCCATACTGGGTCCGCTCCCGCCGGGCCCGCTCCCGCCGGGGCGGCCGACGGGACCGCCGACCGGCCGAATAGGGTCGGGCGAGACCCACGGCACACACTCATCAGGACTTAGGGGGCGCTGGTGGCGACCGGTACGACGGTGTTCAGCCGGGTGACGGTGGTTGCGCCGCGAACGCGTATCGACGTCGCGCTGCCCGCCGACGTCGCGGTGGCCGACCTGCTGCCGATGCTGCTGGACATGGCCAAGGAGGCCACTCCGGACGGCGGCGTGCGGCACGGCGGCTGGGCCCTGGCCAAGCTGGGCGACAGCCCGCTCGACCCGAGCCGCACGCTGGCCTCGCTCGGCGTGGTCGACGGCGAGCTGCTGCAACTGCGCAAGCGCAACGAGAACCCTCCGCCGCCGCTGTACGACGACGTGGTGGACGCGATCGCCGAGTCCGACCCGGACAGCTTCCGGCCGTGGACGAAGGACACCGCGCGCCGCTACGGCCACATCGCGGGCGCGCTGTCCCTGATCACGGCCGCCGTCGCGGTCCTGCTGTCCGGTCCGCCGGCCGGCGGCGGCAGCCTCGGCCCGGCGATCAGCGCGGGCGTCGTGGCGATCGTCGCGCTGGCCGCGGGCGCGGTCGTCTCGCGCTCCTACAACGCGACCGGCACGGGTGTGCTCATCGCCGCCGCGGGCGGCCTGCCCATGGCGTACGTGGCGGGCCTCTACACCGTCCCGGGCCCCATCGGCCGGCCGAACCTGCTGCTGGCCAGCGCGCTGGTGCTGATCTTCGCGTCGGTGGCGATCCTGCTCATCGGCCGCGGCATCACGGTGTTCATCGCGGCCGCGACGGCGGGCGCGCTGAGCGGCCTGGCGTTCCTCGTCGGCATCTTCGTCGACCACCCGCTCCAGGGCATCGCGGCGGCCACCGCGGCCGTCTCGCTCGCGGCGCTGTCCACGCTGCCCCGGCTGACGATCCAGCTGGCCAAGCTGCCGCTGCCGACCGTGCCGGGCAGCGCCGAGGACCTCAAGGAGGACACCGGCTTCCCGGAGTACTCCGTCATCGAGCGCCGCACGGCCAACGCCCACGAGTACCTGACCGGCATGATCATCGGCTGCGGCGGCGTCGCCGCGGTGTTCGGCGTCATCGCCGCCTCCGACGGCACCGTCTGGGGCCCGCTGCTGGCGATCGTGGTGACCCTCGTCCTGCTGCTGCGCGGCCGCTCCTACGCCAACGGCGCGCAGGCCGTGGCGCTGCTGGCCAGCGGCATGGTGGCGGGCGCGGGCGTGCTGGTCGGCTGGCTCCTCGGCTCCACGCCCGGCGACCGGCTGCTGTACGTGTTCGGCACCCTCGTGGTGGTCGGCGCGCTGGCGCTGGTGCTCGGCGTGATCTTCCCCCACCAGAAGTTCTCCCCGGTGCTGCGCCGCACGGTCGACGTGCTGGAGGCCATCCTCATCGCGGCGGTGCTCCCGCTCGCCCTGGCGGTGATGGACCTGTACGTGGCCATGCGCCAGCTCATCCCCGCGTGAGGAACCGATGCGCATCCGCAAGCTCGCCGCGCTGACCGCGGTGGCCGTCACGCTGGCCACCGCGCCCGGCGTGCACGCGCAACCCGCCTCGACGGCCCCGCCGACCCGGCCGAACTCCCAGCCGCCGCCGGTCGACCTGGCCAAGTACCTGCGCCCGCGCGCCAACCCCCAGGAAGACGTCGACTACAAGCAGTCGACGCAGTGCATCACGTCCGGCACGGGCGACCGCGCCATCCCCAACAAGCCGTGGGGGCAGATGCAGCTGCGCCTGGAGGAGGCGCACCGCTTCGCCACCGGCAAGGGCGTGATGCTGGCGATCATCGACACGGGCGTCAACGCGGACCACCCGCGCCTGGCGGGCCGGGTCGTCCCCGGCGGCGACTACGTCGAGACCGAGCGGCGGGGCGTCTTCGACTGCGACGGCCACGGCACCGAGGTCGCGGGCGTCGCGGCGGCCAGCCGGGACGACGCCACCGGGTTCGTCGGCGCGGCGCCGGACGCCAAGGTGATGGCGATCCGGCAGACCAGCGACCACTACAAGTTCGAGGACCCGGCCAAGGTCGACAGCCGGGCGTCCGCCGGCAAGGTCGACACGCTGGCCAAGGCCATCGTGGTGGCCGCGTCGGACGGCGCGAAGGTCATCAACATCTCGCTGACCGCGTGCGCCCCGCCGAGCGAGCCGAGCACCGGCGAGCGCGAGTTGCAGGCCGCGATCAGGTGGGCGGTGGACGAGAAGGACGCCGTCATCGTCACCGCGGCGGGCAACATCGCCCAGGACAGCGGCTGCCAGGGGCAGAACGACAACCAGAACCCCCAGAACGTCAACGTGGTCGCCTCGCCGCCGTGGTACGCGGACGACGTGCTGGCGGTGGCCTCGATGAGCGAGAACGGCGCGGTGTCGTCGTTCTCGGTGTGGGGCCCGTGGATCAGCGTGGCCGCGCCCGGCGAGGACATCGTGACCCTCGACCCGGCGGGCAAGGGCCTGACCGACGCGAAGACCAACCCGCAGAGCGGCCAGCTGTCCCGCATCCAGGGCACCAGCTTCGCCTCGCCGTACGTGGCGGGCGTGGCGGCCCTGGTGCGCGAGCGGTTCCCGGACCTGAAGGCGCGCCAGGTGATGGAGCGGATCAAGGCCACCGCCCAGCACCCCGGCAACCCGAGCGGGCGCGACCACAAGGTCGGCTACGGCATGATCAACCCGGTCGCCGCGCTGACCGCCGAGCTGCCCGGCGAGTCCGGCTCCGCCATGTCGGCCGCGCCGACCCAGCTGATGACGACCCTCGACCCGCTCAACCCGCCGGACAGCACGCCGATGATCGTGGCGCTGGCCGGGACCGGCACGGGCGTGGGCCTGCTGCTGCTGACGCTGTTCATCGTGCACACGGTCAACCGCAACCGCGCCCGGCGTGCCGCCGTCCCGGTGAGGCGCTCGGCGCTCTGACCCGCCGGGTCACGAGACCGGACCACCGCGAAGGGCCGCCTCCCGGACGCCGGGGGCGGCCCTTCCCGCGTCCGGGGCGGTCAGTCCTCGCCGAGCACCGACGGCGCGGACTTCTTGGGCTTGCCGAACAACTGCTCGGTGGACCCGGCGAGCCGCACCTTCGCCCGGTGCTCCTTGTCGCCGCCCTGCTGGCCGCCCGCACCGCCCATGGCGCCCATCATGCCGCCGCCCACCACCCCGGCGCCGGTCCCGCCACCGGGGCCCGCCGGGCCGCCCGGGGCCGCCGCGGCGGCGGGCCTGGCCGCCGCCGGTTCCGCGGGCCCCGGCTCGGAGACCGCGGTGGAGCCGCCCGGCGACATCTGCTCCGGGGCGCCCCCGCCGGGAACGCCACCGCCGCCGCCGGGGACGCCACCGCCCGGCACACCCCCGCCGCCACCACCGGTCGGGGACCCGCCACCACCGGAGGCCGCGGCGGGCTCCGGGGCGGCCGGGGGCAGCCCCGGCGGGGTCGCGGTCTGCGGGGTCGCGGTCTGCGGGGTCGCGGGCGCGGCCCACGTCCAGTCCCGCTCGGGGTAGCGGTGCTCCATCGCCACGTCGGCGAAGTCGTCCGAGCCGGACACCCCGTCGCACAGCCGCAGGAACGCCTCCAGCACGTCGCGCACCGACTCGTGCAACTCCTTGACGGGGTCGTGCAGGTCGTCCAGGACCTCCACGACGCGCCGGTCGCCGTCCAGCGGCAGCGCCGCCGCGCCGGACACCGCCTCGGCCGCCTCGGCGAACACCCGCGACATGTCCTCGACGATGCCCCGGACGCCCTCGGCGGTCCCGTCCAGCGCCTCGCCCATGGCGTGCATGGCGTCGGACATGTCGTGCCCGGCCAGGCCGACCTGGCGCATGTGGTCGACGAACGCGTCGGCGTCCCGCCCCTGCCACGCCGAGTCGAGCTTGCCCAGCGGGCCGGTCAGGTCGCGCGTCACGTGCTCGGCGACGAGCCCCGCCCTGCGCCAGCGCCCGGCCTCGTCGTGCAGGTCGTCCCAGTCGCCCAGGACGGGCGCGAAGTAGTCGGCGACCAGGTCGCGCACGCCGAGCCTGCGGCTGATCCCGGAGAGGTAGTCGAGTTCCGCGCCCACCTCGGCGGCGATCCGCCCGCCGTCCCCGCCGCGCATCAGCCACCCGCCCCGTGCCGCTCGGCGCCCTTGATCAGCGCGACGGCGTCCTCGTCCTGGGCGCCGTAGTGCTCGGCCACCTCGTGCAGGCCCGCGGCGGCGGCGGTGAGCACCTCGCACGCCCGGTCCAGCTGCCGCTGGAGCAGCCCGGCCGCGCGGCCGTAGGACTCGGCGCTGCGCAGGGTCCGGCCCAGCTCGCCGAAGCTCCGCGGTCGCACCGGCGCGTCGCGCAGCTCCGCGCGGGCCCGCGCCAGCTCGCCGGCCGCCTCGTCGACGCGCTCCGCGTACAGCTCCAGCCAGCGCGGGTCGACCGACACCCGACCGGCGCTCGTCGACGCCACCGCGCCGCGTGGGACCTCGTGCACCACCGCACCTCCTGAGCCCTGTGACGGCGGCCGGCCCGCGCCGGTTCCGCCGGAGGGGTCAGCCGCCCTGCTTCTTCGCCTGCTCCTCCGGGAGCAGCCCGTTGTTCTTGGGCACCGGGATGGAGTCCCAGCTGCGCGCGGCGTCGTTGCGGTTGAGCTGCGGCCCGTTGGGCAGCAGCCGCAGGATCGACTCGGGTCCGGGCGTGAAGCCGTCCGCGCCGAGGCCGAGCGCGGCAGCCGTGGTCACGTCCGGCACGCCGTACTTCACGCCGCGGCCGGTGATCAGGTGGATCGGGCCGCTCGTGAAGTCCTGGGTGGACGTCGCGCTGCGCACCACGGCGGCCTTGCCGGGCGCCATCACGAACTGGCTCACGACCTCGCCGGTGGCGCCGACCTGGTTGATGGTCACCGGCACGACGCCCGACGGGACCGGCAGCGACGGCGCGATGGTCACCTTGGTGTGCTGCGACTTGTTGTCCGAGCCCACGTTCTGGGCCTGCCAGCCGAGGCACACGACGCGGTTGTTCTGGTTCGCCTCCAGCGTGTCCGGCACCTCGGTCGGGTAGTCGTCGAAGTCGAGCTGCTTGGTCGTCTTCGCGCTGTTGATCCGCGCGATGTCGACGCGCTTCGGGTCGGCGCCCTGCGCGTAGGCGGAGCGGATGAGGTCGCCGGCCGCCCTGCTGATCTCCTGGAGGCCGTCCCGGAGCGTGACGTAGAAGACCGGGTCCGCGCCGGTGCGCGCGACCTCGATCACGTCGCCGACCTTGAGGTTCTCGCCCTGGACGTAGGTCACGGCCTGGCCGCGGCCGTCGATCTCGGGCGCCACCAGCGGCTTGGCCTCGGGGATGGCGTTGAGCAGGCCGGAGCTGATGATGCGCGGCTTCTTCTGGTTCAGGTTGAGCGCGGTGAGGACCTTGGCGTCGGCCAGGTCGACCTTGGCCCGCACGGTGGAGGTCGAGGTCACCTTCGAGTTCACCGGCGCCTTGTAGATCAGGTACGCCTGCTTGTCGTCGGTGGCCGCGCGCACCAGCAGCGCCCGGTTGCCGTCGAGCAGCTCGCCGCCACCGCTGTAGCCCGCGAGCACGGTGGTGGTGAACTTGTTGTTCGCCGTGGGGTCGTTCAGGGACTCGTCCAGCGTCAGCGTGTCGCACACCGACCAGTCCGAGCCGATCCGGTCGGCCGGGGCGGGCAGCACGTCGGGACCGTCCGGGATGCCCGTCAGCCGGCCCTTGGCCAGCTTGGACAGGGCCTTCTCGGTGACCAGCTTGGGCTCGCCGCCCGCGACCTGGGGGGCCTGGTTGACCGCGCCGGCCGCGGCGTCACCGCCGGCCTGGGCCTCGGTGCCGCTGTCCGGGTTCTGCTGCTGGAGCAGCAGCAGCCGCGCGGAGGCGAGGTTGGTCATCGGGATCAGCGTGCGGGGCGAGCCGCCGCGCACCACGTAGACCTGGCCGGTCTCCTTGGAGATGGCGATCTGCGTGTCGTCGGTCACCTGCGGGTCCGGCGAGAAGAAGCCGAAGATCAGGAAGCCGATCAGGCCGATGACGCCGAGGAGGACCCCCACCGCGGTCGCGCGCGAGTGCGTGCGCATCGGGTCGTGCAGCATCACCGCGTCCCTGCGCACCAGGGCGGACTGCATCCTGCGCAGCACGAAGCGGTAGGCCTGGACCTGTGACTTGGTGGTGGGTGTTGATGCCATTCTCGGCTCGCTGCTCTCCCAGTCGCGGTACGGTCTGCACGATAGCCGGACGGCGGGTGGTCCGTGTGCGGGTTGGTGAACCCGGTCGGTCCACCCGGCGCACGCCGACGGAAAGAGAACCAGATCGGATGTCGGTCACTACTCCGCCTCCGGGCACACCACCCGTGGGCGCGGCTCCCCGCCCGGGCGGCCCGCCCACCCCCGCGGGGGCACGTCCGCAGGCCGCCGGCAACGCCGTGCGCGCCGCCCTGCTGAAGGCCCGTCGCCGCACCGCCGGTTCGAGCCTGGGCGCACTGCCGGTCGCCAACCTGGTCGTGCTGGAGGTCGGTGTCGCGATCGGCCTGGTCCTGCTGGCCGTCGGCGCCACCGGTGACGGCGTCGAACCCGTCCCGATGTACATCGCGGCCGGCGTGGTGCTCGTCGCCCTCGTCCTCGCGTTCGCCCGCTCCCGGGGCCGCTGGCTGACGCAGTGGATCAACCTCGTGGTGCGCTACAACTTCCGCTCGCACACCCGCGCCGCCAAGCGCAGCGGCCCGGTGGAGATGAAGCCGCCGTCGGAGGAGGAGAACTCGGTCATCGGCCCGGAGGACCCGAGGGTGGCGCTGCTGCGCCTCGCGGTGCCGGACCTGGTGATCGCCAAGGGCGTGGACCACGAGCGGCGCCCGCTGGGCATGGCGTGGCACCAGGGCGCGTGGACCGCCGTGCTGCTGGTCGACCCGGCGCCGGGCCTGATCACCGCGGTGGGCAGCGCGCCGTCGCTGCCGCTGGGCGCGCTGGCGCCCACGCTGGAGGACCGCGGCGTGGTGCTGGACTCGATCTCGGTGATCTGGCACTGCTACCCCGGAAGCGCCGCGCTGCCCGCGAACTCGCCCGCGCTCAACTCGTACCTGGAGGTGCTCGGTCCGCTGCCCGCGGCGGCCCGGCGCACCACGTGGATCGCCGTGCGGCTCGACCCGCGGCGGTGCGCGGCGGCCATCAAGGAGCGCGGCGGCGGCGTCGTGGGCGCCCACCGCGCGCTGATCGGCGCGCTGTCCCGGGTGCGCAACGCGTTGGAGTCCGCGGGCGTGTCGATCCGCCCCCTCGACTCCGACGAGCTGATCCGGGCGGGCATCTCCGCGGCCGAGCTGACGGCGGTGGCGGGCTCGAACAACCCCGTGGCGCTGCGCGAGAAGTGGAAGGGCGTGACGGCGGGCGGCGTGGGCCACGCGAGCTACGCCATCACCGGCTGGCCGTCGAAGGGCATGCGCAACAACCTCAACGCGCTGACCGGCGTGCGGGCGCTGTCGTCCACGCTGTCGATGACGATCTCGCCGAGCAGCGAACAGGGTCAGGTCGGCCTGCGCGGCCTGGTGCGGGTGAGCGCTCGGACGCCGTCCGAGCTGGACCGCGCGGACGACAAGCTCAAGGCGCTGGCGGACAAGCTCGACATCACGCTGACCCCGTTGAACGGCCTCCAGGTCTCCGGCCTGGCGGCGACGCTGCCGCTGGGAGGTGTGGCGTGACGAACGCGCGCCTGTTGGACTCGCACGGCCGGGGCGTCGCGCCGGAGTTCCTGGTGTCGCCGCAGCTGCTGGACGTGGTGAGCCCGTCGGGCGACCGCGGCGGCATGGTGCTCGGCTCCGGGTTGCAGGGCGAGCCGCTGACGATCTCCGTGCTGCGGTCCGCGCCGACCCGCATGGTCGTCGTGGGCGGGCTCTACCTGGCCCGCCAGATCGCGTTGCGCGCCATGGCGACGGGCGCCTGGATCACCATCGCGACGGGCCGCCCGGCGGCCTGGCAGCCGGTGGTGCGGGCGGCGGGCGCGGGCGCGGACGGCCGCCCCTCGCCGCTGGTGCAGCTGCGCCGGCTCAGCCCGGTGGAGCTGCCGCGGCCGTCGGAGGACAGCCCGCTGCTGGTCGTGCACGACGGCGGCCACGTGCCGCAGGAGCTGTTCCCGCCGCGGTCCCCGTGGCAGACGACGATGTACGTTCTGCCCTATTTGCACCCGCAGGCGGCGAACACCGCGAATTCCGCGGACCTGGTGCTGCTCCAGCGGTTGCCGGTCGGCCAGGCGCAGTTGGCGTCGCAGATCTGGCGGTTGCCGCCCCAGATGGCGCACCAGCTGACCACGCTCAAGGACGACCAGGTCATCGCCCTCGGCACGAACCTGTGGCGCCCCCTGCGGCTGGTCACCACCCCCGGTGAGCAGCAGATCCTGGGTGCCGTCCGCCGCGGCGACTGACCCGCCCCGGACACCGCCGCGCCCCTCGGACCACCGGTCCGGGGGGCATATTTTCGCACTCTCGTCCAGTCACTCTCCGCAGCAATTCGTTCACAGCGCGAATAAAACTGTGGAGGAGCCATTTGTCGGCTGTTCCGCGCAATTCCTTGCGCGCCCACCCGCGGGAGAACTAGGAACGACTTCACCGTGTTCGGACGGTATCGGGGGCGACACCGTCCGAACACACACCCTGTGAAGAGGAGACCCCGCCCATGGGAGACGTTCGCACGTCCTGGACGAGACGGCCGGCCGGTGTCGGGCTGGCCACGGGCACGGTGTTCGCGGTCACCGCCGCGCTGACCACCTTCACCGCCGCCGCCGAGGGCGACATCCGCGGCCTCGGCGCGCCGAACGCGGTCAAGGACAGCTACATCGTCGTGCTCAAGGACGTGGGCACGAGCAGCGCGAGCGCGCTCGGCGCCAAGTACCGGGCCGACGTGAAGCACACGTACACGTCGGCGCTGCGCGGCTTCTCGGCGACGATGACCGAGGCGCAGGCGCGCGCGCTGGCCGCCGACCCGTCGGTGTCCTACGTCCAGCAGGACGCGGTGGTCACCATCGCGGGCACGCAGGCGCCGACCCCGTCGTGGGGCCTGGACCGGGTCGACCAGGCCGCGCTGCCGCTGGACAACTCCTACACGTACCCGAACGAGGGCGAGGGCGTCACCGCCTACATCATCGACACGGGCATCCGCTCCTCCCACGGCGACTTCGCCGGCCGCGCCACCAGCGGCCGCGACACCGTCGACAACGACGACGACTCCAGCGACTGCAACGGCCACGGCACGCACGTCGCGGGCACCGTCGCGGGCACGGCCCACGGCGTGGCCAAGAAGGCCAAGCTGGTCGGCGTCCGGGTGCTCAACTGCGCCGGCTCCGGCACCTACGCGGGCGTCATCGCCGGCATCGACTGGGTCACCGCGAACGCGGTGAAGCCGGCCGTGGCCAACATGTCCCTCGGCGGCGGCGCGGACGCCACGGTCGACCAGGCCGTGCGCAACTCCATCGCCTCGGGCGTGACCTACGGCGTCGCCGCGGGCAACAGCAACGGCGCGGACGCGTGCAACTTCACCCCGGCGCGCACCGCGGAGGCGATCACGGTCGGCTCCACGACGAGCACCGACGCCCGGTCGTCGTTCTCGAACGTCGGCACCTGCCTGGACATCTTCGCGCCGGGCACGTCGATCACCTCGGCCTGGCACACCAACGACACGGCCACCAACACCATCTCGGGCACGTCCATGGCGACCCCGCACGTCGTCGGCGCGGCCGCCGTCTACCTGGCCGCCAACCCCACCGCGACCCCGCAGCAGGTCCGCGACGCGCTGGTGAACGGCGCCACCAACGGCGTCGTCACCGACCCGCGCACCGGTTCGCCGAACAAGCTGCTGCGCGTCGTCGGCGACGTCGTCCAGCCGCCCGGCGGCTGCGAGGCGAAGACCAACGACGCCGACGTCGCCGTCCCGGACCTGGGCACCGCGTCCAGCCCGATCGTCGTGGCCGGCTGCGCCGGCAAGGCGTCCGCCACCTCCCGGGTCGAGGTGCACGTCAAGCACTCGTACCGCGGCGACGTGGTGATCGACCTGGTCACGCCGAGCGGCTCGGTCAAGCAGCTCAAGGTGCAGTCGGGCACGGACAGCGCGGACAACGTCGACGCCACCTACGCGGTGAACCTGTCGGCGGAGAACGCCAACGGCACGTGGAACCTGCGCGTGCGCGACGCGTACAGCCAGGACACCGGGTACATCGACAGCTGGACCCTCGACCTCTGAGACCAGCGGCGCAGTAGCGGCCAAGCGGCCCCGAACCGGTACCACCGGTCCGGGGCCGCCCCCGTTTCACCTGGCCAGGGACTCGCAAGCCCCACCGGGGCGGTGGCACGGTCATACTCATGTCGATCCTGGAGGTGGAGATGTCCGCCGCTCTGCGGCACCCGGTCGGCCCGCACACCGTCGACGAGTGGCCGGCCCTGCCCCCTGCGGAGGACGGCGCTCGCACCGAGCTGATCCTGGGTGCCTCCACGTGTCTCCCGCGCCCTCCGGCGAGCACCAGCTCGCCGCTCACCGACTCGCCCGCCTCATCGAGGACGCCGTGGAGGATGCCGGCCGAACGGACCTGTACGTCGTCCCCGCGGTGGACGTGAAGATCTCCTCGGAGCTGCGCACCGCGCCGACACCGGACGTCGTGGTGCTCGACCGGAGACCAGCCGGTGTCAGCCTTCCCGCGGAGGCACTGGCACTCGCGGTGGAGGTGTGGTCGCCCGCGAACAGGCAGGCCGGACGCGGAGCGAAGATGTGGGCCTACGCCGAGGCGGGGGTCCCGTTCGTGTGGACCCTCGACCCGAGGCACGGGTTGATCGCCCACCGCCTCGACCAAGGCGTCTACGTGCCGGAGAACGTCGTCACGACCGGCGAACCGGTGACGATCACCGCCTCACCCGTCACCGTCGAGGTGGACCTGGCGCGGCTGATCGCCTTCTAGGCCGTCGCCACCCGCACGTTGCGCGTCACGGCCGCGCGCGCGGCCAGTTCGTCGTCCGCCGGGTAGTCCACCCGGACGAGCGACAAGCCGTGCGGTGGGGCCACGGTGACCGCGCTCGACCTGGCGGTCAGCGACAGCAGCGACGCGGGCCAGCCCACCGGCTTCCGCCCCTCCCCCACGGCCAGCAGCGCGCCCACCAGGCTGCGCACCATCGAGTGGCAGAACGCGTCCGCCGACACGAACGCCGTCAGCACGTCCCCCTCGCGCTCCCACACGAGCCGCTGGAGCTCGCGGATGGTCGTCGCACCCTCGCGACGCCGGCAGAAGGCGCAGAAGTCCCGCTCCCCCAGCAGCAGCGCCGACGCCTCGTTCAGCGCGCCCAGGTCCAGCGGGCGGGGCCAGGACAGGGTGTCCAGCCTCCGCAGCGGGTGCGCGCCGGACGGGGCGTCGGTCACCCGGTACTCGTAGTGCCGCCTCAGCGCCGCGAACCGGGCGTCGAAAGCGGCGGGCACCACCCGCGCCGAGAACACCCGCACGTCCGGCGGCAGGGCCCGGGCCAGGCGCTTGGGCAGGGCGGCGACGTCCACCGACGACGGCAGGTCGGCGTGCGCCACCTGGCCCGCCGCGTGCACGCCGGCGTCCGTCCTCCCCGCCACGGTCAGCGAGACGTCGTGCCGCAGCACCGTGGACGTCGTGTCCTCCAGCACCCCGCACACCGTGCGCCGACCGGGTTGCCGCGCCCACCCGGAGAAGTCCGTGCCGTCGTACGCCAGGTCCAGGCGCACGCGAACGAGCCCGTCACCCCCGGTGGGGGCGACGGGCTCGTCGGTGAAGTGCTCGTCCGTCAGGACTCGTCCTTCTTCGCCTGCGGCTCGGCGGACTCGTCGTCGGCGCCCTCGGCGGGCTCCTCGGTCGCGTCCTTGGTGGCGGACTCGGGCGCCTCGGCGTCCTGGTCCTCCACCTCGTCGGCCTTGGTCTCCTCGGCGGCCGGAGCCGCCTTGGGGGCCTGGTCCTTGGCGAACTTCGTCTTGCGGGCGCGCTCCGCCTCGGAGGTGACGGTCTGCTCCGCGACCAGCTCGATCACGGCCATGGGGGCGTTGTCGCCCTTGCGCGGCAGCGTCTTGGTGATGCGGGTGTAACCGCCGGCACGCTCGGCGAACTGCGGGCCGATCTCGGCGAACAGCTTGTGCACGATGTCCTTGTCACGGATGACCTTGAGGATCTCGCGACGGTTGTGCAGGTCGCCGACCTTCGCCTTGCTGATCAGCTTCTCGGCGTACGGGCGCAGCCGCTTCGCCTTGGCCTCGGTCGTCGTGATCCGACCGTGCGTGAACAGGGACGTGGCCAGGTTGGCCAGCATCAGCCGCTCGTGGGCCGGCGAGCCCCCGAGACGCGGTCCCTTGGTGGGGGTGGGCATCGAATTGCTCCTCGGATTTCTTCCTGATCCTCTGCTCCGGGCCGGCCGCTAGCGGCCTTCAGAGCTGCTCGGTCTCCGCGTAGTCCTGGCCGTCGTCGTGGGAGTCCACGGTCGTGTCCGCGCCCCAGCCCTCGGCGGGGTAGTCGGACGCGGCGGCCGACGGGTCGAACCCAGGGGGGCTGTCCTTCAGCGCGAGGCCGAGGCCGACGAGCTTCATCTTGACCTCGTCGATCGACTTGGCGCCGAAGTTGCGGATGTCCAGCAGGTCCGCCTCGCTGCGCGAGACCAGCTCGCCCACCGTGTGGATGCCCTCGCGCTTGAGGCAGTTGTACGACCGGACGGTGAGGTCCAGGTCCTCGATCGGCATCGCGAACGCCGCGATGGTGTCGGCCTCGGCGGGCGACGGTCCGATCTCGATGCCCTCGGCGTCGATGTTCAGCTCGCGCGCGAGGCCGAACAGCTCCACCAGCGTCTTGCCCGCGGACGCGACGGCGTCGCGCGGCGTGATGGAGGGCTTGGTCTCCACGTCGAGGATCAGCTTGTCGAAGTCGGTCCGCTGCTCGACACGGGTGGCCTCGACCTTGTAGGTCACCTTCATGACGGGCGAGTAGATCGAGTCGACGGGGATGCGGCCGATCTCGGCACCGGCCTGCTTGTTCTGCACGGCGGGGACGTAGCCGCGACCGCGCTCGACCACGAGCTCGATCTCCAGCTTGCCCTTGCCGTTCAGGGTGGCGATGTGCAGGTCGGGGTTGTGCACGGTGACACCGGCCGGGGGCACGATGTCGCCGGCGGTCACCGCACCCGGCCCCTGCTTGCGCAGGTACATGGTCACCGGCTCGTCCTCCTCGGAGCTGACGACCAGCTCCTTGAGGTTGAGGATGATGTCGGTGACGTCTTCCTTCACACCGGGGACGGTCGTGAACTCGTGCAGCACGCCGTCGATGCGGATGCTGGTCACGGCCGCGCCGGGGATGGACGACAGCAGGGTGCGGCGGATGGAGTTGCCGAGGGTGTAGCCGAAGCCCGGCTCCAGCGGCTCGATGACGAACCGGGAGCGGGTCTCGTTGACCGCTTCCTCGCTGAGCGAGGGGCGCTGGGAAATCAGCACTGGGTTCTTCCTCTTCTACTACCCCGACGCCCGCTATTTGACGCCGTGGGATGCCGGTCGCGGAGACCGGCGAACGCGTGCGGCACACCATTCCGTGCCGTCGCGGGACCCGACTGGAGGGGCCTCGCGAGAGGCCCCTCCAGGAGGATCACTTCGAGTAGAGCTCGACGATCAGCTGCTCGGTGACGGGCGTGTCGATCTGCGCCCGCTCCGGCAGCTGGTGGACCAGGATGCGCAGGTTGGACTGCACGACCTGGAGCCACGCCGGGATCGGCCGGTCGCCGAACGACGCGCGCGCGGCCTCGAAGGGCAGCGTGGGCAGCGACTTCGGCTTCACGTCGATGATGTCGAACTTCGACACCTGGTAGCTGGGGATGTTCACCTTCTGGCCGTTGACCAGGAAGTGGCCGTGGCTGACCAGCTGGCGGGCCTGGCGACGGGTGCGCGCGAGACCGGCGCGGTACACCACGTTGTCCAGGCGGGACTCCAGGATCTGCAGCAGGTTCTCACCGGTCTTGCCGGTGCGGCGGACCGCTTCCTTGTAGTAGCGGACGAACTGCTTCTCCAGCACGCCGTACGTGTAGCGGGCCTTCTGCTTCTCCTGGAGCTGGAGCAGGTACTCCGACTCCTTGATGCGACCGCGGCCGTGCTGGCCGGGCGGGTAGGGACGGCGCTCGAACGCCTGGTCCCCACCGACGAGGTCGACCTTGAGGCGACGCGAGATGCGCGTGGCCGGTCCGGTGTAACGAGCCATGGTGTCTTACTCCTCCCCGTGCCTCAGACCCGGCGCCGCTTGGGCGGGCGGCAGCCGTTGTGGGGCTGCGGGGTCACGTCCTGGATGGTGCCGACCTCGAGGCCGGCGGCCTGCAGCGAACGGATCGCGGTCTCGCGGCCGGAGCCGGGACCCTTCACGAACACGTCCACCTTGCGCATGCCGTGCTCGGCGGCCTTGCGCGCGGCGTTCTCCGCGGCCATCTGCGCGGCGAAGGGGGTCGACTTGCGCGAGCCCTTGAAGCCGACGTGGCCGGCGGAAGCCCAGCTGATCACGTTGCCCAGCGGGTCCGTGATGGACACGATGGTGTTGTTGAACGTGCTCTTGATGTGGGCCTGGCCGTGCGAGACGTTCTTCTTTTCCTTGCGCCGGACCTTCTTGACCCCGGCGCCCGTGCGGGACTTGGGTGGCATCTCTGGGTGATCTCCTACGTAGTACGCGAGGTGTTACTTCTTGCCGGCCTTCTTCTTGCCCGCCACGGTCTTCTTCGGACCCTTGCGGGTGCGCGCGTTCGTCTTGGTGCGCTGCCCGCGGACGGGCAGGTTGCGACGGTGGCGCAGACCCTGGTAGGTGCCGATTTCCATCTTGCGGCGGATGTCGGCCTGAACCTCGCGGCGGAGGTCACCCTCGACCTTGAAGTTGTTCTCGATGTAGTCCCGCAGCTTCGCCAGGTCGGTGTCGCCGAGGTCCTTGACCCGGAGGTCGGGGGACAGCTCGGTGGCGGTCAGCACTTCCTTGGACCGCGTGCGCCCGATGCCGAAGATGTAGGTCAGCGCGATCTCCAACCGCTTTTCGCGGGGGAGGTCGACGCCAGCGAGTCGTGCCATGCGGCGCTTGCTCCTAACAGTGGTGTCGCTCCAGGTCTGCTCCTCGCCCGGTCCCGGGACTGACTCGCTGTGCCAGTGTCCGGTCGCTCTCACGACCGGGTGTCCCGGCCCCGGCCTGGAGTCCGGGGGTGTGCCAGGGGACGTGCGGGTGGTGGTGCGCCCGCGCGCGTCCCCGGCAGGTGCGAGGAGGCTTGCTTGCTGGTCGCGTCCCTGAAGACTCGACTAGTGCCGGTTGGCTCTGGTCAGCCCTGGCGCTGCTTGTGGCGCAGGTTCTCGCAGATGACCATGACCCGGCCGTGACGGCGGATCACCTTGCACTTGTCGCAGATCTTCTTGACGCTCGGCTGGACCTTCACGCCTGAGCTTCTCCTGCGTCAGCCGGCGCGCCCCTGCTTGAGCGCGCCGGAGGTCACTTGTAGCGGTAGACGATGCGCCCGCGGGACAGGTCGTAGGGCGAGAGCTCCACGACAACCCGGTCCTCAGGGAGGATGCGGATGTAGTGCTGACGCATCTTGCCGCTGATGTGTGCCAGGACCTTGTGACCGTTCTCCAACTCGACGCGGAACATCGCGTTGGGAAGCGGTTCTACTACGCGGCCCTCGACCTCAATGGCCCCGTCCTTCTTGCCCATGTCCTCCGCGTTTCGTGACGGTGGGTGTTTCTTCGGAGTGCGGGCACGCGCTGCCCCGACTCCGCGGTAAGGCCCTTGGCGAACCCTGCCCACCGGGGCGAACCCCAGGCATGGCGGAACCGGCGCGACGTGTGCGCCACCGCTCCATACTACGCGCGTCCGCGCCCGTGCCCAAATCGAGCGCCGTCGAAGACCGTCCGACGCGCTTCGTCGCAGGTCAGGTCACCTGCGGGTGGTCAGCCACACCGAGCCGAGGACCGAGCCCGGGACCAGCGCCACCCACAGGAACCACGGGTACGCGAAGCCGTTCCCGCCCAGCACGCTGACCAGGAACCAGACCACGAGGTTCACCGCGCTCACGCTCAGCCAGAGCGTGGTGAGCACCCGGAGCACCGTCCGGCCGACGCCGGCCCGCCTCCCCGGCGGGAGGGGCGCCGGGGACGGCGGGGCCGCGGGCGGCGCGAGCGGGAGCGGGGTGGGCAGGAGCGGGGTGGGCACCTGCGGGAGGTCGGCCGTCAGGGCGGCCAGGTCGCCGCGCGTCCTGGCCTGCCAGGCGTGGACCACGCGGGCGTCGAACTCCTCCAGGTCGAGGCTGCCGTCCGCGTGGGCGCGGCGGAGCCAGTCCTGGACCAGTTCGCGGTCGGGGTCGGAGGCGCGGAGGTCGCCGGGGCGCACGGGCGGCTGCGTCACGCACCCATGGTGGCGCGGCGGGAGCCGGGGCAGAAGGGGGCCGTCCCCCGGGAAGTTCGGTGGGCGCGGGTCCCGCGCCCACCGGTCAGCCCTCGTCGGGGGCGGTCAGCACCCAGGGGCCGTCGTCCGTGATGGCGACGGAGTGCTCCCAGTGCGCCGCGCGCGAACCGTCGGCCGTGACGACGGTCCAGCCGTCGTCCAGCTCCACCGTGCTCTCGCCGCCCAGCGTCAGCATCGGCTCGATGGCGATGGCCATGCCGACCTTCAGCCTCGGGCCCTTGCCGGGCTTGCCGTGGTTCGGCAGGAACGGGTCCATGTGCATCTTGGTGCCGATGCCGTGGCCGCCGTAGCCGTCCACGATGCCGTACTCGATCCCGTGCTCCTCGCCCGCCAGGATCGTGGCCGACTCGATGGCGAACGAGATGTCGCTCAGCTTGTTGCCGGGCACCGCGGCGGCGATGCCCGCCTCCATCGACCGCCTGGTGGCCTCGGACAGCTTCAGCTCGGCGTCGCTCACCGCGCCCACCGCGAGCGTGACGGCCGAGTCACCGTGCCAGCCGTCGAGGATGGCGCCGCAGTCGATCGAGATCAGGTCGCCCTCGGCGAGGACCTGCGTCCGCGCCGGGATGCCGTGGACCACCTGCTCGTTCACCGACGCGCAGATCGACGCCGGGAAGCCGTGGTAGCCCTTGAACGACGGGACCGCACCGGCGTCGCGGATGCTCTGCTCCGCCAGCTCGTCCAGCTCGGCGGTGCTGACCCCGGCCTTGGTGTGCGCGGTCAGCAGCGCCAGGGTGCGCGCCACGACCAGCCCGGCGGCCCGCATGGCCTCCAGCTGGCCGCGGCTCTTGATCTCGATCATGCGGTCACGACCGGGGAGCACGCGGCGCAGGGCATCGACGACACCGTTCACTTCACGTCGCGCAGCGCGCGGAGGGCGCGCTCGCTGATCTCGTCCACGTCGCCCACCGCGTCGATCGAGACGACGATGTCGGCGTAGTGGTCGAGCAGCGGCGCGGTCTCCGTGCGGTACACCTGCTGGCGGTGCCGGATGACCTCTTCCTTGTCGTCCGTGCGCCCGCGGGCGAGCAGGCGCTCGACCACGACGTCCTCGTCGATCCGGAACTCCAGCACCGCGTCGAGCGCGTGCCCGGACGCGGCGAGCATCTCGCCCAGCACGCCCGCCTGGGCCACGTTGCGCGGGAAGCCGTCGAGCAGGAACCCGCCCGTGGCGTCCGCCTGGGCCAGCCGGTCGCGGACCATCTCGTTGGTCACCTCGTCCGGCACGAGCTCGCCGGAGTCCAGGTACTCCTGGACCTCCTTGCCGAGATCGGTCTGCCGGCTGATGTGGGCGCGGAAGAGGTCCCCCGTGGAGATGTGCGGCACGCCGAGCTTGGCGCTGAGGACCAGGGCCTGCGTGCCCTTGCCCGCTCCGGGCGGGCCGACGAGAACGAGTCGCACTAGCGGAGGAACCCTTCGTAGTTGCGCTGCATGAGCTGGCTCTCGATCTGCTTCACGGTGTCGAGGCCGACACCGACCATGATCAGCACCGCCGTGCCGCCGAACGGGAAGTTCTGGTTCTGGCCCTGACCGGTCAGGTCGAGGAACAGGTTCGGCAGGATGGCGACGATGCCCAGGTAGAGCGAGCCCGGCAGCGTGATCCGCCCCAGGACGAAGCGGAGGTACTCGGCGGTCGGTCGACCCGGTCGGATGCCCGGGATGAACCCACCGAACTTCTTCATCTCGTCGGCGCGCTCGTCCGGGTTGAACGTGATGCCGACGTAGAAGTACGTGAAGAAGACGATCAGCAGGAAGTAGAGCGCGATGTGGATCGGGCTCGACTGGCTGACCAGGTGCGTCTGGACGAAGGTCTGCCACCAGCCGGGGGCGGAGCCGTCGTTCGAGGTGGTGAGCCGCGAGATCAGGTCGGGCAGGTACAGCAGCGACGAGGCGAAGATGACCGGGATGACACCGGCCTGGTTCACCTTGAGCGGCAGGTACGTGGACGTGCCGCCGTACATCCGCCGGCCGATCATGCGCTTCGCGTACTGGACCGGGATGCGGCGCTGGGCCTGCTCGACGTAGACGACGCTGGCGATGATCAGCAGTGCCGCGATGCAGACCAGGAAGAAGGTCAGGCCGCCGCGGTCCCAGATGATCTTGCCCTCGATCGGGATGCGCGCCGCGATGCCGCAGAAGATCAGCAGCGACATGCCGTTGCCGATCCCCTTCTCGGTGATGATCTCACCGAGCCACATGATCACGCTGGTGCCGGCGGTCATCACGACCACGAGGACGACCAGGTTGAAGATGCTCTCGTCGGGGATGACGGGGACGTCGCAGTTCTGGAAGAGCTGGTCGCGCACGGCCAGGGCGATGATGCCCGTGGACTGGAGGACCGCCAGCGCGATGGTCAGGTAGCGGGTGTACTGGGTCAGCTTGCCCTGACCCGCCTGCCCTTCCTTCTTCAGCTGCTCGAACCGCGGGATGACCACGGTGAGGAGCTGGACGATGATGCTCGCGGTGATGTAGGGCATGATGCCCAGCGCGAAGATCGACAGGTTCAGCAGCGCGCCGCCGCTGAACAGGTTGATCAGCGAGTAGATCCCCTGCTGGTCGACCTGCTCGATGCACTGTTTGACGTTCTTGAAGGAGACGCCCGGCGCGGGCATGGTCGCGCCCAACCGGTACACCACGACGATCCCCAGTGTGAAGAGGATCTTCTTCCGTAGGTCCGGCGTCGCGAGAGCCGAGCGGAATGCGCCGAGCACGCGAACCTCCATCAGCGTTGCCGCCCCACTGGGGTCGGCATCTCTGCGGTACCGGCTGTGTTGCCGGCACAGTCTTGCGGGCATACCGCCGACACTCGCCGACGGTGGCGGAAGCGACGGGTAGCCGCGACCGACCCGGAGGACATCCGGGTTCAGCCCGCGACTTTAACAGCCGCGAGGCCGATCGCCGTAGCCAGTCGTCCTTCACACTTCGTACCTGATCGACTACGGCGGTCTACAAGCCCCCGAACGGATCAAGTTCCGATGCTTCCGGCCGGTCGCGCGGACCGGCGGTCCTCCACGGGGGCGCCACCGGGTCGGCCGAGGGGGCGTGGTGCGCCCTGAGGACGGCCGTGCGGGCCTTTCCGGGGCGCGCCGGGCCCGTTGTGGGCCGGAACACGCCGGAGGGGACTGCGGGGCACGTGGGGCGGTGTCGGTGCCGGCCCGCGAAACCCGTTACGCCCTGGGCGAACAGCGTCTCGGACGGGCCCGTCCGCCGGGTTGACCGTTAAAAAGCCGCGCCCGTGACGCGGACCGGCCCCCGGAGCGGGAGGCTCCGGGGGCCGTTCGCGTGCTGGTGCGGTCTAGAGCACCGTGTGCGTGCCGCCGGCGGCGGCGATCTTCTCGACCGCGCTGCCCGAGAACTTGTTCGCCACGACGTCGACCTTCACGCCGTTCAGGTCACCGTTGCCGAGGACCTTGACGAGCTCGTTCTTGCGCACCAGGCCCGCGTGGATCAGGGCGTCCACGTCGACGCGGCCACCGTCCGGGAAGACCCGGGCGATGTCGCCGACGTTCACGACCTGGTACTCGGTGCGGAACGGGTTGCGGAAGCCCTTGAGCTTCGGCAGGCGCATGTGCAGCGGCATCTGGCCACCCTCGAAGCGCGGGGAGACGTTCTTCCGCGCGCCGGTGCCCTTCGTACCGCGACCTGCCGTCTTGCCCTTGGAGCCCTCACCGCGACCGACACGGGTCTTCGCGGTCTTGGCGCCGGGGGCCGGACGCAGGTCATGGATCTTGATGGTCACGACTGGACCTCCTCGACGACCACCAGGTGGCGGACGGCCTGGATCAGGCCGCGCACCTGCGGCGTGTCCTCGCGGACCACCGACTGGCGGATCTTGCGCAACCCCAGGGTCCGGAGGGACTCGCGGTGGTTGTGCTTGGTACCGATGCTGCTCTTGACCTGGGTCACCTTGAGCTGGGCCACGGTCACACCGCCCCTGCACGGGCGCGGAGCATGCCGGCGGGAGCCACGTCCTCGAGCGGCAGGCCGCGGCGGGCGGCCACCTCCTCGGGGCGCTGGAGGCCCTTCAGGGCCGCCACCGTGGCGTGCACGATGTTGATGGCGTTGTCCGAGCCCAGCGACTTGCTCAGCACGTCGTGGACACCGGCGCACTCCAGCACCGCGCGGACGGCGCCACCGGCGATGACACCGGTACCGGCCGACGCCGGGCGGAGCAGGACGACACCGGCCGCCTTCTCGCCCTGGACCGGGTGGGGGATCGTGCCCGCGATGCGGGGGACACGGAAGAAGTTCTTCTTCGCCTCCTCCACACCCTTGGCGATCGCCGCCGGCACTTCCTTGGCCTTGCCGTAGCCGACACCGACCATGCCGTCGCCGTCGCCGACCACGACGAGGGCGGTGAAGCTGAAGCGACGACCACCCTTCACGACCTTGGAGACGCGGTTGATCGCGACCACGCGCTCCAGGTGCGGGGTCTTCTCCTGGGCCGCGCCGCCGCGGCCGCCATCACGACGGTCGCGACGCTCTCCGCGCTCGCCCCCGCCGCCTTCGCGACGCGTGCGTCCTGGCATCAGGCGTCCCTCTCAATTCCAGTGATCTGCATTGTCAGAACTCCAGCCCCGCCTCGCGGGCGGCGTCGGCCAGAGCCGCGATCCGGCCGTGGTAGGCGTTGCCACCGCGGTCGAACACGACCTTGGTGATGCCGGCCTCCTTCGCGCGGGCGGCGGCCAGCTGGCCGACCTTCGCCGCACGGGCCTTCTTGTCGCCGTCGACCGCGCGGACGTCCGCCTCGACCGAGGAGGCGGCGGCCAGGGTGTGGCCGGCCAGGTCGTCGATGATCTGCACGGTGATGTGCTTCGACGACCGGTGCACCGCCAGGCGCGGGCGCTCCGCGGTGCCGCTGACCTTCTTGCGGAGGCGGAAGTGACGACGGGTCTTGGAGACGCGGCGGGTGGTCGAGATGTCCTTGCCCACCGGCTTGCGCTTGGTTGCAGTCTCGCTCATGTCACTTACCCGTCTTTCCGACCTTGCGGCGGATCTTCTCGCCCGCGTAGCGCACGCCCTTGCCCTTGTACGGGTCGGGCTTGCGCAGCTTGCGGATGTTGGCGGCGACCTCGCCCACGAGCTGCTTGTCGATGCCGGCCACGGAGAACCGGGTCGGGGTCTCCACCGCGAAGGTGATGCCCGCGGGGGCCTCCACCTTCACCGGGTGGCTGTAACCCAGGGCGAACTCCAGGTCCGAGCCCTTCAGAGCCACGCGGTAACCGACGCCGTGGATCTCCATCTTCTTCTCGTAGCCCTGGGTCACGCCGACGACCATGTTCTGCACCAGGGTGCGCGACAGGCCGTGCAGCGAGCGGCTGCGGCGCTCGTCGTTCGGGCGCTTCACCTCGAGGGTGCCGTCGTCGGCCTTCTCGATGATGATCGGCTCGGCGAGGGTCAGCGACAGCGAGCCCTTCGGGCCCTTCACGCTGACGTCCTGGCCCGCGATGTTCACGTCGACCCCGGAGGGGACGGTGATCGGCAGCTTTCCGATGCGCGACATAGCTAGTCCCCCTTCCTCACCAGACGTAGGCGAGGACTTCCCCGCCCACACCGGACTTGTTGGCCTGGCGGTCGGTCATGAGACCACCAGAGGTCGAGATGATCGCGACGCCAAGACCACCGAGCACCTTCGGCAGGTTGGTCGACTTCGCGTAGACGCGCAGACCGGGCTTCGACACGCGGCGGAGACCCGCGATGCTGCGCTCCCGGTTGGGGCCGTACTTCAGCTCCACGACCAGGTTCTTCGCGACGTCGCCCTGCTCGTCGCGGTAGCTCGCGATGTAGCCCTCGCGCTTGAGGATCTCGGCGATGTTCGCCTTCAACTTCGAGTGCGGCATCACGACCTTGTCGTGGTAAGCCGAGTTCGCGTTCCGCAGACGAGTCAACATGTCTGCGATCGGGTCGGTCATCGTCATGGTGACCTGGTCAACCTTTCTCACTGCGGTTCCCCAGCCAGGGTCCGAGCCGGCCCCGGGGGGCCGGCTGGTCGTGGACGGGCCTACAGCGAAGTGAATGATCTAGAAAACCTGCCGCCGAGCCGGACTTACCAGCTGGACTTGCTCACGCCGGGCAGCTCGCCCCGGTGGGCCATCTCGCGGAGGCAGATCCGGCACAGGCCGAACTTGCGGAACACCGAGTGCGGGCGACCGCAGCGCTGGCAGCGGGTGTAACCCCGCACCTTGAACTTCGGCTTGGCCGCGGCCTTGTTGATCAGCGCCTTCTTGGCCATGTCAGTTCTCCCTGAACGGGAAGCCCAGCTGCTTGAGCAGCGCGCGGCCTTCCTCGTCGTTCGTGGCGGTGGTGACGACCGTGATGTCCATGCCGCGGGGGCGGTCGATGGCGTCGGGGTCGATCTCGTGGAACATCGACTGCTCGTTGAGACCGAAAGTGTAGTTCCCGTTGCCGTCGAACTGCTTGCCCGAGAGGCCGCGGAAGTCGCGGATGCGGGGCAGCGCGATCGTCAGCAGCCGGTCCAGGAACTCCCACATGCGGTCGCCGCGCAGCGTCACGCGGGCGCCGATCGGCATGCCCTCGCGCAGCTTGAACTGCGCGATGGACTTGCGGGCCCGGCGGACCTCGGGGCGCTGGCCGGTGATGATCGCGAGGTCCTTGACGGCGCCCTCGATCAGCTTGCCGTCGCGGGCGGCGTCACCGACACCCATGTTGACGACGACCTTCACCACGCCGGGGATCTGCATGACGTTGGCGTACTCGAACTGCTTGCGCAGCTCCGCGACGATCTCCTCGCGGTAGCGCGCCTTCAGCCGGGGGATGGTCTTCTCAACGGTGGTCATCAGATGTCCTTCCCGTTACGACGGGAAATGCGCACCCGCTTGCCCTCGTCGTTCGTCCGGTAGCCCACGCGGGTCGGCTTGCCGTCCGAGTCGACCACCATCACGTTCGACACGTTGATGGGGGCTTCCTGGGTCACGATGCCGCCCGACTGCGCGCCACGCTGGGTCTGGGTGACCCGGGTGTGCTTCTTGATGCGGTTGACGCCCTCGACCAGGACGCGGTTCTCAGCGGGGTAGGCCTGGATGACCTTGCCGCGAGCACCCTTGTCCTTGCCGGCGATAACCACGACGGTGTCGCCCTTCTTCACCTTCATGGTCAGAGCACCTCCGGCGCCAACGAGATGATCTTCATGAACTTCTTGTCGCGCAGCTCGCGGCCCACCGGGCCGAAGATGCGGGTGCCGCGCGGCTCGTTGTCGTTCTTGATGAGCACCGCGGCGTTCTCGTCGAAGCGGATGTAAGAGCCGTCGGGACGGCGCTTCTCCTTGACCGTGCGGACGATGACCGCCTTGACGACGTCGCCCTTCTTCACACCGGCACCGGGGATGGCCTGCTTCACCGTCGCGACGATGATGTCCCCGATGCCCGCGTAGCGGCGGCCCGAGCCACCGAGAACACGGATGCAAAGGATTTCCTTCGCACCGGTGTTGTCGGCGACGCGCAGCCGCGACTCCTGCTGGATCACTTACCTTCTCCTGACCATTCCTGGCCCGCCAGATTGCCGACCTGACGGGCTCGGTCCCTAGAAAACTACTTGGCCTTCTCGAGGATCTCGACGAGGCGCCAGCGCTTGGTGGCGGACAGCGGACGCGTCTCCATGAGCAGGACGCGGTCGCCGACACCGGCGGTGTTGCCCTCGTCGTGCGCCTTCACCTTGGTGGTGGAGCGCATGACCTTCGAGTACCGGCGGTGCTTCTTGCGGTCCTCGACCGCGACCACGATCGTCTTGTCCATCTTGTCGGACACGACGTAGCCCTCGCGGACCTTGCGGTCGTTGCGCACCTCGGTCGTCACTTCGTTGCTCTCGCTCATGCCGCACCCTCACCAGTGGAAACCGCGTCGGGGGAGGTCGAGAGACCCAGCTCCCGCTCCCGCATCACGGTGTAGATCCGGGCGATCTCGTGCCGGACCGTGCGCAGGCGGCGGTTGTTGTCGAGCTGCCCGGTGGCCATCTGGAAGCGGAGGTTGAACAGCTCCTCCTTCGCCTCCCTCAGGCGCAGCACGAGCTCTTCCTCGGTGAGCTCACGCAGCTCGGAAGCGGTGGTACCCGCTGCCATCAGAACTCACCACCCTCACGCGTAACGATGCGGCACTTCATCGGGAGCTTGTGGATCGCGCGGCGGAGTGCCTCGCGGGCCACAGCCTCGTTCGGGAAGCTCATCTCGAAGAGCACCCGACCCGGCTTGACGTTGGCCACCCACCACTCCGGGGAGCCCTTGCCGGAACCCATGCGGGTCTCGGCCGGCTTCTTGGTCAGCGGGCGGTCCGGGAAGATGTTGATCCAGACCTTGCCGCCACGGCGGATGTGCCGGTTGATCGCGATACGAGCCGACTCGATCTGCCGGTTGGTGACGTAGGCGGGCTCCAGAGCCTGGATGCCGTACTCGCCGAACGTGACCCTCGTACCGCCCTTGGCAGCACCGGACCGACCGGGGTGGTGCTGCTTGCGGTGCTTGACCCTGCGCGGGATGAGCACTACTCAGCCCTCCGTCTTCGCGACGTTCGGAGCGTTGTCCGTGGCAACGTCGCCAGTCGTCTGATCACTTGCCTGGGCGGCGCGACCCGCCTCGGTGCTCGTCGCGGTGGTGCCACTGGCACCGGAGCGGCGGGCCCGGTTCGGGCGGTCGGTGCGGTCGCGCCGCGGCGCGCGGTCGGCCGCCGGGGCGGCGTCGCGCTCGCGCTTGGCACTGATGCCACCGACGATGTCGCCCTTGTAGATCCACACCTTCACGCCGATGCGGCCGAACGTGGTGCGGGCCTCGAAGAAGCCGTAGTCGATGTCGGCGCGGAGCGTGTGCAGCGGCACGCGGCCGTCGCGGTAGTGCTCCGAGCGGGACATCTCGGCGCCGCCGAGGCGACCACCGCACTGCACGCGGATGCCCTTCACCTGCGGCGAGCGCATGGCCGACTGGATGGCCTTGCGCATCGCACGGCGGAAGGCCACGCGGTTGGACAGCTGCTCGGCCACGCCCTGCGCGACGAGCTGGGCGTCCGACTCCGGGCTCTTCACCTCGAGGATGTTGAGCTGCACCTGCTTCTTGGTGAGCTTCTCCAGCTCACCGCGGATGCGGTCGGCCTCGGCGCCGCGGCGGCCGATGACGATGCCCGGCCGGGCGGTGTGGATGTCGACGCGGACCCGGTCACGGGTGCGCTCGATCTCCACCTTCGAGATGCCGGCGCGCTCCATGCCCTTCGAGAGCAGCTTCCGGATCTTGACGTCCTCGGCCACGTACTCGGCGTACTGCTTGTCGGCGTACCAGCGCGACTTCCAGTCGGTGGTGATACCGAGGCGGAAGCCGTGTGGGTTGATCTTCTGGCCCACTACCGAGCCCCCTTCTTCCCATCAACGCCGGCCTTCGCGCCGGCCTTCTTGGGACGGCTCTCCACCTCGACGGTGATGTGGCTCGTCCGCTTGCGGATCCGGTAGGCGCGGCCCTGGGCGCGCGGGCGGAACCGCTTGAGGGTCGGACCCTCGTCCACGTAGACCTTCGACACCCACAGGGTGTCGGGGTCGAGGGACAGGTTGTTCTCGGCGTTGGCCATGGCGCTCGCGAGCACCTTGCGGACCGGCTCAGATGCCGCCTGCGGCGCGAACTGGAGCACGGCCAGGGCCTCGCTGGCGCTACGACCCCTGATGAGCTCGACGACGCGGCGCACCTTCATCGGCGTGTCGCGGACGTAGCGAGCCCGAGCCACGGCGCGCGGGAACTCCGGCGCCTCAGCTTCGTTACGGGCGTTCATCGCTGCTTCCCCTTGCTCTTCCTCTAGTTCGTCGCCTTAGCGGCGGCGCGACTTCCGGTCGTCCTTGATGTGACCCTTGAACGTGCGGGTCGGGGCGAACTCGCCGAGCTTGTGCCCGACCATCGCCTCCGTCACGAACACCGGCACGTGCTTGCGGCCGTCGTGCACCGCGATCGTGTGGCCCAGCATGTCGGGGATGATCGTCGACCGGCGGGACCAGGTCTTGATGACGGTCTTCTTGCCCGACTCGTTGAGGACGTCCACCTTCTTGAGCAGGTGGTCGTCCACGAAGGGGCCCTTCTTAAGGCTGCGAGGCATCCTTCACTCCCTCCCTGCTCAGCGCTTCTTACCGGTGCGACGACGCCGGACGATGAGCTTGTCGCTTGCCTTGCGGCGGCGGGTACGGCCTTCGGGCTTGCCGGCCGGGTTCACCGGGTGGCGACCACCGGAGGTCTTGCCCTCACCACCACCGTGCGGGTGGTCGACCGGGTTCATGGCGACACCGCGGACGGTGGGCTTCTTGCCCTTCCACCGCATGCGGCCGGCCTTGCCCCAGTTGATGTTCTGGTGCTCGGCGTTGCCGACCTCGCCGACCGTGGCGCGGCACCGGACGTCCACGTTGCGGATCTCGCCCGAGGGCATCCGCAGCTGGGCGTAGGGGCCGTCCTTGGCGACGAGCTGCACGCTGGCACCGGCCGAGCGGGCGATCTTCGCGCCGCCGCCGGGGCGGAGCTCGATCGCGTGGATCACGGTACCGACCGGGATGTTGCGCAGCGGCAGGTTGTTGCCCGGCTTGATGTCGGCCTTGGGGCCGTTCTCGATCCGGTCGCCCTGCTGCAGCTTCGACGGCGCGATGATGTAGCGCTTCTCGCCGTCGGCGTAGTGCAGCAGCGCGATGCGCGCCGTGCGGTTGGGGTCGTACTCGATGTGCGCGACCTTGGCCGGCACGCCGTCCTTGTCGGTGCGGCGGAAGTCGATGAGGCGGTAGGCCCGCTTGTGGCCGCCACCCTTGTGCCGCGTCGTGATCTTGCCCGACGCGTTGCGGCCACCGCGGCCGTGCAGCGGGCGGATCAGCGACTTCTCCGGCGTCGACCGAGTGATCTCGGCGAAGTCGGAGACGCTCGCACCGCGACGACCGGGGGTCGTCGGCTTGTACTTGCGAATGCCCATCTCTACGCAGTCCTCGTCGTCATCAGGCGGCCGGGCCGCCGAAGATCTCGATCGGCTTGCTCTCGGCGGACAGCGTCACGATGGCGCGCTTGGTGTCCTTGCGCTTGCCGAAGCCCGTCCGGGTGCGCTTGCGCTTGCCCTGGCGGTTGATCGTGTTGACGCTGACGACCTTGACGCCGAAGACCTTCTCCACGGCAATCTTGATCTGGGTCTTGTTCGCACCCGGAGCCACCACGAAGGTGTACTTGTTCTCCTCGAGGAGCCCGTAGGACTTCTCGGAGATCACCGGCGCGAGCAGGATGTCCCTGTGGTCGGGGATCACTTCGAAGCCTCCTCGTCGGTGTCGGACGACACCGCAGTGGCCTCGGCGGAACCCTGCCCGTGCTGGGCCTTGCTCGCGAGGAACACGTCGAGCGCGTCCTTGGTGAACACCACGTCGTCGTTGACCAGCACGTCGTACGTGTTCAGCTGGTCCGGGGCGATGATGTGCACGTTCGGCAGGTTGCGCAGGCTGACCCACGAAACCTCGTCGGTGCGCAGCAGCACGGCCAGCACGCGGCGGGCCTCGGTGACCGTCCCCAGCGCCTTGCGGGCCGACTTGGTCGACGGGACGTCGCCCTCGACGAAGCCGCTCACCACGTGGACCTGGCCGGCGCGCGCCCGGTCGGAGAGGGCACCGCGCAGGGCGGCGGCCTTCATCTTCTTGGGGGTGCGCTGGCTGTAGTCGCGCGGCTGGGGCCCGTGCACGACGCCACCGCCGGCGAACTGCGGGGCGCGGGTCGAGCCCTGGCGGGCGCGGCCGGTGCCCTTCTGCCGGTACGGCTTCTTGCCACCGCCGCGGACTTCACCGCGGGTCTTGGTGGAGTGCGTGCCCTGGCGGGCCGCGGCCAGCTGGGCCACGACCACCTGGTGCAGCAGCGCCACGTTCGCCTGCGCGTCGAAGATCGCGGCGGGCAGCTCGACGGAGCCGTCGGTCTGGCCGGCCGGGGTGCGGATCTCAACGGAAGTCATGATCAGGCACCACCCTTCGCAGCGGTCTTGATGAACACGGTGCCGCCCTTGGGGCCGGGAACGGCGCCCTTGATGAGCAGCAGGCCCGACTCGGCGTCGACCCGGTGGACCTTGAGGTTCTGGGTCGTGACGCGCACGTTGCCCATGCGGCCGGCCATGCGCAGGCCCTTGAACACGCGGCCGGGCGTGGCGCAGCCGCCGATCGAACCGGGCGAGCGGTGCTTGCGCTGGGTGCCGTGGCTGGCGCCGAGGCCGTGGAAGCCGTGGCGCTTCATGACACCCGCGGTGCCCTTGCCCTTGCTGGTGCCGACCACGTCGACCACCGCGCCGGCCTCGAAGACCTCGGCGGTGATTTCCTGGCCGACCGTGTACTCGGACGCGTCCGTGGTGCGCAGCTCCGCCAGCTGACGACGGGGCGTGACGCCCGCCTTGGCGTAGTGGCCCGCAACGGGCTTGTTGACCTTGCGCGGGTCGATCGCGCCGAAGGCCAGCTGAACGGCCGAGTAGCCGTCGTTCTCCTGGGTCCGAACCTGGGTGACCACGTTCGGCTCGGCCTTGACGACGGTAACCGGAACGATCCGGTTGTTCTCGTCGAAGACCTGAGTCATGCCGAGCTTGGTGCCCAGGAGGCCCTTAACCTGCCTGTCAGACATGGGTCTCTTTGCTCTCCGCCCCAAATGGGATCAACACTGCCGCGTCCAACGCTTACTGGATGTTGACGTCGACGCTCGCCGGCAGGTCGATGCGCATGAGCGCGTCCACCGTCTTCGGCGTCGGGTCGAGGATGTCGATCAGACGCTTGTGCGTGCGCATCTCGAAGTGCTCGCGCGAGTCCTTGTACTTGTGCGGCGAGCGGATGACGCAGTAAACGTTCTTCTCAGTGGGCAGCGGCACAGGCCCGACGACCCGAGCGCCGGTGCGCGTCACGGTCTCGACGATCTTGCGCGCGGACGCGTCGATCGCCTCGTGGTCGTAGGCCTTGAGCCGGATGCGGATCTTCTGTCCCGCCATGATGGCTTGCCGTTCCTCTGCTTCTAGTACCGCTGCGGTGCGGGCACCTTTCGCGAGGTCACGGGACCTCCGGCGCGCTCCGCCCCCTATTCAGGACTGACACCGAGCGGTGTCACGGTGCCCGGTCCACGCGGTCGGGCGTGTCGCACCCTCTGGCACAGACCGGTCCCACTGATGAAACCTGTGGGATTTTGTCTTGCTCGATCAAACCCCGCTCGTGACGGGGCGGCCAGGTCCAGAACTCGAACCGGCCGCCCCGACGAGCAACCCGTCAATAGTTGCACACGGCCGTGCGCAAACCAAATCGGGGGGTGAGTTGTAGAGCTAGATCACTTGATGATCTTGGTGACCGAGCCCGCGCCGACGGTCCGGCCACCCTCGCGGATGGCGAACCGCAGACCCTCGTCCATGGCGATCGGCTGGATCAGCTTCACGGTCATGGCGGTGGTGTCGCCCGGCATGACCATCTCGGTGCCCTCGGGGAGGGTCACGACGCCGGTCACGTCGGTGGTGCGGAAGTAGAACTGCGGGCGGTAGTTGTTGAAGAACGGCGTGTGCCGACCGCCCTCGTCCTTGGACAGGATGAAGACCTGCGCCTCGAACTCGGTGTGCGGGGTGGTGGTGCCCGGCTTCACGATCACCATGCCGCGCTCCACCTCCTCGCGCTTGATGCCGCGGAGCAGCAGGGCGGCGTTGTCGCCGGCCTGGCCCTCGTCGAGGAACTTCTTGAACATCTCGATCGAGGTGACCGTGGTCTTGCGCGAGGTCTCCTTGATGCCGACGATCTCGACCTCTTCGTTGACCTTGATGATGCCGCGCTCGATGCGACCGGTCACCACGGTGCCACGACCGGTGATCGTGAACACGTCCTCGACCGGCATGAGGAAGGGCTTGTCGACCTCGCGCTCCGGCTCCGGGATGTTCTCGTCCACGGCGTCCATCAGGCCGACGAGCTTCTCGCCCCACTCGGCGTCGCCCTCCAGCGCCTTCAGCGCGGAGACGCGGACGACCGGCAGGTCGTCACCGGGGAACTCGTACTCGGAGAGCAGCTCGCGCACCTCGAGCTCGACGAGCTCCAGGATCTCCTCGTCGTCCACCATGTCGGCCTTGTTGAGGGCCACCACGATGTAGGGCACACCGACCTGGCGGGCCAGGAGGATGTGCTCCTTGGTCTGCGGCATCGGGCCGTCGGTCGCCGCGACCACCAGGATGGCGCCGTCCATCTGCGCCGCACCGGTGATCATGTTCTTGATGTAGTCGGCGTGACCGGGGCAGTCGACGTGCGCGTAGTGGCGCTTCTCGGTCTGGTACTCGATGTGCGCGATCGAGATCGTGATGCCGCGCTGCTTCTCCTCCGGCGCCTTGTCGATCTGGTCGAACGGCGTGAAGGGGTTCAGGTCCGGGTACTTGTCGTGCAGGACCTTGGAGATCGCCGCGGTCAGCGTCGTCTTGCCGTGGTCGATGTGACCGATGGTGCCGATGTTGACGTGCGGCTTCGTCCGCTCGAACTTCGCCTTCGCCACTGGATTGTCCTCCTGGACTTCTGTTGCTTAGTCCGGCGGGCGGATTACTGCCCGCCGGACGTCACGTCTGGGTGGTGCGGACCCCAGGGACACAAACCCCGGAGAGCCCGCGCGGTGCTGCGGTGCTCCGGTTGGGGTTACTCGCCCGTCGCCTTCGCGATGATCTCCTTCGCGACGTTCGCGGGAACCTCGGCGTAGGAGTCGAACGTCATCGAGTAGTTCGCACGACCCTGGGTCCTGGACCGCAGGTCGCCGACATACCCGAACATCTCCGACAGCGGCACCAGTGCCTTGACGACACGGGCCCCGCTGCGCTCCTCCATGGCCTGGATCTGGCCACGTCGGGAGTTCAGGTCGCCGATCACGTCGCCCATGTAGTCCTCGGGCGTGGTGACCTCGACCGCCATCAGCGGTTCGAGGATGGCCGGGCTCGCCTGGCGGGCGGCTTCCTTGAGCGCCATGGAACCGGCGATCTTGAACGCCATCTCCGACGAGTCGACCTCGTGGTACGCGCCGTCGAGCAGCGTCAGCTTCACGCCGACCAGCGGGTAGCCCGCCAGCACGCCGTACTGCATGGCGTCCTGGGCGCCCGCGTCCACGGACGGGATGTACTCCCGCGGGATGCGACCACCGGTCACCGCGTTGACGAACTCGTAGAGCGCGCCGTCCTCGGTCTTCTCCAGCGGCTCCAGGTCGATGAGGACCTTCGCGAACTGGCCCGAACCACCGGTCTGCTTCTTGTGGGTGTAGGAGTACTTCTCCACCTTGCGGCGGATGGTCTCCCGGTACGCCACCTGCGGCTTGCCGATGTTGGCCTCGACCTTGAACTCGCGGCGCATGCGGTCCACCAGGATGTCCAGGTGGAGCTCGCCCATGCCGGCGATGATGGTCTGGCCGGTCTCCTGGTCCAGGTTGACCCGGAACGTCGGGTCCTCCTCGGCCAGCTTCTGGATCGCCGTGCCCAGCTTCTCCTGGTCGGCCTTCGTCTTGGGCTCGATCGCCACCTGGATGACCGGCTCGGGGAAGGTCATCGACTCCAGCACGATGGGCGCCTGCGGGTCGCAGAGCGTCTCACCCGTGGTGGTGTCCTTCAGACCGATCACGGCGTAGATGTGACCGGCGATGGCCTCGTCGACCGGGTTCTCCTTGTTGGCGTGCATCTGGAAGATCTTCCCGATGCGCTCCTTGCGGTCCTTGGTCGAGTTGATGACCTGGGTGCCGGAGGCGACCTTGCCCGAGTAGACCCGGATGTAGGTCAGCTTGCCGAAGAACGGGTGGGCGGCGATCTTGAACGCCAGCGCGGCGAACGGCTCGTCCGTCGACGGCTTGCGGAAGGCCGGCGTCTCGCCGTCCTGCAGCGTGCCCTCGACCGGCGGGAGGTCCAGCGGAGCCGGCAGGTACTCGATGACCGCGTCGAGCATGGGCTGGACGCCCTTGTTCTTGAACGCCGAGCCGCACAGCACCGGGTAGGCGGTGCGGTTCTTGACGATCGCGCGGATGCCCGTCTTGATCTGCTCGACGGACAGCTCCTCGCCGCCCAGGTACAGCTCCATCAGGGCGTCGTCGGTCTCGGCGACGGCCTCGACGAGCTGCTCGCGGTACTCGGCGGCCTGCTCGGCGAGGTCGGCCGGGATCTCCTCGACCGTGTAGTCCTCACCCTTCTGGACCTCGCCGCGCCAGGTCAGCGCACGCATCTCGACCAGGTCGACGACGCCGATGAAGTCGCTCTCCGACCCGATCGGGATCTGGATCGGCAGCGGCTTCGCGCCCAGGCGCTCCTGGATGGTGCGCACGGTGAAGTAGAAGTCCGCACCGAGCTTGTCCATCTTGTTGACGAAGCAGATGCGCGGGACGTCGTACTTGGTCGCCTGGCGCCAGACCTGCTCGGACTGGGGCTCGACGCCCTCCTTGCCGTCGAACACGGCAACGGCGCCGTCGAGGACGCGGAGGTTGCGCTCCACCTCGACGGTGAAGTCGACGTGGCCGGGCGTGTCGATGATGTTGATCTGGTGGTTCTTCCAGAAGCAGGTCGTCGCGGCCGATGTGATCGTGATGCCGCGCTCCTGCTCCTGCTCCATCCAGTCCATCACCGCGGCGCCGTCGTGGACCTCGCCGATCTTGTAGCTGATCCCGGTGTAGAACAGGATCCGCTCGGTCGTCGTGGTCTTGCCCGCGTCGATGTGGGCCATGATCCCGATGTTGCGGACCTTGGCCAGGTCGGTGAGCACGTCCTGTGCCACGGGTGGTTCCCCTGTCTTGAGCTCGCTGGTAGCAGGCTCACTAGGGCTGGGAGAGCCCCACCGGTCCTCGGGGAACCGGCGGGGCGTCGCATCACCAGCGGTAGTGGGCGAAGGCCTTGTTCGACTCGGCCATCTTGTGCGTGTCCTCGCGGCGCTTGACGCTCGCGCCCAGGCCGTTGCTCGCGTCGAGCAGCTCGTTCATCAGGCGCTCGATCATGGTCTTCTCACGGCGCTGCCGGGAGTACGTGATCAGCCAGCGCAGCGCGAGCGTGGTCGAGCGACCCGGCTTGACCTCGATCGGCACCTGGTAGGTGGCGCCACCGACGCGGCGGGACTTCACCTCGAGCGCGGGCTTGACGTTGTCCAGAGCGCGCTTGAGCGTGACGACCGGGTCCGTGCCGGTCTTGTCGCGGGCGCCTTCGAGGGCGCCGTACACGATCCGCTCGGCCACGGAGCGCTTGCCGTCGACCAGCACCTTGTTGATGAGCTGGGTCACCAGCGGAGAGCTGTAGACCGGGTCGGAGATCAGCGGCCGCTTCGGGGCCGGTCCCTTGCGGGGCATCAGCTCTTCTCCTTCTTCGCGCCGTAGCGGCTGCGAGCCTGCTTGCGGTTCTTCACGCCCTGCGTGTCGAGGGAGCCGCGGATGATCTTGTAGCGGACACCGGGGAGGTCCTTCACACGACCGCCGCGCACGAGCACCATCGAGTGCTCCTGGAGGTTGTGGCCCTCACCCGGGATGTAGGCCGTGACCTCGATGCCGCTGGTCAGCTTCACGCGGGCGACCTTGCGGAGCGCCGAGTTCGGCTTCTTGGGCGTGGTCGTGTAGACGCGGGTGCACACACCGCGCCGCTGCGGGCTGCCCTTGAGCGCCGCGGTCTTCTGCTTCGCGACCTTGTCCTGCCGGCCCTTGCGGACCAGCTGCTGGATCGTTGGCATACGCCGGCTGCTTCTTCCGTTCGAGCGCTCGTCGCCTTGGGGGCGTCGACCGCTGTTTACCTGGTCCCTCTCTGCACCCGAGGTCGGGCGTGTCGCACCCTTCCGGCAAGGCCGGCGGGGTCAACGCCGTTACCCCAGGTCCGCAGGCGACATCCCAGGACGCCCCTACGTGTGGAGGTCACCGCGGCCGGCTTTCCAGCACGACTGGCGCGTAGGCACGCGGAGCGGCCCGACATGGGTCGGGCACGAGTACCAAAGATACCCCGCCCGCTTCCCACTGGTCAAAACGGGCCACCTCTACCGCCGATCGAGTGGAGATCGCGCCGCGATCCGATGACCGCCCGGGTGGGCGGGGGCCGGAGCCGGGGTGCGCCGAGTGGACACGCCACTGAGAGTGAGCGGGATTCACCGGAACGAGTGAGCAATCGCCACTTGGTTGCCGCGCGGCAGGCCGGCGAGGGCGGAGCGGCCCGCCGGGCGACACTGGTCGGGTGAACTCGGACCTGATCGCGGGGATGGCGGCGCTCGTGGGCGCGGGCGCCGCCCCCGAGGTGCTGGCGGTGCGCGGGGACGTGGTGGTGGTCCGCGTCGGCGACGTGGTGCTCAAGGCCCACGAGCGCGGCACGGACCCCGTCGTGCTCGCCGACCGGCTGCGGCTGGCCGCCGACCCCCGGTTGGCCGACCTGCTGCTGCCCCCGCTGCCCTTGGGTGGGGCGCCGGGACCGGCCGTCGTGCTCGGACGGGTCGTCACCGCGTGGCCGGTGGGCACGCCGGTGCCGCAGGCCGAGCCCGAGGACCTGCCGATGGAGGCCGCCGGGCGGATGCTCGCGGCGCTGCACCGGTTCACCGCCGCCGACTTCGCGCCGCCCGTGCCGCCGGCCGGGGCCGTGCCGCGCATGGTGCGGGCGGTGCGGGACCTGGCGCTCGACTCCCCCGCCGCCGCGCTGGTGCGCCGGGCGTTCGCGACCCTGCCCGAGCTGCCCGCGGGCGGCGCGGCGGTCGTGCACGGCGACTGGCACCTCGGGCAGCTGGTGGAGCGGGACGGGTACCGGTTGATCGACCTGGACGACCTCGGTGCGGGCGACCCGGCGTGGGACCTGGCGCGGCCCGCCGCCCTGCACCTGTCCGGCGTGCTCGACGCGCGGGCCTGGGGGCGGCTGCTGGGGGCCTACCTCGACGCGGGCGGCCCGGGCGTGCCGGCCGGCGACCCGTGGTCTGCGCTGGAGGTGCCCGCCCGGGCGCTGGTCGTGCAGATGGCGGCACGCGCGCTGAGCGCCGCGGAACGCGACGGGACGGACCTGAACAGCGCGCAGGAGGCGCTCATCGACGCGTGCGGCCGGATCGTGTCGGCACACGAACCCATTCCGCGCGGCTAATATCGGGCACATCGCGTCAAGAGCAGGAGGCTCACCACGATGCAGTGTCCCAAGTGTCATGCGAACATGCGCACCTTCGACCGCATGGGCGTGCACATCGAGCAGTGCGATGGCTGCCGCGGCGTCTTCCTCGACTACGGCGAGCTGGAGGCGATCACCCGCCTCGAGCAGCAGATGGCCCCTCCGCCGCCCCCGCCGCCCGTCGCGCCGGCGCCCGCCCAGGTGCACTACGTCCAGCAGCCGGTCCAGCCGGGCTGGGGCGCCGCACCGGGCTACGGCCACCACTACGGCCACCGCAAGCACCGCGGCCTGGGTGGTCTGTTCTTCTCGTCGTGACCTCCGGGCGGTGGCCCCGGCGCGCGCGGTCGCGCACGGGGCCACCGCAGGAGGTGCGGACAGCCGCGCGGACAGCCGCCGGAGCAGCGACCGGAGTTGCCACTACCGAAAAACGGGGCGATAATCGGTAGCGACCGGAGGGGGTCCGCCATGTCCGTCGCCACCGAGGCCGCGCAGATCCGTGACCTGTTCGAGCAGCTCGAAGAGATCGAAGAGGTCGCGCTGAGCCTGGCGGAGGACGACGAGCGGCGGCGCAAGCTGCACGGCGTCGTGGCCAAGGTCCTGGCCAAGGCCCCGCCCGTCCGCCCCGTCGTCGCGGGCGAACTGCTCGACCTCACCGAGAAGACGGTGAAGGCGTGGGCGCGCGAGGGCGTGCTGGCCATCCACAGCCGGGAACCCCGCATGCTGCTGGACGCCGTGCGCCTGCACGAGGTCCTGCACGTCGTGGCCGACCTGCGCCGGGCCGGCCGCACCCGCTCCCTGCTGGACGAGGTCCACCGCAGGTTGAGCGACGCGGCCCTGCTCGACCGCCCCGACCTGGCCACCAGCCTGGCGCAGATGCACCGCGGCGAAGGGCGCGTGGTGCGCTGATCGAGGTCGTCGAAACACCCGTCGCCGCCGTCCAGGCAGCAGGCCTGCGCGGCGCGGCCCGGGTCGCCTACGACCGGTTCCTGGACGAACTGGCGCACAGCGGCTGCTCGGCCCTCGGCTACCGGGTGACCGGCCCCGAACCCCTGCCGCGCCTGTGCGTGAAGCACCTGCGCGGCGTGGACCGCGCGGTGGTCGCCTTCCCCGCCGCGCGCACGGCGTGGGTCCTGCTCGTGGGCCCGCACGACGACGACCCCGGCCGCGACCTCTACGAGGCCCTGTACGAACTCGCGGGCGTCCGCCCGAGGCTCGCGGAGAAGCGCACCAAGCCGCCGTGCTGCGAGGACGCCGCTCCCCCGGTCTCCGACAGCGACCTCGTCGACGACCTGGTCGCCCGCGCCCGCTCGCTCACGAAGTCCCGCCGCCGCACCGGCTGACCGCACGATGCGATGACGGGCCTCGCCACGTTGCATCCGGACGAGACCGGGGTCAGGACCAACGCCGAGCAGCGGGAACGGGAGTGAACCCGTCCACTGACCGCGGGCAGGTTGCGCCGGTCCCGCGCCGTGACGGCACAGCCGCACGCGGACCACGTGCGGAAGGACTCGACCGCGGGCACTGATCGCGGAATCCCACCTGACCGACGTTCGCACCACCCGCGACGACCGACGAGACGCGAAGCCCGGAGTCCCACGACGACGCGGGCGCATCCGGGCTCACTTTCGACCGTGTCCGCAGACCGGCGACATTGTGATGTCACAACCGGGTCGGCTCGCGAAGTCCCGTCGCCGCGCGGGGCGGGCCGGGGCGGTGGCACCCGCCCCGGCCCGCGGCGGTCAGCCCGTGACCGCGAGGTGTCCCGCGACGGGCGTCGGGCGCGGCGCCTTGGCGGGCCCGCCCGAGGACGCGGACGGGCCGGCGACCCGGGTGGTGGTCGTCGCGGGCGCGTCCGACGGGGTCGGCGTGGCGCTCGGTGTCGGCGTCTGCTCCTCCGCCGCGCCCCGCGCGCACGTCGCCGAGGCGATCTCGATGCGCTGGAGGTTCGCCGCCTCCACCACGACCGCGGTGACGGTCAGCGAGCCGTCGCCGTTGCGCCGCTGGTCGTTCAGCACCACCGACGCCACGCCGGGGACCGCCACGCCGGTGCCGGGGGCCGGGCGCAGCGCCACCTCGTGCCCGGCGATCCGCGCGCCGGCCAGCGTCACGCCGCCCGCGCCGTCGTCGCACCTCGCCTCGACCAGCTCGGCGCTCAGGTCGAACGGCAGGCCGACCAGCTCCAGCCGCGTGCGCACGTCCACCGCGCTCGACCGCGCGCGGCCCGCGTCGACCTCGGCGTTGAGGGCGCCGGCGGTCAGGACCGGGGTGGTCGGGAGGGGCAGGGCGACCTCGGCCGCGGACGTCTGCCGGAACCCGGTGCCGCCGGCCAGGGACGCCAGCGGGTCGACCTCGAGGACGCCGGTGGCCGACAGCGCGGTGGCCGAGCCGACCGGGGCGGCGGCGAGCGCGGTGGTGACGAGCGCGGAGGCTGCGGGGGTGGCCGCGACGCCGACGGCGAGGGCGCACAGGACGGCCGCGAGCCGTGCGGCGACGGCGGAGCGCTTGCGGGACAACGTGTTCCCCTTCATCACTTGACGATCACCACGGTGCCCAGCGGCAGGGTGAGGAGGACGTCCAGCGCGTCGTCGGGCACGCGCACGCACCCGTCGCTGGAGGCGGTGCCGAACGGGGTCGCGTCCGGCCAGCCGTGCAGCGCCACCGTGCCGGGGCCGCCGCCGAACGTCTCGTGGCTGTCGGAGTGGGCGCCCAGCGGCAGGACGTACCGGCTGAAGTCCGTCACGGTCTCCTCGATCGAGGCCAGGACGAACGTCCGGCCGACCGGCGTGGGGTGCTCGGCGGAGCCGACGCCGACGGTCCACCGGCCGATCGACCGACCGCGCTCCAGCACCTCCAGCCGGTAGGCGGCCCGGTCCACGGTGACCAGGTGGTCGTTCCCGGCGCGCTCGACGTCGTCACCGCCCGTGTGCACCCAGCCGCTGGACCGGTTGGGCCGGTTCGGGAGCAGCACGCGCGACCAGTCGCCGCGGCGCTCGACCTCCGGCACCCACGTCGGCGAGCCGACCTGGGTGGCGGGCAGTGTGGCGACGGCCCGGCCGCCGACCGCGTCGTGCACCACGACGTCCTCCACGACCCGCAGCACCTGCCCCTCGGTGGGCTCGGCGCCGTGGTCGCGCGGAAGACCCTCGATCGTCGCGAAGGTGGTCGCCTCGGGCAGCGTCGCAAACGCTTGCTCGTCCACGGCGACGGGTCTGACCTGCTGTTCTTCTTGGGGTGAACCGCACGCGGCGGTGACGGTGATCGCCGTGAGCACGGCGAGCACGAGAGCTCGGGGCATGGGGAGGGGCATCCTTCGGGTTCGACTGGTCCCGGCGGGGGAGGCGCTCGACGGCGCACCCGGGACGTGGTCCGCGACCGCTCGTAACGGGGCGATCACGACGAACCCGAAGCTATCCAGGCGAGCCCCGTTGCGACAAGAGGCCCAGCGGACGCTCACCTCCATGTCGCAGCGCCCGCTGCTCCTGTGAGCGGAGCGTGACCGGAATCCGGGCATGAAGAAGCCCCCGGAGTGATGCGCTCCGGGGGCTTCTTCAGCTAGCTACGGGCTTCAGCGGTAGTCGCGGCCGAAGTCGTAGTCGTCCAGCGGAACCGCGGCGCCGGTGCCCGTGCCGAAGACGTCCGGCGTGTAGTAGCCGTCGTCGTAGCTCGGGATCGCGTACGCCGCCGCACGCGCCTCCTCGGTCGGCTGGACCTGGATGTTCCGGTACCGGTTGATGCCGGTGCCGGCCGGGATCAGCTTGCCGATGATCACGTTCTCCTTCAGGCCGATGAGCTTGTCCGACCGGCCGTTGATGGCGGCGTCGGTCAGGACTCGCGTCGTCTCCTGGAAGGAGGCCGCGGACAGCCACGAGTCGGTCGCGAGCGACGCCTTCGTGATGCCCATCAGGACCGGGCGACCGGCGGCGGGCTCGCCGCCCTCGGCCACGACGGCCCGGTTGCCCGACTCGAACTCCGCGCGCTCGACCAGCGAGCCCGGCAGGAACTCGGTGGCGCCCGAGTCGATGATCGTCACCCGGCGCAGCATCTGCCGGACGATGACCTCGATGTGCTTGTCGTGGATCGCCACGCCCTGGGCGCGGTAGACCTTCTGGACCTCCTGCACCAGGTGCAGCTGGGCCTCGCGCGGCCCCATGACGCGCAGCACCTCGTGCGGGTCGGGCGTGCCCTCCAGCAGCTGCTGGCCGACACCCACGTGGTCGCCGTCCTGGAGCGGGCCGGTGGCCGTGTTCGCGAGCCGCTGCCGCTTGGACAGCTTCTCGAAGAGGATCTCCTCCGACCCGTCGTCCGGGATGAGGGTGATCTTCCAGAACCGGTCGCCGTCCTCGATCCGCACCCGGCCGTCGACGTCCGCGATGGGCGCCTTGCCCTTCGGCACACGAGCCTCGAAGAGCTCCTGCACACGGGGCAGACCCGTCGTGATGTCGTCACCGGCGACACCACCCTGGTGGAAGGTGCGCATCGTCAGCTGCGTGCCGGGCTCACCGATCGACTGGGCGGCGACGATGCCGACGGCCTCGCCGACGTCGACCAGCTGGCCGGTCGCCATCGAGCGGCCGTAGCAGGACGCGCACACGCCGACCGCGGACTCGCAGGTCAGCACCGAGCGGACCTTGACGCGGGTCACGCCCGCCTCGACGAGCGTGGCCAGCGCCGGGTCGCCCAGGTCGGCACCGCGGTTGAGGACGAGGTTGCCGTCCTTGTCCGTGATGTCCTCGGCGATGGTCCGGGCGTAGACCGAGGTCTGCGCGAACTCGGCCAGCACGACCTTGTCGCCCTGCCGCTCGCCCACGGTCATGTTCACGCCGCGGGAGGTGCCGCAGTCGACCTCGCGGATGATGACGTCCTGCGACACGTCCACCAGACGACGGGTCAGGTAACCCGAGTCGGCGGTGCGCAGCGCGGTGTCGGCGAGGCCCTTGCGGGCGCCGTGCGTGGCGATGAAGTACTCCAGCACCGACAGGCCCTCGCGGAACGAGTTCTTGATCGGCCGCGGGATGTACTCGCCCTTCGGGTTGGTCACCAGACCGCGCATGCCCGCCAGGGAGCGGACCTGGGTCATGTTGCCCGCCGCCCCGGACGCCACGATCATGCGGATCGAGTTGTCCTCGGGGAAGTTGGCCTCCATGACCTCGGCGACCTCTTCGGTGGCCTTGGTCCACACCTTGACCAGCTCGTTGTTGCGCTCCGTGTGGGAGAGCTGACCGCGCTGGTAGCGCTTCTCGACCGCGTCCGCGAGCTTCTCGTACTCGTCGAGGATGCCCTGCTTGGCCTCCGGGACGAGCACGTCGGAGATCGCGACGGTCACGCCGGACCGGGTGGCCCAGTAGAAACCGGCGTCCTTCAGCTTGTCCAGCGTCCGGGCGACGGTGACCATCGGGTACCGCTCGGCCAGGTCGTTGATGATCGTGGCCTGCCGCTTCTTCGGCATGACCTCGTTGATGAACGCGTAGTCCTGGGGCAGGACCTCGTTGAACAGCACGCGACCGAGGGTGGTCTCGGCCAGCCACGGCTGACCGGGCTCCCAGCCCTCCGGCTCCTGGCCCTTCGGCGGGTTCTTGTCCGTGATCCGGATCTTGGCCATCGCCTGGAGGCCCAGGGCCTTGCGGTCGAACGCCATCAGCGCCTCGGCCGGCGAGGAGTACGCCCGGCCCTCGCCGATGTCGCCCTCCTTGTGCCGGGTCAGGTGGTACAGACCCGTCACCATGTCCAGTCGCGGCATGGCCAGCGGCTTGCCGGACGCGGGCGAGAGGATGTTGTTCGAGGACAGCATCAGCACGCGCGCCTCGGCCTGCGCCTCGGCGGACAGCGGCAGGTGGACCGCCATCTGGTCACCGTCGAAGTCGGCGTTGAACGCCTCGCAGACGAGCGGGTGCAGCTGGATGGCCTTGCCCTCGACCAGCTGCGGCTCGAACGCCTGGATGCCCAGCCGGTGCAGCGTGGGCGCGCGGTTCAGCAGCACGGGGTGCTCGGTGATGACCTCTTCGAGCACGTCCCACACGGCGGGGCGCGCGCGCTCCACCATCCGCTTGGCGGACTTGATGTTCTGCGCGTGGTTGAGGTCGACCAGCCGCTTCATCACGAACGGCTTGAACAGCTCCAGCGCCATCTGCTTGGGCAGGCCGCACTGGTGCAGCTTCAGCTGCGGGCCGACCACGATGACCGAACGGCCGGAGTAGTCGACGCGCTTGCCGAGCAGGTTCTGGCGGAACCGGCCCTGCTTGCCCTTGAGCAGGTCGGACAGCGACTTGAGCGGGCGGTTGCCCGGGCCCGTCACCGGCCGGCCGCGGCGGCCGTTGTCGAACAGCGCGTCGACGGCCTCCTGGAGCATCCGCTTCTCGTTGTTGACGATGATCTCGGGCGCGCCGAGGTCGATCAGCCGCTTGAGGCGGTTGTTCCGGTTGATGACGCGGCGGTACAGGTCGTTCAGGTCCGAGGTCGCGAAGCGGCCACCGTCGAGCTGCACCATCGGGCGCAGGTCCGGCGGGATGACCGGGACGCAGTCCAGGACCATGCCCTGCGGGTTGTTGCGGGTCGCCTGGAAGGCGGCCACGACCTTGAGGCGCTTGAGGGCGCGCAGCTTCTTCTGGCCCTTGCCGCTGCGGATGGTCTCCCGCAGGACGTCGGCCTCGGCGTCCACGTCGTAGTCACCCAGGAGCCTCTGGATGGCCTCGGCGCCCATGGCGCCGGTGAAGTAGTCGCCGTAGCGGTCGTACAGCTCGCGGTAGAGCAGCTCGTCCGCGATCAGCTGGGCGCGCTCGAGCTTGGTGAAGGTGGACCAGATCTCGTCGAGCCGGTCCAGCTCGCGCTGGGCGCGGTCGCGGAGCTGGCGCATCTCGCGCTCGCCGCCCTCCTTGACCTTGCGGCGCACGTCGGACTTGGCGCCCTCCGCCTCCAGCTCGGCCAGGTCGGCTTCCAGCTTCTGCGCGCGGGCCTCGACGTCCGCGTCGCGGCGGTTCTCGACGCGCTTGCGCTCGACCTGCATCTCGTTCTCGAGCGTCGGCAGGTCGTTGTGGCGCAGGTCGGCGTTCACGCCCACGATGACGTAGGCCGCGAAGTAGATGATCTTCTCGAGGTCCTTGGGCGCCAGGTCGAGCAGGTAGCCCAACCGGCTGGGGACGCCCTTGAAGTACCAGATGTGCGTGACGGGGGCGGCCAGTTCGATGTGGCCCATCCGCTCGCGGCGCACCTTGGCGCGGGTCACCTCGACGCCGCAGCGCTCGCAGATGATGCCCTTGAAGCGGACGCGCTTGTACTTGCCGCAGTAGCACTCCCAGTCCCGGGTGGGACCGAAGATCTTCTCGCAGAACAAGCCGTCCTTCTCCGGCTTGAGCGTGCGGTAGTTGATGGTCTCGGGCTTCTTGACCTCGCCGTAGGACCACTGGCGGATGTCGTCCGCGGTCGCGAGACCGATGCGGAGCTCATCGAAGAAGTTGACGTCGAGCACGTCTACTCTCTTCCCCTTTTTTGTTTCGGTGCTGCTCGGGAGCTGGCGGTGCGGTCACCGCGGGACGCGGGAGGCGTCCCGCGGTGACCGGCGAGGTACTAGTTGACGACGTCGTCCACGGACGGCGACTCGGACCGCGACAGGTTGATGCCGAGGTTCGCGGCCGCGCGCTCCAGGTCTTCGTCGTCGCCGTCGCGCATCTCGATCGCGGCGCCGTCCGAGGACAGCACCTCGACGTTGAGGCACAGCGACTGCAGCTCCTTGAGCAGCACCTTGAAGGACTCCGGGATACCCGGTTCCGGGATGTTCTCGCCCTTGACGATGGCCTCGTAGACCTTCACGCGGCCGAGCACGTCGTCGGACTTGATGGTGAGCAGCTCCTGCAGGGTGTATGCGGCGCCGTACGCCTGCATCGCCCAGCACTCCATCTCACCGAAGCGCTGACCACCGAACTGCGCCTTACCACCCAGCGGCTGCTGCGTGATCATCGAGTACGGGCCGGTCGAGCGGGCGTGGATCTTGTCGTCCACCAGGTGCAGCAGCTTCAGGATGTACATGTAGCCGACCGACACCGGGAAGGGGTACGGCTCGCCGCTGCGCCCGTCGAGGAGCACCGCCTTGCCGTTCTCCTTGACCATCCGCTCGCCGTCGCGGTTCGGGATCGTCGAGCCCAGCAGGCCCGTGATCTCGTCCTCGCGAGCGCCGTCGAAGACCGGCGTGGCGGTCTTCGTGCCCGGCTCGACGTCGTACAGCTCCGCCGGCAGGTTCTTCGCCCAGTCCGGGTCGCCGTTGATGCTCCAGCCCTGCTTGGCGATCCACCCGAGGTGGGTCTCCAGCACCTGGCCGATGTTCATACGACGCGGGACGCCGTGCGTGTTCAGCACGATGTCGACCGGCGTGCCGTCCTCCAGGAACGGCATGTCCTCGACGGGGAGGATCTTGCCGATGACGCCCTTGTTGCCGTGGCGGCCGGCGAGCTTGTCGCCGTCCTGGATCTTGCGCTTCTGGGCGACGTAGACGCGGACCAGCTCGTTCACGCCGGGGGGCAGCTCGTCGTCGTCCTCGCGGCTGAACACGCGGATGCCGATGACCTTGCCGTACTCGCCGTGCGGCACCTTCAGCGACGTGTCGCGCACCTCGCGCGCCTTCTCGCCGAAGATCGCGCGGAGCAGGCGCTCCTCCGGGGTCAGCTCGGTCTCGCCCTTGGGCGTGACCTTGCCGACCAGGATGTCGCCGGGCTGGACCTCGGCGCCGATGCGGATGATGCCGCGCTCGTCGAGGTCGGCCAGGACCTCCTCGGAGACGTTCGGGATGTCCCGGGTGATCTCCTCGGCGCCCAGCTTGGTGTCCCGCGCGTCGATCTCGTGCTCCTCGATGTGGATCGAGGTCAGGACGTCGTCCTGCACGAGGCGCTGCGACAGGATGATCGCGTCCTCGTAGTTGTGGCCCTCCCACGGCATGATCGCGACGAGCAGGTTCTTGCCCAGCGCCATCTCGCCGTTCTCGGTGCACGGGCCGTCGGCCAGCACCTGGCCGTGCTGCACCCGGTCGCCCTCGTTCACGATGGGCTTCTGGTTGATGCAGGTGCCCTGGTTCGACCGGCGGAACTTGTGCAGGCCGTAGGTCTGCCGCGAGCCGTCGTCGGCCATGACCGTGACGTAGTCGGCGGAGATCTCCTCGACCACACCGGTCTTCTTGGCCACCACGACGTCACCGGCGTCGACCGCGGCGCGCAGCTCCATGCCGGTGCCGACCAGCGGGGACTCGCTGCGCAGCAGCGGCACCGCCTGGCGCTGCATGTTCGCGCCCATCAGGGCGCGGTTGGCGTCGTCGTGCTCCAGGAAGGGGATCATGGCGGTCGCGGCCGACACCATCTGGCGCGGCGAGACGTCCATGTAGTCCACGTCGGACGGGTCGATCATCTCGACCTCGCCGCCCTTCTTGCGGACCAGCACCTTCTCCTCGAGGAAGTTGCCCTCCTCGTCGATCTTGGCGTTCGCCTGCGCCTTGACGTACCGGTCCTCCTCGTCGGCCGTCAGGTAGTCGACCTGGTCGGTGACCCGACCGTCGACGACCTTGCGGTACGGCGTCTCGATGAAGCCGAACGGGTTGACCCGCCCGTAGGAGGACAGCGAGCCGATCAGGCCGATGTTCGGGCCTTCCGGCGTCTCGATCGGGCACATGCGACCGTAGTGCGACGGGTGGACGTCGCGGACCTCCATGCCGGCCCGCTCACGGGACAGACCGCCGGGGCCCAGCGCCGAGAGGCGGCGCTTGTGGGTCAGGCCCGCGAGGGGGTTCGTCTGGTCCATGAACTGCGACAGCTGGGAGGTGCCGAAGAACTCCTTGATCGCCGCCACGACGGGGCGGATGTTGATCAGGGTCTGCGGCGTGATCGCCTCGACGTCCTGGGTCGTCATGCGCTCGCGCACGACGCGCTCCATGCGGGAGAGGCCGACCCGGATCTGGTTCTGGATCAGCTCGCCGACGGTGCGCAGGCGGCGGTTGCCGAAGTGGTCGATGTCGTCGACCTCGACGGGCACCTCGGTCTCGCCGGGCTTCATGTTCGTCTCACCGGCGTGCAGGCGGACCAGGTACTCGATCGTCGTGACGATGTCGTCCTCGGTCAGCACGCCCGTGGAGATCGGGGTGTCCAGGCCCAGCTTCTTGTTGATCTTGTACCGGCCGACCTTCGCCAGGTCGTAGCGCTTGTCCTTGAAGAACAGGTTCTCCAGCAGGGCCTGCGCGGACTCCTTCGTCGGCGGCTCGCCCGGGCGCAGCTTGCGGTAGATGTCGAGCAACGCCTCGTCGGTGCCCGCGGTGTGGTCCTTCTCCAGCGTCGTCAGCAGCGTCTCGGAGAACGAGAAGCGCTCGCGGATCTGCTCGGTCGACCAACCCAGGGCCTTCAGCAGCACGGTGACCGGCTGGCGGCGCTTGCGGTCGATGCGCACGCCGACGGTGTCGCGCTTGTCGACGTCGAACTCCAGCCAGGCACCCCGGGACGGGATGATCTTGACGCTGAAGACGTCCTTGTCGGTCGTCTTGTCGATCGCGGTGTCGTAGTAGACACCCGGCGAGCGGACGAGCTGGGAGACCACGACCCGCTCGGTGCCGTTGATGATGAACGTGCCCTTGTCCGTCATCATCGGGAAGTCACCCATGAACACCGTCTGGCTCTTGATCTCGCCGGTGGTGTGGTTGGTGAACTCCGCCGTGACGAACAACGGGGCGGCGTACGTCATGTCCTTGTCCTTGCACTCCTCGGTCGAGGCCTTGACCTCGTCGAAGCGCGGGTCGGAGAAGGAGAGCGACATCGAGCCGGAGAAGTCCTCGATCGGGGAGATCTCGTTCAAGACCTCCTCGAGGCCGCCCGTGGGGGCCTCGTCACCCGCGTCGACGCGGCGCTGGAACCACGCCTCGTCGCCGGTGAGCCATTCGAACGACTGAATCTGCAGGTCGAGCAGGTTGGGCGTCTGAAGCGGTTCGTGGATCTTCGCGAAAGAGACTCGCTTCGGCGCTCCGGGAATCCCCGACGTGGAGTTGGTCGCAGCAGTGGCCTTGGTCGCGCGAGAGATCGCCAAGATGCGTCCTTCCAGGGACAGGTAGCTGGCTAGTCAGCGGAACTAGCACGGCTGTCAAGGGTGCGGCGATGCCCGGCAATCCAGCTCTCGGCGAAGGGCAAACGGAAAGAGGGCAGCGCAAAGGAGCAGTCTAGCTACGCGCACGCCAACTGTCGAGAGGCACGTGGAAGGACCTTTCTCGTGCTCACCGACAGAGTGACCCCGCTGACGCTCGCAGTCAAGATGCCACGCGGCGATCACCCCACTGGCGCAAGCTGCGATAACCGCGCGTTATCGCGCTGACCTGGGAAAATACACCGACGTGAGCAACGTGATCCGTTGGCGGTCCGTGCGGGGACATCGGGGAGCCGTGGCGATTCCGTTCGGTCACCGCCGCAAAATAGTGGCACGGATCACGTTGTGCGAAGTGTTCGGATGGGGTTCGCGGTCCTCAGTGGACGAGTACGGGGTTGGGGACGCCCCGGCGGGGGTAAGGAGGGGGCGGCGAAGGCACGGCGGAGGGCCGCCCGGGGGGGGGTGGCGCGGGGTGTGGGCGGCGGGTCAGCACCGGGCGGTCTCGGCCGCCTGGTCCCCGCTCTGGCCGAACATCTCCATGTTGTCGACCTTCCACCGGCCGTCGACCCGCTGCGCGCCGACCCGCATCATCGCGATGCCGCCGCCGCTCTGGTTGTCGGTCGTGCGGGTGGTGACCTGGTCCACGAACAGCAGCACGGTGGCGCGGTCCCCGGACAGCGAGGTCACGCCGCTGGAGACCGCCTTCACGGTGACCACCAGCTTCTGCTCCGGCGCGAGCGCGCGGACCGGGCCGAAGATCGCGTTGTACTGGCACTTGGCCTTGCCGACCAGCAGCTCGTTGGCGGCGGCCTCGGTCGCGGCGACGTCGGCGAAGTTGTAGGAGAACGCCTTCTCGATCGCCTCGCGCGTCTGACCGGCGACCTCGCTGGTCCCGGCGCTGTCGACCAGGGCCCGGTCGTAGCGCACCTCCCCCGCACGAACCTGGAACAGCACGCCCAGCCCGACCAGCAGCACGGCCACCACGACCAGCGAGACCGGCAGCAGGAGCCCGTCGCGGCCGGACCGGTCACCGGTCCCGCGCCCGCTCTCCCCCGCGCCCGGCTCGTCGTCGAGCACGCTCGCGGCCACGGCCTCACCGGCGCGCTTGCGGCGGCCGGTCGGGCGGGGGCGCGGCGCGGGCTCGGGAGGTCCCCCGTCGGCGCCGTCCTCGCCGGCGCCGTCCTCGTCCGCGCCCCGGGGCTCGATCAGGCCCGGGACCCGCGCGGACGCCTCGGCCGGGCGGTCGTCGACCCGGTCGTCGGCGGGGCCGTCGGCCGGCTGACCGGGCGCGAGGTCGGCGGCGGTGCCGGCGGCGTCGGTCGTGCCGGCGTCGTCCGCCCGCTGCCCGGCGTGCTCGGGGCGCTTGCGCAGGCCGGCCACGCGGGGGCGGCCACCGGTCGGGGTGGACGGGACGGGGCGGCGGCGGGACGGGGGCACTGTCATCTCCTCGCGATCACGCGCCGCCGGCCGCGACGGGCCCGAGCGCGCTGAGCTTCCAACCGGCGTCGGTGCGGGCCAGGTCGGTCTGGTACCGGTTGACCTTCTTCACCGACTGGCCGCCCTCCGGGGTGACCGTGGTCTCCACCACGGCGATGAGGTGGGCCTTCCCGGCCCGCGAGTCCAACTCGGTCACGGCCGCGTCGAGCACCCGGCTCACGGTGACCGTCCTGGCGTCCTCGATCTGCTTCTTCCGGGTGTCCCGCCCGCTCTCGATCTCCGACCGCAGGTCGCCGGTGGACGAGTCGAGCCACCGGTCGAGGTCGGCGTCCACCTTCTTGTAGTCGAGCGTGGTGAAGTTCGCGATGCCGACCTGGCCGACCCGCAGCACCTCCTCGCGCTCGCGGGAGAACGCCACCGACTCGCTGGACGAGGCGCTCCACCAGGACACGCCCGCCCACACCGCGTACCCCGCGGCCAGCACGGCGAGCACCGCGGCGACGGGCAGGAACCACCGTCGAACAGCCATTGCGTCCTCTCCTCAGCCCGGCAGCCCGAGCAGCTGGCCCAGGCTGGTCAGCAGGGGCGGCTCGACCGCCTCGCCCCGGCCCGCCGGGGGCTCCGGGCCGGGCTGCGACGTCTCGTTGCCGGTGGGCGTGGTCGGGGTGCCACCGTAGGGGGCGTTCTGCGCGCCGCGCACGGCGGTCGCGCTGCCCCGGGCGAGCGCGCAGTACGCCTGCGTGTTCAGCGGGGCGGGTGTGGTGTCGGTGCCCTGCCGGATGCGCGTGCCCTCGTAGCCCACCGTGCACGGCGGCGGGTCGAACACGTTGAGCGCCAGGCCGAAGTGCGCGCCGGTGCCGTCGCCCTTGGCGACGGAGAAGCCGCCGCCCACCACGATCGGGTAGGTGACGGCGATCTGCTCCAGCCCGTCGAGCCGCGTGACCAGGATGTTCCCGGTGGTCAGCAGGTTGGCCAGCACCACGCCGAGGTTCGGCCCGCTCTCCGCGAGCAGCGCCGACACCTGCTCGGCGGCCTGCGGGGACACCCCGATGAGCCGCCGGAGGTCGCCGTCGGAGTCCTTCAGCTGCTCGGCGAGCGCCCGCAGGTCAGACGAGAACGACCTGATCGCGCTGCCCTGCTCGGCCTGCGTGTTCAGCACCACGAGCCCGCTGTCGATCAGCGCCTTGGTCTGCGGCAGGTTCTCCGTCGCGGCCTTCGTGAACAGGCGGGTGTTGTCCAGCAGCACCTGGAGGTCGGGCCCGGTGCCGTCGAACGCGAGGTCCAGCTCGTCGACCACGGTCTTCAGCGAGTCGGCGGGCACGGACTTGGCGAACGCGTCGAGGTTGGTCAGCAGCTCGTCGACGGGCGGCGGCGTCCTCGTCGCCGACCTCGGGATGACCGCGCCCGCTTCCAGGTAGGGGCCGTCCTCGCCGCGCGGGCGCAGGTCGACGTACTGCTCGCCGACCGCGGACCGGTTGGCGACCACGGCCTCCAGGTCGGCAGGGATGCGCGGCGCGTCCGGGTCGATGCCCAGGTCCACGTCCAGCCCGTCGTCGGTCAGCCGCATCTGGCCGACCCGGCCGACGGCGACGCCCCGGTAGGTGACCTCGGCGTTGGTGAACACGCCGCCGGAGTCGGCGAGCTGCACCGTCACCACGTAGCCCGACGACCCGACCAGCCGGCCGAGCCCGGCGTAGCGGGCACCGACGTAGCTGACGCCGACGAGCGCGATCAGCACGAACGCGCCGATCTGGAGCTTGGTCCTCCGGGGGATCACCCGCGCCCACCTCCGAGGAGTCCACCGAGCAGGTCGCCCAACCCGGACCGCCCGGACACGCCGGGCAGCGGCAGGTTCGGCAGCGGGAGCGGCAGCGACGGCGCGGTGCCGGTGATGCCGGGCAGCGACGGCGTCGACGGCAGCGGCGACTGCCGGGACCGGCCCAGGTTCTCGACGATCGTGCCCAGGTCCAGGTCGATGTCGGCGTACAGGTTGGTGTAGTCGCCCCTGATGCCGTCGAGCGCCGAGTCCGGGAACGGGTAGGTGAGCAGCAGCTCGAACCCGTTGGGCAGGTTGGTGCCCGCCTCGACGAGCTTCCGCAGCGTCGGCGCGAGCGCCTTGAGGTCGGCCACGACGTCGTCCTTGGACCTGGTCACGGTGTCCACGGCGACGTCGGACAGGGTGTCGAGCGACTGGAGCAGCGTCACGAGCTGGGTGCGCTGGTCGGCGAGCACCCTCAGGCCCGGCTCCAGCTCCTCCAGGACGCCGCCGATCCGGTCGCGCTGGGCGCTCAGCGTGCCGCCGAGCCGGTTGAGGCCGTCCAGCGCCCGGGTGATCTCGCCCTTGTGCGCGTCCAGCTCGCCGACCAGCGCGTCCAGGTTCGCCAGCAGCGACTTGATCTCCGGCTCGTTGCCCTCCAGGGCCGCGTTCAGCTCGCGGGAGATGTCCTGGAGCTGGGCGATGCCGCCGCCGTTGAGCAGCATGGACAGCGCGCCGAAGACCTCTTCGACCTCGGGGTTGCGGTTCGTCCGGTCGAGGGGGATGACCGCGCCGTCGTCCAGCGAGCCCTCCTCCGCGCCCTCGGCGGGCCCGGCCAGCTCGACGTACTTCTCGCCGAGCAGGGCCGACTGGCGCAGCCTGGCGACCGCGTTGCCGGGCAGCCGCACGTCCCCGTTGACCAGCACGGTCACCTCGGCGGTCCAGCCGTCGGGGGCCAGGCCGATGGCGTCGACCCGGCCGACCGGCACGTCGTTGACCTTCACGCCCGCCTGCGGCACGAGGTCGAGCACGTCCTGGAACTCGACCTTCACCCGGTAGGGGCGGTCGCCGACGTCGGCGCCGCCGGGCAGCGGCATGTTGTAGACGCCGTCGAAGCCGCCCGAGCCGCAGCCGGCCAGCAGCAGCGCGCCGGACACGGCGGCCGCGAGCCCCGTGATCGCCTTCACCGCGGCACCCCCGCGAGCGGCAGGGGCAGCGGCACCTTGCCCTGGGTGAGGTCGGAGACGATTTGGCCGGGGTCGTTCAGCGGCACCGCGCCGGACAGGATCGGTTCCAGCTGCCGGCACGCCTGCGAGAGCGCGCCGGGCACCCGGCCCGGTTCGACGCCCTGGACCAGCTTGCAGACCAGCACGATCGGCGGCTGGCTCAGCTCGTTGATGTCGGCGCGGGTGTCGAGCGTGCCGGACGCCGCGTTGTAGGCGTTCTGGAGGTTGCCGAGGGCCAGCGGCGCCACGTCCAGGGTCTCCGCGAGCGCGGCCCGCTGGTCGACCAGCACCTGCGTGATCCCCGCGAGCTTGTCGACGTTGGACTTGAGCGCCGCCCGGTTGTCCTGGATGAAGCCCCGCACCTGGCCGAGCGCGGTGGCCAGCTCGTCCAGCGCGCCCCCGAGGTCCTCCCGCTCGTCGGCGAGGAACCCGGCGACCTCGGCGAGCTGCCGGTTGAGGTCGCGGACCTGGCCGTCGTTCGCGGCGAGCATCCCGGTGAACCTCTGGAGCTGGTCCACGGTGGCGAACAGGTCGTCCCGGGAGCCGGACAGGGTGCGCGTGGCGTCGCCGAGCTGCTGGATCGTGTCGCCGAGCGCCTGCCCGTTGCCCTCCAGGGTGTCGGCCGCGGAGTCCAGCAGGTCGGACAGCGCGCCGTCCCGGTTGGCGCCGTTCGGCCCGAGGGCGGTGGTCAGCCTGTCCAGGCTCGCGTACAGCTCGTCCAGCTCGACCGGGGTGGCGGTGCGCTCGCGCGGGATGGTCGCGCCGTCGGCCAGCCGCTCGCCGCCGGTGTAGGCGGGGGCCAGCTGCACGTACCGGTCGCTGACCACGCTCGGCGCGACCACGACGGCCTGCGCGTCGGCGGGCACCTCCACGGTGCGGTCGATGGACATGGTGACCTCCACCGTCGCGCCCCGCGGTTCGACCTCCTCGATCGAGCCGATCCGCACGCCGAGCACGCGCACGTCCGAGCCGGGGTACACGCCCACGGCCGAGCCGAACACGGCGGTCACGCGGTGGCTGTCGGCACCCGCGAACACCCACCACACGGCCGCGGCGACGACGAGCGCGAACACGCACGCCAGCGCGACGGCGCGGGTGAGGCCGCGGCCGGCCCTGGTGGTGGTCATCGGTTCCCTCCCTGGGCCGGGGCCGAGCGCTGCACACCGGGCGGGAGGCAGCCCTCCTCGTTGAAGCCGACCACGCCGAGGTTCACCGACGGCGGCAGCAGACCGCAGATGTAGACGTCGAACCAGCGGCCGTTGCCCAGGGTGTTCGCGAACACCCGGTAGAACGGCCCCATCAGCGCGAGGCTCCGGTTCAGCGCGTCCTGGTTGCGCTGGAGCATCGTCGCCACCCGGTCCAGCTGCTCCAGCGCGGGCCGCAGCTGGGCCTGGTTGTCGTCCACCAGCCCGGACAGCTCCCGGGACAGCTCGCGGGTGCCGTCGAGCAGCGCGGTGATCGCGTCGCGCCGCTTGGCCAGCTCGGCCAGCAGCAGGTTGCCGTCCGCGAGGAGCTTCTCGAACTGCTCGTTGCGGTCGGACAGCGTCTTGGTGATCTCGTCGGTGTTGGCCAGCAACGTGGCCAGCTGCTCGTCGCGCGAGGAGATCGTCCTCGACAGCGCGGACAGCCCGTCCAGGGCGCCGCGGACGCTCTCCGCCGAGCCCTGGAAGGTCTCCGAGAGCACCTGGAAGCTGTCCGCGAGCTGCCGGGTGTCGATCTGGCCGACCGTGGTCGCGAGGCCGTTGAACGCCTCCTGCACGTCGTACGGCGACAGGGTGCGCTCGCGCGGGATCGGGTCGCCCGGGTCCAGCGGCTGCGACCCCTGCGGGTCCAGGGCCAGGTACTTCTGGCCGAGCAGCGTCTTGATCCGGATCGTCGCGGTGCTGCGGTCGCCCACCCAGGCGTCCTTGACCTTGAACGACACCAGGACCCGGTCCCCGGCCAGCTCGACGTCGGTCACCTTGCCGACCTTCACGCCCGCGACGCGCACCTCGTTCGACGGCACGAGGCCCGCGGCCTCGCTGAACTCCGCCGAGTACGTGGTGCCGCCGCCGATGACCGGCAGGTCGTCGGAGTGGAACGCGGCGAGCAGCAGCAGCGCGATGACGGTCAGCGAGACCACGCCGACCGTGACCGGGTCGCGCTCCCGGCGCGGTGAGGGGCTGTGCTTCACGGGCGACACCTCGCCTGGGTCACCGGCAGCGCCGTGATCGGGACGGGGTCGTCGATGATCGGTGGCACGGCCACCCGCCCGGTGCCCTCGCACAGGAAGAAGTTGAACCAGGAGCCGTAGGACGCGGTCCGCGACATCGCCTCGATCTTCCCGGGCAGGCGCTGGATGACGCCCTCCACGACGGCCTCGTTGTCCGCGAGCGTGCGCGACACCAGGCCGAGGTTCGCGATGTCGTCCTTGAGCGGCTGCCGCGCCTCCTCCAGCAGGCCCGCCGTGGTGTTCGTCAGGTCGCCGAGGGCGCTGATCGCCTCGCCGATCGGCTGCCGGTCGCCCGCGAGGCCCGTCGTCAGCTCCTGCAACGTCGTCACCAGGGTCGACACCTGCTCCGTGCGCGAGTTGACGGTGTCGAGCACCGCGTTGAGGTTGGTGACGACCTCGCCGATCACCTGGTCGCGGCCCGCCAGCGTGGAGGTCAGCGAGGCGGTGTGCCGCAGCAGGCTGTCGATCGTGCCGCCCTCGCCCTGGAGGACCTGGACGATCTCGCTCGACAGCTGGTTGACGTCCTCCGGGTCCAGCGCCTGGAACAGCGGCTTGAAGCCGTTGAACAGCACCGTCAGGTCCAGCGCGGGCTTGGTGCGCTCCAGCGGGATGACGCCGCCGGGCCGGAGCGCGGCGGTGTCGCCCACGCCGTGCTCCAGCGCGACGTACCGCTGGCCGACGAGGTTGCGGTACTTGATCGTCGCGGTCACCGAGACGGGCAGCGTGCGGTCGCCCTCCAGGGTGAACTCGACCTCGGCGAGCCTGCGGTCCACCAGGCGGATGTCCTCGACCTGGCCGACCCGGACGCCCGCGATGCGCACGTCGTCCCCCTCGTTGAGCGCGGTGACGTCGGTGAACCGGGCCGTGTACTCGTTGCCGCCGGCGAAGTTCGCGTTGGAGATGGTCACCGCGAGCAGCGCCGTCGCCAGGACCGTGACCGCGGCGAAGACGCCCAGCTTCACCAGCGGTGCGGCGAGGGACCTCATGCCGTCACCTCCGCTCCCCGGTACAGGGGGCCCAGCAGCAGCGCCGTGAAGCTCGGCATCTCGTCCTGCTCCAGGCCCACCTCCGGCGCGAGCAGCGCGGCCAGGAATTCCTGCTCGGCGGGCGAGTTGGCCAGCACCGGCGCGCCGTACGACGACGACACGACCGTGCCGTCCTCGCGGATCGTGCCGGTGTTCGGCGGCAGCACGCCGTCGGTGGCCGAGCGCGCGGGCGGCGGCGACGTGGAACCGTCCCTCACCGGCCCCTCCGGCGGGTACTGCGGGAACGGGTCGGGCCGCGGCACGATGTCGTAGCAGCGGGGACCGCGCTTGTCGGCGTACTCCGGCTCGTCCTTGCCCGGCTCGTACTTGCCGCGGTTCGCGGTGACCTCCAGCGTGATGTGCAGCCCCGGCTCGTCCGTGCCCTTGCCGAACACCTGGTCCATGATCGGCTTGAACTCGGTCAGGCCCTTGAGCAGGCACGGGTACTCGGGCGCGTACTTCGCCAGCAGCTCCAGCGTCGGCCGCGACACGTCCGCGAGCTGGATGAGGTTGTTCCTGTTCACCGCGAGGAAGCTGTTCACGTCGACCGAGGTGGTGGTCAGCGCGCCGTACAGGGTCAGCAGGTCGTCGCGCTGGTCGACCAGCGTGCGGCTGGTGACCGTGGCGTCGGACAGGGCCCGCACCAGGTCGGGCGCGGCGTCGGCGTAGGTGTTCGACACGTCCGCGAGCCTGCTGATGCCCTCCTTGAGCTTCGGCAGCTCGGGGTTCAGCTCACCGAGGTACGCGTCGAGCTGCACCATGGTCTCGCCGAGCGGCCTGCCCCGGTTCTCCAGCGCCTGCGACACGGCGGTCAGCGTGGTGGCCAGCTTCTCCGGCTGCACCGCCTGGAGCACCGGCATCAGGTCGTCGAGCACCTCCTCCAGCTCCACCGCGCCGCTGGAGCGGTCCTGCGCGATGACGTCGCCGTCGCCCAGCGGCCGTTCCCCGCGCTCGGGCAGCACCAGGTTCACGTACCGCTCGCCGAACAGCGTCTTCGGCAGCAGGCGGGCCGAGACGTTCGCCGGGATGTGCCGGACCTGCCCGGGGTCGAGCGCCAGGTCCAGCTCGGCGCCGTCGCCCGAGGTGCGGATGCCGTCGACGTGGCCGACGACCATGCCGCGGACCTTCACGTCCGAGTCCACCAGCAGCTGGTTGCCGACCCGGTCGGTCTTCAGCGTGACCTTCACGACCTCGGTGAACGCGTCGTTGTAGAGCGCCACCGTGAACGTGAGGAACAGCGCGATCACGGCCAGGAACACGACGCCGAGGAGTCGTCGCTTGAGCGTCATCCGGCGATCCTCACCGTCGTCGTCGTGCCCCAGATCGCCATGCTGAGGAAGAAGTCCAGCAGGCTGGTCGTGACGATCGCGGTGCGCACCGCGCGGCCGACGGCGATGCCCACGCCCGCCGGCCCGCCGGACGCCCGGTAGCCGTAGTAGCAGTGCGTCAGGATGATCACGACGGAGAAGACCAGCACCTTGCCGAACGACCAGAGCACGTCCACCGGCGGTAGGAACAGGGTGAAGTAGTGGTCGTAGGTGCCCGCCGACTGCCCGTAGAACTGGACGGTGATGAACCGCGCCGCCAGGTAGCTGGTGAGCAGGCCGATCACGTACAGCGGGATGATCGCGACGAAGCCCGCGATGATCCGCGTGGTGACCAGGTACGGCATGCTGGGGATGCCCATGACCTCCAGCGCGTCGATCTCCTCCGAGATCCGCATCGCGCCGAGCTGGGCGGTGAAGCCGGAGCCCACCGTCGCGCTCAGGGCGAGGCCGGCCACCAGCGGCGCGATCTCGCGGGTGTTGAAGTAGGCCGACACGAAACCCGCGAACGCCGACGTGCCGATCTGGTTGAGCGCGGTGAAGCCCTGGAGGCCCACGACCGTGCCGGTGAACACCGACAGGCCGACCATCACGCCGATCGTGCCGCCGATGACCGCGAGCGCGCCGGAGCCGAAGCTCACCTCGGCCAGCAGCCGCAGCGTCTCCCGCAGGTAGCGGGTCAGCGTGCGCGGCGTCCACGCCAGCGCGCGCAGGTAGAACCACAGCTGGTCGCCGAAGGTGTCGAGCATCGACAGCGGCGCGTTCGCCGCCTTGCGGACCCGGTTGCCGATCGTGGCCACCTCAGCTCCCCTTCGCCGGGACGACCTGGAGGTAGATCGTGGTGAGGACGAAGTTCACGAAGAACAGCAGCAGGAACGTGATGACGACGGCCTGGTTGACCGCGTCGCCCACGCCCTTCGGCCCGCCGGCGGGGTTCAGCCCGCGGTAGGCGGCCACGATGCCCGCGATGAACCCGAAGATCAGCGCCTTGATCTCGGAGATCCACAGGTCCGGCAGCTGCGCCAGGGCGCTGAAGCTCGCCAGGTACGCGCCGGGCGTGCCGTCCTGGAGGATCACGTTGAAGAAGTAGCCGCCCATCACGCCGACGACGCTGACCATGCCGTTGAGCAGCACGGCCACCAGCATCGTGGCCAGCACGCGGGGCACCACCAGGCGCTGGATCGGCGAGACGCCCAGCACCTCCATCGCGTCGATCTCCTCGCGGATCTTGCGGCTGCCGAGGTCGGCGCAGATGGCGCTGCCGCCCGCGCCCGCGATGAGCAGGGCCGTCACGATCGGGCTGGCCTGCTGGATGATCGCCAGCACGCTCGCCGCGCCGGTGAACGACTGGGCGCCGATCTGCCGGGTCAGGCTGCCGATCTGGAGCGCGATGACCGCGCCGAACGGGATCGACACGAGTGCCGTGGGCAGCACGGTCACGCTCACCACGAACCAGCACTGCTGGATGAACTCCCGCAGCTGGAAGGGGCGGCGGAACGTGTTGCGCACGACGTCGATGCCGAGCGCGAACATCCGGCCGGTCTCGCGCAGGACGCCGGCGCCGGGGAACGTCGCCGACGTGCTCACAGCACGCCCCCGTGCCGCGGCCACGGGGTGGGACCCGCCGGGGTGGTGGCGTCCGCCGGCAGCCGGTAGTGGCGCTGCTCGTCGGGCGTGAGGCTCGCGATGATGCCCTTCCGGGCGTCCGGCGACAGGGTGTGCAGGATGCTCATCACCCGGTCCTTGCGGCGGCGGACCGCGCCGCGCGGCGGCAGGCCGGGCGTCGGTTCGAGCTGCGGCACGACGCCGCGCACGTCCTCGTCCGGCGAGCCGTCCGAGTGGCCCGCCTCCTTGTGGGCGAGCTCGGCGGCCATGGTGGCCTGGTCCTTCTCCTCGGACATGCCGATCGGACCGAGCCGCCGGCCGTTGAGGAACTGCTCCACGACCGGCTCGTCGCTGGTGAGCAGCACCTCGCGGGGGCCGAACATGACCAGCTCGCGGCGGAACAGCATGCCCAGGTTGTCGGGCACCGTGCGCGCGACCGTGATGTTGTGCGTGACGATCAGGATGGTCGCGTCGATCTGCGAGTTCAGGTCGATCAGCAGCTGGCTCAGGTACGCCGTGCGCACCGGGTCCAGGCCGGAGTCCGGCTCGTCGCACAGGATGATCTCGGGGTCCAGCACCAGCGCCCGCGCCAGGCCCGCGCGCTTGCGCATGCCGCCGGAGATCTCGCCGGGGAGCTTCTTCTCCGCGCCGACGAGGCCGACCATCTCCATCTTCTCCAGCACGATCCGCCGGACCTCGGCCTCGGTCTTGCGGGTGTGCTCGCGCAGCGGGAAGGCCACGTTGTCGAAGAGGTTCATCGAGCCGAACAGCGCGCCGTCCTGGAACAGGACGCCGAACAGCTTCCTGATCTCGTACAGCTTGTGCTCGGAGCAGCGGACCAGGTCCGTGCCGTTGATGACGATCTTCCCGCGCTCCGGCTTGAGCAGCCCCACCAGCGACTTCAGGAAGACGGACTTGCCGGTGCCCGACGGTCCGAGCATCACGCTGACCTCACCGGGAGGGAGGGTCAACGTGACGTCCCGCCAGATGGTCTGCTTGCCGAAGGACTTCGTCAGGCCCTCGACGACCACCTCGACGCCCATCGCACCTCCTGGTCAACGGCACCGGAGCCGACACCGGCAGGCCGGTGTCATACCGGTGCAACGAGGACGTCCCGCCGTGGTTACTCGCCAGTTGGTCCAACGCCATCTCAACTGGGTAACAGGGTGACGTCCACCACCGACCAGAACCCTACCCACGAGTAGGCAACTTTTTCCAGTCCGCTCCGGCCGCCGCACGGCGGCGCTGAACAGCACGAGGGCGGGCACCCGGTGTGGGTGCCCGCCCTCGACGGTGCCTGGAGCGCTAGATCACTTGAGCGAGATCTTGGCGCCGGCGGCCTCGAGCTTGTCCTTGGCGGCGTCGGCGACGTCCTTCGCCACGTTCTCCAGGATCGGCTTCGGAGCGGACTCGACCAGCTCCTTGGCCTCCTTCAGGCCCAGGCCCGAGACGACCTCGCGGACGACCTTGATGACCTGGATCTTCTTGTCGCCCGCGCCCTCGAGGACGACGGTGAACTCGTCCTTCTCCTCCTCGGCGGGGGCGGCGGCGGCGGCCGGGCCGGCGGCGGCGACGGCGACCGGGGCGGCGGCGGTGACCTCGAAGGTCTCCTCGAACTGCTTCACGAAGGAAGACAGCTCCAGGAGGGTCATCTCCTTGAACGCGTCGAGCAGCTCGTCGGTGCTGAGCTTCGCCATGGTGGCGGTCCTTTCTCTTTCAACGCCCGAACTGCGGCCGGGACGCGGAGTGTGCGGGTGTTGTGATCAGCTTTCGGCGGGAGCGTCGTCCTCGGCGGCGGCGGGCGCCTCCGCGGACTTCTTCTCCACCAGGGCAGCAGCCAGGCGGGCGACCTGCGAAGCCGGGGCGTTGAACAGACCCGCGGCCTTGGCCAGGTTGCCCTTCATCGCGCCCGCCAGCTTGGCGAGCAGCACCTCACGGCTCTCGAGGTCCGCGATGGCGGTGACCTCGTCGACCGAGAGCGGGCGGCCATCCATGTAGCCGCCCTTGATGACCAGGGCCTTGTTGTCCTTCGCGAAGTCACGCAGGGCCTTCGCCGCGTCGACCGGCTCGCCTTCGACGAAGGCGATGGCGGTCGGGCCGACGAGCAGGGCTTCGAGGCCCTGGACGCCCGCGTCCTCAGCGGCACGCTTGACCAGCGTGTTCTTCGCAACGGTGTACGTGGTGCCCGCGCCGAGAGCGCGACGCAGCGTGGTGAGCTGCGCCATGGAGAGGCCACGGTACTCGGTGACGACGGCGGCCGAGCTACCGCGGAACTTGTCCGACAGCTCGGCGACGGCCGAAACCTTGCTGGGCTTCGCCATGATCGCCTCCTCTCTGGGCTTTGGTGACCGCCGGGAGAGGGCTCCGCGCAACAAAAAACGCCCCTGCGCAGCAGCACGGGGCGTGACAGACCGGAACGGCCTGCTACTTCCTCGTTCTCCTGCGCGGGTCGCCCGTCGTGCGGGACCTTCGTTCCGGGTCACGTGACGTGCCCCGGATGACCAGCGGTCTTCGGTGAACCGTTCCCCAGCGTACGGCAGGTGGCAGTCGGCTTCCAAATCGGCATGATGTGACGCGTGACCGAAGAGCCGCCCAGGAACCCGCCACCGCCACCGGACCTCGACCCGGAACAGCTGAGGCAGTTCCAGGAGTTCCAGAGGTTCCAGGAGTTCCAGCGCTTCCAGCAGGCCCAGGGCGCCGCCGGACCGCCGGCCCTCCCCCCGGGCCAGTCCCCGTCCCCGCACCTCCAGCAGCCGCACCCGTACCCGCACCCCCCGGCGACCCCGCCCCCGGCGCCGCCGCGCACACCGCTGTGGAAGACCCTGCTGCGCAGCAAGCTCGTCCGGCGGCTGGTCTACCTGGTCGTCGTCCTGCTGGTGCTCTCGTACTTCTACGAGCGGTACTTCGGCGGCGACGACCCCGGTGACGTGGCGGTGGACAGCGGCGGCGTGGAGAACAACGTCACCGCGCCCCAGACCCCGTACGGCAACAACGGCACGATCGCCCTGTTCTACAAGCACGTCGGCACCGGGGACGGCGGCCAGGCGTGCTCGTACTTCAAGACCGACGAACCGGAGAAGGCGTTCGCGGAGGCGTTCGGCGCACCCGACTGCGAGGCCGCGGTGGGCAAGCTGAAGGAGCAGGTGACGGATGTGAGCACCTACCGCCAGCTCGGCTTCCCCGCCGACATGCGCACCGCGCCCGCGTCGGGCTCGGTCGAGGTCAGCTCCTGCGCGCTCACCGTGCGCAGCGGCCCCAAGCTGGGCAGGTTCACGCTCACCAGGCAGCCGAGCTCGAGCTGGGCGATCACCGGCTACGCGCCCGAACCCGCCTGTCCCTGAACGGCTCCCCGCACGGCTCCCCCGAACGCGGGAGCGCCCCCCGGCACCAGGCCGGGGGGCGCTCCGCACAGCGGTCGAACGAGGTCAGGCGGTCGCCTCGTCGGTCAGCAGGTTCCGGGTCCGGTTCGGGTCGACCGGGATGCCGGGGCCCATCGTCGTCGAGACGGTGACCTTCTTCAGGTACCGGCCCTTCGCGGCGGACGGCTTCGCGCGCAGGATCTCGTCCAGCGCGGCGGCGTAGTTCTCGACCAGCTTCTCCGGCTCGAACGACACCTTGCCGATGACCAGGTGCAGGTTGGCCTGCTTGTCGACGCGGAAGTTGATCTTTCCGCCCTTGATGTCGACGACGGCCTTGGTGACGTCGGGCGTCACGGTGCCGGTCTTCGGGTTCGGCATCAGGCCGCGCGGGCCGAGGATGCGGGCGATGCGACCGACCTTGGCCATCTGGTCGGGGGTGGCGATCGCGGCGTCGAAGTCGAGCCAGCCGCCCTGGATGCGCTCGATCAGGTCCTCGGAGCCGACCGCGTCGGCACCGGCGGCCTCGGCCTCGGCGGCCTTGTCACCGGTGGCGAAGACGATCACGCGGGCGGTCTTGCCCGTACCGTGCGGCAGGTTCACGGTGCCGCGGACCATCTGGTCGGCCTTGCGGGGGTCGACGCCGAGCCGGATGGCGACCTCGACGGTCGCGTCCAGCTTGACCTTGGACGTCTCCTTGGCGAGCTTGGTGGCCTCCAGCGGCGAGTACAGCCGCTCCCGGTCCACCAGCTCGGCGGCGTTCTTGTACGCCTTGCTGCGCTTCATGCGTCTGTTCCTTAAGTGGATCAGTGGTGGTGACGAGCCAGCGCGTGGCTCTCCCACGGACTGCGAAGTACGGGGGTGGTCAGCCTTCGACCGTGATGCCCATGGAGCGGGCGGTGCCGGCGATGATCTTCGCGGCCTGGTCGACGTCGTTCGCGTTCAGGTCGACCATCTTGGTCTGCGCGATCTCGCGGACCTGGTCCATGGTCACCTTGGCGACCTTGAGGCGGTGCGGTTCGCCCGACCCCTTCTCGACACCGGCGGCCTTGAGGATCAGCTTCGCGGCCGGCGGGGTCTTGAGCTTGAAGTCGAACGAGCGGTCCTCGTACACGGAGATCTCGACCGGCACGACAGTGCCCCGCTGCGACTCGGTCGCGGCGTTGTACTGCTTGCAGAACTCCATGATGTTGACGCCGTGCTGACCCAGCGCGGGGCCGACCGGCGGCGCCGGGTTCGCGGCCCCGGCCTTGATCTGCAGCTTGATGACAGCTGCGAGCTTCTTCTTCTTGGGAGGCATCTCAGTTCCTTTATTGCGGTGTCCGCGCCCGGCCCTGCCAGCCGCAGCGTGGCTGCCGGCACCCCCTTTCGCAGGGGGGACCGGGAGCTCTTGGTGTCCTGGCTAGATCTTGGAGACCTGGCTGAACGACAGCTCGACCGGAGTCTCGCGACCGAAGATCGACACCAGGACCTTCAGCTTCTGGCCGTCCGCGTTGACCTCGCTGATCGTGGCGGGCAGCGTGGCGAACGGGCCGTCCATGACGGTGACGGACTCGCCGACCTCGAAGTCCACCTCGACGGTCGACTTCGTCGGGGCCGCGGCCTTCTTGCCCGCGGCGGGCTTCTCTTCGACCCGGGGCAGCAGGAACTTCAGCACCTCGTCGATGGTCAGCGGCGACGGCTTCGACGTCGCGCCGACGAAACCCGTCACGCCGGGCGTGTTGCGCACCGCGCTCCACGAGGCGTCGTTGAGCTCCATCCGGACCAGGATGTAGCCGGGCAGCACCTTGCGCTGCACCTGCTTGCGCTGGCCGTTCTTGATCTCGGTGACTTCCTCGGTCGGCACCTCGACCTGGAAGATGAAGTCCTCCATGTCGAGCGTCTGGATGCGCGTCTCGAGGTTGGTCTTGACCTTGTTCTCGTAGCCCGCGTACGAGTGCACGACGTACCAGTCGCCGGGAGCGCGGCGCAGTGCCTCGCGCATCTCCTCGGCCGGGTCGGCGGGCTCGGCGTCGATGTCCGGGACGACGGCCGCGGCCTCACCGGGCTCGTCGGCGTCCGCCTCGGCGTCGTCCTCGTCGGCAGCAGCGGAAGCGGACTCCTCGATGGCCTCCGACGCCTCGTCCTGCTCGCCGGCCTCGACGCCACCGTCGAGGTCCTCGTCGGTCAGGTCGGTGTGCTCCTGGGCGTCAACGCCGTTCTCGGACGTCACTGTGGGTCCCGCTTCCTCTCATGCATCACATGTCCACCGCCACCCGGGGCGGCGCGGCGCTCGGCTCAGCCGAACAGCCGGAACATGCCCCAGGCGAAGGCCGAATCCAGGCCGAAGACCAACGCCACCATGAAGGCCACGAAGACCAGCACGACCCCGGTGTAGGTGATCATCTGCTTGCGGGTCGGCCAGATGACCTTCCGCAGCTCGCTGACCACCTCACGGATGTAGCGGACGATCCGGGCGAAGATGTTGGGACGCTTCTCCGAGTCCGTCCGCGAGCGCGTGGGGCGGCCCTTCTTGTCCGCCTCGGCGTCGGAATCGGCCTCGGCCGACTTCTTCGCCTCGACGTCCTTGCGGCCCGCCGGCCGTGCGGAACCACGGCGCTCGCGCCGCGCTGCGGCGGTAACCGGCCGGGAGGCGCTCTCGCGCTCGTCCGGCTGGTCCTGCTCGCGGCCCTCGCTCATGCCGTCCTCCGCTCACGTTCGCGCTTCGACGCAGGGGCGACAGGACTTGAACCTGCAACCTGCGGTTTTGGAGACCGCTGCTCTGCCAGTTGAGCTACGCCCCTTTGGGGTTCCACCGTCGGAACCCCCTGGCCGGAGACGCCCCGCACCGCCCTCACGTGGCTCGTGAGGCAGCGACTCGGCGTTCCGAGTTCCAGAGCATACGGCACGCATCACCCCACTTTCCAACCGGCCCGGTCAGAGGGGGTGCCGGCACTCGGGCGCGATGTGCGGTCTGCCACGATTGGGGCCATGGCCACGCCTGAGACGACGACCGAGTCCACCCCCGCCGAGCTGCCCCGGATCTCCAAGCGGATCGGCGGCATCGCCGAGTCCGCCACCCTCGCGGTGGACGCGAAGGCGAAGGCGCTCAAGGCGGCCGGTCGGCCCGTGATCGGCTTCGGCGCAGGCGAGCCCGACTTCCCGACGCCCGAGGCCGTCGTCGCCGCCGCCCAGGCCGCGTGCGCCGACCCCCGCAACCACCGCTACACGCCCGCCGCGGGCCTGCCGGAGCTGCGGGAAGCCGTAGCCGCGAAGACGCTGCGCGACTCCGGCTACGAGGTGAAGGCCTCGCAGGTGCTGATCACCAACGGCGGCAAGCAGGCCGTCTACCAGGCGTTCGCCACGATCCTGGACCCGGGCGACGAGGTGCTGCTGCCCGCGCCGTACTGGACCACCTACCCCGAGGCGATCACGCTGGCCGGCGGCGTCCCCGTGCAGGTCACCGCCGACGAGACGACCGACTACCTGGTCACCGTCGAGCAACTGGAGGCGGCGCGCACCCCGAGGACCAAGGTGCTGCTGCTGTGCTCCCCCTCGAACCCGACGGGCTCGGTCTACACCCGCGAGCAGGTCGTCGCGATCGGCGAGTGGGCGCTGGAGCACGGCCTGTGGGTGATCACCGACGAGATCTACGAGCACCTGGTGTACGACGGCGCCGAGTCGGTGTCGCTGCCGGTGGTCGTGCCCGCGATGGCGGACCGGACGATCGTGCTCAACGGCGTGGCGAAGACGTACGCGATGACCGGTTGGCGGGTGGGCTGGCTGATCGGCCCGGAGGACGTGGTGAAGGCCGCGACGAACCTCCAGTCGCACCTGACCTCGAACGTGGCGAACGTCTCGCAGCGCGCGGCCCTGGAGGCCGTGTCCGGGTCGCTGGAGGCGGCGCACGGGATGCGCACCGCGTTCGACCGCCGGCGGCGCACGATCGTCGAGATGCTGTCGGCGATCCCCGGCGTCGAGTGCCCGACCCCGAAGGGCGCGTTCTACGCGTACCCGTCGGTCAAGGCGCTGATCGGCAAGGAGCTGCGCGGGACGACGATCACGGACTCCGTGCACCTGGCCGCGCTGATCCTGGAGCACGCCGAGGTGGCCGTGGTGCCCGGCGAGGCGTTCGGCACGCCCGGCTACCTGCGGCTCTCGTACGCCCTGAGCGACGAGGACCTCAAGACCGGAGTCACCCGAATGGCCGATCTACTGGCTGAGGTCCAGTAGAAAAGCGACTGTCCGTCACAATAGGCACCCTTTCGGGGTGCCTATTGGCGTATTTGGACACTTTTCGGTGACGGCCTGTAACTATGATCGAATTCGTGTCGATGTCCCGGACGTCACACCCGCTGTCGCGGGCAGCCCGTCCGAGGAGAACCCCCATGTCGTACCCCCAGCCGCCGCAGGTGCACCACCAGCCGCCGATGCCGCCGCCGGCGCCGCAGAACGGCCTCGGCACGGCCGGTTTCGTGCTCGGCCTCGTCGGCCTGCTGTTCAGCTTCCTGCCGGTGATCGGGGTCGTCGCGTGGCCACTGGTCATCCTGGGCCTCGTGCTCGGGCTGGTCGGCGTCTCCAAGGCCAACCGCGGTCAGGCGACCAACAAGGGCCTCGCCGTCGCGGGCATCGCGCTGTCCGCGATCGGCCTGGTGATCTGCGTCCTGTGGGCGGCGGTGTTCACCAAGGCGGCGTCCGACGTGGACCGGGCGATGGACGAGCTGGAGGCGGAGGCCGACAAGCAGTCCGTGGTGCTCTACGAGGTCACCGGCGAGGGGACCGGCGCCGGCGTCACGTACTCGTCCTACAGCGACGGCGGCGCGTCCACCAACGACGAGGACATCACCACGTTCCCGTGGACCAAGGAGGTCACCGTCAAGGGTCTGTTCAGCGGCGGCACCCTGACGGTGATGACCGGGGCCGACGGGGGCACCGTCACGTGCCGCATCACGGTGGACGGCGTGGAGAAGAAGACCGCCACCGCGACCGGGGCGTTCTCCGTCGCCAGCTGCTCCGACTTCTGAGCCACCCTGCGTAACCCGTTCGGGTGAAGGCTGTAACCGGCGGTCGTGTCACACCGATGGTCCATTCAGTCCCACCGGTCCACGTCCGAGGAGCCCCATGCCGGAGCCCGAACGGCCCCCACGACCGCGCTTCCGCACGTGGTCCGTCGTCGCGGGCGCGGCGGCGCTGGTGATCGGGGCACTGGCCCTCGTCCTGTGGGCCACCCGGCCGGTGCCACCGGTGCGGGTGGTCTACGAGGTGAGCGGCGAGGTGGAGCGGGCCACCGTCACCTACTCGACCTTCCGGCAGGGCGGGACGCACCCCGGGGAGACGCTCCGCGAGGAGCTGACCGCGCTGCCCTGGCGCAAGGAGCTGGTGGTGGCCGACGCACCCGTCGACGGCGTCCTCACCGTCACCATCGGCCAGTCCGGCGGGGACGTGGCGTGCGCGGTGACCGTGGACGGCGTCGAGCGGCGCTCGGCCACGGCCACCGGCGCGCACACCAGCGCCCTGTGCAACGGTTTCTGACGGCCCGCGGAGAGCCCCCGCGGAGAGTCCCCGCGGAAGAGCCTCAGGGCAGCCGCACGCGGGCCGACGCGCCCCCGAGGACCGACTTGCCCTCGAACGAGGCCGTCACGTTGACCTTGAACGTGCCGTCCTCCAGGACCTTGGTCACCTTGCCCGTCACCTCCACGAGCGCGCCCTCGTCGTCGTCCGGCACCGGGACGGGCCGCCCGAACCGCACGCCGTACTCGACGACGGCGCCCGGGTCGCCGGCCCACTCGGTGACGATCCGGCCCGCGAGGCCCATGGTGAGCATCCCGTGCGCGATCACGCCCGGCAGGCCGACCTCGCGGGCGAACCGCTCGTTCCAGTGGATCGGGTTGAAGTCGCCCGACGCGCCCGCGTAGCGGACCAGGTCGGCTCGGGTGATGCGCAGCGTCAGCGGCGGCAGGGCGTCGCCGACGGAGACGTCCGAAGCCCTGATCACGACTCCTCCCCGCGGACCACGAGGGTGGACTTGGCGGTGGTGACCGGCTCGCCGTCCTCGGTGGTGATCTCGGCGCGCAGCGCCAGCATGTCGTTGCCCATCCGGGACGTGATGCCGTCGACGTGCAGCACCACGGACAGCCGGTCGCCCGCCGTGATGGGGCGGTGGTGGACGAACACCTGGTCGCCGTGCACCACGCGGCTGTAGTCCAGGCCCAGCTCGGGGTCCCCGACCAGCACGTCGTTGATCTTCAGCGACAGCACGACCGCGAACGTCGGCGGCGCGATGACGTCCGGGTGGCCCAGGGCGCGCGCGGCCTCGGGGTCGCGGTGCGCCGGGCTCGGTTCCCCGACCGCGTCGGCGAACTCGCGGATCTTCTCGCGGCCGACTTCGTAGGGGGGCGACGGCGGGTAGGAACGTCCGACGTAGGACTGGTCGAGAGGCACGGCACGCAGGCTATACGCGACGAGGCCCGCCCCCACGCGGGGGACGGGCCTCGTCGAAGCGGTGCTACCGGCTCAGCGGGTTTCCTTGTGAGCGCGGTGGGTCTTGCAGTTCGGGCAGAACTTCTTGATCTCCAGGCGGTCCGGGTCGTTGCGCCGGTTCTTCCTGGTGATGTAGTTCCGGTGCTTGCACTCCTCGCACGCGAGGGTGATCTTGGGGCGTACGTCGGTTGCAGCCACGGTCCTTGCCTTCCTAGAGCGCGTGTGCCCCGGTTCCCCAGTGCGGGCTTACCGCCTGGCGGGGATCTTGCGAGTAGCGGTGGCCGGACTTGAACCGGCGACACAGCGATTATGAGCCGCTTGCTCTACCAACTGAGCTACACCGCTTTACACAAGTCAGCCGCGATGCTTGAGCACCGCGGCCGGTTGTGGAGCCCCTTTACGGAATCGAACCGTAGACCTTCTCCTTACCATGGAGACGCTCTGCCGACTGAGCTAAAGGGGCTTGCTCTTGCAGCGAGTAGAACTCTACAACACCCCTCCCGCAGGAGTGAAATCGGGGGTGCCGATCAATGCACCAGAGTGAGCACCGTCTCATCCCGGGCACCCCTGACCTGCACGGTCCGCGCCCGCAGCCACGCCTCGAAGCGGTCCTCGGACAGCGGCCGGGAGATCAGGTAGCCCTGCGCCACGTCGCAGCCCATGCCGACCAGCTGGTCGCGCGCGGCGTCGTCCTCGACGCCCTCGGCGACCACGGTGAGGCCGAGCGAGTGGCCCAGCTCGACGATGGAGCGGACCACGGCCATGTCGCCCAGGTCCGTGCCCATGCCGAGCACGAAGCTCTTGTCGATCTTGACCTCGTCCACCGGCAGCTGGCGCAGGTAGGCCAGTGACGAGTAGCCGGTGCCGAAGTCGTCCACGGCCAGCACGACGCCCATCTGGTGCAGGCGGCGCAGCACGGGCAGCGCGCGCTCCGGGTCGGCCATCACCCCGGACTCGGTCAGCTCGAACGTGAGCAGCTCCGGCGGCACCTCGTGCCGGCGCAGGGCCGCCGCGACGCGGTCGGGGAACTCCTCGTCGGCCAGCGTGCGCACGGACAGGTTGACCGCGATCGACATCCGCAGCCCGCGGTCGATCCACAGCCTGACCCGCTCCAGGGCCCGGTCCATCACGAAGTCCGTCAGCACGTCGACCAGGCCGGTGGCCTCGACGGCGGGCACGAACTCGTCCGGGTCGACGCGGCCGAACTCCGGGTGCTTCCAGCGCACCAGGGCCTCCGCGCCGATCACCTGGCGGCTCGGCAGGGCGATCTTGGGCTGGTAGTGCACGGAGACCTGGCCGTTCTCCAGGGCCGAGCGGAACTGCGTGACGAGCTGGAAGCGGCGCAGGAAGATCTGGCCCATGCTCGGCGCGTACTGGCGCAGCGGCTCGTTCTCGCTGGTCGCCCGCACGGCCACGTCGGCGTGCTGGAGCAGCACGTCGGGCTCGTACTCCTCCAGCTCCTCGTCCGCGGTGGTGGCCCAGCCGACGACCGCGCCCGCCTCCACGGTGAGCCGGTCGACGGGGTAGGGCACGGACAACGCCGCGCGCAGCCTCTCGGCGATCTCCCGGACCCGCTCGGACTGCCGGTCGAGCAGCAGCGCGGCGAACGCGCCGCCCTCCAGGCGGGCCAGCGGCACCTCGGGGCCCAGCTCGTCGCGCAGCCTGCGGCCGGCGGCGACGACCATCCGGTTGGCCCAGGTCTGCCCGAGCGCGTCCGAGACGGTGGACAGCACGTCGAGGTCCACGCGCACCACGACGGCCGTGTCGGCCTGCCGCATCGGCTCGCTCGCGGCCTCGCGGAAGCCCGGCCGGTTGAGCAGGCCGGTCAGCGGGTCGTGGTAGGCGTCGTGGCGCAGCCGGGCGAGGAGCCTGCGGTTGTCCACGGCGGTCGAGAGGTGGCTGGCGAGCGTGCGCAGCAGCTGGAGGTCCGCCTTGCCGAAGCCGCGCCACCGGCTGAGCCGGTCGTGCACCTCGACCGCGCCGAGCAGCTGGGTCGCCCCGCGCAGCGGCACGACCAGCGCCTCCTGCGCGTCCCGGCGGGCCAGGGCCTCGGAGACCTCCTCGCCCGCGTCGACGACCCGGAAGTACCGCACCTGCGCGCCGGGCAGCTGGAGCATGGCGTCCTCGCGCAGCACGCGCGGGTCGTCGCGGCGCATCCCCGGCGGCAGCGGCTCACCCGAGACGAAGCTGCGCATCGGCGCCTGGGGGTCGGTGCGCAGCCGCAGCACGACGCGGTTGGAGTTGAGCTGCTCGCGGATGCGGTCGGCGATCAGCTGCCACTCGTCGTCCTCGGCGCGGCCGTCGCCGGCGTCCGGGATCGCGCCGCGCGGGCCCGTGGCGTGCCGGCCGGAGCGGGCGACGCGCAGCGAGACCTCGCTCAGCGCCTCCAGGTCGCGCTGCTCGCGCAGCAGGCCCGAGTAGGCGAGGTAGATGGCGGTGATGCCGGCGAAGACCAGGCCGATCAGCAGGCCGCCCCACGGCACGCGCGTCGCGACCTCGTAGCCGACGAGGCCGGCGGAGGTGTTCAGCAGCGCCACCACGAGGGTCTGCGCGACCAGGCGCAGCGCCGGGCCGAGCCGCATGCCCTTGCGCATGATCCGCAGCGCGGTCAGGCCGAGCAGGCTGGCCAGCAGCGGCACGGCGATCGTGCCGACGAACGCGCCCGCCCAGACCGGGCCGCTGCGGCCGAGGAGCTCCTTGACCCACTCGGCGACCGCGAAGGCCACCGAGATCTCCATGAACATCAGGCCGGCGTTGTAGACGGCGCGGTCGAGCACGCGGCGGCCGAGCAGCGTGCCGACGCCCGCGACGACGTGCGCGGCGAGCACGACCTCGAACGGCGCGACGAGCAGGCCGAGCACGAGCGGGATCTCGGTGAACGAGATGGTCCAGGCCACCCCGCTGCGCACGTCGACGTTGATGGCGAGCTGCTCGGCCAGCAGGAAGCCGACGACGAGCAGCGGGCCGGTCCACAGCAGGCTCGGCGTGGCGGAGTTGTCGGGCAGCCAGGAGCCGACGGCGAACGCGGACAACCCGCCCGCGACGAGGAGCAGGGCCGCGAACACGCTGAAGGAGCGGTTCGTGGACCGGGACGGCGCGGTGGGCGCCTTGGCCGACGCGTGGTCGGACATCCAGCCTCCTCGTCGGCCGTCGTCACGGTGGGCCGGGTCGCGGCCTGCGGGCTCCTGGCGTGACTGAGGGGTCCCGAACGTCGACCAGGACCCCTCCAAGGCTGCCAATGTACCCCGGTCGGGGGACGAAATGGCAGGTCGTAGGACGGATTACCACGAAAGGTGACGACGCCGTTCACACGTTCAGCAGGCCCTTCACCACCACGACCGCACGGCGCGAGAAGCGTGCCCGACCACCGGCGGCGGTGGTCCGGACCAGCCCACCGCGGCGTGGCGCCTGCTCAGCCGACAGGTCGCCGCACCCCGGCCGGTCGGGGTGCGCCGGGACGGTCACGGTGTGCGCGGAACCGGTTACGGACACCTCCGGGACTCCGTAGGGAACGTTCACCGCATCCGGCTCCACAGGGTCACCGGTCCCGCCTACACCCCCACCGGTTCCCGCCGCGCGACCGCCGCGTCGCCCCGCAGCACCGCGCGCACGCCCTCCAGCACCCGGCACGCCTCCGTGGCCGCCACGTGCTGGGCGGCGCCGCTGCCGATCGCGTCGCGCAGCGCGAGCCACACCGCGGACTCGTCCTCGCGCACCGCGCCGAGCAGGTCGTGCCGCTCGGGGTACGGGTGCAGCGCGATCTTGCCGACCAGCCCCTTGAGCGTGCCGAAGACGTCCTTGGGCAGGTCCCCCGCGAGCCGTTCGAGCTTGGCCGCCAGGTCCACCCCGGTCAGCTCGGACGCCGACAGCGGCCCGAAGTTCAGCACCGCGGCCAGGCCGTACTCCAGGTCGTCCACGGCGTTGAGCAGCGCGCCGACGTCGGCGGGCGCGGGCGACGACGACCGGGGCGAGCGACGGCGCCCCGGGAACGGGACGACCCGGCCGAGGAGCACGCCGGTCGCGAGGGCCGCGAGGGCGATGAGGATTTCGCTCATGGCCCGAGTGTCGGCCCGGCGACCGCCCCCGCCCCGCCGGTCCGCGACGGCGGGTCGATCGCGTCGCCGACCGGTCGGCCGCACTTCGGCTGGGCCGATCAGCGCAACCGGTCACCGCGCCAGGGAGGACCGAACGGACGCCACACCGTCGGGTGATCTCGCCTGGGCCACCCGAGTGAACCCGGGTCGGCCGGGTACTCGGGGCCCGGGGCCGGACCTCCTGTGAAAAGAGGGAAGCTGGTATGGGCAGAGCTGGCGAGGGGGTCGCCGTGATCGTCGTGCAGGAGCTGTCCGGCCGGGCCAGGTCCATGCTCCGGGCCGTCGCCGCGGGCAGGGCGCAACTGTCGGGAGGACGAGAACCGGACCTGTACGTGGACGGGCTGCCGTGCTGCGACCAGATGGTCACGCACGACCTGGTCCACGCGGGCCTGCTGAGGGCGCGCCGCGCGGTCGGCCTGGACGAGCGGGTGGACGCGGAGCTGACCGAGGCGGGGAGAGCGGCGATCGCATGACCCTCGAACAAACGTTCGACATGGGTTATGCTGCATCGCGAGGCCGGCACGCAAGCGAGAGGAAGCGCTTGCGCGTCGGCCTCACCTACGTCACGGCTCCGCGGACCCCGCTCGGGGCCGCCGACCGGCGCAGCACCCCGTGAACGACGAAGACCCCCGCTCGCTCTCGGCAAGCAGGGGTCTTCGTCTCGCGTGGCGGGTAGAGGATTCGAACCTCTGTAGCTTTCGCGACGGATTTACAGACTCCTACCACCACGCGCCTTGACCTGGCCTTTTGCAACTAGAAGGGTCAGTTTGGACGTGGCTTGGACGCGGCCCGGTGTTGCCCGTGCAGCGGACGGCCGCGTCCATGACGCGCCGCAGCGCCCAAGGAGGCGCACTCCCCCGCCCCTGAACCCTGCGCTAGGTCTGCCCTACCTGTGCCTGCCCTACGAGCGCCCCATGCCAGCGACTGCGCCAGCACACATCGGCCACCGCGTGAACCAGAACACCTGGGAACTTCAGAGCAGTACCACCTGTGAGGTACGCGCCACCTACCCCACAGCTACCCACGGTATGCGTACAGGTGCGTACAGGTGCGTACAGGTGCGTACACAAGTGTGTGCGGAAGCGCTGTAGATTCAACTGTGTTCCACAGAGATCAGCGGCCGAGGATCGCTCCGGGGGTGCCGCCCCGTTCGACCCCCGGCCGCCGACAGGGTCACCTACCTCTTGCGCAGCGCACTGGCAGCGGAGTGGAGACCGAGACCGAGGAGCCCGGTGATCATGTAGATCACCGGGCTCCCGCCGGTCAAGATCGGACCCGAAAGGGTCACCGTCTCTAAACCGACCGCCAAGTGATCACAGACCTGGGCCGCTCGCTCTCGGGACCTCCGTGATGGTGACCCCTCGCGCTCCTGCCTCTCGCTCAACTCTTGCCGCCGTCCCCCGGTGATCTCCAGGCGAACCCTTCGGGTTCAGGTTGTCCTCCACCGGATCCGGGTGGAGGACAACGGAAGTTGGCAAGTTGATCGAAGTCGGAACACGTGCCGCAGACTGTACAAGGCCCCGCGCGCAGGGGGTCCGAACGACCTAGCGTCACAGGTGACACCACACGTGACACCATCATGACGCCATTCGATGCCGTAGGCCGTTGACGTGCAGAAATACAGGGTCACAGCGGTCAAGGGTGAAGCACTGCCCACTACCGCCCGTGCGCTTGAGACGCTTCGATCAGCGAATCTTCGCAGCTACAGGCCTTGCAGCCATTGGGAGATCAGTACGTCGGTGTGCACCGCTTTCCCATGTGGGCAACTAGCTGAACTGCCCGTCAGCACCCTTGGATGAGCTTGGTGAAGATGGCGTTGACGGTGGCTGTGGCCAAGGTTGCGGCCCCTGCCCGCCGCGTAGAACTTGCTTCACCTGCTTGTTGCTTGATCATGTAACCCGGATGGCGCTTGCCTGTCTACAGGATCGGTAACTGCGGTAACTGGGGTAACCGTGCAGGTCAGAGGGTTACCTTTGATCATGGGTTACGGATGTGGATCGGTAACCGCACCTACCGACTCTCGTTCTGCTATCGGGCGAGCACCACAAGGCGGCTGTAGCCGAGGGCGTGACGGAAGCACCACCGCACCTGCCTCCGGCTACAGCCTTCCGGTTCCCGGTTACCGATTCCAATCGGTAACCGGCCCTCTATCGGTGACCGTCCGACCTGCACGGTTACCGCAGTTACCGCAGTTACCGATCCCAGAGGCACCCACCGCCCGCACGACCAAGCGTGACGATTCCCCTGCGGGCAAGATCACCTTAGTACGGCGTTTGACGGCACACCTCCAGCGACAAAGACTCCGATCTGCTCAGCAGCCACCATGTAGCAGAGCCGATTGGTCCCCGGCACCGTTCGCGCCGAGTGCGGGCTGACGATTGCGCCAGCACACTTCCAAAGCGGATGACCAGGCGGTAGCGGCTCAGGGTCCGTCACGTCCAAGGCCGCGCGCAACCGGCCACTTTGCAACTCACTCACGAGCGCCGCAGTATCCACGATTTGACCGCGACCAGCGTTGACAAGCAATGCGCCGTCGTCCATTGCCGAAAGAAAGTCGGCGTCAACAAGCTTTCGCGTAGCCTCGTTCAGCGGTGCCGTCACCACAACTACCTGATGCCCAGGTAGCAAGTCAGGAAGTGCATCGGGCGCGTACACCCCTTCTCGGGCGACACTCGCAACAAGCGTCGACATGGCATCGAAGGCTGCGAGCTTCCGAGCCACCGCCATGCCGATACTCCCTGCCCCTAGGATGAGAACCTGTTTCCCAGCGAGCGTGTCAGCAGCAAAACGCCGATGGGCCCATGTCTCAGAATCCTGGAACCTCACCAAGGCTGGCCATTGACGCAATTGAGTGAGAATGGCCGACAGCACCCACTCTGACACCGGTCCGGCATGAGCGCCCCTAGCGCTGGCCAGGGTTACCTCTCTAGGCACGTGCTCGAACCATTCGTCCACTCCGGCAGAGAGAAGCTGCACCATACGCAGCTTGGGTAGTTGCTGAAGCAGCGGTATGGGCCGGTGACTGCCCCGGTACGGCGGAATCAAAAGTTCCGCAGAACGTTGCGTGTTGCTCAATTGAGAGTTGTTCGGGTCGTAGGTCAGTACCTCAAGCGCGGACTCGGCACCTAGAATCTCCCTACCCACCTGGTCGTCAACTTCATGACTGACCAAAACTTTCATCCGGGTCACCACATCAGCCCTCATTTACGATCGAAGCAACCAATTCGCGCGCTTGAGTCTGCAACGGCGCACCAGACGCACTGTTGTTTACCGTGAAGTGTGGAGCAGGTGGGCGGAAGTCGATGTCTATTGAAGCGATGTAGCTTGCCCAGTTGTCCAGCTTGAAGGAGTCGCGTGCGGCACCACGATGGCGTATGTAGGTGTGCATCGTGTCCGGATCACAGTGGACCCACACGAGCGACACCTTTGCGCCCATATCCTCACAGGAAGCTTCTAGACGATCCAACCAAGCCTCGTCTCTGAACTCCTTTACGAAGGGAGCGGTGACGATGGCACTGTTTCCGCACTGGACGTTCTCAGTCATGGTGTTGATCAGCGCTTCATATTCACGCGGACGGATTCGCGACAGGTAGCCTTCCGACTCTCGATCGTGCGGCGAAAGTCCAAGCACTTCCAGAGCCGCTTCAACGACCGGCCGGGTCAGGCTGTCTTTATCGAGCATCGGCCAGCCAGTCTCACGGGCGAGCACGCGCCCAAGCTCCGTCTTCCCGCTCCCTGCATAGCCGCCCACGAGCAGCACGTGAGGTGAGTCGGTACGTACCTCGGTTCGCGCGGCCTGGTCGGGAGCATTCACGATGCGCCCTGCGCGCGGCTTGCTGACGACCACGTTTTCAGCGGCAAGCAACTTCATGGCCTCGTTGATCGTGAACACGCTTACGCCCCACTGCTGGGCAAGGTCACGCGTGGACGGCAACGGCTGACCGTGACGCAGTACGCCAGCAGCGATCTCGTTGCGAATGTTCCTGGCCACCTGCTGCTGAAGCGGCTCACCTCGCGAGACACGAGGGTTCTGGCCTGACATGCAACCTCCGGTGCGCTGGACGTCTGACCAGCAGCATACCAGCCACCTAACAGGCCGCCGATCAGCGTTTACGCAGGTAGAAGCCATTTCTGGACAAGTTTTGACCAAACAGTTGACCCGCACTCCTAACAACTGTTAGCTTCCTCTCGTCGCCAGGTGTGGCGACAGACACACAGGAGGAAGCCTGATGTTCGGCGAGGAAGACGGACTGACCGAAGACGCGATCGACGCGTTGATCGCGCAAGCGGCGGACGAGGTGGCAGACCTGCCGCCCGCCACGTCCGCGCTCTTGGACGGCTCGGCGCTCAGGCGGCGGGACCGGCGCGAGGAGCGGCGCACCCTGGGCGGCACGGTGCGCGTGCTGCGCACGTTCGTCCCGCTGTCCGGCCCGATGGACAACGAGGCCGCGTGATGGCGAGCAAGTCGTTCCCCTGGGTGCTCATGCCGGTGCCGTGGGCCGATGGTCCGCAGTTCACCCGTGGCACGCACGACGGCTTGCCGCTGCTTTCCTATGGCTGCGCCCCCAAGAACAAGTTGGCCACGCGGCGGCAGTTGCGGGCGCTGGGGTTGCGGCCGAACGGTCAGGACCCGGTGGCGGTGCTGTACGTGCGGCACAGCGCCTCGGGCAAGACGGTGTTCGCGTCGCTGTACCTGATCGAGCGGGCCGCGCCGGTCCGGCCGATGACCCCGGCGAAGTTCACCGCTCTGGCCAAGGCCAACCTCGCGCGCCGCATCTGCGGCAACTGCGGCAAAGACCCGCTGTACGTGCTGCCGACCAGTACTCACCTGTGCTGGCCGTGCTTCGAACTGACCTCGGACACCCCGCAAGCCGCCTGATCAACCCGACTAGGGAGACACCCCCATGAGTTCATCCGCAACAAGGTCCAGCAGGCCCTCAACGCCAGCGCACGCGGTGACCAGCAGGGCGTGACGCAGGCGTTCAACGAGCTGCTCGCCGAGAACGACGCGACGCCCCGCGAGACCTTGCGCCAGGTCTACGACCTGGTCATGCCCGACAACAAGAAGTGAGTTCGCCCGGACCGGCGGCCTGGAACCGCCAAGAACCCGCCACCGGTCCGGCCCACCCCAACACCGCCCTCAAGAGGGCGGGTCAGGAGACCAAGAGCATGTCACGCACGACGTACGACGACACCGCAGTGTCGCGGGTGGAGTCCACCGCTCGCGCCACCTACGAGAGCGCTCACCCCGGCCACTCGTGGGAGTCGGCCCCGGCCTACCAGCGCGACCACGCCCGGCTGATCGAGCGGCAGCGCGCGGGGGTGGCCGACGATGAGTGAGCTGATCACCACCTATCCCCTGCCGTTCGCCGTGATGGCTGTCGTCGCCCTGGTGGTGGCGGTGCTGCTGTGGCGGCTGGTCGTGTCCGCTGCGATGGGCGCGTGTGGCCTCTACAGCTTGGCCGTGCACGGTGAGCACACCGTGGCCGCCCTGGTCGCGCTGTGCCTGCTGATCTGTGCCGCCGTTCTGGTGGCCGACCCGAAGTCTTCGCCGCGCCGTTCGGTGCGGATGCGTCGCCAGGAGGTGACGGCATGAGCGTCACGACGCTGCCCATGCCCGGTCCCGACGACTCCCGTGACGAGGTGGACCAGGCGGTGGCCGAGGTGATGCGCTACGTCGCGGCTCAGGCCCCGGCGCTCGTGCGGGACGAAACCCAGCCGGCGGGGAACCGTCACGAGGTGCCGGTGCGCACGCGGCGGGTGCGGCGGCTGCGCGCCGAGGTGGACGAGGCACACGCGCTGCTGAGCTTGCAGGGCGACGCCGCGCCGTTGGCCGTGGACTCCCGCAAGGTCCGACGCAGCCGCAAGCGCGCCATGCAGGCCGCACGGTTGCACGCATTGGCTCAGGACGCGGCGGCGCGGGCGTGGCAGGCGTCCCGGGTGCGGGCGGTGCTGACCGTGGTGGCCATGACGGCGTTGGTCGGCGCGCTGGCCTGGTCGACCACCGGGGTTCACCACACGCTGACGTTGAACACTCCGGTCCACAGCGCGGCGTGGTGGGGCGCGTGGGCGGTGGAGCCGGTCATCTCCGCCGTGCTGCTGGTCGTGGTGGCCGCCCGCGCCTACCTCGCTACCCGTGGCCGGGTGCTGGACCACCCGCACCTCAACCGGGTGGAGCGCGGCGCGCTGGCGGTGACGCTGACACTGAACGTCTGGCCGTACCTGCCGTTCGTCGCCGAGCGGTTCGAGCCGATGACGCTGCTCGCGCACTCGATCGGCCCCCTGGTGGCTGTAGCCGCCGTGACGGTCATGCCGGTCATCTGGGCAGAGTTCGCCGGGCTCGACCACGGCGACACCACCCCCGCCGATCCGCCCGTGACGCAAGCGCCCAGGGCGCAAACGTCACCCGTCACCCCGAGTCCGCGGGGAACCGTCACCACAGGTCAGGAGGCCGCGGGGGAACCGTCACGCGTCCCCACCGTGAGCGTCCCGGCGGCGGCTGACACCCCGATCGTGCAGGCAAAACCGCTCCCGACGCTGTCCAAGCGGGCGGCTGAGCTGCTGCCCCGGGTGAGCGCTGCGGTGGCCGCCGGGGAGCTTCCCCCGGTGCCGTCCGGCAGCGCGATCCGCACCCACCTCCGGTGCGGCAGCGAGTACGCCCGGGAGATCCGCGAGTACCTGACGGCCCATCACGAGAGCGAGGGTGACCGATGAGCACCACCACCGACCTCACGGCCCCCGGCTCCCCCGACGAGATCCCGGACAACGTCCGTCACCTGCGTCCGACCGGCACCGACGCCACGCCCGGCGCGGCGGTCGAGACCGTGCCGGTGGTGCTCGATGCGGAGATCGTGGACGAGGACCAGGCCGCCGTGCGGCCGGTGCTGGTGGACTCCGCCGAGGACACCACCGACGACTCCGACTGGGTCACGCGGCTGCGGCACCAGACCAGGCAGCCGATCGTCCCGCACTACCTGTCCAGCGTCGCCGAGATCAGGCAGACCGCGCGGTGGGTGCTGCGGCACTACGCGCACGCCACCGGCTACCACGCCGCGCGGGTACCGCTGTACCTGTGGCGGCTCGCGGCCCGGTCGCCGCGCGGCGCGCTGCTGCTGATGGCCGCGACCGGCCGGTGGGTCTCCGACTCGGAGGGCCGCCCGCTGCGGCGGGAGATGGCGCTGCGGGGTGACGCGGAGCGCTATCTCAAGCTCGTGGCCGAGCGCAACGCGCGGGTCCGGGTGCGCACCATCCTCACTCTGGTCGCGGGCACCGTGGGCACGGTGCTGCTGGTCGTGCTGCCCGACGTCGCGCCGGGGTGGGTGCTGTGGCTTTGCGGGCTGGTCGCGGTGTCCCTCCTCGGTTCGCTGGGCAGCACGGCGGACAAGCCGGTGGCCACCCGCGCCGTGGTCCAGGCGCAGGCCGCGCGGCTGACCTCCGACCTGGTGGTGAAGGCGCTGACCTCGCTGAGCATCGCCGGGATCAACGGGCCGATGGCCAAGAACCCGAACGCAATCGGGTTCACCTCCCCCATCCACCGCGACGGCCCCGGTTGGCGCGCGGACGTGGAGCTGCCCGGCGGTGTCACAGCGGCCGACGTGATCGAGCGGCGGGAGCGGCTGGCCTCCGGTCTCGGGCGCGCGCTGGGCTGCGTGTGGCCGGAGCAGGCACCGGACGGGCACCCCGGTCAGCTCGTGCTGTGGGTCGGTGACCGGGACATGTCCAAGGCCAAGCAGCCCGCGTGGCCACTGGCCAAGGGCGGCGCGATCGACCTGTTCACGCCGCAGCCGTTCGGCACCGACGTACGTGGCCGGTGGGTGTCGTTCGCCCTGATGTTCCTGGCCGGGGTCGTGGGCGCGATCCCACGCATGGGCAAGACGTTCACGCTGCGGCAACTGCTGCTCACCGCCGCTCTCGACCCCCGCGCGGAGCTGCACACCTACGACCTCAAGGGCACCGGGGACCTGTCCCCGCTCGCGCCGGTCTCCCACCGGTACCGGGCCGGTGACGACCCCGAAGACCTGGAGTACGCGCTTGCCGACCTCCGCGCGCTGCGGGAAGAGATGCGACGGCGCACGAAGGTGATCCGGGAACTGCCCAAGGACCTGTGCCCGGAGAACAAGGTCACCACCGAGTTGGCCTCGAAGCGGTCCCTGCGGCTGCACCCCGTCGTGATCGGGGTGGACGAGTGCCAGGTGTGGTTCGAGCACCCCGAGCACGGCGCGGAGATCGAGGAAATCTGCACCGACCTCGTGAAGCGCGGCCCGGCGACCGGCATCGTGCTGATCCTCGCCACCCAGCGGCCGGACTCGAAGTCCATCCCCACCCAGATCAGCGACAACGCCGTGTTGCGGTTCTGCCTCAAGGTCACCGGGCAGATGGCCAACGACATGGTGTTGGGCACCTCGTCCTACCGCAACGGTGAGCGCGCCACGCAGTTCTCGTTCTCCGACAAGGGGATCGGGCTGCTCAAGGGCGTCACCGACGACACCACCACCGTCAAGGGCGTCTACATCGACGGCCCCGGCGCGGAGACCATCGCGGGACGGGCACGCGCCGTGCGCAGCGCGGCCGGGCTGCTGTCCGGCTACGCGGCCGGGCTGGACGTCGAGGTGGACGAGGTGGCGGCGGACACGCTGCTGCCCGACGTGCTCACCGCGATGGGCGCGGCGGACAAGGCGTGGTCAGAGTCCATCGTGGACCGGCTCGCCGAGCTGCGACCGGCCGTCTACGGGCCGTGGGCGGAGCAGGACGGCAAGGACAAGGCCAAGCACCTGGCCGCCGCGCTCAAGCCCTACGGCGTGTCCACGGTGCAGGTCTGGGGCACCGACCCCGGCACCGGCAAGGGAGCCAACCGGCGCGGCGTCGAACGCGCACACATCACCAATGCCATCACCGAGCGTGACAGGAAGTAGGCCGGTGGCCTAGCCCGGAACGGCGCTGGGTCTAGCACGCGACCCCGCTAGACCTAGCGCCCCCGCTAGCACCCCACTTCACGCCTGATCAGCGCCCTAGTTCATAGCGGCGTCGGTGCCGCACACCCTGAAACAGCCCGAAAGGCCACATCGTGACCCCCTCACGCGTCGCGTTCGCCATCCTCGCACTTCTCACTCTCAGTGACATTCCGTCTGTCAAGCCGTTCGGAGTCGTGGGTCTGCTCCTGCTGTCCACCGTCCACATCGGCCTGTACGCCACGCACCCGTTCAAGCCCTGCCGCACCTGCAAGGGCAAGGGCAACCACCGTTCCCCGCTCGCACTGGCCTACCGCCCCTGCCGCCCCTGCGGCGGAAGCGGGATGCGGCTGCGCACCGGCCGTCGTCTCTGGAACACGTTCACCCGCGTCCGCCGCAGCCGCCGTGACAACGCCCGCAACGTCCAGCGCCCCGGCAACTGACCGCCACCGTTCGGAAGGGAGAGTCATGAGCTACCTACCGTCCGCCGCCTCGATGTTGCGGCACGCGTTGGACGCTGCGGCGAGCGGCTTCCACGTCTTCCCGCTGCGGCCCGGCACCAAGGTTCCCGCCCTGCACGGTGAGCGGCGCTGTCCCCGTACCGGACCGTGCACCAACGGCCACCTCGGGTGGGAGCAGCGTGCCACCACCGATCCGGCCGTGGTCGAACGCTGCTGGGCCACCGGTCCGTTCAACGTCGGGATCGCCACCGGCCCGTCCGGGCTGCTCGTGGTCGACCTCGACATGCCCAAGTCGTTGGCGTCTGTGCCGGACGAGGACGGCTGTAGCCGAGGGGGCGTCACCACCGGCCGCGACGTGCTCACCGACCTGTGCGCGGCCGGTGGGCACCCGGTGGCCGAGGTGTTCGACACCCGCTCGGTCATCACCGCCAAGGGCGGGGACCACCTCTACTACCGGGCGCCGGTCGGGGTCGAGCTGCGCAACACCGCCTCCGCCCTCGGGCCGATGGTCGACACCCGTGCGCACGGCGGCTACGTCGTCGGCCCCGGCTCGCAGACCCCGGACGGCCCCTACAGCGTCGGCGACGACCGCGCCCCTGCCGATCCGCCCACCTGGTTGGTCCAGGCCCTCACGCCCACGCCGCGTACGGCCCGTACAGCGCCCATCGTGAGCCGCACAGAGCGGCTACCGGGCTACGTGGCGGCTGCGGTGCGGGGTGAGCGGGACCGGGTCGCAGCGGCCCAACCAGGCCGCCACACCCACACCCTGTTCGTCGCCTCCGTCGCCCTCGGGCAACTCGTCGGCGGCGGACTGCTGCCTGCGGCTACAGCAGAGGCAGAGCTGCACACGGCGGCACTCCACATGATCACCGACCGATGCGGCTGCACCGAAAACGAAGTTCTCCGCACCATCGGCAACGGACTGCGCGCCGGAGCCACCCGACCCCGCAAGGCACCGGAGACCACCTCGGCACAGCGGGGTGCCGCATGAGTCGGCCGCGTCTGCTGGACCTGTTCTGCTGCGCCGGGGGCGCGTCCGCCGGCTACCACGCCGCCGGGTTCGACGTGACCGGCGTCGACATCCGCCCGCAGCCCTACTACCCGTTCCCCTTCGTCCAGGCCGACGCGCTCACAGTGGACCTGTCCGGCTACGACGTGATCGCAGCCTCCCCGCCCTGCCAGCGTTTCTCCACCGCCACCCCCGCCGACCGACGCCACGAACACCCCGACCTCGTCGAACCCATCCGGCGACGGCTGCGCGACGCGGTCGAACGCGGGGACGCGTGGGCCTACGTCATCGAGAACGTCCCCGGCGCACCACTGCACAACCCGGTCACCATCTGCGGCGACACCCTGCGGCTGGGAGTGCGACGGCACCGGCTGTTCGAGTCCAACCTGCCGCTCCACGGCACACCGTGCCACCACGACCGCAGCACCCCCGCCGTACCCGTCTACGGCTCCTACGGCCAACGCGGGAGACGAAACCCCGTCGACGGGGAACCGTCACCCGGCACCCCCACCGAGGTCGGACGGGCCGCCATGGGCATCGACTGGATGCCCTGGCCCAACCTCACCCAGGCCATCCCACCGGCCTACACGTTCTGGCTCGGAACCCAGCTCATCGGCCACGCCCGACACCTGGCCACACCCGTGACCAAAGCAACCAGGGCGCAAACGTCACGCGCCGACGCGGCGCACCGGTGGGAAGCGTCAGCCGGTGACGCTATCCCCGCGGCCGGTGACGCTTCCCCCGCGGGCACCGGTGACGGATCACCGCAACCCACCGGGACCGTGACCACCCGCGTCTGCCGCTGCGGCGCACCACTGGTCCGCCCCCTCACCGGCCGATGGCCCCGCCACTGCTCCCACGCCTGCCGACAAGCCGCCTACCGCGAACGCACGAAGGGACACGCCGCATGAGCACCCACAACGGCGCGGAAATCCTGGACCAGGTCCGGGCGTTCGTCGCGCGGTACAACGCCTTTCCCGACGAGCACTGCGCCCCCATGCTGGCCCTCTGGTACGCCCACACCTGGGCTGCCGAGCACTTCTACATCACGCCCCGGCTCATCCTGTCCAGCGCCGAACCCGGCTCGGGCAAGACCCGCGTCATGGAGGTGGCGCGGTTCCTGGTCAAGCAACCGGAGATGACGTTCTCCGCCACCCCGGCCGCGCTGTTCCGCATGGTCGGTGCGGGTCCCATCACCATCCTGTTCGACGAGATCGATGCCATTTTCGACACCAGGGGCGGTGGCAACGAAGACCTCCGGGCGCTGGTCAACGCCGGTTACAAGCGCTCCGCGACCGTAGCCCGCTGCAAGGGCGACGCCGGGAACATGGTGATCGAGCGGTTCCCCGTCTACGCCCCGGCCGCGCTGGCCGGAATCGCCGGACGGATGCCGGAGACCATCACCACCCGCGCCATCACCATCCACATGCGGCGACGCCGCGCCGAGGAGAAGGTGGAGCAGTTCCGCGAACGCCGGGTGGACCAGGAATCGACCCCCATCCGTGAGGCGCTGTCAGCGTGGATGGACGCGGTCGGTGCCGAGGTCGGCGCGGCCGTGCCGGAGATGCCGGACGGTGTCGCCGACCGCGCGGCCGAAATCTGGGAACCGCTGCTGGCCATCGCGGACGCGGCCGGTGCGCACTGGCCCGACACCGCCCGCGCCGCGTGCCTGCACTTCGTGAACGCCTCCCAGCAGGACCCGATCTCCGACCGGATTCGGCTGCTGGGTGATCTGCGGACCATCTTCCGGGAACGCGGCGTGGAGCGAATGAGCACCGTCGAAATCCTCGCCGTGCTGTGGAGCATGGAGGAAGCGCCGTGGGGTGATTACAACGGCAAGGCGCTCACCGCGCGCCAACTCGCGGCCGAACTGAGCCACTACAAGGTCAGGGTCACCGCCTACAAAAGCGGCGGGAAGACGTTCAAGGGCTACGTCATCGACGGGGAGAACGGGCTCGGTGACGCGTGGGCGCGCTACTTGCCCGTTGAGAACGAAGCTGAGGGGGTGGCCGTATGACTCGCCGGGAGTTGCTGACGGTGGCCGAGTTCTGCAAGGAGTTCAAGATTTCACGTTCGACGTTGTACGACTGGCTTGCCAAAGGGCTCGCACCGAAGTGTTCCAAGCTGCCGAACGGACAATTGCGGTTCGACCGCCGGGACATTGACGCGTGGTACGACGGCTGCGGGGTGGCTGCCTGATGGACACCTCGACCCGCGTGCGCATTTGGAAGATCGGCGCGCCGTACAAGGGCAAGCGCAAGACGACGTACAAGGTGCGGTGGACGGTGGCGGGCAAGCCGTTCAGCGAGCCGTGTTCCACCAAGGCCCTTGCGGACGCGTTCCGGTCCAAGCTGCTGAGCGCCACCACCGATGGCGTTCCGTTCGACACGGGTACCGGCTTGCCGGTCACGATGCTGCGGAAGGAGAGCGCGCCAAAGTCGTGGTACGACTTCGCGTGCTCCTACGTTGACCGGATGTGGCCCGAGTCGTCGCCCGGTCACCGCCGGACGATTGCGGACGCACTGATTCCCATCACGGTGGCCATGCTTTCCACGGATCGGGGACGGCCGAATGCGAAGGTTCTGCGCGCGGCACTGCGTACGGCGTTCAACACCCGGCACCGCGACGACAAGCACGCGCCCGACATTGCCGACGCGCTCACGTGGGCGGCTCGCAACACGCGGCCGGTGAGCGACCTGACCAGGCCGGATTTCCTGCGCGGTTTCCTGAACGCGGTGGAGACGAAGTTGGACGGGAAGCGGGTGGCCCAGGACACCGCCCGGTTGCGTCGCACCACGTTGGGCAGCGCGCTGGAGTACGCCATTGAGCAAGGGGTGTTGAGTGAGAACCCGCTGAAGTCGGTGAAGACGAAGAAGCGCAAGACGGTGACCAACGAGGTGGACCGCCGATCGGTGGCGAACCCGGTCCAGGCTCGGACGCTGCTGCTGGCGGTGAACGGAATTCAACGGAGCGGGCCGTCCCTGGTCGCGTTCTTCGCGCTGATGTACTTCGCTGCGCTGCGTCCCGAGGAAGCGGCGAACCTCCGGAAGCACAACCTGTCCCTCCCCGAACGCGGGTGGGGTGAGCTGCACTTGGAGTCGGCGGCACCGGAGGTGAGCGGCCGGTGGACCGACAGCGGTCAAGCACGGGAGGAACGCGCGCTCAAGCACCGGGAGGAAGGCACCGGGCGCGTGGTGCCGTGCTCCCCGGAACTGACCTCGATCCTGCACAACCACCTCACCGTGTTCGGCACGACCGCCGATGGTCGGCTGTTCCGGGCCGAGCGCGGCGGCAGGGTGGGCAGCTCGACCTACGGCCGGGTGTGGGCGCTGGCGCGGCAGGCCGTACTCACCCCCGAGGTGGCCGCCTCACCACTGGCACGACGCCCGTATGACTTGCGTCACGCCTGCGTCTCGACGTGGCTCAACGCAGGCGTAGAGGCCACACGGGTAGCCGAATGGGCCGGTCACAGCGTGGCCGTCCTGCTGCGGGTCTACGCGAAGTGCCTCGACGGAGGTGAGCAGAGCGCCCGTCAGCGCGTCCAAGCGGCTCTCGGAGGCGCGCCGAACTTGGACGCGCCCTGGACGTGACGGGCCGTAGACGGCCGTTCTGAGCCGTACGCAGCCGGACACAACGAGAAGACCCCCGTGACCTGTTCTCACAGGTCACGGGGGTCTTCTGGCTCGCGTGGCGGGTAGAGGATTCGAACCTCTGTAGCTTTCGCGACGGATTTACAGTCCGCTCCCATTGGCCGCTCGGGCAACCCGCCCCGCGCCCGGTCTCCCGGGTGCGGTGGAGACAATACATAAGTCCGTCCGGACCCGTGCAACCGGGATACCCGAGTAGGCTTCCGGGCGGTTCCAGACCCACCGACGCGGAGGTACCGGGCACGTGGCAGACCCGTCGTTCGACGTGGTGAGCAAGGTCGATCGCCAGGAGGTCGACAACGCGCTCAACCAGGCCGCCAAGGAGCTGAGCACGCGCTTCGACTTCCGGGGCACCGGGACGCAGGTCTCCTGGGCGGGCGAGGAGGCGATCACCTTCCAGTCCGAGACCGAGGAGCGGTGCCGCGCCGCCATCGACGTCTTCCAGGAGAAGCTCGTGAAGCGCGGCATCTCGTTGAAGGCGTTCGAGATCGGCGACCCCGCCATCTCCGGGAAGGTGTTCAAGGTCACGGGCACGCTCGTGCAGGGCATCTCCAGCGAGAAGGCCAAGGAGATCGCGAAGAAGGTCCGCGACGAGGCGCCCAAGGGCGTGCAGGCGCAGATCCAGGGCGACCAGCTCCGCATCTCCGGCAAGAAGAAGGACCACCTCCAGGACGTGATCGCCCTGCTGAAGGGGTCCGACTTCGGCATCGCCCTCCAGTTCACCAACTACCGGTGAAGGGCATCGTCCTCGCGGGTGGCAGCGGCACGCGGCTGCACCCGATCACGCAGGCCGTGTCCAAGCAGCTGCTGCCGGTCTACGACAAGCCGATGGTGTACTACCCGCTGTCGGTGCTGATGCTCGCGGGCGTGCGCGAGGTGCTGCTGATCTCGACGCCGGTCGACCTGCCGCTGTTCAAGCGGCTGCTGGGCGACGGCTCGCAGTTCGGCCTCGACATCTCCTACGCCGAGCAGGCCCACCCGAACGGGCTGGCCGAGGCGTTCGTCATCGGCGCGGACTTCGTCGGCGACGACGACGTGTCCCTCGTGCTGGGCGACAACATCTTCTACGGCCAGGGCTTCTCGAAGCTCCTCCAGAGCAACGCCGAGGAGTTGGACGGCTGCGTGCTGTTCGGCTACCCGGTGAAGGACGCCGAGCGGTACGGCGTAGGCGAGGTCGACGCGACCGGCAGGCTGATCTCCATCGAGGAGAAGCCCGCGCTGCCGAAGTCGAACAAAGCCATCACCGGCCTGTACTTCTACGACAACCAGGTCGTGGACATCGCGCGCGGCCTCAAGCCGTCGGCGCGCGGCGAGCTGGAGATCACCGACGTCAACCTGGCGTACCTGCGCGAGGGCCGGGCGAACCTGGTGGACCTCGGGCGCGGTTTCGCGTGGCTCGACACCGGCACGCACGACTCGATGCTGGAGGCGGGCCAGTTCGTGCAGGTGCTGGAGCACCGGCAGGGCGTGCGCATCGCGTGCCTGGAGGAGATCGCGCTGCGGATGGGCTTCATCACCGCGGACGAGTGCTACGCGCTCGGCGAGAAGCTCGCGCAGTCCGGCTACGGCCAGTACGTGATGAACGTGGCGCGGGAGGTGCGCCCGTAGGGCGTCGTCAGCGGCGTCGTCAGCGGCGTCGTCAGCGGCGTCGCGCCAGCTCCTCCAGCCGGCGCACCCGGTCCGCGATCGGCGGGTGGGTGGAGAACAGCCTGGCGAGGTTCTCCCCCGCCCGGAACGGGTTGGCGATCATCAGGTGCGACTGCGCGACGACGGCGGGCTCGGGTGCGAGCGGCGCGCCCCTGGTGCCGTCCTCGATCCTGCGCAGCGCCGAGGCCAGGGCCAGCGGGTCGCCGGTCAGCTCCGCGCCGGACCGGTCGGCCTGGTACTCCCGGGACCGGCTCACCGCCACCTTCACGATGCCCGCCGCGATCGGGCCGAGCAGCGCGATCAGCAGCACGGCGAACGGGTTGGCCCGGTCGTCGTCGTCACCGCCGAACGCGCTCGCGAACAGCGCCAGGTTGGCCAGCGCGCTGACCGCGCTCGCCAGCGCGCCCGCCACGCACGAGATCAGGATGTCGCGGTTGTAGACGTGCGACAGCTCGTGCCCGAGGACGGCGCGCAGCTCGCGCTCGTCGAGGAGTTCGAGGATGCCGGTCGTGCAGCACACGGCGGCGTTGCGCGGGTTGCGGCCGGTGGCGAACGCGTTGGGCGCGGCCGTGGGGCTCAGGTAGAGCCTGGGCATGGGCCGGCGGGCGGTCTGGGCCAGTTCGCGCACGATGCGGTACATCGCGGGCTGCTCCACCTCGGACACGGGGCGGGCCCGCATGGTGCGCAGCGCCAGCTTGTCGCAGTTGACGTACGCGTAGGCGTTGACGCCCAGCGCCAGCAGCAGGCCGATCACCAGGGCGGTCCGCCCGAACAACGAGCTGATCGCCACGATCAGGCCGCTCATGACGCCGAGGAGCAACGCGGTCTTCAAACCGTTGTAGTGCTTGTGCACGGTGCGTCGCCTCCGGCTGTTCTACGTCCTCCCCCTCAACGCGCCCGGCCGGCGCGGGGTTCCGGCACCGGGGCGTGCCGGTCGTGTGGCGGTGGTCTCCGGCGCGGGCTCGGCACCCCCGTCGAGCTGCGGCGGAGGCGGGACGTGCGACACCCAGGAGCCCAGCACGTCGCGCTCGTGGACGAGTTCGGCGACCGCGCCGTCACCCGTCGGCGTGCCGGTGCCGGGGTAGGAGAAGTCGGGTGCCCAGTGCAGCGCGTCGAACGGGCACGCCTCGACGCAGATGCCGCAGTAGAGGCACTGGCCGTAGTCGACGGCGAACCGGTCGAGCACGTTGCGGGCGCGCGGGCGGGACGAGCCGGGCACCTGCTCGACCTCGGTGTGCGAGTCGATGTGGATGCACCAGTCGGGGCACTCGCGGGCGCAGATCATGCACACCGTGCAGTTGGCCTCCAGCAGCGCGATGACGCCGCGGGTGCGCGGGGGCAGGGCGCTCGGGGGGCCGGCGGGAGGCGTGTCACCGGGAGGCGCGTCACCGGAGGGCGTGCCGTCAGCGGGCGTGTCACCGGGGGGCGTGTCACTCATCGGCGTTCTCCTCGTAGCGCGGGCCCCACGACGGGTCGGGCACGCCGGGTGGGGCCGCGCGGCGGCGGCTGGGCGCGGACGTGCCGTCCTCACCCGGTTCGAGCCGGCCGGGCCAGGGGCGGACCACGCGGGAGGCCAGCACGAAGTCCTTGCGCAGCGGGTGACCGGCGAACGAGTCGGGCAGCAGCAGGTGGGGGACGTCGTGGTCGAGGGCGAGGCCGAACATCTCGACCGCCTCGCGCTCGTGCCACGCCGCGCCCGCCCACAGCCCGGCGACGCTGGGCAGCTGCCGCCCGGCCTCGACCTCGGTGCGCAGCAGCAGGCCCTGCCTGGTGCCGGGGTGCAGGACGTGCAGCAGCACGGCGTGCCGCGCGCCGACCGCCCCGGGGCGTCCGGCGTCCTCGACGCCCAGCCAGTCGAACTGGGTGCAGCCGAGGTCGTCGCGCGCGTGGCGGGCGGCGGCGAGCCAGCCGTCCAGGGGCACGTGCGCGGTAGTCTGGCCGAACGCGGTCCTCACCTCCGCGCCGGGGACGCGGGCGGCCAGGTCCTGCGACGCGGCGCTCACGACACGAGCCGGTGCAGCGCGGCGAGGCCGTCGAGCAGCGCCTCGGGGCGGGGTGGGCAGCCGGGCACGGCGACGTGCACGGGCAGCACCTGGTCGATGCCCTTGGTGACGCTGTAGGAGTCCCAGTACGGGCCGCCGGTGTTGCTGCACGCGCCGACCGAGAGGACGTACTTCGGCTCGGGCATCTCGTCGTAGGTCGCGACGACCGCGGGCAGCATCACGTCGGTGACCGTGCCGGAGACGACGAGCACGTGCGCCTCGCCCGCCGCGTGCACCGGGTCGACGCCGAGCGCTTCGAGGTGCTCCGGGCGGTGGCCCTCCAGGGCGGCCATGACCTCGACGCCGCAGCACGCGAGGCCGAGGTCGAGCACGGTGACCCGGTAGGTCGTGCCCCAGTCCAAGGTGGAAACCGTCACGGTCCATGAGGTTAATACGTGGGGGCCCGCCGGGCTGCCGCCCGGCGGGCCCCCAACCCCCCAATACCCCCTGATTGCTCCCACGTGAACAAGCACCTGGTTGCGGCAGAAGTCTCTTACGGATCGCGCATAGCTGTCCAGGGATAAGACCAAGATCTTCGGATAATTTCAACACGAACTGCGGCCAAGTTCAGTACAACTAATCGGTAGAACACCCCGACCCGACCCGAGAGGCCCTGCATGTCGACCTCGGCCAAACTGCTCCTGCCCGCCGGCACCCGGCTCAGCAGACTCCTGCACACCTCGCCGCTGCTGCTCGACACCACGTTGGACCAGCTCAGGACCTTGATCGCGGTGTACGAGACGAAGTCCGCCCTGCGCGCGGCCCGGGTGCTCGGCCGGGAGCAGTCCAGCGTGCAGAAGCAGGTGGACACGCTCAACCGCAACTTCAAGTCGCTGTGCGGCGAGCCGCTGGTCGTCAAGCAGGGCCGCGGAAAAGACGTGCTGATCACACCCACCGGCGAGGCGCTGGTGGAATTGGCGCGGACCACGTTGACCGAGTGGCTCGATTCGATTCACGATTGCCGCCGCAAGCTGGGCACGACGCTGACCGTCGGCACGACCCGGTTCATGCTCGACCCGCTGGCCAAGGCGTGGCACCACGTGGCCGACGACTTCCGCCGGCGGGACGTCGAGCTGAAGGTCGTGCACATCCGCACGAAGGACATCTGGACGTCGCTGGAGTCCAAGGAGGTCGACATCGTGTGCGGGAGCGTGGTGACCCCCGCGGGCCGGCGGGGCGGGTTCGACGAGTTCGACGTCATCGAGTGGCGCAGGGGCGGGTTGGCGCTGCTCACGAACCTGCCGGAGCACCGGTTGCCGGATCGCGTCGGCACCGGGGAGTTGCCGAAGCTGCCGCTGGTCGTGCCCGGTGACGGCCTGATCGCGGAATTCCTGCGAGGCTGGTTCGGACCGGACTACCGGAACGAATTGGACATAGCGGCGGAAATCGACGAAATCCAGTACGGCATGTCGTTGCTGCGCTCGGGCCTCGTCGAGGGCTGCATGATCGTCACCTCGGGCCTCGGCGTGGTCGCCGCGAACGGCGACCTGCGCGAGGGGGCGGGGCTGCGCGTGGTCGAGCTGAAGAACGACCGGAAGCCGCAGCTGGAACGCCTGGTCGGGGTCTTCGCCCGCAAGGAGGAGCGGGCGAAGTTCCCGTCCGACCACCCGTTGAACCTGCTGTGGGCGGCGTTCCAGCGCGAGGTGGCCGACTAGCGGACCGCCGCGTCGACGTGCCCGGCGGGGGGCCGCCCGCGGCGGCGGGCTCAGCCGGCCTGCGGTGCGGCCCGGCGGCGCTTCGCCTGCCTGGCCAACCACTCGAGCCCGGAGAGCCGCTCGGGCACCTCCGACGTGCGCCGACGCGCGGGCTCCTCCTCGTGCTGCGGTTGGGGCGACGGGCGCTGGGCGTCGAGTTCGTTCATGGCGCGCTCCCTACCTTCGTCGACAGCGGGTGCCGTCGATCGGAACACCGCCGGGGGGTTGCGCGCCAGGGTGCTCAGCCCTCCGGGTGACGTTCGGCGGGACCGCGGTTCCCGGTGGTGTGGGCGACTCCGGCGGGGGCGCCGTAGCGCGCCGCGTAGTGGGTCGGGGTCTCGCCGAACATCGCGGTGAAGTCGCGGACGAAGTGGGGTTGGTCGGCGTAGCCGAGGTCCGCCGCCAGGGCCGCCCAGTCGATGCGCCCGCCCGCGGCCATGCGCTGGGTGACCTCGTGCAGGCGGTAGCGGCGGATCACCCACTTGGGTGTCACTCCGACGTGGTCCGCGAAGAGGCGCTGGAGGCTGCGGGCGGTGGTGCCGAGGTCGGCCGCCAGGACGTCGACGCGGGTGATGCGCGGGCTCGCGGCGATCAGGTCGACGACGTCGACCGCGTCGCGCGCCCTCGGGTCCGGTTCGGGCAGGGCGCGGCGCAGGGCGTCCTCGACACCCGGCACGTCGGGCTCCGCCGGCAGGTCGCGGAAGACCTCGGCCGCCGGGATCGTGCGGTCGGTGATCGACTGGACCGGGGCCCCGAGGAACGGCCGGAAGGCGCCGGGGCGGAACGCGACGCCGAACGTGCGGCCCGTGCCGTCGAGGTCCTTGAACACGTGGCCGCCGCACACCCCGTGCACCTCGGCGCGGCCCGCGTGGAAGCTGAGCTGGACGTTCGGGTAGGGCACGACCAGCTGCCGGTACGGCCGGTCGTAGGACCACTCGACGACCCAGTAGCGGGCGACGTGCGGAGCCAGGTCGGGCGAGGGCGCGTGGAACTCGTGGGTCTGGTGGTCCCGCCACGCCAGCTCGCGCTCGTCCCGTCGGTTCACGTCCCGCACCGGCCCCGCCCCACTCCCCACGAAGGCATGTCGCCTTTCTTCAAGACACCCGCCTTCGATCTTCCTAGGGTGGCGGCATGTCCCGTGAGCAGTTGATCAGCCGAGCCGTGGCGACCACCGTGGAGGTCGTGGACGGCATCGAGCCCGACCAGCTCGGCGCGCCGACCCCGTGCACCGAGTTCGACGTCCGCGCCCTGGTGAAGCACCTGATGCACTGGGCCCCGGTCCTGGAGGGGGCGGGCCGCAAGGAGCAGGTGGCCCCGCCGGCCGAGTCCGACACCGCGACCACCGACGACTGGGCGGCCGAGCTGACCGCCCAGCTGCGCGCCACCGCCGCGGCGTGGAGCACGCCGGAGTCGTGGGAGGGCGCCACGTACATGGGCGGCCCGAACACGATGCCCGCGGAGGTCGTCGGCGGCATCACGCTCGGCGAGCTGGTCGTCCACACCTGGGACCTGGCGCAGGCGACCGGCCAGACCCCGACGTGGGACGACGAGGTGCTGGAGCACGTCCACCGCCGCCTGGTCCCGACCGTCGAGATGGGGCGCGGCATGGGCATCTACGGTCCCGAGGTCCCGGTGCCCGACGACGCCCCGCTGCTGCACCGCATCCTCGGGCTCACCGGCCGCAAGCCCTGATCACGAGCCGCCCCGGTCACGCTGCGGCCCCGGAGACCTCCGCGGAGGTTCCGGGGCCGCCGACGCGGTCCGCTCAGCCGGCGGGCGGGTTCGGGTCGCGCTCGCGGGGGTAGGTGTTCTTCTCCCCGATCGTGCCGTCCTGCTTCTTGATGACGTGCTCGACGCCGCGCTCCTGCGCCATGCGGCGCCCCTCGGCCTGCGCCTCGGCCTTCGTGTCAGCCGTGCTGGAAGCCCGCTCGCCGCCCTCGATCTTGTTCTTCCACCGGCCGTCCTCGTAGTACGTCTCCACGTCGCCCTTGGCCACGCTCAGCACCTCCTCAAGGTTCACTCGATGGGGTGGTCATTTCGAGAGGTGCCTACACATCGCGCTTGCGGACGTGCGCACGTGGGAGCACGAGCGCTCCGCTGGACCGCTCGTGCGAACCACCGGAGCGTCGCCTGCCGACGAGGTCGGAACGGGATCAGTCCCGGAGTTCCATCGTGCAGCACTTCGGACCGCCGCCCGACTTGCGCAGCTCCGAGATGTCCACGAAGTGCGGCTCGAAGCCGCGCCGGGCGATCTGGTCGGCCAGGTGGGTCGCCTCCACCGGCAGGACGACGTTGCGGCCGTCCGAGACCGCGTTGAGGCCCAGGCACGCCGCGTCGGCCCCGGTCGCGATGACGGCGTCCGGGAACAGGCGGCGGAGGACCTGCCGGGTGCCGGGCGAGAAGGCGTCCGGGTAGTAGGCGACCAGGTCGTCCGCGAGGACGAACAGGGCCACGTCCAGGTGGTAGTAGCGCGGGTCCGTCAACCGGAGGGAGACGACCGGCACGCCGAGGACCTCCTGGGCCTCGGAGTGGGCCAGGGGGTCGGTGCGGAAGCCCGTGCCCGCCAGCAGGTACCTGCCCGTCCACGCGAAGTCGCCCTCGGCCTCGTTGGTGCGCTCGGGCATGACGACGGACCGGTAGCCGTTGGCCAGGAACCAGCGGCGGAAGTGGTCGGCTTCCGCGGCTCGCTGGGGTGCCCGGAAGCGGGAGCCCAGGACCCGGCCGTCGACGACGGTGCCCGAGTTGGCCGCGAACACCATGTCGGGCAGGCCGGGGACCGGCTCGATGGTCTCCACCCGGTGCCCCAGGCGCTCGTAGGTCTCCTTCAGGGCGGTCCACTGCTCCACCGCCAACGCCGTGCTGATGGGCCGCGTCGGGTCCATCCACGGGTTGATCGAGTACTCCACGGTGAAGTGCTCGGGCGGGCACATCAGGTACCGGCGGGTGGTCGGCACGCGCACCGGCGCGGCCGGCGTCGCCACGTCCAGCACGATCGGCTCATCGCCGGGGCCCACGAGGGAAACCGAGGTCATGGATCGAAATGTAGAGCGCCCTCCGACCATCGAACAACGCCGCGACATTGCGTCTTCCAGGGCAGAATGTTGCGTGTGGACTCGATCGACCAGCGAATCATTTCGTGCCTCATGGCCAACGCCCGCTCCAGCTACGCCGACATCGGCAAGGAGGTGGGCCTGTCGGCCCCCGCGGTGAAGCGGCGGGTGGACAAGCTGCTGGACACGGGCGTGCTGCGCGGCTTCACGGCGGTCGTCGACCCCGAGCAGCTCGGGTGGGGCACGGAGGCGTTCGTCGAGGTGCACTGCCGCGGCAACGTGGCGCCGCACGACATCCAGCAGCGGCTCGAACCGATGGCCGAGGTGCTGGCCGCCTACACGGTGTCCGGCGCGGCGGACGCGATCGTGCACCTGCGCGCGGCGAACATCCACCACCTGGAGACGGCGCTGGAGCGGCTGCGCGCCGTCGAGATCATCGACCGGACCGTGTCGACGGTCGTGCTGTCCCGCCTCCTCGACCGGCCACCCGCCCCTTGAGGCCCGGCCCCTAGAGTCGGCGGCATGGCCGAAGTCCTCCTGGAACGCGCCGACCGCGTGGCGATCGTCACCGTGCACGACCCCGACCGCCGCAACGCGCTCACGCTCGACCTGTCCGACCAGCTCGTCCGGGCGATCGAGGACTGCGAGCGGGACGACGGCGTGCACGCCGTGGTCGTCACCGGCGCTCCCCCGGCGTTCTGCGCCGGCGCGGACCTGACGGCGCTCGGCGAAGCCCGCGAGGAGGGCCTGCGCCGCATCTACGCGGGCTTCCTCGCCGTGGCGGGCTGCGCGCTGCCCACGATCGCGGCCGTCGGCGGTGCGGCGGTCGGCGCGGGACTCAACCTGGCGCTGGCCTGCGACGTGCGCCTGGTCGGCGCGCGCGCCAGGTTCGACGCGCGGTTCCTGCAACTGGGCATCCACCCGGGCGGCGGCATGACGTGGATGCTGCAACGGCTCGTCGGCCCGCAGACGGCGACCGCGATGACCCTCTTCGGCCAGGTCCTGGACGCGGACGCCGCGGTCGCGCGGGGTCTGGCGTGGGACCGGGCGGACGGGGGTCACGACGAGCTGGTCGCGTCGGCGGTCGAACTGGCCCGTGCGGCGGCCGACGCGCCGCGCGGGTTGGTCAGGACCATCAAGTCCTCCATGCGGACGACCGCCGTGCTGGACGAGCACGCGCAGGCCGTTGACACGGAGCTGACACCGCAGGCCGCCTCCATCGGGACCCCGGAGTTCCAGGCGAGACTGGCCGCGATGAGGGCCAGGATCAGCGGGCACTGACCCCACGCAGCGCGTATCAGTAGCTGCTAATTGGAGTAACACGTACCTCTGGACACCCTCCCGGTTGCTCAACCGCCCATGTGCGGCACGTGGTGAGACCGATCGTCCCGCACCGTGGTACGGCTGCAACCGGCCCGTCAGCGGCGACGGCTACCCTCGATGAGGGGGAGGGGCACCAGCCCCTAGCGGTGTGAGGAAAGGGATCGGCCCAGGACATGACTACCGACGTTGGTAACGGCGCCGCGCCAGGTGGTGCGGAGGTCCGCAAGCTCGACCGCGTGGTGATCCGGTTCGCCGGCGACTCCGGCGACGGCATGCAGCTGACGGGTGACCGGTTCACCTCCGAGGCCGCCGCGTTCGGCAACGACCTCGCCACCCTGCCCAACTTCCCGGCCGAGATCCGGGCGCCACAGGGCACCCTGCCCGGCGTGTCCAGCTTCCAGCTGCACTTCGCCGACTACGACATCCTCACCCCCGGCGACCGCCCCGACGTGCTCGTGGCGATGAACCCGGCGGCGCTCAAGGCGAACATCGACGACCTGCCCAAGGGCGGCACGCTGATCGTCAACACCGACGAGTTCTCCAAGCGCAACCTGGTGAAGGTCGGCTACGCCGCCAACCCGCTGGAAGACGGTTCGCTGGAGGCCTACCAGGTGCACAAGGTGGCCATGGCCACCCTGACCATCGGCGCCCTGGAGGAGACCGGCCTGGGCAAGAAGGACGCGGAGCGGGCGAAGAACATGTTCGCCCTGGGCCTGCTGTCCTGGATGTACCACCGGCCGACCGAGGGCACCGAGCGCTTCCTGCGCGAGAAGTTCGCCAAGAAGCCCGACATCGCCGAGGCCAACGTGCTGGCGTTCCGGGCGGGCTGGAACTACGGCGAGACCACCGAGTCGTTCGCGGTCACGTTCGAGGTGGCGCCGGCCAAGCTGGACGAGGGCACGTACCGGCAGATCACCGGCAACACCGCGCTCGCCTACGGCATCGTCGCCGCGGGTCAGCGGTCCGGCCTGCCCGTGGTGCTGGGCACGTACCCGATCACGCCCGCCTCGGACATCCTGCACGAGCTGTCCCGGCACAAGCAGTTCGGCATCACCACGCTCCAGGCCGAGGACGAGATCGCCGGCATCGGCGCGGCGCTCGGCGCCTCGTACGGCGGCGCGCTCGGCGTGACCAGCACGTCCGGTCCCGGCATCGCGCTCAAGTCCGAGACCATCGGCCTGGCCGTGATGACCGAGCTGCCCCTGATCGTCATCGACGTGCAGCGCGGCGGCCCGTCCACCGGCCTGCCGACCAAGACGGAGCAGGCCGACCTGCTCCAGGCGATGTTCGGCCGCAACGGCGAGTCGCCGGTGCCGGTCGTGGCGCCGCAGTCGCCCGCGGACTGCTTCGACGCCGCCCTGGAGGCCGCGCGGATCGCGCTGGTCTACCGGACGCCGGTGCTGCTGCTGTCCGACGGTGCCATCGCCAACGGCTCCGAGCCGTGGCTGATCCCGGACGTCGACGAGCTGCCCGACCTGACCGTGGCGTTCGCCACGGAGCCCAACGGCCCGGACGGCGAGTTCTGGCCGTACCTGCGCGACCCGGAGACGCTGGCCCGCCCGTGGGCGGTGCCCGGCACGCCGGGGCTCCAGCACCGGATCGGCGGGCTGGAGAAGGCCGACGGCACCGGCAACATCTCCTACGACCCGGTCAACCACGACCACATGGTGCGGCTGCGGCAGCGCAAGGTCGACGGCGTCGAGGTGCCGGACGTCCTGGTCGACGACCCGTCGGGCGAGGCGAAGGTGCTCGTCGTCGGCTGGGGTTCGACCTACGGCCCGATCGGCGCGGCGGCGCGGCGGGTGCGCAAGCTCGGCATGCCCGTGGCGCACGCGCACCTGCGGCACCTCAACCCGTTCCCGAAGAACCTGGGCGAGGTCCTGGCCCGGTACGAGAAGGTCGTCGTGCCGGAGATGAACCTGGGCCAGCTGGCGCTGCTGCTGCGCGCCAGGTACCTGGTCGACGCCATCAGCTACACCAAGGTCCAGGGCCTGCCGTTCAAGGCGGAGGAGCTCCAGGACGTGCTCGCCGACGTGATCAAGGGAGTGTCGTAAATGACTGCGACGGATCTGGGCCTCCCCGGGCTGGGCGGCCTCGCGGGCGTGCCCACCTCCGACCAACCGCAGAAGGCCAAGGAGTACAAGTCGGACCAGGAGGTCCGCTGGTGCCCCGGCTGCGGCGACTACGTGGTGCTCAACGCCGTGCAGTCCTTCCTGCCCACGCTGGGCCTCAAGCGCGAGAACATCGTGTTCGTGTCCGGGATCGGCTGCTCGTCGCGGTTCCCGTACTACATGAACACCTACGGCATGCACTCCATCCACGGGCGCGCGCCGGCCATCGCGACCGGTCTCGCGGTGGCGCGGCCGGACCTGTCGGTGTGGGTGGTGACCGGTGACGGCGACGCGCTGTCCATCGGCGGCAACCACCTGATCCACACCCTGCGCCGCAACGTGAACCTCAAGATCCTGCTGTTCAACAACCGGATCTACGGCCTGACCAAGGGCCAGTACTCGCCGACCTCCGAGGCCGGCAAGGTCACCAAGTCGACGCCGCTCGGGTCGCTGGACCACCCGTTCAACCCGGTGTCGCTGGCGCTGGGCGCGGAGGCCACGTTCGTCGGCCGCGCGGTCGACTCCGACCGGGTCGGGCTGACCGAGGTGCTGCGGCAGGCCGCCGAGCACCGCGGGTCGGCCCTGGTGGAGATCTACCAGAACTGCCCGATCTTCAACGACGGCGCGTTCGACGTGCTCAAGGACGCCGACGAGGCGTCCCGGCGGATCATCGACGTCGTCGACGGGCAGCCGATCACCTTCGGCAACGGCGAGTTCGCCGTGGTCCGCGAGGGCTTCGGGCTGGCCGTGGCCAAGACCTCCGAGGTGGCCCCCGAGGAGGTCGTGGTGCACGACGCGAGCGACCTGAACCTGGCGTTCGCGCTGTCCCGGCTGTCGACCCAGGACCTGCGGCACACCGTGACCGGCGTGTTCCGCAAGACGTCCCGCCCCACGTACGACGACGGGGCCCGCGAGCAGGTCGAGCAGGCCAAGGCCGCACAGGAGGCGGACCTGGCCGCGCTGCTGCGCGGCAAGGACACCTGGACCGTGCTGAGCTGACCGCCCGGACGGAGAAGACCCCTGTTCCGCCTCCCGGAACAGGGGTCTTCCGCGTGACGGGCCCCGTCAGGTCAGGACCGTCGGGGCAGAACCGTCAGGGCAGAACCGTCAGGGCGCCTGGTGGAAGCCCGCCTTCTCCGCGTCGGACGTGGTGCGGAACCAGACGTCGGCGCGGGTCTCGCGGAAGTTCGCCGAGTCGTTGGTGAAGTAGCGGCGGCCCGTCAGGGTCGCCTTCACCTGGAACTCGGGGGCCGGGGCCAGACCGTCGGACTTGGGCAGCACCGAACCGGGGCCGAACGGGGAGCGCGGGTTGAAGCCCTCCTCCTGGCCGCGGTACCGGGTGCTGCCGGCGCCCGCGGCGGGCCTGCCGCCGGTGCTCGGGCTGAACCCGACCGGGCGCGGGCGGACCGGGCGCGCCGACAGCGGGGTGGCCGGCTTGGGAGCGGAGAGCGGCGGCGGGGTGCGCCGCTCGCCCGACTGGCGGGTGGGGCGCTGCGGCAGGCCGTTGGGGCCGGCGGTCGGGCCGGCGGCCTGGGCCTGGCCCGTGGACGCCAGCAGCTCCGGCGCCAGCGTGGGCACGAACGGCTGGTCGCCGCCCGGCGTGGGCGGCGGGGTGGGACGGGCCGTCTCGGGCAGCTCGTCGTCGGTGACCAGCGGCTCGAACAGGCTGCGCGGCCGGGGGCCGTCGCCCTTCGGCGGGTCCATCGCGACGGACCTGGGCGTGGGGTCCGCGCTCCGGACCACCAGCGGTTCGCCCGAGTCGACGAACGTCGGCTCGAACGGCACGTCGGCCGAGGGCGCCGGCTTCGCGGGTGCCGGCTTGACCGGCTCCACCTCGTCCGCCTCGGTCCTCTCCGACGCGGGCGTGAACAGCCCCGACCGGGGTCGCACCGGCTCCGGTTCGGCCTGCTCCGCCTGCTCGGGCTCGCGGGGCTCGGCGGGCACCGGCTCGAAGGACCCGATGGCGGTCTGCTCGGCAGCGGGCCCGGCCGGCGACTGGACCGCGGGCCGCTCGGCGACGGGCCGCTCGGCGGGCGGCGGGTCGAAGACCGGCTGCTCGGCCGTGACCGGCTCGGCGGCGTGGCGATCAGCCGAGCGGCGGTCGGCGGCGTGGCGGTCGGCGGGGTGGCGGTCGGCGGGGTGGCGGTCGGCGGGGTCCTGGCCGGACGCGTGCCGGTCGCCACCCTGGAGGTCCGCGAAGAACCGCTCGTCGGCGGCCTGGTGCTCGGCGAGCGACCGGGGGCGGTCCACCCCGGCGTCGAGGGCGGCGTCGCGCGACCCCTCGTGCCCGTCCGTGGCCTCGGCCGGGATCTCGGGCAACGTCGTCGTGATCGGCTCCGGCGCCTCGGACCGACGCTCCCGACCGGTCTCGTCACCGACCCGCACCGACCTCATGACCTCGGTCCTCGGCCCGCGCTCCACCGATTCCCGCTCCTCGGGCTCCCGCTCGGCCGGCTCCTCGTCGGGCACGGTCACCGGCTGGAAGTGACCGGTCAGGTCGTGCTCGGGCCAGACCTGCTGCTCCTCGTCCTGATCGACGTCACCCCGGTGGACATGACCCCGGTCGACCTCGGCGATGGCCTCGGCCAGCGCGGTGGCCGGGATGAAGGCGGTCTCCTCGGCGGCCTTGCGCTCCGGCTCGTCCTCCTCCTCGCGCCCCTCGGCGACCTCGTCCTGGTAGACCTCCCGGACGGGTTCCTCGCGCCACACCTCGCGCGGCTGGAACGCCTGCACCTCCGGCGGCGCGGTCGGCTCCTCGCGGCGCGGCGCCACCTCGGCGACCGGCGCGGGCGGCACGGCCGGGAGGAGGTTGGTCTCCTCCACGGGCAGCTCCGGCTCGTCGGCGGGCTGCGGGCGCTCGGCCCGGGGGAACGGCTGGGGCACGACCCGCGTGGACGAAGGCGGGGGCGTCGGCTGCTGCCCGGGCTTCGGCTCCAGCGTCTCGTGCGTGTCGGTCTCGCTGTCGAGGCGGTCGAACAGGCTGCGCGGGCGCTCCTCCTCGAACTCCGGGAAGTCGTGCGACTCCTCGAAGTCGGACAGCGGCCGGTGCTCGTCGTCCAGCTCCTCCAGCAGCTCGTCGCGCTTGTCGAGCTTCATGGCGGACACGTCGTAGCGCGGCTCGTCGTGGGCGTACTCGACGGGCTCGGCCCGGTCGAACGCCGGGCGCTCGAAGCGCGTCGGCTCGGCGACCGGCTGCACGTCCGACAGCGACCGGGACGCCTCGACGTGCCAGCTGTCGAACTCGTCACGCGCGGCCTGGGGCGCGGTCGCCGGCGTCGGGCGCGGCGACGTGAGGAGGCGTTCCTCCAGGTCCTCCAGCTCCCGCTTGGCCGGGCGCACGAGGACGAGCCAGGTCAGTGCGGCACCTGCCACGAAGGACAGCAGGCTCCACAGCCACACCTGCCCGAAGAGCGAACCCACGGGAGACCCTCCCACTACTGCTGCTTGTCACACCCCGACACGCTTCGCTTCCGAGCCTTCACCCGGTTGGGGAAGCGGTGCAAAACTACCCTGACGCCCCGGTTCGGCGCGTGGGGCCGGCCGGACCTGTGCCCAGTGTGTGACACTGGGCCATTCGGAGCAACCGACCGGCCAAAACGGTCGGCGTACAGTACTCCCCGTGCCGCCGTTGACGAACTCCTCCGCTGTTCAGGCGGATGTCCGCCGGACGAACAAGGGGATCGCCCTCGGTGCCGGCGCCTACTTCATCTGGGGCATGGTGCCCGCCTACTGGCCGATGCTCCAGCCGGCCGGTTCGGTGGAGATCCTGGCGCACCGCATCGCGTGGTCGCTGGTGTTCATGGCGATCATCACGACCGTCCTGCGCGGCTGGGGCGACCTCCGCCGGCTGTCCGCGCGCGGTTGGCTCATGGTCGCCGCCGCGTCCGTGCTGATCGCGGTCAACTGGGGCGTCTACATCCACGCCGTCAACACGCAGCACGTCGTGGAGGCGGCCCTCGGCTACTTCATCAACCCGCTGGTGAGCGTCCTGCTCGGGGTGTTCGTGCTCCGCGAGCGCCTGCGCCTCGCCCAGGGCGCCGCGCTGGTCATCGCGGTCGCCGCCGTGGTCGTGCTGGCGGTGGACTACGGCAGGCTGCCGTGGATCTCGCTGGTGCTGGCGTGCTCGTTCGGCTTCTACGGGCTGCTGAAGAAGACCGTGCCGCTGGACGCGACGACCAGCCTCACCGCGGAGAGCGTGGTGCTCGCCCCGGTCGCCGTCGGCTACCTGCTGCTGCTCGGCGACGCCGGCACGTTCCACGGCGGCGGCTGGTCGCACGCCCTGTGGCTGGCCTCGGCGGGCCTGGTCACCGCGATCCCGCTGGTCATGTTCGGCGCGGGCGCCCGGCTCGTGCCGCTGGTCACGATGGGCATGCTCCAGTACCTGGCGCCCGTGCTCCAGTTCGCCTGGGGCGTGTTCGTGGCGCACGAGCCGATGCCCGCCTCGCGCTGGTTCGGCTTCGCCCTGGTCTGGGCGGCGCTGCTCGTCTTCACCGCGGACGCCCTCCGCGCCAACCGCCGCCGAGCCCCACAGCCCTTTCGGGGCTGACCGCCCCGCCCGAGCCGATCACCGACGCCCCGCCGACCACCACGCGAGGCCGCGTCGGCCTGTCGGGTCGCGTTCCGACAGGCCGACTCCCAGGCGGCCGAGCCGCCGTCTGCGGAGCAGCGGCCAAACTACCTGGTGCGGGTGACCACGTACTCGCTGACCGACTCCAGCGCGTCCCGGGCGGTGCCCCTGGGCAGCACGTGCAGCAGTTCCCGCGCCCGGTCCGCGTACTCGTCGAGCGTCTTGCGCGCCCGCGCCAGCCCGTTGGAGACCCGCAGCAGCTCCAGCGCCTCCAGCACCTCGGCGTCGTCCTCGACGGGGCCGCCGAGCAGCGTCGCCAGCCGCGACCCGGGCTCCTCCTCCAGCGCGTAGAGCATGGGCAGCGTCTTCACGCCCTCGCGCAGGTCGGTGCCGGGCGTCTTGCCCGACTCCTCCGACGGCGAGGCGATGTCGATGACGTCGTCGGAGATCTGGAACGCGGCCCCGATGACCTCGCCGTAGGCGCGCAGCGCCTCGACCTGCTCGGGTGTCACGTCGGAGAACATCGCGCCGAACCGGGCCGCGGTGGCGATCAGCGAACCGGTCTTCTCGGCGATCGTGGTCAGGTAGTGCGCGACCGGGTCCTCGCCCTCGCGGGGCCCCATGGTCTCGCGCATCTGGCCGGTCACCAGCTCGGAGAACGTCTCCGCGATGATCCGGGCCGCCCCGGTGCCGAGGTCCGCCACCAGCGCCGACGCGTGCGCGAAGAGGTAGTCGCCGGTGAGGATGGCGATGCTGTTGTCCCACTTCGCGTTGGCCGACTCCGCGCCGCGGCGCATGGTGGCCTCGTCCATCACGTCGTCGTGGTAGAGGGTGGCGAGGTGGGTGAGTTCCACCACCGCCGCCGCCTTGACCACGTTCACGCGGTCCCAGGTGCTGCCGAACTGCGCGGACAGGATGGTGAACAGCGGGCGGATGCGCTTCCCGCCCGCTTCGACCAGGTGCAGGGACGTCTCCATCACCGGGTGGAACTCGCTCCGCACGACCGCGCGCAGCAGCTCCTCCACCTCGTCGAGGCCGCCCTGAACCAACTCCGCGAGCACGGGGTCCGAAAACCGGAACCCCGTCCCCGCCCGCTCGCTACTGGTCACCCCTCAGAGCCTACGTACCACTAGAAGATGAACGCGCCGGCACCCGCCCATTCGAGGGCGGGAGTCGGGAAGACACCGAGGGCGAGGGTCACCGCGGTGCCCAGGGTGATGGACATCGTGGTGAACGCGCCGGGCACGCTCACCGCGGGGCCGTCGGCCGCCGGCTCGCTGAAGTACATGAGCACGATCACCCTCAGGTAGAAGAACGCCGCGATGGCGCTGGCCACCAGGGCGATCACCACGAGCGGCGTCATACCGGCCTCCACGGCTGCCGCGAACACCACGAACTTGCCGACGAAACCGCTGGTCATCGGCAGGCCGGCCAGGGCGAGCAGCAGGAACGTGAACACGGCCGCGAGCACCGGCGACCGCTTGGCCAGCCCGGCCCACTGGGACAGGTGGGTGGCCTCGCCGTCGGCGTTGCGGACCAGGCTGATGACGCCGAACACGGCGACCGTCGTGAAGCCGTAGGCCAGCAGGTAGAACATCGTGCCCGACAGGCCCTCGGGGTTCAGCGCGATCACGCCGACCAGCAGGAAGCCCGCGTGCGCCACCGACGAGTAGGCGACCATGCGCTTCACGTCGGTCTGGGTGAGGCCGATGATCGCGCCCACGAACATGGAGATGATCGCGACGCCCCACAGGACGCCCTCCCACTCCCAGCTGGAGCCCTCGAACGCGCCGTACAGCACGCGCAGGATGCCGCCGAACGCGGCGACCTTCGTGCAGGCCGCCATGAACGCCGTGACCGGCGTGGGCGCGCCCTGGTACACGTCGGGGGTCCAGGCGTGGAACGGGCCGACCGACCCCTTGAACAGCAGGCCGACGACGAGCAGGCCGAAGCCCGCGTACAGCAGCGTGTCGGACCGGTCGGTGGCGGTGGTGGCGCTCGCGATGTCGGCGAGCTTCACCGAGCCCGCGTAGCCGTAGAGCAGGGCCACGCCGTAGAGGAAGAACGCCGACGCGAACGCGCCCAGCAGGAAGTACTTGACCGCGGCCTCCTGCGAGAGCAGGCGGCGACGGCGGGCCAGGCCGCACATCAGGTACAGCGGCAGCGACAGCACTTCCAGCGCGATGAACATCGTGAGCAGGTCGTTCGCCGCGACGAAGACCATCATGCCGCCGAGCGCGAACAGCGTCAGCGGGAAGACCTCGGTCTGCATGCCGAAGCGGCTCGCCTGCTCCCGGGTCATCACGGCCACCGCCGCGCGCCCGGTCACCTGGACGCCGCCACCCGGTCCACCGGCCGGGCCGCCCGCCGAGCCCTCGGGCACGAACGCGCCGCCGGGCTCGACGGACCGGTCGGCGATGAGCAGCACCGAGGCCAGGCCCAGCATCAGCAGCGTGCCCCACAGGAACACCACCGGCTGGTCCACGGACACGTGGCCGGAGAACGTGGTCACGCCCTGCTCCGGCGTGTCCTCGGCCAGCCCGTAGAGCACCAGCGAGACACCCGCGGCGGCCAGGGTGAGGAGGAGCAGCACCACCTGGCTCGCCCAGCGCTGCGCCTTCGGCAGGAACGCCTCGACCAGCACGCTGAGGCAGGCCGCGCCCAGCACGATCAGCAACGGCGCGACGGCCCCGTAGTCGATCTCCGGGGCTTGCAGCCGCTCCACCTGCGAGAGGAACGTCGTCACGTCACTTGCCTTCCTGCGCGACCGGGTCGGCCACCCCGACCTCGCTGAGCGTCGCCCCGACGGACGGGGTGATCACGTCCAACACCGGCTTCGGGTAGAAGCCGAGCACCAAGATCAGCGCCACGAGCGGTGCGAGCACGGCCAGCTCGCGCTTGTTCAGGTCGGGCACGGAGGCGCGCTCCGGGTCGACCGCCGCACCCGGCCCGCCGGCCAGGTCGACCAGCGCCGTGCCGCGCACCGGGCCCTGGAAGACCCGCTGGTACAGCCACAGCACGTACAGCGCGGCCAGCACCATGCCGACGGTGGCGAGGATCGTGTAGACCGGCTCGTTCGGGTAGGAGCCGATGAGCACCAGGAACTCGGAGACGAACGAGTTGGTGCCGGGCAGCGCCAGCGACGAGAGGCCCGCCACGAAGAACAGGCCGCCGAGGACCGGGGTGAGCTTGGCCATGCCGCCGTAGTCCTCGATCAGGCGGGATCCGCCCCGGGCCATCACCATGCCGACGACCAGGAACAGCATGCCGGTCGAGATGCCGTGGTTGACCATGTAGAGCACCGCGCCCGCGCCGGCCTGCGAGCTGAACGCGAAGATGCCCAGCGCGATGAAGCCGAAGTGCGCGATCGAGGTGTAGGCCACGAACCGCTTCATGTCGGACTGGCCGACGGCGAGCAGCGAGCCGTACAGGATGCCGACCACGGCGAGGACCAGCACGACCGGCGCGAGCTCCTGGCTGGCCGCCGGGAACAGCGGCAGGCAGTAGCGCAGGAAGCCGAACGTGCCGATCTTGTCCAGCACGCCGACCAGCAGCACGCCCGCGCCCACCGGCGCCTCGGCGCCGGCGTCGGGCAGCCACGTGTGCAGCGGGACCAGCGGCGCCTTGATCGCGAACGCGACGAAGAAGCCGAGGAACAGCCAGATCTGCGTGGACAGCGGCAGGTCGCGGGTGACGGTGACCAGGGTCGCCCAGTCGAACGTGCCCTGCCCGATCTTGTCCGCGCTCACCACGTACAGGCCGATCACGGAGGCCAGCATGATGAGGCCGCCGAGCAGCGAGTACAGGAAGAACTTCATGGCCGCGTACTGCCGGTTCGGCCCGCCGAAGCGGCCGATCAGGAAGTACATCGGGACCAGCACGGCCTCGAAGAACACGTAGAACAGGAACACGTCGGTGGCGGCGAACACGCCGATCATGCCGGTCTGCATCGCCAGCAGCAGCGAGAAGAACCCGCCCGCGCTGCGCCCCTCGGGCAGCCGGTCCGCCCACGAGCCGCCGATGACGACCGGCACGAGGAACGCGATCAGCGCGATCATCACCAGCGCGATGCCGTCGATGCCGAACGACAGGTGCACGCCGAGGGAGGGGATCCAGTCCGCCGAGCTGGTCAGCTGGAGCCGGTCCCCGCCCGGGTCGTACGCGGTCCACGCCAGCACCGCGAGCACCAGCTCGCCCAGCGAGAACGCCAGCGCGACCAGCTTGGCGACGCGGTCGTTCCGCCGCAGGAACGCCACCACGACGCTGCCGACCAGCGGCAGCACGAGCAGCGCGATCAGCACCCAGCTCACGAGAACCTCACCATCAGCAGCGCGCCCAGGACGAAGACCGCACCCAGGAGCATGGAGAGCGCGTACGAGCGCACGAACCCGGTCTGCAACCTGCGCAGCCGGCCCGAGCTACCTCCGAGCAGCGCCGCCGACCCGTTGACCAGGCCGTCGACGCCCTTGTTGTCCACGAACACCAGCGCGCGGGTGAGCCAGGTGCCCGGCCGCGCGAACAGCGCCTCGTTGAGCGCGTTGCCGTACAGGTCGTTGCGCGCGGCGCGGACCGGGAACGACACCCGCAGCGGGCGCTCCACCGGCTGCGGCTTGCGGCCGAACAGCAGGTAGGCGGCCAGCACGCCCAACGCGGACAGGCCGAGCACCAGGATGGTGATCTCGGTGTGGCCCAGCACGCCGTGCCGCTCCTGGAGCTCGCCCAGGGACGGCGTGAGCCAGCCCGCGAGGTTGCCGCCGGAGCTGAGGAAGAAGCCCGCGCCGACCGAGCCGACCGCCAGCACGATCATCGGCACCGTCATCGACAGCGGCGACTCGTGCGGGTGGTACTCGCGGCCGTCCGCGGACTTCAGGTCGGCGTACCGGGGCTTGCCGAGGAAGACCAGGATCAGCAGGCGCGTCATGTAGAACGCGGTGATGCCCGCGCCCAGGGCGGCCACGCCGCCGAAGACCCAGCCGCGCCACCCCTCCATGCTGAACGCCGCCGCGATGATGGCGTCCTTGGAGAAGTAGCCGGACAGGAACGGGAAGCCGATCAGGGCCAGGTAGCCGAGCGCCCAGGTGACGAAGGTGATCGGCATCTTCTTCGCCAGGCCGCCCATCCGCCGGATGTCGCCCTCGTCGTTCATGCCGTGCATGACCGAGCCGGCGCCGAGGAAGAGGCCCGCCTTGAAGAAGCCGTGCGTGAGCAGGTGCATGATGCCCAGCGCGTAGCCGATCGGGCCGAGGCCGACGGCGAGGATCATGTAGCCGATCTGGCTGACCGTCGAGTAGGCCAGCACCTTCTTGAAGTCGTCGTAGGCGCAGCCGATGACGCACCCGATCAGCAGCGTCAGCGCGCCGATGACCATGACGACGAGGCGCCCGTCCTCGGACAGGTTGTAGATCGGGTTCGAGCGGGCGATGAGGTACACGCCCGCGGTGACCATCGTCGCCGCGTGGATCAGGGCCGAGACCGGCGTGGGGCCGGCCATGGCGTCGGGGAGCCACGCCTGGAGCGGGAACTGGCCGGACTTGCCGCACGCGCCGAGCAGCAGCAGGAGCGTGATGGCCAGCACCTCGGCCGAGGACAGCTCGCCGACGCGGGCGAACACCTCGGTGTACTGGGTGGTGCCCAGCTCCTTGAACATGATGAAGATGGCGATCGCGAGGCCCAGGTCGCCGACCCGGTTCATCAGGAACGCCTTCTTCGCGGCCGACGCCGCTTCCGGCTTGTGCTGGTACCAGCCGATGAGCAGGTAGGAGGCGAGGCCCACGCCCTCCCAGCCGAAGTACAGGGTCACGAAGCCGTTGCCCAGCACCAGCAGGAGCATCGCGGCGACGAAGAGGTTCAGGTAGGCGAAGAACTTCCGCCGCCCGGCCTCGTGCGCCATGTAGCCGATCGAGTAGATGTGGATCAGCGACCCGACACCGGTGATCAGCAGCACGAACGTCAGCGACAGCGGGTCGAGGCGCAGCCCGAACTCCACGTCCAGCGCGCCCACCGGGATCCAGTCGAACAGGTGCACCTCGGTGCTGCGGTCCTCCGGGCCCCGTCCCAGGACGTCGAAGAACAGCGCCACGCCGTACGCGAACGCGGCGATCACGGTGGCGCTGCCCAGCAGGTGGCCCCACTTGTCCGTGCGCTTGCCACCGACGAGCAGGACCAGCGCGCCGAACGCCGGCAGGGCTAGCAACAACCAGGCGAGACTGCCGATCCCGCTGGCGACAACAGGTTCCGTCACCGGTGACCCCTCAGTACTTCAGCAGGTTGGAGTCGTCGACCGAGGCCGAGCGACGCGTCTTGAAGATCGACATGATGATCGCCAGGCCGACCACGACCTCGGCCGCGGCCACGACCATCACGAAGAACGCCATCACCTGGCCGTCCAGCCCGCCGTTGACGCGGGCGAACGTGACCAGGCTGAGGTTCACCGCGTTGAGCATCAGCTCCACGCACATGAAGACCACGATGGCGTTGCGCCGCACCAGAACGCCGACCGCGCCGAGGCTGAACAGCAGCGCGGACAGCAGCAGGTAGTACGTAGGGGTCACGACGACTCTCCCTTGAGCGCGCGCGCGTCGGGCTCGTGCCCGGTGCCGGACACCTCCGCGACGTCATCGTCGAGACGTTCCCTCGCGGTCGTCTCGATCAGCTCGGACAGGGACTCGGCGGCGACCGAGCCGTCCGGCAGCAGGGCGGGCGTGGCCACCGAGTTGGCGGTGGCGAACACGCCGGGGCCGGGCAGCGAGCCCGGGCGGTCGCCGCGGAAGCGCTCCTCGACCAGTTCGCGCTGGGTCTTCTTCGCCGTGCCCGGGCGGGAGGCGAAGGCCAGCACCATCGCGCCGACCGCCGCCGTGATCAGCAGGGCGGAGGTCAGCTCGAACGGGAACAGGTAGTCGGTGAACAGCGCCTCGCCGATGTTGGCGACGTTCCCGCCGTTCGCGGTGTTCTGCTGGGCCAGGCCGACCGCGTCCACGTCGGTGAGCGCGCGGGCCAGCGAGCCGACCACCAGGGCGGCGAAGCCGACGCCGAGCGCGGTGGCGGCGAGGCGCTGGCCGCGCAGCACCTCGACGACGGAGTCCGAGCTGTCCCGGCCGACCATCATCAGCACGAACAGGAACAGCATCATGATCGCGCCGGTGTAGACGATGATCTGCACGAAGCCGAGGAACGGCGCCTGCTGGACCATGTAGAGCACGCCGAGGCTGAGCATGGTGAGCACGAGCCACAGCGCGGAGTGCACCGCGTTGCGGGCGAACAGCATGCCCAGCGCGCCGGCGAGGGCCAGCGGGCCGAGCACCCAGAACGCGACGGCCTCGCCCGTGGTGACGGTGTCGACCACGCGCTCGACGGCGTCGGGCTGCTGGAGCAGGAACGACGTGAGGCTCACTTCAACGCCTCCTCGGGGCCCGTCTCGACGGTCTGCCCCTCGGGCACGCCGGCCGAGCGGGCCAGCTGCGGGCCGTTGACGTAGTAGTCCTGCTCGTTCTCGCCCAGCCGCATCGGGTGCGGCGGCTGCTCCATGCCGGCCAGCAGGGGCGCGAGCAGGTCCTCCTTGGTGAAGATCAGCTTCTGCCGCGAGTCGTCGGCCAGCTCGTACTCGTTGGTCATCGTGAGCGAGCGGGTCGGGCACGCCTCGATGCACAGGCCGCAGCCGATGCAGCGCAGGTAGTTGATCTGGTAGTCGGCGCCGTAGCGCTCACCCGGGGAGTAGCGCTCCTCCTCGGTGTTGTCGCCGCCCTCGACGAAGATCGCGTCCGCCGGGCACGCCCAGGCGCACAGCTCGCAGCCGACGCACTTCTCCAGCCCGTCCGGGTGCCGGTTGAGCTGGTGCCGGCCGTGGAACCGCGGTGCGGTGACCTTCTTGACCTCGGGGTACTCCTCGGTGACGACCTTCTTGAACATCGTGCCGAAGGTGACGCCGAAGCCCTTGACGGGATCAAAGACGCCCATCGCCGGCCTCCTTTCCCGCCGAGGTGGACGTGACTGCCGCCGGTTCCCGGTCCTGGTCGGCTCCCGGCAGCTCCGCGACCGGCACCTGCCGGCGTGGCGGGGCCTTGGGGACCTGGAGGTCCAGCGGCGGCACCGGGAAGCCGCCGCCGGTGAGCGGGACGGCGTTGGGGTCGTGCGGCTCCCGCTTGTCGGGGAGCAGGAACGCGATCAGCAGCACGATCGCGAGGACCGAGCCGATCACGATCAGCGCGGTGGAGGTGTCGAGCCCGCTGTTGGACTCCCACTCCTGGCGCAGGTAGCGGGCGAAGGCCACCGCGACGAACCAGACCAGGGCGATCGGGACCAGGAACTTCCAGCCCAGCCGCATGAACTGGTCGTAGCGCAGGCGGGGCAGCGTGCCGCGCAGCCAGATGAACAGGAACAGGAAGGCCAGCGTCTTGAGCACGAACCAGAGCAGGCCGAACCAGCCGCTGTTGAGCAGGTGGTCGTCGCCGACGAACGGGAACTTCCAGCCACCCAGGAACAGCGTGGTGGCCAGCGCCGAGACGGTGACCATGTTGACGTACTCGGCGAGGAAGAACAGCGCGAACTTCAGCGAGCTGTACTCGGTGTGGAAGCCGCCGACCAGCTCCGACTCGGCCTCGGGGAGGTCGAACGGCGCGCGGTTGGTCTCGCCGACCATCGACGTGACGTAGATGAGGAAGCTGACCGGCAGCAGGTAGAAGTACCAGCCGGCGGACTGCGACTCGACGATGTCCGAGGTGGACAGCGAGTGCGAGTGCATGACGACCGCGACGATCGACAGGCCCATGGCGATCTCGTAGGAGATCACCTGCGCGGCGGAGCGCAGCGCGGCCAGCAGCGGGTAGGGCGAGCCGGACGACCAGCCGGCCAGCACGATGCCGTACACGCCGAGCGAGGAGCAGGCCAGCACGACCAGCACGCCGACCGGCAGGTCGACCAGCTGGAGGGCGGTGCGCTCGCCGAAGATCGAGACCTCGCCGCCGATCGGGATGACCGAGAAGGCCACGAACGCCGGGATGCAGGAGATGACCGGGGCCAGGAAGTACACCCACTTGTCCGCCAGGACCGGGCGGATGTCCTCCTTGAACGCCAGCTTGAGGCCGTCGGCGAGGGACTGGAGCCAGCCGTTCGGCCCGACCCGGTTGGGACCGGGGCGCTGCTGCATGCGGGCGACGACCTTGCGTTCCCAGTTGATCATGAACAGGGTCATGACGACCAGGAACGCGAAGATCCCCACGACCTTGACGAGGACCAGCCAGAGCGGGTCGTCGGCGATCAGTTCTGCGGTGCTCATGCCTTGCCTCCGGGCGGGGTGATCTTCTCCGCGGTGCCCGTGACGACCGGCGCGACCGCGACCACGGAGCCGTGGCCCGCGACCAGGTTGCGCCGCACGGTGACCGCGCCCGAGTTGCCGGGCAGCCACACGACACCGTCGGGCAGGTCGGCCGCCTCGACCGGCAGCACCACCTCGCCCCGGTCGGTGGAGACGGTGATCTCGCCGCCCAGGTGGACGCCCAGGTGCACGGCGGTGGCCGGGGACAGCTTGGCCACCACCGGGCGCGCGGTGCCCGCCAGGTTCGGCTCGTCGTCCTGGAGCGAGCCGTTGTCCAGCAGGCGGCGCCAGGTGGCGAGGACGGCCTGGCCGTCCTTGGGCTGGGTCAGCAGCGGGGCGGGGACGGTCGGCGCGGCGGCCTGGACCGCCGCGACGCCGAGCCGGGCCAGGTCGGCCGCGGCGGCCGCCGGGGTCTGCGTGAACAGGTCGGCGTCCATCTCCACGGCCAGCGTGTCCAGGACCCGGCTGTCCGGCAGGGTGCCGGTGCCCTCCAGCGTGGTGGCGAACGGGCGGGGGCGGCCCTCCCAGTTGAGGTAGGTACCCGCCTTCTCCACCGCCGGGGCGACCGGGAGCACGACGTCGGCGCGCGCGGTGACCGCGCTGTGCCGCAGCTCCAGGCTGACCACGAACCCGGCGAAGTCGAGTGCGCGCTCGGCCAGCGCCGGGTCCGGCAGGTCGTACGGGTCCACGCCGCCGACGACCAGCGCGTCCAGGCCACCGCTCGCGGCGGCGGTCAGGATGCCCGCGGTGTCGCGGCCGGGCTTCGCGGGCAGCGCGCCCGCCGCCAGCCCCCACGCCGCCTCGACCTCGGCGCGCGCCGCCGCGTCGCCCACCAGGCGACCGCCCGGCAGCAGCGTGGGCAGCAGGCCCGCTTCGAGGGCGCCGCGCTCACCGGCGCGGCGGGGGACCCAGGCGACCTTCGCGCCGGTGCGCTCGGCCAGCGCAGCGACCGCGGAGAACAGGCCCGGGACCTCGGCGGCGCGCTCGCCGACCAGGATCACCGCGCCCGGCTTCGACAGGTCCTCGACCACGTCGGCGGCGTGCTCGGGCAGCGCGTGGAGCGCCGACGGCTCCTGGCCCGGCACGCAGGCGAGCAGCACGCCGTTGGTCTTCTCGACCGCGGGGGTCGTGAACTGGCCGAGGTGGAACACCCTGGTCCGGTTCTTGCGGCCGGCCTTGCGCAGCCGCAGGAAGACGATCGGCGACTCCTCCTCCGGCTCGAACGCGACCAGCAGCGCGGCCGGGGCGGCCTCGATCGTCGCGTAGGTCACGCCGCCGTTGTCCGGGTTCGCGCCCAGCACCGAGGCGGTCAGGAACTCCAGCTCCTCGGCCGAGTGGGCGCGGGCGCGGAAGTCGACGTCGTTGGTGCGCAGCGCGATCCGGGCGAACTTCGAGTACGCGTAGGCGTCCTCGACGGTGAGCCGGCCGCCGGCCAGCACGCCGACGCCCTTGCCGTCGCGGGCCTTCGCCAGGCCCTCGGCCGCGTGCTGGAGCGCCTCGGTCCACGACGTCTCGCGCAGCTCGCCGGTGGCCGCGTCGCGCACCAGCGGGCGGCGGATGCGGTCGGCGGCCGTGGCGTAGCGGAACGCGAAGCGGCCCTTGTCGCAGGTCCACTCCTCGTTGACCTCGGGCGCGTCGCCGGCCAACCGGCGCTGCACCTTGCCGCGCCGCCAGTCGGACCGCGTGGAGCAGCCCGACGCGCAGTGCTCGCACACGCCCGGCGTGGACACCAGGTCGAACGGGCGGGCGCGGAACCGGTACGCGGCGCTGGTCAGCGCGCCCACCGGGCAGATCTGGATGGTGTTGCCGGAGAAGTAGGACTGGAACGGCTTCTCCTGCGCCACGCCGATCTGCTGCTGCGAACCGCGCTCCAGCAGCTCGATGAACGGGTCGCCCGCGATCTGCGCGGAGAACCGCGTGCAGCGCTGGCACAGCACGCACCGCTCCCGGTCCAGCAGCACCTGCGTGGAGATCGGGATCGGCTTCGGGAACGTCCGCTTGTGCTCGTGGAAGCGGGAGTCCGCGCGGCCGTGCGCCAGCGCCTGGTTCTGCAGCGGGCACTCGCCGCCCTTGTCGCAGATCGGGCAGTCCAGCGGGTGGTTGATGAGCAGCAGCTCCATCACGCCCTGCTGCGCCTTGTCCGCCACCGGCGAGGTCAGCTGCGTCTTGACGACCATGCCGTCGGCGACCGTCATCGTGCAGCTGGCCTGCGGCTTCGGCATCGCCCGGCCGCCCATCTCGACCTCGACCAGGCACTGCCGGCAGGCGCCCGCGGGCTCCAGCAGCGGGTGGTCGCAGAAGCGCGGGATGACGGTGCCGAGCCGTTCCGCGGTGCGGATCAGCAGCTCGCCCTTCGGCGCGACGACCTCGACGCCGTCGATGACGAGCTTGACGTGGCCCTCGGGGACCACCAGCTCCGTGCTCTTGTCAGGCGCGATGGTCATGCGCTGGCTCCTGCCAGGACGGTACCTGCTCGGTTCTTGGCCGAGTTCTGGTCGCACAGGGCCAGGAACTCGTCCTTGAAGTACTTGATGCCGCTGGTGATGGGGCTGACCGCGCCGTCGCCGAGGGCGCAGAACGAGCGGCCCAGGATGTTGTCGCAGACGTCCAGCAGCGTGTCGATGTCACTGGCCGTGCCGTTGCCCGCCACCATCCGCTGGAGGATCTGGACGAGCCAGTAGGTGCCCTCGCGGCACGGCGTGCACTTGCCGCACGACTCGTGCTTGTAGAACTCGGTCCACTTCATGACCGCCCACGGCACGGACACCGTCTCGTTGAAGATCTGGAGCGCGGTGGTGCCCAGCATCGAGCCGGCCTCGGCCGCGCCCTCGAAGTCCAGCGGCACGTCCAGGTGCTCGGTCGTGAACAGCGGGGTCGACGATCCGCCCGGCGTCCAGAACTTCAGCGGGATGCCGTCCTTCATGCCGCCCGCCATGTCCAGCAGCTCGCGCAGCGTGACGCCCATCGGGGCCTCGTACTGGCCGGGGCGCTCGACGTGCCCGGACAGGGAGAAGATCTTCGGGCCCGGCGACCGCTCGCGGCCCATGGTGCGGAACCAGTCCGCCCCGCCGTTGACGATGTACGGGACGCTGGCGATCGTCTCGACGTTGTTCACCACGGTCGGCGAGGCGTACAGGCCCGAGGTCGCCGGGAACGGCGGCTTGAGCCGCGGCTGGCCGCGACGGCCTTCCAGCGAGTCGAGCAGCGCCGTCTCCTCGCCGCAGATGTACGCGCCGGCGCCGGCGTGCACGACCAGGTCGAGGTCGAAGCCCGAGCCGAGGATGTCCTTGCCCAGGTACCCGGCCTCGTAGGCCTCGCGCACGGCGGCGTGCAGCCGGCGGATCACGTGCAGCACCTCGCCGCGCACGTAGATCGCGGCGAAGTTCGCCCGGATCGCGTACGAGGTGATGATGATGCCCTCGATCAGCGAGTGCGGGTCCGCCATCATCAGCGGGATGTCCTTGCAGGTGCCCGGCTCGCCCTCGTCGGCGTTGATGACGAGGTAGTGCGGCTTGCCGTCGTTCTGCGGGATGAAGCCCCACTTCATGCCGGTGGGGAAGCCCGCGCCGCCGCGCCCGCGCAGCCCGGAGTCCTTGCACTGCTGGATCAGCTGGTCCGGGTGGGCGGTGAGCGCCTTGCGCAGCGCCGTGTACCCCTCCAGCTGCTCGTAGGTCTTCAGCGTCCAGGAGCGCGGCGACAGCCAGCGCTTGGTCAGGACGGGAGTCAAGGAATCAACCACGTCGACCTCCCCCTACTTCTTTTCCGGCAGCGGCGGGAACTCCGCGTTGTCCGGCATCGCCGGAGCCGTCCACCCGCGCTCGGCGGCCAGGGCCGCGCCGCGCACCGTCTCCGGGGCGGCCGACGGGCCGTCCAGGTCCGCCTCCCGGCCCTCGAAGAAGCCGGCCAGCTGGAGCTCCGCCTGGCGGAAGTCGGTCAGCCGCGCGCCGCGCGTCGGGTGGGGCTTCTCCCCCGCCTGGAGGGACTTCACGAGCTCCAGCGCCTTCTCCGGCGTCTGGTTGTCGAAGTACTCGTAGTTCACCTGGAGCACCGGGCCGAGGTCGCACGCGGCGAGGCACTCGGCGTGCTCCAGGGTGATCGAGCCCGGCGCGCCCGGCTCGCCCGAGGTCTCCTCGTGGCCGAGCGGCCTGCCGTCCGACCCCAGGTGCTCGCGCAGCCCCGCGTAGATCGCGTCACCGCCGAGCGCGGCGCACAGGGTGTTCGTGCAGACGCTCACCAGGTGCTCGCCGCAGGGGCGGCGCTTGTACATGGTGTAGAACGTCGCGACCGCGCTGACCTCGGCGTTGGTGAGGTCCAGCTGGTGGGCGCAGAACGTGATGCCCGCCTGGCTGACGTACCCCTCGACCGACTGCACGAGGTGCAGCATCGGCAGCAGCGCCGAGCGGGCCACCGGGTAGCGGGCGATGATCGCCTGCGCCCTGGCCACCGTCCCCTCGTCGAACACGCTCGTGTCGAACGTGCCGGGGGTCGCGGTGGCCTGCGTCGCCACCGGGTCCAGCGGCGAGGCCGCGAGGACGTTCTCGGGAGTGCTCATCGGTCACAACCACCCATCACCGGGTCGATGGAGGCCACCGACGCGATGACGTCGGCGACCATGCTGCCCTCGCACATGGCGGGCATCGACTGGAGGTTCACGAAGCTGGGTTCGCGCACGTGCACGCGCATCGGCCGGGTGCCGCCGTCGGAGACGACGTGGTAGCCCAGCTCGCCGCGCGGCGACTCGATCGGCACGTACACCTGGCCGGCCGGCACCGCGAAGCCCTCGGTCACCAGCTTGAAGTGGTGGATCAGGGACTCCATGGACTGGCCCATGATCTTGCGGACGTGCTCCAGCGAGTTGCCCATGCCGTCGGCGGCGATGGTCAGCTGGGCGGGCCAGGCGACCTTGGCGTCCTCGACCATCACGGGACCGGCGACGAGGTTGTCCACGGCCTGGCGGATGATCCTGAGGGACTGGTGCATCTCCTCCAGGCGCAGCAGGTAGCGCGCGTAGGAGTCGGCCGCGGTCGACGTGGGCACGTCGAACTCGTAGTTCTCGTAGCCGCAGTAGGGCTCGACCTTGCGCAGGTCCCACGGCAGGCCCGCGGAGCGCAGGATCGGGCCGGTGATGCCGAGCGCGAGGCACGCGTCCACCGGCAGGTAGCCGACGTTCGCGAGCCGGTTGCGCCAGATCGGCTGGCCGGTGAGCAGCTTGTCGTAGTCGGGCAGCCGGGAGTCCATCACCGTGATGAAGTCCTTGATGCGCTGCTCCGCGCCCTCCGGCAGGTCCTGCGCGAGGCCGCCGGGGCGGATGAACGCGTGGTTCATGCGCAGGCCGGTGAGGAACTCCAGCAGGTGCAGGACCTCCTCGCGCTCGCGGAAGCCCGAGGTCATGCCGGTGAGCGCGCCCAGCTCCATGCCGCCGGTGGCCAGCGCCACCAGGTGCGAGGAGATGCGGTTCAGCTCCATCAGGATGACCCGGACCGTCTGCGCGCGCTGCGGCACCGTGATGCCGAGCAGCTTCTCGACCGCCATGCAGTACGCGGCCTCGTTGTGCAGCGGCGCCAGGTAGTCCATGCGCGTCACGAACGTGACGCCCTGGGTCCAGTTCCGGTACTCGAGGTTCTTCTCGATGCCGGTGTGCAGGTAGCCGACGACGCTGCGGGCCTGGGTGACGGTCTCGCCCTCCAGCTCCAGCACCAGGCGGAGCACGCCGTGCGTCGACGGGTGCTGCGGCCCCAGGTTCATGACGATGCGCTCGTCGCCCGCGGCCTCGGCCAGCACCTCGTCCCAGTCGCCGCCGGTCACCGTGTAGACGGTGCCCTCGGTGGTCTCCCGGGCGCCCGCGTAGGAGTCGGGGTTCGAGGTGGTGCGGTTGGCGTCGTACGAGTCGCTGTCACGGCCGGCCGCGCTGGTGTCGGTGCCCGTGGTCACGTCGGAAAGACGTTCGGTCATGAGTAGGACCGCCTCTGGTCTGGCGGGGGGATCTCCGCGCCCTTGTACTCCACCGGGATGCCGCCGAGCGGGTAGTCCTTGCGCTGCGGGTGGCCGTCCCAGTCGTCCGGCATGAGGATTCGGGTCAGGCCCGGGTGACCGTCGTAGACGATGCCGAACATGTCCCAGGTCTCGCGCTCCTGCCAGTCCGCCGTCGGGTACACCGACACCACGCTGGGGATGTGCGCGTCGTCCACGTCGACCGAGACCTCCAGCCGGATGCGCCGGCGGTAGGTCATCGAGGTCAGGTGGTAGACGGAGTGCAGCCGCTGCGCGACGTCCACGCCGTAGTCCACACCGGACACCGAGCTGCACAGCTCGAAGCGCAGCGCGGGGTCGTCGCGCAGGATGCGCGCCACCTCGACCAGGTTCTCCCGGCGCAGGTAGAAGGTGATCTCGCCGCGGTCGACGGTGATCTGCTGCACCGTGTCGGCCGGCAGGCCCTTCTCCCGGATCGCGGCGAGCAGCTCGTCGGCGACCTCGTCGAACCAGCCGCCGAAGGGTCGCTCGGACGGCGCGGCGACGTGGGCGGGCAGCCGCAGGCCGCCGAAGCCGGACGTGTCGCCGGAGTCGGAGATGTTGAACATGCCCCGGCGGGCGCGACCGGCCGCGACGCCGCCGCGCGCCTCGTACTCCTCGTGCTGGGCCTCGCTCATGCTCGACGAGCTGAGGGCCTCGTCGTTGCCCGGGGTGCCCGCGCCGGGGGTCTTGGCGACCTCGCCGGGGGTGTTCCGGTCTTCAGCGCTGTTCTCGTTCGGCATGCCGCTCACTTCTTCGCAAAGCGCTGGGACGACGGGATCAGCTCGGTCCGGTGGCCCTGCTCGGCGAGCAGCGCGGCACGGGTCGGGCCGAGCGGCTCGTCCATGATCTTCGCGTGGATCTTCAGGATGGCGTCGATCAGCATCTCCGGCCGCGGCGGGCAGCCGGGCAGGTACATGTCGACCGGCACGACGTGGTCCACGCCCTGCACGACCGCGTAGTTGTTGAACATGCCGCCGGAGGAGGCGCACACGCCCATCGCCAGGACCCAGCGCGGCTCGGGCATCTGGTCGTAGATCTGGCGCAGCACCGGGGCCATCTTGTTGGTGACCCGGCCCGCGACGATCATCAGGTCGGCCTGGCGCGGCGAGGCGCGGAAGACCTCCATGCCGAACCGGGCCAGGTCGTAGCGCGGGGCGCCGGTGGTCATCATCTCGATGGCGCAGCAGGCCAGGCCGAAGGTCGCGGGCCACAGCGAGGACTTGCGGGTCCAGTTGACCAACTTCTCGACGCTGGCCAGCATGATGCCGTTCGGGAGCTTCTCTTCGAGACCCATGGTCTTCCCCCTCAGTTCCAGTCGAGGCCGCCGCGACGCCAGACGTAGGCGTACGCGAAGCCGACCGTGGCGACGAACAGTGCGATCTCCACCAGGCCGAACAGGCCCAGCCGGTCCGCGGAGACCGCGAACGGGTAGAGGAAGACCATTTCGATGTCGAACAGGATGAACAGCATCGCCGTGAGGTAGTAGGCGACCGGCATGCGGCCACCGCCCACCACGGGTTGCGGCGACGGCTCGATGCCGCACTCGTAGGCGTCCAGCTTCGCGCGGTTGTACCGGCGGGGTCCGATGTACGGCGCTGCCGTCACCGAGAACAGCGCGAAGGCGCCGGCGAGGGCGAACATCAATACGAGGGGGAGGTAAGCGTCCAGCACTCTCCGTCGTCCTTTCCTCGCTGTCGCGGTGGTGGTGCACCGCTGACCGTTGCGCACCCTATGGGGTGTTCTTGCGCCCTCCGGCAGTTAGGCACGCCTAACAATCCGCAGGTCGCTTGTGAAACACTTCACAAGGCATCACAGCCGGTTGTGAACTGATTCACAAGACCTACGGGCCAGTGTAGAACGTCACAGAGAGGCGCGACACACGCCCCCCACACCCCTGCTGACCAGGGCATACCGGGGCCGGATCGACAGCCGGCGGGGCGGCCCGTGAACGAGGCCACACCGGATACGGAACAGCGCCGTCCCGGAGGACGGCGCTGGTCCGATCGGGTGAGAGCGATCAGGCCGTCGGGGCGACCTTCGTGGCGGCGGTGATGATGCGGTCGAACGCATCGCCGTCCTTGGGGTCGTACAGGCCGGCGAGCAGCTTCAGGACCAGCCTCATGAGGGTCTTGCGGGGCAGCCCGTACTTGGTCGCCGTGCGCATGATCGTGGGGTTGCCGATGAGCTTGCTGAAGACGTTGCCGAGGCGGTAGTAGCTGCCCAGGGCCTGTTCGATGCGCACCGGGTAGCCGTGCAGCGCGCGCTCGCGGCTCGCGCCCTGGCGGGCCAGGGCCTGCACGACGCTCTCGGCGGCGATCCGCGCCGACTCCATGGCGTAGCCGATGCCCTCGCCGTTGAACGGGTTCACCATGCCGCCGGCGTCACCCACCAGGAGCAACCCGTCCCGGTAGTGGGGCTTCCTGTTGAGACCCATCGGCAGGGCCGCGCCGCCGATCTTGCCGGTGGCGTTCTCCTCGCGGAAACCCCACTCCTCCGGGGTGCCGTCGAGCCAGCTCTTCAGCAACGCGCGGTAGTCGGTGGTGCCGTACGCCTTGGAGGTGCTGAGGATGCCGAGGCCGACGTTCACCGTGCCGTCGCCCATGCCGAAGATCCAGCCGTAGCCGGGCAGCAGCACGTCGTTCTGGCGGTCCCACAGCTCCAGGTGCGACTCCAGGTAGTCGTCCTTGGTGCGCGGGCTGGCGTAGTAGCGGCGGACCGCGACGCCCATGGGCTTGGCGTCGTCCTTCTGGATGCCGACGCTGAGCGCGAGGCGCGCGGACACGCCGTCGCAGGCCAGCACGAGGGGTGCGCGGTAGGTCACCGGCTCCTTGCCCGGCCCCTGCTTCGCCTCCACGCCGACCACGCGGCCGTTCTCCACGACCGCGCCGGTGACGGTGGTCTGCTGGTGCATCCGGGCGCCCGCCGCGACGGCGGTGTTCGCCAGCATCTCGTCGAAGTCCTGCCGCGGGCGCACCAGGCCGTAGGGCGGGAACGTGGCCAGCTCGGGCCAGTCCAGCTCCAGCGTCACGCCGCCGCCGACCACGCGCAGGCCGCGGTTGTGCAGCCAGCCCGCCTCTTCCCGGGTGTCGACGCCCAGGTCGATGAGCTGCTTCACCCCGCGCGGCGTGAGGCCGTCACCGCAGACCTTCTCGCGGGGGAAGGTGCTCTTCTCCAGCAGCACCACGTCCAGGCCGGCCCGTGCCAGGTAGGTGGCCGCGGTGGAACCCGCGGGCCCCGCCCCGACCACGATCACCTCGGCGTCCTCGCCTGCCTTGCGGCGGCTGGGAGTCGTCATCCCCGCTCCTTGTGCCCGTGTTCACAAAGTCCACCCCGAGTCTACTGACCTCCCCCTGAGACCCCCGCGAGTCGTAAGTCCACGCCGCGCGAGTCGTCACTTCGCGCCGCGCGAGTCGTGACTTCGCGCACCCTGAGTCCTTCACTCGTGAGTGAAGGACTCAGGGGTCCCGAACGTACGACTCGCGCGGCGCGAAGTGACGACTCGCGCGGTGTGGGATTACGACTCGCGGGTCAGGCGGGTTTGGTGGCTCGGTGGAGGGCGACCATGCCGCCGGTGAGGTTCATCCAGGCCACGTCCTCCCAGCCGGCGCGGGCGACGACCTCGCCCAGCGCGCGCTGGTCGGGCCACGTGCGCATGGACTCGGCGAGGTACTTGTAGGCGTCCGGGTTGGACGAGACGAACTTCGCGATGAGCGGCAGGACCTTGAGCAGGTGGCGCATGTAGACGTACCGGAACGGCCGGAACGTGGGCGTCGACACCTCGCACACCACCAGTCGGCCGCCGGGCCGCACCACGCGCGCCATCTCGCGCAGCGCCGCCTCGGTGTCGTTGAAGTTGCGCAGGCCGAAGCTGACCGTCACCGCGTCGAACGCGCCGTCCGCGAACGGCAGGTGCAGGGCGTCCGCGGCCACCTTGGGCACGTCCCGGTGCCGCCCGCCCAGCAGCATGCCGACCGAGAAGTCCGCCGCCACGCACCACGCGCCCGAGGCCGCGTACTCCACGGTGGACACCGCCGTGCCCGCCGCGAGGTCCAGCACCCGCTCGCCGGGACGGGCGTCGAGCACGCGCCTGCTCCACTCGCGCCAGCGCCGGTCGAACCCCAGTGTCATGACGGAGTTCGTGCGGTCGTAGCCCTTCGCCACGCCGTCGAACATCTCGGCGACCTCGCGGGGGTTCTTGTCCAGACCTGCGCGCGACATGGGAGCAGACTAGGTGACGCGCAGAGCGTCCAGCATCCCGTCCACCGCCACCTGCCACGGGTACTCCTCGGCCCGCGCCCGCGCCGCGCTCCGGCGGGTCGGCTCCGGGTCGTCGAGCAGGTCGCTCACCGCCCCCGCGAACGCCGGCGCGTGGTCTGCCACCGCGGCGCCGCACCCCGGCCGCACGATCTCCCGCAGCGCCGACGAGGCCGAGACCACCACCGGCGTGCCGGAGGCGAGGGCTTCGAGCGCGGCCAGGCCGAACGTCTCGTGCGGCCCTGGCGCGAGGGACACGTCGGCGGTGGCCAGCAGGTCCGCGACGGCCGCGCGGTCGCCCAGGAACCCGAGGAACGTGACGGGCAGGCCCGCGGCCCGGCGTTCCAGCGCCTCCCGGCGCGGGCCGTCGCCGGCGATGACCAGGCGGACGCGGTGACCGGCGGCGTGCAGCTCGGCGGCGGTGTCGACGCTGCGCTCGACGTGCTTCTCCGGCGACAGCCGTCCGCAGTGCACGAGCAGCGCGTCCGCGCCCCGCGCGAGGTCCGCCCTGAGCGACCGGTCGCGCCGGGTCGGGGTGAACGTGCGCAGGTCCACGCCGAGCGGCACGCGCACGACGTTGCGCGCGCCGATCCGGTCGAACTCCTCGCGGGCGAACTCCGTCGTGCACACCACCACGTCGTAGGAGGCGGCCATCCGGGCGTTGGCCGCGTCCGCGCCCCGCCGCGCCAGGCCGCCGGGCACCAGGAACTGCTCCAGCAGCCGGTCCAGCCGCTCGTGCGAGACGACCGCGCTGGGCACGCCCCGCTCCGCCGCCCACCGGCCCATGCCGCGCAGCGTGAGCCGGTCGGACACCTCCAGCCGGTCGGGCGCCACCCGGTCGAGGAGGGCGCGCACCCGCCACGGGTCCACCGCGCGGTAACCGCCGGTGCCGGGGATGCGCGGCGCGGGCAGCGTGACGCGCCGCACCCCGCCGGCCAGGCGTTCGTCGGCGTGCGCGGGCCCGGGGACGACGAGGACGACCTCGTGGCCGTGCGCGGCGTACCCGGCGCCCAGGTGGTGCAGGGCCGTGCGCAGGCCGCCGGACCGCGGGCCGTAGAAGTTGGCCAGTTGGACGATCCTCACGCCGCGCGCCGCTGCGGGAGGTCCAGCACGGCCGCGTAGTGGGCCAGCAGCTCGTCGCACACCGCGGTCCACGTCCGACCGCGCACCCAGCGCCGCGCCGCCTGCCCGTACTGCCGGCGGCGCAACGGGTCGCGCAGGTCCTCCACGGCGGCGCGCAGCCCGTCGTCGTCGCGGAACAGGTAGCCGGTGTTCGGCCGCACGAGGTCGCGCGGACCGCCCGCGTCCGGCGCCACCACCGGCACGCCGCTGGCCAGCGCCTCCTGCACGGCCTGGCAGAACGTCTCGTGCGGGCCCGTGTGCGCGAACACGTCGAGGCTCGCGTACGCGGTCGCCAGCTCCGTGCCGCCCCGGAAGCCCAGGAACGCCGCACCCGGCAGCTCGCGGCGCAGCCGCTCCTCCTCCGGCCCTTCGCCGACGACCACGAGCCGGACGCCCGGCAGGTCCCGCAGGGCCGTGAGCCGGTCCACCCGCTTCTCCGGCGACAGGCGGCCGACGTACCCGACCAGCAGCTCCCCGTCCGGGGCGAGCTCGCGGCGCAGCGCGTCGTCGCGGCGGCCCGGGTGGAACAGGTCGACGTCCACGCCCCGCCCCCACCGGTGCACGCGCGGCACTCCGTGCTCCTCCAACGCCCCCACCGCCCAGCTCGACGGCGCGAGCGTGCGGTCGGCCTGGGCGTGCAGCCGGCGCGTCCACCGCCACGCGGCGCGCGCCGTCAGCCCGAGGCCGTAGTGGCCGGCGAACCCGGCGACGTCCGTCTGGTAGACCGCGACCGTCGGCACGCCGAGCCTGCGCGCCGCCGACAGGCCTCGCGCGCCCAGCACGAACGGGCTGGCCAGGTGCACCACGTCCGGGCGGAAGTCGTGCAGGGCGGTCAGCACCCGGCGCGTCGGCACGCCCACCGGCAGCGAGCTGAACCGCGGCAGGTCCACCGCCGGGACGCGCACGACCGGCGTGCCGTCGTGGTGCTCGTCGCCCGGACCGGGTGCGACGACCAGGGCCTGGTGACCGCGTGCCCGCAGGTGCTCCAGCACGCGCAGGACGGAGTTGGTGACCCCGTTGACGTGGGGCAGGAAGCTCTCGGTGACGATCGCTACGCGCACGCCGATCACCCTGGGCGGCGGAGGACACGACGGCGTGACACCTCGGCGAACGCCCGCGGAACTCCACGCGTCGGGGTTGACGTTGGCCCCGGCTTCACCTGGAGTACGCGCCGCGGTCACCCGTTGCGGTGACACTAGGTCGGCATGACCGTCTTGTCGTCCCGACCTGCCCAGCCCGTCGATCCCGGACTGGTGTCGATCGCGCTGGAGGTGGCGGGTCGCCTGGCCAACGACGCGTCCGACGTCATCATGGCGACGGCGGGGCGCGGTGCGCGGCCGGACGAGGACGCGTCGCCGTTCGACTGGGTGACCGACACCGACCGCACGCTGGAGCGCCACACCCGGCGCGTGCTCACGGCGGAGTTCCCCGACATCCCGGTGTTCTGCGAGGCCGCCGACACCGACGTCGCGGCGGACCTCCCGTTCCGGTGGGTCGTGGACCCGGTGGACGGCACGGCGAACTACGTGGCGGGTCTGCCGTGGTGCGCCTACAGCCTCGCCCTGGTGGACCGCTGGGGCCCGGTCGTGGGGGTGGTGGCCGACCCGTACCGGGCGCAGATCTACGCCGCCGCGCGGGGGCGCGGGATGAGGGCCAACGGCACGCCGGTGCGGCTGGGCGACCAGGCCGTCAGCACGATCGTGTGCACGGAGATGACGAGGACCGGCCCGTGGCCCGGGATGGGCGAGTTCATCTCGCGCGCGGCGGTCGCGGGCACCGGCGTGCGGGTGCTGGGCTCGAAGGCGCTGGCGGTGGCGCAGGTGGCCCTGGGGCACGCCGCGGCGGCGGTCCTGCACAGCTACCACGAGTGGGACGTGGCGGGCGCGGTGGCGCTGGCGGTCGAGTCGGGCGCCGTCGTGCTGGACCGGCGGGGCGAGGACGCGTCCCTGCCGGTGGACGGCCTGCTCGTCGCCGTGCCGGAGGTGGCGGAGGAGGTCCTGGGGTGGTGGCGGTCGTCGATGACCCGGTAGGCCGTTTGACGCAGAGCGCGCCTCTGCCTTGGTTGTCGCGTCGGGCCCAGTAGGGCCCGGAAGTGAACCCGGTTCACCGTCCGGACGGTCGGTTGCCGGGTTTCGCGCTGTTCGGGGCGATGTTCGCCCGCTGCACGCCCTCCAGCAGGCAGGCCACCCGACGCCGCCACTCGCCACCCGCGCCGTAGCACCAGGCGATCGCGTCGCTCGCCCACAGCATCGGGTCCTCGTGCGGGCGGAAGTGCTCGTGGTCGAGGTGGAAGATCTTCTTCTTCAGCACGGCCAAGGTGCGCCGGTCGAGGACGTCCTGGTGGGCGCAGCTCTCCAGGACCGGTCGCGCCGCGCTGATGTCGAGCACGTGCCGTCCGGCCGCCATGAGGCACGCCTGGCGGGCCACCTGGTCGTTCGGGTGCTCGCGTCGCTCTCCTTCCTTGAAGTGCAGGCGGCGCCGGCCGGGTTCCACCTTCGCGCGGAGGGCGGTCCGGATGCGGTCGAGGTCGCGCGGGAGGGCGATGACGACCGCGACCAGGCAGGTCGGGCCGCGGCGGGACCCGTCGAGGAATGCGTGCCACATGATCCGGCGGTTCCAACGGACCAGTGGCCACGTGCGATCGGTCTAACCATTCCCGAGGTGCGGCAGCTGTTGCTCCAGCACTTCGAGGTGCACGCGGGCCTCTTCGAGGGACGGCTGGTCGAACATCCGCAGTGCCACGCGGCCCACCTCGTCCTCGAACGCGGTGAAGTCGCGGACGGCGGCCGCGAGGCGTCGGGCCACCGGGTGGTCCTGGCCGCCGTCCAGCGCGCGGCCCAGGTGGGCCATGCGGCGGACGGCGGCGAGTTCCGCGTCGAACTGGGCGGCGATCCGCTCGAACCACTGGCGGGCCGGGGAGGGCGGGATGGTGTTCACGGCGGCGCGCACCCGGCTGACCGACAGCTCGCACCTCGCCACCATCGCCGACCAGCGGTCGTTCGGCGGCGGGGGCGGGGGCGGCGGGAGCTGCCGGGGCCGCGGCGGCGGGAGCGCTTGCCGCGGGCGGCGGACCGCGCCGACGACCAGGCCGATCAGCGTGCCCGGCACGCCGCCCATCACCACGCCCATCATCCCCGAGGCGATGAGGCTCGCCGCGACGTTCACGCCGGAGTCGACGTCGGACGTCGGGAGGGCGATGCCGAACATGAACAGGGCGGTCATCAGCACCGTGCCGATGAGCAGACCCCACAGCGCCGACCGTCCCATGTGCACCAATGTGCCAGATCAGGCGTCGAAATCGACCGTGATCGACGTGGTCCGCGCCTCGGACTGGCAGGTGAGCACGAATCCCGCCTCGACCTCGCGCGGTTCCAGGGCGTAGTTCCGGCGCATCTCCACCTCGCCCGACACGACCAGCGCCCGGCACGTCCCGCACACGCCGCCCTTGCAGGCGAACGGCAGGTCGGAGCGCACCCGCTGGGCCGCGTCGAGGATCGGGACGCCGGCGGGCAGCGGCACGTCGGTCGACCGGCCGTCCAGCACGACGGTGCACGTCGCGGCGGCCCGCACGGCGGCGTCGTCGGCGCGCAGCGGCGGCGGTGGCGGCTCGTCCACGTAGAACAGCTCGTGGTGCACGCGCCCGTCCGGGACGCCCAGCGAGGACAGCACCGACCGCGCGTCCGCCACCAGCCCGTACGGCCCGCACAGCCACCAGTCGTCCACGTCGGCCCACGGCACGACGGTCCCGAACAGCGCCCGCAGCTTCGCCGCGTCCAGCCGGCCGGAGAACAGCTCGACGTCCCTCGGTTCCCGCGACAGCACGTGCACCAGCTGGAACCGGGCCGGGTACCGGTCCTTCAGGTCGGCCAGCTCGTCGCCGAACATGACCGTGTCGGCCCGCCGGTTGCCGTACAGCAGCGTCACGCGCGCCCCGGCCGCCAGCACGGACGCGGCGATCGACAGCGCGGGCGTGATGCCCGAGCCGGCGACGACCAGGCCGTGGTGGGCGCCCGCGGAGTCCCCGGGGATGACGTCCTCGGGGGTGAAGTTCCCGGCGGGCGGCAGCACCTCCAGCACGTCACCGGGCTGCACGCGGTCCACCAGCAGCGTCGAGAAGAGCCCGCCGTCGACCCGCCGCACACCGATGCGCAGCGGCGCCCCGACGGCCGCGCAGATCGAGTACGACCGGCGCTCGTCGCCGTTGCGCAGCGTCACGAACTGGCCCGCGCGGAACGCGAACAGGTCGGCCAGCGGGGCCGGCACGTCGAACGTCACGGCCACCGCGTCCGAGCAGAGCCGCTCGACCGAGGCCACGGTCAGCTTGTGGAACTCCGGCCGCGCCACTCAGATCTCCTTCACGTGCTCGAACGGCTCGGCGCAGTCCAGGCACCGCCGCAGCGCCTTGCACGCCGTGGACCCGAACCGGGACAGCTCGGACGTGCGGAACGACCCGCAGCGCGGGCACGCCACGCGGGCGGACGGCGGCACCAGGTTGAGCGGCACCGGTCCGGCGACCTTCGGCCCCAGCCGGGACGGCGGCGCGATGCCCGCCTCCCGCAGCTTGCGCAGCCCGTCCTCGCTGATCCAGTCGGTGGTCCACGCGGGCGACAGCGAGGTCCGCACCTCCACCGCCGAGTACCCGGCCGCCAGCAGCGAACGCCGCAGGTCGGCACCCATCTCGTCGAGCGCGGGGCACCCCGAGTAGGTGGGGGTGATGGTCACCGAGACCCGGCCGCCCGGCGCCTCGGTCACGTCCCGCAGCACGCCCAGGTCGGCCAGCGTCAGCACCGGCAGCTCGGGGTCGCGCACCTGCGCCGCCACGTCGTACGCGGTGGTCACCGCGATCACCAGACCGCGCCGGGCAGCGACCGGTGCAGGTGCTGCATCTCGGCCAGCAGGTAGCCCATGGCCTCGGTGTGCACGCCGTCGCGCCCGGCCCGCCCGTTCACCCGCGCCGCGGGCACGTCCGCCGGCCGTTCCAGCCCGGCCGCCGGCAGGACGGCGTCCAGCACCCCGTCCACCTCGGCCCGCAGCTCGGACGGGTCGACCGCGACCCCCGGCAGCCGCAGCTCCACGGCGTGCGGCGCGAACAGCTCGTCGACGAACGGCCACACCCGCTCCAGGCCGGCCCGCATCCGCCGGTGGGACTCGTCGGTCCCGTCGCCGAGCCGCACGGTCCACTGCGCGGCGTGGTCGCGGTGGTAGGCCAGTTCCTTCAGGCCCTTCTCGGCGACGGCCGCCAGCACCGGGTCCGCGCTCCCCCGCAGCCGCGAGTACGACGCGACCTTCCACGAGGAGAACACCAGCAGCCGCGCGATCGTGGTCGCGAAGTCGCCGCCGGCGACCGGGCCGCACTCGATCTCGGCCAGGTGCACGTTGCGGAAGTCCCGCTCGTCGCGCAGGAACGCCAGCGCGTCCTCGTCCCGCCCCGCGCCCTCGACCTCGCCGGCCCGGGTGAGCAGCAGCCGGGCCTGGCCGAGCAGGTCGAGGGCGATGTTGGCGAGGGCGACGTCCTCCTCCAGCTCCGGCGCGCGCGAGGTCCACTCGGCCAGCCGCTGGGACAGCACGAGGGCGTCGTCGCCGAGCATCAGGCAGTACGCGGCCAGGTCGGCCCGGTCGACGCCCCCGGGCACCTCGCGGTCCACGCCGGCCAGCGCCTCGGAGAACCCGGTGCCGAACGCCCAGTGCGCGTCGTCCTCGCCCAGCAGGGACTCGTAAGCGTTGTCGAAGCTCATAGGTGCGGCACGTCCTCGGGGATCTCGTAGAACGTCGGGTGCCGGTACACCTTGTCGCCGCTGGGCTCGAAGAACGGGTCCTTCTCGTCCGGCGACGACGCGGTGATCGCCGCCGCGGGCACCACCCAGATGGACACGCCCTCGTTGCGGCGGGTGTAGACGTCGCGCGCGTTGCGGACGGCCATCTCGGCGTCCGGCGCGTGCAGCGAGCCCACGTGCACGTGGTTCAGCCCGCGCTTGCCGCGGACGAACACCTCCCACAGCGGCCACGACGAGCTGCTCATGCCACGTCCTCCCGGACAGCCCTCTTGGCCGCGTGGGCCTCGGCCGCCGCGCGCACCCACTCGCCGTCCTCGTGCGCCCGTCGCCGGTGCTCGACGCGCTGCTTGTTCGCCGGTCCGTTGCCGCCGACGACCTGCCAGAACTCGTCCCAGTCGGGCTGGCCGAAGTCGTGGTGGCCGCGCTCGGGGTTCCACTTCAGCTCGGGGTCGGGCAGCGTCACGCCGAGCTTCTCGGCCTGCGGCACGGTCATGTCGACGAACTTCTGCCGCAGCTCGTCGTTGGTGTTGCGCTTGATCCGCCACGCCATCGACCGCTCGGTGTTGGCGCTCTCCGCGTCCGGCGGGCCGAACATCATCAGCGACGGCCACCAGAACCGGTCGACCGACTCCTGGACCATGGCGCGCTGCGCGTCGGTGCCGCGCATCATCGTCATCAGCAGCTCGTAGCCCTGCCGCTGGTGGAAGGACTCCTCCTTGCAGATGCGGATCATCGCCCGCGCGTACGGCCCGTACGAGGTGCGGCACAGCGGCACCTGGTTGCAGATGGCGGCGCCGTCCACGAGCCACCCGATCACGCCGACGTCGGCGTAGGACAGCGTCGGGTAGTTGAAGATCGAGGAGTACTTCTGCCGGCCCGAGACCAGCTTCTCGGTCAGGTCGCCGCGGTCCGCGCCGAGCGTCTCGGTCGCCGCGTACAGGTAGAGGCCGTGCCCGGCCTCGTCCTGGACCTTGGCCAGCAGGATCGCCTTGCGGCGCAGCGAGGGCGCGCGGCTGATCCAGTTCCCCTCCGGCTGCATGCCGATGATCTCGGAGTGCGCGTGCTGCGCGATCTGCCGGATCAGCGTCTTGCGGTAGCCGTCGGGCATCCAGTCGCGTGGTTCGACGCGCTGACCGGCCGCGACGGTGCGCTCGAACTCCGCCTCCAGGTCCATGGAGGCGATGTTACACCTGAACGCGGTTTTTGAGGAGAACTGTCACAAACGCCGGCGCACCCACCAGACCAGCGGCAACAGCACCGCCCACACGGCGAGCAGGAACGTGCCGACGGGCAGCAGGGCGAGCACGGCGGTGCGGCCCGCGACCCGGGCCACCTCGGGGTCGGCCGTGTCGTACTCGATGCGCACCAGCTGGCCCGGCTCCAGGCCGTCGGGGTAGAGCAGGCCCTGCGACGGGCTGTGCACCGCGCCGTCCGGGGTCGCGAAGCGCACGACCGTGCGCTGGAAGGAGACGGAGACCACCTCGGCGGTGGCCTTGCCCAGCCGCTCCTCGATCATCAGGTCGTCGCGCCAGCACGCCGCGAGCAGGATCACCCCGATCAGCGTCACGACCGAGCCGAGCACCAGCAGTGCCCGGACGACCAGGAGCTTGACCTTCGGGCGAACGCCCGTCCGCACTGCGTCGTCCACCACACCTGAGGAGTCTAGGGCGGTGTGCGCACCGCATCTCAGGGGTGACTCCATACCCTCGTTGGTGTGACATCGGCTCCTGCTCAGCGAACACGACAGCGGCTGCGCGTGCACACCGCGCACACGCCCGGTGACGACCTCCTGGGCAGGCTGCCCTCGCCGACCGGCGCGCTGAGCTGGGTCCGCGACGGCGAGGGCCTGGTCGGCTGGGGCGAGGCGGCGCGCTTCGAGGCGTCGGGCCCGGACCGGTTCGCCGCCGCCGACCGCTGGTGGCGCGAGTTCACCGCGGCGCTGGACGTGGACGACGAGCTGGGTGTGCCCGGCAGCGGTCCCGTGGCGTTCGCGAGCATGGCGTTCTCCGACCGACCCGGCCACTCGGTGCTCGTGGTGCCCGAGGTCGTCGTCGGCCGGCGCGGCGGGCACACCTGGACCACGACGATCGGCGAGCCGGGGCACCGCGCCGTGCGGCCCGTGCGGCGGCCGACGGGGGTGCGCTACGCCGACGGCGAGCTGTCCGCGACCGGGTACCGCGAGGCCGTGCGCGCCGCCGTGACGCGGATGCGGGCGGGCGAGCTGGACAAGGTGGTGCTGGCGCACGACCTGCTGGCGGTGGCGGACGAGCCGATCGACCACCGGTTCGTGCTGGCGGGCCTGGCCGGGCGGTACCCCGAGTGCTGGGTGTACGCGGTGGACGGCCTGGTCGGCGCGACCCCCGAGCTGCTGCTGCGCCGCACCGGGTCCGTGGTCGACTCGCGCGTGCTGGCGGGCACCACGTGGCCGCACGACGGGATGTCCGACGACGAGCTGGCCGCCGCGCTGCTGTCCTCGGGCAAGAACCGCGAGGAGCACGAGTACGCGGTGGCGTCGCTGGTCGACACGCTGCGGCCGTTCTGCGCGACGATGTCCGTGGACGGTCCCTCCGTGCTGCGGCTGCCGAACGTCTCGCACCTGTCCAGCGACGTGATCGGCGAGCTGAGCGGCACGCCGTCGCTGCTCTCGCTCGGCGAGGCCCTGCACCCGACGGCCGCGGTCGGCGGCACGCCCCGGGCCGACGCGCTCCGGGTGATCGAGGAGCTGGAGGGCCTGGACCGGGGCCGCTACGCGGGTCCCGTGGGCTGGGTCGACGGCCGGGGCAACGGCGAGCTGGGCATCGCGCTGCGGTGCGCGCGGGTGGACGGCCGCACGGCCCGCCTGTTCGCCGGCTGCGGGCTGGTCGCCGAGTCGGACCCGGACAGCGAGGTGCGGGAGGCGCACGCCAAGATGCTGCCGTTCCGCGAGGCCCTCGAAGGCCGCTGACCGGGTCGCCGGCTACCGGTTCCGCCGGAGGAACGCCTCCCAGGCCGCCGTGCCCACCCAGAGCGCCCCGCCACCGGGGTTCTTGGAGTCGCGGACGCCGACGCGGTCGGCGAGGAGGCGGCACTCCACGCACTGGTCGCCGCCGCCGTTGCTGCGGCTGCTCGTGAACCAGCCGGTGTCGCGCTCGGTCACAGTTCCTCCAGTGTTCGCCGGATGAGGTCGACGGAGGCCGCGTGGTCCCGGGCGAGCCCTTGGACCGCTCGGAAGGCACGCAGCAGCGCGGCCGCGTCGGCTTCGTCGTCGAAGTAGGTCGACGGCCCGTAGACGGTCGGGGTGAAGGCGACGCTGGGCGCGGTGCCCCCGAAGTCCAGCACGGTCACCCCGCCGTTCGGCGCGGGGTTGCGGATGTCGCCCGGTCGCAGCACCTGCACGGTGATGTCCGGGCGCTGCTCCACGAGCTTGAGCAGGTGTTCGAGTTGTTCGCGCAGCACCTCGCGATCGGCACCGGCAAGCGCGTCCTCGGTGAAGACGAATTCGAACCTCTTGGGTTCGCTCGCCCCCAGGGTCGTCCGCTGCCGCTGTCGGCGGAACAGGCAGCGGTTCTCGACCTCGACCTCCGACGACTCCCAGAACACGCCGTCGCACGAGGAGACCACCGAGCGGGTGTACCCGGGCGCCTGCAGGAGGCCCGGCACCAGCCCCGGTTCGTAGCAGTGGATCGCGACGGCGTCCGCCTCCAGGTCCGCGAGCCGCTGGAACGAGCCCGGGAGCGTGTCGGTGTACGGCTGGGCGGCTGCGGCACCGCGCGGCAGCCGCCTCCGGGCGCGGGCGCCGAGTTCGAGGACCGTCGAGCGCTCGTCGGCCGGCACGTCGAGGAAGTCGAGCACTCGCCCCAGTTCGTCGGCGTCGAGCGTCGCGGTGCCGTCCTCGACCTTGCTGATCCGCGAGTCGCTGCGGCCGATGGCCGCGCCCACCTCGGCCTGCGAGGCGCCCTTCAGGCTCCGGTGGCGCTTGAGCGACAGGCCGAGCTGTCGCCGCTCCAGGGTCTGCCGAGCACGCATGGTCGAAGCCTCCGGGTGGTTCGCGGGCTTCCAGTGTGCTGGGACGGCGCGTCACGACCAGAGCCGGATGGTCTACCCGACCGAGGGACTGCGCAAAACAGAAGTTGCGCCTTATCGTCCTCGACATGATCAGCGCAGAGGGAACCAGTGCCGAGACCTGGGTTTCCGTGTCCGACGAATGCCCCATCACCTGCGAGGTCGCCGACGGTGAGGCGCAGTTCCGGTTCGGCGGCGCGGGGTCGTCCGCACTGGAGATGGCGCTGACCGAGCAGGGCTTGGCGAACCTGCTGCGCGTCGGCGGGGAAGCGCTGCGGAGCCTGCGCGGGCAGTAGCGGCGTCTCAGGAGTTGTCGGCCCGCTGCCGGTCGACGCGATCCACAGCGGCCGGATGAGACCGGAAGGGGCCGGACGTGACCTCCGGTTCCCGCGTCCCGCTCACACCCGGGAGGGGGACGGGGGTGGCGTCGATCCGAGAGGTGGCCGCGCGAGTCAGGGCAGCGTGCGAGAAGGGCAGGCAGGCGCGGTCCGCGCTCGAACGGGCGGAAGACCTGGCCGGGGAAGCCCACGACGGGTTGGCACGGGCGCTGGAGGGTTCCACCGATCCAGACGTGGACCCGATGCCGGCGTCGTTCCTGGCGGTGAAGGACGGCTGCAAGGGATACCTGTGGCCGCTGCTCAACGAGGCCGTGAAAGACGCCGAGAGCTACCCGGACCACCTGACAGTCGAGGGCTCCCGGAACCCAGGACCAGCGACTCGGCGTCCGAGGCAGCCACCCACGGCACAGTCACCGCAACAGGCTCCAGCCCGCCAAGCCGAACCCGATGGCCCGTTCGACATCCCGACCGAGCGCGTAGAGCAACTACGGCGTGAACTGCCGCCGCCCGTGGTGGCTGGAACAGGCCGGAAGACGCGCGGTTACTGGATCGGCGCGGATGGCACAGCTCAACCGGTCGTCAGCGGCCGCGACGACGATGCCGGTGAAGCCGACGCGCGACTACGCGACATGGGGATGCCGCGAAAGTCGGCCAAGACCGGGGACGTGGAGATCAAGCTGGCCACGCGCATGGTTCGCGAAGGAATCCGACACGCCACGATCTTGATAAACAACGAGCCGCGCATCGGTCCGTTCGGGTGTGACACCCTCGTGCCGGCCCTGCTCCCGGAAGGAGCGCCGCTCACCGTGTACGGCACGGACGAACAAGGTGAGCACGTCCGCAAGCGATACACAGGAGGTGCCCGTCCGTGGTGGCGCTAGATGCCTGGTACGACCGGAAAGCCACCGGGCCCACGGTCGTCAACACCCCGGCCGAACTGGATGCCGTGCTGGACACCGTCGTCGACTGGAACGCACCCATCACCGTCCAACTGCTCATCCACGGCGACCCCGGACACGCGATTCTCGACGTGGGACTGGACGCCCGAACCGGCCGGGGAGTCCTCTGCTACGCCGGGTCCGACGCCCCTGACGCCTGTATCAGCAAAGGTTCGGACACGGCAGAGCAACCGCCCCTCTACTTCACGGGGTCGGACACGGAATTTCCGGTGAACTCGGAAATCCCGCTCGGCGAGGCACGCCGGGCCGCCCACGAGTACATGAGCACCGGGGGTCGACGGCCGACCGGAGTCGAGTGGCAGCCGAGCTGGAACTAGCCACTCGGCCGGAGCTGCTGCGCACCGGCCTGGTGCCCGCCGACCTGCGCTCCGCGCTGTACCGGGCGCTGGCGACGCTCGACGGCGTGACCGTGACCGACGGCAACGCCAACCTGGACGGCCGCACCGGCGTGGCCGTCACCATCGAGACCGGGACGGAGCACCGCGAGCTGATCGTGGACCCGGCCACCGGCGACTTCATCGGTGAGCGGACCGAGGCGGCCGAGGCGGCCGGCTCGTGGATTCCCGCCGGCACGGTGACCGGCTACTCCGCGATCACCACCAAGGTCGTGAACGGCCTGGGCGAGACCTCCTGACGCCCCCTCGGGGCCGGCCCACCCGGGCCGGCCCCGAGAGTCCAACGCCCAGGACCCGAGAGTTCTACGTTCAGTGGTCGTGGGCGGCGAGCAGCTCGCGCGTCTCGCGGATCTTCCGGTACGACTTCGGCTCCGCCGGGGCGACAGCGGTCCTGGCCTGCGCGCCACCGGCCGAGCCCGGCGCGGCGGCCGGCTTCTCCGGGGTGAACAGCCAGATCCGGAACAGCTCGTCGAGCTGCCGGCCGGACACCTGCTCGGCGAGCGCGACGAAGTCCTCGATCGACGCGTCGCCGTTGCGGTGCTCGGCGAGCCACTCCTTCAGCAGCCCGAAGAACGCCTCGTCGCCGATCTCGGCGCGCAGCGCGTGCACGGCCATCGCGCCCCGGTCGTACACGGCCCCGTCGAACTGGTTCGCCGCGCCCGGGTCGCCCGGCAGCACCGTCCAGAACGGGTCGTCGGCCGGGTACAGGGAGTAGAGGTAGTCGGCGTTCTCCTGGGCCGTGCCCTCGCCGACGTGCTCCGACCACAGGAACTCGGCGTAGCTGGCGAAGCCCTCGTTCAGCCAGATGTCCCGCCAGCGCCGCACCGACACCGAGTCGCCGAACCACTGGTGCGCGACCTCGTGCGCGACGACGTAGGTGTTCGAGCCGCGCCGGAAGAACGCGGCGTCGTAGGTCGAGCGGGTCTGGTTCTCCAGCGCGAAGCCGATGCCCGGCGTCGCCACGCCGCCCTGCGCCTCGAACGGGTAGGGCCCGAAGGACTCCTCCAGGAACTCGGTCACCTCGGGCGTGCGCTCGATCGACGCCACCGACGCGCTGTAGTCCGCGCCCAGGCGCTCCGAGTAGGCGTTGAGGACCGGGCGGCCGGCGGCGTCGGTGGACTGGCGGATCTCGAACTGCCCGATCGCCACGAACGCCAGGTAGGTGGCCTGCGGCTGGGCGCTGCGGTAGCGCCAGCGGGTCCAGCCGTTGATCTGCTGGGTCGTGCCGCCGAACGTGCCGTTGGAGATGACCTCGACACCGCTCGGCACGGCCACCGACACGTCGAACGTGGCCTTGTCGGTCGGGTGGTTGTTGCTCGGGAACCACCACGGCGCGATGTCCGGCTGGTCGATCGCGAGCGCGCCGTCCGGGGTCCGCTTCCACGACGTGTAGCCGTCCACCGCGTGGCTCGACGGCACGTCGGAGTAGGTGACCACGATCGTCAGGGCGGTGCCCGCGCGCAGGGTGGCGCGCGGGTCGACCACGAGTTCGCCGCCCGCCTGCGTGAACCGCGCGACCTTGTTGTTGATCCGGACCGAACTCGCCTTCAGCAGGAAGTCCAGGTTGAACCGGGTGAGGTCCTGGGTGGTCCTGGCCAGGATCGTCGTGGTGCCGGAAAGGTTGTCGTTCGCCGGCTGGTAGTTGAGCCTGATGTCGTAGTGGGAAACGTCGTACCCGCCGTTGCCCGCATTCGGGTAGTACGGGTCGCCGATCCCCGGTGCTCCCGGTTGCGCCGCCGTCGCCGTGCCGGCGAGCAGCAGCAGGGACGCCGCGGTGGCGGTACCGAGGGTCAGCTTCGCTCTCAGGGACATGCCCGGCAAGCTATCCCCGGCGTGGGGGGCGGCATACCCCCGTACGTAGGGTCCGGCTAGTGGAACGCCGTTGACACGGCGGCCTTCAACCGCGCGTGCAAAGTGCGCAACCCCTTCCGCTCCGCACGGATTTCGACGACTTTGATCCCGTCCGGACGGCCCAGTTCGCGCCGCAGGTGGTCGGCGTCCAGCGCCCGCACGTGGGGCACGTGGTGCGCCGCGCACAGGGCCGCGAGGTCGACGCCGTGGGGCGTGCCGAAGACCCGCTCGAACGTCGTCGCGTGCTCCGGCGCGCCCTGCTCCAGCAGCGCGAAGATGCCGCCGCCGTCGTCGTTGAGCACCACGACGGTCAGGTCCGGCCGGGGCTCGCCGGGGCCGATGAGCAGGCCGTTGGCGTCGTGCAGGAACGTCAGGTCGCCGATCAGCGCGACCGTCGGGCCGGCGGTCAGCGCGAGGCCGGCGGCCGTGGAGACGCTGCCGTCGATGCCCGCCACGCCGCGGTTGGCGAACGTGGTCACGTCCGGGCGGGGCGCGGCGACCAGGTCGACGTCGCGGACCGGGTTCGACGAGCCGAGGAACAGGTTCGCGCCCGCCGGCAGCGCCGCCACCACGTCGCGGGCCACGTGCAGGCCGGTCGGCCACGGCTGCCCCGCGAGCAGGTCGTCCACCACGTCGGACACCGCCTTGTCGGCGTGCTGCCACGAGGTGAGCCAGTCGTGGTCCACCTCGTGCTCGCCCAGCACCAGGCCGGTCGAGGTGTGCGTGGCGGTGAACTGGGGGTCCGGCCAGTCGAGGTCGCGGCTGAGCACGTGCACGACGGGGGTGCGGGCGATGAGCTTCAGCACACCCCTGGTCAGGGTGGGGCGGCCCACCACGACCAGGGCCTGCGGCTCCAGGTGCGCGGGGAGGTCGGAGTTGAGCAGCAGCGAGCCGTGGCGCAGGGCGAGGCCGGTGCTCTCGGTGGGTTCGGCGACGACCGGCCAGCCCGCGCGCTCGGCGAGGTCGGTGATGTCGAGGTCGGTGTCGCCGACGACCACGAGGGTGCGCGGGCCGAGGTGGTCGGCGCTGTGCAGGGAGGTGGTGGCGCGCTCGGCGACGCGGGTCCACGGGACGTCGAACGGGCGGCCGTCGAGGTCCTCGGGCCAGTCGTCGTCGCCGTCGGGCACCAGCGGGTCGCGGAACGGCACGTTGAGGTGCACCGGGCCCTGCTCGCGGGCCGTGGCGACGACGCGGCAGACCAGGGAGCGCCAGAGGCCGTTCTGGCCGGTGCGGCGCTCGGCGACGGGGAACTGGAGGGTGTCCAGGCCGAACACCCGCTGCTGGTCCACGGTCTGGCTGGCGCCCGTGCGGTACAGCTCGACCGGGCGGTCGGCGGTGAGCGCGATGACGGGGACGTTCGCGTGCCGCGCCTCCAGCACCGCCGGGTGCAGGTTGGCCACCGCCGTGCCGGAGGTGCAGGTCACGGCCACCGGGCGACCGTCGCCGCGGGCCAGGCCCAGGGCGAGGAAGCCGGCCGTGCGCTCGTCGACGCGCACGTGGAGGGTGATCCGCCCGGCCACCGCCGCCTCGTGGAGGGCGAACGACAGCGGTGCGTTGCGCGATCCGGGGCTCAGCACGACGTGCCGGACGTCGTTGCGGATCAGCTCGTCGACGAGCACCCTGGCCTGCGCGGTGGACGGGTTCACCTGGACATTGTCCCCCAGTGCACGATGGGGTGACCCCCCTTGCCGAGTCGAACAGACGTTCGAATACTGGGGACATGACCCGCTACCAGGCGCTCCCCGCCACCCGTCCACGCCGCAGGGCGGTCCCGTTCTCAGCTCCGGCTCGGGCTTATTGTCCCTGGCGTGGCAGATCAGGACGTTTCCGAGCTGTTCGACCCCACCCGCTGGAAGCGGGTCGAGGGCTTCGACTTCACCGACATCACCTACCACCGCGCGGTCGACCAGGGCACGGTGCGCATCGCGTTCAACCGGCCGGAGGTGCGCAACGCGTTCCGCCCGCACACGGTCGACGAGCTGTACCGCGCGCTGGACCACGCGCGGATGAGCTCGGACGTCGGCTGCGTGCTGCTGACCGGCAACGGGCCGTCCCCCCGTGACGGCGGGTGGGCGTTCTGCTCGGGCGGCGACCAGCGCATCCGCGGGCGCAGCGGCTACCAGTACGCCTCGGGTGAGACGGCCGACACCGTCGACCCGGCGCGGGCGGGCCGGCTGCACATCCTGGAGTGCCAGCGCCTGATCCGGTTCATGCCGAAGGTCGTGATCGCGGTCGTGCCGGGGTGGGCGGCCGGTGGCGGGCACAGCCTGCACGTGGTGTGCGACCTCACGCTGGCGAGCGCCGAGCAGGCGAAGTTCAAGCAGACGGACGCGGACGTGGGCAGCTTCGACGGCGGCTACGGCTCGGCGTACCTGGCACGGCAGGTCGGCCAGAAGTTCGCCCGGGAGATCTTCTTCCTGGGGCGCACCTACAGCGCCGACGACATGCACCGGATGGGCGCCGTCAACGCCGTGGTGCCGCACGCCGAGCTGGAGGCGACGGCGCTGGAGTGGGCGGCGGAGATCAACGGCAAGTCCCCGACCGCGCAGCGGATGCTGAAGTACGCGTTCAACCTGATCGACGACGGCCTGGTGGGTCAGCAGCTCTTCGCGGGCGAGACGACCCGCCTGGCCTACATGACCGACGAAGCCGTGGAGGGCCGTGACGCCTTCCTGGAGAAGCGGGAGCCCGACTGGTCCGACTACCCCTACCACTACTGAGCCGATGATCACCCTCACGGCACTCCGGGCCGCGCTCGCCCCTGCCCTCACCGCCCCGGCCCCGACCGCCCCGCACTCCCCCGCCGACACCCCGGACGACGTCGGGCTGCCGCTGGTGGCCCAGCCCGAGGGCGGACCGCTGCCCGCCCTCCGCGGCTGGGAGACCGGGGCCGCGGTGGCGGTGGGCACGTCCGGGTCCACCGGGACGCCCAAGGTCGTCCTGCTGTCCGCCGAGGCGTTGGTCACCTCGGCCCGGTTGACGCACGAGCGGCTCGGCGGGCCGGGCACGTGGCTGCTCGCGCTGCCCACCACGCACATCGCGGGCATCCAGGTGCTCGTGCGCTCGGTCGTGGCCGGCACCGAGCCGGGCGTGACGGACCTCTCCGGCGGCTTCCGGGCGTCCGGGTTCGCCACCGCCGCGCAGGCCGTCCTGGCCTCGCCCGGACGGCGCTACACGGCGCTGGTCCCGACCCAGCTGGGTCGGCTCGTGGCCACCGAGGGCCCCGGGCTGGCGGCGCTGCGGCAGTTCGACGCCGTGCTGCTCGGCGGGGCCGCCACGCCGCACGCGCTGCTGGAGCGGGCACGTCGGCTGGGCGTCCGCGTGGTCACCACCTACGGCATGAGCGAGACGTCCGGCGGGTGCGTCTACGACGGGCTGCCGCTCGACGGCGTCCACGTGCGACTGGTCGACGGCCGGATCGAGGTCCGGGGACCGGTGCTGGCGCTCGGCTACCAGGGCGGTGAGCCGTTCGGCGAGTGGTTCCGCACCGGTGACCTGGGGCGCGTCCGGCCCGACGGCACGCTGGAGGTCCTCGGCCGGGCCGACGACGTGATCATCAGCGGCGGCGAGAAGATCGCCCCGCTCCGGGTGGAGCGGGCGCTCGCCGCGCAGGCGGGGGTGCGCGAGGCGTGCGCGGTGCCGCTCGCCGACCCCGAATGGGGGCACGTGGTGGCGGCCGCGGTGGTCCCGGAGGATTTCGGGAACCCACCGGACGAGGCGGCGCTGCGCGCGGCGGTCGGGGAGGCGGTCGGCCGGTTCGCGATCCCGAAGCGGGTGGTCTTCGTGCGCGAACTGCCCCTGCGCGGCCCCGGGAAGGTCGATCGCCGGGCGGTCGCGAACTCCTTCGAGTGACTTTCTTGCGAAGTCGGTTCACGATTGGTTGACAGGTAACCCTTCCGGGCGATTGGCTCGGCAGGCCGTGACGCGCGGCCCTGCCGCGGTCCCACCGCACCGCGTGTCCGGACGAGGAGTGCTGCGATGACCAGGCGCTACCTGTTCCCGCTCGCCCTCGCCACCGTCCTCACCGCAGGGCTGGCGGCACCCGCCGCAGCCGCCGGTGACGCCGAGTGGCGAGCCGACCTGACCACCGTCGACGCCGACGACACCGGGGTCGGCGCGCACGACGGCGCCATACGCCTCGACCGGGCCGCGCCGACGCCCGCCAGCGCGCGGGCCGCCGTGCGCACCGGGTTCCTCCTGCTCGAACCGCACGACCTGGGCGCACCGGCCAACGCCGTGGCCGCGACCGTCGAGAGCACCGTCCCGGCCGGCGCCGAGGTGGCGGTCGACGTGCGCGGCGCGCTCGGCGGCGACCGGTGGACCGAGTGGGTCGAGGCCCGCCCCGACGCGCCGGCCGTCCTGCCGCGGGCCGTCGGGACCGTGCAGGTGCGCGTCGCGCTGACCGCCGAGAAGGCCACGCCGGAGGTCCGGCGGCTCGACCTGCGGGCGTTCAGCGCGCCCGCGAGGACCGACGGCGTCGCGGCCGAGGCCGCCGGCCTGTCCTACCGGGTGTACGCCACGCGCGAGGGCCTCGTCGGCGGCACCACCGCGAACGGCCACGTGATCGTGTCGCGCGACCACTTCGTCGCGCTGCCGTCCCGCCGGGGCCTGAGCGCCAAGGGCACCGGCACCTACAGCGTGCGGGTGTGCGCGTCGAACGGCCGCTGCGAGTGGGCCCCGGTGTGGGACGTCGGCCCGTGGAACACCAAGGACGACTACTGGAACCCGTCGGCCACCCGCGAGATGTGGAAGGACCTGCCCCAGGGCAGGCCGGAGGCCCAGGCCGCCTACGAGAACGGCTACAACGGCGGCAAGGACCAGTTCGGCCGCACGGTCGCCAACCCGGCGGGCATCGACCTGGCCGACGGCACCTTCTGGGACGGCCTGAAGCTGACCGACAACGCGTGGGTCACCGTCACCTACCAGTGGACCGGGTCCGGCCCGGCCGGGTTCGTCCGCACCGAGGCCCAGAACGGCACGGTGAACGTCCGCGGCGGCGCCACCTCGACGGCCTCGCAGGTGGGCATCGCCGCGAACTACGCGCAGGTCCGCGTCGAGTGCCAGGTCACCGGCCAGTCCGTGACGGGCACGCAGGGCACGTCGAACCTCTGGTACCGGATCGCGTCGGGCAAGTTCGTCGCCCGCGCCTACGTGTCGGGCGTCTCGGGCGCGACCGCCTGCTGACGGCGGGAACCACCCGGAAGCGGGTCCCCGTTCACCATGTCGGAGGATGTCCGGCATGGCCACAGTCGCCCAGTGGGTCTCGGGGACCCGCCCCCGCACGCTGCCGAACTCGATCGCACCGGTCCTGGTCGGCGCGGGCGCCGCGCACCACGTCGACGGCTTCGACGCGACCCTGGCGGTGCTGGCGCTGGTGGTGTCGGTGGCGCTCCAGGTGGGCGTCAACTACGCCAACGACTACTCGGACGGCATCCGGGGCACGGACGCCGACCGCGTCGGCCCGTTCCGCCTGGTCGGCTCGGGCGCGGCCGACCCGGGGGCGGTGCGCGCGGCGGCGTTCGCGGCGCTGGGCCTCGCCGCCGTCGTGGGCCTCGTGCTGGTCGCGCTGTCCGGCCGCTGGTGGATGATCGCGTTCGGCGCGGTGTGCATCGCCGCCGCGTGGTTCTACACCGGCGGGCGCAAGCCGTACGGGTACTCGGGCCTGGGCGAGCTGGCCGTCTTCCTGTTCTTCGGCCCGGCGGCGGTGCTCGGCACGCTGTACGTGCAGACCGGCGAGGTCACCGGCATCGGCATCGGCGGCGCGGTCGCGATGGGCGCGTTCTCCACCGGCGTGATGGTCGCCAACAGCCTGCGCGACATCCCCACGGACCTGCGGGCGGGCAAGCGGACGCTGTCGACGACCCTCGGCGACCGGGACTCGCGCATCCTCTACCTGGCGCTGGTGACGATCCCGTTCGTCATCACCCTGGCGATCGGCCTGCGCGTCCCGCTGTCCCTGGTGGGCTTCCTCGCCCTGCCCCTCGCCCTGCTGGGCGCCCGCCGCGTCCTCAAGGGCGCGACGGGCCGCGACCTGGTCCCGGTGCTGCGCGACACGGGCCTGGCGATGCTCGTGTGGGGCATCGCGGTGCCCGCGGCGCTCGTCCTCGGCTGACGGGCCGACCGGCTACCAGGCGTCCTCGGTGAACGACAGCGGCTCGTCGTCGTCGCGGGGCGCGGGCTCGGGGGCGACGACGCGCGGCTCCTCGCCCCGGCACAGGGCGGAGAGGGCGGCCCGGTCCGCCTCCAGGGCCGCCTTCACGCCCCGGTCGTCGGCGGCCTCGCCCAGCAGCACCTGCCGCCAGCTCAGGTAGCCGCCGGCGATGCGCCGCTGGAGCGCCCGCAGCTCGGGTGACGCCTCGTTCGACTTGGCGTACTGCATCACCCGCCGCACGTCGTCCGCGGACGGCTCGCGCTGCGGGTAGCGCAGCTTCGCCGCCTCCCGGATCGCCCGGTCGGCGTCGGCGACCGACCTCGTCAGCACGTCCTCGGCCGTCAGCACGTCCGCTGTCCGCCAAGCGCCCACCGCTCGCCCCTCTCCGACACACGCCGCCGATCCCGCTGCGACGCGCGGCACCCGCCGCGCGTTCCACCCCGCTCCCACAAACGTGCACGAGCAAACGGGCGCGTCAGGTCGTCCAGGCGCCCGTGGTCAGGAACTCGTCGAGCGTCTTCAGGTGCGGGGCGAGGTCCATGCCCTGCGCCGCGACCCACTCGTCCGAGTAGTACGTGTTCGCGTACCGCTCGCCGCCGTCGCACAGCAGGGTCACCACGCTGCCCCGCTGCCGGGACATGCGCATCTCCGCGACCAGCTGGAACGCGCCCCACAGGTTGGTGCCGGTCGAGCCGCCGACGCGCCGCCCGAGGACGTCCTCGACGCGCCGGATCGTCGCGATCGACGCCGCGTCGGGCACCTTCACCATGCGGTCGATGACCTGCCCGATGAACGACGGCTCGACGCGCGGCCGGCCGATGCCCTCGATCCGCGAGCCCCGCGCCGAGGTCAGCGAGGGGTCGCCGTCGCGCCACGCGTCGAAGAACACCGAGTGCTCGGGGTCCACGACGGCGAGCCGCGTCCGCAGCTTCCGGTAGTGGACGTAGCGGCCGATGGTGGCGCTCGTGCCGCCGGTGCCCGCGCCGACCACGACCCACTCGGGCTCGGGCGCGGCCTCCAGCTCCATCTGCTGGAACACCGACTCGGCGATGTTGTTGTTGCCCCGCCAGTCGGTGGCCCGCTCGGCGTGCGTGAACTGGTCCATGAAGTGCCCGCCCAGCTCGGTCGCGAGCCGGCGGGACTCGTCGTAGATCGCGCTCGGCTCGTCCACGAAGTGGCACCGGCCGCCCTGCCGCTCGATCAGCGCGATCTTCTCCGGGCTGGTCGAGCGGGGCATGACGGCGATGAACGGCAGGCCGAGCAGTCCCGCGAAGTACGCCTCGGACACCGCCGTGGAGCCGGACGACGCCTCGATCACGGGCGTGCCGCCGACGACCCAGCCGTTGCAGATGGCGTAGAGGAACAGCGACCGCGCGAGGCGGTGCTTGAGCGAGCCCGTGGGGTGGGTCGACTCGTCCTTCAGGTACAGGTCGATCCCCCACTCCGGGGGCAGGGGGAAGCGCAGCAGGTGGGTGTCGGCGCTGCGGTTGGCGTCCGCCTCGATGATGCGGACGGCCTCGCACACCCACTCGCGGGTGCGGGGGGAACATCGATCTACCGAAGTACTCACGCCGGCACGATAACTTCTGCGGCGTGACCTCACTCCTGAGCAGCTCTTTCCGCGGCAGCCTCCTCGCCGGCGCCGTCGGCGACGCGCTCGGCGGCTCGATCGAGTTCGACCGGATCGACCGCGTCCGGGACCGGTTCGGCCCGTCCGGCCTCACCGACTACGCGCCCGCCTACGGCAGGCTCGGCGCGATCACCGACGACACCCAGATGACCCTGTTCACGCTGGAGGGGCTGGTCCTGGCGCGGCGGCGGGGCAGCGACCCGGTGCACGAGGTGCGGGCGGCCTACGGGCGGTGGCTGCGCACCCAGGGCGGCCCGGAGGTGCCCGAGGACGGTTGGCTGTTGGGCGTGCGCGGGCTGCACGAGGTGCGCGCGCCGGGCAACACGTGCCTGACCGCGCTGCGCTCGCGGGTGCTGGGCACGGTCGACGACCCGATCAACGACTCCAAGGGCTGCGGCGCCGTCATGCGCGCCGCACCGGTGGCGCTGTGGTCGGACGACGTGCGCGAGGTGTTCGGGCTGGCCGCGGCGACCGGCGCGCTGACCCACGGGCACGCGAGCGGCTACCTGTCGGCGGGCGTGCTCGCGGTGCTCGTGCAGCAGGTGCTGGCGGGGCTCGCGCTGCTGCCCGCGATCGGGGTGGCGCGCGCCGAGCTGGTCCGGTGGGACGGCCACCAGGAGCAGTTGGCGCTGCTGGACCTGGCCGTGGAGATGGGCGCGAAGGGCGTGCGGCCGACGCCGGAGGTGATCGAGACGACGCTCGGCGGCGGCTGGGTGGGCGAGGAGGCGCTGGCCATCGCGGTGCTCACCGCGCTCGCCGCGCGGGACCTCGGCGACGGGCTGCTGCTCGCGGTCAACCACTCGGGTGACAGCGACTCGACCGGCGCGCTGTGCGGGAACCTGCTCGGCGCGCGGGACGGCGTGGACGCGATCCCGCGGCACTGGCTGGAGGCGCTGGAGCTGGAGCACGTGGTGGACCGCCTGGCCGGCGAGGCGGTGGAGCTGTTCGGGCGGGCCTGACCCGGCCCCCGGGGCGGGGACCGGGTCGGGACCGGTCAGGTCAGGATCAGCGACAGCCCGTAGGCCGACAGGATCGGGTTGACCTCCTGGTAGTAGGTCGTGCCGCCGGACGAGCAGTTGCCCGAACCGCCCGACGTCACGCCCTGCGCCTGGTTGGCGCTCAGCCACGAGCCGCCCGAGTCGCCCGGCTCCGCGCACACGTTCGTGCGGGTCAGGCCGTAGACGACGCCCTGCGGGTAGTTCACGGTCTGGCCGCGCCCGAGGATGTAGTTGCACCACATCCCGGTGGTGGAGCCGGAGCGGCACACGCCCGAGCCGACCGGCACCTGCGACGACCCGCGCACGTAGTACCAGTAGCCGTCGTAGCCCTCCATGTACCCGTGGAGGTTCACGCCGGCGCTCGCCCGCACCCAGGCGTAGTCGTAGTAGGGGAACGTCGAGCCCGCGAAGTGGCCGAGCAGCGCGCCCGCCTGGTCGCTGGCCGACGAACCGGGCGTGCCGCAGTGGCCCGCCGTGACGAAACCGCCGTACACGGCGAAGCCGACCGAGCAGCGACCGCCGTAGTTGATCCAGTAGGGCCAGCCGCCGACGACGTCGGCCCTCGTCACGGGCGAGTGCTCCTCCTCGACCACGCGCACGGCGGGGTGGGCGGTCCTGGCGGCCTCGATGAACTTCGTCACGGCGTCGTCGACGCGGTGGCGGTTCACCGAGACGACGACGGTGTTGGTCTTGACGTCGACGTACCAGCTGTTGACGCCCGCCGGCGCGGACCGGCCGGCCTGGCGGTCGATGGCGGTCTTGGCCGCGTCGAGCTGGGCGTGGGTGTGCGCGACGGGCACGACGGTGACGTCGAGGCCGGTCGGCGCGGTGGCGGCGGACCCGGCGACGGCCACGGCGAGCTTGCCGGTGGCCGGGTCGAACCAGCTGCCCGCGTAGGAGGAGCCGTAGAGCGTGCGCGCGACGGTCTCGGCGGCGCGGGCCCGCTCCTCCTGGGCGAGCCTGGCCTGGACGCCCTCGGCGGTGAGGCCGAGGTCGCGCTGCATCGCCAGCGACATGCCGACGGCGACGCGCGGTGCGGAGGTGGCGGAGGTGGCGGCGACGGGATCGGCGGCGGCGGCCGCGGACGTCGCGGACAGGGAGGTCGCGACGAGTCCGAGCGAGAGGACGGCCGCGCCGGCTAATCGACGTGCACGGGAACGGGTCACTGGACAGCCCCTTCGGCAGGATGGAGGCAGATAACGGAGTAGCGCTACAGAAAGGTACTTTCCACGGAACCGATCCGTACCGCCGAGACGGTGGACGCGCTCTCGCCTACCTATGTAGATTAAGGGCGTGGAACCGCTCGGCAGGATCGGCCGGGCCACCGTCGACGTGCTCGGTGTGCTGCTCGACAGCGACCGGCCGCGCTGGGGCCTGGAGGTCATCAAGGCGACCGGACGACCGTCCGGCAGCGTCTACCCCCTGCTCGACCGCCTCGAACGCGCCGGCTGGGTCACCTCGACCTGGGACGACGAAGCCGAGCGCCGCGGTCCGCGCAGACGCGTCTACGTGCTCACGCCCGACGGCGCGCGCGAGGCCGTGAAGGTGTGCGCGCGCAGGTCCCGCCCCGGCCACCCGACGAGACCGGAGGTCACCTGATGACCCGACTTGCCCTGGCGTGGGTGCGGGCCGCCGCCGCGCTGCTGCCGCACAGCCGCAGGGAGCGCTACTCGGAGCAGTGGCGGGCCGACGTGGAGGGCGCCCGGGAGGTGGGGCTGCACCCGCTCGGCGTCGCCCTCGGCGCGCTCCGGGTGGCCCGGCGTGAACGCGGGCCGCTCACCGTCCCGGTACCCGTGATCGTGCTGGTCCTGCGGCTGCGGGAGAGCCGCGGCGTCGGCGCGGCGCTGGTCGTGCTGCTGCTGGTCGGCCTCGGCGGCGGTGGCCTGCTGTACTAGGCCCGCCGCACCGGGGCCCGCTGCTCAGGACTGCCCCGTGGCGGTGTCGCCGCGCAGCTCGGCGCGCAGCCGGTCGCGTTCGGCGCGGCGCACGGCCTGCTTGGCCTCCAGCCCCTGCGCGACCCGCGTGCGCAGGCCCTTGAACACGAACAGCGAGAGCGGCAGCGCCACGACGACACCCACCGCCAGCGCCACCAGCAGCGGCACGTTGGCGAGCACGAGCAGCGCGGTGACCGCGGCGACCATGCCCAGGCGCGCGCCGATGTAGAGCGTCACATCACGACCCAGGTGCACGGTTACCCAGGCTACGCGCCCGCCTCCGGGCCGGTCCTCGGGTCCCCGACCTCGTCGGTGTTCGGCCGGCCCTCGAAGCGGGTGGACAGCACGACCGTCGTGCGGGTGCGTGCCACGCCCTGGATGCGGCGCAGCCGGCCCAGCGAGCGCTCCAGGTCGTCCACGGTCGCGACCCGCACCTTGACGATGAACGACTCGTCGCCCGCCACCCGGTAGCAGGACTCGACCTCGACCAGCTCGGCCAGCGAGACGGCGAGCTCGTCGTCGTCCGCGGTGTCCGTGGGGTGGATGCTCACGAGCGCGGTGACGCCCAGGCCGACCGCGCTCGGGTCGACCACCGCGTGGTAGCCGACGATGACGCCGGTGGCTTCCAGCTTGCCGACCCGCTCGTGCACGGCCGAGGCCGACAGGCCGACCTTGCGCCCGAGGTCGGCGTAGGTGGCCCGACCGTTGACCCGGAGAGCGGCGATGATCTGGCGATCAAGAGCGTCCACCGGTCACAGCCTAGGGCCACCCGCGGGGATGTCCGAACCGCACGCTTCGTCCCTTTGCTACCTCTTTACCATCACCCAAGCGTTCGAGTACCCGAAGGGTGGGATGCCACGATGCGTCCGGTACGTCTGTTCGCCACCGGGGAGGATCACCGTGACCGTGACAGCACACGCGGGGGAACGACTGCTCACACCGGGTGAGGTCGCCAACCTGTTCCGTGTCGACCCCAAGACGGTGACCCGGTGGGCCACCGCCGGCCGCATCGGTTCCATCCGCACGCCCGGCGGGCACCGCCGGTTCCGCGAGTCCGAGGTCCAGGAGCTGTTGTCGCAGCTCACGACCGAGGCGACCGAACCCGTCCGGCACTGAGGCCGTACACCTCCGCGACGCGGGTAATCTCGTGGCAAAGGAGGTGGCGACCATGCTGTACCTGCTCGCGGTGGTCGGTGCGATCACGATCGCCGTGCTGCTGTGGCGCTCGTTCGGACCTGACCGGGTCGATACCGCCCCCAGCCGCCGGATCATCGCGCCCGACGACGACCCGGACTTCCTGCGCAAGCTCGGTGAGCAGCGCAAGAAGAAGAAGCCGGAAGAAGAGGAATGACGGTGCGGGGGCCTCCTGACGGGCCCCCGCACCGCGTCCTAGTTGTTCGGGAAGTCGTCCGCGACGGTGGCGGCGAGCTCCAGCAGCGCGAGCCGGGTGTCCGGGGCGAGCTTGTCCAGCTCGATCTCGGCGCCCTCCTCCAGGTGCTGGTCGAACGGGATGCGCACCACGGCGCGGCAGCGCTGGGCGAAGTGGGCGGCCAGCTTGTCCAGGTCGACCTTCCCCGAGCCCGGCCGCACCGAGTTGATCACCGCGACGGACTTCGCGACCAGGTCGCGGTACCCGTGCGCGTCCAGCCAGTCGAGCGTGGCCGCCGAGGTCTGCGCGCCGTCCACCGAACCGGACGAGACGAGCACCAGCGAGTCGGCCTGGTCGAGCACGCCCTTCATGGCCGAGTGCATCAGGCCGGTGCCGCAGTCCGTCAGCACGATGTTGTAGAACAGCTCCAGCAGCGCGACCGTGCGCAGGTAGTCCTCGTCGCTGAACGCCTCGGACACCGCCGGGTCCTGCTCGGACGCGAGGATCTCCAGCCGGCTCGGCGACTGGGACGTGTAGGCGCGCACATCGCTGTACCGGGTGATGCGGGACGCGTCGCGCAGCAGGTGCCGCACGGTCGCCGTGGTCTCCCTCGGCACCTTCAGCGCCAGCGTGCCGCGGTCCGGGTTGGCGTCCACCGCGATGACCCGGTCACCGCGCAGCGACGAGAACGTGGAGCCGAGCGTGGTCGTCGTCGTGGTCTTGCCGACGCCACCCTTCAGGCTCAGCATCGCGATCTTGTAGCAGCCGCGCAAGGGCTGGTTGATGCGGCCGATCAACTCGCGCCGGCGCAGGTCGGCCGGGCTCTCGCCCAGGTTGACCAGGCCGCCGGTCATCGAGTGGAGGGTCTTGCGCCAGCCCGACTGCGGCGGTCGCTTCGCCCGCTTGATCAACTGCTGCGAGGTGACCTCGTTGGCGTTGGCCTGCTGGGGCTTCGGCGGCTGCGGGGGCGCGACGCTCTGCGGGAAGTTGTTGGGGAACCCGCCCTGGTACTGGCCCTGGTACTGCTGGCCCGGCACCTGGTACGGACCGGACTGCTGGCCGGGCGGCACCTGGTACGCACCCGAAGGACCACCGGAGACCTGGTACGCGCCGGACTGCTGCCCCGGCGGCACCTGGTACGCACCCGAAGGACCACCGGAGACCTGGTACGCGCCGGACTGCTGCCCCGGCGGCACCTGGTACGCACCCGAAGGACCACCCGACACCTGGTACGGGCCCGACTGCTGGCCCTGTGCCGGGAACCCGCCCGACGGCGGCCCCGTCACGGGGCCCGACTGCACCGGACCCGACTGCACCGGACCCGATTGGGACGGGTCGATGTAGACCGTCTTCGGCTCGACGTACTGCGGCTCGGGGTGGGACTGGTCCGACTGCTGCGGCTCGGGCCACTGCGGCGGGTTGGGCTGCTGGGCCGAACCGGGCTGCTGGGCCGAATTGGCGTGCTGGGCTGAATTGGGCTGCTGGGCTGGGGTGGGCTGCTGCCCCTCCGCGCCGGCCGGCGGCTGCCACGACGGCTCAGGATTCTCGTAGCGACCGGTCACCGCTGGGGTCCCTCCCTGAGCGAAAACGGGCCGGGACGTCCCCGACCCCACGCGTTCGACGGTAGTCAACCACCAGCGGTTCCTCGACACTGGGTGTGCGCCCGCCCACCCGCGCGCGAGCCTCGGCAGGCGCGTGACGTGGGCGGGCGTTCGCCGCGTAGGTGGTGGTCTACGCGATCAGGAGACACCCGCGTACGAGTGCAACCCAGTCGTTACGAGGTTGATGAAGAACAGGTTGAACACGGTGAGCGCGAAACCGAGCGTGTTGATCCACGCCGCGGGCCTGCCGCGCCACCCCGCCGTGGCCCGCGCGTGCAGGTAGGCCGCGTAGACGACCCACGACACGAACGCCACGGTCTCCTTCGGGTCCCAGCCCCAGAACCGGCCCCAGGCCGCCTCGGCCCAGATCGCGCCGCAGATGATGCCGATGGTGAACAGGGGGAACGCGAACACCGTGCTGCGGTAGGCGAGCCGGTCGAGCACGTCGGAGTCGGGCAGCTTCGCGAACCGCGCCCGGCCCGAGGACTTCAGCAGGTACAGCACGCTGGCCACGCCGGGCACCAGCAGGATGCCGCTGGACACCGAGATCACCGACACGTGCACCACGAGCCAGTACGACTGGAGCGCGGGCTGCACGGGCGCGGCGTCGGCGTAGAGCACCGTGCCGCCGAGGAACATCAGGACCACGATCGGCACGAGCACGAACCCGCCGAGCCTGCGCACCGGGAACGTGCGGGCCAGCACGAGCCACGTGACGACGGCCGCCAGGGTGAGCAGCGAGCCGTACTCGTACATGTTGCCCCACGGCGCGCGCCCGGTCGCGAACCCGCGCAGCACCAGGGAAACGGCCTGGAGCAGGGCGCCGAGGACGGTGAGGGCGACGCCCATCGAGCCCAGGCTCTCGGCGCGGGAGCGCCGCTCCTCCACCACGAGGCCGGGCGTCCACGTGCCGTCGGACCGCGAACCGCCCGCGGCCGCCACGAGTTCGCGCGCCTTGGCCTTGGCGGGCTTCGCGAACGCCGCCTCGCACAGGTACAGGACCGCGGCGAAGAAGTAGACCGCGACGGCCGCGCCGTACGTCCAGTCGCTGTAGGTCGACAAGGCCGAGTTGACCGGCATCAGCTCTTCTCCTCCTTGGCCAGCAGGTCGCGGGAGAGCCCGGTGAACTCCTCGCCGTACCCGGCCTGATCGGTCCGCGCGAGGCCACCGACCTCGACCACGGTACGCCCGTCCTCACGTGCCGCCGCCCGCACCCACACGCGGCGGCGCTTGATGCTCAACGACAGCCCCAGACCCACGATGACCAGGATCGCGAACACCAGGACCCACACCTGGGTGGGGTCGTGGGACACCTGGAGCGCCACCCAGTCGCGGACACCGTCGAACCGGATCGCGGTGCCGTCGTCGAGGGTCAGCTGCTCGCCCACGCGCAGGTTCTGGCGGGCGACCTTCACGAGCTTGCCCTCCTCGACCATCTGCGGGTTGAGGGAGAAGATCGACTGGCCGCGCCCGGAGTCGGTGCCCAGGTCGCCCCGGTAGACGTCGACCGCGACCGCCGGGTCGTTCGCCGCGGGGAACGCCGAGTCGAGCAGCTCCCCCCGGAACACGGCGGTCGGCGCGAGCAGGCCGGTGATGGCGAGCTGGCTCTTGCGGCGCTGCTCGGGGTCGGTGACGCCCGGCGGGTCGAACTTCGTCGCGCCCTCGGAGGCCATCGTGACCGGGTTGACCGGCCGCCACTGGACGGAGCCGGTGCGCACCTGGCCGTCCGGGAAGGTCACCGTGAACAGCGGCGTGTAGCCGTGGTCGATGAGGTAGACCCGGTCGCCGGCGGTGCGCAGCGGGCTGTTGACCTCCAGCCGGTACGGCCGCCACGTGCCGGTGGCCAGGTCGTCGCCGGACTGGTACTCCAGGTCGGCCCGGTAGCTCTCGGCCTGGCCGCTGTGCAGGTAGGTGGCGTCGAAGCCGTCCACCTTCACGCAGAACTGGTTCAGGTCGGTGCCGTCGACGCGCAGGCCGGGCCGGAACGAGTCGTAGTTGTAGACGCCGGAGTTGCAGAACTGGCCGCCGTTGGCGGGCACGATGACCTGGCCCTCGTAGCCGAACATCTTGCCCAGCGCGAAGGCGATCAGCAGGCCCAGCAGCGAGAAGTGGAACACCAGGTTGCCGGTCTCGCGCAGGTAGCCGCGCTCGGCGCTGACCGTGCGCGCGCCGTCGGCCTCCACGCGGACGGTGCGCCGCCAGCCCTTGAGCCGCCGCTCGGCGTGCGCGACGACGTCCTCGGGGGCGAGGGTGGTCCCACCGGTGGCGTGGTGCGGCATGCGGGCCAGGTTGCGCGGCGTCAGCACCGGCTCGGCCCGCATCTGCCGGAAGTACTCCCAGGTGCGCGGCAGCAGGCAGCCGACGAGGGAGACGAACAGCAGCACGTAGACCGCGGAGAACCAGGTGCTGGCGTAGACGTCGAAGAACTGGAGGCCGTCGAGGAACCGGCCCCACCAGCCGTTCTCGGCGATGTACTCGTCGACCTTGGTCGCGTTGAGCGAGCGCTGCGGCAGCAGGGCGCCGGGCATCGCGCCGAGGGCCAGCAGGAACAGCAGGGTCAGCGCGGTGCGCATGGCGGTGAGGCCGCGCCACGTGTTGCGCAGGAAGGCGAGGGCGGCGCGCGCGGCGCCGGCGGGGCGCCGGGACGGCGGCGCGGGCGGGGTCTCGGTGGTGACCATCAGAGCGGCAGCACCACGTCGCTGACCACGGCGTCCCGCAGCCACCCCGTGAAATCGCCCCACAGGCCGGTGACCAGGGCGATGCCGACGGCGATGAGCAGCACGCCGCCGAACACCTGCACCTGGCGGACGTGCCCGCGCAGCCAGCCGGTCACCCGCACCGCCCAGCGCGCGCCGAGCGCGATCAGGATGAACGGCAGGCCCAGGCCGAGGCAGTAGGCGAGCACCAGCACCACGCCGCGCGCGGTGGTCGAACCGACCTCGGTGCCGCCCGCCAGGATCAGCACGCCGGAGAGGGTCGGGCCGACGCACGGCGTCCAGCCGAGCGCGAACACGCCGCCGAGCAGCGGCGCGCCGACCAGGCCGGCCCGCGGCGCGCGGTGCAGGCGGACGTCGCGCTGGAGCACCGGCACGAGGCCGATGAACACCAGGCCCATGGCGATGGTGACGACGCCGCCGACGCGCTGGAGCAGCTCGCCCTGGAGCCAGAAGAGGTCGGTGAGCCCGAGCACGACGAACGAGGTGAGGGCGAACACGACGGTGAACCCGAGCACGAACAGCAGCGCCGCGCCCGCGACCCGCCAGCGGCCGGACTTGGGCGACTCCCCGTCGGCCACCGCCGGCGCCTCCGCCCCGACCAGCCCGGCCAGGTAGGCGAGGTAGCCGGGGACGAGCGGGACGACGCACGGCGACGCGAACGAGATGGCCCCGGCCAGCAGTGCGACCCCCGTGGCGAGCAGGATGGGGCCCGAGGTGGCCAGGTCGGTCGGGTTCACGCGTCCAGGGTAGGTAGGGCGCACTTGACGCCGCGCACCGGTCTCCCTTATAGGCGACCCAGCTCACACGCCTGCGCGTCAGGTAATACCCATTCGTGGCGAATCAAAACCCGACGATCCACCCTTGTGAGTGAGTGACCCACTTCATAGCGTGACCCTCATGCGTGCACACCGGCTGTTGCTGCCGTTGGCCGTGGTCTTCGCGGTCGTCGCCGTCCCCCTGCCCGGCGGCGCCGCGGAGTCCGACGTGGAGTGGGTGGAGGTGTTCTCCCCCGACGGCGCGATCACCAGGACCGCCGTCCCGAGGGCCTTCGAGAGCAGGGCGGCACCGGCCGAGGTGCGGGCCGCCGTCGTCCCGATCCAGCAGACCGGCGCCCCCGAGCAGCGCTTCGACCTGGTGTTCGTCGGCGACGGCTACACCGCCGCGGAGACCGCCGCCTACCACGCGCACGTGGTGGACAAGTGGGACGAGCTGTCCGCGGTCGAGCCCTTCAAGTCCTACAGGCAGTACTTCAACGTGTGGCAGGTCGACGTCGTCTCGAACGAGTCCGGCGTGGACAACGACCCGGCGCTCGGCAGCGCCCGCGACACCGCGCTCGACATGGGCTTCTGGTGCCAGGGGCGCGACCTCCAGACCGAGCGGCTGCTGTGCGTGAACCAGACCAAGGCCACCCAGTTCGCCGCGCTCGCGCCGGGGGCCGACCAGGTCATCGCGCTCGGCAACACCGCGAAGTACGGCGGCGCGGGCGGCGGCGTGGCCACGGCGGCGGGCGGGAACGCCCAGGCCGGGCAGATCGCCGTGCACGAGCTGGGCCACTCCATCGGCGGCCTGGCCGACGAGTACGACTACCCGTACGAGGCGTACAGCGGGGCCGAGCCGACCGAGGTCAACGTGACCAAGGACCCGACCGGCGCGAAGTGGTCGGCCTACCTGGGGCAGCCGTCACCCGACGGGGGCACGGTCGGCGCGTTCGCCGGCGCGAAGTACCACCGGACCGGGCTCTACCGGCCCACCTCGGACTCGATCATGCGCACGCTCGGCCGCGAGTTCAACCTCGTCGGCCGGGACGCGATGGTCGACGCCTTCCGGGCCAGGGTCCCCGAACTACCCTGAGTCCCGAGCCGCCCTGAGTCCCGAGCCGCCCTGAGTCCCGAGCCGCCCTGGGGTCCGAGCCGCCCTGAGGTCCGGCGGTGACGACGGGCCCGGCCGCCGGGGCGTCACGCCTCGGCGGCCAGGTCCTCCACGATCGGCAGCAGGTCGGTGGCGATCACGCCGCCCAGGAACGCGGCCGCGACCCGGTGCTGCCTGTCCAGGACGAACGTGGACGGCACGGCGTTGGGCGGCAGGCCCTTGAACGACAGCATCGCCCGACCCGACTCGTCGTAGATCGACGGGTAGGTCAGCTGCCGGTTGGCGATGAAGTCGCGCGGCAGCTCGGTCGACGTCTCCTTCACGTCCACCCCCAGCACCTGCACGCCCAGCGGCCCGGCCTCGTCCTGCACCTTCTGGAGCTCGGGCGCCTCGGTGCGGCACGGCGGGCACCACGCGCCCCAGATGTTGACCACGACGACCTTGCCCGCGTAGTCGTCGAGGGAGACGGTCGCGCCGTCCTCCATCAGGCTCGGCCCGGTCAGGCCCACGACCTTCTTGCGCTCGTCGCCGTCCCAGCGCAGCTTCGTCTCGCCGTTGGGCGCGACCAGCTGGAACTCGCCGCCCGTGGCGACCGCGTCGTCACCCGTGCTGCACCCGGAGAGCAGCAGCAGCGCCGCCACGGCCGCGGCGAGCGCCCTCATGCCCCGGTCACCCGCGGGTTCGTCGCGCCCGCCGGCTCGGTGTAGACCACGCGGACCAGCTGCTCGCCGTCGAACACCAGCGAGGTCAGCGACGCGAGCGAGCACTCGCGGCGGCGCGGGTCGTGCCACATCCGCTTGCCCTCCAGGAACCGCCGCAGCGTCCAGATCGGCAGCTGGTGCGACACGCACACCGCTTCGTGGCCCTCGGCCGTCGCCCGCGCCCGCTGCACCGCGCCGAGCATGCGGTGCGCGATCTCGATGTACGGCTCGCCCCACGACGGGCGGAACGGGTTGACCAGCTTCGGCCAGTGCTCGGGCGAGCGCAGCGCGCCGTCGCCGACCGAGACCTTCATGCCCTCGAACTTGTTGTCCGCCTCGATCAGCCGCTCGTCGGTGGCCAGCTCCAGCCGGTGGGAGTCGGCGATCGGCGACGCGGTCTGCCGCGCGCGGTCGAGCGGGGACGCCACGACGTGCGCGATGTCGTGGTCGCGCAAGTGCTCGGCCACGGTCAGCGCCTGCTTCTGGCCCCGCTCGGAGAGCATGAAGCCGGGGATGCGGCCGTAGAGGACGCCGGTCGGGTTGTGCACCTCACCGTGCCGCAGCAGGTGGACGACGGTCTTCACTTCGCGGACTCCTCGTGGACTGCTGCCGCCGCGGCACGGGCGGCGTGCGGCAGGGCTTCGGCGATCAGGTCGAAGTCCCGCCCGGTCATGGCCGCGTTGACGAACCACGCCTCGAACGCGCTGGGCGGCGGGTAGACCCCGCGCTCCAGCAGGGCGTGGAAGAACGGCGGGAAGCGCCACGTCTCGGCGGCCTGCGCGCCCGCGTAGTCGGTGACCTCGTCGGCGGTGAAGAACACGCTGACCAGGTTGCCGGCGAACTGCACGCGGTGCGCCACGCCCGCTTCGGTGAGCGCGGCGGTGAACAGCCCGCCCAGCCTGGTCGCGTTCGCGTCGAGCGCGCGGTAGACGTCGTCGGTCGCGGCGCGCAGCGTGGCCAGGCCCGCGGCCACCGCCACCGGGTTCCCCGACAGCGTGCCCGCCTGGTAGACGGGCCCGGCCGGGGCGAGCTTCGCCATCACGTCCGCCCGCCCGCCGAACGCCGCCGCCGGCAGGCCGCCGGACATGACCTTGCCGAACGTGTAGAGGTCGCCCGCGACGCCCTCCAGGCCGTACCAGCCGGCGCGCGAGACGCGGAAGCCCGTCATGACCTCGTCCATGACCAGCAGCGCGCCGTTCTCCTCGCACAGCGCCTTGAGCCCGGCGTTGTGCTTCGGCGCGACGGCGCCCATGTTGCCCGCGGCGGCCTCGGTGATGACGCAGGCGATCTCGCCGGGGTTCTCGGCGAACGCCGCGCGCACGGCCTCCAGGTCGTCGAACGGCAGCACGATCGTGTCGGCGGCCTGCGCGCCCGTGACGCCGGGCGAGGTGGGCAGGCCGAGCGTGGCGACACCGGACCCGGCCTGGGCGAGCAGCGCGTCCACGTGCCCGTGGTAGCAGCCGGCGAACTTCACGACCTTCCGCCGCCCGGTGAAGCCGCGGGCGAGGCGGATCGCGCTCATCGTGGCCTCGGTGCCGGAGTTGACCAGGCGCACCCGTTCCACCGGCGCGACGCGACCGATGATCTCCTCGGCCAGCTCGACCTCGCCCTCGGTGGGCGTGCCGAACGACAGGCCGCCCACGGCCGCCGACCGGACGGCCTCCACCACGTCGGGGTGGGCGTGACCGAGGATCATCGGACCCCAGGACGACACCAGGTCGACGTACCGGTTGCCGTCGGCGTCCCACAGGTGCGGGCCCTCGCCGCGCACCATGAACCTGGGCGTGCCGCCGACCGACTGGAAGGCCCGGACCGGGGAGTTCACGCCACCGGGGATCACCGCCGTCGCGCGCTCGAACAGTTCCTGGGATCGCGTCGCTGTCACGCCGTCCAGTCTCACACGTCCCGTTCGGCGCCCTGTTCCCAGCCGTCGTGATCCCGGTCGCCCGGTGCGCGCCCGTCCCGCTCCGGCGCCCTCGTGCGCACCGCGAGCACGGTCTGGCGCACCGCGTCGAGCAACAGCACGCCGGCCACCAGGACCAGCCCGGCCGCCGCGCCGACCCAGTTGCCCTTCATCCGGGTGGACTCCAGCGGCGGGCCGTCGGGCACCGGGTAGCCGTAGCGCAGGATGCCGCGCTGCCAGCACCACACCGCGAGCGCCACCAGCAGGACCGCCAGCACCACCTCGCCGACGGCGGCGAACGCGCGTCGGGGCTGGTTCAGCCGGGGTCCGGCGGTGTCCGGCTCGGTCTCCACGGTGCTCGCGGTCACGCGGTCAGCTTCTCACGACCGGCGCGTGGCGAGCAGCCTGGCCAGCGCGGCGCGCAGCGCGTCGGCATCGCGCGCCCAGGCGGTCGCCACCGTGCCGTCGACCAGCCTGACCGGCACCGCCTCCGTGCCGCGCGGCAGGGTCCAGCCGCCGCCCAGCACGGCCGAGCCCGCGCGCGGTTCGACGCCCTCCACCTCGGCCACGTCGCGGACCTGGAGCTCCTCGCGACCCACGTGCAGGGCCACCGGGGTGAGCCGGACCGCGTACAGCCGCCGCCTGCCCTGCACCCACAGCAGCGTCGGCAGGAACAGGGCCACCGCCACCAGCGACCACAGGACCGGGCGGAACGCGCCGGTCAGGCCCTCCACGCCCAGCCCGACCAGTGCGAACAACGGCCCCCACAGCAGGGGCCACCACGACGCGCCGTTCTCGGCGTACAGGGTCGGCTGCTCCACTTACCCGAGGTTCCCCGCGAAGTAGTGCCGGGTGCCCGGCAGGAAGCTGAACACGGCCGCCACCGCGGGCAGCAGCAGCCGCAGCACGACCACCACCCACGACGCGGGCTCCAGGCCCTCGCGCGCCGCCACGACCACCGCCGCGACGGCCAGGATGCCGATCACGAACGCCCCGCCGCACAGCGCCAGCCGCGCGTGGTAGCCGCCCCGCACGAACGCCACCGAGCCGAGCACCCCGCCGATGGCGAGGCAGCCCGTGCCGAACAGGGTCAGCACGGACCCGGTGCTGACCAGCCCGCCCTCCTCGGCGGTGAACCGCACGACCGTGCCGACCGGCCACGACAGCGACGCGAGGACCCAGAACACGAACGCCACCAGGACCGCACCGGGCCGCACGAGCGCGGTCGTGAACTGGTCCACGCCGCGCATCTGGCCGGGGTAGCCGGGCAGCGGTCCCGCCTGCGGCTGGTTCACCGGCCTCATCGGCGTGCCGTACGGGTCGAACGGCGGTTGGGTCATCTCGGCACCGACCTCGTGAACGCGGTGGACGCGGGCAGGGACATCGACACCGTGCCCGCCGTGGTGGTCCCGGCGAAAGCCGGTGCCCGGACCAGGCCGGCGGACGGGTGCGCGTAGGGCGGGACGAGCAGCGCGGTGGCGGCGAGCCACGACCAGGACGCGGCGGTGAGCGTCGCCGGGCGGGTCGGCGGCGCCTCGTGGGCGGCCTGACCGGGCAGGGTGACGTGGTGGTACGGGGACTCGAAAGGACCGGGATCGGGCATGGGCGGCCTCCGCGGCTAGTGCTGCCGCACCCACTGTGCCGTACCGCGCAGCCACGTGAGGGCCAAACCGACCGCGACGAGCAGCAGGGTCACCAGGTTCACCGCGGTCGCGCCCGGCAGCACGATCCACAGCACGTGCAGCGCGGCCACCACCGTCAGCACGCCCCGCGCCCACCCCCTGCCGCGCCGCAGCAGCAGGCCGCCGCCGACGTACCCGACGCCGAACAGCAGCGCCACGGCGGTCAGCTGCACGAAGATGCCGCCGACCAGCGCCGGGTCGTCGCCCGCGCGCGCCGCGGCCTGCTCGAACTCGTCGCGGCGCAGCCACAGCACCGCGTTCTCCAGCAGCAGGAAGACGCCCAGCGCGAACCACACGGCGGTCGCCGCGCGCACGACCGGGGGTGGCGCGACCCGGGACGGTGGCCCGCTCACCCGGCGCGCTTGAGGGAGTCGAAGTAGGCCTTCGAGTTCGGCAGGTACAGCGTCACGATCGCCGCGCCCACGACCAGCACGATGAGCAGGCCGACCAGCGAGAACCCGATGAGGTGGTAGACGAAGACCACGGCGCCCAGGATGGTCAGCGCGACGCGGGCCCAGGTGCGGCCGGCGCGCAGCCGGAAGGCGAAGAAGGCCATGAGCAGGCCGAGCACGACGCCGACGCCCGTCACGAGCACCAGGGTCGCCTTGACCGCGGCCTGGAACTGCTCCTCGGTGAGGCCCTGCGAGCCACCGGGGCTGTTGCGGGCGGCCTCGACGGCGGCGTCCTGCTGGGTCAGCACCAGCAGCGAGGACAGCACCAGGAGCACGGCGCCGGCGATCCACAGCCAGAACGACGTGCGGACCTCGCGCGGCTCGGCGGGCTTGACGGAGCCCGCGGGCTCCCAGGCGGGCATCGGCCGGACCGGGTCGTCGTCGTCCTGAGGAGTCGTCACGTGGGAGAACGCTAGGGGCGGCCACGGCCCGCTGTCCACCGCGACAGGCGGTGGGCAGCGGACCTGTGACCTCGGCCGTCAGCTGGCCTTGAAGTAGTGGTTCGCGTCGGCCTTGTACATGAAGACGATGCCGCCGACGATCGCCGCGAGCTGCACCAGGTTCAGCAGCGCCTGGATCGCGCCCAGGAAGCCGACCGCGAACAGGATGCCGATCGCGAGCAGGCCCAGGAGGCCGAACAGCACCGCGAGGCCGCCGAGGACGGTCAGCAGGATGCGGGCCCAGTTGGCGCCCTTGCGCATCTGCATCACCACGACGATCCACAGCACGGCGATGACCAGGCTGAAGATGATGCTGCCGTAGCTCGGCGACGCGTCGCCGATGAGGGCCGGGTCCACGTTGAGGGACCTGGCGGTCTCCTCCGCGATCGCCTGGGCGGTGGCGAAGCCGATGAGGCTGCCGAGGATGCCGAGGCCGGCCGCGACCAGCCACAGCAGGTACGCGGTGTCGACGGACTTCGGGCGCGCCGGAGCCGCCATCTCGCCGTGGCTCAGCGGCGGCGCCGGCTGGTAGCCGCCCTGCTGGGGGTAGCCGCCTTGGGGCTGGCCACCCTGCGGGTAGCCACCCTGCTGCGGGTAGCCGCCCTGCTGGGGGTTGCCCTGGTTGTAGGGGTCGTTCGGAGTGGTCATGCGACGGACCGTAGGAGTGCGCGGGGTCCCAGTCGACCGGAAATCACAATCCGTTAGCTACCTGGGGTGGCTTTGCACTGACCGAGCGCACTGATCTGAAGTGCCCGGAAACTGATGGTGAGAACACCAGCACCACGGCGACCGCGTCGATGATCATCGTGACGACGCCGAAGGCCAGGTCAACGGGGTTGACGGCCAGGCCGAACGCCGTGGCGACACCGGTCACCACGGCCAGCAGCCGCACGATCCCGAGGAACGCGCCGCCCGCCGCGAGCAGGGTCAGCACGATCCGCGCCCAGTTCCGGCCGGCCGCCACCCGGTTCGCCAGCAGGACGTACAGCAGCAGCACGCCGGCCACCAGCAGCAGGCCGAACACGATGCCGCCGGTCGCGGCCGCGTCCAGCTCGTCCTGCCCGAGACCGGGCTGGCGGGCGCGCAGCTCGCCGATCAGCATCTCCCGGTCGCCGAGCTGCACGACGAACCGCGCCATGCCGACGACGGCGGCGAGGATGAACAGCCACCGCGCCAGGTCGACGCGCTTCGGCGGGACGGGCTTGGCCGGCTTGGCGCGCTTGCCCGCCGGCGCACCGGGTCCGGTCGTCCTCGGTCCGGTCATCCGCGGTCCAGCCAGCCCGCGGCCTCGACCGCCCAGTAGGTGAGCACGACGTCCGCGCCCGCGCGGCGGATGGAGGTCAGCATCTCCAGCACGGTGCGCTCGCGGTCGATCCAGCCGTTGCGCGCCGCCGCCTCGACCATCGCGTACTCGCCGGAGATCTGGTACGCCGCGACCGGCACGTCCGAGACCTGCGCCACGGCGGCCAGCACGTCCAGGTACGGCAGCGCGGGCTTCACCATGACCATGTCGGCGCCCTCGGCGAGGTCGAGCGCGACCTCGCGCAGCGACTCGCGGATGTTCGCCGGGTCCTGCTGGTAGGTCTTGCGGTCGCCCTGGAGCTGCGACTCCACCGCGTCGCGGAACGGCCCGTACAGCGCGGAGGCGTACTTGGCGCTGTAGGCGAGGACACCGGTGTCGGTGTGCCCGGCCTCGTCCAGCGCGGCCCGGATGACCCCGATCTGGCCGTCCATCATGCCGCTGGGGCCGACCACGTGGGCTCCCGCCTCGGCCTGGGCCACGGCCATCTCGCCGTAGACCTCCAGCGTGGCGTCGTTGTCCACGGCGCCGTCCGGGGTGAGCAGGCCGCAGTGGCCGTGGTCGGTGAACTCGTCCAGGCAGCAGTCCGACATCAGCACGGTGCTGTCGCCCAGCTCCGAGCGCAGGTCCCGCAGGGCGGCGTTGAGGATGCCGTCCGGGTCGGTCGCGCCGGACCCGACCGCGTCGCGCTCCGCCGGGACGCCGAACAGCATGATGCCGCCGACGCCCGCCTCCACCGCCTCCACGGCCGCCTTCACCAGCGACTCGCGGGTGTGCTGGCGCACGCCGGGCATGCTGGCGATCTCGGCGGGCCGCTCCGCGCCCTCCTTGACGAACATCGGCAGCACGAGCTGGCGCGGCCGGACGGTCGTCTCGCTGACCAGGCGCCGCATGGCGGGCGTGGTGCGCAGCCTGCGGGGCCGGTGGGCTGGGAACACGGTGGTACTCCCTCGTCGTGAAAAGCGTCGGGGCCACGCGAAGGTGGCCCCGACGGCGGTGCTTCGAACTACCGGAGCCCTCAGGAGCGGCGCAGGCGCTTGGTCTTGCGCGGGGGCGGCAGGGCGCCCTCGGCGCGCAGCCGCGCCGCGTGCTGGGCGAGCGCGTCCACCAGGGCCGGCACGTTGGCGTCCTCGGGCTGCACGTCGACCCGCAGGCCGAACTCGCGCGCCGTCTCCGCCGTCTGCGGCCCGATGCACGCCACCAGCGTGCGGGCGTGCGGCTTGCCCGCGATGCCGACCAGGTTCCGGACCGTGGACGACGAGGTGAAGCACACCGCGTCGAACCCGCCGGACTTGATCATCTCGCGGGTGTCCGCGGGCGGCGGGGCGGCCCGGACGGTCCGGTAGGCCGTCACGTCGTCGATCTCCCAGCCGCGCTCGCGCAAGCCGGCCGCCAGGGTCTCGGTGGCGATGTCGGCCCGCGGCAGCAGCACGCGGTCCACCGGGTCGAGGATGTCGTCGTACGGCGGGAAGTCGGCCAGCAGGCCCTCGGACGACTGCTCACCGGACGGCACCAGCTCGGGGATGATGCCGAACGAGCGCACCTTCGCCGCCGTGGACTCGCCCACGCAGGCGATCTTGACGCCGGAGAACGCGCGGGCGTCCAGGCCGAACTCGCGGAACTTCTCCCACACGGCGCGCACGGCGTTGGTCGAGGTGAACACCACCCACTGGTAGCGGCCGTCGACCAGGCCCTTCACCGAGCGCTCCATCTGCGCCGGGCTGCGCGGCGGCTCCACCGAGATGGTGGGCACCTCCACCGGGATCGCGCCGTGCGAGTGCAGCCGGTCGCTCATCGCGCCCGCCTGCTCCTTCGTCCTCGGCACGAGCACGCGCCAGCCGTACAGCGCGCGCGACTCCCACCAGGACAGCTTCGGCCGGCCGGCCACGCCCGCGCCGACCGTGACGACCAGCGGGCCGCCCAGGTCGCCGGCGTCGGCGGCCAGCGAGGCCAGGGTGGTGTCGACGGTGCGCTGGCCGAAGCCGGTGCCGTCGGCGGTCACCGCGACCGGCGTCTGCGGCGCGAGGCCGTGCTCGACCAGCGAGGACGCCGCCTCGGCCAGGTGGCCGCCGGTGGCGTGCAGCACGAGCGTGCCGGGCGCGGCCGCGAGGCTCGCCCAGTCGGTCACGCCCCGGACGTCGGCCTCGGTGTGCACGGCGCCGAGCGCCACGCCCGCGTAGGCGGGCACGGCCGTGCCGCCGGGGACGCCGGGGACGACGTCGAACGCGATCGTGGTCTTGGAGACGGCCTGCGCCTCCTTGACCACGGAGTCCTGGGTCAGCGGGTCACCCGCCACCAGGCGCACCACGGCGTGGCCGTTCTTCGCCTCGGCGACCAGGTCCTTCGCCACGTCGGCGGGGTCGCCCACGGCGGGGCGGACCTCGACGCCGTCCGGTACCAGCGCCACCACCTCGCCCGGTACGTCCGGGTCGGTCACCACGAGCTCCGCCTTGGCGAGCAGGTCGCGGGCCCGGACCGTGAGCAGCCCGGTGTCGCCGGGGCCGGAGCCCACGAAGGCGACTCGGCCGGGGGTCTTGCGCGCGCGGGTCATCAGGGAACTCCCCATCAACTACGCCCCGCCGGCGACGCGGTGGCGTGGCCGGAGAGGTCGAGCAACTCGGCGGCCAGCGCGCGGCCGAGTTCCTCTGCTGCGGTCAAGTCACCGGTGGCAGACGCACGGAGGAGGTCGCCGTCCTCCGTCGCCATGACCCCGCGCAGGGACAGGCGGAGAACCTCTTCCCCTGCGTCGTCGAGGTCTTCCACCACATCGGCCAGTGCGCCGACCGGCGCGCTGCAACCCGCCTCCAGCGCGGCCAACAGGGCGCGCTCGGAGGCGACAGCGGCCCGACTGGCCGAGTCGTCCAGAGTGGACTGGAGGAGGTGTTCGGTGTCGACGTCGTCGACCCGGCACTCCACTGCGAGGGCGCCCTGCGCGGGCGCGGGGAGCATCTGGATGGGCTCCAGCGTCTCGGTGATCTCGGCCGTGCGGCCGAGTCGGGAGAGGCCCGCGCGGGCCAGCACGACGGCGTCCAGCTCGCCGTCGACGACCTTGCGGATGCGGCTGTCGACGTTGCCGCGGATCGCGACGACCTCGACGCCCAGGCCCAGCGCCTCCAGCTGCGCGGCGCGGCGCGGCGAGCCGGTGCCCACCCGCGCGCCCTGCGGCAGCTCGCCCAGGGTCAGGCCGTCGCGGGCGACGAGCGCGTCGCGCGGGTCCTCGCGGGGCGGCACGGCGGCCAGCGACAGGCGCGGGTCGGGCGCCGTGGGCAGGTCCTTGTACGAGTGCACGGCGATGTCGACCTCACCGTCGGCGAGCGCGTCGCGCAGCGCCGAGGTGAACACGCCGATGCCGATCTCGGCGATGGGCGCGTGCGAGCGGTCACCGGGCGTCGAGACGGTGATGATCTCCACGTCGGCTCCCGCCGCGCGCAGCGCGTCGGCCACGTCGCCGGTCTGCGCGAGCGCGAGGGCGCTGCCGCGGGTGCCGATCCTCAGGGTGCGGTTCACCGCTTCTCACCTTTGGGTTGCGTCGAATGGGGTGTGCTGACGGCGGACGGCGCCTGCGGGTCGAGCCCGAACAGCTCGCGCAGCGCCTCGGCGTAACCGGCGCCCCCGGGTGCCGCGGCCAGCTCCTTCACCCGCACGGTGGGGGTGTGCAGGAGCTTGTCCACGACCCGGCGCACGGTCTTCGCCAGTTCGTCGCGCACCGCGCCGTCCAGCTCGGGCAGCCGCGAGTCCAGTCGCAGCAGCTCGGCGTCGACGACCTCGGCGGCCCGCTTGCGCAGTGCCGTCACGGTGGGCGTGACCCCGGCCGAGCGCTGCCCCGCCAGGTAGGCGCGGACCTCCTCGGCCACGATCTCCGCCGCGCGCAGCGCGTCCTGCCCGGTCGGGGCGTCGGACAGCCTGCGCTGGAGGGTCTCCAGGTCGACCACGCGGACGTTGTCGAGCAGCGTCGCGGCGGGGTCGACGTCCTTGGGCAGGCCGAGGTCGCAGACGACCAGCGGCTTGCCGGGTTCGCGGTCGCCGATCAGCTCGGCGCCCACGACCGTGTCGACGGAGCCGGTGCAGGCGAACAGCACGTCCGCGCCGGTGATCTCGTCGACCAGGTGGGCCAGGTCGGTGGAGCGGGCGGCCACGCCGTCCGCGCGCAGGGCGCCGGCCAGCCGCTCGCCGTTGGCGGCGGTGCGGTTGGCGATGGCGACCTCGCCGATGCCGGCGCGGCGCAGGTGCGCGGCGGCCAGGCCGCCCATCGAGCCGGCGCCCACGATGACGGCCTTGCGGCCGGTCAGGCTCCCCAGGACGCCGGCGGCCTCGCCGAGGGCCTCGGACACGACGGACGAGCCCGCGTGGTCGATGCCGGTGTCGGTGTGGATGCGCTTGCCGACCCGCAGGGCGTGCTGGACCAGCTCGTGCAGCGTGCGCCCGACCACGCCCGCCTCGTCGGCGGCGTTGTAGGAGCCGCGCAGCTGGCCCAGGATCTGGGCCTCGCCGACGACCATGGAGTCGAGGCCGCCCGCCACGGAGAACAGGTGCTCGACCGCGGCGGCCGAGTAGTGCACGTAGAGGTGGTCGAACAGGTCGCCGGGCTCGGCGCCCGCCTGCTCGGCGAGCACCTCGACGACCTCGTTCATGCCGCCGTGGAAGGTCTCGACGACCGCGTAGACCTCGACCCGGTTGCAGGTCGAGAGCAGCACGGCCTCGGACACGCTGGGCGACCGGAGGAGCCGGTCGAGGACCTTGGCGCGGTCCGCGTCGGCGACCGCGACGCGCTCCAGCACGGGGACGGGGGTGGTCCGGTGGGACAGACCGACGACGAGCACGCTCATGCGGCCACCACCGGCCGGCTCGCTACCCGCACGATCACGGGCGAATCACCACCCCGTCCACTCCCACGCCGTTGACCACGTCACCGGCGGCCTCGTCCGCCCGTCGCGCGACGTGGAACGACAGGATCTGCATCTCGACCGCCAGGTCGACCTTGCGCACCTCGACGTAGTCCGGGACCTGGAGCACGACGGGTGCGAAGTTCAGGATGCACTGAACACCCGCCGATACCAAACGGTCGCAGACGGCCTGAGCGGCCTGCGGCGGTGTCGCGATGACGCCGATCGACACCTCGCGCTCGGCGCAGACGGACGTGATGTCGTCGATGTGGTCGACGGGTATGCCGCCTACCGGCACTCCCGTGAGGTCCGGGTCGATGTCGAACAGCGCGGCGACCGGGAAACCGCGGCTGGGAAAACCGCCGTAATTCGCGAGCGCGTGACCAAGATTACCGATCCCGACGACCGCCACGGAGTGCTTGCGGGTGAGGCCGAGGATGCGCTCGATGTGGCTCACGAGCACCTCGACGTCGTAGCCGACGCCGCGCGTGCCGTACGAGCCGATGTAGGAGAGGTCCTTGCGGAGCTTCGCCGAGTTCACCCCGGCCGCGCCCGCGAGCTCCTCGCTGGAGATGGTCGTCACCTGCTGCTCGACCATGCCGGACAGCACCCGGAGGTAGACCGCGAGCCGTGCGACCGCCGCCTCGGGGATGGCCCGGGCGCGCTCGCGGACCTCGGCGGTCGTCTCGGGAGCGGTCGCCTTCGGGCTGGTCACGACACCGTCACCCTGCCCCCGCCGATCCGCCACGCTGAGACTCCTCGACATCCGTCGCACCGACCCGCCGGGCACCGCCACCAGCGGGGTGATGCGACCACCGTACCGCTTGTGAACGCTTGCACAAAGTTGGCGGACGGGACCGCTGTCGCCCGCGTCACCCCCGCGGAGGACGTGTCACCCGACCGCCGGCGCCCCCTCGCCGAAAAACAGGTGAGCCGCGCCTCCCCGCGGATACGGGGGGACGCGGCTCACCTCCGGGTGAATTCCCGATGTCATTCCTACGGCCCGTCGGAAAATCCGCCGTGCGAAATGCGCGGTGCGGAATCCGACCGGGGTGGGGCGGTGGGAGCGGCCCGATCCGCCGGGCCGCTCCCACCTGGTCCGCTGCCGGTCAGGCGGCCGGCGGGGTCAGCACCTCGCCGATGACGAACACGGTGGCGTTCGCGGTCGGGATGTTGCCGCACAGCACCGGGGCGCCGTTGACGGTCATCGCCTCGCCGGTGCCGGCGATGGTGAGCTGCTTGCCCTGGAGCGAGTCGACGGAGCCCGCGGACTCCAGGCCCTTGGCGTCGTAGCGCTTGCCGACGACGTGGTACTTCAGGATGTCGCCCAGCACGGCCGGCCGGCCCGCCAGCTCCGCGAACTTCGCGTCGCCCAGCGCGGCGAACGCGGGGTCGGCCGGCGCGAAGACGGTGATCGCCTCCTGCGAGTTGAGCGTGTCGACCAGGCCCGCGGCCTGCACGGCCGCCACCAGCTTGGTGAGCAGCGGGTTGTTGGACGCGGCGGTGGCGACCGGGTCGGACACCATGCCCTGCAGCGAGCCCTTGTCCGCCGGGTCGCCGGGCACCTGCGCGCAGCCGGCGCCGAACACGTCCGTGGTCTGCGTGACGCCGTCGCCGCCCGAGGCCATCGGGGCGGACGAGCCGGGGGCCATCGTGGTGGTCGTCTCGGCGGCGGCGCTGCTGGTGCCGGAGGACGCGGTGTCGCTGCCACCGCAGGCGGTGACCGACAGGGCGGCGGCGGCGATGGCACCGATCATGGCGAGCTTGGGGTTCCGCACAGCGGATCACTCCTCGTTTTTGCCGGGTTCGGTAGTCACTAAGACGTTCGAACCACTCGCCGATCCGGTTCGACCGAATCACTCGATCGTGAAAAAAACCGAGTGCCAGCCGGTCGCGCCGTCGGGAACGGGGGCCACGCGGGCCTGTGGCTGCGTGACACCGTCCGCGTCCGTGGCGCGCACCTCGACCAGGTGACCGCCCGGCGGCAGGTCCAGCTCGGCCCGCCACATCCGCCAGGTCGAGCCGTTGACCTCCTCCGCCAGCTGCGCCGTCTGCCACGGCCCGCCGTCGGAGCGCAGCTCGACCTTGCCGACGCCCGTGGGCTGCGCCCAGGCCACGCCGGTGACCACGACCCTGCCGGTGACCGTGGAGAGGCCCTTGGGGCTGTCGATGCGGGACATGACCTTGATCGGCCCCCGCTCGCCCCAGCCGCGCTCCAGCCAGTACGCCTTCCGGGCGGCGAACGTGGTCAGCTCCAGGTCGACGACCCACTTGGTGGCCGACACGTAGCCGTAGAGGCCGGGCACGACGAGGCGGGCCGGGAAGCCGTGCTCCAGGGGCAGCGGCTCGCCGTTCATGGCGAGGGCGACGAGGGCGCCGCGGTCCTCCTCCATCACGACGTCGACCGGGCTGCCCGCGGTCCAGCCGTCGGCGCTGGTGGAGAGCAGCTGGTCCGCGCCGTCCCGCACGCCCGCCTCCCGCAGCACGTCGCGCAGCGGGACGCCGACGAAGTTCGCGGTGGACACGTACGGGCCGCCGACCTCGTTGGACACGCAGGTCATCGTGATCGTGCGCTCGACCAGGTCGCGGCGGCGCAGGTCGTCGTAGCGGAGGTTCAGCTCGCGGTCGACCATGCCGTGCACGCGCAGCACCCAGTCCTCGGCGCGCACGCGCGGGACGCTCAGGGCGGTGTCGACGCGGTAGAAGTCCCGGTTGGGGGTGATGAAGCCCGGCGTGCCCTCACCGGCGAAGTCGGCGGTGGCGGGGATCGGCGGGGCCGGCCGGGCGGGGGTGAGGTCGCCGACGGCGCGGCGCGACGCCTCCACGTCCACGCGGGTGGCCAGGAGCTGCCCGCCCGCGCCCGCGACGGCCGCGCCGACCGCCGTGGCGCCCGAGGCGATGAGGAACCGCCGCCTGCCCTCGGAGTCGACGCCGGCGCGGCGCGCGTCGGCGTCGGTCCCGGCGGACCCGGTCGCATCGGGTCCGGTCGCATCGGGTCCGGTCGCATCGGGTCCGGTCGCATCGGGTCCGGTCGCGGTCGCGGGTCCGGCGGAGGCGCGCAGGGCGCGGGCGTGCAGGGCGCGGAACACCGCGACGCCCACCACCAGGCTCGCGATCGGTGCCAGGACGCCCAGCTGCCCCAGGTCCGGCCGGTACACCACCGCCGCGACGCCGAGCAGGCCCAGCACGACGGCGAGCACCGTGCCGGGCAGCGGGGAGCGGCGCGACAGCAGGCCCGCCACCAGCGCCGCGACCACCAGGACCACCGCCATGCCGAGCAGCAGCACGAGCTTGTCGTGCGTGCCGAACGTGCGGACGGCGAAGTCCTTGACCGGGCTCGGCGTGAAGTCGATCGCCGTGTTGCCGACCGCGAGGAACGGCGACGCCGGCGGCCCCACCAGCGCCGCGACCAGGTGTCCGGCCGCCAGGGCGGCGGCCACTCCGAGCAGTCCGACGAGTGCGGCGGTCCAGCGCTTCATGGGAGGTATTCGACACCCGCGCCCGACCGGTTCACCGAAACCGTAAGCGGCCGGTAACCGGGCCCCGCCCGGGCGGGGCGGTCCCGGGCGGGTCGGCGCGCGTTCAGGCGAGCGCCGCCCGCAGCCGGTCCTCCTCGACCGACCAGTACCCGTGCTCCTCGCCGTCGACCAGGATCACCGGCACCCGGTCGCCGTACTCGGCGCGCAGCTCGCGGTCGGCGTCGACGTCCTGGACGTCCCACGGGACGCCCAGCTCACCGCAGATCCGCTCCAGGTCCGCCCTGGCCCGCTCGCAGGCGTGGCAGTCGACCCGGCTCATCAACGTGACGTGGTGGCTCACGCGTCCAGGCTAGAGCCCGTCGGCGGCGGCCCCGTCAGGACAGGGGCAGCCGCAGCCGGGCCCGCGCCAGCTTCCCGGTCGGCGAGTGCGGCAGGGCGTCGGCGAACTCCACCACGGTCGGCACCTTGAACTTCGCCAGCCGCGCCGCGCAGTGCTCCCGCACCTCGTCCTCGGTCAGCCCGCTGCCCTCGGCGCGCACCAGCACGACCTTCACCGACTCGCCGGTGCGCTCGTCGGGCACGCCGACCGCCGCCGCCTCGGCCACCCCGTCCAGCTCGCCCACCACCTGCTCGACCTCGTGCGGGTAGACGTTGAAGCCGTTGACGATGATCAGGTCGCCCGCCCGGTCCACCAGGTGCAGGTCGCCGTCCTCGTCGAGGTAGCCGACGTCGCCGGTGCGGAACCAGCCGTCGGCGTCCGGGCCGTGCGCCCCGTCCGGCCAGTAGCCGCTGAACAGGTTGTCGCCCTTCGCGGCGACCAGGCCGGTGCCGGGCTCGTCCTCGTCCAGGTCGAGCGGGCGGCCGTCGGTGTCGACCAGCCGCACCTGCACGCCGGGCAGCGCGCGGCCGACCGAGCCGGGCTTGGGCGTCCCGCCGGCGAGGGTGCTGGTGAGCACCGGGCCGGTCTCGGTGAGGCCGTAGCCCTCGTAGACGGGCAGGCCGACGACCCCGCGCACGGCGTCGAGCACGCCGGGCGCGAGCGGCGCGGCGCCGGAGGTGAACAGCCGCACGGTCGCGAGGTCCTCGCGGAGCCGCTCGGCGGGCTGGGCCAGGATCGCCGAGTACATCGGGGGCACGCCGACGAGCGTGGTCACCCGGTGCTCGCGGATCGCGGTGAGCGCCTGGTCGGGGTCGAACCGCTCCAGCAGCACGGCCGTCGCGCCCGCGCCCGCCACCTGGAAGAGGCCGGGGCCGAGGCCGTAGACGTGGAACAGGGGCAGCGCGAGCAGCACCCGGTCGCCCGCGGTGACCGGGGCGGGCCGCAGGGCCGCGCACTGCTCGACGTTGGCCAGCAGCGCCCGGTGCGACAGCATCGCGCCGCGCGGCGAACCGGACGTGCCGGAGGTGTAGCCGAGGACGGCCAGGTCCTCGCCGGAGCCGATCGCGGCGAACTCCCCCGCGCCGCCCTCCCCGGTGGGCTCCGGGGTCGGCTCGGGCAGCACCTCGGCGTCGCTGCCGCCGCCGTCGCCGATCAGCAGCCGCGCGCCGCTGTCGGCCACGAGGCGCTGGAGCTCGCGGGCGGGCTGGCCCGGACCGGCGGGCACCACGACGCCGCCGGCGCGCAGCACGCCGAACACGGCGACGCAGAACGCGGGGCCGGTGGGCATCCGCACGACCACCCGGTCGCCGGGCTCGACACCCGCTCGGACCAACCGGTGCGCCTCGGCGTCCACGGCGGCGTCCAGCTCCGCCCAGGTGACGCTGTTCGCAGTCGTGACATCGACCAGTGCGACGTGCTTGGGTCCACGGTGCGCGGAGGCGCGGACCAGGTCGGCGACGTTGCGGGCGGAAGCGGCCAACTCGACCTCCTGGGGAACCACGGCGTACCTCAGCGCAGTCTGTCACGTGCGGACGGCGGCGTGCAGTGCCGCCACCCGCATCGCAGGCCCGACCCCGTCCATCGTCACCTACTACGGAGTAACAAGACGTATGCTGCCGGCACGGCGACTCTGTGGAGGTGCCGCGCGCCGATGACCGCACGGGCACGCGAGAACCCCGTCCGAACCAACCGGACGCTCCGCTCACGGTGGAGCGCGGGAGGGCAGTCCAACACGATCGACAGCGTGGGGAGCAACGCGGCAGAGGAGCCGTGGGACCTCGTCCGTGCCGCGCAGGAGGGCGACACGGACGCGTTCGGCGCGCTCTACGACCGGTACGTCGACGTGGTGTACCGCTACGTGCTGTTCCGCGTGGGCGACCGGACGTTCGCCGAGGACGTGACCAGCGAGACCTTCCTGCGCGCCCTGCGCGGCATCCGCTCCATCAGCTACCAAGGCCGCGACGTGGGCGCCTGGTTCGTCACCATCGCCCGCAACATCGTCTTCGACCACGTGAAGTCCAGCCGCCACCGGCTGGAGGTGACCACGGCCGAGCTGACCGACAACCGCGAGGTCGCGGACGGTCCGGAGCAGGAGGTGCTGACCGGCGCGGCTAACGCCGAACTGCTCCGCTGCGTCGCCCAGCTGGGTGACGACCAGCGGGAATGCATCACCCTGCGCTTCATCCAGGGCTTGTCCGTCGCCGAGACGGCCGCGAGGATGGGCCGCAACGAAGGCGCCGTCAAGGCCCTGCAGCACCGCGCGGTGCGCCGGTTGGCCCAACTGCTGCCAAACTGGCTGCGATGATGACCACCGCACCGCACCGGCACGCGTAACCCGGGACCGCCCGGTTCGTTAGCCGTTGCAGGATCGCTCGGACGGTGCGGGATGGTGGGCAGAGGGATCACGCCGTTGTGGCGTCACAGGCAGCGCGAGCAGTTCGCCCGCGCCGTCGACGCGCACCTCGGGGACGAACGCCCCGACGAGGCGCGGGACGAGGACGAGGCGTTCGCCGACGAGCTGGCCGTCGTGGCCCTGCTGCGGAAAGCCGCAGTCACCGCCGGGCCCGACGAGGAGACCAGGGCCAGGATGCGCGAGCGCGTCCTCGGCGCGAGCCCCCCGCCGCCCACCGGGGTCGACGTCGTCCGCCCGCACCGCGCCGGGGCGCGCGGCCGCTTGGCGGTCGCGCTGGTCGCCGCGCTGTGCCTGGTGTTCTCGCTCGCCGGGATGAGCCTCCTGCTGAGCCGCGACGCGCTGCCCGGCGACGCCCTCTACGGGGTGAAGCGGACCGCCGAGTCCGCCTCGCTCGGCCTGACCTTCGGCGAGGAGCCGAAGGGCTACAAGCGCCTGGAGTTCGCCGCCGCGCGCCTCGACGAGATGGAGACGCTCGTCGACCGCTACCGCGAGTCCGGCGGCGGACCGCTCGGGGCGTACCTGACCGCGCTGGCCGACTTCGACGCCGACGCCGCGGCCGGTTCCCGCGTGCTGACCGCGCTCGGGGCGGACTCGGACCAGGGCGCGCTCGACGGGCTCCGCGACTGGGCCTCGACCCAGTCCGGCCGGCTCGCCGGGCTGCTGGGGTCGCTGCCCGCCGGGGCCGCACCGCGCGCCGACGAGTCCCGGGGCCTGCTCGACCGGATCGCCGAGCGCGCGGTCGCGCTGCGCGCCCGCACGGGGTGCGCCGCGGTCGCGTCCGGCGAGGTCGACCAGGTGGGTCCGCTGCCCGCCCGGGACGACTGCGCCGCGCCGCCGGCCCCGACGGGCACGACCGCGCCCACGACGGTCGCGCCCACCGCGCCGCCCGGGTCCGCGGCGGTCGTCCTGCCCACCGCGCCCGACGGCGAACCCGACGGCGAACCCGGCCGGACCTCGCCGGACCAGCCCGGCACCGCGACCCCCACACCGGGCGCCACGCCGACCGCGCCGCTGCCGCTGCCCCTCCCGCCGGTCACCACCACGCCCGGACCGCTGCTGCCGCTGCCCACCCTGACGATCCCGTCGCTGCCGCTGCCGCTGCCGCTGCCCGGCCTGGGCGGCTGATCGCTACCCTGTGCCCATCGGACCGCGGGAGGCGCTGACGTGGTGATAAGGCGTGTGGTGGAGGGCTCGGCCGAGCGGGAGAGGCTCGCCGCACTGGCCGGCGAGGCGTCGGCCGAGGCCGCGCTGGCCGACGTCGGGCCGTCCGGGAGCGCGTCCACCGACCTGACCGCCGCCGCCTTCTTCGACGTCGACAACACGATGATGATGGGCGCGTCGATCTTCCACTTCGCCCGCGGCCTGGCGGCCCGCAAGTACTTCAGGAACTCCGACCTCGCGGGCTTCGCCTGGCAGCAGCTCAAGTTCCGGGTCGGCGGCCGGGAGGACCCGCAGAGCGTGGCGGCGTCGCGCGAGCAGGCCCTGTCGTTCGTCGCGGGCCGGTCGGTCGCCGAGATCGTCTCGCTCGGCGAGGAGATCTACGACGAGCTGATGGCCGACCGGATCTGGACCGGCACGCAGGCGCTCGCCCAGATGCACCTGGACGCCGGCCAGCGCGTGTGGCTGGTCACCGCCACGCCGGTCGAGCTGGCCCAGATCATCGCCCGCAGGCTCGGCCTCACCGGCGCGCTCGGGACGGTGTCCGAGAGCTCCGACGGCGTCTACACCGGCCGGCTGGTCGGCGACCTCCTGCACGGCCGGGCCAAGGCGCACGCCGTGCGCGCCCTGGCCGCCAAGGAGGGCCTCGACCTGCGCCGCTGCACCGCCTACTCGGACTCGGTCAACGACGTGCCGATGCTGTCGGTGGTCGGCACCGCGGTGGCCGTGAACCCGGACTCGGGCCTGCGCGAGACCGCCCGCAAGCGGGGCTGGGAGATCCGCGACTTCCGCACCGGCCGCAAGGCGGCGAGGATCGGCGTGCCCTCCGTGCTGGGCGCGGGCGCGCTCGCCGGGGCCGTGGCGGCCACCATGGCCTACCGCCGCCGCCTGCGCTGACCGGCCCGGACCGCCCCCGCCGGCGGTCAGCCCAGGAACACGTTCCGGCGCTGCGAGAGCAGCCGGTAGAGGGTCTGCTGGATCGTCTCCCGGACCTGGTCGGTCAGGTTGAACACGAGCATCGGGTCGTCCGCCGCGTGCTCGCCGTGCACGTCGGTCCGGATCGGCTCGCCGAACTCGATGTACCACTTCGACGGCAGCGGGATCGCGCCCAGCGGCCCCAGGAGCGGGAAGAACGGCGTCACCGGGAAGTAGGGGAACCCGAACAGCCTGGCCAGCGCCTTGATGTCGCCGATCTTCGGGTAGATCTCCTCGGCGCCCACGATCGAGCAGGGGATGATCGGCACGCCGGTGTCCAGCGCCGCCGACACGAACCCGCCGCGCCCGAACCGCTGGAGCTTGTAGCGGTCCTTGAACGGCTTGCCGATGCCCTTGAACCCCTCGGGCCACACGCCGACCAGCTCGCCGGAGGTCAGCAGCCGCTCGGCGTCCGGGTTGCACGCGAGCGTCTGCCCGGACTTGCGGGCCAGCGCGCCCAGCACGGGCGTCTTGAACACCAGGTCCGCGCCGAGCATCCGCAGGTGCCGGTGCCCCGGGTGGTCGTTGCGCAGCGCGAACGCCGTCATCAACGCGTCCAGCGGCAGCGTGCCGGAGTGGTTGGCGACGATCAGCGCGCCGCCCTCGGCCGGCACGTTGTGCAGGCCGATCGCCTCCACCCGGAACCACTTCTCGTACAGCGGCCTCAGCGGCGGCATCAGCACCGCGTCGGTCAGGTCGCGGTCGAAGCCGAACTCGTCGACCTCGTAGTCGCCCCGCACGCGGCGGCGCGCGAAGGCCAGCAGGTCCGCCAGCCGCCGCTCCCAGTCCGCGGGCCGCCGCTCCGGGGTCGGCAGCGGCGTCACCGTGCCACCCGGTTCCGTGCCACCCGGTTCCGCGCCACCCGGTCGCCGGTCGGCCCGGTCCCCGCCGTGCAGGGGGATGACCCGTGCCTCCGCCACACCCGCCTCCTCTCCAGAACCGCTACCGGAACCTGGCGGCCACGCCGAGCACACCGCGCTCGACGGACGCCACCAGTTCCGGGTCGATGACCGGCGACAACGCCCGGCCGCTCACGTAGTCGTCGAACGCCTGGCGGGTGGTCCACCTCGGTGTGAAGCCGAACTCGGTCTTCAGCAGCGTCGTGTCCACCACCCGGCCCCAGTTGAGGAACCGCATCTGGTCCGGCGAGAAGTCCACCAGCCGCGCGCCGCGGAACAGCCGCCCCACCGAGGGCACCGCCGGGCTCGGCACGCGCAGGTTCACCCGCCCGGCCCGCCTGATGGCCTGGGACAGCAGCAGCACGCCGTCGCCGCCCACGTTGTAGACGCCGGGCAGTTCGCGCAGGGTGGCGCGCTCCAGGACCGCCAGGGCGTCCTCGGAGTGCAGCAGCTGCACCCGCGCGTCGTAGCCCAGCACCGTCGGCACGACCGGCAGGGCGAAGTACCTGGTCAGCACGGTGTCGATGCGCGGACCGATGAAGTTCGTGAACCGCAGCGACGTGACCGACACGTCCGGGCGGCGGCGCGCGAAGCTCCGCACGTAGCCCTCCACCTCGACCGCGTCCTTGGCGTACCCGCTGGAGGGCAGGTCCTTGGGACCCATGTCCTCGGTGAACACGGCCGGGTCGCGCGAGCTGGACCCGTACACCGCGCTGGTCGACTTCACGACGAGCTTGCGCACGTGCGGCGACTTCTGGCACGCGGCCAGCAGCTGCATCGTGCCGATGACGTTCATCTCCTTCATCGCGGTGCGGCCGGTCGGCCCGGCCGGGTTCGCGGTCACCGACGCGTGGACGACCGTGTCGACCTGCGCGGTGGCGATGACCTTCGCGATGAGCGGGTTGCGGATGTCGGCGCGCACGAACTCCGCGCGGCCCATGCGGCGCAGCACGTCGCGCGGCGGCGGCTCGGTGTCGACGCCGAGCACGCGTTCGACCTCCGGGTTCGCCGCGAAGCGCGCGGCGAGGTGGCCGCCGAGGAAGCGGCTGCATCCGGTGACGAGGACGACCCTGGGCGCCATGCGACTCCATCTGCGGGGGGACTGGCGACGATGCTAGCCCCGTTCCGCGCGGCGCGAACGCCGGCGGGGCGGCACCTTGACGCAGGTCACCGGAGCTTCCGCCCGATTCACCCGAACGGCGGGGTGACGCGGGGGCCCGGAAACGGCGACACCGCCGGCCCCGCGGCACGTGGCCGGGGACTGGCGGTGTCCGAGAACCCGCTGGGGTTACTTGCCGCGCTTCCTGCGCTGCACCCGGGTCTTGCGAAGCAGCTTGCGGTGCTTCTTCTTCGACATGCGCTTGCGGCGCTTCTTGATGACCGAGCCCATGCGGGTCCCTCTTCTACTACTCGACGTCGGTTGTCTCCACGCGCCGGTGGAGACACCCGTCAAGTGGGCGCGCCGACACCAGGCACGAACGGCCTATGAGTTTACCCGGCGGCCTGCGCGGGCTCTCACCCGGCGTCGAAGTAGGCGTTGCGCAGGTACTCGTCGACCGCTTTCTCCGGAACTCTGAACGACTTGCCCACGCGCACCGCCGTGAGCTCTCCCGAGTGCACCAGGCGGTACACCGTCATCTTCGACACGCGCATCACTAGCGCGACCTCGGCGACCGTCAGGAACTTGACTTGGCCGAGCGACTTCTCCTCCGCAGGCATGGATCACCGCGTCCTTCGACACGCGTCGTGCCGTCGGCTTCCCCACCGACGGTTCGACACGCACGTGCTCCCCCGAGAGTAACGGGACTCGTGGGACTGGTGCGACGGCCAATGGCCGGATCAGTCCACCTCGTGGGCGCGCCCCAGCTCCACGGAGCGGTCCCGGGCGGCCTCCAGGGCGGCCAGCATGGCGGCGCGCACGCCGTGCCGCTCCAGCTCCCGGATGGCCATGATGGTGGTGCCGGCGGGCGACGTGACGGCCTCGCGCAGGATCGTCGGGTGCTGCCCGCCCTCGCTCAGCATGGTGGCCGCGCCGACCGCCGACTGGATGATCAGGCTGCTGGCGAGGTCGCGCGGGATGCCCAGCAGGATGCCCGCGTCGATCATGGCCTCGACCAGGTAGAAGAAGTACGCGGGACCCGAGCCGGACAGCGCGGTGACGGCGTCCTGCTGGCTCTCCGGGACGCGGGCGACCCGGCCCACGGTGCTCAGCAGCTCCTCGACGAGGTCGAGGTGCTCCCCGGTCGCGTACCGGCCCGCGGAGACCGCGCTCATGGCCTCGCCGACCACCATGGGCGTGTTGGGCATCACCCGGACCACCGGGGTGCTGTCGGGCAGGCGGCGCTCGAACAGGGTGGTCGGCAGGCCCGCGCACAGCGACACGACCAGCGTGCCGGGCTTGAGGGCGGGCGCCAGCTCGTCCAGCAGCGGCTCGATGTCCTGCGGCTTGACCGCGACCACGAGCACGTCGGCCCGCTGCGCGGCCCCCGCCACGTCCAGGCCCTCGATCCCGTACTGCGCGGTGAGCGCGGCGGACCGGTCCGGGTGCTTCTCGGTGAACAGCAGCTCGTCGGCCTCGCGGCCACCCTGGAGCAGGCCGGAGAGCAGCGCCTCCCCGATCTTGCCGGCGCCCAGCACGGCGATGGTCGTCATGCCGCCTAGCCTGCCACGCGCCCGCAACCGCGAATCGGACCGCCGGGGGTCAGCCCGCCGGGGTGAGGGCGAGCTGGCGCGCCTGGCACACCAGCCGCCCCGTCGAGTCCACCACCACGGCGTCCTCGTCGAACCACTGGCCGTGCACCGCGCTGCACGACACCCGCAGGCGCAGCCAGCCCGGGGCCGGTTCGGCGCGCAGCAGGGCCGTCAGCTGGACCGTCGGCGACCAGCCGAACCGGCCGAGGTTGAAGGTGACCGGCATCGAGATGTCGCCCGCCAGCAGCGCGAAGTACGGGTCGGGGCGCTCACCGTGCGGCTTGGCCCACAGGCGCAGCACCAGCGGGTCGCCGGTCCGGCCGTTGAGGAAGCCCGCGCCCTCCTGGTCCAGCCGCACGTCGCACACGCCACCGAGCTTGTAGACGCCGCCGGGCCCGAGGGAGGCCAGGTCGACGGCGTTCGCGGGCGGCGCGGCGGGCATGTCCGGCAGGTCGGTGTACTCGGGCCGCTCGGCGGGTAGCCGGCCGACCGTCACCGACGCCTCGACGCACCCGCGCCCGCGCTGCTCCAGCACCGCCGTCACCACGGTCGCGGTGCGCCCGGCCTTGCGCACGTCGGTCCTGATCAGCACCGGCCCCACCTCGGGGGCGCGCAGGAACTGGGCGCTCACGGCCAGCGGCGCGAGGGCCTCCGCGGCGGGCACGGCGACACCGGCCGCGTGCACCGCCGCACGGGCCACCAGGGCGAGCAGGAACCCGCCGTGCGGCTTCGGCCCCACGGTCCACTCGGCGGGCAGGGCGGCGGTGAACGTGCCGTCGCCGAGCGGGCGGACGGCACTGGCTACCGAGAACGGCACGGGGCTCCTCACGAACGGCCGAGCAGCGAGCGCAGGAAGGACGCGACCCCGGCCGGGCGCTCGGCCGGCCGCCGCGCCAGGTGGCCGCGCCAGTGCCGGCCGAACGGCACGTGGACGCGCACGACGTGCCCCTCGGCCGCGAGGCGGGCCTGCTCCGCGGGGCGGACGCCGTACGGCATCTGGTGCTCGAAGTCCTCGCGCGCCCGGCCGTACCACCTGGACCGCTCGCCGACGATCTCCACCAGCCGCGGGTCGTGGGTCGCGAACACCGGGTGACCGGCGCCCGCGAGCAGGGTGTTGGCGCAGCGCACGTAGTTCAGGTCGACCTCGTGCGGGTCGGTGAACGCCACCGACGCCGGCGCGGCGCGGGCGCCCTTGCCGAGCCGGACGCGGGTGTCGGCGAGCGCGCGGCAGTCGTCGTGGGTGCGCCGCAGGGACGCCCGGAGCGCCACGCCCGTCGACGGCCAGGTGCGGCGCAGCTCGGCGAGCAGGCCCAGCACCGGGGCGGTGGCGGCGTGGTCCTCGACGTCGAGGGTGACCGAGGTGCCGGCCCGCTCGGCGGCGGCGCACACGCGGGAGGCGTTGTCCAGCGCGAGGGTCCCGTCCAGCGCCCGGCCGACGGCGGACGGCTTCAGGTCGACCTCGACGTCCCCGGCCAGGCCCACGTCGTGCAGCTGGTCGAGCAGGTCGAGGTGGAGCAGCACGGCCCGCTCGGCGGCGTCGCGGTCGGCGGCGGGTTCGCCCAGGTGGTCGAGGGCGACCCGCAGGCCCCGGTCGACCAGCTCACCGGTCGCGTCGAGCGCGTCGGAGGTGGTCTCGCCCGCCACGAAGCGGCGTACCAGGTCCCGGCTCACCGGCGCGGTCGCGACCACGCGGCGGACCGCGCCGCCGTCCGCGGCGGCCAGGATCGACGTGCGCAACGGGTTCACGATCAAGACCCTAGCCGCAGCACCCGGCGCCGCGGTCTCACAGGTGGAGCCGGGCGAACAGCAGCGACTCGGCGAGCATCTCGACGCGCTCGGCCGGGGTCTTCGCGCGCCGGGTGTTGACCTCCAGCACGACCTGCCCGGCGAAGCCGGTGCGGCGCAGGCGCCCGAGCAGCTCGGCGCACGGCTGCGTGCCGCGTCCGGGCACCAGGTGCTCGTCCTTGGGCAGCCCCGAGCCGTCCGCCAGGTGCACGTGGGTCAGGTTGCCACCCATGCGCTTGGCCAGCTCCAGGGCGTCCACGTGCGCGGCGGAGGCGTGCGACAGGTCCAGGGTGTAGTTGCGGTGGCCCACGTCGGTGGGGTCGATCGACGGGCGGAACGCCGTGACCTGCACCGAGCGGCCGCGACCGAGGGCGCGGCGGACCGGGAACATGTTCTCCACGGCGATGGCGACGCCCGAGGCGTCCTCCTCCTCCGCCACCAGGTCGGCGAAGCCCTCGGCGTAGCGCCGCTGCCACAGGAACGGCGGGTGCAGCACGACGGTCCGCGCGCCCAGGTCGGCGGCGGCGCGCACGCTGCGCCGCAGGCGCTCCACCGGGTCGGGGGACCACACGCGCTGGCTGATGAGCAGGCACGGCGCGTGCACGGCCAGCACGGGCACGCCCGTGCGCTCGGACAGCCGACGGAGCGCGCCGACGTCCTGGCTGACCGGGTCGGCCCACACCATGACCTCGACGCCGTCGTAGCCCAGCTCGGCGGCGGCCTCGAAGGCGGCGCCCGCCGGCTGCGGCCACACCGCCGCCGTGGACAGCCCGACCGGGATCAAGACTTCACCAGCAGCATCGCCGCCGGTGAGACCGTCACGATCAGGCCGACCAGCACGGCGAGCACGGTGGTCTGGAGGTCGTCCGCGCGGCGGATCTTGCGCACCATCATCACGAGACCGATGGTGACAGCCAGCGCCACGACCAGCGCGGCGGGCGCGAGGGTCCGCCACAGGTAGTTGAACCCCAGCCACAGGGCGGCGCCGCCGACCACGCCGACCGCGAGCTGCCCGATCATGAGCAGCCACTCCTTGCCGGCCGACCGGTCGCCCGCGGGGAGGTCGTCGTCCTCGTCGACGTCGACGTCGGCGAGCCCGGCGGGTTCCTCGTCGTCCTCGAACCGGCGACCGCGGGCCGGGGGCGGCGGGTAGTCGTCGACGCCGTCCTCCTCGTCGAGGTCGACGTACGGGTGGAACGCCGTGCTCTCCTGCTCGCGCGGGCCGCGCGGGCCGCGGGGTCCGCGCGGGTCGTCCTCGTCGTCGCCGAACCAGTCCTCGGCGCTCTGGTCGGGCAGCGGTTCCGGCAGCCTGGGCGGCGCGGGCGGCACGATCAGCACCGACTCGGTCGGCAGCGACTCCAGCGGCACGTTCGGCGTGAGCTTGTCCGTGATGCGCGGCATCACCTCGGTCACCGGCTCGCGCGGCGGCGCGGGGGGCCCGGGGACGGGTGCCGGCGGCTTGGCCAGCGGCGGCGTGGCGACCGGCGGCACGGGCCGCGCGGGCGGCGGGACCGGCGGCGGCACGGGCAGGGGCCGGGACGGCTCGCCCGCGTAGTCGTCGACGATCGGCGGGACGACGCGGGTCTCCTCGGCCGGGTCCACCTCGGGCGCCCGCCGCCGGCCTGACTCGGCCTTCTTCGGCGCGGGCGACTCCAGGCGCGAGAGGTCGGGGCGCGCGAGATCCGGGCGCGGCGGGTCCAGCCGGGGCGCGGGCGGCTCGACGCGCGGCACGACCGGCGGCTGGTAGGCCGTGCGCTCCGGCTCGGGCTCCGCCGCGCGCTGCCGCTGCGGCAGCGGTGGCGCCGCGGCGGCCGGTGGCGCGGCGGCGGTCGGCGACGTGGGCTCGTCCCTGATCGGCAGCAGTCGGCCGCTGTCCGAGTTGACCCGGTCGATGATCGCCTGGGGGGCGGTGTCGGTCGGGTCCTCGGCACGGCGGCGGCGGCGACGCGGCTGCGCGTCACCGGAACCCCCGCCGTACTGGGCGAGCAGCTCCGCGACCGTGCGCTGGGTCTGCTCCGACTCGCTCTCTCGACTCATCAACTCCACCGTGCCCCGTGGCGGTCAGTCCGTCCAGTGTCGCCCGTCCGGCGCGAGCGGTCCTCCGGGGTGTCCTGGTCCAGGCCGTTGGTGTGGTCCAGCCGACGCAGGATGACCCCTTCGCGCAGCGCCCAGGGGCAGATCTCCAGCTCGGTGAGTGACAGGGCTCGCATCGTGGCCTCCGCCACCAGCGCCCCCGCCACGAGCTGGTGCGCCCTGCTCGGGCTCACGCCCTCCAGCTCGGCCAGGTCGGTCGCGGACATCCGGGAGATGAACGCGATCAACTGCCGCAACCCGGCGTCGGTCAGCACCCGCCGTGCGCGCGGACCGGCAGATGATGGCGCGGCGCCGGTCAACCGCGCCAGCGTCCGGAAGGTCTTTGACGTCGCAACCACCCGATCGGGTGGTCCGGCCCGCTTCAGCCTCTTCGCCACCGGGGCCAGCTGCTCGGCCAGCCACTCGGCGGTCTCGCGCACCTCGGCGCGCGACGGCGGGTCGCCGCGGAACCGCGTCCGGGTCAGCCTGCCCGCGCCCAGCGGCACCGAGCACGCCTCCTCGGGCGCCTCGTCGACGCCGACCGCGAGCTCCAGCGAGCCGCCGCCGATGTCCAGGCACAGCAGCCGGCCCGCCGACCACCCGTACCAGCGGCGCACCGCGAGGAACGTGTAGCGCGCCTCGTCCTCGCCCGACAGGACCCGGAGGTCCACGCCAGTCTCGGTGCGCACGCGCTCCAGCACCTCGGTCGAGTTCCCCGCCTCGCGCACCGCGGAGGTGGCGAACGCCATCAGGTCCTCGCAGCCGAAACCGGCGGCGGTGGCCTTGGCGGCGGCCACCGCGCGCACCAGCTGGTCGGCGCCCTCGCGCGTGAGCGTGCCGGAGCCGTCCAGCTGCTCCGCGAGGCGCAGCACGGACTTCTCCGAACTCATCGGCTGCGGGTGGGCACCCCGATGAGCGTCCACCACCAAGAGGTGGACGGTGTTGGACCCGACATCAAGCACCCCGAGGCGCACGCGGTGCACCGTACCCGGTCGGGGTGGTCAGGACTCGAACTTGTATCCCAGTCCGCGCACGGTGACGAGGTGACGGGGCGCGCCGGGGTCGGGCTCGATCTTCGACCGCAGCCGTTTGACGTGCACGTCCAGGGTTTTGGTGTCGCCGACGTAGTCCGCGCCCCAGACCCGGTCGATGAGTTGGCCACGGGTCAACACCCGTCCCACGTTGCGCAGCAGGTACTCCAGGAGGTCGAACTCCTTGAGCGGCAGGCCGACCTCGGCGCCGTCGACGGTCACCACGTGCCGCTCGACGTCCATCCGCACCGGTCCCGCCTCCAGGACCTGCGGAAGCAGCTCCTCGGACTCGCCGCCGCGGCGCAGCACCGCGCGGATGCGGGCGATCAGCTCGCGCGCCGAGTACGGCTTGGTGACGTAGTCGTCCGCGCCCAGCTCCAGGCCGACGACCTTGTCGATCTCGCTGTCCCGCGCCGTGACCATGATCACCGGCACGGCGCTGCGCGCGCGCAACTGCTTGCACACGTCGGTGCCGCTCATGCCGGGCAGCATGAGGTCCAGCAGCACGATGTCGGCCCCGTTGCGGTCGAACTCCTCCAGCGCCTCCTGGCCGGTGGCCGCGAGCGCCGCGGTGAAGCCCTCCTTGCGCAGCAGGAAGGCGAGCGGATCGGCGAAGGACTCCTCGTCCTCCACGATGAGCACCCTGGTCACAGCTCTCCTCCGTCGTTGCCGCCCGCGCCGCTGGGGACGGGGGTGGCCAGCGCCCGGCCGTCGAGGTCCCCCGCGGCCAGGTCCTTCGTTGGCTCGTCCCGGTCCGGGTGGGCCGGGACGCGCAGGGTGAACGTGGAACCGGTGCCGGGCAGGCTCCACAGCTTCACCTCGCCGCCGTGGTTGTTGGCGACGTGCTTGACGATCGCGAGGCCCAGCCCGGTGCCGCCGGTGGCCCGCGAACGGGCCTTGTCGACCCGGTAGAAGCGCTCGAACACCCGCGTCTGCTGGTCCTCGGCGATGCCGATGCCGCGGTCCGTCACGGCGATCTCGACGAACCCGTCGACGAGCCTGCGGCTCACCGACACCGGGCTGCCGGGCGGCGAGTAGGCCACCGCGTTCTCCAGCAGGTTGCTCAGCGCGGTCACCAGCAGCGTCCGGTCGCCCTCGACCTCCAGACCGCTGGGCTCGTCGGTGGTGACCTCGATGTTCGCGGACTCGGCGGACATCCTGGAGCGGCTCATCGCCTCGTCGATCACCACGTCGACCGCGACCCGGCCGAGCTCCGGCAGCCTCTCCGCGCCCTGGAGGCGCGACAGCGCGATCAGCTCGGTGACCAGGGTCCCCAGGCGGGTGGCCTCCTGCATCATCTTGGCGCTGAACCGGCGGACGTGCTCCTGGTCGTCGGCGGCGTCGAGCACCGCCTCGGCCAGCAGCGCCAATGCGCCCACCGGGGTCTTCAGCTCGTGGCTGACGTTCGCCACGAAGTCCCTGCGGGTCGCCTCCAGGCGCACGGCCTCCGACTCGTCGGAGGCGACGACCACGACGAACTGCTCGGTCAGGACCCTGGCCTCGGCGTGCACGGCGGTCGGCTGGCGGCCCTTGATGACCTCCAGGGACGACAGGTCCACGCCGACCACCCCGCCGCTCTCGCGGCTCATGGCGGCGGCGCGTCTGGCCCGGTCGTCCACGCGGTTGTTCCGCACCACGCCCAGCTCCTCGGCGCGGGCGTTGTGCAGCACGACGTCCCCGAAGCCGTTGAGGACGACGATGCCGTCGTGGGACGTGCGGACGACCATGGCCATGAGGTCGGCGACGGTGAGGCCCTTGGGGCGGCTCGCCCGCTGCCGGGCGGTGACCCGGCCGGCGACGAACGCCGCACCGCCGATCAGCAGAGCGCCGATCAGCAGGACGAGGTAACCCGTTGCGGTCACGAGCGCATCGTAAGCAGGTCAGGGTGGGTACGGCCTAGTGCGCGCGCGTGGTTCGTGATGCCTGCGACACCCACCGGCTGCGATGTTTTCCCGCAGGTCGGCCGCAGTTCACCCAATCGTGTCCATTCGAGCCGGTCCTGTTCGGACAGGCGCACGCCGGCCGACGCCGGGGTCACCTCCGGGTGACGGGCGGGGGACGGGCCGGGGACCAGGACCGGCGACCGGGGCCGGACGGACGAGGCGGCGGTGCGCGCCGGGGTGTCCCCGCGCGTACCGCCGCCTCGTGGCCGGACCGGGTGTGCGACGAAGGGCTAGCGCCCCTGGTTGGCCACGGCCTTGATCGCGTCCGCCGCCGCGTCCGGGTCGAGGTAGGTGCCCCCCGGGGTGACCGGCTTCAGCTCGTCGTCGAGGTCGTAGCGCAGCGGGATGCCGGTCGGGATGTTCAGGCCCGCGATGGCCTCGTCCGAGACGCCGTCGAGGTGCTTGACCAGGGCGCGCAGCGAGTTGCCGTGCGCGGCGACCAGGACGGTCCGGCCGGCGCGCAGGTCCGGGACGATGTCGGACTCCCAGTAGGGGATCATCCGCTTGACGACGTCCAGCAGGCACTCGGTGAGCGGCAGGTCGGGCCCGAGGCCCGCGTAGCGCGGGTCGGCGTCCTGGCTGAACTCGGAGCCGGGCTCGATGGGCGGCGGCGGGGTGTCGTACGAGCGGCGCCAGAGCATGAACTGCTCCTCGCCGAACTCCTCCAGCGTCTGCTTCTTGTTCTTGCCCTGGAGGGCGCCGTAGTGGCGCTCGTTGAGCCGCCAGTCGCGCTTCACGGGGATCCAGTGCCGGTCGGCGGCGTCGAGGGCGAGGTTCGCCGTGCCGATCGCGCGGCGCAGGAGGGACGTGTGCACCACCTCGGGCAGCACACCGGCCTCGCGCAGCAGCACGCCGCCGCGCTTCGCCTCGGTCACGCCCTTCTCCGACAGGGGGACGTCCACCCAGCCGGTGAACAGGTTCTCCGCGTTCCAGACGCTCTCGCCGTGGCGGAGCAGCACCAGGGTTCCGACAGACATGGTCGTCAGCCTGCCAGATGACGCGCGCCCGCTCACGACGGCGGTGGGCGTGACCTTGATCGGTGCAGCACGACGGCCGGAGCCGGGGGGCGCGGTGCGGCGGCCCGACTGGTCCGCCGCACCGCTCACGGCGTCAGCCGCCGGCGGGCACGCCGCCCAGCAGACCGCCGAGCAGACCTGCGGCCACCTGGTTCACGACAGGCACGCTGCCGACGAGGGGCAGGCCGAGCTTCGACTGCGCCTCCGAGGTCCTGCCGAGGGCCTCGACCGAGTGGGTCAGGTCCGTGCGGTCGCTGTCCGAGGCGTTGGCCGCGGGAGCCGCCAGCAGGACGGCCGCGGTCGCGCCGACGGCGACGGCGAGCTTTCCGAGCATGCGCATGCGTATCTCCATGATGTGGGCGGTTTTGCACCGGACATGGTTGTGGCAACCGCGCGCCCCGACACCACCAACACCCCCGCAGTCACACCATCGAGCGGCAATCACCCACTACCGGGGGACGTCCGCACGCGAAGGCCCCGGCTCCGCGGGTGGATCGCGGGAGCCGGGGCCTTCAGGTGGACGTCCTAGGACGCCGCCTCGCGCGCCCGCAGGTCCTTGCGCAGGATCTTGCCCGCCGCCGACTTGGGGATCGCCTCGATGAACTCCACGACCCGCACCTTCTTGTGCGGCGCGACCTGGGCCGCCACGAAGGACATCACGCCCTCCGCGTCGAGCGACGCCCCCGGCTGGAGGACGACGAACGCCTTGGGCACCTCCTCGCCCTCCGCGTCGCGCACGCCCACCACGGCGGCGTCGGCGATGGACTCGTGGGTGAGCAGCAGCGCCTCCAGTTCGGCCGGCGGCACCTGGTAGCCCTTGTACTTGATCAGCTCCTTGACCCGGTCGACGATGCTGACCAGGCCGTTCTCGTCGATGACGGCGACGTCGCCGGTGTGCAGCCAGCCGTCGGCGTCGAGGGTGGCGGCGGTGGCCTCGGGGTTGTTCAGGTAGCCCTTCATGACGTTCGGGCCGCGGCACCACAGCTCGCCGCGCTCGCCCACGCCGACGTCCTCGCCGGTGGCCGGGTCGATGAAGCGGCACTCCATGTTCGGCGCGATGACGCCCACCGTGCCGACGGAGATGTCGTCGCGGCTGTCCGGGATGGCGTGGCTGACCGGGCTCATCTCGGTCATGCCGTAGCCCTGCGAGACCCGGCAGTCCAGGCGCTTGGCGACGGCGGCGGCGAGGTCGACGTCCAGCGGCGCGGCGCCGGAGAAGATCGTGTCGATGCCGGACAGGTCGTACTGGTCCACCAGCGGGTGCTTCGCCAGCGCCACGGCGACCGGCGGGGCGATGTAGACGCGGTTGGTGCGGTGGTCCTGGATGACGCGCAGGAACTCCGGCAGGTCGAACTTCGGCAGCGTCACGACGGTCGCGCCCACGTACAGGCCGTTGTTCATCAGCACCTGCATGCCGTAGATGTGGAAGAACGGCAGCACGGCCAGGACCTTGGTGGTCTCGCCGACCTCCAGCATCGGCTGGCACTGGACGATGTTGGCGACCAGGTTGCGGTGCGTCAGCATCACGCCCTTGGCCCGGCCCGTGGTGCCCGACGAGTACGGCAGCACGGCGACGTCCTCGGCCGGGTCGATCGACACGACGGGCGTCGGCGCGGTCGTGCCCAGCAGGGACGTCAGGCTCGGGTAGCCCTCGGCGGCGTCGAGGACGACGACGTCGGAGACGCCCGCCTTCTCCGCGCCGGGCGCGGCGTTCGGCAGCAGGGCCGAGACGGTGAACAGCATCCTCGCGCCCGCGTCGGACAGCTGGTGGGCGACCTCGTCCGCGGTGTAGAGGGCGTTGATCGTGGTGGCGGTCGCGCCGGCCCGCAGCACGCCGTGGAAGACGACCGCGTAGTACGGGGTGTTCGGGCTGAGGATGCCGACCACGTCCCCCTTGCCGATGCCGCGCTCGGCGAGGGCCGCGGCGAGGCGGTCGACCGCGCCGGCGAGCTGCGCGTAGGTCAGCGATGCCCCGGACGTGCCGTCGACCAGCGCGACCCGGTCGGCGCGCTCGCCGAGGTCGGCGAGCAACAGCTCGTGCAGCGAGACGTCCGGGACCTCGACGTCGGGGAACGGACTGCGGAAGACCATGCGGCTGCCTCATTCATCCAGGGGGCCGTGATCCCGCCATCGTGAGTCAAGCCACACCGGGGGTCAAGACACTCGCTGTACAAGAGCCAGCGTTACTTAACCGCGCTAAGAACACCCGAACGGAGTAACAGAGCCTCTTGTGGGGATCACCGCGAATCTGCCAAGTTGGCAGGGCTCCACGGGTCGGCTCCCACGCACTCCGACGACTCGTGCGGCAACCACCGCGGTTCGCAATCCCCCCGTCGAACCGCGGCCCGCTTGGAATCCCGGGCTCCCCCCCGCCCGGTTCCACCGCAGCGGGGACTGACGCGGGGCGGCTTGACTCGCGACTCCCCCTCTCCCCCAAGCCGCCCCGCGCTCCCCGCGCGTCATGCCACTCTCAGTAGAATTTCCTTCACGGAACGCCTAGCCGGCATCCCCCTGAGGGGTGATGGCGCCCTTCCGGCGCCGGCGCCACCACAGGTAGCCGAAGGCGGGCACGCCGAGCACCACCGCGAACGGCAGCACCGCGCCCAGCACCACCAGCAGCCAGCCCACGGCGGTCACCAGCGCCCGCCAGCCGCCACCGAGCGCGTCGAGGAAGCCGGGGTCCTCCGGCGCCGCGACGGGCGCGTCCCGCGACGTGATGGACACGGTCAGCGTGGACAGCGCGACCTGGCCCTTCAGCGAGTCGTACCGGCGCTGGAGCGACTCCAGCTCCGACTGCCGCTTGGTCAGCTCGGCCTCGATGCCCGTGATCTCCGAGGTCGACGTGGCCCGGTCGAGCAGGGCGCGCACCCGCTCGACGCTCGCCCGCTGGTTGGCCAGCCGCGCCTCGATGTCCACGACCTGCTCGGTGACGTCCTCGGTGCGCACCTCTCGGCGGGTCACCTCGACGCCGTCGAGCGCGGTGATCGACCCCAGCACCGCGTCGAGCTGGTCGCCGGGGACCTCCAGCGTCACCGAGGCGCGCTTGAGCTGGGCGTTCTCCTGCGACGTGAACCCACCCACGCGGAGCACCACGTCCTTCACGCGGGTCAGCGCGCCCTCGACGTCCTCCGCCCGCAGGTCGACGGCGGCGGTGCGCACGAGCTGCCGGTCGCCGACGGCGGGCTGCCCCTGCTGCGGCTGCCCCTGCTGCGGCTGGTCCGGCTGCGACTGCCCCTGCTGCGATTTCCCCTGCTGGGTGCCCGCCTTGCCGTTGAGCAGACCCCCCTCGGGCGCCACGGCCGCCTGCTCCGGCACCCCGGCCGAGTCCGCCGAGCCGCCGCCCGCGCTGCACCCCGCCAGCGCCAGCGCCGCCAACGCGGTCAGCGCCCACCCCACCCGTCCGCCCATCTGCCCCTCCCGGTGTGAAAGCTCACCGGGTGGACGGTGCGGGGGCTCGGCCCAGTTGCGCCCGGGCGGTCACGATTCGGACACCAGGTGCCGGAACGCCTGGAGGTTGGCCAGCGACTCGCCGCGCGACACCCGCCAGTCCCACTCCCGCTGGATGGCGCCCGCGAACCCGATCTCCAGCAGCGCGTTGAAGTCGCCGTCCGCGGCCTCCACCACCTGCCCCAGCACGCGGTCCAGCTCGTCCGCCGTCACGGCGTGGTGCGAGATCCGGCCGACCAGGTAGATGTCGCCGGTCGTGTCGATCGTGTAGTGCACGCCGTAGAGCTTCGCGTTGCGCCGCAGCAGGAACCGGTAGACCGCCTCGTGCGCCTCGTCCGGCTTGCGGCACACGAACGCCTCCACGACGAGCGCGTGCCTGCCCACCACGAGCCAGCAGTTGGTCTGGAGCTTCTTCGCGCCCGGCAGGGTGACGAAGAACCTCCCCGGCTCCTTGTGCTCGTAGCGCAGCTCGCGGTCGTCCAGCGCGGACGTGATGACCTCGTCCAGGCTCGTCGTGGGGCTCAAGCGAAGACCTCCTCGCGGAACACGTCCCGGGCCTCTGCGTACCCGGCCAGGAGTGAATCAGTCGTCCGGTCCCAGGAGAACCGCCGGGCGTGGCCGACCGCGTGGCCCGCCAGCTCCTCCCGACGACCGGGGTGCAGGGCCACGTCGGACAGCGCGCGCGCCCACCGGCCCGGGTCGTGCCCGTCGACCAGCACGCCGGACACGCCGTCGCGCACCGCCACCGGCAGCCCGCCGACGGCCGCCGCCACGACGGGCGTGCCGCACGCCTGCGCCTCCAGGGCGACCAGGCCGAACGACTCGTTGTGGCTGGGCACGGCCACCACGTCCGCCGCCCGGTACACCAGCGCCAGCGACGCCCCGGCCTGCGGCGGCAGGAACCTCACCACGTCGGACACGCCCAGCTCGGCGGCGAGGCGCACCAGCTCCTCGGGCGTCCTCATGCCCGAACCGGACGGCCCGCCGACCACCAGCACCACCAGCCGCGACCGCAGCGCCGGGTCGAGCGCCACCATCTCGGCGGCGGCGCGCACCAGCACGTCCGGCGCCTTCAGCGGCTGGATGCGGCCGACGAACGCGAGCACCACGGCGTCCTGCGGCAGGCCGAGCGCGGCGCGGGCGGCGGCCGGGTCGCCGGGCGTGAACCGCTCCAGGTCCACGCCGGGCGGCACGACCAGCACCTTGCCGGGGTCGGCGTCGTACAGCTTGACCAGCTCGGCCGCCTCCACGTCGGTGTTGGCGACCAGCCGGTCGGCCTCGGCGGCGACCTGCTCCTCGCCGATCACGCGCATCCGCGGCTCCGGGGAGTCGTCCTCGGCCAGCGCCAGGTTCTTCACCTTGGCCAGGGTGTGCGCGGTGTGCACCAGCGGCACCGCCCAGCGCTCCCGGGCGAGCCAGCCGACCTGCCCGGACAGCCAGTAGTGCGAGTGCACGACGTCGTAGTGGCCGGGTTCGTGCCGCGCCTCGGCCCGCAGCACGCCCGCGGTGAACGCGCACAGCTGGCCGGGCAGCTCCTCCTTGCCCAGGCCCTCGAACGGCCCGGCGACGACGTGCCGCACCTTGACCCCGGGCGCCAGCTCGGCGACCGGCGGCAGGTCGGACGACGTGGCGCGGGTGAAGATCTCCACCTCGATGCCGCGCCGGGCCATGCGGGTGGCGGTCTGCACGATGTAGACGTTCATGCCGCCCGCGTCGCCCGTGCCGGGCTGCTCCAGCGGCGACGTGTGCACGGAGAGCACGGCCACCCGCTTCACCGGGCCACCTCCGCGGCGAAGCCCGCCAGGTCCGCGGCGAAGCGCTCGGGACGCTCCAGGAACGGCGCGTGGCCGGTGCGTTCGTAGCGGCGCAAGTCGGCTCCGGGGATCAGGGCCGCCGCGTGCTCCCCGGCGGCGGGGTCGACCACCTCGTCGGCGGTGCCGTGCACCACCAGTGTCGGCCTGTCGAGGCCCTTCCACACGGCGGAGCCGTCCACGTCACGCCGGAACAGCTCGCGGCGCACCCGCGGCGGGACGCGCAGCGCCGTGCCGAGCAGGCGCTGCACCACCTCGCCCGGCAGGCCGGGGGCCTGGTCCCGGCAGAACCGCGCCAGCGCGGGCACGGCCACGTCGGGGTCGTGCGACAGCGCGTCCGGCAGGGCCCGGCGCATCACGGGCCCGGTCGCGCCGCCCGGCCGGTCCCCGCCCAGGTCGGTGATCGCGCCGACGAGGACCACCCCGGCCACCCGGTCCGCACCGCGCCGCGCCAGGTAGTCGGTGATCACGAGGCCGCCGTAGGACCACCCGACCAGCACCGCGGGCCGCCCGACGTGGTCGAGCACCGCCGCCAGGTCCGCGGCCCACACCGCGGGGTCGCGGTAGCCGCCGGCGGGGACGTCGGACGAGCCGTGCCCGCGCAGGTCGACGGCGTACGTCCGCAGCGCCGGGTAGGCCGGCCACACCTCCCCGGACTGCGCCCAGCCGTGGACCAGCACCACCGCCGGGGCGGTCTCCGGTCCTGATTCGCGGACCGAGAGCCGCACGCCCTCGGCGCCGGGGAGAGTTGTCGCCACGACACGTGCCAACAACCCCGCCGGCCGGGAGCTTCCCGGGGGAAAGCCGGCTCACACGGCGGAGGGCCCCGCCGGAGCGGGGCCCTCCGCGCGGATCACCGCGTCACAGCGCCGATCTCACAGAGCCGACCTCACAGCGCCGACATGGTCTGCCACTGGGACCACGGGATCTGCCAGTCGTACCAGTCGAACTGCGCGGGCAGGGTCGTGATCGAGCCGGTGACCTCGACCGGGTCGCCCACCAGCGCGCTGTCGTAGTACGCCTTGGCGTCGGCCTCCAGCAGGTTCGCGCACCCGTGCGAGGTGTTGTTCGAGCCGATGTTCGCCGCGTTGTCGTTGTTCTCGTGGATGAACTCGCCGTGGTTGGAGAACCGGACGGCCCACTTCTTCAGCACGTTGGTGTAGCCGTAGCGTGGGTTGTCGAAGCTGAACTGCTCGAACTTCTGCATCACCACGAACGTGCCGTTGGGCGTGGTCAGCTCGGGGTCGTCGGGCTTGCCGAACGACGCCGGGTAGCTCGCCACGGTCTGCCCGTCCCGCTGCACGACGAGCTGGTGCGTCGGGTTGTCGATCTTCACGACCTGGTTGCGGCCGATGGTGAAGTCGCTGGTCACGTCCGCGCGGCCGTACGCGCCGCCGCCGTAGGGGACGCCGTAGAGCTTCGCCTCGACCTTGATCTTCGTGTTCGCGGGCCAGTAGTTCTCCGGCCGGTAGTGCACCTCGCGGGGGTTGAGCCACGCCCAGCTGCCCCGCACGCCGGCCGAGTTGGTCACGGTGAGCGCCTTCTCGACGGTGGCCCGGTCGGCGACGTCCACGTCGAACTCGACCTTGATCGGCACGGCGACGCCCATCACGTCGTCGTCCCCCGGGAACAGCGTGGCCCGCACCTCGCTGGTCGGGGTGACCGTGGTGAACGTGCCCTTCAGCTCGACGGGCTTGCCGTCGGTGCCGGTGGCCCGACCCGCGTAGGTGTAGCTCTTGCCGTACCCGAGCACCTCGGTGGTCGTCCAGGACTTCCTGTCGTCGGCGACGGCGCCCGCGACGGCCTTGCCCTCGGGGTTGGTCAGCGTGACCTCGTCGATGGCGCCCTCGGTCACGGTGACCCGCACCGGGGTGTTCACCGGCGCGTCGACCGCACCGTCCGCGGGCGCGGTGGTGAACGTGGCGACGGGTGGGTTGTCGCCGCCCACCGGTTTCGCGGTGCCCTGCTCCACGTTCGCCGAGCAGCCGGCGAGCAGCGCCACGCCGGCCAGCAGTGCGGTCAATCTCCTGCGCACGATGCGACCTCCTGGTGGAAGGACGTCCGGCACGACCTTTCGGTGCAGGTGACCTGCGCCACACACCTAGGATCGGTGTCGTGAACCGTCCTATCGCAGTCGTGACCGGAGCCAGCGCGGGAATCGGTGAGGCCACCGCCCGCGCACTCGCCGCCGAGGGCTTCCACGTCGTGCTGGGCGCCCGGCGGCTGGACCTCCTCAAGGGTATCGCGGCGGAGGTGGACGGGACGGCGATCGAACTCGACGTCACGTCCGCTTCTTCCGTCGCGGCGTTCCTGGACGCCGTGCCGAAGGCGAAGGTGCTGGTCAACAACGCGGGCGGCGCGCGCGGCATGGCGAGCGTCGCCGACGCCGACGAGGACCACTGGCGCTGGATGTGGGAGACGAACGTCCTCGGCACGCTGCGCCTGACCAAGGGCCTGCTGCCGAAGCTGATCGACTCCGGCGACGGCCACGTCGTCACCGTGACGTCGATCGCCGCGTTCGAGGCGTACGACAACGGCTCCGGCTACACGTCGGCCAAGCACGCCCAGTCGGCGCTGCACCGCACCCTGCGCGGCGAGCTGCTGGGGCAGCCCGTGCGCGTCACCGAGGTCCTGCCCGGCATGGTCGAGACGGACTTCTCGGTGAACCGCTTCGACGGCGACACCACCCGCGCCGCCGCCGTCTACCAGGGCGTGGTGCCGCTGACCGCCGACGACGTGGCCGACGTCATCGCGTTCGCGGTGACCAGGCCGTCGCACGTCAACCTGGACCGGATCGAGCTCAAGCCCCGCGCCCAGGCGTCGGCGTCCCGCGTGCACCGGGGATGAGCAGGTCCACGTCGAGCTGGTCGAGCACCGGGCCGATGGGGTTGGCGAACCCCCGGTCCGGGCTCCCGCCGCAGTAGAGGCCCACGACCAGGTTGGCGTCGTCCAGCAGCACGGCCCCGGAGTCGCCGTGGTCGGCGAACCGGGGCGTCTCGATCCGGATCTGGTCGCGCAGCGTCCGCACGCCGAGGCCGGCGCCGAAGTCCAGCGAGATCGCCGCGTCCGTGGAGGCCACCACGCCCACCGTGACGGCCGTCGTGCGCCCGCGCTTGCGCACCCGCTGCCCGACCACCGCCGCGCCGGGGCCCAGGACCGGCCCCAGCCCCACGACCTCCGGCCGCACCCGCGGCCTGGTCAGCATGATCGCGGCGGCGTCCACCCGGCTGGACAGCGCGGCCCGCGCCAGCGCGCCCACCCGGTCGCGCAGGGGGTGCCCGCCGTCCACCCGGGACGGGTGCACCATCGGGTCGCCCACCGCCCACGCGTCGTCCACGCAGGCCACGTGGAACGCGGTCAGCGCCATCACCACCCGCCGCCGGCGCGGCGCGACCAGCGCGCCCAGCGTGCCCGCGACGACGTAGTCGTCCACCACGGCCACGTCCGGCGGCACGAACCGGATCGCCCGGCTCGGTCCGATCCCGATGCCGCCCGCCAGCGTCCCGTGCCGCTCCGCGCCGTTCACGCCCTCGGACGAGGCGACGGTGTGGTGCGGCGAGAACACGTCCTGCACCACGTCCGTGGGCACGCCCAGCACGTCCGGCGGGATGGTGAACTGGGCCGCGGGCCCCTTCCGCCGCACGTACACGACGATCGCCTGCTCGCCCGTGGCCCGGCCGCCGACGACCTTCTCCCCGAGGTCGACGCCCACCACGCCCGGCCGGCTCAGGAAGTCGTCCTCGACCAGTCTCTTGATCGGCCTGACGGCCGCGCGCTCGTCGTCCCGGTAGGCCATGACGACCTCCAACAGGTGCCTCTACCTCCATGAAACGCGTGGAGTGAGGATTCGTCACACGGAGTCACCCGTTCGGCCGTCGATCCCGACGAGGGGTTCAGCCCAACCCGCAGCCCACCATCACCGGCTCGGGGTGGAGTTCCACGCCGAACGCCGTGCGCACGCCGTCGCGCACCTCGCGGGCGAGGTCGAGCAGGTCCTCGGTGGACGCGCCGCCGCGGTTGGTCAGCGCCAGCGTGTGCTTCGACGACAGCGCCACGCGGTGCCCGGGGTGCCCCTTGGTGAACCCGGCGCGCTCGATCAGCCACGCGGCCGACAGCTTGGCGAAGCCGGGACCCGCCGGGTAGGTCGGCACGTCGACGTGCGGGCCGAGGCGCTCGGCGATCCGGATCAGCACACCGGCCAGCGTGGAGTCGTCCAGCAGCGGGTTGGTGAAGAACGAGCCCGCGCTCCACGTGTCGTGGTCGGCCGGGTCGAGCACCATGCCCTTGCCGCGCCGCAGGTCGAGGACCGCCTCCCGGGCCGCGTCGACGGGCACCCGGTCGCCCTGCGCGACGCCCAGGACGCGGGCCAGCTCGGCGTAGCGGATCGGGGCGGACTGGCCGCCGGCGGTGAGGGCGAAGCGGGCGCGCAGCACGACGGCGCGATCGGTTCCCTTGAGGACGGACGTGCGGTAGGCGAGGCCGAGGCCGTCGGCGGGCATCTGCTGCACCCGGCCGGTGCGGCGGTCGAGCAGGTCGATCGAGGTCAGCACCTGGGAGATCTCCACGCCGTACGCGCCGACGTTCTGCACGGGCGTCGCGCCGACCAGGCCGGGGATGCCGGACAGGCACTCCAGCCCGCCCAGGCCCTGCGCGACGGCCTCGGCGACGACCGAGTCCCAGTCCTCGCCCGCCTCGACGGTGAGCTGCACGAGGCCGTCGCCGAGCGGGTCGAGGCGGCGGCCGGACGTGCCGACCTGGACGGCGGTGCCCGCGAACCCGGCGTCGGCGACCACCAGGTTCGACCCGCCCCCCAGGAGCAGCACGGGATCACCGGCGGCGTCCAGGGCGCGGACGGTCTCGACGAGTTCGGCGGCTGTGGTGGCGCGCGTGAACCGCGCGGCCGGGCCACCGAGCCGTAGCGTGGTGCATTCGGCGAGCGGCACCCTGGCGCGCACCTGAGCACTGGACAGCGGGGTGGTCACGGGCGTCAACGGTAGCCTCCGCGACATGGCACGCCGCATCGAGCACCGAACGACGTCACCGCGCACCGCGGCGGAGGTGTACGCCGCGCTCGTCGACGAGGGCTACCTGCGTGCCCGGCTGGCCGTCCTGGGCGGGCGGGACGCCGAGCTGGTCGCCTTCAGGAAGACCGGGCAGAGCACGACCTACCAGCTCAAGCAGGGTGTCGCGGCCGAGCACCTGCCGTCGTTCGCCCGCGGCGTGCTGGGCGGCGACCTGGTGATCACGCGCACCGAGACGTGGACCGCCGCCGGCCTCGCCGGGACCATCGAGGGCGTGCTCAACGGCGTGCCCGGCCGCCTGGAGGGCACGATCACGCTCACCGACACCGCCTCGGGGAGTGATCTGACCCTCACCGGTCAGACCAAGGTCGGCATCCCGTTCGTGGGCGGCAAGGTCGAGGCGCTGATCGCCGAGCAGGTCGCCGTGCTGCTGGACAAGGAGAGCGGGTTCACCACCGAATGGCTCGCGCGCCACGCCTAGCCGCGGGCCGGGCCCGCGCGCTCGGCCTGCCCACCAGGGGGACGACCAACCCGAACCGCCTGCGCCGGGTCGACCGGTGGGTGGCGCACGCCCACCGCGCCCTCCTCGCCGAGGGGGAACCGCTGGTGGTGGACCTCGGGTACGGCTCGTCCCCGGTCACCACGGTCGAACTGGCCGCGCGGCTGCGGGCGGTGAACCCGCGCGTGCGCGTGCTCGGGCTGGAGCTGGACGCCGAGCGGGTCGCCGCGGGCAAGGAGGTCGCCGACCCGCCGGGGCTGGACTTCCGGCGCGGCGGGTTCGAGCTGGCCGGCGCCCGACCGGTGCTGCTGCGCGCGTTCAACGTGCTGCGCCAGTACACCGAGGAGCAGGCGGCGGAGGCGTGGACCACGATGGTCGGCCGGCTCGCGCCGGGCGGGCTGCTGGTCGAGGGCACGTGCGACGAGATCGGCCGGCGCTGCTGCTGGGTGGCGCTGGACGCGGGCGGGCCGCGCACGTTCACCCTGTCCTGCCTGCCCGCCGACCTGGAGGTGCCGTCCGACCTGGCCGAACGGCTGCCGAAGGCGTTGATCCACCACAACGTGCCCGGCGAGCGGGTGCACGCGCTGCTGGCCGAGCTGGACGCGTGCTGGGCCGCGGCCGCGCCGTTCGCGCCGTACGGGCCGCGCGCCCGCTGGGTCGAGGCGGTGCGGCTGTTCGCGGGCCGCGGGTGGCCGGTGCTGGGCGACCGGCGGCGCCGGCGGCTGGGCGAGTTGACGGTGCCCTGGGAGGTCGTCAGTCCCTAGGGTGTGCGGTGTGGACCACGCGGACTTCGTGAAGCACCTGAGGACCGAGTACACCGCGCTGCGCGCCGCGGTCGAGGCCGCCGGGCCGGACGCCCCCGTGCCGACCTGCCCGGGGTGGGCGGTCCGGGACCTGGTCGACCACCTGGGCCGCACGCACGCGTGGACGCTCAAGGCGTTGACCACCCCGCCGGACGGCCCGAGGCCGGACTTCCCCGAGCGACCCACCGAGTGGAGCGAGCTGCTGGACTGGTGGACCGCGGCGGTCACCGAGCTGGCCGACACCCTGGCCGGCACCACGTCGAACACGCCCGCGTGGACGTTCGCGGGACCGGCCACGTTCGGCTTCTGGTCCCGCCGGCAGGCGCACGAGACCGCGATCCACCGCCTGGACGCCGAGCACGCGCTGCACGGCGACGGCGTGCCGTCCCTGCTGTTCGACGTGGAGTTCGCCGCCGACGGCGTGGACGAGCTGCTGGGCGTGGTCTCGCCCTACGTGTCCGGGCGCAAGCCGGTGGAGCGGGCCGGGCGCCTGCTGTTCCACGCCGCCGACGCCGGGCGCGCCTGGGAGGTGCGGCTCACGCCGGGCGAGCCGCCGGTCGTCGGCCCGGTCACCGACTCCGGCACGGACGAGGACGCCACCCTGGCCGGCACGGCCGACGCGCTGTACCGGGCGGTGTGGGGCCGGCCGAGCGGCGCCATCGCATCGGGTGACAGGTCGCTGCTGGATTCGCTGCCCCGACCGTAGATACTTCCGGGCGTGCCTCTCCCCGAACGCCGCTACGTGATCACCTTCGGCTGCCCCGACCGCACCGGCATCGTGGCGAGGATCTCCTCGTTCCTCGCCGAGCACGGCGGGTGGATCGTCGAGGCGGCGTACCACACGGACCCGGCCACCAACTGGTTCTTCACCCGCCAGGAGGTGCGCGCCGACTCGCTGCCGTTCGAGGTGGACGAGCTGCGGTCGCGGTTCGCGGGGGTCGCCGAGGGGCTGGGCGCGCGACCCGGGTCGTGGCGGGTCGGCGACACCGGCGAGCGGCGGCGGGTGGTGATCCTCGTCTCCAAGGAGGGGCACTGCCTCTACGACCTGCTCGGCCGGGTCGCGTCGCACGAGCTGGACGTCGAGGTGTCCGCGGTCATCGGCAACCACGCCGACCTGGCCGGGATCACCCGCGCGCACGGCATCCCGTTCCACCACGTGCCGTTCCCGGCGAACGACCCGGAGGGCAGGCAGGCGGCGTTCGCGCAGCTGCGGCAGCTGGTGGACGCGCACGACCCGCACGCCGTGGTGCTGGCGCGGTTCATGCAGATCCTGCCGACCGAGCTGTGCGCGGACTGGGCCGGGCGGGCGCTGAACATCCACCACAGCTTCCTGCCGTCGTTCATCGGCGCGCGGCCGTACCACCAGGCGCACCTGCGCGGCGTGAAGCTCGTCGGCGCGACGTGCCACTACGTGACGGCCGAGCTGGACCAGGGGCCGATCGTCGAGCAGGACGTGATCCGGGTGGACCACGACGACTCGGTGCCGGACATGGTCCGCAAGGGCCGGGACATCGAGAAGGTCGTCCTGGCGCGGGGGCTGCGGTGGCACCTGGAGGACCGCGTGCTCGTGCACGGCAACCGCACGGTCATCTTCTGACCCGGCACTTTCCGACCGGCGTCTTCCGACCCTGGCGGACCCGACCTGACCGGACCGCGGCGGGACGTAGGCTGCCGCCGTGCGCACCGAGTTCACCGACCTCGACCAGGTCCGCGCGGCGGACGACCTGCGGAACGCCGTGCTGGTCGGCCTGGACCTCACCGACGTCGACCTGCGGGTCCCGGTGGACGGAGCGCTGTTCCTCGGCTGCGCCCTGTCGCCGGTCGGCCAGCGGCGCGCGGCGGCGGCCGGGGCCCTGGTGTTCCCCGCCATCCCGGACCTGCCCTACGACGTGTACCGGTCGCGGCTCTACACGCCGGACGAGCTGTTCGCGGGTTTCGACCCCGACGACCCGGCGTCCTACGCGGACACACCGGACGCCCGCGCCTACCGGCACAGCCGGGCGCAGGGCCACAACCCCGACCCGCTGCACGCGCTGGCCGAGCGGCTGCACGACCACGCCATCACCGAGGCGCTGGCCGACGCGCTGCCCGAGCACCCGGTGGCCGTGATGGGCGGTCACGCCGTGGCGCGCGGCACGGACGGCTACCGGCGGGCGGTGGCGCTGGGCGCGACCCTCGGCGAGGCCGGGTTCACCGTGCTGACCGGCGGTGGGCCGGGCGTGATGGAGGCCGTGCCGCTGGGCGTGCGGGTCGGCGTGGACGACGGCGTGCTGAAGGACCTCGCGCGGGCGCCGGTGTTCGGCGCGGACGCGGAGTCCATCGGCCGCTGGCTCGCCGCGTTCCCCGCGGACCTGCCCGGTTCGGGTCCGGCGGGGTCGGGTCCGGCGGGGTCGGGTCCGGCGGGGTCCGGTCGCCCCCGCACCCTGGGCATCCCCACCTGGTTCTATGGGCACGAGCCGCCGAACCCGGCGTGCGAGCTGCACGCCAAGTACTTCGCCAACTCGGTGCGCGAGGACGGCCTGCTCACCATCGCCACCGGCGGCATCGTCTACACGCCGGGCAGCGCGGGCACCGTGCAGGAGGTCTTCCAGGACTACTGCCAGAACCACTACGGCTCGGTCGGCCCGGCCGCGCCGATGGTGTTCCTGGGCAAGGACTTCTGGGTGGACGAGGTGCCCGCCGCGCCGCTCGTGCGGCGGCTGGCGCGCGGCCGTGAGGCGGAGCGGTGGATCCTCGTCACCGACGACCCGGACGAGGCGGTCGGCTTCCTGCGGGAGTACGCGGGCTGAGCGGCCCTAGCGGGCCAGGCCCTCGACGACCTCGGCGCCCGGCAGCTTCGCCAGCACGTCGCCCGGCACGAGCAGCTTGCTGCCCCGCACGCCGCCGCCGATGATCAGCTCCGGCGCGGCGGCGACCTCGGGCGACAGCAGCACCGGCCAGTCCGCGGGCAGGCCGACGGGCGTGATGCCGCCGTACTCCATGCCCGACAGCGACACCGCCTCGTCCATCGGCGCGAACGACGCCTTGCGCGCGTCCAGCCGCTTGCGCACCACCCCGTTCACGTCCGCCCGCGTCGTCGCGAGCACCACGCACGCCGCGTACCGGACCGCGTCACCGCGCTTGCCCGCCACGACCACGCAGTTCGCCGACGCCGACAGCGGCACGCCGTAGTGCGCGCAGAACTCGGCGGTGTCGGCCAGCGACGCGTCGATGGCGGTCACCGCGAGCCGGTCCGCGTCGGTCATCGACCGCAGGGCCGCCGCCACCGGGTCGGCGACCAGGTCGAGCCGGTCGAGGGCGGGCACGGGCGTCAGGGTTCCGGCGATGGTCCACACGCCGACCATCCTGCCAAACGCCGCTTGACGTTGACGCAACGTCAACCCCTACCGTCGTGTGAACAGGGAGGGGGACGGGATGGCCTGGTCGATCGCGCAGGTGGCGCGGATGTCGAAGGTGACGTCGCGGACGCTGCGCCACTACGACGCGATCGGGCTGCTCGCACCGGCGTGGATCGGCGGCAACGGCTACCGGTACTACGAGCGCGAGCAGCTGCTCCGGCTCCAGCAGATCCTGCTGCTGCGCGACCTGGGGCTCGGCCTGGACACCGTGGCCGAGGTCCTGGACGGCCGGCACGCGACCGTCGACGTGCTGCGCAACCACGCGCGGTGGCTGGCGGCGGAGCAGGAGCGGCTGGCGGCGCTGGCGCGCACCGTCTCCCGGACGATCGAGGAACTGGAAGGGGGTTACCGCATGAAGATGGAAGAGCTGTTCGAGGGCTTCGACGCCGACCGCCAGGCCCGCTACGAGGCGGAACTGGTGGAGCGCTACGGCGAGGGCGCGCAGGCGCACATCGACGAGGGCAAGCAGCGGATGCGGTCCTGGACGAAGGCCGACGCCGAGGGGTTCATGGCGGAGTGGCGCGAGATCGGCACCGCGTTCGCCGAGCTGTTCGACGCGGGCGTCGCGCCCGACTCGCCCCGGGCGATGGAGGTGACGGACCGGCACCACACGTGGCTGTGCCGGAGCTGGACGCCGAACCGGGAGTCCTACACCGGTCTGGGGCAGCTGTACGTGGACGCGCCGGACTTCAAGTCGCAGTTCGACGCGCACGTCGAGGGCTTCGCCGAGTACGTCCGCGACGCCATGGCCGCGTACGCGCAGGCCCGGCTGTAGCCGGGTGGGGGTGACCACGGGGAGGTGCACATCCCCGTGGTCGGTCACCCGGCTCAGAGGCCCTGGAGCCCGAACGCCTTGAGCGCCTCGCGGTTGAACGCGGGCAGGTCGTCGGGGTTCCGGCTGGTGACGAGCGTCCAGCCGTTCGCGGCGCAGACGCGGACCTCCTGGTCCGCCCAGTCGCCGCCCGCGTTGCGGAGGTCGGTGGCCAGGCTCGGCCACGAGGTGAGCTTCTTGCCGCGCACCACGTCCGCCTCGATGAGCAGCCACGGGCCGTGGCAGATGGAGGCGACCGGCTTGCCCGCCTCGACGAACCGCTTCACGAACGCGACCGCGTCGGCGTCCATCCGGATGAAGTCGGAGTTCGCGACACCGCCGGGGATCACGACGCCGTCGTAGTCGTTCGGGTCGGCCTGCGACAGCTCCAGGTCGACGGTGAACTCGTCGGCGGGCGTCAGGTGGTTGAACGCCCGGACCTTGCCGAGTTCCGGCGCGAGCAGCCTGGGCACCCCGCCGGCCTTCTCGACGTGCTGCCAGGGGTCGGTCAGCTCCGCCTGCTCGATGCCCTCCGAGCTGACCAGGAACGCGATCTTCTTCTGTTCGGCCATGCCGTTCGGCTACCCGGCGAGGAAGTCGGCCAACCACCGGCGGACGTCACCCCGGTGGGTCAGCCAGGAGGGCACCAGCTCCAGCCTGCCGTTCGGGAACGCGGCGGCGACCTGCTTGGCCACGTCCTCCGGGTGCAGCGGGTCCTCGGTCGCCCCGATCACCAGCACCGGGGCGGTGACCCGGGCCAGCACCGCGCGGTCGGGCACCGCGACGCGGCCGGGGAGCCGGTCGAGCGCGCCGTGCAGCCGGGTGAACGCCGCGCGCCGCCGGACCTGGTGGTCCGGGGGGCCGCCGCCGGCGCGGACCGCGTCGTCGAGGGACAGCGCCGGCCGGGGTTCGTCGAGCACGGCGGGCAGCAGCAGGACGACCCGCTCGAACGCGTCGGGTTCCCCGGCGAGCAGCGCCAGCAGCGCGCCCGCCGTGAGGGACACGCCGATCGCACGCGTCGCACCGGTCTCGCGGGCGACCCCGCCCAGGTCGGCGGCGATCCGCCGGTAGTCCCAGTAGTCGTCGGGCGCGTCCGGGGCGTCCCCGTGCGACGGGAGTGTGACCACGACCTTCGTGCCGGGGAGGCCGGACGTGGGCAGCCGGGCCTCGCCGGGCGTGGCACCGAGGCCGTGGCCGACGAGGGTGACCGGAAGACCGGAGCCGAAGCCCCGGTGCGTCACCACCGCGGGCCGCGCTGGATCTCGATCAGCCGCGGGCGCACGTCCACGACGTAGACGGTGACCGCGACGAGCCCGGCGAGCCAGAACATGGCGCCCGCCGAGAACGGGTGGAACAGCAGCAGCGCGAACGCGCCACCGCCGGTGATGCCGAGCCACGCCGGCTTGGTCATGCGCTCCGCCGCCGTGTAGGCGTCGGCCCGCTGCGAGAGCGCGTGCGCGAACGCGAACACTCCCATGACCAGCGCGGCGTAGTAGGCCGCGAACATGACCCAGTAGTCCAGGTACATCGGGCTGAAGGGCGGGAATGGGGGCAACACGCACCCAGCCTACGTGCGTCGCGCGCTCCCGGTACAGCCGAAACGGGGCGTCCCTGGTGGGACGCCCCGTCGCGGTGCGGTCACTTCGCGGTGTCGCCCGGCTTCCGCGTCGCGGTGGTGGTCCTGGCGGCGGCGGTCTTCGCCGGGGCGGCGGGCTTGGCCACGGGCTCCTCGGCTGCCTTGGCGGCGGGCTTGGTCACGGGCTTGGCGGCCGCGGTGCGGGTGGTCGCCTTGCGCGTGGTGCTGCGCACCTCGTGCGCCACCTCGCCACCGGCGTCGACGACGGCCTCGGCCAGCTTCTCGGTGGCCTCCTCGACCTGCTCCGCGGCCTTCTCGCCGGCGGTGCGGGTGCGGCGGGTGACCTTGCCGAGCACGTCGTCGGCGAGCACGCGGGCGTCCGCGGCGGCGGCCTCGGTGCGCTTCTGCGCGACCTCGACGGCCTCCTCGACCTGGTGCAGGGCCTTCTGGAACTGCGGCTGGGTCTGCGTGCGCAGCTTCTCCAGCGCCTCCTCGCCGTGCTGGGCGAAGAACTGGTAGAGGTTCAGCGCCGACTGCGTGTAGGCGTCGACGACCTTCTTCAGCTCGGCCGGGTCGAGCCGGTCCCGGAAGTCCTTCAGGTCGGCCGACTCGGCCGCGGTCTTCGCCGACTCGGCGCGCTCGCGGGCCTTGCCGAGCGCCTCGATGACGGCCTTCGCGGCCAGGTCACCGGCGCCCAGGGCGGCGAGCAGCGGGGTGCGGGCGGCGGCCACGGCCTGCTCGCCGGCCTTGCGCAGTTCCTCGGTGGTGGGCAGGTTCGGCATGGGGGTTCACTCCTCCTGGCCGGCGGTGTTCTCCCGCCGGAACGACTCGTAGACGTCGAGCAGCACCTGTTTCTGCCGCTCGGTCAGGTCCGGGGCGGTGACGATGGCGTCCGCGAGGGCCCCGCCCTCGCGCTGCTCAAGGATTCCGGCCTCGACGTACAGCGCCTCGGCCGAGATCCTCAACCCCTTGGCGATCTGCTGGAGGATCTCCGCGCTGGGTTTGCGCAGACCCCGCTCGATCTGGCTGAGGTACGGGTTGGAGACGCCGGCGAGCTTGGCCAGCTGCCGCAGCGAGATCTTCGCGGTGTTGCGCTGCTGGCGGATGTACTCGCCGATGTCGCGGCCGAGATCGGCCACCGCCTCGTCGATGGACTTGTCCAACTTTGCGGCACCTCCTCGATCCGTATTCCACGGTACGCGTGGGTGCTAGCTGTTGCAAGCGCCGTGCTAGCGATCGGGACGTGTGCTCGCCCACAGGGCTACCGTGGGGGTGTGGACCTCGCGGCAGCCCTCCGTGACGAGCTGGTCGACTCGCTCGTCGCCGTGAACGTGCTGCGCTCACCGCGCTGGATCTCGGCGTTTCGCCAGGTCCCGAGGCACGGGTTCCTGCCGGGCTTCTTCACCCCGCGCCCGGACGGCACCTGGGGGGCGATCACCGCCGACCACCCCGACCACCTGGCCTCGGTCTACCGGAACCAGGTCTGCGTGACCCAGCTCGACGGCGATGACCGCGCGTGGCAGCAAGCACTCGCCACCGGCGCGGTGCACGGCGTGCCCACCAGCTCGTCCAGCATGCCGGCGATCATGGCGATCATGCTGGAGGCGCTGGACGCCGCGCCCGGCGACACCGTGCTGGAGATCGGCACCGGCACCGGCTACAACGCCGCGCTGCTCGCCCACGCCCTCGGCGACGAGGCGGTGACCTCCATCGACGTCGACCCCGGCGTGCTGGCCAGGGCGACGGCGAGGCTCACCGCCACCGGCCACCACCCGACGTGCGTGGCGGGCGACGGCGAACGCGGGTACCCGCCACGCGCGCCCTACGACCGGGTGCTCGGCACGTGCGCGGTGTCCCGGGTGCCGACGGCGTGGCTGGAGCAGACCGCGCCGGGCGGACTCGTCGTGACGACGTTCAACCGCGCCATCGGCGCGGGCCTCGTGCGGCTGACCGTGCGGGACGGCGTCGCGACCGGCCGCGTGCTGCGGGAGGACGGCCGCTTCATGCCGCTGCGCGCGCACGACCAGGCGTGGGCGCGGGAACCGCTGGTGGAGGCCTCGACCGCGCCGGCCGCGACGTCCAGGACGACCCTGCTGCCCGCGCGCGCCGTCGTGGACCCGACCGGCGCCTTCGAGTTCTTCGCCGGCCTGGCGCTGCCCGGCGTAGCGGTGGCCGGCGAACCGGTGCGCCTGGTCCACCCCGACGGCTCCTGGGTGCGCCACCGCGGCGCCGTGGTCGACCAGGGCGGTCCGCGGGCGCTGTGGGACGTCGCCGAGGACGCCCACCGGCAGTGGAAGGCGCTGGGCAAGCCGAGGCGGCAGCACTTCGCGTTCACCGCGGGCCCGGCCGGGCAGCACTTCCGGCTGGACGGGACCGATCTGACCTGGCCGCTCTAGTCGAGCAGTTCCTCCAGGAAGCTCCGCCGACGGGGCGGCGGGTAGCCCGGTTGGCCGTAGTAGCCGGGGTGGACGACCGGCGGGGGCGCGCTGCCGGGCGGCGGCTGGTAGGCGGGCACGGCGCCGGGCTGTCCCGGCACGGACCGGCCTGGCACGGACTGGCCGGGCGGGGACTGGCCGGGCGGGGACTGGTAGGCGGGTGGCGGCTGGTAGGGCGGCGGCGGTCCCTGCTCGACCGGCGGTGCGGGCTCGACCGGCGGTGTGGGCTGTTCGACGGGCGGCGGGACCTGCGCCCCTTCCGGCTGCGCCCCTTCCGGCTGCGCCCCTTCCGGCTGCTCCCCTTCCGGCTGCTCCCCGGCCGCGGGCGCGGTCTCCCGTTCGACGGCCGGTTCCCCGGGCTCCACCCTCGCGACCCGCGTCCCGTCCGATGGCGCGGTGATCGCGAGCTGCGTCGGCTGCTCCACCGGTCGCCGCTCCACCTCGACCTGGACCGGCGCGGGCGGGACCGGCGTCATCGGCGCGGGGTTGTACGGGGCCGGCGAGTAGGCGGGCGGCGATCCCGGCGCACCTCCGGGCTGGTGGGGCAGCGCGTAGTGCGCCCGCTCGGCGGCGATGATCTGTTCGAGCTCACCACCGTCCAGGAAGACCCCGTGGCACCTCTCGCACTGCTCGACGTGCACGGACCCCCGGCTGATGGTCTTCATCAGGTCGTGGCATTTCGGGCAGATCACGTCTTCGAGGGTACGCACGACACGGGGGTGACCGCGTCGCCACCTTCGGTGACCGGTCCGCCATGATGCCCAGGTGTCCAGATTCCGCCAGCGGGCCGTGCTGATCGGGTGCGTGCTGGCCGCCGCCCTCGCGGTGGCCGGCCTCTTCGTGACCGACTACGGCATCGACCCGGACCTGTGGCTGACCGGTCTGGCCCTCGGGTTCCTGGCGCTGCTCGCCGCGCTGGACCCGTGGCTGCACCGCAAGCGCGCCGCGGGCCTCGCCACCGACGCCAACCTCGACGCCGCCGCGAACGACCTCGTCAAGGCCCTGCGCGGCCAGTGGAACGAGGAGTGCCGCGCCCGGGGTCTCTCCGAGCACCTCCTCGACCTGCACTGGAGCGCGGACGAGGGGGAGCCGGGCCACAGCGACGCGGTCGTGGGCTCGTTCCTGCGCAGCAGCCGCATGGTCTTCCTCGGCGAACCGGGCGCGGGCAAGAGCACGACGGTGATGCTGCTCACCCTCGGCATGCTCGACCGGCACGCCGACGGCTCCCCCGTGCCGTTCCTGCTGCCGCTGTCCACCTGGGACCCGGACGAGGAGGACGTGCGCACCTGGATGACCCGGCGCCTCTACGAGGACCACCCGGCGCTGCGCAACACCGAGTTGTACGGCAGCTACGCGGGCGACCTGCTGGTCGAGCAGCGGCGGGTGTTCCCGGTGCTGGACGGGCTCGACCAGATCCCGGCCGACCGCCGCGCGGACGCCGTCGACCGCATCAACCGGGCGTTCCCGCACACGGTGCCGCTGGTGCTGACCTGCCGCGCGGACGAGTTCGCCGAGACCGGCGCCCACGTCGTCGCCGCGCACGTCGTGCAGCTCCAGCCGCTGGACCACGAGGAGATCGCGGGCTACCTGCGGTCCACCTCGGACCCGGTCGCGGCGGCCCGCTGGGAACCGATCTTCCTGCACCTGCGCGGCGAGCCGGACGGGCGGCTCGCCGAGGCCCTGTCCACGCCGCTCGCGGTGTGGCTCGCGGGCGGCGTGTACGCCCACGGCGAGCCCAGCGAGCTGCTCGACCGCGCCCGCTTCCCGGACCGCCGCGCCATCGAGGACCACCTGGTGGACGCCCTGGTCGGGAGCGCGTTCGGCGACCGCGGCGCGGCGCACCAGGCGCGCGCCAGCCAGGTGTGGCCGCGGGACCGGGCACAGCGCTGGCTCGCGTTCCTGGCCCGCGAGATGAACGCGCGCGGCGTGCGTGAACTGGGGTGGTGGGACCTGCGGCGCTCCGTGGGCCGCACCTGGCTGGCGTTCCTCGGCGCGCTGGTGCTCGGCCTGATCGGCGGGTTCGGCGTGATGTGGCTGATGGCGTACGCGAGCACGCCGGACCTCGCCCCGATCACCGGCCTGGGGGCGGGGCTGGCCGTCGCGGTGGCCGCGCTGTACGCGTCCGGGCAGCGCGCGGTCAAGCCGCGGCTGGGTGTGTGGCGCAGCCTGCTCGTGGTCAGCGGCGTGCTCGGCGGCGCCGCCGGCCTGGTGTTCGGCGCGCTGTACGGGCTGTCGGCGGGCCTGGTGGTCGGCCTGGGCATCGCGGTGGCGGTGGCGCTGCGGTTCGCGCTGGGCACCACCGCCGAGCTGAGCCACCCGTCCAGTCCCCAGTGGACGATGACGCGCGACCGGGTCGCGGTGTGGACCGGGTCGCTGGTGCTGGCCGTGGTGTTCGGCGCCGCCGCGGGCCTGGTGTTCGGGCCGTACCAGACCGGCATGGTGGGCCTGGGCCTGGCGTGCGGCCTGATGCTCGGCTTCACGCTGTCCGTGCTGCACCTGCGCTGGTGGTGGTACACGGTCGCGCGGATCTGGCTCGCGCTGCGCGGCAGGCTGCCGTGGGAGCTGACCGTGTTCCTGGACGACGCGCGCAAGCTCGGCGTGCTGCGGCAGGCGGGCGCGGCCTACCAGTTCCGGCACGCGCTGGTGCAGGACCGGTTGGCCTCCGCCACCCGCGAGCGGGTCAGGTCAAGCGCCTAGCCCGCGCAGCCTGCGGACCGCCTCGTCCAGCACCTCGTCGCGCTTGCAGAACGCGAAGCGCACGAGGTGCTGCCACGCCTCGGGGTGGTCGGTGAACACCTGCACCGGCACGCCCGCGACGCCGATCCGCCCCGGCAGCTCGCGGCACAGCTCGAGGCCGTCGGTGAAGCCGAGCGGGCGGACGTCCGCGGTGACGAAGTAGGTGCCCTCGCTGGGCCGCACCGCGAACCCGGCCTCGGCGAGCCCCGCCGAGAGGCGCGACCGCTTGTCCTCCAGCGACGCGCGCAGGTCGTCCACCCAACCCAGCTCGTGGCGCAGCGCGTGCGCCACGGCGGGCTGGAACGGCGCGCCGCCCACGAACGTCAGGAACTGCTTCGCCGCCCGCACCGCGCCGACCAGCCCGGCGGGCGCGCACACCCAGCCGATCTTCCAGCCGGTGCAGTTGAACGACTTGCCCGCGCCCGAGATCGTCACGGTCCGCTCGCGCATCCCGGGGAACGCCGCCAGCGGCAGGTGCTCGCGGCCGTCGAACACCAGGTGCTCGTAGACCTCGTCGGTGATCGCGACGAGGTCGTGCTCCACGCACAGCCGCGCGACGGCGGCCAGCTCGTCGCGGGTGAACACGGTGCCGGTCGGGTTGTGCGGCGAGTTGACCAGGACCGCCCGGGTCTTCGGCGTCACGGCGGCGCGCAGCGCGTCGACGTCCAGCCCGAGGCGGCCGGTGCCGGGCTCCTCGACGAGCCCCACGGACCGCCGGGTCGCGCCGGCCAGCGCCACGGACGCCGCGTACGAGTCGTAGTAGGGCTCGACCAGCACGACCTCGTCACCGGGCTCGACCAGGCCGAGCAGCGCCGCCGCGACGGCCTCGGTGGCGCCGACCGTGACCAGCACCTCGGTGTCCGGGTCGTAGTGGGTGCCGTAGCGGGCGCGGTGCTCGGCGACGGCCTGCCGCAGCTCCGGCATCCCGGGACCGGGCGGGTACTGGTTGAGGCCCGCGTCGATCGACTCCTTGGCCACCCGCAGCATCGACGCGGGGCCGTCGGTGTCGGGGAACCCCTGGCCGAGGTTCACCGCGCCCGTCCGGGTCGCCAACGCGGTCATCTCCGCGAAGATCGTCGAGGTGAACGGCCTCATCCTGGTCACGAGCGCTGGTTCCCGCACGACTCCGAATCTTCACGGACAATGGCGGTGTGGAGCAACTGACCGCCGCTGACCAGCTCAAGCGCCAGGGCCTGCGCAGGATGAAGCTCGTGGCGACGGGCTTCTTCCTCGCGGCCACCGTGATCTTCGTCGTCGCGCTGCTGTTCGAGGAGGGTGGACCCGCCTGGGTCGGGTACGTCCGCGCCGCCGCCGAGGCGGGCATGGTCGGCGCGATCGCCGACTGGTTCGCCGTGACCGCCCTGTTCCGCAGGCCGCTGGGCCTGCCGATCCCGCACACCGCGATCATCCCGACCCGCAAGGACACCTTCGGCGACGCGCTGGGGTCGTTCGTCGGGCAGAACTTCCTGTCCGAGGCGGTGGTGAAGGACAAGCTGCGACGGGTCGGCGTCGGGCGGCGGCTCGGCGAGTGGCTGGTGAAGCCGGAGAACGCCGAGCGCGTCACCTCCGAGGTGGCCAACGTGGTCAAGGGCGCGGTCACCGTGCTGCGGGACGAGGACGTGCAGGCGATCGTCGAGCAGGCGGTCGTGCGGCGGCTCGTGGACCGGCCGTGGGGCCCGCCGCTGGGCACGCTGCTCGGGCAGGTGCTGGCCGACGGCGCGCACCACAAGCTCGTGGACCTGATGTGCGACCGGGCGTACGACTGGGTGCGCGACAACTACGACAAGGTCATGGGCGTGGTGTCGGACCGCGCGCCGTCGTGGTCGCCGAGGTTCGTCGACTCGATGCTGGGAGACAAGGTCTACACCGAGCTGCTGAACTTCGCGTGGGCGGTGAAGACCGACGTCAACCACCCGATGCGGCAGGCGGTCGACCAGTTCCTGGTCGAGTTCGCGTCCGACCTGCGGACCGACCCGGCCACGATGCAGCGCGCCGAGCAGGTCAAGCAGCAGGTCGTCGACCACCCCGACGTGCAGCGGCTGATCGGGTCGGCGTGGGGCACGGCGAAGAAGATGCTGCTCGACGCGGCCGAGGACCCGTCGTCCGAGCTGCGCCGCCGGGTGCGCGAGGGCCTGGTGTCCTTCGGCGCGCGGCTGGTCGGGGACGAGGCGATGCGCGCCAAGGTCGACGGGTGGCTGGAGGGCGCGGCGGGGTACGTGGTGACCCACTACCGCGACGAGATCACCACGCTGATCACCGACACCGTCGAGCGCTGGGACGCCGAGGAGACCTCGCGCAAGATCGAGCTCCAGGTGGGGCGCGACCTCCAGTTCATCCGCATCAACGGCACGGTGGTGGGCGCGCTCGCCGGCCTGGCGATCTACACCGTCGGCCAGCTGGTGACGTGACGACCGGCCCCTGCCCGGGAGCCGGTCGTCAGCTCACGCTGAGCGCGCGCCGTTCCCGCCAGTTGCGCGCCTTCTCCCGGTTGCCGCACGTCTGCATCGAGCACCACGTGCGCGAGCGGTTCCGGGAGCGGTCGAAGAACGCCCAGCGGCAGTCGTCCGCCTGGCAGATCTTGAACCGCTCCCAGGACCCGAGGACCGCCAGCCGGGCCGCCGCGCCCAGCACCGCGCCCAGGGCGTCGGCACTGGACATGGTGGGCACCCCGTGGCTGAGGTCGACCCGGACGAGCCCCGCGGCGGGGGCGGGGTCCGGGCCGTCGTGCCGTTCCCCGAGGGAGGCCCGCAGCGAGGCGCGGGCGGCGCGGACCCCGTCCAGCTCGCCGGGCGAGCCCAGTCCGCGTTCGGTGACCCACGCCCGCCAGGCGGCGGCGCTGTCCAGCACGTCGGTGCCGAGTTCGAGGTCCCGGGTGTTGAGGAAGGCGAGCAGCAGCTCCACATCGTGTTCCGCATCGCCGGCTCGACCCTGCGCAAGAGCTGCGTGGTCCCAGCCGGCCGCCAGACCAGTCACCCCTCCACTGTAGGCGTCGGAAGGTGGCGATGTGGCGAAGTAACCGGCAAGTGCCCTTCACCGGTTAGCCCTGTTGCCCGTTCGGACGAGTGACCCCGTTCCGCCGATCGGGTTATGAACCCTGTGTATACCTCGTGTGTATAGTCGATCGCATGTCGATCGGACACACCCTGCTGGGCCTGCTGGAAAAAGGTCCACGGCACGGCTACGACCTGAAGAGGGCCTACGACGAGCGCTTCGGCCAGGACCGGCCGCTGCACTACGGGCAGGTCTACACGACGCTCTCCCGCCTGCTCCGCAACGGCCTCGTCGAGGAGGCGGGGGTCGAGGCGGGCGACGGTCCGGAGCGCAAGCGGTACGCGATCACGGACGCGGGCGTCACCGACGTGGAGCACTGGCTGGGCACGCCGGAGCCGCCCGAGCCCTACCTCCAGAACACCCTCTACGCGAAGGTCGTGCTGGCCCTGCTGTCCGGTCGCAGCGCCGACGAGGTGCTCGACGTCCAGCGCACCGCGCACCTGGCCACGATGCGCCGGCTGACGAAGCGGAAGGCGGACGGCGACCTCGCCGACCAGCTGATCTGCGACCACGCCCTGTTCCACCTCGAAGCCGACCTGCGGTGGCTGGAGCTCACCGCCGCGCGCCTCGGCCAGCTGGAGACGGCGGTGACCCGGTGAAGCCGATCCTGGAAGCGGTCGACCTGCACAAGTCGTTCGGCCCCACCCCCGCGCTGGACGGCGCCGGGCTGCGGGTGCGCGCGGGCGAGGTCGTGGCGGTGATGGGGCCCTCGGGTTCCGGGAAGTCGACGCTGCTGCACTGCCTGGCGGGCATCCTGACGCCCGACACGGGCGTCGTCCGGTACCGCGACGTCGAGCTGAGCGCGATGGGCGACGGGGAGCGCAGCGAGCTGCGGCGCACCGACTTCGGGTTCGTGTTCCAGTTCGGGCAGCTCGTGCCGGAGCTGACCTGCCTGGAGAACGTGGCGCTGCCGCTGCGCCTGGGCTCGGTCAAGCGCAAGGAGGCCGAGTCGCGGGCCCGCGAGTGGCTGGAGCGGCTGGAGGTGGCCGACGTCGCGGACAAGCGCCCCGGCGAGACCTCGGGCGGCCAGGGCCAGCGCGTCGCCGTGGCCCGCGCCCTGGTGACGGGGCCGCGGGTGGTGTTCGCCGACGAGCCGACGGGCGCGCTCGACTCGCTCAACGGCGAGCGGGTGATGCAGCTGCTGGTCACGGCGGCGAAGGAGACCGACGCCGCGGTGGTGCTGGTGACGCACGAGGCGCGCGTGGCGGCCTACTCCGACCGCGAGGTCGTCGTGCGCGACGGCCGGTCGCGCGAGATGGAGCCGGTCAGGTGAGGTCGTGGTTGTCCGACCTGGCCCTGGGCGTCCGGCTGGCCCTGGGCGGCGGGCGCACGTCGTGGGTCAGGCTCGCGCTGACCGGCGCGGGCATCGGCATCGGCGTGGCCGTGCTGCTGGCGGCGTCGTCGGTGACGACGATCCTGGGGGAGCGCGACGCGCGGGCGGCGGCGGCCTCGGCCGGCACGGTCGAGTCGGCCGACGGGCGCGACGCGCTGTACCGCGAGTTCCACAACACCGAGTACCGCGGTGAGACGATCTCGGGGTGGTACGTGCTGCCCGAGGGCGCGCACCCGCCCGTGCCACCGGGCATGTCGAGGGTGCCCGCCGACGGCGAGGTGTTCCTGTCGCCCGCGCTGGCCGAGCTGCTGGCGTCGCAGAGGGGCGGGCTGCTGCGCGAGCGGTTCCCCCAGCGGGTGGTCGGCACCATCGGCATGGCCGGTCTGAACTCGCCGCACGACCTGCTGTTCTACGCCGGCGACGCGGACGTGGACCCGGAACGCGCCAACACGGTCGTCTCGTTCGGCGAGGGCGAGCTGGTCGAGCGCGCGCTCGACCCGGTGCTGACGCTGCTGGTCATGGTGGGCGTGGTGGCGCTGCTGTTCCCGGTGCTGGTGTTCGTCGGGATCAGCACCCGGCTCGCGGGGGCCGAGCGCGACCGGAGGCTCGCGGCGCTGCGGCTGGTCGGCGCGGGCGCGCGGCGCGTGCGGCGGATCGCGGCGGGCGAGGCGCTGCTGGGCGCGTTCACCGGGATGGTCGTGGGCGTGGCGCTGTTCCTCGTCGGACGGCTCTTCGTGGAGGACGTCCGGCTCGTCGGCATCAGCGTGTTCAGGAGCGACTTCACCCCGTCGCCGTGGTTCGCGGTGCTGGTGCTGGTGCTGGTGCCGGTGCTCGCGGTGGTGACGTCGGTGGTGGCGATGCGCCGCACGGTCGTCGAGCCGCTGGGCGTGGTGCGCCGCACGAAGCCGGTCCGCCGCGTGCTGTGGTGGCGGACGCTGCCGGTCCTCCTCGGCTCGGCGGCCCTGCTGACGCAGAGCGACACGCTGGGCGGTGAGCGGAGCAGCGCGTCCGAGCCCCTGGTGATCGGCGGCATCGTGATGCTGCTGCTCGGCATCCCCGTGCTGCTGCCGTGGGTGGTCGAGCGGGCCGTGGGCCGGTTGCGCGGCGGTGCGCCGTCCTGGCAGCTCGCGATCCGCAGGCTCCAGTTGGAGAGCGGCACGGCGGCCCGCGTCGTGGGCGGCGTGGCCGTGGTCCTGGCAGGCGGCATCGCGCTCCAGTCGGTGCTGGCGAGCGCGGAGAGCAAGATCGTCGACCGGCCGATCCCGGAGGCGGACAAGAGCCGCGTCGTGGTCGCCATGCGCGACGCGACGCCCGAGACGACCCGGCAGGCGGTGGACCTGCTGGAGCGCTCGGTGGGCGTGGCGCACGTGCACCCGCTCGGCTCCGTGCAGTTCACCAGGGGCCCCGAGGACTACCAGGTCGCGACCGTCGGCACGTGCGAGGCGCTGCGCACCCGGGCGGTGCTGCCGACGTGCCGGGACGGCGACTCGTTCTACGTGGTGGACCCCCCGCCGCCCGGGGGCGGGAACTCCCGGGACACGCAGGTCGAGCCCGGCGAGCGGGTCAGGATCACCGAGGGGTACGACGACGACGAGAAGACCATCGCGGAGTGGACGATCCCGCGGTACACCGAGGTGCGGCCGGACGAGGAGTCCAGCGACCACGGGTACGGCCTCCTGCTCACGCCGTCGGTCCTGGGCGACCTGCCGGTGACGCAGGACTTCAGCCGGATCGTCGTGCTCGTCGACCCGGCGCAGCCGGACGTCGCGGAGCACGTGCGCAACGCCCTGGCCCCGATGACGTGGCACACCTTCGTCTCGTACTTCGGCGAGACCGGTGTGTCGGAACGCGTCGAGCAGTACCAGAGCATCCGCCAGGGCCTGCTGGCCGGTTCGCTGGTCACGCTCCTGCTGGCCGGCGCCAGCCTCCTGGTCCTGGCCCTGGAGCAGGTCCGCGAACGCCGTCGCCCCCTGGCGGTGCTGGCGGCCAGCGGTGTCCCGCGCGGCGCCCTCGGCCGCTCCCTGCTCTGGCAGAACGCGGTGCCGCTCCTCCTGGCGCTGGTGGTCGCGGTGTCGGTGGGCGGCGGGATGGCGGTCCTGCTGCTGCGGATCATCTCCCAGCCGATCGTCCTCGACTGGGCGGGCATCGCCCTGCTCACCGGGGCGGCCGCCCTCCTGGTGGTGGCGGTGACGGTCGCGTCCCTGCCGTCCCTGCGGCGGGCCACCGGAGCCCTGGGGCTGCGATCGGAATGACCCCGTTCCGCCGCCGCTCCGAGGAGCCGTGGTCATCGGGCCGATGACCTGCTCGAACGCGCCCACCGCGAGCGCACCCCCGTCGCCCCTCCGGTCCCGGCGGCATCCCGCCCGTCGATCCAGGCCACGCAAACGACCACCCGAGCGTCTTGAGAGGTGTGACGATCTCCCCGCGCGAGCATTCCCATGACGTCCCCCGCGCCCCGGCGGGGGGCCGGAGCGACCGGGGTGCGCTCCGATGAGGTGGGTCGCCGACCTGGTCCTGGGCGTCCGACTGGCTGTCGGGGGCAGCCGGACGTCCTGGGCCAGGTCGGCGCTCACCGCGGCGGGCGTCGGCCTGGGCGTCACGGTGCTCCTGCTCGCGGCCTCCATCGGCCCGGCCCGGGAGGCCAAGTCCCAGCGGGTGCAGGACGCCACCCTCGCCTCCGGCGACGACCGGACCACGCTCAAGGCGCGGCAGGTCACCGTCACGTGGCAGGGCCGCACCATCAGCGGTGTGGAGCTGGCCGCCACCACGCCGGACGCCCCCGCGCCGCCCGGCGTCGGCCGCATCCCCGACCCCGGTGAGCTGGTCGTCTCGCCCGAGCTGTTCGACCTGATGCTCTCCGACGACGCCCTCCGCGCACGCTTCCCGGAGAGCGTCATCGGCGTCATCGCCGACGCGGGCCTGCCCCGCCCCCGGTCGCTGCTGTTCTACGCGGGCCTGCCGCCGGCCAACGAGGCCGACGCGGTCCCGGCGGCCGGGTTCGGCGGCGAGCTGCCGCCGGCGACCCTCCTCCCGGTCTACCGCCTGTTGATGGTGGCCGCGATCAGCGCGCTCCTCGTGCCGCTGGGCATCTTCGTCCTGGTCGCCACCCGCCTCGGCGCGACGGGCCGCGCGCAGCGCCTCGCCGCGATCCGCCTGGTCGGCGCCTCCCGCACCCAGATCCGCTGGATGGCCGGCGGCGAGACGCTGACCGGCGCCGTCCTCGGCCTGCTGGTGGGCGTGGCGCTGTTCTTCGCCGCCCGCCCGCTGGCCCGGTTCATCGAGGTCGAGGGCGTCGGCTTCTTCCCCACTGACCTGCTGCCCGACCCGTGGCTGGGCGCGCTTATCGCCGTCGGCGTGCCGGTGGTCGCGGTGCTGTCCGCGCTGCTGGCCCTGCGCACCGAGGAGGTCGGCCCGCTCGGCCTGCACCGCACCACCGAGGTCCCCGTGCGCCGCGCGTGGTGGCGGTTCACGCTGATCGGCGTCGGCGCCGCGGTGGTCGTCGTGCTCGCCTCGACCGGGTCGTTCCGGCAGTTCATGTCCGATACGCGCCTCGCCCTCGGCCTGGGCCTCGGCATCGCCCTGGTCCTCGCGGGCGCGGGCGCGGTGCTGCCGTGGCTGGTCGCCAAGGTCGCGCACGGCGTGGAGCCGGACGACATCGCCCGGCTGCTGGCCCTGCGCACGCTGCGGTCCGACGACGGCACGCCGCGCGTCATGTCCGGCGTCGTCGTGGTGCTGGCAGGCTCGCTCACGCTCCAGGTGCTGCTCGGCGTCGCCGCCCAGTTCACCGCGACCCCGCCGAACGAGACCCCGGACCGCTGGGTGCTCCAGCTCGACCGGCACACGCCCGTCCGCTCGCTGGAGGAGGCGATCACGCTGACGGGCGGTGTCCGCCGGATCAGCGAGGTCCGCACGCACCTGGTCGACCGGGTCACGTTCATCACCAGCACGGACTGCGCGGAGATCGCCGAGCGCCTGGGCGTCGCCGACTGCGCCCCCGGCTCCGCCTACCTGCGGGGGCCGGGTCCCGCGCCGGGCACCAGGCTCACCGTCAACGGCCGGGAGTGGACCGTCCCGCGGTACAGGACGACCGACGTCGGACCGCGCGGCCTGCTGGTCGCCGACGGCGCGGACCCCGTGCTGGCGTCCGCCACCCCGACCGAGCTGGTGGTGCGCGGCGACCCGGACGAGTCGTTCGCCGACCGGCTGCTGTCCGCGACGGGCCGCGTGGACCGGGGCGTCACGCTGCACCGCGCGCAGTTCCAGGCCGGGCAGGTGGAGCTGTTCAGGTCGCTGCGCAGCGGCGTGATCGGCGGGTCGGTGCTGCTCACCCTGCTGGCCGTGATCGGTCTGGCCGCGGCCGCCGTCGACCAGGTCGTGGAGCGCCGCCGCCCCACCGCCGTGCTCGCCGCGAACGGCGTGCCGCACCGGGTGCTGGCCGCGTCGGCGCTGTGGCAGTCGGCCATCCCGACCGCTCTCGGCACCGCCCTGGCGATCCCGATCGGCCTGGGCACGGCGTGGCTCGTGGTGCCCGCCGAGCGGTTCCGGGTCGACTGGGGCGAGATCGCCACCACGGTCGCCGCGGCCGCCGTCATCGTGCTCGTGGTGTCGCTGTGCACGGTGCCCGCACTGCGCTCGGCGGTCCGGCCGACCGGTCTGCGAACCGAGTAGCGACGCACCGAAACGATCTTCGGTTCCCGATACCACTCCATCGTGCGTCCCAGGTATCGGCAGGTCAGAGGGCACGCTCCTATGGTTCGTGCAAGATCGACACAACGCCGAACTGCTGACCCTCGCCCACGCGGGCGACCGGTCCGCGTGGCAGGAACTCGTCCGACGCTACATCCGCCTGGTGTGGGCGGTGCCCCGGTCGCACCGCCTGGCCCCCGACGACGCGGCGGACGTCTGCCAGACCACGTGGCTCGCGCTGGCCGAGAACCTCCAGCGCATCCGCCACCCCGACCGGCTGGGCGCGTGGCTCGTCACCACCGCCCGGCACGAGTCGCTGGCCGTGCTGCGCCTGCGCGGCCGGGAGGACCCGATCGAGGTCTGGGACCTGCCGGACCACGGCGCGACACCCGAGAACCTCGCGCTGACCAATGAGACCAGGACCCGCCTCTGGCACGCCTACGCCACCCTCACCGACCGCTGCCGCGAGGTGCTGAGGCTGGCCGCGTTCGCCCCGGAGCTGTCGTTCTCGCAGGTGGCGGAGGCCGTGGGCGTCCCGCTCAACAGCCTGGGCCCCACCCGCGCCCGCTGCCTGGCGGCACTGCGCCGACGCCTGGGCGTGGAGGTGGCCCGATGACCACCGACCGCGCACTGCTCGACGCCCTGGCCCACCTGGTCGACCGGCTCGACCCGACCCCCGAGGTCCTGGCCCACCGGGCCAGGACCGCCCTCGCCGAGCGCACCGACGCCACCCCGATGCGCCTGCTGACCGACTCGGCCCACACCACGCCGCCGGGGGTGCGCGGACGGGGGAGCAGCAGGACCCTCCGGTTCGCGGGCCTGGACCTGCAACTGGACCACGTCGACAACGGCCTGCACGCCACGGGCCTGATCAGCCCGACCACGCTGCCCGCGCTGACCGGCCTGGTGCTGGTGTGCCGGCCGGGCGGCGAGACGAGGGCGCGGATCGACACCGACGGCTGGTTCCACGTGGACCACGTCCCGTTCGGCCCGGTCAGGTTCGTCCTGCACGCCCCGGCCCGCGACCTGGCGACCCCGTGGTTCACCGCATGACCGCCCGCCAGCCCCGAGCCGGCGGGGTCCCGGTCGACGGCACCGCCCACCGGGCACGCACCCACCGGACCCTCAGCCTCGCCGAAGCGCTCCTCACCACGGGCCTGGTGCGCGAGGCGACCGCCGTCCTCCGCCCGGCCGTGGCGTGCCGACTGCCCGAAGCGCTGCTGCTCGCCGCCCGGTGCGCCCTCCGCGCCGGCGACCACGACACCGCCCGAGCCCTGGCCTCCGACGCCGAAGCCCTGTTCCACGAGCACGACCGCCCGTCCTGGGCGCCGGCGGCGCGGGCCGTGGCCCTGCGGGCGGGCGCGCCGGGCCGCCCCACCGCCGTGGCCGAGGCCTGCGACCGGCACGGGCACCACGACGACGCCGCCGACCTCCGCCTCACCCACGCCCCCGACCAGGCGGCGGCTCGCCGGCACCGGGGCACCGACAGGTCGAGGGCCATCGGCTGGCTGGCCCGCGCCCGCCTGTCGACCACCCGGCGCGACGCCGTCGCCGCCTGCCGCGCGGGCCTCGCGCTGCACGACCCCGACACCCACGGAGACCTGGTGGACATCGCCCTCGACCACGCCCTGAGCAGCCGCGACGCCCGTTCCGCCTGGCGCTGGAGCGAGTGCCGCCGCACCCCCGCGCCCACCCCGGAGACCGCGCGCGCCGGCGCCGAGCTCCGCCTCGCCCGCGCCCGGGCCGACCACCTCCGCGTCGCGCTGCTGGAACGCGAGATCCGCCGGCTCTCCCGCACCACGACCGTGCAGCGGGCCGCGCCGCTGACCGATGTCGTGGACGCGCTGCGCGACCGCGCCCTGCTGGTCTTCCTCAGCCACCGGGGCAGGCTCGTCGCGGTGTCCGTGGCGGCCGGACGGGTGCGGTTGCACGACTTCGGCGAGGCCGCGACCACCGCCCGGCACGTCCGCGCCCTGTCGCTGGCGACCGCGCCGCAGGCCGTGGCCGAGCTGGACCGGCTGCTGCGGCCGGCGGGCGACCGCCCGCTGGTGGTCGTGCCGAGTCCCGAGCTGGCGCGGATGCCGTGGGCCGGGCTGCCGTCCGCGCGGGGCCGCGCCGTGTCGATCGCGCCGTCGGCGACGTGCTGGTTCCGCGCCGACCAGCGACCGCTCGCCGTGGCGGACCGCCTGTGGGTGGCCGGTCCCGACCTGCGCCACGCCCGGTACGAGGTCGACGTGCTGCGGCGGCGGCACGGCGGGCGGTACCGCTCCACCGTGGACGAGACGCTGCACTGCATGCTCGACGCGGACGTCCTGCACGTCGCGGCGCACGGCGTGCACGAGGACGAGATGTTCTCGCACCTGGACCTGGACGACGGGCCGCTGCACGGTCACGACTTCGCCGCCCTGCCGCGCGTGCCGGCGGTGGTCGTGCTGTCGGCGTGCGCGTCCGGCCTGGCGGGCGTGCTGCTGCGACGGGGTGCGAGGGTCGTGGTGGAGAGCGTCCGGGCCGTGCCCGACGACCGCCGCGTGGTCGACCTGATGGTGGACCTGCACGCGAACCTCGACCGCCCCGCGCAGGCGCTGGCCGACGCGCAGGCGAAGCACGGCGAACTCGGCTTCGTTTGCGTCGGGGCCGGATGATGCGAACACCATTCGGATCGGCCGGTCTACCCAGCGTGTGCTCACCCGATCGGTTGAAGCACTTCGTCGGTAGCCGGCACCCCTCGAAGATCACCCACCGCCACCTCCCCCGGCTGCCTGATCGCGGTTCACGCAGCAGGGAGCGATGTGGACCGTCGCGTTCGGACAGTCGGTGGTTCGTCCACAGCGGACGCGAGGGGTCGTCACCCGATGCGGTAAGCACGACGGACGGTGTTCACGGACCGGCACGACAACCCGGACAGCCGCACCACACCGCCCTTCCGAGTGGGTTCCGCGCGAGAACGTTCGGAAATCGGGTGACCAGTGCTAGACATAGCACAACGTCGACCTCGAACGGTCCGTCCCGTTCGCCGTACCCGGAACGGTGGTGATCAGCAGTGGCAGTCTCCGACGCGGTGCGCCGCAGCGGGTCGCTGCTGCTGCGGGCACTCACCGTGGGCGGGCTGGCGACGGCGGCGTGGTTGGTGTGCGCCGGCTCCGCGTCGGCCGACACCGCAGATCACCCGGACGAGGTGTCGAATCCACTCGACACGGTGAACATCGCGCTGGACGAGCAGAGGGCCGGACACCTGTCCGACGTGCTGCCGACCGCCGGGTCGCTGCTGCCGGTACCCTCGGCGTCCGACCTGCTGTACCCGACGGTGGTCGACCTGTACCCGACGGTGGTCGACGTGCCCGGGCACCCGGTCGGGCAAGCCCCGATCGTCCTGGACTTCGAGTCGGCGACGCTGACCGCGCAGGTGCTGAGCGGCCTGGAGCCGACCGGGGCGAACATGACCGGCGCGGACCCGGTCGACACCGTCCTGTCGTACGACAGCCTGGCCGGTGCCGCCCAGTTCGGGTCGATCCCCCTCGGTTCGGTCCCCCTCGGTTCGGCTCCGCCGGGGTCCGACCCGTTCGGGGACGGCCCGTTCGGGGACGAGGTGCTCGGAGGGCCGGAATCCGAATCCGGTCCGGAGGCGGAGCACGACGGCTTCTCCGGCTACACCTACGCGGGCAGGGCGGACAACGCGATGCCCGCACCCGCGTACGAGGCGAAGGTGGCCGCGAAGGCGGCGGCGACAGCGGCAGCGGCGACAGCGGCAGCGGCGACAGCGGCAGCCCTCGCCCCCCTGCCCGCGGAACCGGCGGCCACCGAGGAGGCGGTCGCACAGCACCCGGCACCGCCGGCGGTCACCCGGACCACCCCGTTCGACCAGGAACCGATGACGTCACCCCAGGTCACCACGCAGGTCACGGTGACCTGGGAGGCTCCGGAGCCGAACGCCCCCGCGCCCGCGCCGAAGCACGCACCGAGCGGGCCGACCGCGTCGTCGAACAGCAGCACCGACAGCGGCGGCGGCCACCGCGGTGGCGTCATCGCGGCGTTCACCACCGAGTCGACCCCGTACCCGCTCACCGCGTCGTCGGTGGAGCGGCGGAACGACTCGCGTTCACCGGGCAGCATCCCGGGACTGCCCAGCACGTCACCCGACTGAGCACCGCGGCACCGGTCTGCGCCCATCGGGGCGCGCCGGGCCGAGCACGGTGACGTCGCGGTCCCGCACCAGGTCGAAGCCCGTGCGGATGTCCTCCGCGCAGCCGTGGGGTAGCAGCCGTGGAGTGGCAGCCGTGGAGCGCCGCCGCGCGTACTCCAGCACCACCCCTGACTCCCAGCACCACCCCTGAACTCCCGTTCCTGCCGACCGCGCCCCGGCACGAACGGGTGAAGGTCCCGTCGCAGCGCTGCCCCCGCGGCGATCGGGACCGCACAGGAACCTGCGGCAGGGGACGCCAATCCCTGGAGCGTCCCCGCCGCAGGTCCCACCAGGCACCGTCGGGTTCCGGCTCATCGAGGGGCTGCGCCGGACCCGACGGGACAGACACGATCGGGTGATCACCTCCCCGACCATGTACGCAATCGGGATCTCGCGCATCGGTTGACGTGAGGAACCCCCGGGCGACCACCCCCGAGCTACCGCCTCCGGGCGATCCCCTCCGGGGCGACCTCCTCCGGGGACCCCCGGGCCGCGGACCGACGGCTCAGGCCACCGGCACGGCCAGGTCCTCCTCGGCGGCCACCCCGGTGCCGGCCACCGCGGCGGCCACCAGGCCCAGTCGGCGGGCGGCGTCCCGGAGGACGTCCGGCGGTTGGACGAACGGGAGGCGCAGCCAGCGCTCGAAGCCGCCGTGTGCGCCGAAGCGGGAGCCCGGGGCCAGGCGGATGCCGTGGTTCTGGGCCACCACGGCGATCCTGGTGCTCACCGGCGCGTCCAGTTCGCACCAGAGGCTCAGGCCGCCGGCCGGGCGGCGGAAGTTCCAGGTGGGGCAGTGTTCCCGCAGGCCGGCCATGAGGACGTCGCGTTGTCCGGCCAGCCCGGCCCTCCGCTCGCGCAGGGCCGGGTCGGGGTTCGCCAGCAGTTCGGCCAGCACCAACTGGTCGACCACGGCGGAGCCCAGGTCCAGGGCCGCGCGCGTGGAGATCAGGCGGTGGACCACCTCGGGTGTGGCCCTGATCCAGCCGATCCGCAGGCCGCCCCAGTGGGACTTGCTCGCCGACCCGAGGGTGATGACGAGGTCTTCGGCGAACTTCGCCATCGGGGGCGGGCCGTCCAGGGGGTCACCGTCCAGGTCCAGTTCGCAGACGGTCTCGTCGATCACCAGCGGGGTGCGGGCCCGGCGGGCCGTGTCGGCCAGTTCCGACCTGCCGGCCTCGTCCATGCGGTGGGCGGTGGGGTTGTGGAAGTCCACGACCAGGTAGGCCAGGCGGGGTGCGGCTTGGCGCAGGGCCGCCGCGATGCCGGGCAGGTCCCACCCGGTGTCGGTCATCGCCACCGGCACGGGGATGGCGGACACGGCCTTGATGGCGTCGAGGGCGTTCGGGTAGCTCGGCTGCTCGACCAGCACCCGGTCGCCCGGGCCGGTGAACAGGCGCAGGACCAGGGCCAACGCGTGCTGGGCTCCGCTGGTGACCACGATCTGGTCCGGTGACGTGGGCAGGCCTCGTGCCTCGTAGCGGGCGGCGATGGCCCGGCGCAGGTCCGGGTGGCCGTGCTCGTAGTAGCCGTGGTCGGCGAGGTGCTCGGGCAGGTGGCGGCGCACCGAGTCGAACGCGGCCAGCAGCCCGGGGAGCGCGGGCGGTGCGGCTCGGGCGAAGTCGACCATGCTGTGGCCGACGAGCGGGGTGTCGGGGACTATGCCGAGCGCGCCGGTCGGCAGGCTGATCCACGACCCGGCGCCCCGGCGGCTGGCCACCAGGCCTTCCTCGCGCAGTTGGTCGAGGGCCGCGGTGATCATGGTGCGGCTGACGGGGAGCGCGTCGGCCAGTTCGCGCTCGGCGGGGAGGCGGGTGCCGGCGGGCAGGCGCCCGTCGAGCACGAGCAGCCTGATCGCGGCGGCCAGGTCGGACGAGCCCTGCCGGGCACCTCGGCGACGCCACTCGCCGAGCAACCGGGCCAAGCGGAAACCGGAAATGCGTCCACCTGGTGGGACCTCAGGGCTCATGAAGCCAATTAATCAAGAGTGGTCCTGGATTGCAAGGCCAATGGACACGAAGTATGGCCACATGCTCGCCGCACTCACCTCTGTTCCCGTCACCGTCTCCCCGCTCCGCCGCGTCCCCCAGCTCCTCGCGGGTCTGGTGCTCTACGGCGCGAGCATGGCGTTGCAGATCCGCGCGACCCTCGGCCTCAACCCGTGGGACGTGCTGCACGAGGGGCTGACCGGGCGCACCGGCCTGAGCTTCGGCACGGTCACCGCGCTGGTCGGCGTGCTGGTGCTGCTCTGCTGGATCCCGCTGCGCCAGAGGCCGGGTGTCGGCACGGTGGGCAACGTCGTCGTGATCGGCGTCGCGGTGGACGCGTGCCTGGCGGTCCTGCCCGCACCGCACGGGCTCGTGCCGCGGATCTCGTTCCTGGTGGCGGGGGTGGTGCTGAACGGCCTGGCCGCCGCCGTCTACATCGGGGCGCGGCTCGGTCCCGGCCCGCGCGACGGCCTCACGACCGGGTTCTGCGCGCGGACCGGGACGTCGCTGCGCCTGGTGCGCACGGTGGTGGAGCTGGGCGTGCTGGCGGTCGGGTGGCTGCTCGGCGGCACCATCGGTGTCGGCACCGTCCTCTACGCGGCGGCCATCGGACCGCTCACCCAGGCGTTCCTCCCCCCGGTCACCTGGGTGAGCGCGCGATCAGCTTCCTGACCTCGGCGTACTCCACGCCGCGCGCGCCCAGCACCTCGGCGACGAGGCCGTGGCCGGCGAGCAGCGCGAGGACGAGGTGCTCCTCGCCGAGGAAGTCGTGGCCGAGGTCGCGCGCTTCGAGCAGGCTGCGTTCGAGGGTCTTCTTGGCGGCGGCCGTGAAGGGCAGGTGGTTGCCGAAGAACCGGCGTCGACGCCGGGGCGCCCCGGCCAGCGCGCCCTCGCCGTGGGTGCGCTCGACGGAGGCGACGATGGCGTCGACGTCGATGCCGAGCCCGCGCAGCGCCTCGGTGTCGGCCTCGCTGAGCCCGCCCTTGCGGCGGGCGGCGGCGAACGCCCCGACCACCTCGTCGCGGGGCAGGTCGAAGGTCGCGAGCACCGGCGCGTCGAGCACGGCGAGCGCCAGGTGCTCGGGTCCGATCTCGTGGGCGTCGAGGCGTTCCGCCTCGACGACGGCGTCGTGCACGGCCTTCCGGGCCGCCTTGGTGAACCTCTCGCCGATCATCGGACTCCCCCGTGCTTCTTGTGGACGGCCTGCCGGCTGACGCCCAGCTCGGCCGCGATCTCCTGCCACGACCAGCCGCGGGCGCGGGCGTTGCGCACCTGCACGGCCTCCAGCGTTTCCAGCAGTCGGCGCAGTGCGCTGACCGCGCGCAGCCCGACCCTGGGGTCCTGGTCGCCCGCCGCCGAGGCGAGCTGTGTTGCCTCCGTCATGCCGTCAACTTTGGTTGACACAACGAGGGTTGTCAACCCCGGTTGACGCGGTACGCTCGGGCACCGATGCCCGAGATCACCACCGCCGAACGCGCCGGCGTCGGCCTGGACGGCCTGCCCCGCCCCACGGAGGACCGCGTCGTCGTCCTCCCGAACGCCGTCGTGCTCCTCGACGGCGCCACCTCGCCCACCCCGCGCGAACGCGACGGCGGCTGGCACTCCCGCCACCTCGCCGAGCAGTTGGCCAGGACCGGTGGCCTGCACGGCGACCTCGCCGACGACCTCGCCGCCGCCATCACCCGACTGCGTGACGAGCACGGCCTAGTCCCCGGCGACGCCCCGTCGTCCACGGTCGCCGTCGCGCGGTGGACCGACACGACCGTGGACGTGCTCGTGCTCGCCGACAGCCCGGTGGTGGTCTTCGCCGACGACGGCGCGCACGTCGTCGCCGACACCCGGCTGAGGGACCTGCGCGGCCGGGTCGACCGGATCACCGACTGGCGCAACCGCGAGGGGGGCTGGTGGGTGGCCGAGGCGGACCCGGCGGCGGCGCACCGGGCCGTGCGCCGGACCTGGCCCCGGCACGAGGTGCGCGCCGTCCTGCTCGCGACCGACGGCGTGGCGTGCGGGGTGGACGACTACGGTCTCTTCACGGACTGGCGGGAAGTGGCGGAGATCACGTCGAAAAATGGCCCCGAAGCGGTGCTGGACGCGATTCGCGTCGCCGAATCGGGTGATCCGGACCGGACGAAGTGGCGACGTTCGAAAGTGCACGACGACCAGGCGCTGGCGTTCGTCCGATTCCGCTGACGAGCCGGCGGTTCTCCACCCGGAAAATGGAAAAGCCCCGGCGGGTAATCCGCTGGGGCTTTCTCCTGGGAGCGTGGCCAGGGGCGGGGTCGAACCGCCGACCTACCGCTTTTCAGGCGGTCGCTCGTACCAACTGAGCTACCTGGCCAGGCAGCCGCCCGGCCTTGCAGCCGAACTGCCTTGCGACCCAGACGGGACTCGAACCCGCGACCTTCGCCGTGACAGGGCGACGCGCTAACCAACTGCGCCACTGGGCCTTGCTGTACTGCGTCCTGCTGCACTGCTGATCCTACTGTACTACGTGCCCCCAACGGGATTCGAACCCGCGCTACCGCCTTGAAAGGGCGGGGTCCTAGGCCGCTAGACGATGGGGACCCAGTTCCTCCGGCAGCCCTTGGGCCACCTTTTCCCAGGCCCTCCACGCTGTCCGGTGGAAGCATCGTAAGCATAGGGCACGATGCCTCGCAGCTCCAAAACGGGGGTCCGACAAACGCCTGACCTGCGATTCCTGTTCGCCCGAAGCACGCCCAGGGGCGTTTGGGCGCCCACTCGGCGGCCGATCGCCTCCCGATCCCCCCCGATCGCCCGCCGCTCGACCGCCACCCGGTGTCGCGGTGCGGCGCGGCGGCACGACCACGCCCCGTCCCGACCCACCCCGGCCGGCGCGGTCGGTCACCGGGGTGCCGTCGCCCGGACACGACCGGGGCGCCCCCTGGTCGTGCGGGCGTTGCCCGGCCGAAAAGCGCTGGGTATGTTCCGAAGCGGCCCACCCGAGACGCGCTTCCGGGGGGTGCGCGTCTCGGATGGGTCGCCACCTGCGCGTCTAGCGTTGAACGGGTGGCGCGCCCCCGTCCTCACCCGGCGACAGCCCGAGCATGTCGAGCAGCAACCGGCAGTCCTCGGCACTGGTGGCCCCGCGCGCGACGGACAGCCGCGCCCGGTGCACCTGCTCGTCCGAGATCCGCGATGGTTCACCGGTCCGCTGGGCGGGCACTCCCGCACCGCCCGGCCTGGACGTGATGTCGTCCTGGTTCCACAGGAACTGACGTACTTCTAGGGACCCGCTCATGACGCCTCCCCGACTTGAGGTTGGCGCGAGGCTAAGCGAGCCCGTCGAACCGCCGCAGCCCCCCGGAGAGTGATTCAGGTGCGACGGAGTGTCACTTTCCGTGTGGGTCGCTTGGCGCCGGGCGACGCGTGGTGTGCTTGGCGCGAACGAGGAGGGTGGAACCCATGACCGAACCGGTACCGGCGCAGACGCCGGAACCAGCGGCGACGGATGCAGCAGCGAGGACGCCCCCGGCCGCCGGCACGCCGTCGTCGGATCAGCCGCGCGACGAGACGCCGAACGCCGACCCGCCCCCGGACGGCACCGGGCAGCGCGCGGGGCAGGAGCAGTTCGGCGGCCTCTCGCTGGCGGACATCGAGGCGGACATCGACCGGCTGATGAACGACAAGATGAGCGAACTGGACGGGATGCTCGCGGGCCTGGAGGAACTGGTCCAGCGACTGGAGGGCGAGATCGCCCACCTGGAGCCCCCGGCGGACGACACCTCTACCCCCTAGGGGTATCGTCGACGGTGGCCGGCACCGACGAGGAGACGAGGACCCATGTCCGTCACCAGCACCTACACCGTCAAGGGCATGACCTGCGGGCACTGCGCCAGCTCCGTGACCGAGGAGTTGGTCGACGTCGAGGGCGTGACCGGCGTCGACGTGGCGCTCGACTCGGGGGCGGTCACCGTGACCAGCACCCGGGAGCTGTCGCGCGACGAGGTCGCGGCCGCGATCCGCGAGGCCGGGTACAAGCTCGTATGACCAGCACGGAGACCAGGCGGCGCGTCGAGCTCGCGATCACGGGCATGACGTGCGCATCCTGCGCGAGCCGCGTCGAGCGCAAGCTGAACAAGCTCGACGGGGTCACCGCGTCGGTGAACTACGCGACCGAGAAGGCGGGTGTCGACTTCCCGGTCGGCATGGCGGTCGCGGACCTGGTCTCCACCGTCGAGGCAGCCGGGTACGGGGCGTCCGCGCCCACCCCGGCGCCCGAGGGGCCCGTCGAGGACGACCACGCCGCCGAGCTGCGCCTGCGGGTCGGCGTCGCGGCGTTCCTCGGCGCGCCGGTGGTCGTGCTGTCGATGGTCCCGGCCTGGCAGTTCCCGGCCTGGCAGTGGTTCTCGCTCGCGTTGGCGAGCGTGGTCGTGTGGGTGTGCGGGTGGCCGTTCCACCGGGCCGCCGCGGTCGACGCCCGGCACGGTGCGAGCACCATGGACACGCTGGTGTCGATGGGCGTGCTCGTGGCCTACCTGTGGTCGGTCTACGCCCTGGTGCTCGGCGAGGCGGGCGAGCTGGGGATGCGGCACGGGTTCAGCCTCGTGCCGCGGCCGTCGACGACCGGTGACGTCTACCTGGAGGTCGCGGTCGGCGTCACGGTGTTCCTGCTGCTCGGCCGGTGGCTGGAGGCCCGTGCGAAGCGCCGGGCGGGCGCGGCGCTCGCGGCTCTGCTCGCGCTGGGCGCCAAGGACGTGGCCGTGCTGGACGAGGACGGCCGGGAGACCCGCGTCGGGGTGGACGCCCTGCGGACGGGCACGCGCTTCGCCGTGCGGCCCGGTGAGCGGATCGCGACCGACGGCGTGGTGGTCGAGGGCTCGTCGGCGGTGGACCGGTCCGCGGTCACCGGCGAGTCGGCGCCCGAGGAGGTCGGGGTCGGCGACCGGGTGGTCGGCGGCACGGTCAACGCGGGCGGCAGGCTCGTCGTGCGGGCCACGAGCGTCGGCGCGGACACGCAGCTGGCGCGGATGGGGAAGCTGGTCGAGCAGGCGCAGTCGGGCAAGGCGGACGTGCAGCGGCTCGCGGACCGCGTCTCCGGCGTCTTCGTGCCGGTGGTGCTGGGCATCGCGGCGCTGACGCTCGCGGGCTGGCTGCTGGCGGGTCGCCCGCTGGAGTTCGCGGTGACGGCGGCGGTCGCGGTGCTGGTGATCGCGTGCCCGTGCGCCCTGGGCCTGGCCACGCCGACGGCGCTGCTGGTCGGCACGGGTCGGGGCGCGCAGCTCGGCATCCTGGTGAAGGGCCCGGAGGTGCTGGAGTCGACGCGCCGGGTGGACACGGTGGTGCTGGACAAGACGGGCACGGTCACGACGGGTCGGCCGACCCTGGTGGACGTGCTGCCGGCGCAGGGCGTGACGCGCGCCGAGCTGCTGCGCGCGGCGGGCGCGGTGGAGCACCCGTCGGAGCACCCGGTGGCGGCGGCGGTGGTGCGCGGCGCGGGCGCCGAGGTGGGCGAGCTGCCCGCCGTGGAGGACTTCGCGAGCACGCCGGGCGTCGGCGTGACCGCGGTGCTGGGCGGCCGCCGGGTGACCGCGTCGCGCCCGGGCCACGCCGGGTTGCCCGAGGACCTGGCCTCCGCGGCCGCGGAGGCGGAACGGGGTGGCCGCACGGTCGTCGCCGTCACGGCCGACGGCCGGCCGCTGGGCCTGCTGACCGTGGCGGACGAGGTGAAGCCGACCAGCGCGCGGGCCGTGCGCGAGCTGCGGGCGCTGGGGCTGACGCCGATCCTGCTCACCGGCGACAACGAGGTGGTCGCCCGCGCGGTGGCCGCCGAGGTGGGCGTGGACGAGGTCGTCGCCGGGGTGCTGCCCGCCGGGAAGGTCGCCGTGGTGGAGCGGTTGCAGGCCGAGGGCCGCGTGGTGGCGGTGGTCGGCGACGGCGTCAACGACGCCCCGGCGCTGGCGAAGGCGGACCTGGGGCTGGCCGTGGGCACCGGCGCGGACGCGGCGATCGAGGCGGGGGACCTGACGCTGGTGCGCGGCGACCTGCTGGTGGCGGTCGACGCGATCCGGCTGTCCCGCCGCACGCTGCGCACGATCAAGGGCAACCTGTTCTGGGCGTTCGCCTACAACGTGGCGGGGCTGCCGCTGGCCGCGCTGGGTCTGCTCAACCCCATGCTGGCGGGTGCGGCGATGGCGTTCTCCAGCGTCTTCGTGGTGACCAACAGCCTGCGGCTGCGCGGGTTCCGCGGGATCGCGGGCTGAAGATTTACCGCGAACCCACTCCCCTCGTCCGGGTGCGCGTGCAACAATCCGATTTGCTGACACACCCCCGGTCAGCACCTGTGGAGATCCCCTCCGGCCCCCGCGTTCCTCCCCCTGGCGCGGGGGCCTCTCCATGCACACAAGTGTGACCCAGGCCACAGTTTACCCGGTTCCGCAATCCAACCGTTATCGTGGCGCGGTGCCTCTTGGATCGCTAGGACGCTCGAAGTCCGGCCGGCATCGCCCGCCACACCGTGAACAGCAGGAAGAGCTCGTCCCCGACGAGGAGCTCCAGTCCTACCTCGCGGCGCTGGCACCGGAGACCGCGGACGCGGAGACCACGGGCGCCGGCAACAGCTTCGGCAACGCGCAGGTCTACCAGCTCCGCCTCCAGCTGATGGCGAACGAGCAACTGAAGGAACTGGCCGCCGAGCGGCAGACCTCCCCCCAGGCGCTGGCCACCGAGTGGGTCATGCAGCGGTTGGAGTGGGAAGCCCGCCAGCGCGGCTACTGACCCCGGGACCGACCCCCGGAACGACGTGGACAGGCCCCCGACCGGAACCGGTCGGGGGCCTGCGTCGTGCTGTGTGGGGACTTCGGGGGGAGCAGCCCCGGGTGGGATCAGACCTTGCGCACGTTCTGGGCCTGCGGACCCTTGGTGCCCTGCCCGATCTCGAACTCGACCCGCTGGTTCTCCTCCAGGGTGCGGAACCCCTGGCCCTGGATCTCCGAGTAGTGCACGAAGACGTCCGGCCCGCCGTTCTCCTGGGCGATGAAGCCGAAGCCCTTCTCGGAGTTGAACCACTTGACAGTGCCCAGTGCCATGTACCTGCCTCCATCGCAGGGAAGCTTGGGGCTGCACCGTGCAACCCCGGCCGTCCCGGGGGCGTTTCCCCCGCTGCCACCAGCGGGGACGGCACGCCCGCGTGTCGTTCCGCGAGCGTGAGACACGAACACAGAAACCACGGCCTGCGTTGCCGAGGGTATCGGTTGGGTGACCTTCAGCACTACCGTTCGGCCGCCTTTGGTCAGCCCGGGATCAGCCCCGCCCCGGAGGGGCCTACTTCTCCGTCACCTCGGGCGGTTCGGGCAGCTCGACGTCGGCCTGGCCGATGTTGCGCTCCAGGGCGGCACGCCACTCGCCGGTGCTCACCATCTTCTCCAGCGCGGCGTTGACGTCCGCCCGGCCCTTGCCGTCCTCCTTGCGCAGGCCCACGCCGTACCGCTCGGTGGTGAACGGCTCGCCGACGAGCTTGAGCAGCTCGGGGTTCTCCGCCACGTACCCGGCGAGGATCACCTCGTCGGTGGTGACCGCGTCGACCTTGGCGGCCAGCAGCGCGGTGACGCAGTCGGAGTACTGGCCGTACTCCACCAGCTCCACGTCGTTCGCGAACTGGTCCTTGACCTTCTGCGCCGACGTCGAGCCGGTCACCGAGCACAGGCGCTTCCCGTCGAGGTGCGCCGGGTCGGTGATCTCGGTGTCGCCGAACCGCACCAGCAGGCCCTGCCCGGTCTGGAAGTACGGGCCCGCGAAGGCGACCTGCTCCTTGCGCTTGTCGGTGATCGAGTAGGTGGCGACGACGAAGTCGACGGCCCCCTCGGTGATCAGCTTCTCGCGGTCGGCGGAGCGGGCCTCCTTCCAGGTGATGTCCTTCTCCTCGACGCCGAGCTGCGCCGCCACGTACTTGGCGACGTCGACGTCGAAGCCGACGAACTTGCCGTCGAGCCTGCGCTGGGCCAGGCCGGGCTGGTCGAAGCGGATGCCGATGGTGAGGTTGCCGTCGTCCGCCCTGCCCTCCAGCGTGCCGTCGTCGGCGCCGCCGCACGCGGCGCTGGAGAACAGGGCTGCCACCACGGCGGTCACGGGCAGCAGTCGTCGCAACAGCATGGGTTGCGTACCTCTCGGGTGCTCGGGGAACGCGGCGCGGATCGACGCGCCGGACGTTCCCCATGCTAAGCAAGCGCAGGGGGATCTTCGGTGCGACGAAGGTCGCACCGACCCATTCCGCTGGGCCGTTCGGCCCAACCGGGCCTGTGAGCCGGCCTACCCGGTCGTGGAGGCGTCGTCGTCCGGCTGGTGGAGCGCGCCGGACCCGACGTGAGCGGCCGACCACCTGCGGTGACGGGCGGGGCGTAACGCGCCGGCCCGCGCAACCGATTCCACGTGACACCGTGGAACGCTGGAGCGGGTGCTGGGATGAGCAGTGGCAGACGGACCCGGCCGGCCGGCGCGGCGCTCGTGCTCGCGTCCGCCGGGCTGGTGGCATTGGCCATGCTCGTCGACGGACCGCGACCCGTCGACGCGCGCCGGGTCGACCTGCGCCCGGCCGGTCCCGCGGAGGTGCTCAGCGCGACCTTCACCACCACCGTCCAGGTCGCGCGGTCCACGACCCCCGTGGTGGTGGTAGCGCCCCCGCCGCGCCCCGAGCCGCCCCCGCCCCCGCCGGAACCGCGGCCGGTCGAGGAGACCCCGGCCGAGCAGCCGCCGGCGCCACCGGACCGGCCGCCGCCCCCCGGACCGCCGCCGCCACCACCGCCCCCGCCCCCGCCCCCGCCGCCGGGCGGCGAGAACTGCGACCCCGCCTACACCACCGACGGCGTCTGCGTGCCGCGGTGGTTCCCGCGCGGGGTGTGGGACCGCTGCGGCTGGTTGCAGGACCAGGGCGTGACCCGGGTCGAGGTGCGCGGCCGGGACCGCCACCACCTCGACCTGGACCGCGACGGCGTGGCCTGCGAGCGGTTCGACTAGCGACCCGCCCGGCGGTTCGACCGGCGGTCCGCTCCGGGCGTCACCGCTCGGCGAGCCGGTCCAGCGCGCCGCCCACCCGGTCCGCCAGCAGACCCACTGCGCCCACGGCCCGGCCCACCGGGTCGTCCTCCGCGCCGCCCAGCGCCCGCGACCGCACGTACGCCGCCTTCACCTCGGCCCACCGCCGCGCCCGCTCCGGCGTCAACGCGCCCCGCAGCTCGGCGAACTTCAGCAGGTTCGCCTCCGCGCCCGAGGTCAGCGTCTGCGCCTCGCCCAGGTAGTGGTCGTCGACGACGGCCTCCAGCTCGGCGTCGTTCATCACCGGCACGACCTTCTCCGCCAGCTTGTTCATGTTCCGGTAGGAGCCCTGGAGCAGGAACGGCGGCTCGGTGCGCGCGTCGTCGGACTGCGCGGCCGACGCGATGTAGGCGCGGTTGGTCGCCAGCACGACCTCCTGCACCCGCAGCAGCTTGCGCAGCACCGACAGCACCTGCTCCAGCTCGACCGACGGGTACGGGTGGGCCAGCCGGTCGGCGCGCACCGCCTCGCCGCGCGCCATCCGCACCAGCAGCTCCACGTCACCGCGGTCGCGCGTCGACAGCGGCGCCAGCACCGGGTTCGAGGTGAGCGCGTTCTCGACGTAGCTCAGCGCGAACAGGTCCTCGCGGCCGGACAGCACGTCGCCGAGGTTCCACACGTCCGCGCGGTTCGCGAGCATGTCGGGGATGCGGAACCGCTGCCCCGACTCGGTGTACGGGTTGCCCGCCATGCACACCGCGAACCGCTTGCCGCGCAGGTCGTAGGTGCGGGTGCGGCCCTCCCACACGCCCTCCATGCGGCGCTGCGCGTCGCACAGCGAGATGAACTTCTGGAGCAGCTCGGGCGAGGTGTGCTGCACGTCGTCCAGGTACAGCAGGACGTTGTTGCCCGCCTCCAGCGCGAACGAGATCTTCTCGACCTCCTGCCGCGCGGTGGCGTTCGGCGCGTCCGCCGGGTCGACCGACGTCACGTCGTGCCCCAGCGCCGGCCCGCTGACCTTGACCAGCACCAGGCCGAGCCGGTCGGCCACGTACTCCACCAGCGTCGTCTTGCCGTAGCCGGGCGGCGAGATGAGCAGCAGCAGGCCCATCTGGTCGGTCCGCTTGCCGTCGCCCGCCGCACCCAGCTGCTTGGCCAGGTTGTCGCCGATCAGGGGCAGGTACACCTCGTCCAGCAGGCGGTTGCGGACGAACGCGCCCATGACCTTCGGCCGGTGCTCGTCGAGCCGCAGCCGCTCCCGCTCGCGGGCCACGACCTCGGTGCGGTGCCGCTGGTAGGCGCGGAACGCGGGCACCCTCTCCTCGCGGAACGCCCTGGTGCGCGCCAGCAGCTCGTCCAGCCGCACGTCGAGCTTCCGGTCGACGACCCGCGGGTGCGTGCCGAGCAGGCCGTCCGCGGTCGCGGACAGCTGCGCCGACGAGTCGTGGCGCGGCAGGTCGCGGCACAGCTCCACGGCCACCGCCTCGGGCAGGTGGACGTCGTGCCGCTCCCCCTCGGGCCGGCCGCCCAGGAACGCCTCGTACCAGCCCTCCACGAGCCGCCTGCGGTCCGCCGGCGCCGCGGCCCGCAGGTCCTCCTCGAACTCGCCGCGCCCGCCCAGCGCCCGGTGGAAGGCGTCCACCAGGGCGCGCGCGCCCGCGCTCGTGGCGAACCCGGCGGGTCCGCCGCACAGCTCCTCGAACAGGTACTCGCCCGCGAGCGGGTCACCGGCCAGGGCGGCCAGCTCCGCGCACAGCTCGTCGATCGCGCGGGTGTGCCCGAACACCGCGCGCGCCCGGCCCAGCGACCCGGCCCGGCGCTGCCACCGCGTCCGCTCGTCGTCGGTCAGCGACGCCCAGAACAGCTGCGCCGCGGCCCGCGCCGACGGCGTAAAGCGCAGCACGCCCGCGCCCGCGTGCAGGCGCAGCACGACGTCCAGCACCAGCGCCGCGTCGTGGTCGTGCACGCCCCGCTCGTAGCCCTCGTCCAGGCGCGCCTCCGCGACCCGGCGCACCAGGTCCGGCAACCGGCCCTCGGCCTGCGCCGCGAGCAGGTCGTCCAGGGGCTGCTCGGCCAGGATCGACGTCGCCAGGTGCTCGGCCCGGTAGACGTCGTCGGTCTCCGACACCAGCAGCTGGTCCCAGAACGGCCGGGTCCCGTCGAACGCGGGGTCGCGCACCGGCGACCGGAAGTCCGTGCCGGTGAGCGCGAACGACAGCCCGCCGTCGCGCGGCACCAGGGTCAGGTCCAGCGGCTGGGTGTTCACCGCGAACCGGTGCCTGCCCAGCCGCACGGTGTCGCCGTCGAACAGGTCCAGCCGGTCGCGCAGCGCGCGCCCCGCCTCCTGCCGGGCCGCCAGCACCCGGCCGTCCAGCTCCTCGGCGCGCACCCCGTCGCCCAGCCCGCGCAGCTCGGCGGCCACCGACCGCAGCCGCGCCACCATCGGGTCGGACGCGAAGTAGGTGTTCACCTCGTCGAGCGACGCCAGTGACGCGACCCGCCTGGTCACGCTCGCCAGCACCCGGTCCGCGGACGCCACCAGCCGGTCGGCGCGGCGGGCCCGGTCGTCCAGCAGCGCCTGCTTGCGCGAGGAGAACGCCTCGTACACGTCGGTGCGCTTGCCGACCAGGCGCGACAGGAAGTCGTCGAACTCGCCGAACCGCGACTCCAGGGCCTCCAGCCGCAGCAGCAGCGCGCCCAGCTGCTCGTCGCACCGCTCCGGGGTGTCCGCGACCGCCAGCGCGCCCGTCACGGCCTGCCCGAGCAGCGCGAACTCGGCCGCGAACTCGGCCCGCCCCTCGGTGGCCAGCAGCGCGCGGCGGCGTCCGTCCGCGGTGGCGCGGGCGCGGTTGAGGCCGGCGAGCACCTCGCCGACGCGTTCCAGGATCGACGTGCGCACGGTCGCGTCGGCGATGTCCAGCGACCCGACGACCTCGGTGAGCACCTCCAGCCCGCGCTGCCGCTCGCCCAGCTCCTCCACCACCGGCGCCGCCTCGGCGACCGTGCGGACGTCGGCGGCCTTCGCGACCAGCGCGTCCACCTGCTCGTGGTACACCGCGAACGCGTCGTCGCGGCCCAGGTGCTCGACGGCCCGCCGGCCCGCCGCCGCCAGCTCGTCGGCCACGCCCGCGACCAGCTCGTCGACCCGCGCCACGTCGACGTACCGCAGCTCCTTCAACGTCACCAGGTGCCCCTGCGCCCGCCGCAGGTCGGCCAGCTGCCGCACCCACGCGTCGGCCGTCGTCGGCGCCTCGCCGCGCGTCCGGCGCACCAGCGACGCGACGTCCGCCGCCGCCTCGTCCAGCGCCGCCGCGGCGCGGCCGGTCAGCTCCCGCACCGCCTCGAACTCGTCCAGCACCTGCTCGGCGGTCGCCCGGACCTGCGTCAACGGGGTGCGCAGGTCACCCAGCCCCGGCTCGCCCAGCCAGTGGTAGGCGTCGAACACCCTGGTGCACGAGGCGATCAGGTCCTCGAACACCGGCACCGACGGCTCCATCCCGCCCACGACCCGGGTCACCGAGAGGCAGTCGGAGATGCCGCGCACCAGGTCCGCGTTGCCGACCCGCTCCAGCGGTCCCGTGCCGACCGGCTGTGCGGCGGCGTAGGCGTCGGACAGGAACGGCGTCTGCCACACCTGCATCGGGTGCACGCGGGTCGGTTCGTCGCCCGCCGCGCGGAACACCACCAGCGTGCCGTCGTCGAACAGCGAGTACCCGTGGCACGGCAGCGGGTTCGCGACCTCCTTGCGGATCACGTTGTAGGGCAGCAGCAGCGACCGGCCGTCGCGGCGGGCGTGGAAGACGTACAGCACGTCCTCGCCGTTCGGGGAGCGGACGACCCGCTCGAACTCCAGCTCGTCGACCTCGGTGTCGAACGTCTTGGACGCCCCCGTGGTCAGGTAGTAACCGCCGGGGAAGACCAGGCCCTGGTCGTCGGGCAGCCGGTGGCACGCCTGCCCGATGCCGTCCAGCCGCACCACGGACTTCGCGCGCGTGTTGAACACCAGGTGCCGCCACGCGGTCTCGTTGTACGGGCGCACGCGCAGCAGGATCAGCGACCCCACCCGCGCGTGGTGCACGTCCGCGTCGGCCAGCGACTGCAACGGCTCGTCCACCGGCTCCCGGTAGACGCCCTCGCCGGTCTCGGTGTTGTCCTCCACCTTGATCGTGAGGTCGCCGCCGAGGGTCTCGACGAACACCTCGCCCTGGATCGAGATGTGCGGGTGGCGGCCGAGGACGTGGTCCTCGCGCGTCGTCGGCGTCCACTCGAAGTCGTGCGACGGCGGGAACACGTGGTCCCGCTCGCCGCGGTCGTCCACGTACGCGACCGAGCCGTCCACGCCGACGTCCCAGCGCAGCACCCGGATGTCCTCGGTGCGCGCGCCGGTCTGGAACACCGCCAGCAGCCTGCCGCCGACGCGCCGCAGCTGCACCAGCCGGGTCTCCCGGTAGTACCGGTACAGCTCGGCGAAGTCGCGCCGGAACCGCTCGTCGAGCAGCAGGCCCGGCAGCTCGTCCGGGCCGGCGTCCTCGAAGCGGAACGCGTCGCCGTCGCGCGTGAAGCGGTGCAGCGAGAACACGTCGCGGACCGCGGTCTCCGGCTTGAGGCCGAGGAACACGTTGTAGCCGAACAGCATCAGGCCGGCGACCTGGGACCCCGGCCCCTCGGCCGTGGAGAGGGAGACGCAGTCGCGCGGCACGCAGTTGTGCTCGGTGCGGATGCGCTCGGTGCCCAGCAGCGCCAGCTCGGTGCTGCCGAACACCTCCAGCCGTCGCGCGTTGAGCGCCTCGGCCCGCCGGGCGAGCCCGGCGGCCTGCTCGGCCAGCCGGGCCCGCAGCACCTCGTAGGTGCCCGCCTCCAACGCGGTCGCGGTCGTCGAGGTCGTCGAGGTGGTGCTCACGACAGCGAGGCGACCGGCCGCTCGGCCACGCCCAGGCGCTGCGCGGCGGCCAGCAGCTCACGCAGCTTGCCCTCGTCCGGCCCGCCCGAGTTGATGAGCTTGAGCAGCAGCGCGGACACCGTGACGTTCTTCAGGTCGGCCGTGCCGAACGACCCGAGCAGCCGGCCGATGTCGTCGGTGAACTTCGCCTCGCCGTTCAGCCACGGCCCGGCGAGCGTGCGCGCCACGTCCGAGTGCTCCACGAACCCGTCGACCTGCTTGCCCGCCGTGATGGCGCCGACGACCCGGTCGAAGAACATGGTCTCGCCGCCGACGATGTCGATGTCGGCGTTCTCCAGGCCCGCGGCCAGCACCGCCGCCTGCGCCTGGGCGATGTCGCGCTGCACGTCGATGCCCTTGAGGCGGATGTCCTTCTCCGCCTCAAGCCGCAACCGGTACTCCTCGTGCTCCCGGGTCGCCTGGTCCATCTCGGCCAGCGCGCCCGCCTTGTCCGACAGGCCCTCGGCCTCGCCCTTGAGCTTCTCGCGGATCGCCTCCGCCACCACCAGGGCCTTCTCCCGCTCCACGACGGCCTCGGCGCGGCCCACCTTCTCGATGGCCTCCGCGTCGCGCTCGCGCACCTGCACGTCGGCGAGACCGGCCGCCGCCGCCTCGGCCTGCTTGCCCTCGGCGAGCCGGATCATCGCGCGGGTGTCCAGCTCCGCGGCCTGCTGGCGCGCCTCGGCGAGCAGCAGTTCCTCGCGGGCCTTGAACTTCGCCGCCGCCTCGGACGCCTCGGCCGCCTTGATGTCCTTGACCAGGTTCTCCTGCGCCTCGGCCTCCGCGCGGATCACCACCGCCTGCCGCTCCCGCTCGGCCTCCTCGACCGTGCGCAGCCGCTTGATGTTCTCCTCCTGCTCGGCCACGGTCTTCTCCACCGCGATCCGCTCCCGCACCACCTCGGCCACGGCCCGCTTCTCGCCCTGGACCTCCTTGTCCGCGGCGATCCGGGACAGCTCGGTCTCCCGCTCCCGGCCGATGACCTCCAGCAGGCGGTCCTTCTCGATGCGCTCGGTCTCGATCGCGATGACGCGTTCGCGGTTCTTCTCCGCCACGGCGATCTCGCGCGCCTTGTTCTCCGTCTGGATGCCCAACTGCTCCTCGGTGCGGATGTAGGCGGTGTTCGCCTTCAGCCGCTCCTCGGCCTGCACCTTGGAGATCTCCGCCTCCTCGCGGGCGCGCATCGTCTCGACCTCGCGCTTCTGCTTGATCTCCGCGTCGGCCTGGCGGCGCTCCAGCTCCAGGATCGTCTCGCGCGCCTCGACGTTCTGGCGCGTGATCTCCTTCTCCTCGGTGCGCTGGTACTCGTTCGTGCGGACGTGCTCGATCGCGGTCAGCTCGGTGATCTTGCGGATGCCCTGCGCGTCCAGGATGTTCGTCGGGTTGAGCTGCCCCATCGGCGTCTGCTCCAGGTAGTCGATCGCCGCGTCCTCCAGGCTGTAGCCGTTGAGGTCGGTGCCGATGACCTGGATGATCCGGTCGCGGAACTCGTCGCGCTTCGTGTAGAGGTCGACGAAGTCGAGCTGCTTGCCGACGGTCTTGAGCGCCTCGGAGAACTTGGCGTTGAACAGCTCCTGGAGCGTCGCCACGTCGCTGGCGCGGGCCGTGCCGATGGCCTGGGCGACCTTGATGACGTCCTCGACGGTCTTGTTGACGCGCACGAAGAACGTGATGCGGATGTCCGCGCGGATGTTGTCCTGGCAGATCAGGCCCTCCTGGCCCGCCCGCCGGATCTCGATGGTCTTCACCGAGATGTCCATGACCTCCGCGCGGTGCAGCACGGGCAGCACGACGGCGCCGGTGAACGTCACGTCCACCTTCCGCACCTTGGAGATGATCAGGGCCTTGCCCTGCTCGATCTTCCGGAACAGACGGCTGACCAGGATCAGCAGCGCGATCACGACGACCACGACGACGGCGACGAGGATGCCGAAGCCGGTGGTGATGACGTCCATCAGTGGTACCCCCTTGTTCTGGCTACGACGGGTCGTGGCCGCTCCAGATCGGCGCGACCCAGAAGAACTCGCCGTCCACGTCGTAGTCGAAGATCAGCGCTGTGACGCCGGCGGTCAGCGTGTCGTTCCCCGCCTGCCGGACCTGCACGACGGCCGACGAGCCGTCCGCGGCGGTGACCTCGGCCTGGCCGAACGCCTGCGTGACGCGGCCGGTGCGGATGACGCACGGGCGGCCGACGAAGTCCAGGCGCGAGGCGGGCGGGTCGTCCGGGAAGAGCCGCTTGAGCGGTGTCATGAGCAGCCTGGTCAGCACCAGTCCCACCAGCAGCGACCCGCCCAGCACGGCGAACCCGACGCCGGTCGACGGGGCGAGCAGCACGGTGCCCGCGAGGGAGCCGAACCAGGAGAACGCGACCAGCAGCGACAGGCCGACGGTGGCGGGCACGCCGCCGATGTCCAGCTCCACCCAGTCCGCGTCCGCCGCGCCGAACGCGACCAGCAGCCAGTAGGCCACGACGACCGCCAGCAGGACGCTCGGCACGACGGCCGGGAAGGTCAGCGCAGCCGCGAAGAATTCCCCCATGCACCCCCCTTTGTCCGGATTTTAGAGGTCTTCCCGCCGGTCGGGGGGCGTTTCACGGAACGCGGTCGGGCGGGCGCGGTCAGTGGACGAGCAGGCCTGACACCTTCGTCAGCGGGTTGCCCGCGTAGCTGACCACCGCGCCGTCCTCGAACGGCATCGACCGGATGCTCATGCCCGCGAACCCGGCGTCGGTGAGGAACCAGCCCCACGTCGTCAACCACGGCCGGGGGTCGCCGGGCACCACGTCCGGGTCGGGCCTGATCCGCTCCTGCACCACGTACGGCTCCTCCTCGACGGCGTCGAGGAGTTCCGCCCACTCCCGGTCGCCCACGAGCCAGCCGGGGTGGATGCCGGTGCCCGCGAACTCGCCCGCCGCCTTGACGATCAGGTCCTCGCGCCGGGCCCGCACCTCGTCGCGCGGCACGTCCCGCAGGTACCGGGTCCACGGCAGCAGCTTGTCCACCAACGCCTTCTCGTCGTCCTCCAGCTCGTCACGGCGCTCGGACAGCAGGGCGAGGGTCGACTTGTTGCCGTACAGGTGGCTGGAGAACGGCGTGCAGAGGCGCGTCCGGTGCCCCTTCACCAGCACGTCGGACTTGCCGACGGCCTGCGTGACGGAGAAGTACCGCACCACCACGTCGAGCTTCGTGCCGCGCAGGTGGAGGTGGCCGTTGCGCTCGGTCAGCTCGTGCAGCTCCCCCAGCAGCACGTCCACGCCCTCGCGCCGGCACGCCTCCCGGATGCTCGCGAACCCCTTGGCGAACCGGGCGAGCATGCCGCCCTCCTCGACGAACGCGATGGTGCCGTCCCGGCCCACCGCGTCCAGCAGGTGCCCGATCGGGTTGACGTAGGTGAGGCCGTGCTCGGCGACGAACGGCGCGAGGACCGGCGCCTCGTGGATGGCGCGCGACAGCTCGCCGAGGTCGGGGCCGCCGAGCTGCGCGCCCGCGTTGACCTCCAGCAGCCGGAACCGGTCGCCGACCCGGTAGATGTCCGCGCGGCCGTGCATCGGCGGGCGCTCGGCGCTCATCAGCGCGGCCTCGGCGGGCGGGAGGCCCAGGGCCTCGGCGAAGCGGGCGGTGCTGCCGCCGAAGAACCGCCCGGGGAGCGTGAAGAGCAGTTGGAAGAAGTCGAGCAGGTCGGCCGCGATCTCGTGCGCGACGGCCTCCTCCAGGAAGAACGGCCTGCCGACGAGGCGGTGCCCGTAGTTGGCGGCGAAGTGCGGCGGCAGGTCCAACTGCCCCATCACCCCGTGCAGGCTCTCGTCGGCCAAATAGGCCTCGGTCACGCGATCGGTCACGGCTGCTGCTCCTCTGGTCCGCGGTCGGCCACATGATGTCCACCGCGCGGCCCGCCCGCGAGGAGCCCCCGAAGCACCGCCCGGACCGCTCCGCGGGCCCGGGGTCCGGGCGCGGGCCCCGCCGGCCGGTGGTCGGCAGCCCGTCGACGACGGCGAGCCGGGCCACCGGCCCGTCGACGGCCGCGGCGAACGCTTCGGCATCACCCCGCGAGCCACCTCCGTAGTACGTTGCGGTCGTGCGCAGCGCACTGGTGATCGGCGGCGGCATCGGCGGCCTGACGGCGGCCGTCGGCCTGCACCGCACCGGCTGGCGGGTGGACGTGCGCGAGCGCGGGTCCGACCCCCCGTCCACCGGCACGGGCCTGTGCCTCCCCCCTGAAGCGCTGCGCGCCCTGGACTCCCTGGGCGTCGGCGACAAGACCCGCCGCACCGCACTCCGCCACCCCGACGTGCCGGTGCGCCGCCCCGACGGCACGGCGCTGGGCGTCCTGGGCGCGGCCGGCGCGTACCTGGCCACGCGGCCCGAACTGCTGCGCGTGCTGGCGTCCGCCCTGCCGCCCGGCACGATCCGCTTCTCCTCGCCCGCGGACCTCTCCACCGCCGGGGACTTCGACGTGGTGATCGGCGCGGACGGCGTCCACAGCGGCGTGCGCGGGGCCCTGTTCGGCACCGGCGTGCGCCGGGTGGGCGCGGTCGCGTGGTGGGGCACCTCCGCCGTGCCGGTCCCGGTCGGGGGCGAGACGTGGGGCAGGGGAGCCAAGGTGCGCCTCACCCCGCGAGCCGACGGCCGCACCGACTGGCACGCCCTGGTCGCAGACCGGCACGACCCGAGCGCCGACGAGCACACCCCGGCCGCCCCCCGCACGACCGACGACCCGGCCCGCCCGTTCGCCGACTGGCACGACCCGATCCCGCGGCTCCTGGCCGAGTCCACCGACCTGTCACGGCACGACCCGCTGCACCTGCCCCCGCTGCCCACCTACGTGCGGGGGCGCGTGGCACTGCTCGGCGACGCCGCCCACGCCGCGACCCCCGACCTGGGCCGGGGCGCGTGCGAGGCGATCGTCGACGGCGTCGTGCTGGCGACGTGCCTCACCGCCCCGGACACCGGGGCGGCCCTGCGCGCCTACGACCGGGCACGCCGCCGCCGCACCCAGCGCCTCGCGTTCCTGTCACGACGCCTCAACGCCCTCGCGACGACGGGACGTGCCACCGCGCTCCGCGACACCGCCCTCCGCGTGGCCCTCGCCCTCCGCCCACACCCCGAGCGCCCGTGGAGCCACGACCTGGAACCGGACGAACTGGCCGGCTAACGCGGGGGTCGCACGGCCTTCCGGGTCCGGGGCGCGGACGGCGGCGGCACCACGGGGCCCGCGTTCCCGTCAGGCGCCTCGTCCAGGTCCACGACCACCGGGGCGTGATCACTGGGGCTCGTCCCCTTGCGCGCCTTCCGGTCCACCCAGGCGGCCTCGACCCGCCCGGCGACGTTCCCGGAGGCCAGCACCAGGTCGATCCGCATCCCGAGGTCCCGGTGGAACATCCCGGCCCGGTAGTCCCAGTACGTGTAGATCCGCTCGTCGGGCCACCGGTCGCGCACCACGTCCCGCAACCCGAGGTCGTGCAGCGCCCCCAACGCGGCCCTCTCCTCGTCCGTCACGTGCGTGTGCCCGACGAACACAGCCGGGTCGAACAGGTCGGCGTCGGCGGGCGCGATGTTGACGTCCCCGCACACCACCACGTCCTCGGGCCCGTCCGCCACCACGTCCCGCAGCGCGGCCAACCACTCCAGCTTGTACCGGTAGTGGTCCGAGCCGACCTCCCGCCCGTTCGGCACGTAGACGGAGTGCACCCGCAGCCCGCCGCACGTGGCCGACACCGCCCGGGCCTCCTGCTCGGGGAACCCCGGCCCGCCGGGCAGCCCCGCCGTGACGTCCTCCACCCCGACCCGCGAGAGGATCGCCACCCCGTTCCACTGCACCTGCCCGTGCACGGCCACCTCGTACCCGCGCTCGGCGAGTTCGGCCCCGAGCAGGGCGAGGAACGCCTCGTCGGCGAGCTTCGTCTCCTGAAGGCACACGACATCGGGTCGCCGCTCATCGAGCCAGGGCAACAACCGGGGCACCCGCTGCTTGACCGAGTTCACGTTCCAGGTAGCCAGACGCACCCGTCCCAAGCTAACGGGCCCCCGGTCCGCCCGCCCGTCAGCGCCCCGGTGGCGGGCGGGCTCTGGCCGTTCCGTGAACCGGCGGTCAGGGGGACGGGTACTCGACGGGGTTCGGCGGTCGGACGTGCTTGAGGTCCCGCGGGTCGGCGGCACCGGTGCGGGCGTAGTTCAGGCGGGCCTCGGCGAGGCTGAGCCCTCGGTTCGGGCCGCCGCGCACCTGCTCGGCGTCGTGCTCGTCCTGGCCGTCGTCCTCCCAGAAGCACACGTCGCAGATCTCGTAGCCGCCCCGCTCGGCGAGGGTGAGGAAGCCGCAGCACGGGCAGGCGTGCGGACCGGACTCGGCGTCGCGGACGACGTCGGGGAACGCCTCGTGGGACATGCCGCACATGGTCACACCCGCGACCGGGCGGAGGTGGCCGAACGAGCGGCACGGGTCGTGCGTCCGGCCGTTCACGGCGGAAGCACCTCACCAGGGCTGCCACCGGCTGGAAGTCCGCGAAGTCAGGCGTGGCGAAGGGGTGGCGGCGATCGTGAGACGCGAAACCCCCAGGCCGTCGACCTGGGGGTTTGGTGGGCCGCCAGGGGCTCGAACCCTGAACCAACGGATTAAAAGTCCGCTGCTCTGCCAGTTGAGCTAGCGGCCCGCGGTCGAGGGTAGTGGACGGGCGGGGGTCGGTTCGACGGTGGTTGCGGGTGTCGCGGCGGGAGCGTGATCACGGCACTGTCGGACCCCGCCGGCACCGTGGACCCGTGATCACCCTGGAACCGTGGGCCGAGGCCGACTTCGCGCTGCTCGAACGGCTGAACTCGCCCGCGATGACCGCGCACCTGGGCGGGCCGGAACCCCGGGACCGGCTGCTCGACCGGCACCGGCGGTACCTGTTGCCGGGCGCGGGGCGGATGTTCCGGGTCGAGGTGGACGGGGTGCCGGCGGGCAGCGTGGGGTTCTGGGAGCGGACCTTCGGCGGCTCGGTGGTGTGGGAGGTGGGGTGGAGCGTGCTCCCCGGGTTCCAGGGGCGCGGGGTGGCGTCGGCTGCGGCGCGGCAGGTCGCGGTGGCCGCCTGGGCGGTGGACGGCGGCCGGTCGGTGCGGGCGTTCCCGAAGGTCGACCACGCGGCGTCCAACGGGGTGTGCCGGCGGGCAGGGTTCGCGCTGGTGGGGGAAGTGGACCTCGAGTACCCGCCGGGCACGCCGATCCGGTGCAACGACTGGGCGCTCGAACCGGACTCGGCACCCTCGGCCGGGTGAACGGGTGGCGGCGTGTGGTGACCACCACTCACGCCGCTGGGTGACAATGGGGACGATGTCGACCGCGCTGCACGCCACCAAGCCCTTGAAGATCGGCCAGTACCTGGTCGATCCCGCCGTCGTGCTCGCGCCGATGGCGGGCATCACGAACGTCGCCTTCCGGCAGCTCTGCCGCGAGTTCGGCAGTTCCAGCTCGCTCTACGTGTGCGAGATGATCACTGCCCGCGCGGTCGTCGAGCGCGACTCCAAGACCATGCAGATGATCACCTTCGGTGAGGGTGAACGGCCTCGTTCGATGCAGCTCTACGGCGTCGACCCGACGTCCATGGCGGAGGCCGCGCGGATCATCGTGGGCGAGGACCGGGCCGACCACATCGACATGAACTTCGGCTGCCCGGTGCCCAAGGTGACGCGCAAGGGCGGCGGGGCGGCGCTGCCGTACAAGCGGCAACTGTTCCGGCGGATCGTGCGCGCCGCCGTGAAGGCCGCCGAGCCCGCCGGGGTGCCGGTGACGGTGAAGTTCCGCATCGGCATCGACGACGACCACCTGACCTACCTGGACGCCGGGCGCATCGCCGCGGACGAGGGGGCGCAGGCGGTCGCCCTGCACGCGCGGACCGCCGCGCAGCGGTACTCCGGGCGGGCCGACTGGTCGGCCATCGCCCGGCTCAAGGAGGCCGTGACCGACGTCCCCGTGCTGGGCAACGGGGATGTCTTCAGCGCGCAGGACGCCCTGCGCATGGTCGCCGAGACGGGCTGCGACGGCGTGGTCGTCGGGCGCGGCTGCCTGGGGCGGCCCTGGCTGTTCGGCGAGCTCCAGGCGGCGTTCCGGGGTGAGCCCATCCCCGCCGGTCCGCGCCTGGGCCAGGTGGCGGGGGTGCTGCTGCGGCACGGCGCGCTGCTCGCCGACTTCCTCGGCGAGGACAAGGGCATCCGCGACCTGCGCAAGCACATGGCCTGGTACCTGAAGGGCTTCCCGGTGGGCGCGGAGCTGCGGCGGAGCCTCGCCATGGTGTCCACGCTCGCCGAGCTGGAGGACCTGGTCGGCCGGCTCGACCCGGACCTGCCGTTCCCGGACAGCGCGGACGAGCCGCGCGGTCGCCAGGGCTCACCCGCCCGCGTGGTGCTGCCCGAGGGGTGGCTGGCCGACCCCGAGGACGCGATGGTCCCCGATGCCGAAGACATGCACTCGGGTGGCTGACGTGCGGTTGCGCGGCGCGATGGCCGCGGTGTGCGCCCTGCTGCTGGTGGCGTGCGGTGGCACCGTGGCCGGCACGCCGCGCCCGCTCCAGGTCGGCGACGTGGAGCGCGAACTGGTCGAGGGCTACTTCGAAGACCTCAACGAGGCCGGCACGCAGGGCACGACCGAGCAGCGCGACCTGCTCACCGACACCCAGCACCCGGACTTCCGCGACGACGGCTGCCGGCTGCCCTCGGGCACGATCAAGGTGCAGCCTGCGATGTCCACGCTGCGCCTCGACCCGGAGTGGACGCCGCCCGGCGCGGACGAGCACCCGCGCGGCGTGGTGCTGGTCGTGGCCGTGACGCTGACGGTCGTGCAGGACGGCAGCGAGGTCGGCAGCCAGATCGGCTCCCAGCACGTGGTGCTGCTCAACGGCAAGGCCTACGGCTTCGCCCCCTGCGCCCCCTGACCGTCTCCCGCGCCGACCGGCCGTCGCGCGGCGGTCGAACACGCTCGGCACACGCCTACCCCAGTTGATCACCGAACGTCACCGGTTCGGAGCAGTGCACGGTCAACCAGTAGAGGGAAATCACTAGTAGACGCGTCCTGCCGGCTCAAGCGTCGCGTCGTATCAGACGACACCTGGCAAGTAGGGAGGTGAGCGCGATGACCGCACTGCGACCCGAAGTCGCCGAGTTCGACAGCGACAGCCAGCCGGCGGTGGGCGTGCCCGCGTCGTCCCAGGGCGAGGGCAGCGGCCTGGTGCAGCTGCACGAGTCGATCGCCACCCTGCTCGCCTCCCGGGGCCAGTGGCGGCAGGCGTACCAGCACCTGCGCTCGGCGTTCGACCTGGTCTACGCCGACCAGGACGAGGAGCCCCAGGTGCCCGAGCAGCTGCGCCGCGAGGTCGACCGGCTGCGGCGCGAGCACGCCGAGGCGCGCGAGCAGAGCCTCCGCGACAGCCTCACCGACAGCTACAACCGGCGCTACCTGGACGAGCGCCTGGTCGACATGGTCGCCGCGCGCGGCACCGCCGCGTCCAGCCTGGCCATCGCGCTGATCGACCTCGACTGGTTCAAGCAGGTCAACGACACGTTCGGGCACGTCCTGGGCGACCGGGTGCTGCAACAGGTCGTCGAACTGCTCCAGGAGGAGCTGCCGGAGGGTGCGTTCTGCGCGCGGTACGGCGGCGAGGAGTTCGTGCTCGTGCTGCCGGACGTCGAGGCCGCGACGGCCGTCGCGGTGGCCGAAGCCGCGCGACTTCGTGTCGAGCGTCACTCCTGGTCCTCACTCGCGGTCGGGCTGCGGGTGACGGTGAGCGTCGGGCTGGCCTACGAGCCGCCGGCCGCGGACACGTCGACGCGCCCGCCGGTCTCCCCCGAGCAGCAACTGCTCCGCGCCGACAGCCTGCTCTACACGGCCAAGCAGTCAGGACGGAACGCCGTGGCCTACCGCGAGAACGGCCGTGTGCGCCTCGCGGGTGCCGCTTCCGGGCGACGTGGGATAGCCGAATCGCGGGTAGCCGGTTACTGATACCTACTGGTTACTCACCCTTTCGGGCGTAGCCTGCTGCGCGTAACCGAGTACTACGGACCCCTGTATCACCGGGAGTGGTCGTCAGGACTGGCGGTCATCCGTAGTATCGCCAAGGCAAGTGACACGCCGTTGGTGCAACCACTGTGTCCTTGCTGTCGTCAACTCGTGATGACGACCCACTAGTGACCGAAGCTGAAGGGAGCCCGGGTGCCCGACGAGCCCCGCCGTGGCGGCCCCGGACCCGGTGGAGACCACGCCTCGCAGGACGACCAGCCGACCGGACGTCGCCGCAGGTCGCTTGACGATGGCGGGCTGAGCGTGTCCGAACTGCTCGAACAGCACAGCCGCACGAACATCCCCCGGCCGGTCCCGCCGGGCCCCGCGGACACCGGACGCCGTGCCGCGCCCGAACCGCCCGCGCCCCCCGCCGGACCCGCGCCGAACGGCACGCGGTCGCCGGCGCCGCCACCGGCACCGGCACCCGAGAGCACCGGCCGACGTGCCGCACCCGACCACTTCACGCCGTCCGCGCCGGACCGCGTCACCCCGGCCCCGAACGGCGAGCCGCCGAGGCGCCCCGCGGCACCCAACGACTTCTTCGCGCCCGCGCACGAGGGCACCGGCACGCGCGCACCCCGCCCGATGCCGGAGGACGGCCCGCGGCGCGCGCCGAACAGCCGGCCCGCCGAGGTCCGGCATCCCGGTGAGGGCACCGGTCGGCGGGCACGCCCGGAGCCGCCGGAGGCTCCCGGTGGCGGCAGGCGTGCCGCGGAACCGCCGCGCCGCTACGCCGAGGGCGACCCGAACGCGCAGCGCCCCGTTCCGCCGCCTCCCGTGCGCCCGGACGTGCCGCGTCCCGGTGAGCACACCGGCCGCCGCGCGCGTCCCGTGCCGCCCGAAGGGCTTAGGCCCGACGCTCCCCGGCCCGATGGTCCCCGACCGGACGCGCTGCGCCCGGACACGCCCAGGCAGGACGTGTCCAGGCAGGACCCGCCCCGTCCGGACCTCCGCCGTCCCGTGGACGCCCCGGCGGCCGACGTCCCGCACCGCGTGGGCGAGAACACCGGTCGCCGTGCCCGGCCCGAGCCGCCGGACGGTCCTCGTCGACCGGCTCCGCGCCCCGAGGACGTCGATCCCCGACGCGCTCCGGACGGTGCCGGCCCGCGTCGCCAGCCCGCCGAGGGCGATCCCGCGGGCCGCCGGTTCGCGGAGGGCAACGCGCCGCGCCGGCTCGCCGAGGACGGGCCGGAACCGCCCGTCCGCCCCGGTGAGGGCACCGGCAGGCGTCCGATGGGTCCCCGGCCGGACGAGGGGACCGGGCGACGCCCCATGCCCCCGGACGCCCACAGGCCCGCCGACCCGCGCCGACTCGCGGGCCCACCCGACGACCTCGACCGCGGAGCCGCGCCCCGCCGCCTCGCCGGCGGCCCGGTGGACGAGCAGGACCACGGCAGCGCACCGCGCCGACTCGCCACCGGACCCGGCACCCCGGCAGGCCCCCGCCGCCCCGTCGGCAACCCCGTGGACGAGCAGGACCACGGCAGCGCACCACGCCGACTCGCCACCGGACCCGTCGACGGGCCGCCGGCCGCGCCCGACGCACCCGGTCGGCGCTTCGCCGAGGACGTGGCCGAGCAGCCCGCCATCGCGGACCGCCTCGGTGCGGGCGCGCCCTCCAAGGCCACGCCGCCCCACGCCACGCCGCCCCACGCCACGCCGCCCCACGCCACGCCGCCCCACGCCACGCCGAGCGGGCCGGAACCACGCGACCAGATCGACCCCGCCAGCCTCACCACCGAGATGGAGGCCATCAGCGACGACGTCAAGAAGCGTCGCGAGGTCGACCACACGCTGGCCCGCTTCTCCGCCGTCCACGACGAGCTGGCCGAGCAGGAGCGCCTCCGCAAGGAGCGCCGGCAGAAGCTGATGCCGTGGAAGGCCGACCACGACGAGGACGCCACCGAGTACGCCTCCCCGGTCGCCGTCCTCGACGGCGACGACGGCCCCCGTCGCCGCGGCCGCACGGCCAAGCACAGCAGGATCGTGCGCACGGTCAAGGTGGTCTCGCTGGCGGCGGCCGTGCTGGTGTTCGTGTCCACGGGCCTCGGCTGGGGCGCGATGCTCTACATCGACAGCAAGTTCGTCGAGGTCGACGCGCTCGGCTCGAACTCCGCCGCCGTCCACGAGGCCGAGAAGCAGCTGGGCGACGAGAACTTCCTGATCGTCGGCTCGGACAGCCGGGCGGGCGCGAAGACGCAGGACGGCGTCGGTGACACCGAGGCGGCGCCGGGCGCGCGGTCCGACGTGCTGATGCTCGCCCACATCCCGGCCGACCGGAAGCGGATGGTCGTCGTCTCGGTGCCGCGCGACCTGACGGTGACGCGGCCCGCGTGCGAGCAGTGGGACTCCGGCACCGGCCAGTACACCGGCACGCAGCTCGACCCGCTGGAGGGCGCGAAGGCCAACCAGGCCTACTCCGACGGCGGCCCGCGGTGCGTGGCGAAGTTCATGACCGAGCTGACCGGCCTGGAGATCAACCACTTCATCAGCGTGGACTTCAACGGGTTCCGCGGCATGGTGGACGCGGTCGGCGAGGTCGAGGTGTGCGTGCCGAAGCCGATGATCGACGACGAGCTCGGCACGATCTTCGACCAGGCGGGCCGGTTCCAGATCACCGGCGGCAAGGCGCTCGACTACGTCCGCGCGCGCAAGGTGTCCGGCGAGCAGTTCGGCGACTACGACCGCGTGACGCGGCAGCAGAAGTTCCTGTCCGCGCTGCTGCGCAAGGCGCTGTCGTCGGAGATCCTGCTGAACCCGGGCAAGCTGAACAGCTTCCTCAACGCGTTCGCCGCGGCCACCGTGGGCGACAACATCGGCGTGAACGACATGCTCACGCTCGCGCAGTCGCTGCGCAGCCTCGACGCCGGCCGGGTCAGCTTCGTGACCGTCCCGCACTACACGGACGAGGGCCCGACGCTGTCGAACGACGACAACATCGAGATGCTGCGCGAGGCGGAGACCAAGGCGCTGTTCCAGTCGATCATCGACGGCACGCCGCTGCCCGACGAGAAGCCGGACCCCTCGACGCAGGCGGCCGGCACGACGTCCGGCGCGCCGACCCCCGCGCCCGCGGGCCCCAAGCCGGGCAAGGTCGTCGACCCGAACGGCCTCAAGGTCAAGGTGCTCAACGGCGACCCCGACTCGCCCGGCCTCGCGAACTCGACGAAGCTGGCCCTGGAGGAACTGGGCTACGACGTGGTCTTCCGCGGCAACGGCGAGGCCGCCGAGAAGACGATCATCAAGTACTACACGGGCGGCGAGGACGTCGCGGCGACGCTGGCCGCGTCCGTCCCCGGTGCGACGCTGGTGGCCGACCCGACCATGGGCGGCGCGGTGGAGCTGCTGATCGGGCCCGGCTGGGACGAGGTCGTGCGGGCGCCGGGGGCCGGTGGCGGGCAGCAGGAGCCCGGCACGCCGCAGCCGCCCAAGGACCTGGAGGTCGTCAACGCGGCGGAGGACCCCTGTGCTTGAGCGAACTGGACGTTTCGGGTTCACCACGGGTTCACCGGGGCGGGTCGTTCCCGCGACGACCCGCACGTAGGCTGACCGCCATGCGTGAGGCTTACCACGACCAGCTCGGACAACTCGCGGGGCAGCTCGCCGACATGTGCGCGATGGCGGGTGACGCCATGGAGCGCGCGACCGCGGCGCTGCTCGGCGCGGACCTCGCCCTCGCCGAGCAGGTGATCGGGGACGACGTCAAGATCGACGACGTCCGCGCGGGCATCGAGGAGCAGGCGTACGCGCTGCTGGCGCTCCAGGCGCCGGTCGCGACGGACCTGCGCATCGTGCTCGCGGTGATCCACGCGGCGGAGAGCGTCGAGCGCATGGGCGACCTGGCGCTGCACGTGGCCAAGGCCGCGCGGCGCAGGCACCCGAACCACGTGCTGGCCGACACCGTGCAGCCGTACTTCGCGGAGATGGGCCGCATCGCCGTCGAGCTGGCGCGCGAGGCGACCGACATCATCCGCACGCAGGACGTGGCGCGGGCGCGGTCGTTGGAGGACGCCGACGACGCGATGGACGACCTGCACCGCCACCTGTTCACGGTGATCATGGACAAGGACTGGGCGCACGGCGTCCCGTCCGCGGTGGACACGACGCTGCTCGGCCGGTTCTACGAGCGGTTCGCCGACCACGCCGTGTCGGTGGCCAAGCGGACCGTGTTCGTCGTGACGGGGCGGATGCCCGGCTACGGCGGCTCCGAGGAGTCGTAGGTCCGCGACCGGGCTCGCGTCCGGGGGTTCGCAGGTCCCGTCCGCAGGTCCCCCGAGGGGTCCGGCGGGTGGGGCTCAGCCCATCAGGGCGTTCAGCTCCTGGGTGAGCTGGGCGGCGATGCGCGGGTTGTCGGCGGGGGCGTGGGTGAGCCACTTCCGGCCGTCCTGCCCCTGTCGGGTCTGCGACATGTAGCGGCCCTGGTCGTTGTCGAACCACGCGACCTGCGGGGCGCGCTGCTCGCGACCGTGCCTGCCGCGGACGGTGACGCCGAACTGGCCGGCGCGCAGCCGCTGCCGCTCGAACACCGCCTCCAGCGCGCGCACCTGCGTGGCCGCCGTGCTGCGGGGGGCCATGGCCCGGGTGAACGTCGCGTTGCCGAAGTCGTCGTCGCGGCGCGGCGGTGGCGGGGTCTGCGCCGACATCGGCACGGTGATCGACTGACCCGGCCCCGGGCGGTTGCCCGGGATCAGCTCCACGACCGCGCGCACGAGGGTCGCCGACCGCATCAGGTCGATCTTGATCTGCCGGTCGTCCATGACGGCCAGCACCGCGTTCTCACCGGCCGCACCCGCCCGCGCCAGCAACTGGCGCTCGACGTTGCGCGCGTCGAGCGACGCGATGGCGTTGAGCGAGTAGTCGAACTTGACCAGCAGGGTGAGCGCTTCCTGCACCCGGGGCGCGACCCGGCCGCGGTCGGCCAGGCCGCGCGACTCCAGGTCGCGGTAGACGGCGTTGCGGATGCCGCGCCGCTCGTCGAACGTCTGCCCGAGGTAGGGGAAGTCGAACGGGTAGGGCCGGCTGCCGAGCTTCAGGTCTTCCCAGAGCATGTCGGCCGCCGCGTGCGACAGGGCGAACGAGAACACGCTCACCCGCCGATGACCGGCGGGGCGACCATGGTGCCGTCGCCGAAGACGTCCTCGGTCTCGACGAGGTACGACGCCGCCTTGTGCTCCTTGTCCTCCTCGCCCTGGCCGGCACCGGCGCCGGCGCCCACGCCACCCACGCCACCCACGCCGCCGCGACCGGCCGCACCCGCCGCGCCGGCGCCCGCGAGGCCGCCGCTGCCACCGGGACCGAAGCCGCCCGCGCCCGTGCGCGCGCTCTCGCCGAGCGCGCCCGTGGCGCCACCGGGGCCGAAGCCGCCCATGCCACCGGCGCCCAGACCGCCGCGACCGGCCGCCGCCATGCCACCGGGCCCGCCACCGAGCCCGCCGCCACCACCGCCGCCGGGCATGCCGCGCCCGCCGAGACCACCGGGGCCGCCGCCGGGCACGCCCCGACCGCCGGGACCCGTCTGGCCCGGCCGTCCACCGGGGATGGGCACGCCGGGACGACCACCGGGAGGAGTGCCGCCGGGCGGGTAGACGCCGGGCGGGTAGATGTTGCCGCCGCCACCACCGTTCTGGCCGCCACCGCCGCCACCGCCACCGCCACCGCCGCCGCCGGGGGGCGTGATGCCGTTCCAGCCGGACTGGTTGGTGTTGCCGCCACCGCTGCCGCCACCGCTGCCGCTGCCACCGCCGCCGCCGCCGCCGCCGGGGATGTTCACGTCGCCGAAGGAGCCGGAGCCCGTTCCCGTGCCGGTCCCGGTCCCGGTCCCGGTACCCGTCCCCGTGCCGACGCTGCTGGGCACGGTCGGCCGGGTGCCGATCTCGCTCTCCCCGCTGCCGCCGGGGTCACCGCTGCCGCCGGAGCCGTCCATCGGCGGGGGCGGCGAGAAGGCGGGCATCGTGGAACCGGCCTCCTGGAAGCTGGTGGACATGGTCGTCATGACCTCGGCCGCCCGCTCGTGGGCCTGCTGCTTCTCCTCGAACTTCTGCTCGATCTGGTCGATCGTCTCGGCCCACTTCAACGGGTTGGGCTCGGAGAAGAACATCCTGTAGGCGTCGGCGGTGCTGAACTCGACCGGTTCGGGCATCGAGTTCTTGGCCGCCTCGGCCGCCTGGCTCTGGGTGTAGAGCTTGTTGCCGGTGAGCTGCGCGCCCTGCGCCGCGTTGCCGGACCAGGTGGCGACGTTGGTGAAGTACCCCTGAGCCGCCTCGGCCGCCTTGCCCTGCCACGCGCCCTTGCTGGCGGAGGTGGCGCTGGTGAGGTCGCTCTGGAGCTGGGCGAGCGTGTTGCCGACCCGCGTCCACGCCTCACCCTGGTCGTTCGCGGTGCTCGGGACCATGTTGTCGGTGACCATGCCCTTGAGGGCCTTGTGGTCGTAGCCCATGTAGAACGACCCCGCCGGGCTCATCGGCGGCCGGTAGGTCTCCACGACCTGCTCGAGGTTGCGCTCCTGGTCCTGCTGGTACTGCGCCGACTGCTGCCTGTAGCGCACGTAGTCGTCGAGCGTGGTGATGGCCCCGAACAGCCCGGGGTTCGCGGCCCGCTCACGCTCGTATTCGGCGCGCAGTTCGGCTTCGGTCTGCCCGGCGTAGGTGACCTGGGTGGCCTGGCTGTTCTGCGACGAGTTCGAGTTCGGCGGTGCCACGACGTCCTCCTCTGGCTTACTTGGGGAGCTTCGGTTCGACTGCGGTCGCGACCTTGGTCGCGGCCTCGCACGCCTGTTCCTGGGTGGCGGGCGAGGACGAGACCACGTCGACCCGCGAGGACGGGGTCACCTCGATCGTCACGGCGCACGAACTCGTGGTGAGCGGGGCCGTCACGAGTTTGGCACGGTGTCCGCCCAGTGGCAGGTCCGAGATCTTCGAGTCGGAGCCGGGCACGAACTCCTCGACGCCCAACTCCGGCTGCGCCTTCACCCGGACACCGATCCGGCCCGCGTACCGGGCCTCGCAGTCCTGGGCGCCCTTACGCTCGATCTCGGTGAGGCCCAGGGCGGACGCCACGCCCTCCAGCTCCGCGCAGACGTCGAAGTCCGCGAGCCCGTCACCCGCCGCCGCGCCGGAGGTGGTCGGAGAAGTGGCGCCGCCGGTCGTGGCGGTCGCGGCGCCGGTGGTCTCCGGGGTCGGGGTGCCCGGCGTGCTCGTGCACCCCGCGAGCACCGCGCCCAGCACGGCGACCGGCAGCACGGACCGGACAACCAGGTTCCTGATCAAGACATCCCCATCTCAGTAGCGCCGGAGGCCGTCGGCCGAGTCGTCGTCGACCTGGCCGTAGTTCTCGACGGCCTTCACCATGGCCAGTCGAGCCTCCTCCAGCGCCGTCTTCAGCTGTTCGATCGCGGGGACGATGCCGGTGGTCCCGGGACCACCCAACGCCCCGTCCATGTTGTACTGCGCCATCCTCTGCCCGTCCGGGCTGGTGCCCAGCTTCGTCTCCTGCCTGAGGTAGACCAGGTCCATCTCCAGCGAGACGAGCTCGTCCTGGGCCTTCTGGATGGCGTTGACGTACGCCTCGGCGCCGGCCTTGCTGATCGCGAACGAACCCGAGTCGGCCGCGGCCTTCAGGCCCTGCATGTTGGCCGTCATGGCCTGCATGGACTGGACGCTCCACGCACCTTCCGGCGCCACGATTACCCCCTGCGAGTCCGCCGATCCCAGCCGTCACGGTACCCCCGGACGGAGGACCGTGTCTCGATTTTGACGGTCGCCGCCACCGGCGGGTTCCCTCGTCACCCGAACGCGCGAAAGCCCTCCCACCGCAGGTGGGAGGGCTCTCGGCCGGAGCACCGCTCAGCCGAAGCGACCCGAGATGTAGTCCTCGGTCGCCTTCTGGCTGGGGTTGCTGAAGATCTTCTCCGTGTCGTCCACCTCGATCAGCCGCCCGGGCTGGCCGACACCCAGCAGGTTGAAGAACGCGGTCTGGTCGGAGACCCGCGCCGCCTGCTGCATGTTGTGGGTCACGATGACGATCGTGTACTCCTTCTTCAGCTCGGTGATCAGGTCCTCGATCGCCAGCGTGGAGATCGGGTCCAGCGCCGAGCACGGCTCGTCCATCAGCAGCACGTCGGGCTGCACGGCGATGGCGCGGGCGATGCAGAGGCGCTGCTGCTGACCACCGGACAGCCCGCCGCCCGGGCGGTCGAGGCGGTCCTTGACCTCGTTCCAGAGGTTGGCGCCGCGCAGCGAGCGCTCGGCCACCTCGTCGAGCTTCTTCTTGTTCCGCTCGCCCGCGAGCTTCAGGCCCGCCACGACGTTGTCGCGGATCGACATCGTCGGGAACGGGTTGGGCCGCTGGAACACCATGCCGATGGTCCGGCGCACCTGCACCGGGTCGATGGACGAGGCGTAGATGTCCTCGCCGTCCAGCAGCACCTTGCCCTCGACGCGGGCTCCCGGCGCCACCTCGTGCATGCGGTTCAGCGACCGCAGCACGGTGGACTTGCCGCAACCGGAGGGCCCGATGAACGCGGTCACGTTCTTCGGCGGCACGGCCAGGGAGACCCCGTCGACGGCGTGGAACTTGCCGTAGAAGAGGTTGAGGTCCTTCACGTCGATGCGCTTGGCCATGACCGCCCGCTCACTTCGTCTTCGGAGCCAGCCACCGCGAGATCACGGTCGCCAGCAGGTTGAACAGCGTGATGATGAGCACGAGGGTGATCGCCGCGCCCCAGATGCGCTCGAAACCGGCCTGGGTCGGGTTGTTGCGCTCGGACGTCATGAGCAGCGGCAGCGACGCCATCGGGCCGTCGAACAGGTTGTAGTTGATGTACGGCGCGTACGCGGCGAGCACCAGGACCGGCGCGGTCTCGCCCATGACACGGGCGAGGGCCAGCATGATGCCGGTCACGATGCCGGACAGCGCGGTGGGGACGACGACCTTCACGATCGTCTTCCACTTCGGGATGCCCAGCGCGTAGGAGGCCTCGCGCAGCTCGTCGGGGACGATCTTGAGCATCTCCTCGGTGGTCCGCACGATCACCGGCACCATGAGCAGCACCAGCGCGAGGGACACCGCGAACCCGCTGCGGCCGAAGCCGAAGTAGGTGATCCACAGCGTGTAGACGAACAGCGCGGCCACGATCGACGGCACGCCGGTGAGGATGTCCACCATGAACGTGGTGGCCTTGGCCAGCTTCGACCGGCCGCCGTACTCCACGAGGTAGACGGCGACGAACAGGCCGATGGGCACCGAGATGATGCCGCAGACGAGGCCCTGCACCAGGGTGCCGTAGATGGCGTGGTAGACGCCGCCGCCCTGCTGCCGCGACAGCAGCCCGGACAGCGACTTCTGCCACCAGTCGGCGTCGAGGATGACCGGGAAGCCGCGCTGGATGACGACGTACAGCACCCAGACCAGCGGCACGATGGCGATCAGGAACGCCGCGTAGACCAGGGTGGTGGCGACGGCGTTCTTGAACTTGCGCGAGCCGCTGACGCTCTGGAACGTCGGCGGCGTCGCGAGGCGGTCGAGGTCGGCCGCCGTGTCGGTCGTCGTCATTCGTACTCCTTGTGACCGGCGACGATGGACCGGGCGATGGCGTTGACGCCGAACGTGAGCACGAACAGCACGAGACCCGCCGCGATGTAGGCGCCCGCGATGCGCGGGTCGTTGAACTCCGGGGCGGCCAGCGCGATCTTGGACGCGAACGTCGCGCCGCCGTCGAACAGGCTCCACCCGAACATCGCGGCGGTGCCGCTGAGGATGATCGTCAGCGCGATGGTCTCGCCGAGCGCGCGGCCGAGGCCGAGCATGGACGCGCTGACGTAGCCGGCCTTGCCGAACGGCAGCACGGTGGTCCTGACGACCTCCCACTTGGTGGCGCCGAGCGCGATGGCGCCCTCGACGTGGGTGGGGGGCGTGCGGTCGAACACCTCGCGGCTGACCGCGGTGATGATCGGCAGGATCATGACGGCGAGCACGATGCCGGCGGTGAAGATCGTGCCGCCGATCTCGATGCTGACGTTGCCCTCGGCGAACAGGAAGATCCAGCCCAGCTTCGCGGTGAGCCACTCGCCGACGGGCGTGAGCACCGGGCCGAGCACCAGCAGGCCCCACAGGCCGAAGATGATCGACGGCACGGCGGCCAGCAGGTCGATGACGTAGGCGAACGGCCGGGCCAGGCGGCGCGGCGCGTACTGGGTGAGGAACAGCGCGATGCCCAGGGCGATGGGCATGGCGATGACCAGCGCGAACGCTGCCGACACCACGGTCACCAGAAGCAGGTCCAGGATGCCGTAGCGCATGTTGTTGACGTCGCTGGTGGACCACTCGCGGCTGGTCAGGAAGTTGACCTTGTCGAGCCCCAGGGAGGGGATGGCCTGGATCAGCAGGAAGATGCCGATGGCCCCGATCAGGACCACGATGAAGATGCCCGACCCGGTGGCGAGACCGGCGAAGATCCGGTCACCCGGCCGGACGTGCTTTGTGTTCTCGGCTTCCGCGGTCGGGGGAATCGGAGCCTCCGAGTCGGGTCGAGCGGCCGGGACGCCCCCGCGGGCACCGCTGTCAGCGGTGCCCGCGGAGCGCTCGACCACGGTTCGGTCGTTCATCGCCTTGGTGCCTGCGCGGAGTCTGCCGGCCGGATCAGGCGATGGCCTGGATGGCGGTCAGGATCTTGTCCTGGAACGCCTTGGGGAGCGGAGCGTAACCCGCGTCCGCCAGGCCGGCCTGACCGTCGGTCGCCGCGACCGTGAGGAACGCCTTGACGGCCTTCGCGGTGTCGGCGTCGTAGCCCTTCGAGCAGACGATCTCGTAGGTGGCGAGCAGCAGCGGGTAGGCGCCCGCGGTGGTGGAGGCGTAGATGGAGTTCAGGTCGAGGACCAGGTCGTTGCCGCTGCCCTTGATGGTGGCGCCGTCGATGGCCTTGCCGACCGTCTCGTTCGTCAGCTCGACCGGGCCGGAGCCGTTGTCGATCTTCGCGATGGACAGCTTGTTGTCCTGCGCGAAGGACAGCTCGACGTAGGTGATGGCGCCGTCGATGGAGCCCGCCGCCTGCGCGACGCCCGCCGACTTCTCCTTGCCCTCGCCGATGCCGCCCTTGAACTGCTTGCCGGCGCCCTGGGTCCACGCGCCCTTCGAGGCGGCCTGGAGGTAGAGCTGGAAGTTGTCCGTGGTGCCCGACTCGTCGGAGCGGTAGACGACCTTGATGTCCTTGTCGGGCAGCGACGCGCCGGAGTTCAGCGCGGCGATGGCCGGGTCGTTCCACTTCACGACGGTGCCGTTGAAGATCTTGGCGGCGACCTCGCCGCTCAGCGTGAGGTCGGTGACGCCGTCCAGCTTGTAACCGAGCGCGACCGGGCCGAAGACCAGCGGCAGGTTCCAGGCCGGGTTGCCCTGGCAGCGCTCGGCGGCCGCGGCCACCTCGCCCTTGCTCTCGGACAGCGGCGAGTCCGAGCCGCCGAAGTCGACCTGGCCGGCGTTGAAGTTCTTCACGCCCGCGCCGGAGCCGGAGGCGTTGTAGGCCACGTCGGCGCCCGAGCACTTCTGCTGGTACGCCTGGATGAACGTGTCGATCGCGTTCTTCTGCGCGGAGGAGCCCTCTGCGTTCAGCTTGGACTTGCCGCCGCACTCGACGGGCGTGGACGACTCACCGGTCGTCGGCGCCGCGCCCGAGGGGGCGTTCTCGTCGCTGCCACATGCGGTGAGCAGAAGCGCACCGGCCGCGATCAGGCCGAGTACGGCGCCGTGTCGCTTGGTCTTCACCTGGGTCCTCCAGCTGCGAAGCGGATGTCGCGGCGAACCCCCGCCGCTCGACACGGACGGTAGGCAGCGAGGGTGGACAGGCACCCAGGACAGGGTTAACGCAAGGTGAACTCCACACGGGAGGTGACTAGGGACACCGCCTTGTGGGTGATCCCGTGACCTGCACGTATGCAGGGCGTGATGGGTTTGTCACTACCGGGCGTACTGGGCGTCCGAATCCCATCGGGTGAAGCCCAGCCGGTCGTACACGGCCAGTGCCGCGGCGTTGTCGGACTCGACGTACAGCATCACCTCGGTGAGCCCGGCGGCGCGCAGGTGCGCCAGACCGGCGAGGGTGAGGGCCTTGCCCAGGCCACCGCCCTGCGCGTCGGGGTCGACGCCCACCACGTACACCTCGCCGAGGGTCGCCGAGTGCACCTTCGTCCAGTGGAAGCCGAGCAGCCGCTCCTCGGCGTCGACGGCGAGGAGGAAGCCGGTGGCGTCGAACCACGCCTCCCCCTCCTTGTCCCGGAGGTCCTCGATGCTCATGGCGCCCTGCTCGGGGTGCCAGGCGAACGCGCGGTGGTTGACGTAGACGACGGCCGCCTCGTCCCGGCCGGGCATGAACGAGCGCAGCCGGACGCCCTCGGGCAGGACCGGTGACGGCAGGTCGGCGTCGAGGGGGCGGCGCAGCCGCAGCAGCTCGCGGACCTTGCGGTAGCCGAGCTTCGCGGCCAGGGCCTCCTGCTCGGGCCTGCCGCCGTGCGCCCAGACGCGCAGGGGCTCGGCGCGCTCGGCCACGGCGGCGAGCAGCGCGGCGCCGTGGCCGCGACGGCGGTGCGCGGGGTGGACGGCCAGCTCGGCGACCTTGTTGCCGTCGGCGTCGCCGAAGACGTCCAGGTGCAGGTACCCGACCAGCGCGCCGTCGACCCGGGCCAGCAGGTGCGCGCTGCCGCGCGCGCCGGGGCGCAGGCGCAGCACGACGGCCTCGCCCACGGGGGCGACGCCGTCGGCGTCCTGGGCGGCGCGGAGCAGGCCGGTGACCTCGTCGACCTGCGCGGGGGACAGCTCCTCGAACCAGCTCGATTCCACGCCGTGAAACCTACCGGCCACCGAAGCCCCTTCGCGCCGGGTCGACCGCAACCGACCCGCGAGGGGGCACCCCGCGGGCCACTCGCGCAGGCCGACCTCCACGGGCCAACTCCCGCGGGGTGGCCGCGCCGAAGGCGCGGCCACCGAATCCGAGGCGCGGCGATCAGATCCGGTAGCTCAGCTCCGCGTCGTCGATCCGCGGCTCCGGCGCGTCCACGTGCTCCACGCGGCGGGCGCTGCCGGGGCGCGGCGGGCGGACGAACTTGTAGCCCACGTTGCGCACGGTGCCGATGAGCGACTCGTGCTCGGGGCCGAGCTTGGCGCGCAGGCGCCGGACGTGCACGTCGACCGTGCGGGTGCCGCCGAAGAAGTCGTAGCCCCAGACCTCCTGGAGCAGCTGGGCGCGGGTGAAGACCCGGCCCGCGTGCTGCGCGAGGTACTTGAGCAGCTCGAACTCCTTGTAGGTCAGGTCGAGGGGACGACCGCGCAGGCGCGCGGTGTAGGTCGCCTCGTCGATGACCAGCTCGCCGAGCTGGAGGGAGCCGTCGCCACCGGGCTGCTGGGCGCCGCGCCGCGAGCGCACCAGGCGCAGGCGGGCGTCCACCTCGGCGGGGCCGGAGGTCGGCAGCAGGATCTCGTCCACGCTCCAGTCGGAGTTGACCGCGACCAGGCCGCCCTCGGTGACGACCGCCACCACGGGGACGTCCACGCCGCTGGAGTCGAGCAGCCGGCACAGGCTGCGCGCGGCGGCCAGGTCGGTCCTGGCGTCGACCAGGACGACGTCGTGCGGGCCGGCTTCCAGCAGCGCCGAGACCTCCGGGCGCAGCGGGCGGACCTCGTGCGGGAGGAGCGAGAGCGCGGGGAGGACCGCCTCGGGATCGGAGTCGGTGGTCAGCAGCAGCACGTCGATGCTCATCGCGGCACCCTCTCGTTCGGCCGGTGTGCGGTCACCGACCAGGCAGCGCGAAGTACGGTGACCGGGGCCCCGTTGCCTGCGGATGACGGAGACGATACCGGTGCGAGCCACGAAAAACCCAGGTCAGCAGGTCAGAGTCACAGTTGTTTCCACAAGCGTCACGCCTGTTACATCCATGTCACACGACGCCGTCCCCCTGCACGGCGTGCACGTGAGGTCGACACCGCCCGTGGCGGACCTGGCGTTCGTGGTGGGCCACGGCTTCACCAACCACGTGCGCAAGCCGTTCGTGGCACGGGTGCTGCGCCGCTTCGCGCGGCACGGCGGGGTCGTCGCGCTGGACTTCCGCGGCCACGGCCGCTCGGGCGGCGCGTCCACGGTCGGCGGCGACGAGGTGCACGACCTCGCGGCCGGGGTTTCGCTGGCCCGGCGGCTGGGGTACCGACGCGTGGTGACCGTCGGGTTCTCCATGGGCGCCTCGATCGCCCTGCGGCACGCCGGTCTGCACGAGGACCCGCCGGACGCCGTGGCGGCGGTCAGCGCGCCCTCTCGCTGGTGGGTGCGGGAGACCCCGGCGATGCGCCGGGTGCACTGGCTGCTGGAGCAGCCGCACGGCCGCCTCGCCGCCCGCGCGCTGGGCGTCCGCCTCGGCGCCCCGTGGACGACGCCCCCGGAGAGCCCGCTGGAGGTGGTGCACCGCATCACGCCGACCCCGCTGCTCATCGTGCACGGTGAGCAGGACCACTACTTCGGCCCCGCGCACGCCGTGGCGCTGCACCGCGCGGCCGGTGGCGACGCCGAGCTGTGGCTGGAACCCGGCGTCCGGCACGCCGAGTCGGCCATGACGCCGGTCCTGGTGGACCGGATCGCAACCTGGCTGGACCGCCGCACGTCCTCCGAACCCGAGCACCACGCGACAGCAGAAGAAGGACGATGACCGCGACCGAGACCAAGCGCCGCCCCACGCGCGGGCGCAAGCTGATCATCGCCGCCCTGGTGGTCGGCGGGTTGCTGGTCGCCGCCGACTTCGGGTTGGCGGCGGCGGGCGAGTACCAGGTCGCGCAGAAGATGCGGGACAAGTTCCAGCTGAGCGAGGACCCCTCGGTCCGCATCAACGGCTTCCCGTTCATCACCCAGGCGCTGGCCGGGGACTACCGGGACGTCGAGATCAGCGCGTCCGGCGTGCCGGTGGCCGACCAGCTGCGCGACCTGGAGATCCGGGCCAACCTCTACCACGTGCGCATCGGCCTGTCCGACCTGCTGTCGGGCAACACGCGCGACGCCAAGATCGACCAGGTGCGCGGCAGCGTGAAGATCCAGGCGGCCGACCTGAACCGGCTGGTCGACCAGGTGACGCCGTTCTCCGACATGGCGATCGAGCCGGACCGGCGCACCGAGCAGCCCGCGGGTCGGCAGGCGGACCCGACGCGGGCCGCGGTGAAGCTGTCGGGCACCACGACGGTCGCGAGCCGCCAGATCCGGATCGCCGCCTACGGCACGGTGTCCCTGGTCAACGGCCAGGTCGCCATCGCGATCAACGACGTCGAGCTGGACGACACCGCGCTGGCCGGCCTGGACGCCGTGCTGGGCGTGGTGCGCGAGGCGCTGAGCGTCACCATCGACCCGGGCGTGCTGCCCTTCACCGTGACGCCGACCGCGGTGAAGGTGGAGAGCGGCGCGTTCACCGTGGAGGGCACGATCCGCGACATCCCGCTGGACCGGTGATGACCGGCGTCTGGGCCCTGTTGGGCGCGGTGCTGGCGGTGGCCCTGGTCGGCGTGCTGCTGAAGCGGCGCGACGGCCGGGTCCGCACCACCGCCGGCGCCCGTCCCGAGCTGCCCGGGCCGGTGCGCGACCTGCTCGTCCCGGGCACGCCGGTGACCCTGCTCCAGGTCTCCACGTCGTTCTGCGCGGCGTGCCGGCGCGCGGGGGCGCTCCTGGGCGACCTCGCGGACCGGACCGAGGGCCTGCGGCACGTCGAGCTGGACGTGACCGGCCTGCCGGAGGTCGCGAAGGCCCTCGGCGTGCTGCGGGCGCCCACGACCCTCGCGCTGGACGCGTCCGGCGCGGAACTCCTGCGGGTCGGCGGCGTCCCGGAACCGGACGCGCTCACTGCGGCTTTGCGCCCACACCTTCCTGGGCCGAACGGGTGAACCGAGCTTTTTCCCACCAGTTGGGCGGCACTCCCGACCACAGGGACGAGCGGTTACCCTCGCAGCCATGACCACGCTGCTGACCAAGCGACTCGCGGTGGACCTGTGCCGCGTCCGCAGCAGCCTGTGTCGCGCGACGAGCTGACCGGGCGGTTGCCGGCGGTCCGCGCGGCTTGACGCGCGCGCCACCGCGCTCTACCACCGCCTGAGACGGACTACCCGGTCTTGTCCCCGTCAGGAGGTCGTCGCCGTGTCGAAGGATGCCCCAGTTGACCCGCGCGGTCCGCGCTTCAGCGCCTGGATCACCACCGCGATCCTCGCGGTCGTCCTGCTGACCGGCTCGTGGCGGTTGCTCGCCGCGCAGACGGTGCTGTTCGGCCTGTGCGCGTTCATCTCGCTCAAGCTCAACCCGTGGGGCCACGTCTACCGGTACGCCGTCCAGCCGAGGATCACGCCGACGAGCGAGCGCGAGGAGGCCGCCCCGCTGCGGTTCGCGCAGGGCGTCGGCTTCGTGTTCGCGCTGGTCGGCACGATCGGCTACGCCACCGGGCTCACCGCGCTCGGAGTCGCCGCCACCTCCGCCGCACTGGTCGCCGCGCTGCTCAACGCCGCGCTCGGCCTGTGCCTCGGCTGCGAGGTGTTCCTGCTCCTCCGCCGCGTCGCACCCGCCCTCGCCCGACCTCAGTAGCACGAACGAATGAAGATGGAGCAGCTCGATGAGCCGTGAAGAAGTCCTGGTCTCGGCCGCGTGGTCCGAGGAGAACCTCGACACGCCCGGTGTGGTGTTCGTGGAGGTCGACGAGGACACGACCGCCTACGACGGTGGCCACATCCCGGGCGCGGTGAAGATCGACTGGAAGACCGAGCTCCAGGACCCGGTCCGCCGCGACTTCGTCGACCGCGCCGGTTTCGAGGAGCTGCTGTCGGCCAAGGGCATCGCCAACTCGGACACGGTGGTCCTCTACGGCGGCAACAACAACTGGTTCGCGGCCTACGCGTACTGGTACTTCAAGCTCTACGGCCACGACTCGGTGAAGCTGCTCGACGGCGGTCGCAAGAAGTGGGAGCTCGACGGCCGCCCGCTGGACAAGGACGTGGTGCGGCGCGAGCCCACCACGTACACCGCGCAGGACCAGGACCTGACGATCCGCGCGTTCCGCGACGAGGTCGTCGAGGCGATCGGCAACGACAACCTGGTCGACGTGCGCTCGCCCGACGAGTTCTCCGGCAAGCTGCTCGCCCCCGCCCACCTGCCGCAGGAGCAGGCGCAGCGCGGCGGCCACATCCCGAGCGCGATCAACGTGCCGTGGAGCAAGGCGGCCAACGAGGACGGCACGTTCAAGTCGAACGACGAGCTGGACCGGATCTACGGCGAGGCCGGGTTCGACGGCTCGCGCAAGACGATCGCGTACTGCCGCATCGGCGAGCGCTCGTCGCACACGTGGTTCGCGCTGCACGAGCTGCTGGGCCACGGCGACGTGAAGAACTACGACGGTTCGTGGACGGAGTACGGCTCGCTGATCGGCGTGCCGATCGAGCTGGGCGACGGCAAGGGGAACTGACGATGAGCCTGGACGGTTGCGGTGCGCCCCAGCAGGGCGTCGACATCGCGGTGGGTGCGAACGAGGTCGTGCTGAGCGGCAAGGTCAAGTCGGCGGGCGAGCCGGTCGGCGGCGCGTTCGTGCGGCTGCTGGACTCGACCGGCGAGTTCACCGCCGAGGTCGTGTCCTCCCCGGAGGGCGACTTCCGGTTCTTCGCCGCGCCCGGCACGTGGACGGTCCGCGCCCTGCACCGCTCGGGCAACGGGCAGTCGTCGGTCAGCGCGGACGGGCCGGGCGTCCACCCGGTCGAGGTCGCGGTGGCCTGACCCGCGTCCCGCGGGGCTGTTCCCCCGCCGGTCCCGGTGGCGTTCGCCACCGGGACCGGCGGGGTCCGGGGCCGTGGCGATAAACTCGGCTGGTGGAACACTTCTTCACAGGGCTCCTGGTGCTCGTGTCCCTGCTCGTCGTGTGGTTCGCCGGGTACGTCGTGTACCGGCTGTTCTCCGACCAGCGGTGACCGGCCCCCGGATGAACGGCGGGACGCCCGCGCCGGGCAGTGGTGACGCGGCCGTGCAGGCCGCCGCGGCGCGCGCGTCGGTGACCGGTGCGCGCAACCTGCCGCAGTTCGACGACCTGCCGGTGCCGGCGGACACGGCGAACCTGCGCGAGGGCCCTTCGCTGCACGACGCGTGCCTGGCGCTGCTGCCGCTGGTCGGCGTGTGGCGCGGTGAGGGCGAGGTCGTCTACCCGACGATCGACGGCCCGTACCGGTTCGGGCAGCAGGTCACGTTCGCGCACGACGGCCGGCCGTTCCTGTACTACGAGGCGCGGTCGTGGCTGCTCGACGAGGACGGCGGCGTGATCCGGCAGGCGGCCCGGGAGACCGGGTTCTGGCGCCCGCAGCCGGACGACACGATCGAGGTGCTGGTGACGCACAACACCGGGATCGTGGAGCTGTACTACGGCAAGCCGCGCAACCAGACGTCGTGGGAGCTGGGCACCGACGCGGTGATCCGGACGGCGACCGCGAAGGACGTCACCGGCGCGCAGCGGCTGTACGGCATCGTCAACGGCGGCGACCTCGCGTACGTCGAGGAGCGGGCGATGGTGGGCCAACCGCTCCAGCCGCACACGTCCGCGCACCTCAAGCGGATCGTGGGCTGATCACGGCCTGATCGTCGGACGTCCCGCGCGGTGGGACGCCCTCCACTCGGATTGTTCAACAATCCTCATGTAGGACGTAAGCTGTGCCCATGCGGCTGCGGCGTTGCGGCACCAACGCGGTGCTCGTCGAGGTGGACTCGCCCGGCGAGGTGGAGGCGGTGCGCGCCGCGCTGGCGGCGGCCGACCTCCCGGACGTGGTCGAGCTGGTCCCGGCCGCGCGGACGGTGCTGGTCGAGACCCGGCCGGGCGGCCTCGGGGCGGTGCGCGCCGCGCTGGCCGGCGTCGACCCGGACCACCGGGCCGCGACGACGTCCCACGAGGTGGTGATCCCGGTCCGCTACGACGGGCCGGACCTGGACCTGGTCGCCGAGACCGCGGGGCTCACCCCCGACGAGGTGGTCGACCTGCACTCCGGCGCCGAGTACCGGGTGGCGTTCTGCGGGTTCGCGCCCGGGTTCGCCTACCTGGTCGGCCTGCCCGGACCGCTGCGCCAGCCCCGGCTGGACTCCCCGCGCACCAGGGTCCCGGCGGGCTCGGTGGCCGTGGCCGGCGAGTACACCGCCGCCTACCCGAGGGCGACCCCCGGCGGCTGGCGGCTGATCGGCAGCACCGACGCACCCCTCTTCGACCCCCGGCGCCCGGAACCGGCCCTGCTCGCCCCCGGCCACCGCGTCCGCTTCGAGGTCGTCCGGTGACCCGCGCCGTCACCGTCCTGGCCACCGGGCCGCAGGCCCTCGTGCAGGACCTCGGCCGCCCCGGCAACGCGCACCTCGGCGTGCCGCCGTCCGGGGCGCTCGACCCGCCGTCCCTCGCCCTGGCCAACCGGCTGGTCGGCAACCCCGGCGGCGCGGCGGGCCTCGAAGTGCTGCTCGGCGGGCTGGTGCTGCGCGCCGAGACCTCGTGCTCGGTCGCGGTCACCGGACCGGCCACGCCCGCGCTGGTGGACGGCGTGCCGCGCGACTCCCCGCTGCACCTGGCGCCCGGCGACGTGCTCGCCCTGGGCACGCCGGTCGGCGGGCTGCGGTGCTACGTCGCCCTGTCCGGCGGCGTCGACGTGCCCGCCGAGCTGGGCAGCCGGTCCGCGGACCTGCTCTCCGGCCTCGGCCCGGCGCCGCTCGCCCCCGGTGACGTGCTGCCCCTCGGCACGCCGACCGGCGTCCCGGTGGGCGTGGACGTGCTGGTGCCGGTCCGCGTGCCGGACGTGCTGGTCGTGCCGGTGCTGCTCGGGCCGCGCGACGACTGGTTCACCGATCCGGCGGGGCAGCTGCGGGCCGGGCGCTGGACGGTGTCGGACCGCGGCAACCGGGTCGGCGTCCGGCTCACCGGGACCGCGCTGGAGCGCGAGCCCGGCCGGGTGGGGCGGGAGCTGCCGAGCGAGGGGCTGGTCACGGGGGCGGTGCAGGTGCCGGCCGACGGCGCGCCCGTGGTGTTCCTCGCCGACCACCCGACGACCGGCGGTTACCCGGTGATCGGCGTGGTCCCGCCCGACGCCCTGCCGCTGCTCGGCCAGGCGCCACCGGGCACCCCGCTGGTCTTCGCACCGGGCACGCCGGGCCCGGAGCGGCCCGGAGCGGCCCGGTACTCCGACTCGTAGAGCCCGTCCAGCACGGCGTGCAGCCCGGTCGAGTCCGGCAGGGCCTTGCCGTCCAGGGTGTGCACGCGGGTGATCTTGCGGACGCTCGACACGAGGAACACGCCGTCCGCCGGGTACAGCTCCGCCACGTCGACCGGCGCGACCTCGACCGACCACCCCGCGCGCTCGGCGGCCCGGAACAGCGCGGCCTGCGTGGTACCCGGCAGGATGCCCAGCGTCGACGGGGGCGTGGTCAGGGTCCGGCCGCGCGCCATGACCAGCGTGGACGTCGGCCCCTCCAGCACCGAGCCGGACGAGGTGGTGAACACGACCTCGTCGGCGCCGCGCCGTTCCGCCTCGCGCAGCGCGGCCATGTTGACCGCGTAGGACAGCGACTTGGCGCCGAGCAGCAGCCACGGCGCGCGCTCCGCCAGGCCGGGCTCGATCCCCCGCTCCAGGGTGACCGCGGAGATGCCCCCGGCGCGCTGGGCGATCACCTTGGGGGAGATGTCCATGCCGAGCGCGAACCCGGTGGGCGTGCCGTCGCCGCCCTCCACCCCGCGCGTGAAGACCAGCTTCACGGCGATCTCGGGGCCGCCGGACCAGGTGTCGAGCACGAGGTCCACGGCGCGCCGGAACGCCGCGAGGTCCGGTTCGGGCATGTCGAGCATCGCCGCCGAACGCGCCAGCCGGTCCAGGTGGGGCCCCAGCTCGCGGGGCTCGCCGCCGACGACGAGGATCGTCTCGAAGACGCCGTCGCCGCGCAGGAGGCCCAGGTCGTCGACCCGGATCAGCGGGGCGTCGGGGTCGGCCGGTGTTCCGTCCAGCAGTGCCAGCACGCGCATACCGCGAGCCTACTCACGTCCTAACATGGCCTTCGTGGACACCGTCAGCGGCCCCGAAGCCCTGCGCGAGACGCTGCACGACCGCGGCATGCGCATGACGCCCCAGCGCCAGCTCGTGCTCGACGCGGTGCGCGAACTCGGCCACGCGACCCCCGAGGAGATCTGCCGGCGCGTGCGGGTCACCGCGCCCGCGGTGAACATCACCACGGTCTACCGCACGCTCGACCTGCTCGACCGGCTCGGCATGGTCCGGCACACCCACCTCGGGCACGGGGCGCCGAACTACTCGGTCCACGCGCACGAGCACGTGCACCTGGTGTGCCACCGGTGCGGGCGGGTGGACGAGATCCCGTGCGAGCTGATGTCCCCGCTGGGGGGAACACTGGAGGCCGAGTACGGGTTCGAGCTTGATGCGAGCCACCTCGCGCTGTCCGGCACGTGCCGCGAGTGCCTCGCCGCCGGTGGACCGGCCGGCGGACGACCAGAGGAGTCCGAGTGAACTCACCGCTGCTGACCGCGCCCGGCGCCGTCGCGCCGTTCGACGGCAACCCCGACCAGGGCGTGCCGTGGCACTTCGGCGACCCGTTCGCCGAGCAGCGGGCGGCGGTGCGGTCGGCGGTGGTCGTCGACCGGTCGAACCGGGCCGTGCTCGCGGTGTCCGGCGAGGACCGGCTGACCTGGCTGCACTCGCTGACCAGCCAGCACTTCGAGGCGCTCGGCGAGGACCGGGCCACCGAGATGCTGATCCTCGACGTGCAGGGGCGGGTCGAGCACCACGCCGCGGCGGCGAACGTCGGCGGCGCGGTGTACCTCGACACCGGGTCCGAGCGCGCGGGCGACCTGCTGGGCTACCTCACCAAGATGGTGTTCTGGTCCAAGGTGGAGGTGCGCGACGCGTCCGCCGACCTGGCGCTGCTGACGGTGCTCGGCCCGGAGGCCGCCGGTGTCCTCGCCGCGGTGGGCGTGACCGCGCCCGACGCGCCGCACGGCGTGGTGGCGCTGGAGGGCGGCGGGTTCGCCCGGCGCGCGTCGTGGCCCGGTGGGCACGCGGTCGACCTGCTGGTCCCGCGCTCCGAGCTCGCCGACAGGTGGGGCCGGCTGACCGGCGCGGGGGCGCGACCGGCGGGCAGCTGGGCGTTCGAGGCGCTGCGCGTGGAGTCCCTGCGCCCCAGGCTGGGCGTGGACACCGACGAGAAGACCATCCCGCACGAGGCCAACTGGATCGACGAGGCGGTCCACCTGAACAAGGGCTGCTACCGCGGCCAGGAGACCGTCTCCAAGGTCCACAACGTGGGCCGGCCGCCCCGCCGGCTGCTGCTGCTGCACCTCGACGGCTCCCGCGAGGTGCAGCCGGAGACCGGCGACCCGGTCCTGGTCGACGACCGGGTCGTGGGCCGCGTCGGCACCGTCGCCCTGCACCACGAGCTGGGCACGGTCGCGCTGGCGCTCGTGAAGCGCTCGGTGCCGCCGGAGACCGAGCTGCTGGTGGGCGCCGAGGACCGCCGCGTGCAGGCAGCCGTGGACCCCGACTCGGTGCCGCCGGACACCCCCGGCCTGGGCAGGCAGGCCGCGCGCAACCTGGGCCGCTGACCTCGGGCCGTCCGGCACCCGGGCCGGCGCCGGGCGGTGCCGGTGCCGGACGGGTGTCCGGTCCGGAAAACCGGTAACACCCCCGACCTGCGCCGGAGCCGATCGCCGACCCCGCCGGCACGCTGGTCCGGACGGGTTCTGTGCCAGGATCACGGGCATGTCCCGACCCGGTTCCCACGGCACGCTGCTCACCGTCGCCCCCACCGGGGCCGAGCACGCCAAGGCCGACGTGCCCCGGCTCCCCGTCACCCTGGACGAACTGGTCGCCACCGCGCAGGCGTGCGAGCAGGTCGGCGCCGCGATGGTCCACGTCCACATCCGCGACGCGGAGGCGCGCCCGACGCTGGACCTCGGCCTGCTCAAGGAGACCGTGGCCGCGCTGCGGGAGCGCACGGACCTGATCGTGCAGCTGTCCACGGGCGGCGCGGTGACCGACCCGGAGGCCGACCGGCTGCGCGTGCTCGACGCGCTGCCCGACTCGGCGTCCTGCACGATGGGCACGGTCAACTTCGGCGACGACGTGTTCCTGAACCGCTGGGAGTTCATCGTCGCCCTGCACGAGGGCATGCGGGAACGCGAGATCGTCCCCGAGTACGAGATCTTCGACCTCGGCCAGCTCGCCACCCTGCGCAGGCTGCTCGACCGGCACGGCCTCCCCGCCGGCGGCAAGGTGCACGTGGACCTGGTGATGGGTGTGCCGGGAGGCATGCCCGGCGACGCCGAGACGCTCACCGCCGCCCTGCGGCTCCTGCCGGAGGGCGCGTCGTTCTCCGCGACCGGCATCGGGCGGACGTCACTCCCCGTGATGTTGACCGCGCTCGCCACCGGCGGCCACCTCCGGGTGGGAATGGAGGACACCATTTCCTACGCGAAAGGGCAGCCGGTCCGCGACAACGCCCAGTTGGTCGCCCGTGCGGCCGGGTTGGCGAAGATCGCGCAACGCCCGCCGATGCACAGTGCAGATGCACGTGCACTTTTGGGCGTGCGCAGTCCGGTACAGGTTTGAAACAACTTTGGAAGCAGGTTTGTGTTGGCGGGTGGGCAGGAACTACCTCAGGATGAGTACGTGATCGAGGTGCGTCCTGGCGGGCGCCGCCGTATCGACCGGGTGCTCGCCCCCGACTACGCCGAGGGGGTCGAGCGGCTCCCGCTCGCCGACGTGCGGGCGCTGCGCGACGAAGCGGCGCAGGAGGAGACCGACCTGTCGTACTTGCGGCGGCTGCTGCACGCGCGGATCGACATCGTGCGGGCCGAGCAGGAGCGCCGGATCTCGGGCGGCTCGGCCGTGGTGGACCAGCTGGCGACGATCCTGTCGTCGAACGCCGTGGGGCCGGCGACCGGCCTGGGCCGCTACCAGACGCAGGAGCCGTCCCGGGCGGAGGCGCACCGGCGGCACGTCGAGGCGCTGGTTTCGGACGTGGACCTGTCGGACGTGAGCGCGCTGTCGGACGACAAGCTGGGCCTGGCCCTGCGGGTGTTCATCAGCGAGGAGGCGTCGGTCTCGACGCGGCGGCGCGAGGTGCAGGCCGTGGTCGACCGGCTCAACGCCGAGATCGCGGGCCGCTACCAGAGCGGGAGCGCGTCGGTGGACGAGCTGCTGGCCGCCGAGCGCGGGTGGCCGAACAACCCGGGACGTTCCAAGGAGTAGGAAAAGACTCCCGCCATCCGGACGGGCCGCCTAACGTGGCCGGTTGATGGCACAGAGCGGTTCGTCGATCGCCCCCACCCGGTACCGCTGGGTGGTGCTGGCGGTCGGCGCGCTGGCCCAGGGCACCAACGCCGCGGTGTTCCTGGGGCTCCCGGCGATCTCGCCGCAGCTGCGCGACCACTTCGGGCTGTCGCTGCCCCGGGTCGGCCTGCTGCTCGGCGCGGTCAACCTGGGCACCATGCTCACCCTCGTGCCGTGGGGCGCGGCGGCCGACCGCCGCGGCGAGCGGCTCGTGATGACCGTCGGCGGGGTCGGCGCGGCGCTGTGCCTCGCGTCGGCGGCGTTCGACGGGGCCGTGGTCGCCGGGCTGGCGCTGGTCGGCGTGGGGATGTTCGGCGCGAGCGTCAACGCGGCGAGCGGCCGGGCCGTGCTGACGTGGTTCCCGCCGGACCGGCGGGGGCTGGCCATGGGGCTGCGGCAGACCGCCACCCCCCTGGGCGCCGCGCTGGCGGCCGTCGTCCTCCCGGTACTGGCGGTGGGGGCCGGAGTACCGGCGGCGTTCCTCGCCCTGGCCGGGTTCACCGGGTTCGTCGCGCTCGCCGTCGCCGCCCTGGTGCGCGAACCGCCGTGGAACGTGCGGTCGACCGGGCGCGGGCACGGCCTCGTGCTGGGGGACCGCGCCCTGATCCGGCTCTCCGCCGCCAGCGGGCTGCTGGTCGTGCCCCAGTTCACCGCCGCCGCGCTGATGGTCGAGCTGCTGCACGAGCACCGCGGGGTGGCCGTGGGCGTGGCCGCCGGGCTGTTCGCCGCCGCGCAGGTCGCCGGCGGCCTCGGCCGGCTCGCGGTCGGCGCCTGGTCGGACCGCACGCCCACCCGGATCGGGCCGTTGAAGCTGATCAGCGTGCTGGTGGCGGTCGGGTTCGCGCTGTGCGCGGCGCTGGACCGGGCCCCGGTGCCGGTCCTGGTCGCGGCCCTCCTGCCCACGGCGGCGCTGGCGCTGTGCTGGAACGGCGTCGCCATCACCGCCGCGGGGGAGCTCGCGCCGACCGGTCGCACGGGCACCGCGCTCGGCATGCAGAACACCGCCAACTACCTGGCGGCGACCGTGACACCCCCGCTCGCGGGCTGGGTGGCCGTCACGATCGGGTGGTCTTGGGCGCTCCTGCTGGCCGCCGCGGCGGCGGTGGGCGCGCGCCTGCTGCTAACCGTGCCGTTCGCGCCGCGCGAGCTCGCCCCAGAACTCGCGTAGCCGCTCGTAGCGCAGCGCGACCTCCTCCGCGTCCCCCGCCTCCAGGGCGTCCACGATGGCGTTCACGTCCACCGCCGAGGTGTCCTCCAGCAGGTCCTCGTCCTCGACGAGCTGCACCAGGCCGCCGTAGTCCAGCTCCACGGCCGAGTCGGGCGCGAAGTGGTCGAGCCACCGGCCGGTGTCGGCGAGGACCTTGGCGGGCCCCTCGTCGCCCAGGGAGGCGGACACCACGCGGTGCGCCCGCGCCACCCTGGCGCGGGCGTCGGGCATCGCGACCCGCCACGACACCTGACGCTCGGGGTCGTCCCGGGGCGCCAGGACGATCCGCCTCGCCTCCGGCTCGACCAGCGCGAACCACGGCAGCGGCACCGTCCAGGTGGTGGAGATGACGTGCACCGCCCCGCCGGTCAGCTCCGCCATCACGGCCGACGCGCGGGTGCGGACGGCATCCGGTTCCACGGCCACCGCCTCGTCCTGGAGGGGGCCGGTGGAGGTGGCCAGGAAGCCGACCAGGGCGGCGGCCGAGCGGGCGCGGAGGTCCAGCGGGCAGACCAGGGGTCCCGGGCCGACCTCGCCCGGCACCTCGGCGGGGCTGATGGTCATCACGTCGAACGGCGCGTCGGGCGCGGCGCTGCCGTCCGACCGCTCACCGGGCAGGAGGCGGCGCGGCCGGGCGAGTTGTGATCGCAACCACAGCTCCCGTTCGCGCGCGCCGACGTCCGCCCGGCTCAAAGGCCCGTTTTCCAGGGCTTTCCGCACCTTGTCCGCCAACGGTGCGTCAAGAGCCGACAGCGGTTCGTACACCCTGAGGTAGGCGACGAACGGTCTAGGCACCCGCGCATCCTCCCATGGTGAGATTTGGCGGCACGTGTCACGCCTACCGCGTCGCGAGGAACCCCTTCGACACGGTACGGTAGTTACCAGGAACTAGTTGTCGAGACGAGTGGGGCCGCCGTTCCCCCGGCCGCCCCCGTCCCTGTGCGAGGGGGTCGAGCCATGGGGCGCGGCCGAGCGAAGGCCAAGCAGACCAAGGTGGCGAGGGAGCTCAAATACAGCTCTCACAACATCGACGTCGACGCCTTGCAACGCGAGCTGTCCAGCGGCGAGTCCGCCGCGGGTCGCCGAAGCGAAGAACGCTTCGACGACCCGTCGGACGACGAATACGACGACTACCGTCGCTGACGCGTCACAACACCCGCTGCTGAAGTTCGGGCTGCCGGAACACCACCGGCAGCCCGAACTTTGGCACGGACACCTAGAACGCCCTGGCGTACTGCCGTGGCGGGTTGGTCCGCACCCCGAGCTGCCGCGCCGCGTGCAGCGGCCAGTACGGGTCGCGGAGCAGCTCACGCGCCAGCAGCACCAGGTCGGCTGAGCCATCGGCGAGGACCTGCTCCGCCTGCCGGGCGTCGGTGATGAGACCGACCGCCCCGGTGGGCACGTCGGCCTTCCGCCGCACGGTCTCGGCGAACGGCACCTGGTACCCGGGTCCGGTCGGGATGTCGGCCCGCGGCACGTTGCCGCCGGTGGACACGTCGACCAGGTCCGCACCGAGGGCCGCGAGGTCGCGTGCGAGCACGACGCTGTCCTCCGCGGTCCAGCCGCCCTCGACCCAGTCGGTGGCGGAGATGCGCACGAGCACCGGCACGTCCTGGCCCACGGCCTCCCGGACGGCGGCGGTGACCTCGCGGGTGAGCCGGGTGCGGTTCTCCAGCGGACCGCCGTAGGCGTCCGCGCGGTGGTTGCTGAGCGGCGAGAGGAACTCGTGCAGGAGGTAGCCGTGCGCGGCGTGCACCTCGACGACCTGGAAGCCGGCCTCGACCGCGCGGCGCGCCGCGGCGGCGAAGTCGGCCACCACCTGCGCGATCCCGTCGGCGTCCAGGGCCTCCGGCCGGCGGTAGGACTCGTGGAACGCCTCCGCGCTCGGCGCGACGGGCGTCCAGCCGCCGTCGGCGTCGGCCACCCCGCCGCGCCGCTCGGCGAACGGGGCGTAGGTGGAGGCCTTGCGCCCGGCGTGGGCCAGTTGCACGCCCGCGACCGCGCCGTTGGCCTTGACGAACTCGACGATCGGCCGCCACGCCGCGGTGTGCGCGTCGCTCCACAGGCCGGTGTCCTCGGGCGAGATCCGGCCGACGGCCTGCACGGCGGTCGCCTCGGTGAGCACCAGGCCCGCCCCGCCGACCGCCCGCGAGCCGAGGTGCACGAGGTGCCACTCGTTCGGCAGGCCGTCCCGGGCCGAGTACTGGCACATCGGGCTGACCGCGATGCGGTTGGGCAGCGTGACCGATCGGAGGGTCAGCGGGCTGAACAGCTGGCTCACGTGCGGCTCCCTGGGTGGCGCGGGGGCGACGGGCCGTTCGGCGCGTCTACAGGTCCAAGGTCCCGGATCGGACAGGTTGTTCCCGCCTGTGGCGACCGTCCCACCTCGCGGGAGCTGCGCAATTCCATTCGAATCGGTATTGCGCGCGCATTCGCAGGTGATCTTCGAGAGGGGGTCGCTCGGCAAAACGCCGGACAAGAGGGGGCCAGTTACGCCCATTCGGGTGTACTGTCCGCATCAGGTTCGGGGAGACCATCACTTGCCGCCTGACGCAGGTCGGCCCATTCGAAGTCCCGCCGGTGACGACAGTAACAGGACCCCCATGCTGCCCATGCCGACCACCACGTTGACACATGATCCAGCGTGGCCCAGCAACAGCTTGCTGGGTCGCCTACGAGAGAACACCCGCCAGGAGCTGCTGAACATCGGCACGGTCGTGCGGTACACGGCCGACCGCGAGGTCATCGAGCAGGACGCGAAGGACACTCACGTCCTTCTGCTGCTCGACGGCGTGGTCAAGGTGCAGACCACGGACGAGACGGGTGACACCGCACTGCTCGCCATCAGGGTCGCGGGCGACCTCGTCGGCGAGATGGCCGCACTCGACCAGAAACCGCGTTCGGCCACCGTGGTCACGTGCGGCGACGTGGTCGCCAAACTGATCACCAGCGGTGAGCTGATGAGCTTCCTGCACCGCCGGAACGACGTTTTCGTCGAATTGATCGGGATGATCAACGACCGGCTCCGCTGGGCGAACCAACGGCGCCGCGATTTTCTCTCGCACCCCGCCGCGGAACGGGTGGCGCGGGTGCTGGCCGAATTGGTGCAGACCTACGGCCGGGAAGAAGCGCACGGGTGGACGCTGGGAATTCCGCTCACGAAGGTCGAGCTCGCCTCGATCGCGGGAATGAAACCGAGGACCGCCGAGAAGGCGTTCTCCGATCTGCGGAAAGCGGGGGTGGTGGTCAGTCACCTGAGGCGTGACGTGCTGGTGCCGGATCTGGCGAGCTTGCGGAAATTCGCGGGTATCTGAGGCCGGACCGCAGTTCTGCGGTATTGACGCCGATGTCGTACTCCACAGTGACTCTGCGCAGCCGCGTGCACGGTGGCGCCCGTCCCCTGTCCGCTCGTCGAAAGGGCCGAACCCATGAGCCTCCAGCGCGGTCTGCTGGTCTGCTGTGACCTGAAGAGCTACAGCTCGGCCGACGACCGGCTCCAGCGGGAGCTGCAAGAGCTGCTGGTCCGCACCCTGGACCGGGCGGGCGAGGCCGCCGGGCTCGACCGGTCGCAGTGGGTGCGGCAGCCGAAGGGCGACGAGGAGTGGGCCGTGCTGCCCGCGACCACGCCGGAGCACGACGTGGTCGACCGGTACGTGCGCGCCCTGGCCGCCGAGCTGGAGCACGTCAACGCCTACCGCGTGCCGCACGCCCGGTTGCGGATGCGGATGGCGATCCACTTCGGCGTCACCACCGAGGGCGCGAACGGCTACCCCGGGTCCGACGCGGTGCTGGTCAGCAGGCTGCTGGACAGCGAAGCCGCCCGCGCGGGCCTGGAGCAGACCGGGGCCGACCTGGTCGTGGTGCTGTCGGAGGCGGTCTACACGTCGCTCGTGCGGGGCGGCTACACGACGCTGCGGCCCGCCGACTTCCGGCGCGTCGACGTGCGGGTGAAGACCTTCAGCGGGCACGGGTGGATGTGGATCCCGCAGGGCGACGCGCACGCCGTGCGGCTGGAGGACGAGGACGCCACCCCCGTCCCCGCCGCCGCCCCGCCGGCCCACTCGTCCCCGCCCGCCCCGCGGGGCGGGATCACCCAGAACGCGACGGCCGACAACGGCTCGACGGTCGTCCAGGCCGGCCGGGACGCGCACGCGCCGACGCAGCGCGCCGACGTGATCCAGAACTTCGACCGCAACGACCAGCGGGCCTCCCACTTCGGCCCGGTCTACCGCGGGGACGACAGGTCGTGAGGAGCGCGAGGAACCGCTGAGGCTGCTCGCCGGGGCGACCGCGGGCGCACCGGCCGGGGCCGTGGGCACCGGGCTGTGGCCCGGCCTGCGCGCGAGTGGTGCTGCACGACGCGGGTCCCGGCCTGCCCCGGACGGGCTCGCCCGATCACCCCAGGTAGCGGACCCTCCGCGCCCTCCCCTCCACCAGTTCGCCGTGCGCGGCGGCGATCTCCGGGCGGTGGGCGACCTCGGGCACGCCGACCTCCCACCACGCGCCGGCCTCCGTCCAGGCGGACGGGTCCGTGCGGATGACGACGACGGCCGGTCGGTGCCCGGTCGCGGCGGCCTCGCGGGCGGCGCGGTAGGCGGCGCGCAGGTCGTCGAGGGTGTCGGCGCGGAACACGGCGCAGCCCAGGGCCCCGGCGTGGGCCGCGAAGTCGGTGCGCGGCGGCTCCGCGTGGCGGGTGCGGACGTCGGGGTAGAGGTTGTTGAACGCGGCGCCGCCCTGGCCGGTCTGGAGGCGGTCGATCACGGCGTAACCGTCGTTGTCGCAGACCACGGCCACGAAGCCGTGCCCGGCGAACGCGGCCGAGAACAGCTCGGAGTTCAGCATCAGGTACGAGCCGTCGCCGAGCAGGGTGGTGACCACGCCCTCCGCGCGCACGATGGCCGCGCCCCACGCGCCCGCCAGCTCGTAGCCCATGCAGCTGAACCCGTACTCGACGTCCATGGTGGCCTCGCCGACCGCGCGCCAGCCGCCGATCAGCTCGCCCGGCAGGCCACCGGACGCCGTCATCACGTAGTCGGCCGGGCCGGACAGGTCGTTGACCACGCCCACGACCTGCGCGTACGTGGGCGTGCCGGACGGGGCGCGGAGGCGGTCGACGTGCGCGTCCCACGTCGCGCGTTCCCGTGACGCCCGCGCCGCCCAGGCGGGGTCGGCCCGCCAGTCGCCCAGCACGTCGGTCAGCTCGCGCAGGCCCTCGTCGGCGTCGGCGACCAGGCCGAGCGCGCCGTGCTTGACGGCGTCGAAGCGGGCGGCGTTGAGCGCGACGAGCGCGCAGCCGGGGGCGAACACCGTCCACGAGGCGGTGGTGAAGTCCTGGAGCCTGGTGCCCGCGGCGAGCACCGCGTCCGCCTCGGCGGCCAGGGCGTTCGCCGAGGTCGAGCCGGTGACGCCGAGCGGGCCGGCGTGCAGCGGGTGGTCGTGCGGCACGAGGGTGCGGCCGGCGGTGGTCTCCACGACGGGGACGCCGTGCCGCTCGGCGAAGCGCACCGCCCGGCCCGCGGCGCGCGAGTACCGGACGCCGCCGCCGAGGACGAGCAGCGGCCGTTCGGCGCCGCGCAGGACGGCCGCGGCCTCGTGCAGGGCGCGGGTGTCGGGGCGCGGTCGGAGCGGGCGGTGGGTGGTCGTGGCGAACAGGGCGTCGGGGAAGTCGAACGCCTCCGCCTGCACGTCCTGCGGCAGGGCGAGGGTGACGGGGCCGCAGTCGGCCGGGTCGGTGAGGACGCGGGCGACCTGCGGGAGGGTGCCGAGGAGCTGCTCGGGGCGGGTGACGCGGTCGAAGTAGCGGCTGACCGGGCGGAACGCGTCGTTGACCGTGGCGCCGGGGTCGCCGAAGTGCTCGACCTGCTGGAGCACCGGGTCGGGCGCGCGGCTGGTGAACGTGTCGCCGGGCAGCAGGAGCAGCGGCAGGCGGTTGGCGTGCGCGACGCCGGCGGCCGTGACCATGTTGAGCGCGCCGGGGCCGAGTGAGGACGTGGCGACGCCGACCTGGCGGCGGTGGGTGGCCTTGGCGATGCCGACGGCGGCCAGCGCCATTCCCTGCTCGTTGTGCCCGCGCCACACGCGCAGGTGATCCTTGACCTCCTCCAGGGCGTTGCCGAGGCCGAGCACGTTGCCGTGGCCGAAGATCGCGAAGACGCCGGGGAACAGCGGGGCCGCGGTGCCGTCGTCGAGTTCGGTGCGCTGGGCGAGCAGCCAGCGGACCAGGGCCTGGGCGGTGGTGAGCCTCATCCGCGCCTCCCGTCGGCGGTGGTGACGGGGCAGCGCGGGTCCCGGTCCCGGTCCCGCCAGGTGTCGCGGACCCAGCCGTGGGCGGGGTCGTCGCAGAACGCCATGGACCTCTCCGGACCGGGTCCGGCCAGCACGTTCAGGTAGTACAGGGGGTAGCCGGGGGCTGCGACGCACGGACCGTGGTAGCCGCGCGGGACGAGGAAGACGTCGCCGTCGCGGACGACCACGTCCTCGTCGATCGCCCCGTCGTCGGTGTAGGTGCGGTGGAGGGCGAACCCCTCGCGCGACGGCGTGACCTGGTCGCGGCCGGCGACGCGGAAGTAGTAGACCTCCTCGTTGACGACGTCGCAGGTGTCGTCGTGCTTGTGGGGCGGGTAGGACGACCAGTTGCCGTCCGGGGTGATCAGCTCGCAGGCCATCAGCCGGTCGGCGTGGTCCCAGGCGCCGGGGACGCCGAAGTTGGTGACCTGGCGGGTGGCGCCGCCCGCGCCGCGGACCTCGACCGGGACGTCCTCCGCCGGGCCGTAGCGGGGCGGCAGCGCCCGTTCGCAACGGGCCATGGGCAGGGCGACCTCGGCGCCGTCCCGGGTGGACAGCCTCAGCTCGGAGTCCCGGCCGACGTACGCGAAGTCGCTCACCCTGGTGAACACGGACTCCCGCCCGGACAGCTCGAACCGCTCGGTGCCGCTCCCGTGGGCGACGTCGACCGCGCAGTCGCCCGACAGGGGCAGGACGAACGCCTCGAACCCGCCCGTGCGCACGGTCACGACCTCGCCCGGGCGGACCGCCACGACCCGCAGCGCGACCCTCTCCCACCCCGCGTCCGCGGGGGTCAGCCCGATGGGGTGTTCGTCGTCCGCCAGGCTCCCCGCCGGTCGGTGCAGCGTCACGCGTGGACCTCCTCGTCGGTCGGGGACCGCTCGCCCCGGTGGGCGGAGCGGCTCACAGGCGTTCCTCGATCTCCCGGGCGGTGGGCATGGCGTCCGCGCACGCCAACCGGCCCGCGACGACGGCCCCGGCGACGTTGGCGTACCGGGCTGTCCGCTCCGGCTCCCAGCCCGACAGCAGGCCGTGGACCAGGGCCCCGCCGAACGCGTCGCCCGCGCCGAGGCCGCACACCACGTCCACCGGGTGCGGTGGCACGGTCCAGGCGCCCTCGCGGGTCGCGACCAGCACGCCCTCCGCGCCCTTCTTCACCACGGCCAGCTCCACGCCCCGGTCCAGCAGGCGCGCGGCGGCCTCGTCGGGGTCCGCGGTGCCGACCGCCACCTCCACCTCGGCCCGGTTGCCCACGGCGACCGTGACGTGGTCGAGCATCCAGCCGATCTCGCGGCGGGCGGACCCGTCGTCCGGCCAGAACGCCGGGCGGTGGTCCAGGTCCAGCACGGTGTGCGCCCGGCGGGCCCGGTGGCGGAGCACGGCGCGCTGGGTGGAGCGGGCCGGTTCGGCGGCGACGCCCGTGCCGGTCACCCAGAGCAGCGGCACGTCCGCCACCACGTCCCACGGGACGTCGGACGGTTCCAGCGCCAGGTCGGGCGCCAGGGGTTCGCGGTAGAACAGCAGCGGCGGGTCCTCGGGCGGGTCCAGGGCGCAGAACACGACCGGGGTGCGCAGGTGGGGCGCGGTGCCGACGAACTCCGGCGACACGCCGAACGAGGTGAGCGCGGAGCGGACGTACGGGCCGAAGCCGTCCGGGCCGACCTTCGTCAGCACGGCGCTGCGCCTGCCCAGGCGGGCCGCGGCGACGGCGACGTTGGTGGCGGTCCCGCCGAGGGACTTCGCGAACGTGCGCACCTCGGCCAGCGGCACGCCGCTCTGCTCCGGGTAGAGGTCCACGCCGACCCGGCCGACGGTGAGCACGTCCAGCCCGGTCATCCGGTCGCGCCCCGCAGCTCGTGCTCCAGCGCCTCCAACTCGGCGCCGCCCGCCATCTGCCGGGTCAGCTCGTCCAGGCCGATGTCGGCCTTCTCGTGCGACCCGAGCGACCGCCCCCGCTTGAGCAGCAGGAACCGGTCGCCGACGGGGTGGGCGTGGTGCGGGTTGTGGGTGACCAGCACGATGCCGAGACCGCGGTCGCGGGCCTGGGCGACGTACCGGAGCACGACGCCCGCCTGCTTCACGCCCAGCGCGGCGGTGGGCTCGTCGAGGATGAGCACCTTCGCGCCGAAGTGGATGGCGCGGGCGATGGCGACGCACTGGCGCTCGCCGCCGGACAGGGTGCCGACGGGCTGCTCGACGTCGCGCAGGTCGATGCCGAGGTCGGCGAGCGCGCTCCTGGTGGCGGCGCGCGCCCGGCGGCGGTCGAGGAAGCGGAACGGGCCGACGCCGGTGGTGGGCTCGGAGCCGAGGAAGAAGTTGCGCCACACGCTCATCAACGGCACGACGGCCAGGTCCTGGTGGACGGTGGCGATGCCCAGGTCGAGGGCCTCGCGCGGCGAGCCGAACCGCACGGGCTCGCCGGACACGAGGAGTTCGCCGCTGTCGTGCCGGTGCACGCCCGCGAGGACCTTGATCAGGGTGGACTTGCCCGCCCCGTTGTCGCCGAGCACGCAGGTGACCTCGCCGGCGGCGACGGTGGTGGACACGTCGTGCAGGGCGACGACGCTGCCGTGGGTCTTGCCGACGCCGCGGACCTCGATCAGGGGGTGGTCGCTCATCGCCGCACCCTTTCCGCCCGGCGCCGCAGGGCGTTGTTGACGAGCACGGCGGCGAGCAGCATCACGCCGAGGAACAGTTGGAACCAGTCGGAGTTCCAGTTCGCGTAGACGATGCCCTGCCGGGCCATGCCGAAGATGAGGGCGCCGACGGCGGCCCCGACCGCCGAGCCGAACCCGCCGGTGAGCAGGCACCCGCCGATGACGGCCGCGATGATGTACTGGAACTCCAGGCCGATGCCCTGGTTGGCCTGCACGCTGGTGAACCGCAGGATGTTGATCGACCCGACGAGCCACGCGGCGAACGCGGTGGTGGCGAACAGCGCGACCTTCGTGCGGAACACCGGCACGCCGACCGCCCGCGCGGCGGGCGCCGAGCCGCCGACCGCGAAGGTCCAGTTCCCGAAGCGGGTGCGCAGCAGGACCACCGAGGCGACGACCGTGACCAGCACCCACCACAGGATCGACACGTGGAACGCCGTGCCGCCGATCGTGAACGTCGAGGCGAACAGGAACCCGGCGGACGCGTAGCCCTCCGCCGAGCGTATCCCGGACACTTGGACGGTGCCGGTCACCAGGCGCGTCACGCCGAGGTTGAGCCCCTGGAGCGCGAGGAACGTGCCGAGGGTGACGATGAAGCTGGGCAGCCCGGTGCGCATGACCAGCCACCCGTTGAGCACGCCGACGGCGAGCGCGAAGGCCAGCGACGCGAGCAGGGCGAGCCACACGTTCCAGCCGAGCCGGGTGGCGAGGATCGCGGTGACCAGCGCGGTGGACGCGGTCAGCACGCCGGCCGACAGGTCGAACTCGCCGCCGACCATGAGCAGCGCGACGGCGACGGCCATGATCCCGAGCGTGGACGCGTCGTCCAGCCAGGTGGCGACGCCCCCGGTGCTGAGGAACCGCTCGGTCACCACCGAGAAGAACGCGAACACCAGCAGCGCGCCGAGCAGCGAGCCGATCTCGGGGCGGAGGACGAGCCGGTCGAGCAGCCCCGGTGACCCGAGGCGCTCGTCGGTCGCGGCGGGCGCGGTCGTCACCGGGTGCCGCGCTCGGCGTACTCGGCGACCTCGTCCACGTTGGACCGGTCCACGAACCCGGGTCCGGTGAGGACGGGCTTGCCGCCGCCGACCGTGTTGGCGTTGTCGCGGTAGAGCTTGAGCATCACGATCGGCAGGTAGCCCTGCTCGTACTGCTGCTGGTCGACGGCGAACAGCACGTCGCCCGACTTGATCGCGCCGGTGACGTCGGCGTTGAGGTCGAACGTGGCGACGGCCGCCGCCGAGGACGCGCCCTTCACGGCGTTGACGGCGGACACCGCGACCTGCGGGTTGAGCGCGAGGACGGCGTCGACGGAGGTGTCGGTCTGGAGGGCGCCCTTGATGCGGGCCTCCACGTCGGTGGGGTTGTTGATGTCCACCTGGAGCGTGCTGACGGTGCCGCCGAACCCGGTGCGGGCGCCGTCGCAGCGCTGGTTGAGGCCGATGTTGCCGGCCTCGTGGATGACGCACAGCAGCGTGGCCTTGCCCGCGTCCCTGAGCTTCGCGCCGGCCTGCTCGCCGGCGATGCTCTCCTCCTGGCCGACGTGGCCGAGCGCGCCGAACGCGGCGGACCGCTCGGAGCCGGAGTTGATGGTGATGACGGGGATGCCCGCCTTGACGGCGTTCTCCACGGAGGTCTTGAGCGCGTCCGGGTTGGCCATGGACACGACGATGCCGCCGACCCCCTGCGACACCGCGTTGTCGACGAGCGTGGCCTGGCGGCCCGGGTCGCCGTCGGAGTTGTAGTCGACGGTGACGCCGAGCTGCCGGCCCGCGTCGGTCGCCCCGTTCTTCACCACGTTCCAGAAGGCGTCGCCCGCGGTGCCGTGGGAGATGACGGCGACGCGCAGGTCGCCGGTCGGGGCCTGGGCCGCGCCGGTGCCCGTGCCGTCGGCGTTCGTGCTGTCGGTGTTCGTGGCGGTGGGGCCGCTGCACGCGGCCAGCAGCGCGAGCCCGGCCAGGGCCAGGCCGGCGCGCACGGCCGTTCGGGGGGACGTCATCGTCGCTCCAGTTCGGGGATCAGGGTGGTCAGGTGCGCGAGGCTGCGCGCGGCGTCGCGCAGCGGGCCGTCCGCGGGGCCGTCCGGGTCGAGCGCGGTGTCCTGCTCCAGGACGAACCAGCCGTCGTAGCCGGCGTCCCGGAGGGTGGTGACGAGGGCCGCGACGTCCACGTCGCCGTCGCCCAGCGGCACGTACAGGCCCTGGCGGACGGCGGCGGCGTAGGTGGTGGCGCCGGAGCGCACGGTGGCGGCCACGTCGGCCCGCACGTCCTTGAGGTGCACGTGCCCGATGCGGCCGGGGTGGCGGCGGGCGAGGTCGACGGGGTCGGCGCCGCCGATGAGGAGGTGGCCGGTGTCGAGGCAGAGCGGCAGGTCGGAGTCGGCGAGGAACCGCTCGACCTCGGCCTCCCGCTCGACGTGCGTGCCGACGTGCGGGTGCAGCGCGGTGCGCAGGCCGTGCCCTGCGGCCCGGTCGCGGACCAGGGCGGCGGTGGCCACGAGCGTGCGCCACTCGTGGTCGGTGAGGTCGGGGCGGTCGTCGTAGCCGTCGAGGCCGGTGGCGGCGGCCAGCACCAGCACCTCGGCGCCGGCGGCGGCGAGCAGGGCGGCCACCCGGTCCGCCTCGTCGGCGGCGGTCCGGTCGCCGGTGTGCAGCGGCAGGGCGAGGAACCCGCCGGCGAGGGCGAGGCCGTGCCCCACCAGGAGTCCTCTCAGGACGTCCGGGTCGCCCGGCAGGTAGTCGGGCGGGCCGAGTTCGGTGGCGCGCAGGCCGAGCGCGGACATCTGGGCCAGCACGGTGCCCGGGTCGAGCACGCGGCCCCAGCCGGGGACCTCGCACACGCCCCAGGAGATCGGTGCCCCGGCGAGCTTCACGCGACCGCCTCCCGCTCCGGCCGCACGGGCGCGCCGGACCGCCGCGACCGCTCGCACGCCTCGGCGAGCCGGAGGCTGACCAGGCTGTCCCGAACCGGTGACGGGTTGGCCGCCGCGCCCGCCACGACCTGCGTGAACACGGCCACCTCGTTGAGGTAGGCGCGGTGGAAGCGCTCGGCGAAGCCGGGGTAGGCGTCGGCGGCGGCCTTCGGCCCGTCGGGTTCGAGCGAGGTGAGCGGGGTGCGCGGGTCGAGGCCGGCGGTCAGCGAGTCGCGGCTGCCGAGCACCTCGATGCGGTGGTCGTAGCCGACGGGGTCGTGCCGACCGCCCGCCAGCACGGCGTGCGCGCCGCCCGCGAACGTCAGCAGCACCACGGCGTTGTCCACGTCGTCGGCCGCCGCGAACGCCTGGTGCACCAGCACGGACCCGGACGCGTAGACCTCGACCACGGGTTCGCCGACCAGCCACGGCACGGCGTCCAGGTCGTGGATGAGCAGGTCGCGGAAGATGCCGCCGGACTGCGGCAGGTAGGACGGGTCGGGCGGCCGGGCGTCGTTGCCGAGCGCGCGCACCAGGTAGACGTCGCCGACCTCGCCCGCGCGGACCCGCCGGTGCAGCTCGGACACGGCCGGGTCGAAGCGGCGCTGGAAGCCGACCAGCACCTCCACCCCGGACGCCTCCACGTCGGCGACCAGCGCGGCCATCTCGTCGAGGTCGCTCGCGATGGGCTTCTCGCACAGGGCGGGCACGCCCGCCGCGAGGGCCGCGCGCAGCAGCGCCGGGTGCGTGGTGGTGGGCGTCGCCAACAGGACGCCCTCACTCAGGGTCAACAGCGCGTCGAGGTCGTCCACGCTCCGGGTGCCGGGCAGGAGCGCCGAGGCGCGGGCCGCGCGGCCGGGGACGGGGTCGAACAGCAGCACCTCGTGGACGTCGTCGAGGGTGGCCAGGTTCGTGGCGTGCATGGTGCCGATCCGTCCGACTCCGGCAACTCCGATCCGCATCCCGATGCTCTCCGTCCTGGTAGACGCGATCTACCGTTAGAGCGCTCTAATGGCTGGAGCGCCCCCATGCTGTAGCGTGCGTCACACTGGTGTCAAGGCCGTGTTTCCCCCGGCAGGCACGGCGCCGAGGAGGCACCCGTGGCAAGACCCACCATGGAGGACGTCGCCGCCCGTGCCGGGGTGTCCCGCGCGCTGGTCTCGCTCGTCATGCGAGGCTCACCGAGGGTGAGCGACCAACGTCGCGCGGCGGTGCTCCGGGCGGCCCGGGAGCTGGGCTACTCGCCGCACGCCATGGCCCGCTCGCTGGCCAGCCGCACCTCGCACGTGCTCGGCGTGATGGTGTCCGACCTGCACAACCCGTTCTTCGCGGAGGTGGTGGACGGCCTGGACGAGGTGGCCCGGGACCGCGGTTTCGACCTGATCATCAACACCGGTGGCCGCAGCCCGGCGCGGGAGCGGCGCGCGCTGGACAGCCTGCTGTCGTTCCGGCCGGCGGGCCTGGCGCTGCTGTCGCCGGTGGTGCCGTCGGCCGACCTGGGCCGGGCCGCGGACCAGGCGCCGGTGGTGCTCGTCGCCCGCTCGTCCCGGCTGGCCACCGTGGACACCGTGAACGACGACGGCCGGCGCGGCATCGCGTTGGCCGTGGACCACCTGGTGTCGCTGGGGCACCGCGCGATCGCGCACCTGGACGGCGGCGAGGGCACCCAGGCGTCACCGCGGCGGCGCGGCTACCTGGCGGCGATGGCGGCGCACGGCCTGCCGCCGAGGGTGGTGACCAGCGAGTACACCGACGCGGCGGGCGCGCGGGCGGTGCGGGGACTGCTGGCCGACCCGCCCACCGCGATCGTGGCGTGCAACGACCTCAACGCGGTCGGCGCGATCTCCGCGCTGGAGGAGGCCGGGTTGCGGGTGCCCCGGGACGTGTCGGTGGTCGGCTACGACAACACGTCGCTGGCCGCGCTGCGGCACGTGTCGCTGACGACGGTCGACCAGCCGCGCAACGAGTTCGGCCGGCTCGCGGCCGAGGCGCTGCTCCAGCGGGTGCGGGGCGAGCGGGAGGAACCGGTGCGGCACCTGCTGCACCCGTCCCTCGTCGTCCGCTCGACCACCGCGCCCCCGCCGTGACCCGGTGGCGAGGTCGGGCGTCGGGGGCGGACGTCGGGGGCGGACGTCGGGGGCGGACGTCGGGGGCGGGCGCCGCCCTTCGGTCGCCGCAAACGCTTGCGGCGTGCCTCTCGCGGATCACCGGGGGTGCTTTCGTCAGCCGGTCCGGCGGTCAGCCGGTCCGGCGGTCAGTCCCAGTTGCCGCCGCGCCCGCGTCCCTGCTTGGTCTGCGCCCGCCGCTTCTTCTCCGCGATCCGGCGCTCCTGCGACCCCCTCGTCGGCTTGGTCGCCCGGCGCGCCGGGGGCGGCGCGGCGGCGGCGTCGCGCAGGATGCGCGCGAGCCGCTCCCGCGCCGCCGCCCGGTTCTGCAACTGCGCCCGGTGCTCGCCGGCGACCACCGTGAGCACGCCGTCCACCAGGCGTTTCCCCAACCGGCCGAGCATGCGGTCCTTGAGCCGGTCGGGCACCGACGGCGACGACGCCAGGTCGAACGACAGCTCGACCCGGCTGTCCGCCGTGTTCACGCCCTGGCCGCCGGGGCCGGAGGAGCGCGAGAACCGCTCGCTCAACTCGACCGCCGGCACCACCAGCGTCCGCGTCACGACCAGGTCCTCGGGCATGCGTCCAGGTTAGGAGGTCGACCGGGGCCGGGTCGCCCGGTTTACCGGCTCGTCCAGGCCGAGCAGGGGATTCCCGGGTGCCCCGGCACGGGTGGGTTGGCGGCGTTCCGTTCTCACTTCAACCGATGGCGGTAACGGCGTTTCCGTACGTGTTCGGGCCGTTGTTCACCCGATCGTGAGACCGGTTGCGCTGTCGCCGCAGGTCGAGCGCGTTCAGAACCGCGGGTGGTCGCCGACCAGGGAAGCCCGGGGCTCGTCGCCCTCGGCGCGGACCACGTCGCCCAGCACCCAGGCGGGCACGTGGCGGGCGGTCAGGACGGCCAGCGCGCGGTCGACGTCCTCGGGGGCGACGACCGCCACCATGCCGATGCCCATGTTGAAGGTCTTCTCCATCTCCTCGCGCTCGACGCGACCGCGCTGGGCGATGAGGGCGAAGACCGGGGCGGGCGTCCAGGTGTTCCGGTTCAGGTGGGCGCGCAGGCCCTCCGGCAGGACCCGGGCCAGGTTGGCGGCCAGGCCACCGCCGGTGACGTGGGCGAACGTGCGGACCTCGGTCTCGGCGACCAGGGCCAGGCAGTCCTTGGCGTAGATGCGGGTCGGCTCCAGCATCTCCTCGCCCAGGGTGCGGCCGAACTCCTCGACGTGGCCCTCCAGCGGCATGCGGCCGATCTCCAGCAGCACGTGCCGCGCCAGGGAGTACCCGTTGGAGTGGAGGCCGGACGAGCCCATGGCGATCACGACGTCACCGGCGCGCACGCGGTCGGGGCCGAGCATCGCCGACGCCTCGACCACGCCGACGCCCGTGCCGGAGATGTCGTAGTCGTTCGCGCCCATCAGGCCCGGGTGCTCGGCGGTCTCGCCGCCCAGCAGGGCGCACCCGGCCTGCACGCAGCCCGCCGCGATGCCCTCGACCAGCGCCGCGATCTTGTCCGGCACGACCTGGCCGATGGCGATGTAGTCCTGCATGAACAGCGGTTCGGCGCCGCACACCACGAGGTCGTCCACGACCATCGCGACCAGGTCGATGCCGATCGTGTTGTGCTTGTCCATGGCCTGCGCGACGGCGATCTTCGTGCCGACGCCGTCGGTCGAGGAGGCGAGCACCGGCTCCTTCCAGCGGTCGAGCTTCAGCTGGAAGAGGCCCGCGAAGCCGCCGATGCCGCCGAGCACCTCGGGACGCTGCGCCTTCGCCGCCCACGGCTTGAGCTTCTCCACCGCCTCGTCGCCGGCTTCGATGCTTACCCCAGCTGCGGCGTAGGTCGCCTTGGCGCTGTCCGTCACTTCTCTGTGCTCCATGGTGTCGCGGGGTCGGCGTGGCGACGTCCGCGGTCGGCTCGTGGGCTGGTCGTCGGCTGGTCGTCGGCCCGGTCGGACCCGGTCAGGGCCGGCGCAGGGCGTCCTCGGCACCGTACCCGTTCGTCAGAACGGGAGTGGCCGAGCCCGAGACACCGCGGATGCCCTCCAGGAGGTGCTTGCCGATCAGCGCGTCCTCGGGCAGCGGGATCGGGTAGTCGCCGTCGAAGCACGCCGTGCACAGCCGGGTCTTCGGCTGCTCGCTGGCGGCGATCAGCTGCTCCAGCGACACGTAGCCGAGGCTGTCGGCGCCGACCGACCGGCGGATGCCGTCGTTGTCGAGGCCGTTGGCGATCAGCTCGGCGCGCGAGGCGAAGTCGATGCCGTAGAAGCACGGCCACTTCACGGGCGGCGACGCGATCCGGACGTGCACCTCCAGCGCGCCGGCCTCGCGGAGCATGCGGACCAGCGCGCGCTGCGTGTTGCCGCGCACGATCGAGTCGTCGACGACGACCAGGCGCTTGCCGCGGATCACGTCGCGCAGCGGGTTCAGCTTCAGCCGGATGCCGAGCTGGCGGATCGTCTGCGACGGCTGGATGAACGTGCGGCCTACGTAGGCGTTCTTCACCAGGCCCGAGCCGTACGGGATGCCGCTGGCCTGGGCGTAGCCGATCGCGGCGGGGGTGCCGGACTCGGGCACCGGGATGACCAGGTCGGCCTCGACCGGGTGCTCCAGCGCGAGGCGGCGGCCGATCTCGACGCGCGTGGCGTGCACCGAGCGGCCGGCGATCGTGGTGTCCGGGCGGGCCAGGTAGACGTACTCGAAGATGCAGCCCTTGGGCTCGGGGTTGGCGAACCGGCTGGACCGCAGGCCGTTCTCGTCGATCGCGATCAGCTCGCCCGGCTCGACCTCGCGGACGAACGACGCGCCCACGATGTCCAGCGCCGCCGTCTCGCTCGCCACGACCCAGCCGCGTTCGAGCCGGCCGAGCACCAGCGGGCGCACGCCCTGCGGGTCGCGGGCCGCGTACAGCGTCGACTCGTCGGAGAACGTCAGGCAGAACGCGCCGCGCAGCGTCGGCAGCAGCTCCAGGGCCGCCTGCTCGATGCCGATGTCGGCGGCGTGGGCGGCGAGCAGGCCGCACACGAGGTCCGAGTCGGTGGTCGCGCCGTGCTTGGTGTCGACGCCGGCTTCGCGGGCCTTGACCAGCAGCTCGGCGGTGTTCACGAGGTTGCCGTTGTGGCCGAGCGACAGGCCGGAGCCGGTGGCCGTGGTGCGGAACGTCGGCTGCGCGTTCTCCCACGTGGTGGAGCCGGTGGTCGAGTAGCGGCAGTGGCCGACGGCGACGTGGCCGCGCAGGCTGGACAGCACCTGCTCGTCGAACACCTGGCTGACCAGCCCGAGGTCCTTGAAGACGACCACCTGGCTGCCGTCGCCGACCGAGATGCCGGCCGCTTCCTGGCCTCGGTGCTGGAGGGCGTACAGGCCGTAGTAGGTCATCTTCGCGACCTCTTCGCCAGGAGCCCAGACGCCGAACACACCGCATTCCTCGCGGGGTTCGCGCTCTTCCTGTGCTTCGTGGTCGGTGCGGCCGGTTGCGGACTGGTCGGTGACCACCGAGTGCTCCCTAGCGACGAGGTCGGGCTGCACGACCGAGTGTACGGCGAACGGCGGCCCATCCAGGCCCGTCAGGACCCCGGTGACGTGATGAAACGCACCCTCAATCCATCTTGAGGGCGAACCAGATCTGCTCCTCTCCGGTGCGCTTGACCGGCAACCGGCCCCACAGCCCGTAGTGCACGAGCTGCGCTTCACCCGTGATCCTGAGGTCGGTCTCCTCCCCCGGCCACGCCGCGCGCACCTCCGGCACCAGGCCCGGTGTAAACGTCACCACCCACGCCTCGGGAACATCGGTGAGCTGCACCAGGGCGGTGCCCTTGGCGGTCGGCGGCACGTCGGTCGAGTACTTCGCGGCGAGCAGGGTGGTCAGCACCTCGTCGATGCCGTCCACCGCGAAGTCGGCGTCGCCCACGACCAGTTCGCGCAGTGCGGCCTGCGCGTCCCAGCGGCGCAGGTCGATCTTGTGGGCGATCCGCCGGTGCCACACCCAGGCCAGGTCGGGTGCGGCGGGCGAGAACGTCCAGGCGGTCCGGTTGCCGGGGGTCGCCGGCAGCAGCTCGGCGGCCTTCGCCAGCTGCGCGTCGAGGTACTCCAGCGGCGCCACCCCGGCGGGCGGCGGGGGCAGCCGCAGCTGCACGGTGCTCCCGGTGCGCAGGTACTCCAGGGACGTCTCCAGGAATCGCCCGACGTGCAGGGTCAGGTCCGTGAACGTCCAGCCGGGGCAGCTGGGCACCGCGGCGGCGGGGTCGGCCTTGCCGACCGCCGCTCGGAACATCGCCGCCTGCTCGGTGAACACCTCGGTCCACCGCTGGGTGGTCCAACCTCCGGGCACGTCCCGCCTCCCCGCCTCTGTCTCGCCGCTTGCCGTCGCCCGCCGCTGTCGTCGGTAGGCCGGTCGTTCGGTGGGCCAATCGTGCCGCACCACCCGGACCGCCCGCGCCCGAAGCCGCACATTCATGTCGATGCGGAGGGGAACGACGCGAAGAGGACGGATCGCGCAGCAGGACCGGGCCGACTGGGCGTTGTGTGCACACAACGCCGGACAGAGCGGACCGGACGTGACGACGTCCGGTGACGACCCTGGCCAACGGAGGGAATCGAGGACCGCGCAGGGTGCGGGCGCGCTGGGCCACGGCCGCCTCGACAGCGCCAAGCGGGTCGGGAGAGCTGCGGGCTCGCGTAGCCGTTAGCCGGCTCCCACGGTCCGACCTCCCGACCACGCCAGCGCCGGCCGGTGCGCGGGTCGCCTTCGGTTCGGGGCGACGAACAGAGCCAATCGGGTGATGCGCACACGCAACGCTCGGCCGAGCAGAACCGGGCGCGACGGCGCTCGATGCCGACCTCCTGGCGACGGACACAGCAGGTAGAAGGCGTGTGCCAACAGGAAGCGCATTTCCAGGTGGAACGTGCGGAAGGAGGTGGCGCGGCGGTGCTTGGGTCGGGTCATATTCCTATCGTCGAACGAATGTTCGACATGGGCAAGATCACGATCGAGTGATTCCACCTGGGGGAGACACGCGGGTTCCGGATTCACCCGCCTGGCCCCCTGCTCGGCGGGAACCGGCGAAGATGACGGTGCGTCGCACTTCCAGCGGCCGGCGGCACGAAGGGTGGGGAACCGTGTTCGGTGTGCAACCGGAGACGTTGCGCGCGGCGTCCAAGCAGTTCCACGAGGGTGCGGACGCGACGGGCGACGGTGCTGAGCTGATCTCCATGCTCAGGCTGGAGGCGGACGCGCTGGGCCAGGTGCCCGCCGCCGCCGAGTTCGTGGACGCGCTGGCCAGGTGGGCCGGCGAGCAGTCGGACGACCTGCGCCGGGGCAGCGCCTGGTACCGCGACGCGGGCGACGGCCTCAACGAGAACGCCGACTCCTACCAGCGCGCGGACGACGATTCGAACGCCTCGTTCCGCGGTATCGAAGGGGGCATGGCGTGAGCTACACCGACCCCGAGGTCCTGTACGGGCGGCTGGCGAGCGGTGACGCCGGGCGCGTCGCCGCGGCGGCCGACCCCATCACCGGCGCGCGCAGCGCGGTCGGCCGCGCGGGCGACTCCGTGACGGCGGGCGGTTCCACGGCCGGCTCGACGTGGCAGGGCGGCTCCGCCGACCGGTTCCGCGCACGGGCCGAGCTGTCCACGAAGGCCGCGGCCGTCGCGGGCGAGCGCCTCGCCGCCGGTTCGGACATCGTGCAGGCCGCGTCGCGCGCGTACGCCCAGATGCGCGGCAGCGCCGACCAGCTGATCGACTTCTGGCGCGGCCGCTCGCCCGCCCTGGACGAGGCGCAGACCCGGGACCTGGCCAACCGGGTCAACGCGCAGCTCGACAACGTCAAGTCCGGCTACGAGAACGTCCTGCGCAGTTACGCGGGCGCGCTGGCCAAGGTCCGCCCGGGGTTCGAGGAGACGGCGGGCAGGGACGCGGGCTGGGGCACCGCCGTCGCGACCATGCGCACCACGGCCGCCGTGCCGGGGCCGGGGACCGACCCGAAGCAGGTCGCGGCCTGGTGGAAGTCGCTGACCAAGGAGCAGCAGGACGAGCTGCTGCGGACGAGGTTCCAGGAGCTGGGACAGCTCCGCGGCCTCCCGTCCGGTGTCCTGGACCAGGCCAACCGGATGCGCATCGACGACGACGTCCAGAGGTTCGGGGCGCAGCGCGACCAGCTCGACGCGCAGATGCGGGAGCGGGCGCGGGAGCTGGGCCTCGACCCGGACGACTCCGGCGACATGACCAGGCTGCTCAACGACCCGCGGTACGCCTCCCTGCGCGACCAGTGGCAGGAGGCGTCGACCAAGGCCGAGAACGCGCAGAAGGCCCAGGGCAGCCTCGCCCAGGCGATCGACATCGCCGGGAAGAAGGGCTGGCAGGAGAGCGACGTCCGCGTCCTCGCCTACGACCCGTACGGCCCGCGCGGCGACGGCGGCATCGCGGTCGCGTTCGGCGACCCGGACACCGCGGGCAACCTGGCCGTGTGCGTCCCGGGCACGGGGTCGGACATGGGCAGCTTCGGCCTGGACCAGGCCGCCAACCTGCGCGAGCAGATGGGGCCGAACGGCAACGCCACGATCCAGTGGCTCGGCTACGACGCGCCGGGCTGGGCGATCGGCGAGGTCGACAACCCCGCGCAGGCGCGCGAGGGCGGCGCGAACCTGGTCGCCGACGTGAACGGCTACCGGGCCGCCGCCGAGGCGGCGGGCAACCGCCAGCACCTGACGGTGATCGGCCACTCCTACGGCTCCACGACCGTCGGCTACGCGGGCATGAACGGCCTGGCCGCCGACGACATCGCGTTCATCGGCTCGCCGGGTGTCGGCGCGTCGAACGTCGACCAGCTCTCGGTGGGCCCCGGCCACGTGTACGTGGGCGCGACCGAGCACGACCCGGTGGTCCAGGGCACCAGCAACAGCTGGTTCACCGAGGACGGGTCGTCGGTCGGCCCGTACGACGACCGGTTCGGCGCGAAGGTGTTCGGCACGGCCGACTCGTCGATGATCGGCCACGCGCACTCGGCCTACTACGACAGGGGCACCGAGTCGGTGCAGAACCTGGCGCGCATCGCGACCGGCGACGGCGGCTCGGTGACCGGGCAGAAGTGGTACGACGACCCGCTCGGCCCCTCGCTGCCCGGTTCGCACATCCCGGTCGTCGGACCGGTGGTGGACGTGGTCAGCGGCACGGTGGCGGGTGCGGCGGACCTGGTCGGGGACGCCGGGACCGGCCTCTACAACGCCGGCCGCGAGGCCTGGAACGGCAACTGGTCCGAGGCGGGCACCGGTCTGCTCGACACCGGCAAGGAGATCGTCAGCGACGGTCTCGACGTGGTGGTCGGCGGGGTCGGCGACGTGGTCGAGTTCGGGCGCGACGCCGTCGAGGGCGTCGGCAGCGCGTGGGACAAGACCGTCGGTTCGTGGTTCTAGGCGGCGCGGCAGGGACCGACGTCGGTGGTGAGACCGACGCCGTCGAGGCTGTTGTCGTCCCACTGCCGCACCTTGCACACCAGCACGTCGCCGACCGCGGCCCCCTCGGGGGCCTGGTCGGCGGCCACGGACTCGGTGGAGATCTCGGTGACGGAATCCGGCTTCTCCTGGTCGATCTCCAGGATCAGGCGCGGGCCGGTCGTGGTGCCGGGGGTCACCTGCGTCTCGGGGGTGACGCGGGCGACCTTGAACCGGACGTCGTCCTCCCACTCGCTGCCGCAGCCGACGAGCAGGGAACCCACCGCGAGGACGGCGACACACGCCTTCAGCGCCTTCACCCGACCGAGCTTAGCTAGAAGCGCAGCAGCGGGAGGAGGTTCGAGAGGTCTGCCCTGCTGCCGGAGGCGTTGACCTTCGCGCCGGCGAGCGCGTCCACCCAGGACAGACGGCCCACGGCCAGTTCCAGCCAGGTCCGGGGGTCGGTCTCGACCACGTTGGGCGGGGTGCCGCGGGTGTGCCGGGGCCCCTCCACGCACTGCACGGCGGCGAACGGGGGCACGCGAACCTCCACGCTGCGGCCCGGGGCGGCGCGCTCCAGGGTCCGCAGGGTGAGGCGCACCGCGGCGGCCAACTCCGGGCGGGCCGGCGGATCGGCCTCGCCGGTCAGCCAGGGCAGCACGGCTTCCACCGCGGCGCGCACCTCGTGGGGGTCTACGGGCTTGGACGGCACGCCGCCCAGGCTAGCGCCGGGGGTCAGGGCTGCTTCGCGGCCCGCACGGCTTCCCCGAGCAGCTCCTCCACCTGGTGCACGAGCCGGCGCGAGTCGGTGGGGGTGAACGTCGACCACGGCTCGGACCCGTTGGACGCCCGCCGCTGCTGGAGGTAGCGGCCGTCCTCGGTGTCGAAGAACGCGACCACGCGGTCGGGCCGGCAGCGCTTGCCGTACTTGTCCCGGGCCGCCGCGCCGAAGTTCCCGGTGTGCACGAGACCGGTGAACATCTTCACCAGGGTCGTCGCGTCCTCCTGGCGCACGCCGTGCTCGCGCAGCGAGTTCTCCAGCGACTTGGGCGAGCCGTCGGACTTCTTCACGGCCGCTTCGAGGTCGGCGCTGGGCATGGTGACCGAGTGGCCGGACCCGGCGGGGTGCGCGGGCAGCGCGCCCAGCACGGCGGCCGGCAGGCCGGAACCCGCGGCGTGCCGCAGGGTGAGCCGCGAGTCGGTCAGCGTGGCCAGCACGCCGTGGTCGCCGTTCGCCGCGGCCAGCAGGCGCACGCTCCTGCCGATCCACACCCGGCCGTCGACCTCGCGCTCCGGGCGGGAGAGCAGCCGCAGCAGGTAGTCCAGTTCCGGGGCCAGGCCCCGAGGTCCGCCGAGGCCCCGCGCGGCGAGGCCGTCCCACGCGCGCCGCTCCAGGTCGGCCCGCTCCGCGTGCGTCTTCCCCGGCGAGGGCACCTTGACGACCAGTGGCATCTGCCCCAGGTCCAGGCGCTCCCAGAGCACGTCGAACTCCTCGGCGGAGAGCGTGATCGGCTCCCGCTCCGCCGACCCCCCGAAAAAGGTCACCGCGATCCCCGTCCTCGAAGTCGGGCACGGGCCCGCGCCGTGGACGGCGCGGGCCCGTGCACCTCGACCACCACGCTACTGCTGGGGCACTTCCCCGATCACGGGCGGCGCGACGAGCCGGTCGTCGCCGAACACGTCGTTCGTCTCGACCAGGTAGTCGGCTGCCTTGTGCTCGATGTCGTCCTCGCCGTTGGCGCCCTGCCCGCCGACCATGCCACCGGCCACACCGGCGCCACGACCACCCGCGCCGGGAGCGCCGGGCGCACCGGGACGACCGCCCGCCGGACCGCCGGGGCCGCCGGGGCCGAAGCCGCCGGGCATGCCCGGACCACCGGGGCGACCGGCCGCGCCGGGCCCGTGGGGACCGCCGGGCATCCCGCCGGGGCCGCCCGGGACACCGGGCATCCCGCCGGGGCCGCCGGGCATGCCGCGGAACTGGCCGGGGCCGCCGGGCATGCCACCGCGCGGACCGCCGCCGGGACCACCGGGAACGCCGGGACCGGGCAGGCCGGGGCGACCGCCCGTGGGCGGCAGGCCGGGCCGGACACCCGGACCGCCGGGGCCACCGGGCCCCTTGGGCGGGACCGGAACACCGTTGCCGGGCGGCTTCGGCGGGGTCCAGCCGGGCGGGAACGGGCCGCCGACGGGCGGCTTGGCGCCGGGCGGCGGGGTGGGCAGCGACGGCGGCGGCGTCGGCACGGGGTTCGGCGTCGGGTTCGCCCAGGACGGGTTGGTGGTGCCGCCCGTGGGCGGCTGGCCCGGAACCGGGTTGACCGGCGCGACGGGCGTGCCGGTCGACGGCGGCGCCCACGACGCGTGCGTGGTGCCGCCGCCCTGCTCGGGCGGCGTCCACGTCGGCGTGCTGCGGTACCCGGCGCTGGAGCTGTTGAACTCGCCCGCGCCCGCCGGCGGCGGCGTGTCGATGACGACCTTCGGCGGCGGCACGAACTCGCCCAGCGAGCCGCTGTTCCACTCGCTGTTGGACTGGTAGTTGTTCATCACCTCGACGGCCTTGGCCTCGGCGTTGTCCTGCGCCGCTTCCTGCCGCTCGTGGTCCTGCTGCTGCTGGATGACGTGCATCATCCCGATCGGGCCGGTCAGCGCGCCGAGGAGCTTGTCCCCGGTGGACGGGGCCTCGGTGGTCACCGGGACGGGCTCCGGCATCTCCTTGCGGGCGTCCGCGATGTACTCGCCCTGGAGCTGCGCGGACGTCTTCATCACGTCGGAGCCGCGCTGCGCGTCGGTGGCCCACTCGCCCAGCGGCGACAGGGCCGCCCGGGTCTCGGTCGCGCTGGAGCCCTCCCAGCTCGCGCCGAGCTTCTCCAGGCCCTGGTGGATCGACGTGTCGATCTCGCCGAGCGCCTCGGACAGCGCCTTCCACTTGTCCTCGATGGGACGGGAGGCCGCCACGCCCGGACCGGAGTTGATCATGTTGTACAGCTCGGGGTGCGCGTAACCGCGCCAGCGGTGGTCACCCATGGTGCTCGCTCCCCTCGGGTGCGTTGGTCACGGTGTTCACTGGTTCTCGACGCGTCCCCAGGACGCGGTGTTGTCGCCCTCGACGCGGCGGTAGTCGGCCTCGATGGCGGTCAGCTGGTCCACGACGCCCCGCAGCTGCTCGCGGTAGGCCAGGATCGCGGTCAGCGCGGCCGAGTCGCCCGCCTCGAAGGTGTCCTGGTTGAACTTGTCCGCCGTCTCCTGGCTCACCGGGTCGCCTGCCCAGCGACGCGCGCGCAGCGCCGGCTTGGCGTCCTGCAACTGGGCGTCGAGGCGGTCCAGCGCGTCCGTGAACACCTTGCGGGCTTCCGGGATCGCCGAGGGCTGGATGCTCAGCTTCTGCTGCGTCCCGCTGTAGTCCGGGAGCGACTGCGTCGAACCCCCGCCACCACCATCCGCGATGAACACGACTCACCCTCCTCAGTGCCGCACACACCCCACCGTGTGCATTCGGGACGACTCTAGCTCTGATGCGTGACGCCGGTACGCGGTTCCGCCTCCGGAGGGAGTAGTCCTACCCGTTCACGAGCGTCTCGACGACGGCCCCGGCGACCTGCGGCGCGAGCCGGCACAGCTCCTCCTGGGGCGTGCCCTCGAAGCCGGCGACCTGGACGTCGGCCATCTGCCCGTCGGAGACGTCCACCCCCAGGTAGCAGGTCTGGGGGTCCTCCGGCGAGCTGCCGAGCACGGCGGGGAAGCCCGCGACCTGGAGCTCCTGCGCCTCCACGTCGAAGCTGCCGTCGGTGTACCAGGCGATGCCGGTGGTCGTGACGGCGGTGACGCGCACGCCGTACTTCCGGTCCCCGCGCAGGAAGTCGCAGGTCGGCGACTGGTAGACGGTGGACGTGCTCGCCCGCGGCGGGCGGTCGAGGCCGAACGCGGCGCGCTGCGCCTCGGTCAGCAGCGCGCACGGGTCGGACTTCCCGAGGTCGATCGCCTTCGGCCGGTCGGCGGGCTTCCCGGCGCTCGACCCGGAGGTCGGGGCGGCCGAGGTCGGGGCGGTCGAGCCCGACGCGCTCGTCGGGGTGGGGCCGCCGGCGGTCCCGGAACCGCCCGTGGTCTCGGAGCAGCCCGTGAGCAGGGCCAGGGCGGCGAGCAGCGGCACGACACGGCGCATGGGCCGAACGTAGCGGATCGGCGTCACCCACGAGGTCCACTCCCGCCGGTCCCGCTCAGCGGCAGCCCGCGTAGCGGCACGCCACGACGGCCGGCCGCTCGACCGGCGCGCCCGCGTCGATCGACCACGCCAGCCGCACGTACTGGGCGTGCGTCCAGGCCAGCGGTGTGGCCGACGTCGTCCCGCGCCCGCGCCACACCTGCTCGGGCAGCATCCGGCCGGCGTTGGCGGCGGTGGCCATGTCGGCGAGGCGGCCCCGGGCCGCGCGGTGGTCGCCCGCGAGCAGCTCGTACTCGCCGCGCTCGCCCGCGAAGATCGGCCACGTGCGGCCGTACGTGCGGGTGCCGTCCGAATGGATGTTCCACGGGCCGCCGTCGGCGCGCTCGCCGTACCCGTCACCGTTGTAGCGGTGCCAGAAGCGGCCCACCTTCAGCTGCTCGTCGACGACCCGCACGGTGTTGCGCACGACCGGGTCGTCGTGCGGGCGGACGCCGAGGCGCACCAGTTCGAGGAAGCTCGGGTCCACGGCGGCCCGCTGGTCGATCTCCACCGGGTGGTTGTCGCCGGGGTTGTAGGTGGTGCCCGCGTCGGGCTCGCCGTCCTTGGTGAGCCGCAGGTAGTAGGGCTTCGCGGAGAACGGCCCGGTGCGCGTCACCGTCCACTCCTCCACGCGGCGCTCCCACTCGTCGGCGATGCCGAGGTACCGCGCGGCACGCGGGTCGCCCGCCCGCCGGAGCAGGTCGGCCAGGCACACCAGGCCGGCGATCTCGGCGGCGATCGTGCCGGGCGAGTAGCCGCTCTGGTTCTCCCAGCGCTCCTGCTGCGTGAACGGGGCGTCCGGTTGGGACACCATGAACTCCGCCGCCCTCACGAGTCCGTCCAGTGTGGACCGGTCGGTGCGGCCGAGCAGGTGGGCCAGCAGCATCGGCGCGGCCTGCTCGTCCTGCTGGACGTTCGTCCAGTAGGGCTCGCCGGTGACGCGGGTGTTCTGCGGGAGGTGGCCGTCGGGCTGCTGCTGGACCCGCAGCATGAAGTCGAGGGCGCGGTCGGCGGCGGCGCGGTCGCCGGCGGCGAGCAGCGCGCTCGCCACCTGGTACTGGTCGCGCGGCCAGACCAGCGCGTAGGAGCCGAACTCGGGCGCGATCCCCCGGTCGAAGCCGAACGCCCACGGGAAGCCGGGGGAGGCGACGAACGCGCCGGGGTTGCGCTTGTCCTCGGTGGCGGCGAGCACGAGCACCGACGTGTCGTAGAGCGCGCGGTCGGCGGACCTCGGCCGCGCCAGGGACCCGAGGTAGTCCTCCCAGCCCCGGTCGTAGCGGCGGGCGTGCCGGGCGAAGCCCTCCGCCAGCGACGACCGGGCGGTGCCCAGCGCCTCCCGCGGCGTGGTCCCGAACCCCAGGGACAGGGTGGTGCGCCGGTCGCGGACGCCGTCGACGCGCAGGTCGCCGGTCTGGATGACGTTGCCGGTGGTGGACCCGCGCGGGGTGATGCCCTCGTCGGACACCAGGGCGCCGGCGGCGTGGTCGTCCCGGGCGACCAGCGCGTCCGGCTGGTCCACGGCCGAGTCGTCGTCGCCGTCGCGCGACAGGTTCGGGTCGAACACGACCTGCGCGGTGACGGGCCGGTCGGCGTGCAGCTCCACGTCCGCCAGCACCGCGGCGCGGCCCGGGTCGGTGGTCCAGGTGAACGACGCCCGCCACCCCTCGCCCCGGAAGACCTGCCGGAAGCGCAGCCTGCCGACGGGTTCGGTGCGCGGGTCGGCCGCCTCCCGCCCATCGACCACCAGCTTCAGGTCGCGCGTCGCCGGCGTGCTCAGGTCGGGGTAGAAGACCTCGGTGAGGCCCGTGCGGCCGAGGGTGAACCACACCGGGCTCCCGGCCTGGCGGGCCGTGCCGAAGCCCACTTTGTCGGCCGGCGCGTAGGTGGCCGGTGGACCGGGGACGGTCAGCGCGGTGGCCAGCAGCGCCGCGATCGTCGGCGTCACGCCTAACGGGGTCATGGGGGTGGGGTGCGCAGCACCGAGCGCGCTCAAACGGGTGACCGTAACCTCGGCGGCGTGACGGACACGGGACCTGGGCTGATCGAGGACTACGCGCTGCTGTCGGACCTGCGGACCGCCGCCCTGGTGGGGCGCGACGGGTCGATCGACTGGTTGTGCATGCCGCGGTTCGACTCGCCGTCGTGCTTCTCGCGGCTGCTGGGCACGGAGGACGACGGCCACTGGCGGATCACGCCGACGGGCGAGGTCCGGTCGGTGACGCGGTCCTACCGCGACGGCAGCCTCGTGCTGGAGACGGTGTTCGAGACGGTCGACGGCGTGGTCAGGCTGATCGACACGATGCCGCCCGAGCAGGACCACTGGGACGCCGACACGCGTGTCGTGCGCGTGCTGGAGGGCGTGTCCGGGCAGGTCGAGATGACGTTCCGGTGGGTTCTGCGGTTCGCGTACGGCGACTCGGTGCCGTGGGTGCGGCGCGGCGAGCGGGACGGGCAGGAGTGCGTCGTCGCGCTCGCCGGGCCGTCCGCCGTGGCGCTGTACGGCGACCGCCTGCCGTACCGGGTGCCGGGGGTGCGCGCCCACGAGGCCGTGTTCACGGTCTCCGCCGGCGAGCGGCTGTCGTGGGTGATGGAGTTCGCCTACTCGCCGGACGAGCCGCCCGCGCCGGTCGACCCGGTCGCCGAGGTCGCGCGGTCCGAGGCGTTCTGGCTGGACTGGTCCTCGCGCATCGCCTACGACGGGCCGCACGCGGACGCCGTGCGCCGGTCGCTGATCACGCTGAAGGGCCTGTCGTACGCGCCGACCGGCGGGATCGTGGCCGCGCCGACCACGTCGCTGCCCGAGACGCTCGGCGGCGGGCGGAACTGGGACTACCGGTACTGCTGGCTGCGCGACGCCACGTTCACGCTGCTCGCGCTGGACAACTTCGGCTGCACCGACGAGGCGCTGGCGTGGCGGAAGTGGCTGCTGCGCGCCGTGGCGGGCGACCCGGCGGACCTCCAGATCATGTACGGCCTCGGCGGTGAGCGGCACCTCGTCGAGTGGGAGGTCGACTGGCTGTCCGGGTACCAGGGCGCGCGGCCCGTGCGGATCGGCAACGCCGCGTACCGGCAGCTCCAGCTCGACGTGTACGGCGAGGTCATGGACGCCCTGCACCTGGCGCGCGAGCGCGGGCTGGGCGAGACGCCGGACTCGTGGGCCATGCAGCGCGGCATGATGCGGCACCTGGAGACGGTGTGGCAGATGCCCGACAAGGGGCTGTGGGAGGTGCGCGGGCCGGACCGGCACTTCACCCACTCGCGGGTGATGCTGTGGGTGGCGTTCGACCGGGCCGTGCGGGCGGTCGAGGAGTTCGGCCTGCCGGGTCCGGTGGACCGGTGGCGGGAGCTGCGCGACGAGGTCCGCGACGAGGTGCTGGCCAAGGGCTGGAACGCCTCGCTGGGCTCGTTCACCCAGTACTACGGCGGCACGGAGCTGGACGCGGCGACGCTGCTGATCCCGGCCGTCGGGTTCCTGCCCGGCGACGACCCGAGGGTGCTCGGCACGCTGGAGGCGGTGGCGCGGGTGCTCAAGCGCGGCGACCTCGTGGACCGGTACGAGACCGGGCCGGGTGAGTCCGAAGTGGACGGCCTGGCGGGTGTCGAGGGAAGCTTCCTGGCGTGCTCGTTCTGGTACGTCGACGCGCTCGCGTTGGCCGGGCGGCGCGAGGAGGCGCAGGCGATGTTCGACCGCTTGGTGGGGTTGGCGAACGACGTGGGGCTGCTGGCCGAGGAGTACGACTCCTCGTCGGGGCGGATGACCGGGAACTTCCCGCAGGCGTTCAGCCACCTGGCGCTGGTCAACAGCGCGGCCGTGCTGTTCGGCGGGCACACCCGCGAGGAGCGCGACCGCGGCGGCGTCGCGTGAGGGCGGCGGAGGTCGTGCCGGGCGAGCCCGACGAGTCGCGGGTCGTCGACCGGCCGGAACCGGAGGCGGCGGGCGACCTGCTCGTCGAGGGCCTGCTGGCGGGCGTGTGCGGCACGGACGTGGAGATCGTCCGCGACGGCTTCGGCACGCTGCCGCCCGGTCGGGACCGGATGGTGCCGTTCCACGAGTCGCTCGGCCGGGTGATCAGCAGCCCGACGCCGGACTTCGCGCCCGGAGACCTGGTGGTGGGCGTGGTGCGGCGGCCCGACCCCGAGCCGTGCCCGGCGTGCGCGGTGGACGCCTGGGACTTCTGCCGCAACGGCCGCTACACCGAGCGCGGCATCAAGGAGCTGGACGGCTACGGCGCGCAGCGCTGGACCGTGCCGCCGAAGTTCGCGATCGCGCTCGACGCCGGGCTCGGCGACGCGGGCGTCCTCACCGAACCGGCGTCCGTGGTGGCCAAGGCGTGGGCGCAGGCCGAGGCCGCCGCCGCGCGCGCCCACCTGCCGGTCCGCACCGCGCTGATCACCGGCGCCGGCCCGATCGGCCTGCTCGCCGCGCTGCTCGGCGTGCAGCGGGGGCTCGACGTGCACGTGGTGGACCGCGTCACCGACGGCCGCAAGCCCGACCTCGTCACCGCCCTGGGCGCCACCTACCACCCCGACGTCGACCGGGTCGGCGTCGACGTGGACGTGGCGGTCGAGTGCACCGGCGTGGCCCCGCTGGTCTGGGAGTGCGCCCGCCGCGCCTCGGTCACCGTGCTGGCGGGCATCGCGGGCGAGCACGACCCCGTGCCGCTGGACCCGCACGTGTTCGACGAGGTGGTGCTGGGCAACAAGGCGCTGGTCGGCACCGTCAACGCGGGCCTGCCGGACTACCGGGCGGCGGCCGACGCGCTGGCCGACGCGCCGGCGGCGTGGCTGAACGGCCTGATCACCCGCCGCGTGCCGCTGGAGCGCTTCACCGAGGCGTTCGAGAAGGGCGAGGACGACGTGAAGGTGGTCGTGGACCTGGCCTGAACCGGTCCGGCCCGGCGGTTACCGGCGCAGCAGGTCGTCGATCTCCTCGGGCTTCATCGGCTTGGCGAAGAACCAGCCCTGGCCGGTGTCGCAGCCGATCCGGTGCAGTCGCTTGGCCTGCGCCGGCGTCTCCACGCCCTCCGCCGTGACGCCCAGCTGGAGCGCGTGCGCCAACTGGACGAGGGTGGAGACGATCTGCGCGTCGACCGCGTCCTCCTCGTCGGCCGCGCGCAGCCCCTCCATGAACGAGCCGGCGATCTTCAGCTCGTGCACGGGCAGGTGCTTGAGGTAGGCGAGGTTCGAGTAGCCGGTGCCGAAGTCGTCGATGGCGATGCGCACGCCCATGTCCGACAGCGCGCGCAGCGCCTCCAGCGGCTCGTCGGCGGTGCCCATGATCGCGCTCTCGGTCAGCTCCAGCTGGAGGTGGTGCGGCGGCAGGGCGCACTCGTCGAGGATGCGCTTGACGTCGCGCACCAGCTCGGGGTCGCGGGACTGGCGGACGGCGAGGTTCACCGACACGAACGGCGCGGCCTCGCCGAACTCGTCCAGCCAGCGGCGGGCCTGCTCGCACGCCTTGCGCAGCACCCAGCGGCCCAGCGGGACGATCAGGCCGGTCTCCTCGGCCAGCTCGATGAACCGGTCGGGCGCGAGCCGGCCGAACTCCGGGTGCTGCCAGCGCACGAGGGCTTCCACGCCGACGACCGTGCTGTCCTCCAGCCGCACCAGGGGCTGGTAGTCCACGTAGAACTCGTCGCGCTCCAGCGCCGCGGGCATGGTCGCGGACAGCGTGAAGCGGGCGACCTCCTTGGCGTTGCGGTCCGGGTCGTAGAGCGCCCAGCGGGACTTGCCGTCGGCCTTCGCCCAGTACAGCGTGATGTCGGCGTCGCGCATCAGGTCGGCCGCGGTGGTGCCGGACAGGGTGCGCTCGACGATGCCGATGGACGCGGACACGGTCAGCTCGTGGCCGCCGATGCGGATCGGCGACTCCAGCTCGCGCAGCACGCGGTCGGCGACGTCGACGATGTCCTGCGTGTCCCGCGAGCCCTCCACCAGGATCACGAACTCGTCGCCGCCCATCCGGGCCACCAGCTTGCCCTCGCCGGACACCGACAGGTCGAGCCGGCGACCGACCTCGACGAGCAGCTGGTCGCCGATGTCGTGGCCGAGGCTGTCGTTGATCACCTTGAACCCGTCGAGGTCCAGGTAGCACAGGCCGGCGCGCAGCCGGGCGCGGTTGTTGAACACCCGGCCGAGGCGCTCCAGGAACAGGGCGCGGTTGGGCAGGCCGGTCAGCGGGTCGTGCAGCGCCTGGTAGCGCAGGCGGTTCTGGAGCAGGTGGCGGTCGGTGACGTCCTCGATCATCGCCACCTGGTACTGCGGGTCGCCGTGGTCGTCGCGCACCAGCGACAGCGTCAGGTGCGTCCACACCTGCTCGCCGTCGGCGCGGCGGAACCGCTTCTCGGCCCGGTAGTGGTCGCACTCGCCCGCGGTGAGCTGGTCGTACAGCCGCCAGACGCTGCCACCGTCCTCCGGGTGCATCAGGTCGCGGATGTTGTACTGCCGCATCTCCTCGACGCTGAAGCCCAGCATGTCCTGCAACGCCTGGTTCACGTCGAGGATGCGGCCCTCGATGTCGGCGATGCCGATGCCGATGGCCGCCTCGGTGAACATCGCGCGGAACCGGGCCTCGGACGCGCGCAGCGCCGCCTCGGCCTGGTCGCGGGCGTCCAGCACGGCGGCGCGGATCGCCTCCTGCTCGGCGAGCGTGCGCTCGCGCAACGCGCGGGCGTACCCGGCGGCCAGCGCGCCCTGGAGCGCGGCGAGGCGGGAGCGCACCAGCTCGTCGGGCACGACGCCCAGCTCGGTCAGCAGGTCGTCGCCGAGCAGCTGGACCGTGCGGCCCAGCGTGTCGGTGCCGGTGAAGTGCGCCTCGACCAGCCGCGCGCCGATCTCGTAGCCCGGCGCGGTGCGGAACGGGGTCGCGTGCAGCGCGTGCACCAGGACCTCGGTCAGCGCTTGCAGGTGCTCGGCGACCTCGGTCCGGGTCATCGGGACGTAGCTGCTGCCGATGACCGCCGTGGCCCAGGTCCGCGCGAACGACTCCGCCCCGGCCTGTACGGCGGGGTCGAGGTTCGATCGGCCCGGTGCTGCCACCCGATGGTCAACCTGTTCCGTCATGTCCGCCGGCCTACCGCCACACCCGCAGAGGATACGGCCGGTCGCCGACCGGAGTCGACAACACGGTCGGGTGTGCCTTCACCCGTCGGCGCTTCACCCGACGGGGTTACCCCCGCGGCGGCCCCGTCCCCCGGTCCGGCGTCCATCAGGGCTTCCGCCCCACCGCGCCGAAGCCGATGAAGTTGTCGGCGCCCCCGTGCACGTCGTCGGGCGACTCCGGGCGCCACAGCGGCAGCCGCTCCACGCCCGGGGGGACCAGGTCGAACCCCTCGAACAACGCCTCCACCTCCCGCTTCGAGCGGTAGGTGATCTCGCTGACGCCGCGGTTGTAGGTGCTCTTGGCCTCGTCCCACACCGGGTCCCACTCGCCCTCCTCGTACCCCGCGTGCGAGAGGGCGAGGAAGCTCCCCGGCGGCACGGCGTCCCGGTAGGCGGCCACGACCCCGTGCGGGTCGTCCTCGTCCGCCATGAAGTGCAGCAGCGCGACCATGAGCACGCCGACCGGCCGGTCGAAGTCCAACTGGCGGGCCACCTCGGGCGACCGCATCACGCGGTCGACGTCCCGCACGTCGGTCCGGAGGACGCTGACCAGCGGGTTGCCGGTCAGGATGGCCCGGCTGTGCGCGACCGCGACGGGGTCCACGTCGACGTAGACCACGCGCGCGGACGGGTCCACGGTCTGCGCGATCTCGTGCACGTTGCCCACGGTCGGGATGCCGGAGCCCAGGTCGAGGAACTGGCGGACGCCCTGCGCGAGCAGGTGGCGCACCGCCCGGCGCAGGAAGGCTCGGTGGTTGAGGATCACGTTCTTGAGCACCGGCACGTCGGCGAGCACCTTGTCGGCCACCGCCCGGTCGACGGCGAAGTTGTGCGCGCCGCCGAGCCAGTAGTCGTAGACCCGCGCGATGCTGGGGCGACCCAGGTCGATGTTCCCGGGCGCCCAGGTGGGCCGCTCCACGCTCTCCAAGCCCCTGCTCCTCACGCCGCGATTCCCCGCCGTTGCGGTGACCCACACATCATGGGCCAACCCGGTGAGTCGGCACACCGCTCCTTTGCGCCGAGTTCGCGGATCGATCACCTCGCGTCCCGCCGCCGGGGAGAATGACCCCCTTGTGAGGTACCTCTGGATCGTGGGCGCGGTCGCGGTGGCCGCCGCGGCGGTGCTGCTCGTCGTCCGGCAACGCGGCAGGCACAGCCTGCTCGTCCCCACCCTGATCGGGTCGATCGGAGCGTTCCTGCTGGTCGCGGGCTGGTTGTTCGCGGTGGACCCCGGCGCGCCGAAGCACGAGGCGATCAAGACGGGCGGCCTGGCGGGCGGCGCCGTCGTCGCCCTCTACGCCCTGTGGCTCAACGACCGCAGGCGCCGGACGGACGAGGACCGGCAGGCGGTCGAGGTGCGGCGGCAGCAACTGGAGGACCAGCGCGCCGAGCACGACCGGTCCCGCGTCGCCGACGAGCGGTTCGCCCGGTCGGTCGAGCTGCTGGGCCACGAGGCCGAGCAGGTGCGGGTGGGCGCGATGCACGCCCTCGCGGGCCTGGCGCGGTCGCGGGAGGAGTACCGGCAGACCGTCCTCGACGTGCTGTGCGCCTACCTGCGCCGGCCGTTCGCCACCACCGACGCGGGGGACGCGCCGCGCGACGAGCGCGAGCTGGAGGTCCGGCTCACCGCGCAGCGGCTGGTCGCCGACCTGCTGCCGCGCGACGACGAGCCGGACGCCCGGCGCTACGACCTCGACCTGACCAGGGCCTACCTGGAGTACTTCGACATCTCGCACCGCCAGGTCGGCGACCTCGTCGTGCGCGCCGCCCACCTGGCCGAGTCGAACTCGTTCCACCACGTGGTCGTCCGCGGCGGCGCGTGGTTCACCGACTCGGTCAGCGAGGGCCGGCTGTACCTGCACGACACGACCTTCCACGGCAAGGCGTGGTTCAGCCGCTTCACCTGCCGCGACCGGGTCGACTTCGCGCGCACCCGGTTCCTCGGGCCGAACAAGTTCGCGGGCACGCGGTTCACCGCGCCGGTGGGCTTCGCGGACGCCGTGTTCGCGCGCCCCGTCGACGTCACCGGCGCCCGGTTCCTGGGCGGGGTGGACCTGCGGTCGGCCGGGTCGCAGGCCGCGGCCACGATCGGCATGTACGTGGCGCTGGACCACGAGAACGCGCTGCCGGACGGCTGGGTGGTCGAGCGCCGCCCGGACGGCACCGGCCTGGTGAGGAGCTGATGGTGCGCGGTCGCGGGTTGCTGCTGGTGAGCGTGGTCGCCGCGCTGCTGGTGACGGTGGGCACCACCGCCGTGCTGCTGCTGGTCGACCCGAAGCAGCCGAAGGCGGAGGCGATCAAGACCGGCGGCCTGGCGGGCGGCGCGGTCGTCGCGCTGTACGCGCTGTGGCTCAACGACCGCCGCCGCCGCACCGAGGAGGCGCGGCACGAGCTGGAGAGCGAGAAGGTCGCGGACGAGCGGTTCGCGCGCGCCGTGGAGCTGCTCGGCAACGAGGCCGACCAGGTCAGGCTGGGTGCGATGCACGCGCTCGCCGGGCTGGCCTCGGCCGCGCCGCGTTACAAGCAGACGGTGCTGGACGTGCTGTGCGCCTACCTGCGACGGCCGTTCCACCACCCGGCGTTCGGCAAGAGGCCCGAGGACCCGGACCGGGCGTACTCCGGCCTGTCGCACGAGAAGCGCCTGGAGGAGGTGAGCGCCGAGCACGACCTGGAACTGGTGGTGCGGCAGACCGCGCAGCGGCTGATCACCGACCTGCTGCCGTGGGGCGACGACCCCGACGACACGCCCTACCAGGTGGACCTGACGGCGGCGAGCCTCGTGTACTTCCGGCTGACGGGCCGCCGCTTCGGCCGGCTGATCGCCCGGCGCGCCCAGTTCTACGGCATGACCGAGTTCCGGGAGGTCGAGCTGTCCAAGCCCGCTCTGTTCTCCGGTGGAGCGTTCCACGGACGGGTGGACTTCCGGCACGGCAGGTTCTGCGGCGGCATCTCGTTCCAGGACGTCGCCTTCGCCCGCGAACTTGACGTCACCGGCGCGCAGGTCGCCACGTTCCTGCACGTCAGCCCCATGCCACCGGCGAAGGTGATCGGCTCGCTGGAGGCCCTGGCGGACGTCACGTACCGCGTCGCCCCCCAGGGGTGGCCGCTTACCGGCGACGGGCGACCCGCCGTCCTGCCGGACCACGTCCAGCAGGACTGACGCCGCCGCGCCCGCCGAGGGCGGCGGCCACGACCGTCCGCACGGGGGGCGCGTCCACCACCTCGACGAAGGCCACCCGCGTCGACTAGCCCGCGAACGACCGGGGGCACCAGCGCCACGCCCAGGCCGAAGCCGGCGAAGTCGAGCAGCGAGTGGACGTCGTCGACCGCGACCGCGACCCGCCGGTCCACCCCGGCGGTGGTCGGGGCGCGGTCCACCTCGTCGCGCGTGCCCCGGTCCGGGTTGAGGTCCACGAACGGCCGGCCGCACCGACCGGCGCCGCGCGAACTCCGTCCGCCGAACCGCACGCCAGGGCCAGCGGTTCGGCGGACGGGGTCGACAGCTCCAGGTCGTCACCCACCCGGGTGGACGTGACGGAGGCGAGGTCGAGCCGTCCCGCGCGGACCGGGTCCACCAGCTCGGCCGCCCCGGCCTGGCGCAGCCGGATCTCCACGCCGGGGGTGCGGCTCGCGGAACCGGGCCAGCACGGCGGGCAGGTGCACGGCGTGCAGGCACTGGACGCCGTCCGCGGCCAGCGCGCCGCGCAGCAGGTCCCGCACGGCCGCCACCGCGTCGCGGGCCGCGTCGATCGCGCCCAGCGCGCGACGTGCCCCGACCAGCAGCGCGCGGATCGACGCGGACAGCCCCGACCCGGGCGACGCGTATCCGGCGGGCGGCGCGGGTGAAGTGGCACTCCTCGGCCACCGCGACGAAGTGCTCCAGCCGGCGCAGCTCCACGATGGATCACCCGTACTGCTGAACGGCACCGGGTCCTCCTGTTGGACAGCTCACTGCGTTCGGCCCACGCTGGTGGGGAACCACAACGGCACGAAGACGCACAACGGAGGAAGGTCCACGATGTTGACTCGTCGTATCGGAGGTGTCGAGGTCAGCGCCATCGGCCTGGGCGGGATGCCGATGTCGCTGTCCGGCCGCCCCGAGCGCGACCGGGCGATCGACACGATCCGCACCGCGCTCGACAAGGGCGTGACGCTGATCGACACGGCCGACGCCTACTCGGCCGACGACACCGACTTCGGGCACAACGAGGAGCTGATCGCCGAGGCCCTCAAGGGCGTCGACGGCGTCCTGGTCGCCACCAAGGGCGGCCACACCCGCACCCCGGACGGCGGCTGGGGCCTCGACGGGCGGCCCGAGTACCTCAAGGCCGCGTGCGAGGCGTCGCTGCGCCGCCTCGGCGTCGACGCCATCGGCCTCTACCAGTTCCACCGGCCCGACCCGGACGTGCCGATCGCCGAGTCGGTGGGCGCGCTCGCCGACCTGCTCGACGAGGGCAAGATCCGGCTCGCGGGCGTGTCGAACTTCGACCCGGCGCAGATCCGCGAGGCGAACGACGTGCTCGGCGGTCGGCTGGCGAGCGTGCAGAACCAGTTCTCGCCCGCGTTCCGCTCCAGCGAGCCGGAGCTGGAGCTGTGCGCGGAGCTGGACATCGCGTTCCTGCCGTGGAGCCCGCTCGGCGGCATGGGCTCGGCCGGGCAGCTCGGCGCGAAGTTCGCGGCGTTCGCCGAGGTCGGCGAGGCGCACGGGGTGAGCCCGCAGCAGGCGTGCCTGGCCTGGATGCTCGCCAAGGCGCCGCAGGTCGTGCCGATCCCCGGCGCGTCGCGGCCCGCGAGCATCGCCGACTCGGCCGACGCCGTGCACGTCCGGCTGACCCCGGAGGAGCTGCGCCGACTGGACGGGTAGCGGCCCACCCGGTCGCGGCTGCCGGACAGCGGGCCCCGGGATCGGCTCCCGTGATGCGGGAACGGGCGAATGGCCCGACGATCTAGGCCGTACGTACCAGTACCGCCGACCGAACGGGGGCGTCGATGGCGATGCACACCCGTCCGCGCACCCCGACCGCCCGACCGGGTGCCCGACGACCACGAAGCAGCACGGGGGTCGGTGCCGCGCCGCGGCACCGACCCCCGGCACCGACCCCCGGCGTCACCCCTCCTCCCGGGACCGGGACCCGCCCGCGCGCGGGGCGGCTCGGCGGGCGTTGCTCCGTTTTCGTGACCAATTAACACGAACCCTGGTGAATTGGTTAAACGAGCGGCACACTGCCCAACGAGTCAACCCCCTGCACTGGCTCAAGGAGTCCCGATGAAGAACTTCGCCCGCTCCGCCACGACCCTGATCGCGGTCGTCGGCCTGGCCCTGTCCGGCTCGGCCCTCGCCACCGCCGCACCCACCACCTCCGACGCCAGGTCCGCCGACGCGGCACCCGTCGGCGACCACGCCATGGGCTCGCAGATCCGCAAGCACGAGGGCGGGGACGGCCGGAGCGTCGTGATCGACACCGACCCGGGCGCCCAGGCCGTCGTCTACGGCATCGACGTCAGCGGCCACCAGGGCAACGTCGACTGGGCGTACTGGTGGAACCAGGGCAAGCGGTTCGCCTACGTCAAGGCGACCGAGTCCACCAACTACCGCAACCCGTACTTCGCCCAGCAGTACAACGGCTCGTACAACATCGGCATGATCAGGGGCGCGTACCACTTCGCGCTGCCCGACCGGTCCGGTGGCGCGGCGCAGGCCGACTACTTCATCGCCAACGGCGGAGGCTGGTCGCGCGACGGCAAGACCCTGCCGGGCGCGCTCGACATGGAGTACAACCCGTACGGCTCGACCTGCTACGGCCTGAGCAAGGCCGGCATGACGTCGTGGGTCCTCTCGTTCAGCGACCGCTACCACGCCCGCACGGGCCGCTGGCCGGTCATCTACACGTCCACGAGCTGGTGGAACCAGTGCGTCGGCGGCGACTTCAGCTCCACCAACCCGCTGTGGGTGGCGCGCTACGCGACCTCGGTCGGCACCCTGCCGTACGCCTGGCCGATCTACACGATCTGGCAGTACTCGTCCTCGCCCATCGACCAGAACCAGTTCAACGGCGCCTACGACCGGTTGCAGGCGCTGGCCAACGGCTGACGGGCACGCGTTCCGCCCGCCGGTGAGGGGGTCGGCCGGGAGCTCCGCACCCGGCCGACCCCGCCGTCACCTCAGTCGAACAGCGCCGGGAGGGTGCCCTCCCACGCCTCGCGCAGCTCGTCCAGCGGCAGCGCCCCGAGGCCCTGCACCTCCAGCGAGCCGGACTCCGGGTCCACCACGCCGACCTTGCGCCACGGCAGGCCGCGCGCCGTGCACATGTCGGTGAACCGCAGCTCCTCGGTGCGCGGCACGGCCACCAGCACGCGGGCCGTGGACTCGCTGAACAGCTCGGTGAACAGGTCGCCCTCCAGGAACACCCGGGCGCCCACCTCGCCGATCAGGCAGGTCTCGACCAGCGCCTGCGCCAGGCCGCCGTCGGACAGGTCGTGCGCGGCGGACAGCATCCCGTCGCGCGAACCCGCCACCAGCACCTCGCCGAGCAGCTTCTCGCGCGCCAGGTCCACCTTCGGCGGCAGGCCGCCCAGGTGCCCGTGGACGACGTGCGCCCACTCCGAGCCGCCGAACTCCGCGCGCGTCTCGCCGAGCAGCAGCAGCGTCTCGCCGGCCTCCGCGCCGATCCCCGTGGGGATGCGGCGGCGGACGTCGTCGATCACGCCCAGCACGCCCACCACCGGCGTCGGCAGGATCGCCGTCGAACCGGTCTGGTTGTAGAAGCTGACGTTGCCGCCGGTCACCGGGATGCCCAGCTCGGCGCAGCCGTCCGCCAGCCCCTTCACGGCCTGCTCGAACTGCCACATCACGCCCGGGTCCTCGGGCGAGCCGAAGTTCAGGCAGTTCGTCACCGCGACCGGCGTGGCGCCGGACGTGGCCACGTTCCGGTACGCCTCGGCCAGCGCCAGCTGCGCGCCCGCGTACGGGTCGAGCCTGGTGTAGCGGCCGTTGCAGTCGGTGGCCAGCGCCACGCCCCGGTGCGTCGACTCGTCGATGCGGATCATGCCCGAGTCGGACGGCTGGGCGAGCACCGTGCCGCCGCGCACGTACCGGTCGTACTGCTGGGTGACCCACCGCTTCGACGCCAGGTTCGGCGACGCCGCCATGGTCTTGACCAGCTCCAGCAGCTCGCCGTCGGCCGGCTTCGGGAGCCGGTCCGGGGCGTCGGCCTGGAGGGCGTCCTGGTCGGCCGGGCGCTCGATCGGCCGCTCGTACACCGGGCCCTCGTGCGCGACCGTGCGCGGCGGGACGTCCAGCACGACCTCGTCGTGCCAGGTGATGACGAGCCGGTCGCCCTCGGTGACCTCGCCGATCTCCGTGGCGATGACGTCCCACTTGGCGCAGACCGCCATGAACGCGTCCAGGTCCTCGGGCCGCACGACCGCGCACATGCGCTCCTGCGACTCGCTGGACAGGATCTCCGCCGGCGTCATGCCGGTGGCGCGCAGCGGCACCCGCTCCAGGTACACGTGCATGCCGCCGTCACCGGCGCTGGCCAGCTCGGACGTCGCGCACGCCAGGCCGGCGCCGCCGAGGTCCTGGATGCCGACGACGATGCGCTCGGCGAACAGCTCCAGGCAGCACTCGATGAGCACCTTCTCGGTGAACGGGTCGCCCACCTGCACGCTCGGCAGCTTCTTGCGCTTGCCCGCGCCCGCCGTGTCGTCGAACGTCTCGGACGCCAGCACGGACACGCCGCCGATGCCGTCGAGGCCGGTCCGCGCGCCGAACAGGACGACCTTGTTGCCGGTGCCCGAGGCGTGCGCCAGGTGCAGGTCCTCGACCCGCATGGCCCCCACGCACAGGGCGTTGACCAGCGGGTTGCCCGCGTAGGTCGCGTCGAACACGACCTCGCCGCCGATGTTCGGCAGGCCCAGGCAGTTGCCGTAGCCGCCGACGCCCGCGACGATCCCGGGCAGCACGCGGCGGGTGTCCGGCGCGTCGGCCGGGCCGAAGCGCAGCGGGTCCATCACGGCCAGCGGACGCGCGCCCATCGCGAGGATGTCGCGCACGATGCCGCCCACGCCCGTCGCCGCGCCCTGGTACGGCTCGACGTACGACGGGTGGTTGTGGCTCTCGGCCTTGAAGGTGATCGCCCAGCCGTCGCCGATGTCGACCACGCCGGCGTTCTCGCCGATGCCCGCGAGCATCTTCTCGCGCATCTCGTCGGTGGTGGTCTCGCCGAAGTACTTCAGGTGCACCTTGGACGACTTGTAGGAGCAGTGCTCGCTCCACATCACCGAGTACATCGCCAGCTCGGCGTCCGTGGGGCGGCGGCCCAGGATCTCCTTGATGCGGGCGTACTCGTCGTCCTTCAGGCCCAGCTCCTTGTAGGGCTGCTCCTGGTCCGGCGTGCTCTCCGCGTCCTTGACGGTGTCGACCTTGGGGATCTCCGCGGTCATGCCCCCACCACCGAGTCGACGAGGGAGAGGAACATGCCCAGGCCGTCGTCGGTCGGGCCGGTGAGCGCGTCGATCGCGTGCTCCGGGTGCGGCATGAGGCCGACGACCCGCCCGTTCGCGCTGGTGATGCCCGCGATGCCGTTGCGGGAGCCGTTCGGGTTCCCGCCCGCGTAGCGGAACACCACCCGGCCCTCGCCCTCCAGCTCGTCCAGGGTGCGCTGGTCGGCCTGGTAGCCGCCCTCGCCGGACTTCAGCGGGACCAGGATCTCGGCGCCCCGGTCGTACCGGGTCGTCCAGGCGGTCTCGTTGTTCTCGACCGTCAGCCACTGGTCGCGGCACACGAAGTGCAGCTTCGAGTTGCGCACGAGCGCGCCGGGCAGCAGGTGGGCCTCGCACAGGATCTGGAAGCCGTTGCAGATGCCCAGGACCGGCATGCCCTTGTTCGCGGCCTCGACGACCTCCTGCATCACCGGGGCGAACCGGGCGATGGCGCCGCAGCGCAGGTAGTCGCCGTAGGAGAAGCCACCGGGCACGATGACCGCGTCGACGCCCTTGAGGTCGTGGTCCGCGTGCCACAGCGGAACGGCCTCGCCGTCCGCGTACCTGACCGCGCGCTCCGCGTCGACGTCGTCCAGCGTGCCCGGGAAGGTGATGACCCCGATCCTCATGCCTCGACCCGCCTCACGACCCAGTCCTCGATGACCGGGTTGGCGAGGAACGTCTCGGCGATCTTCGCGAGCGTGGCGTCGTCGACGTCGTCGGCGACCTCCAGCTCGAAGTGCTTGCCCTGGCGGACAGTGGTGATCCCGTCGAACCCGAGACGGGGCAGCGCGTTGGCCACCGCTTGTCCCTGCGGGTCGAGGATTTCGGGCTTCGGCATGACGTCGACGACGACTCGGGCCACGACAGGCTGCTCCAAGCTAGGAGGACTGGCGGTACTCGCGAAGGGTACCTGAGCTGGGTGTTCATCGAGTTCACAGGTGGCGGGGGGCACACGTTCACCTCGTTTCACCCGATCGTGATCGATATGCGGGGCCGGAGTTCCGATGACCTTGCATCAGCTTCGGCCCGTAAGCCGAGGAAGTGAGCACGGCACCCGTCCGGACGGTCGGCGGCCGTGCTTCGCGCTTCTCGGGGAAAGTCCAGCCGGATCACCGGGCCGATGATCGGCTCGACCCGACGCGCCCAGTCACCTCCCGCCCCGTGGCTCCAGGCCGCGATGTCGGCCGGCCACAGCAGCGGGTCGCCCGTGCTGTCGAAGTGCTCGTACGTCAGGCCGGCGTCCTCGGCGTGCTTGCCCAGGGCCATGCGAGTGGTGTGGACGTCGTGCTCGTCGCGCCCCGAACGGCTGTCCAGCACCAGCCTGCCGGCCTCGACGTCCAACGAGTCGCCCACCAATCGGGTCAGGCACGCCCTCCTGGTGCCCTCCTCGTCCCGGCGACACCCGGCACCGTAGATGTCGACCCGCACGTCGAGCCCGACCAGCACGGACAGGATCGCCCGACGCCGCTCGGGCTTCTCGTGCTTGAAGTGCAGCCCTCGCCGACCGGGCAGGAGCAGGCCACGCAACCGCCTCCGCAGCGCGGTCGGATGTCTCGGGTCCACCACGGCCGAAGCGAGGTAGTACGTGTCGTTGCGCCGTGCTTCGTCGACGAAGGCGTGCACTGTCACGGCCGTTCATCGGCACCCGACCGGTTGGCCTGCACGAACGCCGCCCGAACGTGTGTTCACGTGTTCGCTTTCGGCTGACCCGCTGGCGGTCGCGCCCCGGCGGTCCCAGGGTGGGGCCATGCGGATGCTGGTGCTCGGCGGCACGGTCTTCCTCGGCAGGGCGACGGCGACCGAGGCGGTGCGGCGGGGGCACGACGTGGTGTGCGCGGCGCGCGGGGAGTCCGGGGCGGTGCCCGCGGGGGCCGTGCACGTGCCCGTCGACCGGAACGCGGGGCTCGGCGAGCTGGAGGGCACGCACTTCGACGCGGTCGTGGACGTGGCCACCATGTCGGTCGGCTGGGTGCGCGGCGCGCTGTCCTCGGTGGGCGCGGACCACTGGACGTTCATCTCCAGCTGCTCGGTCTACGCCGACCACGCCACGCCCGGCAGCACGGAGACGTTCGCGCCGCTGGAGGACGACCCCCGCGCGCCGATGTCGCCCGAGCGGTACGGCGCGGTCAAGGTGGCCAGTGAGAACGCCGTCCTCGACGCCGTCGGCGACCGGGCGTTCATCGTCCGCGCCGGCCTGATCACGGGTCCCGGCGACCGGAGCGACCGGTTCGGGTACTGGCCGAACCGGCTCAGCCGGGGCGGGCGGGTGGCCGTGCCGGACGCGCCCGACCAGCCCGCGCAGCACGTGGACGTGCGCGACCTCGCGGCGTGGGTGGTGGACGCGGCCGAGCGGCGGCTCGCCGGGACCTACGACGCGGTCGGGCCGAGCAACCCGTTGAGCCTGGTCCTGGGGGAGGTCGCGGGCGCGGTGGCGCCGCCGGGCACCGAGCTGGTGCGCATCCCCGGGGAGGTCCTGGCGCGGCACGGCGTGGAGCCGTGGGCGGGGCCGCGGTCGTTGCCGCTGTGGCTGCCGGCCGACCACCGGTCGATGATGTTCCGCGACGCGGGTCCCGCGCTGGCCGCCGGGCTGCGCGTCCGGCCGACCGCCGAGACCGCCGCGGACGCCCTGGAGCACGAGCGGGGACTGGGCCTGGACCGCGACCGCCGCGCCGGCCTGCCGCCGGAGGTCGAGGACGAACTGCTGCGCGCGGTCGGCTGAACCGGGGTAGAACGGTGCGGTGAGGAGGCCCACCACGGAATCGTCCACTTCGGACACTCCTGCCTGCTGGTCGACACCGGCTCCGCGCGCGTCCTGTTCGACCCCGGCACGTTCTCGTCCGGCTTCGAGCGGGTGACCGGGCTCGACGCGGTCCTCGTCACGCACGAGCACGCCGACCACCTCGACCCCGACCGGCTGCCCGCCCTGCGCGAGGCCAACCCCGGGGCGGCGCTGTTCGCGCCGTTCGACCTGGCCGGCGCGCGACGGGCCGAGCCGGGTGCGGTGCTCGCGTTCGGCGGCACGTCCGTGCGCGTCGTCGACGCGCCGCACGAGGTCGTCCACCCGGCGATCCCGCTGCCGGCGAACGTCGGCTACCTCGTCGACGACGGCGCGTTCTACCACCCGGGCGACTCGCTGGCCGTGCCCCGGCAGCGGGTCGACGTGCTGGGCCTGCCGACGGCCGCGCCGTGGATGAAGCTGTCCGACGCGGCGGACTTCCTGGCCGCCGTCGGCCCGCGCAAGGCGGTGCCGATCCACCAGGCGGTCCTGGCCGACCCGGCGGTGTACTACCGCGTCCTGACCGGCACGGCGCCCGACGGCGTCGAGGTCGTCGTGCCGCCCAGCGGGGAGGGGTTGGCCCTGTAGGTGGTCGGCGCGGCCCCGTGGTGCAGGGCCAGGTCCACGGCCTCCAGCAGCACGGGCGCGAGCCGGTCGAGCGACGCGGCGTCCACGCCGAGCCGCACCAGGCCGCCGCGCCGGGCCGACCTGCCGACCGCGAGCAGGTGGCTCCAGTGGTCGACGGCCATCCGCACCCGGCCGGGCCGCACGTCGCCGGTGCGCAGGTCGCGCACGCCCGCCATGTCCGCGCACACCGCGAACCGGTGCCGGCGCAGCGCGACCAGCGTGCCCGGTGACGCGAGCCACGACGGCGGCGCGAACAGGTCGGTGGCCAGGCCGAGCCGCTGGAGGCCGGCGCGCGCGGCGACCAGCCGCAGGCCCGCCTCGTGCGCGGGGAGCGCGGAGAACTCGGCCCGGCGGCGCAGCGACACCGCCCGGTGCGTCGGGTCGGCGGCGTGGTCGAACCCGTGCAGCACCAGCGCGTCACCCGCGGCGACGCGCGTGCGGACCCAGTCGGGGACCGCGCCGGGCACGGCCTTGCGCGGGGCCAGGAGCAGGGACAGCGGCACGTGCCGCCGGTCCAGCGCGTCGGCCAGGTCGGCGCACCGGTCGAGCGTGTCGGAGCCGATGCCGGACAGCGAAACCACGAGGTGGGCGGCCATGGGTCCAGTGCGCCGCACCGGCGTGTCGCCCGCTTGGCGACGAGGTGACGCGCCGGTGCGGATCGGGCGAAATCACGAGTTCCGGCGTGCCCCGCTCAGGACGTGCCGGACGGCCAGTCGGCGAAGGACAGCCCGGTGATCCGCTCGTACGCCTCGACGTACCGGGCGCGGGTGGCGGCCACGACGTCGTCGGGCAGCGGGGGCGGCGGGGTGTCGGACGCGCGGTCCCAGCCCGAGGCGTCCGAGGTCAGCCAGTCGCGGACGTACTGCTTGTCGAACGACGGCTGCACGCGGCCGGGCGCGTAGCCGTCGGCGGGCCAGTAGCGCGACGAGTCGGGCGTCAGCACCTCGTCGCCGAGGACCAGCGCGCCCGAGCGGTCGAGGCCGAACTCGAACTTCGTGTCGGCCAGGACCACGCCCCGGGACCGGGCGTACTCGCGGGCCGCGCCGTAGATCGCGAGCGTCGCGTCCCGCAGCCGGCCGGCCAGGTCGGCGCCCACCTGCGCCACGACGTGCTCGAACGACACGTTCTCGTCGTGCGCGCCGATCTCGGCCTTCGTCGCCGGGGTGAAGATCGGCTCCGCCAGCTCGGACGCCTCGACCAGGCCCTCGGGCAGCTCCACGCCGCACACCGCGCCGTCCCGCCGGTACTCGACCATGCCGGACCCGGTGAGGTAGCCGCGGGCGACGCACTCCACCTGCACCATGTCGAGCCGGCGCACGAGCAGCGCCCGGCCGCGCACCTCGTCGGGGATGCGCGGGTCGTCCCACGCCACCAGGTGGTTGGGCGCGAGGTCCGCGAACCTCTCGAACCAGAACACGCTCATCGCGGTGAGCACGCGCCCCTTGTCGGGGATCTCCGTGGAGAGCACGTGGTCGTAGGCGGAGATCCGGTCGGAGGCGACGAACAGGAGCAGGTCGTCGTCCACCTCGTAGACCTGGCGGACCTTGCCTGCGGCGACCTGCCGGTAGTCGGCGAGCTTGGGCACGATCCGAAGCCTACTTCGTCCCGCTCCGTGGGCACCCCTTCCCACCTGCGGCAAGATCTCCCCCATGCGTGCACCCGGAGTGATACTCGCCGTCACCGCCCTCTTCGCGGTCACCGCCTGCGCCCCCGAGGAGCAGGCCGCGCCGCCCACCAACCAGGTCGACGGGGTCGCCTGCGACAAGGCGAACCTGGCGACGCTGACCCCGGGCAAGATCACCTTCGGCACGGACCAGCCGGTCTACGAGCCGTGGTTCGTGGACGACGACCCGACCAACGGCAAGGGCTTCGAGTCCGCGGTGGCCTACGCCCTCGCGGGTGAGCTGGGGTACTCGAAGGAGGAGGTCGTCTGGACGCGGGTCCCGTTCAACGCGGCGATCCAGCCCGGCAGGAAGACCTACGACGCCAACCTCACCGAGTTCTCCATCACCGAGGAGCGCAGGCAGGCCGTCGACTTCTCCGCGCCGTACTACGACGTGGACCAGGCCGTGATCACGCTGGAGTCGTCCAAGGCCGCCTCGGTGAAGACGCTCGCCGAGCTCAAGCAGGTCAAGGTCGGCGCCCAGGTCGGCACGACCAGCTACGACGCCGCCAAGCGCCTCCAGCCGGCGCAGGACGTGGCCGTCTACAACACCAACGACGACGCCAAGGCCGCCCTGCGCGCCGGGCAGATCGACGCGCTGGTGGTGGACCTGCCGACCGCGTTCTACATCACCTCGGCGGAGCTGGAGGACGGCGTGATCGTGGGCCAGATCCCGGCCGGCGACGGCAAGCCCGAGCAGTTCGGCATCGTGCTGGACAAGGGCAGCCCGCTCACCGCGTGCGTGTCCACCGCGGTGGAGAACCTGCGGGCCGACGGCACGCTGGCGAAGATCGAGCAGGAGTGGCTGTCGGCCGCGGGCACGGCACCCGAGCTGAAGTGACGAGCGAGCTGCAACGGGAACGCCTGGCCTACCGGCGTTCCCGCTCGCGGCGGTCCACGCTGGTCGCGCTGCTGTCCACGGTGGTGTTCGCCGCCGCGGCGGTGGCGACCACCACCACCGCGCCCGGCTGGCCGCGCGTCCGGGACTCGTTCTTCGACGTGGAGGTCGCGTGGCGGTCGCTGCCCGCGATCCTCGACGGGCTGTGGCTGAACCTGCGCGTGCTGGCCGTGTGCGGGGTGCTGATCCTCGTGCTCGCGCTGGGCGTGGCGGCGCTGCGCACCCTGCGCAGCCCGGTGTGGTTCCCGCTGCGCGCGCTGGCCACGGTGTACGTGGACCTGTTCCGCGGGCTGCCGCTGATCATCCTGCTGTACCTGGTCGGGTTCGGGTTGCCCGCGCTGCGGCTGACGGGCGTGCCGAACGACTACGTGGTGCTCGGCGGCCTGGCGCTCGTGCTCGCCTACACCGCGTACGTGGCCGAGGTGTTCCGCGCGGGCATCGAGTCGGTGCACCCGTCGCAGGTGGCGGCGGCCCGGTCGCTCGGGCTGCCGCCGCGCAAGATCATGCGGCTGGTCGTGCTGCCGCAGGCGGTGCGGCGGGTCATGCCGGCGCTGCTGAACGACTTCGTGGCGCTCCAGAAGGACTGCGGGCTGATCTCCGTGCTGGGTGCGGTGGACGCGGTGCGGGCGGCGCAGATCGAGCAGTCCCGGGCGTTCAACTTCACCCCGTACGTGGTGGCGGGGCTGCTGTTCGTGCTGCTCGCGGTGCCGACGGCCCGGTTCGCCGACGCCGTGGGCCGCCGGGTGGAACGCCGACAGGGGGGACGATGACCGAGCCTGTGCCGTCCGATCCGGTGCTGTCCGATCCGGTGCTGTCCGTGCGCGGGCTGGTGAAGCGCTACGGGGTCCGCACGGTGCTGGACGGCATCGACCTCGACGTGCGCGAGCACGAGGTGGTGGCGCTGATCGGGTCGTCGGGGTCGGGCAAGTCGACCCTGCTGCGGTGCGTGAACCTGCTGGAGGAGGTGGACGACGGCCAGGTGCTGCTCGACGGCGTGGACGTCTCCGACCCGAGGGTGGACGCCGACGTGGCGCGGCGGCGCATGGGCGTCGTGTTCCAGGCGTTCAACCTGTTCCCGCACATGACCGTGCTCGACAACGTCACGCTCGCGTCGCGCGTCGTGCACGGCGTGCCCCGGGCCGACGCGGAGCGGAGCGCGCTGGAGCTGCTGGCCCGCGTGGGCCTGGCCGACCGCGCCCGCGGTTACCCCGAGCAGCTGTCGGGCGGCCAGCAGCAACGCGTCGCGATCGCCCGCGCGCTGGCCCACGTGCCGCGCCTGCTGCTCCTGGACGAGATCACCAGCGCGCTGGACCCGGAGCTCGTCGGCGAGGTGCTGGAGCTGGTCAGGGAGCTGGCGGGGCAGGGGAGGACGATCCTGATGGCGACCCACGAGATGGGGTTCGCCCGCCAGGTGGCCGACCGGGTGGTGTTCCTCGACGGGGGGAAGCTGGTCGAGTCCGGCCCGCCCGCGCAGGTCCTGGGCGACCCGGAGCACCCGCGCACCAGGCAGTTCCTGAAGAGGATCATCGACGCGGGCAGGCTGTAGCGCTACTCCGTGCGTGCGTCCGCGACACCGCCACTTGGGGTACCGGACCCGCTACCCCTACTCTGCTCCCCGTGGTCCATCGGAAGGCGCCAGTGGCCGTCGTCGGGGGGAGCTGCCTGCTCGCCCTGCTGCTCACGGGCGCGTGCGGCAAGCCGACGGCCGTCCCGGAACCGGTGGAGGTGCCCACCGTCGCCACCAGTTCCCCGACGGCGCCCCCGTCCGTCCCGGCGGTGGCCAGCATCTCCGTGCGCCCGGTCACCACGACGCCGCCACCACCCACCGTGCGGGCGACCACCGAAGCCCCGCCCCCGCCGCCGGTCGACGTCCAGCCGCCGCCCGCGCCGGAACCCACGACCGTGGCGCCGACGACGACCGAACCCGGGTTCGACGAGGTGGCGATCGAGGGGTTCCCCTGCGAGGAGCGGGGCGCGACGGCGGTGGACCCGGCGGGGCGGGCGCTGGTCTGCGAGCCCGGCCGGCGTCAGCGCCTGCGCTGGGAGCGCGCCCGCTGAGCGGTCCGGGCGCGCTCCGCGCCGGTCAGAGGATCGGCTCCGGCACGTAGCCGGCCGCCGCCGGGAACGCCTTCAGCACGTCCTCGACCTGCGCCACCACGTCGGCCACCTGCTGCTCCGCCACGCCGGTGAACGACAGGCGGTCGGCGAGCAGGGCGTCCAGGGCGGCCCGGTCGAGCGGCAGGCGGTCGTCGGCGGCGAGGCGGTCCAGCAGGTCGTTCTCCGCCAGGCCCTGCTCGCGCATCGCGAGCGCCACCCCGACCGCGTTCTCCTTGATCGCCTCGTGCGCGGTCTCCCGGCCCACACCCGCGCGCACGGCCGCCATCAGCACCTTCGTCGTGCCGAGGAACGGCAGGTAGCGGTCCAGCTCGCGGGCCACCACGGCCGGGTAGGCGCCGAACTCGTCGAGCACCGTCAGGAACGTCTCCAGGAGCCCGTCGAGCGCGAAGAACGCGTCCGGCAGCGCGACCCGGCGCACGACCGAGCACGACACGTCGCCCTCGTTCCACTGGTCGCCCGCGAGTTCGCCGACCATCGACAGGTAGCCGCGCAGGATCACCGCGAACCCGTTGACGCGCTCGCACGAACGCGTGTTCATCTTGTGCGGCATGGCGCTGGAGCCGACCTGGCCGGGCTTGAAGCCCTCCGTCACCAGCTCGTGGCCCGCCATCAGCCGGATGGTCTTGGCCAGCGACGACGGCCCGGCCGCCAGCTGCACGAGCGTCGACACCACGTCGAAGTCGAGCGACCGCGGGTACACCTGGCCGACGCTGGTCAGCACCCGCTCGAACCCGAGGTGCCCGGCCACCGCGCGCTCCAGCCCGACCAGCTTGTCCCGGTCGCCGCCGAGCAGGTCGAGCATGTCCTGGGCGGTGCCGACGGGACCCTTGACGCCACGCAGCGGGTACCGCGCGATCAGCTCCTCCAGCCGTCGGAACGCGACGAGCACCTCGTCGGCGGCGGTCGCGAAGCGCTTGCCGAGGGTGGTGGCCTGGGCGGCGACGTTGTGGGACCGACCGGCCACGACGAGGTCGGCGTGCTCGGCGGCGCGGCGCGCGAGGCGGCCGAGGACCGCGGCGGTCTTGCCCCGCACGTGCTCCAGCGAGCGCAGGACCTGGAGCTGCTCGACGTTCTCGGTGAGGTCGCGCGAGGTCATGCCCTTGTGCACGTGCTCGTGCCCGGCGAGGGCGTTGAACTCCTCGATGCGCGCCTTCACGTCGTGCCTGGTGACCCGCTCGCGCTCGGCGATGGACGCCAGGTCGACCTGGTCGACGACCCGCTCGTAGTCGGCGACGGCCTCCGCCGGCACGTCGACGCCCAGTTCGGCCTGCGCCCGCAGCACGGCGAGCCACAACTGCCGCTCCAGCACGACCTTGTGCTCGGCGGACCACAGCGTGGCCAGCTCCGCTGAGGCGTAGCGACCGGCGAGGACATTGGCGATGCGGGGCTTGACCGTCACGTGACCAGCATATTTGCCGGCCGGCCGGGGCCGGGAACCGGGCACGTCAGAACAGGGCCACCTTCGGGTCCATGGCCAGCCGGACCAACTGCTCCGGCGACAGGGGCACGGTGCCGCGCAGCGTGCCGCCCTGCGCCGGGTCGTAGTTGTAGGCGTTGACCTGCACCACGGTGCCGTCGACGCGGAAGTGCGCCGCCGACAGCACGGCCGTGCCCTCCGGGCCGCCGTCGCCGGTGGCGACATCCACGCGGCTGCCGTCCGGCTGCTCCTGGGACATCACGCACGTGACCGTCCTGCAGAACTCGACCGGGCTCATCGCCGACGCCCCGCCGCCGAGCTGCACCGACACCCCGCTGGTGCCCTCGGCGTCGCGGAACTGGAGCAGCCCGCTGACGAACCGGGCGTCACCCTGCCCGCCGTTGTCGTCGAAGGCCACCTCGACCACCTTGGTCCCCGGCACGACCCGGCCGAACAGGGCGCCGAAGTGCTGCGCCAGGAACACCTCGGTCCCGCTGCGCCGGGGCTCCCCGGTCACGGTGGTGGCGGGCGGCCCCCACCGCGACGGCCGGAGGTCCCGGTCGCCGTCCGGCGCGACGGGCGGCGCCGTCACCGACGACGACGGGGGCGGCTGGACCGTGGTCGTCAGCACCGGTCCCCCCGAGGCCACCTCGACCGCCGCATGCCGGTCGAGCACACCCGGCAGCGACAGCACCGTCCCGGTCAACACCAGCGTCGCCGCGCCCACCGCCACCAGCGCACGACGCCTCTTCCGGGCGTGCCGGGCGCGGGCGATCAGCTCGTCCGGGTCGAAGTCCAGGGGCGGCTCGTCCCCGACCGCGGCGCGCAGCCCCTCCCTGATCTCCGCCTCGCTCACGAGGCCACCACCGCCCCCCGCTCCAGTTCCTCGACGGCGGCGCGCAGCGCCACGAGCCCGCGCGCGGTCTGGCTCTTGACCGTGCCCTCGGTGCACCCCATCGCCACCGCGACCTCGGCCACCGGCAGGTCTTCGAAGTAGCGCAGCACGAGCACGACGCGCTGCCTCGGCGGCACGTGCAGCAGCGCCGCGTGCACGAGGTCGCGCGCCCACAGCCGCTCACCGGCCCGGTCCGGGTCGGCCGACGTGTCCGCCACGTCCGGCACCTGGCCGTCGCGCTGCTCCGCCCGCCGCCACGGCCGGCGCTTCTCGTCGAGCCACGTGCGCAGCAGGACCTTGCGGGCGTAGGCCGAGGCGTTGTCGCGCCACTCGATGCGGTGCCACGCCTGGTAGAGCTTGAGCAGGCTCGCCTGCATCAGGTCCTCGGCCATGTGCCAGTCACCGCAGAACAGGTACGCCGTTCGCCGCAGTGAGGCCGCGTGCCCCACCGCGAACTCCCGGAACCCCTGCTCCTCGGCCTTGCGCATGCCATCCCCTTCCGCGCCCCCACCTCCTGAACGCGGTCGGGGGTCACCGGGGTTGCATCGACTTCTCGAGCATGCGCCGGGCGGCGGCGCGCGGGTCCGGGCTGATCTCGATCAGGGCGTTCACGACGGCGCCGTCGACCAGCGCGATGAGCTCCTCGACCCGCTCGCGGGTGACCGGCTGACCGGTGCGGGTGAAGATGTCGAACAGCAGGTCGTGCAGCTGCACGGACATCCGCCGCATCAGCGGCCGGAGGTAGGGCCGCCGGCCGGTGGCCACGAGGCGCTCGTAGCGCAGCAGCACGGCCTCCGCGTCGCCCTCGCCGACCGGCCCGAGCAGCAGGTCGAGCACCAGGTCGATGAGCGCGTCGCCGTTGCAGCCCCCCGGGTCCAGCTCGTCGAGCCGGGCCTTGCCGTAGGCCAGCTCGGCGTTGCCGTGGTGCTCCAGCGCGGCGGTGACCAGGTCCTCCAGCGAGTCGAAGTAGTACGTGGTCGAGGCCAGCGGCAGCCCCGCGCGCTCGGCGACGGCGCGGTGCCGGATCGCGTCGAAGCCACCGGTGGCCAGGAGGCCGGCGGCGGCCTCGACCAGCGCCTGGCGGCGGCGTTCGCCCTTCGGCGTAGCGGCTGTCATTGCAGGGAAGGTACTAGTGCCGCCCTAGGACCGGTCCCCGAGCCGCTGCGCCAGCGACGCCAGCTCGTCCGCGAACGGCGCGACCGCCGACCCCGCCGCCGGCTCGCTGAGCACGTACAGCTCCTCGCCGCCCGGCGTGGGCGAGCTCTGGAACCGCACCGACGGGGCCACCGCCAGGTCGGACGTGCCCGCGGGCGCGACGACGACGGACACCGTGCCGGTGGTCCCGCCGTCGCGGACCAGGTAGCTCGCGCCGCGCGCGCCCACCGGGCAGTTCGCGGCGGCCGGGGCGGGCTGGAGGCCCCGGGCGACCGGGAGCTCGTCGGCGAGGGCGACGGCGAGCTCCCGGTCCACCTCGACGCACCCACCGGGGGTGCGGCCGACCGTTGGCCGGTCGGCTGTCCCCAACGGCTCGTCCCCCTGCGTGGACGGGTCGTCGGGGACGCTCCTGGGCGGCATCCCGCCGCTCCGGTCCGGTGCGGCGTCCTCGGGCAGCGCGGGCGCCTGGGCTTCACCGAACCGGGTGACGTCAGGGGACGGGACCCCCTCCGCGGACACCGCCGCGGCGGTGTCGCCCGCGGTGTTCTCGAACAGGTTCGCCGAGACGACGACGCCGCCGAACACCAGCACGACGGCGAGCGCGGAGCCGAGCGCCACGGCCGACCTGCGCCGCGCGGTCGCCCGCGCGGACGCCGCCCGGACCTCACCCACGTCGAAGGACGCGGGCGGCGCGTCGCGGGTCGCGTCGCGGAACAGCTCCGAGAGCTTCTGCTCGTCCACCTACCTCCACCTCCCGTTCACGACGCGGGCCGCAAGTCGTCGATCGCATCGCCGAGCGCTTCGCGCAGGGCTTCCAGTCCCCGGGAGGTCTGGCTCTTGACCGTGCCCTCCGAGCACCCGAGCGCCTCCGCGGTCGCCGAGACGTCCAGGCCCTCCAGGAACCTGAGCACGAGCACCGCCCGCTGCCTGGGCGGCACCCGCCGCAAGCCCGCGACCAGGGTCTCGCGCGTCGCCACCGAGTCGGCGACCTCGCCGTCGGTCGCGGGCGTGTCCGGGACCTGGTCCACGAACCGCTCCCGCCGCCACGGCCGCCGGGACTCGTCGATCACCGCGCGCACCACGCTGCGGCGGACGTAGGCGTCCAGGGCCTGCTTGTCCCGGACCTTCCGCCACCTGCGGTGCAGCGCGACGAACGCGGTCTGCGCGAGGTCGTCCGCCCGGTGCCAGTCACCACAGAGCAGGAACGCCGTTCGGCGCACGGCCTCCCGGCGAGCCACGAAGTACTCCGCGAACTCCTGCTCGTCGCGCTGATCCACGCGGACTCTCTCCGCTCGTCGTGCTTGCACCTACCGGACGGAACCGGGACGGCCAACGGTTGCACGCCCGTCGACCGAGACTTGCGTCACCCCCCATCGTCGTACCGCCGACGCGGCTGGGTGGGGACTTGCCCGGTGTGATGTGATCCATTCGTGACCACGCTCCCGCCGCTGGACTTCCGGTCGGACACCGTGACCCAACCGGACGAGGCCATGAGACTGGCCATGTCGCGCGCCGAGGTCGCCGACGACGTCCTCGACCACGACCCGACGATGAGACTGCTGGAGGACCGCGTCGCCGAGCTGCTCGGCGTGGAGGCGGCGCTGTGGGTGCCCACGGGGTCCATGGGCAACCTCATCGCGCTCACCGTGCACCTGCGGCCGGGCGACCGGTTCCTGGCGCCGCGCGGCGCGCACGTGCTGGACAGCGAGCTGGGCACGGCCGCGTTCATCGCGGGCGGGATGCCGCACCCGCTGGAGTGCGACGCCGGTCCGGGACGCGCGTCGCCGGACGCGGTGCGCGCCGCGGCGGGCGCCTCGGGGCCGTACTACGCGCTGCGCACGACCCTGTTGTGCCTGGAGAACACGCACAACTCGGCGGGTGGCTCGGTCACCCAGCCCGACGAGCACGCGCTGCTGGTGTCGGCCGCGCGCGAGACCGGGCTGCGGGTGCACCTGGACGGCGCCCGGCTGTGGAACGCCGCCGTCGCCCTGGGCCTGCCGCCCGCGGCGCTGGCGGTCGGCGTGGACACCGTGCAGGTGTGCCTGTCCAAGGGGCTGGGCGCGCCGGTCGGGTCGGTCGTCGCCGGGTCGGCGCTGTTCGTCGCCGAGGCGCGGCGGGTGCGCAAGATGCTGGGCGGCGGCGTGCGGCAGGGCGGCGTGCTGGCCGCCGCGGGCCTGGTCGGGCTGGACCGGGTCGACGACCTCGCGCAGGACCACGCCAACGCCAAGGCGCTCGCCAAGGGCCTCGCCGAGCTGGGCTGGCAGGTGGACGAGCCGGAGACGAACATCGTGCTGGCGGGCGTGCCGGACCTGGACGTGACGCTCGCCGGGCTGCGGCACCTGGGGGTGCACGCGGGACCGATGTCGGGCAAGGTGAGGTTCGTGACGCACCGGGACGTGGGCGCGGACGACGTGGTCGAGGCGCTGCGGCGCATCGGGTCGGCGAGCTGACGTGCGCTGGGTGGTGTTCGACTACGGCGAGGTGATCTCGCAGCCGACCGGTGCGCTGCCCGAGCTGGCGTCCCTGCTCGGGGCGCCCGTCGAGGACTTCGCGGCGGCCTACTGGGAACCGCGCCACGACTACGACAGCGGCGCGCCCGACCTGGTGTACTGGCGGGCCGTGGGCGCGCTGCTGGGCGTCGAGGTGGACGAGGCGATGTCCGCGCGGTTGACGGACGTGGACGTGCGCGGCTGGCTGCGGCCGGACCCGTCGGTGCTGGAGCTGCTGGCGGACCTGGCGTCGGAGGGGGTGCCGCTGGCGCTGCTGTCGAACGCCTCGGCGACGTTCGCCCGGGTGGCCGAGCGCGAGCCGTGGACCCGGCACTTCCGGCACCTGGTGTTCTCCGGCGACCTGGGCGTGGCGAAGCCCGACCCGCGGATCTTCGCCGCGCTGGCCGAGCGGATCGGCGCGGACCCGCGCGACTGCGTGTTCTTCGACGACCGGCAGGTCAACGTGGACGGGGCGAACGCGGCGGGGCTGACGGGCGTGCTGTGGCAGGGCAGCTCACACGCCCGGTCGGTGCTCGGCCCGTAGCTCCTCGCGCAGTTCCTCGCGCAGCGCGGCCAACTCCGCCCTGACCTGGCGGAGCTCGGTCGCGGCGGCCTGCTCGGCCGCGGTGACCGACTCCTCGACGCCGCTGAGCCGCTCGACGATCCAGGACGCGATGGTGCCCGTGACGACACCGATCAGGGCGATGCCGCCGACCATGAGCAGCGCGGCGACCAGCCGTCCCTCCCAGGTCACGGGGTAGCGGTCGCCGTAGCCGACGGTGGTGATGGTGGTGAGCACCCACCACGCGGCGTCGCCGAAGGTGGTGATCGAGGCGTCGGGGTGGCGGCGCTCGGCGTCCAGGACGGCGAGCGAGGCGCACAGGCCGACCAGGGTCGTGACGGCCGCGACGTAGACGCCGATGCGCTGCCGGACCCGGCCCGCGTACCGGCGGTTGAGCAGCTTGAGCACGGTGAGCAGGCGCAGCACGCGCAACTGGCGGACCACCGGCAGCACCACCGCGAGCAGGTCGAAGAGGTGGGTGGTCACGAACCTGCGCTTGTCGACCGCGATCACGAGCCGCGCCAGGTAGTCGACCGCGAAGACGAGCCACACGAACCAGAGGACGACCTCCAGCGCGCCGTGCAGGCCGGGGGTCGCGCGGTCGTCGAGGACCTGCCAGGCGTAGGCCACCAGGAACAGCACGGCGAGGCCGGTCAGGGGCCACTCGACGCGCCGCTCCCAATGGGCGAGGCGGCGCTCATCAGTCTCCGACACCGCACCATGGTGAACGCCGGTTCGCTGTTTTACCAGTTACCGGGGAGCTACGGCCCCTTGATGCCCTTGCGGCGGTTGGTCTTGATCGCGCCGTACGCGGCGGTGCCGAGGAACAGCACGCCGCCGATCACGGCGAGCCAGAAGACGCCCTCGATGACCGCTCCGGCGATCGTGATCACGACCCAGGCGGCGAGCAGCCACAGGATTATTCGACCCATGCCACACGAACGAGCCACACCGGCCGCGAGTTCCCCCCACCGGCCGGCCCCACGGGTACAACCGTCGTCATGACGACGACAACCACCCGCCGATCCGCCGCAACGCCTCCTCGATGTCGTGGCCGGCCCCGGCGAAGGACATCCGGATGAACTCGTGCCCGCGCACGGGGTCGAAGTCGATCCCGGGCACGATCGCGACGCCCGTGTCGTCGAGCAGGCGGCGGCAGAAGTCCATCGAGTCGGTCGTGAGGTGCGAGACGTCGGCGTAGGCGTAGAAGGCGCCGTCGGCGGGGGCCACCTCGTCGATGCCGAGGTCCGCCAGGCCCTTGAGCAGCACGTCCCGGTTGAGGCGGTACCCCTCGACCAGGCGTTCGGCCTGCGCGTACGACTCGGGCTCGAACGCCGCGACGGCCGCGTGCTGGGCGAGGGCGGGCGGGCAGAGCGTGAAGTTGCCCGTGAGCCGGTCCACGGCCCGACGCAGGTCGGGCGGCAGCAGCATCCACCCCAGCCGCCAGCCGGTCATGGCGAACGCCTTGGAGAAGGAGTTGACGACGATGGTGTCCCGGGAGGTCTCCCACGAGCAGGCGAGGGGCGTGCCGTAGCTGATGCCGTGGTAGATCTCGTCGCTGACGAGCCGCACGCCGCGCCCCGCGCACCACTCGGCGAGCCCGCGCAGCTCGTCGGGGGCGAGCACGGTGCCGGTCGGGTTGGCCGGGCTGGCCACGACCAGCCCGTCGAGCCGCCCCGCCGCCTCCAGCATCGCGACGGTCGGCTGGAAGCGCGTCTCCGGCCCGCACGGCAGTTCGACGACCTCACAGCCCAGTGCCCGCAGGATGTTCCGGTAAGCGGGGTAGCCGGGTCGCGCGAGCGCCACCCGGTCACCCGCGTCGAAGGAGGCGAGGAAGGCCAACAGGAAGGCCCCGGACGAGCCGGTCGTGACGACCACGTCGTCGGGCGACACCGCGAGCCCGTACTGCCGGTCGTAGTGCCCGGCCAACGCCTCGCGCAGCTCGGCGATGCCGAGCTGCTCGGTGTAGCCCAACGGCTGCTCTCGCAAGGCCCGCTGCGCCGCCTCCAGCACGGGGGTCGGCGCGGGGCTGGACGGCTGCCCGGCGGCCAACGACACGACGTCCCCGTGCGTCCGCTGCCGACGCGCGGCGGCCGACAGCACCTCCATCACGTGGAAGGGAGGAACATCCGCACGAGCCGCGACACCCACCATGCGAGCCAGGCTAACCCCTGCCGCCCGGGGCCCTGCCATCCCAGGACCCCGGTCACACCCGCGCCCTCGGCTACTCGCGGAATTCGTCCAGCAGCCCGGCGATCCTCCGGCGCAACCCGCCGGCGTCCACCGGCCCGTGGAAGTCGACCACGTCGGTCGCCCGGCGTCGCCGCCCGGTCCGGTCGATCGCCGCGGCCCCGAACTGGCCCCGCAGGTCCGGCGCGCCGACCGTCCCGTCCGGCTGCCGGGGCAGCAGGCCGACGAGCGCGGTGGACAGGTCGTGCCCCGCCTCGCGCACGGAGAGCAGGTCCCCCCTGAGCACGGCCAGCAGCGAGCCGGTCCCCGTGGACGCGGCGAGCGCGCGCACGGCCGTGCTGCCGATCCCGAGCCGCAGGTCCACCGATCTCGGCGGGTAGGCGAGCAGTTTGAAGGCGGCCCCCAGCCACGGGTCGAGTTCCGCGCCGCGGGCCAGACCCTGCGCGGTCAGGTGGCTCCACGGTGCGGGGTCGTCCTGGACGTGCAGGACGATCGGCATGGCGCCGAGGTCGAGGTGTTCCCATGCCGTGCGGAACGCGGTAGCGCTGAGCGTAGCGTTGGTCACCGAACGTCACTCCCGAAGGACGGCGGGCAGTGCTTGGCCCCCCAGGCCCGCACCCGATTGACGTCACGTGGAACGGGGAGGTTCCACCGGACACCCCCCTGGAGCACCCCCAGTACCCCCCTGGAAGCGCTCAGACCTCCTGGAGCAGCTCCCAGACGCAGGCCGCGAGCCGGGCGTTGTCGATGGGCGTGATCGTGCTCCACTCGCGCCCGTCCGAACTGGGCCGCACCAGGTGCAGGTACCGACCGGACGGGGTGTCGTGCCACGCCACCACCCGCGAGGCCCGGACGGGGGGTCCACCGGGCCGGGCGCGTTCGGCGCCGAACTGGCCGCGCGTGCTCATCCCGTCGCACATGGCGGCCAACTCCTGCGCCTCGTGCAGCGGCAACCCGTGCCGCTCCAGCGACAGCACCAGCTTCTCGGCGTCCCGGCCGGCCTCGTCGGACGCCTTGCGCAGCACGTCGTTCGGCAGGCTGATCGACCGCCCGTACCCGGCGGGCACCTCCCCGGCGACGGACACGGCCGCCTCGGCGAGCGCACTGGCGCGCGCCTCGATCAGCCACACCTCGTCGCCGTCGACGACGGCGAGCAGCCCGTCCTCACCGGCGGACGCCGCGAGCCCCTTGATCTTGCGGCGGTCCACCCACACCCACAGGTCGATCGACACCTGCGGGTTGGCGAGCAGCGCGAACGCGTCGGCCAACTCGGGCGTCAACCGCCGGTTCGCGGCCAACCCGCGTGCGGCGAGCGACTGCCAGGCCCGGTCCACCAGCGCGGCCCGCTCGGTGTGCGTGACACCGGGACTGGGCACGTCCAGCGCGACACTGCGCCTGGCGAGCCGCTCGCCTTCCCACGCGACGTCGAACTCCAGGGTCGACAGGACGACCGTGCTCACTTCACTTCTTCTCGGGCTCGTCGCCGATGACCGACTGCACGACCATCCGCTCGTCACCGAAGACGTCGTCGGAGTCCACGCCGTACTTGCGCACGTGCTCCTCGTCCTCCTCGCCCTGACCACCCCTCGCGGTGGCGGCGGGCTGCATCATCCCCGCGCCGACGCCCTTGCCCGCGCCTGCACCCGCGCCTGCACCCGCGGCGCCGGGACGACCGGGCGCGCGCTCGTCCGGGTCGATCATGCCGATCGTGGCCGAGACACCGGGCTTGCCGGTCAACGCGCCACCGGGCACACCGGGCACACCGCCCTTCGGGACGGAGCCGGCCCCGCCGGAACCGCCCTTCCCGCCGGCCGCGCCCTCGGGCACCTTGGCCCCCGCGGGCACACCGCCGCCGGACGGGTTGCGCACGACCCGCGCCCCGCGCGCGGCACCGGCCGCCAACCCGAGCGCCGCACCACCGGCGAGGCCCAACCCGAGCCCCAGCCCGAGGTTCGACCCGCCGACCTTGCCCAGCCCGGCGGGCGGCAGCACCGCCGAGCCGCCACCGGGCACGGTGGGCGCGATCCCCGTGACAGCACCGCCGGGAAGACCACCGGGCAGGCCACCACCGGGCAGGCCACCACCGGGCAGCTGCGGCGGCAACCCGACCGTGCCACCGCCGGGCACACCGCCGACCCCGCCACCGGGCAGCGCCCCGGGCACGACCCCCGGCACACCCGCGATCCCGCCACCGGGCTGGATCGCCGGCGCCACCGGCGTGCTGACGCTGGACGCGGACGTCACGTCGAACTGCGGCGGCTTGTTCATGCCCTGGTACTGGTTGAGCGCGTCGCGGCTCGCCTCGGTGTACTGGTCGAGCCCGCGGATTGTCTGCTCGCGCGCGGCCTGGGTCGCCTTGACCTCTTTCGCGTGGTCGGTCTCGTACCCGAAGAAGCCGCCCGCGTCGTCCCAGAAGTTCGTCTCCGTGTCGCCCTGCAACGTGGCGGGCTCCGGCATGCTGTTGCGGGTCTGGCTGTAGTTGGCCCCCTGCACGGCGGTGGCCTTGGAGTTCTGCTTGGCGGCATCGGTGCCGGACGCGGCCACGTCAGCCGACACGGTGACCGCCTTCCCGGCGTTGTCACCGGCCGCACCCTGCCAGTTGATGCCGAGCTTCTTCAGCTCGTTGCGCAACGTCTCGTCGGTCTCGTCCAACGTCGCCGCGAGCTGGCGCAACGCGTGCGAGGCATCGCTGAACCGCTGGGCCGCGTCGCCGCTCTGAAACTGCTGGACCAAGCCGGCCAACGCACCGTTGCTGTATCCCTCGAAGCGGTGGTCGGTGATCTGCTTGAAGCTCATGCCTCCCCCTTACTTCAAGGTCTGCAACGTCGTCAGGGCCATTTCCGCACCCTTGGCCGCGTTCTCGCACATCTGGTCCTGAGTGAACCCCTCGCCGATGGGCAGGAACGAGACGAACAACTGCTGCCCGTCAGCCACGTCCACCGCCAAGGCGCAGTCGAACTTGGAAGTGCCTGCCAGCCGGACTTCGTAGGCACCGAACCCGGCAACGGTCTTCTGCTCGATCTCGAGATTGCTCGGGCCTTCCCAGTACCCGATACCCTCGTCGGCGATCAGCGTGACCTCGTAGCTGAACAACGGTCGGGAGTTGCCCTGGAAGCTGCACCCCGGCGAATCCTTGCCATCGATGACGTCTTGGGGCTCACTGATCGCTTCGTCGATCTTCAGCTGCTTTTGTTGTTCCGCAGTGAGTGACTGACAGGCGTCGGCAACGTCATCGAGCTTGATCTCGACCGGTCGAGCCGGAAATTCGACGGTCGGCTTCGACGAACCGGATGTCGACCCGGAGGAACCACCGGTGGGTGTCGGTTGCGGACTCGGATCACCAGGTTCTTCGGCCGTGCAGCCGGAGAGAAGCGCACCGACCGCGACGATCGCGACGAGAGCTCTACTGCTGCGATGCACCCGCTGCCCCCATAGCCGCCACCACTTCTTCTTCGGTGTGCCCGTACTGCTTCGCCGTGGCGCGCAACTGCTCCACGAGACCGCTGAGGCTGTCGATGTACATCTGAACACGCATCGCGTACGAATCATCGTGATCGACCAGTCGGTCGTTCCAGGCTTCGGCGATGTCCTTGTTCAGCTCGTCGAGGCCCCCGAGGCGAACCCTGAGGTCACGTCCGGCCGCCCGGTAACTGGTGCGCAACACATCGATCTGATCATTGATGATCTTGCCTGCCTGAAGGACCGTCTCCTTGGAGACCTCGAACTTCTGGCTGGAGCCGGGGCCCGAGGCCATCGTGTCGCTCAGGCGCTTCTCCGCCGCGAACACCTCGCCGACCGCCTTGCCGATGGCTCCGCCTATGCCGGCGACGGCACCCAGTAGGCCGTTCTCCTCTGCCACGACGTCCTACCCCCGTACGGTCGGTGACTGGTCGGTCCCGGTCCGAGGCTACCAACGACCGCGTGAACCGGGCCTGAGGTTGGACGAAGCCGCACCCCTGTCGGTTCCCGCTGGATCAGACGTCCCGGACACCGGCCTTGACGGTCTCGACAAGCCGCGCGAAGGCCGCGACCGGGACGACCAGTGTCCCGGCGGTGGGGGCTTTGCTGTCGCGGACGGCCCGACCTCCGGATACGACCGCGCACTCGACGCACTGGTTGCTGCCGCCGCTGCGACTGCTCTTGCGCCATCTCGCATCCGCCCCGGTCATCACGCCTCCAGTTCTCGCCTGATGACGCGCAACAGGTCCGCAGTGTCGCGCGGCCCCAGCGCGGCCCTGACCAACGACGCGAACACTATCCGAAACTTCTCCACGTCCGAGGGATCGTCCATGATCGCCTCACCACCCGCGTACTCCAGCCCGATGAACGGGGCGTCCAACGGATCACCGAACCGGAGGATGTTCACCGCTCCGCCCATCGTGGGGTACTCGCCGGCCCCGAAGGGGAGCACCTGGACGGTGATGTTGTCCCGCTCGGCCAACTCCAGCAGGTGGTCGACCTGCTCGGCCATCACCTCCGCGCCACCGACGACGCGTCGCACGGCGGCCTCGTCCAGTACGGCGTGCACGACCAGGGGGTCCGGCCCGGCGATGCGCCGCTGCCGCGCCACCCGCGACTCGACGAACTTCTCCGCGTCGACCACGCCGCCGATCGACGCGCCGTTCCGGGTGATCGCCAGCGCGTACCGCCGGGACTGGAGCAGGCCGGGGACGAGTGTCGGGGAGATGATGTCGAGCGCCACCGCCTCGGTCTCCATCCGCAGGTACGCCTGGAACTTCTTCGGCACCGCACCGGCCAGCGGGAGCCGCGTGCCGTCCTGCTTGGCGTCCTCCCACTTCTGGAGCGCGTGCTCCCGCTCGTCGTCCGAGGCGTTGTAGTAGGCGAGCAGCACCTCGACCTCGGCGAGGCTGGGCAGGGTCTGCCCGGACTCGGTGCGGCTGATCGTGGACTGGGCCTTGCGGATGCGTCGGGCCGCGTCCTCGGCGGAGAGGCCGGCGCGCTCGCGGAACTGCCGCAGCAGCGAGCCGACCCGTCGCTTCCGCGTCGTCTGGTACGGCACGGTGATCCTTTCCGAACGACTTCGAGCACCTTAGTGGCGTCCACCGGCCAACCATGTCACTCAATCGTGTAATACCGACTGTGGATATCCAGAGGATAAGTTCCCTTACGTGAGTGCAGAGACCACGCAGGGCGGTATGTGGGTGGCAGTGGCCGACGACGGTCCGATCACGCTCGGCGTCGAGCCGGAAGCGCGAAGGGCCGAGATCACGTTCTTCGGGTCGTTCGAGGTCAGCCTCAGCCTGAGCGAGCGGTCCATCTTCCGGTGCCAGGCCCTCTGCGCCGAAGCCCTGCGCGAGATGCGCGCCGTCGGCGACGACCCGGAGCGCTCGTGGATGCAGCCGGCCGCGCCGTCGGGGTGACGGTGGCACCTCGGAGGGGAAGGCCGTCGTTCTCGCGGCGGTCCTGGTGCCGGTGGCGGGTATCGCTCAGTCCGGACGAGCGCTGGGCCGGCACCGACCCCGACGAGTTCGGTCGGGAGTTCGCGTCCGCCGCGGAGCGCCTCGCCGACGAGGTGCGGGAACGCTTCCGACACCGCTCGATGAAGTCCGCGGATGCCTTCCCGTGCGGAGCCGATCCGCGACGCCCAGGACCTGGAAGCCTCTCTCGACGAGTCCCACACACACGAGCGCGACGAGATCCTGCTGGAAGCCGCCGAGGCGTGGCGGGCGGCGGGCCAGCACGAGCGCGCCCTGGCGTTGCTGGGCGAGGCCGTCGACCAGGGTGGTGGGAGCGGCGCCGAGGCGAGGGTCGCGCTGTTCGACCTGGGCCGGGTCGAGGAGTCCGAGGCGGCGTCGGAGGAGCTGGGATTCCTGTCGATCGCGCACGGCGTCGTCACGGGTCGACGGCGGGTCCGGGAGGCGTTGGGTCTGCCGCCGGACCGGTTGGACGAGTCCGCGACCACCTCCGACGAGGTTCCGGACGTGTTGGCGCGGCTGGCCGACCGGCTCACGCCCGCTCCGCCGCGGGCGGCGAGGTCGCCTGGCCGCCCGCGCGCAACGACAGGTGCTGGTGCGGTTCGGCCGCCGAGTACGAGAAGTGCTGCGGCCGGCCGTGACCTACGGGACCTCGACCACGCCCTCCGCCGCGCGCAGCGCGATGTCGGTCCGGTGGTGCGAACCGGTCAGGTGGACCGCCTCCACGCGCCGGTAGGCGTCGGAGCGGGCTTCGGCCAGGGTGGCGCCCGTGCCGACCACCGACAGGACCCGGCCGCCGGTGGAGACGACCGCGCCGTCCTCGCGGCGGCGGGTGCCGGCGTGGAGGACGCCCTCGGCCTCCGCCCCGCCCACCACGTCGCCGGTGCGCGGCCGGCCGGGGTAGCCCTCGGCGGCGACCACGACGGTCACCGCGTAGCCCTCGGACCAGTCCAGCGGGGGGGCCGCGGCCAGTTCGCCCACCGCGGCGGAGTGGAAGAGGCCGGCCAACGGGGTGCGCAGCAGTGCGACCACGGCCTGGGTCTCCGGGTCGCCGAAGCGGCAGTTGAACTCGATGACCTGGGGGCCCGTCGAGGTCAGGGCCAGGCCCGCGTACAGCAGGCCGGTGAACGGGGTGTCGCGACGGGCCAGTTCGTCCACGACCGGCTGCACGCAGGTCGACACGATCGTGTCGACCAGGTCGGCCTGGGCCCACGGGAGCGGGGCGTAGGCGCCCATGCCGCCGGTGTTCGGGCCGGCGTCGCCGTCACCCACCCGCTTGAAGTCCTGCGCGGGCAGCAGCGGCACCACGGTGGCACCGTCCACCAGGCAGAACAGGGACACCTCGGGGCCGTCCAGGAACGACTCCAGCAGCACCGGGTGGCCGTGGTCGAGCAGGGTCATGGCGTGGGCGCGGGCCACGGCGCGGTCGGCGGTGACGACCACGCCCTTGCCCGCGGCCAGGCCGTCGTCCTTCACGACCCACGTGGGGCCGAAGCGGTTGAGCGCCGCGTCGAGGCGGGCCGGGTTGTCGACGACCTCGGACGTCGCGGTGGGCACGCCGGCCGCGGCCATGACGTCCTTCGCGAACGCCTTCGAGCCCTCGATGCGGGCCGCCGCGGCGGACGGGCCGAAGCAGGCGATGCCCGCGGCGCGCACGGCGTCCGCCGCACCCGCCACCAGGGGCTGCTCCGGCCCGACCACGACGAGGTCGGCCTTCCACTCCTGCGCCAGCGCCGCGACGGCCGCGCCGTCGGTGACGTCGACCCCGTAGGTCTCCGCCACCCCGGCGATGCCGGCGTTGCCGGGCGCGCACGCCAAGGCGATCACCGAGGGGTCCCGCGACAAGGCGAGGACTAGGGCATGTTCACGGGCGCCAGACCCGATGACCAGGACACGCACGGTGCGGAAGCCTAGATGACCCGGCCGGTCACCCGCCCAGTGCGTCCAGCGAGCCGGGGTGCAGCGGCACGGGACCGGTCTCGCGGGCCTGGTCCCGGGAGATGTCCTTGACGGCCGGGTGCACGGCTTCCAGGTCGGCCTTCCGGTCGAACAGCAGCTTCGTCACGGCGCACGCGTCGCCCCGGGGGAAGTCCTCCCGCACGAGCAGCACGTTGGGCACCACGACCGTCGGCACGTCGGCCGGCTGCCCGTAGGCGGCGGCCGGGATGACGCCACGGTCGTACACCTCGTTGACCTCCTTGAGCGCGTCGAGCTGCGGCGTGATGTCGAGGAACCGCACGTCGTCGCCCAGCGACGTGGTCAGGTCGGTGATCTGCGCGGTCGGCAGGCCGCCGGACCAGACGAGGCCGTCGAGGCTGCCGTCCTTCATGCCGTCGGCGGTCTTGGCGAGGTCGAGGCGCTGCGCCTGCACGTCGGTGTCGATGTCGAGCCCGGCGGCCTCGAGCAGGCGGGTCGCGATGACCTCGGTGCCGGATTTCGGCGAACCGGTGGAGATCCGCTTGCCGCGCAGGTCGGCGACGGAGGAGATGCCGGCGTCGGCGCGCACCAGCACCTGCGTGTAGTTCCGGTACAGCCTGGTCAGGGCCTGCACCTTCTGCGGCTTGCCGTCGAACGCGCCCTTGCCGGCGACGGCGTCGGCGGCGGTGTCGGCGAGCGAGAACGCCACGTCGTAGTCGTTCGCGACGAGCTGCTGGATGTTCTGCACCGACGCGCCGGTCTCGGCCGCGGTGGCCTTGAGCGCGGTGTTGTCGCTGATCAGCTTGGCCAGGCCGCCGCCGACGACGTAGTACACGCCGCCGGAGTTGCCGGTGGCGATGGTGATGCGGCCGTCGCCGGCCTCGCAGGCGGCCCCGTCGGAGCCCGCCGAGGCGTCCGGGGTGCGCTTGCCGCCGCACCCGGCGACGACGAGCCCGACCGAGAGCACGCCCACGACGGTCTTGAACGCCCAGCTACGCATGCTGTTCCTTCCTCCTCCGGACGAGGTGCACCACCACCGCGGCGGCCAGGAAGCCCAGGCCGACGGCGACGGTGACCGGTTGCAGGTAGAGCAGGGCGAGTGCCCCGAGCGCGCACAGCGCGCGTTCCGGCCACCGCGCGGGGCCGAACAGCCAGCCGCCGGTGAGCACGGCGAGCGCCGCCACCCCGAGGGCCGACGCGACGAACACCCAGAGGGCGTCGAGGAGCGGGGTCCGCAGCAGCAGGCCCGCGCCGTTCTCGGTGAGCACGAACGCGAGCGGCACGAGGAACGCGGGCAGCGTGTACTTCCAGGTCCGCCACATGGTCTTCACCACGTCGCCGCCGGTGATGGCGGCGGCGGCCACGGCGGCGAGCGCGGTCGGCGGCGTCACCTCGGACAGCACCGCGTAGTAGAAGATGAACATGGCCGCTTCCTCGCGGGCCACGCCCAGTTGGGTCAGCGCGGGCCCGATCACGACCCACGCGATGATGAACGACGCGGTCACCGGCACGGCGAGCCCGAGCAGGCTCACCGCGACCGCCGCGAGCACGGCGGTGACCACCAGCACCGCGGTCGGGTTCGAGGAGATCGCGCCCGCGACGTCGACCAGCGCCGACGCCAGCACCTGGCCGAGCCCGGTCTTGGTGATGGTGGACGTGATCACGCCCGCCGCGGCGCACACGGCGATCACCGGCAGCGCGGACCGCACGCCGGTGGCCAGCGAGTCGGCCAGGTCGAGCAGCCACCCGCGCACGTCGCCGCGCCGGGCGATCAGCGCGAACGCGGCGGCCACGCCGGTGGCGTAGACGACGGCCGAGTAGACCGGGATGTCCAGGGCGAGGAACAGCACGATCACGCCGAGGGACAGGAAGTGGTAGCCGCCGCGCTTGAGCAGCACCCACGGGCCGGGGGCGTCGATCTCCACCGGCTTCGCGCCGAACCGCCGGGCGTCGACCTCCACGGCGAGCGCGATGCCCAGGTAGTACAGCAGCGTCGGCAGGATCGCCCACACCAGCACCTGGAGGTACGAGGTCTCCAGGTACTCGGCGATGATGAACGCCGCCGCGCCGAGGGTCGGCGGGGACAGGATCGCGCCGATGCCGGACGCGGCGAGCAGGCCGCCCGCGTTCTCCCTCGGGTAGCCGGCCTCGCGCAGCATCGGCCACGTCACCGCGCCGAGCGACACGGTGGTGGCGGTGCCCGAGCCGGACACGGTGCCGAGCAGGAACCCGGCGGTGGCGGCGGTGCGACCGGGCGCGGTGCGCGACTTGCGGAACGCGGAGAAGCTGATGTCGACGAAGAACGCGCCCGCGCCGGAGGCGTTGAGCACCGAGCCGTAGATGGTGAACAGCACGATGTACGTGGCGGCGACGTCGAGCGGCGTGCCGTAGAACCCGGTGGCGTCGTTGTAGAAGCCGTTGATGATCTGTCCGAAGTCGACGCCCGCGTGGGAGATCGCCCAGGACGGCGGCAGGAACCCGCCGTAGTAGGCGAACGCGATGAACGCCAGGCACACGACGGGCAGCACCCACCCGGTGGTGCGCCGGCACGCCTCCAGGACCAGGACCAGCAGCAGCGTCCCGGCGAGCACGTCGAGGTCGGTCAGCTGCCCCTGCCGGTCGAGGAACGCGTCGAAGCCCCCGAACAGCGGGTACGCGCCGACCGCGAACGCCACCGCGGCGAACGCCCAGTCGAGGGGACCCGGGTCGTCGCCGGCCGCCGGGTCGCGTCGGTCGCCGTCGCGCCGGTCGCCGTCACGTCGGGCGCCGTCACGCCGCCCGCGCGGCCGGTAGCACAGGAAGACGAGCGGCAGCGTGACCGCCAGGAACACCACCAGGTAGTACTGGCCGCCCTTGGCGAACGGCCAGAACACCTGCTTGAGCACGAGCAGCGCGACGGCGAACCCCGCCACCCGCACGCCCAGGTCCCACCGACGGGACAGGGCGCGCGACGGGCGCTCCTCGTCGTGCTCGGCGATCAGCCGGTCGACCTCTGCGGTGCCGGTGGCGGCGTCGCCCCCCGGCTGCGGCTTCGTGGACACGCGCACCCCTTCGTGTCGCGCTCGATCGAGCGCTCCCGAAGCTATCCGTGTCGCGGGTCACAGCCATAGGTCGACCGGCTAAAGGGACTGTAAAGCCGTCACACGACCCGGTTGTCCACGTAGCACCAGCGCCAGTCCTCGCCCGGCTCGAACGACCGGATCACGGGGTGGTGCTCGGCGCGGAAGTGCGCGGTCGCGTGCCGGCGCGGGCTGGAGTCGCAGCACGCCACGTGCCCGCAGCCCAGGCAGATCCGCAGGTGCGCCCAGGTGCGCTCCCCCGCGGCGAGGCAGTCCGCGCACCCGTCGGCGCTGTCCGGCGACACCTCGGCGGGCAGGTCCGACACGTGAGGACAGGTCATACGCGCCATCATCGCGCAGGATTGCGGCATGCACGGACCCGCGTTGCTCCTGTTGCTCGTCGGCGCGCTGCTGGTGACGGCGGTCGCCAAGCGGCTGGGCTGGTCGTCGCCGCTCGTCCTCGTCGGCGTCGGCCTCGCCGTGTCGTTCATCCCCGGGCTGCCGGAGTTCGCCCTGGAACCGGAGCTGATCCTGGTCCTGGTGATCCCGCCGCTGCTGTACTCGGCGGCGCTGGACAGCTCGTACCACAACTTCCGCGCGAACCTGCGGCCGATCGGGCTGCTCGCGGTGGGGCTGGTGCTGGCGACCACGCTCGCGGTCGGCTGGGTGGCGCACCTGGCGCTGCCGGGGCTGCCGCTGTGGTCGGCGCTCGCGCTGGGCGCGGTGGTCGCCCCGCCGGACGCGGTGGCGGCGGTGGCGGTCGGGCGCAGGCTGAACCTGCCGCGCCGCACCATGACCCTGCTCACCGGCGAGAGCCTGATCAACGACGCGACCGCGCTGACCGCGTACAAGGTGGCCGTCGCGGCGGCGGCCGGCGCGACGGCCACGTGGGCGTCGGGCGCCGGCACGTTCCTGGTCAGCGCGGGCGGCGGCGTGGTCGTCGGGCTGGTCGTCGGGGTGGCCGTGCGGTGGGTGCGCGACCGGTTGGACGACGGCGTGCTGGGGAGCGCGCTGGGCATGCTGGTGCCGTTCGGCGCGTACCTCCTCGCCGAGGAGCTGCACGCGTCCGGCGTGCTCGCGGTCGTCGTGGCCGGGCTCTACGTCGGGCACTACGCGCCGCGCGGCTCGTACTACACGCGCCTGCAGGACACGGCGGTGTGGCGGTCGGTGGACGTGCTGCTGGAGTCGTTCGTGTTCGCCCTGATCGGGTTGCAGCTCAAGACGGTCGTGGCCGCCGTGGACGTCACGCCCGCGCTCGTGCGGGGCGCGGCGGCGGTGCTGGGGGCGACGGTCCTCGTGCGGTTCGCCTGGATGTACCCGGCCGCGTACCTGCCCCGGTTGCTGTCGCGGCGCGTCCGGGAGCGCGAGCCCGCGCCGGGGTGGCGCGGCGTCACGGTGATCTCGTGGGCCGGGATGCGGGGCGTGGTGTCGCTGGCCGCCGCGGCGGCGCTGCCGCTGGACCTGCCGGGCCGCGACGTGATCGTGTTCTGCGCGTTCGCGGTCACCGTGGGGACGCTGCTGGCGCAGGGCACGACGCTGCCGTTGGTCATCCGCGTGCTGGGCCACCGGGGCGACGAGGCGCGGGCCGACGCGCTGGCCGAGGCGCAGGTGCAGCACGCGGCGGCGCAGGCGGCGGTGGCCCGGCTCGACGAGGTGACCGGCGACGGCGACACCGCGCCCGAGCACGTCGTGGAGCGGCTGCGGGTCATGGCCGAGCAGCGGGGCAACGCGGCGTGGGAGCGGCTCGGGCGGCAGGACGACGAGTCGCCCGCCGCGTCGTACCGGCGGCTGCGGCGGACCATGCTCGACGCCGAGCGCCGGGTGTTCGTCGAGGCCAGGGACGAGGGCCGGATCGACGACGAGGTGCTGTTCCGGGTGCTGCGCGAACTGGACCTGGAGGAGGCCGCCATCTCCCGGGAGTGACGGCGGGAGCCCGAGGCGTTCACCGTGACGTGATCTCCGGTTCGCCCTACGGTGACCGGGACGTCGCGGTGCGCGACGAGGCTGCCGCGCGTCTGGGTTCTCTACGGGAGGTCGGCGATGGTGCGGACGAGGTTCGTCGGGGCGGCGCTCGCGGCGCTGGTGGTGGCCGGGGTGGCGGCAGTGCTGCCCACCGGCTCGGCCAGTGGCGACGACCGCGTGGAGGTGTCGCGCAAGGGCCCGCTGGTGATCGGCCACCGCGGCGCGTCGGGCTACCGCCCGGAGCACACGCTGGCGGCGTACGAGCTGGCCGCGCGGATGGGCGCCGACTACGTGGAGCCGGACCTGGTCGTCACCAGGGACGGCAAGCTCGTCGCGCGGCACGAGAACGAGATCGGCGGCACCACCGACGTCGCCGCGCACCCGGAGTTCGCCGCGCGGAAGACCACCAAGGTCGTCGACGGCGTGCCGATCACCGGCTGGTTCACCGAGGACTTCACGCTCGCCGAGCTGAAGACGCTGCGCGCGGTGGAGCGCATCCCGGACGTCCGACCGCGCAACACGCTCTACGACGGCCGGTTCGAGATCCCCACCTTCGAGGAGGTGGTCGAGCTGAGCCGGCGGCTGTCCCGCGAGCTGGGGCGCGACATCGGCCTCTACCCCGAGACCAAGCACCCCACGTACTTCCAGGACATCGGCCTGCCCCTGGAGCCGCGCCTGGTCGACGTGCTCAACCGCAAGGGCCTCAACCGGCACGGCGCCAAGGTGTACGTGCAGTCCTTCGAGGTGGCCAACCTCAAGGCGCTGAAGCGCGAGCTGCGCGTGCCGCTCGTGCAGCTGGTCAGCGGCTCCGGTGCGCCGTACGACTTCGTGAAGGCCGGCGACAAGCGCACCTACGGCGACCTCGTGACCCCCGCGGGCCTGCGCGAGATCCGCACGTACGCGTCCGGCATCGGCGCGGAGAAGAGCCGCATCATCCCGCGCGACGCCGACGGCCGCCTGACGACGCCGACGACCCTGGTGCGCGACGCCCACACGCGCGGGCTGGTCGTGCACGCGTGGACGTTCCGCAACGAGAACGCGTTCCTGCCGGCCGACTTCCGCACCTCCGCCGACCCGGCCGCCTACGGCCGCGCGTTCGGCGAGTACGCGGCGTTCTACGCCACCGGCCTCGACGGGGTGTTCGCCGACAACCCGGACACCGCCGTGGAAGCCCGCAAGGGCTGACGGCCGCCCCGACGGGAGGGCCCCGGCGCACCGCCGGGGCCCTCCCGCGCTTCAGGAGCCCTCGACCGCCACCGCGCCCGCCCGGGCCGGCACGTCGACGTCCACCGGCGCGGCGCGTCCACCGGGCCGGGCGAGCAGGCCCCGCGCCGCCAGGACCGGCCGGACGCCCTCGCCGAACCAGTACGCCTCCTCCAGGTGCGGGTGGCCGGAGAGCACGAACTCGTCCACGCCGAGCGCGTGGTACTCCTCGACCAGGTCCGCGACCTCCTCGTGGCTGCCGACCAGGGCCGTGCCCGCGCCGCCGCGCACCAGGCCGATGCCGGCCCACAGGCCCGGGTGCACCTCCAGGCCCCGCACGCCCCTCGACAGGTCGCCGCCGTGCAGGGCGGCCATGCGCTGCTGCCCCACGGACCCGGAGGCGCGCAGCTGCCGCTGGGCCCGCGCCACCTGCGCCGGGTCCAGGGCCTCCAGCAGCTTCTCCGCCTCCCGCCAGGCCTCGGCGGACGTGTCGCGGCTGATCGCGTGCAGCCGGACGCCGAACCGGATGGGGCGGTCGCCCGCCAGTTCGCGGACGCGGCCGATCTTCTCCGCCACCTGCGCCGGGGGTTCGCCCCAGGTCAGGTAGACGTCGGCGCGCCGGGCGGCCACCGGCAGGGCGGCGTCGGACGAGCCGCCGAAGTAGATCGGCGGCACGGGGTCGGGCACGCCCATGACCGTGCCGCCCGCGATCCGGTAGTGCGCGCCCTCGAAGTCGACCGGCCGGCCCGACCACGCGGCGCGCACGACGTGCAGGAACTCGTCCGTGCGGGCGTAGCGCTGGTCGTGGTCGAGCCAGTCGCCGAACCGGCGCTGCTCGACCTCGTCGCCGCCGGTCACCACGTTGAGCAGCAACCTGCCCCGCGAGATCCGCTGGTAGGTCGCGGCCATCTGGGCGGCCAGGGTCGGCGAGAGGACGCCGGGCCGGAGGGCCACCAGGAACTTCAGGGTGGACGTGCGGGCGATCAGCGCGGCGGTGGTGAGCCACGCGTCCTCGCACCACGTGCCGGTGGGCGTCAGCACGCCCTCGAAGCCGTTGCGCTCGGCCGCCTGCGCGACCTCGGCCAGGTAGTCGATGTCCGGGTCGCGCTGGGCGGCGGCGGCCCCGGGCGAGCTGTTCGCGTGGAAGCGCTCGACGACCGTGCGGCCGTCACCGGACGTGGGCAGGAACCAGTGCAGTGCGACGCTCATGGCAGCTCCCCCGGGAAGCGGGTGCCCGCGAAGTCCTCGAAGTCCACCTCGCCCGGCACCGTGCCGTCCGCACGCGTGGTCGGGCGCTGATCGGCGGACCCGAGTTTTCGTCGTGCCCCGGGGGAAGTCAACGCGTCCCGGATCGTGAAAGCGCCTCCGCCCCCGATCGCTTCGGGGGCGGAGGCGCTTTTCGCGGAAGGGGATCAGATGATCCGGTGCCGCACGATGGTCTGGTCGCGGCCGGGGCCGACGCCGATCGCGGACATCCGGGCGCCGGAGATCCGCTCCAGGTGCTCGACGTACGCGCGGGCGTTCGCGGGCAGCTCCTCGAACGTCCGGCACGCGCTGATGTCCTCGAACCAGCCCGGCAGCTCCTCGTACACCGGCACGGCGTGGTGCACGTCGGTCTGCGTCATCGGCATGTCGTCGACGCGCTCGCCGTCGATCGTGTAGCCGACGCACACCGGTACCTTCTCCAGCCCGGACAGCACGTCCAGCTTGGTGAGGAAGTAGTCGGTGATGCCGTTGACCCGGGCCGCGTAGCGGGCGATCACGGCGTCGAACCAGCCGGTGCGCCGCGAGCGGCCCGTGGTGACGCCGAACTCGCCGCCGGTCTTGCGCAGGTGCTCGCCCATGTCGTCGTTCAGCTCGGTCGGGAACGGGCCCGAGCCGACGCGCGTGGTGTACGCCTTGAGGATGCCGATGACCGTGGTGATCCGGGTCGGCCCGATGCCCGAGCCCGCCGAGGCGCCGCCCGACGTCGGGTTGGACGAGGTCACGAACGGGTAGGTGCCGTGGTCGACGTCCAGCAGGGTGCCCTGCGAGCCCTCCAGCAGCACGGTCTCGCCGCGCTCCAGCGCCTGGTTGAGCAGCAGGCGGGTGTCGGCGATGCGGTTCGCGAACTTGGAGCCGTGCTCCAGCACGTTGTCCACGATCTCGTCGGCGTCGAGCGCCTTGCGGTTGTAGACCTTGACCAGCACCTGGTTCTTGAAGTCCAGGGCGGCCTCGACCTTCTGCCGCAGGATCTTCTCGTCGAGCAGGTCCTGGGCGCGCACGCCGACGCGGGCGATCTTGTCCTGGTAGCACGGGCCGATGCCGCGGCCGGTGGTGCCGATCTTGGCCTTGCCCAGGTAGCGCTCGGTGACCTTATCGATGGCCACGTGGTAGGGCATGATCAGGTGCGCGTCGGCGGAGATGATCAGGCTGCTGGTGTCCACGCCCTGCGCGTCCAGGCCGGCCAGCTCGTCCAGCAGCACGGCGGGGTCGACCACGACGCCGTTGCCGATGACGCTCGTCACACCGGGCGTGAGGATGCCGGACGGGATCAGGTGCAGGGCGAACTTCTGCCCGTCGGGCAGCACGACGGTGTGCCCGGCGTTGTTGCCGCCCTGGTAGCGCACGACCCACTGCACGCGGTCACCGAGCAGGTCCGTTGCCTTGCCCTTGCCCTCATCGCCCCACTGGGCACCGATCAGCACGACGGCCGGCATGTGAAACTCCAAGCGGTAGGACGGATGGTTTCAAGGGCAAGAGCGAATGCCGGTGCTTGAGGGTAGACCAGGAGATGAACGTGCGCGGAATCGTGCTGGCCTGCGGAAACTCGCAGTCGCCAATGATCACTGACGGTGACCGCCTGGAGGTCCGCCGTACGGCCGCACGACCGGGGAAGTCCGAGGTGGACCCGGTTGTCGCCGAACTGGGTGACGCCCGTCTCGTGGTGCACGGCACGGACGCGGACCTCAACGCGGTGGTGCTCCGACTGCTGAGGACCGAACGGCTGGCGGACACCCCGGTGGGGTACGTGCCTTCGGACCCGGCTTCGGAGGTGGCGCGGCTGTGGGGCCTCCCGACCGACCCGGGCCGGGCGCTCGACCTCGCCCTGGCCGGCGACCCCGATCGGGTGCCCCTCGTGCGCAACGACGTCGGCGGCGTGCTCGTCGGCCTCGGCTCGCTGGGCCCGGTCCGCGGCGTCGGCTACGGCGACGACACGGTCGTGCTGCGCGGGCAGGCGAGCCGGATCGAGGTGACCCCCGACCCCGACGGCGGCCTCGGCCTGCTCGTGCACGTGGTCCACAAGCGGCTGCTCACGCGCAAGGTGAGGACGACGTCCGCGCGGGCGTTCCAGCTGGGCTGCCTGCCCGTGCAGGTGGAGTCCGACGGCGTGGCGCACCCGCGCCCGATGGGCAAGTGGACGTGGTACCGCCACACGGAGGATCTCCGGCTCGTCCGCGGGGTGCGGTGACGGAGGAATTTCCCCATTCGCCGTCCGGGTGTCACGGGAAAGCGTTGTATACGGCCGACTGATTACTCCAAGGTAATTCCGACAGCTTCCACACCAGGAAGGTCGGAATTATGTCAACGGTCAAGAGAACCGCACGATTCTCGATCTTTTCCCTGCTCCTGGCGAGTGCGCTGGTCCTGGGTCTGGCGAACTCCGCGCAGGCGACGCCACCGGGTATTCCGAGCACCGGCACCGCCCTGTCGGAACTGGCCGCGCTCACGGTGGCGGCCGAGGGGTCGTCCTCGGGCTACTCGCGGGACAAGTTCCCGCACTGGACCACCGTCTCGGGCGCCTGCAACACCCGTGAGCAGGTGCTCAAGCGCGACGGCACGGGCGTGGTCACCGATTCGAGCTGCGCCGCCACGTCGGGCCGCTGGTACAGCCCGTACGACGGGGCGACCTGGACGGCGGCCTCCGACGTGGACATCGACCACGTCGTGCCGCTCGCCGAGGCGTGGCGCTCGGGCGCGTCGTCGTGGACCACGGCCAAGCGCCAGTCGTTCGCGAACGACCTGGGCGGACCGCAGCTCATCGCCGTCACGGACAACGTCAACCAGGCGAAGGGGGACCAGGACCCGGCCCGGTGGAAGCCTCCGCTGAGCTCCTACTGGTGCACCTACGCCAAGATGTGGACGCGGTCGAAGCACAAGTGGGGTTTGACGGTGGACTCCGCGGAGAAGTCTGCGTTGCAGAGCATGCTCGGCGGGTGTTGATTTCTGGGAGCTGATCCGGGTGGCCGAACGCTCGTCCCCGTTCGTGGCGGGTCCCGGTGGCGTGATGACCGACGAGGTCGGCGTCGTCACCGGTGACCTCGAACTGCGCACCACCCTGGAACGCGGCGCGCTGCGCGCCGAGGTCCGCTACGAGGGCGCGGAGGAGTGGTACGCCGTGACCGGCGCGTCGTGCCGCCTCGCGGACCCCCGCGACCACGACGCCGTGCACGCCGTCCTGCTCGGCGTGCTCGACCGACCGGAGGGCTGAGCCCGCCGCCGCCCCTGACGCGCGTCAGTCCTCGCGCGTCAGGGGCGGCAGCGACTCCACCGCCTCCGCCCGCGACAGGCCGGTGGCCTGGAGCAGGTCCACCGCGACCGACCGGACCTGGGCCAGCACCACTCTCGTGGAGAAGCCCTCGCCGCCCAGCACGTGCGTCGTGCTGCCGGCCGCCGCGCACACCGCGGTCCGGGCCCGCACCGGCTCGTCACCGCGTTGCAGCTCGTCGCGCAGCACGTCGACCGCCTCCGCGTACCGCCGCAGCACGTCGGGCAGCACGTCGGGCACGGGCTCGTCGTCGCGCAGCGCCGCCAGCGCCCGGCGGGCGAGCACGCGGGTGTTGCGCAGCGCGTAGTCCACCGGCGTCGCGGCCGTCCCGTACCGGCCCAGCTCGTGCCGCCGCCGGCGGCGGATCGGCGCGATGGTGGCGATCTCGCCACCGGTCTTGAGCGCGTCCCTGAACTCGTCCACCGCGTCCTGGCTGTCCCGCAGCCGCGCCAGCACGCCGGCGGCCCGCACCGCGTCCCGCCCGGCCACCGCGTCCGCGACGCCGCGCAGGGCGGTGGACAGCTCGCCGAGCACGACCTTCGCCTGCCGGTGCGCCACGGTCAGCGGGTTCGCGGGCAGCAGCGCCGTCACCGCGAGCCCGACGAGCCCGCCGACCAGCGCGTCCACCATCCGGTCGAGCCCGCCGCCCGCGCTGGGCGGCAGCAGCGTGGCCACCAGCACGGCCGACGACCCGGCCTGGAGCGCGATGACCGCGCCGCCGTCCAGCAGCACGGCGGCGGACATCGCCAGGGCGACGACCAGGGCGATCTGCCACGGTCCGGAGCCGATGAGCGAGATCAGCACGTCGCCGACCCCGACGCCCACCGCCACGCCCACGACCAGCTCGACGACCCGCCGCAGCCGCTGCCCCAGCGAGACGCCGAGGCAGACGACGGCGGCGATCGGCGCGAAGAACGGGCGGGGGTGGCCGACGACCTCGGTGGCGACCAGCCAGGAGAAGCCGGCGGCGAGCGCGGCCTGCGCGATCGGCAGGGCCGTGCTCCGCCACCGCCGCAGCCTGCGCGCCACCTCGTCGCGCACGGCCCCCACGCCGTCAGGCCAGGCCGAGGGCGGCGGGCGCCGCGGGGTCGCTGTCGGCCAGGAACTCCCGGCACCGCTTGTGCTCGTCGGCCTCGCCGATCTCGTCCGCGGCACGGGCCAGCGCGGCGAGGGCGCGCAGGAAGCCCTGGTTGGGGCGGTGCGACCAGGGGATGGGGCCGTGCCCCTTCCACCCGGCGCGGCGCAGCTGGTCGAGGCCGCGGTGGTAGCCGGTGCGCGCGTAGGCGTACGCGGCGACGGGGTCGCCGGTCTGCAGCGCGCGCTCCGCGAGCAGCGCCCACGCCTCGCTGAAGTCGGGGTACGCGCGGACGATCTTGGCCGGGTCGGTGCCGGCCTCGGCGGCGGCCTGCGCCTCCGGCCGGTCGGGCAGCATCGCGGGGGCGGGACCTCCGAGCAGGTTTTCCATGCGGTCAGGATAGGAACACCCGGGCGACCGCAGCGACCAGTGCCAGCACGAGCGCGGCCACGACGACCCCGGCCACGACCCTCTTGCCCATCTCGACGCTCCAGGACTCTCAGCGGGGGCACCTTCCCGTGCTGGGCCGAGCAGAGCAACGAAACTCACCTGTTAGGGTCAATTCGCGAGGGAAAGCGCAGCTCACATTCACCCCTAGGGGAAACCACCAGCATGAAACCGGGGGACAGCACCCTTCCGGCGACACCGGCCGGGCCGCATCATGGGCGGGTGAACACGGGGGTCATCGAGCGCGTCACGCAGTTCCGCGACCAGTACTGGGAGCGCGGCGAACCCGGCCGCGGCACCCCGCCGCGGCTCGCCGCGGCCCTGTACCACCTGTGGCTGGGCGGCCTGCTGCTCAAGCTGCTCGGCTCGTCGTGGGACGTGGCGTGGCACTTCAAGTGGCTGCGCGACGAGCTGGCCCCGCCGCACATGCTCAACACGGCGGGCACCGTGATCGTCGTCGCGCTCACCCTGTTCCACACCTACACGGGCTACGGCGCGGACCGCACGGCGCTGCGCCTGATGCAGTGGGGCACCGGCGTCTTCCTCGTCGCGCTGCCGATCGACCTGATCAACCACCGGGTCAACGGCCTGGACATCACGTCGTGGAGCGGCTCGCACGCCCTGCTCTACCTGGGCACCGCGATCATGCTGGCGGGCGCGATCCGCGGCTGGCTGCGGCTCTACCCGGACACCCGGTGGCGCCTGCCCGGCCTCGCCGCGCTGTGGTTCTTCTTCCTGGAGAACGCCTGGTTCCCCAACCAGCACCAGGAGTACGGCGTCCTGGAGATCGCCTCGTGGGACCGCGGCGACCCGTACGCCGAGCCGATCCTGCTCCAGTTCGCCGCCGACCAGATCGGCCGCCCGGTGGACCGCGCGTCGATCGTCCAGTTCTCGCTGCCCATCGCGGACTGGGTCTACCCGGTGTGGGGCCTGGTGGCCGCCGCGCTCGTGCTCCTCGTCGCCCGCCGCACGATCGGCAGGCGCTGGGCCGCCACCGCCGTCGCCGCGGGTTACGTGGCCTACCGCTGCCTGATCTGGCCGCTGCTGGCCGGCGCCGACTTCCCGCTGTCCGCCGTGCCGCTGTTCCTGGTCCTGATCGGCCTGGCCGTCGACGCCGCCCACCTCGGCCGCGTGCCGGCGCCGGTGGCCGCCGTCCTGGGCGCCGCCGCCGTCACCGGCCTCGGCTACGGGGGCATCTGGCTCCAGCAGTCCCTCGACGCGGCGCCGCCGATCCTCTACCCCTCGGCCTTCGCGACGTTCGCGCTGCTCGCGGCGCTGTGGGTGGCGGCGGACCGGTTCCGGGTGGGACGGGTCGCCGGAAGCCCCTCGTGACGGCCTGACCGCGCCCGACCCCGGCACCCCGACCCCGCCCGCGAACCCCGAACGGCCCCCTCCACACCGCGTGGAGGGGGCCGTTCGGGGTTCGCGGGGAGCGGTCAGCCGGCGATCATCCGACCGGACGACTTCAGGTGCTCGCACGCCTGGGCGATGCGGGCGGCCATGCCCTGCTCGGCGGCCTTGAGGTAGGAGCGCGGGTCGTAGGCCTTCTTGTTGCCGACCTCGCCGTCCACCTTGAGCACGCCGTCGTAGTTCTGGAAGAAGTGACCCACGATCGGACGGGTGAACGCGTACTGCGTGTCCGTGTCGATGTTCATCTTGATGACGCCGTAGGTCAGCGCCTCGTGGATCTCCTCCAGCAGCGAGCCGGAGCCGCCGTGGAAGACCAGGTCGAACGGCTTCGAGCCGGCCGGCAGGCCGAGCTTCTCGGCCACCACGTCCTGGCCCTGCTTGAGGATCTCCGGGCGCAGCTTCACGTTGCCCGGCTTGTAGACGCCGTGCACGTTGCCGAAGGTCGCCGCCACCAGGTAGCGGCCCTTCTCGCCGGCGCCGAGGGCCTCCACCGTCTTGAGGTAGTCCTCGGGGGACGTGTAGAGCTTCTCGTTGATCTCGTGGGCGACGCCGTCCTCCTCGCCGCCGACGACGCCCACCTCGATCTCGAGGATGATCTTCGCCTTGGCGGTGAGGTCGAGCAGCTCGGCGGCGATCTTCAGGTTCTCGTCCAGCGGCACGGCCGAGCCGTCCCACATGTGCGACTGGAACAGGGGGTTGAGGCCCTTGTCCACGCGCTCCTGGCTGATCGCGACGAGCGGGCGGACGTAGCCGTCCAGCTTGTCCTTGGGGCAGTGGTCGGTGTGCAGCGCGATGTTCACCGGGTACTTCTCGGCGACGACGTGCGCGAACTCCGCCAGCGCAACCGCGCCGGTCACCATGTCCTTGACCTTGGTGCCCGAGGCGAACTCGGCACCACCGGTCGAGACCTGGATGATCCCGTCGCTCTCGGCCTCCGCGAAGCCGCGCAGGGCCGCGTTGAGGGTCTCGGACGAGGTGACGTTGATCGCGGGGTAGGCGAACTCGTTCGCCTTCGCGCGGTCGAGCATCTCGGCGTAGACCTCGGGGGTTGCGATGGGCATCGGTGGGTCCTCCTCGGGTGCCCGGAACGCGGTGTCGGCAGCATCCTACGGGCACCGCCCGGCGAACGAAGATGATCACCGGCATAGTGGGTGCATGGCGATCGCACGGTGGAACGGCGAGATCATCGCCGAGAGCGACAAGACCGAGCTGGTGGAGGGGAACCACTACTTCCCCGCGGAGTCCGTCCACATGCAGTTCCTCCGGCCGTCGGAGACGACGTCGGTCTGCTCGTGGAAGGGCACGGCGAACTACTACACCCTGCACGTCGGGGGGCGGGACAACCCCGACGCCGCGTGGTTCTACGCGGAGCCCGGGGAGGCCGCGGCGAACATCAAGGGGCACGTCGCGTTCTGGCGCGGCGTCGAGGTGTCGGACTAGGTCCGACCCGTCGGGCTACCGCAGCGCCTCGGCGATCTCGCGGTACGCGTCCCGGCCCGGCGAGGCGCCGACCACCTGCACGGCGACGTGGTCGGCGCCCGCCAGCCGGTGCTCGCGCAGCCGGGCGGCCACCCGCTCGACCGGGCCCCAGGCGACCAGCGCGTCCACCAGGCGGTCGCTGCCGCCGTCGAGCAGGTCCTCCTCGGCGAACCCGTGGCGCAGCCAGTTGCGCGTGTAGTTCGGCAGTCGCAGGTAGGGCGACAGCGCCTCGCGCCCCAGGCCGCGCGCCGTGCCGGGGTCCTCCTCCAGCACCACGTGCTGCTCGGGCGCCAGCAGCGCGCCGGAGCCGACCGTCTCGCGGGCCCGCGCCGTGTACTCGGGCGTCACCAGGTAGGGGTGCGCGACGGACGTCCGCGCCACCGCCAGCCGCAGCACCCTCGGCCCCAGCGCGGCCAGCGCCAGCCGGTCGCGCGGCACGTCCAACTCGTCCAGGTAGTGGACCAGCTTCTGGTAGGGGCTGTGGTACACCTCACCCACGATCTCCCGGTGCCCGACGCCGATGCCGACCAGGAAGCGGTCCGTCCAGGCCAGTTCCCGGTACCCGTCGTTGACCTCGGCGGCGGGCGTCGCCCACACGTTCAGGATGCCGGTGGCCACGACCAGCTTGTCGGTGGCCGACAGCAGGTCGGCCACCGTGGCGAACACCTCCGACCCGGGCGACCCGCCGAGCCAGAGCGTCCCGTAGCCCAGCTCCTCCAGCTCACGGGCGCGCTCGCCGCCACCGACCCACCGCGGCGCCATCTCCCACACGCCGTACCCGCCCAACTCGACAGACATTTCGCCTCCCTGCGAACCAGCCCTCGAACAGCAGCAACCCCGTCCTCCCACGATTTAGTCCTGACTGGCCCGTTCGGCGCGAGTCGACCACCTGCGGTTGGGTTCGCGGCATGACGAAACTGGGAACCAGCGACCTGGACGTGTCGCGCCTCTGCCTGGGCGGGAACGTCTTCGGCTGGACCGCCGACGAGGAAGCGTCGTTCGCCGTGCTGGACGGCTTCACCCGGGCGGGTGGCAACTTCGTGGACACCGCCGACTCGTACTCGATGTGGGCCGAGGGGCACGTCGGCGGCGAGTCGGAGCGGGTCATCGGCCGGTGGCTCGCGTCCCGGGGCAACCGCGACGAGGTCGTCGTGGCCACGAAGGTGGGCATGCTGCGGGGGCTGGACGGCCTCGGGGCGGACACGGTGGAGCGCGCCGCCGAGGACTCGCTGCGCCGCCTCGGGGTCGACCACATCGACCTGTACTACGCGCACCGGGACGACCCGGGCACCCCGCAGGAGGAGACCCTGGCGGCGTTCGACCGGCTCGTGCGGGCGGGCAAGGTCCGGCACGTCGCGGCGTCGAACTACACCGCGGAGCGGCTGGCGTCGGCGCTGGAGGTGTCGCGGCGCGAGGGCCTGGCGTCGTTCGTGGCGCTCCAGCAGCCCTACAACCTCGTGGACCGCGCCTACGAGGGCCCGCTGCGCGACGTCGTGGCGTCGGCCGGCCTCTCGTCCGCGCCGTACTGGGGCCTGGCCAAGGGCTTCCTGACCGGCAAGTACCGCCCCGGCGCGACCGTCGAAGGCCCGCGCGCGGCGGCGGCGTCGAAGTACCTCGACGAGCGCGGCCTGCGCGTCCTGCGGGCACTGGACGAGGTCGCCGGGGCCCGCGGGACGACCCAGGCGGCCGTGGCCCTGGCGTGGCTCGCGGACCGGCCGACGGTCGCCGCCCCGATCGCCAGCGCCCGCAGCGCCGAGCAGCTGGAGGCCCTGCTGCCCGCGCTGGCGCTGGAGCTGACGGCCGCGGAGCGGGACGCGCTCACCGCCGCGAGTGAAGCTTAACTCTCCAGTAGCTTACTGGCGGTAAGTTGCGTTACGGTGACCTCCTCCGACCCCGAGGAGGTCACCGTGGACGTTGCGGGCAAGGTCGTCCTGATCACCGGCGCGGCGAGGGGCATCGGCGCGGAGGTCGCGCGCCGCCTGGCCGCCAAGGGCGCGAGGGTCGCCCTCGTCGGCCTGGAGGGCGAGCAGCTGCGCGAGGTCGCCGAGCAGTGCGGCGGGCGGGCCTGGGAGGCGGACGTCACCGACTGGGACGCCCTGGAGGCCGCCGTCGCCGGCGTCGTCGAGCACTTCGGCGGCATCGACGTGCTCGTGGCCAACGCGGGCGTCGCCGCCACCGGTTTCATCCGGTCGATGGACCGGGCGGCGTTCGAGCGGGTCGTCGAGGTCAACCTGCTCGGCGTGTGGCGCACCGTGCGCACGTGCCTGCCGCACCTGGTCGCGAGCCGCGGCTACTGCCTCGTGGTGTCGTCGCTGGCGGCGATCGTGCACATCCCCGGCAACGCGGCGTACTCGGCCGCCAAGGCGGGCTGCGAGGCGTTCGCCGACAGCCTGCGCGCCGAGGTCCGCCACCTCGGCGTGGACGTGGGCGTCGCGTACTTCTCGTGGATCTCCACGGACATGGTCGACAGCGCCGACGAGCACCCCGTGTTCGGCCCGCTGCGCCGGGGCATGCCGGGGCTCGCGAGCAGGAAGTACCCGGTGTCCGACGTGGGCAGGGCCGTGGTCCGCGCCGTCGAGCGGCGGTCGAAGGCCGTGCACGTCCCCGGCTGGGTGGGCGGCCTGAAGCTGTTCCGGGCGTTCGCCCCGGCCGTGGTCGCGCGGCAGACGCCGAAGTCGATGGCCGCCGCCGACCGCGAGATGGCCGCCGACGACACGTCGGGCCTGGTCGGCCCGGGCGGCACCGCGGCCGGGAAGCCCCCGGCGGGCGAGTCCTGAGCCGGGGCCCGAGCCGCGGGTCCCGAGCCGGCGGTCTAGGCCCAGGCGCCCGTCAGCGTCTGCCACTCGTGCACGCGCGTCGCGGCCACCACGCCGGCGGGCGTGTACGGGTCGGCGGCGAGCACCTCGCGCAGCTCGGCCTCGTCGGCCACCTCGTAGACCAGCAGGGCGCCGGTCTGGTCCGCCCACGGACCCGCCACGAGCAGGACGCCCTTCTCGACCAGCCCGGCCAGGTACTCGCGGTGGGCGGGCCGCACCGCCAACCGGGCCTCCTGGTCGTCCCCGAACACCAACTCGACCGCGAACCTGGCCACTGGACACCCCTCCGTTGCACGACGCCGCGCCGAAGCTACCCCGTGACGCGGTAACGTCTTTTCCGTGGTCGGTCCGGAGCAGAACAGCGGTGGCATCGCGCGCGTGCAGGACACGCTGACGAACCTGCGCATCCAGGATGGCGCGGCACCGGCGCCCGCGGGTCCGCTGACCCTGGAGGACCTCTACCGCCAGCACCGCATGCGGCTCGTGCGGCTGGCCCTGCTGCTGGTCGACGAACCCGCCACGGCGGAGGACGTGGTCCAGGAGGCGTTCACCGGCCTGCACCGCAACTGGTCCAACCTGCGGGACGCGCAGGCCGCCGTCGGCTACCTGCGCACGGCCGTGGTGAACGGTTCGCGCAGCGTGCTGCGCCGGCGCAAGACGGCCCGCGACTACACCCCGCCGCACGTGGCGAACGCCCGGTCGGCGGAGAGCCTGGCCATGCTGACCGCCGAGCACCAGGCGGTCGTCGCCGCGCTGTCCCAGCTGCCGCCGCGCCAGCGCGAGGTGCTGGTCCTGCGCTACTACGGCGACCTGTCGGAGGCCGAGATCGCCGAGGCCACCGGCATCAGCAAGGGCACGGTCAAGAGCACCGCGAGCCGCGCGCTGGACGCCCTCCAGAAGATCATGGCCGGTCGCTGACGCGATCCCACCCGCACGTCGGGCGGCCCTGCGCGCCCGCAGGTTGTTGAACAATCCGACAAGGTCAAGTCTTGGCGTCCGTCTGCCCCAATTGGGCACTTGGTATAGACCAATGGCGTCGCATGCCGCACTATCGACCCTCGTGGCGCGCACCAGACACGCAATAGCCGTCGACGTCGGCGGGACCGGGATGAAGGCCGCCCTGGTCTCCGGCACCCCGGACGGGGTCGCCCCGGTGGAGCAGCGCCGCCGCCCGACCAGGCCGGGCGGCGACGCCGTGGTCGAGGACGTGGTCGCCCTCGTGGACGAGCTGCGCGCGGTCGCCGGGCCCCCGGTCGAGGCGGTCGGCCTGGTCGTCCCCGGCATCGTCGACGAGGCCGCCGGCACCGGCGTGTACTCCGCCAACCTCGGCTGGCGCGACCACCCGTTCCGCGCCGCCGTCGAGGCCGCGACCGGCCTGCCCACCGCGTTCGGCCACGACGTGCGCGCCGGCGGCCTCGCCGAGCTGCGCCTGGGCAGCGCCCGCGACCTGACCGACGCCGTGATCATGCCCATCGGCACCGGCATCGCCGCCGCGCTCGTCCTGGGCGGTCGCGTCTCACCGGCGCCCGGCGAGGTCGGGCACGTCGACGTCGGCCACGGCGACCCGTGCGGCTGCGGCCAAAGGGGGTGCGTCGAGGCGCGCGCGAGCAGCGCCGCCATCGCCCGCCGGTACGCGGAACGCGCGAACCGCCAGGTGAGCGGTGCGGCGGAGGTGGCCCGGCTGCTCGAGGCGGGCGACCCCGACGCGGCGGTGGTCTGGGAAGAGGCGGTTGACGCCCTCGCGCGGGGCATCCTGCTGGTGGCGGCCCTGCTGGGCCCGGAGGCGGTGGTGCTGGGCGGTGGCCTGGCACTGGCGGGGCCGTTGCTGACGGACCCGCTGGGCGAGCGGCTGGACGAGCTGATCACGTTCCAGCGGCGCCCGGAACTGCGGTCGGCGGCGTTGGGCGACGAGGCCGGGTGCCTCGGCGCCGCGCTGCTGGCCATCGACATGCTGGAGGACAGATGAGCACGTGGGGTGGGCCCGTGGACGTGACCCTGACCGGTGGTCGGGTCGTCACGCCCGACGGGGTGCTCGACCGGGGCTGGGTCGCGGTGCGCGACGGCCTGATCGCCGCCGTCGGCGACGGGGCGCCGCCGGACGGCCCGACGACCGACCTGGGCGGGGGCTGGCTGGTGCCGGGCTTCGTCGACATCCACTGCCACGGCGGCGGCGGCGAGGCGTTCACCAACGCCGACCCGGCCCGCGTGACCAGGGCGGCGAACGCGCACCGCAGGCACGGCACCACCACGATCGTCGCCAGCCTGGTCTCCCGGCCCGTGCCGGAGCTCGCCGACCAGGTCCGGGCGCTGACCGAACTGGTGCAGGACGGGGTGGTGGCGGGCATCCACCTGGAGGGTCCGTTCCTGTCCGCCGCGCGCTGCGGCGCGCACGACCCGGCCATCCTGTGCCCGCCGGAGCGCGGCGCGCTCGACCTGCTCCTCGCCGCCGGCGCCGTCCCCACCGGCCGGGACGCCGTCCGGATGGTCACGATCGCCCCGGAGCTGGAGCACGGCGTGGACGCCGTCCGGCACCTGGTCGACCGGGGCGTGCTGGCCGCGATCGGCCACACCGACGCCACCGAGGCGCAGATCCGCCCGGCCGTCGAGGCCGGCGCGACCGTCGCCACGCACCTGTTCAACGGCATGCGCCCGCTGCACCACCGCGAGCCCGGCCCGATCGGCGCGCTGCTGGACGACGAGCGGGTCACCGTCGAGCTGATCTGCGACCTCGTCCACCTGCACCCGACGGCGGTGCGGCTGGCCGCCCGGCACGCGGGGCGCGACCGCACCGTCCTGGTCACCGACGCCATCGCGGCGGCGGGCGTGGGCGACGGGGTCTACGACGTCGGCGGGCTGGAGGTCCGCGTGGTGGACGGCGTGCCCACGCTGGCCGGCGGCGCGTCCCTGGCGGGCAGCACGCTCACCATGGACGCCGCCTTCCGCAACGCCGTCACCTCGTGCGGCCTGACCGTGGAGGAGGCCGTCGCCGCCACCTCCGCCCGCCCGGCGCGCCTGCTCGGCCTGGCCGACGTGACCGGCGAGCTGCGCGCGGGCCTGGCCGCCGACCTCGTCGTGCTGGACGCCGAGTTCAGGCCGCGCGACGTGATGAGCCGGGGCGCCTGGGTCAAGGACTGACACCGGGGCGGCCGCGCCGGGACCGGTGGGAGACTGGCCCCGTGCCCGAGGACCACGAGAAGCTGGTGACCGACGCCCTGCGCGCCCAGGCCACCAGCTCCGGCGCGCACCCGCACGTCCCGGCCCGGCCGGTCCGGGACGCCCTCGGCGCGGGGTGGGTGCTGCTGCTCGCCGTGCTGCTGGGTCTCGCGGCCGGAGCGGTCGTGGCGGTCATCACGCTCCGCTGAGCCTGTACGGTGGGCCGCGTGACGGTCACGCCCCTCGCCCTCGGTCCCGACTGGCTTGACCCGCAGGTCCTGCTGGCAGGACTCGGGCCGTACATGCTGGTCGGCCTCTGCTTCATCGTCTTCGCCGAGTGCGGCCTGCTGGTCGGGTTCTTCCTGCCCGGCGACTCGCTGCTGTTCACGGCGGGCATGTTCGTGGCGACCGGCCTGCTGGACTACCCGCTGTGGCTGGTGTGCGTGCTGCTCACGGCGTGCGCGATGCTCGGCAACGTCGTCGGCTACTACATCGGCTACCGGGCCGGGCCGGCGCTGTTCAGCAAGCCCGAGTCGAAGATCTTCAAGAAGGAGTACGTCGACAAGACGGAGGAGTTCTTCGACAAGTACGGCGCGCGGGCGATCGTCATGGCCCGGTTCGTGCCCATCGTGCGCACGTTCATCACCGCGATGGCGGGCGTGGGCCGGATGGACCGCCGCAAGTACTTCACCTACTCCTTCATCGGCGGCATCGCCTGGGCCGCCGGCATCACGGTCCTCGGCTACTTCCTCGGCCAGATCCCGTTCGTGCGGGACAACATCGAGATGATGCTGATCCTGATCGTGCTGATCTCGGTCGTCCCGATCGTCATCGAGGTGATCAAGGCGCGGCGCGAGAAGAAGTCGCTGCTCGCCCAGGAGGTCGAGGACGTCACGCAGGTCATCGAGCGCGTGGACGACTTCGCCGAGGAGCACCGCTTCGCCGACGACCGCACCCAGCAGATCCGGCGCATCGACTAGCGGCGCCCGCCCGGCGGGACACGCGGTAACGCCCGTCCGGTCCGTCCACGATGGACCGGACGGGCGCCGGACACGGCGCCCTCACCTGATGAGGGGTCTGCATGAAGCTGCTCCGGCGTGCCCTCGCCACGCTGCTCGTCACCGCCGTCGCCGTGCCGGTGGGGGCCACGCCCGCCCAGGCGGGTCACCGGTTGGAGAGCGTCGCCTCCACCGCGCTCTCGTACACGGACCTGCGCACGCCCTTCCAGACCCACACCGGCGGCGACGCCCCCGTCGGCGCCTGGCGCGACCAGGGCGGCCGGCTGCACGTGTCCGAGGCGTACTACCGGGTCGACCTGGCCCCGTACCGCGACGCGCACCTGTTCACCGCCACGGCCTGGGTCTCCGAGACCGCCGCGAACGACTGCGCGGTCCCCCGCTCGACCGAGCTGTGGCTGACCGAGGACGCCGACCGGCCCACGTTCGCCCGGCAGCCCCGTGAGCTGGTCCGGCACCCGTACGCGGGCAGCGCCCCCGCCTGCGTCTCGGGCTACGTCGCGTTCGACGTCACCGCGACCCTGAACGACGCCCTCGCCGCGGGCCGCACCGCGGTCACGTTCGCCCTGCGGATGCCCGGGGGCAAGCAGTGGCAGGTGCCGTTCGGCCGCCGCTACGACGACGTGCTGCACGTGAACCTGGACTTCAACCGCCCGCCCGGCGCCCCGACCGGCATCACCGCGCACGGCGCGCCGTGCGGCTCGGTGATCGGCGGAGCGGCCCCCGAGCTGACGGCGGACGTCACCGACCCGGACGACAACTGGCTCAGCGGCACGTTCTTCGTGCGCGACCTCGGCGAACCCGACGCGCCGGCACGGGAGTTCACGGTCGAGCGCGCACCCGCCCGCCAGCTCCGCCGGACCCTCCCGGCGGGCACGCTGGCCGAGAACCGCGCCTACGAGGTGACCGCGCGGACGGACGACGGCGACGCCACGTCGCCGATGAGCGCCCCGTGCCGGTTCGAGACGGACTTCACCCCGCCGCCGCGGCCGACCGTGTCGTCCACCGACTACCCGGAGGACGGCGGTTTCCCCGGCACGGGCGGCGGGGACGTCGCGGGCTCCTTCACGTTCACCGGCTCGGCGGACGTCGCCGAGTTCGAGTACCGCGGGGCGGCGACCGCCGGCCGGGTGCCGGCGGTCGGCGGCACGGCCACCGCGGTGCTCAAGCCCGGCGTCGAAGGCCCCCAGAGCCTGGAGGTGTGGGCCCTGGACCGGGCGGGCAACCGCTCGCCGGCGCGGACCTACGGGTTCCGGGTCGCCTCGACCGCGCCGTCGGTCACCGCGACGCCGTACTCGGCGGTCGCGGGCACGCCGCGCGAGGTGCTGGTGACGCCGTCGGAGCGCATCCCCGGCGTCGTCGAGTACGACCACCGGCTCGACGGCGGGGCGTGGACGACGATTCCCGCCGCACCGGACGGCACGGTCCGGTTCACCGTCCTCACCGAGGCCGTGAACCCGCACAGGGTGGACGTCCGGGGCCGCACGGCCGCCGGCGTGACGACCGGCGTGGGCAGCGCGTACTTCGTCGTCGACCCCGGTTCCACGTCCGTGACCAGCGCGGACTTCCCGGAGGAACAGGACGCCGGCGCGGTCGGCGTGCCGGGTGTGTTCGAGCTGCGGACCACGAACCCGGCCGTGGCGGCGTTCAGCTTCGAGGTGGACGGCGCGGCGCCGGTCCTCGCGCCCGCCACCGCCGGCGCGGCGTCGGTGACCTACACCCCCACCTGGTCGGGCTTCCACATGCTGGTCGTCCGGAGCCTCGACGCGCACGGCGGACAGGTCGTGGACGACGCCTACTACTTCTTCTCCGTGGCCGGCTGACCGGCCGACCGGGCCGACCGGTCAGGGCGAGAACATCGACCCCGGGTTGAACAGGTTCTCCGGGTCCAGCGCGCGCTTGACGTCGCGGTGGACCCGGAGGCCGACCGGGCCGATCTCCTTCGCCAGCCACTCGCGCTTGACCTTGCCGACGCCGTGCTCGCCGGTGACCGTGCCGCCCAGCGCCAGGCCCAGCCCCAGGATCTCGTCGAACGCCCGCTCCGCCCGCGCGAACTCGTCCTGCGACGACGGGTCGTAGACGATCGTGGGGTGCATGTTGCCGTCGCCGGCGTGCCCCACCACGGCGACCCGCAGCCCGACCTCGGCGGCGATCCGCTCGCACCCGGTGATCAGGTCGGCGATCCGCGTGCGCGGCACGCACACGTCGTCGGTCAGCCACGCCCCGTAGACCTCCAGCGCGGTGAGCACGGCCCGCCGCGCGGTCAGCAGGTCGCGACCCTCGGCCAGGTCGTCCGTCGCGTACACCAGCTCCGCGCCCGCGCCGACGCACGCCTGCTCGATCGCGGCCAGCTCGCGCCGGGCCGCCTCGCCGCCGGAGTCCGACTGGCACAGCAGCAGCGCCGCGCCCGCGTTCAGGTCGGTCCTGAGGTGCTGCTCGACCGCCCGGATCGACGTGCGGTCCATGATCTCCATCAGCGACGGCACGACGCCCTCGGCCACCACCCGGCTGACCGCCGCGCCCGCCGCCGCCGTGCTGCCGAACGTCGCCACCAGCGTCGACGGGGCCTGCGGCAGCGGGCGCAGCGCCAGGGTGGCCCGGGTGATCACGCCGAGCGTGCCCTCGCTGCCGACGAACAGCTTGGTCAGGTCGTACCCGGCCACGCCCTTCACCGTGCGCCGCCCGGTCCGCAGCAGCTCGCCGTCGGCGAGCACGACCTCCAGCCCGAGCACGGAGTCCGTGGTCACGCCGTACTTCACGCAGCACAGGCCACCCGCGTTGGTGGCCAGGTTGCCGCCGATCGTGCACCAGTCGTAGCTCGACGGGTCGGGCGGGTAGAACAGCCCGTGCTTCTCCACGGCGGCGCGCAGGTCCAGGTTGACCACGCCCGGTTCGACCACGGCGAGCCGGTTGTCCGGGTCGATCTCCAGGATCGCGTCCATCTTCGTGGTGACCAGCACCACGCAGCCCTCGACCGCGTTGGCCGCACCGGACAGCCCGCTGCCCGCGCCGCGGGGCACGATCGGCGTCCCGGCCGCCGCGCACGCCCGCACCACGGCCCGGACCTGCGCGGTGGACGACGGCAGCACGACGGCCAGCGGCTGCCCGTGCGGCGCGAGCGGCATCATGTCGCGCCGGTAGCCCGCGGTGACGTCGGCGTCGGTGAGCACCGCGCCGGCGCCGACGGCGGCGCGGAGTTCGGCGAGCAGGGACTCCATCCCCCCACGCTAACGCCGTTCGACGCGAAGGCAACGACTCCGTTGCGTAGCCACCACCCACCTCGCGGTCACCACTCCGAAGGTTCCACCACCTGTTGACCCCAAGTCGCCCGGTCGACGCCGCGGTCCCACGTACCCTGCACGGGTGGTGTTGTCCGCTTCGTCCGAAGCCATGTCGTTCGGCTCACTCGATTCCGCAGGTCCCACGGCCGTGTGGTTGATCACGCTGAGCTTCATCTTCTTCGAGTGCGCGTTCATCTTCGGGCTGTTCCTGCCCGGCGACTCCCTGCTGTTCGCCGCCGGTGTCGTGCTCGCCTCGCACGACGGCGAACTGTCGGCCTGGCTGCTGTCGCTGGCCGCGTTGATCGTGGCCGTCGTCGGCAACCAGATCGGCTACTACATCGGTCGGCACACCGGCACCAGGCTGCTCGCGCGGCGCGGTGGCAAGGTGCTGAACCGGCAGAACCTCGACAAGGCCCGGGACTTCCTGGACCGGCGCGGGTTCTGGGCGGTCGTGCTGGCCCGCTGGATACCGTGGGTGCGCACGCTGGCCCCGATGATCGCCGGCGCGGCCCGGATGGACCCGCGCAGGTTCATGCTGGCCACGACGATCGGCGCGATCGCGTGGGTGCCGACGCTGGTGCTGGCCGGCTACTACGGCGCGGGCCTGCTGTCCGCCGTGCCGTGGCTGGAGACGGTCGCGGTCGTCGTCAGCGTCGCGTTCTTCGTCGTCGGCACGGCCTACGGCGTGTACCGCTACCGGCAGGAGATGAAGAAGCCCGTGGACGAGGAGGCCTCCCTCCCCGCCGGCGGCTAGACCACCTCGCCGATCAGCAGGTCGGCCGCGCCCTTCGACGCGTTCACCATCAGCGCGTTGACGTGGTCGCTGCCGCGCAGCACCCGCTCGCGCGCCTCCTCCACCGACCGCCCGTACCGGACGTGCCGGTCGACGAGCCGCTCCACCCGCAGGTCCTCGTCGAGGTCCAGGAACCACGCCTCGTCGAGCACCAGCGCCACGTGCTTCCACCTGTCGTACTGCATCAGCAGGTAGTTGCCCTCGGTCACGACCAGCGGCACGGACGGGTCCACCGGCACCGCGCACGCCACCGGCTCCTCGATCTCGCGGCGGAACTCCGGCGCGTACACCACGTCCGGCCCGCGCGCCTTGAGCCTGGCCAGCAGGTCGACGTAGCCGGGCACGTCGAACGTGTCCGGCGCGCCCTTGCGCCCGGCGATGCCCAGCCGCTCCAGCTCCCGCTGCGCCAGGTGGAAGCCGTCCATCCCCACCAGCGCCGCGTCCGCCGGTCCCAGCGCGTCGACCAGGCGACGCGCGAGCGTCGACTTGCCCGACCCGGGCGCGCCGCCGATGCCGAGCAGCCTGCGCTCCCCGGTGTCGACCAGCAGCCGCGCCCGGTCGACCAGCTCGTCGAACCTCACCGACCGTCCCGCCACCGCCCCACCCCCTCCACCCAGTCGCCCGCTCCGTGCCGCACGCGCACCGCCGCGACCTCGTTCGCCCAGCGCACCGCCGGTCCGACCTCCTGCCCGAGGGCCAGGGCCACCGCCAGCGCGCCGTGCCACACGTCGCCCGCGCCGTTGGTGTCGCGGACCTGGACAACAGGTACCTCCTGCGAGCCCGTCGCACCACCTCGCGACCAGGTGACGGGACGCGGGCCGCGCGTGCGCACGACCAGCGGCACGCCGCGCGCGTGCAGCTCCGCCTCGGACAGCTCGAAGCCCTCGGCGCACGCCGCCACGTCCACCAGCGGCAGCAGCTCGTCCAGCACCGGTTTCCAGCTCCCGCCGTCCAGCAGCACGGGCACGCCGACCCGCCTGGCCTCGCGCGCCACCGCGACCGCCGCCGCGCCGAGGTGGCCGTCCACGAGCACCACGTCCGCCCCGGCGACCAGCGCCGGGTCCGCGGTGGACACCGCCACGTCGACGGCGTTGCGCGACACCACCGTGCGCTCCCCGTCCCGGTCCCGCACGACCACCGCGCTCACCGCGGGCCCCTCGCCGACCGAGTGCACCTCCACCGGGTGCAGCCGCTCGCGCGCGAACCCGCCCAGGTCGCCGTCCACGGCGGTCACCAGCACGGCCCGGTGGCCGAGCGCGGCCACGGCGCGCGCCGCGTTCGCCGCCGGACCGCCCGGGGTCACCTCGACGCCCAGCGACTGCACCTTCAGCCCCGGTCCGGGGAACTCGGCGACGCGCTGCGTCACGTCCACGGTCGTCAGCCCGACACACAGCACGCACACCACGGCACGTCCCCCAGACGGGTAAGGTCCCACGCAATCGCTTGCGCACAGGCCCGAACGGGGACGAGTCCATGGTCACCATGCGGGAGGTCGCCAGTCTCGCCGGCGTCTCCATCACCACGGTCTCACACGTGATCAACGAGACGAGACCCGTCGCGCCCGGCACCAGGGAACGCGTCCTCGAGGCGATCGAGGAGACCGGCTACACCGGTGACGCGATCGCCCGCTCGCTGGTCACCGGCGGCACGAAGTCGCTCGGCCTGGCCGTGTCGCTCGTGTCGCACCCGTACTTCGCCGAGCTGATCGCGGCGATCGAGGGCGAGGCCACCCGCGCCGGGTACTCGCTCGTGCTGATCGACACCCGCGGCGACGCCGAGTCCGAGCAGGCCGCCGTGCGGATGCTGCGCTCGCGCCGCGTGGACGGGGTGCTGCTCACGCCGACGTCCGGTTCGGCCGCGCTGCCCGAGCTGCGGCGGCTGGAGGTGCCGACCGTGCTGGTGGACCGGCTGACCGTCGCGCAGGACACCGACCAGGTCGGTCCGGAGAACGTGCAGGCGACGTCCACGCTGGTCCGGCACCTGGCCGAGCTGGGCCACCGGCGGATCGGCCTGGTCAGCGGCACGCCGGGCCTGGCCACCACCGACGAGCGCGTCCTGGGCTACCGCCTGGGGCTGGGCCGCGCCGGGCTGGCGTGGGACGAGTCGATCGTCGCCCCCGCGCTGGACCCGCTGCTCGGACGGGTCACCGGTGTCGTGGTGGGCGGGCACCAGGTGCTGGTGGAGGTGCTGCGCACGGCCCGCGCGCACGGCGTGCGGATCGGCTCGGAACTGGCGCTGGTCACCTACGACGAGGTGGAGTGGGCCGAGCTGGTCGACCCGCCGCTGACGACGATGGCGCAGCCGGTCGAGGAGATCGGCCGCACCGCGGTGCGGCTCCTGCTGGACCGCATCGGGGACCCGACCCGGCCGCCCCAGACGATCCGGCTGCCGCCGACCCTGCTGCACCGGCGGTCGTGCGGCTGCCACTAGCGCCGCCCGACCCCGTCGCGCTCCAGGAGGGCGGCCGCCTCCAGCGCCATCCACCCGCCCAGTTGGACGGACAGGTCGCGCTCGGGCGCGTCGCCCGCCGGCGACCGCGCGGGCCGCGCCCAGTCCGGCCCGAACACCGGGCCGCCGGCCGCCGCGGTCCGGTTCGCCCACACCGCCTCCGCGGACCGGAGCACCAGGTCCGCCGCGCGAGCCGCCTGCGGCCGGCGCAGCCGCAGCGCCGCCTGCGCCAGGTAGCGGGCCAGGATGCCGCCGAACAGCCCTCCGTCACCGCCGCCGTGCCCGCGCAGCACTCCGTCGACCGCGAGGTGGTCGGCCACCGCGTCGACGATCCGCGCCGCCCGGTCGTCGTGCGGGCCGGCCAGCTCGACGCAGGCGCCCAGCACGACGCCCTGGCAGTAGGTGTAGAGGTTGCGCTCCACCTCGCGGACCGTCCCGTCGGGGTGGACGTGCAGCCCGTCCCACAGCAGGCCGGTCCCCTCGTCGCGCAGGTGCTCCTCGATCCAGTCCACGGTGGCCGCGGCGCGGTCGGGCTCGCCGAGGCGGGCGAGGAGGATCGCGGCCGGCCCGTTCGCCGGGACGTTCTTGAAGTCGTCGTCCACCTTCCACCAGATGCCGCCGCCGGCGTGGTCGGTCCACGCCCCGCGCAGCCGCCGCGCGATGGTCGCCAGCGCGCCCGGCCGCGAGATCCCGACCTCCCGCTCGGCGCGCTGGAGCGCGAGCCCCAGCCACGCGATGTCGTCGTAGTAGTCGTTGACCCAGCCGCCCGGGTTGCGCAGCCGGATGCCGCGCACGAGCCGCCCCGCCAACGCGACCCGCCGCGCGTCCGGCGCGCGGAGCTGCGCGTCGAGGACGCAGTCGAGCAGGTGCGCCTGCCACCAGTAGCCGAACCGGACGTGCGCGCGCCCCGCCAGGCCGACCGGCCACCGGGTTACGCCGAGCGCCGTGCCCGGCAGTCCCCAGAGCCGGCGGACGTGCCGCGACAGCACGGCCCGCTCCGCCGCTCCCGCCCGTGCCGCGTGGATCTCCGCTGTGCTCACCCCACCAGGGTGCCCACTGCTCACCGATCCCGCCGGAACAGCTCCCAGTGGTAGAGGGCCATGGCCACGCTGGTGGTCAGGTTGTAGCTCGACACGCCCGGTCGCATCGGCAGCGACACCACGACGTCCGCCCGCCCCCGCACCGCGTCCGACAACCCGTGCCGCTCGGAGCCGAACGCCAGCACGGCGTCGTCGGGGACGCGGAAGTCGCGCACGTCCACCCCGCCCGCGTCGAAGGCGACGACCGGCCCGTCGACGTCCTCCAACCCACCGGTCAACCGGGCCACGGGCACCGCGAAGTGCAGCCCGGCCCCCGCCCGGACCACCGTGGGGTGCCACGGGTCCACGTCCCCGGTCGACCACACGCCACCGGCCCCGAACCCGGCGGCCACCCGCACGACCGCGCCGAGGTTGCCGAGGTTGCGCGGGTTGTCCAGCAGCACGACGGGCGCGTCCCGCCGGACCTCCGGCCCGACGGGCCCGGCGGCCACGCCGCCCACCCCGGTCGGGTGGGTCCGCCCGACGACCCGCTCGAACTCGGCCACCGGGACCACCTCGGCCGCCCCGAACACGGCGACGAGGTCGGGCGCGTGCGACCGCGCGAGGCGGAGCGCCGAGTCCCGGTCGAGCACGACCACCCGCTCCACGCGGGCCCCGAACCGGACGGCGTGCTTGACCGCGTGGAAACCCTCCAGCTTGACCTGGGGCACCCGGGGATCGTAGTCGGGTCGGCGCAGGGGCGGTGTCGGACTCCGCGCCGGCCTCCCGGTGGCCCGGCAGGCCGAGCAGACCGTCGGGCCGGTTCAGCGGCACGTCTCCGGCGTGCGCGCCGACGTGGTGTTCCCCGTGCGCCGCCTCAGGTAGTAGCCGACCCACGACGTGATCACCACGAGCGCCACCAGCACCTGCACGAGGCGGGCGGCGGAGTCGGGGTACAGCACGCCGTCGATGTAGGTGTCGATGAAGCCGCTGGCGAGCGGCGGTTGGCCGGACGCGGTGCGGAAGCCGTTCTCCAGCCACGTCAGCGGGCAGGCGATCGGGAACAGCACGACCAGCAGGCCCCACGTGGCCATCGCCAGGTGCCAGTACAGGACCCGCGGCCAGCGCCAGGCGAGGAACCCGCCGACCACGAGGAAGAGGAGCACACCGAAGTGCGCCACCATGACCAACTCGGCGAACGCGCGCGCGACCACAGCTGCACCTCCCTGCACCAGGGTAGGCCCGCGGGCGGCCGCGCGCGCGGAAAACACGAAGGGTGTTCAGCCCCTGGGCAGGGCCTGCCACGGCACGTTGCCCGCGAGGTCCAGCAGCAGGTCGGCCAAGTGGCCCAACGGCGCCTGGAGCAGCGGCGCCGGCACGGCGGCGGCCAGGGCGTGCTCGTCGAACGCGATGGCGACGCCCTGCGCGCGCGGGTCCTGGAGCAGGGCCTGGGTGAGGCCCGAGGACAGCAGCGCGCCGGCGAACGCGGGGTTGCGGCGGCGCACCTCGTACCGGGCGTCGAAGTTCGGGTCGCCCGACGGCACGAACTGCTCGAACAGGGTCCACGCGCTGTCCTCGCGCGGGCTGATCAGCACCCACGGACCGGGCATGGGGCGCGGCACGACGACGACCGAGTAGGTGCGGTACGCCGACGTGGCGACGTCGTCCGTCCGCAGCACGACCTCGACCGCCAGCACCGGCACGCCGCGCCAGTGGCCGACGAGCTGGAACTTCACCCGGCTCCGGTCCGCCTCCAGCATCCGGCCGATCTGCGGGACGCGTTCCTGGAAACCCTGGTCCTCGGCGACGAACCGCCACCCGAGGGACGCCTCCAGCGCGCGCATCCGCTGTTCCCACTCGGTCACGAACGCCTGGTCCGTGAACGGGTTCCGCTTCCGGCGCGACAACCCCACGGCGACCCCGGCACCGAGGATCGCCACGATCACCAGGAGCAGGACCAGGGCGGTCATGTCAGGCCAGGCCCAGGTCCGCGAGGTCCAGCAGGTACCGGTACGGCAGCCCCGCCTCCTCGACGACCTCGCGCGCGCCCGTGCCGCGGTCCACGACGGTGGCGACGCCGACGACGGTCGCGCCGTGCGCCTTCAACGCCTCCACGGCGGTCAGCACGCTGCCGCCGGTGGTGGAGGTGTCCTCGACCGCGAGCACGCGCCGCCCGGCGACCTCGACGCCCTCGATCTGCCGCTGCATGCCGTGCTGCTTGGCGGACTTGCGCACGACGAACGCGTCCAGCACCTCGCCGGACGCCGCGGCGGCGTGCATCATCGCGGTGGCCACCGGGTCCGCGCCCAGCGTCAGACCGCCCGCCGCGACGTAGTCCCAGTCGGCCGTGAGCTGCCGCAGCAGCCGGCCGATCAGCGGCGCGGCCGCGTGGTGGAGCGTCGCCCGGCGCAGGTCGATGTAGTAGTCGGCCTCCTTGCCGGAGGACAGCGTGACCTTGCCGTGCACCACGGCCAACTCGTTCACCAACCGCGCCAGCTCGGCCTTGGCGGCGGCGTCCAGAACCACATCAGTTCGCACGGGTCCCAAGACTGTCACACCGGGCCGTACGCTGGCACACCGTGACCCTCCCCGGCGCCCACACCCTGTTGCTGGAACAACCGTGGACGGCGCGCAGCCTGTTCCTGCGCACCCGCTTCCGGATGGACGTCCGCGACGAGCGGGGAACCCCGTTGGCGACCGTCGCCGAGCGCGCGGGCCTGGGACCGCTGCGCAGGCTGCTCCGCGCCACCGGCTTCTCCGGCCGCACCAGGTTCGACCTCGTCGTGGCCGACCGCGGGCACCCGGTGCTGCGCGTCACCAAGGGCGCCGGCCGTCCCCCGGTCCAGGTCTTCGCCCCCGACGGCGCGCTCATCGGGTCGGTCCGCAACGAGGGCCGGGGCGCGGCGGGCCTCTACGGCGCGAACGGCGACCGCCTCGCCTCGCTGGGCGACGCGGCCGGCTTCACGACCCGCCGGATCACCGAGCGGGAGGGCCGCAAGGTCCGCCGCGACACCGTCCGCCTCCGACCGGGCACCCCGGAACCCGTGCGCTCCCTGGCCATCGCCGCCGCCATCGCCCACGACGTGGTGCGCGGCGTGGGCACCAACCACGCCGGTGGCGGCCCGATCGACCTGCCGTTCTGACCGGACGGCAGGTCGGTCCGCGCTACCAGGCGTCCTCGGTGAACCTGCCGGGCTCGTCGTCGTCATCGCCCCGGCCACCGGGGCGCGGCGACCCCGCCGACACGACGTCCTCCGGGTCGTCGCCCTCCTGGATCGCGGTGTAGGCGCGCCGGAGGTCGGGGACACCGGCCTGGAGCGCCCGCTGCACGCCCTCGTCGTCGACCGCCCGCCCGGAGGCGACGTCCTCCCAGGACATCTCGCCCGCGTCCACGCGTCGCGCCAGCTCCTTCAGCTCGCGGGGCGCCCCCGGGCTGTTCGCGAACCGGGAGATCTCCGCGAAGTCGGCCTGCGTGAGGCCGCGCGAGCGCAGCTGCACCCGGCTCGCCTCGCGCGCGGTCCGCTCGACGGCCGCCATCCGCGCCTCCACGTCGGCGACGAGCCCGTCGAGCCGCGCCCGGTCGTACGGGAACGTCACTGCCCGCCACCCCCGGCGCCCGACTCGGCCGGCACCGGGGGCGGTGCCGACGGCGGCGGCTGCTGGTAGCGGCCGTTCGCCGCGGTGCCCGCCTTGCCGAGCGAGTAGGCGCCGAGCCCGACGCCGATGGCGCCGGACTTGGCGGCCGACGCGCCGTCGTCGTACTTCTGCCTGCCGTCCTGGTAGTCGTCGACCACGTCGAGCAGGTCGTTGACGTCGCGCACGTCCTTGAGCTTGGTCAGCGCGGTGCCCATGGCGACGATGCCGTCGACCATGCCCTTGACGCCCTCGATGAGCGTCTCGATGGAGATGATGATCTTGCGGATGGCGTCGACGATCTGGATGGCGTCGTAGACCATCCACACCGCGCGGCCCCAGCCGACGACGGGGATCCACGCCGTCATCGCGGCTTCCATCAGCTTGCCGACGAGCATGTCGAGCAGGGTCAGCGCCAGGCCGCACGCGGTCCGGCACGTCTGCGCGGTCGACTGGAACTGGTTGCCGATGATCCGCGCGACCTGCGAGTCGGCCTCGATGGCGACGGCCCACATCGTGCCCATGCGGGTCTCGAACGCCTGCGCGGCGTCACCCTCCCAGTGCGGCCCGAGCTGACCGACGCCCGCGCCGACGTTGTTGCGCACCGCGTCCAGCGCCTTCGCGACGCCGTCCCACGCGGTGGCGTTCGCGTCGATCTTCTCGAAGTCGCCGAGCAGCGGGTTGATCAGCGACTCGACGAGGTTCTCGCCGGTGACCTTCTCGTAGATCCAGTTGACGCCCTGGATCTTCCACCCGGCCTTCTCGATCAGCTCCCTGGTCGACTGGCGACCGGGCCGGTCCTCCGCGGCCGCGTTGAGCGCGACCGACGGGTCCTCGACGTCCGCGTAGGCGGTCACCTGCCGTCACCACCCAGCACCGGCACGGGCGAGACCTCGGCCAGCCGCTCCAGCACGCGGTCGAGGTGGCTCATCGCCATCTCCTCGCTCCGCTCGTACATGTCGGCGGCCTCGGCGAGGCCCTCGGCCTCCTTGACCATCATCCGGTTCGCGAAGTCCAGCGTCTCGCCGTAGAGGTCGGCGACCCCGGTGACGATCGGCTGGAGCAGCGAGAGCAGGCCGGTGAACCCGGAGGTGTCGCCGCCCTTGGCGATCGCGTGCTCCTTGATGGTCGCGAAGTGCTGCGCGTTGCGCGTCAGCAGCTCCCCGTACCCGCGGAGCTCTGCCGGCTCCACCTTGAACTGTTCACCCACGGACGGTTCCTCCCCTGTTCACCTCGTCGTGTCCGACGGGATGAACGGCGTCCGGGTTCCACGCGATCTAGGTGCGTCCCCGACCACCGGCCACGCGGGACGCCAGCCTGCGCAGCAGGGCGCGCGGGATCAGGCGCGCGGCCAGCGTGATGGCCTTGTACTGGGCACCGGGGATGGACAGCTGCTTGCCGGCCCGCAGGTCGGCCAGGGCGTCGTGCACGAGCCGCTCGACGTCGACGTAGAGCAGGTCGGGCGTCGTCGACATGTCGATCCGCGCCCGCTGGTGGAACTCGGTGCGCACGAACCCCGGGCACAGCGCCATCACGCGCACGCCCGTGCCCGCGGTGGCCATGCCCATGCCCTCGGAGAACGCCGTCACCCACGCCTTGTCGGCGCTGTAGGTGGTGCCGCGGCCCGGCAGGAAACCGGCCACGCTGGACACGTTGACCACCGAACCCCGGCCGCGCGCCACCATGCCCGGCAGCGCGGCCCTGGTCAGCCGCAGCACGCTGCGGACGTTCACGTCCAACTGGGACTCCAGCGCGGCCGGGTCGGCCTCCAGGAACTCGGAGGACAGCGCGAAGCCCGCGTTGTTGACCAGCAGGTCCACCTCGTGCGCGGTGAGGAAGTCGGCCACGGCGGCGCGGCCCGCGTCGGTGGCGAGGTCGGCGGGCAGCACCCGCGCCCGCACGCCGTGCGCGGCGCGCAGCTTGGCCGCCGTCTCCTCCAGCCTCGCCTCGTCGCGGGCGACGAGCACCAGGTCGTGGCCCTCGGCGGCGAGGCGGCGCGCGAACGCGGCCCCGATGCCCGAGGACGCACCCGTGACCAGGGCGGTGGGCGGTGTCACGACTTCCCCCCGAACTGCGGTCGGTGGATCTCGGCGCCGGGCTCGTCCTCGGCGTCGAACGGGTCGACGACGTCGGCCAGCTCGCCGAGGTCGCGCAGCAGCCGCTCGATGCGGGCCGGGGTCGAGCCGGGCGGCGCGGCGGCCATCACCCAGTCGTTCTCCAGCCACACGACGGTGACGTCGGCGCCGATCTCCTCGGCGGCGTCCACCAGGTCGGGGGTGATGAGCTTGCGCGCGGCGGGCAGCTCGCTCACGAACGCGTACCGCGAGCCGACCGGTCCGAGCAGGTCGGGCATCTGGTCGCGCTGGAACGGCACGCTGGGCAGCCACAGCTCGACCACCACCGGCAGCGCGCGCCGGCAGCGCACGCCGACCAGCACCGAGTTGACCTTGCCCCCGGTCTCGTGGTCGAGCACGTAGACCTGGCGGCGGCCGTCCGCGGTGAAGGTCGAGCCCGCCACCACGTCCTTGGCCACGCCCGCGCCGTAGTAGGCGATCGCGCCGCTCTCCCACCGGGTGGGCAGCACGTGGTCGGTCTCCTCGAACTGCCAGCCGCGCAGCGCCGCCCATCTGCGACGTTCACGGTTACGCGCGGTTCGTTGCGCCCGGTCGGTGGCGAGCAGGGCGAACCCCGCGACGCCCGCGACCGCGGCGACGGTGAACCAGACCCACGCCGGTATGCCCACGGTGGGAGCGTAGCGGGACGCGCCGCCAGAGCGAAGATCACCGGCGGCGCGGCACGCGCAAACGGATCAAGCTGTTACCCGGATGGCCCCACCGGGGCGTGGATCACACCCCGGTGGGGTCGGGGTCCGGTCCGGGCTCAGCCCCGGCCGACGATCAGGCCGGACTGGTCGGCGACCACGTCGACCTTGACCACGTCGCCGTCGCGCACCTCGCCGGCCAGCAGTTCCTTGGCCAGCTGGTCCCCGATCGACGACTGCACGAGCCGCCGCAGCGGGCGGGCGCCGTACACCGGGTCGAAGCCGTTGAGCGCGAGCCAGTCGCGGGCCGCCGGGGTGACCTCCAGGGTCAGCCGGCGCTGCGCCAGGCGCTGCGCGAGGCGTTCGACCTGGATGTCCACGATGGAGGTCAGCTCCTCCGTGGCCAGCGAGTGGAACACCACGACGTCGTCGAGCCGGTTGAGGAACTCGGGCTTGAAGTGGCCCCGGACCACGCCCATCACCGCGTCGTGGCGCTGCCGCTCGTCCAGGGTGACGTCGGTCAGGGCGTGCGAGCCGAGGTTCGAGGTCAGCACCAGGATGGTGTTGCGGAAGTCGACCGTGCGGCCCTGGCCGTCGGTGAGGCGGCCGTCGTCGAGCACCTGGAGCAGCACGTCGAACACGTCCGGGTGAGCTTTTTCCACCTCGTCGAGCAGCACCACGCTGTACGGGCGGCGGCGGACGGACTCGGTGAGCTGCCCGCCCTGGTCGTAGCCGACGTAGCCGGGGGGCGCGCCGACGAGCCGGGCCACCGAGTGCTTCTCGGAGTACTCGCTCATGTCGATGCGGATCATCGCCCGCTCGTCGTCGAACAGGAACTCCGCGAGCGCCTTGGCCAGCTCGGTCTTGCCGACGCCGGTCGGGCCGAGGAACAGGAACGAGCCGGTCGGGCGGTCGGGGTCGGCGACGCCCGCGCGGGTGCGGCGGACGGCGTCCGACACGACCCGCACCGCCTCGGCCTGGCCGACGACCCGCTTGCCCAGCTCGTCCTCCATGCGGAGCAGCTTCGCCGTCTCGCCCTCCAGCAGGCGGCCGGCCGGGATGCCGGTCCAGGCGGAGACCACGTCGGCCACGTCGTCCGGGCCGACCTCCTCCTTGAGCATCACGGCGGCGTCCTGCGTGGTGCGGGTCGCCTCCTCCAGCTCCTTCTCCAGGGCCGGGATGCGGCCGTAGCGCAGCTCGGCGGCACGGCCGAGGTCGCCGTCGCGCTCGGCCCGCTCGGACTCGCCGCGCAGCTGCTCCAGCTGCTCCTTGAACTCGCGGACCTTCTCGATCGAGCCCTTCTCGTTCTGCCAGCGCGCGGTCAGGCCGGCCAGGGCCTCGCGCTTCTCGGCCAGCTCGGCGCGCAGGGCGGCGAGGCGCTCGACCGAGGCCGCGTCCGACTCCTTGGCCAGCGCCATCTCCTCGATCTCCAGCCGGCGCACGGCGCGCTCGACCTCGTCGATCTCGACGGGCCGGGAGTCGATCTCCATGCGCAGCCGCGACGCGGACTCGTCGACCAGGTCGATCGCCTTGTCCGGCAGGAAGCGGGCGGTGATGTAGCGGTCGGACAGGGTCGCGGCGGCGACCAGGGCGGCGTCGGTGATGCGCACGCCGTGGTGCACCTCGTAGCGCTCCTTGAGGCCGCGCAGGATGCCGACGGTGTCCTCGACGGACGGTTCGCCGACGAAGACCTGCTGGAAGCGGCGCTCCAGGGCCGGGTCCTTCTCGATGCGCTCGCGGTACTCGTCCAGCGTGGTAGCGCCGACCATGCGCAGCTCGCCGCGCGCCAGCATCGGCTTGATCATGTTGCCCGCGTCCATGGCGGACTCGCCGGTCGCGCCGGCTCCCACGATCGTGTGGAGTTCGTCGATGAACGTGATGACCTGGCCCGCGGAGTCGGTGATCTCCTTCAGGACGGCCTTCAGCCGCTCCTCGAACTCGCCGCGGTACTTCGCGCCGGCGACCATCGCGCCCAGGTCGAGGGCGACCACGCGCTTGCCCTTCAGGGACTCGGGCACGTCGCCGGCCACGACGCGCTGCGCCAGGCCCTCGACGATCGCGGTCTTGCCGACGCCGGGCTCGCCGATCAGCACCGGGTTGTTCTTGGTGCGCCGGGACAGCACCTGCACGACGCGGCGGATCTCGGTGTCCCGACCGATGACCGGGTCCAGCTCGCCCTTGCGGGCGCGCTCGGTCAGGTCGACGCCGAACTTCTCCAGCGCCTTGTAGGTGCCCTCCGGGTCGGGGCTGGTGACCCGCGCCGAGCCGCGGACCCGGGTGAACGCCTCGCGCAGCGCGTCCGGGGTGGCGCCGTGCCGCTTGAGCAGGTCGGCGACCTGCGCGCCGTGCTGGGCCAGGCCGACCAGGAGGTGCTCGGTGGAGACGTACTCGTCGCCCATCCCGGTGGCCAGCTCCTGGGCCTTGCCCAGGACGCGGAGGGCGTCGCGCGACAGCTGCGGGGCGGTGACCGACGAGCCGCTGGCCGCGGGCAGCGACCGGGAGAGCTGCTCCAGCTCCTTGTGTACCTGCTTCGGGTCCGCGCCGACCGCGGAGAGCAGGGGCGCGGTGAGGCCGTCGCCCTGGGCGAGCAGGGCGCCGAGGAGGTGGATGGAGGTGACGTCCGGGTTGCCCCCGACGGTCGCCGCCTGCACGGCGGCGGAGACGGCCTGCTGGGTCTTCGTGGTCGGGTTGAAAGCGTCCATTCCTCACCTCGGTCGGGTGTTCCTGCGCCGGGGCCGGTGGCGCGCACCGGTTCTCATCCTGATCAACGTCAGAAAAGTTGAGCCTGTTCCGCTCAACCTAACCGAAGTGGGTGACGTGGGCCACGCCGGTAGGGCCGACCCGGAAATCCGGTGCGGCGCACGGGCACGGGCGTGATGATCTCCGCATGACCTCCCTCGTGCACCACATCACCGTCGACTGCCGGGACGCGTACGGGTTGGCCCTGTTCTGGAGCGCCGTCACCGGGCGGCCGGTGGGCGACGACGACGAGCCGGGCGACCCGGAGGCGCTGGTCGAGCTGCCGTCCGGGCCGGGGCTGCTGTTCATCCAGGTGCCGGAGGAGAAGGCGGTGAAGAACCGGCTGCACCTCGACCTCCAGCCCGACGGGCCGCGCGACGCCGAGGTCGAGCGGCTGCTGGGCCTGGGCGCGACCCTGGTCGACGACCGGCGCACGCCCGACGGCAAGGGGTGGGTCGTCCTGGCCGATCCCGAGGGCAACGAGTTCTGCGTCGAGCGCAGCGCGGCCGAGCGTGAGGACCCGGCCTGACGCGTCACCCGGATGTCGCAGGCGGTTGTCCACATCGTCACGCGATTTGTCCACAATCCGCAGGTGGGAATCCACAGGGCGGGTCGGGAACCGTGTCCGGGCGGGCCGGCTTCGGCCGGTCCGGTGATCGTCCGCGCTCCGCCCGGTCCCGCGTCCCGGCGCGGGTTCGGTGCGCGCCGCGTCCGAACCGCGCGTGAATGCCCTACCCGGAAGAGTGGGCCGGAAGCCCCGCGTTCGGTATAAGTGAGGGGGAATGGCCACCCGTTGGCCGGAGCGGTTGACGACTGTTGGTAATCGCACTGCACTCGAAGGTGGCATCAAGGAGTCAACGAGCCAGTCGACGGGTTAGGGTCCCCTCGTCGGGGATGGAAGCTTGACGAGGTAGCGCCTTGCTGGCGCCGCTGGAAACGTGGAGACTGCGCCCGGACCATGACTGCGAACGCTGTGTTGAGCCCCATCCCGAGCCCTCCGCACCGAGAACCTCCTCCTGGCGTCACCGCGATGGTGCGGATGATCCGGGAGAGCTTCGCGGTGGTGGAGCCGCGCCAGGAAGAGGTCGCGAAGTTCTTCTACGGCATGCTCTTCAGCCTGGCGCCCGCGACCCGCGAGATGTTCCCCGCGAACATGGAGGTCCAGCGGAGCCGGTTGCTGCGCGCGCTCGTCCACGTCGTGCAGATGGTGGACCGGCCGGACGACCTGATCCCGTTCCTGCGCCAACTGGGCCGTGACCACCGCAAGTTCGGTGTCGTCAACGTGCACTACGAGTCGGTCGGCACGGCGCTGCTCGCCGCGGTGAAGAAGTTCGCCGGCCCCGCGTGGACGCCGCAGGTCGAGATGGCCTGGGCCGAGGCGTACACGATCATGGCCCGCGCGATGCAGGAGGCCGCGGCGGCGGACGACGGCCCCGCGTACTGGCACGCCACCGTGCTGGAGCACCAGCGGGTGAGCTGGGACCTGGCCGTGGTGCGGCTCCAGCCGGACCACCCGGTCAACTACCGGGCCGGGCAGTACGTGAGCGTCGAGACGCCCCAGCGCGCCCGCCTGTGGCGCTACTTCACGCCCGCCAACGCGCCGCGCGACGACGGCATCATCGAGTTCCACATCCGCTCGGTCGAGGGCGGCTGGGTCAGCCGGTCCATCGTCGGCCACACCCAGCCCGGTGACGTCTGGCGCATCGGCCCGCCCATGGGTCGGCTGTCCGTCGACCGCAAGGCCGGGCGCGACGTGCTGATGGTCGCCGGCGGCACGGGGGTGGCGCCGATGCACGCGATCATCGACGAGATGGCCAAGTGGGGCGAGAACCCGCGCGTGCACCTGTTCATGGGCGGTCGGACGCGGGAGGACCTGTACGACCTGGACAACCTCCAGCGGTTCGCGATGACCAACCCGTGGTTGACCGTCGTGCCGGTGCTGGAGTCCGACCCGGGGGCGCGCGGGGTGGAGCAGGGCACGCTGGCCGATGTCGTCACCCGGTACGGGACGTGGCAGGAGCGGGACGTGCTGGTGTGCGGGTCGCCCTCGATGATCCGGGCGACGGTGTCGCGCATGCTGGTGGCCGGGACGCCGTTGGACAGGATCAAGTACGACCCGTTCACGCTGGACTGACCGGTCGGCCACGTCGGCCGGTCACGTCGGCGACCACGGGCGGGAGCCCCTGCCTCCGCGTGCCGACGGCCAGGCGGTCAGGCGGCAGGCGGTCAGGCGGTCGACGGCGGAGCGGTCGACGGCGGGCGATCCGCGGTCGAGCGGTGCGCGGTGGGGCGGCCGGGTGGTCCGTCGCGGGGTTCCTCATGTGCAACCGAGTCGCGAGACCCCCGTTCACGTACATGTCCGGGGAGATGATCACCCGATCGTGTCGCAGCCCGGGGCCTGATCAGCGCTTCCGGTTCGGCTTCCAGACCACCAGGGCCGTCTCGTGCCGGACCGGCACGAGGTCGCGCCGGTAGGAGGCGTGCACCGACGCCGCCGCGTGCTCCGCCGCCGCCAGCGCCTGGGACAGTTCCTCGGTCAGCTCCTGGACCTTCGCCCGCAGCGCGCCGACCTCGTTCTCCAGCTCGATGATCCGCTTGACGCCCGCCAGGTTGACGCCTTCCTCCTGCGACAACCTCTGCACCTCGCGCAGCAGCACGATGTCGCGCATCGAGTACCGCCGCCCGCCCCCGGACGTGCGACCGGGGGACACCAGGCCCATCCGGTCGTACGCGCGCAGGGTCTGGGCGTGCAGGCCCGACAGCTGGGCGGCCACGGAGATGACGAAGAACGGGGTGTCCTCGTCGGTGCCGGGCGGGAACGGGAAGCTCACACCGACCTCTTCTCCAACAGGGCGTTGAGCTCGGCACGGGGGTCGTGCTGGGCGGTGGCCGAGGCGTAGTTCTCCAGTGCTTCGCGGGCGGTGCCGTCCATGTTGTTGGGCACGGCCACCTGGAGCGTGATGAGCAGGTCGCCGACCTGGCCGTCGCGCCGGGCGATGCCCTTGCCCTTGGCCCGCAGCACGCGTCCGCTGGCGGTGCCGGCGGGCACCTTCAACGTCACCTTGCCGTCCAGCGTGGGCACCGTCAACGTGGTGCCGAGCGCCAGTTCCGGGAACGTGACGGGCACGGTGAGGGTCAGGTCGTTGCCGGTGCGGCCGAACACGGGGTGCGGCGTCACGTGGACGCGCACGAACAAGTCGCCCGCCGGACCGTTGTTCCGACCGGGTTCGCCCTGGCCGGCGAGCCGGATGCGCTGGCCGTCGTCGACGCCTGCCGGGATGCGGATGGTCAGGGTGCGGGTCTTGGTGCTGACGCCGTCGCCGCCGCACTCGGGGCACGGGTCGTCGATGAGCCGACCGGTGCCGCGGCAGTCGGTGCACGGCTCGCTGAACGCGAACGCGCCCTGGCTGCGGGTGACGAGGCCGGCGCCGCCGCAGTTGGTGCAGGTGCGGGGGGACGTGCCGGGGCGCGCGCCGGAACCGGCGCAGGTGCCGCAGGTGGCGGGGCTGGCGAGGCGCATGGGGACGGTGGCGCCGCGCACGGCTTCGGTGAAGTCGATGCGCACGTCGGTCTCGACGTCCTCGCCGCGCCGGGGGCGGGTGGCGGACGCGGTGCCGCTGCGGCGGTTGAACAGCCCGCCGAGGAGGTCGCCGAGGCCGCCGCCCATGCCGCCGGCCTGCTGCTGGCGGTTGAACAGGTCGCCGACGTCGAACCCGCCGCCGCCGGTGCCGAAGCCGCCGGGGAACCCGCCGCCCCCGGCGAAGAGGCGGCGGGCTTCGTCGTACTGCTTGCGCTTCGCGGCGTCGGACAGCACGCCGTACGCCTCGGAGACGGCCTTGAAGCGCGCCTCGGCCTTGGCGTCACCGGGGTTGGCGTCGGGGTGGAGTTCCCGCGCCAACTTCCGGTACGCCTTCTTGATCTCGTCGGCCGAGGCGTCGGAGGAGACGCCCAGTTCGCGGTAGAAGTCCTTCTCAATCCAGTCCCTAGCGCTCATCGGACGCCGCCCCCTTTCCTCAGTCCTGCTGCTGGTCGTCCGCGGCCGGTTCGGCCGCGGGCTCGTGGTCGGTCACCGCGACCATCGCGGGCCGCAGCACGCGCTCGCCGAAGCGGTAGCCGCGCCGGAGCACGGCGGTCACGGTGGGTCCGCCCACGTCGGGGGACGTGCTGTGCTGCACGGCCTCGTGCACGGCCGGGTCGAACTCCTCGCCCTCGTGCCCGAACGGCTCCAGGCCGGTGCCGTGCAGGGCGCTGACGAGCTTGTCGGCCACCGCCTTGAAGGCGCCGGTCAGGTCGCCGTGCGCGCCGGCCCGCTCGATGTCGTCGAGCACGGCGAGCAGTTCACCGGCCACCTGCGCCTTGGCGTTGGCGACGACCAGTTCGCGGTCGCGCTCGATGCGCTTGCGGTAGTTGGCGTACTCGGCGGTGAGCCGCTGGAGGTCGGCGGTCCGCTCGTCGAGCTGGGCCTTCAGCGCGACGGCCGGGTCGTCGGCGACGGCCTCGCCGGCCGGGGCCGTCGAGGTCTCCGGGGCCTCGGGGACCTCGGTGACGTCGGCCGCCGGGACCTCCTCGACGTCCAGGGTCCCGGACGCCGGGGCGTCCTCGGGGGCGGCGTGCCTGCCGCTCCCGGTGGACGCCTCGGCCTCGTCGGCGGCCGGGGGGCGCACCTCGCCCGTGTCGGGGTCGATGCGCCGCCGGTCGTTCACCACCACTCGGGGCTGCTCTTCGGACTGGGTCACTTCTTCTCGTCCTCGTCCACGATCTCCGCGTCGACCACGTCGTCGGCCTTGGGGGCGTCGCCGGCGGACTGGCCACCCGCGGCGCCCGCGGCACCGGCGGCGTCACCGGTGGGCGCGCTGTTGGCGTACAGGGACTGGCCGATGGCCTGCGACTCGGTGGCGAGCTTCTCCACGGCGGTGCGGACCTTGGCGATGTCCTCGCCCTTCAGGGCCTCGGTGGTCTCCGCGATGGCGGCGCTCACCTTGTCCTTGACCTCGGCCGGGATCTTGTCCTCGTTCTCCTTGAGGACCTTCTCCGTCTGGTAGACCAGCGTCTCGGCCTGGTTGCGGACCTCGGCCTCCTCGCGGCGGCGCTTGTCCTCCTCGGCGTGCGCCTCGGCGTCCTTGATCATCTGCTCGATGTCGTCCTTCGGCAGCGCGGAGCCGCCGGTGATCGTCATCCGCTGCTCCTTGCCCGTGCCCATGTCCTTGGCGGACACGTGCACGATGCCGTTCGCGTCGATGTCGAAGGTGACCTCGATCTGCGGGACGCCGCGGGGCGCGGGCGGCAGGCCGGTCAGCTCGAACATGCCGAGCTTCTTGTTGTCGGCCGCGAAGTCGCGCTCGCCCTGGAAGACCTGGATCTGCACGGACGGCTGGTTGTCGTCGGCCGTGGTGAAGATCTCGGAGCGCTTGGTGGGGATGGTCGTGTTGCGCTCGATGAGCTTGGTCATCACGCCGCCCTTGGTCTCGATGCCCAGGGACAGCGGGGTGACGTCGAGCAGCAGGACGTCCTTGACCTCGCCCTTCAGCACGCCGGCCTGGAGGGCCGCGCCGACGGCGACGACCTCGTCCGGGTTGACGCCCTTGTTGGGCTCGCGGCCACCGGTCAGCTCCTTGACCAGCTCGGCCACGGCGGGCATGCGGGTCGAGCCGCCGACGAGCACGACGTGGTCGATGTCGCCGACGCTGATGCCGGCGTCCTTGATCACGTTGTTGAACGGGGCGCGGGTGCGCTCCAGCAGGTCGTTGGTGATCCGCTGGAACTCGGCGCGGGACAGCGTCTCGTCCATGAACAGCGGGTTCTTGTCCGAGTCGACCGTGATGTAGGGCAGGTTGATGGAGGCGTTGTTCGAGCTGGACAGCTCGATCTTCGCCTTCTCCGCCGCCTCGCGGATGCGCTGCAGCGCCATCTTGTCCTTGGTCAGGTCGATGCCGTTGCTCTGCTTGAACCGGTCGACCAGCCAGTCCACGATGCGCTGGTCCCAGTCGTCGCCGCCGAGGTGGTTGTCACCGGAGGTCGCGCGGACCTCGACGACGCCGTCGCCGAGCTCCAGCAGCGAGACGTCGAACGTGCCGCCACCGAGGTCGAAGACCAGGATGGTCTGCTCCTTCTCGCCCTTGTCGAGGCCGTAGGCCAGGGCGGCGGAGGTGGGCTCGTTGACGATGCGGAGCACGTTGAGGCCCGCGATCTGGCCGGCCTCCTTGGTGGCCTGGCGCTGCGAGTCCTCGAAGTAGGCGGGGACGGTGATCACCGCGTCGGTGATCTCCTCGCCCAGGTACGCCTCGGCGTCGCGCTTGAGCTTCATCAGCACGCGCGCGCTGATCTCCTGCGGCGTGTACTGCTTGCCGTCGATGTCGGAGGTCTTCCAGTCCGTGCCGATGTGCCGCTTCACGGACCGGATCGTCCGGTCGACGTTGGTCACCGCCTGGTTCTTGGCGGGCTGACCGGTGAGCACCTCGCCGTTCTTGGCGAAGGCCACGATGGACGGGGTCGTCCGCGAGCCCTCGGAGTTGGCGATCACCGTCGGCTCGCCACCCTCGAGAACCGCGACGACGGAGTTGGTCGTCCCCAGGTCGATGCCGACCGCTCGCGCCATTTGGATTCCTCCTGGTAGTGCGTCTGTGTGAGCCCCGCATTGAGCGGTCCCGGCTCAAGTTTGCCAGGTCTCCCGGACTTGAGTCCAGTCGGCTCAACCTTCCTGCCAGTCCAACGACCGGGGCGATCCCGGTGTTCCCGCCGGGACGTGATCCGCACCACCCGCCACACCGGCGGACCACGGCGAACGGCCCCGACCGGCCGGAGCCGATCGGGGCCGGGAGGCCGGGGACCGCTACGCGGCGCGCACCGTGACGTCGCCGCTGCCGCTGCGCAGCACCAGTTCGGCCGATGCGCCCGGGTCGTCCTCCACGTCGACGGCGCGCGTGCCGCTGTCCACCTGCACGTCCACCCGGTAGGCGCCGCGCGGCACGCGGACGGTGACGTTGCCGCTGTCCGCGTCGGCGCGCACCGAAGCCACGGCCGCCATCTCCACGTCGATGTCGCCGGAGCCGTTCTCGACGGCCACCGCGCCGCGGATGCCCGACAGCCGGGCGTTGCCGGAGTCGACCGACCCGGCGAAGTCGCCGCCGATCGAGGCCGCCTCGACGTCACCGGAGCCGTTGTCCACCCGCACGGCGCCGCTGACGTCCCGCACGACGGCGTTGCCGGAGTCGACCCGGACCTCGACGGCGGCGACCCCCTCCAGCCGCACGTCGCCGGAGCCGGCGACACCGGAGACCCGGACGTCCGCCGACGGCACGAGGACCTCGTAGTCGACGCTGCACTGGTCGCCGCACCCGCCGAGGACCAGCTTCGAGCCCTCCGCGCGGTGCGTCGCGCCGCTCGGCTTGTCGGTCGTGCGCGGGTACCGCACGTGCCGCCGGACCTCGGTCTCCGACGCGCCCGGGCGGCTGCGCACGACGACGTTGCCGGAGCCGTTGTCGAAGGCGACCTCGGTGATCCCCCCGGTCACCACGTGCCGATCGTCGAAGCTCTCCTGCACGAGCCGCACGCAGGACGTGAGCGGCACGGCCGCCGCCACCGCCGCGACGGCGACCCACGCGATCCCCTTGACCACGACTCCCCCTCGGACATCACCTGTTGTTGCCACCACGCTAGGGCGGCGCGGCGGGCCGCCACACCGGGAAGACCCCCGAGGTCGTCCGGGGGTTGTCCCTACCCCGCCTCGGGGCCGGGCCGCGCTCCGGGCTCAGGCCAGGTCCTCCACGACGGCGCGCAGCGCGGGCGCGCTGCGCGCCGGGTCGCTGAGGAAGCGCTGCGAGGCGATGACGTGCGCGTCGGTCGTCCGCTCCCACACCACGCCCTGCACGGGCACCTCGGTGATCACCAGCCGGAACGGGCGGACGTGGCGGCCGAGCCGGTTCTCCACGCCGCGGACCACCTCGCCGACGGGCAGCGCGCCGCGCGTGGTGGCGTGCCGGTCGCCGTGGTCGAGCACGGCGGGGCCCAGGGCGAGCACGGCGGCGCGCAACGCGGGGCGGACCGTCAGGGACCGGCCCGCCGGGTCGGCGGGCGACTCGGCGGGCAGTTCGGCGCGCGCGTGGTCGAGGACGTCCGCCCACCAGCCCAGCCACTCCTCGGCCGCCGCGGCGCGGTCGACCCCCGACGGGACGACGACGGGCACGGACGGGTCGAGGCCGGGCAGCTCGGGCACGGTGTCGACGGAGAGCGCCAGGGTGTCGCGCAGGAACAGCGCGGTGTTGACCGCCCGGTTGGTCCCGTGGGAGACCTGCCACGACTCACGACCGGCGAACCTCATGGGCCCAGTGTGGCGCGAGGAGGTCGCCGACCGGGCATCAGAAGGGACACGACCGGCTCGAACTCCCGCGCCACCGGGGGGACCTCCGCGATCAGGCCCTGGATCAGCAGCCCGTCGAGACCGGCGAGCAGCGCCCGCAGCGCCACCGGTTCCCCCGGCCCGACCGCCTCGGCGACCAGGTCGAGCCACCGGCGCGCGGCGGGGCGCAGCTCCGGTCGCCGCGCGGCGAGCAGGTACAGCTCGTACTCGGCCATCGTCCGGCCGCGGTGCGGGCCCACGGCGTCGGCCAGGAACCGGGCGAACGCCGCCGGAGTCGGCGGCAGGCTGCGGAAACTCGAAGCCATCTCCTCGGCCGACCACGTGAGCGTCGCGATCAGCAGGTCGTCGAGGGTCGCGTAGTAGTAGGTGGCCGACGTCGCGGGCACGCCCGCCTCGCGCGCCACGGAGCGGTGGCCCACGCCCGCCACGCCGTCCCGCTCCACGACCCGCAGCGCGGCTTCGAGCAGGGCCCGCCGCCGCCGCTCGCCGCGCGCCCGCCGGCCGTCAACCACGACCGGCGCTGCCCAGCTCGATGGTGACGACGCCGGCGATGACCAGCAGCAGGCCCGCCACGACGGTCGCGTTCAGCGGCTCCCCGAACAGCACGGCGCCGACCGCGGCCACCGCGGCGATGCCGAACGCGCACCAGGTCGCGTACGCCACGGCGATCGGCATGCCCAGCTGGAGGGCCTTGCCGAGGGCGCCGAACGCCACCAGGTACCCCACGACCACCACGATCGAGGGAATCGGCTTGGAGAACCCCTCGGACAGCTTCAGGAACACCGTGGCGACCACCTCGCCGACGATCGCCACCGCGAGAGCCGCGTAGACCAGCAACGGAGCCACTCCCCGAACAAGTTGAACAAGTGTCCCAGAAGTGTAACCGCGTATGTGATGCCACACGTCCAAGTGGTTACCGGTCAGTAATCGGGCGTAGGCTGCCCAGCCAGGAGAACGGACGAGAAAGGCCGCCACCCAATGGGAGCCCTCCAGCTCACCCTCGGCGCCATCGGCGTCGCCGTCAGCGTGTACGCCTGGGGTCTGTTCGTCGCCGGTGTGATGCGGATGATCAGGATCATCCGCCTCGGCCAGCCGGACTCGACGCGCAACGGCCCGTTCTGGCCGCGCTTCAAGACGCTCGTCGTCGAGTTCGCCGCGCACACCCGCATGGCGAAGTTCCGCAAGGTCGCCCCCTGGCACTGGATGGTGATGTGGGGCTTCCTCATCGGGTCCGTCGTGCTGTTCGAGGCGTACGGCGAGGTCTTCTACCCCGGCTTCCACTGGCCCGTCATCGGCACCTGGTCCGCGTGGGCCCTGCTGATCGAACTGCTCGGCCTCGGCACCGTCGTCGGCGGCGTCGCGCTGGCGGTCATCCGGCAGCTCAACCACCCGCGCCGCGCCGACCGGCTGTCCCGCTTCGCGGGCTCCAGCTTCAAGTCCGCCTACTTCGTCGAGGCGGTCGTGATCATCGAGGGCCTCGGCATCCTCGGCGTGAAGGCGTTCAAGCAGGCCGCCGGCCTGGAGGACCCGCCGCTGTGGTCGTCCTTCGTCACCGCGCCGCTGTCGACGATCCTGCCGTCGAACCCGGACTGGGTCTCGGTCATGGCGATCATCAAGCTGCTCTCGGCGATGGTGTGGCTGGTCGTGGTGGCCAAGAACCTCACCATGGGCGTCGCCTGGCACCGGTTCAGCGCGTTCTTCAACATCTACTTCAAGCGCGAGGACGACGGCGGCGTCGCCCTGGGCGCCCTCAAGCCGATGATGAGCGGCGGCAAGGTCCTCGACCTGGAGGAGGCCGACCCCGACACGGACGTGTTCGGCGTCGGCAAGGTCGAGGACTTCTCCTGGAAGGGCTGGCTGGACTTCAGCACCTGCACCGAGTGCGGCCGCTGCCAGTCCCAGTGCCCCGCGTGGAACACCGGCAAGCCGCTGTCCCCGAAGCTCGTCATCACCCAGCTGCGCGACCACGCGTTCGCCAAGGCCCCCTACCTGATGGCCGGCGGCAGCCGCGACATGGCGGGCGACGAGGTCGGCCTGGTCGAGGACAAGTACGAGGACTACAAGAAGCGCCTGGAGTCGATCGACGTCCTGGCGATGGCCGAGTCCGAGCGCCCGCTGATCGGCGGCGTGGACGAGATGGGCGTCATCGACCCCGAGGTGCTGTGGTCCTGCACCACGTGCGGCGCGTGCGTCGAGCAGTGCCCCGTGGACATCGAGCACGTCGACCACATCGTCGACATGCGCCGCTACCAGGTGCTGATCGAGTCGAACTTCCCGTCCGAGCTGGGCGGCATGTTCAAGAACCTGGAGAACAAGGGCAACCCGTGGGGCCAGAACTCCAAGGACCGCCTCGCGTGGACCGAGGGCCTGGACTTCGACGTGCCGGTGTTCGACGGCGAGCTGGGCGACACCGAGTACCTGTTCTGGGTCGGCTGCGCGGGCGCGTTCGAGGACCGGGCGAAGAAGACCACGCGGGCCGTGGCCGAGCTGCTGCACACCGCGGGCGTCAAGTACACCGTGCTCGGCCCGGAGGAGTCCTGTTCCGGTGACCCGGCGCGGCGCGCGGGCAACGAGTTCCTGTTCCAGATGCTGGCGCAGCAGAACGTCGAGGTGCTCAACACCGTGTTCGACGGCCGCGAGCCCGGCCGGCGCAAGATCGTCGTGACGTGCGCGCACTGCTTCAACACGCTCGCCAACGAGTACCCGCAGGTCGGCGGCCAGTACGAGGTCGTGCACCACACGCAGCTGCTCAACCGCCTGGTCCGCGAGCGGCGGCTCGTGCCGGTGGCCGAGGTCGCCGAGGACGTCACCTACCACGACCCGTGCTACCTGGGCCGCCACAACAAGGTCTACGAGGCGCCGCGCGAGCTGGTCGGCGCGTCCGGCGCCACGCTGCGCGAGATGCCGCGGCACGGCGACCGGTCCATGTGCTGCGGCGCCGGTGGCGCCCGCATGTGGATGGAGGAGCGCGTCGGCAAGCGGATCAACGTCGACCGCGTGGACGAGGCGCTCGGCACCGCGCCGTCGAAGATCGCGACCGGCTGCCCGTTCTGCCGCGTGATGCTCACCGACGGCGTGACGGCCCGCCAGAACGAGGGCGTCGCCGGGCCGCACGTCGAGGTCGTGGACGTGGCCCAGCTGCTGCTGACGTCCGTGCGCCGCGGCCTGGACCGCGAGGCGCAGGACGTGCCGACGGACGAGGCCCCGTCCGGCACCCCGCTGCCGGACGAGGACAAGGCCTCGACCAACTAGTCCCGCGAACGCCGAACGCCCCCTCCCGACGCGGGAGGGGGCGTTCGGCGTTCCCGCTCAGCCGCGGTCGGCGACGCGGTCGTAGACGAGGTTCAGCACCCAGCTCGCGAGGGCCACGATGATCGCGCCGAAGAACGCGGGCCAGAAGCCGCCCACCTCGAACGGCAGGCCCAGCTCGCCCGCCAGCCAGCCGGTGAGCCAGAACAGCAGGGCGTTCACGACGAGGCCGATCAGGCCCAGCGTCACCAGGTAGAACAGGCAGCCGAAGAACTTCACCAGCGGCTTGACCACCGCGTTGACCAAGCCGAACAGCAGCGCGACGCCGATCAGCGTGCCGACCTTCGCGGGGGTCGAGGCCCCCGCGTCCAGGTCGATGCCCGGGATGACCGTGGCGACCCAGACCGCCACCGCCGTCAGCAGTACGTGCACGAGAATGCCCATGCTGCCGCAGGCTAGCGGTGGCGGTCGTCCGAACGGGTCAGGCGCGACGGCGGCGGCGTGCCGCCAGGAGGACCAGCGCACCGCCCCCGAGGAGCAGGAGGCCCGTCAGGGCGATCCCGAGCGGCGCCGCGCCCGTGCTCGCCAACCCGCTGCCGCCGGTCGCCGCCACGACCGCCGCGGCCCCCGGCGTGGTCGTGGCGCCGGGCGCGGGCGACCCCGTCGCACCGGGCCCCGGCGTGGTGGTGGGGGTCGTGGTCGCCGTCTCTCCGGGCAGGTACGCCAGGGACACGATCGCGTGGTTGTCGTCGGCGTTCACGTCGACCCGCCCGAGCTTGCTCACCGGCCGCACGAACAGGTGGATCCGCCCGATCGCCGGGTCGTCGAGCCGGTAGGTCAGGCGGACCTCGGTGGTCTCGCCCGCCCCCAGCGGCTCGCGCAACCCGAACTCGATGCCCATCGGGTCCGTGACCTCCAGGTTGTCGCTCGCGCGGACGAACTCCGGGACGTCGTCGAACACCGTGAACTCCGGCACGTCGGCCGCCTCGCCGCGGTTGGTGACCGACGCGACCAGGGTCACCTCGTCACCGATCCGGTGGGCTTCGCGCGCGGGCTCCAGGCGGACCCCGTCCACGGCGAAGTCCGCGTCCAGCCGGGTGTAGCGGACGTCGGCGCGGTGGGCGTCGGCCTCGACGACGTGGAACCACTTCTGCCGGGTCGTCGGGTCCACGTCGTGCCCACTCGCGGTCGGGGCGATCTTGAAGTCGGGCCACCGGTCCTGCGCGAGCAGCATGTGCCTGCCGAAGGCGAGGTCGTGGTACGCGTACGTGCCGTCCTCGCGCCACTCCGGCGCGCGCAGGATCACCATCGCCCCGTCGCCGTAGAACAACCGGACGGTGTCGCCGCCGGTCACGGCCTTCTCGTGGGGCTGCTTCACCCCGTCGCGGTCGGTGTCGACGAACGCCGAGCCGGTGAGCGTGCCGCCGCGCACGCCGAAGTCGTAGGTGCCGCCCCCGACGTCGTGCAACTGGTCGGGGGTGGTGGTCTCGTAGTGGGAAGCGGCGCGGTTGTAGATCGCGAACCCCGTGCCGGCGGGCAGGCCGCTGATCCGGTAGCGGCCGTCGGCGTCCGTGGTGGACTCGCCGAGCCACTGCTTGGTGCCCTCGTCGAAGACCTGGACCGCGGTCCTGCTCGACCACAGGAGGGGCGGCTCGCCCGCCTCGGGCGAGCCGTCCGCGTCGCGGTCGAACCACACGCGGCCCTCGATGGTGACGGTGCCCTCCTGCGCGTTCGCCGGGACGGCGCCCAGGACGACCGCGCCCAGGGCTAGGCAGGCGGCTGCCGCTCTTCTGGTCCTGCTCGACACGTGGAATCCCCCTGAGGTCGAATGCTCCACCTTGTCGTCGCGATGCGAGCGGTGTTCGTTTCGAGACCCCGGTCACAGCGCTGCGAGCGGGCGGGCTCGGGCCTGGCGTTCACCCCCTGCCCGAGCAGTCCGCGAAGCACGGCGGCGGGGAGAGCACGCTCATCACGCGTGCTGGCCAGGTACGGCGACCTGGAGCTCTAGCGCTCCGTCGGGGAGCGGTGGAAGTTCAGGTAGGCGCGCGACGGCGTGGGGCCGCGCTGGCCCTGGTAGCGCGACCCGGCCTGCTGCGAGCCGTACGGGAACTCGGCCGCGCTGCTCAGCCGGAACAGGCAGAGCTGCCCGATCTTCATGCCCGGCCACAGCGTGATCGGCAGGTTGGCGACGTTCGACAGCTCCAGCGTGATGTGGCCGGAGAAGCCGGGGTCGATGAAGCCCGCCGTCGAGTGCGTCAGCAGCCCGAGGCGACCGAGGGAGGACTTGCCCTCCAACCGGCCCGCCAGGTCGTCCGGCAGGGTGACCAGCTCGAACGTGGAGCCGAGCACGAACTCACCGGGGTGCAGCACGAACGGCTCGTCGTGCACGGGCTCGACCAGCGAGGTCAGGTCGTCCTGCTGGACCGAGGGGTCGATGTGCGTGTACCGGGTGTTGTTGAAGACCCGGAAGAACCGGTCCAGGCGGACGTCGATGCTGGACGGCTGCACCATGACGTCGTCGAACGGCTCCAGGACCAGACGTCCGGAGTCGACTTCCTTGCGCAGGTCGCGGTCGCTCAACAGCACGGCGACAGCCTAGGTGGGGAGACGCGGTACGCCCCGCCGGGGTGCTTGTGTATGATCGGTGACGCACCGCAGGCGGGTGTAGTTCATTGGTAGAACGACAGCTTCCCAAGCTGTAGAGGCGGGTTCGATTCCCGTCACCCGCTCAGCGAGTCGAAGGCCCAGGTCAGCGCCGGTTCAGCCGGACGACCTGGGCCTTCGTCGTAGTCGACCGGGAACGTCACCGTGCAACCGGCGTGCAACTACCCCACCGGCACCAGCGCGCCGGCCGTGCCGTCGTCGTCATGCGGCAGGAACGCCGCCCACCGTTCGGGCATGGCCGCAGCGAGCCGCCGCACGACCTCCCGCTGTTCCTCGGTGAGGTCCCACCAGAGGGACGAGGTCTCCCCGGATCGGGGACAAGCTCCCCTCCCTCTCCGAGCTGCAAACCCAGTACGGCCGCGCCGTGATGACGTTGCAGAAGGCACTCGACGTGCTGCGCGGTGAAGGGCTGGTCGTCTCCCGGCAGGGCGAGGGGACGATCATCGTCAAAAACCCGGAGCCCATGCGGAGGAGAGCGTTCCCTCACCGCATGGGCTCCGGCAGATGTTCGAGCGCATCGACAGCGCCCTGGACGATCTCAGCCAGCGTGTTTCCGCTGTCGAGGTTGAGTTGTTCGGCCCCACGTCAGACGATCCTCGATCCGGGTCGACCACCTCCCGGTGGAGTTCCGCCACGTCCGCCAAGAGGTCCGGCATCGGCAGGCCCCAGCACTTCGCAGTACATGGCCAGGCTCGCCGGACTCGCCGCGCGGCGCCCGTTCTCGACCTTGATCAGCAGCGCTTGCGACACGTCGAAGTGCGCCGCGATCCTGGCGGTCGAGACGCCCCGCCGCTCCCGCAACTTCCGCAGGTGCGCGCCCAACACCACGTGGTGGAGCGCCCGCCGCGCCGGTCGACGCCCGGTCATCCGCCGCCCGACCTCACCGGCCGCCTCGACCTCCTCACCCACGGCGGTCACCGGGCGCGCTCCTCGGTCGTGCTGGACTCGGTGAACGCCTCCGCGTCGATCGTCGACGGCTTGTCGTTCTCCCGTTCCGCCGCCTCGGCGACCTCTTCGGGAGCCGTGCCGAGCGTGGCCGCCAAGGCCTCGAAGTCCAACAGCGCGAGCCTGGTCAACGCCTCGCACCGATCGGCGAACGTTCCCGCGGCTTCCGCCAGCCGGCGCGCGAACCGGATGGCCATCTCCGCGCCACCCTCGCGCCCGGCGATCTGCACCGTCATCCGCGCATCGCCCGACGAGACCACCAAGGACGGGTGTCCCTGGGCGCGCTCGACCACGCCCGCGCCCGCGTCTTCCTCCGGCTGGAGAAGCACGTACAGCCCCATCGGCCTCACCTCCGCGTACACCTGGGACCTGCTCGTCCAGGTTCGCGCGCGGAAGATCACAGGACGGGCAGGTCTTCAGGATGGCGGGGAGCATCATCGGCCGCCGGGCCGTTCGGTGCCAGAGCGCCATCCCGACGACCTTCGAAGGACGATCACACTGCCGTTAGGGGCAAGCTCTTGCGTTCGGTGGCAGATTGCCCCTGGCGGCAGCGTGATCGGGCTGCGCCAGGTCGAGTATCACTACTGCTATAGTGCAGACCTTCCTTCTGTCTCGCCACTTATTTCATTTACCCAGGCGAGTACGCGCAGTGATCCCCTCAGTTCTTTTTGGTGTACTTGCGGTCGCACTTGAACCAATTCGCGACGGATGGCCACTGCTTCAGTGATGGCTTCCAGCGCCTCCTCACGCCGCCCGAGGCCTCCCAAATGAATCGACTGGTTGTTCAGGCTCATGGCAAGATCGGGCAGAAAGGCCTCAGGTCGCACTCGTGCCAGTTCGCGGTAGACTTCGACCGCTTCAGTGGCGACTCCCAGCGCCTCCTCACGCCGCCCAATCTCACCAAGACGACCCGACTGGTTGTTCAGGCTCATGGCAAGATCGGGCAGAAAGGCCTCAGGTCGCACTCGTGCCAGTTCGCGGTAGACCTTGACTGCTTCAGTGATGGCTTCCAGTGCCTCCTCACGCCGCCCGAGGCCTCCCAAATGAATCGACTGGTTGTTCAGGCTCATGGCGAGGTCGGGCAGGAAGGCGTCGGGTCGCGCTCGCGCCAATTCGCGGCGGATGGCCACTGCTTCAGTGACGGCTCCCAGTCCTTCCTTGTACCGCCCGAGGCCGCCCAGACGAACCGACTGGCTGTTCAGGCTCATGGCGAGGTCGGGCAGGAAGGCGTCGGGTCGCGCTCGCGCCAATTCGCGGTAGACTTCGACCGCTTCAGTGGCAACTCCCAGCGCCTCCTCACGCCGCCCGAGGCCTCCCAAATCGATGGACTGGTTGTTCAGGCTCATGGCGAGGTTGGGCAGGAAGGCGTCGGGTCGCGCTCGCGCCAGTTCGCGGTAGACTTCGACCGCTTCAGTGGCAACTCCCAGCGCCTCCTCACGCCGCCCGAGGCCTCCCAAATGAATCGACTGGTTACTCAGACTCGTAGCGAGGTCGGGCAGGAAGGCGTCGGGTCGCGCTCGCGCCAATTCGCGGTAGACCTTGACCGCTTCAGTGGCGACTCCCAGCGCCTCCTCACGCCGCCCGAGGCCTCCCAGCTGGATCGACTGGTTGTTCAGGCTCATGGCGAGGTCGGACAGGAAGGCGTCGGGTCGCGCTCGCGCCAATTCGCGGCGGATGGCCACTGCTTCAGTGACGGCTCCCAGTCCTTCCTTGTACCGCCCGAGGCCGCCCAGACGAACCGACTGATTACTCAGACTCGTAGCGAGGTCGGGCAGGAAGGTGTCGGGTCGCGCTCGTACCAGTTCGCGGTAGACCTTGACTGCTTCAGTGATGGCTTCCAGCGCCTCCTCACGCCGCCCGAGGTCACCCAGACGAATCGCCTGGTTGTTCAGACTTGTAGCGAGGTATGGCAGGAAGGTGTCAGGGTCTGTTTGCACCTGTTCGCGACTAGTGTGGAGTAAGCGCTCACCGAGTTGGGCCGCCCAATCGGCCAACCGGTGACTGAACAACGGGAGGCGGTCGTAAAGGGCGGCAAGGAGGTCGAAGCTGGTGTCGAGTGCCTCGCTGATCTGAAACAACGCCTGCAACAACGGCTGTGGGTATTCGACTTGGGTGACCACGGTGATCACGTCGCCACCCAGATGCCGGATGTGGCGGACGCACAAGGCGCTCAGACCGTCGTTCAGGAGGCCGGCGAACACCGTGTGCCCCGCGGCTCGCGAGTAAATGGTCAGCAGGCGTTCGGCTTGCTCGGGTGAGGTACCAGGTATGAGGCGGTCGGCCAGTTCTGCACGCGCTTGCAGGTGTCTGCCCACGAATCGTTCGGCCAGCCGGTCCGGTTGCGGCGCGCCGAACGGGATGCCGCCCGCTCCCGGATACAGGCTGGCGATCCACTGCACCACCGCATCACGGCGGTCCCGTTGCTGATCGGCCAGGCCTGCGATCCTGCACAGCAGCGCATCAGCCTGTTCGCGATCGTCTGCGCCGACCAGGACCGCAGCGGCCATCGCGTCGTGCAGCGTCGAGCGTGCCAGATCCAGACGTGCCGACGGCAACGCGGCAGCCTGGTCCCAGTACCGCTGCTCATGATCCAGCAGACGGTCCTCCACGTCCCCCGCCGGCGTGGGCTCATCCGGTGGCGCTCCGACATCCAACAAGTCGGCCAGCGCGGTCATATGCAGCGTCAACGCCCCCAGTTGGCCCGTCCCGGGAAGTGCTTCCCGTGACACACGCGACGCGATCTGCTCCCATGCCTGACCGGGCAGGCCCCGCACTCGCAACAGCGCTGTGGAGAAGCCCTCCACGGCTTCCCGGTAGGCATCCACTCGACCTCCGTCCTCGGACTCCAGGGGTGCCAGGGCGATCACCGGTGATCCGTCCAGCAGCAGCGAGGCGGTGCCCGACGACACGCGCAACCGCTCCCACCACTCACCGGCGGTACGGGCCAGCAGCAGCACTTTCAACGGTGTACCGCCGTCGTGGTCGGCGGCTGCCCGTACCAGCGCCTCCACCTGGCCGGTCCGGGTCTCGGCGTAGTCCACGACCACCAGCGTCGGCACCGCCGCGTCCGCGATCACGGCCAAGTCGTCCTCGGCGCGGCGGTGGTCGAGCCACACCACCGCCCAACCACCGCCCAGCTCCTGGCCGAACTGCCGGGCCAGGCGGGTCTTGCCCTGACCACCCGGACCGTGCACCAGGCACGCCCCGAACCCCTCGACCGCAGCCCACGCGCCCAACCGGTCGAGTTCACCGCGCCGCCCGCGGAACCGCACCACCTCCAACGCCGGGTGCAGCAACCAGCCCGGCGACGGCAGCAGAGCGGGCAAAGGCAGTGGGGGCTCCGCCAGCCGGGCGAACTCCACCGGCCGCAGACCTGCCGCCCCGCCACCGTGGTCGGCCAGCACGGTCCGAAAACCCTCATCGTGGTGCAGCACGTACGACGGCACCGCGACCAGCCGGGTATGACCGCTGTCCGCCTCGTCCGCCATCACCACACCGATCAGCAGACCTTCGCTGAACAACGCACCGCCCGACAGCCCACCCCACGGTGACCCGCCCTCATCAGGGCGGTGGCCCTGGACGGCCATGACGTGGCGGTTGGTGATGCGCAGGTCATCCGGGTTCAGCGTGCCCGACAACTGCCCCGTGTCCACCGGCTCACCCGGACGCTGCGCCCGCTCCGGCACGCCCCTGACCTCGCACTTCAGCCCTGGCAGCTCCGTGACCACCCGACCCCAGACCACGTCCTTGCCCGACGGCGGCAACCACGACCGGGAGTCGATCCGGACCAGCGCCGCGTCGTCACGACCGGCCGACGTCCCACACCACACCACCACGCCCTCATGCGTGTCGCTGCCGCCCGGACGGAACACCCGCACGGTCGCACCCTTGTGGCCGACCACGTGTGCCGAGGTCAACACCAGGTGTGGACCCACCACGTAACCGGAGCCGCGCTTACCCGCCGCAGTCACCGCGACCACGCGCGTTCGGACCACACCCACCCCTCACCAGTGGCAGTCGGACGGGTCAGGGCTCGATGTAGCCCGACACATCCCCCGGGCCTTCCGGATGCGGTTCCGAGCCGCTGACCAGAAGGTCCTTCCCGCTCTTGTCCTTCGGGGTCAGCGACACCCTCACCCGGTGGGTGGCCACGCGGCCCACGCCCGCTTCCACCTCGGCCGCCACCACCCACGCCTTGAACCCGCCCTTGGCCTTCGCGTCGGCCTTGAGCTCCACCCCGAACTCCAACTCGATCGGACCCACCACGAAGTTGACGTCCTGGCCGCGCCCGTAGACCACCGCCTCCAGCAGTTCGTCCCGCAGCGCCGCCACGGCCTTGGCCAGCTCGATCTCCATACCCACCCCCGTCGACCGACAGCCGCGTGCTGCTACGCCACCCGCAGCCCTACCCGAACAAGCCGGGCAGCACCCCGCACATCTGCGGAACCACGTCGAAGAAGAAGAGCAATTCGAACGATCCGCAGTCGGATGCGGACACGACACCCCAGCCCGGCAACACTGTAGGTGACCTCATTGCCGACGGTTCCGGAAGTGGACCGGTCGTTTGCTGCCACCGGCTGGACGGGGGCGCGTACGTGGAGGTCTCGACGCTCCAGGCAGGCACTCGCGGCACCGTCGACGTCCCCGGCGGTGGGACCGTCCCCCTCGATCCTGCCGACCTGATCGGCTCACGCCGCCCCAGGTCGTGATCGGGACCTGTTCCCACCGAGACGAGTCCCGAGATGGCTCCGTGCGACTTCTGTGCGACGAGCATTGGTCGACAGCGGGCTACACCCGTCCTTCAGGACCTCCCACCGCAGCAGGTCAACGCCCCGGAGCAGGGCTGGTGGGACCGGGTTCCCGAGCTGTGGGGGCGGGTTCGATTCCGGCCACCCGCCCCTGTCGTGTCGATCCGAGGGGGATCACGTGCGCGAGACCGCTGTCGCGGTGCCGTCGGACTGCCGCGAGGCGTCGGACCCGTGACGACCTACTTGCGCTTCCAGGGCACGGAACGCCACGAACGCGGGTTCTTCCCCGGGATCTTCATGCTGGTCGACAGGCTGGCGCGGGAGGGGCTGCTGACGGACGAGCAGGAGCGGTTCCGGCGGGTCGACAACGACTGGCACGACGCGGCCTGCGTGACGCCGTCGCACGTCGACCCGACCGTGTCCGACCGGGAGGTCGACCCCGGCGCGGTGGCCTGGTTCAAGGTCGACGGGGCGGGCCACCTGGTCGAGCGGATCGGCGGCTACCCGGAGATCCTGACCGCGCACGGCATCGGGTGGGAGCGGGTCGAGTCCTGCGACCCCGGCCGGGTCGTCTACGAGGACGAGCACCAGGTCGTGGTGGTGCCGCGCGATTAGCGCAGCCAGGCCCACGTGCCCGGGTCGTGCGCAGCCGCCGCACCGGGTGCGAGGCGCCCCGGTACCGGGACGTGGTCGAGCACCGTGCCGAGGTCGAACGCCCGCGCCACCGCTTCCACGGCGGGCGCGCCGGCCGAGGCCGCGTCCGGTCAGGACCCGTTTTCCGGCGTGCGCCAGACCGCCCGGTAGCGCTCCTGGTCGCGCTCGGTCCGCGCGCGCCGCACCTCGGCCGCCGCGCCGCGCGGGTAGCCGTACTTGGTCATCCGGTGGTCGGTGCTCTCGATCGCGTACGACACGCCGAAGTAGACGCCCACGATCAGGCCGAGCGAGCCGCACGCGACGGCCAGCGGCCACGGCGAGCCGAGGCCCAGCACCAGGGCCAGGGTGATCGCGATGGTCAGCGGCAGGACCTGGAGGAACATCCGCATGCCGAACCAGAGCAGCCACGACGGCTTGGTCGCCTGCTGGAAGACCCACTCGCGGTGGTGCTGGGGCAGTCGCCCGCCGAGCAGGTACCAGACCCGCAGCGGCAGCCCGGGCTTCACGTGCGCTCCGCGGCGGCGATGACGCGCGTCAGCACGCCGTGCAGGTCGCGCAGCTCGTCCAGGGACATGCCGAGCTTCGCCACGATCGCGGGCGGGATCTCCAGCGCCCGCTCGCGCAGCGCCGCGCCCTCCGGGGTCAGCGCCACGGCCAGCATCCGCTCGTCGGCCGCGTCGCGCGACCGGGTCACGTAGCCGACCGCCTCCAGCCGCTTGAGCAGCGGGGACAGCGTGGCGGGTTCGAGCGCCAGCATCCGGCTCAACTCCTTCACCGACAGGGGGGCCCGACCCCACAGGGCGAGCATCACCAGGTACTGGGGGTGCGTCAGGTTCATCGGGTCGAGCAGCGGGCGGTAGAGCGCGACCACGTTCCGCGAGGCGATGGACAGCGCGAAGCAGACCTGCCGCTCCAGGTCCAGCGGGTCCTCGGCGTTTAGTGCACTAATCATTAGTGCCCATACTACTTGGACGGATGACGTCCGGGGGTGCGACGACCACCACAGGACCTGGTCACCCGGCCTCCAGCTCGGCCCACCCGCCGCCCGCGGCGAGCAGCGCCCGCACCGACGCGGCGTGCTCGGCCACGCCCGCGAGGTCGCTGTGCAGCAGCGCGGCCCGGTCCGCGTCGACCGGCACGTGGTCGTCGCGCCACAGGTCCACGGGCAGGCCCACCACGAACACCACGGAGTCGACCAGTCGCAGCACGGCCGCCAGCGGGTCGCCGGGGTAGGTGCCGCGGATGTCGGCGCACTCGGCGAGCAGGTCGGCCAGTCCGCGCACGGCGGTCGACGGCACGCCGTCCCAGTCCGGCGCCGGCCAGACGCGCGTGCTCAGCGCCATCCAGAGCCGCCACCCGGCGTGCGACTCGGCCTCGTCCCGCGGCTGCCAGGCACCCATCCTCCCGCTGTGCGGGTGCGCGACGGCACCCGCACAGCGGAGGTGGTGCTTCACACGGATCAGGCGCGCACGGACTCGCGCTCGTCGTCGGACTGGAGCGAGTCGACGAGCGCCGCCCGGTCCGCCGACGGCTCCGGTTTGATCACCAGGCCGATGAGCAGGTACAGCACCAGCGACACGAGCAGCGGCCAGGACACGATCACCGCCTGCGTGACGAACTCGCTCTTGTTCAGCTGCATCACGTACAGCACGGCCCACGTCAGCAGGCCGCCGATGGTGGAGCTCATCGCCGCGGTCGGCCCGACCCGCTTGAACCACGGCAGCATGCCGAGCATCAGCGGGATCGCGATCGGGCCCATCGTGGCCGCCACCAGGGCGATCACCACCTTGAGCACGAAGCCCTTGGTGTCGGCGGTGAGCGCGATCGTCATGCTCAGCCCGATGAACAGGAAGGTGGTGATCCGGGCCAGTTGGAGCTGGGACGCCTCACCGAGCCTGGTCGCCCCCTTCCACAGCCTGGGCAGCATGTCCCGGGTGATGACGGCGGAGATCACGTTGGCGTCCGAGGACACCATCGCCATGGTGTGCGAGAAGAAGCCCGCCAGGACCAGGCCGACCATGCCCGCGGGGAGCATGGCCTTGCCCATCTCCACGTACGCCTGCTCGGCGTTGGCCTCCATGCCGGGCACGATCAGCGGCGCCGCCCACATCGGGAAGAACAGGATCAGCGGCCAGACCAGCCACAGGAAGCTGGACAGCAGCGCGGACCGCTTGGCCGCGGCCCCCGTCGGCGCGGCCATGTAGCGCTGCGCCAGGTTCCACATGCCGCCGTTGTACTCCAGCGTCTTGATCAGGAACAGCGCCATGAAGAAGATCATCGTGTACTGGCCGGACAGCGGGTCGGAGTGCGACTCGGGCAGCTGGTCCCAGATCTCCCACATGAAGCTGATGCCGCCGAAGTGCGCCGCGACCGCGACGAACATGGCGATGCCGGCGAGGCCCTGGATGATGAACTGGCCGAAGTCGGTGAGGGCGTCGGCCCACAGGCCGCCCATCACCGAGTAGACCATCGTGACGACGCCGACCAGCGCGATGCCGAGCCAGATCGGCACGCCCGCGAAGCCCTGGAGGAGCAGCGCGACGGCGACCCACTTGGCGGCGATGTCGACGACCTTCAGCGCCGCGCCGGCCCACGCCATGATCTGCTGCGTCGGCACGTTGTAGCGGCGGGCCAGGTACTCCAGCGGCGATTTCACGCCGTGCTTGGAGCGCAGCCTGTTCCAGGTCCCGGCCCACAGGAACGCGCCGATGCCCACGCCGACGCCGATGGTGAGCGCCCACCAGATGTAGACGGTGAGCCCGAGGCGGTACGCCTCGGCGGCGAAGGCCACGAACATGACCGCGCTGTAGCCGGACATGTGGTGCGAGATGCCGGAGAGCCACCACGGCATCCGACCGCCCGCGGTGAAGAAGTCCGCGATGTTCTTGATCCGCCCGCGTGACCAGTAGCCGATGGCCACCATCACGAAGAAGTACCCACCGACGACGACCCAGTCGAGGGTGCCCATGAGACCTCCACGAGTGCTCCGGCCCACGGGGTGGCTGCGCGATCTTGCGGGCGGCGGTGCGCGACGCCCCACATGGGTGTGTGACGTACGTCTTACGAGGGTGTTGCCCCGTGCGGAAGGTCACAGGAGGTCATTGAGTCACATTCGTGACTCTTGTTCATATATGTGACGCGGAGGAGCGCGAAGTTTTTTCATGGAACCGCGTCATAGGGGACACCCGAGCGTGTCGCATGGTCATGCGAACCGGTGTCAACGCGCGTCCGCCCTCGGCGGGTGGCGATCGGCGTGCCGCGGGACCGGGGATCGCCCTGGTCGACCCCGTGCCGCTGTACCGCGAAGGGGTGGCGGCCGTGGTCAGGCGCACGCCCGGCCTGCAGTGGCTCGGCGCGACCGGCCACCCGCACTCGGCCGTGCGCCTGCACGAGCGCCTGCGGCCGGACGTGCTGCTGATCGACTCGGTCCTCGACCCGCAGGGGCAGCTGGCGACCCTGCTGGCGGGCAACGACCCGGCGCTCGTGGTCGTCTCGCTGGTGCGCGAGCCGCACCGCACGGCGAAGTACGTGCGGGCGGCCCTGTCGGCCGGCGTGCACGGCCTCGTGCCCAGGGCGGGTGAGATCGGCGAGGTGCTGCAGGCGATCGTGCGGGCGCACGCCGAGCGCGTGTACGTGGACCCGACCCTCGCCCCGCTGGCCGCGGGCTTCACGCCGACCGCCGAGGCCGGTTCGCGGCGGTCGCTGTCGCGGCGGGAGTACGAGGTGCTCCAGCTCATCGCGGACGGGTTGGAGAACCAGGCCGTGGCGGGCGAGCTGTACGTGTCGGTCGAGACCGTGCGCACGCACGTGAAGAACATCCTGCGCAAGCTGCGGGCCCGCGACCGCACCCACGCGGTGTCGCTGGCCTACCAGGCGGGGTTGCTGGCGAGCGGGACGAACGCCCACCCCGCCGGCTGACCCCACCGGGAGTCCAACCCCCAGAACCCCTGAGTTCCACGTTCGACCACCGGGTTGGCGACCTGGACGTAGAACCCAGGGGTCCTGGGGGTTGGACTCCCGGGACCTGGGTTGGACTCCCGGGTCAGGTCAGAACGACGCCTCGTCCACGTCCATGAGCGAGTTGTCCGTCGTCTCGGTGATCCTGCGGCGCGCGGTCAGCTCGGGGAGCACGCTCTTCGCGAAGAACGACGCCACGGCGACCTTGCCCTCGTAGAACGCCTTGTCGCGCGCCGACACGGTGCCGTCCAGCTTGGCCAGCGCCACGTCGGCCTGGCGCAGCAGCAGCCAGCCGACCAGCACGTCACCGGCGGTCATCAGCAGGCGGACGCTGTTCTGGCCGACCTTGTAGAGGTTGCGCACGTCCTCCTGCGAGCTGGTCAGGAACCCGACCAGCGCGCCGAGCATGCCCTGGAGGTCCTCCAGCGCCTGCTTGAGGAGGGCGCGCTCCTCCTTGAGCCGGCCGTTGCCGCCCTCGTTGTCCAGGAACGCCTGGATCTCGCCGCTGAGGAAGCCCAGCGCCTGGCCCTTGTCCCGGATGATCTTCCGGAAGAAGAAGTCCAGCGACTGGATGGCCGTGGTGCCCTCGTACAGCGAGTCGATCTTCGAGTCCCGGATGTACTGCTCGATCGGGTACTCCTGGAGGAAGCCCGAGCCGCCCAGGGTCTGGAGCGACTGCGCGAGCTGCTCGTAGGCGCGCTCCGAGCCGACGCCCTTCACGATCGGCAGCAGCAGGTCGTTGACCTTCTCGGCCAGCTCCTTGTCGGGGCCGCCCAGGGCGATCTTGTCCTGCTGGGTCGCGGTGTAGAGGTAGACCGCGCGCAGGCCCTCGGCGTACGCCTTCTGGAGCATCAGGCTGCGGCGCACGTCCGGGTGGTTCGTGATGGTCACGCGCGGCGCGGTCTTGTCCGTCATGCGGGTCAGGTCGGCGCTCTGCACGCGCTCCTTGGCGTAGGCCAGGGCGTTGAGGTAGCCGGTGGACAGCGTGGCGATGGCCTTGGTGCCGACCATCATGCGCGCGTACTCGATGACCTGGAACATCTGCGCGATGCCGTTGTGCACCTCGCCGAGCAGCCAGCCCTTGGCCGGGACGCCGTGCTGGCCGAACGTCAGCTCGCACGTGGTCGAGACCTTGAGGCCCATCTTGTGCTCGACGTTGGTGACGAAGGCGCCGTTGCGCTCACCGGTCGACTCGCCGGTCTGCGGGTCGAAGTGCCACTTGGGCACCAGGAACAGCGACAGGCCCTTGGTGCCGGGCTTCGCCTCGATGCCGGGGCCCTCGGGCCGCGCCAGCACCAGGTGCATGATGTTCTCGGTCATGTCCTGGTCGGCGGACGTGATGAACCGCTTCACGCCGTCGATGTGCCAGGTGCCGTCCTCCTGGAGCACGGCCTTGGTGCGGCCCGCGCCCACGTCGGAGCCGGCGTCGGGCTCGGTCAGCACCATGGTGGCGCCCCAGCCGCGCTCGATCATGATCTCGGCCCAGCGCTTCTGCTGCTCGGTGCCGTTGCGGTGCACGACGGCGGCGAAGTTGGGGCCGGCCAGGTACATGTAGACGGCGGGGTTGGCACCCAGGATCAGCTCGGAGGCCGCCCACTGCACCGACGGCGGGATGCCGAAGCCGCCCAGCTCGTTGGGCAGGGACAGGCGGTACCACTCGCCGTCCCAGACCGCCTGGTAGGACTTCTTGAAGGACTCCGGCAGGGTCGCCGAGTGGGTCTTCGGGTCGAAGACCGGGGGGTTGCGGTCGGCGTCGGCGAAGGACTCCGCCAGCGGACCGACCGCCAGGTTGTTGAGCTCGGCAAGCACGCCGCGCGCGGTGTCCTCGTCGGACTGCTCGAACGGCCCCGTGCCGAGGTGGTCCTGCACGTTGAAGACCTCGAAGAGGTTGAACTCGAGGTCCCGGACGTTGCTCTTGTAGTGACCCATCTCGTCGCTCACTCCATGCTGGTCGGGGCGGTCCCCTACTGACCGGTAACAACAGGGTATTACCTGTCAGTAACCCCGGCAAGGCCGCTTGACCGGGTTGTGGCCAACCAGACGCCCCGCGGGTGCCGTCCGACCGTGGCGCGCACCCGGGAACCGGTGGCGCCCGGACCCGGTGACAGCACGGGGCCGGCGCCCAGGAGGAGGTGGGCGCCGGCCCCGATGACCTGGCGGCGGGTCAGACCTTGTGGGCCTTGGCCGCCGCGAAGCAGTAGAGGCCGAAGCCGAGGAAGCCCAGCGCGATCACGGCCAGCAGGAAGACCCCGTACGGCTGGGCCGCCAGGGTGTGCAGCGCCTTGTCCAACCCGCCGGACTCCGACGCGTCGGCGTTGAGCGCGGCCAGGCCGACCAGGACGCCGATCAGGGCGTACGCGATGCCCTTGCCGATCCAGCCGATGCGACCGGTGCGCTCGACCCACTTGCGGCTGCCCGCGGGCAGCTCGGACATGTCCAGGTCGCGCTCGAAGGACTTCTTCACGCCCTTGCGCGCCACCATGAAGCCCAGGGCGATGATCGCCAGCGCCGCGATGCCCACGATGACCTGGCCGAACGGCAGCGCGAGGAACTTCGCGGTCCACTCCTGGGACTGCTGGGTGGAGTTGCTCTGCGACGAGCCGGTCGCGTAGTTCACCGCCGCGATCCCGATCGCGGTGGCGGTGATGGCACGCCCCACCGAACCGAACCGGTGGTAGACGCGCTTGCGCTTCTCGGTCTCCCAGCTGTAGCCGGAGACGGCCATGGTGACCTGCCACACCGCGAAGGCGAACAGGCCGATCGCGATGACCCACAGCAGGAACGGGCCGAAGCCGGTCTCGGCGAGGAGGGCCACCGCGCCCTTCTGGTCGGTGCGCTCACCGGAGTCACCGAACACGACCTGCGCCGTCAACGCCGCCAAGAGCACGTGTACGACCCCGTAGCAGACCATCCCGGCGCGTCCGAGGACCTGGACGGCGGGATGTCTCCGCACTTCCGAAGCAGTGGTAGCCACGATCGGGTGACTACCCGATCGTGGCTACCGGCGAAACCCAGGGGGTCAGCCCTCGCAGATGATCTTGAACTGCGGGTCGTACCGGACCGTCCGCGACTCGCTGCGCGACTGGCCCGTGCGGCGGTCGGTGATCGTGCGGGTGTCGGTCACCGAGAAGCCGGGCGCCCCGTTGCTCGGGCTGCACGGCTTGGTCGTGACCTTCTTCTCCTGCGGCGGCGTCGGGTTGAACTCGGCGCTGGTGGAGCCCGTCACGTCGTAGTTCTTGGTGCCCCACAGGACGATCTTGATCGACGAGGGGGTCCAGATCGTCTGGATCGCCACGCCCGTCTCGTCCGGGTTGGTGAACTTGATGTCGATCAGGCTGTTGCCGGCGTTGTCCATGAACACGGTGGCCTCGCGCCCCTTCGGGTAGCGCGTGATCCAGTAGCTGTGCTCCTTGTGGCCGGCGTCCTTCATGCCCGCGTTGTAGTAGGCGTTGTAGAGCGTCGTGGCGAACTGCGAGATGCCGCCGCCGACCGCGCGGCCGGGGATGCCGTTCTCGATGATGCCCGCCTCGACGTAGCCCTGCGCCGTGCCGCGCGGCCCGGTGTAGCCGTTGAGGCTGAACGTCTCGCCCGGCTTCACGATCGCGCCGTTGACCTTCTCGGCCACCACGCGGATGTTCGTGCCGGAGTCGGGCGCGAAGCCACCGGTCTGGAACTCGCCGATGACCTCCTTGATGCCCATCTTGTTCGCCTGCTCGGTGGTGACCTTCGCGGGCGTGTGCTTGTACTCGGCCTTGATCGCGCGGTCGTCGCCGCGCTTGAGCACGTCCATGAAGGTGGCCAGGGACTTCTCCCAGTCGACGCCGAGGCCGTCGACCGACTCCTTGACGGTGGGCCGGCCGCCCTCGAACACGATCTCGGCGTCCTTGCCCTCCTTCTCGGTCTCCTTGAGCTGCGGACCGGCGTGCTCGACGACCTTGTTGTTGTCGACCTTGGCGTTCAGGCTGCCGTCGTCGGCGGGCTCGAACACCAGCACCGTGCCGAGCTGCTCGGGCGTGAGCGTCGCGTCCTTGCCCTCGCCCTTGATGATCACCGGCGCGGCGACGGCGGGCTTGGCGACCTCGTCCAGCGTCTTCTCGACGCCCTCCTTGGTCGTCTTCACCGGGGTCGTGGCCACCGGCAGCTCGACCGTGCCGCCGTCGGCCCAGGAGGCGAGCATCGCCTCCGACGCGCCGGGCACGTCGAGCTTCTGGCCCTGCTTCGGGTCGACCGCGACGGCGTTCGCGCCCTCGAAGCGGATCGTGCCCTCGGCCGGGTCGTGGTCGGTGGTGCCGCGCAGGCCCTCCAGCGCGGCGGTGAGCTTCGCGTCGTCGTTCTTGGTGGCGAAGCCGACCTCGTGCGAGGTGAAGAACGAGGTCAGGCGCGTGATCGGGGACAACGGCTGGCTGCCGGCCTGGTCGAGCGTCTTCGCCCAGTCCAGCTCCAGGCCCGCGGCCTTCGGGTCGACCTCGACCTCCACGTCGCCCGCGCGCGCCTTCACCGGCGCGGCCAGGCGCGGACCGATCTCGTCGCGCAGCTTCTGCTCGGCTTCGCCGTGGCCCATGCCGCCGACGTCCACGCCCGCGACGGTCACGCCGCGCGGCACGTTGCCGGAGGAGATCAGGATGTCCAGCCCGTAGAGGACGACCAGCACGCCGATCGCGGCGGCGGCGATGAGGCCGGTCCTGCGCAGGCGCTTGCGCTTGGCCTCGGCCTCGTCGGCCCCGGCGCGCTCGTCGACCATGACCGGGCCGTACACGCCGGAGTCGTTCGGCTCGGGCGCGGTGACCGGGGTGGCGAAGACCGTGGTCTGCTCCGACGGCGACGGCTGCCGGCCGAACCCGCCGGGCGGGGTGTGGATGGCGCGGGTCTGCTCGCCCGCCGCCGGCGGGGGCGTGACCGGCGGCGACGCCATCGCGCGCGTCTGCTCGGCCGGGATGGCCCGCGTCTGGTCGACGGGCATCGCCCGGGTCTGCTCGGCCGGGATCGCGCGGGTCTGGTCGGCCGGGATCGTCCGGGTCTGCTCGGCGGGCTTCCGGTCACCGCCGGGGTCGCGCGCCTGCTCGCCGTTCAGGTTGCGCGTGGTCTCGCCGGACAGGGCGCGGGTCACGTCGGTGGGCGGCGCCGGCCGGGTGGCGGCCGGCAGGGGCAGGCCCTTGGGCGGCGTGACGTTCCGGACCGTCGCCGCGGGATCGGGCTCGGCGTCCGGCTCGTCCTGCGGCCACGCGGCCTCCTGCACGGAGGACGCCTGGATGTGCGCCGTCCGTTCGGATGCGGTGCCCGACGGGCGGACCGGCTCCATGGCCTTGGTCCGCTCGGCGTCGTACTCCGGTCGCTGGTTCTCCGGCACCGCTCCCCCTCTTGCCTCTCCGCAAGCTCCTGGGACTGATTACCCGACCGTCGTCACGCGACGATCACGGTCGGGCGGTTCACTGGTAAAACCCGTCACAGGTAAAGCCCGGTCCCGTGGTCCGTCCGCTCGGTGGCGGTGGCGTGCACGTCCCGTTCCCTCATCACCAGGTAGGTGTTCCCCTGGACCTCGACCTCGAACTGGTCCTCGGGGTTGAACAGCACGCGGTCGCCGACCTTGACGTGCCGCACGTTCGTGCCGACCCCCAGCACGTCCCCCCAGGCCAGGCGCTTCGCCATCTGGGCGGTCGCCGGGATCACGATGCCGCCGCTGCTGCGGCGTTCGCCGTCCTCCGGCGAGATCCGCACCATCACGCGGTCGTGCAGCATCTGGATCTCGAGCTTGACATCGGGCACCAGCGGAGTCTAGATGCCCTCGTCGAGGCCACCCATCATCAGGGGTAGCCTGTCCGGTCCGCCGGTCTCGACGCGCACGGGCACCCCCCAGTCCTGGCGGGCCAGCTTGCACACCGGGTGCTCGACGGCCGGGTCGTCCGTGCAGCTCGCCGCCTGCGCGACGACGTGCAGCACGCCCTCGGCGAAGCCCTCCGCGACCACGATCCGCCGGACCAGGTCGGTGCCCGTCCCCGCCCCTTCGAGCAGCAGTCCCGGCGGGGAGCTGGTGACCTCCAGGCGGGTGGACGGGCCGAAGCGGTCGTCGAGCTTCTGGCCGGTCGGCGGGGTGAACACGACGGCCAGTTCGACCTCGCCGGGCGCGATGACCGACGGCGGGCGCTTGACCCGGTGCGCGTCGCCGCCGACCAGTCGCACGCCGGGCGCGACGGGCCGTTCCAGGCGGTGCGCGGCGGAGGCCACGACGACCAGCTCGCCGTCGACCAGGACCGCGTCGGACGGTTCGGCGACGTCGGTGACCAGGGTGGACACCTCGCCGGTGGCCGGGTCGTAGCGGCGGACCGCGCCGTTGTAGGTGTCGGCGACGGCGACCGCGCCGTCCTGCAGCACGGTGACGCCCAGCGGGTGCTGGAGCAGGGCCTGGTCGGCCGGGCCGTCGCGGTGGCCGAAGTCGAACAGGCCCTTGCCGACGACGGTGTGGACGGTGAGGTCCGCGTCCAGGTAGCGCAGCGCCGAGGTCTCGGAGTCGACCAGCCACAGCCGGTCGCCGTCGGCGGCCAGGCCGGAGGTCTGCGCGAAGAACGCCTCCGCCGCGGGGCCGTCGTGCAGGCCCTCGACGGTGGTGCCGGCGAGGCGTTCGACGCGGTCCTCCAGCGGCTTGAACAGGCCGAGGGTGTGGTTGCCGGCGAGCGCGACGACGACGCCGCCGGCGGGCTCCCACCAGGCGACGTCCCACGGGCTGGTGAGGTCGATCGCGCCGGCCGGGCCGTCCGCGTCCCCGCCGCGCCACTGCTCGCCGGTGCCGGCGACCGTGGTGACCTCGCCGGTGTCCAGGTCGAGGCCGCGCAGCAGGTGGTTGACGGTGTCGGCGACGACCGCGTGGTAGCCGACCCGGGCGGCGACGTGGTCGGGCAGCAGCGCGATGCCGGCGGGTTCGGAGAACGTGGGGCGCGGGCCGTCCGCGCGGCCGCGCGCGCCCGTGCCGATGCGGCGGAGGACGGTCTCGCCGTCGGTGTCCAGCTCGACCAGGGAGTGGTGCGCCGAGTCGCTGACCAGGAGCGTGTTCGACGGGGTCAGGACGGCCTTGGCGGGGAAGCGCAGCTCGGTCGCGGCGGGCGGCGGCGCGACGTACGGGCCGTCACCGCGGTGCAGCGTGCCCTTGGCGTCGTGCTCGGCGACGACCTCGGACACGACCTGGCGCAGCGCGTCGAGGTGACCCTCGCCGGCGGCGACGTGCACGACGTAGCCCTCGGGGTCGACCAGGACGAGCGTGGGCCACGCCTTGACGGCGTAGTTCTGCCAGGTGGTCAGCTCGGGGTCGTCCAGCACGGGGTGGTCCACCTGGTAGCGCTCGACGGCGGCTTCCAGGGAGGCGGCCTCGGCCTCGTGGGCGAACTTCGGCGAGTGCACGCCGATGGTGACCAGGACGTCGTGGAACTCGGACTCCAGGGGGCGGAGCTCGTCCAGCACGTGCAGGCAGTTGATGCAGCAGAAGGACCAGAAGTCCAGGAGCACGACCTTGCCGCGCAGGTCGCTGAGCCTGATCTCCCGGTTCCCCGTGTTGAGCCAGCCGCGCCCCACCAGCTCGGGGGCGCGGACACGGGCGCGGCGGCGTTGAGCGGTCGTCACGTCGGGAGTCAACACGACATCAGGGGCGGATTGTTTCCCCGTCCACCATGTGGATGACATACCTTTCGTTTTGTTCGTTTCGAGCTACGCTTGAGGTATGACAGCGATCATGGGAGAGCGCACGTTGCTGCCGCCTACCAGTCTGGAGAGCTTGTCGTCCTTCGTCGCGGCACTGGCCAGACCCGGTGACGGGAACGCCGCACTGCTTGCCCCGGACGGCACCCGGCTGGACCTTCCCGCCGAGGTGTTCGACGTGCTCCGCAGCGTGGTGGCCGCCATGTCACAGGGGCTGGCGATCACCGTGGCTCCTCAGCACACCGTGCTGACCACGAGCGAGGCCGCGCATCTGCTCGGCGTCTCGCGCCCCACCCTGGTGCGCCTGCTCGAAGCGAAGAAGATCCCCTACGACCAGCCGAACCGGCATCGGCGGGTGCGCCTCACCGATCTCCTCGCATACCGGGAGCGGGCTCGCCGGGCCCGGGCGACGGGCCTGGACGAGATGGTCCGGGACGGCGAGGACGACGGCCTGTACGACCTGCCCTTGGACACGCCGTTCGAGCGGATGCCGAACGACGAACACAAGTGATCCTTGTTCCCGCCTTCTCGGACACTTGCGTCCTGCTCAAGCCATACCTGTGCGACACGCCCCTGAGCATCGCCGAGTGTCGGATCCACCGGCCGCTGTGGTCCGCGAGCGTGCTCGACGAACTCGATCGCAACCCGCGCAAGCGCGGTGCGACAGCGGAAAGGCGGCCCATCGGATCGACCGGATGAGCCGCCACTTCCCCGACGCGCGGGTCTTGGGGTACGAGCATTTGATCGACTCGATGGAAACCACCCGAAGGACCGGCACGCGCTGGCCGCAGCCGTCCGAGGAGGAGCCGAGGTACTGGCCACCGAGAACCTGAGGGACTTTCCGCAGACCGCGCTCGAGCGGTATGACATCGTGGCCCTCCACCGGGACGACTTCCTGCAGGACCGACTCGAACTGTCCCCGAACGCGGTCCACTCGGCGTTGCGGCGGCAGGTTTCCCGCTACCGGCGCGCCCCGCGGTCGATGACCTGCTCGACGTGCTCGCGAGCGAGGGACATGGCCGTCCCGGGTTCGCGGAAGCCTGTCGGCGGGACTTCAGCGCGTGGAGGAGTTGACCTACCGGCAACAGAAGGGACGGGTGCGACGCGGGACCCGCCAGCGGACCGAGCGGGGGCCCACGACGGCCGCGCCCAGCGCTTCCACGCGCAGCCGCAGCGCGCGGTCCGCGGTGGCCACCGCGACCGGGCGGTCCGCGCCTTCCGCGCGGACGACCGCGACGACCTCGTCGTCGCCGTCGCCGGTGGCCGGGACCACGCGGACGCCGGGTACCGGTGCCACGTGCCTCGCCTTGCCCTCGACCACCAGGACCACTTCCAGCGGGCCTGGAAGAGATGGCAGGCCGTGTTCGGCTACACCCACGAGGTTGTCCCTCAAGCGGGTGGTGGCCCCTGCCCGGTCGCGCCACCAACCGTCGGGCACCGAGCCGACCACGTTGGCCGCGTCCACGACCAGGAGCGGGAGCCTCATCACCTCATGCCCCCAGCGGACGCGCGGAAATTGTCGGACCGCGCCGGCACGATGGTGTCGTCCATGGGGGACAAGGGAAACACAGGGGGAACAAGTGATGATCGGGCGTGCCCGCAGGGCGGACGACACCTGGAACGGTTCGGCGACGGCCAAGTAGCCGGACATGGGAAACCCCGCGGTGCTGCCAGGTCGGGGGTCCGACAGCACTGCGGGGTCATCTGGGACATCGAGACCCGATCGTGGACTGTTACATCGCCTATCGGGTGTGACGCAGATCATGTCCTGGATGTGACGAAGCCCTGCCGCGCGGGAGGTGCGGCAGGGCTTCATTCCTCCCCCTGGCCGGCGTGGACGACGGGGCGGCGCGCCCGCGTGTCGTCGGGCGGTCGTCACACGGACCGGCAGGTCCTGCGCCGCGTCAGCGGAGCGAGGTCACCTGGCTCTGGGCGATCGCGATCAGCTCGTGGCGCATCGCGGGGGTGGACGCCATGTCGATCGCTCGGGCCACGGCCTTGCGGTTGCGAGCCTCGACACGACGAGCGCGGAGCTTCGCAGTGAAGTTCACGGGGTTCATCCCTCTCAACGTCTTCTCGGTGATGTGCCTCAAGTATGCACCTTCCAGCCGCGCGATGCACCCGATTATCCGGTGAGTTGGCGCACACGCCGGCGAATCATCGGTAGCTACGCCTAAGTGTCCGACGATTCGCCTGTAGGACATCTGCTGGGCCGGACGTGGCAACGAAGACCGCCCGACCCGGCGGCGGAAGGGCGGGGCACGCCGGGCACCGCCTCCCCGCCGGTCGGGAACGGGCCCGGGGAACGGCACGGCCGGTAGCGTGGCGGTCGTGGCTGAGGTGGTGACGAAGGGTGTCGGCCGGGTCGAGCGGACCGCCGACCGGGCCGAGGTGCAGGTGAGCTTCGAGGCGACGGGCTCGACGCGCGCCGAGGCGGTGGACCGGCTGACCGGGCGGGTCGCCGCGCTGGAACCCGCGTTCGCGCGGCCGGGCGTCGAGGTGCGGTCGCGGCAGCTCACCGTCAACGACAACTGGGACGGCTCGCGCCGCTCCGGCGGCCGGGCGAGCCAGAACTACGTGGTCCGGGTCGACGACGTGACCGTGCTCGACGAGCTGCTGGCCACCGCGGTCGCCGCCGAGCCGACGTGGCTCGGCGGCCCGAACTGGCAGCTCTCGGACGACGCCGAGGCCGTGGCGGAGGCCCAGGGTGAGGCCGTGGCGGACGCGCGCCGCCGGGCCGAGGGCTACGCGCGCGCGCTGGGCGCGCGGCTGGGTCCCCTGCAACGGCTCGCCGACGGCGACGCCGAGACGCAGTGGGCGGTCGAGTCGCGCGCGGCGGTGGCCGGGTACGGCGGGTCGCCGGGCGTGCCGCCGCAGGTCGACCAGCTCTCCCTGGAGGCGCAGCGGATCACGGTGACGGTGCGGTGCACCGCCACCTGGGCGCTCCTGGACTGAGGACCCGGCTCAGCCGCTGACCCGCGGCGCCACCAGCTCCACCACCACCGACCGGTTGCGCGCCGCCGCGCCGGGCACCAGGTCGCCCGCGGTGTCGAGGTCGACGTCGAGCGGCGAGCCGAAGCCCGCACCCACCACCTCGACGAACGCCGACCGGCTCACCCCGAGGTCGACCAGCGCCGACACCACGCGCTGGGCGCGGCGCCGGGTGAGGTCCGCCGCCTGCTCCGCCGACGCGGACGTGGCCGTGCGCACGACGACCCGCGCCGTGGTGCGCCCGTCGAACTTCTCCGCCACCTGCCGCAGCACGTCCTCCGCGCCGGGTGCCAGCTCGTCGCCGCCCGCCTTGAACACCACGGAGCTGGGCACGTGCACGAGCGCGTCCCGGTTCTCCACCTGCCCCAGGTCCACCACCGGCACCTCGCCGCGCGCGATCGGCCCGCCGGCCGGAGCCGGTCCCGGGTCGTGGGTGCAGCTCGCCGCGTCGAACTCGCGGCAGATGCCCAGCCACAGCTCGACGAGCGCCTCCTGGGCGCCGGGCGGCAGCGGCGGCTGCGGGCCGGCCACCTGGCCGAGGCCGGAGAAGACGACGTCCTTCCCGGTGAGGGCGGGCAGGGCGTCGTCCGGCACGGCCGCGACCGCGGCCGCCACGTCGAGGTCGAGGCCGAGGCGGGTCAGGTCGAGCGGGTCCGTGGTCTGCAACCCGCTGCTGTGCAGCACGAGCAGCGCCGGACCGGGCGCGGCGGCCATGTCGGCGAGCACGGACAACGGGTCGAGCCGGCCGGTCGTGCCGCCGATCTGCGCGAGCTGCCCGTCGAGGCGGAACAGCCGCTCCCGCACCTCGGCGTCGTCGGCGGCCGACAGGACCTCGTCGGAGTACGCGGTGCCCGCGTCCTCGCCCTCGCGGTAGACGACGACCCGCGTCTGGCCGCGGGTGAGCGCGGCCGTGAGCCGGTCGGTCACCTGCGAGGTGAGGCCGACCCGCGGTTCGTTGGCGGAGGCGGTGACCCCGATGCGCACGGTCGTGGGGTTGCCGGAGTCCTCCCCGCAGGCAGCGCAGGCCGCCACCAGCACGACTGCGGCGAAGAGCCGTGAGTGGTTCATGTCACATGAAGCGGTAAATCGCTCCGTTCCGTTACCGATCTCACCCGTTCGGAGTAACCCGAAAGGTTCAGCGCTCCACGATCGCCGTAACGCCCTGGCCACCCGCCGCGCAGATCGAGATCAGGCCGCGCCCGGAGCCCTTCTCGGCCAGCAGCTTGGCGAGCGTCGCCACGATCCGCCCGCCGGTGGCCGCGAACGGGTGGCCCGCGGCCAGCGACGAGCCGTTGACGTTGAGCTTCGAGCGGTCGATGGCGCCCAGCGGCGCGTCCAGCCCCAGCCTGCCCTTGCAGAAGTCGGCGTCCTCCCACGCCTTGAGCGTGGCCAGCACCTGCGACGCGAACGCCTCGTGCACCTCGTAGAAGTCGAAGTCCTGGAGGGTCAGCCCGGCGCGGGCCAGCATCCGGGGCACGGCGTAGGCGGGTGCCATGAGCAGGCCCTCGCCGCCGTGCACGTAGTCGACCGCCGCCGTCTCGCTGAACGTGAGGTAGGCCAGCACCGGCAGGTTCCGGGCCGCGGCCCACTCCTCCGAGGCCAGCAGCACGGTGGACGCGCCGTCGGTGAGCGGCGTGGAGTTGCCCGCGGTCATCGTGGCGCCCTCGCCCCGGCCGAACACCGGCTGGAGCTTCGCGAGCTTCTCCACCGACGAGTCCGGCCGCAGGTTCTGGTCGCGGGTCAGGCCCTGGAACGGGGTGACCAGGTCGTCGAAGAACCCGCGGTCGTAGGCGGCGGCGAGGTTGCGGTGGCTGGCGGCGGCCAGCGCGTCCTGGTCCTCGCGGGCGATGCCCCACTCCTTCGCGGTGATCGCGGCGTGCTCGCCCATCGACAGGCCGGTGCGCGGCTCGCCGTTGCGCGGGACGGACGGCACGACGTGCCGGGGGCGCAGCTTCAGCGCGGCGCGCAGCCTGGCTCCGGCGGTCCGCGCCCGGTTGAACTCCAGCAGCACGCCCCGCAGGTCCTCGTTCACCGCGATGGGCGCGTCGCTGGTGGTGTCGACGCCACCGGCGACGCCGACCTCGATCCGGCCCAGCGCGATCTTGTCGGCCACCGCGATGACGGCCTGGAGGCCCGTGCCGCACGCCTGCTGGAGGTCGTGGCCGGGGGTCTCGGCGGACAGGGCGCTGCCCAGCACGCACTCGCGGACGAGGTTGAAGTCCCGGCTGTGCTTGAGCACCGCGCCCGCGACGACCTCGCCCAGCCGTTCGCCCTGGAGCCCGAACCGGCTGACCAGGCCGTCCAGCGCGGCGGTGAGCATGTCCTGGTTCGACGCCCCGGCGTACGGGCCGTTGGAGCGCGCGAAGGGGATGCGGTTGCCGCCGAGGATGGCAACTCGGGCCATGTCGTCCTCCAGGGTGAGGGGCGTGTCCCGCCCATCTTATCTACCGGTCAGTAGACTTACTAGCGAGTAGGGAGTGTGATGTGGGCATGGATCGGTACCAGGCGTTCGCCAACTCCGGTGTCGGGCGGTTCGTGGTGGGCAAGCTGGGCCTGCCCTCCCCGTACCCGCTGCGCAGGCACTCACCCACCCGGCCCCCGCTCGACGGCCCCGTGCTGCTCGGCGGTGGCGGGCGGCTCGTCGGCCCCCTTCGCGCGGTCCTCGGGGCCGCCGGGCTGGACGTGGCGTCCGAGCCGGCGCGCGCGGAGGAGCGGTACGGGGCGCTGGTGTTCGACGCCACCGGGATCGACTCGGTCGAGGGGCTGCGCGGGCTGCGCGCGTTCTTCCAGCCGGTGATCCGGTCGCTCGGGCCGTGCGGCCGGGTGGTCGTGCTGGGCACGCCGCCGGAGCTGACCGGGTCCACCGACGAGCGGATCGCGCAGCGCGCGCTGGAGGGGTTCACCCGGTCGGTCGGCAAGGAGCTGCGGCGCGGCGGGACGGCGCAGCTCGTGCACGTCGCGCCGGGCGCGGAGGACGCGGTCGAGTCGACGCTGCGGTTCCTGCTGTCCGGGCGGTCGGCGTACGTGTCCGGCCAGGTCGTGCGCGTCGGCCCGGCGGAGGTCGAGGCGCCGCGCGACTGGGACCGGCCGCTCGACGGGAGGGTCGCCCTGGTCACCGGGGCGTCGCGCGGCATCGGCGCGGCCATCGCCGAGGTGCTGGGCCGCGACGGCGCGCACGTGGTGTGCCTCGACGTGCCCGCGCAGGGCGAGGAGCTGTCGCAGGTCGCGAACCGGGTGCGCGGCTCGGCGCTCCAGCTCGACGTCACGGCGGCCGACGCCCCGGCGCGGATCGTCGAGCACCTCACCGGGCGCCACGGCGGCGTGGACGTCGTCGTGCACAACGCGGGCATCACGCGGGACAGGACGCTCGCCCGGATGGACGCGGACCGGTGGGACGCGGTGGTCGCGGTGAACCTGGCGTCGCAGCAGCGGGTCAACGAGGCGCTGCTCGCCGAGGGGGGCGGGGTCGGCGCGCTGCGCCCGAACGGCCGGATCGTCGGCGTGTCGTCCATCGCGGGCATCGCGGGCAACGTCGGCCAGACCAACTACGCCACCACCAAGGCGGGCGTGATCGGCATGGTCGACGCGCTGTCCGAGCGGCTCGCCGGTCGGGCCACGGTCAACGCCGTCGCGCCGGGGTTCATCGAGACGGCGATGACCGCCGCCGTGCCCCTGCTCATCCGCGAGGCGGGCCGGCGGATGAACAGCGCGTCCCAGGGCGGACTGCCGGTGGACGTCGCCGAGACCATCGCCTGGTTCGCCCACCCCGCCTCGTCCGGCGTGAACGGCAACGTCGTGCGCGTGTGCGGGCAGAGCCTGCTGGGCGCGTGATGGCCAACCTGACGCTGCTCTACGCCAAGGCCGCCCTGACCGGGTTCGCCCGGCGCGGCTCCGCGCTGCCGTCGTCGTCGCTGGACGCCGAGCTGACCGTCGACCGCGCCCACCTCGACGCCTACCGGGCGGTGTGCGGGTTCGGGGTGCGCGACGAGCTGCCGATCACCTACCCGCACGTGCTGGGCTTCCCGCTCCAGATCGGGCTGATGACCGCGCGCGACTTCCCGTTCCCGCTGCCCGGCCTGGTGCACGTGGCGAACCGGATCACGCGGACCCGGCCGCTGCTCGTCACCGACCCGCTGTCGGTGCGCGTGGAGCTGGCCGACCTGCGGCCGCACGAGCGCGGGCGGCAGTTCGACGTCGTGACGACGGTGTCGAGGGGGGGCGAGGAGGCGTGGGTCGACGTGTCGACATATCTCCGCCGCGACGGCGGCTCCGGCGGGTCCAGTGGCTCCGGCGGGTCCGGCCGGTCCGGTTCCGCCGGGAGGGGCGGGCGCGCCGAGGCGCCCGAGCCGACCGCGGTGTGGCGGCTGCCCGGCGACCTGGGGCGGCGGTACGCGGCGGTGTCCGGCGACCGCAACCCCATCCACCTGCACGCGCTGGCCGCACGGGCGTTCGGCTTCCCCCGGGCCATCGCGCACGGCATGTGGTCGAAGGCGCGGGCGGTGGCGGCGTTCGAGGGGCGCCTGCCGGACGCGTGCGAGGTCGACGTGCGGTTCAAGGCGCCGATCCCGCTGCCGGGCCGGGTCGACTTCTCGACCACGCCGACCGGTGACGGCCGGCGGTTCGCGGTCTGGTCGGATCGACCGCACCTGGAAGGCGTGATCAGGGGCTGAGCCGGACGTGAGCACCGCCACGGTGTCCACGCCCCCATTTACCTTGTGCGCAAGTTACTTGGAGGCTAGCTTTTTGGTTGTCGGCCGGACGACCCGGCCAACGCCCGAAGGAGCCCGAGATGACCGTCCTGGAGCCCGCCGCCGCGGAGTTCGCCGCCGCGACCGCCAACCCGCCGTACCTGTTCGACCTGGGTCCGGTCGAGGGCCGCAAGACCGTCGACGCCGTGCAGTCCGGCGAGGTGGCCAAGCCCGAGGTCGACGAGGAGATCGTGAACGTCGGCGAGGTGCCGGTGCGGATCGTCCGCCCCGCCGGCTCGACCGGCCCGCTGCCCGTCGTGCTCTACGTGCACGGTGCCGGCTGGGTGTTCGGCAACGCCCACACCCACGACCGCCTGGTCCGCGAACTGGCCGTCGGCACCGGCGCGGCCGTCGTGTTCCCCGACTACAGCCTCTCGCCCGAGGCCAAGTACCCCACCGCGGTCGAGGAGAGCTACGCCGTCGCGCGCTGGGTCGTCACCGAGGGCGCCGCGAAGGACCTGGACGGCTCGCGCCTGGCCGTCGCGGGCGACTCGGTCGGCGGGAACATGGCGATCGCCCTGACGCTGCTCGCCAAGGAGCGCGGCGACGTCGCGTTCGCGCAGCAGGTGCTGTTCTACCCGGTGACCGACGCGGCGTTCGACACCCCGTCCTACCACGAGTTCGCCGAGGGCTACTTCCTGCGCCGCGACGCCATGCAGTGGTTCTGGGACCAGTACACGACCGACGAGGGCGAGCGCGCGCAGATCACCGCGTCGCCGCTGCGCGCGTCGACCGGGCAGCTCGCGGGCCTGCCGCCGGCGCTCGTGATCACCGCCGAGGCCGACGTGCTGCGCGACGAGGGCGAGGCGTACGCGGACAAGCTGCGCGAGGCGGGCGTGCCGGTGACCGCCGTCCGCTACCAGGGCGTGATCCACGACTTCGTGATGCTCGACGCCCTGCGCGGCACCCACGCCGCCGAAGCCGCGATCACCCAGGCGATCGGCGTGCTGAAGAAGGCCCTGGCCCAGTCCTGACCCGAGCCGAGCCTAGTCGCCCCCCTGCTCGGTACCGACCTTCTGCTCGGCGCGCCTCGACGGCGGGTGCCACACGTCGCCCGCCACGAGGTCGCCGAACCCCATCCAGACGAGGTTCATGAGCCGGGCGGCGACGACGCCGGCCGGCTCGGCGGGGTTGTCGAGCCACCAGTCCGCGAGGGACTCGCCCGCGCCCACCAGCGCCGCGGCCAGCGACTCGGCCTCCTTGTCACCGGCCCGCGGCACGTCGCCGGAGTCCGCCGAGTGCACGAGCAGCGCCGCCACGAGGCTGATCGCCCGGCCGCGCATGTCCGCCAGCTCCTGGGCGAACGGCCCGCCCTGCGACGACGCCTGGCGGTGCAGCACCTGCCAGCTCGCGCGGTTCTCGCCGACGAACCCGAAGAACGCCCGGAGCCCGCTCCACAGCTGGACGTCCGGCGGCTCCTCGGCCTCGACGCCGTTCGCGATCGCCTCCATCATCCGGGTCGCCTCGCGTCGGATGCAGGTGGCGAACAGCTCCTCCTTGGAGCCCAGGTACGCGTACAGCATGGGTTTCGAGATGCCGGCGACCTCGGAGATCTCGTCCATCGACGCGGCGTGGAACCCCAACCGTGAGAAGACGTCCACCGCGGCGTCCATGATCTGCCGTTCGCGCACCTCGCGCGGCAGCCTCTTGGCCCGACCGGTGCGGACCGGTTGCTCTGCGTGCATCGCACCCCCTGGATTGCCGGCACAAGATTACTCCGAGGGCCTTGCCCGCTTACCTACTCGCCAGTAGATTTACCGCCGAGTAGGTATCGGAGGTGCCACCATGACCATCGACCTCACCACCGAGGCGATCGCGAAGCTCAGTCCCGGCGAGCTGATCTCAACGCTCAAGCAGGTCGATCCTGCCGATCCGGCGCTCGCCGGCGTCGACATCGACGTCATCGCGCGCGCCATCGACCCCAGGAAGCTCGGCAAGGACGAGTTCGCCGACCTGCTCGGCGCGCTCGGCGACCTCGCCGACGGTGGCGCAGACCTCGACCTGGCGACGATGGACGCGCAGAACTTCGCCCGCATCGTCTCGCGCGCCTCCAAGGACCAGATCGACGCCGTGACGTCCCGGCCCGGCCTGCGCGAGCGCGTGCTCGACGAGGTGTTCCGGCGCATGGAGGCCCACTTCCGCAGCGACCGCTCCGGCGCGACCCGCGCCGTCGTGCACTTCCGGCTCACCGGCGCCTTCACCGACTCCGGCGAGGACGTGTACGAGGCCGTCATCGAGGACTCGACGTGCACGATCAACAAGGGCGGGACCCGTGACCCGCGTGCCACTGTGACGTTGGGCCCGGTGGAGTTCCTGAAGCTGGCGACCGGCAACGCGTCGGCGCCGGTGCTGTTCATGACCGGCAAGCTCAAGGTCAAGGGCGACCTGGGGTTCGCCGCCGGGTTCATGAGCCTGTTCGACATTCCGAAGGCGTGAGGGGACCATGGGTGGTTTTTCGCTGGAGCTGAACGAGGACCAGGTCGACCTGCGGGAGTGGGTCCACGGCTTCGCGAAGGACGTGATCAGGCCGGCGGCGTCCGAGTGGGACGAGCGCGAGGAGACGCCGTGGCCGGTGATCCAGGAGGCGGCGAAGATCGGCCTGTACGGGTTCGAGTCGCTGGCCACGTGGTTCGCCGACCCGATCGGGCTGTCGCTGCCGATCGCGACCGAGGAGCTGTTCTGGGGTGACGCGGGCATCGCGCTGGCGCTGATGGGCACCGGGTTGGCGGCGGCGGGCATCTTCGCCTCCGGTGAGCCCGAGCAGCTGGCCGAGTGGGTGCCGGAGTGCTTCGGCACGGAGGACGACCCCAAGCTGGCCGCGTTCTGCGCCTCCGAGCCGCAGGCCGGGTCGGACGTCGCCGGGTACCGGACGCGGGCGGTGTACGACGAGGCGACCGACGAGTGGGTCATCAACGGCCAGAAGGCGTGGGCCACCAACGGCGGCATCGCGAACGTCCACGTCGTGACGGCGGTGGTGGACCCGGCGCTGGGGTCGCGCGGCCAGGCGGGCTTCGTCGTGCCGCCCGGGACGCCGGGCGTGTCGTCGCCGGGCAAGATCAAGAAGCACGGCATGCGGGCGTCGCACACGGCCGACGTGTTCTTCGACGACGTGCGCGTGCCGGGCCGCTGCCTGCTGGGCGGCAAGGAACGGCTGGAGAAGCGGCTGGCGCGGGCGCGCGAGGGCCTGAAGGCCGGCGGGCAGGCCGCGATGGCGACGTTCGAGACGACCCGGCCGACCGTGGGCGCGATGGCGATCGGCGTCGCGCGTGCGGCCTACGAGTACTCGCTCGAGTACGCGAAGGACCGCGAGGCGTTCGGCCGGAAGATCATCGAGAACCAGTCCATCGCGTTCGACCTGGCGAACATGAAGATGGAGATCGACGCGGCCAGGCTGCTCGTGTGGCGGGCGGCGTGGATGGGGCGCAACAACGTCCCGTTCACGGCGGGCGAGGGGTCGATGTCGAAGCTCAAGGCGGGCGAGGTGTCCGTGTGGGCGACGGAGCGCGCCATCCACATCCTGGGCGGGGCCGGGTACACGCGCGAGCACCCGGTGGAGCGCATGCACCGGGACGCGAAGATCTTCACCATCTTCGAGGGGACGTCGGAGATCCAGCGGTTGGTCGTGGCCAGGGCCATTTCCGGCATGCACATCAGGTGAGTCGGGTTCCCCGGGCCGCCGGCAGGCCGTTCGGGGCGGGGCGGGGCGGGGTCTTCCGGGACGCGGAGAAGACCCCGCCCTTCGCTTCTCGGCAGCGCACCGATCACCCCGAGAGTGGACACGCATCGTCGATTCGATCGTCGAAGACGAGTCGGAACACATCTCAACCGGAGATCGAAGCACGGTCGACCAGGTGCGCACATGCGGTTTCAGCTTGGTCCCGCTTGAACAGTTCTCGTTTGCGCGGTGACCAATCACCGACACGTTGAACCACGAAGTCGATGCTACGTTCAGGTTCCGGTGCTCGCGCCGCGAAAAATCCCGGGCGGATTCTCGATGTGAGTGAAGTGCATGATGGCCGTTTCGCCGTGTTCACTCGCCATGCACCACTCCCGTGTTCCCTTCGCCGTCATCGCGGACGCATCACGTCAGGGCACACCGACAGTCTCGGTGGGGCAGGTTCAGACGGTGGAAGCATCCGCTTCGAGGAGTTCGGTGAATACCTCGCTGGGTTTTCTCCAGTCGTGGATCTTACGGGGTCGGTCGTTGATCTCGGCGGCGATGGCGGCGAGGTAGCGGGGGTCGGACGGGATGTCGACGCCCTTGGGCAGGAACTCCCGGACGATGCGGTTGAGGTTCTCGTTGCTGCCGCGTTTCCACGGTGAGTGCGGGTGGGCGAAGAACACCGGCAGCCCGGTGGCGGTCACCTGCTCGTGCAGAGCCATCTCCGAGCCGCAGTCCCAGGTCAGGGAGCGTTTGACCGATGGAGGGAGGTCGCCGACGGCGGCGATGATCGCGTCGGTGACCGTCAGCGAGTCGCGCCCGCGCAGCGGGACCAGGACCAGGAAGCGACTGGTGCGCTCGACCAGCGTGGCCACCGCGCTGCGACCGCCCTTGCCGATCACCAGATCCCCCTCCCAGTGGCCGGGCACGGCCCGGTCGTCGGCCTCGGCGGGACGTTCGTCGAGGTAGCGGGGCTCGCGGATACGCGGCGCCGGCGCCGGACGTGGGCCGCGCCTGCCCGTGCGGCCGGTGCGCAGCGAGATCAACTCTTGCCGCAGTGTGGCGACCGGTTGGGCGTAGACCCACTGGTAGATGGCCTCGTGACTCACCTTCCCAGCGTTCCGGACCGGCCCGTCGCGTGCCAACCGGCCGGCGATCGACGCCGGTGACCAGCCCGCCCGCAACAGCCCGACCACCCGTGAGCGCAGAACCGGGTTCCGGTCCACCGCCAGTGGTTTCGGCCTCGCCCGGGCCGTCCCCGCGGCCCCGTCGGCGGCCACCGCCCGGTATCCGTCCCTGCCACCGTGACGGTTCACCTCACGGGACACGATCGAGGCATCACGCCCGATCCGGACAGCGATTTCCTTGTATCGCAACGACTCGGCCAACCCACGGGAGATCTCCTCCCGATCGGCCAAGGTCAACATCCGACGCACGGTGGGCAATCCTTCCCCACCGAACACCACGATCAGATGCTACGACCGTCTGAACCTGCCTGGCTGTGACAGTAGGTGCACGGCGGACCACCCGCGATGGCGCAGCGGTAATCCACACGTCCGGCCCGTTTCACGCGGTGACCGGTTCCCGACCCTTAAGCTCATTCGAGTGATCGGTGCGCTGCAGTGCGTCGTGGTCGACTGCCCGGAGCCGGGGGTGCTGGCCGAGTTCTACCGGCGGGTCCTCGGGGGTGAGGTGGACCGGCCGGACCGGCGGTGGTCGGTGGACGACGACTGGTCCACGCTGCACACCGGCGGCGGCGTGGTGCTGTGCTTCCAGCGGGTCGGTGACCACTCCCCTCCGGACTGGCCGGAGCCGGGGCAGCAGTTCCACCTGGACGTGGGCGTCGAGGACCTCGACGCGGCCGGGGCCGAGGTCCTCGACGCCGGTGGGCGGCTGTTGGACGGCTCGAACGAGCGGTGGTGGGTGTTCGCCGACCCGGCGGGACACCCGTTCTGCCTCGTCCGGGAGTGAGCTAGCGGCCGGCTTCGGCCAGCCAGGCGCGTTCCGCCGTGGTGTCCGGGACCTTCGGCCAGCCGTTGATCGCGGCGATCAGCGCCCAGTAGCGCTCGGCCCTCGGGTCGCCGAACTCCTCCAGGCGGCGGGCGAGCTCGGGACCGACCGGCGTGCCCGTCACCGCCGCCCACTTCTCGTCCACGCGCGCCACGACGGCCCCGGCCTCCGGCGAACGCGGGTCCACCCCGGCCTCCAGCGCCTCGCGGGCCTGGGCGACGGCGTACTGGAACGCCTCCAGCTGCCCCGGGTCGCCGGAGCCGGACAGGTCGGCACCCTCGGCCTTCATCTCCTGGTGGCGTTCGGACATGCGCCGGATCGACGCCCGGAAGCCCGGGTCGCGCACCAGGTTCGCCAGCTCGACCCACGCCTCCAGCTGCTCGGTCGTGGGATCGTCCGGCAGTTCGACCCGGACGGACCTCATGCCCTGCACGAAGCCCGGTTCCATGTCCAGCCCGCCGAAGACCTCGTCGAAGAAGTCGTCCAGGATGGCCCGCCGCTCCTCCTCGGACAGCCTGGCCAGTTCGTGCACCATCTCCACCTCCCCGTTCCGCGCCACCACGCGCAGCACGGCCCGGCGCAGCCGGAGCACGCGCATCTGCGCGTCGATGGCGTCCGCGTGCGTCCGGGCCACCTCGGCCACGGACACCTCGCTCGCCAGCACCCGGCGCGCGGTGGGCAGGTCGACGCCCAGGTCGCGCAGGGTGCGGACGAGCCGGAGACGCGCCAACCCGTCGACGTCGTAGGCGCGGAACCCGCCGACCGTCCGCCCCGCCACGGGGACGAGGCCGGAGTCGGAGTAGAACCGGATCGTCCGCGTGGACAGCCCGGTCAACCGCGCCAGGTCGCCGATCGAGTAGTGGTGCGTCACGGGACCACCTTGGGATCTCCAGTCACTGGAAGTTCAACCCGATCGACGTGCGGAGGACCGGAAAGCGGAACGCCGGGAGCCGGTGAGGGCTCCCGGCGTCCGCCGAGCGGTCGAGCCGGGGGATCAGTAGGTCATCGCCACGGCGGGGTCGGCGAGGAGCGCGCCCACGTCGGCCAGGAACTGCGAGCCCTGCTGGCCGTCGACCACGCGGTGGTCGAAGGACAGGGCCAGCTGGCAGACCTTGCGCGGCACGACCTGGCCGTCCACCACCCACGGCATGTCGCGGATCGCGCCCAGGGCCAGGATGGCGACCTCGCCCGGGTTGATGATCGGCGTGCCGGTGTCGACGCCGAAGACGCCGACGTTGGTGATGGTGAACGTGCCGCCCATCATGTCGGCCGGCGACGTCCTGCCGTCGCGGGCCGTGGTGGCCAGCTCGTCCAGGGCTACCGCGAGCTCCTTCAGCGACATGCCGTCGGCGTCGCGGACCTTGGGCACCACCAGGCCGCGCGGGGTGGCGGCGGCGATGCCCAGGTGGACGTAGTCCTTGTAGACGATCTCCTGCGCCGCCTCGTCCCACGTCGCGTTGACGTCGGGGGTGCGGCGGGCGGCGAGCAGCACGGCCTTCGCGGCGAACGCGAGGGGCGTGAGCTTGACGTCCCGGAATTGCGGGTGCGACTTCAGGCGCGCCCGCAGCTCCATCATCGGCGTCACGTCGACCGTCAGGAACTCGGTGACGTGCGGAGCCGTGAAGGCGCTGTCCACCATCGCCTGGGCGGTGGCCTTGCGGACGCCCTTGATCGGCACGCGGCGCTCCCGCGAGCCGGTGGCGACCGCCGCGGCCGGTGCGGCGGCGGGTGCCGGGGCGACCGCCCGTTCGACGTCCTCGCGGGTGATGACGCCGCCGGGGCCCGAGCCGGAGACCGCGTAGAGGTCGACGCCCAGGTCCTTGGCCAGCTTCCGCACCGGCGGCTTCGCCAGCGGCACGTAGCCGCCCCGCGAGGTGGCCGCCGGTTCGACGACCGCCGGGGCGGGCGTCGGGGCCGGGGCGGGGGTGGCCACGACCGGGGGCGGGGGCGAGGTCTGGACGGCGGCGGAAGCGGCGGGAGCGACCGGCGCGGCCTTGCGGGTGCGGCGCTTGGCCGCGCCCGACTTCGGGCCGTAGCCGACGAGGGTGGCGATCCGCCCGCCCGGCATCTCCTCGCCGATCTTGCCGTTGGTGGCGGGAGCGGCGGCGGGAGCCGGGGCGGGAGCGGTGGCGGCCCCGGACGGGTCCAGGTCGATGGTGATGATCGGCGCGCCGACCTCCACCGTCTGCCCCACCTCGGCCAGCACCTCGGTGACCACGCCGTCCCACGGGCACGGCAGCTCGACGGCCGCCTTGGCGGTCTCGATCTCGCAGATGATCTGGTTGACCTTGACCGCGTCACCGGGCTTGACGTGCCAGGTGAGGATCTCGGCCTCGGTCAGCCCCTCGGCCGTGTCGGGCAGGGGGAACTGCTTGAACTGCGGCACAGCTCTCCCCCTACCAGGCCAGCGAGCGGTCGACGGCGTGCAGCACCCGGTCGAGGTCGGGGAGGAACTCCTCCTCCAACTTCGACGGCGGGTACGGGGTGTCGAACCCGGTCACCCGCAGCACGGGCGCCTGGAGCGAGTAGAAGCACTCCTGCTGCACCTTGGCCGCGATCTCGGACGAGATGGACGACTCGGACGGCGCCTCGGTGACCACGACCAGCCGGCCGGTGCGGCGCACCGACTCGTACACCGGCGCGAGGTCCAGCGGGGACAGCGTGCGCAGGTCGATGACCTCCAGCGACTTGCCCTCCTCCTCGGCCGCCGCCGCGGCGTCGAGCGAGGTGCGCGTCATCGGGCCGTACGTCACGAGGGTGGCGTCGGTGCCGGTGCGCAGCGTGCGGGACCGGAACAGCGGTCCGGGCGCTGCGGTGGTGTCGACCTCGCCCTTCTCGTAGTAGCGGCGCTTGGGCTCGAAGAACAGCACCGGGTCGTCGCAGTCGATGGCCTGCTGGATCATCCAGTAGGCGTCGGCCGGGTTGGAGCAGGAGACGACCTTGAGGCCCGCGGTGTGCGCGAAGTACGACTCGGGGGACTCGGAGTGGTGCTCGACCGCGCCGATGCCGCCGCCGAACGGCACCCGGATGACGATGGGCAGCTTGATGCGGCCCTGGGTGCGGTAGTGCAGCTTGGCGACCTGCGACACGATCTGGTCGAAGCCGGGGAAGATGAAGCCGTCGAACTGGATCTCGCACACCGGCCGGTAGCCGCGGATCGCGAGGCCGACGGCGGTGCCGATGATGCCCGACTCGGCGAGCGGGGTGTCGAGCACGCGCTGCTCGCCGAAGTCCTTCTGGAGGCCGTCGGTGATGCGGAAGACGCCGCCGAGCTTGCCGACGTCCTCACCCATCACGATGACCTTGGGGTTGGCCTCCATCGACGCGCGCAGGCCGTTGTTCAGCGCCTTCGCGATGGTCGTCGTCTGCACCGCGGCGGGCGCGGTCGACGCGGCGCGGTCCATGGTCGGAGCGGCCATCAGTGCTCACCTCCGGCGAACCCGGCGTGGTACGCCAGGAACTCGTCGCGTTGCGCCTCCAGGACGGGGTTGCCCTCGGCGTAGACCTCGCTGAAGATCCGCTCGGCCGGCGGGTCGGGCAGGTTGACGCAGTAGTCCCGCAGTTCGACCGCGATCTGCTCGGCCTCGGCCTCGATCGACTCGAAGAAGGCCTGGTCGGCCCACTGCTGCTTGACCAGGTGCACCTTGACGCGCTCGATCGGGTCCTTGAGCTTCCACAGCTCCAGCTCGTCGGAGAGCCGGTAGCGGGACGGGTCGTCGGACGTGGTGTGCGCGTCCATGCGGTAGGTGAACGCCTCGATCAGGATGGGGCCGTTGCCCTGGCGGCACTCCTCCAGCGCCCAGCGGGTGACCGCGAGCGTGGCGAGCACGTCGTTGCCGTCGACGCGGATGCCGGGGAAGCCGTAGCCGCGGGCCCGCTGGTAGAGCGGGAGGCGCGACTGGCGCTCGGTGGGCTCGGAGATGGCCCACTGGTTGTTCTGGCAGAAGAACACGAGCGGCGCGTCGTAGACGGCGGCCCACACGAAGCCCTCGTGCACGTCGCCCTGGCTGGTGGCGCCGTCGCCGAAGAAGCAGATGGTGGCCTCGCCGTCGGCGTCGCCCACCTTGCCGTCGAACTTCTGGCCCATCGCGTAGCCGGCGGCGTTGAGGACCTGGTTGCCGATCACGATGGTGTAGGGGTGGAACCGGTGCTCGACCGGGTCCCACGTGCCCATGTCCGTGCCCCGGAAGATGCCCAGCAGGTCGGTCGGCTTGATGCCGCGCGTCCAGGCGATGCCGTGCTCGCGGTAGCTGGGGAACGCCATGTCGGTCGGGCGCAGCGCGCGGCCGGCGCCGATCTGCGCGGCCTCCTGGCCGAGCAGCGGGACCCAGATGCCGAGCTGGCCCTTGCGCTGGAGGGCGTTCGCCTCGCGGTCGACGCGGCGGACCAGGACCATGTCGCGGTACAGGCCGCGCAGCTCCTCGGCCGTGATGTCGATGTCGAAGTCCGGGTGCGTGACGCGCTCGCCCTCGGGGGTGAGCAGCTGCACCAGGTCCGCGCCGCCTTCGTCTGTCGCTCGCAAGCCGGCGATCACCTGTTCAGGGGTCGGTGTCGCACCGGTGGCCGGAGGGGCGTCCGGCCCTGGGTGCGTCCATTCTTCGGGGGACGACATGCGCCTGTCTCCTCGTCTACGAGGCCGCCCGGTCGCTCGTGACGACTCTGCGCGGCTGCACCGCCAGTCGCCGTCGCCCCTGGGTGTGGGGAATCGGCAACCGTCGGCGCTGACGGTGTGTTCTCATCCACATCCTGACATGGCCCCTGCCGTATTGGTGTGCCCCGTCCCAGTTCGTGACAGAGAGCGCAGGCCCCTCACCTGCGGTAACGGTTGGACGGCCAATCTTCGGCCGTCCGAGCACGGCGTCCGCTCACCGGACGCCCACGTCCCGGTTACCGATCGTTAACGGCCGCCCGTCGTCTTCGGGGTGCGTCCGGTCGGCGGCAACCGCCCACGTGGGGGGTGGACCGGTTCGATGGACTACCGACCATCGGGCCGACTGGGCATTTCCACCCTGCGAAACCGCCGCGCGACCGCCTGACCGCGCGGCGGGCCGTGACAGGATCGGGACGTGGACCGTTCAGCACTGACCAGCACCGTTCGCGGGCTGTGGGACGACGACATCCTCCCGAGCCTCTCCGCCCTGGTCGCGATACCCGCGATCTCCCCCGCCTTCGACCCCGCGTGGGCGACCAGCGGCCACCTGGCCGCCGCGGTCGAGCACGTGCGCGCCTGGCTCGCCACCCGCGACCTGCCGGGCACCACCGTCGAGGTCGTCCAGCTCCCCGACCGCACGCCGCTGCTATTGGTGGACGTGCCCGGCACGGCGGTGTCCGACGACACCGTCCTCATGTACGGGCACCTGGACAAGCAGCCCCCGGTCGGCGGCTGGTCGGAGGGCCTCGGCCCGTGGACCCCGGTCGTGCGCGACGGCCGCCTGTACGGGCGCGGCGCGGCCGACGACGGCTACTCGGGGTACGCGGCGGTGGCCGCGATCGAGGCTGTGCGGGCGAACGGCGGGACGCACGCGCGGTGCGTCGTGCTGCTGGAGACGGGCGAGGAGTCGGGCAGTCCCGACCTGCCCGCCTACCTGGAGCACCTGAAGCCTCGGCTGGGCGACGTGTCGCTGGTCGTGTGCCTGGACTCCGGCGGCAACGACTACGACCGGATGTGGCTGACCTCGTCCCTGCGCGGTCTCGTGCAGGCGACGATGACGGTGCGCGTGCTGGACGCCGGCCTGCACTCGGGCACGGGCAGCGGCGTCGTGCCCTCGTCGTTCCGCATCGCCCGGCAGCTGCTGGACCGGCTGGAGGACTCCGCCACCGGCGAGGTGCTGGTGCGCGAGATGCACGTGGACGTGCCGGAGCACCGGCTCGCCGAGGTGCGCGACGCGGTGACCGCCGCGCCGGGTTCCATCACCGGCCCCGTGGCGTGGGCGGGTGGCACCCGGCCGGTCGTCGAGGACGAGGTCGAGCTGGCCCTGAACTCGGGCTGGCGGCCCACCCTGTCGATCACCGGCGCGGACGGCCTGCCGTCTCCGGACGACGCGGGCAACGTGCTGCGGCCGTTCACCACGCTCGTGCTGAGCTTCCGGCTGCCGCCGACGGCCGACTCGGGCGTGGCCCTGGAGGCGGTGCGGCGGCTGCTGACGACCGACGTGCCGTACGGGGCGACCGTCGAGCTGTCCCGCGTCGAGCACGCCACCGGCTGGAACGCGCCGGCGCTCGCGCCGTGGCTGCGCGACACCCTGGACGGGGTCGGCGAGGAGGTCTTCGGCGCGCCGTGGCGGAGCATGGCGCTGGGCGGCTCGATCCCGTTCATGGGCCTGCTGGCCGAGGCGTACCCGGAGGCGCAGTTCCTGGTCACGGGCGCGGTCGGGCCGGACTCGAACTGCCACGTGCCCGACGAGTGGCTGCACCTGGAGCAGGCGGCGCGCATCACCGCGGCGGTGGCCTCGGTGCTGGACGCGCACGCCTCCCGCTAGAGGGTCAGGAGCCGGTCGACCTCCGCGGCCAGGGCGTCGCGGAGGTCGTCGTGCCGCGGGCCGAGCGCGTGGCGCGGGTCGGTCCACACCTCGGGCGGGTAGAGGTGGACGGGGTGGCCGACCCGTTCAGGTGGTTCCCACTCGTACCGGGCGCGCACGTGGGCGTGCAGGAACGGGTCGGTGTTGCCGAGGATCTCGATGTTCACCCGCCGGAACCGCTCGTCGCGGCGGGCGCACACCACCTCGACCGCCTCGGCGAGCAGCTCGACGTCCGCCAGGAACCGCAGGCGCCTGGGCCGGGGCAGGTCCGTCAGCCGCCCGACCGCCGGGTCGTCGGTGAGCAGGACGCAGTAGCCGGGCAGGAACTGGACGTCGCCGATGACGGCGAAGCCCGCGTGGAGCCGGCGCAGCACGGACGGGTTCTCGCCGCGGAGCGCCGAGCCGACGCGGTCGTCCTGCCAGGTCACGTGTCCCACCTCCGGGTGATGTCGTCGAGCAGCGCGGGGCCGGTGGTCGGGTCGGTGCCGCGGCACCGGCGCGCGCGGGCGAGCTCGTCGAAGTCCACGGTCTGCATCCTGGCCCCGTCCGGGTCGTCGGTGAAGATCTTGACAGCGGTCGGGGGAACGCGGCGCGGCCCGGCGCGCCGATCGCGATGATCACCCGTCCGTGGCCCGGACCGCCTCCCGGCGGACAGCGCGACGACCACCCGTGACGGGCAGTCCCGCGGCCCTGTCACGGCCCCGGGCGGGTGAGCGGCCGGCCGGGGTCCGCGCCGTCCGCCGACCGTGCCCCGGACGGCGCCGCGCGGTGCTCGCCGGTCGCCCCACGGGGGTGGGTCGTCCACGGAGAGTGAGCGTGACACGCCTGTGCAAGACCTTTCAGAGCTGTGACCTAACCCGCGAGTAACCGCTTTACTGGATCGATGCCGCACACTGGCCGCGTGAACGAGCACAGCCGGCAAGCCGAGCGAGCGCGACTGGCGGAGTCCGACTCCCCCACCGCTCCGTGGCGCCTGTGGGGCCCCTACCTGGCCGGACGGCAGTGGGGGACCGTTCGGGAGGACTACTCGGCGGGGGGCGACGCGTGGACGTCCTTCCCGTTCGACCACGCCCGCTCGCGGGCCTACCGGTGGGGTGAGGACGGCATCGCGGGCATCTGCGACGTGCACGGCTTCCTCAACCTCGGCGTGGCCCTGTGGAACGGCCGGGACCCGTTCCTGAAGGAGCGGTACTTCGGGCTCACCAACGACGAGGGCAACCACGGCGAGGACGTCAAGGAGCACTGGTGGGTGACCGACGGCACGCCCACCCACTCGTGGATGCAGGTCGTCTACCGGTACCCGCAGTGCGAGTTCCCCTACGCCGAGCTGCGCGAACGGGCCCGCGTCGCCGGGCGCAACGAGCGCGAGCCGGAGCTGTCGGACACCGGCGCGCTCGACGGGAACCGGTTCTTCGACGTGGCCGTGAGCTACGCGAAGGCGAGCCCGACGGACCTGTGCGTCGAGATCACCGCCACCAACCACGGCCCGGACCCGGCGCCGCTGCACCTGCTCCCGCAGCTGTGGTTCCGCAACACGTGGTCGTGGGGCCGGGACGCGCGCAAGCCGTCGCTGGTCGCCCGCACGAACGACGGCTGGCGCCGGGTCACCGCCGAGCACGGCGCGCTGGGCCGCTACACGCTGCACGTCGAGGGGACGCCGACGCTGCTGGTCACCGACAACGAGACCAACGAGGTCGAGCTGTTCGGCACCGAGCGCAACCCCGGCGAGTACACCAAGGACGGCGTCGACCGGTACGTGGTCGGGCGCGACGCGCGGGCCTGCCGGGTGGTCGGCCCGGACGACACGAGCGAGCCGGGCACGAAGGTGGCGGCCTGGTACTCGTTCGACCCGGTGGAGCCGGGCGAGTCGGTGACCGTGCGGCTGCGGCTGGTGGAGGGGGACGGGCACCTCGACGCGTTCGGCCCGAGCTTCCAGGACACCGTGCAGCAGCGCCGCTGGGAGGCCGACGAGTTCCACGCCACCGGCCTCGACCCGCGCCGGGCCGCGGTGGTGCGGCGGGCGCTGGCGGGCCTGATGTGGACCAAGCAGCACTACCGCTTCCGCACCCGCGAGTGGCTGGACGGCGACCCGGCGCAGCCCGCGGCGCCCAAGTCGCGGACCACGCCGCACGCGCGCAACGCGCACTGGCGGCACTTCGACGTGGCCGACGTGATCTCCATGCCGGACGAGTGGGAGTACCCGTGGTTCGCCGCGTGGGACCTCGCGTTCCAGGCGGTGCCGTTCGCCCGGGTGGACCCGGCGTTCGCCAAGGAGCAGCTGCTCCTGCTGTGCCGGGAGTGGCTGATGCACCCCAACGGCCAGCTCCCGGCCTACGAGTGGGAGTTCGGCGACGTGAACCCGCCGGTGCACGCCTGGGCGGCGCTCCAGGTGTACCGGTCGGAGGAGGTCCCGGACCGGAAGTTCCTGGCCAAGATCTTCCACAAGCTGCTGCTGAACTTCTCCTGGTGGGTGAACCGCAAGGACGCCGACGGCAGCTACCTGTTCGAGGGCGGCTTCCTCGGCATGGACAACATCGGTCCGGTGAACCGGTCGGAGCCGATGCTCGGCCAGTGGCGGCTGGAGCAGTCCGACGCCACGTCGTGGATGGCGGCCTACAGCCTGCACCTGATGCAGATCGCGCTGGAGCTGGCGCGGCACGACGACGCGTACGAGGACGTGGCCACGAAGTTCGTGGAGCACTTCCTGAGCATCGCGGACGCGTCCACGCAGTTCGGCTCGGGCGGGCGCGGGATCTGGGACGAGACGGACGGCTTCTGCTACGACGCGGTGACGCGGCGGCTGCCGGACGGCTCGACGGAGTCCAAGCCGGTGCGGGTGCGGTCGATGGTGGGCCTCATCCCGGTGCTGGCGTGCGCGACGCTGGAGCCGTGGGTGTTCCAGGAGCTGCCCGACTTCACCCGGCGGCTGGAGCACCTGCTGTCCAAGCGGCCGGAGCTGAAGCCGTTCGTGAGCAGGCGCGGCGACCGGGCGATGTTCAGCCTGCTGGACGAGCGCAAGCTGCGGCTGGTGCTGACCCGGATGCTCGACGAGGGCGAGTTCCTGTCCCCGCACGGCATCCGCAGCCTGTCCGCGGCGCACCGCGAGGGCCTGGAGGTGCAGGTCGCGGACCAGGAGCACCGGATGGGCTACGAGCCCGGGGAGTCGCGCACGCCGATGTTCGGCGGCAACTCGAACTGGCGCGGACCGGTGTGGTTCCCGACGAACGCGCTGCTCGTCGAGGCCCTGCGGACGGTCGAGGAGTTCCACGACGGTTCGTTCCACGTGGAACTTCCCACCCGCTCCACGCGACACGTGACGGCGGGCCAGGCGGCGGACGAGCTGGTCAGGCGGCTGGTGTCGCTGTTCCTGCCGGACCACGACGGCCGCCGCCCGGCGGACGGCAAGCGGATCGAGTCGACGGACTCGCCGCTGTGGCGCGACCACGTCACGTTCAGCGAGTACTTCGACGGCGACACGGGCGAGGGCCTCGGCGCGACGCACCAGACGGGGTGGACGGCACTGGTGGCGTCGTTGATGACGGACCGTCGCCAAACGAGCGCACCCGGTACATGAATTGTGTGACCTGACCCAACCGGCCGAACATTTTGCGGTTCCCCACCGCATGTGACACAGGAATCGTGCCCACCGAAGGTCTGTAACACGCACGTGCTGTCCACCGTGTCACCCAAGTGGCAGTATGCCGAACACTCGACCGACACAGTTACGAGGAGTGACACCGTGGCCCGTCGTACCAGGCACGCTGCGCTCGCCCTGTTCCCCGTGCTCGCCCTGGCGGCCACGATGACGGCGTGCGCGACCAAGGTGAACACCGGTTCCACGGATGCCGGCTCCGGTATCACCCTGGTCCAGAGCGGCAAGCTGGTCACCTGCACCCACCTGTCCTACAAGCCCTTCCAGTTCTCCGAGGGCGACAAGACCGTGGGCTTCGACGTCGAGCTGGTCGACCTGGTGGCGAAGGAGCTGAACGTCACCCAGGAAATCTTCGACACCCCCTTCGAGACCATCACCTCCGGCGAGGTCTTCAACACCGGCAAGTGCGACCTCGCCGCCGCGGGCATGACGATCAACGACGCCCGCAAGGAGGCCATCGACTTCTCGGAGCCGTACTTCGACGCCTCGCAGGCGCTGCTGGTCAAGAAGGACTCCGGCATCACCGGTCTGGAGAGCCTCAACGGCAAGAAGATCGGCGTCCAGCTGGAGACCACCGGCGAGGAGTACGCCAACGAGAACGCGGCGAAGTTCGGCTACACCGTCGTCCAGTTCGAGGACCTGCCGCTGATGGAGACCGCCGTGCGCACCGGCGCGGTGGACGCGGCCATCAACGACAACGGCGTGCTCTACGACTACGCCAAGGAGTTCCCGGACACCGAGGTGACGACGGAGTTCGACACCGGTGAGCAGTACGGGATCGGCGTGAAGAAGGGCAACACCGCCCTCAAGGCCAAGATCGACGAGGTCCTGAAGAAGGCCAAGGACAACGGCGAGTACGACAAGATCTACGAGAAGTGGTTCGGCAAGAAGCCGGAGTCGAAGTAACCGGCTCGACGGCGGGGCCGGTGCTCACGAAGCACCGGCCCCGCGCCTTGTCCACCCCACCCACGAGGTAACCCACACATGGCACTCTCCAAGCGACAGCGGGCGAAGGCGTTCCGCGGCGCCCAGTACGCGCTGCTGGTCGTGATCGCGGTCGTCCTGGCGCTGGTCGCCGACTGGCGCGAGATCCAGCGCAGCTTCTTCAACCTGGACATCGCCGCGGAGATGTTCCCCAACGTCATCACGGTGGCGTTGAAGAACACCCTCGTCTACACCGCGCTGGGCTTCGGCTTCGGCCTGGTGCTCGGCCTGGTGCTGGCCCTGATGAAGCTGTCGCCGGTCGCGCCCTACCGGTGGATCGCCACGATCTACATCGAGTTCTTCCGGGGCGTCCCCGCCCTGCTGGTGTTCATCGCGCTCAGCTTCGGCGTGCCGCTGGCGTTCGGCCTCCAGTTCGACATCTACTCCACGGTCATGCTGGCGCTCGGCATCGTCGGCGCCGCGTACATGGCGGAGACGATCCGCGCGGGCATCCAGGCCGTGCCGAAGGGCCAGATCGAGGCGGCCCGCTCGCTGGGCATGTCCCAGGGCCGGACCATGGTCACGGTCGTCATCCCGCAGGCATTCCGGATCATCCTGCCGCCGCTGACCAACGAGCTGATCCTGCTCACCAAGGACTCGTCGCTGATCTACATCATCGGCCTGGCCCGCGACCAGTACGAGCTGACCAAGTTCGGGCGCGAGACGCTCAGCCGGTCGCCGTCGCTGACCCCGATCCTGGTGGTCGGCCTGTGCTACCTGCTGATCACGCTGCCGCTCGGCTACCTGTCGCGGTACCTGGAGCGGCGCACGGGCGGCAAGAAGATCAGCACACCGGAGTCGACCGGGTTGGGGGTGTCCTCGTGAGCGAGGCGGTTGTCGTGGAGACCGGACCGGCGGTCGAGATCGTCGGGTTGAAGAAGTCGTTCGGCCCGCTGGAGGTGCTCAAGGGCATCGACGCGCGGGTCGAGCGCGGTGACGTGGTGTGCGTCATCGGGCCGTCCGGCTCGGGCAAGTCCACGCTGCTGCGCTGCGTGAACCTGCTGGAGGAGCCGACGGCGGGCAGGATCGTCGTCAACGGCACCGAGCTGACCGACCCGGACGTGGACATCGACGCCGCGCGCACCCGCATCGGCATGGTGTTCCAGGGCTTCAACCTGTTCTCGCACCTCAACGTGCTGAACAACCTGATGGTCGCGCAGCGCAAGGTGCTCAAGCGGGACCAGAAGACGGCGCAGGAGGTCGCGCTGCGCAACCTGGAGCGGGTCGGGCTGGGCGAGAAGGTCAACGCGATGCCGGCCCAGCTGTCCGGCGGCCAGCAGCAGCGCGTGGCCATCGCGCGGGCGCTGTCGATGGACCCGGACGTGATGCTGTTCGACGAGCCGACGTCGGCGCTGGACCCCGAGCTGGTGGGCGACGTGCTGGGCGTGATGCGGCAGCTCGCCGACGAGGGCATGACCATGCTCGTGGTGACGCACGAGATGCAGTTCGCCCGCGAGGTGGCCGACCGGGTGCTGTTCATGGACGGCGGGTACGTCGTCGAGGAGGGGCCGGCCGAGCAGGTCATCGGCGCGCCGCGGCACGAGCGCACGCAGTCGTTCCTGGCGCGCGTGCTCGACCCGACGCACCAGGGGCCCTCCGCGTAGCCCGTTTCCCCGTTCCCTTGCGCGGGGGCGCCGGGAACCCGCATTGTCGATCACATGACCGAGGTGGGGGCGCGGGGGCTGGACGTGTTCGACCCCAGCCCGCCGCGCTCCGCCCGCGTGGCGGCGGCCGACGTGCTGCGCGGCGCGGGGATCGGCGAGGCGGACGGCACGTGGCGGTTGCCGCGGCGGCGCGCGGGCGTGCCGCCGGTGGTGCGGGTGGCGGACAAGTTCGTGACCGGGGTGCTCGACCTGCGCGCGGTGGAGTTCCCGTACGTGCTGGAGTTCGTGCGCTGCCGGTTCGAGCAGCCGCCGGACCTGCGCCAGGGCAAGCTCGCCGGACTGGAGTTCGCGGGCTGCCACCTGCCCGGCCTGCTCGGGCGGAACCTGTCCGGCGCCAACGAGATCTCCCTGGCCGGCAGCACCGTCGAGGGCCTGGTCGACCTCGTGGACGCCGACATCGCCGGGTCCCTGTCGTTGCGGGACGCCGCGCTGCTCGCGCCGGGCGGCATCGCGCTCCACGCCGACCGGCTCACGCTGGCGGGCGGCCTGCTGGGGCAGCGCGTGCGGGTCACCGGCGAGCTGCGGATGGCGAGCGCCCACGTCGGCGGCTACTGCAACCTCACCGGCGGGTCGTTCGACAACCCCGAGGGCCACGCGCTCAACGGCACGGGCCTGCACGTCGGCGGCACCCTGCTGCTGGCCGGCTGCACGGTCCTCGGCACGGTGCTGCTGGCGGGCGCGCGGATCGACTCGGCGCTGACCATGCGCGGCGCCGGGGTGTCGCGGGGGCGGGCGGCCGACGACGCGCTCGACCCGCACTCCGACCCGAGCGCGACGCTGGTGTTCGACCGCCTCACCGTGGACGGCGACGTGCAGCTCGACCGCGGTTTCCGCAGCACCGGCACGGTCCGCATGGTCAACGCGGCGCTCGGCGGCACGCTGTCGCTGTCCGGCGGCGCGTTCGACGCGGGCGGCCCCGAGCTGGACGAGCCCACCGGCTACGGCCGGGCCGTGCACGGCAACGCCGAACCCACCGGGCACGGCCGGGCGCTGCACCTGGACGGCGCGCAGGTCGGCGGCGACGTCATCGGCCGCCAGTGCCGGGTGCGCGGCCAGCTCCGCATGGTGGACCTCCAGGTCAAGGGCAGCCTGATCCTGGACGGCTCGGCGCTGGACAACCCGCGCGCCGACGCCGTGCTGGGCAACCGGTCGCGCATCGGCAGCAACCTGGCCGCCCGCGAGGTCGAGGTGGCCGGCGGCCTGGAGCTGCGCGGCGTGCACGTCGGCGCGAATGTCGACCTGCGCGGCAGCCGCATCACGAAGCCGGGCCGCTACCGGCACCAGCCGGCGGGCAAGCCGTCGCTCGACGTGGGCGGCGCGGTCATCGGTCGCGACCTGATCTGCGCGCGCGGCGCCCGGGAGTTCGTCGCGCACGGCGGGGTGCGGGCGCGGCGGGCGCAGGTCGGCCGGATGGCGACGTTCGACGGGGCGGTGCTCGGCGACAAGCTCGACTCGCACGCGCTCAACGTGCTCGGCATGCAGGTCCAGGAGCTGACCCTGACCCCGGTCACCGCGCCGCGCGGCGACGTGACGCTGCGGCAGGTGCGCTGCACCTCGTTGGACGACAACGAGAACTTCTGGTCCGCGACCGGCTGGATCGACCTGGAGGAGTTCCGCTACGACTCGCTGCGGCACCCGATCGACCTGCGCGACGACGACGAGGTGGAGCGGCGGCTGCGCTGGCTGCGGCAGGCGATGCGGCGCACCTACCGGCCCGGCCCGTACGACCAGTTCGCCGAGATGCTGCGGGCGTGCGGCAACGACGAGCACGCGGCGACCGTGCTGGTGGAGAAGCAGCGGCTGCGGTACCGGACGATCGCCGAGGGCCGCCGTTGGCTGCGCCCGCTGGTGCTGCTGTGGAGCTGGTCGCAGCGCGCGATGGTGGGCTACGGCTACCGGCCGGCGCGGGCGCTGGGCTGGCTGGTGGTCACGTGGCTGCTGGGCAGCGCGTGGTTCGCCGCCGGGCCGGAGCTGGTGGAGATCAACGACGACGACCACCTGCCGTGGAACCCGTGGCTGTTCACCATCGACCTGGTGGTGCCGATCGTGGACTTCGGCAACAAGAACCGCTGGCAGACGCCGGGCGCGTCGCAGTGGATCGCGTCCGGGCTGATCGTCATGGGCTGGGTGCTGGCCACCACGGTGGCGGCCGGCCTGACCCGGATGCTCAAGCGCTGACCGGCTGCTCGATCGCGCCCCGGTGGTGACCTAACCTGATCGGGTGACGGACCTGGTGCTGGCACTGGACGTGGGCGGCACCAAGGTCGCCGGCGCCCTGGTGGAACGCGGTGGCGCGGTGCGGCGCGCGGTCCGGGCCGGGACGCCGCTCGGGGACGCCGAGGGGACGTTCGCCGCGGTGGCGTCCGTGGTGGACGAGGTGCTGGCCGGCGAACCGGTCGCCGCGGTCGGCATCGCCTGCGCGGGGCCGGTGGACGCGACCGCCGGGACGGTGAGCCCCATCAACGTGCCGGGGTGGCGGGCGTTCCCGCTGCGCGACCGGGTGGGCGCGCTGGTGCCGGGGGTGCCCGTCGAGCTGGCCGGTGACGGCACGTGCATGGCGCTCGGCGAGCACTGGCTGGGCGCGGGCCGGGGCAGCCGGTTCATGGTGGGGCTGGTGGTCAGCACCGGCGTCGGCGGCGGGCTGGTGCTCGGCGGGCGACCGTTCGGCGGGCGCACGGGCAACGCCGGGCACGTCGGGCACGTCGTGGTGGAGCCGGACGGCGAGCCGTGCACGTGCGGCGGGCGCGGCTGCGCGGAGACCGTGGCGGGCGGGCCGCGGATGGTGGCGTGGGCGCGGCAGCGGGGGTGGCAGGCGCCCCGGGGCGCGGACGCCGCGCTGCTCGCGGCGGCGGCGCAGGCCGGCGAGGACCTGCCCCGGGCCGCGTTCGAGCGGGCCGGGCGGGCGGTCGGCATGGCCATCGCGGCCACGGCGGCCGTGGTGGACCTGGACCTCGCGGTGGTGGGCGGCGGTGTGGCGCAGGCGGGCGAGCTGCTGTTCGACCCGTTGCGCCGCACCGTCGCCGAGCACTGCGGGCTGTCCTACCTGGACGGGTTGCGGGTCGAGCCCGCCCGGCTGGGTGGCCGGGCGGGTCTCGTGGGCGCCGCCGCCCTCGTCCTCGGGGGTCCGCTCGGGGATCAGTGAGCGGAGGCGACCGGCTTGACGCGCGGGTTGTCCTCGTCGACGTGGTAGTCGTCGCCGTCGGTCTCGTCGGTGCCGTTGAACCAGCGCGCCTTGCGGGCGACCAGCGTCACGAGGACCGCCACCAGCAGGTTCGCCACGACGGCGAGCGCGCCGACGTAGATCTGCACGGTGGACCCGCCGAGCGGGTGCCAGCCGAACAGCGACAGGTCGCCCAGCGGCAGCGCGGAGCCGGCGAAGTGCGCCTTGCCGACGGCCGGGTTGCCGATGCCGTAGAGCAGCCACATGCCCCAGCCCATGCCGACGACCCAGCCGGCGATCAGGCCGTACAGGTGGAACCAGCGGGTGTAGAGCGCGATGGCCACGGCGGGCAGCGTCTGGAGGATCATGACGCCGCCGATGAGCTGGAGGTCGATGGAGAACTGCGGGTCGATGAACACGATGAACGCGACCGCGCCGAACTTCACCACCAGCGACGCGAGCTTGGCCTGCTTGGCCTCCTGCGCGGGCGTGGCGCCCTTCTTGAGGTACTCCTTGTAGATGTTGCGCGTCCACAGGTTCGCCGCCGCGATCGACATGATCGCCGCCGGCACCAGGGCGCCGATGGCGATGGCCGCGTAGGCCACGCCCGCGAACCAGGCCGGGAACTCCTGGCCGAACAGCACCGGGACGATGGTGTTCGTGTCGGCGCGGCCGGTGGCCTGGTTGGTGATCGGCTTGACGCCGGCCGAGATCGCGACGAAGCCGAGCATCGCGAGCAGGCCGAGCAGCAGCGAGTACGCGGGCAGCGCCACCATGTTCCGCTTGATCACGTTGCGGCCGCGCGAGGCGAGGATGCCGGTCAGCGAGTGCGGGTACAGGAACAGCGCCAGCGCCGAGCCGAGCGCCAGCGTGGCGTACTGGAGCTGGTTGTTGGCGGTGAGCAGGATGCCGTCGGTCTTCGCGGGCGTCGCGTCGTACTTGGCCTGCGCGGTGTCGAAGATCGTGCCCCAGCCGCCGAACTTGCTCGGCAGGTAGATCACCGCGACCAGGATCACGATGTAGATCAGCGTGTCCTTGACGAACGCGATGAGCGCGGGCGCGCGGAGCCCCGACTGGTAGGTGTAGAGCGCGAGGATGACGAACGCGATGAACAGCGGCAGGTGGCCGAGGATGCCGGAGCCGTTGAGGCCCATCGTGCGCAGCACGGCCTCCAGGCCGACGAGCTGGAGCGCGATGTACGGCATCGTCGCGATGATGCCGGTGACGGCGATGATCAGTGCGAGCCAGTGCGAGCCGTAGCGGCCGCGCACGAAGTCGGCGGGCGTCACGTAGCCGTGCACGCGGGACACCGACCACATCCGCACCAGCGGCAGGAAGACGATCGGGTACAGCACGACGGTGTAGGGCAGGGCGTAGAAGCCCAGCGCGCCCGCGCCGAACACCAGGGCGGGCACCGCGACGAAGGTGTACGCGGTGTAGAGGTCGCCGCCGACGAGGAACCAGGTGATCCAGGAGCCGAACTTCCGGCCGCCGAGACCCCACTCGTCGAGGTGTTCGAGGGTGTCGCCCGCCTTCCACTTCGCCGCGACGAAGCCCAGGACGGTCACCACCAGGAACAGGAAGCTGAAGACCACCAACTCGGTCCACTGCACGGCTACTTCGCCCCCTCGTCCAGGTCGTCGACCCCGAGCAGGTCGGGCTTGCCGGTGACGACGGGCTCGTCCTTCGTCTTCACGTACACCAGGCCGACGCAGAGCACGCCGACCGGGACCCAGGCGAACTGGTACCAGTAGAAGAACGGCAGCCCGAGCACCCTCGGTCCGTCGGTGTTGAACCACGACGTGACGAGCATGAGCAGCGGGACCAGCAGCAGCAGGTTCCAGTTGCTCCAGCGGAGGCTGGATTGTCGAGCTGACGGCATTGTGCGCCCTCCGTACGGCCCTGTGACTGGTGTCGCGCGATGCTAGGCCCGGAGGACGAGCCCCGTCACCATGTCAGGTTGAGCACCTACCGGTGACGTGTCTGGATCGTGACCTCTTCACGCGCCGCGCAGGCCGGTCGTCAGCTGTTCCTCGGCGCGTTCGAGGTACGCGACGAGGGCCGCCTCGGCCCCGGGCACGTCGCGGTCGGCGTCGAGCCGGGCCACCAGCGCGCCGTGCAGCGGCAGGTAGTCGCGGTGGAACGCCTCGGGGTCGCCCATGACGTGGAAGGCGAGGCGCAGCTCGGCGAGCAGGCGCTTCATCTCCTCGTCGAGGCGGGCGCTGCCGGCGAGGGCGGTGACGGCCCGGTGGAACCCGATGTTCGCGGTGCCGACGCCGGTCCAGTCGCCGGCGGCGGCGCGTTCCCGCCCGGAGGAGACGGCGTCGCGGACGGCCTGCCTGGCGGCCTCGGGGGCGTCGTCCCACCGGCGGAGGGCGCCGCACTCGATGACCCGGCGGGCGGCGTAGAGGTCGGCGACGTCGGCCGCGTCGGGGCGGCGGACGAAGACGCCCTTGCTGTACTCGTGGACGAGCAGCCGCTCGTGGGTGAGCAGGCGGAACGCCTCGCGGAGCGTGTTGCGCGAGACGCGGAGGGCGTCGCCCAGGGCCTTCTCGTTGAGCTGCTGGCCGGGTTTGATGTCGCCGTCGAGCACGCTGGCGCGCAGCTTGTCGGCGACGCGTTCCGCCGTGCTGGAGCGGTCGATGTCCCCGCGGTCCTTGGCCAGCGCGCTCAGCCAGTCGCCGGCGTCGACGGTCGTCATGTCGAACGACCTTACTCCTCGAATGGAGTATTGTTGAACAATCGTGCCGGACGGGTGAGGTGCGCCGGGGTTGCGCGTCCGCCGCCGGACTGCCCCGGAGCACCCCGGTTCCCGTCCGCGGAGGACGGGGGCCGGTCCACGGGTTCCGCGTTCGCCCCGGGTCCGGGAGCATCCGGGTGTGATCAGACGACTCCGCACCGTGATCCCGCTCGCCCTCGGGCTGTCCCTGCTCTCGCTGCCCGCCGTGGCGCGGGCGCACCCGGTGGCCTGCTTCGACGAGAGCGCTCCCATCACCGTCGAGGAATCGCGCCTCGGCGACCGGTTGACGCCGGACGGCCCCGCCGTGGGGCCCGAACTGGCCCGCCTCGCGGGCTTCGAGGACGACGTCAGCTCGTTCACCGCCCGCCTGTGCGAGACGCGCTCCCGGAGCCGGGCGCAGCAGCTCGCCGCCACCGCGGGCACCGGGCTGTGGCGGGCCGCCGTCGACCGGGCCCGGACCGCGCAGGCGTGGGACGCCTACGACGACCGCCCCCTCTACTGGGCGCGGCTCCAGGCGACCCGGGCGCTGCGGCAGTGGACGCCCCGGTTCACGCTGTCGACGGGCGACCGGGCACGCCTGGTCGGGGCGTTCGACCTGGGCTCGCGCGGGGTGACCGACCTCGCGTTCGCCGACGGCGCGAGGCGGGTCGCGGTGACCGGCTTCGACCCGTTCCAGCTCAGCGGCACGTCGGTGCGGCGCAGCAACCCGTCCGGCGCGGCCGCGCTCCGGCTGGACGGGAAGGTCGTCGACACGCCCCAGGGGCGCGTCGTCTTCCAGGCGGCCGTGCTGCCGGTGCTGTGGGGCGCCTTCGACCAGGGGATCGTCGAGCGGTTCCACGGCGGGGCGCTGGGGCAGGGGGCGCAGGCCGTCGTCACGGTCAGCCAGGGCCGCCCCGGGCAGTTCGACGTGGAGCGGTGGGCCGGCCGGTGGCGCGGCGGGTTCCCGGACAACAACGACCTCTCGTCGGTCGGCCCTGCCCCGGACGCGGCGGGGTGGCCGCAGCCCGCGCACGAGTTCATCGAGACGACGCTGCCGCACGAGCGGATGGTCGGCGCGGGCACGACCCCGTTCCCGGTGCTGTTCAACCGGTCGTTCTGCGAGTGGCCCGTGGGCACGGTCCCCGGCGAGGGCTTCCCGGACTGCCGCTCCGACGAGCCGACGCCGGGCGCGGCGGCGGCCGAGGGCAGCGGCGGCGACTACCTGTCCAACGAGTCGATGTACCGGGCGAACCGGCTCCGCCTCGGCCTGGGCGCCACCGGCGTCGCGGGCGGCCACCTGCACACCCCCGTCCTGGGGCAGCCGGCCGACCCGACCGCGCTCACCGACGCGACCTTCGAGCGCGAGCGCCGCGCCATCGCCGACCAGGTGGTCGCCCTGGTGTCGGTAACCTGACCGGGTGAGGTGCTGGCGGGCGGCGGTCGTGGCACTGGCCGCGCTGTCGCTCGCCGCCTGCACCGCCCGCGTGGCGGGGACGCCGGACGCGCAGGTCGTCCGCCCCTCGATCACGCCGACGGTCGACGAGCTGCCGGAACCCGGCCAGTGCACGACCACCGGTGTCGAGGTGCTGGACTGCGCGCAGCGCCACGACGCCGAGGTCACCGAGGTGGGGGAGCTGCCGGAGCTGGGCTCCGCGTACCCGGACGACCGCGACCTGCGCCGCGCCGTGCTGCCGCCGTGCCGCGCCGCGCTGACCGCGTACCTGGGCAGCGCCGACCACGACGCCACCCGCCTCCAGGCGCACGCGTTCTGGCCGAGCCGCGACGGCTGGGCGCGCGGCGACCGGTGGCGGGTGTGCGCGGTGGTCGAACTGGCGCCGGACGGGTCGCGGGCGCCGCGCACGGGCAGCGCCAGGGACCTCCTGAAGGCGGCCGGGTTCAGCACGGTGCAGCTGTGCGCGGCGGCGTCGCCGGGGGTGGACCGGGACGCGGCGATCACGGGCTGCGACCAGCCGCACCGGGCCGAGGCGGTGCCCGGCGTGCTGTCCCTGGGCGCTCCCGGCGACCCCGCGCCCTCCCTCGAACAGGTGAACGCGAAGGCGGCGGACCACTGCGCGCGGGCCGTCCGGAGCTACGTGGGCGCGGATCGGCCGGACGTGTTCGCGTCGTGGCGGGCGTTCGGCAGCCAGGCGTGGTCGGAGGGCTTCACGTCGGCGGTCTGCTACGCCGAGGCGACGCGCCCGTTCACCGGGCGGCTGTGGGGCCTGGGCTCGAACCCGATGCCGGCCTGACCCTTTCGTCAGGGAGTCGTCACCCGGTCGACCCACAGGCTGTGCACAGCTTCATCCACAACCTGTGGACAACTACCTCCGGCGGAACGCCAGAACGATCAGCAGGACGCCCGCGAAGATCGGTCCGCCGCTGCCGAAGACGGGCTTGAGCACGGGCAGGAAGGCCACCGACCCCAGTTCGGCGACCACCGAGCCGGTCAGGGCGAGCACCCCGGCGGTGAGGGGCGCGGCTGGGGACAGCCTGCCGAGGCACACCAGTCCCACCAGGAGCCCCCCGAGCCCCATGGCCACCAGCCCGCGCAGCCGGACCTCGTCGAACTGGTCGATCCCGTAGCCCCAGGCGAAGACCGCGACGAGCGCGGCGAGGGCACCCAGGACGACGCCGCCCACGTGCCACCACGCCGGTACCCGTTCGCGGGGCGGTTCACACCGGTTGCCCGCCGGGTAGTGGCGGACGACACCCGCGGTGGGTCCCACCCGTGGTTCGGACGGGCGGTCGTAGTGCAGTCCACCGAGGAAGTCGTCCTGCTGGGTCACCCTTCCTTGGTACGCCCGACCGGAGGGTAAATCACGCTGGGCAACCAAAAAGAGACCCCGGTGGACGCCGTTGGCCACCGGGGTCTCGCACTGGGGGTGATCAGCCGAGGCGGAGCTTCAGCGCCTCCAGCTCGTCGCGCAGCGAGGTCGGCACCTTCTCGCCGATCTTCGCGAACCACTCCTCGATCATCGGGATCTCGGCGCGCCACTCGTCGGCGTCGAACGCCAGCGCCGCCTCGACGTCCTCGCGCGACGCGTCGAGGCCGGTCAGGTCCAGCTCGTCGGCGGTCGGCACGTGGCCGATCGGGGTCTCGACGGCCGCGGCCCTGCCCTCGATGCGCTCGACGGCCCACTTCAGCACGCGCGAGTTCTCGCCGAACCCGGGCCACAGGAAGCGCTTGTCCTCGCCGCGGCGGAACCAGTTGACGTAGAAGATCTTCGGCAGCTTGTCCGCGTCGGCCGACTTGCCGGTGTCGATCCAGTGCTGGAAGTAGTCACCGGCGTGGTAGCCGATGAACGGCAGCATCGCCATCGGGTCGCGGCGCACGACGCCGGTCTTGCCGACGGCCGCCGCCGTGGTCTCGCTGGACAGGGTGGCGCCCATGAACACGCCGTGCTGCCAGTCGCGCGACTCGGTGATCAGGGGGATGGTGGTGGCGCGGCGACCGCCGAAGAAGATCGCCGAGATCGGCACGCCCTTCGGGTCCTCCCACTCCGGCGCCTTGATGTCGCACTGGGCGATCGGCGTGCAGTAGCGGGAGTTCGGGTGCGACGACGGCTCGTCGTCGTCCGGCGTCCAGTCCTGCTTCTTCCACGAGGTCAGGTGCGCCGGGGGCTCGCCCATGCCCTCCCACCACACGTCGCCGTCGTCGGTGAGGGCGACGTTCGTGAACAGCGAGTTCCCCTTCTCGATGGTGCGCATCGCGTTGGGGTTGGTGTGGTAGTCGGTGCCGGGGGCGACGCCGAAGAAGCCGTTCTCCGGGTTCACCGCGTACAGCCGGCCGTCCTCGCCGAACCGCATCCAGGCGATGTCGTCGCCCAGGGTCTCGACCTTCCAGCCGGGGATGGTCGGCTCCAGCATCGCGAGGTTGGTCTTGCCGCAGGCGCTGGGGAACGCCGCCGCGACGTAGTACGACTTCCGCTCCGGCGAGGTGAGCTTGAGGATCAGCATGTGCTCGGCGAGCCAGCCCTCGTCGCGCGCCATCACCGAGGCGATGCGCAGCGAGTAGCACTTCTTGCCCAGCAGCGCGTTGCCGCCGTAGCCCGAGCCGAACGACCAGATCATCCGCTCCTCGGGGAACTGGGTGATGTACTTGGTCTCGTTGCACGGCCAGGCGACGTCCTCCTGACCCGGCTCCAGCGGCGCGCCGATCGAGTGCAGCGCCTTGACGAACGGCGCGTCGTCGCCGAAGCGGGCGAGGGCCCTCGTGCCCATGCGGGTCATGATGTGCATGGAGACGACGACGTACTCGGAGTCGGTGATCTCCACGCCCAGCATCGGCTTCTCGGCGTCGAGCGGACCCATGCAGAACGGGATGACGTACATCGTCCGACCGCGCATGCACCCGCGGTACAGGTCGGTCATCGTCGCCTTCATCTCGGCGGGGTCCATCCAGTTGTTCGTGGGGCCGCAGTCGGCCGGGTCCACGGAACAGATGAACGTGCGCTCCTCCACGCGGGCCACGTCGGTGGGGTCGCTGGCCGCCCAGAACGAGTTCGGCTTCTTCTTCAGCGGGACGAACGTGCCCGCGTCGACGAGCTTGGCGGTCAGGCGGTCCCACTCGTCCTGGGAACCGTCGGCCCAGACGACCTCGTCGGGGCAGGTCAGTTCGGCGACCTCGTGCACCCAGGCGAGCAGGTGCGGGTGGTCGGTGGGTGCCTGGTCGAGACCGGGAATGGTCACTGCCGTCATCTCGTCTCGTCTCCTAGCTGAGCGCCAGCCCACGGTGGACGCCGGTGTCCGGGTGGGACGTCCTCGGGAATGGCTCCGCCCGCCCGGTGGAGGGCGTGCCGGTCAAAGGGATAGACGGAGGTTAGCCGGGTTAATCCCCGGTAACACACATCCACCCTGTCGGCTGCCTCACAAAACCGATTCTGGAATCGATTCAGCACCCGATCACTCTAAAAGTCCGGGTGACCCGCTCTTTAGTCGCGAGAATGCAAGGGCGCGACGGTGCGTCGATCACCACACCGCCAAGTGTCCAGGTCCACCGCTTGTGAGAGCGCTCCCACGAGCGGATGGAAGAATTGCTGCACCGAAAAGTCCGTATTTCTCGAAGGATTCAGGAACGGTCGGCGGACACAACCGGCAGCACTGCCGACGAGGTTGTCGGGCGGTGCTACCGGTTGTGCCGCAAGGGATTCCGGGCGATCAGGCGGACCGCACCGGTTGGCGCAGCAGCGTGCGCGGCGACGGGTCGTCGAAGGGGGTCAGGTAGACCTCGTGGTGCGGGCCGTTGGGAACCAGCCCGTGCTCGGCCATGAACCGGGCCACGACCTCCAGCGACCGGTGCTCCTCGCTGAACGGGCCCTCGTGCAGCAGCTCCACGCACCGCCCCTCGGTGACGGTGGTCAGCCGCACCCGGTCCACCGCCGGGCACGACGCGCGGCCCGCCTCGCGCGCCCGCTCCACCGCTCCGGCGGCCGGCGGCGCGACGGGCAGCAGCAGGTGCCAGCGCCACTGCTCGCGCGGCGCGCGGCGGCCGTCCGGCACGCCCTCCGCCCACCACTGCCCCTCCAGCGGGCCGTGGTCCGCGCCGAGGGCGGCGGCCACGGTGTACAGGCCGGTGACGGCACCGGTGTGCTCGCTGCCACCGGGTTCGCCGAGGCCGGTGACGCTCAGGCAGGTGACGGGGCCGTGCGTGGTGATCGTCGGGGTCACGGGCGCTCCTCCAGGGGGATCATCAGGTGGGTGACGAGCCGGTCGGGCTCGGTGGTCGCGGGATCGGAGACGTAGACCTCGCGGATCGGCCCGCGCAGCGGGTGGCCCCGCTCGGCGCACCAGGCGAGGAGGGCGTGGGCGGTCAGGGGGATCTGGTCGTAGGGGCCGACGTGGGTGGCGCAGGCGAACTCACCGCCGGGCAGCGGTTCCGCCTCCCACTCGGGTGCGTCCCGGCCGGACGGGTGCCGCTCCGACGGGCCGCGCCCCACCACCACCGCGACCCGCACCTCGAAGGCGTCGTCGTCCAGCTCGACCGGGAACAACCCGATCAGCTCCGGCGGACCGGCGGGCGGCACCTCGCGCAGCACCCGGGCGACCGCCGCCGAGGTGGCGCGGGAGACGTCGGCCGGCCCCGCCGCGACCTCGCGGACCACGGCCACCGACCGGGCCGGTTCGGCGACCACCCGCACCGGCGTGGCCGGCAGGCCCTCGACCATGACGCGCTCCAGTGCGGCCAGGGCGCTACGCCGCCGGACCAGCTCCGCCTCGTGCTTCGCGCGCACCTCGTCCAGGACGCCCGGCGCGCCCGAGAGCACGGCGGCGACCACCGGCAGCGGCACGTCCAGCGAGCGCAGCAGCCCGATGGACAACGCCTGCCTGGCCTGCGCGCGCCGGTAGTAGCGGTAACCGGAGGCGGCGTCCACGTGCGCCGGGACCAGCAGCCCCAGCTCGTCGTAGTGCCGCAGTTGCTTGACGCTCAGCCGGCTCAGCGCGGCGAACCGCCCGATGGGCAGGAGATCGGTTTCCACCGGGCCAGCATGGGGTCTCCGGCGGTGGGAGGGTCCAGCGCCGGCGGTTCAGGCGTTCAGCGGTCGAGCCGCTTGTAGTACTGGACCTGCGGGAACGGGGTGAAGCCCGCCTTCTCGTAGGTGGCGCGGGCGGCGGCGTGGCCGGGGTCCCCGCCCGTGCCGACGACCGCGAGGAGCACCCCGGCGGCGCGCAGCCGTTCGACGGCGTAGCCGGTCAGGGCGGTGCCGATGCCCCGGCGCTGGTGCTCCGGGTCGACGGCCAGCATGTGGATCTCGCCGTCGGCGACGCGCACCCCGACGAACCCGACGGCGCGGTCGCCCACGTCGGCGACCCACACCGCCGTGCGCTCCTCGCGGCAGACGTCCTCGACGGCCTTCGCCTGGGCGGTCCTCCACTCCGGGAACAGCGCCTCGTAGACCGGCTCGCCCAGGACGGCGCGGAACGACGCGAAGACCGGGGCCCACGCGCGCAGCGAGAACTCCACGACGACGGGGACGTCGTCGGCCGTCAGCGGTCGGACCAGGGGCGGCGTCGGCACCCCGCCATCATCGCGACACGCGGACCGCTTCCGCACGCGGGTTGTCGAGCGGCCCGGCGGCCAGGTCCGCTTCGGCACGGGCGATGGCCGCGTCGGGGGCGGCGCGGAAGGCCGCGATCTCGACTTCCTCGAGGCTGAAGCAGAACCGGTCGTCCGGGCCGACGCGGCAGACCGTCGAGCGGCTCCAACTCGGCTTGACGCTCGCTAGCCTGCGCCACCAGGCACGCAGGTCGCAGGGCGAAGCCGGAGCGGTGATCGGACGGACAGCGGGCCGCATCAGCCACGTCGAGAACGGGAAGGGCGGCTTCGGCACCGAGGAGTTGACCAGGCTGCTCGACTTCTACGGCGCATCCGACCAGGAGCGGGAAACGGTCCTGGCCTTGGGTTCCGCAGCCCGGCGGCGGGCACCCCGGAGGGGATACGTCGACAACCTGCCGGAGCCCTTCCAGCGCCTCGCCGAACTCCAGGCGGCCTCGGCGAAGATCAGGTGGTACGAGTGCGGAGTCATCCCCGGCCTCGTGCAGTCGCCCGAGTACGTCAGGGCGCTGATGGCGCTGTCGAACGCGATCTACTGGTCGGACTCGGAGGCGGAGACCGTCGAGCGCACCGAATTCCGCCTGGAGCACCAGAGGCGGGTGCTGGAAGCCGGCACCCCCAAGCGCATCGAGGTGGTCTTCACCGAGGACGCCTTGGACAACGTGATCGGGAGCGAGTCGGTGATGCGCGGCCAAGTGCTGCACCTGCTGCAACTCCCGGAGCGGCAACCCGGGCTCGGCATCCGGGTGGTCCCGCGGGGCACTCCGGACAACCCCGCCCTGGGCGGCGGTCTGGTGGTGCTGGACTTCCCCCGGGCACCGGGGGTGGGCTTCGCGACCGTTCTGCACGGCGCGGCCACCTACTACGATCAAGCCGAAGACGTCGAGCCCATGCAGCGGATCTTCGAGCGGGTCGGGCAGTTGGCGCTGGGCCGCGAGGACACCCGGGCACTGCTGATCGACCGGCTGAAGGGGGCCAGATGACCGCCCAGTGGTTCACGAGCAGTTACAGCTCCGGTGGCAGCAACGCCTGCGTCGAGGTGGGGTTCGCCGGCGCGACCGTGGGCGTGCGGGACTCCAAGAACACCGCCGGCCCGGCCTTCGCGTTCTCCGGCCGGGCCTGGCGGGCGTTCGTGCGGCGGGTCAGTTCGGGCTGATCCACTGCCCCGTCACGGAGTCGATGCGCACCACGCCCGACACGGTGACCTTCTGCTCCGCCGGGTCCGCGTCAGCCGCCCAGACCTCGTCGGCGTCCGGCTCGTACTTGCCGTCCGGGCCGATCCGGCCGTGCTCGACCTCGGTCCACTCGTCCTCGCCGGTGTGCTTCGACACCGTGACCTCGCCGTCCCGCGTGATCTCGGTGGCGATGTCGGCGCTGCCGTCCCCGTCGGAGTCGGTGAACAGCCAGGTGTCCCCGTCCTCGTCGCGCACGACCGCCGTGTCGGCCCGGCCGTCGCCGTCCGTGTCCTCGGTGGCGGGGCCGACCTCCTGCACGCCGCCGTCCTCGACGTCGACGGTCATCGACTTGCCGTCGTTGCTGTTGGTCTGCTGGTCGCGGTCGTCCGCGGGGTCGACGGCGACCCAGTCGCCGGACTCCTCGTCGAACGTCGCCTGCGAGGTCAGCTCGCCGTCGGCGTCGAACGTGCTCATGAGGTCGGCGTCGCCGTCGCCGTCGGTGTCGCTGAACGCGAGGTGCCCGCCGTCGTCGGTCTCCACGACCGCGCTCTCGTCGACCCCGTCCTCGTCGAGGTCGTAGGTCGCCTCGGCGGTGTACTCCTCGTCGCCGACCGTGACCTTCAGCTCGCCGTCAGCCGCGCCTGTCTCGTCGATGTACACCGTTCCCACCCTCCCGCGTTCGTGCTGGTTGGACTCACGTTATGCCCGTTCGGTTCCGCCCGGGTAGTTCTCGCCGCACCGACACCCGGACGCCGGTCGCCGCCGTGCCGCACCGCGACGACGGCGTCACGCGCGGTCGCGCACGGCCCTGATCCGGGCCAGCAGCTCGTCGACCTTCGCCCGTCCGGCGGTCAGCTCGGCCAGCCGCTTCGCCACGGCCTGGAGCGCCCGCGTCCGCTCGCCGGCGCCCATCCGCAGCGCCTTGTCGACCTCGCGCAGCTCGGCCTCGATCGCGTCCACCCGCTTGCCCAGCGCGTCGTCCAGCGCGAGCGACAGCTGCTGCTCGGCCTCGATCAGCTGCTCGGCCACCAACTGGTCCAAAGTGGACCGGGCGTCGGCGATGGCGTCGGACAGCCACTGCTTGAGGTGCTGCTTGTCGGCCGAGTGCTTGCGGGTGCGCGCCATCCACCAACCCGCGCCGAGCCCCAGCACCAGCGTCACCGGCAGCACGACGGGGTTCAGCGCGGCCACGCCGAGGCCCGCCAGGGGCAGCGCCGCGAGCCGGCCCGCGCCCAGGCCGCCGGACACGCCCATGAACACCAGCAGCTTGTCCTCGGCGGTCGGCGCGCGCTTCTCCGGTGGCCGCAGCACGACCGGCGGCGTCACGCCGCGCGCGAACTGGCCGCGGATCACGGCCAGCTCCTCCGGGGAGAACAGGTCGGCCAGGGCGGCATCGGCGACCCGCGCCAGCCGGGTGCCGAGACCCGCGCTGATCCGCCCGGACACCAGCTGCAACGAGGTGTCCACCTCCTGCGGCAGCGCGGCCAGCCGGTCGCGGTCGGCCGCGTCGATGGCCGTGCGGAACCACGTCTGGAGGTCGCGCACCTGCCTGCTGACCTCGTGCGAGCCCTCCACGCGGGCCCGCTGCACCTCGCTGCGCAGCCTGACCTGCCAGCTCCGGGTGGACGACCGGCGCTGCGAGTTCAGCTCGTCGCGCCGCCCGCGCAGCGCCTCCGCCTCCTCCTCGCCGGACGACAGGGCGCGCTTGTCGGCCTCGCCGCGGGCGATCAGCTCGTCGAGCACGGTGGCCAGCGCGCGCAGGCCGTTCGCCTCGCCGAGCATCGCGGCCCGGCCGACCACCAGCTCCTGGAGCGCCGCCTGGAGCTCGCCGACGCCCGACCGCTCGCGCAGCATGGCCGCCGCGTCGGGGTTGGGCGCCTGGGCCGCCAGCTCGAACATCCGCGACGACACGGGGTGGAACACCGCGCCGCGGAACCGGGGCGCGTGCTCGGCGAGCAGCGCCTGGTCGGCCTCCAGCACCTGCCGCCAGCCGCGGAACCGGTCGACCTTGGTCAGCGCGAACACGACGGTCTCGACGCGTTCGCCGACCGTGCGCAGGAAGTCCAGCTCACCGCGGGTGAACGGGGCGGAGGCGTCGACCACGAACAGCAGCGCGGTGGCCGTGGCGGCGGCCTCGGCGGCCAGCTCGCCGTGCGCCGAGTCGAGCCCGCCGACACCGGGCGTGTCGACCACCGACAGGCGCTCCAGCAGCGGGATCGGGGCCTCCACCTCCACGTACCGGGGCGGCAGCATCCCCTCGGGCAGCTCGTGCGCGGCGGACACCCAGTTGACCATCTCGGACCGGTCGAACGGCACCGGCGACATCGACCCGGCGTAGCAGGCCCGCCCCGACCACTCCGCGCCGTGCCGGAACACCAGGTACGTCGCGGTCGCCACCTCGGCGTCCACCGGTGACAGGCCCGGCGTCGCGAGCAGGGCGTTGACCAGGGACGACTTCCCGCGGTTGGTCTCACCGACGACGACCACGGACGCGGGGCCGCTCCGCTTGGCCTCGACGAACGACGCCGCCGCGGGGTCGAGCGCCCGGACGAGCGCGGTCAGCTTCTCCCTGGTCTGCCGCACCACCTGCGGGAGGCTCGTCATCGCGACGTGTAGACCGTGACGACCGGGGCGCGCAGCGTCCGCCCGCGGTCGGCGAACCCGACCACCTCGGTCTCGGCGACGACGCCGTCGAGCGACACGTCCTCCGTCGGCACGGTGCCACCCGCCTCGTGCCGCGACGGGTCGAACCGCTCCCCGTCGGGGCGCAGCGCGGTCACGCCGATGCCCGCCAGCCCCTCTTCGAGCCGTTCCACGACCCCGGAGCTGCGGGCGCGGTCCAACGCGTAGAGGCAGAGCTGCACGAGCGCGCGCCGCTCTGCCAGCGCCTGGTCCAGCAGCTCACCGGCGATGAGGGTCTCCACACCGTCGTCCGACGCCGCCGAGCCGCCCTCAGTTCCGTTCCCCCCCGGTCCGATTCCCCCTGGTCCGGTCATCGCCGCCCCCGCAGTTGTTGCCACATCAGGAAGTACGCCCGGTGCACCACGTGCGCCACCCGGCTCTGCGCGGGCGTGGCGCCGAACGAGGCGAAGGACCGCCACCAGCCGGCCCGCTCCAGCGCGTACGCGATCAGCTCCTGGTGGGGCCGCCCGCGCATGCCCAGCTGCTCGGCCAGGTCCGGCGAGCTGCCGAACCTCAGCACTTCCTCCACCAGGTCGTTCGGCATCGCCACGGCCCCGGACGCGACGAGCGTCAACGCCTCCAGCAGCCGCAGCTGGTGCGCCTCCGGCTTGGCCAGCAGCACCTCGATGGCGTCGTGCACGCGCTGCCGCTCGCCGGGGTCGCCCGAGGCGGCGGCCAGGGCGGTGACGGACGCCAGCGCGGCGGCGGCCTTGATGCCGTCGGCGCGCGACCGGAACACCGCGTTGAGCTTGGCGCGCACGCCGTGCAGGCCGGACGAGTCCAGCAGCGTGCGGCGCAGCGCCCCGGCGGTGATGCCCGGTTCGGCGTCGAGCGCTTCGAGGGCCTTGCCGATGCCGTACAGGTCGAGCTTCTCCAGCAGCCGGGCGCGGGTGCCGGCGGGCACGTCGCACTCCCAGGTGGTGAACAGGTCGGCCGAGATCAGCATGGTCCCGCGGGTGGCGTCGTCCAGCTCGGCGAGCTTGCGCAGCGCGTCGGCGTCGGCCGAGGTGAAGCCGCCGGTCTCGGTGGACTCGGCGATCAGGCCGATCACCGGCAGCACGTCCGCGACGCGGGGCTTGAGGGTGAGCGCCTGCCGCTCGGCGAGCAGCACGGCCGCCTTCCACGTGTCGCCGTCCGCGCCCTCGACGGTCTCCGGGGCGATCGTGTCGGCCTTGTTCAGCACGGCGATCGCGTTGACCGGCCCCGCCTCGCGGCTGGCCGTGGCGGCGGTGAACGCGGCCAGCGCCTGCTGGTCGTCCTGCCGCACGCCCTGCGTGACGACGTACAGCACGGCCTCCGCTCCGGCGACGGCGTTGCGCGACACCGGGTCCAGCTCGCCGCTCAGCAGCGCCTCCGTGCGGGCGACCGACGCGGCGTCGAGCGAGCCGAGGCCCGGCGTGTCGATCACCGTCAGGTCGCGCAGCACCGCGTTGGTCAGGTAGGCCTCGACGTGCGACACGCGCTCGACGTCCACGCCCAGGTCGGGCGGGATGGAGCCGTCGGCCTGGAACGGCAGCACCTGCTTGCGGCCGTCGGTGAACACGACCTCGACGCGGTCCACCGTGCCGTACTGGAAGCGGGTCACCAGGCGGGTGCACTCGCCCACGTCCGTCGGCGCGACCCGCCGGCCGATCAGCGCGTTGACCAACGTCGACTTGCCGGACTTGATCCGGCCGGCGACGGCGACCTGCAACGGCGCGGACAGCCTGCGCAGCACCTCGCGGAACCCGGCGGCGGTCGCCGGGGACACCTGCGGCCCCAGGCCGACGCAGAGGTTCGCGACGGCCGCCGAGAGCGGGCCGGCGAGCTGCTGGGCCTGGGCTGTCACGCCGGGAATCGTGCCACGTGCGGGTGACCACCGGTTTGTGAACGTCCCTTTCAGGGTATTTCCGGCGCTGACGAGGGAGGTCACGTCATGGAACAGGGCTATGCGGTGTTCCTGCTGCTCGGCGTGGTGCTGGTGCTGATCGACGGCCAGTTGATCTACCGCAGCGGCAAGGGCTACATGAACCGCGCGTACGGCGATCCCGAGGCGGCCAGGTCGATGACCCGCCTCGCCACCGTTCTCTTCCACCTGGTGGTGCTCGGCATGCTGGCGCTCGTGTCGATGATCTCCGTCGACACCGGCGACCCGGTCAAGAACGTCGTGATGAAGCTCGGCATCATGCTCCTGGTGCTGGCGCTGGTGCACGCGGTGACCATGGTCATCCTGGGCCGCATCCGCGACCGGCAGCTCCAGCAGCAGCTGGCCGACGAGATGGCCGAGGACCACCGGCAGTTCGACCAGGCGCACCGGGTGCCCGCGCAGAGCCGGGCCGAGCCGCTCGCCTACCCGACGACGACGTCGCCGGCCGCGGGCGCGCCGACCGCCACCCCGGTGGACCCGCCCGCGGCGAGCGCGCCCCTGGCGACGCCCGCCCCCGGGACCACCGCCACCCCGACCGCGGCGCCGACCCCCGAGCAGCAGGTCGACCCGACGCAGGTCAAGACGATCCGGTAGGCGGGACCTCCCGGCGTCGCCCGCTCGTGCCCGGTCCTCCAGGCGGCTCATCCCCCTGGAGGACTAGGCGCGGTCAGCCCGTGGCGCGACGCGCGCGAGTTCGTCGGATACCTAACCTGGTCCAGTGCGACGGCTGAGCCTGTGGATGCGAGCGCACCCGGTGTTCGGGGACTCCCTGATCGCCGGGGTGCTGTTCGTGTTCGACCTGGGCGTGGTGGCCGCCGCGTCGGACTTCGTGCCGCCGTCCACGCTCCTGTTCGTCGGGGCCGTCCTGATCGTGCCGATCGTGTTCCGGCGCAGGTACCCCCTCGGCGCGGCCTACACCATCCTCGCCGGCGGCGTCCTCCAGCTCCTCACTCACGGGGACGTGCACAACGGCGGCATCCCGTTCCGCGGGGGCGACTTCGCGCTGGCCGTGGCGCTCTACACGGTCGTGGCGTACGTGGGGCGCAGGCAGGGCCTGCTGTACGCGATCTGGTTGGCCGTCGGCACGTTCACGTGGGCCTCCTGGCGCATCGGCGGCGGCATCGACACCGCGTTCATCGTGTTCGTCATCGCCGTCGTGTTCGGGTTCAGCTGGGCGATGGGCGAGTTCGTCGGCGCGCGGCGGGCGTACCACTCGGAGCTGGAGCAGCGGCTCAAGCTGCTGGAGACCGAACGCGACCAGCAGGCGCGCATCGCGGTCGGCGCGGAGCGGTCGCGCATCGCGCGCGAGCTGCACGACGTGGTCGCGCACGCGGTGAGCGTGATGGTGGTGCAGGCCGACGGCGCGGGGTACGCGATCAAGACGAACCCGGAGCTGGCCGAGGCCGCGATGAGGACCATCTCCGACACCGGTCGGCAGGCGCTGACCGAGCTGCGGCGGCTGCTGGGCGTGCTGCGGTCGGAGGACCAGTCGAGCACGCAGTGGGCGCCCCAGCCGGGCGCGGGCGAGCTGCACGAGCTGGCCGAGAACCTGCGCGCGGCGGGGCTGCCGGTGCGCCTGGAGACGGCGGGCGACCTGAGCGCGCTGCCCGCCGGCCTGGGGCTGGGCGTCTACCGGATCGTGCAGGAAGCGCTCACCAACACGTTGAAGCACGCGGGCTCGGGCGCCTCGGCGACCGTCCGCGTCACCCAGGCGGGTGATCACGTGGACGTGGAGGTGTCCGACGACGGGTTCGGCACGCCCCACGACCTCGTCGCGGTGTCCGGCGGCAACGGGCTGATCGGCATGCGCGAACGCGCCGGCGTGCTCGGCGGCACGCTGGAAGCGGGCCCCAACCCCGGCGGCGGGTGGCGGGTTCGCGCGGTCCTCCCACTGGTGCCGTCATAGGGTGGTTTCGTGATCCGGGTGCTGCTCGTCGACGACCAGGAACTCATGCGCATGGGCTTCCGGATGGTGCTCGGCGCACAAGAGGACGTGGACGTGGTCGGCGAGGCCGGCGACGGGCTGGACGCCGTGCACATGGCGGCCTCGCTGAGGCCGGACGTGGTGCTGATGGACGTCCGCATGCCCGTGCTCGACGGCGTGGAGGCGACCAAGCGGATCGCCGAGGCGGGCACCGCGAAGGTGCTCGTGATGACCACGTTCGACATGGACGAGTACGCGCTGTCGGCGCTGCGGAACGGGGCGTCCGGCTTCCTGCTCAAGGACACGCCGCCCGGTGACCTGGTGTCGGCGCTGCGCGCGGTGGCCAGCGGCGACGCGGTGGTCTCGCCGTCGGTGACGAAGCGGCTGCTGAGCCGCTTCCTCGGCGACGGCGGCGGCGAGCTGCGGGACGCCTCGGTGCTGGAGGCGCTGACCGAGCGGGAGCGGGAGGTGCTCGTGCTGATCGCCAAGGGGCTGTCGAACACCGAGATCGCGCGGAAGCTGTTCCTGTCCGAGGCGACGGTGAAGACGCACGTCGGGCGCATCCTGGCGAAGCTGGAGCTGCGGGACCGGGTGCAGGCCGTGGTGCTGGCCTACGAGACGGGGCTGGTGCGCCCCGGCGACGTGTGAGTCGCCGGCGTTCGATCCCCGGCGTTCGATCCCCGGTGTCCGCTCCCGGGCGCGTCAGTCCGTGAACCGGGCGGGCGCGGCCCGGCGGCGGTCGACGGCCAGGTCGAAGACGTCCGGCCGGCCGAAGCGGGTCGCGTGGTCCTCCCGCTGCCGCCCGCCCCGCACCACGACGGGGTCGACGTCGGCGATCACCAGCCGCTCCTCGCCGGCGACCGGTTCGACCAGCCACCGGCCGTCCGGCCCGGCGATGGCGGACCCGCCGTCGTAGGGCGACGCGCCACCCGCGGCGAGGACGTCGTCGCGCAGCGGGAAACCGGCCGGGACGTCGGCCCGGTCGAGCAGCGCGCCGGCCGCGAGCGAGTACACGCCGCCCTCCCGCGCGACGAACCGGGTGATGTCGCCGGTCAGCCGCGTGGAACCCGGCCAGACGGAGACGTGCAGGTCGGGGGCCTGGGCGTAGAGGGAGTGCCGGGCCAGGGGCGACCAGTTCTCCCAGCAGCACAGGCCGCCGACGCGCAGGCCGCCCGCGTCGTGGACGCGCAGCCCGTGGCCGTCGCCGTCGGCCCAGACGAGCCGTTCCTCGGCGGTCGGCACGAGCTTGCGGTGCACGCCGACCACGCCGCGCGCCGGGTCGATGGCGAGCAGGGTGCAGTGGACGGCGCGGTGCACGGGGTCGCGCTCGGCGATGCCCAGGTAGGTGAAGACGCCGTGGTCGCGGGCGGCCTCGGTGATCAGCCGCACCTCGGGACCGGTCACCTCGACGGCGGCCTCCTGGTAGGCGGCGTGGGCGAGCCGCTGGCGCGGGTCGTCGAGCGGGACGCCACCGGGCTGGGTGAGCCAGAACGGGTAGCCGGGGAGGAAGGCCTCCGGGAAGGCGACGAGGTCCACGCCCCGCGCCGCCGCCCGGCCGACGAAGTCGACGACCACGCGGACGCCCGCGGCCACGTCGAGCCACGGGCAGCGGACCTGGGCGGCGGCGACGCGGATCACGCCGACACGCTATCCGGCGGGTCCCGCCGGATCGGGTCGTCCGCACCCGATCCGGCGGCGACCGCGCCTCAGCGGTACTCCGAGGCGTCCGCCGTCGTCGGGTCGACCCCCGCCTTGAAGACCTCCTCGTACCACCGGCCCCAATCGGGCCGCGAACCGTCGAGGTCGGTGAAGCCGTACTCCCGCATGAGGGTCCACGACGCGAGCGCCCGGCCGGTGAACCGGTGCCGGTCCGGGTCGGCCGCCAGCGCCGCGATGCCGCGCCCCACGTAGTGCGGCGTCTCGGACATCGCGTAGTGCGGCTCCTTCGCGATCGCGTCGCGCCAGTTCTCCTCGGTCACGCCGAAGTGCTCCAGCATCTGCTCGGACCGCAGGAACCCGGGCGTGACGGCGACCGACGTGCCGCCGAACGCCTCCAGCTCCTTCGCCATCACCGTGCCGAACCGCCGGATCGCGACCTTGACCGAGTCGTAGGCCAGCGACTGGGCGTAGTACTCGTCGTCGTCGCCGTCGGTCACCTCGACCAGCAGCCCGCCGGGTCGGCGGATCAGCAGCGGCAGCAGGCGGTGCAGGGTGACCAGGTGCGCCTGGACGCTGTTCCGCCACATCCCCAGCTGCTTCTCCAGGTCCTGCTCCCAGAAGACCCCGAATCGGGTGTCCTGCTCGCCGCCCCACACGTCGTCCACGAGCACGTCGAGCCGCCCGTCCGCCTCCGCCTCGACGCGGTCGCGGAACGCGTCCACGTCGGCGGGGTCGGTGAAGTCGCAGCGGACCGCGACGCCCCGCCCGCCGGCGGCCGTGACCAGCTCCGCCGTCTCCTCGATCGTCTCGTCCCGGTTGATCGGGGACTTCCGCTCCCGCGTCGACCGGCCGCCGACGAACACCGTGGCGCCCGCCGCGCCCAGCTCCACCGCGATCGCCCGCCCCGCGCCCCGGGTCGCCCCCGTCACCGCGGCGACCTTGCCCTGAAGATCGGCCATCATCTCCCCTTCCACGCGTCCAGCACCGCGTCCACGTCCTCCGCCAGCCGGTCGACCAGCGCGCCGCGCGGCCGGACCGACCAGTCCATCGACACCCCGTAGACCAACCCCGTGAGCACCCGCGCCGCGCGTTCCGGGCCCGGGCCGCGCGGCAGGTCGACCCGGCGGGTCAGCTCCAGCACGGTCTCCCCGGTCACCTCGTACAGCCGCGCGAGCAGCGCCCGCAGCTCCGGGTCGATCAGGTCGACGCCGAGCTGCGCCAGGTGGTTCTGGGCCTCGGCCGGGTCGCTCATGCCGTCGAGCCAGGTGAGCAGCGCCGCGCGCAGGCCGGCCAGGGGGTCGAGCCCCTCGGCCGCCTCGTGCATCCGCCGGACGACGTGCTCCGTCGTCTGCCTGGTCAGGGCCTGGAGCAGGCCCGACTTCGAGCCGAACCGCTGCGCCACCGTGCCCACCGACACACCCGCCCGCGCGGCCACCTCCGCGATGGTGAAGCCCGGCCCCCGGAGGCCGATCACCTCGGTCGCCGCGGTCAGGAGGCGCTCGTCCGTGATCGTCTTCGGTCGTGCCACGCGGTTATTGAACCACGGTTCATTAATTGTCGGCCAGTAGGGTGGTGACAGTGACCTGGAGACCGCGGCTCATCGCCCTCGACATCGACGGAACGATCACCCCGGTGGGCCGCGAGGAGGTCGCGCCGGCCGTGCGCGCCGCGATCCACCGGGCCGTGGACCGCGGTGCCCACGTGGTGCTGTCCACCGGGCGCAGCCTGATCGGCACCCGGCCGATCGTCGACGACCTCGGCCTGCGCGGCACGACCGCGATCTGCTCCAACGGCGCGGTGTGGTGGGACACGACGTCCCGCGAGGTGGTCCGCAAGGTCGCGTTCGACCCGGGCCCGTCCGTGCGGCGGCTGCGGGCGCTGCTGCCCGACGCGGTGTTCGCGGCCGAGGTGACCGGCGTCGGCAACCTCTCCCTCGGCCGCTTCCCGGACGGCGACCTGTGGGGCGACGTGCGCGAGGTGTCCCACGACGAGCTGGTCGCCGAGCCCACGCCGCGCCTGGTCGTGCGGTGGGTCGGCCGCACGCCCGAGGAGCTGGCGCTGCGCCTGGTGGACGTCGAGCTGCCGGGCGTCACCGCCTCGCACGACCACACCGAGCCGTGGCTCACCCTCACCCCGCCCGGCGTGACGAAGGGCGCGGCCCTGGAGGACCTGCGGCGCGCGCTCGGCGTGGCGGCCGGGGACACGCTGGCCATCGGCGACGGCGACAACGACGTGGAGATGCTGCGGTGGGCCGCGCACGGCGTGGCGATGGGGCAGGCGCCGGTCGCCGTGCGGCAGGTCGCGGACGCGGTCACCTCGACCGTCCTGGAGGACGGCGCCGCCGCCGTGCTGGACCGGTACTTCGCGGCCTGACCGGCGGGTCGGCCCGACCGGCCGCGTCGACCGCACACCGCGGGGCCTCCCTGAGAGCGGCCGGACATCGACCCTGGGTACGACTCAGGGTGATCACGGATTACTACAACCGAGGTAGCGGTCACGATAAGACTGAAGTCGCACCCACGAGTCAACTACAGACCGATGCGTAAGACCCCCTGGACCGGGCAAGGTTCTACCCGAACTCGGGGGATGTGTCCGTCCAGGGGAGAGAACATGATCGAGGCTGTCGGCCTCACCAAGCGCTACGGGAAGACGGTGGCGGTGGACAACCTGTCGTTCGCCGTCGAGCCGGGTCGGGTCACCGGCTTCCTCGGCCCGAACGGCGCGGGCAAGTCCACCACCATGCGGATGATCCTCGGCCTCGACCGGCCGAGCGCGGGCAAGGTGCTGATCGGCGGCAAGCCGTACCAGCAGCTCGACCGGCCGCTGCGCACCGTCGGCGCGCTGCTCGACGCCAAGTGGGTGCACCCGAACCGGTCGGCCAGGGCGCACCTCCAGTGGCTCGCCAAGTCGAACGGCCTGCCCGACCGGCGGGTGGACGAGGTGCTCGACCTGGTCGGCCTGACCAAGGTCGCCAAGCGCCGCGCCGGGTCCTACTCGCTCGGCATGTCGCAGCGCCTCGGCATCGCCGGGGCCCTCCTGGGCGACCCGAAGGTGCTGCTGTTCGACGAGCCGGTGAACGGCCTCGACCCCGAGGGCATCCTCTGGATCAGGCAGTTCATGCAGGGCCTGGCCGCCGAGGGCCGCACCGTGCTGGTGTCGAGCCACCTGCTCTCGGAGATGGCGGTCACCGCGCAGGACCTGGTGGTCATCGGGCGCGGCAGGCTGATCTCGCAGTCCACCACGACGGAGTTCATCGAGCGGTCGACCGAGAACACCGTCCGGGTGCGCAGCCCGCATGCCGACAAGCTGGGCGCGATGCTCGTCGACAAGGGCTTCACGGTCCGCGAGGACGCCGACGCGTCGCTCACCGTGTCGGGCGCGTCCAGTGACCAGATCGGGGACATCGCCGCCGCCAGTGGTGTCGTCCTGCACGAGCTGAGCCCGCAGCACGGCTCGCTCGAACAGGCCTTCATGCAGCTCACCGGTGACTCCGTCGAGTACCACGCCGAGATCGCCCAGGGGAAGTGACACCGCGATGACTCTGCTCGCCGTTGAACGGATCAAGCTGTTCTCCACCCGCTCGCCGTGGTGGTGCATGCTGCTCGCCCTCGGGTTGACCGTGGGCCTCACCGCCCTGATCTCGGCCAACTGGACGGGGCCGCTGCCGGTGATCGGCGCGGTGTTCACGCACACGTTCGGCCTGTACGTGATCATGGTGATGGCCGCGCTGGCGGTCACCACCGAGTACCGCTTCGGCACCATCAGGTCGACGTTCCAGGCCGTGCCGGACCGCATCTCGCCGATGATCGCCAAGGCCGTCGTCGTGATGCTGCTCGCCGGCCTGGTCGGCGAGGCCGCCGCGTTCGGGTCGTGGGGCCTGAGCTGGCTGCTCGCCGACGACACCTCGCAGCTCGCGCTGACCTCGGCCAACGACTGGCGGCACGTCGCGGGCGTCGGCCTCGTCTACGCGGCGGGCGCGCTGCTCGCCCTCGGCGTGGGCGCGCTGGTGCGGCAGACCGCGGGCGCCGTGTCGATCATCCTGGTGTTCGCGCTGGTCCTGGAGAGCGTCGTCGGGTTCATCCCGAACATCGGCGACGACATCCAGAAGTGGATGCCGTTCACCGTGGTCAGCAAGTTCATCTTCGGCGACCCGGACCCGAGCGCCATCCCGGACGGGGCCGGGCCGCCCGCCATCGGCGAGCTGAGCCCGTGGGGCTCGCTGGCCTACTTCGCCGGCATCGCCGTCGTGGTCTACGTCATCTCGCTGGTGGTCGTGAAGCGGCGGGACGCGTAAGGGGGAGCGGGCGGCGCGGTCTTCGGGGGTCGCGCCGCCCGGCACGGGGGAAGGGGGGAACCCGGGTCGCCTTTCGGGGAGGTGGCCCGGGTTCCCCCCGCTCTGTTCCCGCTGTGTGGTTCCGCCCGCCGTGTTCCCCCGCTGCGCGGCACCACACCGCTCCAGGTTCGGCACAAGCCCAGATCGGACGGGGAGAAGTCATGATCGAAGCGACCGGCCTCACCAAGCACTACGGGAAGACCGTGGCCGTGGACGACCTGTCGTTCACCGTCGAGCCCGGCCGGGTCACCGGCTTCCTCGGCCCGAACGGCGCGGGCAAGTCCACCACCATGCGCATGGTCCTCGGCCTCGACACCCCCACCCGCGGGCGGGTCACCGTGAACGGCCGGGACTACCGGTCGCTGAAGCAGCCCCTGCGGGTCGTCGGCGCGCTGCTCGACGCCAAGTGGGTGCACCCGAACCGGTCGGCGCACGCCCACCTGCACTGGCTGGCCAAGTCCAACGGCATCCCGCTCGAGCGGGTCGACGAGGTGCTGGAGCTGGTCGGCCTCACCCAGGTCGCCAAGCGCCGCGCCGGGTCCTACTCGCTCGGCATGTCCCAGCGCCTCGGCATCGCGGGCACCCTGCTCGGCGACCCCGACGTGCTGCTGTTCGACGAGCCGGTCAACGGCCTCGACCCCGAGGGCATCCTCTGGATCAGGCAGTTCATGCACCGGCTGGCCGACGAGGGCAAGACCGTGTTCGTGTCGAGCCACCTGCTCTCGGAGATGGCGCAGACCGCGCAGGACCTCATCGTCATCGGCCGCGGCAGGTTGATCGCCCAGACCAGCACCGCGCAGTTCATCAAGGAAGCCACCGAGGACACCGTCCGCATCCGCTCGCCGCACCTCGACCGCCTGCGCGAGCTGCTCGGCGACAGGGCCCGCCTCACCGACTCCGCGACCGGGGACGGCGCGCTCGTGGTGCACGGCGTCGAGGCGGCGGCCATCGGCGAGCTGGCCGCGGCGAACGGCATCACGCTGCACGAGTTGAGCCCGCAGCTCGGTTCGCTGGAAGAAGCCTTCATGCAGTTGACGAAGGAATCAGTGGAATACCACGCGGCCGAATAGGCCGGCGCGTTCGGAATTCACCTCCCCGGACCGGCGTCCCGCCAGAAGTCGTCGTCCGGCGGCGGGATTTCGGTGACCACCGGGACCGGGCCCCGGCGGATTCGGTTCCGCCGCGCCACGACGAGCGCCACCGACACGAGGACGGCCGCCACGAAGGTGGTCGCCACGACGAGGACGGCCGTGCCGGTGCGGACCTCGTCCCCCGCCGGTTCGGTCGGGCTCGGGGCGGCCGCCGGCTCGTCCGACGTGGCCCCGGTGGTGGCCGGGGGCGGGGCCAGCGGGTTGTGCCCGACCAGGGGGACGTCGGCGGTCAGCGCGGCGACCGCGTCCACCTGGCCGAAGCCGGTCGCGTCGTCCCGGCCGGGCGCCTGGAGGTCGGTCGCGGTCGCGACGAGGCGGTTCACCACGTTGCCCGCGTCGAGGTCGGGGTAGCGGGACCTGACCAGCGCCGCGACGCCGGAGACCAGGGCCGTCGCGGCGCTCGTGCCGTCCACGGCGGCGTACCCGGAGGCGGCCTTGGCCAGGGGCAGCGCGGTCACGACGCCCTGCGCGGGCGCGGCCAGCACGGTCTCCGGGCCGATGTTCGAGCCGGTCCACGGCGCACCGCCGGGGACGGTGCCGGACACGGCGACGACGCCCTTGATGTTGGCCGGCGCGCCCACGTGCAGCACGCCCTCGTTGCCGGTGCCGGCGACCACCACGACGTCGCGGTCCAGCGCGTCGTTGACCGCGCGCAGCAGGTCGGGCGTGAGCGTCGCGACCGACGTCAGCGACAGGTTCACCACGTCCGCGCCGTGGTCGACGGCCCAGGTCACACCCTCGGCCACGGACGTCGTGGTGAACCGGTCGCCCTCGGCCCCGACCGACACCGGCAGCACCTTCGCCGCCGGGGCCACGCCCAGCGCGCCGCCGTCCACGCCCCGGCCGGCGATCAGCGCGGCCATCGCGGTGCCGTGGCCGTCGTTGTCGCGCGTGCCGTCCGTGCCGCCCGCCGAGCCGAAGCCGGCACCGGGCAGCAGCGCGCCCGCGAGGTCGGGCGCGGTGGCGTCCACGCCCGAGTCGACGACGGCGACCACGACCCCCTCGCCGCGCGTGGTGGCGTGCGCGGTCGGCACGCCGAGCGCGGCCAGGTGCCACTGCCGCTCCTGGATCGTCTGCGCGCCCGCCGGCGCGGGCGCGCACAACGCGATCAGGACCGCGGTGAGAACCGCTCTGCCCAGCACCCAATTCCCCCTGTGGTCGGCATCACAAATATTCCATGTCGGTCATGTTTCACGGATCTCGGTTGAGGCAACCGGAGCAATCCGTTCGTTAAGAGGTCGTGAACTCCGGCACAGGCCCATGACAAACGCATCGGAAACGGGTCAGATGTAAAGCAACGAATCGTGAGGTGGGTGCCACCCGCACGCGAATTCGGATACCCCCGTCAAGGAACCCCCCGGAGGTGAACCCGTGACGGTGCTTGATCCGGACCTGAACGCCGACCAGTCGGCGACCGGGCCGAAGGAGCTGCCCGGGGAGAAGATGCCCAGGCAACGCGACCACGCCCTCCGCGTCGAACCGATGCTGGCGCTGGAATGGTCGCACGCGATCGAAGCCGCGGGAGCGGTCGGGATCGCGGACTCGCCCGCACAGGCCCGTCGGGCCTGGATCCACCGGGCCGACGAACGACAGGTCCTCACCCTCTTCCGCGCAGTCGGGTCCGACGCCCCCGCCCCCTGGTGGCTGAGGGCACTGGACCGGGGCAGGATCGCCTCGCGCGCGGCGGCCTACGCGATCGAGGACGAGGTGACCCGCCTGCTGGCCCACCGGCCGGGGTGGGTGTTCGTCCCGTGGGCCGACGAGGGCGAGGTCGGCTACTGGGAGTTCGTGCCGTCGGAGAGCGGCGTGTACGGCCCCGCCGAGCCCACCACCGTGCAGTTCACGGACCGGCACCCCGGTTTCGTCGACCTGCTCCCGGCGCACCGGGGCCCCGGTCGGCGCCAAGCCATCGAGTTCACCCCGGCCGAGCTGCGCGAGCAGATCGAGGACCTGGAGAACATCGCCTAGCGCACCACCTAGGCTGTACGCCCGTGACGTCCAGCCAGCAGCGACCGCCCCACCACCGATCCGTCGTCAGCTACGTGCAACGCGGTGAACGGATGACGGTGGGGCAGCAGCGCGCATGGGACCGCCACTGGGAGCGCTTGGGCCAGGAGGTCAAGGCGCTCCCGGCCGGTCCCGTGCACTTCGCCGACTGGTTCGGCCGCGAGGCGCCGGTGGTGCTGGAGATCGGGTCCGGGATGGGCGAGACGACCTCGCAGCTGGTCGCCGCCGCGCCCGAGCTGAACTACGTGGCCGTCGAGGTCTACAAGCCCGGCCTGGCGCAACTGCTGCTGCGCGCCGAGGCGCTCGGCGTCGAGAACCTGCGGGTCCTGCGCGGTGACGCGGTCGACCTGCTCACCGACCACGTCGAACCCGGTTCGCTCGCCGGGGTGCGGATCTTCTTCCCCGACCCGTGGCCGAAGAAGAAGCACCACAAGCGGCGGCTCGTGCAGCCGGAGTTCGTGCGCCTGGTCGCCACCCGCCTGCGGCCCGGCGGCACGCTGCACCTGGCCACCGACTGGGAGTCGTACGCCGAGCAGATGCTGGAGGTCTGCTCCGCCGAGCCGCTGCTGCGCAACCTGCACGACGGCTGGGCCCCGCGCCCGGACTGGCGGCCGGTGACGAAGTTCGAGCAGCGCGCCGTCGAGGAGGACCGGATCAGCCACGACCTGATGTTCGAGCGGAACGAACTCACCTGACCGTGTACTGAAGACACGTCGTCGGGTCGTCGAGACGACGACCCGACGTGGTTCCCTCACCCCTTGGTGTGGTGTTTGTCGATCACCCGTCGTGCCCCGTCCGGCAGTGACGGGTGACCGCGTTCCGCAACTACGGTTGCCGTCCGTGACCTCAGCAGACAACGAACCGGCACCGCTCGACGTGGACGCGGCGGAGGGCTTCCTGCGCATGTTCCACATCGCGCACCCGGAGGCGGGGCCCGTCGGCCCGAGGCTGTGCCGGGTCCGCGACGAGATCGCCGGAACCGGCACCTACCGCCACACCCCGGACGAGCTGGCGTACGGGGCGCGCATCGCCCTGCGCGACAGCGGCTGGTGCACCAGCGGCGTGCCGTGGCGCCGGCTCAAGGTCCGCGACCTGCGCGGCTTCCGCAACGCCGCCGCCGTCGCGGGCGAGTGCGTCGAGCACCTGCGCCTGGCCACCAACGGCGGCGCGATCCGCCCCCTGATCACGGTGTTCGCCCCCGACGCGCCGGGCGCGCCCGGCCCGTGCATCTGGAACGAGCAGCTCGTCCGGTACGCGGGCCACCCCGACGGCACCGGCGACCGCCGCTACACCGCGTTCACCGCGGCGGTGCGGGAGATGGGCTGGCGACCGCCCGGCGAGCCCGGCCGGTTCGACGTGCTGCCGCTGGTCGTGGAGACCGCGCACGAGGGTGCGAAGCTGTTCACCGTGCCGCCGGACGTCGTGCACGAGGTGTGCCTGGAGCACCCCGACCTGCCCTGGTTCGGGCGGCTGGGGCTGCGCTGGCACGCCGTGCCGGTGATCACCGGCATGCGGCTGTCCATCGGCGGCGTCGACTACCCCGCCGCGCCGTTCAACTCGTGGTTCGTCGGCTCCGAGATCGGAGCGCGCAGCCTCGCCGACGAGAACGCCTGCGGCGCCGCCCGGCCCGTGGCGGAGGCGCTGGGCCTGGACACGACGACGGAGCGCTCGCTGTGGCGCGACCGCGCTGTCGTCGAGCTGAACCGGGCCGTGCTGCACTCGTTCGACCTGGCCGAGGTCACCATCACCGACCACCACGCGGAGGCGCTGCACCGCCTGTCCTGGCTGCGCTCGCGGCAGCGCTCCTCGGGCGGCAGGCCCGCGTTCCGCCTCGACCCCGGGGCCGCCCGCCGGGCCCGCGCCGGCGGCCCCGGCCGCTTCGCCCCGGCCCCGGCCGAGACCACCGCCCCCCAGTCGCCCGGCCGCCTCGCCGAACTGCTCCGGCGGCGCGCCGGGGTCTGAGGTCCGCCCCGTCCTTTCGTCAGCGCTGGGAGTCGACCAGCACACCGGCGAGCGCCATCAGCACGAGCACCAGGAGGCCGAGCACGGCTCCCGCCCACGTCATCACCACTCCGAACATGAGGTTTCTCCGTTCCCCGACTTGTGCCTCAAGGGTCGCCCCGCGTTTCGTCATCCGGCATCGGCCACCGGGTGTGTTTCGGCGGGCATTCGGGTCAGCCTCCCGGCGGATGGCCCGCCCGACCGGGGGCGGACGCGCGATCCACCCCGAGGACCTACGGTGGTGTGCCGTGGAGAGCACTCACCTGGGGTGGCGCGCGCTGGCCCGCCGCCAGTGGCCCCTGGCGTGCGCGTTGCTCTTCTTCCTCGGCACGGAGCAGGTCGGCGACGCGGGCTGGTGGCAGCTCCCGGGCACGGCCGTGGTGTGCGCGCTGGCCGTGCTGGCGCCCCGGCGGCCGTTCGACGCCGCGCTCGCCGCCGCCACCGCCGTGCTCGCCGGGTCCGCGGTGCTCAGGGCCGCCGGGCAGTCGCCCGCGCTGCCCATGGTCACCGGCCTGGCGATCTCCGAGACGGCGGCCGTCATGGCGATCGTCGCCGTGGCCGTGCGGCAGTCCCCGTGGCCGCGCGCGGTGGTCGCGGTGGTCGCGCTCGTCGCGGCGGCGGCGGTGTCCGGGCCGCTGCGGCCGAACTACTACCTCCAGCACTGGCCCGACACCGGGTACGCGGGGCCGGAGGTGTGGCAGCAGGTCCTGGGCGGGTCGGTGCTGCTCGCGCTGTCGATCGGCACCGGGCTGTACTTCCGGGCGCGGGACCGGGAGCGCGCGACGGCGGTGCGCGCCGAGGTGGCCGCGGCGCAGCACGCGGAGCGGATGGCGCTGGCGCGCGAGCTGCACGACGTGGTCGCGCACTACGTCACCGGGATCGTGGTGCACGCGCAGGCGGCGCAGGCCGTGCCGGCGGCGGCGCAGGAGGTGCTGCCGGTCATCGTGGACAGCGGGAACGAGGCGTTGACCGCGATGCGCCGGCTCGTGGGCACGCTGCGCGGCGCGGAGGCCGAGGCGCCCTCGCCGGCCGCGACCAGCGACCTGGCCGACGACGTGCGCGGGGTCGTGGAGCAGTCCGGGCAGCCGGTGCGCCTGCACGTGGACCTGCCCGACGCGGTGCCGCCGTCACTGGGCCGGTCCGTGCTGCGGCTGGTGCAGGAGTCGCTGACCAACAGCCGGAAGCACGCCGAGGGCGTGACGGCGGTGGACGTGTCCGTGTCCGTGTCGGAGGGGCGGGTGCACGTGGTGGTGGCCGACGACGGCCGTGCGGTGAGGACCGCCCCGGTGGGCGGGTCCGGCGGGTACGGCCTGGTGGGGATGCGGGAGCGCGTGGAGCTGCTGGGCGGCCGGTTCAGCGCGGGCGGGCGGGCGGGTGGCGGCTGGGAGGTCCGCGCCGAGCTGCCGGTGGCCGAGTGAGCCGGGCGGTGGCCCCGGGCCACCTGATCCGGGCCACCTGATCCCGGCTACCTGCTCCCGGTCCTGGGTTCGGGCAGGTCTGCGGGCAGCGGGTAGGTGAACGCCCGGGCCGGGTCGTCGAGCGCCAGGTGGTGTCCGGTGAGGTGCCGGCGGGGGCGTTGGGCGGGGATGGTGACCCCGGCGGCGGCGATGGCGGCGCGCAGGTCGCCGACCAGCCCCTCCAGCTCGGCGATGCGGGCCTCGTAGCGCGCCTGGGCGTCGCGGTGGGCGCGGACGACGGTCCAGAGCAGCTGGTAGCTGCTGCGCTCCGGATCTGCCTGCGCGGGGGCGGGTGTCGGCTCCGGTGTCGGCACGGGTGTCGACGCGGGTGTCGACGCGGGTGTCGGCACGGGTGTCGGCACGGGTGTCGACGCGGGTGTCGGCACGGGTGTCGCGACCAGGGTCACGGCGCCTTCGGCGGCGACCGGCTCGACGGCTGCCTGCTCGACAGGCGCCGACTCGATGGCGATCGGCTCGACAGCAGCCGGCTCGACGGACGGCGACCCGGCCATCGGCTCGGGGGCGGTCGGCGCGGGAACCTGCCCGGCGGGGCGCAGGCGGTGCTTCCTCGCCCACTCCGGACCGCCGATCAGGGCCGTGCTCACCTCGCCCACCCCTGGCCGGAGCCAGGCCGGCCGCGACCGCGGGTCCGGGGTGCCGCCCGACGCCAGCGTGTGCAGGTAGCGGGCGGTGGCCAGCACCTCCGGCGCCCTCTCCGGGTCCACCGCCGCCCTGATCACCGCGGCCACCCGGTTCCACGGCGGCCGGCCACCGGGCCGCGCGCCGGGGCCGATCCAGCGGCCCACCTCGGCGCGCACCGCGCCCAGCGAGCGGTTGTGCGCCCAGTGCCTGCGGTCCCGGGCGGCGTGCTTGAGGACCCTCCGGTACGCGGAGCTGAGCCGGCCGTGCCCGTCCGCCAGCTGCACGACCAGGTACAACGCCAGCCAGCGGTGCTCGCGGGACAGGTTCGGGTCGGTGAAGTCCGCCTCCGACCGCAGTACCGCCACCACTCGCTGCTCGCGGGCACCGGTTCCGGCGCCGCCACCGTCCTGAGCCACCACCGTCGCCCCTTCCACGCATCCGTCGAGACCGCTTTCGGACGCTACGGCCGATCCCGGCGACGCACGCGCCCAGACGGTCAAACCCCCTTTTCGTGTCACCCGGCCACGCGAGCGCCGGCGCTGGGTGTCAGCCGATCAGGTGAGGCAGGATCACCCCCATGTCGTTGCGCCTGCACGCCCCCGTCGTCCTGCCCTGCGATCCCGGCTGCTCCGTCCTGCGCGATGCCGTGGTCGACGTCGTGGACGGCCGGGTGGTGTTCGTCGGTCCGAGGACCGACGCCCCGGAGTTCACCGGCGAGGTCCGCGAGCTGACCGGCATCCTGCTGCCCGGCCTGGTCAACGCCCACGCGCACAGCCCGATGGTGGTGCTGCGCGGCCTCGGCGGCGACCTGCCGCTGCTGCGCTGGCTGCGCGAGGCCATGTGGCCGGCCGAGGCGAAGATGAAGCCCGAGGACATCGGGGCGGGCATGCTCCTCGGCGCGGTGGAGATGCTCCGCAACGGCGTGACGACCAGCGCGGAGATGTACTTCCACGGCGAGCAACTGGTGGACGCGGTGCTCCGGGCCGGGTCCCGGGTGCTGTTCGGCGCGGCGATCATGGACCTGCCGGGCATGCCGTGGCGGCCGATGACGGACGAGATCACCCGGTGGATCGATGCCGACGGCCTGCGGTTCGGCCCGGACGAGCGGATCGAGCTGAGCTACGGCCCGCACTCCGCGTACATCCTGTCGCCGGAGGCGCTGGGCGAGGTGGCGGGCGAGGCCCGGGAGCGCGGCGCGCTGCTCCAGATCCACGTGGCCGAGTCGCCCGAGGAGGACGTGGCGCAGCGCGAGTCGCACGGTTCGGTCCCGCGGCTGCTGGAGCAGGCGGGCGTGCTCGGCGGGCGGGTGCTGTCCGCGCACTCCGTGCACCTGTCGCCGGAGGACGTCGCGATCTACGCGAAGCACGGCGTGGGCGTGGCGCACTGCCCCGGCTCGAACACCAAGCTCGCCTCCGGCATCGCGCCGATCCGGTCCTACGTGGACGCGGGCGTCAAGGTGGGCCTGGGCACGGACGGCCCGGCGTCCAACGACGACCTCGACCTGTTCGAGGAGGCCCGGCTCGCGGCGCTGCTGGCCCGGGTGACCGCGCTGGACGCGACCGCGATGCGGGCGGCCGACGCGCTGCTGCTGGCCACCCGGGGCGGCGCGGCGGCGCTGGGCCGAGACGACCTGGGCGCGCTGGAGCCCGGCCGGTGGGGCGACGTCGTGCACGTCGACGTGGACGACCCGGCGTTCGCGACCGGCCTGGACGCGCCGGACGAGCAGGTGCTGGCGAACCTGGTGTGGGCCTCGGGCACGCGGCGCGTCAAGGACGTGTGGGTGGCCGGCAGGCAGGTCGTGGCCGACGGCGAGACCACCGACGTGGACCGGCACGAGGCGCAGGCCGGCGTGCGCGCCGTGTCCGAACGGCTCCGCTAGGCAACAGATCGACCCCCGGTGGCGTCTTGGAGGAGACGGCCGCACCCCACCGGGAGGACGCACGATGCCCCGCAGGACGTTGACCGGCAGGACGTCGGCCGCCGCGCTCGTGCTCGCCTCCCTGGTCGCGGGCGCGACGCCGGTGGTCGAGGCGTCGGGGGCGGCGCCCCCGCGGGAGGCGGCGGCGCGGTTCGCCGAGCGCCAGGTTCTGCTGGTCCGGCGGTTGGTGCCCGGATCGGCGGACGTGGTGGTCGGCGCCCGCACCCGCGGCTCGGGGCACGTCGCCACCGAGGTGCGCTTCACCACCCCGCGCGGCCCGGACGGGCTGTCCGTGCGGGTGGACGCGCCGGGCCGGTCGACGCCGGCCGGGGTGTGCGCGGCGGCCCGGTGCACGGGCGCGGTCGGTCAGCACGACGGCGGCCTGGTGGTGTTCGCCGTGGGCGCGCGCCGGCGCGCCGCCCACGGCTTCCGAGGCAACGGCGAGGTCGTGTCCGCGTCGGTGGCCGCGTCGTCGTCGGTGGCGGACCGCGCCCTCGCGTGGTTCGCCACCGACCGGGTGCTGACCTTCGCCGACCAGCCGGTCAGGGCCGGGGGCGCGGCCGCACCACGACCTCGGTGACGTGGGCGTCCTCGCCCGCGAGCACCGCGCCGAGCACGGCGGCGGCCACGGACTCCGCCCGCAGGTACAGGTTCGGCTCGTAGTCGCCGCTCTCCTGCTCGCGGACGCCGCGCTGCATGGGGGTGTCGACGCGACCGGGGTGGACCGACGTCACGCGCACGTCCTCCTCCTCGGCCCGCAGCACGTCGGCGTAGGCGCGCAGCGCGAACTTGCTGGCCGCGTAGGCGCCCCAGTTCGGGTTGGCCCGCAGGCCCGCGCCGGAGTTGACCAGCACGACGTGGCCGCGCCCGGCGCGCAGGAGGGGCAGCGCAAGCCTGGTCAGCTCGGCGACCGCGACGACGTTGAGGTCGAACGTGCGGCGCCACACGTCGGCGCCGGTGTCGGCCAGCGCGCCGAGTTCGGCGATGCCCGCGCTGTGCACGAGGACGTCGAGGCGGTCCAGCGGGGACACCGCGCCGGCGAGCGCGTCCGGGTCGGTCAGCTCGACGGGCCACGGCCGGGCACCGCCCAGCTCGTCTGCCAGCGCGGCGAGCGCGTCGGTGTCCCGGCCGCCCAGGAGCAGGTCGTGCGTCGGCGCGAGGGCGCGGGCGGTGGCCGCGCCGATGCCGCGCGACGCACCCGTGATCAGGGCAACGGGTCGGGTCATGGGAGGACATTAACGGGCAGGGGTCCGCGCCACCGCGTCCACGTCCGCACCTCTCGGGCGCGGACCCCTGCCCACCCCCGGATCAGCCGCAGATGCGGCCCTTGTCCTTCTTCCACGCGGCCACGACCGCGGGTCGCGGCTGGCTCGCGCCGCCGTCCGGCCAGTGCGACAGCGGGGTGTCGGCGGACGCGCCGTCGATCTCGCCCGGGTGCTGCACGGACACCAGGACGAAGTCGTCCTCGACGACCGGGCCGCACGTCTCCGCGCCGCGCGGCACGGTGAGGAACTGCTTCACCCGACCGCGGTACTTCCCCTCGACCGGCACGGCGAACAGGCCGTCGTTGGAGCCGAGCGCGTTGCCGTCGGTGGAGATCCACAGGTTGCCGCGGCTGTCGAACGCCACGTTGTCCGGGCACGAGATGGGCGAGACCTGCGACTTGTCGTAGCCGCCGAAGTAGGTGTCGGCGGCGTTCGGGTCGCCGCAGACCAGCAGCAGCTTCCAGGAGAACGCGGTCGCGGTGTTGTCGCCGCGGCGCTCCTCCAGCTCCAGCACGTGGCCGTGGCGGTTGTTGGGGCGCGGGTTGGGCTCGGTCGCGCCCTCCTTGCCCGCCTTGCCGCGGTCGGTGTTGTTGGTCAGCGCGGCGTACACGCGGCGGTTGCGCGGGTTCGGCTCGACGTCCTCGGGGCGGTCCATCTTGGTCGGGCCGACCTTGTCGGCGGCCTGCCGGGTGAAGACGTACACCTCCTCGGCGGTGAACCCGGGCACGAACGAGCGGTTCCCGGCGGCCAGCGGGATCCACTCGCCGGTGCCGTCGAACTCGCCGTCGGACGGCAGCGCGCCGGTGCCGGGGATCTCGGCGGCCGGGCTGTCGCCGGTGAACTTCGCGACGTACAGCGTGCCCTTGTCGAGCAGCTTCTTGTTGTGCTCGCGGGCGTGCTTGCTGTTGCCGGGCTTGTACCTCTCGTCGGAGACGAACTTGTACAGGTAGTCGAAGCGCTCGTCGTCGCCCATGTACGCGACCACGCGGCCGTCGCGGGCGATGATCACGTTGGCGCCCTCGTGCTTGAAGCGGCCGAGCGCGGTGTGCTTGACCGGCGTCGAGGTCGGGTCGAGCGGGTCGATCTCGACGACCCAGCCGAAGCGGTTGACCTCGTTGGGCTCCTGCGCCACGTCGAAGCGCTTGTCGAACTTCTCCCAGCGGCGGCCGGAGGCGCCGCCGGACAGGCCGTAGCGGCTCAGGCGGGCCTTGGCGACGGGGTCGGTGACGGTGCCCGCGTTGGCGAAGTACTGGTTGAAGTTCTCCTCGCCGGACAGGACCGTGCCCCACGGGGTCACGCCGCCGGCGCAGTTGTTCAGCGTGCCGAGGACCTTCGTGCCGGACGGGTCCGCGCTGGTCTTGAGCAGGTCCGAGCCGGCGGCCGGGCCGGTCATCCTGAACTCGGAGGTGACGGTGACGCGCCGGTTGTACCGGCGGTCGACCTTGGCTGTCAGCCTGCCGCTGCGGCGGTCGCGCTCGACCAGCACGACGGACATGCCGTGCGCGGCCCACGCGATCTCGACCTGCTCGCGGGTGGTGGAGTCGGCCCGCCAGCCGCGGAACATGGCGTCCTCGGTGCTGTACTCGTGGTTGCTCACCATGAGCCAGCGGTCGCCGGGGCCGCCGAGCGGCACCAGGCCGCAGAAGTCGTTGTTGTAGCCGAACTGCTTGGCCTGCGCGGCGGCGGTCTGGCGGTCGAAGTCGAAGGCCGGCGCGCCGGGCAGCACCGGGTCGCCCCAGCGGATCACGACGGACTGGTCGTAGCCGTCCGGCACGACGACGCGGTCCTCGGTGTTCGGGGTGACGGCGGTGAAGTTCAGGCCGTCCTTGCGGCGACCGGCCCCCAGGTCGAGGTCCGCGTCGGTGTTCCCGCGCGGCGCGGCGGCGGCCGTGCCGGAACCGAGGAGGCCGGCGCCCGCACCCGCGACGGCCAGCACCGCACCGGCCTTGAGCAGGCCGCGGCGACGCACGACGTCACCGACGACGTCACCGAAGTAGGCGTTGTCCGAGGTGTTGGGCGCCTCGTGGGCGCACGCGTCTCCGCAGCGGAACTTGCAGGTCATCGCCGACCGCCCGAGGGGGTGGTTGGGCAGCAGGGGCAGCAGGCGCCGACCCCGATCGGTGGATGAGGACACGCGGACCTCCGATATCGCTCAGTGGGAACTGGCCGAACGTAGGAGTGCAATCCCACGTGGAGCGGACTTCGAGGTGAACGCGGGGCGAACACCTCGAAGTCCCCACCGATCGAAATCACCTGGTCACCCGGGGTCACTCCCCGATGCGACGGCCCTCCCGCCACACCGCGACCACCGACGGGCGCGGCTGCGAGTCGCCGCCGTCGGGCCAGTGCGACGCCGGGTTGTCCGCGCTCGCGCCGTCCACCTCGCCGGGGTGCTGCACGCACACCGTGACGACGCGCTCGCCGATCACCGGACCGCACGTCTCCGCGCCGCGCGGGACGGTGAGGAACGCCGTGAGGTGGCCGCGCTCCCGCCCGGCGACCGGCACCGCGTACAGGCCGTCGTTGAGGCCGCCGAGGGCGCCGCCGGAGTCGCTGGAGATCCACAGGTTGCCGTGCCGGTCGAACGCCACGTTGTCCGGGCTGGAGATCGGCGACACCCGCGACTTGTCGTAGCCCGCGAAGTACGTGTCGGGCGACGCCGGGTCGCCGCACACCAGCATCAGGTTCCAGGAGAAGGACAGCGCGAGCGCGTCGCCGCCGCGCTCGGTCAGCTCCAGCACCTGCCCGTGCTTGTTGTCCACGCGCGGGTTCGGCTCGGTGGCGCCCTCCTTGCCCTCCTTGCCGCGGTCGACGTTGTTGCTCAGCGCGCAGTAGACGACGCCGGTGTGCGGGTGGGTCTGGATGTCCTCGGGGCGGTCCATCTTCGTGGCCCCCACCCGGTCGCCGGCGAGGCGGGTGAAGACGTAGACCTCCTCGGCGGTCATGCCGGGCACGAACGACCTGGTGCCGCTCGCCAGCGGCACCCACTCGCCGCGCCCGTCGAACCGGCCGTCGGACGGGAGCCTGCCGGAGCCGTCGATCTCGGCCGGCGGGCTGTCACCGGTGAAGCGGGCGACGTAGAGCGTGCCCTCGTCGAGGAGGGTCATGTTGTGCCGGCGGACGGACCTGCCGCCGCCGCGCCGCACCTTCTTCCGGGAGATGAACTTGTAGATGTACTCGAAGCGCTCGTCGTCGCCGGAGTAGGCGACCACGCGGCCGTCGCCGGCGATGCGGATGTTGGCGCACTCGTGCTTGAAGCGGCCGAGCGCGGTGTGCTTGACCGGCGTGGAGTCCGGGTCGTGCGGGTCGAGCTCGACGACCCAGCCGAAGCGGTTCGCCTCGTTGGGCTCCCGGGCGAGGTCGAAGCGCTCGTCGAAGCGCTCCCACTTGCGGGTGGTCGGGTTGTCCTTGATGCCGTAGCGGGTTTCGCGGGGGTCGCCGGTGGCCGCGAAGTACTGGTTGAAGTTCTCCTCGCCGGACAGGACCGTGCCCCACGGCGTGACGCCGCCCGCGCAGTTGTTGAGGGTGCCGAGGACGCGCGTGCCGGTCGGGTCGGCGCCGGTCTTGAGCAGGTCCGAGCCGGCTGCGGGACCCCGCAGCTCGAACGGCGTGGTGGCGGTGATGCGGCGGTTGCGCGGGGAGAACCGCGGGGTGAGGCGGCCGTCGCGGTCCTGGTCGACGCGGAGCACGGACAGGCCGTGCGCGGCCCACGCGACCTCGACCTGTCCACGGGTCGGGTTCGCCTCGTCGTAACCGCGGAACATGAACGGCTCGCCGGTGTACTCGTGGTTGGTGACCAGCAGGTTCGTCCGACCGGTCGGGTCGAGCGGCAGCAGCGCGGCGAAGTCGCAGTTGTAGCCGAACTGGCGGGCCTGCGCGGCGGCGGTCTGGCGGTCGAAGTCGAACGCCGGCGCGTCCGGGAACAGCGGGTCGCCCCAGCGGATGACGACGGCCTGGCGGTACCCCTCGGGGACGACGACGGCGTCGAGGGTGTTGGGCTCGACCGGCCGGAAGTCCAGGCCGCGGGCGGGGTGCCGCTCGGCCCCGGTCCCGTCGGCGGCGGGCGCGGCGTCGGCGGCGACCGTCGCGCTCGTCGCGGTGAGGGCGGCGCCGAGGACGACACCGGCCTTGATGGCGCTCCGGCGGTCGAGCAGGTCGCCGAAGTACGGGTTGCCCGAGGTGTTGGGCACGTCGTGGAAGCACGCGTCGCCGCAGCGGTACCGGCAGGTCACCGCCGCGCGACCGGGGGAGTGGTTGGCGAGCAGGGGCAGGTGTCTCACTCGTGCGCCTCCTACGGTCGATCCGGGACCAACCGACCGTAGGCCGGCGTTCACCGGTTGTTAACCCACGAGTTCCCCGGCGGCCGGCACGGCGTCGACGGGCCGCCCCGACATCCGGTCGGCGCGGTGGAGCGGCCGCGCTCGCACTACGGTCGGCGGTGTGGATGCGGTGGTGTTCGACCTGGACGGCGTGCTCGTGGACTCCGAGACCGTGTGGGACGAGGTGAGGCGGGCGTTCGCGACGGCGCACGGCGGCACGTGGACCCCGGCGGCGACGCGGGCGATGCAGGGCATGAGCACCCCCGAGTGGGGCGCCTACCTGGTCGAGGAGGTCGGCGTCCGGCTGTCCCCGGAGGACGCGGCGGCCGGCGTGATCGCCGAGATGGACCGCCGCTACGAGGCCGGTCCCCCGGTCCTGCCGCACGCCGTGGACGTGGTGCGCGCCGTCGCCGCGAGGTGGCCCGTGGCCATCGCCAGCTCGTCGCCGCCGAGCCTGATCGAGGCGTTCCTGCGCGCGACGGACCTGACCGGGGTCGTGCCCGTGGTGGTGTCCAGCGAGGCGGCGGGCGCGGGCAAACCCGCACCGGACGTGTACCTGCTGGCGTGCGCGGGGCTCGGCGTGGAACCGACCCGCAGCGCCGCCGTGGAGGACTCGACGAACGGCCTGCGCGCCGCCCTGGCCGCCGGGATGGCGGTGTACGCGGTGCCGAACCCCCACTTTCCGCCCGCCCCGGAGGTGCTGGCGGAGGTGACGGTGCTGCACGGGATCGAAGACCTGCCGGGCGCGCTGGGGGTGCCGCGGTCCTAGCGTTCACCCCATGGACCAACGGGTAGCGGTGGTGACCGGGGCGGCTCAGGGGATCGGGGCCCGGGTGGCGGCGGTGTTGCGGGCGGACGGGTACGAGGTCGTCGGGTTCGACCTGCGGGAGACCCCCGGCGGGGTGGTGGGGGACGTGACGTCGCCCGACGACGTGGCCCGGGTCGCCGACCGGGTCGGCGGTCGGGTCGACGTGCTGGTCAACAACGCGGGCATCTCGGGGATCGCGCCGTTCGAGGACGTGCCGCTGGAGGACTGGCAGCGGATGCTGGCGGTGAACCTCACCGGGCCGTTCCTGCTCACGCAGGCGCTCGGACGGGTGATGCTGGCGCGGAACAGCGGGTCGGTGGTCAACATCGCGTCCGTCGCCGGGCTGCGCGGCGTGGCGGACCGGGCGGCCTACAACACGACCAAGCACGGGCTGATCGGGATGACGCGCACGCTCGCCGTCGAGTGGGGCGGCCGGGGTGTGCGGGTCAACGCGGTGTGCCCCGGCTGGGTGAAGACCGAGATGGACGTCGCGGACCAGGCCGGCGGGCACTACTCCGACCAGGACATCACCGACCACGTGCCGATGGGCCGCTTCGCCTCCCCGGACGACATCGCGCAGGCCGTGTCGTTCCTCGCCGACCCCGCGCGGAGCGGGTTCGTCAACGGGGTCGCGCTGCCCGTGGACGGCGGGTGGACCGCCGACGGGTCCTGGCAGTCGCTGCGCCTCGGCAAGAGGTGAGGCGAGAGGCGTGATCCGCGCCACACCGATGTGCCCGCAGGGTGGTGGTCGCGTCCTACTCCGTGATCCGGTCGACGGGGAACAGGGGGACGCGTGAGCGGGACGTGGGTGCGCGGGACGGCGGCGGTGCTGGCCGCACTGGTCGCGGCGACGGCGCTGGTGGGCTGCTCGTCGAACTCGAGGGCGAAGGGCGGGTCGACCACGGTCAAGAGCACCAAGGGCGCGAACAGGACGAGCAGCGCCCGGAAGGCCGCCGGGAAGTGCGCGGACCTGGAGGTGTCCACCGGTCCGGGGTCGCCGGCGGAGGACGGTCGGCAGGTGCTGCTGATCGTGTTCACCAACCGCGGCACGGCCGAGTGCACCCTGGCGGGCTACCCCGGCGTGCGGCTGGACGGCGCGGACGGGCTCGGCTGGGACGTCGTGCGCAGGCAGGGCGCCGACTCCCCCGCGCTGACCCTGCGCCCGCGGGGGAAGGCGGCGGCCACGCTGACCTACGCGCCGCAGCCCGACGGCTGGGAGGTGCGCAGGCTGCTGGTCACACCACCGGACACCACCGCGACCCGGGAACTGGCCTGGCCCGCGGGCCGCGTGCTGCTCCAGAACGGGGCGACGCACCCGGCCACCCACGTCGGGCAGGTCGTCGCCCACGGCTGAGCGGTCCACGGCCGGCCCCCGGGGACCGGTGGCCTCCCCGCGCGGGGAGGCCACCGGTCACGAAGTGCGTCAGCGCTCCACGTCGCCGCGGATGAACGCCTCGACGGCCTCGTGCGCCGCGGAGTCCGAGTACTGCTCCGGCGGGGACTTCATGAAGTACGACGACGCCGACAGGATCGGGCCGCCGATGCCCCGGTCGAGGGCGATCTTCGCGGCGCGCACCGCGTCGATGATGATGCCCGCGGAGTTCGGGGAGTCCCAGACCTCCAGCTTGTACTCCAGGTTCAGCGGCACGTCGCCGAACGCGCGACCCTCCAGCCGCACGTACGCCCACTTGCGGTCGTCCAGCCAGGACACGTAGTCCGACGGGCCGATGTGGACGTTGCGCTTGCCCATGTCGCGGTCGACCTGCGAGGTGACGGCCTGGGTCTTGGAGACCTTCTTGGACTCCAGGCGCTCCAGTTCCTTCATGTTGAGGAAGTCCATGTTGCCGCCCACGTTCAGCTGCATGGTGCGGTCGAGCTGGACGCCCCGGTCCTCGAACAGCCTCGCCAGCACGCGGTGCGTGATGGTGGCGCCGACCTGGGACTTGATGTCGTCGCCGACGATCGGCACGCCCGCGGCGCGGAACTTCTCCGCCCACTCCGGGTCGGAGGCGATGAACACCGGCAGCGCGTTGACGAACGCCACGCCCGCGTCGATGGCGGCCTGCGCGTAGAACCGGTCCGCGTCCTCCGAGCCCACCGGCAGGTAGGAGACCAGCACGTCGACCTCGGCCTCGCGCAGCGCCGCGACGACGTCCACCGGCTGCTCGTCGGACTCCTCGATGGTCTCCCGGTAGAACCGGCCGAGCCCGTCGAGCGTGGGCCCGCGCTGCACGGTGACGCCGAGCGGCGGAACGTCGGCGATCTTGATCGTGTTGTTCTCGCTGGCGCCGATGGCCTCGGACAGGTCCGTGCCGACCTTCTTGGCGTCCACGTCGAACGCGGCGACGAACTCGACGTCGCGGACGTGGTAGTCGCCGAACCGGACGTGCATGAGACCCGGCACCTTGGTGTTCGGGTCGGCGTCGCGGTAGTAGTGGACACCCTGCACCAGCGACGCCGCGCAGTTGCCGACCCCGACGATGGCCACTCGAACGGTGCGGCGGTTGTCGCCCATGCCGAGTCCTCCTTCTTGTTCTGCTTGGTTCATTCGTCCCGCTCGCGCTGTTCGGCCTGTTCGGTCGCGATCAGCTCGTTCAACCACCGCACCTCGCGCTCGGAGCTCTCCAGCCCGAGCCGGTGCAGCTCCCGCGTGTAGCGGTCGATCCGCTCACTGGTCGCCGATAATGAGGTGCGCAGCCCCTCGCGGCGCTCCTCGACCCGCCTGCGGCGGCCTTCGAGGATGCGCATCCTGATGTCGGCGGGGGTGCGGGAGAAGAACGCCAGGTGGACGCCGAACGAGTCGTCGTCCCACGTCTGGGGACCGGCGTTGGCCAGCAGGTCGGCGAACCTCTCCTTGCCCTCCGCGGTGAGCTTGTAGACCTTGCGCGCCCGGCGCCCCCAGCGGACGGAGTCCGCCTCGGGCACTTCCTCGACGATGAGCCCGCCACGTTGCAACTTGCGCAGCGTGGGGTACAGCGTCCCGTAGGAGAACGCCCGGAACGCCCCCAGCAGCTCGTGCAGGCGCTTGCGCAGCTCGTAGCCGTGCATGGGCGCCTCGTGCAGCAGCCCGAGGATCGCGAACTCCAGCACCGGCACCTCCCCGCCCGATGAGCCCTGCCCGTACGCCGATGGGTGTGGCGAGTATATCGGCGCGATACATCCGCGCGCGCATTCCCGGTGTCGCGTGGCACACAGCGACCCCTGCCTTCGGCGCGCTGCCCTGAACGGCCCATCGAACGGTCGGGGGCGCCACGTACTCTGGTCGCGTGTCGACCCAACGCCAGGTCGTGGACTACGCGCTGCAGCGCCGTGCGCTGCTGGCGGAGGTCTACGCGGGCCGAGTGGGCACGATGGAGGTGTGCGACGCGAGCCCGTACCTGCTGCGAGCTGCGAAGTTCCACGGCCGACCGAGCGACGTGACCTGCCCGGTGTGCCGCAAGGAACCGCTCACCCACGTGTCCTGGGTCTACGGCGACGAGCTCAAGCACGCGGCCGGGTCCGCGCGCACCGCCGAGGAGCTCACGCGGATGGCGACCCTCTTCGAGGAGTTCACCGTGTACGTCGTCGAGGTCTGCCGCACATGTAGTTGGAACCACCTGGTGCAGTCATACGTCCTGGGAACGCGTGGCCTGAACTCTCGCAAGCCGCGCAGGAGGACCGCGGCGGAGTGAACCCGCTCCGACCGCGGACGCAGTTCCACCGAGGACCTGCGGCGTACGACCACCGAACCGCGTGCGCCCGCACGCCGGTCTTGGAGGCCATTTCGTGAACGACCAGCATGACGACAGGCAACGTGGCGGGGAGCCGCAGTGGCCGACCGGGGAGGACCCGGACGGCGGCGTGCAGCCACCTCGGCGTGGCGCCGGGAATCAGCCGGAGCGTCCGAACACCCCGCCAGGTGGTTTCGCGCGCCCCGACGCCCCGCGGCACGGCACCCCACCGGGCGGCTTCTCCCGCCCCGGCGGCGGTCCGCCGGCCGGAGGTGCGCCGGGCGGTCCGCCTCCCGGCGGAACCCCTCCGGGTGGAATGCCCTCGGGTGGCATCCCCTCGGGAGGCATCCCCCGCGGCGCCCAGCCCCCACGTCGCCCCAACGGCCCCGGAGCACCCGGAGGCATCCCCGGCGCGCCCGGCAACGGCCGTCCCGGCGCGCCCGGTGGCAGGCCCGGCGGTCCGGCCGGTCCCGGCGCGGCGGCCGGCAGCGTGCCCGGCGGCCCGCCCCAGCGACCCTCGACGCCCCCCGGCGGCGTGCGGCGTCCCGGTGGCCCGGTCGGGCCCGGCGCCCCCGTCGGTCCCGGCGGACGACCGCCCGTCGGCGGCCCCGGCGGACCGCGCCGCCCCGGTGGTCCCGGTCCGGAGCGCCGCCCCGGCGAGGAGCCGACCGACCTCCTGCCGCCCGTGCAGCAGAGCACGCCGCGCGAGCCCCAGCTCCTCACGCACCGCGAGGACGAGGTCGAGGTCGAGCCGTTCTACGACGACGAGTACGACGAGGAGCTGACCGAGGCGGAGGCCCGCGTCGTGCGCCGGAAGAGGATCTGGCGCCGCGTGCGCCGCACCACCTACGTGGCGCTCGGCCTGATGATGCTCGCCCCGGTGGTCGCCTTCGCGATCGCCTACCAGGTGGTCGAGGTGCCGATCCCGGAGGAGATCGCCGCCCAGCAGGGCAAGGCGATCTCGATCCGCTACTCGGACGGCTCGGAGATGGTCCGGATCGCGAGCGGTGAGGCCAACCGCACGATGATCAAGTACGAGGACCTGCCGGACTCCATCAAGCAGGCCGTGTTCGCGGCCGAGGACCCGACGTTCGAGACGAACCTCGGCTTCGACATGACGGCCATCGCCCGCGCGGTCTACTACCAGGTGACCGGCGGCGACTCCGGCGGCTCGGGCCTGACCCAGCAGTACGTGAAGAAGGCCACCGGCAAGGAAGACGGGACCATCACCCGCAAGTTCAACGAGATGGTCACCGCCTACAAGATGTCCGAGCAGCAGGACAAGAAGGACATCCTGACGGCGTACCTGAACACGATCTACTTCGGCAAGGGCGCCTACGGCATCAAGACCGCGGCCAAGGCGTACTTCGGCATCGACGACCTCCAGCAGGTCACCCACTCGCAGGCCGCGCTGCTGGCGGGCATGATCCAGAACCCGAGCCGGTCCGAGCAGGCCGCCTACACGGCGGAGCGCTGGGACTACGTGATGCGCCGGCTGCTGGAGATGAACTGGATCACCCAGGAGTACCGGGACACCGAGCAGTTCCCGGTGATCGTCGAGCAGGCCGAGCAGGGCGGCCTGACCGGCGCCCGCCTGCACATCCGCCAGCAGATCCTGAACGAGATGTCCAGCGAGAAGGTCGACTGGGACCTGGAGAAGCTCCAGAGCATCGGCGGCACCGTCCACACCACCATCGACCCGGCCATGCAGGCCGCGGCCGAGCAGGCGGTGGACGAGGTCATGCGGGGCCAGAACCCGGAGCTGCGGACCTCGATGTCGGCCATCGACCCGGCCACCGGCGCCGTCAAGGCGTACTGGGGCGGCGCGGACGGCGGCGGCATCGACTACCAGACCGGCACGCTCCAGGAGCCGGGGTCGTCGTTCAAGCCGTTCGACTTCGTGGCGGCCCTCCAGGCCGGCGAGGGCGCGGGCGAGGTGTACGACGGCAGCTCGCCGCGCGAGTTCCCCGGCCGCACCGGCGCCAACTCGGTGAAGAACTCCCCCGGCGTGGCCTGCCGGGTGCCCAAGCAGTGCACCGTGCGCGAGGCCATGGTGAAGTCGGTCAACACCGTCTTCTTCGACATGGCCCTCAAGCTCGGCACGGGCAAGGTCGCCGAGGCGGCCCACCAGGCCGGCATCCCGCGCGAGGTCACCATCGGCGACACGACCACCAAGCTGCTCGTCGGCGAGGGCGGCACCGCGCCGGACGGCAACATCTCCATCGGTGGTGGCCAGACCCTGGTCCGGCCGTTCGACATCACCACGGCGTACGCGACGTTCGCGGCGCGCGGCGTGTACCACGAGCCGTTCTTCATCACGAAGATCGTGAACACCGAGGACCAGCCCGTCTACCAGCGGATCGACGAGTCCCGCCCGGCCTTCGACCCGGACCCGAAGAAGAGCCAGGACATCGCGGACAACGTCACCGACGTGCTCAAGGGCATCCCGACCGGCAAGATCGCCTGCGCGGGCGGTCGCGAGTGCGCCGGCAAGACGGGCACGCACGAGCTCCAGGGCAGCACGGAGAACGCGAAGGCGTGGATGGCGGGCTACACCCCGACGCTCGCGGCGAGCGTGTGGCTGGGCACCGACGCGGGCAACATCGCGCTGAAGGAGCCCAACGGCCGCACCGACATCTACGGCAGCGGCGTGCCCGGTCAGATCTGGAAGCGCTTCATGGACAAGGCCCTCAACGGCGCGCCCATGGAGAAGTTCCCGAGGCCGAACCCCATCGGCCAGTTCGAGGAACCGAAGATCACCACGACGACCACGACGACGACCCCCACGACGACGACCGAGAAGCGGGACGACGACCGGCCGCCGTCGCAGGACAAGCCGACCACGACGACGCCGACGACCACGACGACCACGACCCGGACCGGTGGTCCGTGCCGTCCGCCGCTGTGCACGACGACGTCGCAGGAGCCGGAACCCGACCCCATCGGCGGGGGCGGCGCACCGCCGAGCGGCTGAGCGGGTCGCACCGCGTGACGGAAGGGTCCGGCGTCCCCGCCGGGCCCTTCCGCGCTTCCGGACCCTTCCGCGCTTCCGGCCCCCGGCCCCCGGCCGCCGACCTTCCCCGACCTCACAACCTCCGCCGACCCGTACCCGTAGCATCCGTCCCCGTGGCCAGCCCTTCGCAGCACTCGCAGGCGAACCCCGACGGCGCCCAGGCGAACGCCGACGACACCGACTCCCTCGGCCCCGAGGAACGGGTCAACCCGACGTGGACCGAGCCGCTCGCCCGAGCGGCCAGCAGACCGCTCGGCGGGCCGGTCGGCAGGCACGCCTCGGTGGGCAGGCAGTGGTTCTGGACCCCGCTGCGGGTCGTGCTGCTGTTCGCCGTGGTCACGCTGGCGCTGGCGTGGTTCCAGAAGTCGCCGTGCGTCCAGCAGTACGTCGACGACAACGGCGTGGTGCAGCTCGACTGGCGGGGCAGCAGGCAGTTCGTCGCCATGTGCTACTCCGACACCGTGCCGCTCTACACGGCCGAGCGGCTCGACCGGGTCGACACGTTCCCGTACAAGACGTCGTGGGTCGACGACGAGGGCAAGCCGACGGCACACGTGCGGTACATGGAGTACCCGGTGCTGACCGGCATGTTCATGCTGCTCAACGCCCGGATGGCGCAGGGCTGGACGGAGATCGCGGCGTCCGGCTGGCTGCCGTCGCCGATGACCGTGATCGTGTACTTCGACATCACCGCGCTGTGGCTGGCCCTGGCGTGGCTGGTCACGGCGTACGCGGTGGCGCAGCTGGCGCGCAGACGGCCGTACGACGCGGTCCTGGTGGCGGTGTCGCCGCTGGTGGTCGTGCACGCGTTCACCAACTTCGACACCCTGGCCACCGCGTTCGCCACGGCGGGCATGCTCGCCTGGGCGCGGAAGAAACCGCTGCTCGCCGGTCTGCTGCTGGGACTCGGCGGCGCGGCGAAGCTGTACCCGCTGTTCCTGCTCGGGCCGCTGCTGCTGCTGTGCTGGCGGTCCGGGAAGCTGAAGTCCGGGTTCACCACGGTCGCCGCGACGTTCGCGACGTGGGCGGCGGTGAACGCGCCCATCGCCCTGGCCTACCCCGACGGGTGGCGCGAGTTCTTCCGGCTCAACACCGAGCGCGGCGTGGACCCCGACTCGCTCTACAACGTGGTCGCCCAGTGGACCGGCTGGCAGGGCTTCGACCCGGGGTTGACGCAGGGCCAGGCCCCCGAGGTGCTCAACACCGTGTCCGCCGTGCTGTTCCTGCTGTGCTGCGCGGCGATCGGGTTCGTGGCGCTGTCCGCACCCCGGCGGCCGAGGTTCGCGCAGCTGGCGTTCCTGGTGGTGGCGGCGTTCCTGCTGACCAACAAGGTGTGGAGCCCTCAGTACTCGCTCTGGCTCGTGCCGCTGGCCGTGCTGGCGCTGCCCAGGTGGAAGCTGCTGCTGGCGTGGATGACGATCGACGCGCTGGTGTGGGTGCCCCGGATGATGTTCTACCTGGGCGTGGAGAACAAGGGCCTGCCGATCGACTGGTTCCTGGGCGCGGTCGTGGCGCGCGACGTCGCCGTGGTGGTGCTGTGCGTGCTCATCGTGCGCGAGATCTACCGGCCGGACCTGGACAAGGTGCGCCAGGCGGGCGACGACGACCCGGCGGGCGGCGTGTTCGACGGCGCGCCGGACCGGTTCGCGCTGCGGTTCGGCAAGCGGCGGCCGGTCGAGGCGGAACCGGTGGGGACGACGTCCTCCGCCTGATCGCCCGCGCCCCGGGTGTTCCCCCGGCAGGCCGGGCCGGGGCGGACTCGCCGCGTGGGCGGTGGGCGGTGGCCGCGACCGCCGCCGGGTCCGGTGCGTCCGACGACCTCGTCCTGACGTGCGCGGTCGTCGGGCCGGGAGTGCCGGCGGTGTCCGCCCTGCCGGGCGCGCTGCCCGTCCCGCACCCCGTGCCGGGATGTCCGGCCTAGCGCTCCGCCGGCAGCGTTCCGCGCGACCGGGCGACGCGGCCGTCCCGGAAGGTCACCTCGGACCTGAGGAACACCAGGAACAGCGCCACCAGCAGTGCCGCCCGGCCCCACACGCCGATCACCACCGCCTGCGCCGAGAACCCGTCGTAGATACCGGACGGCTGGGCGAACTCGATCGCGTAGTACCAGCGGAAGATGCCGATGCCCATCGCCAGGTCCGCCACGAAGTACGAGGCGATCCAGCCCCAGCGCACCCGCAGCAGCACGAACATCGGCACCAGCCACAGCGTGTACTGCGGCGAGTGGACCTTGTGCAGCAGCAGGAAGCCGCACAGCATGGCCGCCGACACCGGCACCCACGGGTAGGTGCCCTCCGCCTGGTACCGCCGCCAGCCGATCCAGCAGGCCAGGGCGAACGAGGCGAGGATGCCGACCGGCGACAGCACCGACACGAGCGACTGCATGTCGTCGTCCGCCATGAACGGCCGCATCGCCCAGAACCAGATCGAGTTCGTCGTGATGTCGACGCGGCGGAGGCCCTGGAACGCGAACGACGCCTTCCAGCCCTCCAGGCCGACCACGGCGAACGGCAGGTTGATCAGCACCACCGTGACGACGGACGCCAGCGCGACCTTCACCGCGCCCGCCCAGTCCCAGGACCGCCCGCGCGGCAGGGCGCGTCCGCCCGGTCCGCCGGTCAGCACGTACAGGCACAGCGGCAGCACGAAGATCGCCGGGTAGATCTTGAACGCGAACCCGATGCCGAGCAGCACGGACGCCACGACGGCCCGCTGCACCAGGGGCCGCTCCCGCTCGCCCCACCCCCGGTGCACCACGTAGACCGCCGCGACCGCGCAGAACACGACCGGCAGGTCCCAGTTGTGGAACGCGTAGAGCACCACCGGCGGGCCGATCGCCCACACCAGGGCCCGCCACCGGCTGAGCTTGCCGAGCAGGTACCCGGCGGCGAGCCCGAACGGGGCCATCAGCAGCGCCGAGAACAGCAGGAAGGCGGCGTCGGTGTGCGCGAAGATCGCACCCGCCCAGATCAGCAGGCCGGTCAGCACCGGGTACTCGACCACACCTCCGACCAGCACGCCCTTGCTGTTGATGCTGCCGTGGACGTACGGGAAGACGTGCCGGTCGACGTCGCGCCCGATCCACAGGTGCTGGACGTCGGAGTAGCAGACCTCGGCCTTGTTGCGCTCCTCGTAGTCCGGCGCGCTGCGGCCCCACTGGTCGAACTCCGGGCCGGTGCACCGGTCCTTGTTCAGGAAGCCGGCGAACATCGTCAGCCCGCACAGGAGGACGACGACGGCCAGCCCGACGCGCCCGAAGCGGGACGCCCCCGGCGTGGCGCTCGCGCCACCCGGCACGGCCACCGCCTCCCGTGTCACGCTCATCGGCCCAGGTGCTCGCGGAGGAACGCGATGTCCTCGGCTTGCCCCTCGTCGGGTGTCTCGACCAGCACGGGCGAGCCGGCGGCGCCGGCCACCGCGACCAGCTGGTCGGGGTCGATCGTGCCGGACGCGATGTTGGCGTGCCGGTCGCGGGCCGAGCCGAACTCGTCGCGCGAGCTGTTGAGGTGCACGAGGTCGATGCGGCCGGTGATGGCCTTGACCCGGTCCACGATGCCCACCAGGTCCTCGCCGGAGGCGAACGCGTGGCAGGTGTCCAGGCAGAACCCGGCGTCGAACTCGCCGACCGCGTCCCACAGCCTGGCGAGCATGTCGAACGTGCGGGCCATGGCGTTGTCGCCGCCCGCGGTGTTCTCGATCAGGATCGGGACCGCGAACCCGCCCTTCTCGGCCTGCCGCTCGAACATCTTCCGCCAGTTGGCGACGCCCTCCATCGGGTCGTCGCCCCTGGTGACGTGGCCGCCGTGCACGATCAGCCCCTTGGCGCCGACCTTCGCGGCGGCCTCGGCGTGCTGGAGCACGATCTTGCGGGACGGGATGCGGATCTTGTTGTTGAGCGAGGCGACGTTCGCCAGGTAGGGCGCGTGGACGAAGACGTCCAGGTCGGAGGCCAGCAGGCCGTCCGTCTGCGGGTGCGGCTTCGGCGCCTTCCACCCCTGGGGGTCGGCCAGGAAGAACTGGACGACCTCGGCTCCGCGATCGGCGGCGGCGCCGAGCGGGTCGTCGTCTCGGACGTGGGCCCCGATGCGCATAGCTGTGCAGGGTAGTCGGGACGTGCAACGCCCCGACGCCGGCCGCCGATGTGGAATTTGTCGCCCGAGGGGGATGACTCACGTCACCATCTGCGCCTACGCTCGTTACTTGTAAGTAGGAAACGTGTGCCGCACGTCTGAGGAGGCCCACCATGCGGACCCGGCTCACCCGGCTCTCGGTCGCGTCCGCCGTGGTGTTCCTGGTCGGCACGGCGGGCGCGTTCGGCGGCGCGGCCACGGCGCGGGCCGCCGAACCGGTGGTCGTCGGCAGTTGCGCGACCACCGTCCGGGGAGCGCCGGGCACGCCGGTCGCACTGAGCCCCGGCGCGGTGCTCGGCCCCGTGGTCGACCTGGTCAGGGCCGTCCCGCTGCTGGGTCCGCCGCTCGCGGAGCCGTTCCGGAAGGCGTTCGAGGCGATGCCGCCCATCCCGATCGGCGCGATCCCCACCGGCAAGGGCGTCATCACCGGCGGCGAGATCGCGAACAGGGTGAACGCCGAGCTGGACGGGCTGCCGCTGCTCGGGCCGATCATCACCACGCTCACCGGCCAGGTGCAGAAGACCCTGGCCGGGTTGTGCGGCGTCACCGTCGAGGGCGTCAACGCCGCCGCCGCCCCCGTCCAGGACGGGTCGAAGGCACTGGCCGACGCCTCGCAGAAGGCCGTGGAGCAGGCCGTGCCCGGCGCGCCCGGCACGAAGCCCCAGCCCAACCCCGGCACGCCGCCGCCCACCGGTCAGCCCGGGACCACGCCCGCCACCGGCACGCCCGGCGCGACGCCCGGTGGCGCCCAGAGCCCGTTCACGCCGGTCGGCGGGGTCGGCGCGATCGACCTGCCGCTGTACGGCTCGAACCCCTGGGGCGGCAACTTCGGCCGCGTGCCGCTGTTCGGCTACGGCGCCCTGCCGTTCGCGGTGCCCGGCCAGTACTCGCCGTCCCCCGGCGTGCGCTACGGCGGCGGCGTGAGCGGCTACCGGCCCGGTCACGGGCTGCCCGGCACCGGCGACGCGGACGGCGTGCAGACCGCCGGTCGCGCGCAGGCGCTGCCCGACGTCGGCCGGATGGGCGGCGGGGTGGCGGCCCCCGTGCTGCTCGCGGTGCTGCTGCTGTCCTGCGTCACCGGCGCGCTCGTGCGGACCTGGGTGCTGCGCCGCGCGGTGGCGTGAGCGCCCGCGCGACCCCGGTCGGGCTCACTCCCGGACTGCTCACTCCCGGTCGGCTCACTCCCGGGCGGTCACCCATCCGGCGGCCGTGACCCTCCGTCAATCTTTCACGCGTTCGTCCCCTACCTGACAACTCTGGGTAGTGGGAGCGTTACCTGGTCGTCATCCGCGATCCCCGAAGGGGCACCTCGATGACCAGCCGAACCCTGCCCGCGCCGCTGTCCCTCTGCCTCGCGGCAGCGCTCGCCACCGCGCTCACCGCCGTGGTCGCCCCGGCGGCGCCCGCCGCGCCCGCCCTCCCCGGCGACACGCCGGTCTCCGCCGACGGGCGGGTCGGCGGCACGCCCGTCCCGGCCGCGCACCCGCCCTCGGCCGGGTTCACCGGCACCGGGAACCCCGCCGACGCCCGCGGCGTGCGCCCCGTGACCGGCGCCGGGCCGCGCGTGGTCGCCCCCGACGAGCAGTCGACCGCGTCGATCATCGCGCCGGACGAGCGCACCCGGGTCAACCCGACCACGGTCTACCCCGCGCGGGCCAACGTCTACTTCACCTACACCAAGCCCAACGGGGCGACGAGCTGGTGCACGGGCTGGCTGTACGCGGCGAACGCCGTCGCCACCGCGGGCCACTGCGTGCACTCCGGCGGCCCGTCCGGCGGCTGGAACACCGCCTTCACCGTCCACCCCGGCCGCAACGGCGCCACCTCGCCGTACGGCAGCTGCGGCACGTCCGCCGTCTACAGCGTCACCGGGTGGGTCCAGGACGCGAGCGTCGAGTACGACTACGCGGGCCTCAAGCTCGACTGCACGATCGGCACCACCACCGGCTGGTACGGCATGAACTGGGCCGCCACGCCGACCGTCGGCACCCCGGTGACCAGCGCCGGCTACCCGCAGGACAAGCCGAGTGCCACCCAGTGGACCACCACCAGCGCGATCTCCGCCGTCCACACCCGCCAGCTCGCCTACCACCTGGACACCACGGGCGGGCAGAGCGGCTCGCCCGTCCACCACGTCGGCTGCTCGACGTACTGCGCCGACGCGGTGCACGCCTACGGCTACGGGGACCACAACAGGGGCACCCGGATCACCGAGGCGGCGTTCGCGAACCTCCACAACTGGAAGCTGTGAGCGAAGCCCGACCTGCCCGGACAGACCCCCGGACGAACCCGTCCGGGGGTTTGTTACCCTTTTCGGGTTGCTGACGCGACAGACCCTCCTGCCACGGAACGTCCGTGGCCGCCGAGTCCACAGGAGGTGAGTGGTCCACATGCGTCATTACGAAGTGATGGTCATCCTCGACCCGAGTCTCGACGAGCGCACGATCGCGCCGTCCCTCGACACGTTCCTCAACGTCATCCGCACCACGGGTGGCAACGTCGAGAAGGTCGACGTGTGGGGCAAGCGCCGGTTGAGCTTCGAGATCAACAAGAACGCGGAAGGCATCTACGCCATCCTCGACCTGACCTCGACTCCCGACGCGGTGAAGGAGCTCGACCGCCAGCTCGGCCTCCAGGAGACGGTGCTCCGGACCAAGGTCCTGCGCCGCGACCCCGTCCGGGCCGCCAAGACCGCGGCGAAGGTCGCGGCCAGGGCCGACGCCAAGGCCGCCGCGAAGGCCGCCAAGGCAGCCAGGGTCTAGGAGCCTCCGACCATGGCCGGCGAGACGACGATCACGGTGGTCGGGAACCTGACCGCCGATCCCGAACTGCGCTTCACCCAGTCCGGCGCCGCGGTGGCGAGCTTCACGGTCGCCTCCACGCCTCGCACCTTCGACAAGGCGAGCGGCGAGTGGAAGGACGGCGAGGCGCTGTTCCTGCGGTGCAACGTGTGGCGGCAGGTCGCGGAGAACGTGGCCGAATCGCTCACCCGCGGCTCGCGCGTGCTCGTGTCCGGGCGACTTCGCCAGCGTTCCTTCGAGACGAAGGAAGGCGAGAAGCGCACCGTCATCGAGCTGGAGGTCGACGAGATCGGCCCCTCCCTGCGCTACGCGACCGCGAAGGTCAACAAGGTGAGCAGGGGTGACGGCGGCGGCGGCTTCGGCGGCGGCGGCGGTCAGTCCCGCGGCGGCGGTGGCGGTGGCGCCCCGGCAGACGACCCGTGGGGTTCCGCCCCGCCGGCCGGCTCCGGCGGCTTCGCCGACGAGCCCCCCTTCTAGACCGCGCACCGGTCAACCCACACTTCACCGCGTAACACCAGGAGTCCACACATGGCCAAGCCGCCTGTGCGCAAGCCCAAGAAGAAGGTCTGCGCGTTCTGCAAGGACAAGAACGCCAACCTCATCGACTACAAGGACACCACCCTGCTCCGGAAGTACATCTCGGACCGGGGCAAGATCCGCGCCCGCCGGGTGACCGGCAACTGCTCCCAGCACCAGCGCGACGTCGCGGTCGCCGTCAAGAACGCCCGCGAGATGGCGCTGCTGCCCTACACCTCGACGGCTCGCTGAGAAAGGGGACGGCATCGTGAAGCTCATCCTCACCGCTGACGTGACCGGCCTCGGCGGCCCCGGCGACATCGTCGAGGTCAAGGACGGCTACGGCCGCAACTACCTGCTGCCCCGCGGCCTGGCGATCGCCGCCACCAAGGGCGCGGCCAAGCAGGTCGAGGTCATCCGCCGTGCCCAGGAGACCCGTCGGGTCCGCGACCTGGACCACGCCAAGGAGATCAAGTCCTCCCTGGAGGGCCTCGGCTCCGTGACGCTCAAGGCCAAGGCCGCGGCGGGCTCGAAGAAGCTGTTCGGCTCCGTCACCTCGTCCGACGTCGTGTCGGCCGTGCGCGCGGCCGGCGGCCCCACGCTGGACAAGCGGGCCGTCGAGCTGGCGGGCCACATCAAGACCCTCGGCAAGCACTCGGTGAACGTCCGGCTCCACCCGGAGGTCACCGTCGCGCTGGCCGTCGAGGTCGCGGCCCAGGGCTGATCCCAGGGGTTTCTCCACACGGGGGCGCCGTTCGACCAGGTGTTCTGGTCGCACGGCGCCTTCGTGCGTTCGGCTGTGGACAACTCGTGTGACGGGGTGTGCGCGACACGCCGAAGAGGCGGTAACACGCGACACGCCGAGGCTGTGACAAACCGGTTGTCCACAAATTCATCCACAGGGCCTGAGCTGGCATAACTTCTGTCACAGGTCGACTTGTACCCAAGTTGTCCACAGCTTTCCCCAGCCCTGTGGCCAGGTTCGGCCAACCATCCCCAAGCTGTCCACCGAGTTGTCCACAACCCCGTTTGCCTGGTCCAACCGGGTGGCTCTAGCGTCGCTGAATCGCCGCGCGCCGGTTACCGGCTTTTGTCGGTCCGACGGGGTAGAACATCCGAACGGCAGCAGATTGGGGTGAGTGCACGGTGGCGCTGGTGGACGACCGGGGCATGGCCGAGCCCGGCTTCGAACGGCAGCCGCCGCAGGACCTCGCCGCCGAGCAGTCGGTGCTGGGCGGAATGCTCCTGAGCAAGGACGCGATCGCCGACGTGGTCGAGGTCCTCGCGCCCAACGACTTCTACCGGCCCGCCCACCAGGCCGTGTACGACTGCGTGCTGGACCTCTACGGCCGGGGCGAGCCCGCCGACCCCATCACCGTCTCGGCGGAGCTGGAGCGGCGGGGCGAGCTGCTGCGCGTCGGCGGCGCACCGTACCTGCACACCCTGATCGCCACCGTGCCGACGGCCGCGAACGCCTCCTACTACGCCGAGATCGTGGCGGAGAAGGCCGTGCTGCGCCGCCTGGTGGAGGCGGGCACCCGGATCGTCCAGCTCGGCTACAACGGCGCCGAGGGGGCCGACGTCGACGAGGTCGTCGACCGCGCCCAGGCCGCCATCTACGAGGTCACCGAGCGCCGCACGACCGAGGACTACGTGGTCCTGGAGGAACTGCTCCAGCCGACCATGGACGAGATCGACGCGATCGCCTCGCGCGGCGGTTCGTCGCTCGGCATCCCCACGGGGTTCGCCGACCTGGACGAGCTGACCAACGGCCTGCACCCCGGTCAGATGATCATCGTCGCGGCCAGGCCCGGCGTCGGGAAATCGACCCTGGGATTGGATTTCGCCCGTTCCTGCTCCGTGAAGCACGGTCTGACCAGCGCGATCTTCTCGCTCGAAATGTCGCGCACCGAGATCGTGATGCGCATGCTCTCCGCCGAGGCGCGCATCCGGCTCGGCGACATGCGCGGCGGCAAGATGAGCGACGACGACTGGACCCGGTTGGCGCGGCGGATGAGCGAGATCAGCGAGGCGCCGCTGTTCGTGGACGACTCGCCGAACCTGACGATGATGGAGATCCGGGCCAAGGCCAGGCGGCTCAAGCAGCGGCACGACCTGCGGCTCGTGGTGGTCGACTACCTCCAGCTGATGTCGTCGGGCAAGCGCAGCGAGTCGCGCCAGCAGGAGGTCTCCGAGTTCTCCCGGAACCTGAAGCTCATCGCCAAGGAGCTGGAGGTCCCGGTGATCGCGATCAGCCAGCTGAACCGAGGTCCCGAGCAGCGCACCGACAAGCGGCCCCAGCTGTCCGACCTGCGCGAGTCCGGTTCGCTGGAGCAGGACGCGGACATGGTGATCCTGATCAACCGCCCCGATGCGTGGGAGCGCGACGACCCACGCGCCGGCGAGGCGGACCTGATCATCGCCAAGCACCGCGCCGGGCCGACGGCCACCATCACCGTGGCGCACCAGCTGCACTACAGCCGCTTCGCCGACCTCGCCCAGGGCTAGAACAGCCCGGGGTCGCCGGGGCCGCGGCGGTCGGGACCCCGGTGGCACGAGTTCGCCCCGTCACGCCCCCCGGACCTGCGGTTCCACTTACGATCGGTGGATGCCACCCGACGCGGCGCGGCGCAGCGACCGTTCCAGGCGAGCCATCCTCGTGGCCGCGTTGGAGCTGGTCGAGGCCGTGGGGTACGCGCGGTTGACGATCGAGGCGGTGGCGGCCCGGGCCGGGGTCGGGAAGCAGACGATCTACCGGTGGTGGCCGGCCAAGGGCCCGTTGCTGTTCGACGCGTTCGTCGAGCTGGTGCCCGCCGTGCCGGACGCGGTGATCACGCACGACCTCGTGGGCGACCTGGTGGTCGAGCTGCGGGACGCGGTGGTGGAGTTGGAGGACCGGCGGTTCGACCAGGTGTGCCGCGCCCTGGTGCACGAGGGGCGCGCGGACCTGGTGGCGCTGCTGCTGATGCCCCGGCGGGTGGTGCTGGAGGAGCGGCTGCGGGTGGCCCGCCGGGTCGGTGAGGTGCGCGCCGACGCGGACCTGGAGGCGGCGGCCGAGTTGTTGCTGGGGGCGCTGTACCAGCGGTGGCTGTTGCGGAGCGCGCCGTTGACGCGTGAGTACGCCGACTCGGTGGTGGGCCTGGTGATGCGGGCGCTGCGGCCCTGACCGGGGTCGGTAGGGTGCGCCGGTCATGGGTTACGCGGTGGTCGACGTGGAGACGACCGGGTTCGCCGCGCGCCGGTCGGACCGGGTCGTCGAGGTCGCGGTGGTGCAGCTCGACGAGGCCGGGCGGATCACCGGGGAGTGGTGCACGCTGGTCGACCCCGGTCGTGACCTGGGGCCGCAGCACGTGCACCGGATCAGGGCGGCGGACGTGTGGCACGCGCCGACGTTCGCCGAGGTGGCGGGTGCGCTCGCGGGCCGGTTGGCCGGGCGGGTCGTCGTGGCGCACAACCTGGCGTTCGACGCGCGGTTCCTGAGCGCGGAGTTCGCCCGGGCCGGGCTGGACGTCGAGGTCGGCGGGTTGTGCACGATGCGGCTGGCCGGTGGGCGGCGGTCGCTGGCGGCGTGCTGCGCGGCGGCCGGGATCGCCCCGGGGACGGCGCACTCCGCCCTGGACGACGCCCGCGCGACGGCGCGGTTGTTCGCGACGATGCTGCCGGTGCCGGCGGGGGTCGAGCCGTTCCCGGACCTGGGACCGGGTCGGGGGGTGGCCGAGGTGCGCCGGGGTGTGGCGGCGCCGACGTCGCCGGGCCACGCGCCGGTGGCGCTCGCCCGCGGCGACCTGGTGGTGTTCACCGGGCAGACGCTCGTCCCGAGGGACGTGTGGCTGGACCGCGCGGCGTCCGCCGGGCTGGTCGGCCGGGGCTGGGTGACGAAGTCGACCCGGGTGCTGGTGGCCGCCGACCCGTTCACGCTGTCCGGCAAGGCACGGCGGGCGCGGGCGTACGGGGTGCCGATCGTGTCCGAGGACGACTTCGCCTCGATGCTCGACGCCCTGCGCCCGACCTTCGAGGGTGCGGCGAAGCCCTGACAAGGGCTTGGCCCCCGACACGGGAGGTGTCGAGGGCCAAGCGCGCGAGGCGTACTACGTCAGATGCGCGGCAGCACGGTGGTGTCCTCCAGTGCGCCGAACACGGTCAGCGCGTCCAGGCCGGCCAGCGCCGGGGCCTGGGTGCGCTCGGCGCCGGGCAGGCCCGGCAGGGCGAAGCCCTGGAGCGGGTTGACGTCCAGACCGCTCAGCGACGCCGGCGGGAGGGTCGGCGCCGCGGTGCGCGGCTGGGCGATGCCCGGCACCGGCACGACGAACGGCAGGGCGATCGGGGCGGCCACGGGCAGGGTCGGCAGGCTGCGGCCGGCGGCCGGCAGGGAGGCCCCGACCGGCAGGGTCTCCACCAGCGCCGGCAGCTCCCGGGTCTCGCCCAGGTCCGTGCCGTCGAGCAGCGGCAGCCGACCGGCGAAGGAGCGCTCGTCGGCCGCACCGGGCAGGACCTCGACGACCCGGGGCAGCTCGCGGGTGACCACGGAGAGCTCGACGGGCAGCCCGAGCTGCGGGCCACCGGTCCTCACGCCGCCGACGGAACCGGCCTTCGACACGCCGTGGACCAGCAGGCCGCGCACCTCGTGCGGGCTGGAGACGCGCAGCGCCCACCGGGAGTCGGGCAGCAGGGACAGGGCGTCCAGGCTCGGCACCTCGGTCGCGCCCATCAGGCTGTCGATCCCGATCGGGAGCTGGACGCCCTGCTCCGCGCTGCGCGCGTGCTCGTGGCGCTGCTCACCGGTCTGCATCCGGCTGCGGTCCGTGGTGGTGGTCTTCGCCTCGCCCATCACGTCGACCGGCACGCCGACGAGGCGGGCCGCGGTCCGGCCGGGCAGTTCCAGGTCGTGCGCACTGCCGTAGCCGGAGCCCGTGGTGTCGGTGCTCCCGCCGGAGCGGCTGTCCACCACGCTGTCGGTGGCGGTCTGCGCGATGCCGACCGCGGAAACCGAGTCGCCGTGCACCGCCGGCTCCGCGCCGAGGGGTGCGGTGAGCAGGTTGCCGGACCACGAGCTGTCCTCGGCCGAGGACAGGTGGCGCCCACCGGCGGTCAGGTCGGAGCCGCTGTCCACCTCGGACTTGCCGTTGCCCGCGGCCGAGACCGCGTCGCCGAACACCTGGAGCGGCACGGTCGGCTGCGCGCCGACGCCGTTGCCGGACAGGGACGCCCGGTCACCGGAGGTGTAGACGTCGCCACCGGAGAACGAGCCGAACTCGTTGCGGCTCTCCGACTCCACGTTGCTGCCGGCGCCGACCGCGCTGCCGAACACCTGCGGCGAGGACGCCTGCGGCACGGACAGCACGTTGCCCGAGAGGGAGCCCTCGTCACCCGTGGTCACGGCGGCACCCCCCGAACGGGAGTCGAGCCTGTTCGACGTGTCCGACGAGCCGTTGCCCACGCCGACGACCGAGTCGCCGAACACCTGGGCGGGGTTGGAGGTGGGCACGTGGACGATGTTGCCGGACACGGAACCGTGCTTGCCGTTGGCCTTGGGCGGGTTGCCGAGGTCGATCTCGGTGTCGCTGTCGGTGCGGGACGTCGGGTTGGCGACCGCGCCGCCCGAGTTGCCGAACACCTGGCCGCCGATGGCGGTGGGGGCGGAGACGACGTTGCTCGACACGGTGCCGTTGTCGTCGGTGCTGTTCGCGACCGCGCCGGAGCGGACGGTCTTGCGCTCGGTGGTGTTGCCCGCCGACGTGCCGACCGCGCCGATGCCGTTGCCGAACGCCTCGGCGGGCGCGCCGAGCGGCACCTGGCCGATGTTGCCGGAACCGACCGCGTCGTTGCCGGTCGAACCGTTGTAGCCGCCCGCGTCGGCGGTGACCTCGTTGTCGCACTCGGCGCCGGCGATGCCGCCGCCCGCGACGCTGTTGCCGCACAGGTCGACCGCGCCCGCCGGGGGCAGGTTCGCGGAGTTCGCCGACAGCACCGAGCGGTCGCCGTTGGTGAACGTGTCGCCGCCCGCGGTCGCGTCGGCGTCGTTGGTGTGCCGGGACGAGGTGTTGCCGACGCCCGCCAGCGAGTTGCCCGAGGACGAGGTGGGCAGGGCGACCGGCACGTCGGCGTAGTTGCCCGACAGCACCGCGTCCTGCCCGGCGGTGATGCTGTTGCCGCCGGCCGCGGAGCGGTTGGCGGACGCGCTGTCGACGTTGGAGTTGCCGACGCCGGCGAGCGCGTTGTTCGCGGTGGACACGGGGCCGGCCATGGACGGCTGGACCATGTTGCCGGCGAGCGTGCCGTCGTTGCCCGAGGTGGTGGCCCACCTCACGTAGCCGTGCACGGCCTCGGTCTCGCCCGCCTTGGCGGACGCGCTGTTCTCGGCCTGGGCGTCCGCGTTGCCGGCGGCGCCGACACCGTTGCCGCTCACCGCGACCACGGGGGCCAGCGGCACGCCGAGGACGTTGCCGCCACCGGTGCTGCGGTCGCCGTCGGTGCGCAGCACGCCGGCGGCGGCGGCGTCGTTGGACGAGGCCGAGCGGCTGTGCGAGTTGCCGCCCGCCGCGAACGCGTTGTTGGTCACCTGGACCGGGGAGGCGGCCTGGACCGCCGTGATGTTGCCCGACAGCGAGCCGTTGCGGCCGGACGTGGTGACGTCGCCGCCCGCGGTGGCGTCCTGCGCGGTGGTGCTGCGGGTCTCGGCGTTCGCCAGGACGGCGAAGGCGTTGCCGTCGACCTGCGGGGAGACGGCGGCGGCGGCCGAGGCGACGTTGCCCGCGAGGGGGCCGTAGGAACCGTCGGTCCGGATGTCGCCCGTGCTGGCGACGGACTTGGCGCAGTCGCCCTCGGTGTAGGCGTCGCCGCCGGCGGCGACGGCGTTGCCGCACACGCTGACCGGCACGACGACGTCGGCGTCGGCGGTGTTGCCCCGGGTCAGGCCCGAGGTCTCGACACCCTGGGCGCGCTCGTGGAGGCTGCGCAGCAGGGGGTTGGCGGGGGCCGCGAGGCGGCCCGCCTGGGTGCTCGACACGCTCGGCGTGCCGATCTCGCGGTGCACGGTCGGCAGGTCGCGGTTGCCGACCGGGGTGCCCAGGTTGTTGTGGTCGACGTCGACCGGGACGCGGACCTTCGCGTCGAGCGGGTTCGGGGGAGCGTCGGGGTTGACGTTCTCCTGGGCTGAAGCGATGCCCGTACCGAGCATCAGCAGACCACCAGTGACAAGTGCGGTCTTGAGACCGCGCTTGGCCCAGGTGTGCATGGTTTCTCCTTCTTCCGGTGTCCCTTGCGGGAGGTGAGGGGTGGTCGGACGCGGCAAGCGCGTCGGAGCGGACGACCACCCGAATCAGGGGGTGGGTGCGCGGCGTCTCGACCGTTCCCCGCGGAGCGTGTGGAGGGGAAGCGCCGGTCGATTACCGGGGTCAGCTCGACGAAGGGAGCTGCCGCGGACCGCGCGCTTCGGTCAGTCGGGGGTGATGCCGGGCTGCTTGCCCGGCATCACGGTGTTCCGCTCGGTGGCGGGGAGCAGAGCCCGGGCCACGGCGGAGTCGAGGGCGGAGGTGGAGACGGCCGCGAACGGACCGCTCCCACCGCCGGCGGAACCGGCGCCGTCGCCACCGCAGGTGCAGTGCGCCGGCACGCCCGAGGGGGGCGCGAACGGCAGCGACGGGAGGCCGGACGGGTCGCCCGGGAACGAGGACCCGCTGTCGGTGGGCACGGCGGCGACGGCGTGCCGGGGCGCGTCGAGCCACGTGCGGCTCCACTGCGCGAACACCCCGTGCACCACCGGGGTGCCGGCGGTGACCGGCACGGCGGTGGTGGTCGGGGTGGTCTCGGTGACGGGCTGCCGGTGCTGCGCGGCGGGCGCCTCGGCCGCGGGGGCGGTCGGCGCGAGCCGGGGCAGCACCGGCTGCCGGAACAGGACGCCCACCTGGTCGACGGCGCCGCGGATCTCCTCCGCGACGCGGCCGAGGTCGGGCGGCTGCGGTTCCCGCACCTGCGGGCTGCGCAGCGCGGCGTCGAGGTCCTGCACGGCCTGGCCGACGCGGGTCTGCTCGACCGGCGTCAGCCCGACCTCGGGCAGGGCACCGCCCAGCGGCGCAGCGGCCTGCGAGATCCCGGTGACCGCGTCAGCGTGGTCGACCGGGGTCTGCGCGGACGCGGGGGCCGCGGACAGCGCCCAGGCGGCGGCGGTACCGGCGAGCGCGCCGCCCGCGACCAGCAGGGCACGGGAGAGCAGCCGCCGAACGCGGCTCGCCCCCGTTCCCGTTCGCTGGTCTGCGGCCGACATCGCTGGTTCCTCCACGAGAAGCGCTGGGATTTCGTCGGCGACGTGATCGGAGCGATCAAGCCGACGCCGAGAGACTGCCGGCAGCCGAGCCGGCTTCGCACTCGTTCCGCGCCTGGTTCGCCGGATCGTGTGACGCGCACAGTGGGTTGCACCACGTGACGGCGGGTAATCAGCCTCGCTTGAGGACGCGCGTCGCGCCGGCCGCCGCGGTGGAGGCGAGGATCCAGCCCACCGCGATCAGCCCGCTGGAGATCCACTGGGACGCGCCGCTGAACTTCCACTTGCCGTCCTGCCCGAGGTCGACGATCGGGATCAGCAGGTCGACCGCCAGCAGCCAGGGGTTCCACGTCGGCGACTCGTCGTCGTTGAGCTTCGGCATCTCGTGGCCCAGGAACCACAGCGCGCCGGACAGCCCGAACGCGGCGAGCCAGGCGATCGCGAGCCACGGCCGGTAGCCGTAGCCGACCGTCCAGCGCTGGAGGGAGCCCCAGATCCGGCCGGCCAGGTGCAGCTCGGAGTAGCGCCGGCGCTGCTTCTCCAGCTGCACGCGCTGCGCCAGTTCCTCCTCTCCGCCGTCCCGGTACACGGCGGCCAGCTGCTCGTACGGCCCCGGCGCGAAGTCCGGCTGCACCCCGCGCAACCACCGCAGGCGGGTGCCCACGTCGACGTGCGGGGTGGAGGAGATCGACGCGAACGTGAAGTCCTCGACGTCCACGCCGCCGGTCGCGGCCCACAGGCCCGGCCCGTCGAGCACGGTGCCGGCGGCGACCCTGGTGAGGATCACCCGGCCCACCGGCGCCTCGGCCCCGGAGAGCCGCAGCACGAGCTGCCGCGTGGTCAGGCCGTAGGCGTTGAGCGCGATGGCGGCGCCCGGACCGCCGAGCCGCGCGCCCGCGAACGTGGCCATCTTGCCGACCTCGGCCAGCCGGACGCGCACGCCGCCCGCGGCGGTGAAGCCGTGGCTGCACAGGAGGTCCTTGCCGATGGTGGCGACGCGGGCGTCCAGCGACGGCTTGACCGTGCCGTCGGGGCGGCGGCGCGGGGAGAGCAGGGCGGCGCCGGAGCAGTCGAGGGTGGAGCCGATCTCCGCGTTCTGGAGGCGCAGCGAACCCAGGGCGTGCAGGTCGCGCAGGAACAGGGTGCCGCCGACGCGCAGCCGGTCGGCGAACAGCACGTCGATGCCCGGCCCGTGCAGCCGCGCGCCGGACAGCGAGGCGCTGCCCCGGATCTGCGCGTCGACGAGCCGCACCTGGCCGTGGGCCTGGAACGCGGTGTCGCGGGTGCCGCGGCCGCGGGGTCCGCCGCTGGTCGCGGCCCGCGCCTCCAGGTCGCCGCGCACCTGGAGGCCGTCGGCGTGCAGGGCGACCGGGATGCGCTGGACGGCCCCGGCCCCGCCGGGGTCGTCGGTCTCGTCGGCGGGGTCGCGGCGGCCGATCACCGCGCCGGACAGCCGCAGGTAGCCGCCGATGAGCGCGTTGGGCAGGCGGACCGTGCCGGAGGAGGTGAACCCGTCGTCCAGCTCCACGTTGCCGTCGACGCGCAGGCGGTCGGCGACCAGGGCGGCGGCCTCGTCGGCGGTGCCGCGCGGGATGACGAGCACGGGGTGGTCAACGACGCTGGCGCGCAGTCGGGCGCCGGAGAACACGACGCTGCCGCCGACCCGGGCGCCGTCGAGCAGGATGCGGCCCTCGGCGGTGAACCGGCCGCCCTCGGCGTCGCAGAACAAGGTGCCCGCGATGGTGACGCCGGTGGCGTCCAGCGCGTTCTGCCCGGCGTTGAGCAGGCGCGCGCCGCCCAGGTGCACGTTGCCGCCGACGTCCGCGCCGCGCAGCCGCACCTCGCCGCCCGCGCGCAGGCCGATGGCCTGCAACGAGCCCGACAACCGGATGCGGGCGGCGAGCAGGGCGTGGTCGCCCCCGGCGCGCAGCACGGCGCCGGCCAACCGGAACGTGCCGTCGACCGAGGCGTCGGTCAGGTCGACCACGCCGTCGCTGGTGAACCCGGCCTCCAGCACCAGGTCGCTGCCGACGCGGAGGTTGCGGCCGCGCAGGCCGGGCACCGCGCAGCCCCGCATGCGCAGGCCCACCATGCGGGACATCCGCAGGTCCGGCGGCCGCTCGAAGGTGCAGTCGAGGAAGTCGACGACGTGGTCGACCTGCCTGCCCTCCAGCGCGAACGGTCCGGCCACGTGCGCGCCGACGAGCCGCAGGGCGGCGGTGCGCGGTCCGCCGGCGAGCAGCGCGGACAGCAGCTCGCCGCGCACGGTCCGCTCCCGCCTGGGCGCCGCGGTGTCGAACCGGACGGTGCGGCCGGCGGCGAACGCCTCGCGCACCGCGTCGTCCGGGCTTCCGCTCACGCCCCGATCCGATCACCCGGGCCGCACGTCGCGCCAGGGTTTCGTGGTTTGCGTCGCAGACGCGCGGTCTACCCCCAACCGCCGCCTACCGGAGATACGGTGATCGAGTGACGGGCAAGGGCAGAAACGGTTTCGACGACAGCAGGGTGCCCAGGCTCCTGCGCGTGAGCGCGGCGTTGAGCTGGCGGTTCGTGGCGGTCGTTGCCGCCCTGTACGTGGTGTTCCACGTCATCGGCTTCCTGGCGAGCATCGTCATCCCGGTCGGCATCGCGCTGCTGCTGGCCGCGCTGCTGTCGCCCGCGGTGACCCAGCTGAACCGCTCGGGCGTGCCGCGCGGGGTGGCCACCGGCCTGGTGCTGGTCGGCGGGCTGGCACTGGTGGGCGGCGTGCTCACGTTCGTCATCAGCGAGTTCTCGAAGGGCCTGCCGGACCTCCAGAAGCAGGTCGGGGCGAGCCTCGACCAGATCCGGGTCTGGCTGCGCGACGGCCCGCTGCACCTGAGCGACGTGCAGTTCCAGCAGTACGTGGACGACGTCGTGAAGACGATCCAGGACAACCAGGCCGACATCACGTCGGGCGCGCTGACCACCGCGGCGACCCTGGGCGAGATCCTGACCGGCCTGATCCTGGCGCTGTTCACGCTCATCTTCTTCCTGCACGACGGCGACGGGATCTGGCGGTTCATGGTCCGGATCGTGCCGCGCGACGTGCGCGACCGGGCGGACGTCGCCGGGCGGCGCGGGTTCTCCTCGCTCGTGTCGTACGTGCGGGCGACCGCGCTGGTGGCCGTGGTGGACGCGGTCGGCGTGGGCATCGGCCTGTGGATCGTGGACGTGCCGCTGGTGGTGCCGCTGTCGGCGCTGGTGTTCCTGGGCGCGTTCATCCCGATCGTCGGCGCGGTGATCACCGGCGCGGTGGCGGTCCTGGTGGCGCTGGTGGCGGTGAGCCCGGTGGCGGCGCTGATCGTGCTGGCCATCCTGATCGGCGTGATGCAGCTGGAGAGCCACGTGCTCCAGCCGCTGCTGCTGGGCCGGGCGGTGAAGCTGCACCCGCTGTCCGTGGTGCTGGCGATCGCCACCGGCCTGGTCGTCAGCGGGATCGCGGGCGCCCTGCTGGCGGTGCCGCTGCTGGCGGTGCTGAACTCGGGCATCCGGTCGCTGCTGTCGGAGTCGGACCGCGACGTGGAGCCCCGGGAGGTGGACGTGCTCGAACCGCAGGAGGGCGGCGCGGTGGACACGACCGGCGACCGGGTCGAGGACCTCGAGGGCGACGAGCGCCCGGGGCCCGACCACAGCGGCCTGCGGTAGGCCCGGCGCGTCGCGCTCTTCGGGTCAGGCCATCTCGACGAGGTTGCGGCCGCAGCCCTTGGCGGCCAGGAGCGCGGCGTCGGCCGCCACCAGCAGGTCGGGGAGTTCGTAGCCGAAGCGCTGGGTGGTGGCCACGCCGATGCTCACGGTGAGGCCGGTGAGCAGGTGCTCCCGGCCGTTGGTGTCCACCGTCGGCACGGCCAGGTCGGCCACGGCGTGCCGCAGGCGCTGCGCGACCGAGCGGGCCACGGCGGGTTCGGCGTCGGGCAGCAGCACGACGAACTCCTCGCCGCCGAAGCGGCCGACGAGGTCGCCCCCGCGCACGGTGCCGGACAGCAGCAGCGCGACGGCGCTGAGCGCGGAGTCGCCGGCGAGGTGCCCCACCTCGTCGTTGACCCGCTTGAAGTGGTCGAGGTCGAGCAGCAGCACGGCCATCGGCCGCCCGCTGCCGCGCGCCTTGGCGAGTTCGGCGCGGGCCCGGCCGTCCCAGTGCACGGCGTTCGCCAGGCCGGTCTTGAGGTCGCGCTGCGCGGACCGGCGCCAGTGCGGCAGCTGCGCGGCGCGTTCGAGCAGGGCCAGCGGCGGACCGGCCATCAGGGCGTGCACGGGGTCGGCGACGGCGGCGAACCCCATCAGGCCGCCGATGCTCACCGCGACGACGCCGAGCGTGGCGTCGATCGGCTCGCCGAGGACCTCCTCGCCGGGCGCGCGGGGGTTGCGCAGCTTGAGGCCGAGCGCGATGAGGCCGGCGCGCAGCACCAGCAGCACCGTCGCGCCGAGGACCAGCACGACGAGGTGGGTGTCGGGTTCGGCCCAGCCGATGGCGAACCGGGTGCCGAACACGGCCAGCGCGGTCGCGGACAGCGTGAACACCCAGCGGTGCGACTCGGGGCGCTGCGCCAGCACGCCGTGCAGCGCGGGCCCGAACAGCAGCAGGACGAGCAGGTTGCACGGCAGCGCGACCAGGCCCGCCGTGAGGTAGCACAGGTGCGCGGCCCACGGGTTGCGCTCGGTCTCGCCCATCCGGTGGCTGTGGATCGAACTGCCGATGACGACCGCGCCCGCGGTGCCCGCGATGGCCGCGAACCGGCCGATCTGGCCCGGATCGGGCTGCGGCGTGTCCGCGATCACGTACACGACGACGGCGAGGGCGCACAGGTCGACGAGCAGCCAGTAGGCCAGCGCGGGGCGCGGCAGCGTCCACAGTGGCCAGTGGCGCACGATCGACCTCCCTCGCCACGGGATGGCGCCCGACCACCCCCGACGGACCGGACGCCGCGGGTCACGCTCAGTGACCTCCCGGTCAGCCTTTCACAGATGACGATGGGGGAACAGACGGCCACCTGGGGGTTAGCCAGGCCACTCCGGCACGGCAAGATGGCGGCGAAGGGAGCACACCGTGCACACAAAGCCATCCGATCAGGTGCCATCGGCGCTGGAGGACCCGGTCGCGCACCTCTGGCGGGGAACGGTCGCGCTACGGATCGTGACGCTGTTGTTCGCCCTGGGCGCCGTGGTCATCCACCGCACCGGGTACGAGCGGCCGTGGCTCGCCTGGCTGGCCGTCGCGGTGATGGCGGCCTGGTCGGCGTTCACCATCCGGGCCTACAGCCGGGAGAGCGGCCGGCGGCCGTGGGTGGTCGTCGCGGACCTGGTCGTGACGTGCGGGCTGATGTCCCTGTCGCCGCTGATCCTGACCGACGAGCAGTTCCTGCTCAACGTCCCGCTGGTCACCACCATCTGGGCGTGCGGCCCCGCGGTGGCGGCCGGCGCGCTGGGCGGGCAGGTGGCGGGCGCGGCGTCCGGGTTCGTCGTCGGCTTCTTCACCTACCTCAACCGCGGCCTGGTGGGCGTCGACCTGGTGCGGGACGTGGTGCTGCTGACCGGCGCGGGCTTCGTGATCGGCATGGCCTCGTCGACGGCGCGGCGCACCTCGGTGCGGCTGGCCCAGGCGCTGCGGACCGAGGCGGCGACCGCCGAGCGCGAGCGCCTGGCCAGGTCGATCCACGACGGCGTGCTCCAGGTGCTCGCGCGGGTGCGCAAGCGCGGCCTGGAGCTGGGCGGCGAGGCCGCCGAGCTGGCCGAACTGGCCGGCGAGCAGGAGATCGCACTGCGGTCGCTGGTGGCCGCCGCGCCGAGCGAGTCCACCCTGGACGGCGACGCGGACCTGCGGCCGGGGCTCCAACTGCTGGTGTCGCCGAAGGTGCAGGTGTCCACCCCCGCCACGCAGGTGATGCTGCCCGCCGGGACCGCGCACGAGCTGATCGCCGTCGTGCGCGAGGCGCTGTCCAACGTGGACAAGCACGCGGGGCCGGGCGCGCGGGCGTGGGTGCTGCTGGAGGACCTCGGGGACGAGGTCGTGCTGAGCGTCCGCGACGACGGTCCGGGCATCGCCGAGGGCAGGCTGGCCTCGGCCGAGGCGGAGGGCCGGATGGGCGTCGCCCAGTCCATCCGGGGCCGGGTGGAGTCGCTCCGTGGCACCCTTGAGCTGCAGACGGGCCCGGGGGAGGGCACCGAGTGGGAGGTGCGGGTCTACCGATGAGCGTGACCGTGATGGTGGTGGACGACCACCCGCTGTGGCGCGACGGCGTCGCGCGGGACCTGGCCGAGCGCGGCTTCGAGGTGGTCGCGACCGCGGGTGACGCCGCGTCGGCGGTGCGCATCGCGCGGGCCGTGCGGCCCGACGTGGTGCTGATGGACCTCAACCTGGGTGAGACGACCGGTGTCGAGGCCACGACGATGATCACCGGGGCGCTGGCAGGCACGCGGGTGCTGGTGCTGTCGGCGTCCGGCGAGCACAGCGACGTGCTGGAGGCCGTGAAGGCCGGCGCGTCGGGCTACCTGGTGAAGTCGGCGTCCGCCGAGGAGCTGGTGGAGGCGGTCACCCGGACCGCGGCCGGCGACGCGGTGTTCACCGCCGGTCTCGCGGGCCTGGTGCTCGGCGAGTACCGGCGGATGGCCGCGAACCCCGACGAGCAGGACAAGCCGCAGCTCACCGAGCGGGAGACCGAGGTGCTGCGGTTGGTGGCGAAGGGCCTGACCGCGCGGCAGATCGCGACCCGGCTCGTCATCTCGCACCGCACGGTGGAGAACCACGTGCAGTCCACCCTGCGCAAGCTCCAGCTGCACAACCGCGTCGAGCTGGCGCGGTACGCGATCGAGCACGGGCTCGACGTCGAACCGGAGGGCTGAGCCATGACCGAGAGTCCCGACCCCAGGAACTTCCGCGTCTCCGACGCGGAGCGCGAGCACGTCGTCGGCCTGCTCCAGAAGGCCATCGGACGCGGGTTGATCACGCTCGACGAGTTCACCGAGCGCACCGACACGGCGCTGGCCGCCAAGACGCGGGCCGAGCTGAACGTCGTGCTGCTCGACCTGCCGGGCGTGGTGCACAACTCCGCGCCGGCGCCGACCTCGCCGATCGCGGCGGTGGAGCGGCAGGAGCTGAAGTCGACCATGTCCACGGTCAGCCGCAAGGGCACCTGGTCCGTGCCTCGGCAGCTCGTCGTGCACAGCCGCATGGGGTCGACGGAGCTGGACTTCCGGCAGGCGTCCATCCCGCACGCGGTGGTGGACATCGAGCTGGACGTGACCGCCGGCTCGGTGAAGCTGGTGCTGCCGGACGGCGCGACGGTGAACGCGGACAGCGTCGAGCTGGCCGCGAGCAACCTGAGGGACAAGGTGGGCACGGGCGTGGACGGGCGGCCGCACTTCGTGGTGCACGGCTCGGTGCGCGCGGGCTCGGTGGAGATCAAGAAGAAGCGGAGCTGGCTGCGGAACGCCTGAGGCCGCGCGATCGGGTGATCACCCGGGCCGGGGCCCGGGCGCCCGCGAGGCGTCGGGCAGGTGGACCGTCCGTCGTGCGGGAAGTCCCCGGTAGGCCCAGGATCGGGGTATGCGCTGCCTCGTCACCGGAGCGACCGGCTACCTCGGCGGACGGCTCGTGCCCCGCCTCCTCGCGGAGGGGTACGCGGTCCGCTGCCTGGTGCGCTCGCCGGAGAAGGTGCGGGACGTGCCGTGGGCCGACCGGGTCGAGGTGGTCAAGGGGGACGTGCTCGACCCGGCGTCGCTGGACGAGGCGATGCGGGACGTGGACGTCGTGCACTACCTGGTGCACTCGCTGAACGTCCCGGACTTCGCCGACGCCGACCGGCGGGCCGCGCGGAACACGGCGCGCGCCGCCGAGGACGCCGGGGTGCAGCGGATCGTCTACCTGGGCGGGCTGCACCCGCCGGGCGTCGTGCTGTCACCCCACCTGGCCTCGCGCAAGGAGGTCGGCGACGTGTTCCTGCGCTGCGCCGTGCCCGCGGCGGTGCTCCAGGCGGCGGTGATCATCGGGTCCGGGTCGGCGAGCTTCGAGATGCTGCGCTACCTGACCGAGCGGCTGCCGGTGATGGTCACGCCGCGCTGGGTGCACAACCGCGTCCAGCCGATCGCCGTGCGGGACGTGCTCCGCTACCTGGTGGGCGTCGTGCGCGCCCCGGCCGACGTGAACCGGACGTTCGACATCGGCGGGCCGGACGTGCTCACCTACCTGGAGATGATGCTGCGGTACGCGGCGGTCGCCGGGCTGCGCCCGCGCCGGGTGCTGCCGGTGCCGCTGCTCACCCCCGGCCTGTCGTCGCACTGGGTCAACCTGGTCACGCCGGTGCCGAAGTCGATCGCCACGCCGCTGATCAAGTCCCTGGTGCACGAGGTCGTGTGCCGGGAGCACGACGTCGAGCGGCTCGTGCCCGGCGGGACCACGGGGTACGACCGGGCCGTGGAACTGGCGCTGGCCAAGGTGCGCGACGCCGACGTGGAGACCCGCTGGTCGGGCGCCTCGGTGCCGGGCGTGCCGTCGGACCCGCTGCCGAGCGACCCGGACTGGTCCGGCGGCTCCTCCTACCGCGACGTGCGGGAGCAGGGGACCTCCGCCTCGCCCGAGCGGTTGTGGGAGGTGGTGGAGGGCATCGGCGGCGAGCACGGCTGGTACTCGTTCCCGCTGGCCTGGGCGGTGCGGGGGTGGCTGGACCGGCTGGTCGGCGGCGTGGGGCTGCGGCGCGGGCGGCGCGACCCGAGGCGGCTGCACGTGGGCGAGGCGCTCGACTGGTGGCGGGTGGAGGAGCTGGACCGGGGCAGGCTGCTGCGGCTGCGGGCCGAGATGCGGGTTCCCGGACTGGCCTGGCTGGAGCTCCAGGTCGTGCCGCGCGGGTCGGGGTCGACCTACCGGCAGCGGGCGGTGTTCGTGCCGCGCGGGCTGGCGGGGCACGTGTACTGGTGGCTGGTGTGGCCGTTCCACGGGCTGGTGTTCAGCGGCATGGTCCGCAACATCATCAGTGAAGCCGAACTTACGAGTGAATTCAGAAAGTCCTGATGGACTGCACAACCGCCCGGCGGCAGACTGCGCGCCATGAAGGCACTGGTCAAGGCGACCGCCGGGCCGGGACTGTCCCTGACCGACGTCCCCGACCCCACCCCCGGTCCCGGTGACGTCGTCGTCCGCGTGCTGCGGACCGGCATCTGCGGCACCGACCTGCACATCGACTCGTGGGACGAGTGGGCCGCGCAGAACATCCGCGCGCCGCTCGTCCTGGGCCACGAGTTCGTCGGCGAGGTCGTGGAGACCGGTCCGTCCGTGACCGGCGTGCGGGTCGGCGACCTGGTCAGCGGCGAGGGCCACCTGGTCTGCGGCACGTGCCGCAACTGCAAGGCGGGCCGCCGGCACCTGTGCGCCCGCACGCGCGGCCTCGGCGTGCACAGCGACGGCGCGTTCGCCCAGTACGTGGTGCTGCCCGAGCAGAACGCGTGGGTGCACCGCGCGCCGGTGGACCTGGACGTGGCCGCGATCTTCGACCCGTTCGGCAACGCCGTGCACACCGCGCTGTCGTTCCCGGTCATCGGCGAGGACGTGCTGATCACCGGCGCGGGCCCGATCGGCATCATGGCCGCCGCCGTCGCCAAGCACGCGGGCGCGCGCAACGTCGTGATCACCGACGTGAGCGAGCACCGGCTGGAGCTGGCGCGGGCGGTCGGCGTGGACGTGGCGCTCAACGTCGCCGAGCGGACGATCTCCGAGGCGCAGTCCGAGCTGGGCATGACCGAGGGATTCGACGTCGGCATGGAGATGTCCGGCAGGCCGATCGCGCTCCAGGAGATGATCGGCAACATGACCCACGGCGGCCGGATCGCGATCCTCGGCCTGCCCGCCGAGGAGTTCGCCGTGGACTGGAGCAGCGTGGTGCTCAAGATGCTCCACATCAAGGGCGTCTACGGCCGCGAGATGTTCGAGACCTGGTACTCGATGTCGGTGCTGCTCCAGGGCGGCCTGGACCTCACGCCGGTGATCACGCACCGGTTCGACCACACCGAGTTCGACAAGGCGTTCGCGACGGCCCGCGAGGGCAAGTGCGGCAAGATCATCCTCGACTGGACGGGAGCTCACTAGATGTACGGCGCGATGCGCGACGACCTGCGGGCGGGCCTGGACGAGATCCGCGCGGCGGGCCTCTACAAGGCGGAGCGGGTGATCGGCACCCCGCAGAACGCGGCCGTGCGGGTGGGCTCCGGCGACGAGGTGCTGAACTTCTGCGCCAACAACTACCTCGGCCTGGCCGACCACCCGGTGCTGGTCGGGGCGGCGCGGGAGGCGCTGGACCGGTGGGGCTTCGGCATGGCGTCCGTGCGGTTCATCTGCGGCACGCAGGAGCCGCACAAGGAGCTGGAGCGGCGGCTGTCGGAATTCCTGGGCACCGAGGACACCATCCTCTACAGCTCGTGCTTCGACGCCAACGGCGGCCTGTTCGAGACTCTGCTGGGCGCCGAGGACGCGATCATCTCCGACGAGCTGAACCACGCGTCGATCATCGACGGCGTGCGGCTGTCGAAGGCCCGGCGGTACCGCTACAAGAACCGCGACCTCGACGACCTGGAGCGGCAGCTCCGGGACGCCGCCGACGCCCGGTACCGGATGATCGCCACCGACGGCGTGTTCTCCATGGACGGCTACCTGGCCCCGCTGGACGCGATCTGCGACCTGGCCGAGCGGTACGACGCGCTGGTCATGGTCGACGACTCGCACGCCGTGGGCTTCACCGGCCCGAACGGCCGGGGCACGCCCGAGCTGTTCGGCGTGCAGGACCGCGTCGACATCGTCACGGGCACGCTCGGCAAGGCGCTGGGCGGCGCGAGCGGCGGGTACACGTCCGGGCGGGCGGAGATCGTGGAGATGCTGCGGCAGCGGTCGCGGCCCTACCTGTTCTCCAACTCGCTGGCCCCGGCCGTCACGGCCGCCGCGATCGCCGCGCTGGACCTGCTCAGCACGTCCGGCGAGCTGCTGACCAGGCTGCGGGAGAACACCGCCCTGTTCCGGTCGCGGATGACCGAGGCGGGCTTCGACCTGCTGCCCGGCGAGCACCCGATCATCCCGGTGATGATCGGCGACGCGGCGGAGGCCGGTCGGATGGCCGACCTGCTGCTGGAGCGCGGCGTCTACGTGATCGGCTTCTCCTACCCGGTGGTGCCGCACGGCAAGGCGCGCATCCGCACCCAGATGTCGGCGGCCCACTCGACCGACGACGTGAACCGGGCGGTGGACGCGTTCATCGCGGCGCGCGACGCCATGTGACCTACCGCTTCTTCGCGCCCCGGATGCCGCCGGACACGACCAGGACGAGCAGGCCCACGGTCGCGATCACCTTGCTCGGCAGGTGGCCGACCTCGGGCCGGTTCGGTGCGCCTTCCGTGCCCATGTCCTCTTGGTACACCCGCTGACCAGGGCTCGCACGACCGGGCGTCACCGACGAGGATGGGCGGGTGATCGACCCACGACGGCTGCGGGTGCTGCGCGCGCTCGCCGACCACGGCACCGTGACGGCGGCGGCCCGGGCGCTGCACCTCACGCCGTCCGCGGTGTCGCAGCAGCTCGCCGCCCTGGAGTCGGAGGTCGGGCACGACCTGCTGCGGCGGCGCGGGCGGCGGGTGTCGCTGACCCCGGCGGGCGAGCTGCTGGTGCGGCACGCCAACGCGGTCGCGGCGGAGCTGGAGCGGGCGCAGGCGATGCTGGCGGCGTTCGACGCGGGGGAGACCGGCCGGGTCGAGGTGGGCAGCTTCGCGTCGGCGATCACGCAGGTCGTGGCCCCGGCGCTGGCCGCGCTGCGGGTCCGCGCGCCCGGTGTGGTGCTGCGGGTGCGGGACGTGGAGGGGCACGCCAGCGTGCCGCTGCTGCTCGACGGCGAGATCGACCTCGCGATCACCGAGGAGTACCGGCTGCGCACCGACGACCGGCGGCTGACCAGGTTCCCGCTCTACACCGAGCCGTTCGACGTGGTGCTGCCGCCGGCGCACCCGCTGGGTGGCCGCGCCGAGGTGGACCTGGGCGACCTGGCCGACGAGGACTGGGTCGTGACGCTGCCCGGCAACCCGGTGCGGGACGTGGTCGAGCTGGCGTGCGAGCAGGCGGGGTTCGCGCCGCGCATCGCGCACGCGTCCGACGACTTCTCGGCGATCGGCGCGCTGGTCGGGGCCGGTGCGGGCGTGGCCCTGGTGCCGCGCGGCGCGGTGCGGGGCGTGCCGGTGCGCGGCGCGGCCCCGTTGCGGCGGGTGGTGGCGGCCGTGCGAGCGGGGAGCGAGGACCACCCGCTGATCAAGCTGGTCCGCGAAGCGCTGCATCACCCGGCCGGGACGTACTCCGACTCGTAGAGCCGGACCACGTCCTCGGCGTGGTCCGCGTGGTAGGTGTCGATCTCGCCGTCCTCGTCCGGGGTCGCGAGGAACGCCTGGTAGAAGCCGTCCGGCAGGGAACGGGCGCGGAGCTGCTCCAGCGCCCACGGGCGCAGGCCCGCGGTGTCGCACCGGGCGCGGTGGCCACCGTCTCGCACCACGGCCAGGTCCCGCCGATGCCCCGCATGCGGCACAGCACGTACGTGTTCATCCGCGTAAGATCTACAAAGTCATGCTGATCGGACTAGTCGCTCGATGGGGTGGTCCGGGTCTGCTGCAAGACTGCCGCGCGTGCCGGGAACCGATCCGCCCACGCTGAGCCCGACCGTCGGCCGCCGGTGGCTGGCCCAGGAGATCCGCCGCCTGCGCGAGGCGGCCGGGTTGAAGCAGACCGACGTGGCGAAGCGGCTGCGCTGCAACCCGACCAAGATCACGCACCCGGAGAGCGTGCGCACGCCGGTCGGCGGGCCGGACCTGGAGGTGCTGCTGCCGTTCCTCGGGGCGCCCGCAGAGCGGGTCGAGTGGTACCTGCGGGTCTGCGACCTGGCTCGGGAGAAGGGCTGGTGGGACGGCGACCGGTCCATCCCCGACTGGTTCTCGCTGTACGTGGGGCTGGGGGCCGGGGCGAGCGAGATCCGCTGCTGGGACACGGGGTACGTGACCGGCCTGTTCCAGACCGCCGCCTACGCCACCGCCCTGCTCGACAACCCCGGCGCGGTGGAGGCCAGGCTCCGCCGCCAGGAGGCGCTGCGGCGCGACGACCCGCTGGTCGTGCACGCGATCCTCGACGAGGCGGTGCTGTGCAGGCGGATCGGCGGCGCCGGGGTGATGCGTGGCCGGCTCGACCACCTCGGAGCGCTGGCCGGGCTACCCGGCATCACCATCCAGGTGATGCCCTTCGACGCCGGGGGGCACAGGGGGCACCTGGGGTCGTGCAAGTGGCTCGGGTTCCCGCAGGAAGGTGACCCCGGGGCGGTGTACCTGGAGAACCAGTTCGGGGGATGGTTCCTGGAGAAGCCGGAGGAGGTGGCGGTCTTCCAGGCCGATTTCGCCGCCTCGGCCGCACTCGCGCCCTCGGCGGAGGACAGCGCCGCCCTGATCGCCGAACGAGCGGAGGAAGTGCGATGAACTGGCGCAAGAGCAGCCACAGCGGCCCCAACGGCGGTGATTGCGTGGAGGTCGCGCACGCCGTCGACGTGACCGGCGTGCGCGACTCCAAGGAACCCGGGGCCGGCGTGCTGGTGTTCGGCACCGACGCCTGGTCCCGCTTCCTAGTGGGGCGCGCGGGCGGCGACCTTCGCTGAGGCCGGGTCGGCCGCCGCCACGGCGCCCCGCGCGGCGAGCTGGCACAGGTCGAAGCTGGTGGTCGCGAGCTTCGCGCCCACGCCGGCCAGCGCGGTGTGGTTCATCGACAGGCTGGTCACGCCGAGCCCGGTCAGCACGCACGCCAGCAGCGGGTCCGCCGCCGCCTCGCCGCAGACGCCCACCGGCTTGCCCAGTTCGGTGCCCGCGTCGCCGACGAGCTCGACCAGGCGCAGCAGCGCCGGCTGCCACGGGTCGTTCAGCGCGGCGACCGCACCCACCTGCCGGTCGGCGGCGAAGACGTACTGGGCCAGGTCGTTGGTCCCCAGCGAGACGAAGTCGACCACGGCCAGGATCTCCCGGGCGGCCAGCGCGGCGGCCGGGACCTCGACCATCACGCCCGCCCGCCGGATGCCGGCGGCACGGGCGCGTTCGACGAACCAGGCGGCCTCGGCGGCGGTCGCGACCATCGGGGCCATGACGGACACGTCGGCGCCGGTGTCGGCCGCAGCCAGGGCGATGGCGTCGAGCTGGCGGGTCAGCACGTCGGGGCGGTCGAACGCGACGCGCAGGCCGCGCACGCCCAGCGCCGGGTTGGGCTCGGGGTCGGGGGAGAGGAAGGCGAGCGGCTTGTCCGCGCCCGCGTCCAGGGTCCGCACGACCACCGGCTTGCCCTCGAACGGCGCGAGCACCGCCGCGTACGCCTCGCGCTGCTCCTCCACGGAGGGCTCGGTGCCCGCCGACAGGAAGCAGAACTCGGTGCGGAACAGGCCGACGCCCTCCGCGCCGGCCGCGACTGCGGCGACCGCGTCGGCGGGCGAGCCGACGTTGCCGAGCACCTTGACCCGGTGGCCGTCGCGCAGCACGCCCACGCCGTTCCACTCGACCCGGCCCTGGACGTGCGCGGCGCGGACCGTGCCGTCGGACAGCTCCACGACGCCCGTGTCGCCGTCCACGAGGAGCGAGTCGGCCGTCAGGTCGAGCACGCCGCGGCACGCGACGACGGCCGGGATGCCGAGCGAGCGGGCCAGGATGGCGGTGTGCGAGGTGGGGCCGCCCTCCTCGGTGACCAGGGCGAGCACCTTCGACGGGTCGAGGCCCGCGGTGTCGGCGGGTGCGAGGTCGCGGGCCACCAGGACCGACGGCGACGCGAGGTCGGGCACGCCGGGCGCGGGCACGCCGAGCAGTTCGGCGACCAGTCGGTCGCGCACGTCGCGGACGTCGTGGGCGCGTTCGGCCATGTACCCACCGGCGGCTTCGAGGGCGGAGATGAACCCGGCGGCGGCCTGGTGCACGGCACGCGCGGCGGGCAGCCCGTCGCCGGTCACGACCTTCTCGGCCTGGGCGAGCAGCGCCGGGTCGGCGGCCATGGCGGCGGTGGTCTCCAGGACGGCCTTCGCGTCACCGGTCGCGGTGGCGGCCCGTTCCTCCAGGTTGGCGACCACGCGTTCGGCGGCGGGCCGGATGCGGGCGGCCTCGGCGGCCGGATCGGCGGGCGCGGGCGTCGCGGGTGGTTCGCCGAGCGGCTCGGCCACCCGCACCACGGGGCCGGAGGCCCTACCGGAACTGACCCCGACACCGCTCAGCCGCGCGCTCGACATGGTCTAGACCATACCCTTCGGGTCGACGTGACGTAAGGACGAGCCAACGCCACGGCGCGGCCCGCCGCCACCCGAACCGCCGACCGTTCACGCGGCGTTGACAGGGCTACGGCGCGGGCGTGCGGAACACGAGGTACGCCTGCGGACCGCCCTCGACGTGGCCGGGCTCGCGCACCAGCCGCGCGGACTCGACCAGGCCCGCCCCCGCGGCGACCTCGGCGACGGCGTCCGGCTGCTGCCAGTAGATCCGGAGGTCGAGGCCGTCGTGGCCGTAAGCGCTGGTCCGGTGGCGGAGCCGGTCACCCGCCTTGAACGCCACCAGCAGGTGACCGCCCGGGGCGAGCACCCGCGCGAACTCGGCGAACACCACCGGCAGCACCTCCGGCGGCGTGTGCACGATCGAGTACCAGGACACGGCTCCGGCCAGGCAGGCGTCGGGCAGGTCGAGCGCGGTCATCGTGCCCACCTCGAACCGCAGGCCGGGGTGGGCCCGCCGCGCCACCTCGACCATCCCCGGCGACAGGTCCACCCCGAACGCGTCGAGGCCCAGCCCGGCCAGGTGCGCCGTCACCTGCCCCGGTCCGCACCCCAGGTCGGCCACCCGGCCGCCGGCCGGCACGAGCCCGGCGAACGCGCCCAGCATCGCCCGGTCGTACGGCATGGTGGCCAGCGCGCCCGCGACCAGCTCGAAGTAGTCCTCGGCGACGGTGTCGTAGGACGCGCGGGTGGACGTCAGGTAGTCGGTCACCCGCAGGACCCTAGCGAGCGAGCGAGCCGCTGCCGCAACCACCGCAGCGCGTGCACCCCTCGCGCCCCCCCTGGAACGCCCGCAGCGACGGCGGCCCGGGCGGCGGCGGCAACCGGGAGTCGTGCACGAAGAACCCGGTGACGGCCGCGTGCACCCGCTCCCGACTCGTCGGCGACCCACGGCACGGCGGGCGTGCGAACGGGCACGTCCTCGAAGACCGGCACCACCCGGTCGCCGTCGTCGTGCGACCACGGCGACCGCGGCCCCGGCACCACCGGGGCGACCCGGGGCTCCGGTCCCGTCCTCGACGGCGGCGCGCACCGGTCCCGCCGACGTCGGCGCGGGTCACCCGGTTCTCAGCCGGTCGACCTCGGCGCGGGTCGGGTAGGACGGCTGGGCGCCCGCCGACGTCACCGACAGCGCCGCCACCCGCGCGGCGAACGCGGCGGCGTCCACCAGGGACGACCCGGCGGCCAGGCCGGCCGCCAGCGCGCCGGCGAACGCGTCCCCCGCGCCCGTCGTGTCCACCGCGGACACCGGTGGGGCGGCGACCTCGACCACGCCCTCCCGCGTCACGACCGCCGCGCCGCGCGCGCCGAGGGTGACCACGGCCGAGCGCGGTCCCAGGTCGAGCAGCGCCTCGAACGAGGGGGCCAGGGAGGCGGCCTCGTGCTCGTTGACGACCAGCGGGTCGAGCAGGGCCAGGGTCTCCGCCGGCACCTCCACCACGGGGGAGAGGTTGAGCAGCGGCCTCGCCCCCCGGGAGGCCGCCGCCGCGACCGCGTGCGCCACCGTCGGCACGGGCACCTCCAGCGAGCACACCAGCACCGCGACGCCGTCCCAGGTCAGGGCGTCGACGTCGGCCTCCGACACGTCCGCGTTGGCGCCGGGGGCCACGACGATCGAGTTCTCGCCGTCCGGCGTCACCGTGATGTACGCGACGCCGGTGGGGCGTCCGGACGTGCGGAGGTGTCCGGTCCGCACCCCGGAGGAGGCGAGGGAGCGGCGCAGCAGCTCGCCGTGCCGGTCGTCGCCGACCGCCCCGGCGAACGACACGTCCGCGCCCAGCCGGGCGGCGGCGACCGCCGTGTTCGCGCCCTTGCCGCCGGGCAGGACGGTGGTGTCGCCGCCCAGCACCGTCTCGCCGGCCGCCGGGCGGCGCGGCACGGGGACGACGAGGTCTGCGTTCGCGGAACCGAGCACGAGGACCGTCATGCGTGGCAGCCTCCCACTCCCGGGCGCACCCGGCGGGTCGTCCGGTCCGGTGCGGTTCGGTGCGCGGGTTGAGTAGAGGTACGGATGTCGGATACACCCGATCGGGACGATCCTGGTCACATGACCGGGACCGGGCACGACCCCCTGATCCGACTGGCGGACGAGCTGTCGCACCTCGGCCGCCGCCTCGAAGCGGTGGGCCGGGAGCTGCACCGCGTGGGTGACGACCGCGCCGTGGCCACGCTGGAGCGGCCCGCCGACGCGGCACGCGCCGGGACCGCCGACGCCGGGACCACCGACGCGGCGACCACGCGCGCGGAAACGCCCGAGCCGAAAGCTCCCCGGGTCGAGAAGGCGGAGGTCGAGGCGCCGCGCGTCCAGCCGCCACCGGGCCGGCCGCCGGTGCAGCGGCAGCCGGTCCCGCCCCAGCCGGTTCCGCCCCAGCCGATCCCGCCCCAGCCGGTCCGGCCGCCCTTCCAGACCGGGTCGATGCCACCGCCACCGCCACCGCACCCCGGCCACGGCTGGGGCCCGCCGCCGCAGTGGACCCCGCCGCCCCCGCGCCGCTCGCTGTTCGACCGGCTGAGCCAGGACGGCGCGGGCAGCAAGCTGCTCGCCTGGGTCGGCGGCGCGGTCACGCTGCTCGGCGTCGTCATGCTGCTGGTCCTCGCCGTCCAGCGCGGCTACCTGGGCCCGCTGCCCCGCGTCCTCGGCGGCGCGGCGCTCGGCGGGGTGCTGGTCGGCGTCGGCCTGTGGCTGCACCGCACGCCGGCGGGACGCACGGGGGCGTTCGCCCTGGCCGCCACCGGCATCGCGGTGCTCTACCTCGACGTCGTCGCCGCCACCTCCATCTACTCCTACCTGCCGGAGGGCGGTGGGCTCGCGGCCGGGCTGGTCATCGCCGCCGGCGGCCTGCTGCTGGCGGCGAAGTGGGACTCGCCGGTGCTCGCGATCGGTGTGGTGGCGGCGTGCGCCGTGTGCGCGCCGATCCTCACGGCGGGCTTCACGCCGCTGCTCGTCGGCTTCCTGCTGGTGCTGAAGACGGCCGCGACGCCGGTGCACCTCAAGCGCGCCTGGCCGTGGCTCGCGGTCACCGCGGGCGTGCCGCCGCTGGTCGCGACGGTGCTGGTGATCGGCCGCACCGACCAGCACGTGCTGGCGGCGATCGCGCTGCTGGCCGCCGTGGTCGGCGTGGCGGGCGCGGTGCTGACCGCGCGCGTCCGGCCGGACGACCTGACGGCGCTCGCGCTGGCGGTCGGCTCGCCGGTGCCCGCCCTCCTCACGGTGTCGGTGCTCGACCGGCACCTGGGCGCGGCGGTCGCCGGTGCGGTGGCGCTCGTGCTGCTCGCCCTGTGGGCGGTCGGCCGCCGGAGCCTGCCGCGCGCCTTCACGGCGGGGATCGGCGCGGTCGGCGTGTTCGCCGCGTTCCAGGCGACGGCCGTGGCGCTGGACGGCGGCACGCGCGCCGCCGTGGTGCTGCTGGAGGCGCTGGTGCTGGCGGTGTCGGCCAAGCTGCTCGCCTCGCGCGGCCCGCTGATCGGGTCGGCCGCGTTCGCCGCCGTCGGCACGCTGCTCACGCTGGCCCACGCCGTGCCGCCGGAGCTGCTGCTCGACGAACCGCGCCGGGCCGCGACGGTCGGGTTCCTGGTGTCCGGGGTGCTGACCGCGCTGGTGCTGGGCGTGCTGGCGGTCGTGCTGCCGTGGGTCGCGTCGGGCCTCGGCGTGCTGGGCAGGCACCCGCTCCCGTGGGTCGTCGCCGGGGTCGTCCTGCTGTACGCGGCGGCGGGCGTGGTGCTGTGCGGCGCCCTGCTGGTGTCACAGGACGTCACCGGGTTCGTGTTCGGTCACTCGGTCGTGACCGTGTCGTGGACGGTCGCCGCCCTGTTCCTGCTGGTGAAGGGCATCGACCGGCGGGCGGTGCGGGTGGCGGGGTTGGTGCTGGTCGGGGCCGCGGTGGCGAAGCTGCTGCTGTTCGACCTGGCCGCGCTGGACGGCATCGCGCGGGTCCTGGCCTTCATCGGGGCGGGCCTCGTCCTCCTGACGGCGGGTACGCGTTACGCCAAGTTGGTGGCAACGCGACGAATTTCGGCTGATTCGTAGCTCTCGGGAGCCAAAACGCCGCGCGCTGCGTCAACCTGGTGGTAGTTCTACGTCGTCGGGGTTGGGCCACCGGTGCGCGAGCACCGGCTGGAGCCCGGCGTCGGTCGTTTCGCCCCCCGAGCGACCGGCGCCGGGCGCACGGCTCAGCGCCGTCCGCCCCGCCGTCGCGGGCGGCGCCCGCCGCGCCTACACCGACGATCACCCGGTCCGGCATGAATGCCACACGTCCGTAGCACCGCGGTGGAACCGCGACCGGTCCGGGTGTTCCCCTCGCAGCATGTGGGGACGACGCACCGCCGCCGCGGCGGGAACGGCCGCCCTGCTCCTCGCCGCCGCGCTCTCCACCGCGGGCCGACCGCCACCGCCCGTCGTCACGGCGGCGAGCACGCTCGCGCCCAGGGCGTACTTCGTGGCGCACGGCGGCGCGCTCCAGGTCCTCGACACCACCGACGGCACGGTCGTGGCCCGCGCGCGGAGCGGCTCGTGGACGACGGGCGCCGCGGTGGCCCCGGACGGGCGACGCGCGTACGTGGTCAACGGGTGGGCGGGCGTCGTCACGGCCATCGACACCGCCGGCGGCAAGGTGGTCGGCCGCATCGACGCGGGCGCGCAGCTCGCCGAGGCGGTGATGCGCCCCGACGGGGGCCGGCTCTACGTGACCGGCGGCGACTCGGTCGCGGTGATCGACCCGGAGGGGTTCCGGCTGGTCGCCGCGATCACCGTGGGCGGCCGGCCGCAGGGCATCGCGATCAGCCCCGACGGCGGGCGGCTCTACGTGGCCAACGCCCAGGACGGCACGCTGGTCGTGGTCGACACGGCGTCCGCGAGCCCGGTGGCGGCGGTCGAGGTGGGCGGCCTGCCGCAGCACGTGGCGGTCAGCCCCGACGGCTCCGCGGTCTACGTCAGCTCCCTGGACGTGGGGGAGGGCACCGGCACGGTGTCCGAGGTCGACCCGGTGGACCACCGCGTCCGCTGGTCGACGCCGGTCGGCGAGGGCGCGGGCAACCTCGCGGTCACCCCGGACGGGCGGCGCGTCTACGTGGCGCTCGACCGGGGCGTGGCCGTGCTGGACACGGACACGCGCGCGAGCCGGACCCTGCCGTTCGCGGCGCGGGCGCTGGCCATCGCGCCCGGCGACCGCCGCGTGTTCCTGGCCTCCGGGAACACGACCACCGTGCTGGACAGCGCGGACGACCGGGTGCTGGCGACGTACCGGCTCAGCGGCCTCGACGACGACGGTCGAGGCTTCGAGGCCACGACCATCGCCTTCGAGCGGCCGCCCGGCTCGGACCGGGACTAGGACATCGCCCGGGCGGGCTGTGGCGTCTCCTCGTCGTCGGCGGGCGCGTCCTCGTGGATCGCCACGCGCTCCTGGATGCGCCGCAGCGGACCGGGCGCCCACCACGCGGCGTCGCCGAGCAGCCTCATCACCGCGGGCACGAGCAGCATCCGCACCACGGTGGCGTCGAGGGCGAGCGCGAGGATCATGCCGACGCCGACGAACCGCATCATCGTGATCTGCGAGAACGCGAACGCGCCGGTCACCACGATCAGCAGCAGCGCCGCCGCGGTGATGACCCGGCCGGTCTTGGCGAGGCCCGTCGTCACCGCCTCCTCGGTGGACGCGCCGCGCCCGCGCGCCTCGACCATGCGGGACAGCAGGAACACCTCGTAGTCGGTGGACAGGCCGAACACCACGGCCGCCATCAGCACGACGATGCCGGACTCCAGCGGCGCGGGGGTGACGCCGAGCAGCGACGCGCCGTGGCCCTCCTGGAACACCCACACCAGCACGCCGAACGTGGCGGACAGGCTGAGCGCGCTCATCACCACGGCCTTGATCGGCAGCAGCACCGAGCCGAACGCGAGGAACATCAACACGAACGTGGCGCCGACGAGCAGCACGATCATCAGCGGCAGCGTGTCGGCGATGGCGTCGAGGCTGTCGGACACCATCGCGGTGCTGCCGCCCACGAGCACCTCGTCGCCGGGGCCGTCGAGCGCCCGCACGTCCTTCAGCGCCTGCTTCGACCGGTCGCTCAGCGGGTCCTGGTCGAGGCCGGCGGTGATCGACCAGACGCCGTCGGCGGGTTCGGCGGCGAGCCGCGCCTCGCCCACGCCGGGCACCTCGCCGACCCGGCCGACGAACTCCTGCACCTCGGCGGGCGACGGGTCACCGGTGACCACGATCTTGAAGCCGGTGTTGGACAGCGCGGCGAAGTCGGTGTTGATGGTCTCGGCGGCGACCCGCGCCGGGTTGCCCTCGGGCAGCACCTTCTCGGTGACCTCGCCGAACTTCACGCCCAGGAACGGCGCGCCGAGCCCGAGCAGCAGCAGCACGATGGGCAGCGCGAACAGCACCGGGCGCTTCATGACCCGGCCCGCGAGCCGCCGCCAGCCCGCCTCGGACGGGGCCTTGTCCTTGCGCCACGGCATGGCGAGCTTGTCGACGCGGTGGCCCAGGACGCCCAGCAGCGCGGGCAGCAGGGTCAGCGACACCAGCGCGGCGATGGCCACCGCCGCCATGCCGCCGTAGCTGAGCGACTTGAGGAAGCCCTGCGGGAACAGCAGCAGCCCGGCCAGCGCGATGACCAGCAGCGTCGCCGAGAACAGCACGGTGCGGCCGGCGGACATGACGGTGCGGCGCACGGCGTCGGGCACGGCGCGGCCCGCGGCCAGCTCCTCCCGGAACCGGCCGACCATGAACAGGCCGTAGTCGATCGCCATGCCGAGGCCGAGCAGGCTGGCCACGTTGACCGCGAACGAGTTGACGTCCGCCGCGTGGGACACGGCGTGCAGCACGCCGAGCGAGCCGAGGATCGCGAGGCCGCCGACGAGCACCGGCAGCGAGGCGGCGACCAGGCCGCCGAAGATGACCACGAGCAGGAGCAGCACGATCGGCAGCGACACGGCCTCGGCCTTGGTGAGGTCGGAGGCGGACATGTCGCTGATCGCCTTCTGCGTCGGCACGAAGCCGCCGACCAGCGGTTGCCGTCCGTCGACCGCCAGTTCGCCGGCGATCTGCTCGTACTGCTTGATCTGCGTGTTGGAGTCGCCGGAGGCGAGCGTGATCACGACGAGGGACTTGCCGCCCTCCGGCGAGGGCACGGGCGGCAGGACGTTCAGCACGGCGTCGCGCGGCAGGTCGGCCAGCTCGGCGGCGATCCGCTGGAGGTCGGCCGGGTCGACGGTGTCGTAGACGGCGAGGACGTCACCGCCCTGGCGGCCGAACGCCTCCTGGGCGACCTCGGTGGCGCGCGCGGCCTCGCTGTCGGGCGCCTCGTAGCCGCCCTGGCTCAGCTTGTCGAACACGCCGAGGCCCCAGATACCGCCCACCACCGCCAGGACGACGGTCGCGACCAGCACCGCCCAGCGACGCCGGTAGGCGAGCGATCCCCACTTCGCGAACACGTGTCCTCCCAGGTTGATGGGCTACCGTTGCGCGAATGGCGTCAATTCGGTGAACACCGTTCACTAGACCAGCTGGGAATTTATACCCGGTCGATAACCACTACAACCTGATTGGGTGACATATGACGGAGGCCACGCGGCGGGAACGGATGCGTGCCGACACCGAGCGCGAGATCCGTCGCCAGGCGCGTGCCCTGCTCGTGGAACACGGACGCGACGCCGTCACGTTGCGTGCGATCGCCCGGGAGGTCGGCATCACCGCCCCCGCGCTCTACCGCTACTACGACTCGCGCGAGGACCTGCTCCGCAGCCTCGCCGAGGACGTGTGCGCCGACCTCGCCGCCGAACTGGACCGGGGCCTGGCGGGCGTCGACGAGCACGACGTGGCCGCGCAGGTCTTCGCCGTGTGCCGGGGGTTCCGGCGCTGGGCCCTGGCGCACCCCCAGGAGTTCGCGCTGGTCTTCGCCTCCACCGAGGACCACCTGGGCCGGTGCGGGCCGGACGCGCACCGCCACGTGGTCGGCGACCCGTTCGGCCGGGTGTTCCTCCGGGTCGCGGGCCGGTTGATCGTCGCGCACCCGATGCCCGAGGGCGTCGGCGCGGACGTGCCCGCCGAGCTGCACGCCGACCTCGCCGCGTTCCGGCAGGTGCTGCTGGCGGCGGTGGACGCCGACGGGTCGGCGGTCGACGAGGCCGCGCTGACGCTCGGCGCGGTCCACCACATCACGCAGTGCTGGGTCCGGATCTACGGGCACGTGGCGCTGGAGGTGTTCGGGCGGTTCCCGTTCGCGGTGGCCGACCCTGAGCCGCTGTTCGATTCCATGCTGTCGCGCATGTTGAGCGAGGCGGGTTTCGCTCCGCAACCGTGAGCTGCGACTTCCGGAGGGACCCGCTGGGCCGTTCGAGCGCTTTTCGCGGTACGGGCGCATCCGGGCCGCACTCGTCGGGGTTGCATGGTGCGGGGTCCACGGGGGTCGACTGAGGCGGGGCGGTGGCGAAGAAGGAATCGGGTGGTGGCGGCGTGGCGCTCGTGGCCGCGGTGCTCGTCGTGCTCGCCGGAGCGGGCGGCGCCGGCGGCGCGGCGCTGAACTCCGGCGCGGGCGGCGGCGGGGGCGCGGCGCCCGTCGAGAGCATCGGCGTGCGCAAGTGGGACGCCAAGCGCAGCGCGCGCGGCGGCGACGTCGAGGGCGCGGTCGCCCACCTGGGCGTGCGGATCACCAAGCAGGCCGTCAAGCAGGAGCTGGACTGCCACGCCAACTCGTTCGGCCGGGTCCGCGACTTCTTCGCGCACACGCCGTGCACCTCGCTGGACCGCCTGCTGCTGGCGGTCGGCGACGGCGCGGGCGGCGCGGCCGTCGTCTCGGTCGCCTGGGTCACCTTCCCCGGCCGCAAGCAGGCCCGCCAGTTCGAGGACGTCGTGGACGTGCACGGCTCGGGCGACGTGCGGCCGCTCGGCACGACCGTCCTGGGCATGGCGGACATCCCGTTCACCGCCGCGCACTACTGGTCGGAGACCGTGGACACGACCATCGCGATCGCCGAGTCCGAACCCGCGGGCGGCACGCCCGACCCCGAGCTGCTCGACGCGCTCGCCGAGGTCGCCGCCCAACTCCCGCGACCGTAGGGAGGGCGGCGACCCCGGCCCACCGGCCGGGATCACCGCCCCACGCCCCCCGGGGGCGGTTACAGCACCACGTTGACCAGTCGGCCCGGGACGACGATGACCTTGCGCGGCTCCTTGCCGGCCAGCAGCTCCGCCACCTTCTCCTCGGCCAGCGCCGCCGCCCCCACCTCGTCCTGCGACGCCGACGCGGCGACGACGACGCGCGCCTTCACCTTGCCGTTGACCTGGATCGGGTACTCGGTGGTGTCCTCCACCAGGTACCCCTCGTCGGCCACCGGGAACGGGCCGTGGGCCAGCGACCCGGTGTGGCCCAGCTTCGCCCACAGCTCCTCGGCCACGTGCGGGCTCAGCGGGGCCAGCATCAGCACCAGCGGCTCCGCCAGGACGCGCGGCGCACCGCCCGGGTAGTGCTTGGTGACGTGGTTGTTCAGCTCGATCAGCTTCGCGCCGGCCGTGTTGTAGCGCAGGTTCGCGTAGTCGTCGTGCACACCCGCGATCGTCCTGTGCAGCAGCCGCAGCGCTTCCTCGCCCGGCTCCTCCGACGTCACCCGCGGCTCGCCGGTGGTCTCGTCGACCAGGTTGCGCCACAGCCGTTGCAGGAACCGCTGCGCGCCGACGACGTCCTTCGTCGCCCACGGCCGCGACACGTCCATCGGGCCCATCGACATCTCGTACAGCCGGAACGTGTCCGCGCCGTACTTCTCGCACATCTCGTCGGGCGTGACGACGTTCTTCAGGCTCTTGCCCATCTTGCCGTACTCGCGCCGCACCTCCCCGCCCTCGAAGAAGTACTTGCCGTCGCGCTCCTCCACCCGCTCGGCGGGCACGTACGCGCCGCGCGCGTCGGTGTAGGCGTACGCCTCGATGTAGCCCTGGTTGAACAGCCGCCGGTACGGCTCGTCGCCCGTCAGGTGGCCCAGGTCGAACAGCACCTTCTGCCAGAACCGCGCGTACAGCAGGTGCAGCACGGCGTGCTCGACGCCGCCGATGTACAGGTCGACGCCGCCCGGGTCCGCGTCACCGTGCTCGGCCGGGCGCGGGCCCAGCCAGTAGCGCTCGTTCTCCGCGTTGACGAACCGCTCGGTCTCGGTCGGGTCCACGTACCGCAGCTGGTACCAGCACGACCCCGCCCAGTTGGGCATGGTGTTGGTCTCGCGGCGGTACTTCCTGGGGCCGTCGCCCAGGTCCAGCTCGACGGTCACCCACTCCTCGGCGCGCGACAGCGGCGGCGACGGCTCGGAGTTCGCGTCCTCCGGCTCGAACGTGCGCGGCGAGTAGTCGTCCACCTCCGGCAGCTCGATCGGCAGCATCGACTCGGGCACCGCGACGGGCGTGCCGTCCTCGTCGTAGACGATCGGGAACGGCTCGCCCCAGTACCGCTGGCGGGAGAACAGCCAGTCGCGCAGCTTGAACTGCACGGTGCCCTCGCCGCGGTCGTGCTCCTCCAGCCAGGCGATGACCTTCTTCTTCGCCTCGGCGACGTCCAGGCCGTCCAGGCTCAGGCTGCTCTCGTGGCTGCTGTTGATCGCGGGGCCCGCGCCCGTGTACGCCTCGCCGTCGAAGCCCTCGGGCGGCTGCACGGTGCGGATGATCGGCAGGTCGAACTTCTTCGCGAAGTCCCAGTCGCGCTGGTCCTGCCCGGGCACGGCCATGATCGCGCCGGTGCCGTAGCCCATCAGCACGTAGTCCGCGACGTACACCGGGATGTGCGCGCCGTTGACCGGGTTGGTGGCGTGCGCGCCGGTGAAGACGCCGGTCTTGTCCTTGTTCTCCTGCCGGTCCAGGTCGGACTTGCGCGCCACCTCGCGCCGGTAGGCGGCGATCTCGTCGGCCCGCTCGGGCGCGGTGATCACGTCGACCAGCGGGTGCTCGGGCGCCAGCACCACGTAGGTGGCGCCGAACAGCGTGTCCGGGCGGGTGGTGAACACCTCGATGTCGTGGTCCCCGACCGCGAACCTGACCCGCGCGCCGTTGGAGCGGCCGATCCAGTTCCGCTGCATCGACTTGACCTTCTCCGGCCAGTCCAGCCGGTCCAGGTCGTCCACCAGGCGGTCCGAGTAGGCGGTGATCCGCATCATCCACTGGCGCAGGGAGCGGCGGAACACCGGGAAGTTGCCGCGCTCGCTGCGGCCGTCGGCGGTGACCTCCTCGTTCGCCAGCACGGTGCCCAGGCCGGGGCACCAGTTCACCGGCGCCTCGGACAGGTAGGCCAGGCGGTGCTGCCCCAGCAGCTTCTCCCGCTCGTGGCCGGTCAGCTCGGCCCACGGCGCGCCGGGCGTGGCGCGCTCACCCGACTCGAACTCGGCGACCAGCTCGGCGATCGGCCGGGCCTTGGCCACGCGCGGGTCGTACCAGGAGTCGAAGATCTGCAGGAAGATCCACTGGGTCCACTTGTAGTAGTCCGGGTCGATCGTGGAGATCCGCCGGCGCTCGTCGTGGCCCAGGCCCAGCCTGCGGATCTGCCGCAGGTAGGTCTGGATGTTGTCCTCGGTGGTCTTGCGCGGGTGCTGGCCGGTCTGCACGGCGTACTGCTCGGCGGGCAGGCCGAACGCGTCGAAGCCCATCGTGTGCAGGACGTTGCGGCCGTTCATGCGGTGGTACCGGGCGTAGACGTCCGTGCCGATGAAGCCCAGCGGGTGACCCACGTGCAGGCCCGAGCCCGACGGGTACGGGAACATGTCCTGCACGAACAGCTTGTCCGCGGGCACGTCGCCCTGGAGCGGGCCGACCGGGTTCGGCGCGTGGAAGGTGCCGTGCTCCTCCCAGTGCTGCTGCCACCGCTTCTCGATCTCGCCGGCCAGTTCGGCGGTGTAGCGGAAGGCGGGCTTCTCGTCCGCCGCGTCGGTGCTCATCGGGATGTCCCTCTCCATCGGATACCTGCCCCTGACATGACGAAACCCCCCAGCCTGGATGAGGCATGAGGGGTTGCCGCGCCGACCTGGCCTGACGAGGTCTGCGCGGCTAGCTAAGGAGCAGGCGGGCCTTGCTCATGCCGTCAACGGTATCAGCGCAGCGCAAGTGCGACGACGCGGTGGGCGCCTTCCGGTGCAGCGGACGTCACGCGGGGCTGGTTCGACCGAGGTCGGAGGACCGGCCTACCCTCGTCAGGGTGAACATCGTGCTGCCTGTGGTACTGGGTCTGATCGGCGTCGCCTTCGGAGCGGTCGGCTTCCTGGGCCTGCGCGGGGCGCTGCACCGCAACCGGTTCTTCGGCGTGCGCACCAAGGCCACCCTCCGCGACGACGAGGCGTTCGCCCTGGCCAACAAGATCGCGGCCGTGCCCACCCTGGCGGCGGGCGCCATCGCGCTGGTCGCGGCGGTCGCGGGCGCGGTCAACCCGGCAGCCTCCCTGGTCATCGGCCTGATCGGGCTCGTCGGCAGCGTCGTGGTCGCGAGCGCGGGCGGCGTGCTGGGGCACCGGGCGGCCGAGGCCATGCCCGAGCCCACCCCGGCCGGCTGCGGCGGGTGCGCCTGCGCCGGCGGCGGGTGCGGCGTGCTCTCCCGCGCCTGACCCCTCAGTTCCGGCGGACGTCCGTCGGGAACGTGGCCAGCAGCGCCGTCGGCATGCCCTGGCGGCGCAGCACCCGACCCCACAGGTCGACGCCGGGCGGCGTGAGCACGTCGTCGGGCAGGCCCTTGACCACGATCCAGTCGCCGCGCTCGACCTCACCCGCCAACTGGCCCTCGCTCCACCCCGAGTAGCCGGCGAACACCCGCATGCCGCGCACCTTCGGCACCAGGGCGTCCGGGTCGGCGTCCAGGTCGACCAAGGCAACCGGACCGTGCACGGCGACCACACCTTCGAGTGAAGCCAGGTCCTGCCCGGTGCGCATCGCGGCGAGGCACAGCGCGGTCTTCTGCTCGACCGGGCCGCCGATGTACACCGCCTGCGGGCGGGTGACGTGCGGGCCCCAGACGGGCAGCACGTCGTGCACCGCCACCTCGCTGGGCCTGTTCAGGACGACCCCGAGGGTGCCCTCGCCGCGGTGGTCGATGACGTAGACCACGGTCCGGCGGAAGTTGGGGTCGACCAGGCTCGGTGCCGCGACCAGCAGCGAACCCGGTTCGACATCGGCATCAGGGCGCACCCCTGCATGATCTCAGAAGACGTGGATCACACAGGGGGCGGAACAACCGGGCTACCGTGGTCGTTGTACGAACCGTCAGGCGTCTTCGTGTCCCCCGGGCTCACTAGAAACCGCCTTCGCGGAATACCGTTCGGCTGGAGCCGCGCTGCGCAAGCCGCCGTGAGGCGACCGGGCGCCTGGCACCAGGGAGGCCGGACCCTTGCGGGTCCGGCCTTCCTGGCCACCACCTCCCGGCACCACCTTCGGGCACGACCTTCGGGCCGGTCCCCGCGGTGCTCCGGTGGTCAGGGGGCCGTTCCGCCGGCAGGAGGCATAGGCTCGTCCCCGTGACCACCGCCGGTGCCGGCACGGCACAGCACCACCTCGGTGCCCGCAAGCTCCTCGCCGCGCCGGACTTCCGCAGGCTGCTCGCCTCCAGGCTGGCGGCCCAGTGGGGCGACGGCCTGTTCCAGGCCGGCCTCGCGGGCGCCGTGCTGTTCAACCCCGAGCGCCACGCCGACCCGCTCGCCGTGGCCGCCGGGTTCGCCGTGCTCCTCCTGCCGTACTCGGTGGTCGGACCGTTCGCGGGCGCCCTGCTCGACCGGTGGGACCGCCGCCGCGTGCTCGTCGTGGCGAACCTCGCACGCGGGCTGTTCGTGCTGCTCACCGCCGTCGCGGTCGGACTCGGACTGGCCGGCGTGCCGCTGTACGCCGCGGCGCTCGTCGTGACGGGCGTCAGCCGGTTCGTCGGTTCCGGGCTGTCCGCGTCGCTGCCGCACGTCGTGCACGAGGACCACCTGGTCGAGGCCAACGCGTTCGTCACCACGGCGGGCGCGCTCACCGCGGTGCTCGGCGCGGGCTGCGCGGTCGGGCTGCGGGAGCTGTTCGGCGCCGGTGACGGCGGCTCGGGGTCCGCCACGGCCTTCGCCGTGCTCGGCTCGCTGGCCGCCGCGCTCCTGGCGTCCCGGTTCGGCCGCGGCGCGCTCGGCCCGGACGAGGTCGACGAGCCGAGCCGGACGCTGACCGCCGTCGCGCACGGCCTGCTGGACGGCGCGCGTGCCGCGTGGCGCACCCCCACGGTCGCCGCCGCGCTGCTGGCGCTGCTCGCGCACCGGGCGGCGTTCGGCGCGTCGCTGCTGCTCACGCTGCTGCTGATGCGCCACTCGCTGGAGGACTTCGGCCCGCTGAAGGCGGGCCTGGCCGGGCTCGGCGAGGTCGCCGTGGCCGGTGGCGCGGGCATCCTGCTCGCGGGCCTGGTGACCGACCGGGTCGTGGCCGTGCTGGGCCGCCGAGGCACCGTGTGCGGGGCGCTCCTGCTGGCCGCGTCCACCCAGCTGGGCCTCGGCCTGCCGATGCTGCTGCCGACGATCCTCGCCGCGTCGTTCCTGCTCACGTTCGCCGGGCAGGTCGTGAAGCTGTGCGTGGACGCGGCCGTGCAGGGCGACATCGGCGACGAGGTCCGCGGCCGGGTGTTCGCCCTGTACGACACGCTGTTCAACGCCACGCAGGTGGCCGCCGTCACCGCCGCGGCGGCCGTCGTCCCCCTGGACGGCCGATCACCCGGTCTGGTGGTCGCCGCGACGACGGCGTACCTGCTCGGACTGCTCGGCTACCTGCTGATGACCCGGCGGACCGCTACCTCGGCAGCGGGAGCCTGATCACGCCCGTCTCGTGGGCGTAGACCACCGCCGCCATCCGGTCCCGCAGGCTCAGCGCCCCCAGGATCTCCGACACCACCACCCCCACCTGGCGCTGGCTGATGGCCAGCACCCTCGCGATCTCGTGATCGGCCAACCCCCTGGCCAGGCAGCGGAGCACCGCCCGTTGTCGATCGGTCAACGCTTCCAGGCCCTGCGCCCGGGTGCCCCCCTCGGACAACCCCCACGCGTTCATGCGACACCACCCCCAGTGCACGTCCTGCGCACAGGGTCATGGTCCCGCAACCGCCTGTCACTGACCACCCCGCGAGACCGAGATTGGTCACTTCGGGTGCTCGCCGCGTCACTCGGCGGGCGGCTCGACGCCCTCCGCGCGCGCCCACGCGAGCAGTTCGGCGACCGCCTCGTCGTGGTCCAGGGGACCGCGGTCCAGGCGCAGCTCCTTGAGGAACTTCCACGCCCGGCCGACCAGCGGACCCGGCGGCAGGCCGAGCAGCCGCATGATCTCGTTGCCGTCGAGGTCGGGCCGGACCCGCTTCAGGTCCTCCTCGGCGGCGATCCGCTCGATGCGGCGCTCAAGGTCGTCGTAGGTGCGCTGGAGCGCGTTGGCCTTGCGCCTGTTGCGCGTGGTGCAGTCGGCGCGCACGAGCTTGTGCAGGCGCGGCAGCAGGTGCTCGGCGTCCGTCACGTACCGGCGCACCGCCGAGTCGGTCCACTCGCCACCGCCGTAGCCGTGGAAGCGCAGGTGGAGGTACACGAGCTGGGCGACGTCCTCGGTGACGTCCTTCGAGTACTTGAGGGCGCGCAAACGCTTGCGGACCATCTTGGCGCCGACCACCTCGTGGTGGTGGAACGACACCCCGCCGCCCTCCTCGAACCGGCGGGTGGCCGGCTTGCCGATGTCGTGCAGCAGCGCGGCGAGCCGGAGCACGAGGTCGGGCTCGGGACCCTCCTCCAGGTCGATCGCCTGGTCGAGCACGGTGAGGGAGTGGGTGTAGACGTCCTTGTGCTGGTGGTGCTCGTCGATCTCCAGCTTCATCGCGGGCAGCTCGGGCAGCACGACGTCGGCGAGCTTCGCGTCGACCATCAGCTCCACACCCGCGCGCGGGTGCGCCCCGGTGAGCAGCTTCGACAGCTCCACCTGGACGCGCTCGGCCGTGATGCGGCCCAGCTCGCCGGCCATGGCGGCCATGGCCTCGCGGACGCGCGGCGCGACGGTGAAGCCGAGCTGCGAGGCGAACCGGGCGGCGCGCAGCATCCGCAGCGGGTCGTCGGAGAAGGACTCCTGCGGCGTGGCGGGCGTGTCCAGCACCCGTTCGCGCAGCGCCCGCCGTCCGCCGGTCGGGTCGATGAGCCGCCGCGCGACCAGGTCGTACGCCATCGCGTTGGCGGTGAAGTCGCGCCGGACCAGGTCGCCCTCGATGGAGTCGCCGAAGGTCACCTCGGGGTTCCGGGACACGCCGTCGTAGCTGTCCGCGCGGAACGTGGTGATCTCCACGGTCTGCCCGTGCTTGCTCGCCCCGACCGTGCCGAACGCGATGCCGGTGTCCCAGATCGCCTCGGCCCACCCCTTGAGCAGCGCGAGGATCTGCGGCGGCCGGGCGTCGGTGGTGAAGTCGAGGTCGCCGGACAGCCTGCCGAGCAGCGCGTCCCGCACGCTGCCGCCCACCAGGTAGAGCCGGTGGCCGGCCGCGTGGAAGCGGTCGGCGAGCTCGTCGGCGACGGGGGAGCTCCCCACGGGGGAGCCGGTAGGCAGGTCCACCACGGCATTGTCCTGCACGGCGGGGGCGTTGGGTCCGGACACGAGGAGCGAGGGTACTGGTCGTGCCACGGGGGCCCGAACGAGTTGTCCACAGGCGGGCCGCGACCGGCGACGGGCCGGCCCGGTCCCCGGTTGACGGGAAATCGGGGGGACCCCTGGCCGGGGGACCCCTGCTCGAGCTCACCCGAAGCGGTCGTCGTCGCCCACGCGCGGGCGTCACGACCACCCTCCGCCGAGTTGATCACCTGTCGCTACAGGACGGTCACGTCCCGTAACCGCTGGTCGCTACTACCATCAGCGTCATGCCCCAGTCGTCCGGTCGCTCCGGCGGTCCCAAGCCGAGGCGCCGGAACAGGCGTCGCGGTCGCCGGCTGAAGACCGTCGACGAGACGTCGGCGGGCGGGCTGGTGCTCGACTTCGAGCGGCGCGCCGCCGCGGTGATCGGGCGGTTGGACCGGCGGGGGCGGTTGCTGTGGTCCCTGCCGAAGGGCCACATCGAGGCCGGTGAGACCGCGGAGCAGACCGCGGTGCGCGAGGTCGCCGAGGAGACCGGTATTCATAGCAGGGTGCTCCGGCCGCTCGGCTCGATCGACTACTGGTTCGTGGCCGAGGACCGGCGGGTGCACAAGACCGTCCACCACTTCCTCCTGGAGGCGCTGGGCGGCGAGCTTTCCGATGAAGACGTGGAGGTCACCGAGGTGGCGTGGGTGCCCCTTGGCGAACTGGACGAGCGGCTCGCCTACGCGGACGAGCGCCGACTGGTGCGCCGCGCCGCCGAACTGCTCTCCGAATACGAGACGAATGGGTACCGGAAAACCGGCTACCGGACGGACGGAGCGGAGTCGGCGTGAAACGGCTGCTGTCCGCGCTCGCGGCGGCGGGGTTCCTGGTCGTGTCCTCGGGGGTCGCCGCGCACGCGGCCCCAGACGGCGGCAGGCTGCCCGTCCGCCCGGCGCCGGCGACCCAGGTCTGGGCGACCCGGGCGCTGTCGAGCCAACCCGGTGAGCAGGCCCAACAGCTGCTGCGCCTGGACGTGGAGGACATGATCCCCCGCGTCGTCACCGGCGCGACCGACTCGGTCACGATCTCCGGCAAGGTCGTGAACGTCGGCGACCGCCGGATCGACGACATCGAGCTGCGCCTGGAACGCGGTGAGCCGCTGACCAGCGAGGAGGACGTCCGCAAGGCGCTGCGCGAACCCACCGACGCCGAGGTCGTCCAACCGAGCTTCACGCCCGTCGCCGACCGGCTGGAGCGCAACGAGTCGAAGCCGTTCCGGCTGACCGTCCCGCTGCGCGGGACCGGCCCGACGTCGCTCGACATCGACGAGCCCGGCGTCTACCCGATCCTGGCGAACATCAACGGCGTCCCCGACTTCGGCGGCCGCGCCCGGCTGGCCGCGCTGAGCACGCTGCTGCCGGTGGTCGCGGTGCCCGGCGGCGAGGGGCGCGGCACGCCCGCGAACCCGGCGAAGGTCACGCTGCTGTGGCCGCTGGCCGACCGGCCGCGCCTCGTCACGCAGAACCCGACCGTGCTCACCGACGACGAGCTGGCCGGGTCGCTCGCCATGGGCGGCCGGCTGTGGGGCCTGCTCAAGGCGTACGGGTCCGCGCTGGACGGCCAGCTCGGGCAGGGCGTGTGCCTGGCCGTGGACCCCGACCTGCTGCGCACGGTGAGCGCGATGGCCCGGGGCTACGAGGTGCGCGGCCAGGGGCCGGGCAAGGGCGAGGGCGAGGCCGAGCTGTGGCTGGCCCAGCTGCGCCTGCTGGCGGGCGGGCGGTGCGTGGTCGCGCTGCCCGACGCCGACGCCGACCTGGTCGCCCTGTCCCGCGCCCGGCTCACCGGGATGGGCGCGCTGGCGCTGGGCGGCGCGGACGTCGTCCGCGAGGTGCTGGACGTGCAGCCGGTGCAGGGCCTGGTGTGGCCCGACGACGGGGTGCTCGACCAGCAGACCCTCGACGACCTGAGGGCCGGCGGCGTCACGTCGCTGGTGCTGGACCAGTCCGCGGTGGCGGGCACGCCGGGCACCGGGCCGGTTCGGTTCGACCAGCCCGGGGGCGAGCCGGTGCGGGCGGTGCGCGTGGACGGCATGGTGTCCGACGCGCTCCAGGGCGCGGCGGCGGCCCGGCCGACCGCGGGCGTGAGCACCCCGGCCGAGGCGAAGCCGGTGTCGGTGCAGAACGCGCTGGCCGCGCTGGCGTTCCGCGCCGCGTTCCAGGACACCGGCCAGCACGTCGTGATCGCGCCGCCGCGCCGGTGGAACGCGCCGACGGGCGAGGTCAACACGCTGCTGGAGACGACGAAGTCGCTGATCGGCGGCGGGTACGCGACCGCCGTGGGCCTCGACTCGCTGCTCGCCACCGCGCCGGAGCAGACGGCGGCGCTGAGCTACCCGGTCGAGGCCGGCGCGAGCGAGGTGCCCCCGGCGGTCACCGCGGAGGTCGGCGAGACGTGGCAGGACCTCGGGCGGCTGGCCGCGGCGATGCGCCAGCCGGACGCCGCGTCGACCGAGCCCGCCGACCTGGTCGACCCGCTGCGACTGGGCCTGCTGCACGCGGTGTCGGGCGCGTGGCGCGGCGACGAGGACGGCGCGCTCGCGGCCCTCGCCCGCGGTCGCGAGCAGGTCGAGGGCCTGCTGGGCCAGGTGACGGTGACCGAGCCGAACAGCCCGATCCTGCTGGGCTCGGCGGACAGCCCGCTGCTGGTGTCGATCAAGAACCGGCTCGACGTGCGGATCACCGTGCGGGTCGTCATCGAGGACACGCCCAGCCTCCAGGCCAAGGCGCTGCCGGACCAGGAGCTGCCCGCGCGCGGCGACCTGCTGCTCCAGGTGCCGGTGGAGGTGCTGCGGTCCGGCCGGTTCCCGGTGCACATCAGGATCACCACGCCGGACGGCGTGGAGCTGGGCGAACGGGCCCGGCTGGAGGTGTCGTCCTCCGCGTACGGGACCATCACGGTGGTCATCACCGCACTGGCGGGCGTGGCGCTGGTGCTGCTGTCGGCCCGGCGGATCTACCGGCGGGTGCGCGCGACGCGGGCGGCCGCGACGCAGGTGCCGGACGACGCCGGCGGCGTCGTCCCGGAGAGGTCGAGCACGAGTTGAGGCGAACAACCACGGACGGGACGACGGTGGTCCGGGAGACGACGACGGTGGACCAGGAGACGCAGCGGACGCACGCGGTGGGCGCACGGCCCGCGCCCTCGTTGGCGCGGGCGGGCGGGTCGATGGCGATCGCCACGGTCGTCAGCCGCGCCTCGGGCCTCCTCTCGAAGCTGCTGCTGATCACGATCGTCGGCGTCGACGTGCTGAACGACTCCTACCAGGTCGCCACCACGCTGCCGACGATGATCAACGAGCTGCTGCTCGGCGGCGTGCTGACCAGCGTCGCGATCCCGCTGCTGGTCAGGGCGGAGACCGAGGACGAGGACCGGGGCGAGTCGTACGCGCAGTGGATGGTCACGATGGCCGCCGTGCTGCTCGGCGCGGGCACGGTCGTCGCCATCGCCTGCGCGCCGCTGCTGACCGACCTGTTCGTCAGCTCGGACACCGACGCCAACCCGGAGCTGGTCACCGCGTTCGCGTACCTGGTGCTGCCGGGCATCGTGTTCTACGGCCTGTCCGCGCTGCTCGGCGCCATCCTGAACACGCGCAACGTGTTCGGGCTGCCCACCTGGGCGCCGGTGCTGAACAACGTCGTGGTGATCGCGACGCTCGGCGTGTACTGGCTGATGCCGGGCGAGATCTCGCTGGACCCGGTGCGGATGGGCGAGCCGAAGCTGCTGGTCCTGGGTCTGGGCACGATGCTGGGCGTGGCGCTCCAGGCGATGGTGCTGCTGCCCGCGATGAAGCGCACCGGCTTCCGGTTCCGCTGGCGGTGGGGCTGGGACCGCAGGCTCGCCGAGTTCGGCGGGCTGGCGTTCTGGGTGCTGCTGTACGTGGGCCTCGGCTTCGCCAGCATGGTGGTGCTGACCCGCGTCGCCACGCACGACCCGGGCGCGATCACCGCCTACAACATGCAGTGGCTGATCGCTCAGGTGCCGTACGGCGTGCTGGGCGTGTCGCTGCTGACCGCGCTGATGCCGAAGATGAGCCGCGCGGCGGCGACGAACGACACCGGTGGCCTGGTCGGCGACCTGTCGTTCGGCAACCGGATGTCGTCGATCCTGCTCATGCCGTTCAGCGCGCTGCTGACGGTCGCGGGCGTGTCGATCGGCCTGGCCGTGTTCGCGCACGGCGCGTCGGGCATCGAGGGCGGCGAGGCGATCGGCACGGCGCTGGCGCTGTCGGCGTTCGGCCTGGTCCCGTACGCGATCACGCTGCTCCAGCTGCGCGTGTTCTACGCGATGAAGGACGCCCGGACGCCGACGCTGATCCAGGCGGTCATCGTCGTGGTCCGGATCGGGCTGCTGTACGCGTTCCTGGCGATCTCGCCGCCGGACAAGCTCGCGGTCGGCGTGTCGATCGCGATGTCGTTGAGCTTCGTGGTCGGCGCGCTGGTGGGGCAGGTGTGGCTGCGCCTGCGCCTCGGCCGGCTGCGCACCGGCTACACCGCGTGGACGATCTGCCTCACGGTGGTGGCGTCCGCGATCGCGTTCGGCGCGGCCACCGGTCTCGCCTGGCTGGTGGTTCACCTGTTGGGATTCGAATCCCGCGTGGCGAACGCCTGGGTCGAGGTCGTGATCCAGACCGTCGTCGGCCTGCCGCTCAGCTTCGTGCTGCTCGCCCTGTTCCGGGTGCCCGAGGTGAAGCCGGCGATCGGCAAGATCAGTCGTTTGGTGGGTCGTCGGTGAGCCCTGCGACAGCACCCGTTCACGTACTCTCAGCCCCGTGAGCAGCGGCCCCATCCAGAACACCTCGCTGGTGCCCGGCGGGGTGATCGGCGACGGCCGCTACCGGTTGCTGGCGCAGTCCGGCGCCGACCGCCGGTGCGACGCGCAGCTGTGGCGGGCGAGGGACGGGCAGCTCAACCGGGACGTGGCGCTGACCGTCCTGGTGGGCAACCCGGCCGACCACGCCGCCGCGGCCCGCGCCAAGCGGACCGCCGAGCGCGCCATGCACGCGTCGAGCTTCACCCACCCCGGCGTCGCGCGGGTCATCGACGTGCTGACGCCCGGTGCGGGCATCAAGCTCGACGAGGGCATCCTCGGCATGGTCGTGGCCGAGTGGACCCGGGGCACCGACCTGATGGAGCTGGTCGCCGAGGGCCCGATGGCCGCCGGTGCGGCGACCCGGCTGCTGGAACCGCTGGGCGCGGCGATCGAGGGCGCCCACCACGCCGGCCTCGTGCTCGGCGCGGACCACCCGCAGCGCATCCGGGTCACCCCCGACGGCCGGTTGCGGCTCGCGTTCCCCGGCCCCCGGCCGGACGCCATCGCCCGCGACGACGTCAAGGGCCTCGGCGCGGTGCTGTACCTGCTGCTCACCGGCCGGTGGGCACTGCCGGGCGGGCCGGAGAACGTGCCCGTGGCCCCGACCGGGCCGGACGGGGCCGTGGTCGCGCCGAGCGCGCTGCGCCCCCACGTGCCGCACGAGCTGTCGTCGGTGGCGGTGCGCAGCCTGGAGGACACCAGCGTCGGCGGCATCCGGACCAGCGCGGCGATCCTCCAGGTGCTCGACCAGATCTCCCGGTCCGAGGCGGAGACGGCGCTGATCCGGCCGGTGCCCGACGACGGCACGGACGACGGCGCGGTGTGGACCACGCAGCGGCCCGCGCGCGGCAAGGAGCACAACCGCAAGCTGATGATCAGCGTGGCCGTGCTGGCCGTGGCGACGCTCGCGGTGATCGCCTGGCTCGGCGTGCAGATCGTGAGCTTCTTCAGCGACGAGCCGTCCGGCACCGGCGGCCCGACCGTGGTGATCGGCCAGTCGAGCACGCCGGGCGCCAGCGGCCAGCAGGCGGCGCCCGCGCCGCAGCCCGCCGGTCCGGTGCAGCCCGCGTCGGTCGGCGTCTACGACGTGACGAACCAGCCGGACAACGCCAACCGCGCGAACCGGGCCGTGGACAACAACCCGACCACGGTGTGGCAGACGGAGAACTACTTCCAGCCGTTCCCGGCCCTCAAGCCGGGCATCGGCCTGATGGCCGGGTTCGCCGAACCGGTGAAGCTGGCCTCCGTCACGGTCACCTCGCCCAGCGAGGGCACGGTCGTGGAGATCCGGGTGGCGGGCGCCGACGGCGCGCCGCTGGAGGAGACGAAGGTCATCGCGACCGCGACCCTGTCGGCGGGGCAGACGCAGATCCAGCTCAACGAGCACGAGGCGACCCAGCACGTGCTGGTGTGGGTGACGAAGCTGGCGGGCAGCGGCCGGAACAACCGCTCGGAGATCGCGGAGCTGGTCTACACCCGCGCGCAGTGACCCCTCCGGTGACCACTGACACGCCCCGTGACACCCGGATAGCCGGAACGGGTGATCGGAGCAGCACCGGGCAGGACCGATAGGCTCCGCGCGTGACCGCCGCAGCCAGCTCGGACGCAGACCTCATCGCGGCGCACGCCGCGGGTGACCCGCATGCCTTCTCCGAGCTGGTGCGCAGGCACCGGGACCGGATGTGGGCGGTGGCGTTGCGCACGCTCCGGGACCCGGAGGAAGCGGCCGACGCGCTCCAGGAGGCGTTCATCTCCGCGTTCCGCGCGGCCGCGAGCTTCCGGGCCGAGTCGCAGGTCACGACGTGGCTGCACCGAATAGTCGTGAACGCCTGCCTCGACCGGATGCGCAGGAGGCAGACCAGGCCGACCGTGCCGCTGCCGGAGGCCGGTCCGGGCGAGCCGGTGGCGCCGCGGGACGCGATGGCCGAGCGGGAGACCCGCCTGGTCGTCCAGGCGGCCCTGAACGAGCTGCCCGAGGATCAGCGCGCGCCGATCATCCTGGTCGACGTCGAGGGCTACTCGGTGGCCGAGACCGCGCAGCTGCTGGGCATCGCCGAGGGCACCGTGAAATCGCGGTGCGCGCGCGGTCGGGCGAAGCTCGCCAAAGTTCTGGGGCACCTCCGGAACCGGGGTGCAGAAGCGAACGTCCCAGGGAACGATGTGCAGGTGCAACAGGGACGTCAGTTGGAGGAACGATGAGCGGCAATGTGCGGCGTTCCGGGCCGCCGTGGTCCGTCGACCTGCTGGCTGACCTGCACGCGGGCGCGTTGGACCCGGAGACCGAGGCCGAGCTGCGGCCACTGGTGGAGGACGACCCGGAGGCGCGGGCGGTGCTGGCCGCCCTCGACGCCACCCTCGCCGACCTGCGCGACCTGCCCCCCATCCCGATGCCGCGCGCGGTGGCCGACCGCCTCGACGCCGCACTCGCCGCCGAGGCTCGCTCGTCCGCCCGGCCCGCGCCCGTCGCGCCGGTGGTCGACCTCGCCGCGGCGAGGGCCAAGCGCGCCAAGCGCCTCGGCTGGGGCGCGGGCGTCGTGGTGGCCGCCGCGGCGGCGGTCGGCATCGCCGTGCTGACCGTGCCGGGGAACGACCCGGCGGGCGACGGCAACGGCAACCAGGCCCAGCCGGGCGACACGCAGGACTCGCAGGTCTCGCCGCCCCTCGCGGTGCGCGACCAGGAGTTCGGGCCGGTCTTCGGCGACGTGCTCAAGGCGCAGAACTACGGCCCGCTGGAGAACCAGGACAAGCTGACCGGTTGCCTCCAGGGCGCGAACATCACGGCGGGCAAGCCGATCGGGGTCAGCCCGATCACGCTGGACGAGCGCCCCGCCGTGATGGCGATCCTGCCCGGCGGCAAGCCGGGGGCGTACCGGATCGTCGTGGTCGACCCCGACACGTGCGGCCCGGACAACCCGGACGGCGTCCTGGCGAACAGCACCATCGAGCCGTAGCCCACCTCACTCGGTCGGGAAGGAATTACCGAGCCCTACGATCCGTTGGACGGATAGCCCACCGGGGATTCCCGGCGGGACGACTAACGGAGGTCGAGGGTGTCGGACGTTCGGAACCTGATCGTGGTGGGATCGGGGCCCGCCGGGTACACCGCGGGCGTCTACGCGGCGCGCGCGCAGCTCGAACCGCTGGTGTTCGAGGGCTCGCAGTACGGCGGCGCGCTGATGACCACGACCGAAGTCGAGAACTACCCCGGTTTCCGCGACGGCGTCATGGGCCCCGACCTCATGGAGGAGATGCGGGAGCAGGCCAAGCGCTTCGGCGCCGAGCTGCGGTCCGAGGACGTCGAGGAGCTGGAGCTCGACGGGCCGGTCAAGTACGTGACCGCCAACGGCACGCGGTACGCGGCGAAGGCGGTCGTGCTCGCCATGGGGGCGGCGGCCCGCTACCTGCACGTGCCCGGTGAGCAGGAGCTGCTCGGCCGCGGCGTGTCGTCCTGCGCCACGTGCGACGGCTTCTTCTTCCGCGACCAGGACATCGCCGTCATCGGCGGCGGCGACTCGGCGATGGAGGAGGCCACCTTCCTGACCAAGTTCGCCCGGTCGGTGACGGTCATCCACCGCCGCGAGGAGTTCCGCGCCTCCAGGATCATGCTGGACCGGGCGCGCTCCAACGAGAAGATCAAGTGGCTGCTCAACGCCGAGGTCGTCGAGGTGCTGGGCGAGGGCTCGGTGTCCGGCGTGAAGACCCGCGACACGCGGACCGGCGAGGTGACGGAGCACCCGTTCACCGGCTTCTTCGTCGCGATCGGCCACGACCCGCGCAGCTCCCTGGTCAAGGGCCAGGTCGAGCTCGACGGTGAGGGCTACGTGGTGACCCAGGGCCGCACCACCTACACGAACGTGGACGGGGTGTTCGCCGCCGGCGACCTCGTCGACCACACCTACCGCCAGGCGATCACCGCCGCCGGCTCGGGCTGCTCCGCCGCGATCGACGCGGAGCGGTGGCTCGCCGAGCACGGCGTCGCGGAGGCCGAGGTGTCCGCCGAGCACGTGGGCGGCGGCTACGGCGAGCCCGTCACCACCAGCTGACCCCACCCCCAAGAGGAGAGACACAATGGCAGGCTCCACCGTGGTCACGTCCGCTCAGACGTTCGCCGACGACGTTCTGACCAGCGAGAAGCCCGTCCTGGTCGACTTCTGGGCGACCTGGTGCGGCCCGTGCAAGATGGTCGCCCCCGTCCTGGAGGAGATCGCCGCCGAGCACGCCGAGAAGATCACCGTCGCGAAGCTCGACATCGACGCCAACCCGTCGATCGCCCGCGACTACCAGATCATGTCGGTGCCGACCATGATCCTGTTCCAGGGCGGTCGCCCGGTGAAGCAGATCGTGGGCGCCAAGCCGAAGGCCGCGCTGCTGAACGACCTGGCCGACGTGCTCTGACAGTGCACCCCGAACGGGTGAGCCGTCCCTCTTCTGCAGAGGTAGGCGGCTCACCCGTTCGTGCGTTGATGAGCACTGCCAGTAGCCCTGCGAGTGGTGACCGCGGGAACAAGGCACAATGGGGCGTCAAGTTCAGCGTCGACGGGGTGTCGGCGCCTAAGTGAGCGAGGGGTGCATGCTGCTACTCCGCCGCGGGGACTTCGGTCCGGACGTCGCCGAGGTCAGGGCAACCCTGACGAAGCTCGGTCTGCTGTCCGACCCGCAGCCGTCGCAGGTCTTCGACCTACCGGTCGAGCACGCCGTGCGAGCGTTCCAGCAGCAGCGGGGCCTCATCACCGACGGCCTGGTCGGTCCCGCCACCTATCGCGCGCTGCGCGACGCGACCTACCGGCTCGGCGACCGACCGCTGGCGTTCCTGATGGCGCAACCGGTGACCGGCGACGACGTGTCCGCCCTCCAGGAGCGCCTGCTGGAGCTGGGCTACGACGCCGGCCGCGCGAACGGCGAGTTCGGCCAGCAGACGGAGCAGGCCCTGCGCAGCTTCCAGCGCGACTACGGCCTGATCGTGGACGGCATGTGCGGTCCCGACACGGTGCGGGCGCTGCGCCAGCTCCAGCCGAAGGTCCGGGGCGGGCGGCCGGTGTTCCTGCGCGAGCAGGAACACGTGCGCCGGGCCGGCCCGAGGCTGTCCGGCAAGCGGATCATCATCGACCCGGGCCACGGCGGTGACGACCGGGGCGTGGTCGTCGAGGGCGTGTCCGAGGCCGACGTCATGCTCGACCTGGCCAGGCTGCTGGAGGGCAAGATGGCGGCCACCGGCATGGAGGCCCTGCTCACCCGCGGGCCGAACCACAACCCGGACGAGGGCGAGCGGGCCAGGTTCGCCAACGAGGCGGGCGCCGACCTGATCCTGTCGCTGCACTGCGACGCCAACCGCTCCCCGCTCGCCTCGGGCGTGGCGAGCTTCCACTTCGGCACCGGCAACGGCACGTCGTCCACGGTCGGCGAGGCGCTGGCGGGCTACATCCAGCGCGAGATCATCGCCCGCACCGGCATGGCGGACTGCGGCACGCACCCCAAGACGTGGGACATGCTGCGGATGACCCGCTGCACGGCCGTGCGCATCGAGGTGGGCTACCTGACCAACCCGGGGGACCGGCAGCGGCTGGCGAACCCGTCGTTCCGGGACGTCGTCGCCGAGGGCGTCCTGGTGGCGGTGAAGCGCCTCTACCTGCTCGGCAAGGACGACCAGCCCACCGGCACGTTCACCCTGGACGACCTGATGCGGCACGAGGTCGCGACCGGCCAGACCCGCTAGCCCGCCCACCGGCCGACCCGCGCGTCCACCCCGGCGGCGTTCCCGTCGCCGGGGCTCAGCCGGGCATCTCCCACGGGATGCCGGACAGCACCCGACCGGTCTCCAGCAGGGACTTGAGGTTCGACAGCACGGCGGGCCAGCCGTGGGCGACCTGCGCGCGACCGGTGTCGTCCAGGCCCTCGTGGGTCACCGTGAGCCGGACGACGTCCTGGTAGGGCTGCACGAGGAAGGTGACGGTCGACGTCGAGGACTCGTCGGCCGGGTCGACCCACGTGGTCACCAGGCGGTGCGGCGGGTCGGCCTCGACGACCACGCCCACCACGTCGTCCACGTCCGAACCGTCGGCGCGGCGGTGGGCCCAGGGCGACCCCACCCGCCAGTCCGAGACGTTGCGGTGCCCCCAGTAGGCCGCGGTCACGTCCGCGTCCGTGAGCGCCTCCCACACCCGTTCCGGGGAGCTCTCGATGTAGGTCACGTACACGTAATCCGGCTTCACCGGTTCCTCCGCGCGTCGCTTCACGTCGGCGAGCAACCGCAGGCGCGGTCGCTCGAACTTGTCGATCCACCGCTCCTGCACCTCGTGCAGGGGCACCGGGTTGAGGTAGTGCAGCTTCTCCCGGCCCCGGCGGACCGTCGTGACGAGGTTCGCGGCCTCCAGCACGGCCAGGTGCTGGCTCACCGACTGCCGGGCCATGCCGAGCCGCGAGCACAGTTCGCCCAGCGTCTGCCCGTTGTCGGCGTGCAGGCGGTCGAGCAGGTGCCGGCGCGTCCCGTCGGCCAGGGCCTTGAACACCTCGTCCACGCCGACAAGATATGCAGGTATTTACCTGCATGTCAACGAGCGGCCGAGGAACAGCAGGTCAGGGCACGGATCAGGCGGGTCGGAAGCTCGGTTCGGCGATCGTGTTCGTCACGGTGACCGAGCTGAGCAGCCGCTCCAGCGCCGCCTCCACGTCTTCCTTCCAGGAGGACGCGCTGCGCAGCTCCAGCCGGAGCCGGGGCCAGCGGGGGTGCGGGCGGACGGTCTTGAAGCCGACCTGGAGCAGGAAGTCGGTGGGCGTGACGCAGCTCGGGCCGTCGTCGTCGGGCTGGTTGTCGCCGAACGCCTCGATGGCCTTGACGCCGCGCCGGGTGAGGTCCTTCGCCACGGTCTGCACCAGCACCCGCCCGAGGCCGCCGCCGCGGAACTCGGGCAGCACCTCCAGGCCGGTCATCAGCACCGCGTCGGCACTGGCGGGAGAGGTGGGGAAGGCGAGCGAGCGGGGCACGGCGGCCGGCGGCGCGTAGAACACGGAACCGGCGGGGATGCCGTCGCAGTAGATGATCCGACCGCAGGAGCCCCACTCCAGCAGCACGCTGGAGACCCAGGCCTCCTTCTCGAACTCGGTGTCGCCGAACTCCTCGGCCTGCTCCTTGAGGTGGGGCGCCAGCTCCCAGAACACACAGGTTCGACTGTGCTTGGAGAGGTGCTCCAGGTTGTCCAAGGTGACGCCCACGACACGACGCGACACCCGTACCTCCAAGCCCCCGAATGCGACCCTTACGAGGATAGGGGGATGTGACCCCGCCCGGAAGCGGGGTGCCCCGAACGGGACGGTGGTTACACTCGTGCGGGAACCAACCCGCCGGTATCAGCCACCTACGGAGTTCCCCGTGAACCTACCCGGACAGCCCGCCAAGCAGGGCCCGCGAAGCCTCGACCCCCACCTGCGCCGCTACGCGGCGCGGACGGCGGGCATGACGGCCTCCGAGATCCGGGCGCTCTTCGCGGTGGCGAGCCGGCCCGAGGTGGTGTCCCTGGCGGGGGGGATGCCGCACCTGGCAGCACTGCCGCTCGACTCGCTGTCGGCGGAGGTCGGGCAGCTCATCGCCGAGGACGGCCTGGTCGCGCTCCAGTACGGCAGCGCGCAGGGCATCCCGGAGCTGCGCGAGCAGATCTGCGAGGTCATGGCGCTGGAGGGCGTCGACGCCCACCCGGACGACGTGGTCGTCACCGTCGGCTCCCAGATGGGCCTGGACATGGTGACCCGGATCTTCTGCGACCCCGGTGACGTGGTGCTGGCCGAGGGGCCGTCGTACGTCGGCGCCCTGGGCTCGTTCTCGGCCTACCAGGCGCAGGTCGTGCACGTGGGCATGGACGCGGACGGCCTGGTGCCGGAGAACCTGCGCGAGGCCATCGCGGCCGTCGAGCGCACGGGCCGCCGCATCAAGTTCCTCTACACGATCCCGAACTTCCACAACCCGGCCGGCGTGACGCTCGCCGTGGCCCGCCGCGCCGAGGTGCTGGAGATCTGCCGGCGGCACGGCATCCTCGTGGTCGAGGACAACCCGTACGGCCTGCTCGGTTTCGACGGGGTGACGTACCCGGCGCTGCGGTCGACCGACCCGGACAACGTGGTGTACCTCGGCTCGTTCTCCAAGACGTTCGCCGCCGGCCTGCGGGTCGGCTGGGTGCTCGCGCCGCACGCCGTGCGCGAGAAGCTGGTGCTTGCCGCCGAGTCGGCCACGCTGTGCCCGCCCACGCTGAACCAGATGGTGGTGTCGCGCTACCTGGCGACCCACGACTGGAAGGGTCAGATCAAGACGTACCGCGAGGCGTACCGGGAGCGGCGCGACGCGGCGGTCTCGGCGCTCGAACAGCACATGCCGCGTGGTTCCACGTGGAACAAGCCCCATGGCGGGTTCTACGTGTGGGTCACCGTGCCCGAGGGCGTCGACACCAAGGCGATGCTGCCCCGGGCGATCACCCAGCGCGTCGCGTACGCGTCGGGCACCGGTTTCTACGCCGACGGCCTGGGCAGCCGCCAACTGCGCATCTCGTACTGCTACCCGACCCCCGAGCGCATCCGCGAGGGCGTGCGGCGGCTCGCGAACGTCATCAAGGACGAGATGGAGCTGCACGAGACGTTCGGCCCCACGGGACCGGGCCGCGCCGTGCAGGGGCCGCAGAACCCGTCGCCCGACACGGCCTGAGTTCCACCCACCGAGTTCGACACCGTTCCGGGTTCCACACCGTTCTGGCAGGAGTAGTGAGTTGACCGACCGCTGGGTCGCAGTGCTGTCCGGTGGCCTTTCGCACGAGCGGGAGGTGTCCCTGCGGTCAGGTCGCAGGTTGTCGGCCGCCCTCCGCTCGGCGGGCCTCGTCGTGGAGGAGTGGGACGCCGACGCCCACCTCCTCACCCGGTTGAAGGAGCACCGGCCGGACGCCGTCGTGGTGGCGCTGCACGGCGGCGAGGGCGAGAACGGGTCGGTGCAGACGATCCTGGAGATGCTCGGCGTGCCGTTCGTCGGCACGGACTCGCGCGCGTGCCGCCGGGCGTGGGACAAGCCGACCGCGAAGGGCGAGCTGGCGCGCGCCGGGCTCACCACGCCGGAGTGGGCCGTGCTGCCGCACGCGACGTTCCGGGAGCTGGGCGCGCAGCCGGTGCTGGACGCGCTGGTCGACCGGCTCGGGCTGCCGTTGATGCTCAAGCCCGACCAGGGCGGCTCGGCGCTCGGCGCCCAGGTGGTCCGCGACGCGGCCGACCTGCCCACCGCGATGGTCGGCTGCCTGGCGTACGGGGACACCGTGCTCGCCGAGCGGTACGTGGAGGGCGTCGAGGTGGCCGTGGCGGTCGTCGACGGGCCGGACGGCCCGTACGCGCTGCCGCCGGTGGAGATCGTGCCGGAGAGCGGCGTGTACGACTACACGGCGCGGTACACGGCGGGCCTGACCGACTTCCACGCGCCGGCCCGGCTCGACGAGAAGGCGGCGCGGGCGGTCGGGGAGCTGGCGGTGTCGGCGCACCGGCTGCTGGGTCTGCGCGACGTGTCGCGGACCGACGCGGTCGTCGCGGACGACGGCTCGGTGCACTTCCTCGAAGTGAACGTGTCGCCGGGGTTGACCGAGACCTCGCTGCTGCCGATGGCGGTGGAGGCGGCCGGGCAGTCGCTCGGTGAGATCTACGCGAGGCTTGTCGAGCGGGCGGTTGCGCGTTAAAACTCTTTACAGAAAAGGTGACGGCCCGTGTCCTTGTGGACGCGGGCCGTCATCGTCACCGTGACGTAAGTGCCTGGGGTAATCCCTAGTCACCCACCGATGTTCGATTTGTCGCTTCCGGCGACATGAGCTGGATGATCCGTTCAAGATCGTCGACGGACCCGAATTCGACCACGATCCGGCCCTTCCGCTGCCCCAGTTCGACCTTCACGCGGGTGTCGAAGTTGTCCGACAGCCGCTCGGCCAACTCCTGGAGGCCGGGCGCCTGCATCTGCTTGCGCCGGGGCTGCTTCGCCTTGGCGGGCTCGGCGCCCTTGGCGAGGGTGACCGCCTCCTCGGTCGCGCGGACCGACATGCCCTCCGCGACGATCCGGGTCGCCAGCTCCTCCTGCACGCCCGGGTCCTCCAAGCCGAGCAGCGCACGGGCGTGCCCGGCGGACAGCACGCCCGCCGCGACCCGCCGCTGCACGGGGAGGGGGAGCTTCAGCAGCCGGATGGTGTTCGTGACGACCGGGCGGCTGCGGCCGATCCGGTCCGCCAGCTCCTCGTGCGTGACGCCGAACTCCTGGAGCAGCTGCTGGTACGCCGCCGCCTCTTCCAACGGGTTCAGCTGGACGCGGTGGATGTTCTCCAGCAGCGCGTCGCGCAGCATCACGTCGTCGGCCGTGTGGCGGACGATCGCCGGGATCGTCTTCAGCCCGGCGAGCTGGGTGGCCCGCCACCGCCGCTCGCCCATGACGAGCTCGTAGGTGTCCGTCCCCGTGGCGCGCACCACGATCGGCTGCATGAGCCCGAACTCGCGGATGGAGTGCTCCAGCTCGCGGAGCGCCTCCTCGTCGAAGACCTGCCGCGGCTGCTTCGGGTTGGTGCGGATCGCCGTGACCGGCAGCTCCTGGTACACCGCGCCGGCCACCTCCCCGGTGGGTGGGACGTCGCGCGCAGGGGTGGACGCCTTGCCGTTGGACATCGTCCTGACCGGCATGGGCGCGGGGGCGCCCGGCGGGGGACCGCTCGGGATGAGGGCCGCGAGCCCGCGTCCGAGGCCACCCTTGCGTTGTTCCGTCATGCCGTCCCCATCCTCGAACCGAACTCCGCGATCTCCCGCGCCGCGTCGAGGTAGCTCATCGCGCCCCGTGAGCCGGGATCGTAGGCGAGCACCGTCTGCCCGTAGCCCGGAGCCTCGGACACCTTCACGCTGCGCGGGATGACCGTCCTGAGGACCGTGTCGCCGAAGTGGCCGCGCACCTCGCTGGTCACCTGGTCGGCCAGCTTCGTGCGGCCGTCGTACATGGTGAGCAGGATGGTGGACACGCTGAGCGTCGGGTTGAGGTGCGCCTGCACCAGCTCGATGTTGCGCAGGAGCTGCCCCAGTCCCTCCAGCGCGTAGTACTCGCACTGGATCGGGATCAGCACCTCCTGCGCGGCGACCATCGCGTTGACGGTCAGCAGGCCGAGCGACGGCGGGCAGTCGATGAACACGTAGTCCGGCCGGATCGGGTCGAGCGCCTCCGGGCTCAGCGCCTCCTTGAGGCGGGACTCGCGGGCCACCATCGACACGAGTTCGATCTCGGCGCCGGCGAGGTCGATCGTGGCGGGCACGCAGTAGAGGTTGGGGGACGCGGTGCTCACCTGGGCGGCCTCGGCGACCGACATCTCACCGATCAGCACCTCGTACACGGAGGGCGTGCCGGAGCGGTGCTCGACGGAGAGGGCGGTGCTCGCGTTGCCCTGCGGGTCGAGGTCGATGACGAGGACCTTGAGCCCGTGGATGGCGAGGGCGGCGGCCAGGTTCACCGTGCTCGTCGTCTTGCCGACGCCGCCCTTCTGGTTCGCGACGACCATGACGCGACGACGGTCGGGGCGGGGGAGTTGGAGGGAGTCGGGGTGGAGGACGCGAGTAGCGCGTGCCGCTTCTTCCGCGATGGGGGTCCACACGGTGCTGTCTCCTGCCGGGTCCACGTTGTTGGCCAGACCTGCGCCGTGCTGCGCAGGGCGGAGGTCGTTGTTCGGACGGAGCTGGTGCTGGGGGTTCGTACCTGTTTCACGTGAAACGGCGGCCTCGCGGAACACCGGTTGCAGCGGGTCGGGGTTCACGTTCACCGATCCTTCCTTCTGCGACGCGCGCCGTCACGGCGGCTCGCCTGCTCGTCGCGCTCCACGAGCACGACGGTCGTCGGCAGTTCGAGTACATCGCCACCGCAGGAGGTCACCCGGGGACGGACGCCCCCGGCCCTGCGCACCGCCTCGGCGTCCCGCTCCACCTCTTCGGCGGCGCTCTCGCCCTTGAGGGCGACCAGGAGGCCGCCGGGTCGCAGCAGCGGCAGGCACCACCGCGCGAGCCGGTCGAGCGGGGCCACGGCGCGGGCCGTCACGACGTCGCTGTCGGACAGCGCGTCGACCACGGGCTTCTCCTCCGCCCGTCCGCGGAGCACGGTGACGTCGAGGCCGAGCGCGTCGACGCACTCGGTCAGCCACGCGACGCGGCGAGCCATCGGCTCCAGGAGGGTGAGGTCGAGGTCCGGGCGCACGATCGCCAGGGGGAGGCCCGGCAGTCCCGCACCCGAACCGACGTCCACCACCCGGCTCCCCTCGGGGAGCAGTTCCGCGACCACGGCCGAGTTGAGGACGTGGCGCTCCCAGAGGCGGTCGACCTCGCGCGGACCGATCAGGCCGCGTTCGACGCCGTGCTCGGTCAGCAGCGCGGTGAAGGCGAGTGCCTTGTCGTAGTGCTCACCGAACACGAGCCTCGCGCGGTCTTCCACCTCTTGAGCCATGTCTCCGTCCGGGGGCGTTTCACGTGAAACCACACGGGCGACCGGTGTGGGTGATGGGGTTGGGCGTCTCGGCGAAGGGCGGTGAGCCCCGCGAGAAGTGCCGGTGCCCACTATGACGGATCACCCCGGCGACACGCCAAATCCCTCGCCGCGTTTCACGTGAAACTTGCCGCGCGGCCGTCGCGGGGCGAGGTGCGGAGCAGTTCGAGCGCGTAGTCGACCGACTCGACGTGGTCGAGCGCGGGCACCTCGTCGAGCGGGAACCACGCCGCCTGGTCCGTGGACCCGCCCACCTCGAAGGTGAGTTCGCCGCCGACGACGTGCGCCTCGTACATGATGCGGATGCGGTGGTAGTCGACCTCGATCCCGTCGCGCACCACCGGCCCGTGCACGTTCTGGATGCCGAGCAGCCGATCGACCTCCGCGTGGTAGCCGGTCTCCTCGAACACCTCGCGCACCACCGCGTCGTACGGGTCCTCGCCGTGGTCGAGCCCGCCGCCGGGGAGGATCCACCTCGGCCGGTCCGGACCGAGCCAGCGGGACAGGAGCAGTCGTCCGTCGTCGATCACGACGGCGTAGGCGGCGACGCGGAGGTTCCGCACGATCTCGGTCATGCGGCGACCGTTTCACGTGGAACACCCGGGAGGGAAGGGGAGTGCGGTGCACGCGATGCGACTGGGGGCGCGCGGCGTCACCCGGAACGTGGAACGGCCCCGGTCCCGCACGGGGGACCGGGGCCGTTCACCACGACGAGCCTCAGGACTTGGGCAGCACCACGACGCGGCGCTGGGGTTCCTCACCCTCGCTCTCGCTGTGCGCACCCGCCACGCCGGCGACGGCGTCGTGCACGACCTTGCGCTCGAACGGCGTCATCGGGTGCAGCCGCACCTTCTCGCCGCTCGCCACCACCTTCTCCGCCGTCGTCCGGCCCAGCTCGGCCAGCTCGGCCCGCCGGCCCGCGCGCCACCCCGCGACGTCCAGCATGAGCCGGCTGCGCACACCGGTCTCCTGCTGCACGGCCAGGCGGGTCAGCTCCTGGAGGGACTCCAGGACCGTTCCGCGCGGCCCGACCAGCTTCTCCAGGTCGTCACCGCCGTCGATGCTCACGATCGCCCGGCCCGCCTCGACGTCGAGGTCGATGTCCCCGTCGTAGTCGAGCAGGTCGAGCAGGCGCTCGAGGTAGTCCCCCGCGATGTCGCCCTCCTGGACGAGCAGGTCCTCCGAGTTGCCCGACCGCACCGGCGGGGCCGCTTCGGCCTCCGGCGCGTCCACGTCGGCCGCCTGCAACGTCTCCGACACGATGTCTCCTCTCCAGGGTCAGCGGCGCTTCTTGCCGCCGCCCTGCTTCTTGCCCGCGGAACGGTCTGGGCTCAGACCGGGGATCTCGGTGGACGGCTTGGCGGCCCCGGTGGCGGGCTCGTCCTTCGCGTCCTGGTCCTTCGGGTCGGGCGTGGCGCCGGTCTTGGGGGCCGCCGGCTTGATGCCCGCCGCCTTCGCGCTGACGCGCTTGGGGGCGGGGGGCTGAACGCCCTTCGCACCCGGCTTGGCACCGGGCTGGGGCTTGGCGCCCGGCCTCGGCTTCACGCCCGGCTTGGGCGCCAGCGCCTGGCGCTGCTCGATCGCCTCGGCCTTCTTCGTCTCTTCCTCGCGGTCGATGCGGTGGTACACGACGTACTGCTGGCCCAGCGTCCACGCGTTGTTGCTCAGCCAGTACAGCAGGATCGCGACCGGGAAGAAGAGGCCGCCGACGAGCACGCCGATCGGGAACAAGTACAGCGTCAGCTTGTTCATGATCGCGGTCTGCGGGTTGTCCGCCGCGGCCTGCGTCTGGCGGGCCACCGAGTGCCGCGCGGTGAAGTGCGTGGCGATCGAGGCGATGATCATCAGCGGGATCGAGACCAGCAGCACGGCGTTGCGCGACGTCGCGAACTCCGCCAGCTGGTCGGCCGGCATCGTGATGAACGTCGACAGGTTCGCGCCGAACAGCTTGGCGTTGACGAACGACTCCACGCCCTGCGCGTCGAAGAAGTAGACCTCGCCCCAGTTGGGCCTGAACGAGCGCAGCACGTGGAACAGGCCGATGAACACCGGGATCTGCACGAGCATCGGCAGGCAGCCGCCGAGCGGGTTGACCCCGTGCTCGGACTGGAGCTTCTGCATCTCCTGCGCCTGGCGCTGCTTGTCGTTCGCGTACTTCTTCTTGATCTTCTGCAGCTCCGGCGCGAACTCCTGCATCTTGCGCATGGAGCGGACCTGGCCGACGAACGGCTTGAACAGGATCGCGCGGAGCGTGAAGACGAGGAACACCACGGACAGCGCCCACGCGAACCCGCTCGACTCGCCGAAGACGTGGCCGAACACCCAGTGCCAACACCACAGGATGAAGGACACCGGGTAGTAGATGAAGTTGAGCACTTGCTACTCCTCGGCAGGAAGGTCGGGGACCGCGCTCCGCCGGGGCGGGACCGGGTCCAGGCCACCAGGGTGCCAGGGTCCGCAGCGGCCCAGTCGACGCAGGGTCAACCAGGAGCCGCGCAGCGCACCGTGGACGGTCAACGCCTCCACCGCGTAGGCACTGCAACTGGGGTGGAAGCGGCAGGTCGGTGGCAGCGCCGGCGAGATGAACTTCCGGTAGAAGCGCACCGGCAGCAGCAGGGCCCGAGCGACGGGGCTCGCCAGGGGGGTCGTCATCGCAGCACCTTGCGCAGCGCCGCGTCGAGGTCGTGGCCGAGCTCGGCGCTGTCCGCATCGGCTGACGGTGCCAACGCACGCACGACGAGGGAAGTTCCGGGGGGCAGCGAGGGGAGCCGGTCGCGCACGAGGTGGCGCAACTTCCGGCTCACCCTGTGCCGGACGACGGAGTTGCCCACGGCCTTGCTCACGACGAAGCCCACCTTGGAGGCGTCCAAGGTGGGCTGCGCCGAGGTGCTCGCCCCGGACGGGGTGCCGCCGGGCTGCGCCGTCAGGACGTGCACGACCAGCCGGGACCGTCCTGCCCGGCGGCCCCGGCGGACCACCAGGCCGAAGTCCTGGCTGCGGGTCAGCCGGTTGGCCGCGGGAAGCACGGCGCTGCGGCGATCAGGCGGACAGCTGCTTGCGGCCCTTGCCACGGCGTGCGGCCAGGATGGCGCGACCCGCGCGGGTGCGCATGCGCAGCCGGAACCCGTGGGTCTTGGCACGGCGGCGGTTGTTGGGCTGGAAGGTGCGCTTACCCTTGCTCACGGTCGGACTCCCGGTGCTAACTGCCAAGCAGGTCTGTGGTCGTCCCCTGCCGTTTCGTGGGCGCGCGAAGAGCACTCCGCGCGAGCGGGAGACGGTTACGAGGGTACGCAGCCCCCGGGGCGCTGTTCAAATCGGGGTCGTCCCCGGGGGCGGTCGGCGTCGTCGGCACCCGGGCGCGGGCGGAGGTGTACCCCGGGTTGACCCCCGGAAAACACTTGCCCCACCAGCGTGTCTTGTGGCACGGGCCGCACCTTGTTAGCGTGCTGCCTTCGCGGGCAGGAGCGGGCCGGTGAGCCGCCGCCGCGCAGACCGCAGGTGCTCGGAAAGCAACGGGGGGAGCCGCTGCGCTCCGCCGCGCGTTCGTGCACAGTTGTGGATAACTCTGTGGATGCCTCTATTCTCCGTGTCCACGTCGTGGAAGTCCCCCGGGGGACTGACCGCGGAGGAGTCACCGAGGGGAGGGGAGCGCTGAGGTGTCCGACCACCAGACCGACCTGGGTCGCGTGTGGGAGCAGGTCGTGCAGGAGTTGGCCGCCAGCACGCTGTCCCCCCAGCAACGGGCGTGGATGCGGGTGACCCGTCCCATCGGTCTGCTCGACGGAACCGCGCTGCTGGCCGCGCCGAGCGACTTCGCCAAGGAAGCGATCGAGCGCGCGCTGCGCGAGCCCATCACCGCCGCCCTCTCGCGCCGGCTCGGCCGCGCCGTCTCGCTGGCCGTCAAGGTCGACTCGCCGGACCCCGTCACCGCGCCCATCCCCGTGCCGACCGCCGTGCCCGGCCCCGGTCACGGGCAGGTCCCGATCGGCGGGACGCAGGCTCCCCACAACGGCGGCCCCGCGCCGATCACCCCCCTGCCCGGCGTCCCCCTGCCCGGCGCGCTCCTCCCCACCCCCGAGCCGGAGACCGACGGGGACGAGGGCGAGGAGGTCGACGAGCAGGCCGAGGCGCTCGCCACCGTGAACGAGATCTGGCCGACCTTCGGCGGCGGGCAGCACGCGCCGGCGCCGACCGGCGTGCCGTACACGCGACCGGCGAACCCGGCGTCCTCGCAGACCCGGCTGAACGAGAAGTACAACTTCGACACCTTCGTCATCGGCGCGTCCAACCGCTTCGCGCACGCCGCGGCCGTCGCGGTCGCCGAGGCGCCCGCCCGCGCGTACAACCCCCTGTTCATCTGGGGCGAGTCCGGTCTGGGCAAGACGCACCTGCTGCACGCCGTCGGGCACTACGCCCAGCGCCTGTTCCCGGGCATGCGCGTGCGGTACGTGTCGACGGAGGAGTTCACCAACGACTTCATCAACTCCCTGCGCGACGACCGCAAGGTCGCCTTCCAGCGCCGCTACCGGGACATCGACGTGCTCCTCGTCGACGACATCCAGTTCCTGGAGGGCAAGGAGGGCACGCAGGAGGAGTTCTTCCACACCTTCAACACGCTGCACAACTCGAACAAGCAGATCGTCGTGTCCTCGGACCGGCCGCCCAAGCGGCTGGAGACCCTGGAGGACCGCCTGCGCACCCGGTTCGAGTGGGGCCTGATCACGGACATCCAGCCGCCCGAGCTGGAGACCCGCATCGCGATCCTCCGCAAGAAGGCGGCGCAGGACCGGTTGGCCGCGCCCGCCGAGGTGCTGGAGTTCATCGCGGCCCGGATCGAGCGCAACATCCGCGAGCTGGAGGGCGCGCTCATCCGCGTCACCGCGTTCGCCTCGCTCAACCGGCAGCCGGTCGACGTGCAGCTGGCCGAGATAGTGCTGCGCGACCTGATCCCGGACTCGCACGCCCCGGAGATCACCGCGCCCACGATCATGGCGGTCACCGCGGAGTTCTTCTCCGTGTCCATAGACGACCTGTGCGGCCCCGGCAAGACGAAGGTCCTGGCCCAGGCGCGGCAGATCTCCATGTACCTGTGCCGCGAGCTGACCGACCTGTCGCTGCCGAAGATCGGCCAGACGTTCGGCGGTCGCGACCACACGACGGTGATGCACGCGGACAAGAAGATCCGCAAGGAGATGGCCGAGCGCCGCCGCGTCTACGAGCAGGTGCAGGAGCTGACGTCGCGCATCAAGCAGCGCGCCCGCCGCACCCCCTGACGCTCGCAAGCGTTTGCCCCACCCTCGCCCCCGTCGCACGCACCACCGCGGCGGGGGCTCTCCGCACCCGAGGGCCCAACGCCCGGGTCGCGCGAGTCGTACGTCCGGGCCCCGCGAGTCGTACGTCCGGGCCCCGCGAGTCGTACGTCCGGGCCCCGTGAGTCCTACGTCCGGGTCGGGTGGGTCCGCCGTCCGGGGCCCTCGTCCGCCGCTCCGCCCCCCGCCGCACCAGGGGAACCGCCGCCGCACCCGGGGAGCGCCCGGCCCGCACCCGGGGGCGGCGGGCCCGGTCGGCGGAGCGCCGGCGACACCCGGGTGCGGCACCCGCCGAACGCCCGCGCCCGGGCCGTCCCCGGGGCGCGACCCCCTGCGGAACCGGTTCCGGGCGACATCACCCGGTCGGGAGCGGGAAATACCACGTGTCCAGGCCCTCAAGGTCGTTCCAGCAGGTCGGCGGCACGGCCGACCGCAGGTGCACCCGGGTGCACCTGCGGCGACGAGTTGTCCACAGCCGCGGCAAAACGCCCCGTCGGGGGAGATCCGCACCACGATCACCCTGTGCAGCACCCGGGTACAACCCCGCCCACACCCGGGGATGAACCCGGGGACAACTCGGCCTTCCTGTGGACCGAACGGGGCACCTCGCGAGTTCTCCCCGGGTGCGCCGAGTTGTCCCCGGGTGCGACCCCGTGTCCGTCCACACCTCCGCGAGGGTGGCGAGCAGCCAAAACGGGGGTTGTCCACACAATCCACAGCCCTTACTGCTGTTGCTGTTGTCTTCCCTTGAAGAGAAGAACAAAAGAAAAACAGGCGGCGGTCGGGCCCGGGGACGGAGGCTCCGCCCCCGGGGTGGACCCGAGATGACGAAGGACGCCCCGACGCTCTACGGTGGGGAGCCTCCGCGCCGAGGGTCGGACCGATCCGGCGAGGGACGCGGCTCCCAACCCCCACCGCAACACGAGCTGTTGCCGCTCATGCCGACTTGAGGAAGGACGCCTCATGAAGATCCGCGTCGAGCGCGACGGCCTGGCCGACGCCGTCGCCTGGGTCGCCCGCAGCCTGCCGTCCAGGCCGCCCGTCCCGGTGCTCGGCGGCGTCCTGCTGGACGCGGGTGCGGAGGACGGGTCGGGCGAGGCGCTCACCGTCTCCGGCTTCGACTACGAGGTGTCCGCCCAGTGCGGCGTCCCGGCCACCATCGCCGACGGCGGCAAGGCGCTCGTCTCGGGCCGCCTGCTGGCCGACATCACCAAGGCGCTGCCGAACCACCCGGTCGAGATCGCGGTGGACGGCTCCCGGATGACCATCTCGTGCGGCAGCGCCCGGTTCTCCCTGCCGACGATGCCGGTCGAGGACTACCCGCAGCTGCCGTCCATGCCGCAGCTGGCCGGCGAGCTGCCCGGCGAGGTCTTCGGCGAGGCGGTCTCCCAGGTGGCGGTCGCGGCGGGCAAGGACGACACCCTGCCGATGCTGACCGGCGTGCGGCTGGAGATCGGCGAGGGCAAGCTGACCCTCGTGGCCACCGACCGCTTCCGCCTCGCGATGCGCGAGTTCCCGTGGGAGCCGAACGCCGGGCTCGGCGAGGTCGCCGTCCTCGTGCCGGCCAAGACCCTGAACGACTCCGCGAAGACGCTCGGCGCGTCCGGCGCGAAGGTCCAGCTGTCGCTCGCCGCCAACGACGGGCTGCTCGGCCTGTCCGGCACGGGCCGCCGCACGACCACCCGCCTGCTCGACGCCGACTTCCCGAAGTACCGCCAGCTGCTGCCCAGCGAGCACTCGGCCGCCGCGATCATCGAGGTCGACGCCCTGGTGCAGGCGATCAAGCGCGTGTCGCTGGTCGCCGAGCGCGGCACGCAGGTCCGGCTGGAGTTCGTCGAGGCGGGCCTGCGCCTGTCGGCCGGCGGCGACGACGAGGGCAGCGCCGAGGAGGAGCTGCCGGTCCAGTACGACGGCGACCCGGTGACCATCGCGTTCAACCCGAACTACCTGCTCGAGGGCCTCCAGGCGGTGCGCACCCCGCGCGCCCACTTGTCGTTCACCACACCCAGTCGCCCCGCGCTTCTCAAGCCGGTGGACGAGGATGGGAACGTGGCGCCGGGCTACCTGTACCTGTTGATGCCCGTGCGCCTGCCCGGCTGATCCACAACGCCATCCACAGACGCTAGGGAAGAGGAACGACCGTGCAGCTCGGACTCGTCGGCCTCGGCAAGATGGGCTTCAACATGCGCGAGCGCATCCGCCGCGCGGGGCACGAGGTGGTCGGCTACGACCGCAACCCGGACGTCACCGACGCCGAGTCGCTCGCCGACATGGTGGGCAGGCTCAGCGCGCCGCGCGTGGTGTGGGTGATGGTGCCCGCCGGCGACATCACCCGGCAGACCATCGCCGACCTGGGTGACCTGCTCGACGAGGGCGACCTCGTCATCGACGGCGGCAACTCGCGCTTCACCGACGACACGGAGAACGCCGAGGCGCTCAAGGCCAAGGGCGTGCACTACATGGACGCCGGCGTGTCCGGTGGCGTGTGGGGCCTGGAGGTCGGCTACGGCCTGATGGTCGGTGGCGAGCCCGAGGACGTCGAGCGGGCCATGCCGATCTTCGACGCGCTGCGCCCCGAGGGGCCGCGCGAGGAGGGCTTCGCGCACGCGGGCCCGGTCGGCGCCGGCCACTTCGCGAAGATGGTCCACAACGGCATCGAGTACGGCCTGATGCAGGCGTACGCCGAGGGCTTCGAGCTGCTGGAGGCGTCCGAGCTGGTGCAGGACGTGCCGGCGACGATCAAGGCGTGGCAGCGCGGCACGGTCGTCCGCTCGTGGCTGCTGGACCTGCTGGTCCGCGCGCTGGAGTCGGACCCCGAGCTGGACGACCTGCGCGGCCACGTCGAGGACTCCGGCGAGGGCCGGTGGACGGTGGAGGAGGCGATCAAGCACGCGGTGCCCGCGCCGGTGATCTCCGCCGCGCTGTTCGCCCGGTTCGCGTCGCGCCAGGACGACTCGCCCGCCATGCGCGCGGTCGCGGCGCTGCGCAACCAGTTCGGCGGCCACGCCGTGGTGACCGCGGGTCCTTCGTCCGGTTCCGGCTCCACGCAGAGCTGACGCCGTTGTACGTCCGGCACCTCCAGGTCACCGACTTCAGGTCGTGGGAGCACGCCGACCTGGCGTTCGAGCCGGGCGTGAGCGTGCTGGTCGGGCGCAACGGCCAGGGCAAGACGAACCTGGTCGAGGCGCTGGGCTACGTGGCCACCCTGGGTTCCCACCGGGTGGCCACGGACGCGCCGCTGGTCCGGCACGGCGCCTCCCGCGCCGTGGTCCGGACGGCGGTGGTCAACGAGGGGCGCGAGCTGCTGGTCGAGCTGGAGGTCACGCCGGGCAGGGCGAACCGGGCGCGGATCAACCGCGGCCCCGTGCCGCGCCCGCGCGACGTGCTGGGCATCCTGCGCACGGTGCTGTTCGCGCCGGAGGACCTGGCGCTGGTGCGCGGCGACCCCGGTGAGCGTCGGCGGTTCCTCGACGAGCTGCTCACCACCCGCTCGCCCCGGTACGCGGGCGTGCGCGGCGACTACGACCGGGTGCTGCGGCAGCGGGGCGCCCTGCTGAAGACGGTGCGCGCGAGCCGCAACGCCGACCTCGGCACCCTCGACGTGTGGGACGGCCACCTGGCCCGGCACGGCGCGGAGCTGCTGGCCGGCCGGCTCGACCTGGTCTCGGACATCGCGCCGCACGTGGCCGCGGCGTACGCGGAGGTCGCGCCGGAGTCGCGGCCGGCGCGGGTCGCGTACCGGTCGAGCCTGGGGGAGGCGTTCCCGGGCGTGCACGACCGCGAGGTGCTGGAGGACGCGCTGCTCGCCGAGCTGCACCGGGTGCGGCCGCAGGAGGTCGACCGGGGCATGTGCCTGGTCGGCCCGCACCGGGACGACCTGGAGCTGTTCCTCGGCGAGCTGCCGGCGAAGGGCTACGCGAGCCACGGCGAGTCGTGGTCGTTCGCGCTGGCGCTGCGGCTCGGCGGGTACGAGCTGCTGCGGGCGGAGGCGGCCGAGCCGGTGCTCGTGCTGGACGACGTGTTCGCCGAGCTGGACCGCGGCCGGCGTCGGCAGCTGGCGAAGGTGGCGGCCGCCGCGGAGCAGGTGCTGATCACCGCGGCCGTCGCGGAGGACGTGCCGGAGGAACTCGAGGGCGCGCGGTTCGAGGTCGCCCACGGTGAGGTGCGCCGTGTCTGAGGAGCTGGACCGATCGGGTGTGACGGGCTCCACATCTGGGGACAACCCTGTGGATGGTGTGGATAACTCGGCCACGAATCCGGACATGTCCACAGCTGAAGTCGCTGGATCGGGTGGACTGCGGGGGGCGGACCTGGCACGGGCCGCGCTCGAAGCCGCCCGCGCGTCGGCCAAGGAGCGCGGCGTGCGGGGTGTCCGGAAGGGCACGGCCGGCGCCACCGGGCGTCGGCGCAGGCGCCGCTGGTCGGGACCGGGCCCGGACGACCGCGACCCGCAGCCCCTCGGCAGGCTGGCCGCGCGGATCGCCGCCGACCGGGGCTGGGTGGAGCGGCTGGCGGGCGGCCAGGTGTTCGCGCGCTGGCCGAAGCTGGTGGGGGAGGAGCTGGCCGAGCACGCCCGGCCGGTCGCGTTCGAGAACGGCGAGCTGACCGTGCAGGCCGACTCGACGGCGTGGGCGACCCAGCTGCGGCTGCTCCAGCGCGAGCTCATCAAGCGCATCGCGGCGGGCGTCGGCAACGGCGTCGTGACCAGCCTGAAGGTGCAGGGCCCGGCGGCGCCCAACTGGCGCTTCGGCCCCAGGCACGCCCCAGGCCGAGGGCCACGTGACACCTACGGGTGATGGCCGCCAGGTCCGCAGCGGCGATCCTGTGGCGCGGTGAGCGCTCAGCAGCCGATTTTCACCCCGGCGACAGCCGTCCGTACCCACCGGACTTCACTTCGGGCCGCCTGTGAGGAAACCAGGGGTGTCCTAAGTGGGTTTCTGTCGGTCCTCGCCGGTAGAATCGTGGGGTAGCGCAACCCAGCGTCGCCCGGCGACGGTACCCAGTCGCGTGAAGTCCGAGGAGACACCAGGCCCGTGGCAGCCAAGAATGAGTACAGCGCGTCCTCGATCACCGTCCTGGAAGGTCTGGAGGCGGTTCGCAAGCGGCCCGGCATGTACATCGGGTCCACCGGCGAGCGCGGTCTCCACCACCTGATCCAGGAGGTCGTGGACAACTCCGTCGACGAGGCCATGGCCGGTTACGCGACCGTGGTCGACGTGACCCTGCTGGCCAACGGCGGCGTCCGGGTCGTCGACGACGGCCGCGGCATCCCGGTGGCCATGCACCCGGTGGAGAAGCGGCCGACGCTCGAGGTCGTGCTCACCAAGCTGCACGCCGGCGGCAAGTTCGACAGCGACTCCTACGCGGTGTCCGGCGGCCTGCACGGCGTCGGCATCTCCGTGGTGAACGCGCTGTCCACCGCGGTCGACGTCGAGGTCAAGCGCGACGGTTTCACGTGGAACCAGCGCTTCGAGAACACCAAGCCCGCCCACGAGCTCACCAAGGGCGAGCCGACGGACGAGACCGGCACGACGATCACCTTCTGGGCCGACCCGGAGATCTTCGAGACGACCGAGTACAACATCGAGACGATCTCGCGCCGCCTCCAGGAGATGGCCTTCCTGAACAAGGGCCTCACGATCATCCTGCGCGACGAGCGCGTGGTGGACGCCGACGCCGAGGCCGACGCCGAGGGCCACGTGGCCGCGGTGAAGGAGCGCGTCTTCCACTACCCCGGTGGTCTGGAGGACTTCGTCCGCCACATCAACCACACGCGCGAGGCCGTCCACCAGAAGGTCGTCTCGTTCGAGGCGAAGGGCGAGGACCTCGAGGTCGAGGTCGCGATGCAGTGGAACACCGGCTACACGCCGTCGGTCTACACCTTCGCCAACACGATCAACACGCACGAGGGCGGTACCCACGAGGAGGGCTTCCGCGCCGCGCTGACCCGCGTGGTCAACGAGTACGCGCGCGACAAGAAGCTGCTCAAGGAGAAGGACTCGAACCTCACCGGCGACGACATCCGCGAGGGCCTGGCCGCGATCATCTCGGTCAAGCTCAAGGAGCCGCAGTTCGAGGGCCAGACGAAGACGAAGCTGGGCAACAGCGAGGCCAAGTCGTTCGTGCAGAAGTCGACGAACGAGCACCTGGCCGACTGGTTCGAGCGCCACCCGAACGAGGCGAAGACGATCGTCACCAAGTCGGTGTCGTCGGCGCAGGCACGCATCGCCGCCCGCAAGGCCCGCGAGCTGGTGCGCCGCAAGGGCGCCCTCGACATCGGCGGCCTGCCCGGCAAGCTCAAGGACTGCCGCTCCACCAACCCGGAGGAGTGCGAGATCTACGTCGTGGAGGGCGACTCCGCGGGCGGCTCGGCCAAGGAGGGGCGCGACTCCATGTTCCAGGCGATCCTGCCGATCCGCGGCAAGATCATCAACGTGGAGAAGGCGCGCATCGACCGCGTGCTGAAGAACAACGAGGTCCAGTCGCTGATCACCGCCTTCGGCACCGGCATCCACGAGGACTTCGACCTCGCCAAGCTGAGGTACCACAAGATCGTGCTGATGGCCGACGCCGACGTCGACGGCCAGCACATCCGCACCCTGCTGCTGACCCTGCTGTTCCGCTTCATGCGCCCGCTGATCGAGCACGGCCACGTGTACCTCGCGCAGCCGCCGCTCTACAAGATCAAGTGGCAGCGCGCGGACCCGGAGTACGCCTACTCCGACCGCGAGCGCGACGGCCTGGTCCAGGCCGGCCTCGCCGCCGGCAAGAAGATCGGCAAGGACGACAACATCCAGCGCTACAAGGGCCTGGGCGAGATGAACGCCTCCGAGCTGTGGGAGACGACCATGGACCCGGCCCACCGGGTGCTGCTCCAGGTGACCATGGACGACGCCGCCACCGCCGACGAGCTGTTCAGCGTGCTGATGGGCGAGGACGTGGAAGCCCGCCGCTCGTTCATCACCCGCAACGCCAAGGGTGTGCGGTTCCTCGACGTCTGACCGTCCCCGCCCCGACCCCGCTGGCTTGCCCTAAGGAAGAAGAACTGTGAGCGAGACGACGCTGCCCCCGGCGACCGGGGGGGACCGCACGGAGTTGCGGGACATCCAGCAGGAGATGCAGAACTCGTACATCGACTACGCGATGAGCGTGATCGTCGGACGAGCGCTGCCCGACGTGCGCGACGGCCTCAAGCCCGTGCACGTGCGCGTCCTGTACTCGATGTTCGACTCCGGCTTCCGCCCGGACCGCAGCTACAACAAGTGCGCCCGCGTCGTGGGCGACGTGATGGGCAACTACCACCCGCACGGCGACTCGGCGATCTACGACGCGCTGGTCCGCCTGGCCCAGCCGTGGGCCCTGCGGTACCCGCTGATCGACGGCCAGGGGAACTTCGGCTCCCAGGGCAACGACCCGGCCGCCGCGATGCGTTACACGGAGTGCCGGCTCACCCCGTTGGCCATGCAGATGCTGGCCGACATCGAGGAAGACACCGTCGACTTCCGCGACAACTACGACGGTCGCATCCAGGAGCCGACGGTCCTCCCGTCGCGCGTGCCCAACCTGCTGATCAACGGCAGCGCGGGCATCGCGGTCGGCATGGCCACCAACATCCCGCCGCACAACCTGCGCGAGGTCGCGGACGGCGTGGTCTGGGCGCTGGACAACCCCGACGCCTCCGACGAGGAGACGTTGGAGGCGATGATCGAGCGGATCAAGGGGCCGGACTTCCCGACCCACGGCCTGATCCTCGGCAACTCCGGCATCCAGGACGCCTACCGCACCGGCCGCGGCTCGGTGAAGATGCGCGCGGTCGTCGAGATCGACGAGGACGCCAAGGGCCGCACGATCCTGGTCGTCACCGAGCTGCCGTACCAGGTGAACCCGGACAACCTGGTGGAGAACATCGCCACCCTGGTCCGCGACCAGAAGCTCACCGGCATCGCGAACATCGCCGACGAGTCGAACCGCCGCATCGGCATGCGCATCGTGATCACGCTCAAGCGCGACGCGGTGGCCAAGGTCGTGCTGAACAACCTCTACAAGCACACCCAGCTGCAGTACTCGTTCGGCGTGAACATGCTGTCGCTGGTCGACGGCATCCCGCGCACGTTGCGCCTGGACCAGATGATCCGGCACTACGTGAAGCACCAGATCGAGGTCATCGTCCGGCGCACCCGCTTCCGGCTGCGCAAGGCCGAGGAGCGGGCCCACCTGTGGCGCGGCCTGGTCAAGGCGCTCGACCAGCTCGACGCGGTGATCGCCCTGATCCGCCGGTCGTCGACGCCCGACCTGGCGCGGACGGGCCTGATGGAGCTGCTGGAGGTCGACGAGCTCCAGGCCAACGCGATCCTGGAGATGCAGCTCCGCCGCCTGGCGGCCCTGGAGCGGCAGAAGATCATCGACCAGCTGGCCGAGATCGAGCTGGAGATCGCCGACCTCCAGGACATCCTGGACAAGCCGGAGCGGCAGCGCGCCATCGTGCGCGAGGAGCTGCTGGCGATCGTCGAGAAGCACGGCGACGACCGGCGCACCAGGATCGTGCCGTTCGACGGCGACGTGTCGATGGAAGACCTCATCGCGGTCGAGGACGTCGTCGTCACGATCACCCGCACGGGTTACGCGAAGCGCACGAAGACCGACCTGTACCGCTCGCAGAAGCGCGGCGGCAAGGGCGTCCAGGGCGCCCAGCTCAAGCAGGACGACATCGTGCAGCACTTCTTCGTGTGCTCGACGCACGACTGGATCCTGTTCTTCACGAACAAGGGCCGGGTGTACCGGGCCAAGGCGTACGAGCTGCCCGAGGCCAACCGCAACGCCCGCGGCCAGCACGTGGCGAACCTCCTGGCGTTCCAGCCGGAGGAGGAGATCGCCCAGGTCATCCAGATCAAGAACTACGACGTCGCGCCGTACCTGGTGCTCGCCACCAAGAAGGGCCTGGTCAAGAAGTCGAAGCTGTCCGACTTCGACTCGAACCGGTCCGGCGGCCTGATCGGCATCAACCTGCGCGACGACGACGAGCTGGTCGGCGCGGTGCTGTGCTCGGCGGAGGACGACCTCCAGCTGATCTCGGCCGACGGGCAGTCCATCCGGTTCCACGCGAGCGACGAGGCGCTGCGCCCGATGGGCCGGGCGACCTCGGGCGTGCTGGGCATGCGCTTCAACACCGGCGACGAGTTGCTCTCGGTGGGTGTCGTCCAAGAGGGTCTGTTTGTTTTGGTGGCCACCGACGGGGGGTACGCCAAGCGCACTCCGATCGAGGACTACCCGGTGCAGGGGCGAGGTGGCAAGGGTGTGCTGACCATCCAGCACGACCGCAGGCGTGGGAGGCTTGTGGGCGCGCTCATCGTCGACGTCGACGACGAGCTGTACGCCATCACCTCCTCCGGCGGGGTCATCAGGACCAGCGCCAAGGAGGTGCGCAAGGCCGGTCGGCAGACGAAGGGCGTTCGGCTGATGAACCTCGGCGAGGGGACCACCTTGATCGCGGTGGCGCGCAACGCCGACGAGTCCGTGGACGTCCCCACTGGTGACGAGGTCCGCTCGGCCGACCCGGTGGACGGGAACCCCGACGCCGGTCCCGTCGACAGCGGTCCCACCACCGGCACCGCCGTCGACGCCGTCGTCGACGGGACCGACGACGAGCAGGCCGGACCTGCCAACTAGCGCGCGAACGAGAGGTTGAGGACTGCTCGTGACTCCACCCGAGAAGCCAGAGGACAAGACCGCGGTGATCACCCGGCCCGGCGCGGAGCCGAAGCCGGCCGAGGGCGCCGAGAAGCCGGCGGTCGCCGCCTCGGAGGTGTCCGAGAAGTCCGAGACGCCGTCGGGCGCGGCGGACGGCGAGGGCGTTCCGGACAGGGCGCAGGAGAAGGACGACCACCACACCGCCGCGCCCCCGCCGTGGGCGAGGGTGACGAGCGACCAGCAGTACGGCGAGGCGCAGCAGGTCGGTCCGGCCGACCTGATCGCCCCGCCGGAGCAGCGGACGACCGAGGTGCCGTCGCCGGCGTACCCGGCGAACGACCCCGACACGGTCGCGGTCGCCCGACCGGTGGTGACCGGTTCGGCCGCCCCCGGCGGGGCTCGCACGCAGGTGAACCTCGGGCAGAACGGCCGGCCGGCCGGTACGGGGTCGGCGTCGTCCCGCCGGCCCGGTCGCGGACCCCGGCGGGCGAGCCTCCAGGTCAAGCGGGTCGACCCGTGGTCGGTGCTGAAGCTCGCGCTGGTGCTGAGCGTGGCGCTGTTCTTCGTGTGGCTGGTGGCGGTCGGCGTGCTGTACGGCGTGCTGAACGGCATGGGCGTGTGGGACAAGATCAACAACACCGCCAACGACCTGCTCCAGGGCAACGAGCCGAGCGGTGACCCGCTGATCAGCGCGGGTCGCGTGTTCGGCGTGGCGGCGATCGTGGGCGCCGTGAACATCGTGCTGTTCACGGCCCTCGCGACCGTCGGTTCGTTCGTCTACAACGTGTCGGCCGACCTCGCGGGCGGCCTGGAAGTGACCCTCTCCGAGAGGGAGTGACCCGATTTGGGGCCGCGGCGGGACGTGTTGTAAGGTTCTCGTCGTTGCCCCAAGGGCCTATAGCTCAGACGGTTAGAGCGCTTCGCTGATAACGAAGAGGTCGGAGGTTCGAGTCCTCCTAGGCCCACCGGAAGTTCGACGGCATCGCAGAGGGGAATCGCCGTGAAGAAGATCATCGCACTCGTTGCAGTCGCTGGTGCGGTCCTGTTCTTCGTCAAGCGCAACCGCTCGGCGAAGGCCGACGCGGACCTGTGGCGCGAGGCCACGGCTCCCACCGCCTGACCCGCGAGGGCGGTCCCATCTGCCGCCCCTCGTGAGGGGGACGTAGCTCAATTGGCAGAGCACCGCCTTTGCAAGGCGGGGGTTAGGGGTTCGATTCCCCTCGTCTCCACGCTTCGACGGCCCGCACTCCACGAGTGCGGGCCGTTCGTGGTTTTCCGGGGCCGCACGTCTTGTCCGGTCCGGCGCACGGCACCGACAGCGAGGCCCGCACCCGGTGCCGCTGGGTGCGGGCCACGTGCTGCCTCTGCTACGCGTTCACGAGGGTGTGCTCCTGCCTGCGTCGAGAGGCGATCACCTTGTCCACGGCCCACGAGCCGGGACCGGTGAACGCCAGCAGCAGGAACACCCACGCGTACACCGCGGCGAGCTCACCCTTGTTCTGGATGGGCAGTAGCCCGGCGGGCTGGTGCACCACGAAGTACGCGTAGGCCATTGCCCCGGACGAGATCAGCGCGGCGACGCGGGTGCCGAGGCCGATGACGATCAGCGCGCCACCGACGAACTCGATCAGCCCGGCCGGCCCGGCAGGCCAGTCGGTGATCGACACAGCACCCTTCGAGCCCAGCACGCCGAACAACTTCTGCGCGCCGTGGCACATGAACAACACGCCGACGACGATCCGGAACACGGCGATTGCGTGGTCGCGACCGCGGTCAAGAACGTTCATGCGAACTCAGTCCTTCACAGCAGGGGCGGCCGGCAGGGTAAGGACAACCTAACGGGGATGACGCAGTGTGCCTAGATGGTCACCCTGTCGAAACAGTGTCGAACCTTCTGGTTGACTGGCGGCCCTATGAACCGAGTGCTGCTCACCGCCCTGCCTTCCCTGCTGGTCCTCGGCGCGCTCGCCGCGTGCGGCGGCGCCGCCGAACCGACTGCGGCCACACCCGCGTCCACCAGCGCCGCGGCGGCCGTCACGACGACCACGCCCGCAGGCCCGCCCCCCGCGCCGGAGCCCACCCGCGACGGCCAGTGCCCGTACCTGGAGAACTCCGTCGTGCAGGAGGCCAACGGGCAGATCGTGCGCAAGGTCAGGCTGTCGGCCGACCAGCCGGACCCGGCCTGCTTCTTCTACGCGGACGGCACCGAGGTCCAGCTGTCGGTGTGGGTGTTCCACGGCGACCCGGCGACGGCGGAGGCCGTGGTCGACCGCGCCACGCCGGTGGCCGACTCCAACCCCGCGACGGAACCCGCCGGGTGGGAGGGCGGCTCGCTCTCCACCGGCACGGGCGCGGTGTACGCGGTGGCGAAGGGCGGCGACGCGGTCGTGGTGACCAGCAACCAGAAGCAGACGATCAAGGCCCGCCAGATCGTCAAGGCGGTCGTGGCGAACCTGGGCCTCTGAGCCCGCGCCGGGCACGGCGATGCGCCCGACCCGGGGAACGGGTCGGGCGCGGGGTGCCGCTTCGGTCAGCTTCGGCTGCGGTCGGAGATCTGGCCGTTGCGGGCCGCGTGCTCGCGCACGGGCTCGGTGGCGGTCGCCGTGGCCCTGGCGGTCGTCGCGGTCCCGACGTCGGTCCCGCTCACGGTGCCGCTCACGGTCTCGGTGCCGGTGTCGGTCGTGGGTTCCACGACCTCCTCCAGGTGCACCTCCTGCGGGCGCTTGGTCAGGGCGAGGTAGCCCGCCACCGCGGCGGCGGCGAACACGCCCAGGACCCACGGCCACCGGCGGTGCTTCGGGGCCTTCCCCGCGGCCAGCTCCCTGCGCGCCTGCTCGGCGGCCTTGCGCACGTCCTTCGCGCGCACCTTGGCCTCCTTGCGGGCCAGCTCCGTGGCCTTCGCCACGTCCTTGCGGACGACCTTGGCCCTCTTCGCGAGCTGCTTGCGGCTGCGGCGGGTCGACTTCTCGACCTCCTCGGCCTTCTCGACCAGCACGCCCGCCTTGTCGGCGATGACCCCGCGGACGTAGTCCCTGGTCACGCCGCGCTCGGCGAGCTTGCCCTCGGCGCGCTCCGCGAGCTGCGCGGCGACGTCAGCACTGGCGTGACCAGCACGGACGGCACCGAGCCGAGCGGCGCGCACTGCCTTGCCGACCGACTCCCCGGCACGCTCCCCGACCCGGGCCATGGTGTCCACCTCGTTCATGTCGCGCTCCAGAAGCCGTCGGTCAGTCATGCCCCAGGCAATACCCATCCTGCCCCTTCCCCAACCACCGCGCCCGGTGATGGCACGATGGGGTAGTGGCAGACAGCAACGAATCGTTCGTCGGGACCAAGGTGACGGCGACCCTGCACACCTCGCAGGGCGACATCCGCATCAACCTGTTCCCCGACCACGCCCCCAAGACGGTGGCGAACTTCGTCGGCCTGGCGGAGGGCACGAAGTCCTACACCGACCCCAACGCGAAGGGCGGGAAGTCCGGCCCCTTCTACGACGGCTCGGTCTTCCACCGCGTCATCGCGGGCTTCATGCTCCAGGGCGGTGACCCGACGGGCACCGGCCGCGGTGGCCCCGGCTACAAGTTCGCCGACGAGTTCCACCCGGAGCTCCAGTTCAACAAGCCGTACCTGCTGGCCATGGCGAACGCCGGCCCCAACAGCAACGGCTCCCAGTTCTTCATCACGGTCGCGCCCACCACGTGGCTGAACTTCAAGCACACGATCTTCGGCGAGGTCGCCGACCAGGAGTCCCGCAACGTCGTGGACGCCATCGGCTCCGCGCCGACCGGCGCCGGCGACCGCCCGGTCACCGACGTCGTCATCCAGAAGGTCTCGGTGGAGCGGGCCTGAGTGGCCGACTCGCCGATCACCCCGCCGCCCGGTGACCCGATCGGGGCGCGGCCAGGCCAGGAGGCCTGCCCGCGCCACCCCGACCGGGTCACCGGCCTGCGGTGCACCCGCTGCGAACGGCCGGCGTGCCCGGAGTGCCTGCGCGAGGCGTCCGTCGGCTACCAGTGCGTCGACTGCGTGAACGAGGGCAGGCGCACCACGCGCACCGCCCGCACGTTCGTCGGCGCGGAGTTCATCGGTCCGAAGACCCTGGTCACACCGCTCCTGATCGCGGTCAACGTGCTGATGTTCGTGATCACCGCCGTGCAGTCGGGCAGCCTGGTCGACAACGCGCGCGGCTCGTCGCTGTTCCAGGCGCTGGTGATGTGGACGCCCGCCGTCGCGATCGAGGACGAGTGGTGGCGGCTCGTCACGTCCGGGTTCCTGCACTTCGGGCCCGCGCACCTGGCGTTGAACATGATCGCGCTGTACGTGCTGGGCCGTGACCTGGAACCGGTGTTCGGCAGGCTCCGGTTCACCGCCGTGTACTTCGTCTCGCTGCTCGGCGGCGGTGTCGCGGTGTACCTGTTCGGGGCGACCCTGTCGGCCGTCGCGGGCGCCTCGGGCGCGGTGTACGGCCTGATGGGCGCGATGCTGGTGGCCGTGCTGCGGCTCAAGCTCAGCCCCGGGCCGGCGCTCGGCGTGATCGGCCTGAACGTGGTGCTGAGCTTCACGCTGCCCGGCATCTCGCTGCTGGGCCACCTCGGTGGTCTGGTGATCGGCGCGGCGCTCACCGCCGGGCTGGTCTACGCGCCCGCGCGGAAGCGGGACACCTACCAGGCCGTCGTGATCGCCGGGGCCGTCGTGCTGCTGGTGGTGCTGGTGTTCGTGCGGACCGGGCAGTTGCTCTGACGCGCGGCCGGTGGTTCAGGGACGCAGGGCGTGCAGGACGTCGGCGACGTCGCGCGGGTCCGTGCCGAGGTCCAGCCGGGTGAGGACGAACAACTGCTCGTCCTCACCGCGCTGCCAGTCCAGCTCCAGCGTCGGCGTCTCCCGGCCGAGGCGGCGGTTCGTCACCAGGCGGACCTTCACCTCGTGCCACGGGAGCGGGTGCGCGCCGCCGAGGGTGCGCACGGTCAGGCCGGCGTCGTCCACCGACAGCCGGGGGCGGACGTACGTGCCGTAACCGGCGGCGGCCAGCAGCAGCAGCGTGGCCACCCCGAGGAACAGGCGGGTCATCGGGGTCGAGCTGAGGACCGTGACCAGCAGCGACACGGCGGCCAAGCCCCAGGCGAGGCCGATCATCCCCGGTTGCGGGGACCAGGATCGGGGTGGGTTCACGCTTCCGAGTCTCCCGTACTTGTGGACAACCGGAGGCCTGGACCGGCGCTTGTGCAATGAGGCGCAAAGTTGTCCACAGGAGTTGTCCCCATTGGGGATGACTTACAGCGGTGTTCTTCGGTGACGCCCCGGTGAGCGGAGTGGACGAACGGTGGACGCGGAACGGCCCGGACGTGGTGCACGTCCGGGCCGTCGGCCACGTGGCGTAGCGCCGGTCAGCGCCACTTCATGGTCATCAGCAGACCGACGATCATCAGGGCGAAACCGATGCCGAAGTTCCAGGACCCGAGGTCCATCATCACCGGGACCTTGTCGCCCGCGATGTAGTTGACCACCAGCCACGCGAGGCCCAGCAGCATGAAGCCGAGCATCACGGCGATGTAGACCGGGTGTGAGGGCCCCGCTGCCTTGACCTTCACCGGGGTGCGGCGATCGGCAGGCGCCGTGTAGACGGCCTTCTTGCGGACCTTGGACTTGGGCATGCTGTCCTCGCCTGACGGGTGGATAGGTCTCCAGTGGCGCGGGTTCACGACCACTGCTGGATGAACACGTTAACGTAACCAAGCAGGTCGCTAAAGCGGCGTGTAGTTCTGGAACGTTCGGCACGGGAGGTCTTCCGGTGAGCTACGACCCGCCTCCGCCGCAAGGCGGCCCGTCGGGCCGGTCGCCACGACCCACGCCCCACCCGGACCAACCGCCCCGGGAGCACGTCCCGCCGGGCGCCCGGCACGGCCGGCCACCCACCCCACCAGCGGGTTTCGACCGACCGCCGACCCCGCCGGGCGGTCTCGCGCGGCCCGGCACCCCGCCGGCGGGCGTCCCCCACCCCGACCGCGCCAGGGGGCCCGAACGTCCCCCGACACCGCCCGCGGGCTTCGACCGACCGGGTCCGCGGGCCCAGGAGCGCCCTCGGACCCCGCCGGGTGGATTCACTCGTCCGGGCCAATCCGAGGGGCCTCCGGCCCCGCCGGTCCCCGGCTTCGACCGCCCCGGTGCCGGCGCGCCCGGTCGTCGCGCCCCGCACGGGACACCTCTTTCCGGGGACCTGGGCGCCCGCCTCGGCGACGGCCCGCCCCCCGGTGCCGTTCCCGGCCCCGGACCGCGCGGACCGCGCCCCGGCGCCGTTCAGCCCGGCGCGGTGCCTCCCGGTGGTGTTCAGCCCGGTGGTGTTCAGCCCGGTGGGGTGCCGCACGGTGGCGCGCGTCCCGGTCCCGCGCGGGACGCCGACGCCACCCGGTACACGAACGCGTTCTCCGGCAGCCTGCCCCCGCCGCCCGGCGTCCGCCGCCCTCCTCTCCGCCCCCGACCGGTGGACCCGCCCACGGAGGTCATCGCCCGCGTCGAGGACGACCAGGACGAGTACGACGACGAGTACTACGACGACGACTACTACGACGACGAGGACGACCACGACGGGGGAGCCGCGGACCGGCCGGCCCTCCCGCCGGAGAGCGCGGCCCGCAAGTCCGTCCGCGCGGTCGGCGAGCTGCTGATCACGGCGGGCCTGGTGATCCTGCTGTTCGTGGTCTACGAGGTCTACGTCACCGACCTCATCTCGGCCGGCAAGCAGGACGACGCCACGGTCGCGCTCGACGAGCAGTGGAACGCCGACACGGTCGAGGTCGACCCCGAGCGGCAGGTCAAGTACGACCTGCTGGACGGCCAGGCGTTCGCGAAGATGTACATCCCGGTCTTCGGGCCGGACTACAAGTTCTCGATCGTCGAGGGCACCACCGACAAGGACCTGGAGATCGGTCCCGGCCACTACAAGGGCACCGCGCTCCCCGGCGACCCCGGCAACTTCTCGGTCGCGGGCCACCGGGTCGGCAAGGGCGCCCCGTTCAACGACCTCGACCTGCTGAACTCGTGCGACGCCATCGTGGTCGAGACGCAGGCGCAGTGGTTCGTCTACCGGATGCTGCCGAAGGCCGACGAGGTGGCCGGCTGGGCCGAGCGCCAGTCGATCCCCCGCTGCGAGAAGGTCTCGCCGCTGGGCGCGCCGTACGACAGGACGGTCGGCCAGGAGATCGTGCTGCCCTCGCAGGGCGAGGTGATCAGCCCGGTCCCGTACTTCGCCGGCGAGATCCCGGTCGCGCAGCAGGCGGCGCTGATGACGCTCACCACGTGCCACCCGCAGTTCTCGGACAAGCAGCGGCTGATCGTGCACGCGGTGCTGACGATGAGCTACCCGAAGGCACCCGGGTTCGTGCCGGAAGAGATGAAGGAGAGCTGATGTACGGGTGGATCTGGCGGCACCTGCCGGGACCGCTGCCCGTGCGCGTCCTGGAGGCCCTGGTGCTGGTCGCCGGGGTGGTGGCGCTGCTGATGTTCGTGGTGTTCCCGTGGGCGGAGCCGAAGCTCCCGTTCAACAACGTCACCACCCCGCAGTAGGACCTACCCCCGGCTGACGTCCGTCATCTCGCCGCGGTCGACGACCTTGACGCGCGCGCGGCCGCGGGCGGCGCCGAGGGCGAGTTCGTGCGCGTCGAGCTTCAGCCATCCCTCGTTCGTGGTGAACGGCACGGCGCGCTCCTCCAGGAACCGCACCACGGCCTCCGGGGACCGGGCAGGCGCCTCGGGCAGGTCCGGCGCGTCGGCGAGCAGGCTGGCCACGGTCTCCAGCGAGCAGCCCTTGGTGTGGCCGATGAGGCCGACCGGGCCGCGCTTGACCCACCCGGTGACGTAGACGCCGGTCATCGGCCGCTCGTCCAGGTCGAGCACGCGGCCCGCCCGGTGCGGCACGGTCCCGGACGAGTGGTCGAACGGCAGGTCGGCCAGGGGCGACGACAGGTAGCCCACGGCCCGGTACACGGCCTGCACGGACCAGTCGGTGAACTCGCCGGTGCCGCGCACGCCGCCCTCGCCGTCGAGCTCCATCCGCTCGGTGCGCAGCCCGCTGACCGAGCCGGACCCGAGCACCTCGACGGGAGCCTGGAGGAAGTGCAGGTGCAGCCGGCGCGGTCGGGAGCCGACGTCCCGGATCGCCCACTCCTGGAGGGTCTTCACGACCATCTCGACCTGCTTGTTCGACCGGATCGCGGCCATCGACGCGGCGTCGAAGTCGATGCCCTCGGGGTGCACGACGACCTCGACGTTCGGCGAGTGGTCCAGCTCGCGCAGCTCCAGCGGCGTGAACTTGGCCTGCGCGGGGCCGCGCCGGCCGAAGACGTGCACGTCGGTGACGGGGCTCGCGGCGAGGCCCGCGTGGACGTTGTCGGGGATCTCGGTGGTGAGCAGCTCGTCGGCGGTCTTGGCGAGGATGCGGGCCACGTCGAGCGCGACGTTGCCGACGCCGAGCACGGCGACCTCGCGGGCGTTCAGCGGCCAGGTGCGCGGCACGTCCGGGTGCCCGTCGTACCAGGACACGAAGTCGGCCGCGCCGTGGGAGCCGTCGAGGTCGATGCCGGGGATGTCGAGGGGGCGGTCCTTCTCGGCCCCGGTGGAGAAGACCACCGCGTCGTAGAACTGCTTCAGCTCGTCGAGCTTCACGTCCACGCCGTACTCGACGTTGCCGAAGAACCGCACCTCGGGCCGGTCGAGGATGCGCTGGAGGGCGTTGACGATGCCCTTGATGCGGGGGTGGTCGGGTGCGACGCCGTACCGGATCAGGCCGTAGGGGGCGGGCATCTTCTCGAAGATGTCGATGCTCACGTCCCGCCCCGTGTCCGGGGTCACCGACTTGATCAGGCTGTCCGCCGCGTAGAGGCCGGCGGGACCGGCGCCGACGACGGCGACGCGCAGGGAACGACTCATACCTCAAGATTAGGTGAGCCTAAGCTCACTTCAGGCGAGAGGTGCGTCACGGCTACGCTGGCGGCATGCGCGTGCTCGTGGTCGACAACTACGACAGTTTCGTCTACAACCTGGTCCAGTACCTCGCCCAGCTCGGGGTCGAGTGCGTGGTCCGCCGCAACGACGAGGTCGGACTCGACGAGGTCGGCGACGTGGGCGGCGTCCTGGTCAGCCCCGGGCCGAGCACGCCGGACAAGGCGGGCCGGAGCATGGACGTCATCCGCCGCTGCGCGGACACCGGCGTGCCGGTCTTCGGCGTCTGCCTCGGCCACCAGGCCATCGGCGCCGTGTGGGGCGGCACGGTCGACCTCGCGCCGGAGCTGCTGCACGGCAAGACGAGCGTCGTGCACCACGACGGCGCCGGCGTGCTGGCCGGCGTGCCCAGCCCCTTCACCGCCACCCGCTACCACTCGCTGACCGTGCTGCCGGACACGATCCCGGCCGAGTTCGAGGTCACCGCCCGCACCGACTCCGGCGTGGTCATGGGGATGCGGCACCGCGAGCTGCCGGTCGAGGGCGTCCAGTTCCACCCCGAGTCGGTGCTCACCGAGGGCGGCCACCGGATGCTCGCGAACTGGCTCCGGGTGTGCGGCCACGAGGTGCCCGAGGCGACCGTGGCCGACCTGGAGAACGGCATGCGCGCCCTGGCCGCCGCGGCCGGCCGGGTCTGACCCCCGACCCGACCCGCCCGGCGCGCTCGCCGGAACGCGAAGAGGGCCCCTCCCCCCGGACCGGGGGAGGGGCCCTCTTCACTCGCCTACCTCGTGGTGGTCGTCGGCGGTCCGCCGCCCACGCCGAACTCGGCCAGGATCACGTTGATCCGCGCGGTCTTCGCCGCGGGCGTGTTCGGCTTGATCTCCTGGTCCAGGATCTTGTCCCGCTGCGAGATGTCCGTGGTCGGCTCCTTGTCGCTGACCACGAGGTCGTTGCCCGTCCACCCGGCCTGGTTGAGCTTCGTCCGGGCCTGGTTCTCGGTCATCCCGCGCAGGTCGGGCATGATGAACTGGTTCTCCTTCGACACGCTCAGCGTGACGAGGGTGCCCTTGTCCACCCGACCCGGCGCCGGGTTCTGCGCCACGACCTCGCCCTGGTCCACGGCGCTGTCGACTTCCTTGACCTGCACCTTGAACCCGCTGCCCTCCAGCGTGACGCGGGCGTTGTCGGCGGTCTGCCCCGTCACGTCCGGCAGCTGCACGTCGTCCGGCGCCTTGCCCAGGACCACGGTGACGGTGCTGCCCTTGGGCGCCTTCGTGCCGGGCGTCGGCGTCTGCTGCGCGACCTTCCCGACCAGGCCGGGGTCGCTGACCTCGACCGTCTCGGTGCTCTGCTGGAAGGCCCACTGCTCGGCCTCCAGCTTCTTCTGCGCCTCCGCCGGGCTCAGCCCCGCGACGCTCGGCACCTCGACCTGGTCGGCGGCCTTGCCGATGAACAGCTTCACCGAGCTGCGCTTCTCGACCTCGCGGTTGGCGGGCGGGTCGGTCTGCACGACCTTCCCGACCTGCTCCGCGGTGCACGGGATCTCCGCGCCCGGCTGGCACGGCACCAGCTCCACCTGCGGCAGGAGTCCGACGTCCTGGATCGCGGCGTTCGCGGCGGCCTGCGTCATGTCGACCACGGAGGGCACCGAGACCTTGTCGGTCGGCCCGACGCCCGGGTCCTCCTTGCCCATCAGCGTCGTGGTGATCCACGTGGCGAGCGCGAGCACCGCGACGCACAGCGCGACGACCACCGCGATCATGATCGTCTTCTTGCGCCGGGCGCGACGCTCCGCCTCCTCCTCGGACAGCGGGTCGTACTCGGCGGGCTCGTCGCGCTGCGCCTGCGGCCGGTGCCGGCCACCACCGCCGCCGACCACCTCGGTGCGCGCCGGCGACGACTGGTTCAGCATCGCGGTGCGTTCCTCGGCCGTCATCACGGCCGGCGCGGTCGGCCGCTGCCCCGACAGCACGCGCACCAGGTCGGCGCGCATCTCGGCGGCCGACTGGTAGCGGTTCGCCGGGCCCTTGGCCATCGCCTTGAGCACGATCGCGTCCAGCGCGGGCGTCACCTTGGGGTTCAGCGACGACGGCGGCTTCGGCTCCTCGCGCACGTGCTGGTAGGCCACGGCCACGGGCGAGTCGCCGGTGAACGGCGGCTCCCCGGTCAGCAGCTCGAACAGCACGCAGCCCGACGCGTACACGTCGGAGCGGCCGTCGACGGCCTCACCGCGCGCCTGCTCGGGGGACAGGTACTGGGCGGTTCCTATGACCGCCGCGGTCTGGGTGACGGCCGCTTGGCCGTCGTGCACGGCGCGGGCGATGCCGAAGTCCATCACCTTCACCGCGCCGGACTTCGTGATCATCACGTTGGCGGGCTTCACGTCCCGGTGCACGATGCCGTGCCGGTGGCTGAAGTCCAGCGCCGCCGACACGTCCGCCATGACCTCCATGGCGCGCTTGCCCGACAGCGGGCCCTGCGTCTTGACGATGTCGCGCAGCGTCCGGCCGTCGACGAACTCCATGACGATGTAGGGCAGCGGTCCGTACTCGGTCTGCGTCTCGCCCGTGTCGTAGACGGCGACGATCGCGGGGTGGTTCAACGCCGCGGAGTTCTGCGCCTCCCGGCGGAACCGCTCCTGGAACTGGGCGTCCCGGGCGAGGTCAGCGCGCAGCACCTTGATGGCGACGTCGCGGCCGAGCCGGACGTCCCGGCCCTTGTGCACCTCCGACATACCGCCGTAGCCGAGCGTCTCACCCAGTTCGTAGCGGTTGGAGAGCAGTCGCGGAGTGCTCATCAGTGCTTCGTCCCGCTCCTCGTCAACGGTCTCACCTTCACGCCTTGCCTTCGCGTGCCTGCCGCTCCGGTCCGTTCGCACCGTTTCGGCCTCATGTCGGTACACAGGTCACCGTGACCCGTGAGCCGATCGCAACCTCACCGGTCGGCGCCACGTCCGACACCAGGCACCTCGCCTCGTCACCCGGCGCGCCCCCGTCCACGGAGTGCACCTCGGGTTCCAGGCCGTGCCCGGAGAGCTTCTTCGCGACCTCGTCCACCGGCAGGTCGACGTAGTCCGACTTCGTGATCGTCACCTTCGGTTTTCCGGGGAGCCGATCGGTGGAGTCGTCCAGCGGTCGGGCGCTCGTCGTGCCCTGCCGGCTCGCACCGCCGGGGACCTCGTCGTCGTTCAGGGCGCGCACGACCACCACGCCGAGCACCAGCAATGCGGCCACCAGCACAGCGACCATAACCCACAGGAGCGCACGGTTGCGCCTCGGTGGGCCCGGGGCCGGCGGCAACGGACGGAAAGCACCCGTGTGCGGAGTGTTCATACCCGATGGCACCGGTTGCATGCCCGGCCGGGACCCCGGGTGGCTCGCCGGCACGCCCGGGTGGGTGTGCTGCGGCGGGGCCATGTGGGCCGGATTCATCTGGGCCGGATTCATCTGGGCCGAGTTCATCTGGGCCGAGTTCATCTGGACGGGGTTGAGCTGCGGCTGCTGCTGCGGTGGTGTCATCGGCTGCCCGAGCTGCTGCTGGCCCATGGGCTGCCCCATCGGCTGGCCGCCGACCACCATGGCCAGCCCCGACGGCGCCGGCAGCGGCTGGCCCGCCCGCACCGCGCTCACCGCCGACGCGAACTCGCCGCCGTTGCGGTACCGCTGCCGCGGGTCCTTCACCAGGGTCGCCTCGATCAGCGCGCGCGGACCCGGCGGCACGTCCGGCGGCAGGGGCGGCGCCATGTCGCGGATGTGCATCATCGCGACCGTCACCGCGTTCTCCGACAGGAACGGCCGGTGCCCGGTCAGGCACTCGTAACCGCACACGGCCAGCGCGTACACGTCCGACGCGGGTTCCGCCGCGTGCCCCAGGGCCTGCTCCGGCGCGATGTAGTGGGCGGTGCCCATCACCATGCCGCTGTGCGTCACCGGCACCGCGTCGGCGGCCTTCGCGATGCCGAAGTCGGTGATCTTCACCTTGCCCGAGGGCGTCACCAGGATGTTGCCCGGCTTCACGTCCCGGTGCACGAGACCCCGCTCGTGCGCGGCCTGCAACGCGTTGCCCGCCTGCTCCAGCACGTCGAGCGTGCGTTCCGCGTTGAGCCTGCCGCGCGCGATGACCGCCGCCAGCGGCTCGCCCTCGACCAGCTCCATCACCAGGTAGGCGGTGTCCTCCGGCCCGTCCGGCACCGACGCGGTCTCGCCGTAGTCGTGCACCGAGGCGATGCCCGGGTGGTTCAACGACGCCGTGGTGCGCGCCTCGATGCGGAACCGGTTGAGGAACTCCGCGTCCCCCGACAGCTCCGCCTTGAGCACCTTCACCGCGACCCGGCGGTCGAGCCGGGTGTCGTCGGCCTCCCAGACCTCGCCCATGCCGCCGACGGCGATCCGCTTGCCCAGGCGGTACCGGTCGGCGAGCAACTGGCCGGAGGTCAGCATCAGCGTCCCCCGAGGTAGGCGCCGACGACCGCGCGGCCGATCGGCGCCGCGACCCGGCCACCGGTGGCGGCGAGACCCACCTGACCACCGTTCTCCACGATCACCGCGATGGCGATCTGCGGGTCCTGGGCCGGCGCGAACCCGACGTACCAGGCGTGCGGCTTGGTCGACTTCACGTCCTCGCCGTGCTCGGCGGTGCCGGTCTTCGACGCGATCTGCACGCCGGACAGCTTGCCGCCGCCCGACGTGTTGTTCTCCGACGCGACCATCATGTCGCGCAGCATGGAGGCGTGCTCCGGCTCCATCGCCTCGTCGACCTCGTCCGGGCTGGTCTCGCTGATGGCCTCGAAGTCGGCGGCCAGGACCTTCTGCACCAGGTGCGGCTGCATCCGCACGCCGCCGTTGGCGATGGTCGCCGCCATCACCGCGTTGGCCAGCGGCGTGACGTGGACGTCCTTCTGGCCGATGCCCGTCTGGTACACCGACGGCTTGTCCGACATCTCGCCCAGGCCGGACGGCACCACCGGCAGCGGGATCTCCAGGTCCTGCTCGCCGATGCCGAACTTCGCCGCCTGGTCGCGCAGCTTGTCCGGGCCCAGCTCGTTGGCCAGCACCGCGAACGCCGTGTTGCACGACTTCGCCAGCGCCTCCTGCAACGTGGCCGTGACGCCGTTGCCGCAGATCGTGTCGTTGAAGTTCGGCAGCTGCGTGTTCGTGCCGGGCAGCGTGATCGACGGCCTGCCGTCGACCTCGCTCTCCTTGGTCTTGCCCTCGGCGAGCGCCGCGGCCGTCACGACCAGCTTGAACGTCGAGCCGGGCGGGTAGATCTGGCGCACCGCGCGGTTGAGCATGGGCTCGGACTCGTCCTCGTTGAGCCGCAGCCACGCCTCTTCCTGCACGTCCCCGTCGTGGCTGGCCAGCTCGTTCGGGTCGTAGGACGGGGTGCTGGCCATCGCCAGGATCTCCCCGGTCTGCGGCTTGATCGCCACCACCGTGCCGGTCAGGCCCTGGCTCGACAGCTGCTCGTACGCCGTCCGCTGGAGCTTCGCGTCGATGGTGAGCTGGATGTTGCCGCCCTTGGGGTCGCGGCCCGTGATCAGGTCCGACAGGCGGCGCGCGAACAGCCGGTCGTCCGACCCGTTCAGCAGGTCGTCCTCGGCGCGCTCCAGGCCGCCCGTGCCGTAGATCAGCGAGAAGTAGCCGGTGACCGGTGCGTACACCGGCCCGTCGGCGTACGTCCGCAGGTACTCCAGGCGGTCGTCGGTCCGCTGCACGGCGGCCAGCGGCGTGCCGTCGGAGGCGATGATCTGGCCGCGCTCCCGGGAGTACTGGTCCAGGATGACCCGCGAGTTCAGCGGGTTCTTGCGGTAGTCGTCGGCCTTGATGACCTGAACGTACGTGGCGTTGCCCAGCAGCAGCACCATCAGCGCCATCATGGCGAGGCCGACCCGGCGGAGCGGTGTGTTCATTTGGGACGCTCCACCATGACTGTGAACTGGTCGGCGATGGCCGGCTGCTGCGGCCTCGGCTTCGGGGTCGTCTTGGGCGCCCGCGCCGCGTCGGAGATCCGCAGCAGCAGCGCCACCAGGATGTAGTTCGCCAGCAGCGACGAGCCGCCCTTGGACAGGAACGGCGCGGTGATGCCCGTCATCGGGATCAGCTTCGTCACGCCGCCGACGATGATGAAGATCTGGAACGCCACGGCGAACGCGAGGCCGCCGCCGAGCAGCTTGCCGAACGTGTCCCGCACGGCCAGCGCCGTCCGCAGGCCGCGCAGCGCGAGCACGGTGTAGATCAGCAGCACCGCGGCCAGGCCGACGAAGCCCAGCTCCTCGCCGATCACGGCGGTGATGAAGTCGGTGTTGGCCTCGGGGATCTCGTCCGGCCGCCCGCCGCCCAGGCCGGCGCCGAACAGGCCGCCCGTGCCCAGGCCGAACAGCGACTGGAGGATCTGGTGGCCCTTGCCGTACGGGTCGGCGAACGGGTCCAGCCAGTTGTCCACGCGGACCTGCACGTGGCCGAACAGCTTCCACGCCACGAACGCGCCCACGCAGAACATGACCACGCCCAGCACGACCCACGCCGCGCGCTCGGTGGCCACGTACAGCAGCACCAGCACGATGCCGAAGAACAGCAGGGACGAGCCCAGGTCCTTCTGGAGCACCATGATGCTCACGCCGACCGCCCACGCGGCGATCAGCGGACCCAGGTCCCGCGCGCGCGGCAGGTCCAGGCCCAGCACGCGGCGGCCCGCGATGGTGAACAGGTCCCGCTTCGACACCAGGAACGCGGCGAAGAAGACCATCAGCAGGATCTTCGCGAACTCGCCCGGCTGGATGGAGAACGCGCCGAAGCTCAGCCAGATCTTCGCGCCGTTGATCTCGGGCGCGATGAAGCTCGGCAGCACACCGGGCAGCACCAGCGCGATCAGGCCGAGGAAGCCGAACGTGTACCCGTAGCGGGCGAGCGTGCGGTGGTCGGACAGCACCTTGAGCACCGTGCAGAACAGCACGAGCGCGATGGCGGTCCACAGCACCTGCTTGCCCGCCGCCGGGTCCCAGAGCTCCCCGTTCGGGAACTTCACGTCGGCCATCGCCAGGTCGATCCGGTGGATCATGACCAGGCCGAGGCCGTTGAGCAGCGCGACGCACGGCAGGATCACCGGGTCGGCGTACGGGGCCCACCGGCGCACCGCGAGGTGCGCCACGGTCAGCAGGCCCAGGTAGGCGAGGCCGAGCCACACGATGCGCATGGTCAGCTCCTTCTCCTGGTTGGCCTCGACCAGGATCAGGGCGCCCGTGACGAGCACGGCGGCGAACCCGAGCATGAAGAGTTCGGTGCCGCGTCTCGTGGGCGGCTTCAGACCGGGCGACGTGCTGCTCGCCGCCGCGAGCGGTGTGCCCTCCGCTCCGGGGACCGGCGAACCCATGCGACTACTGACCCTTTCGGCAGTCCGTACCCGGTTTCGGCACGGGCGTGGTGAGGGGGGTCCCCTCCGGAGTGGTGGTCGTGGTGGTCGTCTCGGTCGAGGTCGCCCCCTCGGGGGGCGCGCCGACCGGTGCGGTGGTGGTGGTCGTCGGCGTGGCCGCGGTGGTCGTCGTGGTCGCCCCCGTGTCCGGCGGGCAGAGCCGCAGCGTCTGCTCGGTGCGCAGCCGGCGGATCGCCTCCCGGGCGCCCTCGATGCCGTCCACGTCGGTGATGCCGTTGCGCACCACGTCCCGGATGGCGACCTTCAGGTCGTCCACGCCGATCGGCTCGCACGCCTGCGCGCCGGGCGGGCACGAGCCCTCGACCCGGGAGTGCAGGGCGAAGCCGAACACGCTGCCGGTGACACCGCGGAACACCGACACCTCGCCGGTGTCGCCCACGCCCACGTAGTACTGGCGCAGCACGTACCAGCGCGTGCCCAGGCCCGCCGCGACCAGCAGCAGGATCACGAACAGGACCAGCGCGAACGCCTTGAGCCGGTGACCGCGCCGTCGCCGGGGGTCCGGCGGCGGCTGCACGGGGTCGACCCGCGGCGGGGCGGGCCTCGGCCCCGTGATCGAACTCGCCCGCGAGGCGGGCGAGTCGGGCGGCGGCGGGTCCTCGCTGCCGTCCCCGGCGGCGCCGCCCACTATCGGGGCGTCGTCGCCGAAGTCGACGTCGACCACGTCGGCGATGACCACCGTGACGTTGTCGGGACCGCCGCCCTTGAGCGCCAGCTCGATCATCCGGTCCGCGCACGCCTGCGGGTCCGGGATGCGGATGGCCTCCTCCAGCGTCTCCATGCTCACGACGCCGGACAGGCCGTCCGAGCACAGCAGGTAGCGGTCGCCCGGCCGGGCTTCCCGCACCATCAGCCTCGGCTCCACCTCGTGGCCGGTCAGCGCGCGCAGCAGCAGCGAGCGCTGCGGGTGCGTGGCCGCCTCCTCCTCGGTGATCCGGCCCTCGTCGATCAGGGACTGCACGAACGTGTCGTCGTGCGTGATCTGCGTGAAGGTGCCGTTGCGCAGCATGTAGGCGCGCGAGTCGCCGATGTGCACCATGCCGAGCCGGGTGCCCGCGAACAGCACGGCGGTGAGCGTGGTGCCCATGCCGTCCAGGTCGGGGTCGCTCTGCACGAGCTCGGAGATCGCGCCGTTGCCGGCGATCACCGCGTCGCGCAGCTGGCCGAGCAGGTCGTCGCCGGGCTCGTCGTCGTCGAGCGGGGCCAGGGCGGCGATGACCACCTTGCTGGCGACCTCGCCCGCGGCGTGGCCGCCCATGCCGTCGGCGAGCGCGAGCAGGCGGGGGCCCGCGTACACGGAGTCCTGGTTGTTCGAGCGCACCAGGCCTCGGTCGCTGCGGGCCGCGTATCGAAGGACGAGGGTCATGAGCGCAGCTCGATCACCGTTTTGCCGATTCGGATCGGGGAGCCGAGCGGGACCCGGAGGGGGGCCGTGACCTTCGCCCGGTCGAGGTATGTGCCGTTCGTGGAGCCCAGGTCCTCCACGTACCAGTCGGTGCCGCGCATCGACAGGCGCGCGTGCCGGGTCGACGCGAAGTCGTCGTCCAGCACGAGCGTGGAGTCGTCGGCGCGCCCGATCAGGATGGGCCGACCGTCCAGGGAGATGCGGGTGCCCGCCAGCGCGCCGTGGGTGACGACGAGCTGCCGGGCGGCCTTGTTGCCCCGCACGTCTTTCTTAGCGCCTCTGCCGAACTTCGGCGTCGGGACGCGGAGCCCCGACGCCGCGTACAGGTCGGAGCGGACCACTCGAAGGGCAGCCAACACGAACAACCAGAGCAGGATGAGGAAACCTGCTCTGGTCAGCTGCATCACCAGCTCTGGCACCGGTTGTAACCGCTCCTGACTTGAGTGCCGTCACGCCACGCCGAATTCGGACGCTCAGCCCGCGGTGCGGAACACCAGCGAGGAGTGGCCGATGCGGACGACGTCGCCTTCCGCGAGCTGCCAAGTCTGCACTGGAGTGCCGTTCACCGTAGTGCCGTTCGTCGAACCGAGATCAGCGAGCATCGCACTGTGCCCGTCCCAGGTGATCTCCAGGTGCCTCCTGGAGACGCCGGTGTCCGGGAGCCGGAAGTCGGCTTCCTGGCCGCGACCGACCACGTTGCCGCCCTGCTTGAGGTTGTAGGTGCGGTTCGAGCCGTCGTCCAGGTGCAGCGTGGCGTTCAGCTGGCGGGGGCCCGACTGGACCGCCGGCGGGGCGTAGCCCTGGTCGTACCCGGGCTGCTGGCCGTAGCCCTGGTCGTACCCGGGCTGGCCGTAGCCGGGCTGCTGCTGCCCGTAACCCTGGTCGTAGCCGGGCTGCTGCTGGCCGTAACCCTGGTCGTAGCCGGGCTGCTGCCCGTAGCCCTGGTCGTAGCCCTGCTGCTGCTGGCCGTAGCCCTGGTCGTAGCCCTGCTGGCCGTAGCCCTGGTCGTACCCGGGCTGGCCGTAGCCGGGCTGCTGCTGGCCGTAGCCCTGGTCGTAGCCGGGCTGCTGGCCGTAACCCTGCTGCTGCTGGTCGTAGCCGGGCTGCTGCTGGCCGTAACCCTGCTCGTAGCCCTGCTGCTGGCCGTAGCCGCCCTGGGCGTAGGGGTCGTAGCCGGGCTGGCCCTGTCCTTGTCCGTAGCCGGGAGGCTGGCTCATGGAAGCGTCTCCAGAAGTGCGAGGTGGTGCTGACCGTCGGCTGGCCACTTTCACGTCGGGGTCGACGGACGAGCTGGTTCGGAACTGTCCCGTGTGCAGCGCGTCGGAGCGCTCCAGGGAGACTACGACGTCACCATAGGTGTCCCATCCGCTCTCTTCGAGGTGCTCCCGGACGGAGTCCCCGAGAAGCTGGGTGATGCGTAGTTCATCCTGGCCGTCCCCGGCAAGCCGGTCGTGGTCCTGCGGGCCCAACAGGACCTTGAAGTGGTTCGGGGCGAGCAAGCGGCCACCCGCCAACTCGCGGATGTTGCCCTCGGCCTCCCGCTGGAGCGCCTGTGCGACCTCCTGCGGGACGACGTTGCCGCCGAACACCCTGGCGAAGGTGTTGCCGACGATGCCTTCGAGACGGCGCTCGAAGCGCTGTACGAGGCCCACGGCAACCCTCCGACTCGGTCGACTTCTGGTACCGATCGTATCCGGGGTGACGTGCCGGTACACGGGGCGATTGGTAACTCGGTCGGAGGCCGTGCTAATGTTCCTCTCGTCGCTCCGGGCGAGTGGCGGAATGGCAGACGCGCACGGTTCAGGTCCGTGTGTCCGAAAGGACGTGGGGGTTCAACTCCCCCCTCGCCCACCATACGACCAAGTCCCACCCACGTGCAGTGGGTGGGACTTGGTCGTTTTGGCGCGTCCTCCGGGTGATCTTCCGCGCTCCCGCCGACCACGTGATCTCAGTCACCCGACCGGCCGCGGCCGTTCGTGGGCCAACGGGGGTGGTCGGTCGTTCTCGCGCGGCGAGCGGTCGGCGATGCGGTCGCGGGTGCGGGTTCGAAGGCCTGCCGGCGGGGTATTCCAGGCGGGGCGGGGACACTCTGAGCACGACTTTCGGGTCGTCCCGCCGACCGGGGTCACCCAGACGGCAGCACCGCCGGACCGAAGTCGTCCGAGGGGCGTTCGACCGGTTACCGACCGCTCGACGCCGTCGATCGCAGGAGCGCCGCCGACCCGGCGGTGGGCGCGTTCCCAACTGGTACGCCTTACCCAGAGCACGAGACGAAACGCGGCGGGCGAACCGCCGTGGTTTGCCGAGGAGGCCCTGGCGTGACCAGCACACCAGCACGGATCGCGGACACCGACGACGCCAGGGCGTTGTCGGCCACCGCGATTCCCGTTCCCGAACTGCCCGGTTCCACCGAGGAGCTGGCCGCCGTGGCGGCGGTCCGACTCGGCTGGCACGGCGTGGTGCTGCCCGAGATGGTGCTGATGGGGCGCAAGGTCACCGTGGTCGCGGAACTGCTCGCCGACGCGCACGCCGAGCGGCTGTGCCTGGGCGCGGCCCCCGAGCCGGACCGCGCGACGGTGTCCACGTGGGTGTGGCCGGAGATGGACGGCCGCGTGCCGCCCACCGCGGTCCGGATCGTCGGCGTGCTGGCCGTCGCCCGCCACTGGCGGACCGCGCTGGCGTCCGCAGTGCCCTTCGCCCGCTTCGGCAACGCCGCCGCCGTGCTGCCCGCCTCGGTCGCGTTCACGCACGACTACCTGGCCAACTGCCTGCCGCGGGTGCGCCGCTACGGCGTCTCGGTGCTGCTGGCCGACGACGAGCGGAACCTGAGCACCGACGTGGCCGGCCGCAACGAGACCGTGCCGGTCGAGGACACCGCCACCACCCGTTGGGTGAACGAGCTGGTCTACGAGCGGGTGCTGGCCACCGCGTCCTGAGCTGCCCGGCGGTCCCCGCTGAACTACCGTCGCGGTATGCGTCTGGTGATCGCGGGTGGGCACGGCAAGATCGCGTTGCTGGTCGAGCGGCTGCTGGCCGCGCGGGGCGACAGCGCCACGGCGCTGGTGCGCAACCCGGACCACTTCGCGGACGTCGCGGATGCGGGCGGGGTGCCCGTGCACTGCGACCTGGAGGCGGCGGACGCGGCCTCGGTCGCCGAGTACCTGGCCGGCGCGGACGCGGCGCTGTTCGCCGCGGGAGCGGGCGCGGGCAGCGGGACGGCGCGCAAGGACACCGTCGACCGGGGCGCCTCGGCCCTGTTCGCCCAGGCCGCCGAACTGGCGGGCGTGCGGCGGTTCGTGCAGGTCAGCAGCACCGGCATCGGCCGGACCACGGGTGACGATGCGTTCGACGCCTACCTGCGCGCCAAGGGCGCGGCCGAGGAGGACCTGCGCGAGCGGGACCTGGACTGGACCGTCCTGAGGCCGGGGCGGCTGACCGACGACGAGCCGACCGGCCGCGTGGAGGTCGTCGAGGCGCCCGCGACGGTGCGGGGTTCCGTACCGCGCGCCGACGTGGCGGCGGTCCTGGTGGCCCTGCTGGACCGGCCGGGGACGGTCCGCCGGACCTACGAGGTCGTCTCCGGCGACACCCCGGTGGACGAGGCGTTCTGACCCGCGCCCTCCCGGATCGGACCCCCCTGGGCCGGACCCCTGCGGGTGACCTCGCCCAGCACGCGGTCGAGGTGGTCGTTGGCGAACTTGCCCTCCGGGTCCACCTCGGCCCGCACCCGGAGGAAGTCGTCGAAGCGCGGGTAGCGGTCGCGCAGGTCGGCCGCGGCGAGGCTGTGCATCTTGCCCCAGTGCGGCCGGCCGCCGACCGCTCCCGCGATCCGCTCGAACGCGTCGAAGTACCTCCTGTGGGGCATCCCGAGGTACTGGTGCACGGCGACGTAGGCGGTGTCGCGGCCGTGCGCGGTGGACAGCCAGACGTCGTCGCCCCGCGCGACCCGCACCTCCACGGGCACGATCACGCCGTGGTCGAGCCGGTCGACGGCGGTCCGCAGCTCGCGCAGCACGTCGTGCAGCGCGGACCGGGGGACGGCGTACTCGGTCTCCACGAACCTGACCCGGCGGGGCGTGGTGAACACGCGGTGGGACACGTCGCGGTAGACGCGCTCGGAGATCAGCGCCCCGCACACCCGGTTGAGCGCCCTGGTGGTGGGCGGCACCGCCCTGGCCAGCCGGCAGACCAGGCCGAACGCGCCGTTCTCCATCACCTCGTACTCGTAGAACCGGCGCAGCGCGGACAGCGGCGCGGCCGGTTCGTCGACCCGGTTGTTGCGCTTGAGGATCACCCGGTCGGAGTGCGGGAACCAGTGGAACTCCACGTGGTCCTCGGTAGCGGTGAGGTGGTCGAACTCCTCCAGCACGGCGTCGAGCCGGCCGGGCGCCTCGCGGGCGTGCAGCACGAACGAGGGCACGCACCGCAGCGTGACGGTGCTGATCACGCCGAGCGCGCCGAGGCCGACGCGGGCGGCCTGGAACAGGTCGGGCCGCTCGGTCGCGGAGCAGCGGGCGACCGAGCCGTCCGCGAGCACCAGTTCCAGCGCCTCGACCTGGGTGGCGAGGCCGCCGAGCGCCGCGCCGGTGCCGTGGGTGCCGGTGGAGATGGCGCCCGCGACGGTCTGCGCGTCGATGTCCCCGAGGTTGGCCATGGCCAGGCCCAGCACGTCCAGCAGGGCGTTGAGCTGCCGCAACGTCGTGCCGGACCGGACCGTCACGAGGGGGCCGTCGACGTCGACGACGCCCGTCCAGGCGTCCAGGTCGATCGCGACGCCGGGTGCGACGGCGATGGGCGTGAACGAGTGCCCGCTGCCGCGCGGTCGCACGGCGGACGCGCCGACGACGGCGGCGACCAGTTCGTCGACGCTCGCCGGGTGCTCCACCCGGTGCGGGTTCGCGGACGCGGTGCGCGCCCAGTTGGTCCACGGGGACCCCATGCCCACCTCCGGTGTGACGCGTTCCACGCACCGTAGGTGAAAAGAATTCACCTTTCAAGTACGGTGAGGACCATGCATCCCCGCACGCGCCTCGACGCCGCGACGAAGGAGTTCGACCCTCCGTTCGCGATCGTCGACCTGGACGCCTTCGACAGCAACGCGGACGACCTCGTCCGGCGCGCCGGCGGGCGGCCGATCCGGGTGGCCAGCAAGTCCGTGCGGGTCCGGGCGCTGCTGGAGCGCGTCCTCGACCGGCCCGGCTACGCGGGCGTCATGTGCTACTCGCTGGCCGAGGCGCTGTGGCTGTCCTCGGCCGACCTGTCCGAGGACCTGCTGGTCGCCTACCCGACCGTCGACCGCGCCGCGCTGCGGGCGCTGGCCGCGGACGGGGTCGCGCGCCGCCGCGTCACGATCGTGGTCGACTCGACCGACCACCTCGACCTGGTGCGCGCGGCGCTGGGGGAGGACCACCCCGAGATCCGGGTGTGCCTGGAGCTGGACGTGTCCTGGCGGCCGCTGCCCGGCCTGCACGTCGGACCGCGCCGCTCACCGGTGCACACCGCGCGCCAGGCCCGCGCCCTCGCCGAGGCGATCACCCGCCGGCCGGGGTTCCGGCTGGTCGGCGTGATGGCCTACGAGGGGCAGGTCGCGGGGCTGGGCGACCAGCCGCCGGGGAAGCCGCTGCGGGGCGCGGTGCTGCGCTGGATGCAGAAGCACTCGGTCGCCGAGCTGGTCGAGCGCCGGAGCGCGGCCGTGCACGCCGTGCGGCAGGTCGCCGAGCTGGAGTTCGTCAACGGCGGCGGCACCGGCAGCCTGGAGGTCACCGGCGCCGACCCGTCCGTCACCGAGCTGGCGGCGGGTTCCGGCCTCGTCGGCCCCACCCTGTTCGACGGCTACCGCGGCTTCCGGCCCCGGCCCGCCGTGCTGTTCGCCCTGCCCGTCGTGCGCCGCCCCGCCCGCGGCGTGGCCACGCTGTTCGCCGGCGGGTACATCGCCTCCGGCACCGCGACCCCCGACCGGCAGCCCAGCCCGTACCTGCCGGCGGGGCTGAAGCTGCTGCCGCTGGAGGGGGCGGGCGAGGTGCAGACGCCCGTCGCGGGGAAGGCCGCCGACGCGCTGCGCCTCGGCGACCGGGTGTGGATGCGGCACGCCAAGGCCGGCGAGGCGGCCGAGCGGTTCACGCACTACCACCTGGTGCGCGGCGACGCGGTCGAGCGGACGGTGCCCACGTACCGGGGCGAGGGCAGGTCGTTCGGGTGAGTCAGCTGGGCAGCCGGGACGACAGGTAGCCGCGCACCATGGTCTTGGCCTCGTCCAGGATCTTCTGGTCGCCCGCGGCGTCGCGGCGGAACGCGAGGTTGAGCACGCCGTCGGCCGCCTCCACCGCGATCGAGATCGGCAGCTGGATCTCGTCGAGCGGGATGTCGAACTTCGTCGAGATCATCTCCGAGATCCGGTCGGAGATGACCGTGTTGTTGTCGCGCCGGTCGTCGAGCAGGCGCAGGTCGACGACGTCGCCGAAGTGCAGCTTGGAGAACGCGGGCACCTCGCGGTGCATCGAGACGTACACGTCGAAGATCGAGTCGACCGCGTCCCACCAGTGCTCCAGCGTCGTGGACGTGAACCGGCCGTCCACCGTCTGGATGAACTTCTCCAGGTTGCGCAGGGTCAGCGCCTGCACCACGGCCCGCTTGTCCGGGAAGAACTGGTAGAGCGACCCGACCGCGACGCCCGCCCGCTCGGCGATGAGCGTGGTGGTGACCCCGTCGTAGCCGACCTCCTCGATGAGCTGGGCGCAGGCTTCGAGCATCCGCTCGACGCGCTTGGCGCTGCGCTGCTGCACCGGCTGGCGGCGCAGTGGGGTCGTACTGGTCACGGTGACTCCTGCGGCGATGGACTGCGGGATTCCATAGTGCCCGGTCCTGGACCTTTCCACTTCACTTCGCGGGGCAACACGCCTACGATCCGAATCACTTTCATGTTCTGGGAGGCGCCCGTGACCCTGCCCGACCACTTCCTCTGGGGCGTCTCGACCTCGGCGTTCCAGATCGAGGGCGCCTTCGCGGCAGCCGGGAGGCAGCCCTCGACGTGGGACGCGTTTCCCGCGTTCGGGGGACACGACGCGTCCGTCGCCTGCGACCACTACCACCGGTACCGCGAGGACGTGGACCTCATGCGGGACCTCGGCGTCGGCGCCTACCGGTTCTCGATCTCGTGGCCGAGGGTCCTCGCCGGCGACCTCGCCTTCTACGACCGCCTCGTCGACGAGCTGCTGTCCGCGGGCATCGCCCCCGTCGCGACGCTGTACCACTGGGACACCCCGCAGGCGGTCGAGGACGACGGCGGCTGGCTCGACCGCGACACCGCGCAGCGCTTCGCCTCGTACGCCGGGGCCGTCGCCGAGCGCCTCGCCGACCGCGTCGCGATGTGGGTGCCGGTCAACGAGCCCGCGATGGTCACCCTCCTGGGCTACGCCACCGGTCAGCACGCGCCCGGCAAGGCCCTGCTCTACGACGCCCTGCCCACCGCCCACCACCTCAACCTCGGACACGGCCTGGCCGTCCAGGCGCTCCGCGCCGCCGGGGCCCGCGCCGTCGGCACCGCCAACAACCACACCCCCGCGTGGCCCGCTTCGGAGGCGGACGCGGACGCCGCCGACGCGTACTCCGACCTGCACAACTGGCTCTACGCCGACCCCGTGCTGGCCGGCCGCTACCCCGACTCCCTGGCCGACCGGCTTCCCGTGCGCGACGGCGACCTCGACGTCATCTCCGCCCCGCTCGACTTCTACGGGGTCAACTACTACAACCCCACCCGGCTGCGCGCGCCCTCCGAGGGCAACCCGCTGCCGTTCGAGCTGGTCGACATCGACGAGTACCCCAGGACCGGGTTCGGCTGGCCCGTCGTGCCCGCCGGCCTCACCGGGATGGTCTCCCTGTTGAGGGATCGCTTCGTCGACATCCCCCCGGTCTACGTGACGGAGAGCGGGTGCAGCTACCCGCACACCCTCCAGGACACCGACCGCATCGCCTACCTGGAGGGCCACGTCGACGCAGCCCTCGCCGCCGGCGTCCGCGGCTACTTCGTGTGGTCGCTGATCGACAACTTCGAGTGGGACTCCGGCTACTCCCAGCGCTTCGGCCTCGTCCACGTCGACCACGAGACCCAGGAGCGCACCCCGCGCGCCTCGTACCACTGGTACCGCGAGCGGATCGCCCGGTGACCGGACCCGTCGAAGCGCTCGCCGAACCGGCCGTCCCCGTACGCCGGTCGTGGATGACGCTGCTGTTCCTGGCCAACCTCGGGTTGTGGCTCGCGATCTACGCGCCCATCCAGGTGCTGCTGCCGCACCAGGCCGAACTGCTCGACGCCGCTGCCAAGGAAGCCGTCTTCGGCCTGGTCATGGGCGTGGGGGCCCTCGCGGCGCTGGTCGCCAACCCGCTCATCGGCCTGTCGTCGGACCGCACCACGTCCCGCTTCGGCAGGCGTCACCCGTGGACCCTCGCCGGCGCTCTCCTCGGCGCGGTCGGCCTGGTCGTCCTCGCCTTCGCCGGGTCCGTCACCACCCTGGTCGTGGGCTGGTGCCTCGTCCAGGCCGGCCTCAACGGCATGCTGGCGTCCCTCACCTCCGCCGTGCCCGACCGCGTGCCCGTGCGGCAGCGAGCCAAGGTCGGCGGCCTGGTCGGCATCTCGCAGATGCTCGGCACCGTGCTGGGCGCCGTCGTCGTCACCCTCCTGGTCACCGGCCTGACCGCCGGCTACCTCGCGTGCGCGCTGGTGGTCGTCCTGGGCGCCCTGGCCTTCGTGCTGACGACACCCGACGCCCGCCTGCCGAAGACCGCCCGTCCCGCCCTGCGCGTCCGCGAGCTGTGGGTCCCACCCCGGAAGCACCCGGACTTCGCCTGGGCCTGGTCCGCGCACTTCATGATCAACCTCGGCAACGCCTTCGGCACCCTCTACCTGCTCTACTTCCTGGGCGACGTCGTCCACCACCCGTCCCCGGAGGACGGCCTGCTGGTCCTGATGCTCCTCTACGGCACGGCCCTGACCGCCGGTGCGGTGTGGATCGGGGCCCGCTCCGACCGCACCGGCCGCCGCCGCCCGTACGTCCTGCTGTCCGCCGCGGTCATGGCCGCCGCCGCCCTGCTCCTGGTCGCGTGGCCCACCTGGACCGCCGCGCTGGTCGCCGCGCCCCTGCTGGGCGTCGGCTTCGGCGGCTACTGGGCCGTGGCGCTGGCACTGCTGACCCAGGTCCTCCCGGCGGCCTCGGACCGGGCCAAGGACCTGGGCGTGCTGAACATCGCCAACTCCCTGCCCCAGGTGGTGGCACCCTTCGTGACCACCGGCATCCTCGCGTCCCCGGGCGGCTACCGGGGGCTCTTCGCCACGTCGGCGGTGGCCACCCTGTGCGCCGCCGCCTGCATCACCAGGGTCCGCTCGGTCCCGTGAAGCCCTCCCGGAGGAGCACGTGAGGCTACGAGGCAAGATCGCGGTCGTGACCGGCGCGTCGCAGGGCATCGGCGCCGCGACCGCGCGCGAACTGGCCGCCCGCGGCGCCGTGGTCGCCCTGGTGGCGAGGAACGCGGACGCCCTGGACGCCCGGGTGGACGCGATCCGCCGGTCGGGGGGCCGAGCCGCCGCGTTCCCCGCGGACCTGTCCGACCCGACCCGGGCGACCGACCTGGCCGACCGCGTCCGGGCCCACCTTGGTGCCGCGGACGTCGTGGTGAACAACGCCGGCGCCGGCCGCTGGCTGTTCCTGGACGAGACCCCGGTCGACGAGCTGACCGGCATGATCGCCCTCCCGTTCACCGCGGCGCTGCACGTGACCAGGGCGTTCCTGCCGGGCCTGAGGGCGAAGCCGGAAGCGGCCGTGGTCGTGGTGAACTCCCCGGTCTCCCGCCTGCCGATCCCGGGCGCCACCGCCTACGCGGCGTCCCGCTACGCCCTGAGGGGTTTGACGGAAGCGCTGCGCCTGGACCTCGGGGGGACGGGCGTGCGCGTGACCGAGGTGATCCCGGGCAAGGTGAGCAGCGACTACTTCGCCAACAACCCGGGGGCCGAGGAGCGCATCCCCGCGATCGCCCGCCTGATCCCCACCGCGACCCCGGAGCAGGTGGCGACGAGGATCGGGGAAGCGCTGGCGCGGGACCGCCGGACGGTCGTCTTCCCGTGGCAGCTGAAGGCCTTCGACCTGCTGGGGCGGGTGGCGCCCGCGATGACCGGCTACCTCACCTGGCGGACCGGGACGCATCGCTGACCCGGCGCGAACCGGCACCCGCCCCGCCGGCCCGGCGCCGGTTCGCGGGGGTGTCGCCGACCGCCCGCCGATCGTGGCAGGTCGTCCACCGCATCGATCCGGAAGGGCGACGGGACTCCGTGCCCGGCAGGTGATCGGCGCGACTGGTCGGCGAGCGGCACGCCCCCGCGCGAGGTCCCGGCGCGCGCTCGACCCGCGCAGACGTGGAGACGGCCCCGGTGTCCGCGCGGGAGGGGCGGACACCGGGGCCGACGTGGTGCCCGCGGACCGGTGCCGGTCGGGGAGGGAAGGTGCGCACAACACCGGCCCGCGGATGTCAGGTGTGTTCAGTTGTGGTCCGGCCGGCCGGCGGTCCGTTCGTCGCGGTCGGGGGTTCGCACGTCCCGGACCGCCGGCCAGTAGGCGGGTGCTCGACCTGGTCGCGTCGGGGGAACGACAGGTCGGAACCGCCCGTCAGTGGGCTCGGGCAACAACTCCCCGGCGCGACCGGGTGACAGGAGGGGTCACCGGCGCCGATCGGAGGTGCCGAGCCGGGCGCGGGGCCAAACCGCCCGCGACCAGGTGTTCGTACGCGGCGCGCCACACCGAGCACGGGCTCTTCTGCTGCCGCCACCGTCCGGAGCACTCGGGGCAGTTGCCCTTCTCGTCCGGTTCGTGCGCGGCGAGCAGCGCCCGCCAACCCTCGGTCAACCGAGGCAGCTCGGAACGTGCCACCGACAGGAGGGACGGGGCGTCGGCTTCGTCGGCCAGCTCGGTGAGCAGGTCCAGCCGTTCCCACACCGCGTTGCGAAGAACTTGTCCGAGGATCTCGTCCACCGAAACGTCACCGTCACCTTTCCGCCTGCTCGGCGGCTTCACGTAGCGCGGCCCTGAGCTGTACGAGTTGGTCGGCCGAGAGGACCGCCGTCTCACCCGGAGGACCGACCAGGACCACGCGGCCCCGGTCGACCATCACGGTGAGGCAGCGCTCCCGGTCGACCACGTCGCTGCAACGAATCCGCCACCAGCGACGCTGCCCGGTCGTGCCGCGCCATCCGGGGTCGAGGTCGGTCGACCCCTGGACGGACACCGGAGCCGGTACGGCGGAACCCGCGACGACCGCGCCACCACCGGTGGCCACCGTCCGCTCGATCAGGTCCACTGCCGTGTCCTCTCCGTGCTCACTCGCTTACCGGAACCCAGATTGCGATGATTCATGCCGGATCGGGGCGTCACAGCGTTGGCCGGTACGCGTCCTACGGTAAGCGGTCAACGGAGTTCGGCAGGGCCGATCAGCCCTGCCGATCGGTACTTCTCGCAGTCGGGGGAGTGCCCCTACTCTGCCGTTGACGCCCAAGGGACTGTGAGGGGGCGCAATTGAACACCATCGGTTCGCAAAGCTCTCCTGTTACACCAGACGTCTGGGACCAACAGGAGATGCGGGACGCGCTGGCGCGTCGCGAGATCAGCGCGGTGTACCGGCTGCTGCGACGGCACGGCGTGTCGCAGCGCCAGATAGCGGCGCTGACGGGCCAGTCGCAGTCCGAAGTGTCGGAGATCCTCAAGGGACGCCAGGTCATGGCCTACGACGTCCTCGCGCGGATCGCCGCCGGCTTGGGTGTCCCCAGGGGATACATGGGCCTCGCCTACGACGAGGCCACGGCAGTGAGGGTGGCCGCCACATCGGAGGCGCCCCATTCTGAGGAGGACGAGTCGGTGAAGCGAAGGAAGTTCCTCGCGCACGCCGCCGCCATCACCGTCGGCGCGGCCGTGTTCGGCACGGACTCCGGGTCTTGGGCCTCGTCGCCCGCGCAGACTCCGGCTCCCGGCCGCATCGGCATGACCGACGTCCGCCAGGTCGAGGCCGCCACGCGCGCCCTGCGCACGCTGGACTACCAGTACGGCGGCGGCTCGTGCCGCGACGCCGTCGTCGCGCAGCTGTCGTGGGGGCAGCAGATGCTCGGCGCCAACGCCACCGACCTGGTCAAGGAGCGCCTCTACGTCGCGCTCGCGGACCTGCACAACCTCGCCGGCTGGACCTCGTTCGACACCGGCCTGTACGACTCCGCGCGCAACCACTTCGGCCAGGCGCTCGGCCTCGCGAAGCAGGGGCGCAAGGAGGAGCTGGTCGCGAACATCCTGTACCGGATGGGCCGCGTCTACCTGCACCAGGACGCGCCGGACGACGCGCTGAAGGTGTTCCAGCTCGGCCAGCTGGCCGCGCAGAACTCCGGTTCGGCGCTGGCGGTCGGCATCCTGTGCGCCAACGAGGCGTGGGCCTACGCGAAGATGGGCTCCGACACCCAGGCGCTGAAGCTGCTCGGCCGGGCGCGCGACGAGTTCGCCCGCGCGAACGTCGGCGAGGCGCCCGCGTGGGCGAAGTTCTTCGACGCGAACGACCTGTCCGCCATGATCGGCACGGTGCACACCGAACTGGCGCAGACGGTGGACGTCAAGTACACCCGCACCGCGGTGCCCGCCCTCACCAAGGCGATCAACGGGTTCGGCGAGGAGATGAGCCGCAGCCGCTCGTTCAACCTCACCTCCCTGTCGATCAACCACCTGCTGGACGGCGACATCGACCACGGCGCGCGCATGGGTCGCCAGGCGATCGAGCTGTCCGAGGGCCTCAAGTCGGTCCGCACGAAGGACCGGATGATCCCGCTCCAGAAGGAGGCGGAGAAGCGCCGCAACAACCCCGACGCACGTGAGCTGGCCGAACGGGTCGCGAAGTTCACCGGCTCCGACAGCGCCGCTTGATCACCGGGGGCCTCCTGGACGGCCGGTTCACGCCCGACGCGCTGACCGGCGTGCTGGAGCGGTTGTGCGCGCGGCTCGGCCTGGACGGCCGGGGCGCGCGGCTCGTGAAGTTCACCAGCAACGCCGTGTTCGACCTCCCGGCCGACCGCGTCGTGGTCCGGATCGTCGGCTCGATGACGCTCCGCCACCGGGCGCACAACGTCGTCCGGGTCGCGCGGTGGCTCGCCGCGCACGACGTGCCCGCCGTGCGGCTCGTGGAGGACTTCCCGCAGCCCCTGGCCGTCGGGGAGCACCTGGCCACGGTGTGGCACGCGGTGCCGTCGGGCGGGCGTCCGGTCGACGGCCGCGACCTGGGCCGGGTGCTGCGGCAGGTGCACGCGCTGCCCGCGCCGGACTTCGACCTCCCGCGCTGGTCGCCGCTGGACGACGTGCGGCGGCGGATCGCGGACGCCGAGGAGCTGTCCGACCCCGACCGCCGGTTCCTGGAGGCCCGGATCGAGGACCTGGAGGACCGCCTGGCCGGGCTGCGCACCGCGTTGCCGCAGGGGGTCGTGCACGGCGACGCGCACCTCGGGAACCTGATCCCCAGCCCGTCGGGTCCGGTGATCTGCGACTTCGACTCCACCAGCGCCGGTCCCCGCGAGTGGGACCTGAGCACGCTGCCGGTGGGCGTCGCCCGGTTCGGGCACCCCGCCCGCTGGTACCGCCAACTGGTGCGCGAGTACGGCTTCGACGTGGTGGGCTGGGCCGGTTTCCCGGTGCTGCGGGAGGTCAGGGAGTTGAAGCTGACCACGAGCGTGCTGCCGATCATCCGCAGCCACCCCGACGTCGGTGCGGAACTGCGCCGCCGGCTCAACGCCCTGCGCGCCGGCGACACCACCACGCCGTGGACCCCCTACCGCTGAACGCGGCCCCGTGGGAGAACGAACCGGTAACGCTCGCCCCGCGTTCCGCGAATGACGCATCGACGGGGACGCGCGTGACGGGGTCGCGAGGTGCAAGGTGGTCGGAAAGCTGATCGGTGCGAAGCGCAGGCGAGCGAAGCGGGCCCTCCGGTCCGCGCGGATGCTCGACGAGGTCGTCGACACCCAGCTGCCGCTGCTGGCGTCGTTCGACGAGCAGCGCCGCCGCCGGTCGGCCGACTACCTGGCCGAACTGGTGAAGCTCGCCCAGGACTACCGCTACTACGCCAACGGCTGGATCGACGCGCGCGAGCTGGAGCGCCGGGGCAGGTCGGCCATGTCGGTGCTGACCCGGCTGCGCGAGGACCCGTCGAACCACGCGGTCAACGACTAGGGGCCGGCGCCTCCGGTCGACGAGCGCCTCGGACTAGGCCACCGGGGCGCGCGACAGGACGACGGCCAGGCCGAAAGCCACCCCCATGACGGCCAGTTCCACCGCCGCCCACGCCACCAGCGCGGTGGTCCTGTGCTGCGCGATGTGCGGCAACAGCCGCCACCGGATGTTGGCCCCCAGCAGACCCAGTGCCACCGCGCACACCGCCTTGCCGACCAGCACCAGCCCGTACGACGTCGTGAACAACGACCCCGGCAGGCCGATCACCGGGTTGAGCGCCAGTTCCAGCACCCCGTTGAACAACCCCGTCACCGTGACCAGCGCCAGCGCCACCGTCGCCAGCTTCGAGAACTTCGGCAGCGCCTCGGCCAGCAACCCCCGCCGGTGCGCGACCAGCACCACCAGCGCGGCCAACCCGCCGGTCCACGCCGCCGCGCCCAGCACGTGCAGCTCCATCGAGATCATGGAGTAGTCGTGGTACTTCCAGTTCGACGCGTGGCCGGTCACCGGGAGCGGGAGCAGGCCGAACATCGAGATCAGGATGCGCAGCTCGGCGGGCACGGACTCGCCGCGCCGCACCGCCATGACGCCGACGAGCACGTAGACCAGGGCGCACGCGGCGCTGAACAGCAGCCCCTGCCCGGCACCGACCCGCTGCACGTAGTCCACGACCATCGGCATGGTCAGGTCGGCGTCCGGCCTGGTCTCGTACGCCCTGATCACGATGGACAGCAGCGCCGTGAACGCCCACACCGCCGCCGCCACGACGGCGGCCGGCCGGGCCACCCGGAGGACCGGTTCGGTCATCGCGGGACGGGTGAAGCCCAGCAGCTTCGGCAGCAGGGACAGGCCGACGACCAGCGTCGCGGCCAGGTCCAGCAGGGTGCGGACGAGCGGGTGCCCGACCCGGACCACCATCCCCGGCTCGGCCACGCCGACCACCTCGGGGGTGGTGGACAGGCCGAGACCCAGCAGGACGCCGACGGCTCCGCCCGCGAGCAGGCCGCCGGCGACCCAGTACCGGTTCGCGGTGGTGGTGGTCCGGCTCGAGGTCATCGCCCGGGGCCCTCCTTGGCGGGGGAGCCGCCGCGCAGCGCGAGGAACACGCCGCCGCCCAGCAGCACGACGGCCGCCGCGATCCACACCCAGATCGGCACGCCGCCGCCGTCCTGGGCCGCCGCCGAACCGGCGGTGCCCGAGGACTCGGCGGGCGCGGGGGTGCCGTCGCCCGCCGAGGTGGTGGTGAACTTCAGCGAGCCGGTCACCGGGTGGCCGTCCGCCGACAGGATGCGGTAGCCGACCGCGTACTCGGCGGCCGGCCCCAGCGGGCGCACCGGGAAGGTGACGCTGTTGTTCTTGACCGTCGGCTCGCCCTCCGCCTCCCAGCGCGTGCCCTCCGGGCCGGTCACGGTGATGGTGTTGAACTTCTCCCCGGCCTGCACGGGCTGGTCGAAGGTCAGCGTGATCGCCGCCGGGCCGGACTCCAGCCGCGCCCCGTCCGCCGGGTCGCTGCTGATCAGCACGTTGTGCGCGAACGCGGTGCCGGCCGTGCCGAGCACGACGGCGCCCGCGACCAGGCCGGCCAGCAGCAGCGAGACGACGCGCCTCATGCCGTCGGCTTGCCCGCTCGGCGGGACCGCAGCACGGCGCCCGCACCGAACCCGAGGCCGAGCGCGCCGACCGCGAGCCCGGCGCCGCCCAGCCAGCGGGCGGTGTCGTCGGTCGCCGAGGCGGCCGACGCGTCGTGCGAGTCGGTCTCCGCGGTGGCCGTGGCGGTGGGGGAGCCGTGGGCGTCGCCGTCGCCCTCCACCAGGTTCAGCACGGGTGCGGGCCGCTCCGGCTCGTCACCGCCCTCGGCGGGCGGCGGGGCGTTCCAGTCGACGACCTCGCCGCTCTCGTAGGTCTGCTTGGTGGGCAGCACCAACTGCCCGGTGTTGTCCGGCAGCGGGCCGATGGACAGGTCGAACTCGTTGAACTCGCCGGGCCCGATGCGGGAGCCCGGGTCCGCGGTCCACGTCACGGTGCGGACGGCCTCGGTCACCTCGCGGCCGTGGCTGGTGACCGGGGTGGCCAGCTTCTCCTTGACCGCCACGGCCTTCCAGCCGGGGACGGGCTTGGTGCTGACCGACGCCAGCGGGTACTCGGCGGGCAGGGTCAGCTCCAGCTTGATCGTGCCGGAGTCGGGGCGCTCGTTCGGCACCCGCAGCGTCACCTTGGTGTAGCCGCCCTGCTTGGCGGGGGCGGGCGTGGACGCGGTGACGTGCGCGGACGCCAGGCCGGCCGTGCCGAGCACGAGGAAACCGGCGGCGGTGAGCACGGCGCCGCCGCGGGCGAGCGCGCGCACGCCGGATCGCTTCATGGACATGGGGGTGTCGCTCCTGAGGACCAGGGGGTTTAGGGGACTCGGGTGATCAGGACCGCGGGAGGCCCCCTGCGCCCGTTCACGCGCCGCAGCAGCACGCCGACCAGCCGGTGCGGGGTCGGCGCCGGCACGGCGACGGGCGCCGTCCCCACCGGCGGGAGCGTGCCGGGGAACCGGGGCACGAGCCGCCGCGCGACCGCCACCAGCGCGTCCAGCGCCGCGTCCGCCCTGGCCAGCAGCAGGCCGGTGAGGAGCGCGGCGACGGCGTGCGCGGCGGTCATGGTGGTCTGGTCGACGCCGAGCCCGGGTCCGTCGGCGGTGCGGTGACCGAGGCCGAGCAGCAGGTGCTGCCCCACCTGGGCGACGCCGAGGGTGGCCAGCACCGTCCACGGCCGGCGGCCCCGTTCGGCGAGCGCCGTGCCCGCGAACGCCACGAGCAGCGTCAGCGGCAGGGCCGGCGCGAACTCGGTGACCCGCCCGCCCGCGGCACCGTGCGCGGTCACGGTGAGCGCCGCGGAGGTGACGGCCAGCAGCGCCGCCCGCGCGAAGCGGGTCGGGGCGGGCCGTCTGGTCACAGCCAGAGCCTAGGAGGTGTGGTCGCGCCGGCGGGAGCCCCGTCCGTGCGGTCGCGTTTGGACTGGTCCGAAAGGGGGAACGGGATTACCCGTGACGACTGATCCCAAACCTGTCGGGCAGCCCTCGCCCGGTGATCCGAAGGCCGACCGCCCGGGGCGCACGGACCACGTCGTGTTCGGCGTGGCCGCCGTCGTGACGCTCGGGTTCGTCGCCTGGGGGGTGTTCGCCACGTCGTCCCTCGGCGCGGCGGCCAAAGCCGCCCTGAGCTGGGTCATCGGCAACCTCGGCTGGGCGTTCGTGCTGTGCGCGTCGGGGTTCGTGCTGTTCGCGCTGTGGCTCGCGGTGAGCCGCTACGGGCGCATCCCGCTCGGCCGTGACGACGAGCGGCCGGAGTTCCGCACCATCTCCTGGGTGGCGATGATGTTCTCCGCGGGCATGGGCATCGGCCTCATGTTCTACGGGGTGAACGAGCCGCTGTCCCACTTCGTGGAGCCGCCGCCGGGCACGGTCGGCGGGGGCACGGACGAGGCGGTGCAGACCGCGATGGCCACCACCCTGTTCCACTGGACGCTGCACCCGTGGGCGATCTACGCCGTCGTCGGCCTGGCCATCGCCTACGGCAGCTTCCGGCGCGGCCGCAGCCAGCTGATCAGCTCCGCGTTCGCCCCGCTCATCGGGCAGCGCCGGGCGAGCGGCGCGGCCGGGCGGGCCATCGACGTGCTGGCGATCTTCGCGACGTTGTTCGGCTCGGCCGCGTCCCTCGGGCTCGGCGCGCTCCAGATCGGCAGCGGTCTGGAGGTCGCGGGCTGGCTGGGCGACGTCGGCAACGGCGTGCTCGTCGGCGTCATCGCGGTGCTGACCGCGGCGTTCGTGGTCTCGGCGGTGTCCGGCGTGGCCAAGGGCATCCAGTGGCTGTCGAACACCAACATGGTGCTGGCCGTGGTGCTCGCGGCGTTCGTGTTCGTCGTCGGCCCCACCGTGTTCGTGCTGAACCTGCTGCCCGTCGCGATCGGCGACTACTTCCGCGACCTGGCCGACATGGCGGGCCGCACGGCGGCGTCCGGCGGCGACGCGACCGAGACGTGGCTGTCCGGCTGGACGATCTTCTACTGGGCGTGGTGGATCTCGTGGACGCCGTTCGTCGGCATGTTCATCGCCCGCATCAGCCGGGGTCGCACGATCCGGCAGTTCGTGGCGGGCGTCATCGGCGTGCCCAGCACGGTGAGCCTCGTCTGGTTCTGCGTGTTCGGCGGCACGGCGATCTCCGTGCAGCGGTCGGGCACCGACCTCGCCGGCACGGCCACCCCGGAGGGGCAGCTGTTCGCCCTGCTCGACGGGTTCCCGCTGGCCGGCGTCGCCGGTGTCGTGGTGATGGTGCTGGTCGCGATCTTCTTCGTGTCGGGGGCGGACGCCGCGTCGGTCGTCATGGGCACCCTGTCGCAGCGCGGCTCGATCCGCCCCGCGAAGGGCGTCGTCGTCTTCTGGGGCGTGCTGACGGGCGCGGTCGCGGCGGTGATGCTGCTGGTCGGCGGCTCGAACGGGCTGACCGGCCTGCAGAACCTGACGGTCATCGCCGCCCTGCCGTTCATGCTGGTGATGATCGGCCTGTGCGCGTCGCTGGCCAAGGACCTGCGCAGCGACCCCCTCATCCGGCGCGAGGAGCGCGTGGCCGAGGTGATGGAGGTCGTCACCGACCACGCCGACCGGCTGGGACCCGAGGAGACCGCCTACCGGACCGTCGAACGCCTCACCCGGAAGGGGACCTGACGCACCGCGGGGGCGCCGGGACCCGCTGTCACCGCTCCTCCCGGACGCCGAGCCGCGTGAGCAGGTCGGTCCCCAGGACGTCCAGGTCCGCGGCCACGGCGCGGTGGGCGGCGCGCCGGCGGGGCGCGGGCATGCGTTCCGCCGCGCGCACGGCCGCCAGCAGCTGCCCGAGGCGCTTCTCGGTCGCCTCCACGTACCCGCGCTCGGTCTCGCGCAGCTGGTCGAGGGCCTCGGCGAAGCCGGCGACGCGGGCGTGCAGGCGGGCGCCGTGACCGGAGTACCTGGTCAGCTCGTCCACCGGCACACCCAGCCGGGACGCCCGGAAGTGGTCGTAGCGGTCGCTCACGAGCGCGGCGGCCCGCACCGCGATCGGCGCCATCACCGGGATCAACGCGGGCGCCAGCACCTTGGCCACGCCCACGAGGTTCTTCGCCCGGCTCGGGGTGAACCCCTTGCCCTTCGCACGCGCCACGGCGGCACCTCCTCACCACGAACAGTAGAGCCGTTCGGGCAAAAGATCGACTCGACCCGACGAGGTGCCGGCACGTGCGGGCACCCCACGGCTTACCCTTCAGCGGTGACTTCCCAGGTGCAGCTCGACGCCGGTGTGGTCACTCGTTGCCGGCGGCGGGTGCACCTCGAACACGATCCGGCCATGCGGGACGCGCCCACGCTGCCACCCGATCCCACCGGCAGGCAGCGCAAGGCCGACGCGACCGACCACCGCCGCGCCGTCGCGGCCGCGCTGGGCCGGGTCGTCGGCTCGGAGCTGGTGGAGGTCCCGCAGGACGTGCCCAGCGCCGACCGGGAACGCGTCACCGCCGCCGCGATGCGAGCCGGGGTGCGGTTCATCTGGGGCGCCGCCCTGCCGCGCGACCCGCTGGGCGGCCGGCGCGGGGGCATCGACCTGCTGGTCAAGGACACCACCGGGTACGTGCCGGTGCTCGTGGTGCGGCACAAGGTGAGCGATCCCGGGCAGGGCGCGCGCACGTCGCCGCTGTCCCACCCGCTGCCCGGCGGAGCGCGCGTCGACCCGTTGCGCAAGGTCCGCCCGCAGCCCCGTGACCAGCTCCGGCTCGCGCACGCCCAGCGCCAGCTCCAGGCCGCCGGGCACGCCGCGCGGGGCCGTGCCACCGGCGGGGTGGTCGGCATGGACGCCGACGTCGTCGTCTGGCACGACCTGGAGGCGCCGAACTGGCCCGGCGGCCGCACCGCGCTCGCCGAGTACGACTCGCGGTTCGCCGACCGGCTCGCCGTGGCGGCGGCCGCCGCGACCGGCGCGCAACCGCTGGCCCGGCCGTCGCGGATCGTGGAGTGCCGCAGCTGCCCCTGGTGGCCGGTGTGCGAGGGCGACCTGAGGACGGCCCGGGACGTGAGCCTCGTCGTGCGCGGCGAGGACGCCGTGGCGCTGCGCGGGGCCGGCGTGGCCACCGTCGACGACCTGGCCCTGCTCGACCCGGCCGAACCGGTGGTGCCGCTGGTCGGGATGCTGCACGCGGACGCCGTCGTGCTGGCCCGCGCGTGGCTGCGCGACCTGACCGTGGTGCGCCGCGTGCCGTCGATGGACGTGCCGCGCGCCGACGTCGAGGTCGACGTGGACATGGAGAGCTTCGGCGACCTCGGCGCGTACATGTGGGGGTGCCTGCTGTCCGGCGCGGACGTCGGCGAGGAGCACGGCTACCGCGCGTTCGCCACCTGGGACCCGCTGCCGTGCGACGACGAGGCGCGTTCGTTCGCCGAGTTCTGGGGCTGGCTCACCGACGTCCGCCTGCGCGCCCGCGCCCGCGGCCTGACCTTCCGCGCGTACTGCTACAACGAGCTGGCCGAGAACCGCTGGCTGCTGGGGTCCGCCCAGCGGTTCAAGGGCAGGCCGGGCATCCCGACCGTGGCCCAGGTGCGCGAGTTCATCTCGTCCGACGCGTGGGTGGACCTGTTCGGCATCGTGCAGCAGCAGTTCCTGTGCGCGCACGGCAAGGGCTTGAAGACGATCGCCCCGGTCGCCGGGTTCACCTGGCGCGACCCGGAGGCGGGCGGCGAGAACTCGATGCGCTGGTACCGCGACGCGGTCGGCATGGACGGCCGACCCCCGGACCCGGACCAGGCCCGACGCCTCCTGGAGTACAACGAGGACGACGTGCGGGCCACCCACACCCTCCGCGACTGGATGACCTCGGACGCGATGGACGACCTCCCGTTCGCCGGCGACCTCTGACCGCCACCCGCGAGTCGTAAGTCCAAACCCGGCGAGTCGTAAGTTCGGGCTCGGTGAGTCGTACGTTCGGGCTCAACGCGAACTTACGACTCGTCGGACTTGAACCTACGACTCGCCGGGCCTGGACCTACGACTCGCGCGGGTTGAACGCACGACTCGCGCGGTCAGCGGGGGGCCATGCGGAGGGCGCCGTCCATGCGGATGACCTCGCCGTTCAGGTAGTCGTGCTCGACGATCGAGACGGCCAGGGCGGCGTACTCCTCGGGGAGGGCCAGGCGCTTCGGGAACGGCACGCCCGCCGCCAGGCCCGCGCGGAACTCCTCGGAGACCGTGGCCAGCATCGGCGTGTCCACGATGCCCGGCGCGATCGTCATCACCCGCACGCCCACGGACGACAGGTCGCGCGCCGCGGGCAGGGTCATGCCGACCACCGCGGCCTTGGACGCCGCGTACGCGACCTGGCCGATCTGCCCGTCGTACGCCGCGATCGACGCCGTGTTGACCACGACACCGCGCTGCCCGTGCTCCAGCGGCTCGGTCCCGCCCATCGCCGCCGCGGCCAGCCGCAGCACGTTGAACGTGCCGACCACGTTGACGTCCAGCACCTTGCGGTACAGGTCGAGGGGGTGCGGGCCGGACTTGCCGACGGTCCGCGTCGACGGGCCGATGCCCGCGCAGTTCACCACGATCCGCAGCGGCGAGCCGGAACCGGCGGCCGCGTCGACGGCGGCCTGGACGTCCTCCTCCGAGGTCACGTCCGCCGCGAGGTAGGTGACGCCCTCGACCGCTTCGGCGCCCCCCACCTTGAGGTCGAGCGCGAACACGGACGCGCCGCGCGCGGCCAGCGCCCGTGCGGTCGCGGCGCCCAGACCGGACGCGCCGCCGGTGACGATCGCCGCGGTACCCGAGATCTCCATGCATTCCTCCTGTCCGACGGACAGGAGGTTAACGGTCGTTCAGCCCCCGGCGCTCGGACAGGTGCAGCAGTGCGACCAACGGCACGGCCGCGAGCACGGCCATCCCGATGAACAGCAGCGAGACGAGGACGAGTTCCATGCCTCGACCTTCCCCCGGAGCAGGTCCGGCGCACATCCACCGCGAGAGGTGTTCCGGCGTACACCCAGGGGACTACCGATCTCACTCTCCGCATACAGCTCGTGTTCCACCCACCGCAAACTTCGGCCGGCACCGTCAACGGCATGTTCGTCCGGCGGATCGCGGTCGTGGGAACGGGTTACGTGGGCCTGACGACGGGGGCGTGCCTGGCCTCCCTCGGTCATCGGGTCGTGTGCGCGGACGTGGACGCGCTGAAGGTCGCCCGGCTGCGCGCCGGGCAGGTCGACATCCTCGAACCCGACCTCGCCGACCTGGTCGCGCGGGGCAGGTCGGCGGGCCGGTTGAACTTCGTGGAGGGCGCGCGGTACGCCGTGGCGGACGCCGAGGTGGTGTTCCTGTGCCTGCCGACGCCGATGGGCGCGGGCGGCGCGGCGGACCTGTCCGCGGTGGAGGCGGTGGCCGGCGAGATCAGGGACGTCCTGCCGCGCGGCGCGGTCGTCGTGTGCAAGTCGACCGTCCCGGTCGGCACGTCCACGCGGGTCGCCGCGCTGCTCGGCCGCGACGACGTCGCGGTGGTCTCGAACCCGGAGTTCCTGCGCGAGGGCAGCGCGGTGCGCGACTTCCTGCACCCCGACCGGATCGTCGTGGGCGCCGACTCCCCCCGGGCCGCCGAACGCGTCGCCGCCCTGTTCGCGAAGCTCGGCGCGCCCACCGTGCTGATGGACGCGGCCAGCGCCGAGATGGTCAAGTACGCGGCCAACTGCTTCCTGGCGATGAAGCTGTCCTACGTGAACGCGGTCGCCGAGCTGTGCGAGCTGGTCGGCGCGGACGTCGCCTCGGTCACCGAGGGCATGGGGCACGACCGGCGCATCGGCCAGTCGTTCCTGCGGCCGGGCCCCGGCTGGGGCGGGTCGTGCCTGCCCAAGGACACGCACGCGATGGTGCGCATCGCCGAGGCGGTCGGCGTGGACTTCTCGCTGGTCAAGGCCACGATCGAGACCAACGGCCGGCAGCAGCGGCGGGTCGTGGACAAGCTGCGCGCCGCCGTCGGGACGCTCGCGGGCAGGCGGATCGGCGTGCTGGGCCTCGCGTTCAAGGCGGGCACCGACGACCTGCGCGACTCGCCCGCGCTGGCCGTGGCGGAGCTGCTCGCGTTCGAGGGGGCCGAGCTGGTCGCGCACGACCCGCAGGTGGACCGACCGCTGGTCGGCATGACCGTGGTGGGCGACCCGTACGCGGCCGTGCGCGGCGCGGACGCCGTGGTGCTGCTCACGGACTGGCCCGAGTTCCGCTCGCTCGACTGGGCGCGGGTCGCGGACGGGATGACCGGCTCCACGGTGCTCGACACCCGCGACCACCTGGACCCGGACGCCCTGCACCGGGCCGGCCTGGTGCTGCTCGGCCTCGGTCGCGAACCGGCGCGCGACGTGGCCGCGGTCCGCGCGCGGTAGGTCTCCGGACGGGCAATCTCGTTAGCGGGGGTAACGGAACCGGCCGGCTCGACGTACGTTGTGGGCGTGTTCACCACTCGCCCCGAACTCGTCGGCACCCACGGCATGGTCGCGTCGACGCACTGGCTCGCGTCCTCCGCGGGCATGGCCGTGCTGGAGGACGGCGGCAACGCCTTCGACGCGGCGGTCGCCGTCGGCTTCGTGCTTCAAGTGGTGGAACCGCACCTCAACGGCCCCGGCGGCGAGGTGCCCGCGGTGTTCGCCGCCGCCGGCGAGACCACGCCCAGGGTGCTCTGCGGCCAGGGCGTGGCCCCCGCCGGGGCGACGATCGGGCACTACCGCGGCCTCGGGCTCGACCTCGTGCCGGGCAGCGGCCTGCTCGCCGCCACCGTGCCCGGCGCGTGGGACGGCTGGCTGACCCTGCTGCGCGACTACGGCACCAAGTCGCTGCGCGACGTCCTCGGGTACGCCATCGGCTACGCCCGCGACGGCTTCCCGCTGCTGGAGCGCGTGAGCCACACCGTCGCCACGGTCGCCGACCTGTTCCGCGACCACTGGACGACGTCGGCCGAGCTGTGGCTGCCCGGCGGCGCGCCCCCGGCGGCCGGCGCGCGCTTCCGCAACCCCCGGCTCGCCGACACCTGGGAGTGGCTGCTCGCCGCCGCCGAGGCCGCCGGGTCCGACCGCGAGGCGCAGCTCGAAGCGGCCCGTCGCGCCTGGTCGCAGGGCTTCGTCGCCGCCCAGGTCGACGAGTTCTTCCGCACCGCGCGGCGCGACGACTCCGGCGCGGACCACGCGGGCGTCCTCACCGGCGAGGACATGGCGTCGTGGGAGGCCACCTACGAGGACGCGGTGTCGGCGGACTTCGGCGAGTGGACCGTGGCCAAGCCCGGCGCGTGGACCCAGGGACCCGTGCTGCTCCAGCAGCTGCGGCTGCTGGAGGGCTTCGCCGACCGGCTCGGCTACGTCGACGGCGTCCCCACGGCGGACACCGTGCACCTCGCCGTGGAGAGCGCCAAGCTCGCGTTCGCCGACCGCGAGGCGTGGTACGGCGACACCGGTGACGTGCCGCTCGACGTGCTGCTGTCCCGCGAGTACGCCGACGCGCGGCGCGCGCTCGTCACCGACACCGCCTCGTACGACCTGCGCCCCGGCTCGCCCCTGGGCGTCGACCCGCGACTGCCCGCGCACGTCCTGCGCGGCCCGGCCCGGGCCGTGGAGGAGGACAGCCCGGGCGCGCTCGGCGAGCCCACCGTCGGCCGCACCGGGACCGTGCGCGGCGACACCGTCCACGTCGACGTGGTCGACCGCTGGGGCAACGTCGTGTCCGCCACCCCGTCCGGCGGTTGGCTCCAGTCGTCGCCGACGATCCCGTCGCTGGGCTTCTGCCTCGGCAGCCGGGCGCAGATGTTCTGGCTCGACGAGGGCCTGCCGAACTCGCTGGCCCCCGGCAAGCGCCCCCGGATCACCCTGTCGCCGTCGCTGGCGCTGCGGGACGGCCTGCCCTCGCTCGCCTTCGGCACGCCGGGCGGCGACCAGCAGGACCAGTGGCAGCTCGGGTTCTGGCTCGCGCACACCGTCGGCGGGATGAACCTCCAGGAGGCCATCGACTCCCCGATGTGGCACACCAACGCGTTCCCCAGCTCCTTCTTCCCGCGTTCGTGGACCCCGGGCGAGGTGGTCGTGGAGTCGCGCTTCGGCGGGCTGGACGAGCTGCGCGAACGCGGTCACTCCGTGGTCGACGCGGGACCGTGGTCGCTGGGCCGCATGTCGGCCGTGGCCAGGGACTCGCGCGACGGCCTGCTGCGCGCGGCGGCCAACGCGCGCGGTGCCCAGGGGTACGCGGTCGGCAGGTAGCCGCGGCAGGCCGTGGGCTGGAGGTCGGAGCGGTCCCGGCCCGAGGGGGAGGGGGCCGGGACCGCTCCGGCTCGTGGGGCGGGCTCAGCCGCCGGAACCCGCGATGGTCCTCCTGAGGTTCATGGGGCGGAAAGTTCCGCACCGGGGGTGCCCGCTTCAAGCTCCGTAATCAGGCCGGGTGAACTTGTCCACCCGGACCGGTGATCACGCGATCATGCTGGAGAGCGCCCGGGCCCACGCGTCGTCGACGCGGTGCCGGACTTCCCGTCGGAGGTCGAGGCGGCTGGGCCGGGTCCGCGACTCCGAGCCTCCTCGCGCCGAGCGTCGTGCGGGACCTCGCGCAACTCGTGGTGCCGGTTCGCGAATCGGGTTTGGTTCCGCTCCGGCGAGGGTGAATATTCCTGGTTGTGGTCGTTCAGGTCGCGGAAGAATTGCGCAAAATAGGCCGGAGAACTACGCGCTGTGACGAAAAGACGATCACCCGCCGCATTTCGTGTGCGGCGGGTGACGTTAACGCGGAGCGTCTAGGCGATGGCGCCGGGGGGCAGCTTCAGCGAGAACGGCAGGGTGGTCACGACCGCGAGGTCGGACGCCGTGCGCTTCATCAGGGTGGGCGCGTTGCGCGAGCCGGGCTCCGGCAGGTCCAGCAACCGGTCCACCGCCTCGACCAGCGGTCCCTCGTAGATCCAGACGGCCTGCGCCGCCCGCCGGCTGTCCCTGACCGCGGGCAGCCTGCCGGCGCGGGCCTCGGTCTCGGACCAGAACAGGATCGAGTCGATGAAGCCCCGGCGCTGCTTGAACGCCATGATGCGGTCCAGCTGCCCGTCCTCGTCCCGCAGGTGCAGGAACTGGAACCCGCTCTCGCGCAGCTCGATCACCTTGCTCAGTGCGAGATCCATGATGCACCTACCTCTTGTTCCGAGGTCCCCTAAGCAGGCACAGGCCGTGCGGCCCGGAAATGATCGTACGGCAAGCGGACAATCCGCCATAGGGACTAGGCCGGTGGGGCGGACTCAATCCGGGGACCGCTTCGCGACGATTTCGAAGAGGACCGCAGTACGCGAACGGTGCGCACCACAAATGCCAGTGCGCCCAGGGTGACCAGGCTCACAGTGGGCCACATGCCTTCCTCCGGCAGGTCGGGTTCCGCTGTCACCCTGGGAGACGTCCACCACGGGGGGTGGGTTGCACCGGACGGCCCCTATCGATCCCCACCTTGCGGTGACCCACGAACGGGGGACCCACTCGCCGGCTACCCTGACGACGTGAGCGTGGACGTGCCCGAGAAGCTGCCCAACCTGCCGGAGTCGCTCCTCCCGCGCGAGCACAACCTCTACCGCCCCCGGCACAGCCCCCGCCAGCGGGTGGCCCTGGTCCTGGCCGTCCTGTTCTTCGCCACCCCCGGTCTCCTGCTCGTCGTCGGCGTCCGCCCGGCCCACTTCGAGAACCGGGAGCTGGCCGCCTTCCCCTCGATCACCGATGGCTGGGGCTTCATCACCGGGTTCGGCCCGTGGGCCGACGACCACATCCCGTTCCGCGACGTGGCCGTGTCCGCCGCCGACGGGATCAGCCGGGGCCTGTTCGGCGAACCCGCCCCCCAGCAGACCCGCAAGGGCGACCTGGGCGGACCCGTCCAGCCGCCGACCGACCCCTCCCTCGACAAGCCAGACCCCGTCGCCTTCGCGCGCGTCGTCGAGGGCAAGGAGGGGTGGCTCTACCTCGGCGCCGACGTGCAGCAGGCGTGCGAACCCCTCGTGCCGTTGGAGGAGGTGTTCGCCCGGGTCAACCGCCTCCGGCTGGCCGTCGAGTCCTCCGGGCGGAAGTTCGTCTTCGTCGTGGCGCCGAACAAGTCGACGATGGAGCCCGACCACCTGCCCGCCAAGTACTTCGGCAAGGCGTGCCACCAGGCCACCACCGAGCGCTTCTGGTCACGGGTCGTCGACGCCACCGGCGCGATCGACATCCGGGACGAGCTGCGGACGGCCGCGGAGCAGTCGGGCGGGCCCGTCTACACCCGCAAGGACAGCCACTGGGACAACCGCGGCGGCATCGTCATGGCCCGCGCCGTGGTGGACGCCGTCTCACCGGGCACGTCGAGGACCTGGAAGCCGGAGTCGAACGGCCCTTTCGGCCGGACCGGCGACCTGTCGCGGCTCCTCGGGCGCCCGGAGAAGGACGAGTTCGAGGCCTTCTCCCTCAAACCCGACGGCGAGGAGGTGCGCAGCCGCAACCTCGACGGTGACGAGAAGCAGCCGCAGCGCTCGACCCAGAGCCCGATCAGGGGCGTGGTCGACACCAAGGTCGGCTTGCTCGGCGACTCCTTCACCTTCGCCGGCGCCAAGTACCTCGTCGCCGGCTTCACCGACATCACCGTCCAGCACACCAAGGCCCTGGCCGAGGACCCGTTCCAGGTCGGCCGGATGTTCGCCGAGAACGAGGTGGTGGTGCTGGAGGTCGCCGAGCGCAACCTGGTCGGCGGCGTCGACTCCGTGCTCAACGGCCCGGTGCTCGACGCGATCACCCGGGAGTTGGCCAAGCAGCCGCGCTAGCCGGACCCGGCCGCCGCGCCGGTCCGCTCGCGCCGCTCCCACCGGCGGATCGCCCGGTCGGCGGGCATCTCCACCACGCGGTGCAGCACCTCGGCCGACAGCGCGGTGAACGCCAGGCCGAGCGCCACGACGAGGGTGTCGTCCAGGTGCGGCATCAGGGCGTCGTACAGCGGGTACATCGCGGACAGGTGGATCAGGTAGATCGCGTAGGTCCGCTTCGACCAGCCGCGGATGAACGCGGACCGGCTCACCGGCCCGCGCGCGGACACCAGGACCACCGTCAGCAGCACCGCGAACAGCAGCGTGCGGGGTGCCGAATCGCCCTGCCACGCGTACCAGCCGAGCATGTCCGTCCAGCAGAACAGCAGGAAGTGCACCGCGCCGATCGCCGTGCCGGCCAGGGCGTCCACCCGGCCCGAGTGCACCAGCGAGATGAGCTGGCCCAGGCACATCGCGGGCAGGTACGCGCCGAACCTGCCGATCTCCTCGCCGGCGGACGTGTCCGCGCCGTGGGTGAGCAGCAGGACGACGAAGCACACCGGCGCGGCCACCAGCGGCGGTATCCAGGCGCGCTTGCGCAGCACGGGGATGGTGAGCGCGACGTAGCAGTAGAAGGCCACCTGCACCTGGAGCGTCCAGGTGACGCCGACCATGACGACCTGCGGCGTCTGGAAGCGGTTGGTCAGGAACATCGCGCCGAGCAGGTTGCCGAAGCCCAGGTCGCCCTCGTCGGCGGCGCTGACCCGCAGGCCGAGGTTGACCAGGACCCACACCAGCACCGCGACGACCCACAGCAGCGGCACCAACCGCACGACGCGGCGGCGCAGGAACTGGAGCGGGCGCTCCCGGTTCGCCACGTGCGTCACCACGACGCCGCTGACCACGAGGAACAGCGCGACGCCGAAGAACGACAGGCGGGGGTTGAGGTGGAACGGCTCGACGACCCCCTGCTCCAGCCAGGTCGACAGCCAGAAGTCCTGGCGGATCAGGGTGAAGTAGCCGACCAGGTGCGTCAGCACGACCGCGCAGGACGCGATGACGCGCAGCAGGTCGAGCCCGTGCAGGTACCCCGTCCTCGCGGCCTCGGCGCGCGACACGGCGGGAGCGGTCACGCCACCTCCTCCAGTCCGCGGTGCAGCGCCGCGCCGGCCGCACCCGCGCACACCAGGCCGATCGGCACGGCGACCAGGGCGGGCAGCAGGTGGGCGACGACCCCCGCCACCGGGTAGCCGACGACCGGCACGGCCAGGCACAGCGGCAGCGCCCGGTCCCCCAGCCACCGCACGGGCGCGGTGGCGGCGAGGGACGCGCCGCGGGGCAGCGCGATCAGGAACAGCAGCAGCGCGAGCGTGCCGCCGAGGGGGTGCCAGTAGGCGGCCAGGTCCGGGACCGCCAGGTCCGACACGACGAGCAGGACGACGCAGAGCAGCCCCAGGGCGCCGCCCGCCGCGGTGTGCACGGCACCCGCGCGCACGGCCCGCGCCAGCCTGCCGAGCACGACCAGCGGCAGCAGCGCCGCGACCGGGCCGAGCCGTCGCAGCACCTCCGGCCCGCCGGCCTGGTCCGCCCAGCCACCGACGAGCACCAGCACGCAGGCGGCCTCCGCCAGGACGAGGATCGCGAGCGCCTGCGAGACCCGGGTCAACGGGCGGACCGCGGCGGCCAGCACCGCGTACACGCCCACCGCCGCGACGGGCGCCGTCACCGACACGTCCAGCAGGGGGTCCGCGCCGAGCAGCCACAGCAGCGCGGCGACCGCCGCCGCGCACGTCACGGCGACCGCGGCGCGGCGCAGCGGCCGGACCCAGTGCGACCACGGGGCCGGGCCCACCAGGTGGCCCAGGACCAGGAGCAGCAGGGCCGTGCCGAGGAAGCCGAAGTCCTCGCCGAACCCGGTGGGCCGGTTCACCCACAACCGGACGAGCACCACGAAGTCCGGCGAGTGCCCGTGCCGGACCGGCCACAGCCCGACGAGGTGGCTGTACGCGATCAGCAGCACCGAGACCGCCGAGACCACGCGCAGGCCCTCGGCCGCGCGCGGGGCGTGGTCGCGGCCGGGCGCGGGCCGGGTGTCGTCGGCGCGGGTGTCAACCATCGGCGGGCAGCACCCCGAGCTGCCGGGCGAGCAGGTCGCCGAAGTGCTCCGCCCGGTCCGCCGAGCGGGCGTTCAGCTCCACCCGGACCACCAGGTCGTCGTGGGCGTAGTGGGCGCGCACGACCGCGGGGGGTGTCGCGCCGTCCTGCCGGACCACCCGTGCGATGCGGTCGACGCCGTGCTCGGGTCCGATGCGCTTCATGCCGAAACCGAGTTGCTGGTCGTCCAGCTCGGTGGCGGTCCGCCGGGCGGCGCCCTCGTCCGCCACCCGCACCACCGTGACGAGGACCTGGCCCTCCGGGCGGTTCGACGCCACGGTCAGCCTGGCCGCCCCGGCTCCGGCCTCCCGGTAGGCGTCGACCTCGCTGTCGCCCAGGAACTTCAGGTCCACCACGTCGGCGAAGGTGCGCACGTGGTCGTAGGACTCGAAGCCGTGCTGGAAGTCGGCGACGGCCATCCGGTCCGCCGCCTCGCGCCCGGCCTCGCCCGTCGGCGGCACGTTGCGTGCGCTGGCGGGCAGCGGCACGCCCCACAGGGCGTGCGCGCCCGCCACGACGCCGACGAGGACGGCGACGACCGCGATCGCGCCGAACACGGATGTGCGGGCGTCAGCCACGCCTCACCTCGCCCACCGGCGTCACACGGGCCGGAGCCACAGCGTGAGGAAACCGGTGTCGGCGGCCTCCGCCTGCCGCACGAGGTCGTCGTCGACGTGGTCGACGTCCGGGTCGCCGCCCAGCGGCACCGGCGCGTAGCCCAGCTTGCGGTAGCCGAGCAGGACCTGACCCGGGTCGTCGCCCAGCTCGACGATCGCGCTCGGGCAGAACTCGCACACCACGTGTGGGCGGTCCCGTTCGAGCACGCCCGTCAGGCCGGCGAGGGCCCGGTGGTCGCGGCCCTGGAGGTCGACCTTGACCAGCGTGACGCGGCGCCCGGTGATCTCCGGCCGCCCGTCCAGCCGCACGGCGGGCACCACGACGCCACCGACGGCTTCGTCCTCCGCGGCGTGCGCCCGGTGGTCACCGCTGTTGCCCTCCTCCGCCTGCACGAGCCGGATGCTGCCGTCCTCGTCCCACGCGGCGATCGGCAGCACGTCCACCAGGGCCGCCGTCTCGGGGCCGAGGTTCGCGGAGACGTTGCGGCGCAGGAAGTCCGCGTTGACCGGGTTGGCCTCGACCGCCACGGCGGACGCGATGCCCGCGGCCCGCTGGAACAGGCGCAGCGTGTGGTAGCCGACGTGCGCGCCGACGTCGACGAACGCGCCGTCGCCGACCAGCCGGGCCATCAGCCCGGCCTCCTCGGGCTCCCACGACCGGTGGTAGGCCAACCACGGCCGCACCACGTCGTCCGCGGGCAGCAGCAGCGCGCCCGCGTCGCACACCACCACGTCGGCGCCCTCGGGCACCGGGGCGTGCCGCAGGCGGGCCGCGTCCTGCACCGCGTCCAGCGCCTTGGCCAGCTCGGTGACCCGCTCCTCGCCCTCGGCGAAGCGCCGCCGGCCCTCGTCGAGCCTCAGGTCGCGCTCGACGAACCCGTCGAACACGGCGCGCCGGTCGTCCGCCAGCCGCGACCAGACGCGGTCCAGGCTCTCGTCGAGCTGCCGCTCCAGCCTCGTCGTCGAGCCGCGCACCGACTCGGCCTCCGCGCGCACCGAGTCCACGTCGGCGCGCACCGACGACATGCGGTCCTTCAGGCCTTCGTTCACCCAGCGGGTCGACTCGACGCCCGCCTCCACGGCCTCCAGCCGCGACACCACCGCGCTCAGCGTGTCCTCGACCCCGCCGACGAGCGTGCCCATCACCTTGCGCTGGTGCACGTCGTAGTGGTCGATGGCGCGCAGAACGGCGCGGCGCAGCGCGGGCGCGAGCGGCGTGCGGGACGCCGCACCCACCTCCGCGCGCCACAGCAGCGCCTGCTTCGAGTCGCGCAGCGGTCGCAGCACGTCGGCCCCCGGCACGGCGGCCCGGTAGCCCGCGCCGCCCTGGTCGCGCCAGTTGTCGTGGGCGGCGCGCAACTGCTCGCGCATCCAGCGCGCCGCGTTCTCCACGGACCGGGTGCGCAGGATGTGCTCGCGGGCCGCGCGACCGCGCCGCTCGGCTTCGGCCGGGTTGTCCGCGACCTCCCGCATGGCGCGGGCGGCGGCGTCGAGGTCGGGTTCCGCCCACAGCGCGTCCGCCGGGTACGGGCCGTTGCCGGCGCCCACCGGCACCAGCCGGGCCGGGACCGGCCAGCCGGTGCGCTCGTCGAGGAACTCGGTCGTGCTGGAGTAGTCGGTGGAGATCACCGGCATGGCCCGCGCCATCGCCTCGGCGACGGTCAGGCCGAAGCCCTCGCTGCGGTGCAGCGACACGTAGGCGCTGCTCGTCGCGTACAGCTCGTCCAGCTCGCGCACGGACAGGTACCGCTCGACCAGTTCGATGCGCGGGTCGTCCAGGACGCGCACCCGGAGCCGCTCGGCGGTGTGGGGGTTCTTGTCGCCGTTGATCGCCTTGAGCACCAGGCGCACGTCGTCGCGGCCCTCGAAGGCGCGCTGGAACGCGTCGACCAGGCCCCACGGGTTCTTGCGCTGCCCGATGCTGAAGAAGTCGAACGCGAACAGGAAGGTCACCGGGTCGCCCGCGCGCCGCGCCGGCCGGGCGACGGGGCCGGGGTCGCGCACCGGTACCGGGATCGTCTTCACCGGGATCGCCGTGTGCCTGGCGATGGCCTCGCGGCAGAACTCGCTGACCGTCCACACCTCGTCGACCAGGTCGAACGCGTGGTGCATCTCGCCGGGGAACTCCTCCAGCTCCCACGCCCACAGGCCGATCCGGTAGCGGTGGTGGCCCACGTGCGGCTGGTGGTCCAGCACGACCCGCGTCTGGTCGGCGTTCACGCACAGCAGGCTGACCGGGAACCTCGGCTCACCGACCGTGCCCGGCTCGGCCAGGCCCGTGCGGTTGGACACCAGGCGGTCCTCCACCACGGAGGCCACCGGCACGCCGGACGCCGAGATGGCGTCGTGCACGAGGCGCGCCATCTCGCCGACGCCCAGCTCCGCGGTCAGGTAGCCGACGACGTTCACGCCGAACTCGTCCGTCGGCTCGCTCGGGGCGACCGGTTCGGCGGGCAGCGCCCAGGTCGGGAGCTGCGACTCCTTCACGCCGGAGCCCGCGCACCAGGCGGCGAACGGCGCGGCGTCGCGGCTGTGCGGCAGCGGGAACGCCGCCTTGAGGTCCGGGCGGGACTCCCACAGGGTGCTGACGAGTCGGTTCAGCGTGGTGCCCAGGGGCGCGTCCTCGGCGGGCTCGGCAAGCCACGCGCGCAGCGCGGCGCCGCCGTCCGGGCCGAACGCGTGCGGCGGGACCGGCCTGCCCTTGCGCTCGGCCTCCTCCCACGCGTCGCGGTAGAGGGTGCGGACGGCCTGGCTGATCTTCGTGCCGTCGGCCATCTTCCCGAAGCCGTACGGGATGGCCTCCAGCGTCGTCGCGTAGCCGTTGGCCTGGAGCCGGGCGCCGTAGGCGTCGCACAGCTCGCGCACCACCGGGTGCTCGGACAGCACGACGCGCGGCCGGGTCGGCGTGTGGTGCGACAACAGCCACGGGCGTTCCGGCCGGTAGCCGCTGTAGTGGAAGAACCTCAGCCGGTGGCCGCCCGCCGTGAGCACACCGTCGGCGTCCCGCTCGACGGGCCGCTCGTGGATGTTCCAGTAGGCGACGTTGAAGCCGGGGTCGCGCAGCACGTGGTTGCCGAACAGCGCGGGCACCTGGTCCACCCAGCGCTGGTCGGTGAACAGCTGCTTCTCGGGCGCGACGATCGCGTCGTGGCGCAGGCGCTCCGCCCAGAAGTCCAGGAACGGCTCGGAACCGGGACCGGTGGCCACGAACCCGAGGTTGAAGATGCCCGCGCCCATGATCGCGGCTTCGCTCGGGTCCTTGCCGTCGCGCGGCAGCGGGTCGAGGAAGTGCGGGGTCAGCACGATCCCGTGCGCGCGGGCCAGTTCCGCCAGCTCCGGCATCGGCGCGAACACCTGGATGTCCGGGTCGAGGAAGATCACCACGTCGGCGTCCGACCGCAGCGAGCGCAGCAGGTAGGGCTTCGCCGCCGTCGCCATCTCGGTGATGTTGTAGGCGGTGGCCATCCGCAGGTAGTCGTCCTCGGGGATGCCGGTGGCCTCCGGGCCGACGACCCGCGTCCGGCCGTCGTGCTCACCCGAGCCCCGCGGCGCGTCCACGACCAGGATCACGAACCCGTGGTCGTCACCGGGGTGGTGCTCCAGGTAGGACGCCGCGAGGACGCGGGCGGCCGGCAGGTAGTTGCGGGCGACGATGGTGCACGCGATCACGGCGCGGCCCCGGTCGGCGCGGTCGCCGGAGCTGCGGTCAGCCATCGGTCGGCAGCACCTCCAGCTGGGCGTCCAGGGCCTCTTCGTAGCCCTTCTGCGCGGCGGCGAGCGTCGGGGCCGCCACGTCCACGCGGACGATCAGGTCCTTGCTGCTGTAGTGGCCGCGCACGCGGGCGTTCTGGCCGTTCGCCGCGTCGATCTCACCGGTGGACACCCCGGCGGGACCGCCGTCGTGCTGCGCCATGCCGTTGTTGATCTGCGTGTTGAACAGCTCCTCGGCGGCCGCCGAGGCGGCGGTCGCGTCGGTGGCCTGCACGATCAGCACGACGCCCAGGGAGCCGTCGTCCAGCGTGAACTGGGCGAGCTTCGTCTTGGTGGCGCCCGCCGCGGTGTAGAGCGCGGCCTCCGAGTCGAGCAGGTACTTGAGGTTCGGCACCGCGCTGAAGTCGGTGACCGCCTTGTTCGTGCTCACCTTGCCGGGGATCTCGCCGACCGGCAGGGGGTCCGGCGGCGGCGTCGAGGACGTGGTGGTCGGCGTCGAGGAGGTGCTGGTGCCGCCGCCGGCCTGGTCCGAACCGCTGTCGCGGCCCCAGAGCCAGTAGGCGCCGAACGCGATGCCCGCCAGCAGGACGACCGCGACGACGATGCCGACGACCTTGCCCTTGCCGCCGCCACCGCTCTCGTCGAACACCTCGGGCCCCTGCGCGATCCACGACGGGTTCTGGTCGCCGGGGGAGAAGCTGTCGCCCCACGGGGGCGTGCCGACCGGCGGGCCGGACTGCCAGCCCTGCTGCTGCGGTTGCTGCTGCGGCATGCCGGGCGGCGGTGTGATCGGTGCCACGTACTGCGTGCGGTCGGCGTCCTGTCCGCGCTGTTGGCCGCTCACGACCTGCGTCTTGTCGGCGCCGGCCTGCTGGTTCGCCTGGTTGTTGACGACCTGGGTCGCCTCCGGGTTCGGCGTCTGCGGCCGGGGCGGCACCGCGTCCCACCGCACCGGCGGTGCGAAGGGCCCGCTCGGCGCCTGCTGCGGTGCCGGGGGCGTGCCGGGCGACCCGACCGCGCCGCTGCTCGTGGCGGACGCGAGGAGCTCGTCCCGGCGACGGCGGTACTCGTCGGCGCTGATCCGCCCCTCCGCCAGCGTGCGGTCCAGCTCAGCCAGGTCCTCTTGCCAGGACATTCCGTTCCTCCAGGGGTTGCCGCGCGAGCGCCATTGTTGCTCATGCGCTTTCGGGCGTTGCCGGCATCCGGCACTTGTGATGCGGTCGTTGCCGGCGGTCCACCGTTCGGCCTCGGGCGTCGACCCCGGGGACCGCCGCACAGCCGGGACGTGGCCATGGTGCACGAACCGCGTGAACCTGGCGTCACACGCGCGAGCGTCGCGCTCGGGGCCTGGGAGGTGCGGACCCCGTCGTCGGCCCGCGGTGTCCACGAGGAGCCCGGGGCGTCGTCCGGGTGGGCTCTGCGCGCGAGCGGCCCGGACCGCGTGAACCGGGCGGTTACCTCTTCGTGAGCAGGGTCGGCCCCACGATCTTGCGCGCGATCTTGCGGAGCTTGGACTTCGGGGTCGGCGGCGTCTTGGGGGCCGTGGAGGCCGCGGGGGCCGAAGTCGAGGAGGCCGGGGCGGGGGGCTGCGCAGGGGCGGCGGCGGGAGCGGCGGCCGGGGGCTTGGGGGTGGTCGGCGCCGGCGGCAGGTCGGTGATCGCCGGGAGGACGGTCGTCGCCTGCGAGTCCACCGGCGGAGCGGGGACCGGTGCGGGAGCCGGTGCGGGAGCCGGTGCGGGCGTGGGGACCGGGGCCGGGGCGGGGACCGGGGCCGGCGCGGCGACGGGGAGCGTGCCGTTCACCGGCTTCGTCGCGGGCACGGTGGCCCCGGCCGGCGCTGCGACGCCGTTGGACGCCGCGACGCCGTTGGACTGGACGGGCGGCTCGCCGAGCAGGATCGCGAACGGCGGCTTGGCGCGCTGGCCCTGACGCCCGTCGGGCGGGGTGGGCTCGATCAGCGCCGGGATGAACGGGCGTCCGACGCCGCCGTGGCCGGCGGTCCTGGTGGTCGGCACGGCGGAGACGGGCGTCGGGGGGACCGGTGCGGCGGGCGGCGCGACGGGCCTCAGGTCGGTCGCGGTCATCGGCTCGGACGTGGGCCACGCGGGCTCGGGGACCACCGCGACGGGCTTGATGCGGATCGTGGGGGTGTCGTTGCTTCGCTGGGGCTGTGTGGGCACCTGGCTTGACGTCACCCCTCGATCTTGCCAAAACACCGTCGGTAGTCCAGACGGGACGAGTCAGCACCACCACCCGCACGGCCTGCGCGTGGTGGTCGTGGTGGTCGACGTCGTCGTGGTCGGGCGGTGCGTCGTGGTGGTGGTCTGCCTGGTCGTCGTGGGCGCGGCGGTGGTCGTGGTGATCGCCGGCGCGGTCGTCGTGGTGGTGGTGGGAGCCACGGTCGTGGTGGTGGTCACAACGGTGGTCGTGGTGGTGGTCGTGGTGGTGGTCGACGTCGGTGCGTCACCGGTCGGCGTCGCGACCCGGCTGGGCGGCTCGCTGCCCTTCACGACCACGATGTGCCCGACGTCCGACGGCGCGGGCGGCACGGGCAGGTCGCCCTTGCCGGACAGCGCGGAGAAGCCGACGAGCGCCGCGACGCCCGCCCCGACGAGGGCGCCGAGGGCGAGCCGGGCGGGTCCACCCATCGCGGTGAGCATTGACCACCACTACCGGCATCCCTCAACCGGGTCAAATCGGCCCGTAGGGCTGGTACCGGCCCGAGACTTCGGGTATCGGGCCGGTACCGGTGGTCACGCGGTCACGCGGTCACGCGAGGGTGGCGGTCAGCGTGATCTCGGTGCCCGCCAGCGCCTGGCTGACCGGGCAGTTCTTCTTGGCGTTCTCGGCGGCCTCCGCGAACGCGTCGGCGTCCAGGCCGGGCACGGACGCGGTGACGGTCAGGTGGATGCCCGTGATGCCCTTGCCGGGCTGGAACGTCACCTCGGCCGAGGTGTCCACGGTCTGCGGCGGGGTGCCCGCCTGCGCGAGGCCGTGCGACAGCGCCATCGAGTAGCAGGACGAGTGCGCGGCGGCGATCAGCTCCTCCGGGCTGGTCTTGCCGTTCGCCTCCTCCGCGCGGGAGGGCCAGCTCACGTCGTAGGTGCCGATGCCCGACGACTCCAGCGCGACGCTGCCCTTGCCCTCGAGCAGGTTGCCTTCCCAGTGCGTGGTCGCCTTGCGGGTGGTGGCCATGTCTGCAACTCCGTCTTCGACGAGGAAAACCCTTCGCCGTCAAACCTAACGGTCGTGCGCGGACCCCGCCCCGGACGGTGATCGGGAACGCGAAAGGCCCCCGGTGCGGACACCGGGGGCCTTTCACACGAGCGGATGACGAGACTCGAACTCGCGACCCTCACCTTGGCAAGGTGATGCGCTACCAACTGCGCTACATCCGCCTGACACGAAGAACTATAGACCATGCCTCAAACGGCATTCGCACCGGGGGGTGCCGTACCCGTCAACAGGCGGTCGACCTCGGACAACCGCTCCTTCGACCACCGCCACTCCCACAGCGGGCGCACCCGGTCCACGACCTCCGCGGGCAGCCACGGCGCGACCTCGTCGCGCAGCTCCCACTCGTCGAACACGTGCTCGTAGAAGCTGACCACCGACGCGTCGGACAGGAACCGCTCCGGCTGCCGGAAGCACCAGTGGGCGAAGTCGTACACCCGGCGGAGGACCTCGCGGTCACCCTCGCGGTGCGCCTCCAGCGCGAGCTGCCACAGCTCCGACAGGAACACGTGGCAGGACCAGGACTCGCGCTCGACCACGGCGCTCAGTTCGGGGAGGAGGGCGGATGCCCTCGTGCGCCAGTCGACCACGTGGCGGGAGGTTACCCGCCGCGGCGCCCGCCGCGACCCCGGCGGCCACCACCCGACGCCCACCCGTGACCGGTCCGTCACCGACCGCGAGCGCGGGCGCTGCGGGGTGCGGGCGCTCCGACTGCCCCGAACGGCCCACTCCGTCCGGCTGGTCTTCGGTATCGGCTCGCTATCACTTCGGAGCGTGGACCACCCGGTTGTGGCATCTTGACGAGCGGACCACAGTGCGGGCGGGAGGTGCCGGGCGGGATGGCCGGAGATGCCGATTTCGACCGGGAACTGCTCGCCAGGGTCAGGGCGGGCGACGACGCCGCGTTCGGCGAGCTGTTCACCCACCACGCCGACGCCGTTCGTCGGTTCGCCCTCCGGCACGTCCGTGAACACGCCGAGGCCGACGACCTGACCGCCGAGGCGTTCTTCCGGGTGCTCCAGGCGATCCGCCGGGGCAACGGCCCCACCGAGCACGTGCGCACCTACCTGCTGACCGTCGCGCGCCGGGTGGCGTGGGAGTGGAGCGGGCGGCGGCGGGACGTGCCGGTGGAGGACGAGGAGCTGAGCAAGCGCGTCGAGCCGTTCCCCGACGCCACGGCGAACCGCCCGGAGCACACGCTGATCTCCCGCGCCTTCACGAGCCTGCCGGAGCGGTGGCGCACCGTGCTGTGGCAGGTCGAGGTGGAGGGCGCGCGGCCGGCCGCGGTCGCGCCGAGCTACGGGCTCAGCGCCAACGCGATGGCCGCCTTGGCCCGCCGCGCCCGCGAGGGGCTGCGCGCGGCCTACCTCCAGGCGCACCTGGCCGAGGACACCGGCCCGCGCGCGTGCAGCTCGGTCGTGGCCAAGCTCGGCACGTACGTGGCGGGCGGCGTGCAGGGCACCGAGCACAAGCGCATCCGCAAGCACCTCCGGACGTGCTCCTCCTGCAACGCGCTGCACGCCGAGCTGACCGAGGTCTGCTCGTCGCTGCGGGCGCACGCGGCGGTCGCCGCCGTGCCGGTGGCCGCGACCGCCCTGGCCACGACGGGGCTGTTCGCGCCGGTCGTCGCGGGCAAGGCCGCGCTGCTCACGAGCCGGGTCAAGCTGGTGCTCGCCGCGACGGCCTCGGCCGCGGCGGTGGGCGTGTTCGGCGTGCTGGCGGGCACGTTCACCGGGGCGCCCGGCCCCGCCCTGGTGCAGCCCGGCCCGGACGGCGCGCCCGGCGGGCACGTACTGGCGCTGCACCCCACGACCGGGCCCACCGCGACCGGCACGGCGACCAGCGAGACGTCGCCCGCGCCGGTCCACCGGGTCGTCGTGCACACGAAGACCCGGGCCCGCACGGTCACCGCACCCCCGGCGGCGCCCACCACGACCACCCCCGACGCGGTGCCGGGGCAGCAGGCCGGCGAGGCGGCCACGCCGCCCGGCCACGCCGGTCCCCACCTGCTGACCGACGCCTCGTCGTCCGCGACGCCGCCGGGGACCACCGCCGCCGGCGCGACCACCGGGGCCGGCGCGTCGACGGTGTCGCCGACGTCCGAGCCGCCGTCGGACACCACGCTGCTGGCCACGACGACCACCCCGTCCGCGCGGCCGACCGGCAGGGGGCGGGTCGTCACGCCGACCACCGTGACCCTCCACCCGACGCCCGCCACGTTCGCACCCGCGTAACTGCGGGTTTCACCCGCGAGGTGCAAGACTTTCCCGGTAGCGTGGTACACGCTGAGTGATCGCTCGACGTCTTGAGGAGACGGTGATGACGCGGCTGGTGCGCGGTGCCGACGGCCGGATGTGGACTGTGCGCAGCCAGGTCCAGTGGCGCAACCCGGCGGGGGACGCCGATTTCGAGCACGACGTGAGCGGTGGCCACGGCCCCGGTGTGCTGATGCTGGCCATCGTCGTGGTCATGGCGGTCGTGCTCGTGGCGTGGACCCCGGCCGACGTGGTCGTGCCGGCGTGGCTGGTCGTGGCGCTGGTCCTGGTCTTCCTGTTCTTCCCCGTCCGCTGGGCGGTGCGGCGGCCGTGGGTGGTGGCGGCGGAGTCGAAGAAGACCGACGAGCTGCCGCCGGAGCGGTGGGTCGGCACGGTGCGCGGCATGCTGACCGTGCGCGACGAGGTCGCCAAGGTGGCCCGCAAGATCGAGATGTACTCGCTGCCCGACCTCGACGGCCCGCTCCAGCCGGTCGACTGACGGCCGTTCACGGGCGACACTGGTCGGGTGCCGGAACTCCCCGAGGTCGAGGCGCTCGCCCACCACCTGCGCGAGCACGCGGTCGGCCGCGTCGTGCACCGGGTGGACGTCGCGTCGTCGCAGGTGCTCAAGACGTTCACGCCGCCCTGGACGGACCTCCAGGGCCGGGAGGTGACGGGTGCCGGCCGGTTCGGCAAGCACCTGGACCTCGACTGCGGCGGGCTGCACCTCGTGGTGCACCTCGCGCGGGCCGGGTGGCTGCGCTGGTCGGAGAACCTGTCGGCGGCGCCGCCCAGGCCCGGCCGGGGCCCGCTGGCACTGCGCGTGCACCTCGGCCCGCCGGGGCGGGGGCCCGGGTTCGACCTGACCGAGGCGGGCACCAGGAAGGGCCTGGCCGCCTGGGTGGTGGACGACCCGCGGGACGTCCCGGGCGTCGCCCGGCTCGGGCCCGACGCGCTCTCGGTGACGCGCACGCAGCTGGAGGACCTGTTCGCCGGCCGCACCGAGCGGCTGAAGACGGCGCTGACCGACCAGACCGTGCTCGCGGGCGTGGGCAACGCCTACTCCGACGAGATCATGCACACCGCGCGGCTGTCGCCGTACGCGACGGCGGGCCGGCTGTCCGGTGAGGCGCTGGACCGGCTGCACGAGGCGCTGGTCGGGGTCCTGACCGACGCCGTGGCGCGCTCGGTGGGGCAGGGCGCGGCGACGCTGAAGGGCGAGAAGCGGTCGGGGCTGCGGGTGCACGCCCGGACCGGCCTGCCGTGCCCGGTGTGCGGTGACGCGGTGCGCGAGGTGTCGTTCGCGGACCGGGCGTTCCAGTACTGCCCGACGTGCCAGACGGGCGGCAAGCCCCTCGCCGACCGCCGGATGTCACGCCTGCTCAAGTAAGTCACACGACCGGGTGGACCCGTGCTTGTGACCGTTCTTCCCGGCAACTCCTCCTCGTGACAGCTCGACCACGTGGAGGAACCATGAACATCCGCATCGCCGCCGCCGTCACCGGTGCCACCCTCGGCCTGGCGACCATCGCCGGAGTGGCCGCCGCGTCCTCGGAAGCGCCGCCGGCCGCGAGTACCGAGGTCGGCACCTTCGACGCGCAGGAGCGCACCACGCTGTGCGAGATCCTGGAGGAGGCCGGCCTGTACGACGAACCGGACATGGAGGAGCTCCTCGCGTTCCTCGGCTGCGACACCGACGAGGAGACCACCACCTCGTCCTCGCAGGCGGTCGACCGAGGCCGGCGGGGCGCGGTCCGGTGAGCGAACCGCGCTCACCCTCCGTAGTCGTATCGCCCTGATGTCACCCGATCGGGAAGGTAAAGGGGCGCGGTCGCCGCCAATTCATCGGACGTGCACGTCTCCGGGCGTCGATCCCCTTGCCTCCGCGGCCTCCACGGCACAGCATGGACGCCGTGCGTGACCTGCTGACCGAGCGTGCCGTCCTCGGCGTCATCGCGACCCTCGCCGTCCTCGGCCTGTTCGTGATGCTCTGCCGCGCCCGCCGGGTGAGCACCTCGGTCGAGGACGCCGTGATGGACATGCTGCACCGGATGTCCAAGGCGTCGGCCGACCTGCGCGAGGGCCTGACCGAGGAGGCCGCCGACAAGGCCACCCCGCACCTGCGGGAGATGCTGCGCTGCGTCGCCGTCGGCATCACCGACCACGAGGGCACGCTCCTGTCGTGGGACGGCGGCGCGAACGACCACTACGAGTTCCTGCGCACCTACATCGAGCGCGCCATCGGCGAGGGCCACAAGGAGCACGTCGAGCACCGCAAGCTCGACTGCGAGCTGCCCGGCCCGTGCTCGCTGCACAGCGCGGTGATCGTGCCGCTGGTGGTGGAGGGCGAGGTCGCGGGCACGCTGATCGTGGTCAGCGGCGTGGCGAACAAGCGCCAGATCAGGATGGCCGAGGAGACCGCGCGGTTCGTGTCCACGCAGCTGGAGCTGGAGGTGCTCCAGAAGTCGCGGCAGGCGCTGGCGCAGGCCGAGGTCCGGGCGCTGCGGGCGCAGATCTCGCCGCACTTCGTCTACAACGCGCTCAACACGATCTCGTCGCTGATCCGCACCGACCCCGCGCACGCCCGCGAGCTGCTCCAGGAGTTCGCCGAGTTCACCCGCTACTCGTTCCGCACGGACGGCTTCTTCACCACGCTGTCCGACGAGCTGACCAACATCCACCGCTACCTGACCATCGAGCAGGCCCGGTACGGGCCGCGCCTCAACGTGCGGCTCAGGATCGCGCCCGAGGTGCTCCAGGTCGTGCTGCCGTTCCTGGTGCTGCAACCCCTGGTGGAGAACGCGGTCCGGCACGGCCTGGCCAAGAAGCCCGGCGGCGGGCTGCTCACGATCATCGCCGAGGACAACGGCGCCGAAGCGCTGATCTCGGTCGAGGACGACGGCGTCGGCATGGACCCGGACCGGCTGTTCGAGGACCTCAAGGACGCCCACCAGACCGGCGCGCACGTGGGCCTGGGCAACATCAACCACCGGATGCGGGCGGTGTTCGGCGACGACTACGCGCTCGTCGTGGAGACCGCCCCGGACGCCGGCATGAAGATCATCCTGAAGATCCCCAAGTACAGCAAGGGCGTGCGCACGAACCTGCCGCTGGTGCCGCCGCGCCTGGAGGACACCACCGAGCAGCCCGCGGTCCGGGCCTGAGCCCGGCGGTCCGGGACGTCACTCGGCGGCCACCGCCAGCGAGGCCACCACCATCACGGCGCACACCGACCACGTGATCCACATCCAGTAGACGTGCATCGTCGTCGGCCCGTCCGGGTTCTTCTTGCCCCGGACGTCCCACCACTCGACGTAGCGTTCCAGCCACCGGATCGGGTTGAACGTCACCGGGCGATGTTAGCCCCGCCACCCGCCCGTGCCACTGCACGTAAGGTCGTGGCATGAGCGTGACGGACAAGATCGCCCGGCTGCCCAGGATCGTCGGCGAGCGGACCGAGCGCGGACCCGTCGTGGCCGCCGTCCGCCTGCACGGCGTCATCACCCCGACGCCGACGCCGATGGCGCGCAACACGATCAGCGTGCAGACCGTCGAGACGGCGCTGACGCGCGCGTTCGACCACGACCGGCTCGTCGCGGTCGCCCTGCTGATCAACTCGCCCGGCGGGGCGCCCACCCAGTCCGCGCTGGTCGCCGAGCGCATCCGCGAGCTGGCGGCGAAGAAGAGGGTGCCGGTCCTGGCGTTCTGCGAGGACGTCGCGGCCTCCGGCGGCTACTGGCTGGCCTGCGCGGGCGACGAGGTCTACGCGCACGGCACGTCGCTGGTCGGCTCGATCGGGGTGGTCAGCTCGGGCTTCGGGCTCAACGGCCTGATCGAGCGGTACGGCGTGGAGCGCCGCGTGCACGCGGCGGGCGAGAACAAGGTGCGCCTCGACCCGTTCTCCCCCGAGAAGCCCGAGGACGTCGAGTGGCTCAAGGGCCTCCAGGCGCAGCTGCACGAGCAGTTCGTCGCCTGGGTCCGGGAACGCCGCGGCGCCAAGCTCAAGGGCACCGACGACGAGTTGTTCAACGGCGAGGTGTGGACCGGCGCGAAGGCGCTGGAACTGGGCCTGGTCGACGGGGTCGGCACCCTGCGCGGCGTCGTGGCCAAGCGCTACCCGGACGCCGAGATCGCCGTCGCCGAGCCCCGTCGCCCGTTGCTCGCCCGCCTCGGCATGGCCGGCGCCTCCACCCGATCGGGGGACTTCCTGCTGGAGGGGTTGGCCGCGTTGGAGGAGCGGGCGCGCTGGTCGCGATTCGGCTTGTGAGGTCACGGCACGCACCGGGACCGGCGACCGGCGTAGACAGCGACCCCGCTCGATGGGCAAGATGCGCGGCACAGTGAGTACCCCAAAGAACCCCGGTTCCCCGAAGGGCCCCCACGACGGCCTCCTCGTCCTGGCGGTGGACGACGAGGCCCCGGGGCTGAGCGAGATCAAGTACCTGCTCGAGGGCAGCCCGCACATCAGGCGCGTGCTCACCGCCTTCGACGCGGCCGAGGCGTTGCGCATCCTGCGCGGCGACTACGACGCCGAGGTGATGGAGCGCCAGGAGGCCGGCGTGCCGCCGGTCGACGCGGTGTTCGCGGACATCAACATGCCCGGCCTGAGCGGGACCGACCTCGCGCGCGTGCTGGGCGCGTTCCGCGCGCCGCCGGCGCTGGTGTTCGTGACGGGCGTCGAGCACTCGGAGGCCGTGGTCGCCTTCGAGGTGGGCGCGCTGGACTTCGTGACGAAGCCGATCAACGAGGACCGCGTGAACAAGGCCATCTCGCGGGTCGTGGAGCGGGTCGCGTCGACCCCGGTGGCGGTGCCCGAGCAGACCTCGGCGGCCGAGCCGCAGGACGACGAGGTGATCCCGGTCGAGCTGGGCGGCACGATCAAGCTCGTGCCGCGGGCGACCGTCCGGTACGTGGAGGCGCAGGGCGACTACGCCCGCCTGCACACCAACGACGGCGCGAGCCACCTCGTGCGCATCCCGCTGGCCCAGCTGGAGGACCGCTGGGAGAACGCCGGGTTCGTGCGCATCCACCGGTCCTACCTGGTGGCGCTGCCGCTGGTGACCGAGCTGCGGATGACGTCGAACGGGTACGCGGTGGTGATCGGCTCCGGTGACGACGCGAAGGAGCTGCCGGTGAGCCGGCGGCACACGCGTGAGCTGAAGGAACGGCTCGTGCGCCCCCCCAAGAGCAGTTGGGGATGACCAAGCACTCCGGCCCGCCCGGGCAACCGGACCAGCCGCAACCGGCCGAGCGCGACGCCTGGCCGCCGGTCGCGGCGCGCAAGAACCGCCGCAGGCGGGTGGTGCTCGCCGACCCGAAGGGGCGCGGCCGCGTGCTGCGCACCATCATCGAGCTGGAGGAGCAGACCAGCGTCGGCGAGAAGCTGATCCGCGACCTGATCCGCCAGCAGCTGCGCACCGGCCTCGCCCTCGGCGGCACGACCCTGCTGCTCCTCGCGGCGCTGCCGGCGTTGTTCCACGCAGTCCCGCAGCTGTCGGAGGTGCACCTGCTGGGCGTCCGGTTGCCGTGGGTGCTGCTGGGCCTGCTGCCGTTCCCGCTGTGCTACGGCGTCGGCTACGCCTACCGCAGGCTCGCCGAGCGGCACGAGCAGGACTTCGTGAACTCGGTGGACCGGTGATCCAGAACCTGTGGAGCCTGGGGCTCGTCGTCGTGATGGCCACGCTGACGTTCCTGCTGGGCTACGTGGGCTCCCGCCGGGCGAACACCACGCCGGACTTCCTGGTGGCGCGGCGCGCCATCCCGGCGACCCGCAACGCCGCCGCGATCTCGGGGGAGTACCTGTCGGCCGCGTCGTTCCTGGGCGTCGCCGGGCTCGTGCTCAAGGACGGCGTCGACGCCCTGTGGTACCCGATCGGCTTCACCGCGGGCTACCTGGCGATGATGGTGTTCGTCGCGGCGCCCCTGCGCCGGTCCGGCGCGTACACGCTGCCCGACTTCGCCGAGGCCCGCCTCGGGTCGTCGAACCTGCGCCGGTTCTGCACGTTCTTCGTCATCTGCATCGGCGTGCTTTACCTGGTGCCGCAGCTCCAGTCGGCCGGGCTGACGCTGAACACGATCACCGGCCTGCCCGCGTGGCTCGGCGGCGTGGCGGTCACCGCCATCGTGGTGGTGAACGTGCTGGGCGGCGGGATGCGCGCGATCACGCTGGTGCAGGCGTTCCAGTACTGGGGCAAGCTGTTCGCCATCGCCGCGCCGACGTTCGTGCTGTTCACGCTGTTCGCGGCCGGGCCGGGCAACGGCGCGCAGCCGGTCGACGCGGACGGCGTGCTGCGGTTCCACGAGGACGTGGCGGTGACGACCACCGACCCGGTGCGGGTGCGCGTGGACGTGCCGCTGGAGCTGTCCGCGACCGGTCGGGTCAACGGGGCGCCCGCGGACGGCGAGGTGTACTGGACGACCGGCACGCACACCGTGGGCGCGGGCACCGAGCTGCGCTTCACGGCGGGCACGCCGGTGCCGGTGGTGGAGGGCGCGCCGACCGGGAACGCCGATTGGCTGCGCCCGCAGACCGGCGGCGCGGGCGAGCTGTTCGAGACCTACTCGCTGATCTTCGCGACGTTCCTCGGCACGATGGGCCTGCCGCACGTGCTGGTCCGCTTCTACACCAACCCCGACGGCCGGGCCGCCCGCCGGACCGCGCTGCACGTGATCTACCTGCTCGGCCTGTTCTACCTGTTCCCCACGGTGCTGGGCGTGATCTCGCGCCAGTACCTGCCGCAGCTGCTGGTGACCGGGAAGACGGACGCCGCCGTGCTGCTGCTGCCCACGACCATGCGGCCCGACCTGCTCGGCCAGGTGCTGGGCGCGGTGGTGGCGGCGGGCGCGTTCGCCGCGTTCCTGTCCACCTCGTCGGGGCTGGTCGTGTCGGTGGCGGGGGTGGTGTCGACGGACATCCTGCCGGGCAAGGTGCGGGACTTCCGCTGGGCCACGGTGCTGACCGGCGCGTTCGCGATCGGCCTCGCGCTCGTGCTGCCGCGCTCGGACGCCTCGCTGACCGTGGCCATGTCGTTCGCGCTGGCCGCGTCGACGTTCTGCCCGCTGCTGGTGCTGGGCATCTGGTGGCGCGGGCTGACCTGGGTCGGCGCGATGGCGGGCATGGTGGTCGGCGGCGGCCTGGTGATCGGCTCGCAGGTCGTCACGGTGGTCAGCTCGTACACCGGCGACTGGGCGCCCTCGGTGTTCTCCCAGCCGGCGCTGGTGACGGTGCCGGTGGCGTTCCTGACCATGGTCGTGATCAGCGGCCTGACGTCGCGGCGCAGGCCCGAGGACGTCAACCAGATCCTGCTGCGCTTCCACGCGCCGGACCCGCTGGGCTTCATCCGCGACCGCGTCGTGCAGCGGTTCGGCACGGCCGAGGAGAAGGCGCTCCAGGACGGCGCACGCGGCGACGGCCCGTCGTCCTAGCGGGTCGGTCGGCACGCTCCCGTTCAGCCGCAGACGCGGTAGCAGGGAGTATGTGAAGGTCTCGAATGGGTGAAGATAAGCCCACCGATCCGGCTAACGGTGATGTCGATCACCCGAGTGGCAGTTCGTCTCAGCATTCATACCGCTCATCGCATCACTCGACAGTTGAGCGCAAGGCCACGTCCGGAGTCTTTCAGACGTGAGCCAGGTCTCCTTACGGTGCACGGCGTATCAGGAACGCACCAGGAGGCCTTACGTGCCGTTCACACCGTCGTCAAACACGCGAGGAGGGGACCGTGAGCACCTCTGAGCAGCACAACCCCGACACCCAGGGCGCTCACAACTGGGTGGAGGTGCAGGAGAGCGCGGACTTCAAGGAGCTGCGGCGCCGACTGCGCAATTTCGTGTTCCCGATGGCCGGTCTGTTCCTGGCCTGGTACCTGCTGTACGTCCTCCTCGCCGATTACGCACACGGCTTCATGTCGACGAAGGTCTTCGGCAACATCAACGTGGGCCTGATCCTCGGCCTGCTGCAGTTCGTGTCGACGTTCGCGATCACCACGCTGTACGTCCGCCACGCCAACAAGAACCTCGACCCCAAGGCGGAGAAGCTCCGCGGCGAAATCGAAGGGGGTCGGGCGTGAACAGCAGCCCCTGGCTCAACATCGGCATCTTCGGCCTGTTCGTCGCGGCGACCCTGGTGGTCGTCATCCGCGCGAGCCGGAACACGAAGACGGCCGCCGACTACCTCGCCGCCGGCCGCGCGTTCACCGGCCCGCAGAACGGCGTCGCCATCGCGGGCGACTACCTGTCCGCCGCGTCGTTCCTCGGCATCGCGGGCGCCATCGCGCTCAACGGCTACGACGGCTTCCTGTACTCCATCGGCTTCCTCGTCGCGTGGCTCGTCGCGCTCCTGCTGGTCGCGGAGCTGCTGCGCAACACCGGCAAGTACACGATGGGCGACGTCCTCAGCTTCCGGATGCGCCAGCGCCCGGTGCGCGCCGCCGCGGCGACGTCCACCATGGCCGTGTCCTTCTTCTACCTGCTGGCCCAGATGGCGGGCGCCGGCGGCCTGGTGGCCCTGCTGCTCGGCATCACCGGCAAGCTCGGCCAGGCCCTCGTGATCGCCGTCGTCGGCGCCCTGATGATCGCCTACGTCCTCATCGGCGGCATGAAGGGCACCACCTGGGTGCAGATCATCAAGGCGGTGCTGCTGATCATCGGCGCCGGCGTGATGACGGTGTGGGTGCTCGCCAAGTTCGGCCTGAACCTGTCCGGCCTGCTCGGCGCGGCCGTCGACAACGCCCCGAAGGCCGGCGAGAAGCTCCTCGGCCCCGGCCTCCAGTACGGCGCGACCGGCACCTCGAAGCTCGACTTCCTGTCGCTGGCCCTCGCCCTGGTCCTCGGCACGGCCGGCCTGCCGCACATCCTGATGCGCTTCTACACCGTGCCGACCGCCAAGGAGGCCCGCCGCTCGGTGGTCTGGGCCATCTGGCTGATCGGCCTGTTCTACCTGTTCACGCTGGTCCTGGGTTACGGCGCGGCGGCGCTGGTCGGCCCCGACGCGATCCGGGCGGCACCCGGTGGCGCGAACTCGGCGGCCCCGCTGCTCGCCGAGGCCCTGGGCGGGCCGCTGCTGCTCGGCCTGATCGCGGCGGTCGCGTTCGCCACGATCCTCGCCGTGGTGGCGGGCCTGACGATCACCGCGTCGGCGTCGTTCGCGCACGACATCTACGCCAACATCATCCGCAAGAACGGCCACGACGGCGCGGTCAAGGAGAAGTCCGACGAGGAGGCCGAGGTGAAGGTGGCGCGGCGCACCGCCATCGTCATCGGCATCGTCTCGATCCTCGGCGGCATCGCGGCCAACGGCCAGAACATCGCGTTCCTCGTGGCGCTCGCGTTCGCGGTGGCGGCGTCGGCGAACCTGCCGACCATCCTCTACTCGCTGTTCTGGAAGCGCTTCAACACCTCCGGCGCGCTGTGGAGCATCTACGGCGGCCTCGCGGTGACCATCACCCTGATCGTCCTGTCGCCGGCCGTGTCCGGGAAGCCGACGTCCATGTTCCCGAACGCGGACTTCGACCTGTTCCCGCTGTCCAACCCGGGCATCGTGTCGATCCCGGTGGCGTTCATCCTCGGCTACGTCGGCACGGTGACGTCGAAGGAGAACGACAAGGAGAAGTACGCGGAGATGGAGGTGCGGGCGCTCACCGGCGTCGGCGCCGAGAAGGCCACCGCGCACTAGGGCCTTCCTCCGGGACCACGCCGGCCGTCCTCCTCCCGGGGAGGGCGGCCGGCGTGCTCCTCATCCCCCGTTCATCAGGGACGTGGCAGCATGGTGACCGTGACCGTTCCCACCGTTGAAGTGACCGAAGTGCCCGCCGAACTCCCGGCCGGGAAGGTGCTGCTCGACGTCCGCGAGGCCGACGAGTGGACCGCGGGCCACGCCCCGGGCGCCCTGCACATCCCGATGAGCGAACTGGCGGGCCGCCTGGACGAGCTGCCCGGCGACAGCGAGTTCTACGTCGTGTGCCGCGCGGGCGGCCGGTCGGCGCGGGTCACCCAGTACCTCAACGCCAACGGCTGGGAGGCCACCAACGTCGACGGCGGCATGCAGGTCTGGGCCGCCCAGGGCCGTCCGCTGGTCGCCGAGGTCGACGGCGCGGACCCCGAGGTCATCTGACGTGGCGCTCCGGCCGATGCGCGTGGACTGGGTGGCGACCCCGCCGCCCGGCGCCTACCAGCGGCGCGACCTCGGCCGGCCGCGCCAGGACTACGCGGGACCGCCGTCCTACCCGGTGCCGCCGCGCTGGGGCTTCCCGCTGCTGGCGTGGCGCTGGCCCACGTCCGTGGCGGTGGACGCCGACGAGCCCGCCGACTCGGTCGACCGGGTCCAGCGGCTGGCCCGCACCGCCTCCCACGCCCTCGGCCTGGCCGCGCTCACCGGCCTGTGGGCCGCGGGCAGCGAGATCTGGCGCTACGTCCTGCTCCTGCTCAGCCGCTACGGCGCGCTGTCGGAGTCCACGGTCGGCGTGTCGGACGCGATGGTCGTGTCCTCGTCGGTCGTGATGCTGGTGGCGACCGCGATGGCGGTGGTGTTCACGCTGCTGTGGCTGCGCCGGGCCCGCCGGGCCGCCGCGAGCGCCGCCGGCTACGCCCCGTCCCGCTCGGACACCGAAGTCCTGGTCAGCCTGTTCATCCCGGGCGTCAACCTGGTCGTGCCCGGCTCGGTCGCCGCCGAGCTGGAGCACGCCGCCCTGCGCCTGCCCGTCGACGCCCGCCCGCGACCGTCCCGGCTGATCCGCTGGTGGTGGGGCCTGTGGGCGTTCACCTGCCTGTTCTCCGCGTTCACGATCGCCTGGTCGTTCCGCGACAGCGTGCAGGCCATGGCGGACGGCGTGCTGCTGCACGCGGTGGCCGACCTCCTGGCCGTCGCCGTGGCGATCGTCACCGCCGTGGTCGTGCGCCGCACCACGACGTGCCTGCTGCCGGTGGACCCGAGCACGTTCCGCCGGATGCGGGTGGTGGGCGTGAAGGACGCCCCGGCACCGGAGCTGCGCACCTTCCGCGCCGCCGGCTCCCCCCGCTAGACGAACGGGGTCAGGCGGCCAGCGCCGGGGTGGGGGTGGGTGGTCGGTGGAGCAGGTTCTGGCGTGGCCTCTGGGCGGGGTCGACGTGTCGGGGTGGGATGAAGACCGGTGTCCCGCCGGTCGTCGCGACGCGCCAGTGTGAGTGGTGGACGAGGCTGTGGTGGGTGCGGCAGAGCAGGACGAGGTTGTCCAGGTCGGTGGACCCGCCATCGGCCCAGTGCTGGATGTGGTGGGCGTCGCACCACTGGGGTGGTCGGTGGCAGCCGGGGAAGGCGCATCCCCGGTCACGCGCGTGCAGCGCGCGGCGTTGGGCGGTGCTCACCGTCCGCTTGGCGCGGCCGAGGTCGAGTACTTCGGACATTCCGCCCAGTACGACCGGGAGGACTGTGGCGTCGCAGGCGATGCGGCGGGCCTGGGCGGCGCTGAGGTGGCGGTCGCCGTCCAACAACGCGTGCCCGACGCCCCGGCGCAGGGCCTCGTGGTCGATGGTGACGCTGATGTGCGGGCGCTCTCCGGCCTCCGAGGGCACGTCGGTGGAGCGTGACGCGAGGTGGATCAGGTCGGCGAACGCCTCGCCCCTGCGTCGTGCCGCGTCACGCGGGCCGTCCGGGCGAGGTGCGGAGAGCGGTTCGAGCATCGCGGTGAACCGCGCGCCGCTCTCGGCGGACAGCTCGCCGAAGAACTCCAGCCGTCCGCCGGGCAGGTCGCGCAGGTGCAGCACGTCGCCGGTCTCGGCGGCGGGCTCGTCCACCTCGTCCACGCGGTCCTGCTCGGCGCGGTCGCGAATCCGATCGGCGAGCTGCCGCACCGCTTTCGGCTCCACCGATCGAGCGGCCTCGACCAGGATCTCCTCCGACCCGTCCGGCAGGCGCAGCGAGATGGCCCGCGCCAGTTCGGTCAGGTGTCCGTCGGAGAGTTCCCCCACCACCGCACCGGTCACCGGGTGCAGGGGCGGGAGCGGTTGTCCGGTGGGGCTGGTGGAGGGCAGGAAGAGGGTCGCCTGGGTGGTCCAGCGCTTGACCTCGCGCGGGTCGGCGCGCACGACGCGCCGGTAGGTGTCGGTGTCGAGCCCGCGCCGCAGCACCTCGGCCAGCAGCCGCAGTCGCCGCACGTGCAGCGTCCGCAGCGCGGCTTCGGTCTCGACGACGGCGTCGAACACACCGTCGTCGGTCAGCAGCGCGGGCGCGATCTCCATACCTGCCACGCTATTCGAACACCTGTACCCATTTCATCACTTGATCAGGTGAAACAGGCGGAGTCAGAGGGTGATCGGGAGGCGGGCGAACGTCACGCCGGACCACTGTTCCCAAGCGGTTCCTCCTCGTCGAACTCCCACACCAGGACCAGTGGTACGCGCCGGCCGTACCGGGCCAGCGCCGACTCCGCCGACCGGTGCTGGCCGAGCATCGTGCGCCCGGTCACCGGATCACGCCGGTAGACCACGGCGGTCGTCGTGTCCTCCTCCATGATCTCCATGCCCCACGCGAAGATGCGCGTGCTGTCGGCGGCGTCCACGAGGCTGAAGAGGTTCGCTTCCACGGGACCGACTGTCCGACGGGAGATCCGCTCCAACCCAAGGGGTGAACCGGGAATCCCACACCCGGAGATCCCGCCGGACCATGCTGACGCGTGCCCACTCCACCCCCGTTCCGCCGCCGCCGGTTGGGCAAGAAGCTCGCCCGCATGAGGATCGCGGCCAAGCTGACCCTGGACGACGCCGCGAAGGCCCTGTACCGGACCAGGTCGACGCTGCACCGGATCGAGCGCGGCGAGACGATCCTGGACGTCCACCTCGCCAAGTCGATGATGGACCTGTACGACCAGTACGACCCGGACCTGCTGGACCAGGCGGTGCGGGCGAGGGAGCCCGGCTGGTGGACCACCTTCGGCATCGAGAACCAGGGTTACGTCGACGTCGAGACGGAAGCCGTCGAAGTCTGCGAACTCTCGCTCCTGGTGATCCCCGGTCTGCTCCAGACCGGCGATCACATGCGGGCGCTGTTCGCGGCGCACCGACTGGGCCGTACGAAGCGCCGGCTGGAGAACGACATCCGGGTACGCCGGATCAGGCAGGAGCGCCTGGTGGACCCGCGCAACCCCCTGCGGTTGGACGCGATCATCGACGAGGCGGCGTTGCGGAAGGTGGTTGGCGGCGCCGAGGTGATGCGCGAGCAGTTGCGCCACCTGCGCGAGGTGGCGGACCTGCCCAACGTGTCGATCCGCATCCTCGCCGACGCCGGTGGCGCCCACGCGGGCATGGTGAGCAGCTTCGCGCTGCTCGATTTCGCCGATCCCCTCGAACCGCCGGTGCTGTTCATCGAGCACATGGTGGGAGCCGTGCACATCGAGGAGGGGAACCAGCTCCGCGAGGCTAGGCTGGAGTTCGAGCACCTGGCTTCCCAAGCGCTGGGCCTCGCGGAGTCGATCGCCCTCGTCGAGCGGGTCCTGACCGAGTGAAAGAGGCGACGGATATGTCCACAGTGGACTTCACTGGCGCGGTGTGGCGCAAGAGCAGCCGCAGCGGGGGCGCGAGCAACACCAACTGCGTCGAAGTGGCGTTCGTCAACGCGGTGTGGCGGAAGAGCAGCCGGAGCAGCGGTGCCAGCAACGCGAACTGCGTCGAGGTGGCGTCGACCGGCCCCGTCGTCGGCGTCCGGGACTCGAAGAACCCGACCGCCGCAACGTTGGCGTTCCCCGCCGTTCGGTGGGCGTTCTTCCTGCGGCGGTTGGGTTCCTGACCCCACCCGTGCCACGGTGGACGCCATGCGGGCACTCGTGGCGGCACTGGTCCTGTCCCTCCTCGTCCCCGGCGTGGCCGCCGCGCACGGCCACCCCCGGAAGTCGTTCGACCTCCAAGCCCACCGGGGCGGGATCGGGCTGACCGTCGAGAGCACCCTGGCCGCGTTCGGCAAGGCGCTGGAACTCGGCGTGACCACGCTCGAACTCGACGTCCAGATCACCAGGGACGGCCGCGAGGTCGTCACCCACGACCGCAGGACCAACCCCGCCAAGTGCGTCGACACGGCACCCGCCACCCCCGGCGACCCGGCGTTCCCGTACGCGGGCAAGTACGTGAAGGACCTGACGTTCGCGCAGGTCCGCACCCTCGACTGCGGGTCGCGGCGCTGGTCGCAGTACCCGGACCAGGAACTCTCGCCGGGTGCGCGGATGCCGACGCTCGCCGAGGTGTTCGCCCTGGCCCGACGCCACCGGGCGTGGGACGTGAAGTTCAACATCGAGACCAAGGTCGAGGCCGCCGCGCCGCACGAGACCGCGCCGCGCGAGCAGTTCGTCGAGGTCACGTCCCGCGCGATCCGCCGCTCCGGCTTCCACCGCAACGTCACGGTCCAGTCGTTCGACTGGGGCACCCTGATGCTGTGGCGCAGGGCCGAGCCGCGCATCCCGCTCGTCGCCCTCACCCAGCCCGAGTTCCTGCGCCCCGGCTCGCCGTGGACCGGCGGCCTCGACCTGGCCGACTTCGGCGGCAGCGTGGTGGAGGCGGTCAAGAGCTTCGGCGCGTCCGCCCTGTCGCCGGTGCACGGCAACCCGCAGAACGGCACGGTGAACGACCCCGGCTACGTCCCGTTCACCACGAAAACCCTGGTGGACGAGGCGCACCGGCACGGCCTGAAGGTCATCCCCTGGACGGTGAACGACCAGGCCACCATGCACAAGCTGATCGACGACGGCGTGGACGGCATCATCACCGACTACCCGGACCGCCTGCGCGAGGTCATGGCCGAGCGCGGCTTCAGGCTCCCCCGGGCGTACCCGGCGCGCTGACCCCCGCGCTCACCCGATCTTCGGGTAGAACCGGAACGGCGTGCTGTGCGCGAGCGCGAGTTCCGCGTACCGCACGTACTCGGCCGGGTCGCCGTCGAGCGGTTCGCGGCGGACCGGCCCGTCGTCCCGGTGGTGCAGCAGCACGACCGTGCTGTCGTCGAACAGCCAGAAATCCTGCCGGGGCAATTCCGCGGCGACCTCGTCGCGGGAGCAGATCACCCGCACGTCCTCGCCGGAGCGCACGTTTCCCGGGTATTCCCACTCGAACTGGCAGCGCTGGTACTCGGTCAACCGCTCGTCCACCAGGCGCACCCGCTGCACGGACCTGCCCGCCTGCCGGTGCACGCGCAGCCGGTTGTGCCACGGCGCGTTGAATCCGACCGGCATGGGACGGCCCCCGGTGTACTGTTCCACCAGGTCGTCGCCGGTCCAGTACGAGGGGCGCACCTCGAGGCGGAACGCCGACGTGGTGAACCGGCCCCACATGTCGGCCCAGTCCTCGTCCGTAATCCACCGTGATTCCCGCGCACCTGATCGCATGGCCACACGTTAACGGGAAATCGGTCCCGGGTGCAGCCCCGAATGTGTAAACCTCGAACGCGTTCTACTCAGTCGGACGTGGAATTTATTCAACCGAACGTGGGAATTATTCAGTCGAACGAGGCGAACGTGACTTTTCTTCGCTCACGTTGTCCGCCGGTTTCCGCCGAGGCGCGGTCGCGCGCCGCGCCGGTCACCGCTCCCGCGTCAGCCTCAGTTCGTGCACCCCGCGCATGACGAACTCGGCCCGCTGCCGGGGCGGGGCGGCCAGGGCGATGCCGGGCAGCTTGCGGGTCAGGGAGGACACGGCCGCCTGCACCTCGATGCGGGCCAGCGGTGCGCCCAGGCAGTAGTGGATGCCCATGCCGAAGCCCAGGTGGGGGTTCGGGGTGCGGCCGACGTCGAGGACGTCCGGGTTCGCGAAGACGAGCGGGTCGCGCGCCGCCGCGCCGAGCAGCGCGGCGATCTTCCGCCCCGGTTCGACCACGTGACCCGCGATCGTGACCGGCTCGGTCGCCGTGCGCTCGAACAGTTGGAGCGGCGAGTCGTAGCGGATCAGCTCCTCGACCGCGGTGGGCAGGAGGGCGGGGTCGTCGAGGAGCCGCTGCCACTCGGACGGGTGGTCCACCAGCGCCCGCACGCCGTTGCCGATGACGTTGACCGTCGCCTCGTGGCCCGCCATCAGCAGCAGCACGGCGGTCGCCACCAGCTCGTCCACGGTGAGCTTCGCGCCGTCGGTGTCGGTCACCGCCACCAGGTCCGACACCAGGTCGTCGCCCGGGTTCGCCCGGCGGTGCGCCACCAGGTCGCGCAGGTACGCCACGAACTCGCCCGCCGCCCGCTCGGCCGCGTCCCGCTTGTCCTCGGCCAGGCCGTACTCGTACATCTTCACGATGGCGTTCGACCACGGCTGGAGCAGCGGCCGGTCGTCGGTCGGCACGCCCAGCAGCTCGGCGATCACCTCGACCGGCAGGGGGGAGGCGACGTGGGCCAGCAGGTCGGCCGAGCCCGCGGAGTCGACCTCCGCCACGAGCCCGTCCACGAGGCGGTCGGCCAGGTCCGCGATCCACGGGCGCAACCGCTCGACGTGACCGCGGCCGAACGCGGCGGCCACCAGCCTGCGCAGCCTGGTGTGCGTGGGCGGCTCGTTCTCCAGCAGCGAGTTGCGGTGCAGCAGGTTGAACGAGCCGAACCGCTCCAGCGGCGTCGCGTCCGTCCAGATCCGCCCGAGCGCCCGGTGCCGCAGCACCGCCGACGACGCCGCGTGCGACACCGCCACGGCGATGCCCATGTCCTCGTGCCAGTGCACGTCCCCCTGCTCGCGGAGGGCGGCGAACACCGGGTACGGGTCCGCGATGAAGGCGGGGTCGCGCTGGTCGAACGTCACGGTCACGGTCACGGACGGTAGGTCTTGAGCTGTGCTCGCGTCCATCCGAGTGTGGTTGTCCACTCAAACATTGAGCGAGCTGTGACATGACGTAGTCGAGTTGACCCGCTCGGTGCTCCACCTGGAGCATTCACCCCGTGCCGCCCGAGATCGTCGCCCACCGCGGGGCGTCCACCCGCCGCCCGGAGCACACGCTCGCCGCCTACGACCTCGCCCTCCGGCAGGGCGCGGACGGGCTGGAGTGCGACGTGCGGTTGACGAAGGACGGTCACCTCGTCTGCGTCCACGACCGGGTCATCGACCGGACGAGTGACGGGCACGGCAAGGTGAGCGACCTGACGCTCGCCGAGCTCCAGCGGCACGACTTCGGCGCCTGGCACGGCGGCGAGCCCGCCCCGGTGCTCACCCTGGAGGCGCTGATCGGCCTCGCCCAGGACCACGGCACGCGGCTGTTCGTCGAGACGAAGCACCCCGTGCGGTACGGGGCGCAGGTCGAGCGGACGTTGGCCGCCGTGCTGAACCGGCACGCGGTCGAGGCGGTCGTGATGTCGTTCTCCGTCTTCGCCGTGCACCGGATCAAGAAGCTCAAGCCGGACGTGCCGACCGTGCTGCTCTACGACCGGCTGTGGCCGCGCACGCTGCCCCGCTTCGTCGACTACGCCGGTCCCGGCGTTCACCTGCTCAGGCGTCACCCGGATCGGGGGCAGGGTGTCTACACGTGGACCGTCAACGAGCCGGCCGACATAGCGTTGTGCCGGGACCGCGGCGTCCGGTTCCTCGCGACCGACAACCCGGAGGAAACGCGCGAGCACCTTGCGGCTAACTTGACGCCCGACCAGCCCTGAGACCCTGGAGGCGGCGGTGGCGAAGCGGACGGCCGTGAAGGACGCCGTGAAGGACAAGCCGGCGGGCGGCGTGAACCCGCGCCAGCCGTGCCCGTGCGGCTCCGGCAAGCGCTACAAGGCGTGCCACGGTGCGGCGGGTGGCGCGGCGGACGTGATCGTCTCGCGCCCCTTCGAGGGCCTGGCCGCCGAGGCCGAGCTGATCGCGCTCCGCGAGTTCGTGCCCTCGGCGACGGTGACGCTGCCGCTCAAGGACGGTTCGGCGCGCGAGATCACCCTGGCCACCGTGCTGCCGATGGCCGCCGCGGGCCTGGTCCGCGCGGACGGCACCGCGTTCGTCGGCCTCCAGGTGCAGACCCGCTCCGGCGACCTGAGCCGCGACCTGGCCCGCGCCGTGCGGTGGGCGCTGAACGCGGAGACCGGCGACGCGCTGCCCGTGGTCGGCCCCGACAACGGCGACGACCCCGGCCGGTTGCAGGACCTGCTCGACACCGGGGCCACGCTGAGCCCCGACCTGCACGCCGACTTCGCGTGGTGGCTGCCGCCGGACAACGAGCCCACCGGCGACGTCGCCCTGTCCCTGGAGCGCGCGAACGCCGCGATCCTGCCCACCGAGCGCGTCGACGCCCCCGGCGTCGAGGCCGCCTACTGGGTCGACGCGGGCGACAAGGCGCACCTGCGCTGGGTGCGGCCCGAGCCGGAGGAGACGCTGCTGGCGGCGCTGGCCCGGCTGTCCGTGCGCGGTGAGCTGGACCTCGGCGAGGGCTCCCGGTACGCGGGCTCGTTCCGCGCGCACGGCCTGCTCGTCCCCGTGTGGGACCTCGACCGCGAGCTGCACTCCAGCGAGTGGGCGCCGGGCGCGGAAGCCCTGGGCAAGCGCGTCGACGAGGCCCTGGCCGGCCTCGACGCCGAACCGCTCACCGAGGCGGAGCGCCGGGCGCGCGACGGCCTGCGCGGTCGGCAGATCACCCTGCGCTGACCTGTCCACAGGTATCCCCACACCTGTCCACAGGTCCTGTGGACAACTCCCGTGGACGGGTGTGGACGACGAGGAGTCCGCGTGATCCTCCGGATCAGCTCCAGGGACGACTGGGCCCGCGCCCGCGAGGAGGGCGCGGTCCCGCTCGACCCCGACGGGTTCGTGCACTGCTCCGACTGGGGCACCGTGCACCTGCCCGCGAACCGGCTGTACCCCGCCCGGCACGACCTCGTGCTGCTGGTGGTCGACCCCGAGGGGTTGCCGGTGCTGTGGGAACCGGGGGAGACCGGCGAGGACGGCCCGTGGTTCCCGCACGTCTACGGGCCGGTCCCGGCGGACCACGTGGTCGCCGTGCACGAGTTCGCGCCCGACGCGGACGGGCGCTTCCGGCCCCTGCCCGTGTCGTGAGCCCCACCCCGCCCCACCCGGGACCCCGCCGGTCCTGATCCGGCCCGGTCCCGGGGCAACCGATCCGCCCCCTCGTGCGTGGTCTTCACGTCGAGGAGGAGGAGAGGTGGCGGGGTGGTCGCGGCGACAGCGGACGAGCGCGTGGCCGCGGGGTCGGTCGCCGACTTCGCCGAGTTCGCGCGGGCCGCGCTGCCCGGCCTGCTGCGCTACGGCCACGCGTTGACGGGCAACCCGCACGACGCGGCCGACCTCGTGCAGGCGGTGCTGGAGAAGGTCGGCGCCCGCTGGGCCTCCCTGCTGCGCAAGGACCCCGACCCGCTGGCCTACGCGCGGCGGGCCATGGCGAACACCCACATCAGCCGGTGGCGGCGGCGCAGGCGCGAGAACCTCGTCGCCGACCTGCCCGACTCGCCCGCCCACGCGGCCGCGGACCGGCTGGAGCACGAACCGCTGTGGCGGGCGCTGCGCGAGCTGCCGCCGCGCCAGCGCGCCGTCGTGGTGCTGCGCTTCTACGAGGGCCTGTCGGAGGCGGAGATCGCCCACACCCTGGGCATCGCGCGCGGCACGGTCAAGAGCCAGAACAGCAAGGCGATGGCCGCGCTGCGCGCACGAGCGGAGGAGTGGTCGTGAACCTGGAGGACGACCTGCGGGCGCTGCTGGCCGACGAGCGGCTCGACGTGCCGGTGCGGGAGGGCGCGGAGGGCGCGCTGGTGGCACGGGCGGCCAGGCGTCGGCGCAGGCGGGCGGTGGGCGCGGTGGCCGCGTCGACCGCGGTGGTCCTCGCGGTGGGTGGTCTGGCCACCGGCCTGCGCGTCGGCGGCTCGGAACCCGCGGCGCCCCCCGCCCCGCACGTCGTCACGGTCACCGTGGACCCGCCGCCCGGGTACGGCCCGCTGCGCCTGGGCGCGGGGGAGCGGGCCGTGCGGGACAGCGGCCTGCTCGGCGCTCCCGTCGACCTGCCCGGCGGCTGCCGCCGCTACCCCGCCCACGACGGCGGCGCGGTCGTCGCCTCGCCCGACGGCGTCGTGGTCGGGGTGCGACTGCCGCAGCCGGGCACCACCGCCGCCGGGATCGGGGCGGGGTCGACGACGGCCGAGCTGGCCGCCGCGTACCCGGGCGCCACCGGCCTCGTCGTCGCCATGCCGGGCCGGCCGCCGTGGCGCTACTCGTTCACCGCCGAGGCGGGGCTGATCACCGCCGTGGAACTGGAGATGGAGGACTCACCGTGCGACAACCGATGACCCTGCGACCGATGACCCTGCGACGGACGACGACCCTGGCCGCGCTGCTCGTGACCGCGATCGCGTGCGCGCCCGGGACGTCGACGTCCGCGTCGGCGTCCGCGCCGACGTCCGGGACCGACGCGGCGCCGGCCGCCACGACGACCGGGAGCGCGACCGGGATCGCGACGGGCGTCACCGCCGCGAGCACCGTCACCGAGACGGTCGTGGCCGGGGCGCCGACCGTGCTCGACCACGGAGGCCTGGGGCCGATCCGGCTGGGCGACACGTTCGCCGAGGTCGAGGCGACCGGTCTCATCGGCGGGCGGAGCAGCCCCGCCACCCGACCGTGCGCCTACCACGACTTCGTGCTGCCGCTGCGCGGCTCGGTGGTGTTCGACCAGTCCCGGACGGCCGTGTCGATCATCATCACCCGCGGACCGGGCACCCCGGAGGGGCTGCGCAACGGGGACGAGCCCGCCAGGGTGCCGGAGCTGTACCCGTCGGCCGTGGCGAACGAGTACGGCCACAAGGTCGCGCTCGACACGGGCAACGAGTACTCCGCCTACTCGATCGACGGCACGGTCATCACCAGCCTGGGCCTGAGCCGCATCGGGCAGACCTGCCACGAGTGACGCGTCAGAGCGCCCCGCCGGCCGCGCGCGGGGCGCTCGCGTCGGCGCCGTCGCCCACGTTCTCGCGGGTCAGGAACGCCTCCACGTGGAACAGGTTGCCGTCGGCGCGGTCGACCACGGTCAGCAGCGTGCTCATCGCCGCGACCTCCTCCACCTGCTCCTTGAGGAACCACTGGAGGAACTGCTCGCCGATGTAGTCGCCCTCGTCGCGGGCGGTCTTGGCGAGCGTCACGATCTGCTCGGTGACGGTCCTCTCCTGGGCCAGCGCGAGCACGACGGGCTCGCGGGCCGAGGCGAAGTCGTTGCGGACCTCGTCGACGCCGGGAATGGTCACCGGCAGTCCGTTGTCCATCAGGTGCCGCACGATCATCATCGCGTGGTTGCGCTCTTCCAGGGCCTGCTTGTAGAAGTGCGACGCGAGGCGCGGCAGGTCGTTGCCGTCGTACCACACCGCGATGGCCAGGTACTGCTGCGATGCGGTCAGCTCGTTGCGGACCTGCTCGCGCAGCAGGTCGTGGAACTTGGTCCCGGTCGTCGACGAAATCTTCTTCAGGTTGATGGCCATGACCCGAGAATATCTCGGATTATCTTCCCGCGCATTGAAGGCAAGGCTCTGCACAATGAGGAAAGGGTTGCCGAAGAAAGCTTAGGCAACCCTTTCCGGAGAATGTCACACGAGTGGCGCGCGGTCGATCGGGCACGACATGCAGCGCGGTCCGCCGCGCCCGGAACCCAGTTCGGAGCCGCTGATCCGGAGCACCTCGACGCCCGCGTCCTCCAGGCGCGCGTTGGTCTCCACGTTGCGCTCGTAGGCCACCACGAGGCCGGGGCCGACGGCGAGCGTGTTGTTGCCGTCGTCCCACTGCTCGCGCTCGGCCGTCACCGGGTCCAGGCCGGTGTCGATGACCCGCAGCCGGTCGATGCCCATCGCCTCGGCCGCCGCGTCCAGGAACGGCCGCCGGTCCTCCACCACGACGCCGCCGTCGCCGTCGGACCGCACGGGGAAGGCGAACAGGCTGTCCCGCACCGCCGGGTACATCACCACGGCGTCGCGGTCGACCATCGTGCACACCGTGTCCAGGTGCATGGTCGCCCGCTCCTGCGTGATGGGCACCGCCAGCACGGTGTGCGCGAGGCCGTCGGCCAGCGCGGACCGGGCGAACGACTCGGCGCCCGCGGGCGTGGTGCGCTCGCCCACGCCGATGGCCAGCACGCCCGGCGCGAGCAGCAGCACGTCACCGCCCTCGACCGGCGCGGAGTGCGCGCCGTACGCGCGGCCGGTCTTCCGGAACCTCGGGTGGTAGGCGTAGATCAGGTCGGTGAGCGCGGTCTCCCGGTCGCGCGCGGGCAGCGCCAGCGACGTGATCGCGACCCGGTCGCCCACCCACACCGACGAGTCGCGGGTGAACAGCAGGTTCGGCAGCGGGTCGACCGCGAAGTCGATCGGGTGGTGCATCTTGCGCACCAGCGACGCGCCCTCGGCGGCCGGCAGCTCCTCGAACGTCATGCCGGTCATCAGGGCGGTGGCCAGCTGCTCGGGGGTGATCGACGTCAGGTGCGAGCGCAGCGCGTCGGCCAGGTCGATGCCCAGCCGCCGCTCGTTGACCGCGCTGTGGATGCCCGCGATCCGCGCCCGGTCGTCGTGCAGGGCGTCGACCAGCAGGTCCGCCAGCAGCAGCACCTCGGCGCCGCGCCCGCGCAGTACCTCGGCGAACGCGTCGTGCTCCTCCTGCGCGCGGTCGACCCACGGCACGCCGTCGAACAGCAGCTGGTCGTTGTTGCGCGGGGTGAGCCGCTTCAGCTCCGCGCCGGGGCGGTGCAGCAGCACCGTGCGCAGGGGGCCCACCTCGCTGTCGACGCGGGGCGCGGGGAACGGTCGGCTGTCGGCGGCCTCGGTCCGGGCGATGTGCGCAGTCACGCGTTCGAGGGTAACCCGGTACCGGTGCGATCAGCAGCTCGGAGCGGCCCGTCGCGGCAAAGTCGATCGCATGCGGACGTGAACGCGGCGTTTCGTTGCGCAACTTGCAGGCTCAACCGTTGATTTGTTGCGCGCCGGTGTGCACCCGCCGGTCGGTGGCGCAGGTCGGCGCGCCTTCACACCAAAGCGTGAACCAGCGGCTCAGCGCTTAACGCATCGCGGCGTCGTGCCGAGAACCGGTTGTCAGACCCGGTCGTCCGCGGCGGCCGGACCGCACGTGGTGGGCGGCGGCCCGCGCCGGCCGCCGCCCACCCGTGCCGGTGCTAGCTGCTCGCCGCGGGCACGACGAGCGCGACCGTGATCGCGGCCTGCACCTCCTCGATCGCCTTCCGCACCGCCGTCGCCGCCCACTCGCCCTCGGAGATCGCCTTCAAGCGCCGCTTCACGTCACCGCGCGGCAGGGCGGCGAAGACCCTCCGGTCCTGGCCCACCGCCTTGACCAGCGCGCACAGCGCGGCCGTGCGCGGGTCGACCGGCCCGTCCCCGGCCACGGCGGCGTGCATCCTGGCCCGCGCGTCCGCCTCGGCGTCCGGCTCGCGGCCGTCCGGCGCGGGGAAGCGGGTGCGCGGGAAGACCAGCAGCACGCGCCCCTCCTCGCGCCGCAGCACACCGCGCTCCACCAGCCCGTCGAGCACCCGGTCGGTGAGCCCCTTGCCCAGCTTGTCCACCCAGTGGCCGGGCTTGCGCGGCTTGTCGTCGGCGATGCGCGCCAGCGCCCCGTCCAGCAGCGGGTGCCCGGTCGGCGCGGGGTCCACGACGGCGACCTTCCGGTCGACCACGTCGACGCGCCCGGCCAGCGCCAGTTCGACCAGCAGCGCGCCGGCCAGGCCGTAGCCCAGCGCGGGCTGCCCGAGCCTGCGCGTGCCGTCCTCGTCGTCGTGCACGAGCAGCGCCAGTTCATCCGCAAGTGTCACGTCCATGTCACAACCCTAGGGTCGGCGGACGAAGCGGACACCCGGACGGCGTGGCGGCCCCGACCCCGCCGCTACGGCAACCAGGACACGTGCCCGCGCAACGCCGTGTAGCCGACGAACGCGACCACGTCGAGCAGGGTGTGCGCCAGCACCAGCACCCACAGCCGGTTCGTCCGCTGCCACACCCACCCGAACACCAAGCCCATCACCACGTTGCCGACGAACCCGCCGAACCCCTGGTAGAGGTGGTACGACCCGCGCAGCACCGCGCTCGCCACCAGCGCCGTGCCGTCCCGCCACCCGAGCTGCCGCAGCCGGGTGATCAGGTACCCGACGACGAGCACCTCCTCCGCCCACGCGTTGCCCGCCGCCGACAGGACCAGCACCGCGCTGCGCCACCACGCCTCGTCCAGGGTCGCCGGCTGCACCGCCAGGTTCAGCCCCAGGTTCCACGCGACCAGGTAGAACACCAGCCCCGGGATGCCGATGACGGCGGCCAGCCCGAGGCTGCCCAGCGCGTCCGGCCCGAGCCGGGTGCGGTCGAGCCCCAGCACCCGCAGCCCGATGCCGCCGCGCCACAGCAGGTACAGGCCCAGCCCGCCCCACGCGGCCAGCTGCACGACCCCCAGCAGCTGCGCGACGAGGTCCAGCAGGTCGAACCGCGCCTGCGGGACGTTGATCGCGACCTTCTGCTCGTTCAGCGGCACCGGGTTGAGCAGGCTGTCCAGCAGCCGCACCAGGCTGCGCAACCCGGACAGGCCGAGCGTCATCGCGAACACGAGGAGCAGCTCGACCCGGTAGCCGGTGCGCTCCCGGGCGTCGAGGGGTTCGATCACCCGCGCAACGTTAACCGCGCCGCGCCAGGAACGGGCACCCCATCAACCCGCGCAGCTCCACCGCCAGCTCCTGCGGCGTGCCGACCGGGCGGGAGAACGCGATCCGCACGTCGTGGTCCTCGTCGGGCATCTCCACCCGCAGCCGCAGCCCGAACCGGTCCAGGCCGAGCGGGCGCACGTGCCCGCCCCGCAGGTGGTCCGGCAGGTGCCCGGCGAGCAGGCCCACGACGTCGCGGTGCGACAGCTCCAGGTGCCGCAGCCAGTGGTCCTCGTGCGCGGCGAACGGGTCCGGCTCCGCCTGCGCGAACAGCTCCGGCCGCACCGACGTCGTGCCCTCCGCGTCCGCCACGACCAGCGACGCCGGGCTCAGCACCAGCGCGCTCGCGCCGTGGCCCACGTCCAGCAGCCTCGGGTCGGGGCGTTCCTCGGCGACCTCCAGGCACGCCTCGCGCGCCTCCCGCGGGTCCAGCGCGCGCAGCCACCCGGTGATCCACAGCAGGCCGCGCACCGGCTCGCGCAACGGCACGGGGGCGTGGTCGGCCAGCTCCAGCATCGCGGTCAGCTCCGCCCCGCGCGCCGCCCCGACCAGCGGGTGCTCGTCCGGCAGCACGATCGTGGCGCTCCCGGACGGGTGCACGTGGTGCAGCACCGGGGTCACCCGGTGCTCCGCGCCGTCCGACGGCGACAGGGCCGCGCGCCCACCCCGGGCGGCGATGGTGCGCGCTCGCTCCGCCGGGTGCGGGGCGGGCGGTCGACGCGTCTCGTCCATCGCTCACCTCCAAACTTAGGGCAGCCTAACTTGGTGGGCCCGTCGGCGGAAGTCCCACGTCGGCGCACCGCAGGGTAGGGCGTGCCGTGGTCGTGCGCCGGTTGGCCTATCCCGTCCGGGTGACGGCGGCCGTAACCTGATCACGCCGAGCGGGCGGCGGGCCTGGGGAGGTGGCCTGGTGGGCGTGCCGGACAAGCCCTCCACCGAGGGCGCGGCCCTCGACGACCAGTGGACCAGGTACTGCCTGGAGATCGCCGGGCGGCGGGTGTTCTGGTGGGTCGTGCTCGGCGCGGTGGCCTTCGTGCTCCAGCTCGTGCTGATCTTCGCGCTCGACGTGACCTCCGCCCTGCCGCTCGTGCTCCTGGTGTTCTCCGCGCTGGTCACGGGCCTGGGACTGACCCGGCGACCGTCGTTCCCCCGCGGCCTCGACCACCGCGCGTGGATCCACGTGCGCGTCCACTGGCGCGGCGGGCGGCTCGTCGTCCACGGTGAGCGGCCCGTCGTCCTGGACGTCAGCGCCGGCCCGCTCGTCCGGGGGCGCATCAGCGGGCACCGCCGCGCCTGGGTCGTCGCCGCCGACCGCGCCGGCAACACCGTCGTGACGTTCCGGGGCGTGCCGAGGCTGTTCGCGGCCCGCGTCGTGCGCGCCTGAGGTTTGCTGATCGTCCCGCGAGCCGACCCCGGGAGTGGAATTCCGGTTTCCTGGGAGCTGTGGTGGGCGAAACGTGGGTGCGGAAGTGCCTGGCCGGATCCGACCGGCGGGCCGTGGGGTTCATCGGCATCGCGCTGGTGGCGTTCGTCGTGCTGTGGCTCGTGTCGGAGTGGCTGGGTTCGCGCTGGGTGTTCGTGCTCTCGCCGCTGTGCCTGGAGTTCGCCGTGCCCGGTCTGCGGCACTTCCTGACCCGGCGCAGCCTGCGGCGGCTGCTGGAGACGTACCCGAGGCACGCCGTGCCGGTGCACTTCGTGCCCGGTCGCGCCCGCGTCGGGTGGCAGACCTACCTGGAGACCGAAGGGTCCGACCGCACGTTCCTGCGCCTGTCCGAACTCCCCGAACGGGTGCGCGAGAACATCCGCCGCGGCGGCCAGGTGTGGATGGCCGGCCCCGACCCGCGCGGCCGGGCGGCCGTCCTGACGCGCGGCGCGCCGTTCCTCACCCTGGGCCGCGTGGTGATCCGCTGACCCGGCCCGCTCAGCACCGCCCGCTCAGCACCCGATCGCTCAGCGGCCCACCGCGATCCCGCTCCGCTCGGCCCAGGCGGCCACGTCCTCCCGCCTGATCGCCGTGGCCAGCAGGTCCGGGAAGAGGTCCGGCGTGCAGGCGAACGCGGGCGCCCCCAGCTCCGACAGCTGCGCCGCCAGCTCGTGGTCGTACGCCGGCGTGCCGCTGTCCGACAGCGCGAGCAGCACCACCACCGTCACCCCGCCGCGCACCAGCTCCCGCACCCGGCGCCGCAGCTCGTGCGCCACGCCGCCCTCGAACAGGTCGCTGATCAGCACCAGCACCGTGTCCGTCGGGCGGCGCACCAGCGACTGGCCGTAGGCGACCGCCCGGTTGATGTCCGTGCCGCCGCCCAGTTGGGTGGAGAACAGCAGGTCCACCGGGTCGTCGAGCTGCTCGGTGAGGTCGACGACCTCGGTGTCGAACACCACCAGCCGCGTGTCGACCGCCTTCAGCGACGCCAGCGACGCGCCCAGCACCGCCGAGTACACCACCGACTCCGCCATCGACCCGGACTGGTCGACCAGCAGCACGACGTCCCGCAGCGAGGCCTGCCGGCTGCGCCTGCCGTTGCCGACCAGGTCCTGCACCACCACGGTCCGCTGCTCGGGCTGGTAGTGCCGGAGGTTGCGGCGGATGGTCCGGTCCCAGTCCACGTCGGCCAGGCGCGGCCGGCTGGTGCGCCGGGAGTGGTCGACCGCCCCGTGCACGGCGGCCAGCAGCCGCTCGGCCAGGCGGCGCTCGATGTCCTCGACGACCTTGCGGACCACGGCGCGCGCCGTTTCGCGGGTGCGCTCCGGGATCGCGCCCGCCAGCGACACCAGCGTCCCGGCCAGCGACACGTCCGGCTCGATGCCGGACAGCAGCTCGGGCTCCAGCAGCAGTTGCCGGAGGCCGAGCCGCTCCACCGCGTCCCGCTGCATGACCCGGACCACCGAGTCGGGGAAGTACGTGCGGACGTCGCCCAGCCACCGGTGCAGCACCGGCGACGACCCGCCCAGCCCGGCGCTCCGCTTCCCGTGGGCCTCGGGCGCGTCGGACGGAGCCCCGCCCCCGTACAGGCCGGTCAGCGCCGAGTCCCGGCGCCGGTCGTCCTCGTCGAGGGCGGCGAGGTCCCCGGCCGCGCCCCCCAGCAGCAGCCGCCACCGCCGCAGCCGCTCGTCCTCGTCGCTCACCCGGCCACCCCCGAGAGGAGTTCCCGGACGTGCCCCGCGAGCCGCCCGGCCACCTCCTCGTCCCAGTCCTGCCCCGGACCCCCGCCGGCGCGCGCGCCCGTGCCCACCGCCCGCACCCGGTCCCCGAGCATCCGCCGCTCGGCGGGGCTGAACTCCGCCACCGCCCGCCGCAGCAGCGGCACGGCGGCCCCGAAGTCCGCGCCGGACAGCCCGGTGAGCCACTCGTCGACCACGGCGAACAGCCGCGGGTCCGCCGTCAGCAGCGCCGCCGACCCGCGCAGGAACCCGGCCACGAACGCCGTCGCCCCGACCCCCGCGCCGGACACCGCCCGGTGCAGCCGGACGGCCACGTCGTCCGAGCCCATCAGCCCCGACTCCCACAGCAGCCGCGTCGCCCGGCCGCTCGGCAGCCCGTGCGCGTCCGGCATCGCGACCAGCGCCCCCAGCGCCCTCCGCCACGTCTCCCGGTGCTCGTCGTCCGCCGCCAGCCGCACCGCCTCGTCGGCGCCGTCCACCGCCCGCAGCGCGCGCTCCGCCGTGTCGTCGTCCACGCCCCGGCACGCGATCGGCAGACCGACGGCGCCCCGGGCCAGCAGGCCGTGCAGCGCCACCCGCAGCAGGTCCGGGTCCGTGCCGCGGACCGAGCCGTAGCGGACCGTCGTGGCCAGGTCCGGCAGGGCGGCCAGCAGTTCCAGCGCGTCCGTGGCCGCCGCCGCGCAGCGGTCCAGGGCCTCGCGCGCCGCGGCGACCGCCTCCGGGATCTCGCACCCCACCGACCGGCTCAGCGCCTCCGCCGCCCCCACCACGCGGGTCGCCTCCGCCGCACCCGTCACCAGCACCCGGCGCGCGGCGGCCTCGACCGTCGTGCCGTGCCGCGCGGCGACGGCCAGCGCCACCTCGAAGTCCGGCTTCCAGTGCAGCTGCCACGCCTCGGCGAACGTCCCCAGCGTCCGCGTCGCGTCCGGCGTGCCCCACGGGACGCCCAGCACCTCCAGGCGCCGCAGCAGCTTCGAGCGCTCCCGGTCCGTGTCCTTGCGCAGGTCCAGGCGGATCGGCTTCACCTCCGCCGTCACCGGCAGCCGCAGGCGCCGCTGCGAGCGCGCCAGGTCGGCCGCCAGGGGGGACCTGGGCACACCCGGGTCCACCTCGCCCAGCCGCTCGCCCACCACCAGCCGCGCGTGCACCAGCCGCAACGGCGTCTCGTCACCACCGCACAGCACGGCCAGCGCCGCCTCCAGCACCTCCGACAACCCCGGTGACGGCCGACCGCGCATCGCCGCCAACGCGTCCGCCAGCCGGACGGCCTCCACCGCGCCCGCCGTCGACGCCGGCAGGTCCTCGGCCCGCAGCACCCCGCACACCCGCGCGAACCACCGCGCCACGGCGTCACCGCGCCCGGCGCACTCCCACAGGTGCCCGTACCAGCCGGGCGACGCCACGCCCGCGCCGTACCCCGAGTCGGCCGCCAGCCGGCCGTGGCTCCACGGCACCCACGTGCCCGACACCTTCCGCCGCGGCAACCCCTTCAACGCCGCCGCGTCCACCGAGGCCGGCCCGAGGTCCCGCAACGCGGGCACGTGCCACGCCCCCGCCACCACCGCGACGGGCCCGGCGAAGTCCTTCAGCGCCCGCCGCAGGTTCTGCCGCATCGCGGCCTCGCGCCGCAACGTCCGCGCGTCCACCCGGTCGGCGAACTCCTCGCGCAGCGCCCCCATCGCCTCCGCCACCGCCTCGGCCAGGTCGGTCGGGTCGCGGTGGTGCTCGACCACGTCCTCCCACCACCGCTCCGGGTCGTCGAACCCCGCCGCCTCGGCCAGCACGCCCAGCGGGTCCAGCGCCGCCCGCGGCGTCGAGTCCGGCGTCGAGTCCGGTTCGGCGAGCGACGCCGCCGCCGGCAGGTCGAAGAACCGCACGGGGACGCCGTGCTCGTGCGCCCACACCACCGCCCGCCACTCCGGCGAGAACTCGGCGAACGGCCAGAACGCGGCCCGCGCCGGCTCGGCCTCGTCGTGCAGCAGCAACGCCACCGGCGGCACCAGCCCCGGCACGTGCGCCAGCAGCGCGTCACCCTCCGGCGGCCCCTCGACGAGCACCACCTCGGGCCGCGTCGCGTCCAGCGCGGCGGTGACCATGCGCGCCGAGCCCGGCCCGTGGTGCCGGACGCCGAGCAGGGCCACGCGTTCCGGGAGCGGCATCAGCCCACCAGGTCCCGGCACGCCCGGTACAGGTCGCGCCAGTCCGGGCGCTCCTTCACGACCGCCTCCAGGTACTCCTGCCACGCCGCCGCGTCCGACACCCGGTCCTTCACCACGGCCCCGAGCAGCCCGGACGCCAGTTCGTCGGCGGTGATCCGACCGTCGCCGAAGTGCCCGGCCAGCGCCATGCCGCCGGTCACCACGGAGATCGCCTCGGCGGTGGACAGGCTGCCGCCGGGCTTCTTCAGCTGCGTCCGGCCGTCCACCGTGGACCCGTCGCGCAGCTCCCGGAAGATCCGCACCACCCGGCGCACCTCCTCCAGCGCGGGCGGCTCGGCCGGCAGCTCCAGCGCCCGACCCAGCTGCGACGCCCGCGCCAGCACGATCTCCACCTCGGCGTCCTCGCTCGCGGGCGGCGGCAGCACGACCGTGTTGAACCGCCGCGCCAGCGCCGACGACATCTGGTTCACGCCCCGGTCCCGGTCGTTCGCGGTCGCGATCACCGTGAACCCGGGCACCGCCTGCACCTGGATGCCCAGCTCCGGCACCGGCAGCACCTTCTCCGACAGGACCGTGATGAACGAGTCCTGCACCTCGGCGGGCATCCGGGTCAGCTCCTCGACGCGCGCCACCGCCCCGGTCCGCATGGCCGTCATCACCGGGCTCGGCACCAGCGCCGCCTCCGACGGGCCCTCGGCGATGAGCCGGGCGTAGTTCCAGCCGTAGCGGACCTGGTCCTCGCCGGTGCCGGCGGTGCCCTGCACGACCAGGGTCGAGTTCCCGCTCACCGCCGCCGCCAGGTGCTCCGACAGCCACGACTTCGCCGTCCCCGGCACGCCGACCAGCAGCAGCGCCCGGTCCGTCACCAGCGTGCCGACCGCGACCTCCACCAACCGCCGGTCGCCCACGTACTTCGGCGTGATCACCGTGCCGTCCGGCAGCGCGCCGCCCAGCACGTAGGTGACCACGGCCCGGGGCGACATCCGCCACCGCGGCGGGCGCGGGCGGTCGTCCGCGGCGGCCAGGGCCGCCAGCTCGGCGGCGTACTGCTGTTCCGCGGCGGGCCGCAGCACGGTCTCGGTCACTGGCTTTCCTCCCGGGTGTTGAACGCCCCGCGCAGCCGCATCCGCAGCCGCAGGACGTCGAGTTCGACGGTGTGCCCGGGCCAGCGCCCGGTGATGCGGTCCCAGTTCGCGCCCAGGACCTCGGCGTCACCGCGCGCCAGCAGCACCGACGGCGGCCGGCCCGCGCGCCACCTCGGGTCGCGCACGGCCGCGTACCGGTCGAGCAGCTCGGCGGTCGCCCGCGGCCCCCACGGCGCGGGCAGCTGCGAGCACGCGTGGTCGAGCAGGTCGTAGTTCCACTGCCGGGACACCTCGACCACGGTCCGCGCGGCCAGGTCGGCGGGCAGCCCGGCGAGCATCTCCAGCTGCTCCATGCCGGTCAGCGACCGGGTGGCCGCGACCGCCCACGGCCGGGCGTCGACGGCGAGCCTCAGGTTCTGCGCCACGCCCCGCAGCAGCGCCGACGCCCACGGCCCCCTCGCCAGCTCGGCCGCCGCGCCCGCGTCGTCCGTGTCCAGCCGGTTCGTCCAGTGCGCCGGCGGCACGCTCGCCGCCGCACCCCGGATGCGCCCGGTCACGCCGGTCTCGGAACCGTCCCTGAGCAGGTCGCGGGCCTCCTCCGGTCCGGGGGCGAGTTCCGTCCACAGCTCGTCGTCCTGCACGTCGAACCCGTCGCCGGTGAGCCAGAGGCCGCGGTGCAGGCGTTCGGCGGCCCGTTCGGCGAGGGCCGAGCCGGGCAGGGTGCGCAGCAGCCGCAGCGCCTCGTCGTGCACGCCGATCGCCCGGTCGTCGAGGGCGCGTTCGAGCAGCGGCTCGTCCTCCGGCCCCAACCCGGTCTCCAGGGCGCCGACCAGCACCTGCCGGTCGGTGGCGCGGCGCTGCGCGTCGAACCGCGCGTCGACGAACGCGCGGGTGCCCGCCGGGTCGCGCGTGCGGGCCCGGCGCAGCGCGGCCAACCGGGACGCGCCGGGCAGGTCGAGCGCCTGCTCCAGGTCCACGTCCTCGTACCCGGCGCCCGTCGCCCACGCCCAGCGGTCCCGCAGCCCGGCCAACCAGCGCCCGCGCACGCCGAGCACCGCCGTCACCGCGGACCGCAGCCCGGGGTGCGCGGTGCCGAGCCCGAGGAGGGCGGGCAGCTCGCGGGGGTCCGCGGTCACCCCGGCGGTCCGGGCCAGGCCGCACCACTCGGTGAGCAGCACCTGGTCGTCCAGGGCGAGGATCTCCACCAGCACGTCCCGGGCCGCGGCGTGGGCCCGCGCGTCGTCGGCCGCGGGCGCCGGTGCGAGCAGGGGCTCGTCCACGACGGGCGGCAGCCGCGCGCCGTGCGCCGCGACGCCCAGCTCCGCCATCCGGTCGAGCAGCGCGGCCGGCGTCGTGCCGGCGCGGTGCGCCCCGATCAGCGCCGCCCGCACGGTCTGCTCCCACTCGTCGGCGAGGGTCACCCCAGCACCTCCGGCGCCCGGCCCGGCCCGGCCACGGCCCCCAGCCGCAGCGAGTGCCCGTCCCACAGCCCCCACGCGTCGAACGCCGCGCCGCCCGTCACCGCCAGCGCCTGGTCGAGCGCCACGTCGGCCCGCACCGGCAGGCCGCGCCCGGTCCCGTCGACCAGGTGCGCGGTGTCCCCGGTCAGCCGCACGCCCGCGCACCCCAGCGGGTGGAGCCGCTCCCACGGGTCGGCGCGCAGCCACGCCTCCAGCCCGGCCAGCGCCTCCCGCCACGACGGCGCCGCGTCGACCGGCCCGACCGGCCCGGCCACCGCCACCTCGCCCACCGCCACCCGGTGCGGCGGCGCACCGGGGTACGGGTGCAGCACCCCCTGGACGGCCACCCCGTGCACCAGCGGCGGGGCGGGCCGACCACCGCCCCCCTCATGCCGCACGACGACCACCCAGCCGCGCTCACGCCCCCACACCCACTGCCGCACGGTCCGCACCAACCCGTCGTCGGACTCCAGCTTCAGCAGCGGCACCCAGCGGTCCGCCCAGCCGGCCCCCGCGCGGACCTCCTCCTCCGCCACGGAGAAGCCCAACCGGCGGCGCACCACGTCCGCCGGGGCCGGCGACCCGGCCAACCGCGCCAGCAGGTGCAGCCCGCCCAGCCGGTCGGCCGCGTCGTGCGCCCACGCCGGCCCGCCCGCCGCCACGGCGTCGCGCACCCCCGCGACCGCCGCGGCCAGGCCCTTGGCCTGCGCGTCGACCATCCGCGCCTCGATCGAGCGCCACCACGCCCCGTCGCGCGACGGCAGCCCGGCGATCCCGGAACCGGCCACGTCGGCCAGCCAGTCGGTCAACCCGGCCACGCCGCCGCGCACCGCGTCCTGCCTGGCCAGCGCCGTCTTCTCCTTGGCCCTGGCCCGCCGCAGCACGGCCTCCGGCGAGTCGTCCACCGCGGCGGCCGGCCTGGCGCGGCGGTCCAGCCACTCCGCCACCCACGCCGGGGGTTCGCCGGCCGGCAGCGGTTCGCGCACGTCCCGCAACTGGAGCGCGAGCGCGTGCTTGCACGGGAACTTCCGCGACGGGCACGAGCACTTCGCCGCGCGGTCGGCCAGGTCGACGCACACCTGGTACGGGTTCTTGCCGCTGCCCGCGCACAGGCCCCACAGGGCGGTGTCGCCGCGCCCCGTGCCGTGCCAGCCGGACGACCCGGCGAGCCTGGTGGCGGCGCTCGCCACCTGCCCGTCCGGCGCCGTGCCGAGCAGCGTCTGCGCGTCCATGCCGGTTGACGTTAGAGGTGCCCCCCGACAAGGAGCCGATCAGTCCAGGTCGGGTCCCCGGCGGGCCCACGACCACGCGTACTTCGGGTCCTCGGTCGCCAGCGCCGCCTCGCCCAGCCGCAACGGCCGGAAGGTGTCGACCATGACCGCGGTCTCGTCGAAGCGCTCCGCGCCCAGGGAGGCCTCCACCGCGCCGGGTTGCGGGCCGTGCGTGCAGCCCGACGGGTGCAGCGACAGCGACCCGATGCCGATGCCCGAGCCCTTGCGCGCCTCGTAGTCGCCGCCCACGTAGAACATCAGCTCGTCGGAGTCCACGTTCGCGTGGTTGTACGGCACCGGGATCGCCAGCGGGTGGTAGTCGACCTTGCGCGGCATGAACGAGCACACCACGAAGTTCGGACCCTCGAAGGTCTGGTGGACGGGCGGCGGTTGGTGCACGCGGCCGGTGATCGGCTCGAAGTCGCGGATGTGGAACGCCCACGGGTACAGGCAGCCGTCCCAGCCGACGACGTCGAACGGGTGGTTCGCGTAGGTGAAGCGGGTGAGCCCGGCGCGGTGCCTGACCAGCACGTCCACGTCCTCGCCGTCGACCAGCAGCGGCTCGGTCGGCCCGCGCACGTCGCGCTCGCAGTACGGCGAGTGCTCCAGGAACTGCCCCTTGGCCGACAGGTAGCGGCGCGGCGGCCCGATGTGCCCGGTCGCCTCCAGCACCAGCAGGCTCATGGGCTCGTCCGGCACCACCCGGTAGGTGCACGACGTGGGCAGCACGACGTAGTCGCCCTCCGCCACGGGCAGGGCGCCGTAGACCGTCTCCACGACCCCGGCGCCGGCCTGCACGTACAGCAGCTCGTCGCCCGTCGCGTTGCGGTACAGGGGGCTGGGCGCGGTGGCCTTCACGAAGCCGATGAGGACGTCGGAGTTGCCGAACAGGGTGCGCCGCCCGGTGACCGCGTCCACACCGTCGTCCCAGGTCAGGTCGGGTGTGCGGAAGTGCCGCGGCTTGAGCGGCAGGTTGGGTGCGAGGGCGCCGCGGTCCTCCTCGACGGTGACCGCGTCCACGATGGCGGTGGGCAGGTGGCGGTGGTAGAGCAGGGCCGAGTCGGCCGAGAAGCCCTCGGCGCCCATCAGCTCCTCCGCGTACAGGCCCCCCTCCGGATCGCGGAACTGCGTGTGGCGCTTTCGGGGGATCTCACCGACCTGGCGGTAGTACGCCATCGTCTCACTCCGGGCGTTCGATAATCGGACATCTTTGTTCATTGACCGGTACGCCACTAGCGTGTCAGCCGTGTCAAGCGCCTTCGAACTCCGTGCGCCCGGTCCACGCGGGACTCCGCCCCTGCTCGCGAGGCTCGTCGACGACGCCGCACTGTTCCCGCCGGGCAACGCGAACATGCCCGACGCGGTCCGCGGCCACCTCGACGCGCGCAGCGGGGAATGGGCCGGCGCGGTCGGCCTGTTCCTGTGCCCGGCGTCGCGACTCGCCGAGCTCATCACCGAGTTGATCAAGGTCAAGCCGGTGAAGCCCATCGCCCTCTCCCTGGTCATCGACACCGGCCTGGGCGGTGTCCCCAAGGCCGTGTCGATCGTCGAGTCCCGCAGCGAGCTCCTCGCCCTGCGCATGGTCGAGATGCCCGCCCCGTCCGACGTGGACGAGGTGTGGCTGGAACGCGTCTCGGAGTTCGTCCCCGAGGACGTCATCCGCGTCGTCGAGCCCCGCCGGGGCGGCGCCGAGTGGCTGGACGGCGTGCGCCGCGTCATCGAGCACGGCAGCTGGCCCAAGCTGCGCTGCGGCGGCGTCAGCAGGGAGAACTTCCCGAGCGTCGACGAGGTCGCCGACTTCCTCGCGGTGGTCAGCTCCGGCGGGGTGGCCTTCAAGGCGACCGCCGGCCTGCACCACGCCGTCCGGCACACCGACGAGAAGACCGGCTTCACCCACCACGGGTTCCTCAACCTGCTGGTGGCGACCGCGCGGGCGCTGTCCGGCGGCGACGTGCGCGAAGCCCTGGCCAGCACCGACCCGGCCGCGCTCGGCGAGGAGGCCGGGTCGCTGTCCGACCAGGCCGCGCACGCCGTCCGCGGCGTGTTCGCCTCCTACGGGTCGTGCTCGCTGGACGAGCCGATCACCGACCTCGACCGCCTGGGGCTGCTGTGAGCTGGGTCGACGACCCCGCGTTCACCGCGGACGCCCCGTTCGGGCCGCAGACGCTGCCCTACGGCGTGCTGGCCGGCCACGGCGTGGCGGTGCGGCTGGGCGACCACGCGCTGCCGCTGCGCGGCCTGAGCCTGGGGGAGCGGCTGGCGCCCCTCGTGGCGGGGCCGTCCCTGGACCCCCTGCTGGCCGCCGGGCGCCCCGCGTGGAGCGAGCTGCGGGCCCGGCTGGGCGAGCTGGTGTCGTCGAGGGCCGCGCCGCGCGGCGCCGCGCTCGTCGGGCTGGACGACGCCGTGCTGCCGTTCACCGTGGCCGACTACGTGGACTTCTACTCGTCGCGCCACCACGCGGAGAACGTCGGGCGCATCTTCCGCCCCGACGGCGACGCGCTGACGCCGAACTGGACGCACCTGCCCATCGGCTACCACGGCCGCGCGGGCACGGTCGTCGTGTCCGGCACCCCGGTGACCAGGCCGAACGGCCAGCGCCGGACCTCGGGCGGGCCCGTGTTCGGGCCGTCCGGCCGGCTGGACATCGAGGCCGAGGTCGGCTTCGTCTGCGGCGGGCCCGTGGCGACCAGGCTGAGCCCGTCGAGGGCCGTGGAGCACGTGTTCGGCGTGGTCCTGGTCAACGACTGGTCGGCGCGCGACATCCAGGCGTGGGAGTACCAGCCCCTCGGGCCGTTCCTGGGCAAGTCGTTCGCCACGTCCGTGTCGGCCTGGATCACGCCGCTGGAGGCGTTCGCGGTCGCCCGCGTCACCCCGCCGCCGCTGCCCAACCCCGTGCTGCCCTACCTGGTCGAGGACCACCCGTGGGGCCTCGACATCGACATCGAGGTCGAGTGGAACGGCGAGGTCGTCTCGCGGCCCCCGTTCCGCGAGATGTCGTGGACGTTCGCGCAGCAGCTCGCGCACCTGTCGGTGAACGGCGCTACGGTCCGTCCGGGCGACCTGATCGCGTCGGGCACGGTGTCGGGTCCGGACCGCGCCGAGCGCGGCTCCTTCCTGGAGCTGAGCTGGGGTGGGAAGGAGTCGATCGCGCTGGGCGGCGGCGAGCGGACCTTCCTGGAGGACGGTGACACGGTGCGCATCACCGCCACCGCTCCGGGTGAGGGGGGTTCGGTCGTCGGGCTGGCCGAGGTGGTCGGCACGATCGCGCCCGCCGTCGCCGGTGTCGGCGTCGGCACCGCCGTCGAGGGGTAGGCCGTGGTCAGACCCGATCCGCGCGGACGACCGCCGGCGCCGGCGTCGAAGGAGAGCTCGTTGACCCTGGAGCGGGGCCTGGCCCTGCTCCAGGCGGTCGCCGACGCCGAGACGGAGGCGCCGTCGATCAGCGAGCTGGCGGCGGCCATCGGGGCGTCGCGCGCCGCCGTGTACCGGCTGCTGGTGCCGCTCCAGTCGCGCGGCCTGGTGCGGCGGGAGGGCTCCAAGGTCCGGCTGGGCCTCGGCGTGCTGCGGCTGGCGTCCAACGTCCTGCCGCAGCTGCGCATGGCCGCCCAGCCCGCGCTGCGGACCCTGGCGGAGCACGTGGGCGCGACCGCGCACCTGACCGTGGCGGACGGGTCGGAGGCGCAGGCCGTGGCGGTCGTCGAGCCGTCGTGGACGGCGTACCACGTGGCCTACCGGGTCGGGTCGCGCCACCCCGTGCACCGGGGGGCGGCCGGGAAGGCCATCGGGCTGTCCGTCGAGGGGCGCCAGTGGGTGCACTCGACGGGTGAGCTGCAACCGGGCGCGTTCGGGGTCGCGGCGCCCGTGCGCGGGGTACCCGGGCTGCGGGCCAGCGTGGGCGTGGTGGCCCTGGAGAAGCTGGACGGCGACGTCGTGGGGCCGCACGTGGTGCGCGCGGCCCAGGAGGTGGCGGATGCGTTGCGTTAACACAACGCTACGCTGCGTGTGCGGCAATGGCGTGGACGCGCGGAGGACCAAGTGACCGCTCTGCCCGAGCCTTCGGCGAACGAGCCCCACTTGTTCACGGTCGCCGAATACGCCGCGCTCGGAGAAGTCGAGTTCGGCTACTCCGAGCTGCAAGAAGGCCGCATCTTGATGTCGCCAAGTCCCGCACCGGACCACAACCACGCTTCGCTGCAACTCGCCATGCAGCTCAGCGCCCAGTTGCCGGCCGAACTCGAGGTCATCCAGGACGTGGATCTCGACCTCGAGCTGACCGAGCCGGACGCGCCCGGTTTCTCCCGCAGGCCGGACCTGCTGGTGCTGGAGCGGCGCGCCCGCCGGCGGGTGCGGTCGGAAGGCGGGCTGATGCGCGCGTCCGAGGTCTCGGTCGTCATCGAGATCGCCTCGCCGGGGTCGAAGCGCATGGACCGGATCGTGAAGCGGGGCGAGTACGCGGACGCCGGGATTCCCCACTACTGGATCGTGGACCTGGCCGAACCGGTCTCCCTGGTGGCCTGCCACCTCGCCGGCGAGTTCGGCTACCAGGACCCCGGCGACGTGACGGGGGTCTTCACCACCGACGTGCCGTTCCCCGTCCGGCTCGACCTGGACGTCCTCGTCTGAGCGGGGCGCGCGGCCCCCGGCGCGGGGCCGGGGGCCGCGCGCCGATCACGGCCAGGGGCCGCTGTTGCAGTACACGCCGCCGGTGCCGGTCACCGAGCCCGTCGCGTCGGCCACCACCGCCTGCACGGACACGGTCCGACCGCCCGAGCAGCCGCGACGGCCGGTGAACGTGCGGTTGTCCAGGCTCGCGACGTACGAGCCGTTGAGGTACCACTTGACCGTGTAGGGCGCGACGGCGTCGTGGTAGGCGAAGCAGTAGAACTGGTTGCCGCCGCTCTCGCACTGCACGTCGACCGACGTGACGGCGCTCGCGGCCGGGGCGGAGGCCAGCACGGCCCCCGCCGACAACAGCAGGGCGGTCAGGGTTCGTCTCACGTCTCGGCACCTCCGGGTCGCAGGGGCCTCGACGGTAGCCGCGCACCCCGCCCGCGCTCAGCACCCGATCAGGGGACGGGACCTTGGTCCCGGTCCGGACAGGACCCTCGTACCTGAGAAGAACGCCAGGTCAGACGTAATTTCATTGCCGTGGACGTCCTCGACCTGGCGCGGTGGCAGTTCGGCATCACCACCGTCTACCACTTCCTGATGGTGCCGCTGACGATCGGTCTGTCACTGCTCGTCGCGGGCATGCAGACGGCCTGGCTGCGCACGGGTGAGCGCAAGTACCTCGCCATGACGAAGTTCTGGGGCAAGCTGCTGCTGATCAACTTCGCCATGGGCGTGGTGACCGGCATCGTGCAGGAGTTCCAGTTCGGCATGGCCTGGAGCGCCTACTCCCGCTTCGTCGGCGACGTGTTCGGCGCGCCGCTGGCCATGGAGGGGCTCGTCGCGTTCTTCGTCGAGTCCACCTTCCTCGGCCTGTGGATCTTCGGGTGGGACCGCCTGCCCAAGAAGGTCCACCTGGCCTGCGCCTGGGCGTTCTCGCTGGCCACGATGATCTCGGCCTACTTCATCCTGGCCGCGAACTCGTGGATGCAGCACCCGGTGGGCGTCGTCATGGACGACGGACGACCGCGGCTCACCTCGATCTGGGCCGTGCTGGGCAACAGCACCGTGCTCGCGGCCTTCCCGCACACGATCTTCGGCGCCTTCGCCGTCGCGGCGTCGTTCCTGGTGGGCATCGCGGCGTGGCACCTGTGGCGGCGCACCGAGGAGGGAGCGGTCTGGCGGGCGTCGGTGAAGCTCGGCACGTGGGTCGGGGTCGTCGCGTTCGCCGGCCTCGCCGTCAGCGGTGACGTCCAGGGCAAGTTGATGTTCGAGCAGCAGCCGATGAAGATGGCCGCCGCCGAGGCGCTGTGCCACACCGAGCAGCCCGCCTCGTTCTCCGTGTTCGCCGTCGGCGACGTGGCGCGGCAGGACTGCGAGAGCGTCAAGAGCATCACCGTGCCCGCGCTGCTGTCGTTCCTCGCCCACAACGACTTCAGCACGGAGGTCAAGGGCATCGAGGACCTGGTGCCCGAGTACCAGGAGAAGTACGGCGCCAACTACCCCGTCGACCCGCGGCTGGGCGAGCTGTCCGGCAAGCCGATCGACTACGTGCCGAGCCTGCCCGTCACCTACTGGGGCTTCCGGCTCATGATCGGGTTCGGCGGTATCGCGGTGGCGTCCGGCCTGGCGATCCTGTGGCTGACCCGGGGCGGTCGCGTGCCGCGCGGGACGTGGTTCACGTGGCTCGCGCTGGGCAGCATCGCGACGCCGTTCCTGGGCAACAGCTTCGGCTGGATCTTCACCGAGATGGGACGCCAGCCGTTCGTGGTGGTGCCCAACCCGAGCGGCGTGGACGGGGTGTGGATGTTCACCGCGCGCGCCGTCTCGAACTCGACCGTCGGCGAGGTGCTGACCTCGCTGGTGGCCTTGACGCTGGTCTACGGGGTGCTGGCCTGCGTCGAGGTGTTCCTTGTCCGGCGGTACGTCCGCGCGGGTGTCGCGGGCGTGCTGCCGGACGGGGAGCCCGACGACGTGGGGAAGTCCGACGACCACCTGCAGTTCGCCTACTGAGCGGGGAGAGAGCCGTGGAGACGTTCTGGTTCTGCGTGATCGCCCTGCTGTGGCTGGGCTACCTGTTCCTGGAGGGCTTCGACTTCGGCGTCGGCATGCTGCTGCCGGTGCTGGGCCGCGACGACACCGAGCGCCGTGTGCTGATCAACACCATCGGCCCGGTGTGGGACGGCAACGAGGTGTGGCTGCTGGTCGCGGGCGGCGCGACGTTCGCCGCGTTCCCCGACTGGTACGCCTCGCTGTTCAGCTCCGCCTACCTGCCGCTGACGCTGTTCCTGATCGCCCTGATCGGGCGCGGGGTGGCGTTCGAGTACCGCGGCAAGGTCGACTCGGCGCGCTGGCGGCGGGTGTGGGACACCGTGATCGTCGCCGGCTCGTGGGTCGCGGCGCTGGGCGTCGGCCTGGTGCTGTCGGCGAACGTGTTCGGCCTGCCGCTGGACGCGAACGGCGACCGGCTCGGCTCGCCGTTCGCCGCGATCAGCCTGGAGACGCTGCTCGGCGCGTTCGCCGTGGCCGGGTACGCGCTCGTGCACGGCGCGGTGTTCCTGTCCCTCAAGACCGAGGGCGAGGTGCGGGAACGCGCCCGCTCGCTGGCCTTGAAGGTCGCGCCGCTCGCCCTGCTGCCGCTGGTCGTGCTGCTGCTGACCGTGCAGCTCCGGTTCGGCTCGGTGTGGACGTGGGCCGCCACCATCGTGGTGGCGCTGGCCGCGCTGGGCGCGTACGCCCGGCTGGTGCTGCGGCGCGAGGGCCAGGCGTTCGCCCTGATGGGCGTCGCGGTGGCGGCGACGGTGACCGCGCTGTTCGGCGCGCTCTACCCGAACGTGCTGCCGTCCACGCTGGACCCGGCGTGGTCGCTGACCGTGGCCGGCGCGGCGTCGTCGCCGTACACGCTGACCGTGATGACCTGGGTCGCCGCGTTCGGCACGCCCGCCGTCCTCGTCTACCAGGGCTGGACGTACTGGGTGTTCCGCAAGAGGATCGGCACCCGCCACATCCCGCCGGTCCACGTGCCGACCGGCGACGCGCGCGTCGGCGAACCGTCATGAGCTCCCCCGGGACCCCTTCCGCCACGAAGCCGGGGAAGGGCCCGCTCGGCGCGCTGCCCGCACTCTCGCGGTCGGCGCGCCGGGCGCTGGCCCTGTGCGCCGCGCTCGCCGCGCTGACGGCCGGCGCGCTGGTGTGGCAGGCCGTGGCGCTGGCGTCGGCGCTGGTGTCCGGCGGGTCGCTGTGGGTGCTGGCGGCGGCCGTCGTGGTGCGCGCGCTGCTGGCGTGGGCGACGGAGTCCGTGGCGGCCCGCGCGGCGGCCGGCGCGAAGGAGGAGCTGCGCGCCGCCGTCCTGGACCGCGCGCTGGCGCTCGGCCCCGGCTGGATCGTCGAACGCGGCCCCGCCGAGCTGGCCGTCCTCGCGACCAGGGGGCTGGACGCGCTGGACGCCTACTTCACCAAGTACCTGCCCGCGCTGGTGACGACGGCCGTGGTGCCGCCGCTCATCGGGGCGTGGGTGCTGTGGACCGACCCGACGTCGGCCGTGCTGATCGCCGTGACGCTGCCGCTGATCCCGATGTTCGCCATCCTGATCGGCAAGTTCACCTCCACCAGGGTGGCCGCCGCGGCCGAGGCGCTGGAGCGGCTGTCGGGGCGGCTCGCGGAGCTGGTGCGCGCGCTGCCGGTGCTGACCGCGTTCGGTCGCGCGGCGGCGCAGGCCGGCGCCGTCCGGGAGGTCGGCGAGCGGTACCGGAAGGCGACCATGGGCACGCTGCGGGTCGCGTTCCTGTCGGCCCTGGTGCTGGAGATCGCCGCGTCGCTGTCGGTGGCGCTGATCGCCGTCGGCATCGGGCTGCGGCTCGTGTCGGGGGAGATGTCGCTGGCCGTGGGGCTGGTGGTGCTGATCCTCGCCCCCGAGTGCTACCTGCCGCTGCGGGCCGCCGGCGCCGCGCACCACGCGTCCGAGGACGGCGTGGAGGCCGTGCGCCGGGTCGCCGAGGTCCCGGTGCGCGCCGCCGGGCCGTCCCCCCGGGCCGACGTCGCGGGCGTCGAGGTGCGCGACCTGCGCGTGCTGCGCCGCGGCCGGTACGCGCCGGACGGCGTGAGCTTCCGGGTGCGGCCCGGCGAGGTGCACCGGCTGGACGCGCCGAGCGGCGCGGGCAAGTCCACGCTCTTCGACGTGCTGCTGGGCTACGTGCGGCCCGACGGCGGGTCCGCGGCGGTGGACCGGGACGCCATCGCCTGGGTGCCGCAGCGGCCCGCGTTCGCCGGGCGCACGGTCGCCGACGAACTGGAGCTGACCACCGGTCGCGTCGCCCTCGACGTGCTGGCCTCGGTGGCCGCCGAGCACCTGGTGCACCGGCCGATCGCCGAGCTGTCCACGGGGGAGCGCCAGCGCGTCGCCCTGGCCCGCGCCCTGACCCGGGTGCGCGACGGGGCGACCGTCCTGCTCCTCGACGAGCCCACCGCCCACCTCGACCCGGCCACCGCCGCCCGCGCGATGACCGCCGTGCACGACGCGGCCGCCTCGGGCGCGGCCGTGCTGCTGGCCACCCACCGGGTGGTCGGGCAGGCGGACGACGAGGTGGGCGGCCGCGCGGTCGCCCGGACGGCCGAGCCCCCGGCGACGCCCCGCTCCCCGCGGCCGACCCGCCGGCTGGTGGCGGGTGCGCTGCTGGGCGCGGCGGCGTCGTCGAGCGGGGTGGCGCTCACGGCGGTCGCGGCGTACCTGATCGCGAAGGCCGACACGCAGCCGCCGATCCTGACGCTGTCCGTGCTGGTGGTGGGCGTGCGGACGTTCGCGCTGGCCAAGGGCGTGCTCCGGTACCTGGAGCGGCTGGTGTCGCACGACGCGGCGTTCCGGCACGCCGAGGAGCTGCGGGTGCGGTTGTGGCGGTCGCTGCGGCCCGGCCGGGCCGACCTGACCAGGCTGGTCGACGATGTCGACACCGTGCGCGACCTGCTGCCGCGCGTCCTCCAGCCGCCGATGGTCGCGTTCGGCACGGCGGTGGCGGCCGTGGTGCTGTTCACGCTGGTCGAGCCCGCCGCCGGGGTGGCGCTGGCGGTCGCGCTGGCCGCGGGCGGGGTGCTCGCGCCGCTGGTCGCGGTGCTCGTGGAGCGGCGGGCCACGACCGTGCTGGCGCGCGGGCGGCGCGAGGTGTCGGAGCGGGTGCTGACCCTGCTCACGGCCGCGCCCGACCTGATCGCGTTCGGGGCGGACCGCGCGGTGCGCGCCGACCTGGCCGCGCGGGACGCCGAACTGGCCCGATCGGCGCGCCGGCAGGCCGTCGGCGCGGGTGCGGCGACCGGGATCGTGCACCTGACCACCGGGTTGGCCGCGGCGGTGTGCACGGGCCTCGCCCTGGCCGGCGGCGTGGACCCGCTGTGGGTGCCGGTGCTCGGCCTCGTGCCGCTCGCGCTGGCCGAGGTGCTGGGGGCGCTGCCCGCCGCGGCCCAGCACCGGGCGGCGCTGCGCGAGTCCTACGGCCGGATCGTCGACCGTTCCGACGCGCCGGCGCCCTCGGTGGCGGTGGGCGACGACGTGGTCCTGTCCGGGGTCACCGTGCGCTGGCCGGAGAGCACCGAGAGCACGCTCGCCGACGTGACCGCGCGTCTGCCGCGGGGTGCGAAGGTCGCCCTGCGCGGTGCTTCGGGAGCCGGCAAGTCCACCCTGTTCGCGCTGCTGCTCGGGTTCGTGGCGGCGGAGCGGGGAACGGTGTCGCGGCCGGCGCGCGTGGCGTGGTGCCCGCAGGAGCCGATGCTCGTGACGACCACCGTGCGCGAGAACCTGCGGCTCGGCGACCCGCACGCCGACGACGACCGGCTGCGGTGGGCGCTCGGCGTGGCCGGCCTGGGCGGGCTCGACCTCGACACCGCCATCGGCCCGACCCTGCTGTCCGGCGGCGAGGCGCAGCGCGTCGCCCTCGCCCGCGCCCTGCTGCACGACGCCGACCTCGTCCTGCTCGACGAACCCACCGCCCACCTCGACGAACCCACCGCCCGCGCCCTCCTCGACCGGCTCGACGACGTCCTGCGCGACCGCACGGTCGTCCACATCACCCACCGCCCCGCCGAGGCCGAGCGGGCCGACCTCGTGCTGGACGTCGACGCGGGCCGGGTGCGCACCGCCGTCAGGGCCTAACGTTGACCTCCGTGGACCCCGCCCGCGTGCTCGCCGCGTCGACCGAGATCACCCACGCGGCGCTCGCGGGCGACGACCCGGACGCCGTGCTGCCGCTCGTCGTGCGCAGCGCCGTCGAACTCGCCGGGGCCGACCTCGGGCTCGCCATGGTCACCGCCGACGACGGCACGCTGACCGTCGAGGCGGCTTCGGGCGGCTCCACGGGCGACGGCGACCCGGTGGGCGTGGTCCTGTCCGGCCGCTCGTCGGCCGCCCGGGCCGCGCGGACCGGCGTGCCCGTGGTGGCTGACGACTTCACCACCGACCCGCGCACCGCGCCGTTCGTGCCGAAGGTGCTGCGGGCCTACGGGCCGTTCGCCGTGGCGCCGTTCGGGACGAAGGAGCGCAGGATCGGCGCGCTGGCCGTGTACCGGCGCAAGGGCGCGCAGCCGTTCAGCCCGGACACGGTGGACGTGCTGGCCGCGTTCGCCGCGCAGGCCGGACTCGCCGTCGTGCTGGCCGAGGGGTCCACCGCGCGCCAACGGGTGGCGGTCTACCAGGAGCGCGAGCGCATCGCGCGCGACCTGCACGACGTGATCATCCAGCGGCTGTACGCGACCGGCGTGCAGCTCGACCTGCTCGACCGGCGCCTCAAGCTCGACGGCCGCGAGGCCAAGCGCCTGGCCGACGCCGTCGACCAGCTCGACCAGACGATGGCCGAGGTGCGCGCCACCGTGCGGGCGCTGCGCAGCGCCGACCCAGGAACCCCGGCCGAGGCCGACCTGGGCCGTTCCGTGCGGGCCGAGGCCCGGACCGCGGGCGAGCTCCTCGGCCACGCCCCCGAGGTGCGCGTCGAGGGGGACCTCACCGACGTGCCCGCCGACCTCGCCGACCACGCCCGCGCCGCACTGCGCGAAGCCCTGGCCAACGTCGTCCGGCACTCCGGCGCGAGCCGGGTGGGGATCACCGTCGAGCGCACCCCCGACCGGCTCCGCCTGGAGGTGGCCGACAACGGCTGCGGCATCCCCCGGGGCGTGGCCAGGCGCGGTCTGCGCCACCTGGAGGAACGCGCCCTCGCCGCGGGCGGCGGCTGCGAGGTCGCCTCGTCCCCCAGCACCGGCACCACCATCACCTGGCACGTCCCCCTCCGCACCTGACCGGGAGTCCGACCCCCAGTCCTCGAGAGTCCACCCCCGGGTCGCGGGAGTTCTACGTCCAAGGCCCGTGAGTTCTACGTTCGAGTGGCGTGCGCCGGTCCTGGGCGTAGAACTCACCGGGCCTGGGCGTTGGACTCTCGCGACCCCGGGGTTGGACCCCCGCGGGTCAGCGGGAGCGGCGGGCCACCCAGGCGGCGGCCTGGGTGCGGCGTTCCATGCCCAGCTTGGACAGGACCGCGGTGACGTAGTTCTTGACCGTCTTCTCCGCCAGGAACAGGCGCTCGGCGATCTGCCGGTTCGTCAGGCCCTCGCCGATCAGCTCCAGCACCCGGCGCTCCTGCTCGGTCAGGGCGTCCAGCACGTCCGCCACGGCCGGCCGCCGCATCCGGTCCAGCACCCGCGCCGTCGTCTGCGGGTCCAGCAGCGACCGGCCCGCCGCCACCTCGCGCACCGCGTGCACCAGGTCCTGGCCGCGCACCTGCTTGAGCAGGTACCCGGACGCGCCGGCCATGATCGCGCCCACCAGGGCGTCCTCGTCGTCGAACGCGGTCAGGACCAGGCAGTGCGGCGGCGTCGGCGACGAGCGCAGCCGCCGGCACAGCTCGACCCCGCCGCCGTCGGGCAGCCGGACGTCCACGACCGCCACGTCGGGCCGGGACGACGCGGCGCGCACCAGCGCCTCGCCCACGCCACCCGCCTCGGCGACGACGGAGATGTCGTCCTCGTCCTCCAGCAGTTCGCGCAGTCCTCGGCGGACCACCTCATGGTCGTCTACGAGCAACACTCGCACGGGCACGAACCCACCATAGGTCGAATGCCGGTACCGGCCACGCGCGGTCACCAACACAGTGCAGGGATGTTCGTACGAGCGATCGAGGAAGCCGACCGGATCGTCGTCGGCCGACTGGTGCTGGAACTGTGGGGCGCGCACACCGCCGTCGCCCACGGCCAGGTGTTCTTCCCGGCGAGCCTGCCGGGGTTCCTGGTGGAGCAGCAGGAGCAGGTCGTGGGCCTGCTCACCTACGCCGCGACCGACGGCCACCTGGAGATCGTCACGGTCGACGCCCTGCGAAGAGGCAGGGGCGTCGGCAGCTCGCTCGTCGACGCCGCCGTGCACCGGGCGCGCCAGCTCGGCTGCTCGCGCGTCCGCCTCACCACGACGAACGACAACCTCGACGCGCTGCGCTTCTACCAGCGCCGGGGGTTCCGCCTCACCGCCCTGCGCCCGGACGCCGTCCGCGAGTCGCGCCGCCTGAAGCCGGAGATCCCCAGCGTCGGCGGCTACGGCATCCCCATCACCGACGAGCTCGACCTCGAACGATGGGTCGCGCCGCGCTAGTTGTCCACCCCCGCGCCCCGGTTGTCCACAGAGCTGTGGACAGAGCTGTGGACAACTACCGTCGCGGCAACGGGCTGAACACCTCGTCCCACGCCGCCGCCACCTGCCGGGCGCACGTCGTGGGCGCGACCCCGCCCACCCCCGTGCCCAGGCCGGGCATGGCGATGGTGCGCACGACGTCCCGCAGCGGGCGGCCGTCGTCGAGCCGCCCGCCCAGCCACAGCCGCAGCACGGCCCGCGCCGCCAGGTACGGGTGCACGGTGTCCCCGGGCAGCAGCTCGCCGGGCAGGCGCATGGTCGGGGCGCTGATCAGCCACTCCGGCTCGGGTTCGCCGGTCGGCACGGCGACGGCCTCGCCCACCGGCAGCTCGCCGCCGTGCAGGGCCAGCACGGCGCGGCGGACGTTGTCCTCGACGTGCGGGAACGCCCTCGCGTACACGGCGTCGATGCCCCCGCGCATCCAGCCGGACGAATTCGCGGGGCTCACGACGGCCTCGGCGACGATGTCGAGCACCGAGCCGCGGTGCACCTCGACGCCGGACCTGCCGTCGGCCACCGCCAGCCACGCGCTGGCCAGCGGTTCGTCGACGGCGCACAGCACCAGACGGGGAACTACTACCGGAGCGTTGATCTCACCCTCCGTATCGGCGGACACACCACCCAGCATTCCAGGAGAACCGCGTGCTGCGGAACGGGGGCGGCCACCCGGCGGACGGGTGATCCTCGCCTCAACGACGACCACCGGTGGTGCGCCTCGTATCGTTGCGGCGTGCTCGCCTACTTCGGACCGCAGGGAACGTTCACCGAGCAGGCCGCACGCGGCTTCGCCTCCCCGCAGGAGGAGCTCGTGCCGTTCGACACGGTCCCCGCCGCGCTGGCCGCCGCGCGGTCCGGTGCGACGCAGTGGGCGTGCGTGCCGGTGGAGAACTCCGTCGAGGGCGCGGTGCCCGCCACGATGGACGCGCTGGCCGAGGGCGAGCCCCTGGTCGCCGTCGCGGAGGCGGTGCTGCCGGTGCGGTTCAGCGTGCTCGCCCGGCCCGGTCACGGGCGGGTCCGCACGGTCGCCAGCCACCCGCACGCGCTGGCCCAGGTCCGGCACTGGCTGGCCGAGCACCTGCCGTCCGCCGAGGTGGTGAGCACGGCGTCCACCGCCGCCGCCGCGCGGGCCGTGCTGAACGGCGACTTCGACGCGGCGGTGAGCGCGCCCGTGGCGGTGCGGCACTACCCGCTGGAGGTGCTGGCCACCGACGTGGCCGACGTGCGCGACGCGAAGACGCGGTTCCTGGTCGTGCGCCCGCCCGGCGCGCTGCCCGAGCCGACCGGCCACGACCGCACGTCGGTGGTGTGCACGGCGCCCGACCGCGTCGGCGTGCTGGCGGACCTGCTGGCGGAGCTGGCGCTGCGCGGCATCAACCTGACCCGCATCGAGTCGCGGCCCACCAAGGGCAGGCTCGGCGAGTACCGGTTCTACATCGACCTCGACGGGCACGTGTCCGAGCCCGGGGTGGGCGACGCGCTGGCCGCGCTGCACCGGCACTGCCCGGAGACCCGGTTCCTCGGCTCGTACCCGAAGGCCGAGCCGGGCGGCCCGGTCGCGGGCAACGAGGAGTTCGTGGCGGCGGCCGAGTGGCTGTCCGACGTGCGGAGGGGGCGCGGCGCGTGAAGCTGATCATGGTCCGGCACGGTGAGACGTCGTCGAACGTGAAGATGGCGCTGGACTCGCTGCCACCGGGTCCGCCGCTCACCGAGGCCGGGGTCGTCCAGGCCGCCGCGCTGGCCGAGGCCCTGGCCGGCGAGCCGGTCGCCGCCGTCTACGCCAGCACGGCGATCCGCGCGCAGCAGACCGCGGCCCCCGTCGCCGCCGCGCACGGCCTGGAGGTGCGGGTCGTCGACGGCGTGCAGGAGATCTTCTGCGGCGACCTGGAGGGCCGGCACGACCGCGAGGCGTTCGAGGTCTTCATCGCCGTGGTGAAGCAGTGGGCCGAGGGCGCCCTGCACGTGCCGCTGCCGGGCGGCGAGACCGGCCGCCAGGTCCTCGACCGCTACCTGCGGGCGGTCCGGGACATCACCGCGGGGCACGACGACGCCGACACCGTCGTCCTGGTCGGCCACGGCGCGTCGCTGCGGATGGCGGCCCTCGCGCTGGCGGTCAACGTGCACCCGGCGATCGCCGAGGCGGGGCTGCTGCCCAACACGGGCCGGGTCGTGCTGGAGGACACCGGCGACGGGTGGCGCTGCACCTCGTGGACGGGCGTCGACGTGGTCGCCTAGCGGCCGACCCGGCCGACGCCGCCGACCCGGCCCCGCGGGGGACGATCAGCCCCAGCCCAGTTCGTGCAGCTTGTCGTCGTCGATGCCGAAGTGGTGCGCGATCTCGTGCACCACGGTCACCGCCACCTCGTCGACCACCTCGTCCTCGGACGAGCAGTAGTCGAGCAGCGCCTCGCGGTAGATCGTGATCCGGTCCGGCAGGACGCCGCCGTAGTCCGTGGTCCTCAGCGGCAGGGCTATGCCGTGGTACAGGCCCAGCAGGCCCGGCTCCTCCGGGTGCCGGTCCTCGACCAGGACGACCACGTTGTCCATCGCCGTCGCGAACTCGGGCGGGATCAGGTCGAGCGCCTCGCCCACCAGTTCCTCGAAGCGCTGACGGGACATCTCCACCGGCACGCGATCACCTCGTCGTCGTCGTGGTCGCCGTGGTGGTCGTGGCCGAGGCCGACGTCGGTTCCGACGCGCCCGACGACGGCGGGGCCTCCGAGCTGGTGTTCGACTGGGAGTGCAGCGGCGCGCCGGTGGCCTCCTCCTGCTGCACGGCGGTCGTCTGCGGCGGGTTCGAGGTGGTCAGCGGCGGGGCGTCGGGGTTGCGGACGGAACCCTCCCACGCCGCCAGGCCGCCCTCCACGGGCACCGCGCCGATCTTGCAGTTCGCCAGGCGCGAGCCCGCCGCCCAGCTCTCGGGGGCCCGCGTGTCCCAGGACACGATGAGGCCCCGGGCCTTGAGGTCCACGCCGCCGGTGTACTCGGCGGCGATCCGGGCGCACTCGTCCGCCATCAGCTCGTCCTGCGCGTCCGGTGACGGGTAGTCGCCCGGCGGCAGCGGCACGACGCCGACGATCTCGAACGTGTGGGGTTTCGCGCACTCCACCGGGTCGCCCACGCCCAGCGCCTCGGTGATGCCCAGGCACACGCCCGGGTCGTACACGTCCGACTGGTCCTGGGTGCGCGCCGTGCCGAAGGCCGGCAGCAGCCCGCCCGCCGGACCGGCGACCTGGAGCCCGCAGCGCAGCGTGCGCTGCCCGCCCGCCCACAGCCGCTCGCCCGGGTTGAGCGGGCCGACGGTGTACTTCCCGAACGGGTCGAACTTGTTCCCGAGGTACGCCAGCGACAGCTGCGTGCAGTTGTCCTGGCTGATCCGCTGCCACGCGGCGTCGTCCGGGAAGGGCGCCTGGGGGCCGTGCGAGGCCGAGATGTCTGCGACTCCCGTCACCTCGAACAGGTGCTGGGCGGCGCAGTCGACCTTGGCGACGTCGGTCAGGTCCTTGCGCGTCCAGTTCAGGCAGTCGCCCGCCTGGGCCTCCAGCACGGGGTTGACCTGCGTGGACGTGGTGACGGCCGCCCCGCCGGCACCCACCGGCCAGGAGGTGAAGGTGCTCAGCGCGAGCAGCGCGAACGCGCTCGCGAAAGCGCCGAGCATGACCAGTGTGTCGGCTCGACGAAACCAGCGGGCGCTCATGGACATCTACTCCATGATGCCTGTGCCGACCGTGGACGCCTTCGGGCGGGTGGAGTGTGTTGCTTTTGGGACACTCGTCACCCAAATGGCGGCCGATCTCTGTACCGTCCCCGCCGGGAGTGGCTGATGACTGAGAACGACAACACCGGCAACGCCGCGACGCCCGGTCAGGGCGGCGCGGGTGGACCGGGCAACGGACCGACACCTCCGGCCGGTGGTGGCGCGACGCCGCCGTACGTGCCGCCGTCCGGCCCCCGACAGGGGCAGACCCCGCAGGGCCAGTCGGGCGGGCGCGGTCAGATCCGCAGGCAGGAGCCCGGCCGGACCAAGCCGAGGCCGCCGACGCTCGCGGAGCAGCGCGCCCGCGCCGCGGCGATCGAGGAGCAGCGCCAGGCCGAGTTGGCCCGCGAGGCCGAGGAGAAGCGCAGGAAGAAGCTGCGCAAGCGCCTGCTCATCGGCGGTGGCGTGACCGTCGGCGTGGTCGGCGTGGTGGCCATCTGGTACGCCGCGTCCAGCCCCGACGAGGTCACCGCGCAGTGCACGGACGACGGCGTCGTGGTCGAGGACCAGTACTGCGACGAGAACTACGCGCGCTCGCACGGCGGGTACACCAGCGGCGGCTTCATCTACATCGGCGGCAACTCGTACCGCTACCACTACGGCGCCGCGCCCGCGGCGGTCGGCCAGAAGGTCAGCGGCGGCAGCTACACCGTCCCCAAGGGCGCGAACGTCACCACGAAGTCCGGCAAGACGATCCAGCGCGGCGGCTTCGGCGTCTCCGGCGGCAGCAAGAGCGGGGGCAGCTGAGTGCGCCGGGAGACCTCCGCACCGCGGCCGAACTGGCAGCGCACCGTCTCCGACCAGGGCCTGGTGTTCGGCTCGCCGTCCACGAACGCCGACGGCGGTCCGCGCCCGTACTGGGACGAGTCGGCGCACTACGTCTTCGACATGAGCGAGGTGCTCGCCCTCGAAGCGGACGTGGAGCTGCTGCACAACCTGTGCCTGGAGGCAGTCGACAACGTGGTGCTCACCGAGCGCTACCGCGACTTCGGCATCCAGGAGTGGCTGTGGCCCGCGATCGCCGAGTCGTGGAAGCGCCGCGACCCGCACGTCTACGGGCGGTTCGACCTGCGCTACGACGGCGGCGGCCCGGCCAAGCTGCTGGAGTACAACGCCGACACGCCCACCTCGCTGCTGGAGGCGTCGGTCGTCCAGTGGAACTGGAAGACCGACGTCTTCCCGGACGACGACCAGTGGAACTCGATCCACGAGAAGCTCGTCGAGCGCTGGGCCGAGGTCGGCGCCGGGCTGCCGTCCAACGAGCTGCACTTCACCTGGTCCGGCGCCGACCCGTCCGGCGAGGACCACGTCACCGTCGCCTACCTCCAGGAGACGGCGGCCGAGGCCGGGATGGACACGGTGGGCCTCGCCATCGAGGAGATCGGCTGGGACTCGCTGCTCACGCGGTTCGTCGACCTGGAAGACGCCCCGATGGGCACCGTCGTGAAGCTCTACCCGTGGGAGTGGGTGGTCGACGAGCAGTTCGGCCGCCACGCCGTGGAGAGCCTGCCCGGCACCCTGTGGATCGAGCCGCTGTGGAAGATGCTGCTCTCCAACAAGGCCCTGCTGGCGGTGCTGTGGGAGATGTACCCCGGCCACCCCAACCTCCTGCCCGCGTTCCTCGACGACCCCGGTCTCCTCACGGAGTACGTGCGGAAGCCCCGGTTGGGTCGGGAGGGCGCGAACATCCAGATCGTCGCCCCCGGCTACGAGACCCGGACCGGCGGGGTCTACGGCAAGGAGGGCTTCGTCTACCAGCTGTTCGACCCGCTGCCCGAGTTCGACGGCTACCGGCCGGCGCTCGGCGCGTGGGTCGTCGGCGACGCGTCGGCGGGCCTCGGCATCCGCGAGACCGTCGGCCTGGTCACCGACGACGGCGCGGCGTTCGTGCCGCACCGGATCGTCGAATGAGCACCGCAACCGTGTCACCGGCTCCTTCACCGGCGGCCCATCCCCGACACCTGAACACCACCCTGGAGGGTCTGTGAACACCAACCTCGCGTTGGACCCCGGCTTCGGCGGGGCCATCGGCCAGGGCATCGGCGCGATCGCCCTGTACGCGATCGTCGGCACGGTGCTGATGGTCGTCGGCTTCTACGCCATCGACTGGACCACGCCCGGCAAGCTGAGCACCCTGGTGCGCGACGGGGCCCCGAACGCGGTCATCGTCACGTCCGCCGGCCTGGTCAGCATGGCGCTGATCATCGTCGTCGCCATCTACAGCTCGGCCGGCAAGCTCGCCGAGGGCCTGCTGTCGGCGCTGATCTTCGGCATCGTCGGCATCGTCGTCCAGGTGCTCGCCGTGCGGCTGCTGGAGTGGGTGACCCGGCTCGACATCGGCTCGCTCATCGAGTCCGACCGCTTCGCCCCGGCGAGCGTCGTCGTGGCCGCGGCCCACGTCGCCCTGGGCCTCGTGGTCGCCGTCGCCATCTCCTAGCGGGTCGACCGCGCGAAGGGGGGGCGTGCCCGCGAGCCGGGCGCGCCCCCCTTTCCGCTGTTCAGCCGACGGGCAGGCGCTTCCGCCAGGCCATCGGGCCGACCTTGATGCGGGTGCGCACCGACCCGTTCCACTCGACCGGCAGGCCGGCCGAGGTGAGCGCGGTGACGACCTCGCGCGCCACGGCCTCGTCGGCGGCGGCGTGGTCCGCGACCTCGCCGAAGGAGCCGAACGCCAGGTACACGCCGCCGTCCGCCACGGCGGCCTCGGTGTCCTGCCGGTGGAAGAACACGTACCCGCGCGCGTCGCCCACCCCCGGGTCGACCTCGTCGCCGATCTCGGCGTGCCCGCACGTCTGGCAGCACGTGAAGTCGGCGCGCGCCACGATCCCGTCGCCCTCCAGCGCGTCGAACGCGGCGAGCAGCCGGTCCACGTCCGTCGTCGCGGGCCACCCGGCCTGCTCCTCTGCCCGCTCCCGCCACACCCGCTCGACCACGGACCGCGCGACCGCGCCCGTCACGCCGTCGTCCTCCTCGAAGTAGTCGCCCACGTCGTCCACGGCGTCCTCCAACGAGGTGAACCCGCCGTGCACCAGGCCCCGCGCGAACTCCTCGACCTCCTCCAGGCGCTCGGCGGGCAGGTCCGGGGTGTCATCTCGATCGACCACGCGCGCATCCTGCCCCACGGGTCCGACAATCCGTATGGGGCTCCGGTGGAGCGGGTACTACCCTGCTCCGTGTGATTGACCTCAAGGCTCTGCGCGAGAACCCGGAAGCCGTCCGCGCGTCGCAACGCGCTCGTGGCGAAGACGACGCCGTGGTCGACGCGCTGCTGTCCGCCGACGAGCGCCGCCGGGCCGCCGTGGCCCGCGCGGACGCGCTGCGCGGCGAGCAGAAGTCGTTCGGCAAGCAGGTCGGCCGCGCCAAGGGCGAGGAGCGCGAGGCGCTGCTGGCCCGGGGCAAGGAGCTGGCCGCCGGGGTCAAGGCCGCCGAGGCGGAGCAGTCCGCCGCCGAGGCCGAGCTGACCGAGCTGCACCGCGCCATCCCGAACGTCGTCCACCCCGACGCCCCCGAGGGCGGCGAGGACGACTACGTCGTGCTCAAGCACGTCGGCACCCCGCGCGAGTTCGACTTCGAGCCCAAGGACCACCTGGACCTCGGCACGAGGCTCCGCGCGATCGACATGGAGCGCGGCGCCAAGGTCTCGGGCTCGCGGTTCTACTTCCTCACCGGCATCGGCGCGCAGCTCGAACTCGCGCTGCTGAACATGGCCGTCGCCCAGGCCACCGCGGCCGGCTTCAGCCTGATGATCACGCCGACCCTGGTCCGCCCGGAGGTCATGGCCGGCACCGGGTTCCTCGGCTCGCACGCGAGCGAGATCTACCGGCTGGAGCAGGACGACCTGTACCTGGTCGGCACGTCGGAGGTGCCGCTGGCCGGCTACCACGCCGACGAGATCCTCGACGGCGAGAAGCGCTACGCGGGCTGGTCGTCGTGCTACCGCCGCGAGGCCGGCTCGTACGGCAAGGACACCCGCGGCATCATCCGCGTGCACCAGTTCAACAAGGTCGAGATGTTCTCCTACGTCAAGCCGGAGGACGCCGAGGCCGAGCACGCCAGGCTGCTGGCCTGGGAGGAGGAGATGCTCGCCAAGGTCGAGGTGCCCTACCGGGTGATCGACACGGCGGCGGGCGACCTGGGCAGCAGCGCGGCCCGCAAGTTCGACTGCGAGGCGTGGGTCCCGAGCCAGCGGGCGTACCGGGAGCTGACCTCGACGTCGAACTGCACCACGTTCCAGGCGCGGCGGCTCAACATCCGCTACCGCGACGAGAACGGCAAGCCGCAGATCGCCGCCACGCTCAACGGCACCCTCGCCACCACCCGCTGGCTCGTGGCGATCCTGGAGAACCACCAGCAGGCCGACGGCTCGGTCGTCGTCCCGCAGGCGCTCCGGCCGTACCTCGGCGGCCTGGACGTGCTCAAGCCGGCCGGCTAGCGACGGCGGGCTCCGCGGCGATGACGGGCTCCGGCCGCTGTTCCACGGTGGCCGGGGCCTGCTCTGCCCGCGGCCGGGAGACCACCTTCCGGCCGAATTCGATCATCGGCTGCTCGACCCACCGGAACAGCAGGTCGGCCATCAGCAGCGACACGATCGTCACGGCGACACCGGTCGCGGTCCGGTGCGCCCCGAAGGCGGGCACGCTCAGCATCACGACGGTCCCGGCGATCCCCTGGACGAGGTAGAGGGAGTACGACCGCTCGCCGACGAACCGCATCGGGGCGATCGACAGCGCCCGCTGCACCGGGCCCGGCCGCAGCGTCGACACCACCAGCAGGGCCACGGCGACGCCGTACCCGGCGACCGCGGGGAGGCCGCCGGCGGGGACGCCCAGCACGTCCATGTTCACCTGGATCAGGACCAGCGCGGCCACGACGGGGATCGCCGCCAGCGGGTGCGTGAACGGGCGGAGCACCGCGAACCCCTTGGGGCTGTGCAGCACGAACGCCAGCAGGCAGCCGAACAGGATCATGTAGTAGGCGGCCGAGCTGAACTGCGGCGGCATCGCGAAGTGGCCGATCACGGCCAACCCGAGCAGCCCGACGGTCGCGGACGCCCGCCAGGCCAGCGCCAGCGCGCCGAGCGCCGTCAGCAGAAGGGGCCACACGACGTAGAACTTCTGCTCGACACCCAGGGTCCAGGACTGGCCGAACACCTGACCGGGTGGCGCCCACTCGTTGGTGAAGGTCAGGTACTCGGGGAGCACACCGGCCAGCCCGCTCGTCACGAACTCGTCGCGGACCAGCGCGAACACCACGACCAGGGCCAGCACCACGTAGTAGACGGGCATGATGCGGAACAGCCGCCGCAGGTAGAAGTCGCGGATCGACAGCCGCCCGGTGCGGTCCTGCTCGCGCACGGCCAGCGTGGTGATCAGGTAGCCGGACAGCACGAAGAACATGTGCACGCCGATCCAGCCGTTCAGCGACACCCAGGTCGGGCCGGCATAGTGGAAGAAGACCACCATGGCGGCCGCGATGGCGCGCATGCCGTCGAGCGCCGGGAAACGCCGCATGGCGAGGTACTCGCTGTGGGCAAGGGTGCGCATGGGCATCTCCAGGGTGGCGATCGCGAAACACCGGATTATCACCACGTGCCGGTGGTCTTGCCCGATCGGGGTCACTCAACCGTGGAAAGCACCGTGTCGGCCACGTGCCGGCCGATCTCCAGGGCCGACGTCGCGGCGGGCGAGGGCGCGTTGAGCACGTGCACCTGCCGCGGCGCGGTGTCGATCAGGAAGTCGTCGACCAGCGACCCGTCGGCGCGCATCGCCTGCGCCCGCACACCCGCCCCGGCGCGCACCAGGTCGTCCTCGCCGACCGCGGGCACCAGCCGGGCCAGGCTCGCCGCGAACCGCCGCCGCGACAGCGACCGCAGCACCTCCTCGGCGCCGGTGCGGGCGAACCGGCGCGCCAGCTCCCACGTGCCGGGGAACCGGGCCACGTCGAGCACGTCGCGGAGCGAGACGTCCCGCCACCGGTATCCCTCGCGGTGCAGCGCGAGCACCGCGTTCGGCCCGGCGTGCACGCTGCCGTCGAGCATCCGGGTCAGGTGCACGCCCAGGAACGGCAGCGCCGGGTCCGGCACCGGGTAGACCAGGCCGCGCACCAGGTGCCTCCGGTCGGGCCGCAGCTCGTAGTACTCGCCGCGGAACGGCACGATCGTCGCGGACGGCTCCACGCCCGCCAGCCGCGCCACCCGGTCGCTGTGCAGGCCCGCGCAGTTCACCAGCGCGTCCGCCCGCACCACGTCGCTCGGCGTGGCGACCTCGACGCCGCCGCCCGACAGGGCCCGCCGGATGCCCAGCGCGGGCGTGCCCGGCCGCAGGTCCTGCTCGCCCAGCTCGCGCACCAGCGCGTCGCACACGGCGGGGAAGTCGATGACGCCGGTGCTCTCCACGCGCAGCGCGGCGACCGCGGCGACCTCCGGCTCGTACTCGCGCGCCTCGGCCGCGGACACCCGCCGCGCCGGCACGCCGTTCGCGGTCGCCCGCTCGGCCAGCGCCTCCAGCCGGGGCAGCTCGTCGGCCGACGTGGCGACGACCAGCTTGCCGCACACCTCCACCGGCACGCCGCGCTCCCGCGCGTAGGCCACGATCGAGGCGTTGCCCGCCACGGACATCCGCGCCTTCAGCGACCCCGGCCGGTAGTAGAGCCCGGCGTGCACCACGTTGCTGTTGTGCCCGGTCTGGTGCGCGGCCCAGCGCCGCTCCTTCTCCAGGACCACCACCTCGTGACCGCGCCGCACCAGCTCCCGGGCGGTCGCCAGGCCGACGATCCCGCCACCGATCACCACGACTCGTCGCACGGCGGAGACGCTATCCGCCCACGAGTTCCGGCAGCACGTCGGAGGCGACCCGCTCCAGCACCGCCTCGCTGCCCGCGTACACGCCCTCCGAGCGCGGCCAGTGCACGTTCAGGTCGGTGAACCCGAGTTCGCGCGCACGACCGGCCACGTCGCGGAAGTGCTCGACGCTGCTCAGCGAGTACACCGGGCAGGAGTCGGCGTTGAGGTGGAAGTCGACCGACTCCTTGGCCCGGCCGATCCCGGCGAGCACTTCGCGGAACCGCTCCGTGATGTCGGCCACGCCACGCCACCACGCGCCCTCGTCCTCGGTCTCCGGCCCGGTGGTGACCCACCCCGTGCCGTACTTCGCGGCGACCCCCATCGCCTTCGGCCCGTTGGCGGCCACCACGAACGGCAGCCGGGGTCGCTGCACGCAGCCCGGGTGGCCGCGGGCGTCGTGGATCTCGTAGTAGTCACCGCTGAACGAGGTCCGGTCCTGCGACAGCAGCAGGTCCAGCGCACCCACGAACTCCTCGAACCGGTGCTGCCTGCTGCGCGGTGGCTCGTTGCCCATGACCTGCGTGTCGTACCCGGACCCGCCCGCGCCGACGCCGAGCGTGAAGCGACCGTCGGACTGGTCGTCCAGGGCCAGCAGGTCCCGCGCGAACGGCACCGGGTGGCGGAAGTTCGGCGACGCGACGTAGGTGCCCAGGCGGATGCGGGAGGTCGCCGCGGCCGCCGCGGCGAGCGTCGGCACGGCGCCGAACCACGGTCCGTCCACCAGCGACCGCCACCCCATGTGGTCGTAGGTCCAGGCGTGGTGGAAGCCGTACTCCTCGGCGGCCTTCCACTTGTGCTCGGCCATCCACCAGCGGTGTTCGGGCAGGATCACAATCCCAGTGCGCACCTCGCGACGGTATCCGACGGGCACCATGGGGGGTGTGCAGAGACCATCCCTTGTGGCATCCGACGTCGACGGCACCCTGCTCACCCCCCTCGGCGGGGTGAGCCCCCGCACCGCCGCCACGGTCGGTCGCGTGCTCGCGGAGGGCGTCCCGTTCGTCCTGTCCACCGGCCGCCCACCGCGCTGGGTGCCGGTCGTCGCCGACGCGGCCGGCCTGACCGGGTACGCCGTGTGCTCCAACGGGGCGGTGCTCTACGACATCGGCGCCGACCGCGTCGTCTCGGCCGAGCTGCTCACGCCCGTGCAGCTCACCGACCTCGCGGCGGTGCTCGACGAGGCGCTCCCCGGCTGCTCCATGGCCTCCGAGCGGCTCGGCGGGAGCGCCCGCGACCCGGGCAGGGCGGAGTTCATCGCCGACGAGCGCTACCTGCACCCGTGGGAGGAGGGCGCGCAGCCGCTGCCCGGCCACCAGCGCGCCCAGCTGCTCGGCAAGCCCGCGGTGAAACTGCTGGTCAGGCATCCCGGGATGACGTCGGACGAGATGGCGCGCGCGGCCGGCCCGCTCGTCGGGGACTCGGTCGCGATGACCTGGTCGACCGACGAGGGCCTGCTGGAGTTCGCCGCGCCCGGCGTGACCAAGGCCACCGGGCTCGCCGCGGTCGCCGACCGCCTGGGCGTCGCCGCCGCCGACGTGCTCGCCTTCGGCGACATGCCCAACGACGTGCCGATGCTCAGGTGGGCGGGCCACGGCGTCGCGATGGCCAACGGCCACGCCGACGCGCTCGCGGTGGCCGACGAGGTCACCGCGAGCAGTGCGGAGGACGGGGTGGCGCAGGTGCTGGAGCGCTGGTTCTGACGACCGCTCAGGCGTGGTGGGCCGCGGCGAGCGGCTTGGCCGGTTCCGCCTCGGCCCACCACGCGAACGCCTCCCGCAGCTCCTCGGGCAGGTCGGCGGGCACCTCGGACCGGGCGTAGGCGTCCGCCAGCGCGCGGATCGCCGCCTCGCCGAACCCCGCGCGGCTCATCCCGACCGCGTTGACGCCCCGCAGCCGCACCGGCCCGCCGAACGCCTTCGCGAACGGGGGCACGTCCCGCGACACGACCGCGCCCATGCCCACCATCGAGAGCGGGCCCACGACGCGGCGCTGGTGCACGACCGCGTTCATGCCCAGGTTCACGCCGTCGCCCACCCGGACGTGCCCGCCGAGCGACACGCCCGCCGACAGCGTCACCCCGGCTCCCACCGCGCAGTCGTGCGCGACGTACGCGCGGTTCAGCAGCCACGTGCCCGCGCCGATCGAGGTGGGCCGGTGGCTGCCCTGGTGGACGGTGCTCAGCTCGCGCACCGTGACGCCCTCGCCGAGGTGCACGCCCGCGTGGGCGAGTTCACCGTCCCACGCCCGGTTGTGCGGTTCCGAGGTGATCTCGGGCGGCGTGCCGATCACGCAGTGGGGGCCGATCCAGCAGCCGTCCTCGACGACCGCGGGGCCGAGGACGACGGCCCCCGGGCCGATGGTGATGCCGTCCCCGAGTTCCACACCTGCGCCTACTACCGCGGTGGGGTGAATGTGGTTGACCACAGACGTCCGTCCTGATCGGGATGTGGTCCGCGCCGGTGGCCGCGGGTCGGTACGGGGTACCGTGGCGGCGCAATGCGGGCCGCGCAGCACTCTACCGGGGTCCGCGGGTGTGGCTTCGTGAAGGCGAGAGAGCGCTGCATGATCCCGATTACTGTCGTTGACGTAGCTGCCGCCGAGCAGTTGGTCCTCCAAGTGCTGCGGTCGGGAGCGATCGCGCAGGGACCGATGGTCAAGCGGTTCGAGGACGCGTTCACCGGGGTCGCGGGCGTGCCGCACGCGGTCGCCGTGAACAACGGGACGACCGCCCTGGTGGCCAGCCTCCAGGTGCTCGACCTCCAGCCGGGTGACGAGGTGGTCACCTCGCCGTTCACCTTCGTCGCCACGCTCAACGCGATCCTGGAGGCGGGTGCGACCGCGCGCTTCGCGGACATCCGCGACGACGACTTCTGCCTCGACCCGGCGGCGGTCGCCGCGGCCGTGACCCCGCGCACCAAGGTCCTGATGCCCGTGCACCTCTACGGGCAGATGGCCGACATGGGCGCGCTGGTCCCGCTGGCGGAGCAGCACGGGCTCGCCATCGTCGAGGACGCCGCGCAGGCCGTCGGGGCCACCTACGAGGGCCGCGCGGCGGGGAGCTACGGGCTCGGCTGCTTCTCGCTCTACGCGACCAAGAACATCACCACCGCCGAGGGCGGCGTCATCACCACCGGTGACGACGTGCTCGCCGACCGGCTGCGGGTGCTGCGCAACCAGGGGATGCGGCAGCGCTACCAGTACGAGGTCGCCGGCCACAACTACCGGATGACCGACGTGCACGCGGCCATCGGCATCCCCCAGCTCGAACAGCTGGAGACCATCACCGACGCCCGCCGGCGCAACGCCGAGGCGCTGTCGAAGGGCCTGGCCGACATCACCGGCCTGCGCGTGCCCCCGGTCCTGCCCGGTCGCACCCACGTGTGGCACCAGTACACCGTGCTCGTCACGGACGACGCCGCGGTCGGCCGCGACGAGTTCGCGGCGAAGCTCACCGAGAAGGGCATCGGCAACGGGATCTACTACCCGAAGGCGGTGTTCGACTACGACTGCTACCGGGACAACCCGAACGTCATCGCCTCGGACGTGCCGGTCGCCGAGCGGGTCGCCCGCCAGGCGCTGTCGCTGCCCGTGCACCCCAAGCTCACCGAGGCCGACCTCGACACGATCGTCACCACCGTCCGGGAGGTGCTGGGAGCATGAGCGCGCTGCCGCGGATCGCCGTCGTCGGCGTCGGCTCGATGGGATCGCTGCACGCCCGGGTCATCGCCCAGAGCGAGCGCTGCGAACTCGCGCTGATCGTCGACCCGCGCGAGGAGATCGGCCGGACCGTCGCCGGCAAGTACGACACGACGTGGTCGCCGGAGATGGGCGACCTCGACGGGATCGACGCGGTGGTCCTCGCGTCGAGCACCGAGAGCCACCACGGCCTCGCCCTGGAGGTGCTGGAGAAGGGCAAGCCGCTGCTGGTGGAGAAGCCGGTGTGCGCGAGCCTCCCGCAGACCGAGGAGGTCCTGGCACTCGCCGAGTCGAAGGGCCTGCCGGTCGTGTGCGGCCTGCTGGAGCGCTACAACCCGGCCGTCATGACCGCCCTCGGCATGCTGGAGGAGCCGGTCTACGTCTCCGCCGCGCGGCACTCGCCCTACGCGCCGCGCATCCGCACCGGGGTCGCGTGGGACCTGCTGGTGCACGACGTCGACCTGGCGGTCCAGTGCTTCGGCGGCGCCGAGCCCGAGCGGGTCGCCGCCGGCATCGCCCAGTTCCACCCCCAGTCCGTCCCGGGCGCCGAGGACGTGGTGGACGCGCTGCTCACCTTCCCCGCCGGCGGGATCGCCACGATCTCGGCCAGCAGGCTCGGGCAGCGCAAGGTGCGGTCCCTGACGATCCAGGAGCTCGAGCGCACCATCGAGGTCGACCTGCTGCGCCGCGACGTGACCATCTACCGGCACATCTCGCACGACTCGGACCCCGAGGGCCGCGGCTACCGCCAGCAGACGGTGATCGAGATCCCGGAGCTGGTCACCGCCCGCGAGCCGCTGGCGACCCAGTTGGACCGCTTCCTGGACCTGGTCGCGGGCAAGGGCGACGCGGACGACGAGCGCCGCCGCATCCTCCCGTCGCACCGGGCCGTCGCGGCCGTGCACGCCGACCGCCTGGTCGACGCCCGGCGGGGCTGATCCGACACCCGACGACGGAGGGGGCGTCCCGCCCGGGACGCCCCTCCTGTCCGCGGTGCGGCGGGGTCACACGTAGCCGAGCCGGTCCAGGGTGTCCGCGATGACCTCGCTCGGGTGGTACTGGTCCATCATGGACGGACGTCGCAGCGTCTCGTGCTCGGCGAGGAACTCCTCCAGCTTGTCCGCGCGCATCCCGGTCAGCACGATGTTCTGCCCGAGTCCCTGGTGCCGCTCGGTCCGCTCGCGGTGGATGGCGCACGGCATGCCGAGGTAGGCGCCCTCCTCCTGGAGCCCGCCGGAGTCGGTGACGACGAACTCCGCCCGCGTCAGCAGCGGCAGGAACTCCAGGTAGCGCAGCTTCGGCCGCAGCACGAAGCGCTCGTCGTCGAACAGCCCGTTCAGGCCGAGGGCATCGAGGCGCTCGCGCTCGTGGGCGCCGACCAGGTACAGCAGCGGGGTCTTCTCGCTCGCCCCCTTCAGGACCTGGAGCACCTCCCGGAACTTCTCCGGTCGCTGGAGGAGCTCGAACCGGTGCAGCGTCACCAGGCCGAACTCGGCGGGCAGGTCGTACGGCGCCCGGCCGCCCTCCTTGGCGAGCCTGAGCGCGTCGATGACCGTGTTGGCGCCGGTGTCGACCACCACGCCGCGCGCGCGGCGCAGGTTGCGCACCTCGCGGGGCGTCGGGGCGAAGTGGATGTCGACCAGGCGGGCGGCGAGGCGCCGGTTGGCCTCCTCGGGCAGCGGGCTGAGCAGGCTGCCGCTGCGCGTGCCGGCCTCGACGTGCGCGACGCGGGCGCCCAGGATGCGGCCGATCAGCGAGCCGTAGGGCGTGGTGAACGTGTCGCCGTGAACGACGACCACACCCGGCTTGCCGTCCGACTCCAGCGCGGCCCGGAGCTCCTTGCGCCGCCCGGCCACGGACCTGGCCACGGAGGCCGCCCAGCGGGGCACCTGCGCGGGCCGCTCCAGGTTGCGCGCGCTCCGCTCCGGCACGAGCCAGACGTCGGGCTTGGACAGCCCGAGGTCCTTCAGGGTGTCCGCGACCTCGTCCACGTGCTGCGCGGTGAACCACAACTGCGGCGTGGCGCCACGGGCGACGAGCGCGTGGTGCACCGGAGCGATCTTGATCAGCTCCGCGGTGGTGCCCACGATGAAAGAAATCACCGGAAGTCGCTTCCCTCTAGGCTGGAACCAGCTCAGCCGCGCGCGGCTGCGAACCCGACCGAGTGTAATCTCCACCATCGTGAGCCAGTCCGCCGTCACCCGGGCACCGATGCCCGGTGCCGCCCTCCCCCGGGTACGACGGGGAAGAGCGGATCGGCGGCTCACCGGCTTCCACCGCGGCGGAAGCGTGCCGGGGCCGGCGTCCGCGCCCGCCCCCACCGGGTCCTTCCGCGACACCGCGCCGTCCCGGTCCCTTCACGTGACACCGGTGCCGGCACCGCGAGCCGAGCCGCCTCCCGCCATTCCACCGACTGGGGATCGAACGCTCTCATGGGTGCACTGGTAGTACTCGCTTTCTGGCTGCCGGGGCTCGCCCTGGGCCTGACCCTGCGGCTGAGAGGGTGGACCCTCGCCGCCGCCGCGCCGGTGCTGACGTTCGGCGGCATCTCGATCGGCACGGTCGTGCTGGGCCGGCTCGGCATCCCCTGGGACCTGCTGAACGTCGTCCTGTGGTTCGCGGTCCTGGCGCTCGTGGTGGGCGTCCCGACCTGGCTGGTCGCCCGCCGGAAGGCGGGCTCCGCCGCCGCTCCCGCCACGGGTGACGACGCCGCCGGGCACGGCTCGGCCGCGTCGGACGGCACGTCCGCCGGGACCGACGCCGCCCCGCGTCCGCTGCGCGACAACCTGCTCGTCCTGGCGGGCGTCGTGGCGGGCATGGCGGTCGGGGTGGTGACCTTCATGCGCGGCCTCGGCTGGAGCCTCGCCACCATCAACCAGGACTGGGACGCCCCGTACCACGGCAACGCGATCCGCTGGATCTCGGAGCACGAGGACTCGTTGCCCGCCTCGCTGGCGCCCACCGCGAACCTGCCGGGCAAGGTCGACTACTTCTACCCCAACACGTACCACGCGCTGCTCGCGCCGATGCTGGACGGCGTCGCGGCGATGCCGCAGCTGCTGAACCTCGCGGTGCTGTCCGTCGTCATCGCGTGGCCCCTCGGCATCGCGGCCCTCGCGCTCGCCTGGCGGATGCCGCCGCTGACCGCCGCCGTCGCCGCCGCGGTCTCCACCTGGTTCACCGCGTTCCCGTACGACTCCCTGTGGCGCGGTCCGCTGTGGCCGTTCGTCGCCGGTGTCGCCCTGGTGCCCGCCACCCTCGCGCTGGCCCGCAGGATCTTCACCGACCGCGGCCTCACCGGACCGCTCGCCGTCGCCCTCGCCCTCGCGGGTCTCGTCGGCCTGCACACCAGCCTGGCCTTCGTCGTCGCCGTCTACGCGGTGATCCTGCTCGTGTTCCTGGCCGTCCGGCTGGAGCCGGTGGACTGGAGGCGGAGCGCGCTGCCCCTCGCCGTCACGGCGGTGCTGGCGGTGCTGGCGGTGGTCCCCATCGTGCTGCCCGCGTTCGGCCCGTCGGCCGGCGTGACCGCGGCGCAGTGGGCCGAGTTCGCCACCCCCGTCGAAGGTTTCGGCCAGGTGGCGCTGTTCTCCCCGGTCACCGGGTTCCCCCAGTGGTTCCTCGGCGCCGCCGCGTGCGCCGGCGTGGTGCTGATGGTGCTGCACCGCCGGATGCCGTGGGTGGTCGCGACCTACGTCGTCTTCGGCGCCGTCTACGCCGCCTGCGCCTCGCTGGACAACGACTTCGTCGACCTCGTCACCGGCCCCTTCTACAACGACGCGTGGCGGTTCGCGGCCCTCCTGCCGCTGGCCGGCGCGCTCGGCGTGGGCGAACTCGTGTGGACGCTCGCCCGGTCCGCCTCGGAACGCGCCTCGTCGCGGGTCGGCGCCGCCCGGGCGGCGTTCGCGGTGCCCGTGGCCGTCGCCCTGGTGGCGGTCGCCGTGCTGGGCGTGCTCGGCAAGGGCGCGTACATCGGCCGCAACTCCGAGCGCCTCGCGCAGTCCAACAAGAGCGGGCCGACGGTCCTGCCGGGGGAGCGCGACGCCTACCGGTGGCTCGCGGAGCACTCCGAGGGCAAGCCCGTGATGAACGACCGGCTCGACGGCTCGGTGTGGATGTACGCCCTCGCGGGGGTCAAGCCCGTCGAGTGGACCTTCTACGGCGCCACCGAGGAGAGCGACGCCGGCCGGCTCACGTGGCACCTCCAGGAGATCGACACCGACCCGTCGGTGCGCGAGGCGATCCGCGAGCTGGGCGTGAAGTACTTCCTGGTCGGGCGCGGCCTGGTGCGCGCCGAGATGAAGCCGGCGCCGGGCCTGGAGGACATCGAGGACATGCCGCAGATGCGGAAGGTCTACTCGAACCCGGACGCGGCGGTCTACGAACTGGTGGACGACGCCCTCGCGGACTCCTGACGGGGGCGGCCCCCGGAACGACGACGGCCCGAGGTGGTGACACCACCTCGGGCCGTTCCGCACCGGGAGGGTGCGTCGGTCAGACGTAACCGAGCTGCGCCAGCGTGTCGACGATGACCTGGCTCGGGTGGTACTTCTCCATCACGGACGGGCGACGCAGCGTCTCGTGCTCGTCGAGGAACTTCGCCAGCTTGTCCGACCGCATCCCGGTCAGCACGATGTTCTCGCCCAAGCCCTGCTTGGTCTCGGTGCGCTCGCGGTGGATCGCGCACGGCATGCCCAGGTACGCGCACTCCTGCTGGAGGCCGCCGGAGTCGGTGACCACGAACTTCGCGCGCGCCAGGATCGGCAGGAACTCCAGGTAGCGGCGCTTGGGGCGCATGATGAACCGCTCGCCGTCGAACAGGTCGGCCCAGCCGTGCCGCTCGATGCGCTCGCGCTCCGGCGCGCCCGCCAAGTACAGCATCGGCGTCCGCTCCGAGGCCTTGCGCAGCAGCTCCAAGGCCTCGCGGAACTTGTCCGCGCGCTGCACCAGCTCGAACCGGTGCAGGGTGGCGAGGCCGAACTCCGGAGGCAGGTCGTCCTCGGTGGTCGAGTCGATCGCCAGGCGCATCGCGTCGATCACCGTGTTCGCACCGGTGTCCACGACCACGCCGCGCGCGCGGCGCAGGTTGTGGACCTCGTTGTCGCTCGGCGCGAAGTGGATGTCGGTCAGCTTCGACGCGATCCGCCGGTTCAGCTCCTCGGGCAGCGGGCTGAGCAGGCTGCCGCTGCGCATGCCTGCCTCGACGTGGGCCACGCGGGCACCCAGGAGGCGGCGCGCGACGAACGAGCCGTACGGGGTGGTGAAGGTGTCGCCGTGCACGACCACCAGGCCCGGCCTGCCGTCGGACGCCAGTGCCGCGCGCATCTGCTTGCGCTGGTTCAGCGCGGTCCGGGCCACGGACAGCGCCCAGCCGGGGACGTGCGACGGCGTCTCCAGGTTCCGAGCGCGGTTGCGCGGCACCAACCACAGGTCGGGCTCGGGCAGCCGCAGGTCCTCCAGGGTGTCGGCGACCTCGTCGACGTGCTGCGCGGTGAACCACAGCAGTGGTTTCGTGCCCCGGGCGACCAAGGCGTGGTAGACGGGCGCCACCTTGATGAGTTCAGCGGTGGTGCCTGCGATGAAGGCGATCACGGAGTGGACCCCTGAGGCTTGGGATCGATGGGCCGCCTGGATACTGTCAGCTGTGACGAGCCGGAGCAAATCCCTCGACAGCGGTCCCGGCCTCAGCGTTGTGATGCCGGTCTTCAACGAGCAGGACTGGATCGAGAAATCGATCGAGGCGTTGCGGATCGCGCTGGACAAGGCAGCCTGGCCCGCTGAGATCCTCGTCGTCGACGACGGCAGCACGGACGAGACGCCGCAGCGCCTGGCGCGCACCGGGGTCACCGTCCTGACCCAGCCCAACCGCGGTCGCTTCGCGGCCCGGCAGGCGGGCATCGAGGCAGCGCGCGGCGAGCGCGTCCTCCTGCTCGACAGCCGGGTGCTGATCGACCCGGAGGCGCTCGTGCACCTCAAGCAGCAGCTGCGCGAGCACCCGGAGCGCGTGGTCTGGAACGGGCACGTGAACGTCCAGTCGGCGGGCAACCCCTACGGCGGCTTCTGGGCCGGCCTCGTGGCCGTCGCCTGGCGCCGTTACCTCGCCGACCCCCGCCCGGTGTCGTTCGGCGCGGAGGAGTTCGACCTCTTCCCCAAGGGCACGGGTTTCTTCTGCGCTCCGCGCGCCATGCTCGTCGAGGCCGCCTCGTCGTTCTCGTCGCTGTTCGAGGACGTGCGGCTGGCGAGCGACGACACGCGGATGCTCCGGTGGGTCGCCGAGCGCGAGCGCATCCACCTGAGCCCCGACTTCTCCGCGACCTACCACAGCCGCGACTCGCTGAAGAAGTTCGTCCGGCACGCCTACTTCCGCGGCACCACCTTCGTGGACGGCTACCTGGACTCGCCCGGTCCGGCGCGCACCGCGGCGTTCGTGGCCGGCGGCGTCGGCCTGGCCGGCCTGGTCGTCCTGGTGAAGCGGCCCAAGACCGCGCTCGCCCTCCTGGCCGCCGGGTCGGCCGCGGCGGGCGCGGTGTCCCGCAAGTCCGGCGCGACCGCCTCGCAGGCCGGGGCGGTCGCCCGGCTCATGCCGCTCTTCGCCGCCTGCTTCGGCTCCGGTGTCCTCCGCGGTCTGGTCCTGACCGCCCGCAAGGCACTGGCCACGAGGGGGCAGGGCAGGTGAGCGAGCGGCCCGCGGGCCGCTCGCTCGGCGTCGTCGGGATCGCCGTCCTCATCGCCGCGGGGCTCGGCTACCCGATCCTCATCATCGCCGGCCGGGTCCTGAGCCCTGCGGACTCCGCCGTCTTCCTGACCTTCTGGGGACTCGTCTTCGGCGTGGGCAGCACCCTGTCCCCCGTCGAGCAGGAGGTCTCCCGGCTGGCGGCCGTCGCCCACGTGGCCGGCGGGCGCGCCGGTGCGGCGGCCGGCCGCACGGTCGTCGTCGCGGCCGCGGCCGTGGGGGTCTTCGGCCTGTGCACGCTGCTCCCGCCGGTCAGCGGCCGGCTGTTCGGCGAGCACGCCGGGCTCGCCGTCGTCTCGCTGGTCGGCAGCCTCGGGTTCGCGCTGCTGTTCGGCACGCGGGGCCTGCTCGTCGGCAGCCACCGGCACAAGCCGTACGGGGCGCTGGTCGTCGCCGAGGCGCTGATCCGGCTGGTGCTGTTCGGCGGCGCGGCGCTGCTCGGGATGAACGGCCTCGTGCCGCTCGCGGTCGCCGTGGCGGCGGGGTCGTTCGCGTTCCTGCCCTTCGGCCGCCTCTCGTCGTCCTTGTACGACCGCGGTCACGGCGCGGAGCCGTGGGGCCGCGTGGCCCGGCGCATCCTCGTGCTGATGCTCGGCGCCGCGCTGACCGCGAGCGTGCTCACCGGCTACCCGGCGATCGTGAAGCTGTTCGCCGCGCCGGGGGACGCGGAGGTGCTCGGCGGCCTGTTCTTCGCGCTCACCGTCGCCCGGCTGCCCCTGCTGCTGCTGTCCCCCGTCCAGGCGATGGCGGTGCCCACCGTCGTGCGGCTGTCCCGGGACGAGGCCGGCCGGCGGAGGTTGCGCGGCCTGCTGGTCAAGGGCTCGGCCGGCGCGTTCGCCGTCGCCCTGGCCGGCGCCGGGGTCGGCTGGCTGCTCGGCCCGTGGGCGGTGCGGCTGCTGTTCGGCTCGCAGTACGTGGTCGCCGGGTGGGCCGTCGCGGGCCTCGTGTGGTCGTCCGTGCTGGTCGGCGCCGTCATGCTGCTGGCCGGTGTGCTCGTCGCCCGCACCCGCGGCGACCTGGTGCTCGTGCTGTGGGCGGTGGTCGCCGGGCTGAGCGTCGTCGTCCTGCTCGCCTGGCCCGGGGGCATCGTCGCCCGCGCCGTGGCGGGCCTCGTCATCGCGCCCACCGTGGGCGCGGCGCTGGCCACCCTCTTCGTACTGCGACCTGGGACCAGGCCGGTTACGGTGACTCGTTAGGCTCTGCCCGTGTCTTACTGGGCCGACTTGCGCCGGGTGCTGATCGTGTTGCCCGCCCTCAACGAAGAGCACAACATCGAGAAGGTCGTGGCCGAGGTGAAGGCCGCCCTGCCCGACGTCGGTGTGCTGGTGGTGGACGACGGTTCCACGGACGCCACCTCTCCGCGCGCCCGCGAGAGCGGCGCCGCCGTCGCCCGGCTCGCGGTGAACCTCGGCGTGGGCGGCGCGATGCGCACCGGGTTCCGGTACGCGGTGCGCCACGGGTACGACGTCGTCGTGCAGGTCGACGCCGACGGGCAGCACAACCCGGCCGAGGTGCCCGAGCTGCTCCGCGCGCTCGACCACGCCGACCTGGTCATCGGGGCGCGCTTCGCCGGCAAGGGCGAGTACCGGGCGCGCGGCCCCCGCCGGTGGGCCATGAAGGTCTTCTCCGTGGTCCTGTCGATGCTGGCCAAGACCAAGCTCACCGACGTGACGTCGGGTTTCAAGGCGGCGGGACCGCGTGCCGTCCGGCTGTTCGCACACCACTACCCGGCCGAGTACCTGGGTGACACGCTGGAGTCGCTCGTCATGGCGGTCCGGGCCGACCTGACGGTCCGCCAGGTGCCCGTCGCCATGCGGGTCCGCGCCGGCGGCACCCCGAGCACCTCGCCGGTGAAGTCCGCCGTCTACCTGTTGCGCGCGTCCTTGGCGCTCCTGCTCGCCCTGATGCGGCGGAGGCCCAAGCAGAACGCCGCCGAATCCGTCTAGGAGGTCCGCCGTGCCCGAGTGGCGGTTGTTGAGCTTGTTGGCCGCGGTGAGCGTGCTCGTCGTGGTGGTCGAGATGATGCGGCGGCGCAAGCTCCGGGAGAAGTACGCCGGGATGTGGCTCCTGGTCGCCCTCGGCGTCGTCGTCTTCGCCGGCGTCCCCGGCTTGCCCACCTTCCTCGCGGATCTCACCGGCATCCAGCTGGCGGCCAACCTCCTGTTCGCCGTCGCGGCGTTCGTCCTGCTGTTCGTCGTCCTCCAGCTGAGCAGCGAAGTGGGTCACCTGGAGGAGGAAGTACGCACCACGGTGGAGGAGATCGCGCTCCTGCGCTGCGAGCTGGAGCAGGTCCGCGGCGAACTCGACAGACGTCTCTCGGCAGCCGAGGACCGGCTCGTCGACGTCAAGCCCTGACTGCTTGGCGGTTCACCTGTGCGGGTAACCTTCGGCGCTGTGAGCTACGCTGGATTTGACCTGATCGTCGTCGGTTCCGGATTCTTCGGCCTGACGGTCGCCGAACGCACCGCCTCCCAACTCGGCAAGCGCGTGCTCGTGGTCGAGCGTCGGTCCCACCTGGGCGGCAACGCCTACTCGGAGGCCGAACCGGAGACCGGGATCGAGGTGCACCGGTACGGCGCGCACCTCTTCCACACCTCCAACAAGCGTGTCTGGGAGTACGTCAACCAGTTCACCGAATTCACCGGTTACCAGCACCGCGTCTTCGCGATGCACGACGGCCAGGCGTACCAGTTCCCGATGGGCCTCGGGCTGATCGCCCAGTTCGTCGGCCGCTACCTGTCGCCGTCGGAAGCCCGCGCGTGGGTGGCCGAGCACGCCTCCGAGATCGACTCCAAGGACGCGAAGAACCTGGAGGAGAAGGCGATCTCCCTGATCGGGCGCCCGCTGTACGAGGCGTTCGTCCGCGACTACACCGCGAAGCAGTGGCAGACCGACCCCCGGGAACTGCCCGCCGCGGTCATCAGCCGCCTCCCGGTCCGCTACACGTTCGACAACCGCTACTTCAACGACACCTACGAGGGTCTGCCGGTCGACGGCTACACCGCGTGGCTGGAGAAGATGGCGGATCACCCGAACATCGAGGTCCGCCTCGACACCGACTTCTTCGACATCCGCGACGAGATCCCGGCCGGCACCCCGATCGTGTACACCGGCCCGCTCGACCGGTACTTCGACTACAGCGAGGGCTGGCTGGGCTGGCGGACGCTCGACTTCGAGCAGGAGGTCCTGCCGGTCGGCGACTTCCAGGGCACCCCGGTGATGAACTACAACGACGCGGACGTCCCCTACACCCGCATCCACGAGTTCCGGCACTTCCACCCGGAGCGCGAGTACCCGTCGGACAAGACGGTCATCGTGCGCGAGTTCTCCCGCGCGGCCGAGAAGGACGACGAACCGTACTACCCGATCAACACCGCCGAGGACCGGGCCAAGCTGGAGCGGTACCGCGAACTCGCGCGCGTGGAAGCCGCCGAGCGTAACGTCGTCTTCGGTGGCCGGCTGGGCACCTACAAGTACCTGGACATGCACATGGCGATCGGTTCGGCGCTGAGTGTGTTCGACAACAAGATCGTCCCGCACCTGACCTCCGGTCGGGCGCTGGACGGTTCGCTGGAGGACTGAGTAGCAATGTCGGGCAACTCGACCCTCGTCGAGCACGAGGCTCCGGAGAAACTCCTGGCCCAGCGCGGGCTGTTCGCCGGCCCGTCGCCGATCGTCTCGGAGGACCTCTACGCCGAGGTCTCCCGGGGGGTGGCCGATCGCGAGCGGCACCGCCTCGTGCTGCACCCGCACGCGGTCGTCTCGATGAACACCTACTTCGGCCGGTTCCCCGCCACCTACTGGCAGCGGTGGTGCGTGAGCCCCGAGGTGGAGCTGAGCGTCACGCTGACGGGCTCCGGCACCGTGGCGGTCGTCGCCTCCGACGCCGAGGGCGAGTCCCGCACGGTCGCGGCCGAGCAGGTCGCGGACGTGACCCGGCAGGTCGTCACCCTGACGGCGAAGATCGACAAGTTCACCGACGGCGGCGGCCTCTGGTTCGACCTCACCACGGGTGAGGGCCAGCTGGTGGTCGAGGACGCCCGGTGGACGGTCGCGCCGCCGGCGAAGGTCCGCCCCACCGCGGTCGTGATCTGCACCTTCAACCGGGTCGAGGACTGCCTCAACACGATGGCGGCCCTCGCGTCCGACCAGGAGCCCCTGGCCCTGGTCGACGCGGTCTACGTGGTCGACCAGGGCACCGACGCGGTCGAGTCGCGCCCCCGGTTCGCCGAGGTCGCCGCCGCGCTCGGGGACAAGCTGCGCTACATCCGCCAGCCGAACCTCGGTGGCGCGGGCGGCTTCACCCGCGGCCTGTACGAGGTCACCGAGCTGGGCGGCGCCGAGCACGCCAACGTCCTGTTCATGGACGACGACGTGCTGTGCGAGCCGGAGATCGTGATCCGCACGACCGCGTTCGCCAACCGCACGGCGCAGCCGGTCATCGTCGGCGGCCAGATGCTCTACCTGCTCCACCCGAACCACCTGCACGTGGGCGCGGAGTACGCCAACCTCGACACGCTGGCCCCGGGCCAGGTCGTGGAGGGCGCGCTGCACGACGCCGACCTCACCGGTTTCGACGAGGAGACCGGCAAGCGCAACGTCCAGGACCGCCGGGTGGACGCCGGGTACAACGGTTGGTGGTCCTGCCTGATCCCCTCGGAGATCGTCAAGGCGATCGGCTACCCGCTGCCGCTGTTCTTCCAGTGGGACGACATCGAGTACGGCTACCGCGCGCGGGCCCACGGGTTCGCCACGGTCACGCTCCCCGGTGCCGGCGTGTGGCACGCCGACTTCCACTGGAAGGACTGGGACGACTGGCACCGGTACTTCAACCTGCGCAACGCCCTGATCACGTCGGCGCTGCACAGCCGGTTCGACCCGAAGCGGATCTGCCGGTCGATGGCCTCCCAGTTGGCCACCTACCTGGTGGGCATGCAGTACGGCCTGGCCGCCACGCAGCTCAAGGCCATCGAGGACTTCCTCAAGGGCCCCGAGTTCCTGCGCGACGGCGGCGTCCAGGCGGCGGCGGACATCCGCAAGCTGCGCGCCGAGTACCCGGAGACCGTGCGGCACCCGGCGTCGGAGGTGCCCGGCATCGCCTCGGGGGACCTCCCGCTGATCAGCGCGCCGCCCGCGCCGAAGCTGTTCGCCCCGGTGCTCGCCAAGCGGATCGTGCACCAGTTGCTCGGCAAGAACGTGCACGACGTGGGCGCGGTCAGCTCGGGGGACTCGGCCTGGTGGCACGTGTCGTTGTTCAACACCGCCGTGGTGACCGACGCCTCCCAGGAGGGCGTGCGGGTCCGCCGCCGGGACCGTGAACTCGCCGTCCGCCTCGGCAAGCAGGGCACGAAACTGATCCGCGAGCTGTACCGGCAGGCGCCGGAGATGCAGCGGGCCTACCGCGAGGCGATGGGCGAGCTGACCGACCGCTCGAACTGGAAGCGCCTGTACAACCTGTAGTTGGTGGCAGAGCCGACCGGCCGGGTCCCGCGGTGGGGCCCGGCCGGCCCGTCCCCCGGAGGGAACCCTCGTGGACGCAGTGCACCGGATCGTCCTCCCGCGGGAGGACGACCCGCTCGATGTCCGGCCGATGTACCTGGACGAGCCGCAGGACGTGCACTGCCGGGTGGACTCGCGTCGCGCGCTGACCGTGCCCGAGCACGCGAAGGTGTCGTTCGCGACCTACTTCAACGCCTTCCCGGCGAGCTACTGGAAGCGCTGGACCGCCGTCGGCGAGGTCGTCCTGCGGCTGGAGGTGCGGGGCTCCGGACGGATCGACGTGTACCGCTCCAAGCCGAGCGGCGACGTCGTCCACCTGGACGGCCGGTTCGTGAAGGACGCGTCCGAGTGGACGGCGCTGGAGTTCGCGGTGTCGCTCAAGCCGTTCGAGGACGGCGGGTTCATCTGGTTCGACGTGTTCACCCACGAGTCGCCGCTGGCCGTCCGGGACGCGGAGTGGGCGGTGCGCACGCCGCTGCCGCCGCAGCGCGTCGCGGTGACCATCACCACCATGCGCCCGCACGACGCCGTGGCCGCGCTGGCGGCGCTGGGCAGCGACCCGGCCGTCCTCGACGTGGTCGGCAAGGTCGTCGTCGCGGACCAGGGCGCGGTGAAGGTGCGGTCCGTCGACGGCTTCGACGAGGTCGCCCGCGTGCTCGGCCCGCGCCTCACCGTCGTGGAGCAGGACAACCTGGGCGGCTCCGGCGGCTTCACGCGCGGCATGTTCGAGGCGATCGAGAACAGCGACGTCGAGCAGGTCATGCTCATGGACGACGACATCCGGCTCGAACCGGAGGCGGTGCTGCGCTCCAACGCGTTCGCGCGCGCCGCGGCCAAGCCCGTCATCGTCGGCAGCCACATGCTCAACCTCCAGGCGCGCACGCGCCTGCACAGCTCCGCCGAGATCGTCGACCTCGGCACCTGCTTCTGGCGGGCCGCCCCCGGTGCGGTCACCGACCACGACTTCGCCACGTCGTCCCTGCGCGAGACCCCGGCGCTGCACCCCCGGGTGGACGCGACGTACAACGGCTGGTGGATGTGCCTGTTCCCGCGCGAGGTGATCGAGCGCGTCGGCTACCCGCTGCCGCTGTTCATCAAGTGGGACGACGCGGAGTACTCGCTGCGCGCGCTGGAGCACGGCTACCCGACCGTGTCGCTGCCGGGCTCGGCGGTGTGGCACATGCCGTGGACGGACAAGAACGACTCCACCGACTGGCAGGCGTACTTCCACACCCGCAACCGCCTGGTCCTGGCGGCGCTGCACAGCCCGTACGACGTGCGGTCGTGGATCGTGAAGCACGGGTTGAAGCTGTCGCTGCGGCACCTGCTGTCCATGGAGTACTCGACGGTGGCGCTGCAGCAGAAGGCGCTGGAGGACTTCCTGGACGGGCCGGCGGGTCTGTTCGACTCGCTGCGCACCGCCCTGCCGGAGGTGCGCCGCCTGCGCGACGGGTTCAGCGACGCGCGGCGCCTGGAGTCGGCCCGCGAGTTCCCCCCGCCCACCTTCGACGCCGTGCGCGCGGAGGCGCTGCTCCAGCCGACCAGCCGCAAGGCCGCCATCGCGGTGCGCGCGGCGAAGTCCGTGCTGCACAACCTGCGCCCGCCGCAGCCGGCCACCGGGGACCGCCCGCAGCTCAACGTGCCCGCGCTCGACGCCCGGTGGTTCCTGCTCGGCAACCTGGACAGCGCCACCGTGTCCACCGCCGACGGGACGGGGGTCGCGTTCTACAAGCGCGACCCGGAGCAGTTCCGCACCCTGATGGCCCGCGCGGTGCGCAACTACCGCAGGCTCGGCCGGGAGTGGCCGCGGCTGCGCCGGCTGTACCGCGACGCGCTGCCCGAGCTGACGTCGGCCGAGCGGTGGCGCAAGGTCTTCGAGAACTGACCCGGCCCGGCCGCGTGGCCGCCGCTCACTCGAAGTGCGCGGCGACCACGTGGCCGAAGTTGACCACGAACTCCTTGCCGTCGGCCGTGGGCACGGCCTGCGTGTGGCCGTTGCGGACCACCTGGATCAGGCGTGGTGCGAGGTCGGCGACCGTCTCGGCGGAGACCTTGACGGAGATGGGGTTCGAGTTGGCGGCCAGGTGCAGGACCAGTGTCGTGCGGCGCGCGTCGGTGGTGTTCACGCGCTCCAGCCCACCGCACCGGCCCCCGGGGGGGAAGGCGGTTTCGCCGGCGGCGATTCCGCGTCCGGCTGAACTCCCCGCCCGTCCGGTCCCTACCGGCGGAAGAACCGCTCCCGCTGCCCGAGCCGCACGAGCTTGAGCCACTCGACGAACGCCTTCGGGTCGCGCCGCACGCCGATGAAGTACAGCCCGAACCGGAACGCCTCCAGCAACCCCAGCTTGCGCATGCCCGGCTGGGACAGCAGGTACCCGCGGTTGCGGTACGTGTAGTACCGCTTGACCGCGTTCTCCGGGTCCTGGGCGTGGAACCGGCCGCCGAGCATCGGCTTGAACTCGTCCGAGCCGTCCGGGTGCAGGTAGGCCGCCTTCAGCGACGTGCCGAACGGCATGCCCGTGCGCACCATGCGCCGGTGGATCTCCACCTCGTCGCCGCGGAAGAACAGGCGGTAGTCCGGCACGCCGATCACGTCGATCGCGGAGGCCCTGAACAGCGCGCCGTTGAACAGCGACGCGATGCCGGGCAGGAAGTCGTCGCCCAGCTCGGAGGAGTCGCGCTTCCAGGTGAGCCCGCGCCGCAGCGGGAACGCCAGCTTCTCCGGCCTGTCGATGTTCGCCACGACGGGCGACACGGCCGCCAGCCCGCGGCGCTCCGCCTCGCCCAGCAGCACGGACAGCACCGTCTCGTCGGCGGGGCGGCCGTCGTCGTCGGCCAGCCACAGCCAGTCGGCGCCCAGCGACAGGGCGTGCAGCATGCCGAGGGCGAAGCCGCCCGCGCCGCCCAGGTTGCGGTGCGACGCGAGGTAGGTGGTGGGGATCGGGGACTGCGCCACCAGGTCCCCGACCGGCTGGTCGGGACCGTTGTCCACGACCACGAGGTGGTCCAGCGGTCGGGTCTGCGACGCCAGCACCTTCAGGGAGTCGGCCAGCAGCTCACGTCGGTGCCGGGTCACCACGACCCCGACGACGGACCCCTTCGGCAGTGCGCTCACGATCTACTCGCCACCGTTCCCGTTAGCGGCCTTCGACTTGGCCAGCCGCTCGCGCGTCTCCTCGCTCAGGTACTCGAACGGGTCGTGCCCCTTGTACGCGGTCAGCACCTCGCGCAGGTCGCCGTGCATCTTCACCCGACCCTCGTCCATCCAGATGGCGGTGTCGCAGAACTCCAGCAGGGACTCGTCGGAGTGGTTGGCGAACACCAGGAGGCCGGAGCGGCCGACGAGGTCCTTGAGGCGGTCCCGCGCCTTGGCCATGAACGCGGCGTCGACCGCGCCGATGCCCTCGTCCAGCAGCAGGATCTCGGGGTTGATGGACGTCACCACGCCCAGCGCCAGGCGGACCCGCATGCCGGTGGAGTAGGTCCGCAGCGGCATCGACAGGTAGTCGCCGAGTTCGGTGAACTCCGCGATGTCGTCGACCCGCTTCTCCATCTCCTTGCGGGTCATGCCGAGGAAGAGGCCGCGGATCATGATGTTCTCGTACCCGGAGATCTCCGGGTCCATGCCCACGCCGAGGTCGAACACGGGCGCGACCTTGCCGATGATGCGCGAGCTGCCCCGCGTGGGCTCGTAGATGCCCGCGAGCAGCCGCAGCAGCGTCGACTTGCCGGCGCCGTTGTGCCCCACCAGGCCCACGCGGGCGCCGTGGCCGAGCGAGATGTTGATGTCGTGCAGTGCCTCGATTATCGGCACGCGGCCCTCGGAGCCGATCTTGCCGCCGACCTTGCCGAGCGCGAGCTTCTTCAGCGACCTCGACTTGGCGTCGAAGATCGGGAAGTCGACCGAGGCGTTCCAGACGTCGATGCTGACCATGATTGCTTACGGCCTCACTCAGACCCAGTAGGAGACACGGGCGCGGTAGTTGCGCATGGCGACCAGCGCCAGCGTCCACCCCACGACGGTGATGGCGCCGACGACCACCCAGTGGTGCCAGTCCTGGGCGTGGCCCAGCATGGGCGCCCGGACGATCTCGACGAAGTGGAAGATCGGGTTCAGCTCGGCGATCAGGGTGCGCCAACTCCCCTCGCCGTCGGTGACCTTGTTGAGCACGCCGACGTGCCAGACGATCGGCGTCATGAAGAACACGAGGTTGATGAAGCTGCTGATGACGGGCGGGATGTCGCGGAACCGCGTGCTGATGATGCCGAACAGCAGGGCCATCCACACCGCGTTGACCACGACCAGCACGAAGCCCGGGATCGCCATGAGCGCCATCCAGGACAGGCCCGGCTGCGTCACCGGGTCGCCCTCCATCTGGTAGGGCTCGACCAGCGTGGGGAAGAAGATCGTGACGACGATCACGTAGACGATCAGGTTGTGCGCCAGGAACAGCACCTGGCGCCACACCATGCGCAGCACGTGCACCGTGATGGGCGCGGGCAGGTGCTTGATCAGGCCCTCGTTGGCGATGAAGACCTCGGTGCCCTCGGTGACCACGCCGAGGATGAAGTTCCAGATGATGAACCCGGCCGTCACGTACGGCAGGAACGTGCTGATCTGCTGGTTGAACAGCTGTGAGTACAGCAGGCCGAGCGCGAGGGCCGTGGTGCCCATCGAGATCGTGATCCACAGGGGGCCGATGATCGACCGGCGGTACCGCTGCTTGATGTCCTGCCAGCCGAGATGACCCCAGAGCTCCCGCTGCCGCCAGGCGTCGCGCACGTCGGCGAACGCGCGAGCGAAGGTGCGCGAGTTGGGCGCCAGGGGAGCGGCCGGCCGCTCGACCGTACTCGTGGGTTGCACGAGAGGTGAGACTACCGGCGACGAGGTGGGGACCCTGTCGCCGGGCCGTCACGGTACGGTCAACCCTCCCGGGGGGCTTCCGGTACGCCGGTCACCTTGACGATCACCTGTTCGTGGTCGTAGGTGTACCCGCGGTAGTCGAACTCGATCCCGGTGCGCGCGACGTGCTCGATCCACGCCTTGTGCTCGTGCTCTTCCCACCCGGGGTAGTTGAAGTACTCGTCGAAGACGATGACGCTGCCCGGCACCAGGCGCGGACCGACCAGGTCCAGCACCGTCCGGGTGGACGAGTACAGGTCGCAGTCGACGTGCAGGAAGGCCACCGGGCCGGGGTGCTCCTCCAGGAAACGCGGCAGCGTGTCGTCGAACCAGCCGACGACCAGTTCCGCGCCGTCCACGTCCGGCAGGCCGTCCACGCCGAACATGCCGGCGGGGAAGCCGTTGCGCCAGTCCTCGGGCAGGCCCTCGAACGAGTCGAAGCCGTACACGTCACGCCCCTCGCGGGCGGTGGCGATGATCTTCAGCGTGCCGCCGGTGTAGACGCCGAACTCCAGCGCCATGCCCTCGGCCTCGACCAGTTCCAGGCCGTGCTCCAGCGTCGCGTGGGGGTGGCCGAAGTGGGGCGCGGTCGGCAGGTGCCGGCGCACGAACCGGGCGCTCTGCAGGGCGGCCTCCTGCTCACCCGCGAACACCAGGTCGCGCCGGGCGCGGACCTCGTGCTGGATGGTGGCGTTCACCGCCCGGTCCGCCGCGTGCTCGGCGTGCTCGGCCCGCTCGCGCAGCGCCGCCAACTCCTGCTGGAGCCGCTCGATCCGCTGGGCCTGCTCGTGGTGGTAGGGCCGGACGACGTCGTCGATGGCCCTCAGGACCTTGCCCCGCACCCGCTTCCGGAACTCGTCGACGAACGGGCTGTGGCGGACTCTTCCGAGCACTGGTCGGCTCCTCTCGTGGGTGGCGGTGCCCACAGTCGGGCAGGACGGTGCCCGTTGTCCAGCCCGCGCCCGCCGCCACCTCCTCCTCCGGCCCCGCGCCCGCCGTGCCGGGACTACAGGTACTGGCCCGTGCCCCGGATGTGCGGACCGCCTTCCGCGTCGCCGCCGCCGGAACCGGCCGGCAGCGCCCGGCCGCGCATCTGCTCCAGCTGCGCGCGGGCCGCCATCTGCTGGGCGAACAGGGCCGTCTGGATGCCGTGGAACAGGCCCTCCAACCAGCCCACCAGCTGCGCCTGCGCGATCCGCAGCTCGGCGTCCGACGGCGTGCCCTCCTCCGTGAACGGCAGCGACAGGCGCTCCAGCTCGTCGCGCAGCTCCGGGGCCAGGCCGTCCTCCAGCTCCTCGATGGACCGCTTGTGGATCTCCTTCAGCCGGTTGCGGCTGGCCTCGTCCAGGGGAGCGGCGCGCACCTCCTCCAGCAGCTGCTTGATCATCGTGCCGATGCGCATGACCTTCGCCGGCTGCTCCACCAGGTCCGTGACGTCCTGGCCGGGCCCGTCGTCGCCCACGGGCACGCGCGCGGCGCCCACCGGCTTCCCGTCGGGCCCGACCACCACCACGTGCCGCTCGTTCTCTGCCTCGCTCATGCCGTCCATCCTGGCGCGATCGGGTGGCCACCGCCGAACCGGGTGGCGGAACGGGGGACGAAACCGCAGCCCCCTGCTGTCGCGCCGCCGACGTCCTCCGTACGGTGTGCGGCATGGCGTTCGACGTCGCACGAGTCCGCGGCCTGTTCCCCGCGCTCGGCGACGGCTGGGTTCATCTGGACGCTCCTGCGGGGATGCAAGTACCCGAACAGGTGGCCACGGCCGTCTCCACCGCGCTGCGCGCACCCGTCTCCGGGCCGGGTGGCATCTTCCCCGCCTCGCAACGTGCCGAGGCCATCGTCGACGCGGCCAGGCGCGCCGTGGCCGACCTGGTCGGGGCAGACCCGGCCGGCGTCGTCCTCGGCCCCAGCTCCGCGGTGCTGCTCCAGCGGCTCGCCGACGCCCTGTCCGACGGCTGGTTCCTCGGTGACGAGGTCGTCGTCTCGCGGCTCGACCACCCGACCAACATCAACCCGTGGCAGCGGGCCGCGCAGCGCACCGGCAGCGTCGTGCGCTGGGCCGAGGTCGACATCGAGACGTGCGAGCTGCCCGCCTGGCAGTACGACGAGCTGATCACGCCCAAGTGCAAGCTGGTCGCGGTGACCGCCGCGTCCGGCTCCGTCGGCACCAGGCCGGACCTGCGCAAGATCGCCGAGGCGGCCGGCCGGACCGACGCCCTGGTCGTGGTCGACGCCTCCTCGGCGGCCCCCTTCGTGCCGCTCGACGTCACGTCGATGGGCGCGGACGTGGTGGCCGTGTCCGCCAACAACTGGGGCGGGCCGCCGGTCGGCGCGCTGGTGTTCCGCGACCCGTCGATGCTCGACCTGCTGCCGTCCGTCGCCGTCGAACCCGGGGCGCGCGGCCCCGAGCGCCTCGAACTGGGCCCGCACGCCTACCCGCTGCTGGCCGGGCTGGTCGCCTCGGTGGAGTACCTGGCCGGGCTGGACGACGCGGCCGTGGGTCCCCGAAGGGAGCGCTTGCTCACGTCCCTGGGTTCGGTCAAGGCTTACCAGGCGGGTCTCCTGGCCAACCTCATCAACGAACTGCGATCGCTCCGTCACGTCATGGTGATCGGGGACGCCATGCGGCGCGTGCCGGCGCTGGCGTTCACGGTGGCCGGCGTGAAGGCCGCCGACGGCGTCGAGCACCTGTCGGAGCGCGGGGTGTGCGCGTTCGCGGACTCCGGGCAGCACGGCGTGTTCTCGGTGCTGGGGGTGGGGGAGGTCGGCGGGGCGATCCGCGTCGGCCTCGCGCACTACACGAACGCGGTCGAAGTGGACGAGCTCGTGCGGGCGGTCGCCGAGCTGGGGTGAGGTGGAGGCCGGCTTGGACGACCTGCTGTCGCGCGAACTGGCCGACCTGGCCGCACTCCACCGCCTGGCCCCGCTGATGTCGGAGTACCTGCCCGACACGGCGCACGAGCTGCGCCCGGCCGCCCTGGCCGCCGTCGTGGACGAGGTGCTCCTCGGTTCGCGCACGGTGCTGGTCGAGTGCGGCAGCGGCGCGTCCTCGGTGATCCTGGCCCGCCTCCTCGCCCGGCGCGGCTTCGGCCACCTGCTGTCGGTCGAGCACGACGAGCGCACGGCCGCGTTCGTGGCCAGCCAGCTCCGCCGGGAGGGCCTCGGGCACGTGGCGCGCGTGGTGCACGCACCCCTGTCCCCGCACCCGGCGGCCCTCGGCAGCGCCCACTGGTACGACCCGGGGCTCGTGCACGACGAGGTGTCGTACTACGTGGAGCGCTACGGCCTGGTCGACCTGCTGCTGGTGGACGGCCCCCTGCTGGGCGACGCCCGCTACCCGGCCCTCCCGGTCTTCCGGGGCGTGCTGGCGCCGGGCGCCGCGGTGCTGGTGGACGACGCCGAGCAGCCGGGCGAGCAGACGGTGCTGGTCCGGTGGGCGGAGGAGTTCTCCCTGCGCTTCCGCACCACACCCCGAACCTTCCTGGCCACCGCCGCAGCCCTGGACTGACCCGCGTGTCGTACGCCCGAGCCCCGCGTGTCGTGCGTTCGCGCCCCGCGACTCAGACCTTCAGCACGACCTTCCCGAACACGTCCCCCTCCTCCAGCGCCCGGTGCCCGTCCGCCGCCCGCTCGATCGGCAGCACGCGGTCCACCACGGGCCTCACCCGGCCGTCCGCGATCATCGGCCACACGTGCCCGCGCACCTCGGCCACGATCCGCCCCTTGCCGTTGCGCCCCTCCACCGGCCGGAAGCGCAGGCCCGTCCCGCTGACCGACCCGCGCTTGGCCAGCAGCTTGCCGATGTTCAACTCGCCCTTGACGCCACCCTGCATGCCGATCACCACCAGGTGGCCGTCCGGCGCGAGCACGTCGACGTTGCGCCCCAGGTACGCGGCGCCCATGTTGTCCAGCACCACGTCCGCCGCGCCGACCACCTCGACGAAGTCCTGCTCCCGGTAGTTCACCAGCACGTCCGCGCCCAGCTCCGCGCAGCGCCGCAACCGCTCCGCCGAGCCCGCCGTCACCGCGACCCGCGCGCCCAGCGCCTTGCCCACCTGGATCGCGTGCGTGCCGATCCCACCCGCGCCGCCGTGCACCAGCAACGTCCCGCCGGCCTCCAGACCGGCCAGCATCACCACGTTCGACCACACCGTGCACGCCACCTCGGGCAGCGACGCGGCCGTGACGAGGTCCACCCCCTCGGGCACCGGCAGCACCTGCGCGGCCGGCACGACGACCCGCTCCGCGTACCCGCCACCGGCCAGCAGCGCGCACACCTCGTCGCCCACGCGCCAGTCCCGGACGCCCTCGCCGACCGCGGCGACCGTGCCCGAGCACTCCAGCCCCAGCACGTCGGACGTGCCCTTCGGCGGCGGGTAGTGCCCCTGGCGCTGGAGCAGGTCTGCCCGGTTCACGGCGGTCGCCGCGACCTCCACCAGCACGTCGCCGGGGCCGGGTTCGGGGTCCCGCACCTCTTCCCACGACAGCACGTCCGGTCCGCCGGGTTCCCGAGTGGTGATCGCGCGCATGCCCCGACGTTAATCCGGTCGCGCCGGCACCGCGCGGTCACCACCATCGACGGGCATGAACCACTGGCCGTTCGCGGACCTGGTGCTCCGCACACCCCGCCTCGAACTGCGCCCGGACGACGACGCCGGCCTCCTCGAATTCGCCGACGTCGCCCTGCGGGGCGTCCACCCGCCGGACTACATGCCGTTCGGCGTCGACTGGACCGACGCGCCCCGCGACCGGCCGGGGACCAACACCCTCCAGCACCACTGGGGCGTGCGGTCGAGGCTGTCCACCGCGAACTGGACGCTCAACTTCCTGGTCAGGATGGACGGGCGGGTCCTCGGCGTGCAGACCCTGCACGCCGAGGACTTCCCCGTGCTGCGCGAGGTGGGCACCGGTTCGTGGCTCGGCCTGGAGCACCAGGGCAAGGGGTGCGGCACGGAGATGCGCGCCGCCGTGCTGCTGTTCGCCTTCGACCACCTCGGCGCGCTCGCGGCGCGGTCGAGCGCGTTCGAGCGCGTTCGAGCGCGTTCGACGACAACCTGCCGTCGCACGGCGTGAGCCGCAAGCTCGGGTACCGCCCGGACGGCACGTTCCGGCAGTCGCGCCGGGGTGAGGCGGCACGGCAGACCCGCCTCGTGGTGACGCCCGAAGAGTTCCGTCGACCCGCCTGGACCTCGTCGTGAACGGCGTCACAGCGTGCTCGCCCCTGCTCACGGGGCGAAAACCCATCGATTGACGGATTGCTTTCACCGGGTTGCTTTGTGAGGGTTCGGCAACCGAGTGAAGGGGAACTCGATCATGTCAGCTAGAACCGGGATCCGACGGGCGGTCGTCTTCGCGGCCTCCGCGTCCCTCGCACTGGTCGCCGTCCCGACCGCCGGCGCGGCGCCGACCGCGCTCGACGGTCCCCAGTTGGCCAAGAAGCTCACCAAGAACGTCACGCTGGAAGGGGTCAACCGCCACCTGATCGCGTTCCAGCGCATCGCCGACCGCAACAACGGCAACCGCGCGGCCGGCACCAGCGGTTACGACGCCAGCGTCGACTACGTCGCCGGCAAGCTGCGCGGTGCGGGCTTCGACGTGTCGACGCCGGAGTTCACCTACCCCGTGCAGATCACCGACGCCGCCACCGCCGAGGTCGGCACCACGACGTACGAGAACATCCCGCTGGAGTTCTCGCCGCAGACGCCGGCCGGCGGCATCACCGGCCCGCTGCGCGTGGTCCCCGAGGACGGCACCCCGGGCTGCGAGGCGACCGACTTCGCGGGCCAGGACTTCACCGGCGCGGTCGCCCTGATCCGCCGCGGCGCGTGCACGTTCGACATCAAGCACCGCAACGCCGCCGCCGCCGGCGCGATCGCCGTGATCATCGCCAACAACGTGCCGGACGCCAAGCTGTCCGGCGTGACGCTCGGCGCGCCCGGCGTCGTGCCGACCGGTGGCGTGACCCAGGCCGACGGCACCGCGCTCGCGGGCCTCGCGGGCCAGCCGGTGACGGTCGACCTCCGGTACCACGAGGAGGACCGGATCTCGCGCAACGTCATCGCGCAGACCAAGACCGGCCGCAAGGACAACGTCGTGTTCGCCGGCGCCCACCTCGACAGCGTCGAGAACGGCGCGGGCATCAACGACAACGGCACCGGCTCGGCCGGCCTCCTGGAGACCGCGCTCCAGCTCGGCGGCAAGCCGAAGGTGGACAACGCGGTGCGCTTCGGCTGGTGGGGCGCCGAGGAGCTGGGTCTCGTCGGCTCCACCGAGTACGTGCGGTCGCTGACCTTCGAGCAGCAGTTGGACATCGCGCTGTACCTGAACTTCGACATGATCGGTTCGCCGAACGCGGGCTACTTCGTCTACGACGGCGACGACTCGGACGGCGTCGGCGCGGGCGCGGGCCCCTACGGCTCGGCGCAGATCGAGAAGGCGTTCGTCGACTACCTCCAGGTCGAGAAGAAGGTCCAGGTCGAGGGCACCGACTTCTCCGGCCGCTCGGACTACGGCGAGTTCATCGCGAACGGCATCCCCGCCGGCGGCCTGTTCACCGGCGCCGAGGTCCTCAAGACCGAGGCCCAGGTGGCCAAGTGGGGCGGTACCGCGGGCGTCGCGTACGACCCGAACTACCACGGTCCGGGCGACAACCTCGGCAACGTGGACCGCAAGGCGCTCGACCGGAACTCCGACGCCCTCGCCTGGGTCACCGCGTCGTACGCCATGAGCACGGAGGACGTGAACGGTGTCCCGCCGCGCGCCAAGCGGGCCGACGCCCGTGCCGCGGCGAAGACCCGCGCCCTGCACGTCGAGCCCCACACGCACGCCGAAACCGCCTGATCCCGGCGGTTCCACCACGAGGGCCGGCCCCCGCCCGGGGGCCGGCCCTCGTGGTGGAACGCCCTGGAATCCACGCGACCCCGTGCTGCACCGGCCGCCCGGCCTCGGCGGCCAACGCCTCCTCCGCCCGGGCGAGGAAGGCGGGCAGGTTCCGGTCGACGGCGAAGCGGTCACGCTCGGTGCCCGCGACCTGCTCAAGGAGGCGCGGCCACTCCCCGCGCAGGGCGACGTAGTGCGCCTGCCCCTCGCGCATCTCCGGGTCGCGCCGCACCTCGGCCTCGACCAGGTCCAGGTACCTGCTCACCGGGTCCACGGCCCCTCCCGGGCGGCGGCGACGATCCGCGCGGCCCATCGTCCGGTGTCGACCACCGCCGTATGTACCGGCTGGTCAGAGAGCTGTTGGCTACGCTTCCACACCTAGGCGAACAACGCCGAACAAGCCCTGACGGAACGGGATTGAGACGACAACCGGGACGGCAGGATCACCGCGTGACGCACGCCCCGCGGGCGGTGACGCATCCCCTGCGGTCACTGCGCCCAGTGCCTCGTCACGCGACCTTGGCCGGGTAATCGGTCCAGCTGCGAACAGGTGAGTCGGTGGCGAAGCCGGTCTCGGGGCGTGCTCGGGCGTTGCGCCGGCGGGTGTAGGCCGCGACCCGTGTCCTGCCCACGCTTCTCACCTGCGTGGAGTCATCGGCAGGCACAGCGCCGTTCCGGCACCGTCGGATCCCTCCTGCTGGGTGCCTACGACGAACCGGGGCTGGTCCGCATCGGTCACGCAGGTACCGGTTTCACCGATGGAGCACCGACCGACGTGCGCCGACGCCTGACCGCGCTACGGCGTTCCATCCGACGACACGCGTCGATCCGATGCGTGTACCCACTGGTGCCGGTGGTCAAACGTGGCGTGCGGCACGGTCGCGAGATTGCTCGTGGTCCGGCCCTGCGGTGATCCTCGGTTACCGTTGCTCGCGTGCCCACCCACACCGATCCAGAGCGCCTGTCGGCGGTCCATCGCTACCACATCCTGGACGCGCCCGCCGACGGTAGTTTCGCCAGCGTCGCCCGTCTGGCCGCGCTGGTCTTCGGCACACCGATCGCGACCGTGACGATCGTGGACGTCGACCGCGTGTGGTTCGCGGCCAGCCACGGTCTGTCGGGCGTCACCCAGATCGGCACCGAGCCCGGCCTGTGTGCCTCGGCCGTGTTGCAGGACGAGGCGTACGTGGTGAACGACGGTGCGGTCGACCCCCGCACCCTCGACCACCCGCTGGTGCGCGGCGAACTGGGCCTGCGCTTCTACGCCGCCGCGCCGATCATCACCGGCGACGGGCACCGCCTGGGCACGGTCAACGTGATCGACCGCGAACCCCGCGAGGTCACCGACACCCAGGTCGCGACGCTCACCGCGCTGGCCGGGATCGTCGCCGACCAGTTGGAGCTGCGCCTGGCCGCCATCCAGGCGGTGCGCGCCGAACGCGGCCTGGACGAGGCTCCCGGAGCACACGCCACCGCGTCGGCGAAGCTGGCGGGCCAGTTGCGCCACCTCGCGGCCGACCACCTCGACGGTGAGCACCCCCGGACGTGCCAGCTCGGCTTGTCGAACCCCTGCGACAACCCCGTCGAGGTCAAGGTCGCCGACCCGTGGGGCGACTCCGTGTGGGCCTGCATCCGGCACGCCGAAGACATCATCATCAACGAAAGGTCGACGTTCATCGCCGACCAGAAGCTCAACGGACTGGAGCGCTACCTGCGGCCCGCGAAGCGCCGCACCGCCGGACCGGCGCGCACGCCCTAGTGCACCGACCTGTCGCACCAGCAGCCCGCACCTGGTGCTGCGTCACGCGACCTTGATCGGGTAATGGGTCCAGGTGCGGATGGGTGAGTCGGTGGGGCAGCGGTCTTGGGCCGGGCTCGGGCCGGCTTCCGGCCCTCCTCCGTCGACAACGACGTTCCGAGATGCAGCACTAGGTCGTTTCCGGCACCGCTGGGGAATCCACCATCCATCACGGCAGTGACGGCTGCCGGCACGGCCGCGTCACGGTCGGCGTGAAGGACAACGGCAAACCCGACCGCCGCCACGTGCAGGCCAAGACGCGGCCCGAAGTCGCCGAGAAGGTCCGCGAGCTCGTCGTCCGCCACCGCACACCAGGTGCGCCGCACCGTCCGTGCCGCGCTGAATGCCGCAATGCGGCGGAAGCACATTACCGAAATTCCGCCACCTCGGCCCGCGCGCCGAAGATCGGGGAAACGAGGTCGAGCCCTGCTCCGTAGAGGACGTCGAGAAGGCCGGTAAGCGCGGCATCGGTTTGCCGGACGAACTGATCGGCCTACTGCGTCGACACGCCAACGAGCAGGAGCGGGAACGGGCCAGGCCGCTCGACCGTGGGTGGACAGCGGCTATGCGTTCACCACGCCGACCGGTGCGCCGCTCAACCCGCGTACGGACCACGCGGAATGGAAACGGCTGCTGAAAGGCGCAGGGGTGCCGGATCGACGGCTGCACGACGCGCGGCACACCGCCGCGACGGTGCTCTTGCTGCTGGGTGTGGCGGAACGGGCCGTCATGGGCACGACGGGCTGGTCGAACACGGCGATGGCCGCCAGGTACCGGCACATCACCGCCGCGATCCGCCGGGAGGTCGCTCAGCGGGTCGGTGGACTGCTCTGGGAGCCGGTCAGCGCGGAGGACGGCAAGGGTGACGAGGGGCAGCGGGGGTGCCGATACCGGCCTGGACGGCACGACTGAGACGACGATTGAGACGACGCAGCAGAGCCCCGGTCACCGCGAGAGGTGATCGGGGCTCCGACCTGCGGAAGCGGAGGGATTTGAACCCCCGGACGGTTGCCCGTCTCCCGCTTTCAAGGCGGGTGCATTCGGCCGCTCTGCCACGCTTCCCGTGTGCGGCAGCAGGTTACCCGTCCACGGACCTCAGGTGCGTGATGACCCGCTCGAAGACCTTCGCCAGGACCTCCTGGTCCTCCCTCGGCAGCAGGTCGATCATGTGCGCCCGCACCCCCTCGACGTGCGTGGGCGCGGCGCTCTCCAGCACCGCCATGCCCCGGTCGGTCAGCTCGGCGAACACGCCCCGCCCGTCCTCGGGGCACTCGCGCCGCCGCAGCAGCCCTTCCTTCTCCATCCGGGCGACCTGGTGGGAGACGCGGCTCTTCGAGGACGCCACGTCGTCCGCCAGCTGGGACATCCGCATCCGCCTCCGCGGGCGCTCGGACAGTCGGACCAGGACCTCGTAGTCGGCCAGCGAGAGCCCGTGGTTGTCCTGGAGCTCGCGGTGCAGGCGGTCGGCGAGCATGGACGCCCCCACCACGTAGTTGCGCCAGGCGCGCATCTCACCGTCGTCCAACCAGCGCGGTTCCTGCTCAGTCACCCCGACAGGCTATGCCGCGCGGATTTCCGTTAACGGACGATCCACCCGGATGTCTGGTGCGCGCCGTCTTCGGGAGGCAAACTGCACCGCCGTAGCGCGCCCTCCTACCGGGGCGCGGCCAGGGAGGACCCCCACATGACCCCGTCGAGTCGCACCGTGCGCCGCACGGCCGCGCTCGCGGTGACCGCCGCCGCCGCACTGGCCGTCACCGTCGCGCAAACCCCCGCACAGGCCGACAACAAGCCGTCACGCACGGTCGACGTCCGGCTGATCGGCATCAACGACCTGCACGGCAACATCGAACCGCCGACCGGCTCGTCGGGCCGCGTCACGCTGTCCGACGGCACCACGGTCGAGGCCGGCGGCGCCGCGTACAACGCCACGCACATCAAGAAGCTCCAGTCCGAGGTGAGGAACTCGGTCATCGTCGGCCAGGGCGACCTGATCGGCGCTTCGCCGATCGTGTCCGCGCTGTTCCACGACGAGCCGACCGTCGAGGTCCTCAACCACGTCGGCATGGACACCACCGCCGCCGGCAACCACGAGTTCGACGAGGGCTACCGGGAACTGCTGCGCATGCAGAAGGGCGGGTGCCACCCGGTCGACGGCTGCCAGTTCAACGACAGGTACGAGGGCGCGGACTTCCCGATCCTCGGCGCCAACGTCACCCTGGCCAAGAACGACCTGCCCGCCCTGCCGCCGTTCTGGGTCGAGTTCCGCGAGGGCGTCCCGATCGGCTTCATCGGCATGCCGCTGAAGGACGTGCCGATCCTGGTCGACCCGAACGGCATCAAGGAGCTGGAGTTCGGCGACGAGGTCAAGGCCGCCAACCGGTACGCGGACCTGTTGAACTGGCTCGGCGTGAAGTCGATCGTGCTGCTGATCCACCAGGGCGACAACACCAGCGGCGGCGGGCCGGACGACTGCCGGACCGTCGAGGGCGGCCCCGGCCGCAGGATCGCCGAGCAGGTCAGCCCGAAGATCGACGCCGTCTTCTCCGGCCACAGCCACCAGCACTACAACTGCACGGTCACCGACCCGGCGGGCAACCCGCGCCCGTTCATCGAGGGCCTCGCGTTCGGCCGCGAGCTGTCCGTGGTCGACCTGAAGATCGACAAGCGGACCCGCGAGGTCGTCCGGAGCGCCACGGTGGCGCGCAACCGGGTCGTCACCAAGGACGTCACCCCGGACCCGGCCATCCAGGCGATCATCGACCAGGCCAAGGCGAAGTCCGGCCCGATCGCGAACCGCCCGGTGGGCACGATCGCCGCGGACGTCCCGCGCGCGCAGAACGCCGCGGGCGAGTCGCCGCTGGGCTACCTGATCGCGGACTCGCAGCTCGCCGCGACGCAGGGCAACGGCGCGGTCCTCGCGCTGATGAACCCGGGCGGCGTGCGCGCCGACCTGTCGTTCGCCTCCTCGCCGGCGGGCGAGGGCGATGGCGTCGTCACCTACGGCGAGGCGTTCACCGTGCAGCCGTTCGGCAACATCCTCCAGACGGTCACGCTGACCGGCGCGCAGATCAAGGCGGCGCTGGAGCAGCAGTGGCAGGTCGTCAACGGCGCGACGCGGCAGATCGTGCTCCAGCCGTCGAAGGGCCTGACCTACTCGTGGTCGGCGTCCGCGCCGATCGGCTCGAAGGTGTCGGACGTCGTGCTGAACGGCGTGCCGCTCGACCCGGCCGCGAGCTACCGCGTGACGATCAACAGCTTCCTCCAGGGCGGTGGTGACGGCTTCAGCGTCTTCACCGGCGGCACCGCCATCACCGGTGGCGGCATCGACCTGGACGCGTTCGCGGCCTACCTGACCGCGAACCCGGGCACCACCCCGCCGGCGCTGGGCCGCATCACCACCACGCCGTGACGGCACGCGCGGTGGGCGTCCCGCACGAGGGGGCGCTCACCGCGCGCGCCGCGCCACCCGGTGGTGGATTCCGTTTCACCAGTTCAGGGCGCTGCGGAACGGTTGCGGCGAGGGCCGATCAAGCGCATGCTCGAAGCAGGACCTGTTGCCGGCGAACACCCAGGAGCAACGTCGGCGGCACGCCCGGAAGGGGAAGGTGGTGCGGTGCAGACAAGTCCTCGACGTGACGATCCGCGCACGACCGCGACCCCGCGGGCGGAACGCGCCAGACGGTTCCGAACGCGACCGTGAGCGGTCCCGACGAGGGTTCGAGCGCGCGCCGCCCCAGGCGGCCTGCACGCGCTTGACGCTGTTGACCCGGTGCTCTCCAGGCGCAGTCTCCACCGTCGGCGCCGGCCGAGGTCCACGCCGACCTCGTCACCAGCGGTTTCGCCACTTGCACAATGGGAAAACCCGGGTGCGGCCCCGATATCGGGCTCCGCACCCGGGGCCTATTGTCGTGCGGGCTCCAGTGGGTCCCGGGTTGGAGGTCGCGGTGCAGTTCAACGAGAACGCCGAACTCGACACGTCGCAGGTCAACGACCAGCGCGGCGGCGGCGTCGGCGGTCGCGTCGCCCTCGGTGGCGGTGGGCTGGGGATCGTCGGTGTGATCATCTACTTCGTGCTCTCCCAGCTCGGCGGCGGCGTGGAGCTGCCCACCGGCTCCGGGTTCGGCGACGTCGGCCAGAACCAGCAGGTGGGGTCCGAGGCCATCAAGGAGAAGTGCAGGACCGGCGCCGACGCCAACCGCGAGTCGGACTGCCGCGCGGTCGCCTTCATCAACTCGATCCAGGGCTACTGGACCGACCAGTTCGCCCGCTCCGGCCGCACCTACCAGCAGGCGCAGACGAACTTCTTCTCCGGCGGCGTGCAGACCCGCTGCGGCAACGCGACGTCCGCAGTCGGTCCGTTCTACTGCCCGGCCGACGGCCAGGTGTACATCGACCTGAACTTCTACCAGGAGTTGCGGCAGAAGTTCGGCGCTCAGGGCGGTCCGTTCGTCGAGGCGTACATCCTCGCCCACGAGTACGGCCACCACGTGCAGAACCTGCTCGGCACGTCCGACCGCGTCGGCCAGGAGGCCGGTCCGACATCGGGCTCGGTGCGGCTGGAGCTCCAGGCCGACTGCTACGCGGGCGCCTGGGCGAACCACGCGCAGTCCGTGCCCACCGCCTCGGGCCAGCCGCTGATCACCGGCGTCACCCAGGAGGACGTGAACGCGGCGCTGGACGCGGCGGCGCGCATCGGCGACGACTACATCCAGAGCGAGTTGGGCGGCGGCCAGGTCGACACGACCCAGTTCACGCACGGCTCGTCGGCGCAGCGCCAGAAGTGGTACACGACCGGCTACGACACCGGCGACCCGGCGCGGTGCGACACGTTCGGCACCGACAACCTGGGCTGACCCCGCCCCTCCCCGCGAGCCGCGCCCCGCGGGGGCGCGGTGTCGGGATTCCCACACCGCGCCCCGCCCGACGCGGTGTTAGCGTCCGCTGACGACCGCGGGAGCAGGGGAGAGTGGGCTTGTGACGACGCTGGAGGCGATCCTCGTCGTCCTGGCCGGGGTCTTCGCCGGCGGCATCAACACCGTCGTCGGGTCCGGCACCCTCGTCACGTTCCCGGTGCTGCTCGCCGTCGGCTACCCGCCGGTCGTCGCGAACGTCTCCAACAGCCTCGGCCTCGTGCCCGGCTCGCTCAGCGGCGCCTGGGGCTACCGGCGCGAGCTGGCCGGCCAGGCCGGCCGGGTGAAGCGGCTGCTGCCCGCCTCCGTGCTCGGCGCGGTCGTCGGCGCGGTCCTGCTGGTGGTGCTGCCCGAGGACGCGTTCTCCGCGATCGTCCCGGTGCTGATCGCGGTGGCCCTGGTGCTGGTGGTGGCCCAGCCGTGGCTCAACCGGAAGCTCGCCGAGCGCGAGCGCCACGAGCACGGCGGTCTCGCGCTGTGGGTCGGGGTGTTCCTCGCGGGCATCTACGGCGGCTACTTCGGCGCGGCCCAGGGCGTGCTCGTGATGGGCATGATGGGCGTGCTGATGAGCGAGCACATCCAGCGCATGAACGCCCTGAAGAACGTGCTGACCGCGTTCGTGAACCTCGTCGCGGGCGTGCTGTTCATCTTCATCGCCGACGTGGCGTGGCTGGCCGTGCTGCTGCTCGCGATCGGCTCGGTCGTGGGCGGCCAGATCGGCGCCAAGGTCGGCCGCCGACTCCCACCGGTCGCGCTGCGCGCGGTGATCGTGGTGGTGGGAGTCGTGGCCATCGTGCAGATCCTGACCCGCTAGCTCAGCCGGCGAACGAGCGCGCCGCCGCCAGGAACGCGTCGTTCTCCTCGGGCTCGCCGACCGTCACCCGCGCGCCGTCGCCCGGGAACGCCCGCACCACCACCTTGTGGCCGAGGCAGTGCTCGTTGAACGCCGCCGTGCGCTCGCCCAGCGGCAGCCACACGAAGTTCGCCTGCGACACGGGCACCTCGTACCCGGCGGCCACCAGCTCGTCCCGCACCCTGGTCCGCTCCGCGACGACCGCCCGGCAGCGCGCCATCAGCTCGTCCTCGGCGTCCAGCGACGCGAGCGCGGCGACCTGCGCCAGCGCGTTCACGCTGAACGGCACGTAGACCTTGCGCAGCGTGTCGGCCACCTCGGGCGAGGCCACCGCGTACCCGACGCGCAGCCCGGCCAGGCCGTACGCCTTGGAGAAGGTGCGCAGCACCGCCACGTTGTCCCGGCCCGCCGCCCACATCCGCTTGGCCAGCTCCACGCCGTCCGGCACGTCGGCGTCCTCGACGAACTCCTTGTACGCCTCGTCGATCACCACCAGCACGTCCGACGGCACCCGCTCGACGAACCGCTCGATCTCCGCCTCGGTCAGCGCGGTACCGGTCGGGTTGTTCGGGTTGCACACGAACACCAGCCGCGTGGCGGGAGTGATCGCGTCGGCCATCGCGTCCAGGTCCAGGCCGTGGCCCGGGGTCAGCGGCACCCTCGTCTGCCTGGCGCCGACGACCGCGGTGATCAGCGGGTACGCCTCGAACGAGCGCCACGCGAACACCACCTCGTCGGCCTCGGTGCAGGTGGCCTGCACGAGCTGCTGGCACAGCGTCACGGAGCCGCAGCCCACCGCGACCTGCTCGACGGGCACGCCCAGCTTGTCGCCCAGCCGCGCTACGAGGTCGGTGGCGGCGGTGTCGGGGTAGCGGTTCACGGCGGTGGCCGCGTCCGCGATCGCCCGCACCACGCTGGGCAGCGGTCCGGCCGACACCTCGTTGCTGGCCAGCTTGATGGCGCCGGGGATGGACTTGCCGGGCACGTAGCTGGGCAGGGACACGAGGTCGGCACGGGTTCGCACGGTCATCCAAGGACTCCCTTCGGGGTTCTGCGGCACGGTAACCCGCGGTAGGGGCGAATGGGCACACGTCTGGTTGCTCACGTTGACTGGCGTTCACCCCCACGTGGAAGGGTTGCCGCATGACACCTACCCGCACCGAGACGATCTCCCTCACCGACGGCCGCGAGCTGACGCTGACCGTGGCCGAGCCGGAGAACGCCGTCCGCGGCGGCCTGGTCGTGCTGCACGAGGCGCGCGGCGTGACCGACACCGTCCGCGGTCTGGTGGGGTCGCTCGCGGCCGAGGGGTGGTTGGCGGTCGCGCCGCACCTCTACGACGAGGTGTCCGACGACGAGGTCCCCGCCAAGGTCAGCGGCCTGTCCGGTGAGGCCGTGCTGGCCGACACCGACGTCGCGTTCGTCTGGCTGGGGCAACGCGGCGTGAGCGCGGACCGCATGGGTGTCATGGGGTTCGACCTGGGCGGATCGGTCGCGATGGTGGTTGCGGGAAGCCGAACCGTCGGTGCGGCGGTCACCGTCGGTGGCGGCGGCATCCTGGAACCGCTCTCGGCGGGGCTGCCGTCGCTGGTGGAGGTCGCGGCGGAGCTGACGTGCCCGTGGCTCGGCCTCTACGGCGACGACGCGGAGATCCCGGTCAGCGAGGTGGAGAAGCTGCGCGACGCGGCGGCGTCCGCGCCCGTGGCCACCGACGTCGTCCGGTTCGCGCGCAGCAGCCACCGCTTCGACACCACGCCGGCGGCCAGCGCGGAGGCCTGGCAGCGGGCGTTGAACTGGTTCGACTCCCACCTCCGCTGAGCCTCTTGTCGGAGGCTTGGAACCGAACCGCCTTCCCGGTACATCTAAGGGGAGCGTCCGGAACGCCTGATTCGGTCGCTGCCGGCTAACGCGAGGCAGGGCTGCGGCGAATCGCAGTGCAGGGGGTAGTGATGAGCGACGGGAACACGGTCAACCTGATGGCGGGTGCACCGGCGGTGCAGGTCCCGCCGGGTTTCACGCCGTCCGCGGTACCACCACCCGCGCCGGTCGCGGCCCCGGTCGCCGCGCCCGACGCCGGCGCGACCGTGACCCTGCCCGCGCAGGCCCCCGCTGCTCCCGTCCCGGCCGGGACGGCGCCGGTCGGGGCAGCGCCGGAGCCGGTGGTCGCGGAGAGCTTCGCGAAGGCCGCGCAGACGGACCTCGACAAGGCCAACGTCGCGCTCGACGCGGTGGACAAGGGCGCCGTCCAGCTCGACCTGGACAAGCAGGGCGTCGACGACCTGCTCAAGCTGATCTCGCAGGCCCGCAGCCTGGTCGACAACGTGCACAGCAGGGCCGTCAACAACCTCGACGTCGAGCTGAAGTTCGGCAACAACTGGGTGAGCGACGCGATCAGCAGGCGGCTACGCGAGGTCGCGGTGGGCAACGAGAAGTCGGCGGTCAACGTGATCGGCGACTTCATGCAGGTCCTCTTCGAGGTCGAGGAGACGATCCGCGAGGCCGCGCGCAACCTGGAGCAGGCCGACGACGAGGCGGCGGACGCCTTCGGTGCCGCGGGGGAGGCTAAGGGCTGATGGGCGACAACAGGCACGGCGGTCACGGTGGTCACGGCGGTGGTCACGGCGGCGGCAACCACCACGGCGGTCACCACGGGGGCCACCACAACGGTGGTCACGGCAGTGGTGGCGGCCGGGACGACAAGCCCACCGACCTCGGCCAGAAGGTCGACTGGATGACCTACAGCCACCAGCAGCTGTGGGAGATGGTCAACACCGGCGTCGACCTCAAGGCCGCGGGCAGCGCCCAGGCGGACTGGGCGACCGTCGGCAAGGCGCTCGGCGAGGTGCAGGAGCTGCTGGCCAAGGCGATCGGCCAGTCCTCCCAGGCGTGGGAGGGCGGCACGGCCGACCGCGCCCGCGAGGCGCTGGAGTCCGTCGAGAAGTGGGCGCTGAACACCAGCGAGCACGCCGACAACGTGGCCAAGTGCATCGCCACCGAGATCGAGCACGTGCAGACGGCGCGCGAGATGATGCCGCCGCCCGCACCCGCCCCGCCGGTCGTCACACCGGTCGACGGCGCCGTCGCGACCCCCGTCCCGGCCCCGGTGGCCGGCCCGACGCCCGTCGCCACGACGCGCTCGCCGTTCGCCAACCAGCTCGCCGAGCCGGTGGGCTTCGGCTCGGCGACGCCCTCCGAGCAGCTCGCCGACCCGCGCCTCGGCGGCGCGCGCGGCGCGTTCACCGGCATCGACACCATCGCCGCGCCCGCGGTCGGCTCGGTCACCGCCGCCGACGCGACGCACCGCCAGGCCGCCGAGGTCATGGCGCTGTTCCAGCAGAACTCCTACGCGGTCGACCGGACCGTGCCCTCGTTCGCGCCGCCGGTCAACCCCGTCGCACCGCCCCCGCCGCCGCCGCCGCCCGTGGTGGTGACCGGTGGTCCGACCACCCCGTCCACCGTCGACGGCAACGGCCACGGCGGTCCCGTCGTCGTCAACAACAACCAGCAGCAACAGCAGGGCAACCAGCAGCCGCGCCCCGCCGGCGCGCAGCCCTCGTTCGGCCGCGGCGGGTTCGCGGGCGGTCGCGGCGGCTACGGCGGCGGACGCGGTGGCGGCGTGCCCACCCCCATCGGCGCGGTCGGCGCGGTCGGCGGTGGCGGTGGTGGCGGCGCGGGCGCCCCGCTCAGCGCGCCCGGCACGGCCAGCGGCGCCCTCGGCGACCGCGGCGGCTCCGGCTCCGGCAACCCCGGCAGCGTGACCAGCACGTTCCAGGCGCCGAAGTCCGTGACGCCGCAGGCGGGCATGATCGGCGCGGCACCCATGGCGGCCCCGCCGCCCATCGCCGGTGGTGGCGGCGGTGAACGTGACCACAACCGCCCGAACTACCTGGAGGACGACGACAACGTGTTCGGGCTGGACAACAAGGCAGCACCCCCGGTGATCGGCCTGTGACCGAACGCGTCTTCCAGCTCAGCGAAGTGGAGTTCTTCCTGCTCTGGCAGGCCGTCCACCGCGACGCCCACCCGGTACCGCTCGGCACCAGGCACTTCGGGCACACCCAGGCGGAACGCGCCCGGTTGATCGAGTCGGCGTCCCGCGACCTCGTGTCACGGGGCTACGGCACCGTGCAGCGGCCCGACGAGGAGCTGTACGGGCACCTGCGCGGCCTCGCCGAGTTCGAGGTGGGCCTGGAGGTCTTCTTCACCCTGCGCGGCGCCCAGGCGCGCGGCCTGGCCACCGCCGCGTGGCACGGCGCGTTCGCGGGCAGGCTCGGCGACCAGGTGCAGGTGACCGGCTTCCGGCCCACCGCCCTCGCCGCCACCACGGTCAACACCCTGCCGCCCGCGCCGCCCGGCAACGGCCGGTCGGTCAACGTCCGCTGGGACGACTACCTGGCCGCGGGCCGGGCCGGCGAGTCCGACGGCACCGAGGGGTTCCTCGACGTGCTGCGCGGCGTCGGCCTGCGCGAGCCCGAGGCGAACACCCTGATGCGCGCCGTGACCACGCGCAGCGGCGGCGGCCAGGTCGGCGTCATCGCCCGCAACCGCGCCGGCTACCTGCACCCGACCGGCGCGGTCGTGTCCTGGCTGGACAGCCGCGAGGGCCGCTACCTGGTGCGGCGGGACGCGGCGTGGCTCGTCGTCGCTCCCACGGACGCGCCCCGGCTGATCTCCGCCGTCGAGGGACTGGTGGCGAGCGCCGGCCGCGGCTGACCCGGTGTGTGGATGACGACTGTGGTTCCGCGCCGTCCGATCGGCTAGGAATCCAGGTATGACCGAGATGCGTGCCGGCACCGCCGCCGGCGAGGCGGAAGTCCTGTGGCGCCCGGACCCCGACCGGGTCGCGGGCAGCCGCATGGCCGCGTTCCGCTCCTGGCTGTCCACCGACAAGGGCCTGGGGTTCGCCGACTACGAGTCGCTCCGGGCGTGGTCCACCTCCGACCTGGAGGGCTTCTGGGGCGCCGTCGCCGAGTTCTTCGACGTGACGTTCCACGACGCGCCGTCACGGGTCCTGGAGGCGCCCGTGATGCCGGGGGCGTCCTGGTTCCCCGGCGCGACGCTGAACTACGCCGAGCACGCCCTGAAGGGCCCGGACGAGGCCCTGGCCGTCGTCTTCCACCGCGAGGACGGCGTCTCGTCCGAGCTGACCCGCGGCGAGCTGCGCGCCCGAGTGGCGGCCGTCCGCGCCGGTTTCGCGTCGCTCGGCGTCGGCGTCGGCGACCGCGTGGTCGCGCTCGTGCCGAACTCGCCGGAGGCGCTCGTCGCGTTCCTCGCCGCCGCGTCCCTCGGCGCCACCTGGTCCTCGTGCTCGCCGGACTTCGGCGCGCGGGCGGTCGTCGACCGGTTCGCCCAGGTCGAGCCCACCGTCCTCGTCGCCGTCGACGGCTACCGGTACAACGGGCGCGCGTTCGACGTGCGGCCCACCGTGGAGCGGCTGCGGTCGGAGATCCCGTCGCTGCGCGCCACCGTGCTGGTCGACTACGTCGGCGGCGGCACCCTCCCCGGCGTCGTGGCCTGGGACTCCCTGCTGGCCGAGCACGCGGGCGCGCCCCTGGAGTTCACGCCGGTCCCGTTCGCGCACCCGCTCTGGGTGCTGTACTCGTCCGGCACCACCGGGTTGCCCAAGGGCATCGTGCAGGGCCACGGCGGCATCGTCGTCGAGCACCTGAAGATGCTCGCGCTGCACAGCGACCTGGGGCCCGGCGACCGGTTCTTCTGGTTCACCACCACCGGCTGGATGATGTGGAACTTCCTCGTCTCCGGCCTGCTCGTCGGCTCCACCGTCGTCCTGTTCGACGGCAGCCCCGCCCACCCCGACCTCGACGTGCTGTGGGACCTGGCCGAACGCGACCGCGTGACCTACTTCGGCACCTCGGCCCCGTACATCCAGTCGTGCCTCAAGGAAGGCCTGGAACCCGCCGCCCGCCACGACCTGTCGGCGCTGCGCGCGGTCGGCTCGACGGGCGCGCCCCTGACCCCCGAGGGCTTCCGCTGGGTCGCGTCGGCCATCGGCCCCGACGTGCAGATCGCCTCGGTGTCCGGCGGCACCGACCTGTGCACCGCCTTCGTCGCCGCCGCCCCCGACCTGCCGGTGTGGTTGGGCGAGCTGTCGTGCCGGGCGCTGGGCGCGGCGGTCGAGTCCTACTCGGAGGCGGGCGAGCCGGTGGTGGACGAGGTGGGCGAACTCGTGATCACCGCCCCCATGCCGTCGATGCCGGTCTTCTTCTGGGGCGACGAGGACGGCTCGAAGCTGCACGACGCCTACTTCTCCACGTTCGACGGCGTGTGGCGGCACGGCGACTGGATCAGGATCACCCCGCGGGGGTCGGCGGTCATCTACGGCCGCAGCGACTCCACCCTCAACCGGGGCGGGGTCCGCATGGGCACCAGCGAGTTCTACCGCGTGGTCGAGGGCGTCCCCGGCATCGCGGACTCGCTGGTGATCGACACCTCCGGCGCCGGCCGGACCAACGGCGAACTCCTGTGCTTCCTGGTCCTGGAGGAGGGCGCGGACCTGGCGGAGGTGGAACCCGTCCTGCGCCGGGACCTGCGGGTCAACCTGTCCCCGCGCCACGTGCCGGACCGCTTCGTGGCCGTCGACGAGGTGCCCAGGACGTTGAACGGCAAGAAGTGCGAGGTCCCGGTGAAGAAGATCCTCGCCGGCACCCCGCCCGAGCGCGCCGTGAGCCGCGACGCCCTGCGCAACCCCGCCTCCCTGGACCCGTTCCTGACCATGGCGCGAGACGAACATCACCAACCGGCCCCCTGAGCCCCCTCCGGAGCCGTGCCGTACCCGCTCTGACCAGCGGGTACGGCACGTAGAGGGGGGCGTTTTGTGTCCACTCGTGGACCTGTGTAATCTATGCGTCGTAGCCGAGGGGTTCCGCCGGGAGGCTTCGCCTAGTCTGGTCTATGGCGCCGCACTGCTAATGCGGTTTGGGGTAACCCCCCATCCCGGGTTCAAATCCCGGAGCCTCCGCAACGCCCGGTCTCGGCTGGGTGACAACTGAATACGATGCGCTCGTAGCTCAACGGATAGAGCATCTGACTACGGATCAGAAGGTTGCAGGTTCGAATCCTGCCGAGCGCGCCACGTCAGTTCGAATACAGGCCCATTCCCCTCGGGGAGTGGGCCTGTTTCGTCGTGCGCGAGCCCGCCCGTCGAAGGGGGCGGGACGACGTCGCGGGCAACCCGGGGGGGCGGCCGCAGGCGTTTACCCGGTGACCGACACCGATCACCGGGAGGAAACATGGAGTTCGCCAAGCCGAGCGTCGCCGTGGCACTGGTCGTGGCGGGGCTGTTCACCGGCGGCACGACCGCGGTGGCGGAGGGCGAGGGGGAGGTCGGCGCGTTCGGCGCGCTCTACACCGTCACGACGTGGCACGAGGTCAAGATCCGCACCTGCCCCTCGTCCGCGTGCTCGCAGCAGGGCTCGCTGCACGCGGGGCAGAGCAGGAAGGTCGAGTGCTGGGCGCACGGCGAGTCGATCACGGACGCCGGCATCACCAACGACATCTGGCTGCAGGTCGACGACGCGGACGAGGACAACGGCGACCTGTGGTCCAGCGCCGTCTACTTCGTCGGTGACCAGTACGCCGGCCTGCCCGCGGACGCGCGGTGCGCCGACTCCCCGGAGCCCGCTCGGCGCTGACCTACGGCTCTGTCCTCCACTTCCTCCGCCGCGCCCAGCCGGACCGGAGCACAGGCCTTCCGGTTCTCCCCTGCTCGCCGACCCGGGTGATCCAGGACCGCCTCCACCAGGCGGTTCGTGTTGTCCGGCTGGGGCACGTCCGGTCCAGGCAGGACGTGGTCGGCGCGCCGCGGGCCCGGTTCCACGTGGAGCCAGGCCCGCGGCGCCTCGGGAGTGGTCAGTTGTCGTCCTCCAGCAAGGTCGACATGCCGTTGGTCACGGGGTGCTCCAGGACCGTGGGGGGCAGGATGACGGGCGATGTCATCGGCGCACGGGTGGACGGGATGACGTCGGTGTAGGTGAAGGACACGCCCGGGGCCGGGGCGTCCGGCCGAGTGTCCGGTTGGTCGACGCCGCCCTTGTGGCGCATGCCGGCCCCCGGGCCTACCGGCATGTCGCCCTTCCGCGTGGTCTCCGGGTCTGCGGCGAGGACGGTCATGGCGCGGTGGAGGTGGGCGGCGGGGCTGTCGCCGCCGGTCGAGCCGACCCGGGTGCCCGGGTAGGTGCGAACGAGGTCGTGCACGAGGTCGGCCACGGTGCCGGGCACGTCGGGGAGGTACTGCTCGACGCGGTGGCAGACGACCTGCTTCTCCCGGATCTGCCGGGCGACGTCGCGGGCGCTGCCGTCGAGATCTGCGTCTTGGTACGGCGGGTGGCCGGTGAGCAGGTAGTACCAAGTGGCGCCCACCGAGTAGACGTCGGCGAGCTGGGCGTCGAAGTCCCCGCCCAGGAGGGCCTCGGGCGCGGTGTAGAGGGGGGTGCCGCCGTGGAGCACCGCGGCGCCCTCCTCGAGTCTGCTGGACAGGCGGGCGAAGCCCCAGTCCACGAGCTTGAGGGTGGGGCCGTGCAGGACGGCGTTGGTGGGTTTGATGTCGCCGTGGGTGACGTTGCGCTCGTGCGCGTAGACGAGGGCGTCCACGAGTTGCTTCATGTAGTTGATGCTGTGCTGGAGGGTGTAGCCGGCGGGGTCCTGGTCGGTGGTGGTCTCGATCCACTTGACCAGGCTTCCGGGCTGGTAGAGGGGGGAGGCGGTCCAGAGGTGGCCCTTGTCCAGACCTGAGGTGATGATCTTGCCGATGTTGCCGTGGGCCAGTTTCTGGGCGGCGTCGACCTCCCGCTGCCACATCTCGCCGAGCGGGCTGCGGGAGCCGTCATCGCCGTCGGTGTCGCGGACCGCCTTGATCACGACCTGGCGGCCGGTCTTGGTGTCCTTGCCGCGCAGCATCCGGCCGAAGCCGCCCCGGTCGGCGCCCTCCAGCGGCTCGACCGCCCGGTACAACCCGCCGAATACGTGACCGACCAACGCCTGATCCTGCTCGGCCCAACTGCGCGGGAGGCGTACGGAGGACGTCGTCGCAGATCGTCGGTCGAGCACTGTCAGAGGCTGTTCCCGTACTGCCTCCGGTACGACCGGCTTCTCGCGCAGCTCCTCGACCGCTTGCTCGAACCGCACGCGCTCCTTCTCGACCTCGATCTTGCGCGTGGTGTCGCCGCGCAGCTTCACCAGCTCCAATTCCAAGTCGCCGTGGAGGCGTTCGCGCGCCGCCGCGCGTTGCAGTTCACCCAAGTGCCGGTCACCCGCGTGGGCGAGTTCGGCGGCGTGCCGCTCCTGCGCGGAACGGACGTCGTACGCGTGCCTCGTGCGGTGGGCCACCACAGTGCGGTCGTAGTCGGTCTGGCCGCGCCACATCTTGATGAGCAGCGGGATCATGTCCAGCAGGATGCCGAACACGATGAGCATGAGGTGCATCAACCTCCCGTTGGGGTCCTTCGTCGTGAACTCCAGCATGGCGCGCCACCGCGCGGGCACGCTCTTCGCGGACTCGGCGGACCGCTGTGCCTCGTCGAGGTCCGTGTTCACGGCGGTCCTCAGGTCGCTGATGTCGCGGTCCAGTCCGGGCGCCTGCTTGCTGCGCTCGGCCGTCGCGCTCTCCAGCGCGGTGCGGGCCGCATCCCGCTCCTGGTTCAGCAAAGCGGTCTTGTCGCCCTCGCCGGCGCGGCCGGTGATCCTGCCCTGCGCGAGGAGGTCGTCGCAGCCGCGCGGGTCGAGTTCGCAGGCGGCGAGGCGGCTGGCGTCGTCGAACGCCTTCTGCGCGTCGGCGACGCGCGTGTCCAGTGCGGCGCGGTCGGCTTCCAGTCCTTCGAGCTTCGCCTGGCGCTCGCTCGGCGCGCCGTCCGCGCCGACCACCAGTCGTCGTGCCTCCTCGACCTGTTTGGCGGTCGTGTTGCCCATGGTGCGCTCCACGTCCTCGTGGAAGATCGCCAGTGCTCCCAGTTCGGCGACGATGAACCCGATCAGGACCGCGCAGATGACGCGCACCACGTAACTGGAGCGGCTGCGCAGTTTGTCCTCTCCCGGGTCGACGACCTTCGCCGCGATGGCTCGGTCGAACAGCAGGACGAACAGGCCCCAGACGATCGTGAACGGCGCGGCGTCGGCGAACGACGGCACCAGTTCCATACCGACGGCGGCCAGGGTGACCAGCCCCCAGGCGATGACGCCGTTGAGGAGCACGAAGAATCCGGAGACCTGGTACGACGAGCGGTCGTACCGGCTGGTCAGACCGCGCCACGAGGCGCCACCCAGCCACGCGAAGCCGTTGCCCAGCCACCACAGGGGCAGTAGGAGGCGATGAGGCCGCGACACGACGAGTGCGGTGGACGGAGGTTGGGTCGAGTCGTGCAAGGTACCTCGCTCAGCTCGCCGGGGGATGGGTGTCGTGCGTGGGGATCAGCCCCTCAGGTGTCGTCGGCGGCCACGGCCTGCCTCGCCGCGCTGCCGTGCAGTCCCGCACCCCGTGTCCACGAGCAGCGCCGGTCCGCACAACGTCGTCCCTCGTCGGACCAGGGAAGTCCGGCTCCGCGTGCGCCGCGGTGAACAGCGCGCAGGTCTCCAGCGCGGTGCTGCGGTGACCGGCGTCCTCGGCGGTGGCCCGCCGGTTCGACCCGCTCCCGTGCCGGACCTCGCCGGGGTTGCGCGCCCCCGGGGTGCACGCGCAGTTCGACGGACCGCGCGGTGTCGCGCACGAGCACGTGGTCACGGGAGGTGAAGGGCGGTCGGCGGGGAAGGCCCTTCCGCCGCAGCCGTACCACAGCGCCATCCGCTCACGCATCGACGTCCAACCGCAGTCGGACCCTGCGGCCGAGCCCGAGGATGTCCCCGTGGTGCAGCATCCCGAGCGTGGTCGTGCGCGAGTTGATGCTGATGCCGTTGGCGCTGTCGAGGTCCTCGACCTCGAACCCGGCGGCCCGTGGGCTGATGCGCGCGTGGCGCCGGGACACCGTCGGCCGGTCCACCACGACCTGGCACTGCCCGGCGTCCCGGCCGATCACACCGCCTGTCGTGGGCAGTTCGAGGGTGGTGCCGGCCTCGTCGACGAGAACCAGTCGTGCGGTGCGGTGCGGTGTCGACGTGCGGGGCGGCGGTTCGGTGTCGACCAGTGCCCTGGTGCGGGGCGTGGCCGGGTGCTCGTCCGCGCTGACGTGGACGCGTGTGCGGGGCATGTGCTCCTCCCGGACGTACTGGCGCACGCGGACGCGGGTGTCGGTGTCCATGTCGGACAGTGCGAGGTTGATGTCCACCTCGTCGGCGATGACGTCCTGCCCCACCAGTTCCGCGTCGGCCGGGTGCACACGGATCGTCACGAACAAGGGGGCACCGTCGACGGGGACGGGCAACTTCGCCGCGGCCCGGGCGATCCGCAGGATCATGACCCGTCTGAGCTGGACGTACTCGGCGTCCAGCCGGGACGGTCGCATGCGGCGGACCAGTGGGACCCGCGCGGTCCTGAGCCGGTCCAGGACGTGCCTGAATCGGTGGAGGTCGATCGGTCGGCCCTGGTGGTGTCTGACCAGGACGACCAGGACGACGGCGGCGACGAGCACCACGAGTGCGGTCAACATGCGCATCACACTCTTTCCGGGGTGACCTGCGGAATTCATCGGTGCGTGGTCGGTGCACCCGCGGGTGCGAGCGTAAAGCCGTTCGTTTGCGTACGCGCTTGTATCGGCTGTGCACCGGAAGACGTTTCAGCTCGATTCCGCGGAGTTGCGCCGGACTGCCCGGCGGAATACGCGACTACTGCTCATGTGTATCGGTGGGTGATAACCGCATCGCTCGGAGTTCTCCGCAATAATGAAGTCACGCTGAAAGCGCGTCGTCGCGAAGATGTCGGCGTATCGAAGTCGCCCGTGCCCGCGGTCCCCTTGTAGGCGGACCGGGTCGTCTCCACGGGCACCCCCGCCGCGGGGTCCCGCTCACGAACCGCCGGACGTGCGGCGAGTTGGGCGCAGATCGCCCTGTCGCAGGCGCGCCAGGGCGAACCGACGGGTGGTGACCGCGCTGGTCCCGCGAGTGCGGAGCCGGCCCGCGACTTCGGGCTCACGGCGGTTCCGGGCGGAATCGGAACGGTGTGCGACGAACCTCGGACCTGACGTGCACGGCTCCGATCGGCCTCGGAACGGCGAAGTCCGCGAACCGCGCTGCTTTCACCGCCGGCGCCGGAGGAGTCGGCTCGACGCCGGATGCCCGAGCGGGAGTGGGCGGCAGCGCGTGTGGCAGTGCTGCGCCGTGACGGATCTCGTCGACGGTGCGGGAGTGGGGGATTTCGGGGAGATCCGACAATCGGCGGACGACGTCCCGCGGGGTCCTGCCCTTGGAGCCGTGCACGACGTCTTGGGGCAGGGGTTTCCCCGCGCGGCGACAGGCGATGTCCCCGACCGGGGACCTGCTGTCGTCCATCGGGGTGCGCAAGCGCGAGGTTCCGCGGTCGGCCCTCGTGCGGTCGGGGGCGACGACCGGCTCGAATGTCAAACATCCTTGACACGATGTCCGGTAGACCCGACACTGACCATGTCAAAGATGTTGTACACGGGGGAGGGGTCCATGTCGTACGAGGAGAAGGGCACGTGGGTGTACCTGGTGGTCACGCTGGTGACCTACGGCGGGTACGCGGCGCTGCTGCTGGGGCGGGCCGGTGACGACCTGGCGGCCACGCCGTACGTCGGCCTGATGATCGGTGCCGTCATCGCGTCGATGGTGCTGGCGATCGTGGTGCGCATCCTGGTCGAGGTCGTGCGGCCGAGCGACCGGCACCGGGCCGACGAGAGGGACCGGGACATCGACATGCGGGGCGAGCAGGTGGCCGGCGGGGTGCTCGGCTTCGGCATGATCCTGCCGCTGGCGCTCGCGATGGCCGAGGCGCCGCACTTCTGGATCGCCAACGCGATCTACGCCGTCTTCACCGCGTGGGCGGTCGCCACCTCGGCGGTCAAGCTCGTGGCCTACCGGCGGGGGTTCTGAGTGGGCAAGCCGACCAGGATCACCAACTCCATCCGGGCGCTGCGGTTCGCGCACGGGGAGATGACGCAGGCCGAGCTGGCCAAGCGGGTCGACGTCACCCGCCAGACGATCATCGCCATCGAGCAGGGCAGGTACTCGCCGTCACTGGAGACCGCCTTCCTGATCGCCCGCGTCTTCGGGGTGCCGATCGGCGACGTGTTCCAGTACCCCGAGGAGGAAGCGTGAGAGCGGTCGTCCAGCGGCGCTACGGCGATCCCGCCGCGGTGCTCCGGGTGGAGGACGTCGAGCGGCCCACCGCCGGGGACGGGGAGGTGCTCGTCCGCGTCCTCTCCGCGCCGGTGAGCGGCAGCGACTGGCACATCCTGCGCGGCCTGCCCTACGCCGCGCGGCCCGTCGTCGGGGTGCGCCGGCCACGCGGTGCGATCGCGGGCATCGAGATGGCGGGCGTCGTCGAGGCGGTCGGCCCCGGCGTCACGGCGCACGCCGTCGGCGACGAGGTCTTCGGCTGGTGCGACGGCGCGTTCGCCGAGTACGTGGCGGTGCCGGCGGACCAGGTGGCCCGCCGGCCCGCGAACCTGACCGCCGAGCAGGCCGGGGCGCTCCCGATCGCCGGGTTCACCGCCCTCCAGGCGGTCCGGGACAAGGGCCGCGTCACGGCGGGCACGCGGGTGCTGATCACCGGCGCGACCGGCTGCGTCGGCACGTACGCCGTGCAGATCGCCAAGGCCCTGGGCGCCGAGGTGACGGCGGTGTGCGGCGCGGCCAAGGCGGACCTCGCCAAGGCGCTGGGCGCGGACCACGTGCACGACTACGCCACCGGCGGCCTGCCGACCGGCTTCGACGTGCTGGTCGACCTCTACGGCAACCCGTCGGCGCGCGAGTGCGCGGCGGCCGTGCGCCGGGGCGGCACGGTGGTGCTCACCGGCGGCACGGGTGGCCGCTGGTTCATGGGCACCGACCGGTGGCTCCGGGTGCTGGCCGCCGCGCCGCTCCTCGGGTTCCGGGCGACCCCGCTGGTGCACGCGGACCGCCTCGACGACCTGGTGGCGCTGCGGGACCTCGTCGAGGCGGGCGACGTCACGCCCGTGGTCGACCGGACCTACCCGCTCGACGGGGTGGCGCGCGCCGTCGAGGACGTGCGGCGGGGGCGCGTGCGCGGTCAGGCGGTCGTCACGCCGTGAACCGGGGGCCGTGCGCGGGACGGGCACGGCCCCCGGTCCGTCACCACCGCAACGGTGGCTTGCCGCAACCGCCGTCAACCGCGCCCTCGGCCCAGCTCCCCCAACACCCCGTCGGTGAACGCGGGCCACGCCTCCACGGCCCACTCTCCGAACTTCCGGTCGGTCAGCGCCACGCACGCCACGCCCGCGTCCGGGTCGATCCACACGAACGTGCCGCTCTGGCCGAAGTGCCCGACCGTGCGCGGCGAGCTGAGGGACCCCGTCCAGTGCGGCGACTTGCGCGCCCGGACCTCGAACCCGAGCCCCCAGTCGTTCTCCTTCTGCATCCCGAAACCGGGCAGCACGCCGCGCAGCCCCGGGAACGCCACGGTCGTCGCCTCGGCCACCAGGCCGGCGGACACCAGCTTCGGCGCCTGCACCTCGGCCGCGAACCGGACCAGGTCGGACACCGTCGACGTGCCGCCCGCGCCCGCCGAACCGTCGAGGCTCGACGACGCCATGCCCAGCGGCGCGAACACGGCCTCGTGCAGGTAGGTGGCGAACGGGATCTCGGTGGCCGCCTCCACGGAGTCGGCGAGCACCTGGAACCCGGTGTTGGAGTAGATCCGCCTGGTCCCCGGCTCGGCCTGCACGTCGGCCGAGTCGAACGCCAACCCCGAGGTGTGCGCGATCAGGTGGCGCACGGTCGCGGGCCCGGCCGGCTGGTCCCACTCGACCGCGCCCTCCTCCACCGCGACCAGCACCGCGTACGAGGTCAGCAGCTTGGTCACCGAGGCCAGGGGGAAGCGGTGGTCCACCGGCCCGTGCTCGGCGAGCACCTCCCCGTCCGCGCGCACCACGGCGACCGCCGCGGTGTCCACCGGCCACGACGACACAGCCCGCAAGCTCTCCATGCCGCAGACTCTGCCACGTGTCCCCGAGAGAGCTGGTCGTGCTCGGCACCGCGAGCCAGGTGCCCACCCGCGCCCGCAACCACAACGGCTACCTGCTGCGCTGGGACGCCGAGGGCTTCCTCTTCGACCCCGGCGAGGGCACCCAGCGGCAGATGCTGCGCGCGGGCGTCTCGGCCACCGACGTGACCAGGCTGTTCGTCACGCACTTCCACGGCGACCACTGCCTGGGCGTGCCGGGCGTCGTGCAGCGCCTGTCGCTGGACCGCGCGCCGCACCCCGTGCACGCGCACTACCCGGCCGAGGGCGCCGAGTTCTTCGCCCGGCTGCGGCACGCCACGTCGTTCCACGACACCGTCGACGTCCGCGAGCACCCCGTCACCGGACCGGGTGTCATCGCGGCGGGTCCGTTCGGCACGCTCGAAGCCCGCCGCCTCGACCACTCGCTGCCCGCCTACGGCTACCGCCTCGTCGAGGACGACGGCCGCACGATGGTCCCCGAGCTGCTGGCGGCGCGCGGCATCACCGGCCCGGCGATCCGGAAGCTGGAGCCGCCGCTGCTGGACGAGGTGAGCGTGCCGCGCCGGGGCCAGCGGTTCGCGTTCGTCATGGACACGAGGCTGTGCGACGGCGTGTTCGAGCTGGCCGACGGCGCTGACATGCTGGTCATCGAGTCGACGTTCCTGCACGCCGACGAGCGCCTGGCCGACGAGTACGGCCACCTGACCGCCCGCCAGGCAGGCCGCGTCGCGGCCGAGTGCGGCGTCCGCGCGCTCGTGCTCACGCACTTCTCCCAGCGCTACGCCGACCCCGGCGCGTTCCGCGCCGAGGCCGCCGAGGTGTTCGCCGGCGACATCCACGTGGCCGCCGACCTGGACCGGGTCAGGGTGCCGAAGCGGCGGTGAGCACGAGGGGCGGCACCGGGTGGTGCTCGACGGTGAACCGCCCGACCTGGACCCGCCGCGCCCGACCTGGACCAGCCGCGCCGCGTGACCTCAGGTCCGGCCGACCTCCGCCGCCCACTGGTCGCGCACCAGGTCGTCCAGGTCGGAGTGCGCCGGTCGCCAGCCGAGCGCCCGCAACCGCGTCGTGTCCGCGCGCAGCTCGCGGACCTCGCCGGGGTTCGCCGGCCGCCGCACGACCGGCACCGGGCGGCCGGTCACCCGCTCCGCGGCGGCCAGCACGTCGGACACGCTCGCGGGCGTCGCGCCCACGTTGAGCACCGCGCACCCGTCACCGGCGTGCTCGACCGCACCGGGTCCGAGCACCGCCGCGAACGCCCGCGCCACGTCCCGCACGTGCACGAAGTCCCGCACCGCCGACCCGTCGCCGAACACCTCCATCGGCGCCAACCGACCGGACGCCGCCCCGCACGCCCTGGTGACCACGCGCGTGTCGTCGCGGTCCCCGCCGCCCGCGACGTTGAACAGCCGCAGCACCACCGCGGACAGCCGGCCGGTCCGGGCGGCCCGCGCGACCGCGTCCTCGGCGGCGGCCTTCGAAGCCGCGTACGGGTTGGCCGGCGCGCGCGGCGAGTCCTCGGCGAGCACCCCGCCGCCCCCGCCGTACACCCCGGCCGTCGACGCCAGCACGAACCGCGTCCCCGGCGCCACCGAGCGCAGCAGGTTCACCGTCCCGCCGACGTTCACGTCGTGGTACCGCGCCGGGTCGTCGAACGACTCGCGCACGCGGGCCAACCCGGCGAGGTGCACGACGGCGTCCACCCCGGCCGCCGACCCCGTCCGGACGTCGCCCGCGAAGGGCAGGGGTTCGTGGCCGGCGGCCCGCAGCTCCGTCGAGACCACCCGACCGACGTACCCCGAGGAGCCGGTGACCAGTACGCGCACGAGCGTCATCCCAGCACGGGGCCACTCCGTCGGCGGTCACCGGTCAGGTGGAAATTGACCCTAAAGGTGTGGACGGAAGGGGCCGATACTCCCCATGTGAGTTACCCGTACCCAGTCATGCACACGAGCATCGAGGTCGTGCTCGCGGAGTACGCAGTGCGCGAGGCGAAGCGTCAGCGCTTCCTGGAGACCGCCGCCCTGATCGTCGCCGCCGCGCCGTCGTCGCTGGACGACACGCTGGTCGGCCTGACCCTCCCGTTCCCCGCACCGCAGGGCGCCCGCGCCTTCCTGGGTCGGGTTGACCAGGTCCTTCGCGACGCCGCTCGATGATCTCGCGCACCACCGCCTGAACCCATCGGAAGCTTTCATCCGGTCGTTGCCGGACCGTGCTGGGCCGTTCCATCCGGGTGCCTCTACAGTGCGTGGCACCCGGCGCTCGCCGGCTGTCTCGTCTGCTTCTCATAAAGCGAGTTCTCGGCGATGGATCACGTCCTTTCCGCGCTCCACGAGCGCCTCGGAACCCTGTTCGGCGACCGGCTGGTCGTGCTCGCGGGCGGCACCAGACTGAGTAGTCGCGCCGGCGAGCTGCACCAGCTGGGTGCTCGCCACACGCTCGTGCTCTCGACGGACGACCACGCCCCCCTGCACGACTCGCAGGTGGCGCGCTGGGTGCCGCTCGGCATCGCGGGCGGCTTCGTCGCGGTGGAGCAGAACCGGCTCACCCGGCTCCTGACCTCGCCGCCCGAGCACGTCCGCGACGTGCTCGCGGACTTCGACCCGCGCGGCGAGGCGCTGGTGATCAGCACGCCGTACGTGCACACCCCGGAGTTCGCGGGCCGGCCCGTGCTCAACGCGCGCCGCCCCGAGTGGGTGGAGCTGGAGAACAAGACGACGATCGACGCCCTGTGGGACGAGCTGTCCGCGCCCCGCGCCCCCGCCGTCGTGCTGGACCTCGACTTCGAGGCCCTGTGGGCGGCCACGCTGGAGCTGGACCGCGGCGCGGGTGTCGTGTGGTCCGGCGACGGCCCGGCGATCAACGGCGGCGCGAACTTCGTGCGCCGCGTCCGCGACCGCGCCGAGGCGCTGGAGGCGTTCGAGAAGTTCGCGCCCAAGTGCCACTTCGTCCGCGTGATGCCGTTCCTGGAGGGCATCCCGGTCAGCGTGCACGGCATCGTGTTCCCGGACGGCACGGCGGTGCTGCGGCCGATCGAGATGGTCGTGCCGCGCCGCGCGGGCCAGGCCCGCTTCCTCTACGCGGGCTGCGCGTCCTACTACGACCCGCCCACCCGCATCCGCGAGGAGATGCGCAACCTCGCCCGCCGTGTCGGCGAGCGGCTGCGCGAGACCGTGGACTACCGCGGCACGTTCACCCTCGACGGCATCGCCACCGCCGACGGCTTCCTGCCGACCGAGATCAACACCCGCTACGGCGGCGCGATGGTGTGCTTCGAGGACGCCCTCCCGCAGCTGCCGCTGTCGCTCGTGCAGGTCGCCCTGGTCGCCGGGCACGACCTGGGCGTGTCGTCCATCGAGTTCGAGGAGCTGCTGGTCTCCGCCGCCGACGGCTACCGGCACGGGACGGTCGGGGCGAACGTGCGCGCGGTCGACCAGGACGAGGTCGTGGAACGCCCGATCGTGTTCACCGAGTGGTCGTGCCGGTTCGCGCACCCCGACGAGGCGCCGCACGGCGTGCTGCGGCTGCGCCCGTCACCGCTCGGCGCCCGCCTGGAGCTGGACTTCGCGGCCGAGCAGCTGTCGCCGGGGCGGCCCGTGGTGGCGCTGACGGTGGCCGCGTTCGCGCTGGCAGACCAGGAGTGGGGCACGGCGCTCGGCCCGCTGGAGCCGGCCGTGCCGGTCGACGACGAGCAGATCGCCGCCCCCGTCGTGGAACTGGACGCCGTCACGGCGTAGTCGGGGCGCCTTCCTGGTCGCCGTACGCGGCCAGGAAGGCGTACCGGTAGCCCATGAGCTGGAGGGTCACCTCGGCGGGCTGGTTCGGCGGGTAGCCCTTGCCGCGGTAGGCGCGCAGCAGTTCCGGGTGGCCCTGCGCCGTCGTGCGCAGCAACAGCGGCGTGACGGGCTCCCCGCTCACCACGTGCCGCGCCACCCGCGCCGCCTGCGCCAGCAGCCGCGGCGAGCCGTCGTCGGACGCGATGGCGTCCGCCACCTCCACCACGTGCGCGGGCACCACCTCGGGCACCGCGATGGCCAGCGCCATCGAGCACGCCACCTCCGCGCCGGCCAGCGTCTCGAAGACCTTGGGCGCGCACTTGGCCACCCCGTACCGCGTCTGCGTGATCCAGTCCGGCGGCCGCCGGGGAAGCTCGCGGCCCGCGGCGTTCCAGCGGCGCCGGGTGCGCCTGCCGTCGTCCGTGAACCCCGCGCCCGCGAGGGCCAGCGCGGCCAGCAGGAAGATCACCCGATCGCGTGAGGTGGCGGGCACCCGGTAGCTCGCGCCCATCTCGGCCAGGAACGGCACCGCCCAGGCGCTCGCCTCGGACACCGTGCCGTCGATGAGCAGCCGGTCGACCAGCTCCCGGCAGGCTGCCTCGTTGACGGCCGGTTCACCGTTCGCGGCGTCGCGCAGCAGGTCGTCCACGCCCGCTCCGTTGGACAGGACCGCCCACGGGATGTCCTCCAATCCACGCAACGGGTCCGGCCGTTGCCACGCAGGTGGGAGTTCCATGGCGCGCAAGCTACGCGATTCCGGGAATCAGTACCGCCGGGATCACTCGCCAGTGGTCCACCTGATCGCCGTAGGATCACCCGGTGCGCGGACCCCGCTTCAAGGTCGTCGACCTGTTCTCCGGTGCCGGTGGCATGAGCCTGGGTTTCCAGGCGCACCGGGATTTCACCATCGTCGGCGCGGCGGACGCGCAGATCGGCAAGCCCTCGTCCCGGCTGGGCTCGTTGCGCTGCAACGGGATCTACCGGGACAACATCGGCGTCGACCCGCTCCAGGTCGACCTCGGCCGGCTCGACCCGTCCGTGCTGCGACAGGTCTGGGGCCTGGCCCGCGGCGAGCTGGACGTGCTCGTGGCGTGCCCGCCGTGCTCCGGGTTCACCCGCATCTCGCCGAACAACCACCTGCGCGACGACCCGCGCAACTCGCTCGTCGGCCGGGTCGCCTCGTACGTGGCCGAGTTCCGGCCCCGCGTGCTGCTGCTGGAGAACGCGCGCGAGCTGGTGAAGGGCAAGCAGCGTCACCACCTCGACGGGTTGGCCGAGCAGCTGCTGGAGCTGGGCTACGAGGTCGACGCGTCCACCCACATGCTGTCCCGGTTCGGCCTGCCCCAGCTGCGCGAGCGCGCCATGGTCGTCGCGGTCGACGCGGGCGTGCCGCTGCGCACCCTGGAGGACCTGTGGGCCGGGTTCGAGGTGAAGCCGGGCGCGGTGACCGTGCGGCGGGCGATCGGCAAGCTGCCGTTCGTCGCGGCGGGGGAGGCGCACCCGGAGGACGCGATGCACGTGTCGCCGTCGTTCCGCCGGGACCGGTCGCTGGACCGGATGCGGGCCATCCCGGCCGACGGCGGGTCGTGGGGCGACCTCGTCGGGTCGACCGCCGAGCTGCTGCTGAACCCGGCGCAGCGCAAGATCATCGAAGAGGGCAAGTGGGGATCGCACCCCGATGTGTACGGGCGGATGTGGTGGGACGAGCCCGCGCGCACGATCAAGCGCGAGTGCGGGCACGTCGGCAACGGCCGGTACGCCCACCCCGAGCAGCACCGGCTGTGCACCGTGCGGGAGATGGCCCTGCTCCAGGGCTTCCCGCGCAAGTTCCGGTTCGACGTGTCGGTGATCGGCAACGCCTACCGGCACCTGGGCGACGCCGTGCCGCCGCTGATCTCGTTCCAGCTCGCCGCCCTGGTGCGGTGGATGCTGACCGGCGAGCCGCCCGCGGCGAAGGACCTGTGCCTGCCCGGGACGTCGCTGCGGGTGGGCGACATCCGACCGGTCGTGCCGTCCGCCGCCCTGGTCGCCTAGATCACCGTTCGGCAACGGTGTGGCGTCGAAACAGGATTTCCGGGTAGTGCACGTCTTTTGTGGACAGGTCTCCTGAACTGCGGAAACGGAGTTGTCCACAAGGGGCGCGACAGCCGTTTCGCCTTGTCCCGAAACGGACTTCCGCAGTGGCTCCCGGCGCGGTGTCGTTCCCGTCGATCATCCACAGTGGACTCGGTGATGTCGTTTGCACTGGTGGTGGTCGTGCGGAAGATCAAACGGACCTCGACTGATCGAGTATCGCCCGATCGGATAGTGTTCCGCCGATTCTGTCGATTCGGTGTCGGAACCCCACGCGGAGGCGTTCCACCGCTTCGGCAGACCGCCGCCTTGAACCACACCAACGGGCTACCCTCGCGAGCCTCAAGGAGACACATGGCATCCCGGTTGACTCCCAAGCGCCTCGGGGCTGCGGTCCTCGGCGCGTCGGTGGTCCTGCTGACCGCCGCGCTCCCCGCCGCCGCCGAACCGGTGAAGATCATTCCGGTCGAGCGCAACGACCCGGACTTCGGCAAGCACCACGAAGAGGGCATCGAAGTCGGCCTCGAGGGCGAGGGGCGCGAGTGGTTCGACGCGAACCTCATCCCGCTCTACGTCATCGAGAACGGCGAGAAGACCGTCGTCAAGGCGTACTGCGTCGAGTTGCCGACCGTGCTCCAGAACGGCACGCCGCTGCACGAGGTGCCGTGGGACCAGCACCCGAACGACGGCACGCAGTTCAAGAAGAACGCGTCGAAGATCAACTGGATCCTGCACAACAGCTACCCGCTGCGCGAGACCTCGGTGCTCTCCGAGGCCACCGGCCGGGACATCGACGAGCGCGAGGCCATCGCCGCCACCCAGGCCGCGATCTGGCACCTCAGCGACGGCGCGAAGCTGAAGTCCGGTGACGCCGCGACCAAGGACGGCAACTCCGAGGTCGACAAGGACGTCCGCGCGGTCTACGAGTACCTGACCGGCGCCAAGAACACGGGCATCGAGCAGCAGCCCACGCCGACCCTGGAGATCACCCCGGAGGAGCTGGAGGGCAAGGCGGGCGAGCTGATCGGCCCGTTCGAGATCGCCACCACGGCGGCGTCCGTCGTGCTGGAGGCCGAGCTGCCCCAGGGCGTCACGCTGACCGACAAGGACGGCACCCCGCTGGAGCCGGCCGAGGGCGGCTTCCAGGCGCGGGCCGAGACGAAGGTCGTCGAGTTCTTCGTCAAGGTCGACGCCGACGTCGAGCCCGGCGAGGCCAAGGTCACCGTCAAGGCCGACGCGGAGCTCCAGCACGGCCGCCTGTTCGTGTCCGAGGACCCGAACAAGAAGACCCAGTCGGTCGTGGTCGCCAAGCCGAGCACCGTCAAGGTCGAGGCGCAGGCCAAGGCCAAGTGGGCCGAGGGCGTGGTCGTGACCACCACGACCGCCGCGCCGACCACCACCACGACGGTCGAGGCGACGACCACCACGGCGGCCCCGACGACCACGACCACGGCCGTGGCGTCCGGTGGCGGCAACGACGACGACCTGGCCAACACCGGTGCGTCCATCTTCGTGCCGCTGCTGATCGGTGTCGGCCTGCTGGGCGCCGGTGCGGCCGCCCTGCTGGTCGTGCGCCGCAAGCGCGCCGCCTGACAGGCGCGAACCGACAGCGCGAACTCCCGCGAACGGCCCCCTCGGTGCACACCGAGGGGGCCGTCCCGCATCGCGGGCCGCGGCCACGCACGGGTGGCGGACCGGGCGGCGGCGAGCCGTCCCCGCACGCCGGGGGGTACGTTTGCCGCTGGGGTCACGGGGGCGGTTCGGGTAGCCTGCGTCAGGAGTGCGGAGGAGCACGATGAACTTCGACGAGATCAAGAACAAGGCGTCCGAGCTGCTGGAGCAGAACCACGGGAAGGTGGACGCGGGCATCGACCAGGCGGCCGGCTTCATCGCCGGCCGGTTCGGCCACGAGGACCAGGTCAAATCGGTGGCCGAGAAGGCCAAGGACTTCCTGCCGGGTGGAGAGTGAACTCGTTCAACACGGCTGAGCGGACCACCCCGACCGGGGAAACCCGTTCTCCCGCCGCACACATGACGACCTGGCAGGGCTACGACGTGCCCAGGCTGGAGCAGGTGCGCCTGCTCCTCTCGGAGCGCAAGCTCCGCGCCTCGGGCCGCCTCGTCACCGCCGGTCCGGCCGAGCAGTTCAGCGGCTCGTACGAGGTGTCGGTCGGCGAGACCGGCGCCGTGAAGCGGGTCCTGCTGCGCACCGCGACGGTCTCCGAGGAACGCCACGTCTCGATCAGCCGCTCGTCCGAGGGCGGCTGGCTGGTCGACCACGGCCAGGGCGCGGAGCAGGCCGACTTCGACGGCGCGGTGGACGTGGACGTGCAGTTCGCGGTCCTGTTCAACGCCATCCCGATCCGCCGGCTGAACCTCCAGGCCGAGGAGGGCGAGCACGAGATCCCCGTGGTCTACGTGACGCTGCCCGACCTGTCGGTGCAGCTGGTGCGCCAGACGTACCGCACGGTGTCCCCGGGCGAGGACCGCTCGGTGGTGGCCTTCACGCACGGCGAGTTCCAGCAGGACATCACCGTGGACAGGACCGGCCTGGTCGTCGACTACCCCCGCATCTCGTACCGCATTTGACCAGCGGTCCCGTTCGTCCGACCTGATCACCAGATCGGTCGAGCAAGCGTTTGCGCGCGTTCGGATGGCGCAACGATGCTCCGGTGAGCACACACGTCTTCGTTCGACGAGTCGACGCCTACTACCTGGTCGCGGCGTACGTCCCGATCACGGAACCGGGGCCGGTCAGGGGTGCGATGCGCGCGCTGTGCCTGCCCGGTGAGCGGCGGGTGCACTTCCAGGCCGGGCGGGACAACCGCCGTCGCGAGATCGTCTCCTGCCTGACCGGACTGTCGGCGCGGTCGCGCGTCTACACCGGTCGGGGGCCGAGGGACGCGGTCCGCGCCGCCCTGTTGCGCGCACTGGTCGCGGACGTGGTGGACGCGGGCGGCCGGCGGCTCGTGGTCGAGTCCCGCGGCCACACCCGGGACCGGGACGACCGGCGCCGGGTGGTGAGCACGCTGCAGCGCCTACGCGTGCCGATGGACGTCCTGTCCTACGAGCACTTCGAGCCGCACGAGGACCCGGCCCCGTGGATCGCCGACGCCGTGGCGTGGTGCTTCGGCGCGGCAGGGGAGTGGAGGCGTCGGGTCGAGCCGCTCATCGACAAGGTCGTCGACCTGGACCAACCACATAGAGCCTGAACAGCGCGAAACCCGGGCGCCCGTCGTCCGGCGGGTCCTGCCCGGGTCCACTTCCTCGGCCTAGCGGCCTCGGCTGAGACGAACCCCACCAACTCCCCGCCGCCGGTGCCGTCCCTCGACCAGGTGATCTACACCCGCACCGCGATCGCCATCGCCTGACCCACGCCCACGCACGCCGCCGCCACGCCCAGCCCGCCGCCGCGCGCCCGCAGGTGCCGGCACAGGTCGACCACGACCCGCGGCAGGGAGGCGCCCAGCGGGTGGCCGTACGCGATCGCCCCGCCGTGCACGTTGACCTTCTCCCGGTCCACCTCGGGCAGGTGGTGCAGCACCGACAGCGCCATCGCCGAGAACGCCTCGTTGACCTCCCACAGGTCGACCTCGTCCGCCCCCACCCGGAGCCGCTCCAGCAGCTTGCGGATCGCCGACACCGGGGCCACGGTGAAGCGCTGCGGCTCGTCCGCGGTCACCGCGGAACCCAGGAACTCGCCCAGCGGCTCGATCCCCAGCTCCGCCGCCGCCTCCTCGGTGCCCATCAGCACGGCCGCCGCGCCGTCGCCGAGCGGCGACGAGTTGCCCGCCGTCACCGGACCGGCCTCCGAGAACACCGGCTTCAGCTTCGCCAGCCGGTCCGCCGTGGTCTCCGGCCGCACGGACTCGTCGCGCCGCACGGGCGGGTCGTCCGGCAGCCGCACCGGGAACACGAACCCGTCGTGCACCCCCGCGTCCCAGGCCGCCGACGCCCGCCGGTGCGACCGCAGCGCGAACGCGTCCATCCGCTCCCGCGTGATGCCCAGCGACACGGCGACGTCCTCCGCCGCCCGCCCGAGCGGCACGACCCACTCGGGCCTCATCCGCGGGTTCACCAGCCGCCAGCCGAGCACCGTGGACACGGGTTCGAGCCGGTCCGGGAACGGCCGGTCCGGCCGCGGCACGACGAACGGCGCCCGCGTCATGCCCTCCACGCCGCCGGCGACCAGCAGCGACGCGTCGCCGAGGGCCAGCGCCCGCGCGGCCTGCACGATCGCCTCACCGCCGGAGGCGCACAGCCGGTTGACGGTCGCACCCGGCACGGACGTCGGAAGCCCGGCGAGCAGCGCGGCCATCCGCCCGACGTTCCGGTTCTCCTCGCCCGCCCCGTTCGTGTTGCCCAGCAGCACGTCGTCGATCCGCGCCGGGTCCAGCCCGGGGTGCCGCCGCAGCAGCTCGACGATCGGCAGCGCGGCGAGGTCGTCGACCCTGACCCCGGACAGCCCGCCGCGGTAGCGGCCGAACGGGGTGCGGGCGGCGTCGAGCACCAGGGGGCGCAGCATGCGCCCATCCTCTCACCGGCCGAGGAAGAAGGGGACGAACGCGGAGGTCGCCCTGGTCTCCGCGGACGTGCCGAACAGCCTCACCTCGATCATGTGCGGGCCCGGGGACAACCCGCTCGTGTTCAGCGCGAACCGGTACTTCCCGGCGATCCCCGGCCCCTCCTCGGCGGTCGGCACCACGGCCACCCGCTCGTCGTCCACGCGCAGGCTGAACCCGGCCATCCCGGCCAGCGGCTCACCGGGCCGGCTCGTCAGCAGCAGGTCGAGCACCAGCCGCCCGCGCCGCACCGCCGCGCCCTCGGGCACGACCTGGCCGCTCGCGTCGAGGACGGTCCCGGTGACGCGCGCCAGCTTGAGCTCCAACCCGGCCGGCGGCACCGACCTGGTGGCCGGCGGCGTGCCGGTCGCGGTGCCCGCCAGCTCCAGGTCGACGTGCGAGACCTGCACCCGCAGCCCGGTCACCAGCGTCGCGCGCAGCTCGCCGCCCGGGGAGCCCAGCACCTCCGCCGGCAGGTCGGCGACCAGCGGGTACGGCACGCTCGGCCGCCACGGCGCACCCTCCACGGCGGGCCGCAGCGGCACCACCGCGCCGCCCACCGCCAGGGTGAACGGCGGCGCCTGCGGCGACTCGTCGGTGTGCAGCACCGCCAGCCGCAGCCGGCCGCCCGTCACGCCGGGCGGCGGGGGCGACGTGGGCGCCGACGCGGGTGCGTCGGGCGCGGTCACGACCTCCACCCCCGGTCCCGGCACCAGCGGCGGCGGCGACGCCGGCGCCCCGTCGAACGCGATCAGGCTGAACGCGGCCCGCTGACCGGTCGGCCCGACCGCGGACACCAGCGCCGTCGCCTCGGTCCACGCCGGCGCGGACGGGCTGGTCGCCACCACGTCGCCGTCCAGTACGACCCGCGCGCCGCCGGGCCCCAGCTCCAGCTCCCACCGGTGGCTGATCCCGGCCTCCAGCGCCGCCACGGGGCGCACCTCCGTCGTCGCCGCGCCGTCGGGCGTGAGCACCCGCACGGACGTCGAGCCGTTGCCGGTCGCCACGCGCAGCCGCACCGCGCCCGGCGGCAGGACGTCCCCGCCGACCAGGGTCACCGGTCCGGGCACGAGGTCCAGCAGCAGTTCGCCGTCGGGACCGGGCGCGTCGGTCTCCACGACCAGCCGCCCGGAGCCGTCGTCGAGCCGGAACGGCGTCCGCGACCTCAGCGTGGCCGGTGACGCGGCGCAGTTGTTGCTGATCACCAGCCGCGGCCCGTCGTCGCCCCGACCGGGTGTGGCCCGCGCGCAGTCGCCGCGCGACGCCAGCCGCCACCGGGTCGGGTCGGGCGCGTCCGGCTGGTCGAACCGGTCCTCGAGCTCGTAGTCGCCCGCCGTGCCGCGCGGCGTGCCGACGGACTTCGCGGGAGCCGAGCGCCGGCCGTGCGCGTCCACGGCGAGCACCTCGACCCGGTACTCCTCGTCGTTCTCCAGGCCGTCGAGCTGCGTCGCCAGGTCGGTGACGAACTTCGTCCGCCCCTGTCCCCAGCGCACCTCGTAGCCGGGCGCGTCCCCGGTCCACCGCAGCTGCAACCGCCGGGGCCCGGACGACACGGTCAACGCGCCGGGCGGGGCGGGCGGCTCACCGGCCTTGGGCACCAGCACGCCCTCCGCGGCGAACGGCGCGAGCGAGGTCGGGGGCGGCGCGGACGTGGTCGTCGTGGCCGACGACCCCTCGTCCCCGCCGGTCCGCAGCACCGCGATCACCCCGGCGAACAGCACCACACCCGCGGCGACGAGCGCGATCCGGCGACGGTCCATGGCGTCAAGCTAGGCGTCGGGGTGATCGCGGTCACCAGGTCGTTGCGGAGCCGAGACCTACAGGGGTCGGATCTCGAACACCTGCTCCGCCGATCGGACGTCACGCCGCTGGTCCACCGGGAGCACGCGCACCGCCACCTCGTGCCGGCCGCTGGGCACCCCGGCGAGGTCGACGGTGAACTCGTGCCGCCCGCCCGCGGACCCGTTCACGGGCAGCGCGACGACCCGTTCGCCGTCCAGGTCCAGCTCCAGGCCCTCGACCGCGGCCACCTCGCGCCCCCGCGGTTCGGCCAGGTCGACCACGACCCGGGCCGTGCCACCGGGCGGGCCGGGCTCGTGCACAACCGACAGCGACGGCTTCGGCACCTCCGGCGCGGGCGCGCCGCGGTCGACGAGCCGGGGCAGCGGTCGGTCCGCGCCCTCGTCGTCGGTGACGACGAGGTGCGCGCCGAAGACCGTCGTGCCGCCGGGGGAGCGCACCCGCACCCGCGGGTTCGGCTCGGGCCAGGGCAGCGGGAAGTCGGCGTACACGACGGCGGGCCCGTGCCCGCCGGGCCCGGGGGCGGACGGCATGAACGACGCGGGAGCGCTCCGCGAGCCCAGCTCCACCGTGATCGGTCCACCCCGCGCGGCGACCGCCGCGGCCACCACGCGCACCGACGAGGCGCGCTCCAGCCGCTGCGTGGCGACGTTGCCCGGGGACGACGCGTCGCCCTCCGGCGCGGCCGGTCCGAGCAGCACCACGGAGGCGGGCGCCGGGCTCTCCGGCGAGCCGCCGACGCCGAACGAGTCGACCCGCGTGTGCCGCGCCTCCCGGAACGTCAACCGCGGCGAGGCCGAGGTCCACGGCACCGCCACCGGGGCGGCGGCCACCACCTCCCCGTCGCGCAGCGCCACCACGGCGTCGGGCAGCACGCGCAGCTCCCAGCGGTGCCGGACGCCCTGCGCGGCCGGTGGGACCGCGGCCTCGACCGGCACCACCCGCCGCGTCGCCGGCACGCCCGCGCCCACCTCGAACTCCGCGCCGAGCGGCGTGATGCGCAGGACCACCGAACCGGGCGGGTGGGGCGGGACGATGTGCCCGAGGTCCTGGAACGGCTCGGGCAGCAGCGCCACCAGCAGCTCGCCGTCCTCGCCGGGCTCGCCCACCGGACCGTCCGCGGTGAGCACGACCCGGCCCACCGCGCCGTCGTCGGCCGGCGTCCCGAGCCGCAGCGGCACGTTGGACTGGAGGTCGACGGTGGCGCAGGTGACCTCCAGGCGCGGGCCGTTGAGCCGGCCCAGGCCGAGGCAGTCGGCACCGCCGTCGAACACCCGCCAGCGGCGCGGGTGCAGCGCCTCCGGGCCGTCGAACACGTCGAGCGGCACGACCAGCCCGTCCGCCCACGCCTCGTCGTGCGCCGACCTCGGCACGGCCCGTGCGGTGACCGGCTCGGAACGGCCGCCCATCCGGTCCAGGGCGCGCACCTCGACCGCCACCTCGGTGTTCGGGTCGAGGCCGACCAGCTCCGTCTCGGTGCCCTGGACCAGGCGCTCCAGGCCGTTCCACGACACCGCGAACCCGCCGGGGCCCGGCCGGTCGCCCGCCGCCCAGGTCGCCCGCAGGCTCGTCCGGTCCAGCGCGGTGAGGACCAGGTCGGTGGGGCGCCGCGGCGGCAGGTCGTCCGGGAGGTGCTCGACGCGGTCGTCCAGGACGCGTTCGAAGGCGGTCGTCGGGGGAGCGGGTTCCACGCGCAGCACCACGACCGCGCCCACCACGAGCGCCAGGCCGCCGACGACGGCGATCAGCTTGCCGCGTTCCACCCGTTCGAGCCTACGAGGTGCGGGCGTGCGCGGTGGTGCCGTCCAGCGCGACCACCCGACCGCCGCGCGCGCCCAGGTCGCGCAGGACCTCCAGGGCGTCGGGCGAGGTCAGGTCGACGGTCGTCGCCGTGGTCGGCTCCGGCCGGTCCCGGAGGGCCAGGCGCGCGGCGTGACCCGCCTCGATGGTCTTGGCGAGCGCGCCGGTGGAGGCCAGGCTGCCGCGGGCCGCGCCGAGCCTGCCCAGGGCGTCGTCCACGGCGTCGAGCAGCGCGCCCCGGTTGCCCTCGCACATCGCGCGGACCAGTTCGGGGCGGCTGCCGGCGACGCGCGTGCCGTCGCCGAACGAGCCCGCGGCCAGGGACAGGGCCAGCGGGCCGCCGTCCGCGCCGACGCTGGCCAGCACGGCGGCCAGCACGTGCGGCAGGTGGGAGACGCGGGCCACGGCGGCGTCGTGCTCGGCGGCGGACGCGGGCACCACGTGCGCCCCGGTGGCCAGGGCCAGCGCGGTGACGTCGGCGAACACGTCCGGGTCCGCGCCGTCGTCGGCGGCGACCACCCACGCGGCGCCCCGGAACAGCGCGGCGTCGCCCGCCGCCCAGCCGGACGCGCTGGTGCCCGCCATCGGGTGGCCGCCGACGTACCGGGCGTGCGGGGCGACCCGGGCGACGAGGTCGGCGACCGGTCCCTTGACGCTGACGACGTCGGTGAGGCGGACCCCCTCGGGGAGCGCCCGGAGCACGTCCTCCACTGCCGGCAGCGGAACGGCGACGACGACGAGCGCGTCCTGTGCGCGCGCGCGTTCGAGTGCCGCGTCCACCCCGACGACGTCGAACCCGTCGGCCCGCGCGGCCACCGCATCGGCTTGCGACGCGGTCGCGCCCCAGGTCACGCGTCCCGCGGCGGCTGCCGCGCGCAGCACCGAACCACCGATCAAGCCGAGCCCGACCACGCACACGTCTCGCACGGCGCCCATCCTGCCGGCGATCCGCCCGTCCACAGCCGGTCCGGTTGTCCACAGGTCGCCCGCCGACCGCGGCGCGCCCCGCCGCCCGCCGGCACGGTCGGGACCGTGGACACCACGGACCCGACCGCACCCGCCCCGTCCCCGTTCCCGCGCTCGCTCCTAGCGGAGCGCGTCGAGCGCCAGCGCCGCGTACACGACGACCCCGTGCTCCATGGCCGCCTCGTCGAACAGGACCCGGCTGGAGTGGTTGGCCTCCGCGTGCTCCAGCTCGACCCCGCGCGGGCAGGCGCCCAGGAACGAGATGGCCCCCGGCACCTCCTGGAGGACGTAGGAGAAGTCCTCCGCGCCCATCAGCGGGTCCTCCATGTGCGCGGCCCAGCGCGTGCCGAGGGCCGCCGCCGCGACGTCCAGGACGTGCGGGCCCGCCTCGGCGTCGTTCACCGTGACCGGGTAGCCGGGCACGATCGTCACCTCGGCCGTGCAGCCGTGCGCGGCGGCCACGTGCTCGGCCAGCTTCGGCAGCTCGCGGCGCACGAACGCCCGGGTGTCCTCCGACAGCGTCCGGATCGTGCCCTCGACCAGCGCGGACTCCGGGATGATGTTGGTGGTCGTGCCCGCGACGATCCGGGTCACCGAGACCACGGCCGGCCGGTGCACGCTGATCCTCCGGGCGACGAGCGACTGGAGCGCGCCGACCAGCGCGGCGGCGGGCGGCACGGGGTCGACCGCGTCGTGCGGCATGCCGCCGTGCCCGCCCTGCCCGGTCACGGTGACGTGGAAGGTGTCCGCCGAGGCCATCGTCGGGCCGGGGCGGGAGACGACCACGCCGGACTGCAGCGTCGAGCTGATGTGCAGGGCGAACGCCTTCTCCACCCGCGTGCCCGCGGCGTCCAGCACGCCCTCGTCGAGCATGTGCCGCGCGCCGTGGTGCCCCTCCTCGCCGGGCTGGAACATGAACACGACCTGCCCGGCGAGCGCGTCGCGGCGCGAGGCCAGCAGCCGCGCGGCGGAGGTCAGCATCGCCACGTGGGTGTCGTGCCCGCAGGCGTGCATGGTGCCGTCGACCTCGGAGGCGTACGCCAGGCCGGTCTCCTCCCGCAGGGGCAGCGCGTCCATGTCGGCGCGCAGCAGCACCGTCGGGCCGGGCCGGGCGCCGCGCAGCACCGCGGTGACCGAGCTGCCGGCCCGGCCCGTGGTCACCTCCAGCGGCAGGCCGGCCAGCGCGTGCCGCACCGCCGCCTGGGTCACGGGCAGGTCGAGGCCCTGCTCCGGGTGCCGGTGCACCTGCCGCCGCAACGCCACCGTCCTCGGCTGCAAGGAGCGCGCGGCCTCCACCAGCCCGGTGAACCGGGGCTCGGGAGCGGTCGTCTTGACGTCGGGCGGAGTTGTGCTCATCCCTCGATAGTGGCATCGCGCCAACCCCGCTGCCCGTGGCCGAGGCCCCCGTGCTACCGGGTGCGTGCGCCTGGCCCTACGGTGTGCACATGGCACACCAGGAGCCGGTCAACGGCTTCGCTGTCGCGGTTGTCCGGGAGGACGGCCGCTGGCGGTGCAGCAGGATGGACAGCTCCGCGCTGTCGGAGCTCGACGCGGCGATCACCGAACTGCGCCAACTGCGCTCGACCGGCGCCGTCTTCGGGCTGCTCGCCGTGGACGACGAGTTCTTCATCGTCCTGCGCCCCGTCCCCGGGGGCGTCTCGCTGCTCCTGTCGGACGCCGCCGCGGCCCTGGACTACGACATCGCCGCGGACGTCCTGGACCTCCTGCGGGTCGACCCGCCGGACGAGGAGGACGAGGAGCTGTGGCCGGAGGGCGACCTCGCGGTGCTGGCCGACCTCGGGATGCCGCAGCACGAACTCCAGGTGATCGTGGACGAGGTGGACCTCTACCCGGACGAGCAGTTGCAGATGATCGCGCAGCGCTGCGGCTTCGGTGACGAGTTCACCAAGGTCCTGGACACCATCCAGGCGTGACCGCGCACGCGCCGTCCGACGAGGTCGTGGTCGAGGCCGCCCTGGCCGTGGCCGCCGAGGCGCCCGCGACGGGCGACATCCCCATCGGCGCCGTGGTCTACGGCCCGGACGGCCGCGAACTGGCCAGGGCCTGCAACGCCCGCGAAGCCCTGGGCGACCCCACCGCGCACGCCGAGGTGCTGGCCCTGCGCGCCGCCGCCGCCGTCTTCGGCGACGGCTGGCGCCTGACCGGCTGCACCCTGGCCGTGACCGTCGAGCCGTGCACGATGTGCGCGGGCGCGCTGGTCCTGGCGCGGGTGTCGAGGGTCGTCTTCGGCGCCTGGGAGCCCCGCACGGGCGCGGTCGGCTCCCTGTGGGACGTCGTCCGCGACCGCCGCCTCAACCACCGCCCCGAGGTGGTCGGCGGTGTCCTGGAGGCGCGGTGCGCCGCCCTGATGGAGTCCTTCTTCGCCGACCTGTGAGCCGTCGTCGCAGGTCGGACGGTTGTGCACCCCCTGTTTGGGGCGTGGTCCCCGGTCTTGTATTGTTCTCGGCGGTGGCGTGTCCGAGCGGCCGAAGGAGCACGCCTCGAAAGCGTGTGAGGTGAAAGCCTCCGTGGGTTCAAATCCCACCGCCACCGCAGGTGAGAGCCCCTGTCGCTGATCAACGCGACAGGGGCTCTCGTCATCTCGTCTCAGTTCTCGTCCCAGTTGTGGCCGCTAGGCCGGTACGGCCACCCCGGCGGCTCCCTCGTCGGCGTCCGGCCCGCTGGTCCCTCCTGCGGCATCTGAGGGCTTCCGGAGCAGTCCTCCGACCCGCTGGGCCACGGCCCGGCGGATGGCGGCGGTGATGTGCTGGTAGCGCGCGGCCATCGCGGTGTTCGACCAGCCCATGATGCCCATCACCGTCCGGTCGGGGACCCGAGCAGCAGCAGCACCGTCGCGGCCGTGTGGCGCGCGTCGTGCAACCGGCCGTCCGGCACCTTGGCCGCGTCCAACAGCCGCTTCCACTCGGTCCAGTCCGTACGCGGGTTGAGCGCGGCCCCGGTCGGCGAGGTGAACACGTAGCCGCTCTCGTTCCAGAACTGCCCGGCCGTCTTCCGCTCCCGGTCCCGGATGGCCTTGTGCAGCGTGAGCAGCGTTACCAGCTCATCGGGCAGCCCGATGCCGCGCGTCCCCGCCTCGGACTTCGTCCCGGCCGTCTCCGGGCGCGTGGCGATCCGGGCCGGGCAGTGACCGCCGAACTTCCGGCCGCGGGGATCGGTACACCCGTGCTTCCACTTCGGCCGCAACCGACTGCGGCGCACGCTCAACGTACCGATTTCCAAATCGACATCTGCCCACCGCAGCCCCGGCGCTTCACCCTGGCGCAAACCGAGTGCGAGCGCGATTGCCCGCCGGGCGCTATTGCGTCCTTCCTGTGCGGCCTCCAACAGGCGTTTCACCTCGTCCACGGTGTACGGTTCGACTTCCAACTCTTCGAGCTTGGGAGCGCGGGCCAGCGTCGCCGGGTTCTCGGTGATGTGCTTCCGGCGTACCGCGATGTTCAGTGCCGCGCGAATGGTGCCGTGCACCTGGTGGACCCGTCCGGACTTCGCGCCCTCGTTCATCATCTTCCGGCACAGCTTCTCCAGGTGCTCCGGTTCGAGCTTGTCGATCCGGTGCTCGCCGATACCGGGGACGAGGTGGACCCGCACCGCCACCTCGTGGGCGCTGAACGCGTTCTCGGAGATCGCGGGTGGAGCCACGATGTTCCCCAGCCAGTGGGTAAGCCACTTCTCCACGGTCCACGCCTTGCCGGTCTTGCGCACCTTGCCCGCGTCCCGCTCCTGTTCGAGCTCGGCGACCTTCCGCGCGACCTCCGCGCGGGTCTTGGCCTGCACGTGCCGCAGGTCCGGCTTGCCGTCGTCCTTGGTGTCGACCGTGACGCGACCGTGCCGGTAGCCGTCACCGCCCTCGTGGATCGAAGATTCCCCGTTGGACCTGCGTCCCTGTCCATCGGGGATAAGTGCAGGTCAGGGCGCATGATGGTATGAGTCTGTAAATCCGTCCGGAAGTTGTCTGCTCGGGAAGATCAAGATGCTTTAAGGAGCGGGTTGTCGATCGGGATCGGTAACCCGCGATCAAAGGTGACCCTCTGACCTGCATGGTTGCCGCAGTTGTCGCAGTTGCCGAGACGCGGTTCTACCGTCCGTTGCAAACTTCCGTAACCGGCTGGGCCGATTGGGTGGAGATCGTTCGGATTCCTAGGTTTAGCGTGCAAATAGTGGAAAGTGGTTACTGCTGCCCGCGCGGTGTGGGCGCTGAAATGGGGAACAGTGATGGCTCGTTTAGCTTCGTTGACCGTGCTTCCGCTTGTCGCGGCTGCGGCACTGCTGGGTGCCGGAACTGCTTCGGCGTCGGTGGTGGCCGACGACGTGTCTGTGATGGCGGCCTGCGACGGTACCCCCAGTTGGCAAGGGGCGACGTGGACGTGGCGCTGCACGGCGGCCGCGCCCGGCACCGAGTTCCGCGCGGTGAACGTGTGTCCCGACGGGAACAGGCACTACGGCCCGTGGGTCCTCCAAGGTCCGGGTCGCGTCTCGGTGGCCACCTGCGGGAACCCTGCGACCAACTCGTGGGCCGAGAAGAGGTAGCGAGCGGCGGGTCGCAGGTGGGGCGACCGGTGACCGGTTCCAGCGGACCCGCCGTCCATGGTGGACAGAAGTCATGACGGGTCGTCTCGGTTGTCGTGCGTCCAGCTCTGTTCAGCGCCGTTCGCTAAGCTCCGTGGATCACGTACTACTAGGCTCTGACCTGCGGACACGAATCCTGAGGGATGGTGGCGGACGGATGGTCGCAGACCTCGAAAGCGTGTGAGGTGAAAGCCTCCGTGGGTTCAAATCCCACCGCCACCGCAGGTGAGAGCCCCGGTTGCCGATCACGGCAACCGGGGCTCTCGTCATCTCGTCCCAGTCCGCGCCTCAGAAATCAGCCGGGGGAGTCCCGATGCCGACCGTGTCGATCATCACCGCCGCGTACGCGCCCAAGGCGGGGTTCCTGCGGGAGACCGCCGCGAGCGTCGCGGCGCAGGAGCTGCCGGCGGGGTGGCGACTGGAGTGGGTCGTCCAGGAGGACGGGGTCGGCCCGTCGCTCGGCCCGGTCCTCGCGGGTCACGACTTCGTGCGCTACGAGGCCCACGACGCGCAGCTCGGCATCAGCCTGACGCGCAACCTCGCCCTCAGCCGGGCCTCGGGGCAGCTCGTCCAGGTGCTCGACCACGACGACGTCCTGCTGCCCGGCGCGCTGGCCCTCCTGCTGGGCCGCTTCCTGCGCAACGACATCCACTGGGCGGTCGGCGCGGCCGACGACCTGTTGCGGGACGGGACCCGCCGGAGCTGGGAATCGGCGCTGCCGTTCGGCCTCGTCGAGGCGGGGGCGGTCAACAGGTGGGCCGAGGAGCACGGGGGCAACTGGCCCGTGCACTGCGCGGGTCTGCTCATGCGGACCGACTCGCTCCGCGCGCTCGGGGGGTGGGCCGGGGCGCCCCTGGACGACGACCTGGTGACGTTCGCGGCCCTGTCCGAACTCGGCGCGGGGTGGAACGAGCGGACGGTGACGTGGCTGTACCGGCAGCACGCCGACCAGACCACCCGGTCGGGCGCGCTCGCCGGGATGCGCGACGTGGGGCGTCGGATGGCCCTCCAGCGCGCGAAGGCCGTGCGGAACGCCGAACTGCGGTTCGCGCCCACCGCGCCACCGGGGTTCGAGGGGGACGGCTCCGTCGTCCGGCTGGGCCGGAACATCAAGCTCCCGGCCGATCTCGGGTGACCCGTGCGCTCCCGCACCCAGCGTGGCCGGGATCGCCGACATCGCCCGCCCGGTGTACCCCACCTCGGTGTTGCGCCGAACGGAGGCCCGTCGAGGCGGCCGAGCGGGCGGCTCGTCGGGGGCGCGGACCGGTGCGGTGGGATGGGGCGAGCGCGGAGGTCGCCTGAACGCACAGGGGCGCCGAACGTCGGCCTCGTCAGACCTCGGTGCGGCGCCCCTGTCGTGTGCGGCGTGCCGGCCGGCGCTGGGAGGGCCACCGGTGGCACGTCGAGAACCCTACCCTACGGTCGAACACACGTTCGAGTGAAGGGTCATGGGTTAACCGTTAGTCACGGTGTCTTTCGCTGTTCACTCGATCCGGGGAGGATGCGCGAACCCGCCGAACTTCCCGGAGGAAGCCTTGAGACCCTCTCCGCTGCGCGTCGGACTGGCGGCGACAGCCGCCTCCGCCGTGACGCTCGCCCTCGCCGCGCCGGCCTTCGCGGCACCCAGCCCGGACGCCCTCATCGCCGAGGTCTACGGCGGTGGCGGCAACTCCGGGGCGACGTTGAAGCAGGACTTCGTCGAACTGGCCAACCGCGGCGCGAGCGCGGTCGCGGTGGACGGCTGGAGCGTCCAGTACCTGCCGGCGAGCGCGAGCGCCGCGAGCACCTGGCAGGTCACGCCGCTGACCGGCTCGATCGCACCCGGCGGGCGGTTCCTCGTGGCCGAGTCCAAGGGCGCCGGCGGCACGGTGGACCTGCCCGCCCCGGACGCCACCGGCACGATCGCCATGGGCGGCACCGGGGGCACGGTCGCCCTCGTCACCGGCACGACCGCGCTCACCTGCAAGACCGCCGCCGACTGCGCGGCCGACACCCGCGTCCGCGACCTGGTCGGCTACGGCACGTCCACCGTGGTCCGCGAGGGCACGCCGACGGCCAACCCGGGCAACGCGACCTCGGTCGCCCGCACCGCCCTGGCCGACACCGACGACAACGCCGCGGACTTCGCCGTGGGCGCGCCGACGCCGGTCAACGCCAAGGGCGAGGGCCCCGGTGGCACGGACCCCGACCCGGACCCCGGGCCCGGCGACAAGCGCATCCGCGACGTCCAGGGCACCACGCGGATCTCGCCGCTGCTCGGTCGGAGGGTGACCGGCGTCCCGGGCGTCGTCACGGCCACCCGCGCCGTCGGCGACCGCGGCTTCTGGGTCCAGGACACCGCCCCGGACGACGACCCGCGCACCAGCGAGGGCGTGTTCGTCTACACCGGCGACCTGACCCCGACCGTCGAACCGGGCGACGACGTGCTGGTCTCCGGCACGGTCGCCGAGTACCGCCCGGCCGGTGACGCGGCGAGCAACAGCAACCAGACGCTCACCGAGATCACCAACGCCACGGTCACCGTGAGGTCCAGGGGCAACGCCCTGCCGGCCCCCGAGGTGCTCAGGCCCCCGGCCGGCTACCTGCCCACCGCGGGCGGCGGCAGCATCGAGGCCCTCCCGCTCGACCCGGCGACCTACGGCCAGGACTACTTCGAGTCCCGCGAGGGCATGTACGTCCAGGTGGACGACGCCCGCGTCACCGGTCCCACGAACCGCTTCGGCGAGACGTGGATCACCACCCTGCCGGACCAGAACCCGACCGCGCGCGGCGGCACGATCTACCTCGGCTACGACCAGCCCAACAGCGGCCGGATCAAGGTCAAGCCCGGTGCGGCGACCCCGGTCACCAGCAACGTCGGCGACGTGTGGCGCGGTGCCACGGTCGGCAACGTCGAGTACACCAACTTCGGCGGCTACACCCTCGCCACCAAGACCGTCGGCGAGCACGTCCCCGGTGGCATCCAGCCGGAGAGGACCGACGCGCAGCGCGGCTACGAGCTGACCGTGGCCACGTACAACGTGGAGAACCTGGCCGCCACCAACGACCAGGTGAAGTTCGACCGCCTGGCCGCCGCCGTGGTGCGGAACCTGGCGAGCCCGGACGTGGTGGTGCTGGAGGAGATCCAGGACGACAACGGTGCGGTCGACGACGGCACGGTCACCGCGGACCGGACGTTCGCGAGGTTCACCGACGCCATCGCCGCCGCGGGCGGTCCGCGCTACCAGTGGCGCCAGATCGACCCGGCGAACAAGCAGGACGGCGGCGAGCCGGGCGGCAACATCCGGGTCGCGTTCCTGTTCAACCCGGCGCGGGTGTCCTTCGTGGACCGCGCGGGCGGCGACGCGACGACCCCGGTGTCCGTGGTGAAGCAGCGGGGCCGCGCCGCGCTGTCGGTGTCGCCCGGCCGCATCGCCCCCGCCGACCCGGCGTGGGACAGCAGCCGCAAGCCGCTGGCCGGCGAGTTCACGTTCCGCGGCCGCACCGTGTTCGTGGTCGCGAACCACTTCAACTCCAAGGGCGGCGACCAGGCGATGCACGGCCGCTACCAGGAGCCGGTGCGCGGCTCCGAGGTGCAGCGCGCCCAGCAGGCCGCGCTGCTCAAGGGGTTCGTGGACCAGGTGAAGGCGGTCGACAAGGGCGCCAACATCGTCCTCGCGGGCGACATCAACGACTACCAGTTCTCGCCGGTGGTCAAGACCCTGACCGCCGGTGGCCAGGTCGTCGCCCTGATGGACACGCTCCCGGCGGCCGAGCGGTACAGCTACGTGTTCGAGGGCAACTCGCAGACCCTCGACCACATCCTGATCAGCTCGAACATCACCCGGTACCGCTACGACGTGGTGCACGTCAACGCCGAGTTCGCCGACCAGGCCAGCGACCACGACCCGCAGGTCGTGAAGCTGCGCCCGAGCACCGGCAACAAGAACGTCGACAAGGTCGTCTTCCTGCTGGAGGACGTCCTGGAGTACCTGCCCAAGCCGTAGCGCACCGCCGACGAGAGGCCCCCCGGACGGCGTGTCCGGGGGGCCTCGTCGTCCGGTCAGGCCGCCTGCGGGCGGGGCAGGGTGTGGTCCCGGCACGCCGCGTGGCCGGGGAGGCCGGCGTACGCGTCGCCCTGGAAGTAGACGGCGCTCGCCCACCTCTGGCCGCCGTCCTGGAGGCTGACCAGCAGCCAGACGTCGTTCGTGATGCCGGCGTCGGTGACGGGCTCGCCCTGGTACCAGCAGTAGGCGATGGTGCGGGTCCAGGCGGGGATCGTGCCCAGGTACGCGCACGCCGACGACGGGCACGACCTCTCGTTGACGTAGTGCCACGTGGTGACGGCGTAGGGCGCGTCCGGGTCCCACGCGGACGCGGGCGCGGCGCCCGCGGCGGCGCTCCCGGTGAGCACGCCCGCGGCGGCCAGCGCGAGGGCGGCGATCGTCTTGGCGATCCTCATGCGGTTCCTCCCAGTGATCGAGTGCGATCACTGGGTACACGCGCCGCGGGTCGGTGGAGGTTGCTCCGGAACGACAGAACCCCGGTCACCTGACGGTGCCGGGGCTCTGTGCGGCGGAGGATACGGGATTTGAACCCGTGAGGGGGTTAACCCAACACGATTTCCAGTCGTGCGCACTAGGCCACTATGCGAATCCTCCGTCGCCGAGTCTAACGGAGCCCACCGGCGGTCCCCAAAACGGGTGGTCGTCGGGCCTCTCGGCGCCCGCGCGGCGGTGACGCGGACCCGTGCGCGCATAGGTGGGCGATGTGTTCGGTTAGGCTCACCTAAGGAGGTGCAAGGTGAAGCGTGGTTTCGTGGTCGTCCTGTCCGCACTGCTGCTGGCCGCTTGCGGTGGCGGTGGTGGTGGCGAGTCGGGGAGCGGGCAATCCGCTGAGCAGGGAGCGGCGGTGACCGTCGACACCCGCTTCGGTCCCGTGACGATCGACGAGCCGCCGACGCGGGTCGTGGCGCTGGGCTGGTCCGACGCGGAGGCGGCGCTCGCCCTCGGCGTGCGGCCGGTCGGCGCGAGCGACTGGCTGGGGTTCGGCGGCAACGGCGTCGGCCCGTGGGCCGACGGGCTGTACGAGGAGGCGCCGAAGCCGCTCGGCACCACCGAGGTCGACTACGAGGCCGTGGCCGCCCTCCAGCCCGACCTGATCCTCAACACGCGCTCGGACAACGACGAGAAGAAGCACGAGACGCTGTCCCGGATCGCGCCCACGATCGGTGCGCCCAAGGACGTGATCCCGTACGGCACGACCTGGAAGCAGCAGGTCGAGCTGGTCGCCAAGGCGCTCGGCAAGGTCCCCGAGGGTGAGAAGATCATCAAGGACCTGGACGCGAAGTTCGCCGAGAACAAGAAGTTCGACGGCAGGTCCACCGTGGTCGGCGCGTTCTTCGACGGCAAGTTCGGCGCGTACGTCTCCGGCGACTCGCGCACCGACTTCATGAAGGCCGTCGGCTTCACGCCGCGCGCCGAGGTCGAGGCGCTGGCGTCCGGCACGTTCTACGTGGACATCTCGGCCGAGCGGCTCGACCTGCTGAACGCCGACCTGACCGTGCTGTTCCCCATCGGCGGCGACGCGAGCGCGCTCAGGGCCAACCCGCTGGTCCCGCCGAACGCCCTGGTGCTCGATGACGAGGACCTGGTCAACGCCTTCTCCAGCGGGTCGGCCCTGGGCACGGCCTACGCGCTGGACAAGGCCGTGCCGCTGTTCGCGCAGAAGCTGGGGCTCTGAGGCTCGGCGGAACCAGCCGTCGACGACCCGGCCGTGGGCGAAGCCGTGGACGTAGTTCCCCTTCTTCGGTCCTTCCACGAGGAACGTCCGGCCGACGGTGCCGTCGGCCGGCCCGGGCGGGGTGGCGGTCGCGACCAGCGCGACCGCCACCACCGCCAGAGCGGTCTTCACCACGAGTCGTAACCCCCGATGCGACTCGATCCGGAGACAACCCCGGTCGTTCGGGCCGAAGTCCGTGCTCGCCGCCCACCCGTTGTGGACGGGGGGCGCGCCGGGCGTGTGGCCGACCTTGTCGCCGCGGGTCGGGGTCCGCTGGAGCCGACGGGTCCGGACGAGTGGTCGTAGCCGGCGAGGGCCGGAGCCGTTCTCGTGTTCCTCTCCACCGAGTGCGGGAGGTTCCGGTGAAGAGTCCGCCGGGCGGGTCGACGGGGCGTCCGGCGGACCGGCTACACTGGCTGCGGACCTCGTGCGGCACACATCTCGCGAACCTCCCCAGGGCCGGAAGGCAGCAAGGATAAGCGGGCTCTGGTGGGTGCACGGGGTCCCCTTCTTTTGTCGGACCCTCCCGGTAAGGTCCCCGGCGTGGCGCTCGCCCTCTACCGCAAGTACCGACCGGCCACCTTCGGCGAGGTGGTCGGGCAGGAACACGTCACCGACCCGTTGCGCATCGCGCTCGGAGCCGGGCGGATCAACCACGCGTACCTGTTCTCCGGGCCGCGCGGGTGCGGCAAGACGTCCAGCGCCCGCATCCTCGCCCGCTCGCTGAACTGCGTGGAGGGGCCGACCCCCGACCCGTGCGGCGAGTGCAACTCGTGCGTCGGCCTCGCGCCCAACGGCCACGGCAGCGTCGACGTGGTGGAGCTCGACGCGGCCAGCCACGGCGGTGTCGAGGACACCCGCGAGCTGCGCGACAAGGCGTTCTACGCGCCCGCCGAGTCCCGCTACCGGGTGTTCATCATCGACGAGGCGCACATGGTCACCACGCAGGGCTTCAACGCCCTGCTGAAGATCGTCGAAGAGCCGCCCGAGCACCTGATCTTCATCTTCGCCACCACCGAGCCGGACAAGGTGCTGCCCACCATCCGCTCGCGCACGCACCACTACCCGTTCCGGCTGATCCCGCCGAGCGCGATGCGGGCGCTGCTGGAGCGCAACTGCGCGGCCGAGGGCGTGACCGTCGACCCGTCGGTGTTCCCGCTGGTCATCCGGGCGGGCGGCGGGTCCGCGCGCGACACCCAGTCGGTGATGGACCAGCTGCTGTCCGGCGCCGGTCCCGAGGGCGTGCGGTACGACCGGGCCATCGCGCTGCTCGGTGTGACGGACGTCGCGCTGATCGACGAGGTGGTCGACGGCCTGGCCGCCGGCGACGGCTCGGCCGTGTTCGGCACCATCGACCGGCTCGTCGACGCCGGGCACGACCCGCGCCGGTTCGCCTCCGACCTGCTCGACCGCCTGCGCGACCTCGTGCTGCTGCACGCCGTGCCGGACGCGGCGTCACGCGGCCTGGTGAACGCGCCGGACGACGAGATCGCCACGATGACGGCCCAGCGCGACGCGACCCGCCCGGCGACCGTGACGCGGTGGGCGGAGGTCCTGCACACGGGCCTCACCGACATGCGCGGCTCGACCGCGCCCAGGCTGGTGCTCGAACTGGTGGCGGCCCGGATGCTGCTGCCGTCCGTGGGCGACGCCGAGTCGGGCCTGCTCCAGCGGCTGGAACAGCTGGAGCGCCACGGCCCGCCCGCCGGTGCGGGTGGCGCCCAGGCCGGCGGTCCGCCGGTCGAGCCCCGCTTCCAGCGCCCGTCGCAGCGACCGGCGGAGCCCGCCCCGGCCCCCCAGGCCGTCGCAGCGCCCCCGACCGCCCAGACCCCGCCCCCCCAGGTCCCGGCCACGCAGCCCTCCGCGCAGGCTCCGGCGGCGCAGGTCCCTGCTGCCCACACCCCCGCTGCCCACACCTCCGCTGCCCAGGCCCCCGCAGGTCCGCCGCCCCCGCCGCCCGTGCTGCGGTCCGCGGCGATGCAGCAGGCCCCGGCGCGTCCCGACCCCGCGCCCTCCCGGCCGGTCGAGGTGTCGCCCCCGCCCGCCGCGCCCGCGCCCGAACCGGCGGCGGCCGGTCCTCACGCCGGCGGCATCGACGCGGTCGAGGTCCGGCGGCGCTGGTCCGAGCTGCTGGGCGTGGTCCGGAACGCCAGCCGGAGCACCGAGGCGATGCTGACCAACGCCACGGTCGCCGAGGTCGACGGCACCACCGTCACCCTGGCGCACACCTCCGCGCCGCTGGCCCGCCGGCTCGCCGAGCCGCGCAACGCCGAGACCATCGCCGCCGCGTTCGCGCAGGTCCTGGGGGGCACGTGGCAGGTGCGGTGCGTCCACGGCGACGCCCCGGCAGCCGCCGCGCCCGCCCGGCCGGCGGCGGCGAAGCCCCAGCGGCCCGCGCCGAGCAGGCCCAGCCAGGCCCAGGCGCAGCGCGCCCCCGAGCAGCCGACCCGGCAGGCGCCCCGCCCACCGGTGGACGACGTGCCGCCGCCCCCGGAGCCGCCCGAGCCCGACGACCCCCTCCCGCCGGAACCCGTCGACGAGGAGGAGATGCTCGCCGAGGCGGCCCTGCCGTCCGAGGAGGGCGCCGAGCGGCTCGATCCCGAGGCCGTCGTGCTCAAGCTCCTCGCCGACGAGCTGGGTGCTCGCCCGTTGAAGGGCTGATCCACGCGGCTACGCTGGTTGGCGGCGGCAGACCCCGAAGAGAGGAACCCGCGGTGCAACCCGGTGGGCCCAACATGCAGCAGATCCTCCAGCAGGCGCAGATGATGCAGCAGCAGCTCGCTGTCGCGCAGCAGGAATTGGCAGAGGCCGAGGTCACCGGCACCGCCGGTGGCGGCCTCGTCACCGCCGTGGTGTCCGGTGGCGGCGAGCTCAAGAGCCTGAACATCGACCCGAAGGCGGTCGATCCGGACGACGTCGAGACGCTGTCCGACCTCGTCGTCGCCGCCGTGCGCGACGCGAACCGCGCCGCCCAGGAGCTGGCCGCCCAGAAGATGGGCCCGCTGGCCAGCGGCATGGGCGGGATGGACGACCTGGGTGGTCTCGGGAAGCTGTTCGGCTGATGTACGAGGGGCCCGTCCAGGACTTGATCGACGAACTCGGCCGGCTGCCGGGCGTCGGTCCGAAGAGCGCGCAGCGCATCGCCTTCCACCTCCTCGCCGCGGAGCCGGCCGACATCGGCCGGCTCCAGGACGCCCTGCAGAAGGTCAAGGACGGCGTGGTGTTCTGCGACGTGTGCGGCAACGTCTCGGCCGAGACGACGTGCCGCATCTGCCGCGACCCGCGCCGCGACCTGACGCTGATCTGCGTGGTCGAGGAGCCGAAGGACGTGCTCGCGGTGGAGCGGACCCGCGAGTTCAAGGGCCGCTACCACGTCCTGGGCGGCGCGCTCGACCCGCTGTCGGGCGTCGGACCGGACCAGCTGCGCATCCGGCAGCTGCTCACCCGCATCGGCACGGACGTCAACGAGATCATCATCGCCACCGACCCGAACACCGAGGGCGAGGCGACGGCGACGTACCTGGTGCGCATGCTGCGCGACTTCCCGGGGCTGACCGTCACGAGGCTGGCCTCCGGCCTGCCGATGGGCGGCGACCTGGAGTTCGCCGACGAGCTGACCCTCGGCCGGGCGCTGTCCGGGCGCCGCAGCATGTGACGCCCCGGCGGTGAGGCTGGTCGCGGTCGACGGGCCGTCGGGTTCGGGCAAGTCCACGGTCGCCCGCGACCTGGCGGCCGACCTCGGCGCGCACGTCGTGCCCACCGACCACTTCGCCACCTGGACCGACCCGGTCGCCTGGTGGCCCCGCCTGCTGCACGGCGTCCTCGAACCCCTGTGGCGGGGCGAGGAGGGCCGCTACCGGCGCGTGGACTGGTCGGCCGGCTGGCCGCGCCCGGGCGAGTGGGTCACCGTGCCCGTGGTGGACGTCCTCGTCCTGGAGGGCGTCTCGGCGGCCCGCCGGTCCATCGCCGCGCGCCTGGACGAGGCGATCTGGGTCGAGCACCCGGACCCGGCCGGTCGCCTCGCCCGCGCCGTGGCCAGGGACGGCGAGGCGAGCCGCGCCCACCTGGAGCGCTGGCAGTCCTTCGAACGGGGGTGGTTCGCGGTGGACGGCACCAGGTCACGCGCCACCCGCACCATCCTCACCTGACCCGCCCGCACCCGACCGCTTCCGCGTACCCAGCAGGGCGGCGTCCGGCGAACCGATCGACGTGAACCACTCCAGCGCCGTCCGCCAGTGCTCCTCGGCGCCGGCCCGGTCCCCGGACGCGGCCAGGGCGTCACCGGCCAGGTGGGCGGCCCGGGCGTGGACGAACCGCTGCCCCGTCGCCCGGCTCAGCTCCAGGCAGCGCAGCGCCAGGTCCAGCGCCTGCGGCACGTCACCCTGGTCCAGCCGCACACGACCCAGGACGGCGAGCGCGTCCACCTCGGCCACGCGCAGCCGGTAGCGGACGGCGTTGTCCAGGGCCTGACCCGCCGAGTACCGGGCCTCGTCGAGCCGCCCCGCCGCCCGGTGCACCAGGGCCAGGTTGCGCCGCGCCGCGCTGATACCCAGCGGGTAGCCGGTCTCCTCGGCGGTCCGCAGCGCCTCGGTGGTCCGGTCGACGGCCTCGTCCAGCCGCCCCAGGCCGCACAGCGCCTCGCCCAGGGCGTTCTTCGCGTCGCACAGGCCCTTGAGCAGGCCCATCTCCTCGGCGATCGCGACGGCCTCCTCGGCCTCCCGCGCCGCCTCCGCGAACCGCCCCCGCATCACGTAGGTCAGCGCCAGGCCCTCGTGCGAGAAGTGCGCGAACCGCCGCGCGCCGGCCCGCTCGTACAGCTCCCCGCACCGCACGTACAGCTCCGCCGCCCGCTCCGGCTGCCCCAGGAACAGGTGCGCCTCGGCCAGCGCCCGGTGGCTGTCGGCCTGCGTCATCCACGCCCCGAGCCGGTTGCCGACGTCCAGCGCGCCCTCGAACGACGACACGGCCCGGTCGAGCTGCCCGAGGTGCATGTAGACGCCGCCGAGGTTGAGCTGCGCGATGCCCTCCTGCTGGAGCGCGCCGATGGACCGGGTGATCACCAGCGCCCGCTCCAGGTGGTCGGCGGCCTGCTCCAGCTCCGCGACCTCGATGTAGACCGCGCCGAGGTTCGCCAGCACGGCCGCCTCCACGGCCGGTGACGCGCCGGTGCGCTGCTGGATCGGGATGGCCCGGCGGAAGTAGTCGACGGCCACCCGGTGCTGGCCGATCACCCAGTAGAGGGTGCCGAGCGAGGACAGCATCGCCACCTCGCCGACCGCGTCCTGGGTGGCCTGCGCGACCGCCAGCCCGGCCTTCGCCGTCGCGAGCCACTCCGCGGGTAACCCGATCGTGTAGAAGTACCGGCGCAGCGCGTCGGCGAGCTGCCACACGTCCCGGTCGGGCCGCCGGTCGGCCGCGTGCACGACCAGTGCCACGAGGTTGGCCCGTTCGGCGTCCAGCCAGGTCAGCGCCTCGGCGGAGGTGGCGAACAGCCGGGGCGTCACGCCCGCCACCACGTCGGTGCGCGGCAGCCGCAGCAGCGTCGACTTGAACGCGTCGGTGGCGTTGTCGACCGACCGGATGGACCAGTCCAGCAGCCGGCGGGCGGCCTGCGCGCTCTCCGCCGGGTCGTCCTCGAACGCGAGCCGCTCGGCGGCGTAGTCCCGCAGCAGGTCGTGGAACTGGTAGCGGCCCGGCGCGTGGTTGTCCACGAGGTTGGCCGTGGCCAGCCGGTCGAGCCGCCGCCGCGCGTCCTGCGTGGTCAGCCCGCCCAGCGCCGCCGCCACGTCCGGCGTGATGTCCCCCGGGGCCAGGCTGAGCAGCCGGAACAGCGAGGCCAGTTCGGGCTTGAGCGCCGTGTACGACAGGTCGAACGCCGCGTGCACGGCCGCCCGCTCGTCGCCCTCCACGGCCAGCGCGGCCAGCCGGTTGCCCGCCCGCAGCTCCTCGACGTAGGACGCGATGGTCGTCTCCGGCCGGGACAGCAGGTTGGCCGCCGCGATCCGCAGCGCCAGCGGCAGGTGCGCGCACAGCTCGGCCAGCTCCCCGGCCGCCCCGGCCTCCGCCGACACCATCCGCTCGCCGAGCATCCCGGCCAGCAGCGCCCGCGTCTCGCACCGGTCGAGCACGTCGAGCCGCACGTTGGACGCCGCGTGGCTCACCGCGAGGCCCCGCAGGGTGTCCCGGCTGGTCACGAGCACCGCGCACCCCGGCGAGCCGGGCAGCAGCGGCCGGATCTGCTCGGCGTTGGCCGCGTTGTCCAGCACCAGCAGCACCTGCTGGTCGGTCAGCCGCGACCGGAACATCGCCTCCTGCTCGTCCTGGTCCAGCGGCACCGACTCGGGTGGCACGCCCTGCGCCCGCAGGAACCTCGGCAGCACGTCGACCGCGCTCAGCGGCTGGCCCTGGGCGTACCCGCGCAGGTTCACGTACAGCTGTCCGTCCGGGAAGAAGTGCCGCATCCTGTGCGCCGCGTGCACGGCCAGCGCCGTCTTGCCGACCCCCGGCGGGCCGGCGAGCGTGACCACGGGCACGCCCTGCGCGGTCCTCAGCAGCGCCTCGATCAGCTGCACGGCCTGCTCGCGGCCCACGAAGTCGCCGATGTCGGCGGGCAGCTGCGAGGGCACCACCCGGTCGTGCGCCGCCGGGGCCGCGTGCCGCTGGTCGAGCGCGGGGGAGCCGTCGAGCACCCGCTGGTGCACGCGCCGCAGCTCGTCGCCCGGGTCGATGCCCAGCTGCTCGGCCAGCAGCCCGCTGACCCGGCGGTACGCGCCGAGGGCGTCGGCCTGCCGGCCCGACCGGTACAGCGCCACCATCAGCTGCGCCCACAGCCGTTCGCGCAGCGGGTGCTCGCTGGTCAGCCGGGACAGCTCGGGCACCAGCTCGGCGTGCCGGCCCAGCTCCAGGCCGATCTCGACGCGGCGCTCCTCGACGTGCAGCCGCCGCTCGCCCAGGCGCGGCACCTCGTCGCGGTGCAGCACCTCGGACGGCACGTCGACCAGCGCCGGGCCCCGCCACAGCGCCAGCGCCGCGGTGAAGATCGCCGACGCGGCCTCCAGCCTGCCCGCGGCCCGCTCCCGCTCGCCCTCCTCGACCAGGTGCTCGAACCGCACCACGTCGATCGTGCGCTCGTCGACGTCGATCAGGTAGCCGTCCGGGACGGTCCGGATCGGCACGGCGGGCCCCAGCACCTGCCGGAGCCTCATCACGTACGTCTGGAGCGTGCCGCGGGCCCGCGCGGGCGGTTCGGCGCCCCAGATGTGCTCCGCGAGCTCGTCGACCGAGACGCCGGCGCCCGCGCGCATGAGCAACGACACGAGCAGGGACCGCTGCCGCCCCGCGCGGACCGCGACCTGCTCGCCGTCGACCAGTACCCGCAGCGGCCCGAGGAGGCGGAACTCGACCACTGGGCCCACCGGCGACCTCCCCTCCGCGCGATCCCGCAGGTTTCCCCTTGTCCGTTGTACAGCGTAGGAGAGCGTTTGCCCGATCATGCGTCGTCACGTTGGGTCAGCGGTGGTCCACCACTTGTATGAGAATGGGTAACCACGTGGCCGGATCGTGACCTGCGACGACCCGGAAGGGTTGTGGTGACCGGTTAGGGTCCCTGACCACACCGTGAGATCCCGGATTTCCCATAGGGGTGTTTGATGGTTCATTCCCGAACGGCACGGCGCCGTTGGACGGCCGCGATCGGCCTGACCGGCGTAGCCGCGCTCGCACTGTCCGCCTGCGCTCAATCCGAGCGGGACGGAGACTCCGGGGCCGGCCAGGTCGGCGGCACGCTCACCTTCGGCGCCGCCGGAGCCCCGAAGCTGTTCGACCCGTTCTACGCCACGGACGGCGAGACGTTCCGCGTCTCCCGCCAGATGTACGAGGGTCTCGTCGGCTTCAAGCCCGGCACGGCCGAGGTCGAGCCCGCTCTCGCGACCAAGTGGGAGTCGACGCCGGATGGCAAGACGTGGACATTCACACTGAAAGAAGGTGTGAAATTCCACGACGACACGGACTTCAACGCCGAAGCGGTGTGCTTCAACTTCGACCGCTGGTACAACCAGAAGGGCGCCGGCCAGTCCGACGCCGTTTCGCAGTACTGGCTGGACAACTTCGGCGGCTTCGCGGACACCCCCGACAAGCCGTCGCTGTACAAGTCCTGCAAGGCGAGCGACCCGAAGACCGCGGTCATCGAGCTGAACGAGGCCACCTCGCAGTTCCCGTCGGTCCTGGGCTTCACCTCGTTCTCGATCTCCAGCCCCGCGGCGCTCAAGCAGTACGACGCGGACAACGTCGTCGCGGCCGGTGACAGCTTCACCTACCCGGCCTACGCCAACGAGCACCCGACCGGCACCGGTCCGTTCAAGTTCTCCAAGTTCGACAAGGCGAACAACGTCGTCGAGCTGGTGCGCAACGACGGCTACCACGGCGAGAAGGCGAAGCTCGACAAGATCGTCTTCCGGATCATCCCGGACGAGACGGCGCGCAAGCAGGCGCTGGAGGCCGGCGACATCGACGGCTACGACCTGCCGAACGCGGCGGACTGGCCGGGCCTGAAGGAGAAGGGCTTCAACGTCGCGGTGCGCCCGGCGTTCAACGTCCTCTACCTGGGCATCAACCAGAAGAACAACCCGAAGCTCCAGGACCTGAAGGTCCGCCAGGCGCTCATGTACGCGATCAACCGCGAGCAGCTGGTCAAGTCGCAGCTGCCCGAGGGCGCGTCCGTGGCGACGCAGTTCATGCCGGACACGGTCGAGGGCTACAACGACTCGATCACCGAGGTCAAGTACGACCCGGAGAAGGCCAAGTCGCTGCTCGCCGAGGCCGGCGCGTCCGACCTGACGCTGAACTTCTACTGGCCGACCGAGGTCACCCGGCCGTACATGCCGAGCCCGAAGGACATCCAGTCCGCCATCGCCGGCGACCTGGAGAAGGCCGGCATCAAGCTGAACGTGACCTCGAAGCCGTGGAACGGCGGTTACCTGACCGACGTCGACCAGGGCATCCCGGACCTGTTCATGCTGGGCTGGACCGGTGACAACGGCACCCCGCAGAACTGGATCGGCACGTTCTTCGGCCGCACCGACAACCGCTTCAACACCAGTGCGTCGCCGTGGGGCCAGACCCTCGCCGACGAGCTGGCCGCGGCCAACTCGGAGCCCGACGAGGCCAAGCGCAAGGGCATGTACGAGGACCTGAACAAGAAGATCATGGAGGAGTACCTCCCGGCCATCCCGGTGTCCCACTCGCCGCCGGCGCTGGTGCTGAAGTCGGACATCAAGGGCGTCGTGCCCAGTCCGCTGACCGACGAGAGGTTCGGCCCGGCCAGCAAGGGCTGAGTCCGCACAACTCCAGATAGAGACCACGGGGTAGTTCAATGCTCCGCTACACGATCCGACGGCTCATCCAGCTGGTCGGCGTGGTGCTGGTGCTGTCCCTGCTGCTCTTCGCGTGGCTCCGCGCTCTCCCGGGAGGTCCGGTCTCGGCCCTCCTGGGGGAGCGCGCCACGCCCGAGTCGCGGGAAGCCCTCACCAAACAGCTCGGCTTGGACCAGCCGATCCTGATCCAGTACTTCAAGTTCCTCGGACGCGCGCTGTCCGGCGATTTCGGCGTCTCGACGGGCGTGCAGCCCGGCGACTCGGCGCTCGACATCTTCCTCCAGCGCTTCCCCGCCACGCTCGAGCTGAGCTTCTTCGCCATCGTCATCGCCATCGCCATCGGCGTACCGCTGGGGTACATGGCGGCCAAGCGCCGCGGCGGCTGGTTCGACAACCTGAGCGTCGGGGGTTCCCTGCTCGGCGTGGCCGTGCCGGTGTTCTTCCTGGCCTACGTGCTCAAGGACGTGCTGTCCTCCGCGCTGGGCCTGCCCACCGAGGGCCGCCAGGACGCGATCAACGCGACCCGCGTGACCGGGTTCTTCGTCCTCGACGGCGTGATCACCCAGGAGTGGGACGCGGCGCTCAACGCGCTGGAGCACCTGATCCTGCCGGCCATCGCACTGGCCACGATCCCGTTCGCGGTGGTCTTCCGGATCACCCGCGCGGCGGTGCTCGACGTGCTCGACGAGGACTTCGTGCGCACGGCCGAGTCCAAGGGCCTCACCGCCCCGGTGATCCGCACCCGGCACGTGCTGCGCAACGCGATGCTGCCGGTCGTCACCACCATCGGTCTCCAGACCGGTGCGCTGCTGGCGGGCGCGGTGCTCACGGAGAAGGTGTTCTCCTTCGCCGGGGTCGGCCAGGCGTTGGCCATCGGGTTCGAGAGACGCGACTACCCGGTGCTCATGCTGCTGATCATCATGGCCACGATCGTGTACGTGGTGGTCAACCTGCTGGTGGACCTCTCGTACGCGCTCATCGACCCGCGGATCAGGACGAGGTAGCCCGCGATGGTCACTCCGACCCGCAAGAAGGACCGCATCGACAAGCTGGCCGAGGCCGGTTCCGATGCCGGTGTCAGCCTGGCCGCGAGCGCGTGGCGGACCCTGCGGCGCAGCCCGGTGTTCCTCACCGGCGCCGGGATCATCACCCTGTTCGTCCTGGTGTCGATCCTGTCGCCGTGGCTCGCGCCGCACGACCCGTCCGACCCGATGCTCATCGACCAGGTCGTCAAGGCGCGCAACGAGATCCCGCCGCCCCAGGACGGCCACCCGCTCGGCGGCGACCTCCAGGGCCGCGACTTCCTGTCGCGCATGCTCATCGGCTCGCAGCAGACGCTGATCGTGGGCGTGCTGGCCACGCTCATCGGCCTGGCGGGCGGGCTCACGCTCGGCACGCTGGCCGGCGCGTTCGGCGGTTGGGTCGACTCGGTCGTCATGCGCATCGTGGACGTCATGCTGTCGCTGCCCAGCCTGCTGCTGGCGTTCAGCATCAGCGCGCTGTTCGCGAGGCCCAACCAGTACACCGTGATCGTCGCGGTGGCGGTGGTGCAGATCCCGGTGTTCGCGCGGCTGCTGCGCGGCTCGATGCTGGCGCAGCGGTCCAGCGACCACGTGCTGGCCGCGACCGCGCTGGGCGTGAAGCCGGGGGCCATCGTGTTCCGGCACATGCTGCCCAACTCGCTCGGACCGGTGATCGTGCAGTCCACGCTGGTGCTGGCCACGGCCATCATCGACGCGGCGGCGCTGTCGTTCCTCGGCCTGGGCAACCCCGACGACCGCATCCCGGAGTGGGGGCAGATGCTCGGCGACGTGCAGAACGTCTTCGACACCCACCCGCAGCTGGCGTTCTGGCCGGCGGGCTGCATCATCGTCGTCGCGCTGGGCTTCACGCTGATGGGCGAGACCCTCCGCGAAGCCCTCGACCCCAAGAGCAGGCGGTGAGTCGTGCCACTACTGGAAGTCCGTGACCTCACCGTGGTTTTCGAGCGCAAGGGGGAAGAGCCCTTCACCGCCGTCGACCACGTGAGCTTCGACGTGGAGCCGGGCCAGACCGTGGGCCTGGTCGGCGAGTCGGGGTGCGGCAAGTCCGTCACGTCGCTCGCGATCATGGGCCTGCTGCCCAAGCGCGGCGCCAGGGTCACCGGCACGGTGGGCTACGAGGGCGAGAACCTGCTGGCGCTGTCCGACAAGCAGATGCGCGACCGGCGCGGGCGCGACCTCGGCATGGTGTTCCAGGACCCGCTGTCCTCGCTGAACCCGGTGATCCCGATCGGGTTGCAGGTCACCGAGGTGCTGGAGCGGCACCGCGACATGCCGCGCAAGAAGGCCATGGTCGAGGCGGCCGAGCTGCTGGACAAGGTCGGCATCCCCGACCCGAAGCGGCGGCTCACCGAGTACCCGCACCAGCTGTCCGGCGGCATGCGCCAGCGCGCGCTGATCGCCATCGCGCTGGCCTGCCGCCCGCGCCTGCTCATCGCCGACGAGCCGACCACCGCGCTCGACGTGACGATCCAGGCGCAGATCCTCGCCCTGCTCAAGGAGCTGGTACGGGACATGGGCACGGCGCTGGTCATGATCACGCACGACCTGGGCGTGGTCGCGGGCCTGTGCGACGAGGTCAACGTGCTCTACGGCGGCCGGGTGGTGGAGAAGGCGCACCGGCACGAGCTGTTCGCGCAGCCGCGCCACCCGTACACGCACGGCCTGCTGGCCTCGATCCCGCGGCTCGACGCGCCGCGCGGGGAGAAGCTGAACCCGATCCGCGGTTCGGTGGCCGACAACATCCCGTGGACGCAGGGGTGCGCGTTCGCGCCCCGCTGCCCGAACAGGCTGGACGTGTGCGTGCAGGTCACCCCCGAGCAGGAGGACATCGGCGCCGGCCGGCTGCTGCGCTGCCACAACCCGGTGACGCCCGCGCAGGCCGAGGAGGTGTCGGCGTGAGCACCGAGACCACCCCCCAGTCGGGGACCCCCGCGCCGGACCCGGCGGGCGACGTCCTGATGTCCGTCGAGGGCGTCAAGGTGCACTTCCCGATCAAGCGGGGCGTCGTGCTCGACCGCACCGTCGGCCACGTGTACGCGGTCGACGGCGTGGACCTCGAGGTGCGGCGCGGCGAGACGTACGGCCTGGTCGGCGAGTCCGGTTGCGGCAAGTCGACGCTGGGCCGCGCGGTGCTGCGGCTGACCGAGCCCACGGCGGGCCGGGTCGTCTTCGACGGCACGGACCTGTCCGGCCTCAAGGGCGAGGAGCTGCGGCGGATGCGCCGCCGGATGCAGATGGTGTTCCAGGACCCCATGTCGTCCCTGGACCCGCGGCAGTCGGTGGAGTCGATCCTGGTGGAGGGCCTGCGGGCGCACGACCTGGACAAGGGCAAGGAGACGACCGGCAAGCGCCTGCGCGAGCTGCTGTCGTCCGTCGGCCTGCCGTCCACGTCGCTGCGCAAGTACCCGCACGAGTTCTCCGGCGGCCAGCGGCAGCGCATCGGCATCGCCCGCGCGCTGACCGTGGAGCCCGACCTGATCATCGCCGACGAACCGGTGTCGGCGCTGGACGTGTCGGTGCAGGCGCAGGTCGTGAACCTGCTGGAGGAGCTCCAGGACCAGCTGGGCCTCACCTACCTGGTGATCGCCCACGACCTGGCCGTGGTGCGGCACATCTCCGACCGGGTGGGCGTGATGTACCTGGGCGGCCTGGTGGAGGAGGCGACCTCGGACGACCTCTACACCGAGCCGCTGCACCCGTACACCAAGGCCCTGCTGTCGGCGATCCCCGTGCCGGACCCGGTGCTGGAGGACCGCCGCGAGCGCATCCTGCTGACCGGCGACCTGCCGTCGCCGGCGAACCCGCCCACCGGCTGCCGGTTCCACACCCGGTGCCCGTGGAAGCAGGCGACGAAGTGCGACACCGAGCGGCCCGCCCTGCGCGAGGTCCTGCCCGGCCACAAGGTGGCGTGCCACTGGGCCGAGGACATCCGCGCGGGCAGGATCCGGCCGCACGAGGTCGAAGCGGTGCTGGTGGAGGAGGACGACGGCATCTCGCCGGACATCCCCCTGGTCGGCCCGGCCTCGGTGACCGAGGCGCTCAACCCCTGAGCGCACCGAGGGGCGCCCCGCCGAGGGGCGCCCCTCGCGTTCGCGGTTCCGGTGCGTGTCGTCAGGCCGGCGTCAGCACGGGCTGCGTACGAGTGCACCACCGCATGCCGGCCAACCAGTACCGCACGACCTTGTGGCCGGACTTCCTCCGAGGCTCTGCCCACATCCCCGGCTCTGATCAACGGAGCGCGCTGGACGGTCGTGTCCGCCGTCTGCACGATCTCCGCAACCTGTGGAAGCGCCCCGACCACCCCCTCACGCCGGCCAGCGCGGTGAGCGGCCGAGCAGGCCCACCAGCCGGTCGGTGATCGGCGCGTCCGCCGGCACGTCGACCGGCATCGCGAACGCGCCCCCCGGTCCTCGAACGTCCGGCGTCGTCGGATAGTGCCGCGCCATGCGGAACGCGGCCGCGGCCGGTTCCGCGTCCAGCGTCGAGTCGAGGCCCAGCGCCCGGCTCAGGTCCCAGGCGTGCACCAGGTTGTCCACGAAGTGCGCGGCCACCAGGTCCTTGCCCCTGCGCGGGCCGTAGCCGGGGAACTCGGCGGTGCGGTCGAGGAACCCCGGTGCCCGGAACGCCTCGGCGACGGCGTCGGACGCGACCCGGTACGCGGTGAGCGGGTCGTCGTCCGCGGGCTCCTCCGGGGTCGTGCCGCGCGCGCTCGCCGCGAACTCCAGCGCCACGGCCACCTGGTGCCGCAGCAGTTCGTGGACGGTCCAGCCGGCGCACGGCGTGGCCAGGTCCAGGTGGGCTTCGGACAGGTCCGCCCACAGCTTCTCGTTGAGGTCGATCGACGACCTGTGCAGGTCCAGGAGATCCATTCGGGTCCACCCCTCTAATTGTACGAACGATCGTACAATTAGTTTGGCGGTGGTCAAGGGGTCCGTGGTCAGGGGTTAGCGTGGAGGGGTGAAGGTCGACGGACGGGTGGAGCGCGGCGAGCGGACGCGACGGCTGATCCTGCGGCGGGCCGCGGACATCGCCTCGGTCGAGGGCCTGGAGGGCCTGTCGATCGGCCGGCTGGCGACCGAGCTGGAGGTCAGCAAGAGCGGCGTGTTCGCGCACTTCGGCTCCAAGGAGGAGCTGCAACTGGCGACCGTGCGCGCTGCGGCGGCGATCTTCGTGCGCCGGGTCGTGGAGCCGGCCCTCGCCGTGCCGCCCGGGCTCGACCGCCTGACGCGCCTGCTGGACGGCTGGCTGGCGTACTCGGAGGAGCGCACGTTCCCCGGCGGGTGCTTCTTCTACGCCGTGCAGGCCGAGTTCGACGCCCGGCACGGCCGGGTGCGCGACGTCGTCGCCGAGTACGGGGTCCGGTGGCACGACCTGGTGCGCGCCACGATCGCCGAGGTGCCCGGCCTGGAGGAGGAGGCGGACCAGGTGGCGTTCGAGCTGGTCGCGTTCCTGGAGCTGGCCAACGCCCGCTCCGTGCTGCACGACGACCCGCACGCCTACCGACGTGCCCGCGCCGCCGCCCGCGCCCGCCTGGACCGGGCGGGCGCGGGCGACGGCGGTCCGGTCAGCGGTGGGCGCGGTTGATCGCGGACACCAGGGCGCGCAGCGCGGCGGACACCGTGGAGCTGTCGATGCCCACGCCCCACAGCACGCGGTCGCTCACGGCGCACTCCAGGTAGGCCGCGGCGCGGGCGTCGTCGCCCGAGGACAGCGCGTGCTCGAAGTAGTCCAGGACGCGGATGTCGTAGCCGACGCCGGCCAGCGCGTCGACGAACGCGGCGATCGGGCCGTTGCCGGTGCCGGTGATCTCCTGCGCCTCGCCGTCCACGACGACCACCGCGACGATCTTCTCGTGGCCGCTGCCGTCGCCGGACACCTTCTGCCGCACCAGCCTCAGCGGCGCGGTCGGGTCCAGGTACTCCGTGGAGAACGAGTCCCACATGTCCTTCGGGCCGATCTCGCCGCCGTGGGTGTCGGCGACCTCCTGGATGACCCGGGAGAACTCGACCTGCAACCGGCGCGGCAGGTCCAGGTGGTGCTCCGTCTTCATCAGGTACGCCACGCCGCCCTTGCCGGACTGCGAGTTGACCCGGATGACGGCCTCGTAGTTGCGACCCACGTCCTTCGGGTCGATCGGCAGGTACGGGACCTCCCACGGGAACTCGTCCACGTGCTGCCCGGCCGCCTTGGCCGCGTCCTCCAGGGCCTCGAAGCCCTTCTTGATCGCGTCCTGGTGCGAGCCGGAGAACGCGGTGAAGACCAGGTCGCCGCCGTACGGGTGCCGCTCGGCGACGGGCAGCTGGTTGCAGTACTCGACCGTGCGCCGGATCTCGTCGATGTCGGAGAAGTCGATCTGCGGGTCGACGCCCTGGCTGAACATGTTCATGCCCAGCGTCACCAGGCAGACGTTGCCGGTGCGCTCGCCGTTGCCGAACAGGCAGCCCTCGATGCGGTCGGCGCCCGCCAGGTAGCCCAGCTCGGCCGCCGCGACGCCGGTGCCCCGGTCGTTGTGCGGGTGCAGCGACAGGATGATCGAGTCGCGTCGGGCCAGGTTGCGCGACATCCACTCGATCGAGTCGGCGTAGACGTTCGGCGTGGCCATCTCGACGGTCGCCGGCAGGTTGATGATCAGCGGCTTGTCGGGGGTGGGCGCGATGATCCCGGACACCGCGTCGCACACCTCCAGCGCGTAGGACAGCTCCGTGCCGGTGTAGGACTCGGGCGAGTACTCGTAGCGGAACTCGGTCTCCGGGTATTCGCCTTCCAGCGTCAGCGCGTACCGCGCCGCGTCCGTGGCGATCTTCTTGATGCCCTCGCGGTCCGACCTGAACACGACGCGGCGCTGGAGCACGGACGTCGAGTTGTAGAAGTGGACGATCGCCTTGTGCGCGCCGCGCAGCGACTCGAACGTGCGGGTGATCAGCTCTTCACGGCACTGGGTCAGCACCTGGATGGTGACGTCCGGCGGGATCGCGCCGTCCTCGATGATCTCGCGGACGAAGTCGAAGTCGGTCTGCGAGGCGGCCGGGAAGCCGACCTCGATCTCCTTGTAGCCCATCCGCACGAGCAGGTCGAACATCTTGCGCTTGCGCGCGGGGGACATCGGGTCGATCAGCGCCTGGTTGCCGTCGCGCAGGTCGACCGCGCACCACAGCGGGGCCTTCTCGACGCGCTTGTCCGGCCACGTGCGGTCGGGTACCTCGACGACCTCGACGACCTCGTGGAACGGGCGGTAGCGGTGCACTGGCATCGACGTGCCGCGCTGCGGGTTCCAGGCGGGCTGGCCGGTGACGGGGCGGGCCGGCGGGCGGATGCGGCTGGTGCCGGTGGTGTACGCGTCCGGGGTCGTGCTCATGATCGGGTCTCTCCTGCTGGCCGGTGGTGGGAGACGACCGGCGGCAACGCTCGATCCCGCGACGGGGGGCCGGTCTGATCAGACCCCGTCACGGCGGCGAAGCAGGAGGGCGCGTGCCATGGCGCCTAGGTTAACCGGATTCCGCGTCGTGGTGGAACCGCGCGCCCAGATGGTGGAACTTCACCCGAAGGAGTTTCACTCGAACGCGGGTTGGGCATCTCCATTCCATGTCCAGATGGCGAACCTCAACGACGCGCAGCGGCTCGTACACCGCCGCGCGAGTGATCCGCGGTATCGGCGCCGTGTTTGCGCTCATCGAGGTCATCTACATCCTGATGCTGCTCATCGGGGTGAACACGGCGAACGCGTTCTTCCGCTTCATCCAGCAGCTCGCCGAGCCGTTGGCGCTCTTCTTCCCGGGCCTCTTCCAGACGGGGAACGTCAAGCTCGACGTGCTCCTCAACTACGGTCTCGCGGCGGTCTTCTGGCTCGTCGTGGCAGGCCTGCTCGCCCGCCTCGTCGCCCGCTAGGGCACGCGGCCCGCGCGAGCAGCCCCGGACCCCGCCACCCCTCCCCCCTGGTGGCGGGGTCCGGCGCGTCGACCGGACGTCCAACCACACCCCGAGAGTCCAACGCCCGGGTCAGGTGGGGAAGGCGGGGGTGCCCCAGTGGGTGGTGAAGGCCGTTTCGGACAGTGGTCTGCGGGTGCGCTCGCGGCGTTCGCGGGCGGCCAGGTCGTCCGGCAGGTCGTCGGCCGAGCCGAGCACGCCCACCGCGACCACCACGACCGGCCGCACGTCCTGCGGCACCCCGAAGGACGCGCGCACCGCCTCCGGTGAGAACCCGCCCACCTGGTGCGCGACCAGCCCCAGCTCCACGGCCTGGAGCACGAGGTTCTGCACGGCCAGGCCCAGGCCGAACTCGGTGTTCGGCACCGGGCCCCGGTCGTCCACCGTGGCCACCGCCCCCACGAGCAGCACGGACGCGCGCCCCGCCCACGACTGGTTGCCCGGTCGCAGCGAGGCGAAAATTCGCTCGAACGTGTCGTCGCCGCGGTACCCGACCAGGAACCGTGCGGGCTGGGTGTTGCCGTGCGAGGCCGCCCAGCGGGCCGCCTCCAGGAGCACGCGCACCACCGGCGGCTCCACGACCGCCGCCGGGTCGAAGGCCCGCGGGCTCCAGCGCTCTGAGATCAACCGGTTGACGTCCATCAGATCGCATACTGCCAAGCGGTGATCGCGTACGCGCCGAACCACGCGCTGAACACGGCCAGGCCGACCAGCACCGCGGCCACCGTGGACGTGCGCCGGCGCGCCAGGGCCAGCGCGACCGGCACCAGCAGCGTGAACGCGGGCAGCAGCAGCCGCGCCTTGGAGTTCATCAGCCCGTTGGACCCGAGGTCCATCACCAGCACGCCGAGGCCGTAGACCGACAGCGGCCACTCCGGCCCCCGCCGGAAGCCCAGCACGACCAGGGCCAGCGCCACCACCAGCAGCCACACCGTCGCCAGCTCCAGCACCGACCGCGGCTCGCCCAGGATGAGCAGCGCGAACTTCCAGGTCGCGGCCCCGCCGTCGAAGCGCGAGTCCCAGCCGGCCTGCTGCACGGCGAACCAGCCGTCCCAGCGGCCCGTGCGCACCGCCACGTACCCGAGGTAGCCGAGCAGCCCGAGCGGCGCGAGCACCCCGCCCGCCCACGGCCGCCAGCCGTCCCGCCGTCGCCAGATCGCCACGGCCGCCGCCGCGCACACCGCGAGCACCAGCGCCGCCGCCGTCGGCCGCACCAGCCCCGCGCCCGCGCAGCACAGCCCGGCGAGCAGCCACCGCCCCTCCACGACGCCCACCAGCGACCACACGGCCAGCGCGCAGAACGTCGCCTCCGAGTACGTCATGGAGAGCACCACGGCCATCGGCGACGCCGCGAACAGCACCACGAGCACCAGCCCGGCCCGCCGCGACCCGCCGAGCACCCGGCTGCCCAGCCGCGCCAGCCCGTAGGCGCAGACCACGCCGCTGACGAGGCTCACCGCGAACGCCGCGCCCACCGGGGCCACGCCCGGCAGCCCGGCCACCCACCGCACCAGCGCCGGGTAGCCGGGGAAGAACGCCAGCGGCGTCTCCGGCGAACGCCGCCCGAACGCGTCCACCAGCCACGGCGGCACGTCGGCGTAACCGCCTTCGGCGATCCCCAGGAACCACTGGCCGTCCCACGAGGTGAGAACCTTCGCGACGTCCTTGTCCCAGCGGGCGGCCATCAACTGGAGCGCCACCAACCCCAGCTCCCTGACCAGCAGGAACAGCACCGCGGGGGCGAGTGCCGCGGTCACCCGGTGTCTGGCCGCGCGAGCCAGCCGGTCCCGCGCCGACGGCGCGTCCTCGGGCTCCACGCGAACAGCCTCCAGGGTTGGCACGGCCCCGAGGGTAGTGGGCGCCACGGTGACCGCTTCCCACTCCTCGGGCCAGGTAGTCTCCCCGTTGAGCTGGGCTTGAAGCACCTGGAGGGAGTGGGTCTGTGGCGCTCGTCGTCCAGAAGTACGGCGGTTCCTCGGTCGGGAGCGCCGAGCGGATCAAACGCGTGGCCGAGCGCATCGTCGCGACCCGCAAGGCGGGCAACGACGTCGTCGTCGCGGTCTCCGCGATGGGCGACACGACCGACGAGCTGCTCGACCTCGCGCGCCAGGTGTCGCCGGTGCCGCCCGCCCGCGAGATGGACATGCTGCTCACGTCCGGTGAGCGCATCTCCATGTCGCTGCTGGCGATGGCGATCAGCTCGCTGGGCGCCGAGGCGCGCTCCTACACCGGCTCGCAGGCCGGCGTGATCACGACCTCCGTGCACGGCAAGGCGCGCATCATCGACGTGACGCCGAGCCGCATCCAGGACGCGCTCGCCGAGGGGGCCATCGCGATCGTCGCGGGCTTCCAGGGCGTGTCCCAGGGCAGCAACGAGATCACCACGCTCGGCCGCGGCGGCACCGACACCACCGCGGTGGCGCTGGCCGCCGCGCTGAAGGCCGACGTCTGCGAGATCTACACCGACGTGGACGGCGTGTTCAGCGCCGACCCGCGCATCGTGCCGAACGCCAAGCGGCTGGAGACCATCACCTACGAGGAGATGCTCGAGATGGCGGCGAGCGGGGCCAAGGTGCTCATGCTCCGCTGCGTCGAGTACGCCCGCCGCTACAACGTCCCGGTGCACGTCCGATCTTCGTTCAGCAACAAGCCCGGGACCATCGTGTCCGGGTCAGTGGAGGACCTTCCCGTGGAACAGGCGATGATCACCGGCGTCGCGCACGACCGGTCCGAGGCCAAGGTCACCGTGACCGCGGTGCCCGACCTGCCCGGCATGGCGGCGCGCATCTTCCGCGTCGTGGCCGAGGCGGAACTCGACATCGACATGGTCGTGCAGAACGTGTCGCAGGCCGTGTCCGGCCGCACCGACGTGACGTTCACCCTGCCGAAGGACGACGGCCCGCGCGCGGTGGCGGCGCTGGAGAAGTCGCGCGAGGAGATCGGCTTCGACCAGGTGCTCTACGACGAGCACGTGGGCAAGGTCTCGCTGGTCGGCGCGGGCATGCGCTCGCACCCCGGCGTGACCGCGCAGTTCTGCGAGGCCCTGGCGTCCGCCGGGGTCAACATCGAGATCATCTCCACCTCGGAGATCCGGATCTCGGTCATCTGCCGCGACACCCAGCTCGACGACGCCGTGCGCGCGCTGCACGACGCGTTCGACCTGGGTGGCGACGAGGAGGCCGTGGTGTACGCGGGGAGCGGTCGATGAGCGGGCCCGTGCTCGCCCTGGTGGGGGCGACCGGTGCCGTCGGCACCGTCATGATCGACATCATCAACCGGCGCGAGTCCGTGCCGTGGGGTGAGATCCGGCTGGTCGCGTCGGCCCGGTCGGCCGGCAAGAAGATCACCGTGCGGGGCGACGAGCTGACCGTGGTCGAGCTGACGCCCGAGGCGTTCGACGGCGTGGACGTCGCGATGTTCGACGTGCCGGACGAGGTCTCGGCCGAGTGGGCGCCGGTCGCGGCGGCCCGCGGCGCGGTCGCGGTGGACAACTCGGGCGCGTTCCGGATGGACCCCGAGGTGCCGCTGGTGGTGCCCGAGGTCAACGCCGACGCGACCGCGACGAGGCCCAAGGGCATCATCGCGAACCCGAACTGCACGACGCTGTCGATGATGGCGGCGCTCGGCGCGCTGCACCGCGAGTTCGGGTTGCGCGAGCTGGTCGTGGCGTCCTACCAGGCCGCCTCGGGCGGCGGGCAGGCCGCGATCGACCGCCTGTACGGCGAGGTCCAGGCGTTGGCGGGCAAGCAGGTCGGCCTCCGCGCGGGTGACGTGCGGGAGGTGCTGGAGGCCGCGGGCCTGCCGGTGTCGGACTCGCCGTTCCCGGCGCCGCTGGCGCTGAACGTGGTGCCGTGGGCGGGTTCCCTCAAGGACGACGGGTGGACCAGCGAGGAGCTGAAGGTCCGCAACGAGTCGCGCAAGATCCTCGGCATCCCGGACCTGAAGGTGTCGGCGACCTGCGTGCGCGTGCCGGTCGTGACGACGCACTCGCTGGCCGTGCACGCGACGTTCGAGCGCGAGGTGACCGTCGGCGAGGCGCACGAGATCTTCGAGGCGCAGCCGACGATCGTGCTCGTGGACGACCCGGCCGAGAAGCGGTTCCCGACCCCCGCGGACGTCGTGGGCGAGGACCCGACCTACGTGGGCCGGGTGCGGCAGGCGCTGGACTTCCCGAACACGCTGGACTTCTTCGTGTGCGGCGACAACCTGCGCAAGGGCGCGGCCCTGAACACCTACGAGATCGCCGAGGAACTCGTCGGCCGCCTGTAGGTTCGCCTCATGGCGGACGTAGTGCTGGCGATCGACCTCGGTACGACGGCGACCAAGGTCATCGCGGTGGACCGGAACGCGGGCGTGGTCGCATCGGTGGAGCACGACTACCCGATGCGCACCACGCCCTCCGGTGAGGCGACCCACGACCCGGACGAGGTCCTGACGGCCGCGCTCACCGGGTTGCGCGAGATCGCGACCGGCGGGCACGCGGTGCGCGCCATCTCGCTGACCGGGGCCATGCACACGCTGCTCGGCCTGGACGCCTCCGGCCGCCCGGTGACGCCGTCGCTGTCGTGGGCGGACAACCGGGCCGTGGCGCAGACCGCCGAGCTGCGCGGCACCGGGCGCGGCACCGCCCTGCACCGCGCCACCGGCACCCCGATCCACACCATGTCGCCGCTGGTGAAGCTCGCCTGGTTCGCCGAGAACGGCATCACGGCGGACCGCTGGTGCGGTCTGAAGGACTACGTCGCGCTCAAGCTCACCGGCGAGCTCGTCACCGAGCACTCGTCGGGGTCGGCGACCGGCCTGATGGACCTGGGGACCCGGTCCTGGCACGCCGACGCGCTGGCGTTCGCGCGGGTGACCGCCGAGCAGCTGCCCGGCCTGCACGCCCCGACCGACTCGTTCCCGCTGACCTTCGCCGTGCCCGGCGTGGCCCCCGGCACGCCGGTGGTGCTGGGCGGCGGCGACGGTCCGATGGCCAACCTGGGCGTGGGCGCCGTCGTGCCGGGCGTGGCGGCGGTGTCCCTGGGCACGAGCGGCGCGCTGCGCGTGGTCCGCTCCTCGCCCGCGGTGGACGAGCGGGGGCGGGTGTTCTGCTACGCGATCGCCGACGACCTGTGGGTGCTGGGCGGCGCGGTGAGCAACGGCGGTGTGGTCGCCCAGTGGGCCGAGGACACGTTCCAGGCGGACCTGCTCGACCTGCTGGACGAGGCGTCCGCCGTCCCGCCGGGTGCGAACGGCGTCACCGCCCTGCCCTACCTGCTCGGCGAGCGCGCGCCCTGGTGGGACCCGGACGCGACCTCGGCCCTGGTCGGCCTGCGCCGCGAGCACGGCCGGGCCGAGATCACCCGCGCCCTGGTCGAGGGTGTGGCGCAGCAGCTGGCCCTGGTCCTCGACGCGGTGCGCTCGGTGGCGGACGTGCACGCGGTCCGGGTGACCGGCGGCGCGTTCCGCAGCGACCTGTGGGCGACCGTGCTGGCGTCCGCGCTGGGCCTGGAGCTGGAGCTGGCGGACGACAGCGAGGGCTCGGGCGTGGGCGCGGCCCTGGTGGCGTGGCGGGCGCTCGGCGAGTTCCCGGACCTCACCGTCGCCGCGGAGCTGGTCAAGCCCGTGAAGACGATCAGCCCGGACCCCGCGGCGGTCCGCCACTACGCCGCGGCCCGTCCCGGGATCGAACGCCTCTACCGGGCGCTGGCCGAGCTGTAGCGCGGGCCGCCGACCCGGCGGTCCAGCAGCACGGTGAGCAGCGCGATCGCCACCGCGCCCAGCCCGGCCGTCGCGAAGCCCCAGGCCGGCGAGCTGTGGTCGATCACGAAACCGGTGAACGGCTGGCCGAGCGCCACGCCCAGCGTGAACGCCGAACCCTGGAGCCCCATCGCCTCGCCGCGCGCGGACGCGGGGGCGTGGGTCGTGATCGCCTCCCCGGTCGCGGTGATGGTGGGGGCGCACAGGAAGTTCGTCGGCACCAGGGCCGACGCCAGCCACCACGGCGAGGCGTCGAACAGGCCGATCGGGATGGCCAGCACGCCCATGCCGCCCATCAGCGCCCACAGCGGCGGCACGCGGCGGAGGCCGCCGTAGAGGAAGCCGCCGACCAGCGACGCCACGCACATCACGACGACCATCGCGCCCGTCCAGCCGGTCAGGTCGAGCGCGCGCATCGACGCCACCAGCGACACCTCGACGCCGGACAGCACGAACGTCGCACCGCCCGCGCTGATCAGCACGCCCACCATGCGCCCGTCGAGCCACTGCCGGCGCGGCACCCGGCCGGAGTCGTCGTCCTCGCGCCGCACGGGCGGGTCGACCAGCCACAGCACGACGCCGACGAGCACCATCGCCGTGCCGATCGTCCACATCGCGGTGCGGCTGCCGCCCTGCGTGACGAGGGCGACGCCGAGCGCCGGACCCGCCATGAACGAGACCTCGACGGCCATCGAGTCCATCGCCAGCGCGGTGCGCCGGGAGGAGTCGGGGACGAGCGCGGTGAGGATCTGCCGGCCCATCGACATCACCGGCATGGTGGTGAGGCCGGCGAGGAAGCACGTGATGAGCAGCACGTGGAACGGCAGCAGGGGCGCGACGAACCAGAAGACGCCCTCGGTGACCATCGACAGGGCGAGCATGGCGCGCAGCCCGCGCCGGTCGACCAGCCGCCCCATCAGCGGCGCGCCGATCGCGATGCCGAGGGTCGACAGGGCCCCGACCAGGCCCGCCTCGCCGTAACCGCGCTCCAGGCCGAGCAGGACGTGCATCGTGATCGTCATGCCCGCCGCCGTCGCGGGTATCCGGGCGAGGAGCATCAGCAGCATGAAGCCGGGCACGCGCGGAGCCCGCAGGACGGCGAGGTAGTTAGCAACGTTCACGAGTTCATCTTCACCTGTCCCCGCAAGAGCTTTAACCACTCGTTTTCTTGACTCGTTCCAGAAAAGCTGGTGTAGTGGAGGAGCAATGACCCCAGGACCACGCGAGTTGCTCAAGGACGCCGGGTTGCGCATCACCGCACCCCGGGTCGCGGTGCTCGAATGGCTGGTCGAACACCCCCACGCCACGGCCGACCAGGTCGCGGAGGCCGTGCGGACGAGGTTGGGCGCCGTGTCCACGCAGGCCGTCTACGACGTGCTCAACACGTGCTCGCGGACCGGGCTGCTGCGCCGGATCGAGCCCGCCGGGCACCCGGCGCGCTACGAGACGCGGATCGGCGACAACCACCACCACCTCGTGTGCCGGGGGTGCGGCCGGACCGAGGACGTCGACTGCGTCCACGGCGCCGCGCCCTGCCTGGAGCCGTCGACCACCGCCGGCTTCGCCGTGGACGAGGCGGAAGTCCTGTTCTGGGGCTTCTGCCCCGATTGCCGAGGCACCCCTGCCCGCCAGGGGGCCCGCTGACCGTCACACTGACAGAAGGAGTTGGAAGCGTGACCGAATCGCGTCACACCACCAACAACGCGGGCATCCCGGTCGCGAGCGACGACCACTCGCTGACGCTCGGCGCGAACGGGCCGATCCTGCTCCAGGACCACTACCTGATCGAGAAGAACGCCCAGTTCAACCGCGAGCGGGTGCCGGAGCGGGTCGTGCACGCCAAGGGCGGCGGCGCGTTCGGCCACTTCGAGACGACCGAGGACGTCAGCCGCTACACGAAGGCCGCGCTGTTCCAGCCGGGCGTGAGGACCGACACGCTGCTGCGCTTCTCCACCGTCGCCGGCGAGCTGGGCTCCCCGGACACCTGGCGCGACCCGCGCGGCTTCGCGCTGAAGTTCTACACGACGCAGGGCGTCTACGACCTGGTCGGCAACAACACGCCGGTGTTCTTCCTGCGCGACCCGATCAAGTTCCCCGACTTCATCCGCTCGCAGAAGCGCCGCGCCGACACCGGCCGCCGCGACCACGACATGCAGTGGGACTTCTGGACCCTCCAGCCGCAGACCGCGCACCAGGTGACCTGGCTGATGGGCGACCGGGGCATCCCGAGGACGTGGCGGCACCAGAACGGCTACGGCTCGCACACCTACCTGTGGGAGAACGCGGCCGGCGAGCGGTTCTGGGTGAAGTACCACTTCAAGACCGACCAGGGCATCGAGACGCTGACCTCCGAGGAGGCCGCGCGGATCGCCGGTGAGGACGCCGACGCGCACCGCGCCGACCTGTGGCACTCCATCGAGCGCGGCGAGTTCCCGTCGTGGACGCTGCACGTGCAGGTCATGCCGTACGAGGACGCCGAGGGCTACCGCTTCAACCCGTTCGACCTGACCAAGGTGTGGCCGCACGGCGACTACCCGCTGATCAAGGTCGGCACGCTGGTCCTGGACCGCAACCCGCAGGACTACTTCGCCGAGATCGAGCAGGCCGCGTTCGCGCCGACGAACCTGGTGCCGGGCATCGGCACGTCGCCGGACAAGATGCTGATCGGCCGGATCTTCTCCTACCCGGACGCCCAGCGGTACCGCATCGGCGCGAACTACGCGCAGCTGCCGGTGAACCGGCCGACGTCACCGGTGAACTCGTACTCCAAGGACGGCGCGATGGCGTACCGCAACGCCACCGACCCGGTGTACGCGCCCAACTCGCACGGCGGCCCGCACGCCGACGCCGCGACCGCCGGCGAGACGGCGTCGGCCTACGGCGTCGAGGACGAGGTCGTGCGCTCCGCGTACCGGCTGCACGCGGAGGACGACGACTTCGGCCAGGCGGGCACCCTGGTCCGCGAGGTGTTCGACGACGCGCAGCGCGAGCGCCTCGTGCGGACCGTCGTGGCGCACGCGGGCAACGGCGTGTCGGAGCCGGTGCTGGAGCGGGTGTTCGAGTACTGGCGCAACATCGACAAGGAGACCGGCGACAAGATCGCCGCCGCCTTCGGCAGGTGAGCGCGCCGACACCCGAATACGTGGTCGCGCGAGCCGCGTGACCAGGGAGGAGCCGCCCGGATCAGCGCCGGGCGGCCCCTCGTCCCACCTCCGCCGCCGGCCGGGACCGGGGCCTCAGGCGGTCTCGGGCACGTCCTGCCGGGCGTCGGCCGGCGCCAACCCGGTGCGCAGCGCGCCGACCGCCTCGGCCACCGCCTCCCGGAACACGCCCCCGACGCCGAGGATGTTCGCGTACCCGTGGAACAGGCCGGGGTGGCGGCGCAGCACCACCGGCACGCCCTGGCGCGCCAGCTTCTCGGCGAACGCCTCGCCCTCGTCGCGCAGCGGGTCGAACCCGGCCGTGGCCAGGTAGGTCGGCGGCAGCCCGCTCAGGTCCTCGGCCAGCAGCACGGACAGCCTCGGGTCGCTGTGCGCCTCGCGGGACGGCGCGTAGTGGTCGAGGAACCAGTCCATCTTCTCGTCGGTCAGGAAGAAGCCGTCGCCGAACAGCTCCCGCGACCGCCGCCGCACCGACGCGTCCACCGCGGGGTAGAACAGCAGCAGGAACACCGGCTTCACCGCGCCCGCGTGCAGGGCGGTCACCGCGGCCAGGTTGCCGCCCGCGCTGTCGCCGCCCAGGGCGATCCGGTCGCGGTCGGCCTTCAGCTCGTCCGCGTGCGCCACCGCCCACTCGAACGCGGCCTGCGCGTCGTCCGCGGCCGCCGGGAACGGGTGCTCGGGCGCCAGCCGGTAGTCGGCCGACAGCACCCGCACCCCCGCCTCGACCGCGAGGAACCGGCACAGGTTGTCGTGGCTGTCCAGGTCGCCGGAGACCCACCCGCCACCGTGGTAGAAGACCAGCAGCGGCGACCCGGCCGCCAGCGAGGTCGGCTCGTAGAAGCGGCCCGGGACGCCGTCCAGGTCGAGCGGGCGCACCGCCACGCCGCCGATGACCGGTCCGCACACCAGTCGGGTGCTGCGGGCCAGCGCGGCGCGGTTCGCGGCCGGCGTGCTCGTCCGCCAGTCCTCGCCGCCGATCCGCTGGAGCTTGAGCAGCAGTTGGGCCTCGGGGTGCAGCTCCTGCCCGTCGAGGGTGACGGGGCGCCCGGCGATCAGCCTGCGCAGCGGCGCGGGCAGGCCGAACGCGAAGCGCAGCGCGCCGGCGAGGACACGGGGTGGTAGCGACTCCGCGAGCTTCGACATGCGACGCACGTTACTCGCGGGTAAGCACCGAAGCGAGTAGTGGACCTCCAGCTAGGTCGAGGTGGCAGGATCGGGGGCATGACGGTCACCGTGGTGGGCATCGGCGGGTCGCTCCGCTCCAATTCGCAGTCCGAGCGCGCCATGCGCATCGCGCTGGCCGGCGCCGCGGACGCCGGCGCCAAGGTCGTCGAGGTCGCCGGCCCCGACCTGGTGCTGCCGTTCTACGACCCGTCCGTCCCCGGCCGGCCGGACAACGCCCGCCGCCTCGTGGAGGCGCTGCGCGTGGCCGACGGCGTGGTGCTCGTCTCGCCCGGCTACCACGGCACCGTCTCCGGCCTCATCAAGAACGCCCTGGACTACGTCGAGGACCTGCGCGGGGACGAGCGCCCCTACCTCGACGGGCGGGCGGTGGGCTGCGTGGCCGCGGCCCAGGGCTGGCAGGCGTCCGTGACGACGCTCACCGCCCTGCGGTCGATCGTGCACGCCCTGCGCGGCTGGCCCACCCCGCTCGGCGCCGCCCTGAACTCCCGCGAGGTCGACTTCGACCTCGAAGGCGGCTGCTCCGTGCCCGCGGTGGCGGACCAGCTCCGCACGATCGGGCGACAGGTGGTGGAGTTCGCGGTGTCGAAGGCGGGTTAGCGGGTACCTCTCCCAGGGGCGTGAGCTGCCGCACCACCGGGTGTGGTCCGGCCCCGGCCGGGTGTTGGAACGATCGACGACACCACCGGCTCGAGGGAGAACGTGACGATGAAGGTGCTGTACACGGCGAGGGCCACCGCGGCGGGGGACGGGCGCAACGGCGAGGTCCGGTCCTCCGACGGCGTCATCGACGAGCAGCTCGCCACGCCCACCGAGCTGGGCGGTCCCGGCGGGGACAAGACCAACCCGGAGCAGCTGTTCGCCGCCGGGTACGCGGCGTGCTTCCACAGCGCGATCAAGGTCGCCGCCCGCCAGGCCAAGGTGACGACCGGTGAGACCACCGTCGACGCCGAGGTCGGCATCGGCCCGGACGACGCGGGCGGCTTCCGGCTGGCCGTGGAGCTGGTCGCGCACATCCCCGGTGTGGAGCAGGCCGTCGCCGACCGGCTGGTCGCCGCCGCGGACCGGATCTGCCCCTACTCCAACGCGACGCGCGGCAACATCGAGGTGGCCGTCACCGCCACCGTGTGAAGGAGGAGCCAGCCACATGAGCAAGAGCCCGATCACCAGCACGCTGTCCGACGCCGACAAGGCCGCGGTGGGGACGGTCCTCCAGGCCACCCTGGTCGACCTGATCGACCTGTCCCTCGTGGCCAAGCAGGCGCACTGGAACGTGGTCGGCAAGAACTTCCGCAGCGTGCACCTCCAGCTCGACGAGCTGGTCACGACCGCGCGGACCTACACCGACGAGGTCGCCGAGCGCGCCGCCGCGCTGGGCATCTCACCCAACGGCAAGGCCAGGACGGTGGCCGAGGGGTCGGGTGTGCCGGAGTTCCCGGACAGCTGGCTCAAGGAGGCCGACGTCGTCGAGGCCGTCGTGACGATGCTCACCAAGCTCATCGAGCGGTTGCGCTCGCGCATCGACGAGGTCGACAAGCCCGACCTGGTCACCCAGGACCTGCTCATCGAGATCACCCGCAACCTGGAGCAGGCCCACTGGATGTGGCAGGCGCAGCAGGCCTGATCCGGGCGTAGCGCAGCATGCTCGACGGGGCCGTCGGTGCTTCCGACGGCCCCGGAATGTCGGAGGAGCGGTCGCTGGTTCGTCCTGACCGCATCAACGGTCCAACGGTGGTTTCGGAGCCGGTGCCCAGGCGGCAGGGGGCACCGATCATCCCGCTGTGCACGGCACAGCAGGAGATCGACCTTTCGTTGTCGTGCCGCCCAACCACCGGCGAATTTCGCTGCGAGCACGCCTGAGCCGACCTTCGACCGCCCGCGGCGTAAGCCCGAGTCGTTCGCCGATTTCCTCGTGTGAGACTTCGTGAGCGCTTAAGTATAAAATTTCAGCCGCTCGTCCGCTCAGTTTTTTTAATGCCCACTCGATCCGGACGTTCTCCACGACGAGATCTTCAGGCGAGCGCGTTTCAATCAAGTTGTCCAGCATCTCCTCGATCGTGGACGGTTCGGACGGCAGCACCGCTCGCTCGGTCCGGCGGTGCATGCGCTCGTGGCGGCGGAAGACATTCGGAAAGCTCAGGACGCACGCGCCGATGAAGTAGGTGTTGAGCAAGGTGCCCTGAGCGGAGTCCCAATGACCCGAAGCGATGCGTTCGCGGAATAATCGAATGGCGTCAACGACCGTGTCGGCGGCCATGTCCTCGACCGCCTCGGTGTCGATCGCCCATGAATGCTCTAAGGGACGTCCTCGGTGGGCGGACTCTGCGAACATCCTCCCCGAGTGGATCCAGGCTTTGACGACGGGGAGTCCGTACGCGGCCAGCGTCTCGACCAGTCGGTCCCAGAGGCTCCCCTGGACGCCGTCTGCGCGAAGAGCCTCCACCAGTCGGGCGTCGGCTTCCAGTCGGTGGTCGCGAGGATGTTCAGCGTCGCGCCGCCCGCGCTCGCCAGTTGCCGCCGACTCGGCGAGATCCGCCGACGTCAGCGGGTGATCAAGGGTGTCGGTCACTGGGGCTCCACAGCGTTAGACCCCTGACCAGGTGCGACGTACAATCTCAAAGTCTTGTGTGGGGCAGTCGGACTCCGCTGACCTATAACAAGACGTGTTGAGTTGGACGAACTGCTGGATCCCGGTCAGAGGTGGGTCTTCCTCCTCTGGGTGTGGTGTTCGGCCAAGGGGCCCGGAACGGCGGGCGGTGGGCGGCAACCCACCTACCCGCTCGTCCCGGGCAGCACTGCCTCCTCTCAACGCGGCAGGAAGATCAGTGGTCGCTTCCCCAGTACTTCGCGGTCAGGTAGGCGATCACTGTTCGGAGGGTCCAGGAGGCGATCAACTTGGCGATTTTTCGCCAGTTGATCGTCTTCCTGGTTCCTCGGGCGTCGGGGGTGCCATCCGTCGGCTCGGTCGACGGAGCTGTGTTCTCGGGGATCGCCCGAGCTTCGGCGTCGGCTGACGGCTCCTCGGGAGGACCCGCGTTCCCTTCGGACCTGGGACTGTTCATCTCACCTCCCCCCAGGTCGGGGCTACCCCACGGTCGGGGTTCGACAGCCGGTGGTCGAACCCGGCGATCGCGGAGTGAGCAGATGGAGTTGTGTCACCCCAACGTGGTCACTGAGGCGAGTGGTATTAGATCACAGCTTGAATCGCCTGCCTCAGGGCCCTGGAGTCGGCCGGTCTTGTCGAACACGGTCACATGGTCTATTTGTACGAATCAGTCTCGTATCTATCGGTTGGTTCAGCGTTCAATAACAATCAGGGGGATCGGGCCGCAGTAGTGCGGTATTCCGGCCCAATTGGACTACCTCGTGGATGCTGATGGTGTCTTCCGTCCGGGGCAGACGATTTCAGTAGCGGCTCGAACGATCCGGCTTAACGCCGGTAGGCCTGCAAAGGGCGAGGGCCGCCGGAGTCGCCCGGCGGCCCTCGCCCTCCTTCAAGACCCGGTCAGAGCACCCGCTGGACGAACGCGACCTCCGCCGCGGTCTGCCGGATGGTCTCCGCGACGACCAGCGAGCCGTGCCCGGCGTCGTACCGGTACACCTCGTAGTCCGCGCCCCGCCCGGCCAGCCGGTCCAGGTAGTTGTCGATCTGCCGGATCGGGCAGCGCGGGTCGTTCTCGCCCGCCAGCACCAGCACGGGCGCGCGCACCGCGTCCACGTAGGTCAGCGGCGAGCACTCGCGGTACCGCTCGGGCAGCTCCTCGGGCGACCCGCCGAACAGTGCCCGGTCGAACGCCCGCAGCGGCTCCATCTCGTCCTCGTAGGCGGCGAGGTAGTCGGCCACCGGCACGCCCGCGACCCCGGCCGCCCACCGCTCAGGCTGCGTGCCCAGCGCGAGCAGGGTCAGGTAGCCGCCCCACGACGCGCCGTTGACCACGCACTTCGCCGGGTCGGCGAACCCGCTGGACACGGCCCAGTCGTGCACCGCGGCCACGTCCTCCAGCTCGGTCAGCCCCGGCCTGCCCTCGATCGCGTCGCGCCACTTCGAGCCGTACCCGGTCGACCCGCGGTAGTTCACGTGCACCACGGCGTACCCGGCGTCCAGCCACACCGCGCGGTAGGCGGAGAACCGGTCCTCGTCGGCCGAGTGCGGGCCGCCGTGCAGGTGGAACACGGTCGGCAGCGGACCGTCCGGCGCGCCCTCGGGCCGCGCGACCAGGGCGTGCACGTCGCCGACGAACACGTCGGTCAGGTCGACCGAGGCGGGCGCCTCGTGACCGGGGGGCGTGAGCAGCACGCGCTCGTCGCCGTCCGCGGCCAGCACCCGCACCACGCCCGGCCGGGCGGCCGAGGACCACGAGTACTCCACCGAGCCGTCGGGCCGCACGTGCGCGCCGCCGACCGTGCCGTGCGGGGTGTCCAGCGCGGTCAGCGCGCCGGTCGCCAGGTCGTAGCGGTGCAGCGTGTTGCGCGCCCGGAAGGTGTGCGCCACCAGCAGCGCGGAGGCGTCCGGGTACCAGTCGGCGCTGATCTCGCCCGGCAGGTCGACGACGACCTCGGTCTCGGTGCCCGCGGCGACGTCCCAGATCAGCAGCTCGTCCTTGCCGCGCCGCTCGTGGCCGACCAGGAGCCGGTTGTCGCCGCGCACCGGGCTGAACGCGATGGCGTCCAGGCCCTTGCCGGGACCGTCCCACTTCTCGGTGATCTTCTCACCCGTCGGCGTGATCACGCGGAGCGCGGCGTGCCGGTTGTCGCCGTGCTCGGAGTGCGCGATCACGAGCAGCGTCTCGTCCTTGGACAGCGCGGTCACGCCGCCGTCGTTCTCGTGCGCGTAGACGACCTCGGCGGGCGCGCCGCCGCGCGAGACGTACACGGTGGTGCCGTCGTCGGTGGACGTGCCGATCGCGACCACCTCGTGCCCGATCTCCAGCCCGGCGGGGTAGCCCGCCGGCACGCCCTCCACGGCGGGCCGGGCCTCACCGCCGGGTTCGAACGGCTCGCTCACCCACGTGCCGAACTCGTCGCCGTCGGTGTCGTCGAACCACCAGATCGCCTCGCCGTCGGGGGTGAGCGCGCCGTGCGAGGTGCCGTTGGGCCGGTCGGTGACCTTGCGGTGGGAGTCGGTGGCGCGGTCCCAGGCGTAGAGCTCCCACACGCCGCTGGAGTTCGACAGGTACAGGTTGCGGTCCGGCGCGTCGTCCGCCCAGCCGGGCAGGCTCACGCGCGGCGCCGTGAAGCGGGCGCGCCAGCGGGCCTCGGCGTCCGGGTCGGGGAACAGGGGGTCGGGCACGTCGGCGGTCGGGTGCGTCGTCACACCCCCGATCCTGCCGGCTTCCGCGCGGTGACCAGGTAGTAGTCGACGAGGCCGCGCCGCGCGGCCCGGTGGTACGCGCGGTCCCAGTGGTCGGGGCGCGGGCCGAGTTCGAGCCAGCGGTCCAGGCCGCGCCACACGTGCTCGCCGATGCTGACCGCGGCCACGTCGGCGAACCCCGCCGCGCGCAGGTGCCCGAGCACGTCGTCCACCGGGTGGGCCAGGTCGAGGCCCGTGGCGAACGACTCGACCGCCGCGACCAGCTCCGGCGCGGCGGCGGCGCTGGTGGCGAAGAACGTGGTCAGCGCGAACCGGCCACCACCGGCCAGCACCCGAGCGCCTTCCCGGGCGAACCCCGCGACGTCCTCGAAGTGCTGGGCGGCCTCCACCGACAGCAGCGCGTCGAACGAGCCGTCGTCGAACGGCATGTCGTGGGCCGCGCCCAGGGCGAACGCCGCGCGCGGGTCGTCGTTGGCCGCGGTGGCGCGGGCGACCTGCTCGGGCACCAGGTCCAGGCCGCGGACCAGCGCGGGGTCGTGCCGCAGCGCCCGCCGGGTGCCCACGCCGTGTCCGCAGCCGACTTCGACGACCCGGTCGCCCGGTCGGAGCGCGAGCGCGTCGAGCACGACGTCGTAGAGGGCCTCCTGGGTGGCGACGCGCTGCTCGACGGTGATCGGGCCGCTCAGGTCGACGTCGCGCCAGTAGCCGAAGTTGATGAACCCGCCGGCGAAGACGGGCAGCGCGGCCAGGTCCCGGGTGCCGTACATGTGCTGCCGCCGCGCCGTGCGCTCCTCGATGTCCGCCACACCGCGATGATGCCGGTTCCGGGCCTCTCCGCACCCCCTACCGGCCCGTCCTCGCCCCGCACCTCGACGCAGCGTGATGCGGGCGCCGGTGGCGGTGGTGGCGCAGGGTGATCAGCGGTGGTCGAGTTCCTCGTCGAGGATGCGGTCGACCGCGTCCGACGCGCGGGTCAGCGCGTGGGCGGCGAGGCCGACGAGCGCGGCCACGACGCCCGCGACCGCGCCCCGGGCGGGGGTGGTCAGGAACGCGGCGGAACCGGCTAAGCCGAGCGCGACCAGCGACCACGTGACGAGCACGAGCCGGCTGTCGGGGTCCGGGCGGGCGGTGGAGGTGAGGCTCATGGTGCTGCTCCCTGCTGGCGGTGCCCTCGGCGCTGAGCTGTGAAGCCTGTGGTGCGGTTGCGTTGACTCGTCGTCGCGTCGATCTTGACCGTTGTTACGCACCGTAAGTTGAATCTGCAACCTCCACCCGATCGGACTAACAGAACGTGACGTTCGTTCGGATATTTAGCCCTGGGGCAATTTGGCAACAGCGGGGAGTGACGCGTAACGCTCACGTTCGTCCGAACGAATCACCGGTCAAGACGAATGCGGCACAGGGAGGTCAGACCGATGATCGACAACACGGTTCGGCAGGGCGGTCGTGTCGGGTGCGTGGACGCCCTCGGTCGCCGGCGCACCCTGGAGGTCACCCTGACCGAAGAGGGCAACGTCTGCATCCACACCCCGCCCGGCGAGTCGGCCAAGCTCGACTGGAACCAGGTGGGCGAACTGCTCCGCCGCCTGGCCGAACTCCGCCCGCACGTCCGCTAGCCCACATCCCCGCAGCTCGCGGCGGTGGCCCGGGCGAGCGCCCGGGCCACCGTCTCCGCCGCCGTCCACGTCGTCGTGTCGACCACCGTCATCGTGCGCGGTGGCATGACTTCCGCGGTCCTCGGCAGCCGGTCGGTCGTCACGTGCTTCGCCACGTCCACCCGCCGCCCACCTCGCCCGCGATGTCCGGCAGGGAGCGCCGGAACGCCGGGTAGTCCGCCCGCCCGCCGCTCACCGCCGCCGCGCCCGCGGCCATCACGTCGCCGTCCAGGGCCAGGGAGCCCGGGTCCCGCGCCAGGGTGCGGCGCACCGTCGACTTCCCGGCCGCCGCGGCGCCCGTGACCACCGGTGTTGGCGTCCTGCTCACTCGATCGAGGAAATCTGTGGTGGCGGGGGTAGACATTCCATGATCCCTGTGTGTAGTATCTTCCATGTCGACAGGGAGAAGATCTCATCGGCACGGGAGATGACGAACTGCCCGTGAGCTGGGAAGCAGTACCGGTCTCCGGACCGGGGCGAGCAGTCGAAGGGTGCCCCGGACGTCGACGGCCGGAGTTCGACGAGAAGTTGGCAAGCAGTACGACCGCAAGATCAGCAGTTGGCACGTTGCAAGACCAGTAGGACCAGCAAGATCGGCAGTTGCAAGACCGGTAAGACGGCAAGTTGCAGGATCAGCAAGCAGCAAGACGGCAAGGCACGGATCAAGGAAGCAAGTAACCAGAGGAGAAGGGAAGGGTCACACACCATCGGATCGCCTGCCTCGGGCTACACCAGTCGGGCGGGTACCGCACTCCAGACAGATTGGAAGGTGGTCTCCGGTTACGCAAAAGCGATCCTCGCGCTCATCGTCGTCAGTGAGGCGTGCAGCGCGGATGTGACAAGCCGACTTCACAGTCGGATGATGGAAGTGAACCCATAACCCTGGGCCCCGGTGCTACGGCACCGGGGCCCTCGTGGCGCGGAGGTGCAATGCCGGCAGAGACAAACGAGCCGCAGACCGCGGCGGACAGGTTCGACGACGACCACTACCCCGCCTACACCATGGGCAGGGCCGCGGAGATGCTCGGCACCACACCGGGCTTCCTCCGCAGCCTCGACGAGGTGAAGCTGATCGAGCCCCAGCGCTCGCAGGGCGGGCACCGGCGCTACTCCCGCCACCAGCTCAAGTTGGCGGCGAGGGTCCGGGAACTCGTCGACCGGGGCACCGGCCTGGAGGCCGCGTGCCGCATCGTCACCCTGGAAGACCAGCTCCAAGAGGCCCAGGACCTGAACAAGCGGCTCGCGCCGCCACCGGAGCAGGACTACCCGCCGCTGCGCGGCGTGTGACGCGGAGAGAACCGGGGACGTCGACCACGGCACACGGGGAACCCCCGACGCGGGTCACACCGACCGCGACGCACCGCCGTCGACGTCCCGGATTCCCGCCCGCCGGACACCGGGCACGACCTCACCCGGCAGGGAGCGACATGACGACCGGAAACGACTCAGGGCCCGTCCGAATACCTCTCGGACAGGCCCTGATCTGTGTGGTCGGGGTGACAGGATTTGAACCTGCGACCTCTTCGTCCCGAACGAAGCGCGCTACCAAACTGCGCCACACCCCGGTCCCGCTCGTCCGACCGGTCACCCGCTCGAACGAGGAGAACTCTACCTGACGTTCCCGCCCACTCCGAACCGGGTATCCCTTTCCGTGCCCGACCGGCTCTGACCTGCGTCGACAGGGCGTGGCACCAGGGTCAGCAGGCTCGCCTCCGGCCGGCAGGCGAAGCGCACCGGCGCGTACGGCGACGTGCCGAGGCCCGCCGACACGTTCAGCCACGTGCGGGAGCCCCAGCGCGACACGCCCCGCGCCCGCGAGCGGTCCAGGTCGCAGTTCGTCACCAGCGCGCCGTAGCCGGGGATGCGCAACTGCCCGCCGTGCGTGTGGCCGGCCAGCACGAGGTCGTAGCCCTCGGCGGCGAACGGGTCCAGCACGCGCGGCTCGGGGGAGTGCGTCACGCCCAGGCGCAGCCCCACGTCCGGCACGGGGCCGCTGATCTCGTCGAACCGGTCGCGCTTGAGGTGCGGGTCGTCCAGGCCGGCGGCGAACACGTCCACGCCGCCCACCGTGAACGAGTGGCGCGAGTGCGTCAGGTCCAGCCACCCGCGCTCGAGCATCGCCGCGCGCAGGTCCCGCCACGGCAGCGGGATGCCGTGGATGCGCTTCGTCTTCGCCGACGGCAGCAGGTAGCGCGCCGGGTTCTTCGGTCGGGGCGCGTAGTAGTCGTTGCTGCCGAACACGAACGCGCCCGGCCGGTTCAGCAGCGGGCCGAGCGCCCGGATCACCGCGGGCACGGCCTGCTTGTGCGCGAGGTTGTCCCCGGTGTTGACCACCAGGTCGGGCTCCAGTTCGTCCAGTGCCGCCACCCACCGCTGCTTCGACACCTGCCCCGGCATCATGTGCAGGTCGGAGATGTGCAGCACGCGCAGCGGCGACGACCCGGGCGCGAGCACCGGCACGGTGGCCCGGCGCAACGCCCAGAGCCGCCGTTCGATCCCCGCCGCGTAGGCGAGCGCGGTGGCGCCCAGGGCGGTCGTGGTGAGCAGCGCTCGGCCCAGCTTGTTCACGAAGTCGAGGGTAGGGGGTTGACCGATTCGGGCGGACGGGGGCCTTTCGGTACCGTTCCGCCCCATGGCGGAGCTGAAGGCACGGTTGCAGTCGGACCTCACGGTGTCGATCAAGACCCGGGACACGGTCCGGGCGGGTGCGCTGCGGATGACGCTCGCGGCCGTGACCACCGAGGAGGTCTCCGGCAAGGTGGCGCGCGAGCTGTCCGACGAGGAGGTCCTCAAGGTCATCACGCGCGAGGTGAAGAAGCGCAAGGAGGCCGCCGAGGCGTTCGCCGGCGCCGGGCGCACCGAGCAGGCCGAGCTGGAGCGGCAGGAGAGCGCGGTGCTGGAGGCGTACCTCCCCGCGCAGCTGTCGGACGACGAGCTGGCGACCCTGGTGGACGCCGCCGTGGCGCAGGTGGCCGAGCAGATCGGCGAGCAGCCGGGGCAGCGCCAGATGGGCCAGGTCATGAAGCTGGTGAACGCGCAGGTGGCGGGCCGCGCCGAGGGCGGTCGAGTGGCGGGTGCGGTGCGGGCGAAGCTGGCCTGAGGCCGGCAGTCGTTCACACGATGCGGTGAACGATGTACGGAAACGTTGTTACCGGACATCGGTTGAGACGAAGCGGAACCCCGACCCCCACCTGACCCGCCCACCAGGACGACCCGCCCACCAGGACGACCGCGCCGAGGGCTGCGGAGCGCGGTCCGAGCTGCCGGCACCGGGCCGGCGACCGGGGGCGAACCCGGCGGCGGTGAGGTCGGGTGCCGGTGAGGTCGGGTGCCGGGGAGCCGGGCGCAGGTCAGCGGCCGGGCGGCTCGACGGGAATCGTGATCTCCGGCGGCTCGCCCGGCCGACCCGGCGGCTCCCCGGGCCGCCCCGGTCCGGGCTGCCCGGGATCGGGCTGCCCGGGCGCCGGCTGCCCCGTCGTGGGGTCGGTCGGCTGCGGCGGGGGGACGTAGCCCGTCGAGACCAGGAGGGTGATCACGGTGCCGCGCAGCGCGCTCCCGCGCGGCGACTGGCTGACGACCTGGCCCTTCGGCTGCTCGGAGTTGCGGTTCTGCGCGGAGACCTTGTAGCCGGCCTCCTCCAGGACGCGGGTCGCGTCGTTGACGTTGCGCCCCACCACGTCCGGCACGCGGATCTCGCTGCCGCCCTTGAGGTAGCGCTCCTCGACCGGCGGCAGGCCGCGCACCGGCAGTCCTTCGTGGATCTTCGTCATCGTGTCGAACCACGTCCGCGCGGGCACCGTGCCGCCGTAGATGTCACCCTTGCCGCACAACCGCGGCGGCCCGGCGTTGACGCAGATCCCGCGCGGGTTGGTGCCGTCGTTGAACGTCTGCACCGCCCCCGCGAAGTCCGGCGTCGCCCCGATGAACGCCGCGGACTTGTACTCCTCCGTCGTCCCGGTCTTGCCGAGCATCGGCCGCGTCCACTTGAACTGCCGCGCCGCCGCGGCCGCCGTGCCCCCGGTCTGGTCGTCCTTCGACATGCCCGCCGCCAGCCCGTTCGCCAACGGCTCGGCCACGGCCTGCTCGCAGGGCGCCTCGTTGACCGGTACCGGCTGACCGTTGCGGTCCAGCACCTTGCCGATCGGCGACGGCGGGCACCACACGCCACCGCTCATGATCGTCGCCGCCGTGTTCGCCAGCTCCAGCGTGGACACCGGCGCGGGCGACAGCGTGAACGACGCGTTGCCGCCGTTGGACTTGTAGAACTCGGTCTGCGAGATCCGCAGCTGCCGGTCGCGCGCCTTCGGGTCGGGCCGGGTGCCCGCGATGTTCGTGGCCATCGTCTCGCGCATGCCGAGCCGCGACGCCATGTCCACCACCGGGTCCATGCCCAGCTGCTCCTCCAGGATCACGAACCCGGTGTTCGGCGAGGTCTGGAGCGCCGTTTGCAGCGACATCCGCGCCGGGACCGAGTCGGAGTCGTTGCTCAGGCAGTACCACCGGGTGTTGGGCTCGCCGGTCGACGGGCACTTGGCGCCGCCTCCCTTGAACACGCGCGACACGTGCGAGTGGGGCGTGGCCATCGTGCTCTCGATGCCCATGCCCGCTTCGAGCGCCGCCGCCGCGGTGAAGATCTTGTAGATGGACCCGGCGCCGAACTTGTTCTCCACACCGGACGGCAGGTCGAACTGGGTCTGGAACTGGTCGGCCTTGAGCCCGTAGTCGCGGTTCGCGACGAGCGCGACCACCTCGTGCCGCTCCCTGCCCGGCCGCACGACCGCCATCGTGTTGGCGATGCCGTCGCTCGACTTCGCCACCTGCCCCTCGGCGGCGAGCTTGGCGTGCGAGGTGATGGTGCGGTCCAACGTGGTCTGCACGGTGTAGCCGCCGGTCCTGAGCTGCTCCAGGCTGAACCCGTTGCGCTCCAGGTAGTTCACGACGTACGAGCAGAAGAACCCGTTCTCCGGGCCGGCGCCGACGCAGCCGTTGGGCGGCGTCCGGACGGGGTTCGCCAGCCCCAGCGGCTCGGCCTTCGCCGCCTCCGCCGCCTCGCGCGACAGCTTGTCGTTCTCGACCATCTTGTCGATGACCTGGTTGCGCCGCACCAGCGCCTTCTCCGGGAACACCTCCGGGTTGAGCGCGGACGGGCTGTTCACCATCCCGGCGAGCATCGCCGACTGCGCCACGGTCAACTTGTCGGCGGTGGTGTCGAAGTACGCCTGGGACGCCGCCGCGATCCCGTAGATGGTCGAGCCGAACGGCACCACGTTCAGGTAGCGGGCGAGGATTTCCTCCTTGCCCAGTTTGCGTTCCAGTTGCAAGGAGATGCGCGCTTCACGTGCTTTTCGCGCAATCGTCTGCTCCTGCGCCTTTTGCTGTTCGACCTGGTTGTTCCGCGCCACCACGTGCACGAGGTAGTTCTTCACGTATTGCTGCGTGAGCGTGGAGGCACCCTGCGTCACGGCGCCGCTGAACTGGTTGGTCAGCCCGGCGCGGATCGTGCCCTTCCAGTCCACGCCCTGGTGCTCGTAGAACCGCCGGTCCTCGATCGACACCAGCGCGGCTTTCATGGTGGGGGAGATCTTCTCCGGCGGCACGAGCACCCGGTACTGGTCGTAGAGGTACGCGATGGGCGCGCCGTCCTTGTCCGTGATCGTGGAGATCAGCGGGGGATCGGTCGTGACCAGGTCCGCGGAGATGCTGTCGACCGTGTCGCTGGCTCTGTTCGACACGACCCCCAGCGAGCCCACGACAGGGAACAACAAGCCTGCCAGCAGCACTCCGGCCAGCAGACACAGGCCAAGCAGTTTCAGCACGCCGTTCCTGGCTCGCATGCCGGTGAGCGTACGCGGCACCCGAAGAGGTGATCGAGATCGCGCACAGTTGATTACCCAGGATGAGTACTCGTACTCAAGACAGGTAACAGGTGGGCAACCCAGGGTTGGAGGTGGAACCGGAAGGCTCTACAGTCCGTCACTGTCCAAGACAGCAGCCAACGGCATGACCACTCGTCGTGGTGAGCCTACGGCATCCGCGGCAGGGGTGTGGCGGATTTAGGAAGTCTGGGCACAGGGGAACTGAGGTGGGGGCTATGCAGCAGGGGGATTGGCGTATCAAGGCTTCGTGCCGCGACGAGGAGCCGGACCAGCTCTTCGTGAGAGGTGCGGAGCAGCGCAAGGCCAAGGTGGTGTGCCTGGGGTGCCCGGTGCGCACCGAGTGCCTCGCGGAGGCCCTGGACAACCGGATCGAGTTCGGTGTGTGGGGCGGGATGACCGAGCGTGAACGGCGTGCGCTGCTGCGGCGGCGGCCCGACGTCACCTCGTGGCACGAACTCCTGGACACGGCGCGCCAGGAGCACACCGAGGAGTCCAAGGTCGGGTAGGACCTACTCGCCCGCGAGCCGCCGGCCGATCTCCTGCAGGCCGTCCAGGTCGTGCACGTCGGTCGGCAGCGCGGGCACCCCGACCAGCGGAACGCCGGGGTGCGCACGGGTGAACCGCGCGAGCAGCCGCTTCTCCCGGTCGGCGACGGCCACGCGGTCCGCGTGCACCCGCAGCACGGCGGCGGCCAGCGGGGCGTCTCCCGTGCGCTCCAGCCGGTCCGCCGCCGCCAGCGCGCCCGGCGCCGGCAAGGGGGCGAGCACGGGGTGCGTCCGGTTCGCGACCAGGCCGGTCAGCGGCATGTGCTCCGCGCTCAACCGCTCGACGAAGTAGCTGGCCTCGCGCAGCGCGTCCGGTTCGGCCGCCGCGACCACCAGGAAGCCCGTGCCGGGTGAGCGCAGCAGGTCGTAGGTGGCCTGGGCGCGCTGCCGGAAGCCGCCGAACATGCTGTCGAACGCCTGCACGAACGTCGACGCGTCCTGGAGGAGCTGGCCGCCCACGATGGTCGACACGGCCTTGGTGAACAGGCCGAAGCCGGCCCCGACGATCTTGCGGATGCCGCGCCCGCCCGCCCGCGCGGGCGCCGACAACATCTTGATCAGCTTCCCGTCGAGCACGGTCGACAGCCGCTGCGGCGCGTCCAGGAAGTCCAGCGCCGAGCGGCTCGGCGGCGTGTCCACGACCACCAGGTCCCACTCGTCCTGCGCGACGAGCTGACCCAGCTTCTCCATCGCCATGTACTCCTGCGTGCCGGAGAACGACGTGGAGATCGTCTGGTAGAAGGGGTTGGCGAGGATCTGCTCGGCCCGCTCGCGGCCCGCGTGCTGCCACACCATGTCGTCGAACGTGCGGCGCATGTCCAGCATCATCGCGTGCAGCTCGCCGTCGAAGTCGCCCTCGACGCGCCGCGGGTTGTTGTCCAGCTCCCGCAGCCCGAGGGACTGGGCGAGCCGCCGCGCGGGGTCGATCGTCAGCACGACCGCGCGCCGGCCCCGTGCCGCGGCCCGCAGGGCGAGCGCCGCGGCCGTCGTCGTCTTCCCCACGCCACCCGAGCCGCAGCACACCAGCACCCGCGTCTCCGGGTTGTCCAGCAGCGCGTCCACATCCAGCCGGTTCACCGCACACCCCGCCCGACCAGCAGTTCCGCCAGCTCGTACAGCGCGGCCACGTCCACCCCGTCGGTCAGGTCCGGCAGCTCGACCGACGGCAGGTCGGACTCGGCCAGCTTGTCCTTGGCCCGCTCCTCGGCGAGCACCCCGGCGGCGTGCTCCACGGCCTGCTCGACCAGGCCGTCCAGCACGTCGTCGTCCACGTCCAGCCCGGCGGCGGCGAGCCCGGCCCGGACCCGGTCCGCGTCCACCCGTCCCTCCGCGGCGGCGGCCACGGACCGCGCGGGCAACCTCGGCGGGCGCACCCGGTTCACGAACACCGCGCCCGGCCGCAGGTCGGCGGCGTCCAGGTCGGCGACCGCCTCCAGCGTCTCGCGCACCGGCATCTCCTCCAGCAGCGCGACCAGGTGCACGGCCGTGTCGCCCGAGTGCAGCAGGGTCACCACGCCCTCGCTCTGCCCCTTGATCGGCCCGACCTTGGCCAGGTCGGCCATGGCCCGCGTGACGTCGAGGAACCGCACCACGCGGCCGGTCGGCGGCGCGTCCAGCACGACCGCGTCGTACTCGTGCCTGCCGCTCTTGCCGACCCGGCGCACGCACTCCTTCACCTTGCCGGTGAGCAGCACGTCCCGCAGCCCCGGCGCGAGGGTGGTGGCGAACTCGATCGCGCCCATCTTCTTCAGCGTCCGGCCCGCGAAGCCCAGGTTGTAGAACATGTCCAGGTACTCCAGCAGCGCCGCCTCGGGGTCCACGGCCAGTGCCCGGACCTCGCCGCCGCCGGGCGCGGACGCGATGCGCTCCTCGGAGTACGGCAGCGGCGGCCGGTCGAACAGCCGCGCGATGCCCTGCCGGTTCTCGACCTCGACCAGCAGCACCCGGCGACCGCCGGTGGCCAGCGCCAGGGCGAGCGCCGCGGCGACCGTGGTCTTGCCGGTCCCGCCCTTGCCCGTGACGACGTGCAGCCGCGCGCGGGTGAGTTCGTCGGTCCAGCCGTTCACCAGGTCAGCCTAGGCGCGGACCCCTGGGAGCCGCTGGCCGAGGGACGCCGCCGGCTCAATCCCACATGGTGACGAACACCACTCCGATGGCGGTCGCCGCCACCACGCCCCAGGCCACCACCGACGGCAGCACGTAGGCGATCAGCACGGCCACCACCGCCACCGCGAGCGCCCCGATGCCCGCCGCCCGCCACACCTGCGACCGCATCGCGCCCTTCCGGTCGCGGGCCAACGCCATGGCGACCAGCACCATCACCAGCCCGCCCAGCAGGAACGAGCTGGTCGCCACGATCCGCCACGTCTCCACAACCGCAAGTTAGCGCTTCGTGACGGGGGCGTCACCAGGGGAAACCGCAACTCCGCGCGGACCCCGGCCCCGGCCGGCTCGGGCGAGCACGCAGGGTGTCCGGCTAGGCTGCCCGCCATGCAGACGTGGGAGTACGCGACCGTCCCGCTGTTGATCCACGCCACCAAGGCGATCCTCGACCAGTGGGGCCAGGACGGCTGGGAGCTGGTCACCGTGCTGCCCAACCCCAGCGGTGAGCAGCACGTCGCCTACCTGAAGCGGCCGAAGGCATGAGCTGGACCGCTCGCCTGGCCGAGCTCGGTGTCACCCTCCCCCCGGTCGCGGCGCCCGTCGCCGCGTACGTGCCCGCCGTCCGCAGCGGGCAGCAGGTGTTCACCTCGGGCCAGCTGCCGTTCGTCGACGGCGCGCTCGCGGCCACCGGCAAGGTCGGCGGCGACGTGAGCCCGGAGGAGGCCAAGGCGCACGCCCGCACCTGCGCGCTCAACGCGCTGGCCGCCGTGGACGCGCTCGTCGGCCTGGACTCGGTGGTCCGCGTCGTCAAGGTCGTCGGGTTCGTCGCCTCCGCCGAGGGCTTCACCGGCCAGCCCGCCGTGGTCAACGGCGCGTCCGAGCTGATCGGCGAGGTGTTCGGCGACGCCGGCCGGCACGCGCGGTCCGCCGTCGGCGTCGCCGAGTTGCCGCTGGGCGCGCCCGTCGAGGTGGAGCTGATCGTCGAGATCGGGGAGTGAGATGTCGGACACGTGCCACGAGCTGCTGCTGCGGCTCGCCGGGAGGCTCCCGGACGACGTCCTGTGGCGCTTCCGCGACTGGGCCGCGACGGACGCGATCCTCGTCCTCGCACGCACCCTGCCGCGCACGTTGCTGCACGACCGGATCGGCCTGACCGACCGCGAGCAGGCGCTGCTCGTGGACGCCCTCGTGCCGCACGGCGCGGACCGATCCGCCATCAGTTCCGTCAGGGGACTGGACGAACCGCCCGATACCGGCTACACCTTCACCCCGGAATCACCCGATCGGGTGCTGATGGGTGATTCCGCGACCGTGGTGCTCGGGGCAACCCTGCGCGGTCGCCCCGGGGTCGGCGAAGTCCGCTCCTCGTGGCGGCTGGGCGGGGGCGACGCCAGGAGGCTGGTCCTGGTCGCCGCCACGTCCGGGTACGCCCGGCTGGCCGGTGAACTCCAGCGCGTGCTGCGGGCGCTCGGCGAGCACGACCCCTGCGTGGAGGTCCTGCCCGCCGGACTTGACCTGCCGCCCTACCACCGGGCGGCGTTGGCGGCCTCGGAACTGGTGTGCACCGGCGCCGAGGCCGACGGGCACCTGGTGCCCGTCTAGAGCTCGTCGCTCCCGCGCGGGCCGGAAGGAGAACAGGCGTGACGAACGACGGAGTGGGACTCCCCGTCCGTTTACACGACCTCCTGTTGTCGTTGGCCGGACGGGTCGACGACGACGCGTTGACGCAGGCCCGGGAGCTGCTCGCGGTCGCCGAGCTGGACAGGGCGGTGGAACTGCTGGTCGGCTGCCTGCTGGCCGGGCGCATCCCGGTGTCCACGGAGGAGCGTCGCGAGGTGGGGTGGCTGCTGGCGGAGGTCCGCTCGGACCGCTCGCTCGCCGACCGGTTGTTCGCGGTCGAGCAGGTGCCCGTGCCGCGACACCGGTTCAGCGTCGAGTCCGACCCGGCCGACGGCCTGGGCGACGTGCTGGGCAGGACCGTGTCGGCGCTGCCGGACGTGCGCGGCGTGCGCGCCACGTGGCGGTCCACGCCGGCCGGCGCCACGCCCGGCCCGCTGCCGCAGCGGATCGTCCTGGTCGACATCGGTCCGTCCGGCTTCGCGCCGGCGACCGCGTACCGGGTCGACACCGTGCTGCGGAAGGCCGGCATCCGGGCCGCCGTCGAGGTGCTGACCGTGGGCACGCCGCTGGGTGAGTACCACGCGGCCGCCGTGACCACGGCGCGCGAGGTGTTCTTCGCGTCCGGTTCCACGACGCCCGGGCCACCACCCGACCCCGGCACGTGGTTCGACGGTGACGTCTCGGGTCAGGCACCGGTGGTCGAGCCGGAACCGGTGCCGGTCGAACCCGAGAACGGCTCCAAGTCCCGTCGTGCGCGCGTCGACTCGTACGAGGGGGCGCAACCGTTCCCGCCCAAGCCGGTCAAGCGGCTGCCGGTGCGCGAGCCCGCCGACGAGCCGCGGTTCGACGGGTTCCGGGGCAGCGGGGACGGGATCGACGACGTGCGGGCCGACGACGTGCGGGTGCCGGACGTGGCGCCCGAACCCGTCGCCGAGCCCGCGCCGGAACCGGTCGTGGAACCCGCGCCGGAACCGGTCGTGGACGAGCCGAGGGCCGCGACGCCCCCGGTGGTGCCGCTGTCGTTCCCGCTGCCGGACGACCACCCGCTGTCGCGCGCCGAGGTCACCACGGAGCTGAACCCGGACGACCTCGCCGCGCTCCAGGCCGCCCTGGCCGACGGGCAGGCGCCGGCGTCCGTGCAGCTGCCGCCGACCGTCGACGCCAAGCTCAGCGACCGCGAACGCGCCCTGCTCCAGCAGCTCCACGAGGAGCTGGCGCAGCGCGAGCAGCAGTCGTGGCCGGGCGGGCCGGAGTTCGTCAACGGCGTGCCGAAGCCGAACAACGGCAGGTTCACCGGCTAGGGGGCGACCGGGCCCGCTCGGAGGGCTCGCAGCGCGTCGAGCAGCCCGGCCCCGACGTCCGCGCCCAGCGGGCGGAGGGGCCGGGCCGCCGCGCGGTCCGTCGCCGCCTCGACCCGCACCCGGACCGGGTCGTCGGGGGGCATCCCGCGCGCGGTCAGGCCCTCGGCGGCCTCGCGCAGCGTCTCGCCGTCCAGTGCGTACACCCGGTCAGTGTTCCGCCTTGCGGCGCGCCAGGTCGACGATCCGCTGGAGGTGCAGGCCCCGGCGCACGTCCAGCGGGTGGTGCGCCGTGCCGCTGTCGACCATCGCCACGAAGTCGTCCAGCAGGTGCGTGAAGCACTGCGCCGCGCTCGTGCCCCGGTCGGCGAGCACGCGGTGGCCGTGCTCGCCGTACACCGCCACCTCCGAGACGGTCGGCTCCAGCGGCAGCGTCATGCTCAGCGCCGCCGAACTCGTCGCACCGCCCTCGTGCCGGAACACCACCTGCCACAGCCCGTGCTCCGACCGGTCCGCCGCGACCACGTCGGTGATCGTGCCCAGGGCGGCGTCCAGCAGGTCGAACGCGTGCGGGCCGACGTCGTCCAGCGGCCCCCGCTCGTGCCGCCACGGCGAGTGCGAGAACGGCCCGCCCAGCAGCGCGCCCGACAGCCACCGGAGGCTGCCGCCCACCCAGCCGCCCGTGCGCGCCAGCTGGTCCAGCTGCTCCCGGACCTCCGGCGCGTACCGGCGGGTCAGCACGACCAGCGACGCGACGCCGTTCCGGTCCACCGCCTCGGCGAGCCGCTCGGCGTCGGCGAGGGTCGAGGCGATCGGCTTCTCCAGGACGAGGTGCCTGCCCAGCTCCGCGGCCCGCGTCGCGAGCGGCGCCTGGACCTCCGGCGGCACGGCGAACGCGACCGCGTCCACCTGCTCCAGCAGCTCGTCCGGCGACGCCGCCGTGCTCGCGCCGTAGGCGTCGGCCAGCGCCGACGCGGCCTCCTCGCGGCGTGCCCACACGGTGGTCAGGCGGGTGCCGGGGTGGTCGGCGAGGCCCGGCGCGTGCACCCGCTCCGCCCACGGGCCCGCACCGATCAGTCCCACGCGCAGCTGTTCGTCCACGCCGGCCACCCTAACTTCCGGTCGGCCCGCCCACGGGCGGCCGCCCTACCGGCCGCCGAGGTAGTCGGCCTCGGGGACGAAGATCCGGCCGCCGCCGTCGAAGCGCAGCTCCACGCCGCCCTCCTGGCGCACCACCTCCGGGTCGGCGCCCCACCCGCCCGGGACCCGCACGACGTGCCCGTGGTCCTCGCCGCGCCCCAACCACACCTCGTGCTCCGTGCCGCCGATCAACCGGGACCTCTCCTTGACGTACACGTTCGGCGTCCCCTCGTCCGTGCTGATCGTGTCCACGGCCGGCAGGAACAGCACCACGGCCGCGACGGCCGTCAGGCCCGTGCCGATCACCGCGCCGAACCCGAACAGCAGGACGTTGAGCACGCAGCCCTTCTTGGTGTCCACGGGGAAGATCCTCGTCGTAGGCTCGGTGCGTGCGCGAACTACCCGACGAACTGGTGCTGCCGGCCTCGATGGTCCCGTCCACCCCCACCGGCCCGCCGGTCGAGCCGCGCGACGCGGCGACCGTCGTGCTCGTCCGCGACGGCGACCGGGGGATCGAGGCGTTCCTGCTGCGCCGGGTCGCCGGGATGGCGTTCGCGGGCGGGATGACCGTGTTCCCCGGCGGTGGTGTCGACCCGCGCGACGCCGACACCTCCGTCGCGTGGAGCGGCCCCGCACCCGGGTGGTGGGCCTCGAAGTTCGCCTGTTCGCCCGAACTCGCCGCGGCGCTCGTGTGCGCCGCCGTGCGCGAGACGTTCGAGGAGTCCGGCGTGCTGCTGGCCGGCCCGTCGGCCGCCACGGTCGTCGCCGACACCACCCCGTACGCGGCGGCGCGGGCCGCGCTGGTGGCGCGCGAGCTGTCCTTCGCCCGGTTCCTGGCCGACGAGGGGCTGGTGCTGCGGGCCGACCTGCTGCGACCGTGGGCGAACTGGGTGACGCCGCCCGAGGAGCCGCGCCGCTACGACACCAGGTTCTTCGTCGCCCTGCTGCCCGAGGGGCAGAAGGCGGACGGGGCGACCACCGAGGCGTCGGACGCGGTGTGGCAGCGGCCGGCCGACGCGCTGGCCGACTGGAAGGCCGGTCGCCGCGCCCTCATGCCGCCGACCTGGGTGACCCTCACCGAGGTGGACGAGCTGGGGTCCGTGAGCGCGGTGCTGGACGAGTCGCGCGAGGTCTCGAAGATCATCCCCAAGATCGTCCGGGACGGCGACGTGCTGCGGGTGGTCCTGCCGTGAGCGCCGAGTACGGGGTGCCGCGCCGGGTCACGCCGTTCGCGTCGGTCGTGCTCGCCGAGAACCCGGGGGTGATGACCCTGGAGGGCACCAACACGTGGGTCCTGCGCGCGCCGGGCGCCGACTCGTGCGTCGTCGTCGACCCCGGCCCCCTGGACCGCGGCCACCTGGACCGCGTGGCCGCCCACGGCCCGGTGGACGCGGTGCTGCTCACCCACGGCCACCCCGACCACTCGGAGGGCGTGCACGACTTCGCGCGACTGGTGGGCGCCCCCGTGCACGCGGCGGACCCGGGGTTCGCCACCGTCCGGCTGACCGGCGGCGAGGTCGTCACCGGCGGCGGCCTGGAGATCACCGCCCTGGCGACGCCGGGGCACACCGACGACTCGGTCTCGTTCCTGGTGGGCGGCGCGGTGCTCACCGGTGACACCATCCTCGGCCGGGGCACGACCGTGCTGGACGGCGGGCTGGCCGACTACCTGGCGTCCCTGAGGACCCTGGCGGACCTGCCGGAGGGCACCACCGTGCTGCCCGGCCACGGCCCGGTCCTGCCGGACGTGGTGGCCGTCGCCCGCGCCTACCTGACCCACCGCGAGGAACGCCTGGCGCAGGTCCGCGCGGCCGTGGAACGACTCGGTGGCGCACCGACCGCGCGCCAGGTCGTGGAACTCGTGTACGCCGACGTCGACCGCTCCCTCTGGCCCGCCGCCGAGTGGTCGGTGCGGGCGCAGCTGGCCTACCTCGGGGTGGCCTGACCGCCCGGGGTGGTCCGACCCGGGGTGGTCCGGGGAACCGGTCAGACGGTCGTGCGGAGCGGGACGACCAGGTAGGTCAGCTCCACGCCGTCCTCGCCCGCCTGCGACGTGAGCACCGTCGACCGCAGGCCGTCCTGGATGCGCAGCTCCACGCGCCTGCCGCTGAACGCCTTCAGCGCGTCCGCCAGGTAGTGGGCCTGGAAGGTCTTCGTGACCCGGTTGCCGTCGATCGTGGCCTTGACCGACTCCTCCGACCCGCCCGCCCGCGGGTCGCTGCCGCGCACGCGCAGCTCGCCGTCGTCGACCTGGAGGGTGACCGAGCCGTGCGGGCCGGAGCAGGGGACCGCCCGGCGGACGGCGCGCGCCAGCGCGTCGGCCTCCACCATCACCGTGCTGTCGATGACCGCCTCCAGCAGCTTCCGTGTTCGATCGTCGGGGAACGGGGCGGCCGGCGGCGCCGTGCCGGTACCTACCGTAGCGAAGCGAACGCCACGAGGTGACGATCCGTCGCCGCCGGCTCCAGCCGCGACGGCGAGCACGGGGTCGGCGGTGAGGTCCACGCGGTGGACGCTGGACCCGACCACCGACAATCCCGATCACGGCGGGACCGCGACACCCCGGGGCGTCAGCGGGCCGCCAGGTCCATCTCCTCCTGCTTCGGCACCGGCACGCCGGCCGCGACCGTGCCGCGGAACACCCACACCAGGACCGCGATCACCAGGCCGGACACCGCCGCCGCCGCGAACGCCGCGCTCGTGCCGCGCGACTCGACCAGCTGACCGCTCGCCGACTGCCCGATGGCCAGCCCGACGGTGACCGCCGTGACCACCCAGCCGAACGCCTCGGTCGCCGTGCCCGCGGGCGCGACCTGCTCGATCGCCGCCGAGTGCGTGGTCGCCTGCGGCGTGATCAGGGTGCCGACCACGAGCAGCGCGCCGGCCAGCCACACCAGGCTGGTGGGCAGCGCGAGCAGCAGCGACAGCAGCGCGAACCCGCCGAGCAGCACGGGCAGCCGCAGGTGCATGGCCCGCGGGAACGGCTTCATCGCGTACAGCACGCCGAACACCACCGAGCTGACCGACCACAGGCTCAGCAGCAGCCCGCCGAGGCCCACGTGACCGGCGTTCGCGGCGGCGGCCGGCACGGCCACCTCGATGAACCCGATCGTGACGCCGAAGCCGAGGGCCGCGAGCGCCACCGTGCGCATGCCGGGCGAGGCCAGCGCGCCGAGCAGGTCGCGCCGGGCCGGTTCCGGCCGCACGGCGCGCACGGTCGGGTCGAACGCGAACCACAGCGAGCCGACCACCATGGACGCCGCGCCGACGATCACGCCGGTGCCCGCCCAGGGTGCCGCGACCAGCACACCGGCGAGGCCGGGGCCGAGGATGAAGAACACCTCCATGCTGATCGCCTCGTAGGCGTAGCCGGCGAGCCGCGCGGACCCGGCGGGCAGCACGTGCGACCACAGGGCGCGGGACGCCGAGCCGACCATGGGCTCGGTGAGCCCGACGGCGAACGCGATCGGCACGAGGAGGGGCAGCGGCACGCCCGCCTCGACGGCGGTGACGGCGAGCGCCACGAACGCGGAGAACAGCACCACGGCCACGAGCAGCGGGCGGGTCGGCCCGAGCCGGTCCATCAGCCTGCCCTGCACGATCGACCCGAGCGCGACACCGACCAGGGACGACGCCGACACCAGCCCCGCCGCGGCGAACGAACCGGTCTCGCGCTGCACGTAGAGCAGCAGCGAGAGGCCGATCATCGCGATCGGGAGGCGGGCGAGCAGGGACGCGACGACGGGGCCGCGCATGCCGGGCGTGGTCAGCGCGGTGCGGTAGTCCGCGAGGCGGGCAGAGTGGGACATGTGTACCAGTATGCGCGCTGTGGTACGCGCGTACCAGTCATTTGGCGGTGCGTTCGATCACCGGGCGCGGCACGCGTGAAGATCGTCCACTTCCCGGGAGGAGTGTTGCGATCGGATAACAACAATGGGATGACCGGGTGAAACCCCTCGGAAAAGTACCTGCACAAGGGGTCCTTGAGGGTGAACGGCCTTGAGTTGCGGCCAGGGGGGCGTGCGATCGTGGACCGCACAGCCCGCCGCACCCGTTTCCACGGGTGGCGCGACGGGTAGTCGAACCTCCTTCCGGCGCTGAAGGGTCGGGGCCTGTGGGCGCCGGAGGAGTGGAACGCGTGATCTGTCGGGGGATGGGTCGCGCGAACAACAGGGCCGGTGCGCCGCGTCGGGGGCGGCGCCCGGCTCTGTTGTCACGTGCGGTGCCGAACCGCGGACCTGCTCAGCGAGCGCGGCGCGCCAGGCGCTCCGGGTCCAGGATCAGCACGCTCTTGCCCTCCAACCGCAGCCACCCGCGGTGGGCGAAGTCGGCCAGGGCCTTGTTCACCGTCTCGCGCGACGCGCCCACGAACTGGGCGATCTCCTCCTGCGTCAGGTCGTGGGTGACCCTCAGCAGACCGGCCTCCTGGCTGCCGAAGCGCTGCGCGAGCTGCAACAGCGCCTTCGCCACGCGGCCGGGCACGTCGGTGAAGATCAGGTCGGCCAGCATGGAATTCGTCCGGCGCAGCCTGCGGGCCAGGGCACGCAGCAGCTGCTCGGCGATCTCCGGCCGGTTGGTGATCCACTGCCGCAGCGCGGGGCGGTCCATGCTCACCGCGCGCACCTCGGTCACCGTCGTGGCGGTGGACGTGCGGGGGCCCGGGTCGAAGATCGACAGCTCGCCGAACATGTCGGACGGGCCGAAGATCCCCAACAGGTTCTCCCGACCGTCCGGCGACTTGCGGCCGATCTTCACCTTGCCGGATTGGATGATGTAGAGCCGGTCGCCCGGCTCGCCCTCCGCGAAGATCACGTGGCCACGCGGGAATTCAACGGACTCCAGCGTCTGCGCCAGTGCCTCCGCTGCCGCCGGTTCAACCCCCTGGAAGATGCCCGCGCGGGCCAGGGTCTCGTCCACCTCGTCCCTCCTGTCGAGACGCGGCGGCATGGTCGAGCGCGTTCCGCCTTCTGGCGGATAAGCGCCTTGCCGCCGATCACTGGGTGCAGTCTAAGGGCTGTGCGGGAGATCGCCTTCCGGCGCGCCGCCGCACGGTGCCCCGCGACTCGGGGCGGACAGCCCAGAAAGGCCCACCGGGGGGTTGACCCCGTGGGCCTCGCCGGTCCTCGCCCCGGTCAGCGGCGGGTGCGCCGCTGACGCAGGTTCCTCGCACGACCACCCAGCCTGCGCAGCCGGAACAGCTCCAGCGCGCGGCCGATGCCGTGCCCGTAGAGGGCCCTGACCTCGTCGGGCCGGGCCGACTCCAGGAACTCCTCGACCTCGTCCTCCTGCACGGCGACGTGGCGCAGACGAGCTTCCACGCGCTCCATGAAGAGCGCGAAGAACATGATCACGATCGGAACGGCGATGACGAACCAGGCAGTCATGATGGCTCCGATCCTTGCGCATCCGTTTCGGCGCGCACTAGAGGGGGGGTCACTCTTGCGGGTGTCGTCGTGCGCTCGTACGTGGGACGTGTGCGGCGGGGACGGGGTTGCCCGGCGGTCGCAGCGGGTTGTCTTCCCGGAACCGCCACCGGGAAAACGCCGCCCCCGCGCGACCCCGCCCGCCGGCGCCACGTCCGCGTGGTCCCCGGACCGGGCGCAGTAGGGTTCGGAGCATGGCCAAGAGCGCGGTGAAGCAGCCGGAGACGAGGTTGGGGCTGGTCCGCCGGGCGCGCCGCGTGGTGCGGGTGCTGGCGCAGGGCTACCCGGACGCGCACTGCGAACTGGACTTCCGCGACCCGCTGCAACTGCTGGTGGCCGTCGTGCTGTCCGCCCAGACCACCGACGTCCGGGTGAACCAGGTCACGCCCGCGCTGTTCGAGCGCTACCGCACGGCCCGGGACTACGCCTCGGCGGACCGGGCCGAGTTGGAGGAGCTGATCAGGCCCACCGGCTTCTACCGCAACAAGGCGACGTCCCTGCAGGGGCTCGGCGCCGCGCTGGTGGAGCGGTTCGACGGCGTCGTGCCGGGCAGGCTGGAGGACCTGGTCACGCTGCCCGGCGTGGGCCGCAAGACCGCGAACGTCGTGCTGGGCGACGCGTTCGGCGTGCCGGGGATCACCGTGGACACCCACTTCGGCCGGCTCGTCCGCCGCTGGGGCTGGACGCGGGAGGAGGACCCGGTCAAGGTCGAGCGCGCCGTCGGTCCGCTCGTCGAGCGCAAGGACTGGACGATCGTCTCGCACCGCACGATCTTCCACGGCCGCCGCGTCTGCCACGCCCGCACGCCCGCCTGCGGCGCGTGCCTGCTGGCGCCCCTGTGCCCCTCCTACGGCATCGGCCAGGTCGACCCGGCCAAGGCGGAGAAGCTGGTCAAGGGGGAGGAAGCGCCGCACCTGATCGCGCTGGCCGAGCGCGTGAGGGCGGGGGAGAGGTTGGCGTGAGCACCCGAGCCCGGTGGGCGGCGGTCGTCCTGGTGCTGGCGGTGGCGGGCGTCGTCGCCCTGTGGCCGCGTCCGTCGGAGCCCGTCGACACCGGCCCGGTGAGCACCCGGCAGGCCCCGGACGTCGGCCTCGCCAGGGAACGGGCCGCGCTCCGGCCGTGCGCGCCACCGCCGCGCGACCAGGACCAGCAGGCCGCGGGGGACGTCGGACCGGCCGCGCTGCGCGGCTTGGAGGTCACCTGCCTCGGCGACGGCGCCCGCGTCGACGTGGCGTCCGCCCTGCCCGGTCGCGCCGTGGTGAACTTCTGGGCGACCTGGTGCGTTCCCTGTCAAGAGGAACTGAGGGTGCTCGACGCCTACGCCCGGGAGCCCGGCTCGGTGCCGGTGCTGACGGTCCTGGTGGGCAGCAAGGAGGGGGACGGACTGGAGTTGCTGGCCAAACTCGGTGTGCACCTGCCGTCCGTGCACGACCCGGACGACCGGCTGCGCAAAGCCCTGTCGCCACCGCCGCGCACGCCGGTGACCTACGTCGTCGGCGCCGACGGTGCGCTCTCGCTCGTGTCCGACCCGCTCGTGCTCACCACCGTCGAGCAGGTGCGCGAGGTGGTCGGATGACCGCCCTGGCCGACCCGGGCGACGTCCCGGAGTGGATGAGCGGGCTCGTCAAGGCCACCGCCGAGATCGACGCCCGAGCCTTCACCCGCATGTCGCCGCCGCCACCGGGCACCGGGCGGCCCGCCGCCGTGCTCATGCTGTTCGGCGAGGGCCCCGGCGGGCCGGACGTGCTGCTGCTGCGCCGCGCCGACACCCTCGGCTCGCACCCCGGCCAGGTCGCGTTCCCGGGAGGCGCCGCCGACCCGACCGACGACGGCCCGCTGGACACGGCGCTGCGCGAGGCGTTCGAGGAGACCGGCGTGCTGCGCGAGGGCGTGCGCCCGGTCGCGCTGCTGCCGGAGCTGCACGTGCCGGTGTCCGGGTTCGTCGTCACGCCGGTGCTCGCGCACTGGCGCGAGCCGTCGCCGGTCGCGCCGGTCGACCCGGCGGAGACCGCGGCCGTGGCCCGCGTGCCGGTCGCGCACCTGGCCGACCCCGCGAACCGGTTCCGGGTGAGCCACCCGTCCGGCTACGTCGGGCCCGCGTTCTCCGCCCCGGGCATGTTGGTGTGGGGCTTCACCGCCGGGCTGCTCAACGGCCTGCTGGCGCTCGGCGGGTGGGAACGGCCGTGGGACACCGCGGACGTGCGCGACCTGGACCTCGCGCTGCGCGCAACGGAGATGTCGTGAATCGGGGTGGCCGTGAACTGGGTTGACCTGCTGGTCCTGGCGCTGGCCGCCTTCGCCGCGGTGTCCGGCGCCCGGCAGGGCATGGTCGTCGCGCTGCCCGCGTTCGTCGGCGTGCTCATCGGCCTCGTCCTGGGCACGCAGCTGGCGCCGCTGGTGGTCGCCCAGTTCGAGAACGTCGTGACCAAGGTCGTCTTCGCGGTCGGCATCGTGGTGCTGCTCGTGGCGCTGGGCGAGACGCTCGGCGTGTACGTGGGGCGGACGATCAAGCCGCGGGTCAACGCCGGCCCGCTGCGCGGCGCGGACAACGCGCTCGGCGCGATCGTGCAGGGCGCCGTGGTGTTCGTGGTGGCGTGGATGATCGCGCTGCCGCTCACCGTGGTCGCCGGGCTGCCGTCGCTGGCCAAGGCGCTCAACCAGTCGGTGATCCTGTCCACCGTCGACGACACCATGCCGCAGGCCGCCCGGACCCTGTCCGCCGACCTCCAGAGCCTGTTCGACGTGTCCGGCTTCCCGGCCGCGATGGACCCGTTCAACCGCACGCCGCTCCGCGAGGTCGGCCCGCCCGACCCGGCGCTCAGCCAGGACCCGGTCGTGCAGAACCTGCGGCCCAGCGTGCTCAAGGTGCGCGGGCGAGCCCCGTCGTGCTCCCGCGCCCTGGAGGGCACCGGGTTCGTGATCTCACCGGAGCGCGTGATGACGAACGCGCACGTCGTGGCCGGCACCACCGAGGTCTCCGTCGAGGTCGGCCGGGGCCAGTTCGACGCGACCGTCGTGCACTACGACGCGCAGACCGACGTCGCCATCCTCGCCGTGCCGGACCTCAAGGCCGAGCCGCTGCCGTTCCGCACCGACGAGATCGCCCAGGGCGAGGACGGCATCGTCCTCGGCTACCCCCTGGACGGCCCGTACACGGCCTCCGAGGCCCGCGTGCGGGAGCGCATCCCCATGCTGCGCGGCCCGGACATCTACGACGCGCAGACCGTGACGAGGGACGTCTACACGGTCCGCGCGAAGGTCCGCAGCGGCAACTCCGGCGGTCCGCTGGTCGACCCGCAGGGCCGCGTCATGGGCGTGGTGTTCGGCGCGGCCGTGGACGACCAGGAGACCGGGTTCGTGCTGACCGCGCAGGAGGTCGCCGACGAGGTCGCCAAGGCGCCGTCGCTGGTGCGGCGGACGTCGACGCAGACCTGCGCCTCGTGACCCCCGCGCCCTAGACCATCGCCAGGAAGTCCGTGATCAAGCGGCTCGTCGTGTGGGGCGCCTCCTGGTGGGGGAAGTGGCCCACCTCGGGCAGCACGCGGTACGACGAGCGGGGGCCGGCCCAGGCCGTCGAGTCCGCGGCGGTGGACTCCAGCAGCACCGGGTCCCGCGCGCCCTGCACCTGGAGGACGGGCACCTCCAGGCGGCGGTCGACGGCTTCGGTGAAGCGGCGGCCGTCGGTGCGCAGCTGGGAGCGGACGGCCCAGCGGTAGTACTCCATCGCGCTGTGCGCCACACCGGGGATCAGGACTGCCTCGCGGTTGCGGCGGACCACCTCGTCGAACTCCGGCGACACCGTCCACTTCGGACCGGCCCAGGCGCGCAGCAGGTCGGCCGCGCCGGCTCCGCGGTCCCGGGTCAGGCTCCGCTCGGGCCGCACGGGCACCTGGAAGCGGAAGATGTGCGCCGCCGCGCGCCCCTGGCCCCGGGGGTGGCGGCGGATGGCGCGGCGCAGCGCCAGGGGGTGCGCCGCGGACACGGCGGTGACCGAGCCGACCAGGCGGGGGTGCATGGCGCCGACCGTCCACGCGAGCATGCCGCCCCACGCGTGGCCGACGAGGTGCGCGCGGCTCTCGCCGAGCGCCTTCACCAGGCCCGCGACGTCACCGGCGAGCGTGAAACCGTCGTAGCCGCGCGGGGGCTTGTCCGAGTCGCCGTACCCGCGCAGGTCCACCGCGACCGCGCGGTACCCGGCCTCGGCGAACGAGACCAGCTGGTGGCGCCACGTCCACCAGAACTCCGGGAACCCGTGCAGCAGCAGCACGAGCGGCCCGTCGCCCAGCTCGGCCACGTGCAGCCGGATGCCGTTCGCGGACACGTCGCGGTGCGACCACGGGCCGGGCACGCGGGCCGTCGACGGGTCCGGTGGCAACCGCACCGGCTCAGCGGGCGTCGCGGTGGCGCAGCGCCGCGACCGTGTCCCTGGCCGAGTCGATGGTCCGCTGCGGCGCGCGCAGCTTCTTCACCTTGCGGTAGCCGAGGAACGCGAACAGCCCCGCCGTGACGAGCATCAGCCCGAACACGATGAGGAACGCCGACCAGCGCGGCAGCCACACGTCGAGCAGTTCGGCGCCGAAGAAGAAGAAGAAGAAAGAGCTGAACAGCAGCACGGTCAGGGCGACGATGAAGTAGACGCTGCCCTTCACGCCCTTCTTGATCTCACCGGCCACCTCGGACTTGGCCAGTTCGACCTCGGCCCTGACCAGCGTGGACAGGTGGGCCGTCGCGTCGCGCACGAGACCGCCGACCGACGTCTCCCCCGCGATCACCGCCGGGCTCTCCGCGGTCAACGGGATGGACGGGACAGGTGGCAGTCCGCTGCCGTTGGTGTTCTCCCGAGCGCTGGTCACCGCGTCATCGTGCCACGGCCGGCCGGCCGTCACCGCTCGACCGGCTGATGTCGGGCGGCACTTCTCCGACCCGGACGGGAAGGGCGCCCCTCCCGGTCCGGGAGGGGCGCCCTTCCGCGCGGCCGGTCAGTCCTCCGGGGAGCCGGTCTTCAGGCCCTGGGAGATCAGGTCCATGACGGACGAGTCGGCGAGCGTGGTGACGTCGCCGACCTGCCGGTTCTCCGCGACGTCGCGCAGCAGGCGGCGCATGATCTTGCCCGAGCGGGTCTTCGGCAGCTCCGGCACGACCATGATCTGCCGCGGCTTCGCGATCGGGCCGATCTCCTTGGCCACGTGGTCGCGCAGCGCCTTGATCGCCTCCGCGCCGTCCGAGCCCTCGGCGACGCCGCCGCGCAGGATCACGAACGCCACGATGCCCTGGCCGGTGGTCGCGTCGGTCGCGCCGACGACCGCCGCCTCGGCCACCGTCGGGTGCGACACCAGCGCGGACTCGACCTCGGTGGTGGAGATGCGGTGCCCGGACACGTTCATCACGTCGTCCACCCGGCCCAGCAGCCAGATGTCGCCGTCGGCGTCGTACTTCGCGCCGTCGCCGGCGAAGTAGTAGCCCTGCTCGCCGAACCGCGACCAGTAGGTGTCGCGGTAGCGCTGCTCGTCGCCCCAGATGCCGCGCAGCATCGCGGGCCACGGCTCGTCGAGCACCAGGTAGCCGCCACCGCCGTGCGGGACCTCGTTGCCCTGGTCGTCGACGACCTTCGCGCCGATGCCGGGCAGCGGGCGCTGCGCCGAACCGGGCTTGGCCGCCGTCGCGCCGGGCAGCGGCGAGATCATGATCGCGCCGGTCTCGGTCTGCCACCAGGTGTCCACGACGGGCGTCTTGCCCGCGCCGATGGTCTCCCGGTACCAGATCCACGCCTCGGGGTTGATCGGCTCGCCGACGCTGCCCAGCACGCGCAGGCTGGAGAGGTCGTACCCGGCGGGGATGTCCGCGCCCCACTTCATGAACGTGCGGATCAGCGTCGGCGCGGTGTAGTAGATCGACACGCCGTACTTCTGCACGATCTGCCAGTGCCGGCCCTTGTCGGGGGTGTCGGGGGTGCCCTCGTAGACGACCTGCGTGACGCGGTTGGACAGCGGGCCGTACACGATGTAGCTGTGGCCGGTGACCCAGCCGATGTCGGCGGTGCACCAGTAGACGTCGGTGTCCGGCTTGAGGTCGAACACGGCGTGGTGCGTGTACGACGCCTGGGTCAGGTAGCCGCCCGAGGTGTGCAGGATGCCCTTGGGGTTACCGGTGGTGCCCGAGGTGTAGAGGATGAACAGCGGGTGCTCGGAGTCGAACGCCTCCGGGGTGTGCTGCTCGGACTGGCGGTCGACCAGGTCGTGCCACCACACGTCGCGACCCTCGGTCCACTCGACGTCGGAGTTCGTCCGCTTCACCACGAGCACGTGCTCGACGCTCCCGGCCTTGGCCACGGCCTCGTCCACGGCGGGCTTGAGCGCCGCCGACTTGCCGCGCCGGTACTGGCCGTCGGTGGTGATCACGAGCTTGGCCCGCGAGTCCTCGATGCGGGTGCGCAGGGCCTCGGCGGAGAAGCCGCCGAACACCACGCTGTGCAGCGCGCCCAGGCGTGCGCAGGCGAGCATGGAGAAGATCGCCTCGGGGACCATCGGCATGTAGATGGCGACCCGGTCCTCGGCGCCGACACCCAGTTCGACCAGGGCGTTCGCGGCCTTGGAGACCTCGCGCTGGAGGTCGGCGTAGGTGATGGTCCGGCTGTCGCCGGGCTCGCCCTCCCAGTGGATGGCGACCTGCTCGCCGTGCCCGGACTCGACGTGCCGGTCGACGCAGTTGTACGCGACGTTGAGCCTGCCCCCGACGAACCACTTGGCGAACGGGGCGTTCGACCAGTCGAGGACCTGCGTCCACTTCGCGTCCCAGGACAGCCGCTCGGCCTGCTCCGCCCAGAACGCCTCGCGGTCGGCGTCCGCCTCCTCGTAGAGCGCGGCGGTGGCGTTGGCCTGTGCGGCGAACTCGTCGCTGGGCGGGAACTTCCTGTTCTCGGTCGACAGGTTGTCCAGGGCGGCGTGCGGCTCTGTCATGGCGGGGCGTACCTCCTGAATCAGCGTGGTGCGCACTGACCGTAGTGCGATTCAGCTCACTGCGCACCAAAAGGTTCAGACCAATTTCGGCCGAGTTCGAAACGCGTGGGTAACTGTGTAACCCGGTCGCGGGCCCCTGACCACCGTGATCCGGTCGAACGACACGCACGTTGCGACGAGCGGCACCTCGCGTGAGACGGGTCACGTGGTCAGCCGGGCCTTCAGCGCGGGCCACTCGGCGGCCGTCATCGAGTAGACGACCGTGTCGCGCAGCGACCCGTCCGGCCGGACGCGGTGCACCCGCAGCACGCCCTCGCGGGTCGCGCCGAGCCGTTCGATGGCGCGTTGCGAGCGCTCGTTGCGCAGGTCGGTGTGCCAGCCGACGCGGAGCGCGCCGAGGTCCTCGAACGCCCGCGTGAGGAGGAGGAACTTGGCGTTGGTGTTGAGCGCGGTGCGCTGCCAGCGCGTGCCGATCCACGTGTGGCCGATGTAGAGGCCCCGGTTGCGCGGGTCGATCTCGTAGTACGACGTGGTGCCCGCGACCTCGCCCGTGCGCGGGTCGATCTGCGCCCACGCCAGGCGGGTGGGGTCGTTCAGCGCCTCGTCCACGTACGCCCGGGTGTCGTCGAGGTCCTTCGGCTGGTCCGAGCTGAGCCACGTCCACGTGTCGGGGTCCTTGCCCGCCTCGTGCAGGCCCTCGACGTGGTCGTGGGACAGGGGTTCGAGGCGGACGTGCGCGCCGGCGAGCACGGGGCGGTCGTACCAGGTCATACCGCGAAGGTATCCTCCGGATTGGCATCGTTGAACATCCAATTCCGACTTCTTCGGAATGACCACTTACCGGCGGGTAGTGTGCGGTCCCGTGACCGATCCGCTCGCCCCGCTGCTGGACCTGCCCGGCGTGACCGCCGCCGTCGACTCGGCCCGCGACGCCGTGTTCCAGGTGCACCGGCACCGGGTGAACCTGCGCGGCTGGGCCACCACCGCGGCCGAGGCGTCCGTGCGCGCCGCCCGCGCGTCCGCCGCGCTCGACGGCGGGGCCACCGCCATCCCCGAGGACGGCGCGGTCACCGACCCGGTGCTGGCCGGCGCGCTGCGCGTGGCCGAGGCGCTGGGCGTGGTGCTCCCGACGTGGCAGCGCGCGCCCCTGCAGGCCCTGGCCCGGCTCCACGTCCTGGCCGGCGCCGACCTGGGCGGCGACCTGGGCCGCCCCCGGCCGGCGCCGGGCGTGGCCGAGCGCCTGGACCTGCTGGCGCAGCTCGTGACCGGCGGCACGTCCGCCCCGGGACCGCTGGTGGTCGCCGTCGTGCACGGCGAGCTGATGTCCCTCGCGCCGTTCGACAAGGCCAACGGGGTCGTGGCGCGTGCCGCGTCCCGCCTGGCCTCCATCGCGACCGGCCTGGACCCGAAGTCGCTCGGCGTGCCCGAGGTCATGTGCCTGCGCAGGCAGAACGACTACGCCGCCGCCCTGCACGGCTTCTCCACCGGCGACCCCGAGGGCATCGGCCGCTGGATCGCCTTCTGGTGCGAGGCCCTGGAGGCCGGCGCCCGCGAGGCGCGGAGCATCGCCGACGCCGCCGCCGGCTGACCCCGGGAGTCCACCCCCGGGCCCGGCGAGTCGTACGTCCAGGCAGGGCGAGTCGTACGTCCAGGTCCGGCGAGTCCGACGTCCGGGAGCCCTGGGTTCTTCACTCACGAGTGAAGAACCCAGGGCTCCCGGACGTCGGACCCTCGCGGCCCGGGCGTCGGACTCTCGGGTCAGAGGAGTTCCTTGAGGATCGCCGCGGCGCGCTCGGCCTCGTCGAACGTGTTGTACAGCGGTGCGAAGCCGAACCGCAGCACGTCCGGCGGGCGGTGGTCGCCGAGGACCTGGCGCTCGGCCAGCTCCTCCACCAACCGCCGCGCGTCCGGGTGCCGCAGGCTGACCTGGTGCCCGCGCCACTCGTCGGACGGGGTCAGCACCCCGATGCCCGGCAGACCCTCGACCAGCCGCATGAAGTGACCGGTCAGCGCCAGGCCCTTCGCCCGCACGTCCGCCAGCGACACGTCGTCCCACACGTCCAGCGCGGCGTCCAGGGCCAGCATCGACAGGATGTCCGGCGTGCCCACGCGCGCCCGGGACACGCCGGGGTCGGGCGTGTACTCCGCCGACATCGCGAACGGCACCTCGTGGCCCGTCCACCCGGTCAACGGCTGCTCGAACGCGTGCTGCGCGTTCCTCGGCACGTACAGGAACGCCGGTGAACCCGGCCCGCCGTTGAGGAACTTGTACGTGCAGCCGACCGCCAGGTCCACCTCCAGCGCGTCCAGCTCGATCGGCAGCACGCCCGCGCTGTGGCACAGGTCCCACACGACCTTCGCGCCCACCTCGTGCGCCTGCCGCGTCAGCGCCGCCATGTCCAGCAGCCGGCCGGTGCGGTAGTCGACGTGGTTGAGCAGCACGACCGCCGTCGTGTCCCGCAGGTCCAGCTCCTCCGGCGGCGCGGGCCGCAGCGCGAGCCCGGTCAGCTCCGCCACGGAGCGCGCGATGTAGCCGTCGGTCGGGAACGTCCCGGCGTCGACCACGATCTCGGACCGGTCGGTGTTGCGGACCGCCGCCATCAGCGCCTTGAACAGGTTCACGCTGGTCGAGTCCGCGACCACGACCTGCCCCGGCGCCGCGCCGACCAGCCGCCCGATCCGGTTGCCGACCCGCTCCGGCGCCTCCCACCAGCCCTCGGACCAGCTGCGGATCAGCCGTCGGCCCCACTGCCGCTCCACGACGTCGCGCACGCGCCCGGCCACGGCCTTCGGCGGCGCGCCCAACGAGTTGCCGTCCAGGTAGACGACGTCGTCGTCGAGGTCGAACAGGTCCCTGACGTGCGCCAACGGGTCGTGCGCCACCGGGCCGCTCACACGTGGCTCCTCGCGGTCCACAGCTCGGGGAAGACGGAGCGCTGCGCGCGCTTCTCCAACCACGCGACGCCGGCCGAACCGCCGGTGCCGGTCTTCGCGCCCATCGAACGCCGGGTCGCGAGCAGGTGGTCGTGCCGCCAGCGGGTGAACTCCTCGGCGATGTCGGTCAGCGCCTCGCCCAGTTCGAGCAGGTCCTGCGGGCCGTCGCGGTAGATGTCCGCCCACACGGCCTCGACCTCGGCGTTCGGCTCGTAGCCCCGGCTCACGTCGCGCGTCAGCACGTCGGCGGGGATCGGCTTGCCGCGGCGGTGCAGCAGGGCGAGCACGTCGTCGTACAGGCTCGGCTCGTGCAGCAGCGCCTCCAGGGCGTCGTGCTGGCTGGGCACGGCGCGGTGCGGCACGAGCAGCGAGCGGGACTTCTCGCCGAGCAGGAACTCCACCTCGCGGTAGCGGCCGGACTGGAAGCCCGAGCCCTCGCCGAGGGCGTCGCGGAAGGAGTTGAACTCGGCGGGGGTCATCCGCGCGATCGGCCGCCACGCCGCGTTCAGCGCCTGCATGTGCAGCTCGCTGCGGCGCAGGGTGCGCACGGCGGCGCGCACGTCGTCGGCGCGCAGCTCGCCCTGCGCGTGCCGCCACTCGAAGCACAGCAGGCCGAAGTACAGCTCCATGACCTGGGTGATCACCAGGAACGACATCTCGCGCGGGTCGTCGGACCACTGCTGCTGGAGGCCGTGCAGCACGGAGGCGTGCACGTAGTCCTCGTAGGGTGTCGTGCCGCCGAAGTCGAGTTTGGGTGAGACCGGACAAGTCATGCTTCCCATCATCACCCGGTAAACGGGTGGGATGAAGAGGCACCGCGACACGCTGACCAGCGAACTTCTCACGATCGCAAATGATTCGGGCGGGTAGCTTCACGGTCATGAGCATCGAGTTGGACGGCGTCGACCGCGCCCTGCTGGAGGCGCTCCAGGACGACGCGCGGCTGTCGTACAACGAGCTGGCCCGGCGCGTGCACGTGTCGCCGCCGACCGTGGCCCAGCGCGTGCGGCGGCTGGAGAACGCGGGCGTCATCACCGGCTACCGGGCCGCGGTGGACCCGACGATGGTGGGGCGGCCGGTCATCGCCCTGGTGCGGATGAAGTGCTACGGCTCGCGGTGCATCACCGTGCACCCCGAGCTGCTCGACGACTGCCCCGAGGTGGTCGAGGTGGTGCGGTTGACCGGGGACATCTGCTCCGTGGTCAAGGTCGTCACCACGTCGGTCAGCGAGCTGGAGCGGCTGCTCGTCCGGCTGGGCGGCTACGGCGAGACGTCCAGCGCGATGGTGCTGTCGACGCCTATCCCGTGGCGCCCGGTGCCAGCAGGGTGAGCGCCTGCCGCACGTGCCCCTGCGTCTTCCCCAGGGCGTCCGCGGCCAGCGCGGTGGGCACGTCGGCCAGCAGGTGCACCAGCGCCACCTTGAGGTCGCCGCCCGCGTCTGCCAGCGCCGTCGTGCACTCGTGCTCGGCCAGGCCGGTCGCCTCGCGCAGGATGCGCACCGTGCGACCGCGCAGCTTCGCGTTCGTGGCGCGCATCGACACCATCAGGTTCGAGTAGGTGCGGCCCAGCCGGACCATCACCGCCGTCGAGAACGACGTCAGCACCAGCTTCTGCGACGTGCCCGCCTTCATCCGCGTGGACCCGGCGATGGCCTCCGGGCCGGTGTCCACGGCGATCAGCACGTCCACGTCGACCGGCGCGGTCGCGGTCGGGTTGTTCGACACCAGGACCGTGCGGGCGCCCAGCGCGCGGGCCTCCTCCAGCGCGGCCACGACGAACGGCGTGCGCCCGGACGCCGTGACGCCCACCACCAGGTCGCCCGCCACCGCGTGCCTGCGGATCTCGGCGGCGCCGGCGGACGCCTGGTCCTCGACGTTCTCCACCGCGTGGACCAGGGCTTCCCGCCCGCCCGCGTGGTGCGCGACGAACCAGTCCGGCGGCGTGTTGAACGTCGGCACCAGCTCGGCGGCGTCCAGCGTGGCCAGCCGGCCGGACGTGCCCGCGCCCACGTAGTGCACCCGCCCGCCGGCCCGCAGCGCGCCCACGGCGAGGTCCGCCGCCCGCGCCAGCTCGGGCAGGACGGCGGCCACGGCGTCGGGGACCAGGTGGTCCTCGGCGTTGATCAGCCGCAGCACGTCCAGCGTGGACAGCCGGTCGATGTCCTCGGTCCTCGGGTTCCTGGCCTCGGTGGGGGATTCCACGGTGACCACGACGTCGTGCCGCGGCGGCGTCATTTAGCGGTCTCCCGGCGTCGCCGGCCGTCCGGCCTGGCGCCCAACCGGTGGCCCGCCACCGCGTCGTACGTCGCCTCCAGGGCGGTCTTCGCGCTGTCCACGTGCCGCTGGGCGACCCCGATGAACAGGCAGTCGATCACGGTCAGCTGCGCGATGCGGCTGGCCATGGCGCCCGACCGGAAGGTGGTCTCGCGCGCCGCCGTGGTGAGCACGTGGTCGGCGACCTCGCTGATCGGGGAGCGCGGGAAGTTCGTCAGCGCCACCGTGGTCGCGCCGCGGTCGCCGGCCACCCGGAGCGCCTCGACGGTCTCCGAGGTGGAGCCGGTGTGCGAGATGCCGACCGCGACGTCGGCCGGGGTGAGGACGGCGGCCGAGGTGAGCGCGATGTGCGTGTCGTTCCACGCGAAGCAGGTACGCCCTATGCGGTGCAGCTTCTGCTGGAGGTCGAACGCGACGAACGCGCTGGCGCCGAACCCGTAGACGTCCACCCGGCCCGCGCCCGCGACCGCCTCGACGACCGCTTCCAGCGTCTCGACGTTCAGCTGCTCGGCGGTCTCCTCGACGGCGCGCGCGTCGGCGAACGCCACCTTGCCGACGACCTGCCGCAGGTCGTCGCCCGGTCCGATGTCGCCGCCCAGGTCGCGGTCGCTGCGCATCGACGTGCGCGCCGTGTCGGCGGCGAGCGCTATGCGCAGCTCGGGGTAGCCGCCCACCCCGATGGCCTTGCAGAAGCGGGTCACCGTGGTCTCGCTGGTGCCCGCGGCCTCGGCGACCTCGGTGATGCTGCGGTGGGCGACGGTCGCCGGGTTGTCCAGCACGACCTTGGCCACCCGCTGCTCCGCACGGGCGAGGCCGGGCAGGAGCGAGCGGATCGTGACCAGGGGGCTGGAATCGGCAGTGTTCTCAGTGGACACGTGGGAAACTTACTAACCGGTCAACGGGTGGTCAACGCAGGGTGGGTGCAACTCACCCCAACCGTGACCGAATCCCACCACTTGGCGGCAGGGTGGGTGACTAGCGGTCCGCGACCCGCCACCCTTCGGAGTGCAACCCCGCCGGCTCGCGTTCCGCGTCGAGCAGCACGCCCCGCCGGTCGGTGATCCGCACCGAGTCCACGTACGCGCCCCGGCCGCCGTAACCGGTGCCCTGGACGTACCGCCAGCGGAACGCCACCGCCGCCTCGGTCACGACCTCGACCCGCTGCCACCGCCGCTGCCCGTACCCGGTCAGCACCCGGACCTCGCGCCAGGTCGCCCCGTCGTCGGTCGCCTCCACCACGACCGAGTCGCCCGGGTCGAGGTCCACGAACGCGTCGAACACCAGCTTCCGCTGCCCGGGGCGCTGCTCCAGGGCCCGGGTGGTCAACGTGGCGCCGCCCGCGGTCGGTGTGTGCGCGGTGCCGTGCCGCGGCTTCACCGCCATCGCCTGCGCCAAGCCGTTCGCGACCGCCCGGCGGGCCGGGTTGATCGAGCCCCAGTCGCGGCTCGGGTGCACCCGGTTGGTCAGCAGGACCGCGATCGACCTCGACAGCGGGTCGAGCACCAGCGTCGTGCCGGTGAACCCGGTGTGCCCGGCGGCCCTCGCGGAGGTCAGCGCGCCCATGTACCAGCGCTGGTCCAGCTCGAAGCCCAGGCCGTGCGAGTTGCCCGGGAACGCCTGGTTGAAGTCGGTGAGCATCAGCTCGACGGTGTCCGGCCGCAGGATGCGCCGACCGCCGTACGAGCCGCCGTTGAGGATCGCCTGGCCGAGGACGGCCAGTTCACGGGCCGTGGAGAACATGCCCGCGTGCCCGGCGACACCGCCCAGCGACCACGCGTTCTCGTCGTGCACGACGCCGCGCACGACGCCCCGGCCGGCCTGGTACTCGGTCGCCGCGATCCGGTCGAGCTTGCTCGCGGGCGGGTTGTAGCCGGTGTCCTTCAGGCCCAGCGGCGCGGTGATGCCCTCGCGGACCAGCACGTCCAGCGACGTGCCGGACCACTTCTGCGCGAGCAGCCCCAGCGTGATCAGGTTCAGGTCGGAGTAGACGTACGCGGTGCCCGGCGGGTTGACCGGCGTGGTGTCCATGACGGCCTTCACCCGCGACGGCACGTCCGGGTACCGCGACCACAGCGGCAGCCACGCCACCAGGCCGGACGTGTGCGTGAGCAGCTGCTCCACCGTGATGGACGACTTGCCGTTGACGCCGAACTCGGGCAGGTGCTCGGCGACCGGGTCGTCCAGCTCGAACCTGCCCAGCTCGTGCTGGCGCATCACGACGATCGACGTGAACAGCTTCGAGATCGACGCCAGGTCGAAGATCGTGTCGCGGGTCATCGGCACCCGCTGGTCCTCGGGCAGCTCGACGGCCGAGCCGTCGCCGTAGCGGACCGCCCAGCCCGTCGGCTCGTGGGTGACCACGGTGCCCTCGTGCGCGAGCAGCGTGACGGCGCCCGCGAACAGGGGGTGACCGGTGGCGTCCGGTCTCGTGTACTGCTCGACCCGGTCCAGGGCGGCGTCGATCGGGGCCGGGTCGAGCCCGGCCCGTTCCGGGCTGCCGGCGCGCAGCACGGAGCTGTGCGCCCAACCGTCGTGCGGCCGGTCGAAGCGGGCCTCGTGGCCGCCGGTGGCGTGCGCGGGTGTCGTGATCACGAGCGTGGTGGCGACAAGCAGGGCAGGGATGCGCATCGCTCTCTCCATCTACCGGTAGCGCAGGTATCGCCGGCGGGTGCGGTCGAACGCGGCCAGCTCCTCGGACCAGGCGCCGACCACCTCGTCGGTGCCCGCGCCCGCGTCGACCATGCGGCGCAGCCGGTCCGAGCCGCTGAGCTTGTCGATCCAGTTGTCCGGCCGCCACGCGAACACCTGCGGGTACCGGGCCTTCGCGGCGACGATCATGGCCACGGCGGTGCGCGGCGCGTCGAACCGGTCCGGGTCGGTGACGTGCACGGCCACCCCGCCGCACAGCTGGTTCGCGAACTTCTGGAACGTCGGCGTGAAGTGGGTCTCGCGGAACCGGACGCCGGGCAGGCCCTGCGCGTTCAGGTCCTCGGCCCACCGCCAGTCCAGGCCCGGCGCGCCGATCGTCTCGAACGGGCGGGTCGTGCCGCGGCCCTCGGAGAACACCAGGCCCTCGAACAGGCACGTGCCGGGGTAGACCAGCGCGGTGTCGCGCGTCGGCACGTTGGGGCTGGGCGGGATCCACGGCAGGCCGGTGTCGAGCTGGTCGCGGCGCCAGCCCTTGACGTCGACGACCTCCAGGCCGCCGACCCGCCCGCCGTCGGTCGGCAGGAACTCGCCGTCGAAGAAGCGGGCCAGCTCGCCGATCGTCATGCCGTGCTGCTGCGCGATCGGCTTGCGGCCGACGCCGGTGGCGTACGCCGGGTCGAGCTGCGGCCCGCGGGCCCTGCCGCCGACCGGGTTGGGGCGGTCCAGCACGACGAACCGCGCGCCCGTCGCGGCGGCGGCCTGCATCGCCGTGTACATCGTCCAGATGTAGGTGTAGAAGCGCGCGCCGATGTCCGCGATGTCGAACACCAGCGTGTCCACGCCCGCCTTGGCGACCATGCCGGCGAACTTCGTCGCGTTCGCGCCGTAGGCGTCGTAGACCGGGATGCCGGTGCGCGGGTCGAGGTAGTCGCCCTCCGAGCCGCCGGCCTGCGCCGTGCCGCGGAAGCCGTGCTCCGGGCCGAACGCGGCCACCGGCGGCACGCCCGCGGCCACCATGGAGTCGACGATGTGCGTGTGGTCGCGCAGCGCGCCGGTCGGGTTGGTGACGACGCCGACCTTGGCGCCCGCGAACCGGCGCCAGCCGTCGGCGGCCAGCTGCTCCGCCCCGGTCTCCAACCTCCTCGTCCGGCCGGGACCGGCCGCGGTGTCGGGACCGGCGGAGGCGTCGGCGGGGAGGGCGGCGAGGGCGGGCGCGGCGAGCGCGCCGGCGAGGAAGTGCCTGCGGTCCACGGCGCTCACCAGGCCAGGCCGTGGCCGAGCGGGTACGGCGTGGGTCCCGGCACGTCCACCGGGAGCCTGCCCGCCGGACGCACCTCCCCGGTGATGACGCGGGCCAGCGACTCCATCGACACCGCGCTGTAGGAGTAGGTGGCGAGCCACGTCGGCGCGGCGGTGTGCGCCACGTCGTACGGGTTCTGCGCGGCCACCGCGACCACCGGCTTGCCGGTCGCGAGCAGCCTGGTCAGCAGGGTCTGCTGGGCGGGCCGGGCCGACAGGCCGTTGGTCAGCACGACCACGACGTCCGCGGCCGCCGCCGCCTGCACGGCCGCCGCGACCTGGGCCTCGGTCGGCGCGGTGCCGGTCGGCAGGGCCGTGCCGCCGAGGACGCCCGCGAGGGTGCGCGTCGTCGTCTCGCCCCACCCGGTGACCAGTGCGGCGGTCGGCCTCGCGGCCAGCGGCAGCACGCCCGCGTCGTTGCGCACGGCGGTGATCGTGCGGTCGGTGATGCGGCGCGCGTCGGCCAGGTGCTCCGGTGCGCCGACGACCGCCCCGACCCCCTCCACGTCCACGCGCGGGCTGGTCAGCATGCCCCGCAGCAGCTTCATCCGCAGCACCCGCAGCACGCTCTGGTCGATCCGCCGCTCGGTCAGCTCGCCGCCGCGCACGGCCGCGACCACGCTGTCGACCGCCAGTCGGAGGTCCACCGGCATCAACAGCTGGTCCACGCCCGCCTTGAGGGCCAGGACGGGGATCTCGGCGTCGCCGTGCAGCTGCCGCACGCCCGCCATGGCCAGCGAGTCGGTGATGACCACGCCGTCGTAGTCGAGTTCCTCGCGCAGCAGGTCCAGCGTCGGCTTGGACAGCGTGGCCGGCTCACCGGAGGGGTCGATCCGCGGCATCGTGATGTGCGCGGTCATGATCGAGTCGATGCCCGCCGCGATGGCCGCCTCGAACGGTGGCGCGTCCAGCTCCCGCCACTGCTCGGCGGTGCGGTCGACGGTCGGCAGGCTCGTGTGGCTGTCCTCGGCGGTGTCGCCGTGGCCGGGGAAGTGCTTGGCGGTGGCGCTCACCGAGTCCCGCCCGAGGGGCCTGCCCTGGTAGCCGCGCACCTGGGCGGCGGTCAGCTCGGCGGCCAGCGCGGGGTCGCTGGAGTACGAGCGGACGCCGATCACCGGGTTCGCCGGGTTCGAGTTGACGTCCGCGTCCGGTGCGAAGTTCTGGTTGACGCCCATCGCGCGCAGTTCGCGGGCGGTGATGCGGGCGGCGCGCTCGGCGTCCTGGGCGCTGCGGCCCGCGCCGAGCGCCATGTTGCCGGGGAACTGGGTGGCCGGGGCGCCGATGCGGGTGACGATGCCCATCTCCTGGTCGGTGGAGATGGCCAGCGGGATGCGGCTCGCGCGCTGGAGCCCGTTGGACAGGGTCGCGATCTGGCGCGGGGTGTCGATGTTGTCGTAGCTGGAGTTGTTGAAGTAGACGACCCCGCCCGGCTGGAACTTCGCCACCACCTCGGCCGGGGAGGCCACGCCGAAGTCGCGCAGGTTGCCGGGGTGCTGCTCGTCCGGCGCCTGGCCGTGCACGTAGGTGACGAACAGCTGCCCCACCTTCTGCTCCAGCGTCATGCCGCGGGCCAGGGCGGCGGCCTGCTGCCGCACCTGGTCGACGACCCGCGCCTGGTCGGGCGCGGCGACGGCGAGCGGAGGCGGTGCGGCGGTGGACGCCGCGACCACGGCGACGGCGGCGACGAGCGGACGGAGCACGGCGGCCTCCCCACATGAAAACTTCCACCAGAAGGTGGTCGTAATCGGCAAGTTACCCACGTCACAGGGGCGGGTCAACGGGTTGCGCTGCGTGGGAATTGTCCTGGGGGCCACCGACAGGGGACCGGCTGCGACCGGTCGTCCGATCGGGTGTCTTTCCGATTCGGGCCCGAACATGACGTTGGGCCCCTCGTCGAGGGGCCCAACATCGCGGCGCGGACTGTCGAGTTACCAAGCGCGCAACTCGTGTCGTACCGACCTGGCCTCGGCGTCCGGCGTCCCGGTACGCAGGCCCTAGACGACAAGCCTCCCGCGGCGTGCCGCGCGTGGGTGTCTCGAAGTCCGCGCACGGAGCCCGGTCGGGGTGGACGCCGCTTCTCCTCCGCTTCGTCCCTGGCCGACCCGAGGTCCGCACCTCCATTTGTAGTACGTGTCGCGCGTCACAGCAAGTGCTCGATGGGGTGGACCGGTCAAGCGACGTTCCGTAGCGGATCCGGTGCTGTCACAGCGTTTCGGGACGTTCGCGGGTGTCGGTACCGCTGTCCGGGGGGAGGGGCCGGGTGGCTCAGCTCCGGCGACGGCGGCGCAGCCCGTACCAGGCGGCGCCCGCGACCGTCGCCGCGCCGAGGCCGATGGCCGTGACGGCGACCGTCGCGCCCGAGGGGCGGGGGATGCGGGCGTGCAGCGACACCGGGTCGGAGAACGTCAGCACCGGCCAGCCGCGCCGTTCGGCGACCCGGCGCAGCGCGCGGTCCGGGTTGACGGCGGTCGGGTGGCCGACGGCCTCCAGCAGCGGCAGGTCGCTGATCGAGTCCGAGTAGGCGTGGCAGCGGTCCAGGTCGTAGTGGTGCTCGGCGGCGAGCTGCTTCACGGCGACGGCCTTGTTCTCGCCCGCGCAGTAGAAGTCCACGTCGCCCGAGTACCGGCCGGCCGAGACGACCATGCGCGTGCCCACGCTGTGCGTCGCGCCGACCATGGTGGCGATGGGCGCCACCAGCTCCGCGCCGGACGCGGACACCACGACCACGTCGTGGCCCTCGTCCTTGTGCTCGGAGATGAGCTGCGTCGCCTCCTTGTAGACCAGGGGGTCGACGATGTCGTGCAGCGTCTCCTCGACGATCGAGCGCACCTGCTCGACGTCCCACCCCTGGCAGAGCGCGGTGATGTGCGAGCGCATCCGGTCCATCTGGTCGTCGTCGGCGCCGGCCAGCATGAAGACGAACTGCGCGTAGGCGCTCTTGAGCACCGCACGCCGGTTGATGAGGCCCTCTTGGAAGAACGGCCGGCTGAACGCCAGCGTGCTCGACTTGGCGATGACGGTCTTGTCCAGGTCGAAGAACGCGGCGACGCGGCTGCCCTCGGTGGCGTGCTCGGTCACGGCTCCAGCTTAGGGCGGTCGGCGGAGCGGACCGGCGCGAGCCGTTCGCCACTTTACGAACTGGATGTGCCGTCGGACGAAATTTCCCCTTCCCTCTGGCGGAAGGCACGCACGACCCTGGCCCGTGGGGATACAGTAGTGCCGTCCGGCTCGACCGGACGGGTTCAGTCCGACCCCCCGGGACTGAACCGATGACGACCCCCGTCCCTCCCCCCTGGCGGGGGTCGTCCCATGTCCGGGGTCGGTTCGCCCCCGTGGTCCCGCCGCGTTCCCGCGGCCGTTCCCGCCGTCGCCGCCACCGTTCCGCGTGTCACCTGGACGTGTGCCGCGCCGACGCGTGTCGCACTCCGCCGCCCGGTTCCCGGCCCTCCGGAGTTGTCCACAGGCTGTCAAGTTGTCCACATGTCGATCATGAATCGTTGTGTCGTTCCTCACCGCTCGCGACCGTGGACGCCGGAGATCCGCTCCGGGTGGGTCGAGCTGAGGAGGAACGGTGGAACGACCAGTGGTCCTGGTGTCCGACGCGGTTCTGCTGGACGAGGTCCTGCACGCCGCGGCGGTGGTCGGGTGCGAGGTGGAGCGCGTCGCCGACGCGCCCGCCCTGCGCGCCCGCTGGCACGACTCGCCGGTGGTGGTGCTGGACGAGGTGTCGGCGGGTGCGGCGGGGGAACTGCCCCGCCGGCCGGGGGTGCACGTGGTGGCCACCGGCCCGCCGGGCGAGGCGACGTGGCGGCGGGCCGTCGCGCTGGGCGCGGAGCAGGTGCTGGAGCTGCCCGCCGGTCAGGCCGCGCTGCGGGCCGCGTTCGCCGACGCCCTCGACGGCCCGTCCGGTGACGGCCGGGTCCTCGCGGTCCTGGGCGCACGCGGCGGTGCGGGCGCGTCGGTGCTGGCGGTGGCCGTGGGCCAGGCCGTGCTGTCGTCCGGCGGCCACGGCCTGCTGGTCGACTGCGACCCGCTCGGCGGCGGCCTCGACCTGACGCTCGGCGCCGAGCGCCAGGAGGGCCTGCGGTGGCCCACCCTGCACCTCAAGGGCGGTCGCGTCCCGGCGGCGGCGCTCCGCTCGGCGCTGCCCGGCCGCACCGGCAAGCGCGGCAGCCTGACCGTGCTGTCCTGCGGCCGGACGGGGCCGGGGCCCGAACCCGCCGCCGTGGTGGCGGTCGTCGAGGCGGGCAGGCGCGCGGGCGGCACCGTCGTGTGCGACGTCCCGCGCCAGCTCACCGCCGCCGCGTGCGCGGCGCTCGACCGGGCCGACCTGGCGGTCATGGTGGTGCCCGCCGACGTCAAGGCGTGTATGGCCGCGCAGCCCCTGGTCGACCAGGTGGCCGACCGGGGCGTTCGGCTGCGGGCCGTCGTGCGCGGCCCCTCCCCCGGCGGTCTGACCAGCGACGAGGTGGCCGAAGCGGTCGACCTCCCGCTGCTCACCAGCATGCGCCCGGAACGCCGCCTGGCCGCGGCGCTCGACCAGGGCCGCTTCCCCGGCACCACGCGCGGCCCGCTGGCCAAGGCCGCCCGGGAAGTCCTGGCGGCCCTCAATGACCACTGACCCGGAGGCAGCCGACCCGATGTGCGCCGACCCGATGTCCACCGGCCCGACCACTGCCGGATCGACCACTGCCGGCACCACCGGCCCGAAGCCGTTCCTGACCGCCCACCCCAACCACCGACCGCCCTCGACCTTCCGCACCTACCGCCCGACCGGGCCCGGCGGCGGGAAGCCCGCCGATCCCGACCCGTGCGGTGCCGGGCCGGCGGGGTCCCCCGGTGACCCGGCGGTGCGCGGGGGAGCGCCACCCGGGCAGCCGGTGCCGTGGCCGAGGCTGCCTCGCGAAGCGGTAGGCGGTGTCCGGGTCCGCTCCACCCGGCTCCGGTCCCGGTGGGGTGCGCGATGAGCGATCTCGTGGAGCGCGTCCGGCTGAGGCTGGCCAACGGGAGCGGCGACCTGACGTCCGCCGCGGTCGCCGAGGCGGTCCGCTGCGAGGCGGGCGGGGTCCTCGGGGACGAGGACGTCCAGCGGGCGCTCGCGGTGCTGCGGCAGGAGTTCGTCGGGGCGGGGCTCCTCGAACCGCTGCTGCGCGACCCGGACACCACCGACGTCCTCGTCACCGCGCCGGACCAGGTGTGGGTGGACGGTGTCGGCGGCCTGCGCCGGACCGGGATCTGCTTCCCCGACGAACCTGCCGTCCGACGGCTCGCCCAACGGCTCTCGGCGGTGGCCGGGCGGCGGCTGGACGACGCCGCGCCGTACGTCGACGGGTGGCTGCCCGGCGCGGTGCGCCTGCACGCCGTGTTGCCGCCGATCGCGCCGTCCACCTGCCTGTCGCTGCGCGTGCTCCGACCGGCGGCGCACGACCTGGCCGCGTTGCAGGCGTGCGGCACGTTCGACGGGCCCACCGCCGAGCTGCTGCGGGCGATCGTGCGGGCGCGCCAGGCGTTCCTGGTCGTCGGGGGCACCGGGTCCGGGAAGACGACGCTGCTCGCCGCCCTCCTGGGCTGCGTGCCGCACCACGAGCGCGTGGTCTGCGTGGAGGACGCGGGGGAGCTGCGACCGGACCACCCGCAGGTCGTCCGGCTGCTCGCCCGCGGCCCGAACGTCGAGGGGGCGGGCGAGGTGACGCTGCGCGACCTGGTCCGCCAGGCGTTGCGGATGCGCCCCGACCGGATCGTGGTCGGCGAGGTGCGCGGCGCCGAGGTGTGCGAGCTGCTGTCCGCCCTGAACACCGGCCACGACGGCGGCGCGGGCACCCTGCACGCGAACTCGCCCGCCGAGGTGCCCGCGAGGCTGGAGGCGCTGGCCGCCTCGGGCGGGCTCGACCGGGCCGCGCTGCACAGCCAGCTCGCCGCCGCGGTCAAGGTCGTGCTGCACGTGCGCCGCGCCGCCGACGGCACCCGGCACCTGGCCGAGGTCGGCGTCCTGGGCCACCGGGACGGACGGCCGGCGGTGGTCCCGGCATGGCACCGCGACGGCGGTTGGCAGGAGGCGGGCGAGGAGCTCAAGTCCCTGGTGGGGTGGACGTGAGCGGCCTGCTCCCGACCCTCGCGCCGCCGACCCTCCCGCTGCCGGCCCCGGTGCTGCCGGCCCCGGTGCTGCTGGCCTCGGCCGTGCTGCTGGCCTCGGCCGTGCTGCTGGTGCCGTCGACCTCGGCCCGCCGGCGGCTGACCGGTCCGCGCCGCCGGTCGATCCGCCGCCGGGTCCCCGCACCCACGGGACTCGCGGTGCTCGTGGCGGGCGTGGCGCTCGGCCTGCCGGCGGGCGTCGGGGGCGCGATCGCGGGCGCGGCGCTCGCCGCGACCGCGTGGCGCGTGCACCGCGACACCGCGCGGCAACGCGACCGGCTCCGGGCGACGGGCGCGCTGGCGGACGGCCTGGGCGGTTTCGTCGCGGAGCTGCGCTCGGGCGCCCACCCGGCGGACGCCGCGACCGGGGCGGCCGAGGACGCCGAGCCACCCGCGAGGGACGTCCTGCGCGCCATCGCGGCCACGTCGGCTCGGGGCGGTGACGTGGAGGCGGCCCTGGCCGGCTTCCCGGACGCCCACCACCTCGCCAGGGCGTGGCGGTTGTCCGCGGACCACGGCGTGCCGCTGGCCGACGTGCTCGACGCGGTGCGCCGGGACCTGGGCCGCCGCACCGCGTTCACCAGGCAGGTGCACGCGCGCATGGCGGGTCCACGGGCCAGCGCGGCGGTCCTGGCCGGCCTGCCGCTGCTCGGCGTCCTGCTGGGCGAGGCGAGCGGAGCCGGGCCGCTCGCCGTGCTCGCCGGCACCGCTGTCGGCCAGGTCCTGCTGGTGGTCGGTGCGCTGCTGATCTGCGGCGGACTGCGGTGGAGCGGGCGACTGACGAGGCAGGTGGTCGCGTGAGCGCGTTCCTGCTGGCGCTGGCGCTGGTCGTGTTCCCGGTCCGGTCCGCCGCGAGCGCCAGGGTGAGGCCGCCGCGCCGGCGGCCCCGCAAGTCCAGGGCCCGCCCGCCGGACCCGTTCGCGCAGGCGGCGACCTGGGACCTCCTGGCCGCGGCGCTGCGGGCGGGGCTCCCGGTGGCCCGGGCGGTGCACGCCGTCCTGGCGGGCGTCCCGCCGGGAGCGGCCGAGCGCCTCCGGGAGGTCGGCGATTTGCTGGACCTGGGCGCGGACCCGGTGACGGCCTGGGCGGGCGCCCTGCGCCACCCGGACACGGCTCCGCTGGCCCGCGCCGCCCGGCGGACCGCGAGGTCGGGCGCGGCCCTGGCGGGGGCCGCCGCGGACCTGGCCGCGGAGGCCAGGGCGACTGTCGCCGACCGGGCCGAGGCGCGTGCGCAACGGGCGGCCGTGCTGGTGGCGGGGCCGTTGGCGCTGTGCTTCCTGCCGGCGTTCCTGTGCCTGGGTGTCGCGCCCGTGGTGATCGGTCTGATCGGGAAGGTGGGGAAGAGCTGGTGATTGTCCACAGTGGAGGGATCAGGGTGTTGGGAGACGAGGGGATGTCGACGGCCGAGTACGCGATCGGCACGTTGGCCGCCGCGGGGTTGGCGATGGTGCTCTACGGGATCGTCAACGGCGACTGGGTCGTGGACGCGGTGCGGGGGTTGCTGGAACAGGCCTTCACGGTGGGCCTGTGAGCGGTCGCCGAGGGACGCGGGGAGCGGGGGAGCGCGGGAGGGGCCGTCGCCGGGGCGCGTGTCGGCTCGGGGATCGCGGGGCGGTGACGGTCGAGGCCGCGGTCGCCGTGTGCGGGTTGGTCGTGGTGCTGGCGCTCGGGGTCGGGGCCGTGATGGCGGTGGTCGGGCAGGTTCGGTGCACGGACGCGGCTCGGGAGGTGGCCCGGGTTGTCGCCCGTGGCGATGAAGGGCTGGCCCGCGGGGTGGTGGACGTCGTCGCGCCGGGAGGGGCCTCGTTCGAGGTGCGGTGGGAGCGGGCGGGGGAAGGGGCGCGGGAAGGCGGGGGAGGCGGTGCGGGGGTGTGGGTCGAGGTGTGGGTGTCCCGGTTCGGGGTCGAGTTGCGGGCTCGGGCTTACGCGGTGGTGGAGCCGGGTGTCCGGGAAGGGGGGCGGTGACGCGGAGCGCGGGGCCGCGTCCGTCTTCGCGGTGGCCGTGGTGGGCGTGTGGGGCGCGCTGGTGGTCGTCGGAGTGCTGGTGGGCGAAGGCGTCGTCGCCCGCCACCGCGTCGAGGCCGCCGCCGACCTCGGGGCGCTGGCCGCCGCCTCGTGGGTGGTGGAGGGGGTGGACGTGGCCTGCTCGCGTGCGGGGCGGGTCGTCGGGCGGATGGGCGCCCGGCTGGACGGGTGCGTGGTCGACGGCTGGGAGGTGGAGGTGGTGGTGAGCGGCGGCGGGTCGTTGTTCGGCGCGCCCGGCGCTCGGGCTCGGGCAGGCCCGGCCGAAGGGTGAGCACCGGCCCGCACGACGAACGGTCGATCAGCGGCGGTGAGCGGACTCACACGACCGCATATTCGCGGCCTCGGCGCGGATGAGGGGTTCTGGCGCCGTTCGGCCGCACCGCGAGGCCGCCGCGCTCGCCGTGCCACATCGACCAGTTGTCGAACTGCGGGTTACCAGAACCCCCGGTCATGGCGTTAGTTCAAGTGGCGGCACCGACGCGGTGTCGAGGAACGCCCGACACGGTGTCGTGGTCGTGACAGAGGAGGCGAACGGAAGATGGAGTGGTCGGATAGCTGGCGCGGGGCATTCCGCATCGAGCTGCGCGCGGAGGCGGTCACCCTCGCGTGGCACGGGTGGTCTGTGCTGCCGGGCACCTATCCGGCGGGCGACCAGTGGGCCGGCCGCGACGGGCTGGAGCACCACGGCCCGGTCCCCGTGCACCACGACTGGGAGGCGCGCGTCGGCACCGAGCCCGACGAGGTCGCCACCTGGTGGGCCGGCCAGTCCTACAGCGTCCTGCTGGCCACCGGCCACGGTGTGGACGCCGTCGAGGTCAACGCCGAGCTGGGCCACCGCGCCGCCGTCGCGCTGCGGACCACCGGCAACCCCGTCCCGATCGTCGCCACCCCGGCCGGCCGGTGGATGTTCCTCGTCGCCTCCGGCGGCTCCGTGCGGGTGAACGACGACGTCCGGCACTACGCCGCCGGCGAGTACGTCCCGCTGCCGCCGACCCCCGCGCACCACGGTGTCGTGCACTGGAGGGTCAAGCCCCAGGTCTGCGGATGGGTCCTGCCCCCCGCGAGCGTGGTGCAGGACGCCCTCCTCCAGGCGCGGACCACCTCCGACTACGACCTGGTCACCGCCGACCGGTCGTGACCACCGTGGCCGTGCCGGACGTCGTGGGGCCTCTCCCCGACAACCCCGAGCACGACGTCCAGCACGGCCACCCCGCCCGCCTTGTCCAGCGGATCGTTGCCATTCCCGCACTTCGGCGACTGAACGCAGGACGGGCACCCGGCCGGACACGCGCAAGCAGCGATGGCCTCCCTAGTAGCGACCAACCACGGGACTACCGCGTTGAACCCGCGGTCGGCGAACCCGGCACCCCCCGGATGACCGTCGTGCACGAACACCGTCGCCTCCCCGGTGTCCTGGTGCAGTGCGGTCGAGACCCCGCCGATGTCCCAGCGGTCACAGGTCGCGAAGAGCGGTAGCAGGCCGATCGCCGCGTGTTCGGCGGCGTGCAGTGCGCCGGGGACGTGCGCCGGAGCCAGACCGGCGCCCCCCGGCGCACTGCCCAGCAACTCCGCCGAGACCGTGTACCAGACCGCGCGCGTCCGCAGCGTCTGCGCGGGCAGGTCCAACGGCACCGAGTCGACCACCTGACCGGACGACAGCTTCCGCAGGTAGCCGACGACCTGCGAGGTCACCTCCACCTCGCCCAGGCACACCGTGACGCCGCCGAAGTCCAGCCTCTCGACCTCGCGGACGATCGAGATGTCCTTGGTGTCGCGGGCCGTCGTGGACCAGTCCGGCCGCTCGGCGTGCACCAGCGCGATCCCGCTGTCCAGGTCGAGCCGGTCGACCACGTACGACTCGCCCTGGTGCAGGTAGACGGCGCCGTCGTGGACGGTCCGGTGCGCCGCGCCGGGGTCGACCGTGCCGAGCATCCGGCCCGAGTCGGCCTCCACGACCACGACCTGCTCACCGCCCGAGCCGCGGATGTCCACGTCGCCGTGCGGCCGGTCGCGCGACGTCCAGTACCAGCCGTTCGGGCGCCGCCGCAGCACCGTGCGGGCCACCATGTCGTCGAGCACGGCGAGCGCCGCGTCACCGCCGAAGTCGGCGAGCGAGTCGGGCGTCAGGGGCAGCTCGGCGGCGGCGCAGGCGAGCTGGGGTTCGAGGACGTACGGGTTCGCCGGGTCCAGCACGGTCGCCTCGACCGGTGTGTGCAGCACGGCGGACGGGTTGTGCACCAGGTACGTGTCCAGCGGGTCGTCGCGGGCGACGAAGACGACCAGCGCGTCGGAGTCGCCCGTGCGCCCCGCGCGGCCCGCCTGCTGCCAGAAGGAGGCGAGGGTGCCGGGGAAGCCGGCGACGACGACCGCGTCCAGCCCGACGATGTCGACGCCCAGTTCGAGGGCGTTGGTGGTGGCCACGCCGAGCAGGTCGCCGGAGGACACCGCCCGCTCCAGGGCGCGGCGCTCCTCGGGCAGGTAGCCGCCGCGGTAGGCGGCGACCCGGCCCGCCAGCTCCGGGTCGACCTCGGCGAGCACGCGGCGGGCGCCCAAGGCGGTCAGCTCGGCGCCCACGCGGGAGCGGACGAACGCGAGCGAGCGCGCGCCCTCGACGACGAGGTCGGCCAGGATGCGGGCGGTCTCCGCGCCCGCGGAGCGGCGGACCGGGGCGCCGTTCTCGCCCTCCAGGTCGTCCAGCAGGGGCGGTTCCCACAGGGCGACCGTGCGGGCCGCGCGGGGCGAGCCGTCGTCGGTGACGGCGGTGCAGGGCAGGCCGAGGAGGGCGGAGGCGGAGGCCGCCGGGTCGGCGACGGTGGCGGAGGCCAGCACGAACACGGGGTCGGCGCCGTAGCGGTTCGCGATCCGCCGCAGGCGGCGCATCAGCAGCGCCACGTGCGAGCCGAAGACCCCCCGGTACGTGTGGCACTCGTCGACCACGACGTACGACAGCCCGCGCAGGAACCTGATCCAGCGTGCGTGGTGGGGCAGCACGCCCCGGTGGAGCATGTCGGGGTTGGTGAACACCCAGTTCGCGTGCGCCCGGACCCAGTCGCGCTCCGCCATCGGCGTGTCGCCGTCGAACGGGGCGGCGCGGACGCCGGGCAGGCCCAGCGAGGTGACGGACCGGAGCTGGTCCGCGCCGAGCGCCTTGGTGGGCGAGAGGTAGAGGGCGGTCGCCCTCGGGTTGTCGACGAGCGCCGTGAGCACCGGGAGCTGGTACGCGAGCGACTTCCCCGAGGCGGTGCCGGTGGCGACGACGACGTGCTCGCCGGCGCGCGCCAGGTCCGCCGCCTGCGCCTGGTGCCGCCAGGGTTCCCGCACACCGCGGTCGACCAGCGCGGACACCACGTCGGGCGAGGCCCAGGACGGCCACGGCGCGTGGCGGGCGGGTTGCGCGGGCAGGTCCTCGCTGTGCGTCAGCGGGGATTCACCGACCGGGACCCCGGCGAGCACCCGGTCCAGCAGACGACGTCCCTGGTTCACCACGCACCCGAGCTTCGCACCACGCGCCGCACCCCCGCATACCGGCTCCGCCCACCACTTCCGCGCACCGGGGCGACGTGGCTTTCGCTTCCTGCGCGGATAACGGTGTGTGTACGGATCGGAGCGGGCCGTTGTCTCCTTGCGCGCTATGAATAGACTCCGCCGCTATCGCATCCAATGAGGGGTGCATCACGTCGTGTCGGGGCTGACAGTCGCGTGAGTGACCCGCCTCACATAACGGGGTGTGCCCGAAGTTGGGTTAGGAAAACTCACCAGGAGGACGGATGTCCCGGCAATTCCTCGCGGAGGGCCTCGAGCTCTCCGGAGGTGATCGCGGCCTCGTGGCCGTGGTCGCCGTGGTCGCGCTGGCCGCCCTGGCCGTCGGTTACGTGTTGCTTCGCGAGGTGCTGGCCGCGGGCCAGGGCACCTCCAAGATGCAGGACATCGCCAGGGCGGTCCAGGAGGGCGCGGCGGCCTACCTCAACCGGCAGTTCCGCACGCTCGGCATCTTCGTGGTCGTCGTGTTCGTGCTGCTGTTCGCGCTCCCGGCCGAAGACCTCGGCGAGCGCATCGGCAGGTCGCTGTTCTTCATCGTCGGCGCGGTCTTCTCGGCGATCATCGGCTACCTCGGCATGTGGCTGTCGACCCGCGCGAACGTGCGCGTCGCCGCCGCGGCCAAGGAAGCGGGTGGCCGGGAGAAGGCCATGCGGATCGCGTTCCGCACCGGCGGTGTGGTCGGCATGTTCACCGTCGGCCTCGGCCTCTTCGGCGCGGCCCTGGTCGTGCTGGTCTACGCCGGTCAGGCGCCCAAGGTGCTGGAGGGCTTCGGCTTCGGCGCCGCCCTCCTGGCCATGTTCATGCGCGTCGGCGGCGGCATCTTCACCAAGGCCGCGGACGTCGGCGCCGACCTGGTCGGCAAGGTCGAGCAGGGCATCCCCGAGGACGACCCGCGCAACGCCGCGACGATCGCCGACAACGTGGGCGACAACGTCGGCGACTGCGCCGGCATGGCCGCGGACCTGTTCGAGTCCTACGCGGTGACGCTGGTGGCGTCGCTGATCCTGGGCACGGCCGCGTTCGGCACGCAGGGCCTGCTGTTCCCGCTGATCGTGCCCGCGATCGGCGTGCTGACGGCGATCGTGGGCGTCTACATCACCCGCGCGCGCACCGGCGAGAACGGCCTGTCCGCGATCAACCGCTCGTTCTACATCTCGGCGGGCATCTCCGCCGTGCTGTGCACGGTGGCCGCGTTCGTCTACCTGCCCAGCTCCTTCGCCAACCTGAACCTCGCCGGCGCGTCCACGGACGCGAGCACCAGCGGCAACCCGGCGCTGATCGCCACCATCGCCGTGATCATCGGCATCCTGCTGGCCGGCGTCATCCTGTGGCTCACCGGCTACTACACCGGCACCGAGCACAAGCCGGTCAAGGAGGTCGGCCGGACCTCGCTGACCGGTGCGGCGACCGTCATCCTGTCCGGCATCTCGGTCGGCTTCGAGTCGGCCGTCTACACGGCGCTGGTCATCGGCGGCGCGGTGTACGGCGCGTTCCTGCTGTCCGGTTCGGCGATCGTGGCGCTGTTCGCGGTGGCCCTGGCCGGCTGCGGCCTGCTGACCACGGTCGGCGTCATCGTGGCCATGGACACCTTCGGCCCGGTCTCCGACAACGCGCAGGGCATCGCCGAGATGTCCGGTGACGTCGACGGCGAGGGCGCGCAGATCCTCACCGAGCTGGACGCGGTGGGCAACACGACGAAGGCCATCACGAAGGGCATCGCGATCGCGACGGCCGTGCTGGCCGCGACCGCGCTGTTCGGCTCGTACCGGGACGCGATCGACAAGGCGTTGCGGGGCGTGGGAGCCTCGTTCAACGACTCCGACTTCGTGTCGTTCGCGCCGAACGTGCTGGTCGGCCTGCTGATCGGCGCGGCCGTGGTGTTCATGTTCTCCGGCCTGGCCGTCAACGCGGTGACGCGGGCGGCGGGCGCGATCGTGTTCGAGGTGCGGCGGCAGTTCCGGGAGAACCCCGGGATCATGGACGGCACCGTGAAGCCCGAGTACGGCCGCGTCGTGGACATCTGCACGCGCGACTCGCTGCGCGAGCTGGCCACGCCGGGTCTGCTGGCGGTCATGGCCCCGATCGCGGTGGGCTTCGGCCTGGGTGTCGGGCCGCTGGCCGGGTACCTGGCCGGCGCGATCGCCACCGGCACGCTGATGGCGGTGTTCCTGGCCAACTCCGGTGGCGCCTGGGACAACGCGAAGAAGCTCGTCGAGGACGGCAACCACGGCGGCAAGGGGTCGGACGCGCACGCGGCGACGGTCATCGGCGACACCGTCGGCGACCCGTTCAAGGACACCGCCGGTCCGGCCATCAACCCGCTGATCAAGGTCATGAACCTGGTCTCGGTGCTGATCGCGCCGGCGATCGTCACGTTCTCGGTGGGCGCGGACGCGTCGCCCGGGGTGCGGTACGCGATCGCGATCGTGGCCGCCCTGGTGATCGTGGTGGCCGTGGTGGTGTCGAAGCGGCGGGGTACCGCCATCTCGGACGAGCCGCCCGCCGGGCCCACGTCGGTCTCCTCCGAAGGTGCTTCGGTGGCCAACGGCGCCGCGTAGCGCCGAGGGCCGGAAGAGCGGGGCGTCCTCCGGGGCGCCCCGCTCCTGTTCGTGCCCATTGGTCCGGTCGGGGGCACACTGGGTGCGATGACCGAGATGTTGGGAGCCACTCGATGAGGCTGTCTGTGCTGGTCGCGGTTGCGGTGTTGGCCGCAGGGTGTTCGTCCGGCGGTGGTCCGGGAGCGCCCGCGCCCTCGTCGGCCGACGCCCGGGACAACCCGGCGGTCGCCTACATGGACAAGGTGTGCACCGCGGCGTCCACGTTCGTGACGGCGACCAAGACGCCGCCGCGGCTCGACGCGGGCGACCCGGCCGTGCTCAAGGCCGAGATGGCCGCCTACATGGGGCAGATGGCCGACGCCTACGACCAGACCGCGACCAGGCTGCGGGAGGTCGGGCCGTCGCCGGTGGCCGGTGGGGACGAGCAGGTCGGGGCCATGGCGACGACGTTCACCGACATCGCCAGGAACTTCTCCGACGCCAAGGCCGCGCTGGACGCGGCGGACGCGAACGACCAGACGGGCGGGTTGCAGGCCGCCGGTGACGCCATCGCGCGCCTGGACGCGTTCGTGGAGCCCCTGAAGGCGTTGGACGCGTCGCCCGAGCTGACGGCGGCGGCGGAGAAGGCGGGCGCGTGCCAGGGGCTGCGGAGGTTGACTCCCACGGGTTCGGCGGTACCCACCACGTAGTAGGTTGCTCGGTCTCTTGCCGATTCTTTTGGGGGGATTGTGAAGCATCGTGTCGCGCTCGCGGGCGTTTTCGCCGCTGTGCTCGTGAGCGCTGCGTGCGGTGGTGGGTCCGGGAGTGGCACGGCGGGGTCCACGACAGGGTCCGCCACGTCGACCACCTCGTCGGCGCCGGCGGCCTCGGCCGACCCGGTCGAGTGGACGGGGACGTTCTGCGAGGGCATCGGGCCGACGATCGACGGTGTGATGTCCCTGCTCAAGACCATGTTCGAGGGCGGCGCCGACGACCCGGCCGTGCAGAAGGCCGCGCTGCTCGACTACAGCTCCAAGGCCGCCCCGGCGTTGACCCGGGCGGGCGAGGAGCTGGAGGACCTCGGCGCGCCCACGGCGGAGGCCCAGGCCCTGCACGACGAGCTGGTGAAGTTCTTCACCGAGTCGGGGGAGACGCTCACCGAGGTCAGCACCGACCTGGCCGCGCTGGACCCGGCCGACCCGGAGTTCGCCACGAAGCTGGAGCAGCTGGGCGGGGACCAGGCCGACCCGTCCAAGCTCCAGGAGCAGATCAAGAAGTTGCAGGACGACCCGCAGCTGGGTGAGGCGTTCACGAAGGCGCCCCAGTGCGTGGCCCTCCAGGAGAAGATGGCGTCGCTGGGCGGCTGACGGCGTCCTGCGCCATTCGGTTGAACAACAGCGCCGGCAATCGGGTGAACTGCCGGCGCTGTTGTCGTCGGCGTTCCCGACGGGGGCATCGGTTCAGTCGTTCGGCGACTGGCCGAGGTCGAACGTGTGTTCTACGCTGCTGGGCCGTGGGGCAACTGTCCTTCTTCTCGGCCGAGGCCAGGCAGCCTTGCGTCGGTGACCTGGCCGGCCTGCTGTGCGGGCCCGGCCAGGTGCTGGGGTTCGCGCGCGGTCGGGCGGCCCGGGTGTCGGTCGGGGTGGACAACCGGGCCCGCGCGGCCGCCGTGGAGGCCGCGCTGGGGGAGCGCGGGGTGCAGGCCCGGGTCGAGCTCGTCGAGGAGTCGTTGCAGGTCACCACCGCTTTTCGGACCGACCTGACCGGGTTGGCGGGTCAGTGGCTCGTCGACGGGTGCAAGGCGGTGCCGGACGGGTTCGCGCTGGACGGCGGGGTGCTGCGGTTGTGGGCGCTCGCGTCCGGCCGGTGGATCGAGTCGGGGTACTTCCTGGGCCTGGACCCGGCGGCGCCCGACACGCACGAGGTGTTGCGAAAAGCGTTGGCCACGTCGGGCCTGCCCTCGACACTCTTGGCGGAGAAAGCGGGGGGACCGGCTTTGCGCGTCGTCGGTCGCCGGCGGCTCGAACGGCTCGCGGAGCTGGTCGGACGTGCGCCGCACGGGGTCGCCGAGCGCACTTGGCCGGCTGCGTAGCGCCTCCTCCTGGCGGATGATCAGGCACAGTTGTGTCACCCTGTCCGGACCAGGGCTGCCCCGGCGGCGACAAAGGACAGTGCACACTGGCGGGTCGGGACACAGTGTTCGAAGAGAGCGGGACGGCGTGGCTGGATCGACACGGGCGAAGAAGGCAAGCGGGGGAGCGGCGAGCGGCAATCGGCGGTTGGTGATCGTCGAGTCGCCCGCCAAGGCGCGCAAGATCGCGTCCTACCTCGGCAACGGCTTCGTCGTGGAGTCGTCCAAGGGGCACATCCGGGACCTCCCCCGGGGCGCCGCGGACGTGCCCGCCAAGTACAAGGGGCAGCCGTGGGCGCGGCTGGGCGTGGACGTGGACCACGACTTCGAGCCGCTCTACGTGGTCACGCCGGACAAGAGGTCGACCGTCGCGGAGCTGAAGGAGCTGCTCAAGGGCGTCGACGAGCTGTACCTGGCGACGGACGGCGACCGCGAGGGCGAGGCCATCGCCTGGCACCTGCTGGACACCCTGAAGCCCAAGGTCCCCGTCCGGCGGATGGTGTTCCACGAGATCACCGAGCCCGCCATCCTGGCCGCGGCCGCCAACCCGCGCGACCTGGACCAGGACCTGGTCGACGCGCAGGAGACGCGCCGCATCCTCGACCGGCTGTACGGCTACGAGGTCAGCCCGGTCCTGTGGAAGAAGGTCATGCCGAAGCTCTCGGCGGGCCGCGTGCAGTCCGTGGCGACCCGGATCGTGGTCGAGCGGGAGCGCGAGCGGATGAAGTTCGTGACCGCGTCGTACTGGGACGTGTCGGCGACGATGGACGCGGGGGCCGACGCCTCGCCGCGGACGTTCGCGTCGCGGCTGGTCGCGGTGGACGGGGTGCGGCTGGCGGTCGGTCGCGACTTCGGCTCGGACGGTCGGCTGAAGGCCGGGTCCGAGGTGCGGGTGCTCGACGAGGCGCAGGCGCGGACCATCGCGAACGGCCTGGTCAACGCGTCGATGACGGTGTCCTCGGTCGAGGAGAAGCCGTACACGCGCAAGCCGTACGCGCCGTTCATGACCTCGACCCTCCAGCAGGAGGCCGGGCGCAAGCTGCGCTTCTCGGCCGACCGGACCATGCGCACGGCGCAGAAGCTCTACGAGAACGGCTACATCACCTACATGCGCACCGACAGCACGACGCTGTCGGAGACCGCCATCTCGGCGGCGCGGGCCCAGGCGACGGAGCTGTACGGGTCGCAGTACGTGGCGAGCGCGCCCCGGCAGTACACCCGCAAGGTCAAGAACGCGCAGGAGGCGCACGAGGCCATCCGCCCCGCCGGTGAGGTGTTCCGCACGCCGGGGCAGGTCGCCCGGGAGCTGGAGTCCGACGAGTTCAAGCTCTACGAGCTGATCTGGCAGCGGACCATCGCCTCGCAGATGGCCGACGCGCGGGGCAACACGACGTCCGTGCGGATCACCGGCCGGACCGCCGGGGGCGAGGCCGTCACGTTCGCCTCGTCGGGCCGGACGATCACGTTCGCGGGCTTCCTCAAGGCGTACGTGGAGACGGTGGACTCGGAGGCGGGCGGCGAGTCCGACGACGCCGAGTCGCGCCTCCCGCAGCTGGTCAAGGACCAGGTCGTGCAGGCGGCCGAGCTGTCGGCGGACGGGCACTCGACGTCGCCCCCGCCGCGCTTCACCGAGGCGTCGCTGATCAAGACGATGGAGGAGCTGGGGATCGGGCGGCCCTCGACGTACGCCTCGATCATCAGCACCGTGCAGGACCGCGGTTACGTGTGGAAGAAGGGCTCGGCGCTCGTGCCCTCGTGGGTGGCGTTCGCCGTGGTCGGGCTGCTGGAGCAGCACTTCGGCCGGCTGGTCGACTACGACTTCACGGCCGCGCTGGAGGACGAGCTGGACGGCATCGCCGCCGGCCGGCAGGAGCGCACGACCTGGTTGTCCGGGTTCTACTTCGGCGGGAACGTGGGGCCGGAGTCGTCCGTGGGGCGGTCCGGTGGGCTGAAGAAGCTGGTCGGGTCGAGCGTCGAGGAGATCGACGCCCGCGAGGTCAACTCGATCCCGCTGTTCGCCGACGACGAGGGGCGGACCGTGGTGGTCCGGGTCGGCCGGTACGGGCCGTACCTGGAGCGCGAGGTCGGCGGTCCCGACGGCGAGGTCACCGCGCAGCGGGCGAACCTGCCCGACGACCTGCCGCCGGACGAGCTGGACCGGGAGGTCGCGGAGAAGCTGTTCTCCACCCCGCAGGAGGGTCGCTCGCTCGGGGTCGACCCGGTCAGCGGGCACGAGATCGTGGCCAAGGAGGGCCGCTTCGGGCCGTACGTGACCGAGGTGCTGCCGGAGCCGCCGGACGGCAAGAAGGCGGTCAAGCCGAGGACGGGCTCGCTGTTCAAGTCCATGTCCCTGGACTCGGTGACGCTGGACGACGCGCTCCGGCTGCTGTCGCTGCCGAGGGTGGTCGGCAAGGACCCGGAGACCGGCGCCGAGATCACCGCGCAGAACGGCCGCTACGGCCCGTACCTGAAGAAGGGCACCGACTCGCGGTCGCTGACCGGCGAGGACCAGCTGTTCACGGTGACCCTGGACGAGGCGCTGAAGATCTACGCGGAGCCGAAGAAGCGGGGTCGGGCCGCCGCCGCGCCGCCGCTGAAGGAGCTGGGCGAGGACCCGGTGTCCGGCAAGCCGATGGTGGTCAAGGAGGGCCGGTTCGGCCCGTACGTGACGGACGGCGAGACCAACGCGTCGCTGCGCAAGTCCGACAGCGTCGAGGGCCTGTCCGACGAGCGGGCCTCCGAGCTGCTGGCCGAGAAGCGGGCCAAGGGGCCCGCGCCGAAGAAGAAGGCGCCCGCGAAGAAGGCCCCGGCCAGGAAGGCGCCCGCGAAGAAGGCACCGGCGAAGGCGAAGGGCTGACGGAGCCCTGGTGGGGGGTGGCGGTGGACGGCGTCGAGTTCGGACCCGACGGGACGGGGGAGCCGCCGCCCCCGCGCCTGTTCACCGACCCCCTGGCGGGGTTGGTGACCGGTGAGGCGGTGCTCCGGCCGGAGGCCGTGACGCCGGTCGTGGTGCCACCCCCGGTGGTGCCTCCTGCGGTGGTGCCCCCCGGGGTGGTGCGACCGTCGGCCGTGGTGGCGGCCCCGGTCGTGCGGCGGGCGCGGCGGGCCCCGGCCACCGGCGGGCGGGCGCCCGTGGTGCACGCGCCGCCGGGGCGGGCCCGGGTGGGCGCGGGGGAGAAGGGCCGGGGCGGGCTGGTCGCGTTCCTGGTCGTGCTCGGTGGGCTCGGCGCGCTGCTGTTCCCGGTGGTGCGTGCGATCATCGACGCCGTGGTCGACCTGTTCCGATGATCTCGCTTCGGTCACCCGAATGGTGGAGGGGGTCATCCGGGTGAACTGCCCCGGCTAACCTGATGGCCTGCAACAACGGCGGGGGTGAGCACCATCCGAGAAGGCGGCACAGCTGCTTCGACCAGCCACCGGATTCGCAGCGTGTTGGCGATCCGGCCGTTCCGCAGGCTCTGGGGTGTCACCTACCTGTGCAGCGTCGGTGACTGGCTGTCATTGCTGGCGTTGACCGGCCTGGTCACGAAGCTGATGGACAGCTACCAGTGGCAGAACTTCTCGCTGAGCCTGGTGGTGCTGACGCAGCTGCTCCCGGGCATCCTGTTCGCCCCCCTGGGCGGCGTCCTGGCGGACCGGTTCGACCGGCGCAAGATCATGATGGTGTGCGACCTGCTCCGCGGCGGGCTGTTCATCTCGATCGCGCTGGTCGGCACGGCGTGGTGGCTGTTCGTCGCGAACTTCCTCGTCGGCTGCTGCGCGATGCTCTGGATCCCCGCCAAGGACTCGGCTGTGCCGAACCTGCTGCGCAGGCCCGACCAGGTGGAGACGGCCAACCAGCTCGGCCTGGTGATGACCTACGGCATCTCGGTGATCTCCGGCGCGGGCCTGTACTCGATCATCTCCGGCATCCCCGGCTACCTGCACCTCCAGAGCACCGACCTGGACTTCCGGATCGCGACCATCGCGGTCATGGTCAACGGCGCGCTGTACGTGACCTCGGCCATCCTGGTGGCGACCCGCATCCCCGAGCTGTCGGGCCGCATCGCGACCGCCAACAGGCGGCGGCGCGAGCAGGGCGAGGCACCCGGGTTCTTCGCCATGATGAGCGACGGCATGAAGTACGCCGGCCGCACGCCGCTGGTCCGCGGCCTGGTCGTCGGCATGATCGGCGCGTTCGCGGCGGCCGGCGCGGTGATCGGCACGGCCAAGACGTACTCGAACTCGCTGCTCGGCGGCGACTCGACGTTCGGCCTGCTGTTCGTGGCCGTGTTCGCGGGCCTCGCGGTCGGCATGGCGACGGCGCCCCGGATGGCGCGCCGGCTGTCCTACGAACGGCTGTTCGGCGTCACGATCGTGGTCGCCGGCCTGAGCCTGGTGCTGGTCGCCTTCGCGCCGCACCTGTGGGTCGCGCTGATCGCGGTGGCGTTCGTGGGCGCGTCGGCGGGCATGGCGTTCCTGACCGGCCTGACGATCATCGGCTCGCGGGTCGAGGACGCGATGCGCGGCCGGGTCGTGGCGCTGGTGCAGACGCTGCTCAAGGTGGTGCTGTTCGCGTCCTCCGCGGCGGCCCCGCTGCTGGTCACGCTGGTGAAGACGCGCACGGTCACGGTCTTCGACCACCCGATGCAGGTGGACGGGACGCGGCCGGTGATGTTCGGCGCCGGCCTGCTGGCCGCCCTGCTCGGGCTGATCGCCTACCGGCAGATGGACGACCGGCGCTCCGAGCCGATCCTGTCCGACCTGATGGCGGCGCTGCGGGGGCGCGGGCGGCGCAAGGGCGGCGTGCTGATCGCCGTCGAGGGCTACACGCGGCAGGACACGGCGGCGCAGGCGCGGCGGTTGGCCGACGCGCTGCGGGAGGACGGGCGGCAGGTGCTGCTGGCCTCCGACCCCGACCTGGACGAGCAGCGGCTGCGCAACCTGCTGACCACGGCCGACCTCGCCGGGGTGCGGGCGCACGCCCTGGTCGCCGCCGCGGTGCGCGCGGACGTGGTCGAGCGCGAGGTGCGACCGGCGCTGGACGAGGGCGCGATCGTCGTCATGGAGCGGTACGTGGACAGCCCGTTGGCGCACTTCAGCGCGGCCGGCAGCGTCGAGCCCCGGGAGATCGAGGGCCTGGTCGACTGGGCCACCGGGCGGCTGCGGCCGGACGTGACGGTGCTGCTGGACCGCACGCCCGCCGAGGGCCGCGCGTCGGGCGGGGCGCTGGAGACCGTCGAGCACCACTGGCGGGTGCAGCGGCTGCTGACCGAGATGGCGTCCGCCGATCCCGAGCGGTACCTGGTGGTCGACGGCGACGGCACCGAGGACGAGGTGGCCGAGCGGGTGTCGTCGGCGCTGCTGCCCCTGCTGTCGAGGCGGGCCGGGACGGTGTCGCGGCCGGTGGCGGAAACGTCGTAGCGGCTCGGTACGGTCGGCGCCGTGAACCGTGGTGGTGCTTGGGCGGGTGTCGTCGGTCAGCCCGAGGCGGTCGCCGTGCTGTCGGCGGCCGCGGAGGCCGCTGCCTCGATCGTGGCGGGCGGCACGCCCGCGCCGGGCGCGATGACGCACGCCTGGCTGTTCACCGGCCCGCCCGGGTCGGGCCGGTCGGTCGCCGCGCGGGCGTTCGCGGCGGCGCTCCAGTGCACGACCACCGACGACCGGCCGGGCTGCGGCACGTGCGCCGGGTGCCACACCGCGCTGGCCGGGACGCACTCCGACGTGCGGGTGGTCGCCCCCGAGGGCCTGTCGATCTCGGTGGGCGACATGCGGGCGCTGGTGCAGGTGTCCGCGCGGCGGCCCACGACCGGGCGCTGGCAGGTGGTGATCATCGCCGATGCCGACCGGTTGACCGAGGGCGCGGCGAACGCGCTGCTCAAGGCCGTGGAGGAGCCGCCGGCGCGCACGGTGTTCCTGCTGTGCGCCCCGTCTGGCCACCCGGACGACGTGTCGGTGACCATCCGGTCCCGGTGCCGCGTCGTGTCCCTGGGCACGCCCCGGCCGGCGGCCATCGCGTCGGCGCTGGAGGACGAGGGCGTCGCGCCGGACGTGGCGTCGTGGGCCGCGTCGGTGTGCGGCGGGAACGTGGGGCGGGCGCGGCGGCTGGCGACCGAGGGGACCGCGCGGGAGCGGCGCGAGTCGGTGCTGCGCATCCCGCTGGCGCTGAAGCGCCCGGCGGACGTCTTCACCTGCGCCGACCAGCTCGTGTCGGCCGCCGAGGGTGACGCGCTGACCGCGACCGAGGGCCGCGACGTGGCCGAGCGGGAGGCGCTGGAGACGGCGATGGGCGCGGGTGGCACCGGCAAGGGCACCGCGGCGGCCACCCGGGGGGCCAAGGGCGCGCTGAAGGACCTGGAGAAGCGCCAGAAGTCGCGGGCCACCCGCACGCAGCGCGACTCGCTGGACCAGGCGTTGGTCGACCTGGCCGCGTTCTACCGGGACGTGCTGGTCACCGCGACGGGCGCGGCGGCGACGCTCAACCACCCGGACCGGGCCGGTGACGTGCGCACGGCCGCGTCGTCGTGGACGCCGGAGTCCACCCTGCGCCGGCTGGAGGCAGTGCTGGGCTGCCGCACCGCGCTGGAGCGCAACGTGAAGCCGAGGATCGCCGTGGAGGCGATGCTCACGCACCTCCAGCGGGGCTGACGGGCAGGCCCGCCGAGCGGACCGCGGCGGTCACGGCGGCCGTCGCCCGGTGCAGGGTGGCGACCGACCCCTCGGACAGCCGCACCCGTTCCGGGACGGCGAACCGCAGCGACACGGTGTGCGCGCCGCGGTGGTCGATCGAGAACAGCATGGACAGGTCGCCGCCCGCGTCGGTGCGCAGGTCGTACTCGAACGTGACGTCCGAGTCGGTCCCGTCCTCGCGGTACGCGCTGCCCGCGACGGCCCAGCCCGCTGCGGTCAGCTCGTCCCAGGCGGTCTGGAACGCGGTGGCGTGGATCGCCTGGAGCGGCTCGGGGCCGTCGGTCGAGACCAGCGTCAGGTCGGGCGTGGTCATCGGATGCCTCCGGGCGTGGCGGAATCCCCCGACGGTGTGCTTCTCGGCTGGTGCCGGGTCCGTTACAAAGGGCTGCTCCAAGTCCTGCCGGAACCGCCGCGCGCCTTCCCGCGCCGCCCGTTCGGCAGCGCGGCCACCAGGACGACGCCGAGCATCAGCAGGGCGGTACCGGTCCAGAAGATCGGTACCGTCTTGTACGCCGCGCTCGTGTAGGCCAGTTGCGGCGTGCCCGGCGCCGGTCCGGCCTGGGCGCCGCCACCGGGCCGGGCGGGCGGCGCGGCGCACACCACGCCGCCGGCCGGGGCGGCCGCGCGCACGATCTGCTCACCCAGGGACACCTGCGCCAGCGCCGAAGGCAGGTTCGGCAGCCCGAGCGCGTCGGTCGGGAGCAGCTGGAGGTCGAGCAGGCGCGCGGTCGCCCCGAGCATGAACCCCTTCACCACGGGGCCGCCCTGCTGGAGCGGGCCGTCGACGGCCTGCCCCTTCTGGTTGAGCTGGCCGACCTGGAGCCGCAGGACGCCGATGTCGAGCCTGGGCAGCGCGTCCGTCAGGCCGCCGACCAAGGGGAGCCGCTGCCCGCCGGCGACGCTGATCGGCACGTCGAGCTTCGGGTTGGCCGCGTCGATCGTGCCCAGCTCCCGGCCGCCCTGGCCGACCCGGAGCACGGGCGCGGTGTACTCGACCCTCGAGGTGGCCTCGTCACCGGTGGACAGGGCGGTCAGCACGGGCGGGCTCACCACGTCGACCCGGATCTCGGCGGGGGTGCCCTCGAGCAGCCGCAGGCTCGCGACCTGGAGCGTGGACGTGGACTTCACGGCCTTGTTGGCGCTGCCGGGGAGGTCCACGACCTCGACGGTGGAGCGGGCGCTCATCGTCTCCGGGAGGCTCAGCAGCGACCCGGTGGCGCCCGTGTCGGGCGTGCCGGAGAGCAGGCCGCCGAGCCGGCTGAGCGGCCCGGCCAGGCCCTTGACGGCGTCGATCAGCGACTGCTTCGCGGCGGCGTCGAGCTTCGGCGTGTCCTGGGTGAGCATGCCGGTCAGGTCGGTGGCGCCGGGCAGCGTCGGGATGGCGTTGAGCACGCTGAGGCTCGCCACCGAGGTCCGGGCGTCCGCCAGGGGGCTCACGCACGGACCGAGCTCGTCGTCCCAGCGGGCGTGCGCCGAGCCGTCGAGGAGGCCCACCCCGAGCAGCGCGTCCAGCGGCGTGGCGGGCGGCGTGAGACCTCCCGCGACCGGCTCGGCGTTGTCCGGCGACGCGGTCTGCACGAGCGTGCCCGGCGTCTGCGGCGCCCGGCCCTGCACGGCGAAGCCCAGCGGCGACGCCTGTGCCACCGACCGCTCGTAGCTCAGGAACGCCTCGCTGTTGACCTGGGCGCCGGCCAGCCCCACCCCGATCTCCGCCGCCGACTGCCTGGGCAGCTGCTCGCCGAAGCCGGGCAGGATCGAGCCGGCCGGCGCCGACTCGGGCGCGAGCCGCACCACGGCCAACCCGGTGCCCGCGTCGCCGACCGCGTGGGTCGTGAGCTCCGGCCCGGCGGACGCGGGGGGCTGACCGGGGTCGTTCGGGCCCGGCACGGGGGTGGTCGTCGGCTGCGCGGACGCGGGGGAGGCGGCGAGCGCGACCAGGATGGCGGCGGCGGGCAGGGCCGTCAGGCGCATGTGGTCGTACCTCCCGGTGGTGGCGGCGGCATCGCGCGACGCCCTGTGGGCGGCGTCACGACGCGTTCAACGACCCGACCCCCGGTCAGGTGACGGTGCCGGCGTGGGCTATAGTTGTCGCGTCTCGCCGCCTTAGCTCAGTCGGCCAGAGCGGCTCACTCGTAATGAGCAGGTCGTCGGTTCGATTCCGACAGGCGGCTCGCGAGATCAGGAGGCCCCGGACCCCGGTCCGGGGCCTTCTTCGTCATCAGTGCTCTGATACTGCTCCATCAGGGTGACGTTTCCACCATCGGCGTCAGCTGTGGGTGAGGGTGTCGTTGCCACCGTGGAGGTGATGCCGATGGGTGCGATGGTCCTGATGACGGTTCTCGCGCTGCCGCTCGTGGTGCTCGCGGCGCGGGTGGGGCGACGTCGCTGGGTGCGGTGTTCCGTCCGGCGGCGTACCGGGCTGTTCCGGCACTGGACGCTGGACGAGCCCAGCGGACGTCACCTCATCCGGCCCTGAGGACCGGTGCGGCCACGCGGGTGACCACGTCGCCGTAGCGGCGGGTCAGCTCGGCGCGGGCCTCGGCCGGCGTGCCGACGACGGCGAAGGCGTGCAGCACCTCGTCGGTCACCAGGCCGGCCATGTCGTCCCAGCGGGAGCGGCGGGACAGGCGGTGCAGCTCCTCGTGCAGGTCGCCCCAGCCGTGCAGGTCGAGGACCTTGCGGTACGACGGGGTCGAGCCGTAGAACGCGATCCGCCGCCGCACCGCCGCCACGTCCTCGTCGGTGCACGCCACCAGCGACGGACCGCTGATCCCGAGGCCCGCGAGCGGCTTGCCGGCGCGTGCCCGGCCCCGGCTCAGGGCGGGGAGGGTCACCTCGCGCAGGTACCGCTCGGTGGTGAAGTCGTGGCACAGGAAGCCGTCGGCCACCTCGCCCGCCACCTCGGTCATCAGCGCGCCGACGCCCGCCAGCCAGACCGGCGGCGCGCCGTGCGGGTTGGGTCCGGGGTCGAAGAACGGGGTCATGAGCGTGTGCGCGTAGAACTCGCCCCGGAACCGCAGGCGCTCGCCGGTGGCCCAGCTGTGCCAGATCGCGCGGACCGCCAGCACGAACTCGCGCATCCGCGCCGCCGGGTGCGACCACGGCATGCCGAACCGCTTGGTCACGTGCGGTTCGACCTGGGAGCCCAGGCCCAGCTGGAAGCGCCCGCCCGAGAGCAGTTGGAGGTCGTTGGCCTGCACGGCCACCGTCATCGGGTTGCGGGCGAACGCCACCGCGATGGCGGTGCCCAGGTCCAGGTCGACGGTCCCCGCGACGCGGGACAGCGCGACGAACGGGTCGTGCTTGGTCTCGGCGACCCAGAACCCGTCGCAACCGGCCGCCGCGGTCTCCCGCGCGGCGTCCAGGACCGTGCGCGGGTCGGGTTCGATCACCAGGCGGTCGACCTTCATGCCGCGCACGCTAGTCGGCGGGGGGACCCGCGGGATCGCGCCGGCCCTCGGACGCCGGCGCGTCACCCGTGGCACGGCTACTCGCAGGCCACGCCGTCGCCGTCGCGGTCCAGCGCGGACCGGTAGCCCGGCTGCCCGGCGTACAGGGGGGCGGCTCCGGCCGCCCTGGCCGCGGCGCAGTTCGCGTAGTGGGCGGCGTTCGCGGGCGGGTCGGGCCGGGGCGCCGGCTGCGGGGCGGGCTCGGGCGCCGGCGGCACGGGCGCGGGAGCCCGCGGCGGCACGGGGGCCGGTGCGGGTGCGACCACGTCCGCGCCCGAGCACGGCGCGCCCCACAGCCCGACCCGTGTCACACGAGGTGACGGGCCGGTCACCGGTTGGGGCGCAACGTCCAGACGACGGTCATCTCGCCGGTCGTGACGCCCTCGGCGTCGGTGATGGTCACGTCCACCGGGAACTCCGGCCGGGTGCCCGACTCCAACTCGGCCACCACGTCCGCCGCGGGGCGGCCCAGGACGGCCTCGGCGCGCAGCACGCCCAGCGCGAGCTTCCGGTAGGCGATCTCCGACCGCACGACCAGCGGCGTGGCCTTGGCCAGGTGCTCCGCGAACGCGGCCATGACGACCGCGCCCGAGGCGGTCTCCGCGACGCCGAACATCATCGCGGCGTGCGGGCCGCCGACGTGGTTGCGCAGCTCCTCGCGGTCGGGCAGTTCGGCGACCACGCGGTCGCCGGCGACCTCCGGGAACTCCACGCCCGAGGTCTTGACCCACGGCACGGCCTGCTTCATCGCGTCGGCGACGAACGAGTGGTCAGCGCTCACGCGGGTCACCTTACTCGCGGGTAACCCCTGAGACGCCGGTCACCGGTATTCCGTTTGCGACAACGCCGCCCCAGGGTCCATGCTTGTACTCAGCAACTAGTTGGTTGGTGCAAGCAAACGGAGTGTGCCATGGTCGTGCCAGTCGGGGGCGAAGTGTCGGTCGAGGACGACCTGGTCGTGGCCGATCGGCTGGGCACGGCGCTGGTGCGCATGAACAGGATGCACGCCTGCGTCTCGTCGCACATGAGCAAGTCGGGCATGGACAAGGCGTCGTTCGTCCTGCTCGCGACGCTGAGCCGGCTCGGGCCCGCGCGGTCGAGCGCCCTCGCCGAAGCGGTCTTCTCCGATCCGTCCACGGTCAGCCGCCAGGTGGCGACGCTGGTCAAGGAGGGACTGGTCGAGCGCCGCGCGGACCCCGAGGACGGCCGCGCCAGCGTGCTGGCCGTGACCGACGCGGGCGGACACCTGCTGGACGAACGCCGGCGGCAGCGCAACCAGGCGCTCGTCCGGCTCTTCGCGGACTGGGAGCCGCAGGACCGGCTCCGGTTCATCGAGTACTTCGAGCGCTTCGTGGGGGACTACGAGAAGGCGCTGCCGCATTTCATCGCTGAGAGCGGACTGGGGCCGCGCTCAGAAGGGGAGAAGTGACCTGATGTCGGAAACGACGACCCGAGCGGACGCGCCGCCACCCGGCGCCGCCCTGCTCACCCACCGGCAGATCCTGACGATCCTGTCGGGCCTCCTGCTGGGCATGTTCCTGGCCGCGCTCGACCAGATGATCGTGGCCACGGCCATGAAGACCATCGCGGACGAGCTGCACGGCCAGACCCTCCAGGCGTGGGCGACCACCGCCTACCTGATCACCGCGACGATCTCCACGCCGCTGTACGGCAAGCTGTCCGACATCTACGGCCGCAAGCCGATGTACCTGACCGCGATCTCGCTGTTCCTGGTCGGCTCGCTGCTGTGCGGCATCGCGGACACGATGTACGAGCTGGCCGCGTTCCGCGCGGTGCAGGGCCTCGGCGCCGGCGGTCTGATGTCGCTGGCCATGGCGATCCTCGCGGACATCACCTCACCGCGCGAGCGCAGCCGCTACGCCGGCTACTTCATGGCCGTGTTCGGTGTCTCCAGCGTCGCGGGCCCGGTCGTCGGCGGCCTGTTCGCCGGCATGGAGTCCTTCCTCGGCACGGCCGGCTGGCGCTGGGTGTTCCTGGTCAACGTGCCGGTCGCGCTGATCGCGCTGGCCGTCGTGGCGAAGGTGCTGAACATCCCGCACAAGCGGGTGAACCACCGGATCGACTTCCTCGGCGCGGGCCTGCTCACCGTCGGCCTGGTGCCGCTGCTGATCGTGGCCGAGCAGGGCCGCGAGTGGGGCTGGGCCTCGCCCGCCACCCTCGCGCTGTGCGCCGTCGGCGTCCTCGGCCTGGCCGGGTTCGTGTGGGCCGAGAAGCGCATGGGCGACGAGGCGCTGCTGCCGCTGCGCCTGTTCAGGCGCCGGACGTTCTCGCTGGGCAACGCGGTCAACTTCCTGCTCGGCCTCGGCATGTTCGGCGGCATGGTGTCGCTGCCGCTGTACCTCCAGATCGTGAAGGGGTACTCGGCCACCGAGTCCGGCCTGATGATGCTGCCGATGACGCTCGGCATCATGACGGCGGCGGGCACGAGCGGCAGCATCACCGCGAGGACCGGCCGCTACAAGGTCTTCCCGGTCGTCGGGTTCGGCGTGATGACCGCGGCGCTGTTCGCGTTCGGCTTCGTCGGCACCGACACGCCGCTGTACGCGCCGCTGGTCCTGATGTTCTTCCTGGGCATCGGCGTCGGCCTGAGCATGCAGACCCTGCTGGTGGCGATCCAGAACGACGCCGAGCCGCGCGACATGGGCGTGGCGACCGCCTCGGCCACGTTCTTCCGGCAGATCGGCGGCACGGTCGGCACCGCGGTGTTCCTGTCCATCCTGTTCAGCACGGTCGGCGACAGGATCGGCGACGCGCTGCGCGCGGCGTTCACCCGGCCCGACTTCCAGGCGGCGCTGGCGCGGCCCGAGAACCAGGCGTTCGCGGGCGCGCTGCAGAGCGGCCAGGGCTTCGACCTGGACAACACCGAGTTCCTGTCGACCCTCGACCCGGCGCTGGCGCGGCCGTTCCTGGACGGCTTCTCCGGCTCCATCGACCTGGTGTTCCTGGTCGGCTCGTGCGTGACGCTGGTCGGCTTCGCGATCATCTGGTTCCTGCGCGAGCTCCCGCTGTCGAACCGGTCCGGCCTGGAGCGGGTCAAGGACGGCGAGGACGCGGCGGCCGCCGAGGACGCCGAACGGCCCGCGTCCATCGCGATGCACTGACCACGGCGCACTGATCGCGGTCACCGATCGGGTGAAAATGAAGAGGCCCACCCCTGCGGGGGTGGGCCTCTCGCCGTTCACGCTTTTCAGTGATCTTCGCCGCGGGCGACCGCGTCCTTCAGGCGCTGGTAGGAGCGGACGATCTCCGCCTCGGCCTCGGTGCGGCCGACCCAGGTGGCGCCCTCGACGCTCTTGCCCGGCTCCAGGTCCTTGTAGACCTCGAAGAAGTGCTGGATCTCCAGCCGGTAGAACTCGCTCAGGTGGTGGATGTCGCGCAGGTGCTCCGAGCGCGGGTCCTCCGCCGGGACGCAGAGCAGCTTGTCGTCGCCGCCCTTCTCGTCGGTCATCCGGAACATGCCGATGGCGCGGGAGCGGATGAGGCAGCCCGGGAACGTCGGCTCCTGGACCAGGACCAGCGCGTCGAGCGGGTCGCCGTCCTCGCCCAGCGTGTCGTCGACGAACCCGTAGTCCGCCGGGTACTGAGTGGCCGTGAACAGGGTGCGGTCCAGTCGGATGCGCCCCGTCTTGTGATCCATCTCGTACTTGTTGCGGACCCCCTTGGGGATCTCGATGGTGACGTCGAACTCCACTGCGCGGTCCTCGCTCGTCTTCGCCGTTCGTTACGCCACTAGTGTGGACTACGACGTCTCGTCAACCCTTTGCCCCTGGTGTGACGTTGCCCGTACTCGACTGCGGAGGATTGCGTGCCCGACGAGCCATCGTGGCCGACCGTCGACGGCGACGAGGTGCCGCGCGAGCCGCCGACGGTGCAGGTCAGGCGTCCCGACCCGCCGACCATGCGCATCCCGGCGCCCGTGCCGCCACCGCCCGCGGCGGTTCCGCCGAGGCCCGCCGCACCGACGCCGCGCCCCCCGCGCGAGCGGCCGACCGAGATCAAGTCGGAACCTGAACCGGTTCCTGAACCGATCACGGAAAGTGAAGGGGCGTCGCCTGCCGCGCCGCCCGCCAAGCGGCGCAAGCGGCTGTACGCGCTCGCGCTCGCCGCGCTGCTCGTGCCGGCGCTGGCCGGCACCGCCGTCGTCGGCGCGCAGCGGGGCTGGTTCGACCGCACGCCCGCCGCGACGACCGCCGCCGCGCCGCCGCCCGCCCCCGTGGCGCTGTCCGTCAAGGGCATCGGCGCGGACGGCGCCGCGCCCACCGCGGCCGGGGTGGAGGCCGCGTTGACCGGACCGGCGGCCAACCCGCTGCTGGCCCCCCTGACGGGGGTCGTGGTGGACCCGGGCACCGGGCAGGCGCTGTGGAACCAGGGCGAGAAGACCCCGGCCACGCCCGCGTCCACCACCAAGGTGCTGGTCTCGGCCGCCGCGCTGCTCTCGCTCGACCACACCGCGCAGTTCTCGACCAAGGTGGTGCGGGGGGCGCAGCCGGGCACCGTCGTGCTGGTCGGCGGCGGCGACCCGACGCTCTCCTCGCTGCCCGTCGGCGACACCACCGTGTACCCCGGCGCGCCGACGCTGGACGAGCTGGTCGCGCAGGTCAAGGCGACCGGTCCCGTCACGCAGGTGCTGTTCGACGCGTCGCGGTACACCGGTGAGGGCCTCGCGCCCGGCTGGGCACCCGGCGACGTGCCGGACGGGTACGTGTCGCCGATCCAGCCGGTGATGCTCGACGGCGGTCGCGGCAACCCGAAGCTCCTCGACACGCGGCGCACGTCCACGCCCGCCGCCGACGCGGCGTCCGCGCTGGCCCAGCGGCTGGGCGTGACCGCCCCCGTCGCGCCGGGCACGGCGGCGGCCGGGGCCGAGGTGCTGGGCGAGGTGAAGTCCGCGCCGGTGGACCGGCTGGTCGAGAACCTGATGCAGAACTCGGACAACGTGCTGGCCGAGACGATGGCGCGGGAGATCGCCATCGCGCGGGGCGCGGAGCCGTCGTTCGCGGGTGGCGCGCAGGCCGTGCGGGACGTGCTGACGCAGCACGGGTTCGACCTGGCCACGGCGGTGTTCGTGGACGGCAGCGGCCTGTCGCCGAACAACAAGCTGCCCGCGGAGCTGCTCGCCGACATCCTCACCGCGGCGGCCAAGCCCGACGCGTCCGACGAGCGCACGGCCAAGCTCCGACCGCTGCTCACGGCCCTGCCGGTCGCGGGCGGCAGCGGCACCCTGGCGAGCCGCTTCCAGGAGGCCGGCGCGTCCGCGAAGGGGTGGGCGCGGGGCAAGACGGGCACGTTGAGCGGGGTGCACTCGCTGGCCGGCGTGGTGGTCGACGCGGACGGCCGGCTGGTGGTGTTCGCGTTCATGTCCCAGAGCACGCAGAGCGGCGACGCCGTGCGCGGCGCCCTGGACGAGATGGTCGCCGCCCTGCGCGCCTGCGGCTGCTGACCGGACGTCCCAGGTCCCGAGAGTCCAACGCCCAGGCCTCGCGAGTCGTACGTTCAGGTCGCGCGAGTCGTACGTTCAGGCCCCATGAGTTCCACGTTCAGGACCGTGCCTGATCGTCAGGGGGCCTGAACGTGGAACTCGCGCGACCTGAACGTAGAACTCGCGCGGCCTGGACGTACGACTCGCGAGGCCTGAACGTACGACTCGCGGGGCTTGGACGTACGACTCGTGGGGATGTCGTGGGGTCGGTCGCGCAGGTAGCGTCGAAGGGGTGAACCCGGCGACGCAGCAGGACCGCAGTGCACCGGTCGATTGGGACCTGGCCGTCACGACCGCCACCAGGCTCGTGCGGCCCGGCCCGGTGGTGCCCAGAGCAGAGGCGGACGTCGCGGTCGGCCGGTTGCGCGAGCTGGCCGTGGACGCCGAGGTGCACGTCCGGGAGCTGACCGGCCTCGGTCACGGGCTGCCGCTCAGGGCGGGCGAGGTCGTGGACCGGCCGGGTTGGGTGCGCGCCGCCGTGCAGGGGCTCGCCGCGCTGACCGAGGGTGCGCTGCCCAAGCAGTCCGGCGCGTTCGGCGGCCTCCTGGCGGGCACCGCGGGCGTGCAGGCGGGCGTCGTCGTGGCGTTCCTCAGCGGCCGGGTGCTCGGCCAGTACGACCCGTTCTCCGATGGCGGCAGGCTGCTGCTGGTGGCGCCGAACATCGTCGGCGCGCAGCGCGCCCTGGACGTGCCGGGCGAGGACTTCAGCATGTGGGTGTGCCTGCACGAGGGCACGCACCGCCTCCAGTTCACCGCCGTCCCCTGGCTCGCCGGGCACTTCTCCGCCCAGGTCGCCGAGCTGCTGGCCGGCATGGACGAGGGCGGCTCGTCGCGGCTGCGCGACCTGCCGAAGCGGCTGCGCGAGGCGGACGGCATCATCGACCTGCTCCAGGCGCCCGGCCAGCGCGAGGTGCTCGACCGGCTCATCGCCCTGTCCACGCTGCTGGAGGGCCACGCCGACCACGTGATGGACGCCGTGGGTCCGGACGTCGTGCCGTCGGTGCTGACGATCCGCGAGCGCTTCACCGCCCGCCGCAAGGGCGGCGGCCTGCTCGACCGCGTCCTGCGCACGCTGCTCGGCGTGGAGGCGAAGGTCCGCCAGTACGCCGAGGGTGCCGCGTTCACCGGGCACGTCGTCCACGCCGTCGGCATGGAGCGGTTCAACACGGTGTGGACCGGCCCGGAGACGCTGCCGACCCGCGCCGAGATCGCCGACCCGGCCGCCTGGCTGCGCCGCGTCCGGCCGTGAGCGGGAACGGGCCGCTCGCCGAGGTCCGCACCGCCGTCCGCCGGTTCCTCGCCGAGCACCGGCCCGAGGAGGTCGCCGTGGCGGTCAGCGGCGGCGCGGACTCGCTCGCGCTGGCCGCCGTCACGGCGAAGCTGACCCCGGCGCGCGCGGTCGTCGTGGACCACCGGCTCCAGGACGGGTCGGCCGAGGTCGCCGAACGGGCCGCGCGGACGTGTCGCGAGCTCGGTCTGGAGACCGAGGTCCGCACGGTCGAGGTCACCGGGTCGGGTGGTCCTGAGGCCGCCGCCCGCCGGGCCCGCTACGCCGCCCTGAGGCCCGGGCGCGGCCTGGTGCTGCTCGGCCACACCCGTGACGACCAGGCCGAGACGGTGCTGCTGGGCCTCGGCCGGGGTTCGGGTCCGCGCAGCATCGCGGGCATGCGGCCGCACGACCCGCCGTGGGGCCGGCCGCTGCTCGGCGTGTCGCGCGCCACCACGGCCGCCGCGTGCGCGGAGCTGGGTCTCACGCCGTGGCGGGACCCGCACAACGACGACCCGCGCTTCACCAGGGTCCGCCTGCGCCACGAGGTGCTGCCGCTGCTGGAGGACGTCCTCAACGGCGGGGTCGCCGACGCGCTCGCCCGCACCGCCGCCCACCTGCGGGAGGACAACGACGCGCTGGACGAGCTGGCCGAGGCGTTCGACGGCGACTGCTGCGAGGTGGCCGAGGTCGAGCACCTGCCGACGGCCCTGCGGCGGCGCGTGCTGCGGCGGTGGCTGCTCCTGGCGGACGTGCCCGAGTTGTCCGACTCGCACCTGCGCAGAGTGGACGCCCTGGTGAGCGACTGGCGTGGTCAGGGCGGCGTCTGGTTGCCCGGCGGCTTTGTGGCACGCCGCGCGCATGGCAGGCTGCGAGTGGAACCAGTGCAGTCATGACAAAAGGGGAACCGTCCGTGTACGACGGCGACATCAGTTCCGTGCTCATCACCGAGCAGGAGATCAGCGACAAGGTCACCGAGCTGGCCAACAAGGTCGCGGCTGACTACCCGGCCGACGGCGGGAACGACCTGGTCCTGATCACCGTGCTCAAGGGCGCGGTGATGTTCATGACCGACCTGGCCAGGGCGTTGCCGGTGCCGGTGCAGCTGGAGTTCATGGCGGTGAGCTCCTACGGCTCGTCGACCTCGTCCTCCGGCGTGGTGCGCATCCTCAAGGACCTCGACCGGGACATCGCGGACCGGGACGTGCTCATCGTCGAGGACATCATCGACTCCGGCCTGACGCTGTCGTGGCTGCTCAAGAACCTGGCGTCGCGCAAGCCGCGGTCGCTGGAGGTGTGCACGCTGCTGCGCAAGCCCGACGCGGTCAAGGTCGAGGTGCCGGTGAAGTACGTCGGCTTCGAGATCCCCAACGAGTTCGTGGTCGGCTACGGCCTGGACTACGCCGAGCGCTACCGCGACCTGCCCTACATCGGGGCCCTGGACCCCAAGGTCTACTCCGACTGAGGACGGCGGAGGGGCGTTCCCGCCGGCGGGAACGCCCCCACCTGCCCGACTCAGCAGTTCGGCCGGCAGCGGCGCTGCGAGATGCCGTCCAGCAGCACGCCGCGGATGTCCTGCGGCTCCATGGCCTGGTACGCCTTGCCGCCGGTGGCGTCGGCGATCCGCCGCAGCGCGTCCATGTCGGCGTCCTTGCCCAGCCCCACCATGATCATCGGCACCGGGCGGGCCGGGTCGACCTCGGCCTTCAGCGTGGCGAGCAGGGCGGGCAGGTCGATGCTGGAGATGTCGTCGTTGCTGCCGTCGGTGATCAGCGTCACCGAATTGATCTTCGACGGGTCGTAGCCCCGCTGCACGTGCCGGAACGCGGCCAGCGCCGTCTCGTTCAGCGACGTGCCGCCGCCCACCAGCCCGGGCAGGCCGCCCGCGCCCTTCTGGAGCTGCACGCGCCGCGGCGCGCCCCCGATCGGCTCGCCCAGTGGGCCGATCGGCACCAGCTCGATCCAGTCGTTCGGCGGCTTCTTGTCCGTGGAGAACGCCCACAGGCCGATCTCCGAGGTGTCCGGCAGCATGCCCAGCGCGGTGAGCGCGGCCTCGCGGGCCGCCTCGATGCGGGTGGAGCCGTCGCTCATCTTCTCGGCCATCGAGCCGGACACGTCGAGCACGGCCAGCAGCCGGGTGTCCAGGCTGACCGCGCCCCACGTGCCCAGCAGCTCGGAGACCTGCTCGGGGGACGGCGTCCCGAGGAGGGCCACGTCGTCGCCGCGCACCCCGTGCTCCTCGTTGGACCAGCCACCGGGCGCCTTGCCGTCGGGCGTGCGGAAGCCCGCCTCGGCGAACCGCCGACCGGTGTGGTCGGTGCGCAGCGCCCGCTCGAAGTCCTCGGCGGCCTCCGCGGTGCCCGGCTGCTCGCCCGACCGGCTGACCCGCACCACGGGGTAGTCGAACGAGACCGTGCCCTCCTCGGGGTAGGAGGCGACGACCCGCCGCGACCCGGCGGCCCGGTTCGCGGCCAGCACCGACTGCTCGGAGGCGGTGAACACCGGCGCGTCGTCGGCGCCCTGCACGACCTTGCCGAACGCGTCCCGCACCGACGGCAGCGCCGCGCGGCCCACCCGCAGCAGCGCGCCGATCAGCTCGGGCTTCGGCGTGCCGTCCGGGTTGCCGAGCTGCGCGCGGATGACGGCGAGCGTGGCCAGGCCCTCGGTGGACGTGGTCGGGTCGCTCAGCGTGACGCTGACCTTCGGGTCCACGACCTTGGCCCAGCTCACCGGGGCGATGGGCCAGCCGAGGTCCGTCATCGCCCGCGTCGAGCCCGCGATGAGCAGCGGCGAGGAGGCCAGCGGGTCGGAGATGTCGAGCCGCGGCGCGTCCGCGCCCTCGTCGCCGGCCTGGCGCTGGGTCTCGGCCGCCCACATGGACGAGTCCGGCACCCACAGGGCGGGCGGGTTGATCTGGGCGGTGGGCAGCTCCTTGGACACGTCCGCGGCGCCGCGCGCCTCGACCTGGACCTGCACGCACTTGCCGTCGACCACGGGCTGGGTGGCCTGGTAGTCGTCGGCGGCCCCCCGCACTACCTCCTCGACCGCCGGGGTGACGACGACCTTGAGCGGTAGGGTGCCGTCGCACTCCGGTCCGCCCGCGGCCCGCAGCGCGACCACGGTGACGCCGGCGGCGGCGACCACGCCGAGGAGCGCGCCGAGGGGCAGGAGCACGCGGCGGGCGCTGCCGCGGCGTGGCTGGGTGCGAGCTGACATACTCTTGGTACCTTCGGTTGGTGTTCACCCTTTCGGGTGCTTGGGGAACACTCCGTGACCTCCGAGGGTGACATGTGCTCCTCACATGACAAACTCTCGTGTCTCAGGTCACCCGAGTGGACCTCACGTCTTGTCTACCTGCTAGTAACGCACTACCTCCGGTAAGTGTTACGGGTGTGAGAGCCCCTCGGTTCACGCCCGCGTCCCCTCCCGGCTGAACCGCGTTGACCTGGGATACGTGTTCCCGGTTACGGCGGACGACCCCGTGGGAACACCGGAGGGGGTTCACCCGTTGGTCCGGCAAGACGCGATGGGTCCGCACGTGCAGCGCTCCGCCCGGCACCACGGGCGGTAGGCTGGTCGGACGGGTGAGCCCGTCTGCGCCCGTCGTCAAGTCAGGGAGGGTCGAGGCCGCCCGCCGGCCGTAAGTGCATGGACCGCAAGCGCCTGCTTCGCAACCCGCTGCTGTGGATCGTGGCGGTGTTGGTGCTCTTTTACGTCTTCAACGTGCTTTTCGACGACAACCGGGGCTACACCCCGATCAAGACGTCCCAGGCACTGCAACAGATCCGGGATGGTCAGGTCAAGGAAGCCACGATCGAGGACAAGGAGCAGCTGCTCAAGCTGACCTTGAACGACGGGGTGACCGTCGAGGGCAGCAACCGCGTGCGGGCCCAGTTCCCGGCCAGCTCCACGGACGAGATCTTCACCATCCTCGACCAGGCGGGCAACAAGCCGGTCGTCGAGACCAAGGTCACCCAGGACTCGTTCCTCACGCAGATCCTGCTGTACCTGGTCCCGCTGGGCCTGCTCCTGCTCCTGCTCATGTGGATGATGAACAACGCCCAGGGCGGCGGGAACCGCGTCCTCAACTTCGGCAAGTCCAAGGCCAAGCAGCTCTCCAAGGACATGCCCAAGACGACGTTCGCCGACGTGGCGGGCGCCGAGGAGGCGGTCGAGGAGCTCTACGAGATCAAGGACTTCCTGCAGAACCCGGGCCGCTACCAGGCCCTGGGCGCGAAGATCCCCAAGGGCGTGCTGCTCTACGGCCCGCCCGGCACCGGCAAGACGCTGCTCGCGCGCGCCGTGGCCGGCGAGGCCGGGGTGCCGTTCTACTCGATCTCCGGCTCCGACTTCGTCGAGATGTTCGTGGGTGTCGGCGCCTCGCGCGTCCGCGACCTGTTCGAGCAGGCGAAGCAGAACGCGCCCTGCATCATCTTCGTCGACGAGATCGACGCCGTCGGCCGGCACCGCGGCGCCGGCATGGGCGGCGGTCACGACGAGCGCGAGCAGACGCTCAACCAGCTCCTCGTCGAGATGGACGGCTTCGACTCGCGCGGCGGCATCATCCTGATCGCGGCCACCAACCGGCCCGACATCCTCGACCCCGCGCTGCTGCGCCCCGGTCGCTTCGACCGGCAGATCCCGGTGTCCGCGCCCGACCTCAAGGGCCGGAAGCAGATCCTGCGCGTGCACGCCAAGGGCAAGCCGTTGGCCCCCGACACGGACCTCGACGGCCTGGCCAAGCGCACCGTCGGGTTCTCCGGCGCCGACCTCGCGAACGTCATCAACGAGGCCGCCCTGCTCACCGCCCGCCACAACGGCACGGTGATCGACGGCGCCGCGCTGGAGGAGTCCGTCGACCGCGTGATCGGCGGCCCGGCCCGCAAGAGCCGGATCATCTCCGAGAAGGAGAAGAAGATCACCGCGTACCACGAGGCCGGGCACGCCCTGGCCGCGTGGGCCATGCCGGACATCGACCCGGTGTACAAGGTCACGATCCTGGCCCGCGGCCGGACGGGTGGTCACACCCTGTCCGTGCCCGAGGAGGACAAGGACCTGATGACCAGGTCGGAGATGATCGCCCGGCTGGTGTTCGCGCTGGGTGGCCGCTCCGCCGAGGAGCTGGTGTTCCACGAGCCGACCACGGGCGCGTCCAACGACATCGAGCAGGCCACGAAGATCGCCCGCGCGATGGTCACCGAGTACGGCATGTCCGCCCGGCTGGGCGCCGTCAAGTACGGCCAGGAGCAGGGCGAACCGTTCCTGGGCCGCACGGCGGGCCGGCAGGCCGACTACTCGCTGGAGGTCGCGCACGAGATCGACGAGGAGGTCCGCGAGCTGATCGAGGCCGCGCACACCGAGGCGTACGAGGTGCTCAACACCTACCGCGACGTGCTCGACGCGCTCACCCTCGAGCTGATCGAGAAGGAGACCCTGCACCAGAAGGACCTGGAGCGGATCTTCGCCTCGGTCGAGAAGCGGCCGCGGATCACCAAGTTCAACGAGTTCGGCACCCGCACCCCGTCGGACAAGCCGCCGGTCAAGACCCCGGCCGAGCTGGCCAAGGAGCGCGGCGAGCCGTGGCCGCCCGCCATCGAGGACCTCCGCGACGCGGAGCCCTCGGTGCCGGACCCGACGCCCGCGCCGCCGGTCAACCCGACCGGGCCGAACGCGCCGGTCTTCCCGGCCGGTCAGACCGCGCCGATCCCGACCAGCCCCAACGGCAGCAACGGGTCGCCGTACCCGGCGGCGCCCGCCGCGCCCGGGCAGCAGCACCAGCCCCCGCAGCACCCGTCGTCGGGCCCGCCGAACTACGGCGCGCCCCCCGGCTGGACCCCGGCGACCGCGCCGGGCGGGAACGTCGCCCAGCCGCCGTGGCAGCCGGGACCGACGGACGCCGAAGCGGGCAAGCGCAACTTCGATTCGGACCCGGACAACCGCACGTGACCGAGATCGACCGGACCGGCCTCCCCGCGAACGGGGGGGCCGGTCTCGCGCGTCGCCCCTTCGACCAGAAGCGCGCCGAGGCCGCCGTCCGCGAACTGCTGCTCGCGTGCGGCGAGGACCCGGAGCGCGAGGGCCTGCGCGACACCCCCGCCCGGGTGGCGCGGGCGTACCGCGAGCTGTTCGCGGGCCTCTACACCGACCCGGACAGCGTGCTGGCGAAGACGTTCGACGAGTCTCACGAGGAGTTGGTGCTGGTCACCGACATCCCCATGTACTCGTTCTGCGAGCACCACCTGCTGCCGTTCCACGGCGTCGCGCACGTCGGCTACATCCCGAACGAGCAGGGCCGGGTCACCGGCCTGTCGAAGCTCGCCCGGCTGGTCGACCTGTACGCCAAGCGGCCGCAGGTGCAGGAGCGGCTGACGTCGCAGGTCGCCGACGCCCTGGTGCGGCGGCTGGAGCCGCGCGGCGCGATCGTGGTGGTCGAGGCCGAGCACCTGTGCATGGGCATGCGCGGCGTGCGCAAGGCCGGGTCGCGGACCACGACGTCCGCGGTGCGGGGCATCTTCCGCAGTTCGGCCACCTCCCGGGCGGAGGCGCTGGAGCTCATCCGGGGGCGGTTGAGGTGAGCGTGCCCAGGCCCGGGCGCTGCGTGGTGATGGGCGTCCTGAACGTCACGCCGGACTCGTTCTCCGACGGTGGCCGCTACCTGGGGTTGGACGACGCGGTGGCGCACGGCGTGGCCCTGCACCGGCGTGGTGCGGACGTGGTGGACGTGGGCGGCGAGTCGACCCGTCCCGGCGCGGAGCGGGTGCCCGCGGACGTCGAGGCGGCGCGGGTCGCCCCGGTGGTCGCGGCGCTGGTCGCGGAGGGCGTGCCGGTCAGCGTGGACACCACGCGGGCCGAGGTGGCGGCGTCGGCGCTGGAGGCGGGCGCGTCGATCGTGAACGACGTGTCCGGCGGCCTCGCCGACCCCGGCATGGTGTCCGTGGTGGCCTGCGCGCGCGTGCCGTACGTGCTCATGCACTGGCGCGGGCACAGCCGGACCATGAACGAGCTGGCGGTCTACGACGACGTGGTGAAGGACGTGCGGGACGAGCTGTCCCGGCAGGTCGACGTGGCGCTGGCCGCGGGCGTGTCGGCGGACGACGTCATCCTCGACCCGGGGTTGGGCTTCGCGAAGGACGCCGACCACAACTGGCAGCTGCTGCACCGCCTCGACGCCCTGCTGTCGCTCGGGTTCCCGGTGCTGGTGGGCGCGTCGCGCAAGCGGTTCCTGGGCGCGCTGCTGGGCGGCCGCACCCCCGACGGCCGCGAGGACGCGACGGCGGCGGTGTCGGCGCTGGCGGCGTTCAACGGGGCGTGGGGCGTGCGGGTGCACGACGTCGGCCGGACGCTGGACGCGGTGACCGTGGCGGGGGCGTGGAGGGCGGGCGGTGTCTGACCGGATCTCGTTGCGCGGCCTGCGGGTGCGCGGCTTCCACGGCGTCTTCGAGCACGAGAAGCGCGACGGGCAGGACTTCCTGGTCGACGTGACGGCGTGGCTGGACCTGTCGCGCGCGGCGGCGACCGACGACCTGCGGGAGACGCTGCACTACGGCGAGCTGGCCGAGCGGACGGCGGCGATCGTGGCCGGCGGCCCGTACGACCTGATCGAGACGGTGGCGGGCAAGGTGGCCGACGAGGTGCTGACCGACCTGCGCGTGCGGGCGGTGGAGGTGACGGTGCACAAGCCGTCCGCCCCGATCCCGCTGACGTTCGCGGACGTGTCGGTGACCGTGCGGCGGACCCGTGACTAGGGCCGTGCTGTCGATCGGCTCGAACCTGGGCGACCGGGCGGGGTTCCTCCGGCAGGCGGTCGACGGCTTCGCCGGGTTCCTGGTCGCGGTGTCCCCGGTCTACGAGACCGCGCCGTGGGGCGTGACGGACCAGGACGACTTCCTCAACGCGGTCCTGCTCGTGTCGGGCCCGTGCGACGAGTGGGGCTGGCTGCGGCGGGGGCAGGCCCTGGAGGACGCCTCGGGACGCGTGAGGCTGAGGCGCTGGGGGCCGCGCACGCTGGACGTGGACGTGGTGACGGTCGACGGGGTGCGGTCGGACGACCCCTCGTTGCTGCTGCCGCACCCCGGGGCGCACGAGCGGGCGACGGTGCTGGTGCCGTGGCTGGACGTGGAGCCGGACGCGGTGCTGCCCGGCCACGGCCGGGTGGCCGACCTGGTGGCGGGGCTGGACCTGTCGGGCGTGGCCCGGCGGGACGACGTGCGGCTGACGTGACGCCGCCCCGGTCGCGCGGTTCGGGGACGATGGTGGGGTGAGGTTCACCAAGCCCCGTGATCTGGCCGCCGCCGCGCTCGTCGCGGGACTGCTCGCGCACCTGCTGGTCCGGCTCTCCTACTCGACGCTGCCGCCGTTGCCCACGTTCGCCGGTTTCACCCTGCTGGTGATCGCGGCGGGGAACCTGTGGTTGGCGGTCTCGTTGCGCGCGCGCATCCTGCGCAAGCCCGGCGCGCGACCCGTGGAGCCGTTGACGGCCGCGCGGGCGGTGGCGCTGGCCAAGGCCTCGTCGCTGCTGGGCGCGATCATGCTGGGCGCGTGGGCCGGGCTGCTGCTCCACGTGGTGCCGGTGCGCGGCGAGTTCGCGGCGGCCGACCACGACACGGTCAGCGGGATCGTGGGCGTGGTGTGCTCCGCGCTGCTCATCGGGGCCGCGCTGTGGCTGGAGCACTGCTGCCGGACGCCCACCGATCCCCGCGGGGACGGGTGAATGCGGACGCCGAGGTCTCGATCGGGTAACTGACCGGTACGGTAGACGCCATGACCGGGCGAGGCGCGTCGGACGATGACGAGCAGCAGGATCACGGTCGGGGTTCCGGGCGACTGCTGCTGGTGGGGGCACTGGCGCTCGCGCTCGGTGCCGCGGCGGTCCTCGTGCTGAGCGACAACGCCCGCTGGCTGCGGCTGGCCGTGATCGCGGCGCTGTGGGCCGCGCTGGTCGGCGCGTTCCTGGCCGCCCGCTACCGCCGGCAGATCACGGACCGCGAGGACGAGGTCGCCGACCTCCAGTCGGTCTACGAGCTGGAGCTGGAGCGCGAGGTCGCCGCGCGTCGCGAGTTCGAGCTGGAGCTGGAGACCGAGACCCGCAAGCGGATCGAGGAGGACGCCCGGGACGACCTGGAGGCGCTGCGCGGCGAGCTGCGCGCCCTGCGGGAGAACCTGGAGGCGCTGCTCGGCGGCGAGGTCCTCGTGGAGCGGGTCGCCCTGCGCGCCGAGTCGACCCGGATGCGCGCGCTCGGTGAGCAGTCGCGCCTGATGGCCGTCGGCGACAAGCGGATCATCACGACGGGGACCGCCGTGCCGGTGGCGAAGGCCGCCGACAAGGTCGCGCCGGAGCGCCCGGACCGCACCGAGCTGATCGAACGGGTCGAGCGGGTGGAGCGGATCGCCCACGACACCCGCAAGGACACCGCCCGGCGTCCCGAACCGGCGCGGCCGGAGCAGCCCGTCCGGCGCGAGCAGGGCCAGCCGGTGCGCCGCGAACCCGCGCGGGCGAACGCCGGCGGCGTCGTGCAGCAGCGGCCCGCGCCGCCCCCGGTCGTGCGCCGGGAGCCCGCGCAGGCCGGCAAGCCCAATCCCGCCGAGCGGGTGAACCGGGGTGACGCGGCGGCCAGGCAGGCCCCCGCCCAGGCCGAGCCGGCGCGGGAGCCCGAGCCGTCGAAGACCGAGCACACCGTGCAGCGGCGCAGCCGGGTGGCCGAGCGCACCGAGATGATCAGCCGCGATGCGTTGGCGCAGCAGGCCGAGGCCGCCCAGCCCGCGCGCAGGCCCGAGCCGCCGCGTGCCGGTGGCGGGTCCGTGCCGGTGCGGCGGTCGCCCGCCGAGCGCGCGGCCGGGCGGTCGCCCGCGGAGCTGACCGGTGAGCACCGGCCCGTGCAGGCGCGTCGCGCCGAGGCGACCGGCGAGCACCACCCGGTGCCCGGCCCGGTCGAACCGCGCCGGGTGGACCCGGCGGGCGAGCACCGGTCGGTCGCGGCCCCCGCCGGTCGTCGGCCGGGGCTCGAAGCCCGGCGGGCCGAGCTGACCGGTGAGCACCGCCCCGTGCAGGCGCGTCGCGCCGAGCCGACCGGCGAGCACCGGCCCGTGGCGGGTGGGCGGTCGCCCGCGGAGTTCACGGGTGAGCACCGCCCCGTGCAGGCGCGTCGCGCCGAACCGGCCGGCGAGCACCACCCGGTCGCCGGTGACGGGTTCGCGGACGAACGCCGGCCCGCGTCCGGCAAGCGCGCGGAGCAGACCGGGACCCAGCGGTCCATGGCGGCCGAGGGCGGTCGCCGGTCCGCCGAGCGGCGGACCTCCTCCACCGAGGCCGGGGCCAAGGCCGGCCGCCGGTCGGCGGACTCGGCGACGGCGTCCGCGGCCGGTCGTCGTCGCGCGCCGGAACCGGAGACCGGTGGCCGGCGTCACGCCGACGACGGGGGTGACACGTGGGAGGAGATCTCCAAGCCCGTCCGGCGCCCCGCGTCGACCCCGCCGCCGCCCCCGCCCGCACCGGTCGAGCCCGCCGGCGCCCACGCGGACGGCAAGTCGGTCAGCGAGCTGCTCGCCGCGTTCGGCGGGGGCGACTCGCCGCGCCGTCGCCGCCGCCGCGAGGACTGACCTACTTGTCGATGTCGCCGACGACCACGGCGAACGACCCGAGGACGGCGGGCAGGTCCGCCACCCGCGTGCCGGGCAGCAGGGCGGACAGCGCCTGCACGTTGTTGAACGACGGCGTGCGCAGCTTCAACCGCCACGGGGTCTTCTCGCCGCGCGACGCGAGGTGCACGCCGGAGGTGCCCAGCGGCGCCTCGACCCACGTGTAGACCGACCCCTCGGGGGCCTTGACCGCCTTGGGCAGCCGCAGGTTCACCGGTCCGGCCGGCAGCGCGGCCACCAGCCGTCGGGCGAGGTCGACGGACAGCCGCACCTCGTCCACCAGGCAGCGGACCCGGGCCAGCGCGTCGCCCTCGGTGCGCACCACGGGCCGCACGTCGAGGTCCCGGTAACCGGGCAGCGGGTCGTCGCGGCGCAGGTCGAAGTCCACCCCGGACGCCCGGCCGATCGGACCGGTCACGCCGTGCGCGAGCGCCGCGTCCCGGCTGAGCACGCCGAGCCCGGCCAGGCCCCCGGGCGGCTCGCCGGGGTCCACCGCGGCCAGCACGTCGAGCACCCGGCCGGTCCAGCCCGCCGGGACGTCCTCGCGCAGGCCGCCGATCCGGTTGAACATGAAGTGGACGCGCCCGCCGGACGCCTCCTCCAGCACGGCCTGCACGGCGTCGCGGTCGCGGGTGCCGGTGAGCGGGGCGAGGAACACCAGGTGCGCCATGACCCGGTTCAGCTCGCACAGCAGCACGCGCAGGACCTGGGCGCGCGGCGGGACGTCCATGCCGGTCATCCGCTCGACGGCGAGGGCGACGGCCAGCTCGTTGCAGAACGCGGCGAGCCAGTCGTGCCGGTTCGCCAGGGTCAGCACCTGCCGGTAGTCGCGGACCTCGAACAGCTTCTCCGCGCCCCGGTGCAGGTGCCCGACCAGCGGTTCGGCGGCGGTGATGACCTCGTCGTCGCGGACGGTCAGGCGCAGCCGGTACGCGCCGTGCGCCGACGGGTGCAGCGGCCCGAGGTCGACCACGCGGTCCACCCCGAGGTGCCGGGCGCCCGCGCCCACGCCAACGGTGATCTCCACCCCCTCATGCTCGCACGGGCCCCAATCCCGGGTGAGGGCGTGCGGGAAGCAGCCGTGCGAGGCGCCGCGCACCTGGACCGCGGCCACGGCGGGGTCGTCGGGCGGCGCGGCGACCCGGTCGGCCGGCTCGTGGGGTCGTGCGGTCTCGCCGTGGAGCCCGTGCCCGGGGGTCAGGGCCGCCAGGGCGGCAGCGGCGGGAGGAGCGACGACACCGGCACGCCCACGCCGTGCAGGAGCCAGCCGAACGAGCCCAGACCGCCGACGGCCCGCAGCTCGGCGATCCGGGACGCCCGCTCGGCCGACGCCAGCCAGTCCGCCGGGTCGACCCGGCCGGCGGCCCCCGGGGCGCCGGTGAGCCCCAGGGCGGCCAGCGCGTCCCGCTGCGAGACCAGCGCGAACCCGCCGCCCGCCGCCGCCCCGCACGCGTCCAGCGCCACGTGCGCGGTCAGGTCGCAGCTGCCGTCGAACACCGGCTCGACCCGCCGACCGCCGCGGTACGCCGCGAACGTCCCCGCCGCGTACCGCCCCGCGGCCCGGTCGGCCAGCACGTGCCCGTAGTCGACCGCCAGCGCCGCACCCGCCGCGACCCGCGACACCGCGTCCGCCCACGCCCGGTCGCGCGGTTCGCCCACCTCGGCCCGCTCACCCGCCCGCACCGGCCACCACCGGGCCAGCCACGGGTCGTCGCACGGCCCCTCCACCAGCGGGCACGGGATCGCGTCCAGCCACTCGTGCCCGACCAGCAGGCCGCGCACCGACCGGGGCGGCTCCGACGTCCACACCACCCCCGGCAGCGACCGCGCCGGACCCACGTCCACCGCCGTCACCACCAGGCGGCGGGCGAGGTGCGGTGGCGCCAGCGACCGCACGGAGGCGGACAGCTCGCCACCGCCCGCGCCGACGTCCACGAAGTCGATCCGGTCGGGCCGGCCCAGCGCGGAATCCACCCGGTCGAGCAGCACGAGGAGGGCTTCGGCCAGCTCAGGACCCACCAGCGGGGCGGTGCAGAAGTGGTCGGCGGGCACCGCGCCCCGGGTGAAGAAACCACCCGGTCCGTACAACGCCTCGCGCCACAGGGCTTCCGGGTCAACCACGGGGCAAGTGTCCCTTTAAAGTTCCACCCCGTGACCACTCCCGCCCGCAAGCGCGTCGACCAGCGCCGCTGGACCGTGCTGCTCCCGGTGATCGGGCTGATCGCGCTGGGCGTGTCCGCCCTGGTGCTGCTCGGCCTGGGCACGAGCGCCATCGGCCTGGGCCCCATCCTGGTCGGCGCCCTCGCCGCGCTGGTGCCCGTGGCCGCCGTGATCGGCGCCTGCCTGTGGGTGGACCGGTGGGAGCCGGAGCCGGCGAAGATCCTGCTGCTGGCGTTCCTGTGGGGCGCGTGCGGCGCGACCATCACGTCGTTGGTGTTCAACCAGACCGCGCACGTGCTGGGCGAGCTGCTCAACGGCGACGGGGCGACGTTCGCGGCCGTGGTGGGCGCGCCCATCACGGAGGAGGCGGCGAAGGCCGTCTTCATCGTCGTGCTGTACCTGCGCCGCCGCCAGGAGTTCGACGGGGTGGTCGACGGCATCGTCTACGCGGGCGTGGTGGCCGCGGGCTTCGCGTTCACCGAGAACATCTGGTACTTCGGCCGGGTCTTCTCCGACAGCGGTTTCGGCGACCTGGGCAGCGGCGTGATCGCGCTGTTCATGCTGCGCGGCGTCCTCTCGCCGTTCGCGCACCCGCTGTTCACGTCGATGGCGGGGATCGGCATCGGCCTCGCGGCGATGACCGCCAACCGCACGCTCAAGGTCGTCGCGCCGATCCTCGGCTACCTCGGCGCGGCCGGGCTGCACTCGCTGTGGAACTTCTCCACGACCGTCGGCACCGGCTCGACGTTCATCAACCTGTACTTCCTGATCATGGTGCCGATCTTCGCCGGCATGGTGTTCCTGGTGGTCTGGCAGCGCCGCCGCGAGCAGCGGATCGTCGCCGCGCAGCTGCCCGCGATGGCCGAGCGGCGGTGGATCGCCTCCAGCGAGGTCACCCTGCTGGCCAGCCTCCAGGGCCGCAGCCGGTGGCGGCGCGCGGTGAAGCGCAAGGTGGGCGACGAGGCGGCCAAGGCCGTCGCGGGCTACCAGGTGGCGGCGACCGAGCTGGCGTTCCTGCGGCACCGGATGGCGCAGGGCACGGCGGGCGCGGACGCGGAGAAACGTCACGCGATGATGCTGGACGTGCTCGTCGCCGCACGTCAGGCCGCTGTCGACGCACCGGGGGCGCTGAAGGCCGCGGGTGGTGTTCGTCGCAGTTGAGGGCCCCTCGCCCCGCACCGGATTACGCTCGCGGCCGTCGTCCGGTACCCGCTCCAAGGGACTGGAACGCCGCATAAGGAGTACGTCGCATGGACGCGACCCCCCGCCCCGCGCGGCTGGCCGTGGGAGTGATCTCCGCCGGCCGGGTGGGTTCGGTGCTGGGCGCCGCGCTGGCCCGGGCCGGGCACGTCGTGAGCGCCGTGTCCGCCGTGTCGCGCGACTCGCTGCGCCGCGCCGAGGACCTGCTGCCCGACGTCCCCGTGCTGTCGCCGCCCGAGGTCGCGGCCTCCGCCGACCTGGTGCTGCTCGCCGTGCCGGACGACGTGCTGCCGGGCCTGGTGCGCGGCCTGGTCGCCACCGGGTCGCTGCGCGCGGGCCAGATCGTGGTGCACACCAGCGGCGCGCGGGGCGTCGGGGTGCTGGCGCCGGCGGCCGACGTGGGCGCGCTGTGCGTGGCGCTGCACCCGGTCATGACGTTCACCGGCCGCCCCGAGGACGTGGAGCGGGTCACCGCCTGCTCCGTCGGCGTCACCGCGGCCGACGGCGACGAGGTCGCCTGGAACGTCGGCGAGGCGCTGGTGGTGGAGATGTCCGCCGAACCCGTGCGCCTGCCCGAGTCGGCCCGCCCGCTCTACCACGCCGCCCTCGCGCACGGCGCGAACCACCTGGTCACGCTGGTCGCCGACTGCGCCGACCTGCTGCGCGCCGCCGGGGTCGCCCACGCCGAGCGCGTGCTCGGCCCGCTGCTGTCCGCCGCGCTGGACAACGCCCTGCGGCACGGTGACCGCGCCCTCACCGGCCCCGTCGCGCGCGGCGACGCGGGCACCGTCGCCAAGCACCTCGCCGTGCTCGACGGGCACGACAGCCTGCCCGCCTACCGGGTACTGGCGCTCCGCACCGCGGCGCGCGCCCAGGCCGCCGGGCTGCTCAAGCCCGAAGCGGCGTCCGACGTCCGATCCGTCATCGAGGACTGAACAGGCATGACCAAGCCGCTCACCAAGGACGACTACAAGCCCGGCGACGTGACCGTGCACCACGACCCGGAGCGCCTGCACCGGGTCGTGAAGGCGCTGCGGGCCGCGGGCCGCAACGTCGCGCTGGTGCCGACCATGGGCGCGCTGCACGAGGGGCACCGCAAGCTCATCCGCGAGGCCCACGTCATGCAGAACACCGTGGTCGTGGTCTCGATCTTCGTGAACCCGACCCAGTTCGGGCCGGGCGAGGACTACGAGCGCTACCCGCGGACGTTGGAGTCCGATGTGGACATCTGCCGGGAGGAGCGGGTCGGCCTGGTGTTCGCGCCGTCCGCCGACGACGTGTACCTGCCGGGCTCCTCCGTGACGGTCCACCCCGGCCCGCTGGGCGACGAGCTGGAGGGCGCCAGCCGGCCCGGCCACTTCGCGGGCGTGCTCACCGTGGTGGCCAAGCTGTTCAACATCGTCCAGCCCACCTACGCGGTGTTCGGCGAGAAGGACTACCAGCAGCTGACGCTGGTCCACCGGATGGCGCGCGACCTGAACATGCCGACGCACGTGGTGGGCGTGCCGACCGTGCGGGAGGCGGACGGCCTGGCGCTGTCCTCGCGCAACCGCTACCTGTCCGAGGAGCAGCGGCAGGCCGCGACCGCGCTGTCCGCCGCGCTGGTGGCGGGCGCGCACGTCAGCGGCCGGGGCGCGGACGCCGTGCTGAAGGCCGCCCGCGACACCCTCGACGCCGTGCCCGGCGTCGACCTCGACTACCTGGAGCTGCGCGCGCCCGACCTCGGTCCGGCGCCCGAGAACGGCGACGCCCGGCTGCTCGTCGCCGCCCGCGTCGGCTCCACCCGACTGATCGACAACATCGCCGTGCTGCTTGGCACCGGTGACGAGTAAGGGGGCAACGATGTTCCGCACCATGCTCAAGTCGAAGATCCACCGCGCCACCGTCACCCAGGCCGACCTGCACTACGTCGGCTCGGTCACGGTCGACGAGGACCTGATGGACGCCGCCGACCTGCTCGCGGGCGAGCAGGTGGCCATCGTGGACGTCACCAACGGCGCGCGCCTGGAGACCTACGTCATCCCCGGCGAGCGCGGCACCGGCGTCATCGGCATCAACGGCGCCGCCGCGCACCTGGTGAAGCCCGGCGACCTGGTCATCCTCATCTCCTACGGGCAGATGGACGACGCCGAGGCGCGCTCGTACGAGCCGAGGGTCGTGTTCGTGGACGCGGACAACCGGGTCGTCGAGCTGGGCGCCGACCCGGCGCACGCGCCCGAGGGGTCGGGGCTGGTCAACGGGTCCACGAGCGGCGTCGTGGTCGTCGAGACCATCGCGCCGGCCGAGACCGAGGACGCGGCGGCGCTGGACGCGCTGATCCAGGCCGAGAACTAGCGAGAACCGGAGAACCGCACGTGCTGCTCGCCATCGACGTCGGCAACACCAACATCGTCCTGGGCCTGTACGACGGCACCGGCGACTCGGCCGCGCTCGTCCGCGACTGGCGGATGCGCACCGACGCCAGGATGACGGCCGACGAGCTCGCGCTGACCATGCGCGGCCTGCTCGGCGAGTACGCCGACGAGATCACAGGCATCTCGGCGCTGTCCACCGTCCCGGCGGTGCTGCGGGAGCTGCGCGTGATGCTCGGCCGGTACTACTCGGCGGTGCCGAAGGTGCTGGTCGAGCCGGGCGTGCGGACCGGCGTGCCGCTGCTCGTGGACAACCCCAAGGAGGTGGGCTCCGACCGGGTGATCAACACGCTCGCGGCGCACCACCTGCACAGCACGGCGTGCGTCGTCGTGGACTTCGGCACGTCGACCAACCTCGACGTCATCTCCGCCAGGGGCGAGTTCCTCGGCGGCGCGCTCGCCCCCGGCATCGAGATCTCGGTGGACGCGCTGGCGGCGCGGGCCGCGCAGCTGCGCAAGGTCGAGCTGGTGCGGCCCCGGTCGGTGATCGGCAAGAACACCGTCGAGTGCCTCCAGTCCGGCATCGTCTACGGGTTCGTCGGCCAGGTCGACGGGCTGGTGCGGCGGATCGTGGACGAGTTGCAGGTCGTGGACCCCGGTCCGGTGACCGTCATCGCGACGGGCGGGCTCGCGCCCCTGGTGGTGGCCGAGTCGGCGACCATCCAGGCGCACGTGCCGGACCTGACGCTGCTCGGGCTGAGGTTGGTGTTCGAGCGCAACATGAGGTGACGCGGGCGGCGGCCGGTCAGCGCGTGGCGCACCGGCGCAGCACGTAGGTGCGGAGGGGGAGGTCGAACTCCCCTTCCGCGGTCTCCGGGGTCTTCTTCAGGAAGTCCAGCATCCGCGCGTCGAGCCGCGCGCGTTCCGCGGCGTCCACCACGAGCATGTGCGAGTGCGTGTTGACGGTCGCCACCAGCGACTCGGCGGTGCGCCGCTGCGAGTGCGCGAACACCCGCTCGGCGGTCTCGCCGAACAGCTCGTGCGCGGGCATCCAGTCGCCGTAGGAGTTCCGGTCGTCGGCGTCCGACCTCCCGACGCGGTGGAACTCCGCCACCCACGGCACGGAGTCGTCGTCGCCGTTCCACAGCGCCGCGAGGACGCCGCCGGGTCGCAGCACGCGGGCGATCTCGGGCAGCGCGCGTGCGGCGTCGAACCAGTGGAACGCCTGGCCGACCAGGACCGCGTCCACGGTGTCGTCGGGCAGCGGGACGCGCTCGGCGCTGCCGGGCAGCGCGCGGACGTTCCGGTGCCGCCGCACCAGTTCCGTCAACATCTCCTCGTCCGGCTCGACGGCCGTCACCTGGTGGCCCTCGGCCAGCACGACGCCGGTGAGCTTCCCGGTGCCCGCGGCGAGGTCGAGCACGCGGTGCGGCCCCTCGCCCAGGGGCTCCAGCGCCCACCGCACGGCGGCGGCCGGGTAGTCGGGTCGGTGCTCCGCGTAGGCCGGCGCCGCCGCTCCGAAGGAGTTGGCCCGCCTGGCCCGCCAGTCCTCATGCCTCACCACCCACACCCTAGTGATCCGCACCGACCGCCCGGGAGGTTCGTCCGGCCCCTCCTCGACGGGGGCCGGCGGTCGATTCCGGGGAACCCGCGCGCGACTCCGGTGAAGGGGACGGAGTCGGCCCATTCACCGGGTCCCGTGCCGGAGCGCCACAAGGCGCGAGCCGTTGTCCGTGCGGTGGTGAAGATGTCACGCCCGAAACCTCTTCCGGGCGTCCGGGTAAGCTCCCGGCGGCACGCTCGTCGGCGAGCTGCGGAGCACCCGGTCGGCGACATCCCGCGAGTGCCCGCGTTTGTGCGTGATTTCCCCGTGGAGACCCCCGGCTTGCGCGGTTTCGCGTTGGCGGGGTATACCGGGAACCGGTCGAACCGGTGATCGGGCGTCAGCGGCCGGATGCCCGCGTCGCGTTGCCGCCGGGTGACGTCGAAGCGTTGCCGGTCGACGAGGACTTTCCGCGATCGGCGCGGTACGGAATGCCACCGGGTATCGGGAGGCGATCCCGTTCCCGACGCCCCCCGGAATGAGTAACTTCTCGGACTCCGGGCGGCGCATTCCGCTAGTTGTGCGCTAACCTGCACTCGCCAATGCTTTAAGGTCGCGGTCGGGGATGAAGAGCCGCGCATTCGAGTCCAGGAGGATACGCATGGCGCAGAAGGTCACCGTGACCCTGGTCGACGACCTGGACGGCGGGCAGGCCGAGGAGACGGTCGGTTTCGGCTTGGACGGTGTGTCCTACGAGATCGACCTTTCCGGTGCCAATGCGGGCAGGCTCCGCGATGCCCTCGCCGACTTCGTCGCCAGTGCCCGCAAGGCGGGGGGCCGCAAGCGCGGTCCGGGTCGACCGGCCGGTGTGAAGGCCGCACGTCCGGCTTCGGCGGACAGGGAGCAGAACCAGGCCATTCGGGAGTGGGCGCGCAAGCAGGGGATGAAGGTCTCCGACCGCGGGCGCATCCCGGCCGAGGTGCTGGAGGCTTACCACCAGCAGGGCTGAGGGCCCGCATTGCCGTGGTGACCGTCACTCCGCTGTCGGCCGGCCGCGGTCCGGGCAATGAAAACGTCGTTGTGCGAAGGGGCACCGGAATCCGGTGCCCCTTCGCGCGTTTTCCCGGCCGGCCGGGCGGGCGCCGGGGCGGTCGCGGGGAAGATCCATTCTCGGGCTGTTCCCCGCAGGGTGATCTTCTGTTCGGAGTGGCCCCTGTCTCGATTGGTTTGTGGGCTGCTTCACGTCGAGGGCCGGTTCCGTCGCGGTGGGTGCGCGCCGATCGACCGACGGTGTTCGGTTAGGCTTACCTCACCACAGGCCGTCGCACAGGAGGAGCGGGACGTGGCCCTCCGCACCGGTCGTCTGCTCCTGCTGCTGGGCCTGCTGGCCGTCGTCGTGCTCGGCAGCGTCGCCCTCGGGGCGAAGGACATTCCCCTCACCGGCGTCTGGCACGCGCTGACCACGCCGACCGGGTCGGAGGACGACCTGGTCGTGCGCGGGCTGCGGGTGCCCCGGACGGCGTTGGGCGTGCTCGCCGGCGTGGCCCTCGGGGTCGGCGGGGCGCTCATGCAGGGCCACACCCGCAACCCGCTCGCCGACCCCGGTGTGCTCGGCGTCACGCAGGGCGCGGCGTTCGCGGTGGTGCTGTCGATCTTCACGCTGGGCGTGACCAGCCTCCACGGGTACATCTGGTTCGCGTTCGCGGGCGCGCTGGTGGCGAGCGTGGTGGTGTTCCTCCTCGGGTCGAGCCGGACCGGGCCGACGCCGGTGACGCTGGCGCTGGCCGGCGCGGCGGTGTCCGCCCTCATGCACGGCCTGGTGTCGGCACTGGTGCTGCTGGACAGGCAGAGCCTCGACGCCTTCCGGTTCTGGCAGGTCGGCGGCCTCGCCGGGCGCGACCTGGCCGTGCTGTGGCAGGTGCTGCCGTTCGTGCTGGTCGGGCTGGTGCTGGCGGCGTTCAACGCGGGCGGGCTGAACGCGCTGGCGCTCGGCGACGAGGTCGCCCGGTCGCTCGGCCGGCGGGTCGTGCCGACCCGGGTCGTGGGGGTCGCCGCCATCACCCTGCTGGTGGGCGGAGCGGTGGCGGCGTGCGGCCCGATCGGGTTCGTCGGGCTGGTCGTGCCGCACGTGGCGCGGGCGATGACCGGGCCGGACCACCGGTGGCTGCTGCCCTTCTCCGGGGTGCTGGGCGCGGTGGTGCTGCTGGTCGCGGACGTCGTCGGGCGGGTCGTGGCCCGGCCGGGCGAACTGGAGGTCGGCATCGTGATGGCCCTGCTCGGGGCGCCGTTCTTCATCGCGCTCGTGCGGCGGCGCAGGCTGGTGAGGCTGTGAAGCCCGTGAAGACCGCGCCGCGGGACGGCGGGGCCGTCAGGATCGGCGCGGCGTCGTGGCGGCTGCGGTGGCGGCCGGCGGTGGTGGTGGCGGTGGGGCTGGTGCTGGTGCTCGTCGCCGGCGCGCTGAGCATCGCGTTCGGCGACTTCCCCCTCGGCCTCGGCCAGGTGGTGGACGTGCTGCTCGGCGGCGGTGCGCGGAGCCAGCGGTTCGTCGTGGTCGACCTGCGGTTGCCGCGGGCGCTGACCGCGGTGTTCGTCGGCGCGGCGCTCGGGTTGTCGGGGGCGGTCTTCCAGGCGATCGCGCGCAACCCGCTGGCCAGCCCGGACATCCTCGGCGTGACCTGGGGCGCGGGCGTCGGCGCGGTGACCGTGATCACCTTCGCCGGGTCCCTGGGCGCGGTGGGCGGGTCCCTGTCGACGGTGGGGGTGCCGCTGGCGAGCCTGGCGGGCGGGCTCCTCGCCGGGCTGCTCGTGTACGGGCTCGCGTGGCGGCGGGGCATCGAGGGCTTCCGGCTGGTGCTCGTCGGCATCGGCGTCTCGGCGGTGACCGGCAACCTCACCCACTACCTGCTGACGGTCGGCGACGTGACCGACGCGGCGCGGGCGATGGTGTGGATCACCGGCAGCCTCAACGGGCGCGGCTGGGAGCACGTCGTGCCGGTCGGCCTGGCGCTGGCCGTGCTCGTCCCGGCGGCGCTGGTGGGCAACCGGCAGCTCGGCGCGCTCCAGTTCGACGACGACACGGTGCGCGGGCTGGGCGTGCGGCTCGACGGCGCGCGCACCGTGATGCTGCTGCTGGCCGTGGTGCTGGCGGCGGTGGCCACGGCGGCGGCCGGCCCGGTGGCCTTCGTGGCGCTGGCGTCGCCCCAGGTCGCGCTGCGGCTGGCGGGCACGGCCACGCCGCCGCCGCTCGGGTCGGCGGTGGTCGGCGCGCTGCTCGTGGTGGCGTCCGACCTCGTCTCGCGGCTCGCGTTCGGCGGGATCGAACTGCCGGTGGGCGTGGTGACGGCCGTGCTCGGCGCTCCTTATCTCATGTACCTGCTCGTTCGGAGTCGTCGGGAGGCTCGGGTATGACCGCGGTGCGACTCCAGGCGCAGGACCTGTCGGTCGGGTACGGGGAGCGGGCGGTCGTCTCGGGGCTGGACCTGGACGTCGTGGCCGGGTCGGTGACGGCCGTCATCGGACCGAACGGGTGCGGGAAGTCCACGCTGCTGCGCGCGCTGGGGCGGTTGCTCCCGGCGCGGGGCGGGGCCGTGCTGCTCGACGGCAAGCGCATCGACCGCACGCCCACGCGCGAGGTCGCCAAGGTGCTGGCGATGCTGCCGCAGGCGCCGCAGGCACCGGAGGGGCTGACCGTCGCGGACCTGGTGGCGCGGGGTCGCCACCCGCACCAGGCGTGGTACCGGCAGTGGTCGCCCGCCGACGAGGAGGCGGTGGGCGAGGCGCTGCGGATGACCGGGATGGCGGACCTGGCGTCGCGGACCGTCGACGAGCTGTCCGGCGGCCAGCGGCAGCGCGCGTGGATCTCCATGGCGCTGGCGCAGGGCACGGACCTGCTGCTGCTCGACGAGCCCACAACCTACCTGGACCTGGCCCACCAGATCGACGTGCTCGACCTCGTGCAGCGGTTGCACGTCGACTTCGGCCGGACCGTGGTCATGGTGCTGCACGACCTCAACCTGGCCGCGCGGTACGCGGAGCGGCTGGTGGCGATGAAGGACGGCGGGATCGTGGTCGCCGGGACGCCGGACGAGGTGCTGACCGAGGCCAACCTGCTGGAGGTGTTCGGGCTGGAGGCCCGGGTGGTGGCGGACCCGGTGTCCGGGACGCCGCTGGTGGTGCCCGTCGGGCACCGGCACCGCTGAGGCGTCAGGAGCAGACGCGCGGGCAGGTGCCGCACGCCTCGGCGTTCGGCAGGACGAAGTGGAAGCAGCAGCTCTCCCGGCGGCGGGTCCAGCCCGTGTCGGTGGCCTTGAGCGTCGACGCCGAGGTGAACGGGTCGAGCTTGGCCGGAAGCAGCAGCGCCGAGTCCATCACGCCGGCCGTCTCGTCGCCGCACAGCCGGCCTGCGGTCCACGCGGCGCTGTCCAGCGCGTCCGTGGCGGCGGCCCACAGCATGCGGCGGCCCAGCCGGACGGTGGGGCCGAAGGAGCCCACGAACCCGGCGGCGTGCGCGGCGAACCGGGTGCGGAGGAGGGCGGCGAGGGCGTTCTCGTCGGAGACGACGGTGGCGGCGGGGTGGTTGCCCGCCGGGTCCTCGGGCAGGCACGCGAAGTCGTCGGTCAGCAGGGCCACGCCGACGGTGTGCGGACGGCCCTCCGGGGCGATGCGCAGGGCGACGTCGGCGGGTCGGAGCGACGGCACCCGGCGGGCGGTGTGGAAGAGGAGGCCGCCGAGCACGCCGACGACGTTGAGGTACCAGCTCATCACGTACCCGGCGGTCGTGCGGTCGGGCGCCTCGCCGTACTGCTCGCGCAGCCACTCGGCCAGGGACTTCCGCCACACGTCGAACCGCTGGGGCTCGTCGAGGAACTCCGCGCACGTCGTCCACTCGGCCCGTTCGGCCTGGTCGACCGGGAGGCCGAACCTGAGCTCGAAGTGCGGCGCGCGCGAGGCGGCGCGCAGGAGGGACTCGGCGACCGGCGTCGTCGCCGAGGTGGTGCGTGCCCTGACCCTCGCCGGTACCGTCATCTCCAGAAGGTCCTCGTGTTCGGAGTGGTTGAGGTTTGCCTAACCTTACCCAGGTTCGCCTAACTTGCACCGTGGTGTGGTGTCGGTCACTTCGGGGTGTCGCCGAACGGTTGAATGTTCGCGTTGAGCGGACAGGACCCGTTCCGTGGAATCTGCCTGGCAGATCACGCGTTGATACCGATGTCAGAGATCCCCGCGGACGACTGCCGGCGAACGGGAACCGAGAGTGCCGGGGGCTGACGACTACAGTGGTCCCACGGTGCCGCGCTCTCCACGGTCGGCCAGACGGCCAGCCGGTGGTGAGCCCGAGGACCGCCGGCGCAGCAGTCAGGGAGTGCGAATGTTCGAAAGGTTCACCGACCGCGCGAGGCGGGTGGTTGTCCTGGCCCAGGAAGAGGCCAGGATGCTCAACCACAACTACATCGGCACCGAGCACATCCTCCTGGGGTTGATCCACGAGGGTGAAGGTGTCGCCGCCAAGGCGCTGGAGTCGCTGGGGATCGCGCTGGAGGGTGTGCGCCAGCAGGTCGAGGAGATCATCGGCCAGGGGCAGCAGGCCCCGTCCGGCCACATCCCCTTCACCCCGCGTGCGAAGAAGGTGCTGGAGCTGTCCCTCCGCGAGGCGCTCCAGCTCGGCCACAACTACATCGGCACGGAGCACATCCTGCTCGGCCTGATCCGCGAGGGCGAGGGTGTCGCCGCGCAGGTCCTGGTCAAGCTGGGTGCCGACCTCAACCGCGTGCGCCAGCAGGTCCTCCAGCTGCTGTCCGGCTACTCGGGCGGCAAGGAGCCGGCGGAGTCCGGCGGCCGCGGTGAGGGCACGCCGTCGTCCTCGTTGGTGCTCGACCAGTTCGGGCGCAACCTCACCGCCTCGGCGCGGGAGGGCAAGCTCGACCCGGTGATCGGGCGCGCCAAGGAGATCGAGCGGGTCATGCAGGTGCTGTCCCGCCGCACCAAGAACAACCCGGTCCTGATCGGCGAGCCCGGCGTGGGCAAGACCGCCGTCGTCGAGGGCCTGGCCCAGATGGTCGTCAAGGGCGAGGTGCCCGAGACGCTCAAGGACAAGCAGCTCTACACCCTGGACCTCGGGTCCCTGGTGGCGGGCTCGCGGTACCGCGGTGACTTCGAGGAGCGCCTGAAGAAGGTGCTCAAGGAGATCCGCACCCGCGGTGACATCATCCTGTTCATCGACGAGATCCACACCCTCGTGGGTGCGGGCGCGGCCGAGGGCGCGATCGACGCGGCTTCCATCCTGAAGCCCATGTTGGCGCGCGGCGAGCTCCAGACCATCGGCGCGACGACGTTGGACGAGTACCGCAAGTACGTCGAGAAGGACCCCGCTCTCGAGCGCCGGTTCCAGCCGATCCAGGTCGGCGAGCCGTCGCTGGAGCACACCATCGAGATCCTCAAGGGTCTCCGCGACCGGTACGAGGCCCACCACCGGGTCTCCATCACCGACTCCGCGCTGGTGGCGGCGGCCACGCTGGCCGACCGGTACATCAACGACCGGTTCCTGCCGGACAAGGCGATCGACCTGATCGACGAGGCCGGCGCGCGGATGCGCATCCGCCGGATGACCGCGCCGCCGGACCTGCGCGAGTTCGACGAGAAGATCGCCGACGTGCGTCGCGACAAGGAGTCCGCGATCGACGCGCAGGACTTCGAGCGGGCCGCGAAGCTGCGCGACGCGGAGAAGCAGCTGCTCGGTCAGAAGGCCGAGCGGGAGAAGCAGTGGAAGGACGGCGACCTCGACGTCGTCGCCGAGGTGGACGACGAGCAGATCGCCGAGGTGCTGGCGAACTGGACCGGTATCCCCGTGTTCAAGCTCACCGAGGAGGAGACCACGCGTCTGCTCCGCATGGAGGACGAGCTGCACAAGCGGATCATCGGCCAGGTCGACGCGGTCAAGGCCGTGTCGCAGGCGATCCGCCGGACGCGGGCCGGGTTGAAGGACCCGAAGCGGCCGTCCGGTTCGTTCATCTTCGCCGGCCCGTCGGGCGTCGGCAAGACGGAGCTGTCGAAGGCGCTGGCGAACTTCCTGTTCGGCGAGGACGACGCGCTCATCCAGATCGACATGGGCGAGTTCCACGACCGGTACACCGCCTCGCGGCTCTTCGGCGCCCCTCCCGGGTACGTGGGTTACGAGGAGGGTGGCCAGCTCACCGAGAAGGTGCGGCGCAAGCCGTTCTCCGTGGTGCTGTTCGACGAGATCGAGAAGGCCCACCAGGAGGTCTACAACACGCTGCTCCAGGTGTTGGAGGACGGCCGCCTGACCGACGGCCAGGGCCGGACGGTGGACTTCAAGAACACCGTCATCATCTTCACCTCGAACCTCGGCACCTCGGACATCTCGAAGGCCGTGGGCCTGGGCTTCACCTCGGGTCAGGACACCGCGTCCAACTACGAGCGCATGAAGAACAAGGTCAACGACGAGCTGAAGAAGCACTTCCGGCCCGAGTTCCTCAACCGCATCGACGACATCATCGTCTTCCACCAGCTCACGCAGAACGAGATCATCAAGATGGTGGACCTGATGATCGCCCGCGTCGAGCAGCAGTTGAAGAACAAGGACATGGCGATCGAGCTCACGGATCGCGCGAAGATGCTGCTGGCCAAGCGCGGGTTCGACCCCGTGCTGGGCGCCCGGCCGCTGCGCCGGACCATCCAGCGCGAGATCGAGGACCAGCTGTCGGAGAAGATCCTGTTCGGGGAGATCCAGCCCGGCCAGATCATCATCACCGACGTCGAGGGCTGGGACGGCGGGGAGAACGAGCCCGACGACAAGGCCCACTTCGTGTTCCGGGGCGAGACCAAGCCGATGCGGGTGCCGGACGCGCCCCCCGTCGACATGGCCGCTTCCGGCGGCGAGGGTGGCGGCGACTCGGAGGCCGAGTCCGCCTAGTCCCACCGAGCAGTGCCGAAACGCCCCCCGGGTCCGCCCGGGGGGCGTTCGACCGCGCGGAGCGGGTGCCGGCCCGGCGGGCGCTAGTGCAGCGTGCCGGCCGTGGTGCGCAGGTCGGTCCGCGTGGTCAGGGCGGTCCGGATGATCAGGTCCAGCGCCTTGGCGGTGGTCTCGACCGGGAGGCTGGGGGCGTCCTCGGTCTGGTCCGGCGAGAAGGGGACGTGCACGAAGCCGGCCCGGGTGCCCGGGTGCCCGGTGGCCGTCAGGTGCATCAGGCCGTAGAAGACGTGGTTGCAGACGAACGTGCCCGCCGTGTGGCTGACCGAGGCGGGGATGCCCTCGGCGGTGAGGGCGGCCACCGCCGCTTTGACCGGGAGGGTGCTGAAGTAGGCGGTGGGGCCCTCCGGAAGCACCGGTTCGTCCACGGGCCGGTTGCCCCGGTTGTCCGGGATGCGGGCGTCGTCCAGGTTGACCGCGGTGCGCTCCGGGGTGACGCCCGGCCTGCCGCCCGCCTGGCCGGTGGCGATGACCAGGTCGTAGTGCCGCTCGTCCAGGGCGTTCTTCAGGACCTCGATGGACTCGTGGAAGACGCAGGGCAGTTCCAGGGTGGTCAGGGTGTAGCCGGTGGGCTCCACCGCCTTGACCGCTTCCCAGGACGGGTTGGTGCGCTCCCCGCCGAACGGCTCGAAGCCCGTCAGCAATACCTCCATTCGGGCAGACTAGATGGCGTGGTCGACACGGTGGGACGCCGCACCAGGCGAGGGGGCGTCACCTTCCTGCTGGTGGTGGCCGCGGTGGGGTTCTCGGGGGCCGCCTTCGTCCGGCTGCTCGGGGTCGACGGCACGCGGCACATGGTGGCCACCACGGCGCTCACGCCCTACTGGACGGCCGCCGGCGTGCTGCTGGGCGCGGTGGCGCTGCTGCTGCGGCGGTGGGGCGTGGGGGTGGTGGTGCTGCTCGTCGCGCTGGTGCTGGTGTCGGCGGTGGCGCCCCGGGTCTTCCCCGACTCCCGCCCGGTGGGGGTGGGGAGGTCGGTGGTGGTGATGTCCGCGAACCTGCTGGTGGGGAAGGCCGTCGCGGAGGACGTGGTGGCGGCGGTCCGGGAGCACCGGGTCGACGTGCTCGCCCTCCAGGAGCTGACGCCCGCGATGGTGGCGGACTTCGAACGGGCCGGGTTGGGGCGGGAGCTGCCCCACCGGCACTTCCTGGACGAGCCGGGCGGGTCCGGGTCCGGGATCGCGTCCCGGTGGCCGCTGTCGCCCCGGGTCCTGACGCCGCCCAGCACGTTGCGGCAGGCCGGGGCGTTGGTGGACCTGCCGGGGGACGACGTGGAGGTGCTGTCGGTCCACCCGCTGCCGCCGGTGGTGGACGCCGGGCCGGAGGACTGGCAGCGGGACCTGGGCGGGTTGCCCGAGCGGGACCTCGACGCGCCGGTGCGGGTGCTGGCCGGGGACTTCAACGCGACGCTCGACCACGTGGGCGTGCGGCGGTTGCTGAACGGCGGGTACGTCGACGCGGCCGACCAGGTGGGGGCGGGGTTGGCGCCCACGTGGCCGGCCGGGGCCCTGTGGCCGCCGCCCGTCGTCATCGACCACGTGCTGGTGGACAACCGGTGCCCGGTGGACTCGTTCGCGGTGGTGGACATCTCCGGCACCGACCACCGGGCCGTGGTCAGCCGATTCGTCGTGCCAACTCGCTGAGGGCCTCCGCGGCGCCCATCGCCAGGGAGACGCCCCTGCCGTGGCGGACCTCGGGCTCCCGGGGGTTGATGCGGATCAGGTTCCCCGTGGTCGCGGCGGCCAGTTCCGCCTGGCGGCGGATCGTGGGGACGGCCGTGCCCGCGCCGATCTCGACGACGGTGAGGTCGCGGTGGGCGCGGCGCCAGGCGGTGAGCTCGTCCAGGGCCCGCCGGGAGCGGGTGGGGACCCAGGACCGGTCGCCGAACATGAGGATGTTCGGCCTGGCCAGGCCGCCGCAACGGGGGCACGTCGGCAGGTCGCCCGTGGCCCTCATGGTGGTGGGGTCGACGGTGACGAGGTGGTCGTTCCGCCAGACGTCGTCCGTGCACGGCCCGGTGCACTGGAGGTGGTGGATCGAGCCGTGCACCTCGGCCACGTGGGGGAAGCCGGCCTCCTGGAACTGGCCGTCCACGTTCGAGGTGAGGACGCGCGCGCCCCACGACCGCAGGACCCCGAAGCCCGCGTGGGGCGTCGTCCCGCGGTAGAGGTGCAGGCGGTGGCCGTAGAAGCCCCAGGCCAGGGCCGGGTCCTCGGCGAAGTGCACCGGGTCGGCCAGCTCCTCGAAGCCCAGGCCCAGGCGTTCGTAGGGCGGGTAGGCCCGCCAGAAACCGCTCGTGCCGCGGAAGTCCGGCAGGCCCGAGTCCACGCCCATGCCCGCGCCGGCGCACACCAGGAGTGCGTCGGCGTCGCGGACGAGGTCGGCGGCCCGGTCGAGGGCTTCGGTCAACTCTTGTTCGTGGAGTCGAGCACGACCTCGAACTCCAGCAGGTCCGAGCCGGTGCCCACGGGACGCGCGCGCTCGCCCGAGTGGGCCTCCTTGGCGCTGCCCTTCAGCCAGTTCTGGAAGTCCTCCTCGGTCTCCCACTGGGTGACCACGAAGTACCGCTCGTCGCCCTTGACCGGGCGGAGCAGCTGGAAGCCGAGGAAGCCGGGCTCGTTGTCCACGGCGCCCAGGCGCGCGGCGAACCGCTTCTCCAGCTCGGGGCCGGAACCGTCGGGCACGTGGATCGCGTTGATCTTCACAACCGCCATGGCGACGACGTTACCGCAGTGGTCCGGGGTAGAGGTGCTCGTCGGACGGGCGCTCGTCGCCGCGGAACCAGGCGGCGAAGAAGGCGTCCAGGTCCTGGCCCGAGGTCTTCCCGACGTGCTCCTCGAACTCCGGCCAGGAGGCGTTGCCGCCCCGGTGGTCGGCCAGCCAGGTCTTGAGGGTCGCGTCGAAGTGCTCGTCGCCGATCCGGCGGCGCAGGGCGTGCAGGGCGAGTTGGCCCTTGTCGTAGACGCCGCGGAACTCGTTGCCCCGGCCCATGTCGTAGAGCTTGCGGCCCCAGTAGGAGTCGCGGTCGCCCACGCGCTCCACCTCCGCCCGGTAGCGGGCGTCCAGGTCGGCGCCCCCCTTCTCGTCCCACAGCCACTGGGCGTAGCTGGCGAAGCACTCGTTCAGGCAGATGTCGGCCCAGTTCTCCAGGGACACCGAGTTGCCGAACCACTGGTGGGCGTTCTCGTGCACCACGGTGTCCAGGTCGGCCCAGCCCGCGTAGACGGGCCTGGTCTGGGTCTCCAGCGAGAAGCCGATGTCGTCCGCCAGGAAGATGCCGCCCGCGGCGGTGAACGGGTACGGGCCGAACTCCTCGGACAGGAAGGCGAGGACCTCGGGGAGCCGCCGCTGGTGCTGCCGGGCCTGTTCGGCGCCGGGGGCGTAGGCGTCGACGACGGGGGTGCCGTCGGGCAGCGCGGAGCGCTCGACGGTCCACCTGTCGATGGCGATCGTGGTCAGGTAGGTGGCCATGGGCTGGTCGGCCTCCCAGCGGAACGACGTCCAGCCGTCGGCGGTGGTGCTCCCCTTCTCCAGGCCGTTGGAGACGACCGACCAGCCCTCGGGGACCCGGGCGGTGAGGGCGAAGGCGGCCTTGTCGCGGGGGGTGTCGTTGGCCGGGAACCAGGTGGTCGCCGAGTGCGGTTCCCCCGCGGCGAAGGCGCCGCCGGTCGACGAGGTCTGCCAGCCGCTGCGGCCCAGGGCCCGGTCCTCGAAGACGGTCGGTTCGCCGCGGTAGCGGACGGTGGTGGTGAACTCCCGGTCGCGGGGGAGGGGCGTGCCCGGGGTGATCACCAGTTCGTGGTCGCCCTCCTGGGTGAAGGTCGCCGCCGCGTCGTCGGTGGTGACCTCGGTCGCCGTGAGGGCGTAGAGGTCGAGGTTGTAGCGGGACAGGTCGGCGGTCGCCCGCGCGGTGATCGTGGCGGTGCCGTCGAGCTGCCTGGTGGCGGGGTCGTAGCTGATCGAGACGTCGTAGCGCTGGACGTCGTAGCCGGTGTTGCCGTCCTGCGGGTAGTACGCGTCGCCCGCGCCGTCGCCGCCCTCGGCGTTCGCCGCGGCGGGCGCCGCCGGACCGGTGGTGGCGGGCGCCGCGGCGTCCTCGCGGGGGATGCGCGCCACCACGATCCCGGCCACCACCAGCACCAGGGCGGTGACGAGCAGGTACGGGCGCGCCTTGGTGCCGATGGCCATGCCGACATGATGCACGCATGGGCGTCGCGGAGTTCGGCGGCTCGGGTCGGGGCATCGTGCTGCTGCACGGGCTGATGAGCCGGGCCAGCACCTGGTGGACGGTGGCTCAGTGGCTGAAGCCGTACGGGCGGGTCGTCGCGCCCGACGCGCGGGGGCACGGTCGGAACCCGCGGCGGGGGCCGTTCCGGACCGAGGACTTCGCGGCCGACGCGGCGGCGGTGGTCGAGGAGCGCGGGCTGGGGCCGGCGGTGGTGATCGGGCACTCGATGGGCGGGCTGCACGCGTGGGCGCTGGCCGCCGCGCGGCCCGACCTGGTGGCGGCGGTCGTCGTGGAGGACGTCGTGCCGGACAACCGGGGGAGGACCGTGGACGAGTGGCGCTGGTACTTCGACGCGTGGCCGGTGTTCGAGTCGTTGGCCCACGTGCGGTCGGTGGTGGACGTGCCCCGGGTGGAGGAGCTGTTCGAGGAGCGCGACGACGGGTGGCACCTGATCGCGCGGATGGAGGACCTGTACGAGATCGCGGCCGAGTGGGGCGAGCGGTCCTACTGGGACCTCGTGGACGCGGTGCGGTGCCCGATGCTGGTGGTCGAGGCCGGTCGCGGCGGCATGCGGCCGGGGCAGATGGAGGAGGTCGCGCGGCGGACCGGCGCGTCGTACCTGCTGGTGCCCGAGTCCGGGCACGTCGTGCACGACCAGGCGCCCGAGGTCTACCGGGGCGCGGTGGAGGCGTTCCTGAGCGGGTCCGTGCCGCCGGTCTGAGTGTCGACGACCGCGACCTGCCGGACCCGGGCGCGGACCGGGGTCACCGGGTGGAGGGCGGCGAAGGCCCGGGCGACCTCGTGGTCCTCGCCCTCCAGGAGCGTGCAGCGGGGCGTCCAGCTGCTCGGCAGGTGGCGGGCGTCCGGGTGCTTCACGCGGCCCGCCAGGACGTCGTGGACGGCCGAGTGGACGGCCAGCAGCTCGCCGTCCACGACCGCGGCGAGGTGCAGGTGGCCCTCGGTGGCGGCGAGGGCGTGCAGCCACAGGTCGGGCAGCCAGAGGCGCGACAGGTCCTCGCGGAGCTCGGCGCGGACCTTCGGGCCGATCGTGCCCGCGGCGGCGAAGGTCAGGTGCGGCGGGTGCGGGTGGGTGGTGCCCGCCCGGCGCCAGAGGTCGCGGACGGCCTGGTCCGCCTCGGCGTCGAACAGCACCACCAGCTTGTGCATCAGTGCTCCCCGGGCAGCGCGAACAGGCCGTCGCGGGTCTGCTCGACCAGGCCGTCCACCAGCAGCGAGTGCAGGCAGCGGTCGCGCTGGCCCGCGTCGGACCAGGCCAGGTCGAGGACGGCCTTCTCCACCGGCTCGGTGGTGCCGCGCAGGACGTCCAGCAGGCGGCCCCGGACCTGGCGGTCCGTGCCCGCGAACTTCTGCGCGGCCTTGACCGGGCCGTCGTGGGCGGGGCGGCCGGCCCGCTGCCAGCGGCAGGTCGCGAGGACGGGGCAGTCGGCGCACCTGGGCGTGCGGGCGACGCAGACCAGCGCGCCCAGTTCCATCAGGGCAGCGGAGTAGGTGGCGGCCCGCTCCCGCGGGAGGAGGGCTTCGGCGTCGCGGAGGTCCCTGGTGGTGGACGGTGGCCCGGCGTCCGCCGCGCCGTGCACCGCGCGGGCCACGACGCGTCGCACGTTCGTGTCGACCACCGGGACGGCCTGCCCGTACGCGAAGGCGGCCACCGCGCGGGCGGTGTAGGCGCCGATGCCGGGCAGGGCGAGCAGCGTGTCGACGTCGGAGGGCACGACGTCGTCGTGGTCCTCCGCGATCGCCCGGGCGGCGGCGTGCAGGCGCAGGGCGCGCCGGGGGTAGCCCAGCTTGCCCCACGCCCGCAGCACCTCGCCCTGCGTCGCGGCGGCCGTCGAGGACGGCGTCGGCCAGCGCTCCAGCCAGTCCCGCCAGATCGGCTCGACGCGGTTCACGGGCGTCTGCTGGAGCATGACCTCGCTGACCAGCACGCCCCACGCGGTGCACTCCGGGCGTCGCCAGGGCAGGTCGCGGGCGGTGTCGGCGAACCAGTCGAGCAGGGTGTCGGCGGGGATGTTCGCGGAAGCGCTCATGGCACCCGACAGTGTGTCAGACGACCTCGGTCAGCTCGCCGGTGTGCACGTCGTAGACGAAGCCGCGCACCGTGTCCCGGTGGATCAGGAACGGGCTGTGCCGGACGCGGTTCATCGAGCCGCGGACGCTGTCCTTGACCTCGCGGAACGCCTCCACCGACCAGGTGGGGCGCATGCCGGAGTCCTGCTCCAGCTCGTCCTTGAAGTCGTCCTCGGTGACCAGTTCCAGGCCGCAGTTGGTGTGGTGCACCAGCAGCACCTCGCGGGTGCCGAGCTTGCGCTGGCTCAGCGCCAGGGAGCGGATGGCGTCGTCGGTCACGACACCGCCCGCGTTGCGCAGCACGTGCGCCTCACCCTGCTTGAGCCCGAAGATCTCGAACACCCGGATGCGGGAGTCCATGCAGGTGAGGATGGCGACCTGCATCGAGGGCCTGGGTGAGGATCGATCACCCGGCACCACGTTGCCCAGTTCGGCGTTGCGTCGCAGCAGTTCGTCGATCGCGGTCATGGCACACCTCCCGTTTCCCTGGGATTGGAACCCGGCTCCCGCATGCCGGCAAGTGGTTCGGGTGGACAATCACGTTCACCGCATCGTGGGACCGGGACCTACCGCGGGATTCCACGTCGCCCGGCTACCTTCGATCGCGTGACCGACCCCCCAGGACCGCACCCTACGGCGGTGTACCGGCGTCGGCGCGCGCTGGCCGTCGGCGCGGCGGTGGCGTCCCTGGTCCTCGTCGCGTGGTTGGTGGGCGCCCTCGTCGGCCACGGCGACCCGGCGTCCGTCGCGGGACCGCCACCGCCCTCGTCGTCGAGCCCGCCCGCGCAGGCCGGGACGCCGGTGGCCGCGTCGTCCTCGTCGACCGCGCCGCCGGCCCCGACGCCGACCCCCGGCCCGCCGCCGCCGTGCGGTGACGCGCAGGTGTCGGTGGTGGCCGAGGTGGGCTCGCCGTCCACGCCGGCGGGGCAGCCCGTGGGGTTCGCCATCGTGGTGTCCAACACCGGGCAGCTGCCGTGCGCCAAGGAGATCGGCCGCCGGGTGCGCGAGCTCGTCGTGACGACGGTCGACGGCGCCACCCGCCTGTGGTCGAGCAACGACTGCCTCGCCACGGCCGGGTCCGAGGTGCGCGTGATGCAGCCGACCGAGCGGTTCACCTACGGTCTCCGGTGGTCCGGCACCACGTCCCGGCCGGGGTGCGCCGAGGTCGGGCGGCTCGGTCCGGGCGACTACCTGCTGTCCGCCGTCGTGGCCGGTCTGGTGAGCGACCCGGTGGTCTTCCGGCTCACGTAGTCGCCGGGCTCCGGCCCGGGAAGCGGGGCAGGGGTCCCCGGAACCGGGAACCCCTGCCCGACGCGATCAGCTCACGGGCCGAACCAGCGCTCCTCCGCGGTGCCGCGCGGCGCGGCGGCCGTCGAGCCCGCCACCAGTTCCGTCGACAGGGTCACCGCGCGCGGCCGGGAGCGCTCCGCCGAGTCCAGGAGCAGCTTGCCCGCCGCGCGGCCCTTCTCCAGGACCGGTTGGCGCACGGTGGTCAGGCCCGCCTGCTCGGCCTCGCGGATCCCGTCGAACCCGGTGATGGACAGGTCCTGCGGGACGCGCAGCCCACGCCGCTCGGCCTCGGTCATCGCACCCAGGGCGAGGATGTCCGACGTGCACACCAGCGCGGTGATCTGCGGGTCGCGGTCCAGCAGCTGCGCGGCGGCCGAGGCGCCCGAGGCGATCGTGTGGTCGAAGCGCTCCACGACCGGGACGTCCGTCCACTCGACGTCCACGGTGCCGAACGCCTGCGCCAGGCCGGCCAACCTCGCCCGCTGCACGTGGAAGTGCGCGGAGCGCTGGCGGTCCGGCGTGACGAAACCGTCGTTGCGGTCGCGGTTCAGGCGCATGCACACGACGCCGATGCGGCGGTGGCCCAGGGAGATCAGGTGCTGCGCCATCGCGTGCATGGCCGCCTGGTCGTCGATGCCGACCCGGTCGACGTTGTCGAGGTCCGGCTGGTCGCACACGACCGTCGGCACGGGGCGTTCGAGCACCGCCGCCAGGTGCGGGTCGTCGTCCGGCACGGAGTAGACGACGAAACCGTCCACGCCCGCCCGGTGCACGGCCGCCACGTCCTCGCGCTCGGGGCTCGCGGGCACCAGGAGGAGGCCCTGCCCGGCGTCCTCGCAGGCCAGCGCCAGGCCTTCCAGGAACCCGATCGCCGCCGGGTCGCGGAACGCGTAGGACAGGTTCTCGGTGAGCAGCAGCCCCACCGCCCCCGCCTTGCGCGTCCGGAGGGAACGGGCCACCGGGTCGGGCCCGGGGTACCCGAGTCGTCTCGCTGTCTCCAACACCCGGCGTCGCAGCTCCGGCGAGAGCTGGTCGGGACGGTTGTACGCGTTGGACACCGTTGTCCGGGAAACACCCAGCTCCGCCGCCAGTGAGGCGAGCGTCGCGGGGCGTCGCACATGCATCGACCGCGCCATGAAGTGACCGTAACGGTTCAGAACCAATTACAGAAGTGGGGGTGACCGGCGTCCCTCGACATTCCCATCTGTGCAGCTAGTCGTAGGTTACCTCGTAGTACATTGGTCTAAACCAATGAGGGTGGCGAGGACGACTCCCGCACGACCAGCCTCGGCCGGAAGACGCGCGTGTAGTTGCCCGCCGGCCGCCTGCGCCGATCGGGGTCCAGGCGGTGCACCAGTTCGTCCACGGCCGCCGCCGCCATCTCCTCGATCGGCTGCGCCAGGGTGGTCAGCGACGGCGAGCAGTACGACGCCAGCGGGATGTCGTCGAAGCCCACCACGGACAGCTCGTCGGGCACCGCCAACCCGCGCCGGTGCGCCTCCCGCAGCACGCCGATCGCCATGTGGTCCGACGAGCAGATCACCGCCGACGGCCGCACGGTGTCCAGCAGCGTCGCCACCGCCGCCGCGCCGCCCTCGGGCCCGAACGGGCCGTGCGCCACGAGGTCCGACGTCGCCGGCAGCCCGTCCTCCTCCAGCGCCGCCGCCCACCCGGCCCGCTTGAGCCGCGACGGCAGCGCCCGCGCCGGCCCCGACACGAACCCGATCCGCCGGTGCCCCAGTTCCACGAGGTGCCGCGTCGCCGCGTACCCGGCGTGCTGCTCGTCCACGGTCACGTCCGGCACGTCCAGCGACGGCGTCGCCCCGTTGACGAACACCATGTGCACGCCGTCGGCCAGCAGCTTGGCGTAGTACGACGGCCGGGGCGCCTGGCCCAGGGGCACCTCGACGTTGGTGATCTCCGGCGACACGAACACCATGCCCTCGACGCCGCGCGCGAGCAGCATCCGGACGTACTCCTCCTCGCCCATGGCGGCCGACCCGGTGGCGCGGGTGTTGCACAGCAGCGACGAGTACCCCAGGCGGGCGGCGCGCACCTCCAGCGCCTCGGCGAACGCCGGGAACACCGGGTTCGACAGCTCCGGCACCAGCAGCCCGATCACCCCCGTGCGCTGGAGCGCGCCGAGCCCGCGCGGCGTGTACGGCATCTCGGCGAGGACGGCCAGCACCCGTTGGCGCGTTTCGTCGTTGACACCCGCCCGGCGGTTGAGCACCCGGCTGACCGTGGAGATGCTGACCCCGGCTGCCCTGGCGATCTCGGACAGACCGGACACCGTGCGCCTCCTCACGTGGGATGTGTGACGTGCAGCCTGCCGCCAGCGGCAAATTTTTGCAACGCCCACCTCGGTTTCGCGCGTGGAGGTGCGGCCGTTACGGCTTGGTTACCGTCGGCCCCTTGACCCGGTGCAGGTCGGCGGGATGAAATCCGCGTCAACAATTTCGCAAGTTCTTGCAAGAGCCTTCATCGCCGATGAAGGGCAGCATGGAGGGACGACAGCAACGATGCGACGTACCACCCTCGTGACCGCAGTGGCGGCAGCCTCCGCCCTCGTCCTCACCGCGTGCGGCGGTGGCGACGGCGGGTCGGCGTCCGGCGACTCCGGCGAGATCACCTTCTGGGACACCAGCGGCCCCAACGAGAGCCCGGTGTTCGCCAAGATCGCGCAGGACTGCGCGACCAAGGGCGGCTACAAGGTCAAGACCGAGACCGTCGCCTTCGACCAGGCGCTGAACAACTACCGGACCGCCGCGCAGGGCGGTCAGGGCCCCGACGTGTTCCGCGCCGAGGTCGCCTGGGTGCCGCAGCTGGCCAAGCTCGGCTACGTCGTCGACCTGACCGGCACGGAGCTGGCCGGTGACACCTCCGACTTCCTGGAGACCCCGCTGGGCTCCACGAAGTTCGACGGCAAGACGTACGGCGTCCCCCAGGTCACCGACTCGCTCGCCCTCTTCTACAACAAGAAGCTGCTGGCCGACGCCGGCGTCGAGCCGCCGAAGACCTGGGACGAGGTCGAGGCCGCCGCCGCGAAGCTCGGCGGCGAGAAGACCATCTTCATCAACAACGACGCCTACTACGCGCTGCCGTTCATCTACGGCGCGGGCGGCGACCTCGTCGACGCCGACGCGAAGAAGATCGTGGTCAACTCCGCGGAGAACGTGAAGGCGCTGGAGACCGCCAAGGGCCTGCTCGACGCCAAGGCCGCGACCACCGCGCTCGACCCGGCGAACTCCTACAACAACATGCAGGCCGCGTTCACCTCCGGCGAGGTCGCCATGGTGGTCAACGGCCCGTGGTCGGTCGCCGACTACCTCAAGGGCACCGCGTTCACCGACGCCGCCAACCTGGGCATCGCGCCCGTGCCCGGCGAGACCGCCGGCGAGGGCTCCGCGCCGGTCGGCGGGCACAACTACACGATCCGCCAGGGCACCAAGGCCAAGGACTCGTCGATCAAGTTCGTCGCCTGCATGAGCGGCGTCGAGTCGCAGGTGGCCGTCGCCAAGGAGCTGGGCCTGCTGCCGACCCGCAAGTCGGCCTACGAGAACGCCGACGTGAAGGCCAACGCGGTCGTGTCCGCGTTCGAGCCGGTCGTCACCTCCGCGCACCCGCGCGCCTGGATCCCCGAGGGCGGCCAGCTGTTCGACCCGCTGAAGATCGCCTACGCCGACGTCCTGGCCGGCAAGAAGGACGCCAAGACGGCGCTCGACGAGGTGGCCAAGTCCTACAAGGACACCGTCGTCCCCGAGTACACGGTCGGCTGATCGCGACCTCGCGGGGGACCCGGTCGGTCGGGTCCCCCGCGAGGACCGCTCGAAGGGAGGCTTCGGTGCGCAGGTTCCTGGACCGGCACTGGTACGCGTACGCCATGGTGCTGCCGGTCGTGGTGGTCATCGCCGTGCTGGTGCTGTTCCCGCTCGCCCAGGGCGTGTTCTTCACCTTCACGAACATCAACGAGGGCAACATCGCCAACCCGATCCTGGATCGACCGGCGACCTACGTCTCCGTCGGGTTGGACAACTACCTGAACATCCTGTCCGGCGACTCCAGCTACGGCGCCTTCTGGGGCACGCTGGTGCGCACGCTGATCTGGACGTTCGGCTGCGTGTTCCTGCACTACACCATCGGCCTGGGCCTCGCGCTGCTGCTCAACCGGGAGGTGCGCGGCCGGGCCGCGTACCGGGTGCTGCTGATCCTGCCGTGGGCCGTGCCCGCGTTCATCAGCGCGTTCGCGTGGAAGTACATGTTCAACGCGCAGTACGGGATCATCAACCAGGCCCTGCGGGCCGTCGGCCTGCCCGACCCGGTCTGGCTGGGCCAGTCCGACTGGGCGCTGGTCGCGGTCATGATCGTGAACACCTGGCTCGGCGTGCCGTTCATGATGGTGGCGCTGCTCGGCGGCCTCCAGTCCATCCCCGGCGACCTCTACGAGGCGGCCGAGGTGGACGGCGCGTCCCCGTGGCAGCGGTTCCGGCACGTCACGCTGCCCGGCCTCCAGGCCGTGTCCAGCACGGTGGTGCTGCTCGGCATCATCTGGACGTTCAACATGTTCGCGATCATCTACCTGGTCACCGGGCCGAACCCGAACACCCGCATCCTGGTGACCTACGCGTTCGAGCGGTTCTTCTCCGGCGCGTCCCGCGACTTCGCGGTCGCGTCGACCTACGGCGTGCTGATCCTGTCCGTGCTGCTCGTGTTCGCGGGCATCTACCGGCGGGCGCTGCGCAAGCAAGGCGAGGTGTGGTGATGACGGTCGAGGCCGCGTCCCCGAAGGCCGTCGCGGCGGCACGCCCGGTGAAGCGCTCGCAGCGCTCCCGGGTGGCGAGCGTCGGGCTGCACGCCGCGCTCGTCGTGGCGTCGCTGATCGCGGTGTTCCCGGTGTTCTGGGTGCTGGTGACGTCGTTCAAGCCCGACGCGCGGGCCGTGGAGACCACGCCGAAGCTCGTCAACGAGTCGAGCCTGGACAACTACACGCGCATCCTGTCGGGCGAGAAGGGCGACTTCCTCGCCTGGTTCGGCAACTCGGTGGTCATCGCGCTGATGACCACGGTGCTGGCCGTGTTCCTGTCGGCGACGACCGGGTACGCGGCCTCGCGGTTCCGGTTCCCCGGCAAGCGGTCGCTGATGCTGTCGTTCCTGGTCGTGCAGATGTTCCCGTTCGCGGTCCTGATCGTGCCGCTGTACAACATCCTGCTCGCGCTGGGGTTGCAGGGCACGTCGTTCGGCCTGGTGCTGGTGTACTGCACGACCGCGGTGCCGTTCTGCACGTACATGCTGAAGGGCTACTTCGACACCATCCCCACCGACATCGACGAGGCGGGGCGCGTGGACGGCCTCACGCCGTTCGGCGTCTTCTGGCGGCTCGTGCTGCCGCTCGCCCGGCCGGGCCTCGCGGTGACCGCGTTCTACGCGTTCCTCACCGCGTGGGGCGAGGTGGCGTTCGCGTCGGCGTTCCTGTCGGCGGCGGACGAGTCGAAGACGCTGGCGGTCGGGTTGCAGGTGTTCGTGCAGCAGAACCGCACCGAGTGGGGCCACCTGGCGGCGGCGTCCATCCTGGTGGCGATCCCGGCGATCGTCGTGTTCTACCTGGTGCAGCGGTTCCTCGTGACGGGCCTGTCGTCAGGCGCGGTCAAGGGGTAGCCCCGGTCCGCGGACGGCGGTCGCCCCTCGGCCGCCGTCCCACCGGACCACGTGGACCGCCGGCATGGGCATGGCCACGAGGAACGGCCGGTCCCGCAACTCCCGGCGCGCGTTAGGGGAGGGGGTTGGCGCGTGGCGGACGAGCACGGGGCCGGTGACCGTGCCTTCAGCCGTACCCCTCCCGGTCAGACCGCGATGACCTCGACCATCGACTCCAGCCCGAGGAAGTCCTTCGGGTTGCGCGTGTACAGCGGCAGGTCGTTGACCGAGGCGGTGGCCGCGATCATCAGGTCGATCTTGCGGGGACGCGGGTCGCGGTTCGCGGCGAGCGTCAGCCCGACCAGGGAGCCGTACCGGGCAGCCGCCTGACCGTCGAAGGGGAGTGGTTCGAACTCCACGATGGCCGCGCCGAGCTTCTCGGTGCGGAGTGCGCGGGTTGCCGCGTCCCTGGCCCACACGACGCCTTGGTGCAGTTCGCCCACGGACACGGCGGTGAGCCTGGGGAACTGCGGCAGCACCGCCGGGTCCAGCAGGTCGAGGTCGATGTAGGTGCAGGTGTCGAGCACGCCCGACTGGCGCCGCTCAGCCACGCTTGCGCTCCCACGGGTCGTCGTCGCCGACGCGGTCCTCGCCGAAGAACTCGTCCGACTCCGCGCGCATGGCCGCGTAGTCGACCCGAGGGAGGCGCTTGTGTCGCTCGACCAGTTCCTCCGCGGTGAACTGCCGTCGACGCGGCAGGGGGCGCACTTCGGCGATCTCGACGCCGTTGCGCGTGATGTGGAACGTCTCGCCCGCCTCCACCGCGTCCATGACGGCGGCGGAGCTGTTCCGGAATTCCCGCTGGCTGATGACCTTCACCTCGTGATTGTAGCCCTGAGTAGCACTGTCTGCTACAGCGTAGAGAACTAGACCAATCCACCTGTTCCCGTAAGCGCTTGCGATCCCTACCGTTACCCGAAAGCGTGACAGCGAAAGGTGCGTTTCCATGGCTGAGGTCGCCTACGTCAAGGCTTCGCGGGTGTTCTCCGGCAATCCGCCGGTCCGCGCGGTGGACGAGTTGTCCCTGGATGTCACCGACGGTGAGTTCCTGGTCCTGGTCGGTCCGTCCGGTTCCGGCAAGTCGACCGCCCTGCGCATGCTCGCGGGCCTGGAGGACGTCGACGAGGGTGCCATCCACATCGGCGGCAAGGACGTCACCAACGTCCCGCCGAAGGGCCGCGACATCGCCATGGTGTTCCAGTCCTACGCGCTGTACCCGCACATGACCGTCGCGGAGAACATGGGCTTCGCGCTCAAGCTGCGCGGGGTGAACAAGGCCGAGATCAAGGAGAAGGTCGCCGAGGCGGCCAAGATGCTCGACCTCACCAAGTACCTCGACCGCAAGCCGAAGGCGCTCTCGGGCGGCCAGCGGCAGCGCGTCGCGATGGGCCGCGCCATCGTGCGCGAGCCCTCCGTGTTCCTCATGGACGAGCCGCTGTCCAACCTCGACGCGAAGCTGCGCGTGGAGACCCGCGCGAACATCGCCGCGCTCCAGGCCCGGCTCGGCACCACCACGATCTACGTCACGCACGACCAGGTCGAGGCCATGACGATGGGCCACCGGGTCGCCGTGCTCAAGGACGGCCTGCTCCAGCAGTGCGACACCCCGCGCGCGCTGTACGACAAGCCGGCCAACGCGTTCGTCGCCGGGTTCATGGGCTCGCCCGCGATGAACCTCAAGACCGTGCCGCTGACCTCCGAGGGCGCGAAGCTCGACGGTGTCGTCGTGCCGCTGGAGCGCACCTACCTCGACCGGGCCGCCGCCGAGGGCCTGTCCGAGGTGACGTTCGGCATCCGGCCCGAGTCGCTGGCCCTGGTCGGCTCCGCCGAGCAGGGCATGGACATGACCGTCGAGCTGGTCGAGGAGCTGGGCGCGGACGCGCTCATGCACGGCTCGGTCCGCATCGGCGACGTCCCCGAGCGGTTCGTGGTCCGCGTCGACGGCCGCACGCCGCCCACCCTGGGGCAGACGGTCAAGGTCGCCGTGCGCGACGCCTCCGAGGTGCACCTGTTCCACCCGGAGTCGGGCGCCCGCCTCACCGACTGACGCACACCCGCGCACAGGGGCCGTTCCCGCACCGGGAGCGGCCCCTGTGTCGTGAACTACACCCGGTCGGTGGGTCCGCTGGTCGCGGAGCGTTCTAAACTGAACTCGACAACGGTTTCCATTGCCTGTACGTGTGCCCAGTCGAGGAGTGCTCTGATGACCGTCCGCAACGCGATGCTCGGCGCGGTGGCCGCCGTGACCGCCGTCGCCCTGACCGCCTGCGGCGGTGGCCAGGACACCCCGGCCGCCTCCGACGGCAAGATCAAGGTCGTCGCCTCCACCAACGTGTGGGGCAGCGTCGTGGCGGCCGTCGGCGGTGACGACGTCGCGGTCACCTCGATCATCGACGACCCGTCCGGCGACCCCCACTCCTACGAGGCCAAGCCGTCCGACGTGGCCGCCGTGCGCGACGCGCAGCTCGTGATCTTCAACGGCGGCGGCTACGACGACTTCTTCGCCACCCTGCTCGGCCCCGAGACCGAGGGCGCGAAGAAGATCGAGGCGTTCCCCCTCTCCGGCAAGGCCGACGAGCACGCGTCCGAGGAGGCCCACGCGTCCGAGGAGGCCCACGCGTCCGAGGAGGCCCACGCGTCCGAGGAGCCGCACGCGTCCGAGGAGCCGCACGCGTCCGAAGAGGCGCACGCGTCCGAGGCGCCGGCGGACGACCACGGCCACGACCACGCCGTGAACGAGCACGTCTGGTACGACTTCGAGACCGTCCGCGAGGTCGCCGACCAGGCCGCCGCCGACCTCGCCGCCATCGCGCCCGACAAGAAGTCCTCCTTCGAGGCCAACGCGAAGACCTTCACCGACGGCGTCACCGCGCTGGAGGAGAAGGCCAAGGACAAGGGCGCGGGCAAGAAGGTGCTGGAGACCGAGCCGGTCGCCCACTACCTGCTCGACACCGCGGGCGTCGAGAGCGCCACGCCCGAGGCGTTCGCCGATGCCGTCGAGGAGGAGGGCGACGTGCCCGCCGCGGCCCTGGCCGAGGTCCTGACGCTGGTCGAGCGGAAGCAGGTCGTCGCGGTGGTCAACAACGCGCAGACCGCCAACGCCGCCACCGCCCAGGTCCTGGCGAAGGCCGGCGAGGCCGGGCTGCCCCTCGTCGAGGTGACCGAGACGCTGCCCGAAGGCGCCACCGGATACCTTGACTGGATGACGAAGCAGGTGGACTCCCTGGTGGGGGCGCTCGCCGCATGACCCCTCCGGCCAGGACGGCCCAGCTCACGGACACGCGCGCCGCGGTCTCCCTCCGCGGCGCGCGGCTGTCCTACGGGGACCGGGTGCTGTGGGACGGCCTCGACCTCGACGTGGCGCCCGGCGAGTTCGTGGCCGTCCTCGGCCCCAACGGCTCGGGCAAGACGTCGCTCATCCGGGTGCTCCTGGGCCTCCAGCCGCTCAGCGGCGGCACCGTGCGCGTGGCGGGCGGCAACCGGCGCATCGGGTACGTCCCGCAGCAGCGCGCCCTCGACACCGCCCTGACGCTGCGCGGGCGCGACCTCGTCGGCTTCGGCCTCGACGGCCACGAGTGGGGCCTGGGCCTGCGCGGCAGGCGCGAGCGGCGGCGGCGGGTCGACGAGGCGCTGGCCGCCGTCGGCGCGACCCGGTACGCCGACGAGCCGGTCGGGCTGCTGTCCGGCGGCGAGCAGCAGCGGCTGCGGGTCGCGCAGGCGCTGGTCGGCGACCCCGAGGTGCTGCTGTGCGACGAGCCGCTGCTCTCGCTCGACCTCGCCCACCAGCGCGTGGTCAGCGACCTGATCGACGCGCGGCGGCGGTCGGCGGGCACGGCCGTGCTGTTCGTGACGCACGAGATCAACCCGATCCTGCCGCTGGTCGACCGGGTGCTGTACCTGGTGGACGGCCGGTTCCGGATCGGCACGCCCGCCGAGGTGATGACCTCCCGGACCCTGACCGGGCTGTACCGCACGAACGTCGAGGTGGTCCGCGTGCGCGACCAGATCCACGTGGTCGGCGCGCAGCACGTGTGCGAGGACGAACCGCACCACGTGGTGGATGGGGACTGATGGAGAACTTCTTCGACTGGCAGCTCACGGCGGAGCTGCTGGGCTACGACTTCGTGCGGCAGATGTTGATCGCGGGCGCCGTGCTGGGCCTGGTGGCGGGCGTCCTCGGGCCGCTGGTCGTCACCCGCAAGATGGCGTTCGCCGTGCACGGCACGAGCGAGCTGGCGTTCACCGGCGGCGCGGCGGCCCTGCTGCTCGGCGTCGGCGTCGGGTACGGCGCGCTGGCCGGGTCGGTCGTGGCCGCGCTGCTGCTGGGGCTGCTGAGCAGGCGCGACTCCGACCGCGACTCGGTGATCGGCGCGATCCTGGCGTTCGGCCTCGGCCTGGGCGTGCTGTTCCTCGCCCTCTACAAGGGGCGCGCGGCGAACAAGTTCGGCCTGCTCGTCGGGCAGGTCGTGAGCGTGGGCTCGACGGACCTGTGGCTGCTCATCGGCGCCTCGGTGGCGGTCCTCGCCGTGCTCGCGCTCATCTACCGGCCGCTGCACTTCGCGAGCGTGGACGCCGCCGTGGCCACCGCGCGCGGCGTGCCGGTGCGCACCCTGGCCGTCGTGTTCGCACTGCTGGTGGGTGTGGCGACGGCCCTGAGCGTGCAGGTCGTCGGCGCGCTGCTCGTGCTGTCGCTGATGATCACCCCGGCCGCCGCGGCGGCGCGCGTCACGGCGAGCCCGCTGCGGGCGACCGTGCTGGCCGTGGTCTTCGCGGAGGCGTCCGTGCTGATCGGGATGCTGCTGTCGCTCGCGCCGGGCGTGCCGGTGAGCGCGTTCGTCACGGCGGTGTCGTTCCTGATCTACCTGGTGTGCCGGCTGCTGGGCCGGACGGGGGAACGTGTGCAGTGACACGTTTGGGGTTCGCCGATCTGGGGTAGGTGAGACTCCACAGGGGCACCCTGGCCCGTTCCCGGGCCACGCGGAAGCGAGTGCCACATGGGACGGTCCTGGGCGTTACCGGAGCAGCGCGGACGTCGCCGCGGTGGCGATGACGCACGTCCTGGGCACGCACGTCCTGGGCACGCACGTCCCACACGCCCGGACGGAGCGGGGCCGGGCCGGACGGGCTTACGCGGAGCGGGTGGCCTCGGCCTGCTCCCGGGCCTCCTCGACGCCACCGTCCAGGCGCGGCGCGGGCAGCACGCGGATCTCGCCCGCCGACACCCGGACCTGGTTGCGGCCGTTCTCCTTGGCCGTGTAGAGCGCCGCGTCGGCGCAGTGCTGGGCCTCGAGCAGGCAGTCGCCGTTGTCCGGCATCACGGCCACGCCGATGGACGCCGAGATGGAGCGCACGTCCGGGCCGTCGGCGGTCAGCGGCAGGTTGCGGCCGCGCAGCGTCACGGTGTTGCGGTGCTTGTCGGTCGTCACGACGGACATCTCGCCGATCGCCTCGCGCACCCGCTCGGCGATGGCCGTGCCCTGGGCGAGGCCCGTGTCGGCGAGCACCACGACGAACTCCTCGCCGCCGTCGCGCCCGGCCACGTCGCCCGGCCGCAGCTTCTCCCGCAGGATGCGGCCCACCTCGGCCAGCACCGCGTTGCCCGCCGGGTGGCCCCACGTGTCGTTGATGCGCTTGAAGTGGTCCAGGTCGATGGCCAGCACGGTCACCGGCTGCGAGTCGCGCCGGCAGCGCTCGGCGAGCCGCGCCCCGTACTCGGCGAGGCCGTTGGTGTTGAGCAGGCCCGTCCGGTAGTCGGTGTGCGCGTCCTCGGCCAGCCGCGCCTGGAGCTGCTCCTGCTCGCGCAGCAGCCGTTCGAGGTGCGCACGGCGCTCGGTGGCGCGGTAGAGCAGCGAGTTGACCAGGACGACCGGGAACACCAGCAGCAGCGGACCGATCCAGTGCGTGGTCATCAGCATGCCGAGCATGGCGCCCGCGCCGAGCGTGGACAGCTCCAGCATGTTGTCGGCCCGCGAGCCCAGGAACTCCTTGATGCGGGTGTGCGGGGTGACGATCTTCAGCGCGACGGCGATGTTCATGCCCTGCGCGCCCCAGTTCACCACCGCGGCCACGATCAGCACGAGCACGAGGCCCAGGTCGGGCAGGATGCTCCCGGTCGCCAGCAGCGACAGGCCGGACAGGTGCACGACGAGCCAGGCCAGCAGCGTGCCGCCCAGGATGCTCGCCGAGGAGAACACGAACCGGTGGGGCTGTCGCCGCGCGATCGGCTGGATCAGGATGCGCATCCAGATCGTGGCGAGCACGGCGAGGGCGCCCGGCAGCGCGATGGCCGCCGCGAACGTCCAGACGGACGTGAGGTCGATGTGCGGGCCCGCCGACTCGTTGCGGCGCGACTCCTCGGCCCGGCGGACGATCATGAGGTGCACGGTGATCGCGAACATGACGGCGCCGAACCGCAGCCAGTCCGCGTCCGACACGGTGCCCAGGCTCGTCAACAGCCAGATCGACACGGCCGCCACGGCCGACTCGACCAGGAAGAAGTAGGTGAGCGCGGCGGGCCGCAGCGTCCACAGGTCCCAGTTGCGGATCGAGGAGAAGCCGACTGCCCGGGACGGGTTCTGGCCAGTCACACTGTTCTTCACCACGACCCCCTGCCCTCTGCCCGGCACCGCGCGGTGGACGTCGTCCGCAGCCGCGCGTCGGTGCCCGGGACGCGTTCCGAGGAGGTGTCCGCCATGCGCAACCGCGACATGTAGACCACCTTCCCTCCATCCGGACCGGACGTTCACCGTACGTGCCCGCTGGCTAGCGGGCCGCAGCCGAGGGGCCCTTCATGTTTGACAATCGCGATATGTGATGGCTCCGTTTCAGATCGCCACCGCCTCCGGGTCGTGCCGGGAGCGCGCCCGCCGCCAGGCCACGGTCGCCTGGGTGGCGAGCAGCAGCCCGATGCCGCCCGCGCCCGCGATGGTCGCGGTGACCGATCCGATCGAGTGCGCGACCACGCCGGCCAAGGCCATGCCGCCCCCCTGGGAGGAGCGCAGCGCCGCCCGGCCGATGCCGTACGCCCGCCCGCGGTACGCGTCGGGCAGGATGCGCATCCAGGCCGACCGCGCCGGCGTGTGGTACGCGCCCGCCATACCGGCGATGACCAGCAGCACGATGGTCCAGGTCAGGTTGGGGTTCAGCGCGAACATGACCAGCGGGGCCAGCGACAGGATGGCCAGCGGCCCGATCAGCCGCTCGCGCTTCGCGGGGTCGCGCACGAGCCGGAACAGCACGGCCACCCCCAGCACGTTGGCCGCCGGCTCGATCGCCAGGATCAGGCCGACCGCCCAGATGGCGTCCAGCTTCGCCGCCAGCGGCACGGCGAGGCCCTCGGGGACCATCGCCAGCCCGGCCAGCAGGCGCATGCCCATCAGGCTGCGCAGCCGGGGCTCGGTGACCAGCAGCGCGAACGCCCCGCGCGGACCTTCGGGGTCCCGATGCGCGCCCCGCGGGTCGGCGGCCGGTCGGTGCTTCACCGAGAGCTGCACCACGATCGCCACCCACACGAACGTCACCGCGTTGATGCCCAGCGCGACGTTGGGGCCGGCGCCGGTGACCAGGAAGCCCGCCGCGGCCAGGCCGGCCATCTGCGCGACGTCCACCGACGTGCCGAACAGCGCCACGCCGTCGTCGTAGCGCTCGTCGGAGAGCACGGACGGCAGGCTCGCCTCCTGCGCCGCGAGGAACGGCGAGGAGATCATCAGCACCACGACCAGCAGCACGATCATGATCCACAGCGGCATGCCGGGCACGGCCATGAGCGCCATCAGCGCCGCTTGGAGCCACGCGCAGCACACCATCACCGTGCGGCGCGGGAAGCGGTCCGCGACCCAGCCCAGCAGGGGGCCGGAGATGAGCGGCGGGAAGAGCGTCAGCGACCACGTCAGCGCGGTCCACGCGGCCGACTGGGTGCGCTCGAAGACCAGCAGGGACAGCGCCACGGCGGCGAGCTGGTCGCCCACGGTCGACACCGTCGAGCCGATCCACATGCCGCGGAACTCGCGGTTGCCCACGAGCGCGCGGAGTGTTCCCCCGGAAGTCACAACTCCTCCAGGTCGGTCGACCCCGATGAGCGAGTCACGTTACCCCCACCCGAAGTAACAATTCCCTCGGTTAGCACGGTAGAAGCTGCCGGATCTACAATCTCTGTCCTACCACACTGTGTACCCGAACGGAGCAGGTCGGTTACATAAAGTAGTTGTGGAGGCGGAAAACCGGCTACTTGTTCTTCACAGTTGACGGTAGGTGACCCGGCGTGAGCAATACTCGCCTACCCTACGTCGAACGGAGCCCCCAATGGGGTCGGTTCCGCTGGGCCGACCGGTGGAGCACGTGCCCGCGGTCGCGTCGTCCGCGCCGGGCCGACCGTGCGTCAATGGGCGAAACCGCGCGGCTTGTCGATCTTCAGAACTGGTAGTAGAGGAACGGGCTGAACGTACCGCTCGCGACGAGGATCGCCGCGTACCCGACGCCGGCCGTCATCAACGACACGCGGGCCGCCGTGGCCACCTTCGCGCGGGAGGACTCCAGGTAGGGGCCGGTCACGGGGTGGTCCGGCAGGGCCACGACGGCCAGTGCGACGAGCAGCAGGACAATGCGCTGATTGGTCGCCGCGGCGCCCACCGCTTCGGTCAACCCGCTGAAATCCGGCAACATCATGTGGCCGAGCATTGTGAACGCGGTACCCAGGTCCGGCGACCGGAAGAACACCCACCCGATTACCACCAGCAACATGGTGAGGACGCGTCGGGCAATTCGGGTACGCGTAGTGACGGGAGCCGATTCCCACCCGAAACGGCGTTCGACGACGAGCAGCGCGCCGTGGAACAAACCCCACACGAGGAACGTCCAGTTCGCCCCGTGCCAGAAACCGGTGAGGACGAAAACGATCGTCAGGTTCCGGTAGGTCCGCAGCACGCCGCCGCGGTTGCCGCCCAGCGGGATGTAGACGTAGTCGCGGAACCAGCGCGACAGCGACATGTGCCAGCGCCGCCAGAACTCGGTCGCGGTGACCGACGAGTAGGGGCGGGCGAAGTTCTCCGGCAGCCGGAAGCCGAGCATCCGACCCAGGCCGATCGCCATGTCGGAGTAGCCGGAGAAGTCGAAGTACAGCTGGAGGGTGTAGGCGACGGCGCCGAGCCACGCGACGGCCGTCGTCATCTCGTCCGATGGGGTGGCGAAGCAGGCGTCGACCACCGGCGCCAGCGAGTCGGCGATGATCACCTTCTTGCACAGGCCGAGCGCGAACCGGGGGAACCCCGCGGCCACGTCGTCCCAGCGGTGGGTGCGCTCCTGCGGCAGCTGGTCGGCGATCTCCCGGAACCGCACGATCGGGCCGGCCACCAGCTGCGGGAACATCGCGATGTAGGTGACGAACGAGACGGGGTCGCGCAGCGCGGGCCGCTCGCCCCGGTACACGTCCACGACGTACGAGATGTGGTGGAACGTGTAGAACGAGATGCCGATCGGCAGCGCCAGCTCCAGCACCGGCAGGTCCGCGCCCACCACCTCGGCGATGTCGTGCAGCTGCTGCGTGGCGAACCCCGCGTACTTCCACACCAGCAGCACGCCCAGGTTCAGCGCGATCGTGCCGACCAGCACGAGCCGCCGGTCACCGGGGCTGTCCGGCTCCAGCCGCCGGCCCGCCAGGTAGTTGGCGACCATGCAGCCGAGGAGCAGCAGCGTCGTGCCGCCCGCGCCGGAGGCGTAGAACAGCAGGCTCGCCACGGCGACCACGACGTTCCGCCTGCGTCCGGGTGCGACGAGGACGGCCGCGAGCACGACCGGGAGGAAGAACCACAGGAAGAGGGGCGTGGCGAAGGACATCGCCGCAGACTTTAACCGGCCCGCCCCGCCGCCCGACCCGGAACCGCGACGAACTCACACCACATTCCCGGACGCGGAACTCCCGGGGGTGGTGAGTTCCGCGTCCGGGGCCGGTTCGGGTCAGATCCGGGCTTCCACGCGGCGGCGGCGGGCGATCTCGGCCAGGACCACGCCGGCCGCCACCGAGGCGTTGAGGGACTCCACGCCCGCCGACATCGGGATCGACACGGTCTGGTCGCACGTCTCGCGCACCAGCCGGGACAGGCCGCGGCCCTCCGAGCCGACCACCACGACGAGCGGGCCGGTCGCCAGCTCCAGGCCGTCCACGTCCACGTCGCCGTCCGCGTCCAGGCCCACGACCATGAGCCCCGCCTCTGCCCATTCCTTGAGCTGGCGGGTCAGGTTGGTCGCCACCGCGATCGGCATCCGCGCCGCCGTGCCCGCGCTGGTCCGCCACGCCACCGCCGTGATGCCCGCCGAACGGCGCTGCGGCAGCACGACCCCGTGCGCCCCGAACGCCGCCGCCGAGCGCACCACGGCGCCCAGGTTGCGCGGGTCCGTCACGCCGTCGAGCGCCACCAGCAGCGGCGGGTTGCCCGACTCGGTCGCGATCCTGAGCAGGTCGCGCGGCTCGGCGTACTCGTACGGCGGCACCTGGAGCCCGAGGCCCTGGTGCATCGCGCCGCCCGTGATGCGGTCCAGCTCGCCGCGCTGCACCTCCAGCACGGAGATGCCCCGCGACGCCGCCAGCTGCACCGCCTCGGCGACCCGGTCGTCCGCGTCGATGCCCAGCGCCACGTACAGCGCCGTCGCCGGGATGCCCGCGCGCAGGCACTCCACCACGGGGTTGCGCCCGGCGACGGTCTCCGGCCCGGTCTCGGCGGCCCGGCGGCGCTGCGCGCGCTGCTGCTCGACCTTCGCGGTCGCGTTCGCCCGCTTGTACGCGGGGTGGTTGGGTCGTTCGGCCGCCTTCGGCGTCGGCCCCTTGCCCTGCAGGCCCTTGGACTTCTGCCCGCCGGAACCGACGACCGCGCCCTTCTTGGAACCGGGGTTGCGCATAGCGCCACGGCGCTTGGAGTTACCAGCCACGAGCTCAGTCGTCCTTCAAAGTCCACATCGGACCGTCGGGGGTGTCCTCGACGGCGATCCCGGCCAGGACCAGGCTGTCGCGCAGGGCATCGGCCCGTGCGAAGTCCCGGTCCTCGCGGGCCTGCTGCCGCTCTTCCAGCAGCCGCTCCACCAGCACGCCCAGCGCCTGCCGGCCCGCGCCGCCACCCGACGCCGCGTCGTGCCACCGCTCCGAGAGCGGGTCCAGCCCGAGCAGGCCGGTCATCGCCCGCACGGACGCCGCCGCGGCGCGCGCGCCCGGGTCGTCCCCGGACTCCAGGGCGGTGTTGCCCTCGCGCACCCGCCGGTGGATCGCGGCCAGCGCGCCCGGCGTGCCCATGTCGTCGTCCATCGACGCGACGAAGGTCTGCGACAGCGCGCCGTCGTCCTCCACCGCGCCGGTCCGCTCGACCACGCGCCGCAGGAACGACTCGATCCGCCGGTAGGCGGACACCGACTCGTCCAGCGCCTCGGGGGAGTACTCGATCGTCGACCGGTAGTGCGGGCCGACCAGGTAGTAGCGCAGCTCGGGCGCGCGCACCCGCTCCAGCATCGCCGGGATGGTCACGGTGTTGCCCAGCGACTTCGACATCTTCTCGCCGGACAGCGTCACCCAGGCGTTGTGCATCCAGTACTCGGCGAAGTGGTCGCCCGCCGCCCGCGACTGCGCCTGCTCGTTCTCGTGGTGCGGGAAGATCAGGTCGATGCCACCGCCGTGGATGTCGAACGACGACCCCAGGTAGGCGGTCGCCATCGCCGAGCACTCCAGGTGCCAGCCCGGACGTCCCGCGCCCCACGGCGTCGGCCACGACGGCTCACCCGGCTTCGCGGCCTTCCACAGCGTGAAGTCGCGCGGGTCGCGCTTGCCCGTGGCCGCGGTCTCGCCCTGCTGCACGTCCGCGAGCTTCTGCCCGGACAGCGCCCCGTACTCGGGGAACGAGGTCACCGAGAAGTACACGTCGCCGTCGGCGGCGTACGCATGACCCTTCCCGATCAGCCGCTCCATCAGGTCGACCATCTGCGTGACGTGGCCCGTCGCGCGCGGCGAGGCCGACGGCGGCAGGCAGCCCAGCGCGTCGTACGCGGCGTCGAACGCCCGCTCGTGCTCGTACGCCCAGTCCCACCACTGCCTGCCGTGCTCGGCGGCCTTGGTGAGGATCTTGTCGTCGACGTCGGTGACGTTGCGCACGAGGTGCACGGTCGAGCCGTCGCGGCCCAGCCAGCGGCGCAGCACGTCGAAGTTCAGGCCGCTGCGCACGTGCCCGATGTGCGGAACGCCCTGCACGGTGGCCCCACAGACGTAGATCGACGCCGTTCCGCTGACCTGCGGGACGAACTCCCGCATGGACCGGGTCGCGGTGTCGAAGAGGTGGAGGCTCACACCGGAATGGTACGGGCGTTGACCAGAGGGGGTTGAATCGACCGGTCAGATGTGCTTGCGGAGCACCTGCAGGAGGCCGTCCGGCCGAGCGGCCGTGGGCAGCGGGTCGACGATCTCGACGACGCAGCCGATCGCCGCCGCGCCCCCGTCCGCCTCGGGGCTGTCGCCGACCATCAACACCTCCGACGGGTGCACACCAAGCCGGTCGCAGGCGATGCGGAACAGCTTGGCGTCCGGCTTGGCGAAGCCCTCCTGGTACGAGAGCACGTACTCGTCCACGCGGGTGTCGACGCCGTGGCGGGCGAAGACGGCCCGGACGTCCCAGGCGATGTTGCTGACGACGGCCGTCGGCAGCTCGGTGCCAAGCGCTTGCGCGGTGTCCGGGTAGGGCTGCCAGAACGGCGGGCTGCACAGGTTCTCGTAGAACGTCGCAGGGTCCGGCGCGCCGGCCTTGGCCAGCACGGCCAGGTGCATCTCCCGGTGGGCGACCGGGTCCAGGTCGCGCCGCTCCCACTCGTCGAGGGGGATGTCGAGCCCCTCGGCGACGCCGACGGGTGCGGTGAGCGCGCGCATCAGCTCGGCGTGCGCGGCCAGCGAGTCGTGCTCCAGCCGGAACAGCGTGCCGGAGAAGTCGAAGAGGACGGCGCGGATCGTCACCGGTGAGACGCTACTGGTCTGGACCTCGGAGGTCTCGACTCGAACACGAACGGAGACCAGGGTCACGGACCGCTCGGGCGGCGTCGCCGGTGGCCTTCGTCGGCGCGAGCCGCACGACCCGGACCGCGCCGGTGGGGGTGATCCGACACGACCCCGGGCCGACGCGTCAGGGCAGCGGCGTCAGGACAGCGGCACGAGCAGGGCCGTCGCGACGGCGGCGATGCCCTCGCCGCGCCCGGTCAGGCCCAGGCCGTCCGTCGTCGTCCCGCTGACCGAGACGGGACCGCCCACGGCACCGGACAGGACCCGCTGGGCCTCGTCCCGGCGCTTGCCGACCTTCGGCGCGTTGCCGATGACCTGCACGGCGGCGTTGCCGACCCGGTAACCGGCCTCCTCGACCAGGCGCCGCGCCTCGGCCAGGAAGTCCACGCCGTGCCGCCCGGCCCACCGGGGGTCGCTCGTGCCGAACACCGCGCCCAGGTCGCCCAGACCCGCCGCCGACAGCAGCGCGTCGCACAGGGCGTGCGCGGCCACGTCGCCGTCCGAGTGCCCGGCGCAACCGTCCTCGCCGTCCCAGCGCAGGCCCACCAGCCAGCACTCCCGCCCGGCCTCGACCTGGTGCACGTCGGTGCCGATGCCGACCCTCGGGATCACTGCGCTCCTCGTGCCGCCGACCCGACCAGCAGCGCCTCGGCCACCGCCAGGTCGAACTTCGTGGTGATCTTCATGGCGTCCTGGTGACCGGGGACCGTGACGACCGGCACACCCATCCGCTCCACCAGGCCCGCGTCGTCGGTCGCGTGCAGGCCCGACCCGTGCGCGCGCAGCAGCACGGCCGCGTCGAAGCCCTGCGGGGTCTGCACCACGCGCAACGACGCCCGATCGGGTGTGTCGATGACGACACCTTCCGGGTCGACCCGCTTCACCGTGTCGGTGACCGGCAACACCGGGATGACCGCCGGGTGCCCGGCCGCGACGGCGTCGATCACGGCCCTGACCACCTCGGGAGGGGTGAACGCGCGGGCCGCGTCGTGGACCAGCACGATCGTGGTGCCGGGGATCTCGCGCACCGCGTGCTCCAGCGCGAGGCGCACCGAGTCCGAGCGCTCGGCGCCCCCCGGAAGCACGTGCACCGCCCCGCCGGCCTGGGCCAACGGGGCGGTGACGGTGTTCACAGTGGCCACATCGGACGGAGGAGCGGCGATCACGACGTGCCGCACGCCGGCCTCCAGGAGGCCGCGCACGGCACGTACCAGCAGCGGAACGCCGTCGACCGGCACGAGCGCCTTGGGCATCCCGTAGCCCAGCCGCTCACCCCGGCCCGCCGCGGGCACGAGCGCGACAACACCCATGTTCGCGGTGTCCGTGTGCGGGTCCGCCGGTCAGGAAGCGGTGGCGAGGACTTCGTCGAGGAGGACCTCGGCCTTGTCCTCGTCGGTGCCCTCGGCCAGCGCCAGTTCGCTAACCAGTATCTGTCGAGCCTTCGCCAGCATCCGCTTCTCACCAGCGGACAGTCCGCGATCCTTCTCGCGCCGCCAGAGGTCGCGCACCACTTCGGCCACCTTGTTCACGTCACCGGACGCGAGCTTCTCCAGGTTGGCCTTGTACCGCCGCGACCAGTTGGTCGGCTCCTCCGTGTGGGGAGCACGCAAGACCTCGAAGACCCTGTCGAGACCCTCCTGGCCGACGACGTCACGCACGCCCACGATCTCGGCGTTGTCGGCGGGGACGCGAACCGTGAGGTCGCCCTGGGCGACCTTGAGGACGAGGTACTTCTTCTCCTCGCCCTTGATCACACGGGTCTCGATCGCTTCGATGAGGGCGGCACCGTGGTGCGGGTAGACGACGGTCTCTCCGACCTTGAAAACCATGTGTCCTCTGCCCCTTTCGCTAACCCCATCCTAACACGACGGGCAATCCCCTCATCGGCGTCCGGAGATCGGTTAGCGCTGGTCAGGGCCGCGAGGGGGTTGACAAACCACCCCGGTGCGTGCAACGGCCGAGGTCGATCTTGCTCCACTGTGGACGGGGGCGACGGCCTGCGAGGTACCACGTGCCGCCGAGTCGGCGGGTCCCCGTTAGGCTCCTCAACGGTGTCGGACCCGTTGTCACCGGGGACGACCCTGCCTGTCAGCACATCGGGAGGGATCGAGCAGCCGTGGGTCGCGCACACCAGAAGTCCGCAGCGCCTCGCCGCCTGGCCGTCGTGGCCGCGCTGGCGACGGGACTCGGTCTGTTCGCCGCAGGCTGCGGCGCGGGGCAGATCACCCAGACCGACCAGCAGGTCGCCGCGGTGAACGGGGCCAGCGGCCAGGCGGGCGTGATCACCGTCCGGGACGCGCAGTTCCTGTTCCCCGCCGAGCACGGCGCGTACGAGGAGGGCGACGACGCCCAGATCGTGGTCGTGATCGCCAACAACGGCACCGAGGCGGACAGGCTGCTGGCCGTGACCAGCGAGTCCGCCGACCCGGCGCAGATCGAGGGCGACGTCGAGCTGGAGCCCGGCTCGTCCATCCTGGGCGGTGGCGACCCCGGCACCGCCGGCGACGGCGAGACGTCCTCGGTGAAGCCGACCTCCTCGTCGGTGAGCCCGACCTCCGGTTCGTCGGCCCCGTCGTCGGGCTCGGTCTCGACGACCGGTTCCGCGTCGTCCACCGGTTCCGCGTCCGGTTCCGCCACGACCACGACCGGTTCGCCCACGCCCGACCCGTCGGTCACCACCACGACGGGCGGCAACACCTCGATCTCGAACCCGCCGACGACCTCGGGCAAGAACCCGTCGTCGGCCGAGCCGGTCGAGCCGGGGCAGGTCAGGATCGTGCTGAAGAACCTGAAGAAGACCCTGCGGCCGGGCGAGACGATCCGGGTCACGTTCCTGTTCGAGAAGGCGGGCGAGGTGACGCTGGAGCTGCCGATCGGCGCGACCTCCGAGCCGCGCGAGGACGCGCCGTCCGGGCACTGAACCGGCGCTGACGGCGGTTCGCCACCCGTTCGGGTGGAGCCTCCGGCCGCGAGCCGCGAGCATCCGACGTCCACAGGGGTCCCCCGTCCAGGGGGACCCCTGTGGTCGATTCCGCCGGCGGACACCGACGACCCCGGGTCGTCGGCCGCGCGGCTGTGGACAACCGGTGTGCCGGGCGACCCTGTCGGGGGCGGCGGCTAGCCTGCCTCACCGTGGCGAAGACAGTGCGTGCGGCCAAGCCCACCTACCGGTGCGCCGAGTGCGGGCACGAGGTGGCGAAGTGGGTCGGCCGCTGCCCCGAGTGCCAGGCCTGGGGCACGGTCGAGGAGCGGGGCGCCCCGGCTCCCGCGCGCTTCCTCGCCGGCACGCCCAGCAGCGCGGCCCGGCCCATCGCGCAGGTCGACGTCGAGTCCGCCCGCGCCGTCCCGACCGGCGTCGGGGAGCTCGACCGGGTGCTCGGCGGCGGTCTCGTGCCGGGCGCGGTCGTCCTCCTCGCGGGTGAACCCGGGGTCGGCAAGTCGACGCTGCTGCTGGAGGTCGCGCACCAGTGGGCGTCCTCGGGCAGCCGGTGCCTCTACGTCACCGGTGAGGAGTCGGCCGGTCAGGTGCGGCTGCGCGCCGACCGGACCGGGAACCTCCACGAGGAGATCTACCTGGCCGCCGAGAGCGACATCTCCGCCGTCCTCGGGCAGGTCGACGCGGTCAAACCGGGCATGCTGATCGTCGACTCCGTGCAGACGATGTCCTCCCCGAGCGTGGACGGCACGCCGGGCGGCGTCAGCCAGGTCCGCGCCGTCACGTCCGGCCTGATCGCGGTGGCCAAGGAGCGCAACCTGCCGATCGTGCTGGTGGGCCACGTCACGAAGGAGGGCTCGGTCGCCGGTCCGCGCGTCCTGGAGCACCTGGTGGACGTGGTGCTCCAGTTCGAGGGTGACCGGCACTCCTCGCTGCGGCTGCTGCGCGGCATCAAGAACCGGTACGGCGCGGCCGACGAGGTGGGCTGCTTCGAGCTGCGCGACGACGGCATCGTGGGCGTGCCCGACCCGTCCGGGCTGTTCCTGAACCGGCGCGAGCAGGCGGTGTCCGGCACCGCGGTCACCGTGGTGGTGGAGGGCAAGCGGCCGATGCTGGGCGAGGTGCAGGCGCTGGTGGCGCCCACCGCCCTGCCCGCGCCCCGGCGCGCGGTGAGCGGGCTGGACTCGGCCCGCCTGGCGATGGTCCTCGCGGTGCTGGAGAAGCGCGGCAAGGTCGCGCTCGGCAACAAGGACGTGTTCACCGCGACGGTCGGCGGCATGCGGCTCACCGAGCCCGCCGTGGACCTCGCGGTGGCGTTGGCGGTCGCCTCGGCCGCCATCGACGTCCCGCTGCCGCACGACCTGGTCGTCGTGGGCGAGGTCGGCCTGTCCGGCGAGCTGCGCCGCGTCAACGGCGTCGGTCGCAGGCTCAGCGAGGCGGCCCGGCTCGGCTACACCAAGGCCCTGGTGCCGCCGGACGCCGGGAAGCTGCCCCCGGAGACCCGCGCCCTGGTCGCCAACGACCTGTTCGAGGCCCTCCAGCTGCTCAAGCTCAAGAAGTGACGAACGGCCCCCACCGGGCGGTGGGGGCCGTTCGTCGGGACGCACCCGGCAGCGCCTGCCGGGACGGCCTACTTGGACGCCGCGAGCAGCTGCGCGCAGCGGATCAGGCCCAGGTGGCTGTACGCCTGGGGGTGGTTGCCCAGGGAGCGCTCCGCGATGGGGTCGTACTCCTCGGGCAGCAGGCCGGTGGGGCCGGCCGCGTCGACCATCTGGGCGAACAGCTCCTCGGCCTCGGTGCGACGGCCGGTGAGCAGGTAGGACTCGATCATCCACGCCGCGCAGAGGTGGAAGCCGCCCTCGTCGCCGGGCAGGCCGTCGTCGCGCCGGTAGCGGTAGACGGTGGACCCGGAGCGCAGTTCGGCCTCGATCGCCGTCACGGTGGCCTGGAAGCGGTCGTCGGCGGGGTCGATCAGGCCGGACAGGCCGACGTGCAGGGAGGCGGCGTCGAGGTCGTCGCCGTCGTAGGCGGTGGTGAACGACTGCGCTTCCTCGCTCCAGCCGTGCTTGAGCACGTCGCCCGCGATGGTGTCGCGCAGCACCGGCCACGACGGGTCGACGTCGCGCCCGTAGGTCTCGGCGAGCCGCACCGCCCGGTCCAGCGTCACCCAGCACATGACCTTGGAGTACACGTGGTGGCGCGGCGCGTGCCGCTCCTCCCAGATGCCGTGGTCGGGCTCGTGCCAGCGGCGGGCGACCGCCTCGGCCATCGCCTGCACCATCAGCCAGTCCTGGTCGGTGAGCGTGCCGCGGGCCGCGGCGAGCTGCACCACCAGGTCGACGACCGGGCCGAACACGTCCAGCTGGACCTGCTGGTTGGCCAGGTTGCCGACGCGCACGGGGCGTGAGCCCGCGTAGCCCGGCAGGGTGTCGATGACCGCTTCCGCGCCCAGCATGGTGCCGTGGAGCGTGTAGAGCGGGTGCAGGCGCTCGGGGCCGGGCAGCGTGGCCAGCACGCCGTGCACCCAGCCCAGGAAGGCCTCGGCCTCGCTCGTGGAGCCGACGGAGACCAGGGCCTGCGCGGTGAGCGCGGCGTCGCGCAGCCAGCAGTACCGGTAGTCCCAGTTGCGGATGCCGCCCAGCTCCTCCGGCAGCGAGGTGGTCGCGGCGGCCATGATCGCGCCGGTGTCGTGGTGCACCAGGCCCTTCAGCGTCAGGGCGGAGCGCACGACGAGGTCCGGTTCGACGGCGGGCACCTTGAGCGTGGCCGCCCAGTCCGACCAGTACGAGCCCGCGCGGGCGCGGCGCTCGGCCTCGCCCAGGGTGGCCTCGGACAGGTCGTCGGTGCCGCAGCGCAGCTCCAGCAGGATCGGCGCGCCCTCGCGGGGCCGGACGACCGCGGTGGCGGTCTCCTGCTGGCCGTCGGAGGTGATCTGCCAGTCCACGCCGGGGGAGCGCAGCACCATCGGGTCCGAGGTGCCGACCACGCGCAGGCCGTCGCGCTCGCGCAGCAACCTGACCGGCACCTGCCCGAACTCCGGGCGCGGCGCGAAGGTGATCACCGCGTTGGTCGAGCCGGAGATGCGCCGCACCAGGTCGGTGCGGTGCGAGGCCAGGTCGTGGTCGAGGTAGTCCGTGACGAGCAGCCGTGACCAGCGGGTCTCCACGATCATCGTGCCGGGCACGTAGCGCTGGCCCAGCGGCAGCGACCCGTGCTCGGGCTTGATCGAGAAGTGCCCGGCCGAGGGGCCGCCGAGCAGGTCGGCGAACACCGCCGCCGAGTCCGGCTCCGGGTGGCACAGCCAGTTCACCCGCGCGTCGGGGGTGAGCAGCGCGACGGACCGCTCGTTGGCGAGCATGGTCAGCCGCTCGATCGGCACGGCCTGGTCGCCGTGCAGCCACGCCCGGCGCTCCTCCAGCAGGAACGCCAGCACCGTGGCGACGTCGTTCGGGTCGCCGACGAAGTACTCGGCCAGCGACTCGCCCTCGCCGACCTTGATGCCGACGTCCGGACCGGCGAGCCGGGCGAACGCCTTCTCGTCGGTCACGTCGTCGCCGACGAACACGGCCGCGGTGGCCGACGCGCGGTGCCGCAGGACGTCGAGGGCGTGGCCCTTGTCCGTCTGCACCACGGCCAGCTCGATCACCGCCTTGCCCTCGGTGACCTGCACGCCGTCCCGGGTCGCGGGACCGGTGCGCACGGCGTCCAGAACCCGCTCCCCCACGGAGGGCTCGGCACGCCGCACGTGCACCGCGATGCTCGCGGGTTTCACTTCGAGGCCGACGCCCTCGTGCCCGGCGACGACCTCCTCCAACTCGGTTTCCAAACGGCGGTGCAGCGCTCGCGCGTCGGCGTCGAGCGCGTGCACGAAGCCGACGTCGAACTCCGAGCCGTGCGAACCGACCAGGTGCACCTCGGACGGCAGGCGCGACAACGTCGCCAGGTCGCGCAGCGCGCGCCCGGAGATCACCGCGGTCGTCGTCTCGTGCAGACCGGCCAGCGAGCGCAGCGCGCCCACCGACTCGGGCAGCGGGCGCGCGTCCTCGGGGTTCGCCACGATCGGAGCCAATGTCCCGTCGTAGTCGCAGGCGACCAGCAGGCGCGGTGTGCGCGCCAGCTGCACGATCGCACGACGAAGTTCGGCGGGGAGGGCCTCGGCGGTCAACGCCCCTCCTCAATGCTCGGTGGGACAGGTCGGTGGTGTGGTCTGAACTGATTCAGATCGCGGGCTGCGTGCCCAGTGCGTCGAGGAACGATCGCGCCCATCGGTCTACGTCGTGTGTCAGAACTTGGCGTCGCAGCGCGCGCATCCTACGGCGGCCTTCGGCCGGATCGAGCGTGAGGGCGGATTCGAGCGCGTTCTTTACCCCGTCGAGATCGTGCGGGTTGACGAGGAACGCGCTCGTCAACTCGGCCGCCGCGCCGGCGAACTCGGAGAGGACGAGCGCGCCGCCGAGGTCGTAGCGCGTCGCCACGTACTCCTTGCACACGAGGTTCATCCCGTCGCGCACCGGCGTCACCACCATGACGTCGGCGGCCGACATGAAGGCCGTCAGCTCCCGCTTGTCGACCGATTGGTGCAGGTAGTGGACGACCGGGTGGCCGACGGTGGAGAACTCGCCGTTGATCCGGCCCACCGCCTGCTCGATCTCGCCGCGCATCTGCTTGTAGTGCTCGACGCGCTCGCGGCTCGGCGTGGCGAGCTGGATCATGGTCACGTCGGCGGGGTCGACCCGGCCGTCGGCGAGCAGTTCGTGCAGCGCGCGCAGCCGCACGTCGATGCCCTTGGTGTAGTCGAGGCGGTCCACGCCGAGGAGGATCTTCTTCGGGTTCCCGAGGTCTTCCCGAATTTGTTTCGCGTGCTTTTGCACTTCTTTGTCGCGGGCGAGCGCGTCGAGGCCGGCGGAGTCGATCGAGATGGGGAACGCGCCGACCCGGACCGTGCGGTCGCCGACCTGGACGACACCGGGGCGGGTGCGCACGCCGACCGCGCCGCGGCTCGGCTCCAGGCCCACCAGGCGCCGGGCCAGCCACAGGAAGTTCTGCGCGCCGCCGGGCCGGTGGAAGCCCACCAGGTCCGCGCCGAGCAGGCCCCGGATGATCTCCGTGCGCCACGGCAGCTGCATGAACAGCTCGACCGGCGGGAACGGGATGTGCAGGAAGAAACCGATGCGCAGGTCGGGGCGCAGCTCGCGGAGCATCGCGGGCACCAGCTGGAGCTGGTAGTCCTGCACCCACACCGTGGCGCCGTGGGCGGCGACCTTCGCCGTCACGTCGGCGAAGCGCTGGTTCACCCGCACGTAGGCGTTCCACCAGTGCCGGTGGAACGCGGGCGGCGCCACCACGTCGTGGTAGAGCGGCCACAGCGTGCCGTTGGAGAAGCCCTCGTAGTAGTCGGCCACCTCGGCCGCGCTGAGCGCCACCGGGTGCAGCTGGAGGCCGTCCTCCTCGAACGCCTCCACCTCGGCGTCCGCGATGCCCGGCCAACCGACCCAGGCGCCGCTGCGGGTGCGCAGGAACGGTTCCAGCGCGCTCACCAGCCCACCGGGGCTGTGCTTCCAGCGCTGGGTGCCGTCGGGCAGGCGCTCCAGGTCGACCGGTAGGCGGTTGGCCACGATCAGGAACTCCGCGCCGTTCTCGCCGATGCTGCTGCTCACCGGGTAGCGCCTCCTCAGGGAATCGTCTCGCCCACGTCGAGGTTAGTGGGAACGCGCAGGTTGGATGCCCTGTCGTCGACCCCGTCACACTGTGTTGACTTGACGAAAGTCCATCAGGTGAGCCTTCTCACGTGGAAAACCGGTGTTCAGGGCCTCACCTGCGGGATCGGGCCACGAGGCGGCCCAGCCCGGTGCGCACCGGGCGCCCCAGGTGTTCACCCAGGACGACGCCCGCCGCGAGCGCGAGCGCCGTGCCCGCGGCCAGCACGAGCGTCGACAGGCCGGCCGGGTCGCCCTCGGCGGTCAGCTGGTACAGCCCCCGGTAGGTCGTCCAGCCGGGCAGCAGCGGCACCATGCCCGCGACCGCGACCACCAGGGGCGGGGTGCGCAGCCGGCGCGACACGACCTTGCCGCCGAAGCCGACCGCGGTGGCCGCGACGGCCGCGCAGGTGATCGCGTTCGTGCCGGTGAGCGCGAGCAGGCCGTACGTGGTGGTGCCGATCCCGCCCGCGGCGGCGGCGACGAGGAGCGCGCGCGGCGGGGCGTAGCTGGCCAGGGCGAAGCACGCCGACGTGGCCGCGCCGGTGGCGAGCTGCACCGGCACGTCGCCGATCAGCGGCGGCAGCGGGTCGGAGATGGTCGTCCGCACGCCGAACTGGACGCCCGCGCGCAGGGTGAGCGCGATGCCCGCGATGAGGCCCGCGGTGAGCAGGGCCACCTCGACCGTGCGGCCGGCGGCGGTCACGTTGTAGCCGGAGATCGCGTCCTGCACCGTGCCGACCAGGGACAGGCCGGACAGCAGCACCACGATGCCGGCGGCCACCAGCAGCGACGGGCGCGTGCCGGGCAGCAGGTCGGTGGCGTACATGGCCAGCGCCGCCGCCGTGGCCAGCGCCCCGCCCACGACCTGCTGGAAGAAGAACGGCAGCTCGCGGCGGTTGAGGAACCGGCCGACCCGGTCGATGACGGCGGTCACGAGGGCCGCGGTGGCGGCGAGCAGCGGTCCGCCGCCGACCAGCAGCGCCACCGACGCCGCCATGCCCGCCCACGCCAGCGTGGCGACCCAGCGCGGGTACGGGTGGTCGGCGCGGGTGACGCGGTCGATCTCGGCGTACGCCTCGGTCGCGGAGACCCGGTCGGTGGTGATCCGGCCGATCAGGTCCTCCACGGCCGTCAGCCGCGTGTAGTCCAGGCCGCGGCTGCGGACCACGCGCATCGACGTGACCGGCGCGGCCTCCGTGCCGCGGTGGCAGGACGCGGTGATCGAGGTGTAGATGACGTCGACCTCGGTGTGCGGCAACCCGTACGCGCCCGCGACCGCCTGGATCGTGGCGGTGACGTCCGCCGCGCTCGCCCCGCCGGCCATCTGCGCCTCGCCGACGCGCAGCGCGAGGTCCAGGACGAGGTGGACGGTCGAGTCGTCCGGGAGGGACGGTCCCTCGACCGGTCGTGCCTGGTGGTGGACGTTGTGCTCGCGACGCCACAGCCGCACGCGCCACGCCTCCTCGGGTCTTCCCACCTGCGGGTGGACCCCTCGCGGGCGGCCGCCACGCCCGACCGTGTCAGATTCGAGGCTGTGTCATGCGCCACCCCCGGTCGGGGTACCCGAGGCGGGTGAGTTGATCACTGTCCGTCTAATACTGTTGATACTGCTGGCCAGCGGTTTTACCGCCCGGCAAGGCCACCCGGACGGTACCCCGCCCTCCGGACGGACCAACCCGGGCCCACCCTGAGCAGACCGTTCGCCGCAGGTGGCACCCCGTGCGGGCGCTTACGATGTTCCCGGTCTCCGGGCCGTGCCGGTGTAGCTCAATTGGCAGAGCACTCGCCTTGTAAGCGAAAGGTTGCGGGTTCAAGTCCCGCCACCGGCTCCGAGATGATCATGACAGGCCCTCGCGGGGCCGCACCGCGCCACCGGCGGGTGGTGCGCGGTCCGGACGCGGCGCCCGTTTCCGAGGTGCTCGGGTCCCGCCGCGCGTCGGGGCCGAAGCGGTGGTGGTGATCGCGGCCCGCGTCGGGGCGGCGGGCCGCGATCACCGCACGCCTACTCGCGGTCCGTCAGGACCTGGTAGGCGACGCCGCCGTGGTCCTCGCCCTCCACGAACTGGACCAGGCTGGTCAGGTACTCGCCCGGCGCCTCCGGGGTGAAGGTCAGCTCCGCGGTGTGCCGCTCACCCGGCTTGAGCGGGATGCCGAACAGGCCCGCGCGCTGCGGGTCGAACTGGAACGCGGTCTCGCCGACCTGCTTCACGCCCGCCGACTGGCCGCCGCCGACGCGCCAGCGCTCGAGCAGTTCCCGGCCGAGGTCGACCACCAGGGTGCCCCGCACCGGCTTCTCGGCGGTCAGCACCAGGTCGGTCTTGGCGTCCCGCCCGGTCGCGTTCCCCAGGGTGAACCAGGACCGCACCGGCTCCAGCACGCGCCCGCGGATCGTCTGGAAGTTCTTCCACGCGATGTTGTTGTTGTTCTTGGTGTTCAGCGCGGTGTTCGGGCCCTCCGCGAACGTCATCGGGTCCGTCGCCGACACCCAGCGCGCGAGCAGGCAGAAGTGGCCCGGACCCGGGATGTCCGCCCACGGGATCTTCGCCACCGTCACGCCCGCGGGCACGGTCAGCGCCTGCTGGCCGATGAACACCCAGTCGCCGTTCGTCGCGTTGTTCCACGTCGTGCCGCCGCCGGCGGGCGTGCGGTAGACCTTGAGCACGCCGGACGCCGTGCCCGCGCCGTACGGGCCCGGGTTGTTCAGCCGGACGTGGACGTAGTTCGTGGCGCCGACGACGGGCTGGGTGCCCGCGCCGCAGTCCGCGAGACCCGGGCAGACCTTGATGTCCGGGCTGTTCCACACCGTCCCGTTGGGGTTGGCCTCGACGCCGGTGTCGCTCACCTGGTCGCGCATGAACACGTCGGTCTGCCGGCAGTCCGACAGCAGCTTGCGGATCGCGTCCGCCGTGCCCGCGCCGGTCGCCGTGGTCTGCGTGAACACGCCGCCGGTGGTGGTGGCGTAGTTCTGCATGATCGGCGTGATCACCGGGGTGAAGGCCGGCGACGTGGGCACGTGCACCGGGCTGATCTTGATGCCCTTGCCGAGGGCGTCGTTCGCCCACTGCGCGGCGTTGGCGACGTCCACGGCGCCGTGCGCGTCGTCGAACCCACCGGGGCGGGCGTCGGTCACCAGCACGACGAACTTCATCGCGTTCGAGCGCCACGTGCCGTTGAAGTCGACGTTCTGCGGTCGACCGGCCGCCGCCCGGTTGTTCACGACCGTGTTCAGGGCCTCGTCGGACGCCTCGGGCTCACCACCGCCGCCGCCCGCGGCGAGGGTGTTGGTGACGTAGTTCGTCACCGCCGCCGCGTTGCCGGGCGCGAGGTCGTTGTGGATGGTGACGTTGTCCTTGAACGTCACCAGGCCGAACTGGTAGTCGCCGCCGGACGCGGTGACCACGTCGTTGACGATCGAGTTGATGCCGGTCTTCAGGTTGGCGATCGCGCCGCCCATGCTGCCGGTGTCGTCGAGGACGAACGCGACGTCGAGGGGACCGCATTTGGAGACGGCCGCGGCGGCGGGGTCCGCGACCGCGGGGGAGGTGAGCTGGACGGCGGAGACGGCCAACGCGGCGACCGCTAACAGCGCGCCGCGTCTGCGGGAGGGACGCATGTGATCTCTTTCCGCTCGTTCTGCCGGGCGCAGGGGCCCGGGCGGCCGGACACCGGTGTCCGGCCACGTCAAGCGGATGCTCCGGAGGTCCCCCGAGTACGGTCCGACAAGAGCAACTTCAGGCCGTCTCCGGTGAGGCGAACGGAAGCCGGGCGTGCCAAGGTGGGGAGGTGGCCTACCAACCCGCCGAACAGCGCTACGACCGGATGACCTACCGCCGCTGCGGGCGCAGCGGGCTGAAGCTGCCCGCCGTGTCGCTCGGGCTGTGGCACAACTTCGGGGACGACCGCCCCCTGGAGAGCGGCCGGGCGATCGTGCGCCGGGCGTTCGACCTCGGCATCACGCACTTCGACCTGGCCAACAACTACGGGCCGCCCTACGGCAGCGCGGAGGTCAACTTCGGCCGGGTGCTCGCCGAGGACCTGCGACCCCACCGCGACGAGCTGGTGATCTCCACCAAGGCGGGCTACGACATGTGGCCCGGTCCGTACGGGAACTGGGGCTCGCGCAAGTACCTGCTGTCCTCGCTCGACCAGTCGCTGGGTCGGCTCGGCCTCGACTACGTGGACATCTTCTACTCGCACCGGTTCGACCCGGACACGCCGCTGGAGGAGACGGTCGGCGCGCTGGTCAGCGCCGTGCAGCAGGGCAAGGCGCTGTACGTCGGCATCTCGTCGTACTCGGCGACGAAGACCCGCGAGGCGGCCGAGCTGCTGTGCGCGGCGGGCGTGCCGCTGCTGATCCACCAGCCGTCGTACTCGATGCTGAACCGGTGGATCGAGCGCGAGTTGCTCGACGCGCTCGGCGAGCTGGGCGTGGGCTGCATCGCGTTCTCGCCGCTGGCCCAGGGCATGCTGACCGACAAGTACCTGCACGGCGTGCCGGAGGGGTCGCGCGCCACCCAGGGCAAGTCGCTGTCCGGGGACCTGCTGAGCGAGGCGAACCTGGCGCACGTGCGGGCGCTGAACGAGGTGGCCGCCGCCCGCGGCCAGTCCCTGGCCCAGCTGGCCCTGTCCTGGGCGCTGCGCGACGCGCGGGTGACGTCCGTCCTGATCGGCGCGAGCGGCGTGGGGCAGCTGGAGGACAACGTGGCCGCCCTCGACGGCCCGCCGCTGACCGACGACGAGCTGGCCCGCATCGAGGAGCACGCCGTCGACGCGGGCATCGACATCTGGGCGGAGTCCTCGAACGCCGGCTGACCCCGCGAGAGTCCGACGCCGAGGTCGCGAGAGTCCGACGTCCGGGAGTCCCGAGTTCCACGTTCGGGTCTCCCGCCGTCGCTCCCGGACGTGGAACTCACCGGTCCCGGGGGGTGGACTCCCGCGACCCGGGGGTCGGACTCCCGGGGTGGTGGGGGAGGTGGACGGTGAAGGTGGTCGAGCCGGGGTTGCTGGACAGGGAGACGGTGCCGCCGTGCGCCACCACCAGCGAGCGGACCACGGCCAGGCCCAGGCCGCTGCCGCCCCGGTCGCGGGTGCGGGAGTCGTCGACCCGGTAGAAGCGGTCGAAGATGCGGGCCTGGTCGCCCCGCGGGATGCCGGGGCCCGAGTCGGCCACCCGGATCACCACGGCGCGCGGGGTGGTCGAGACCGACAGCGCCACGGCGGTGCCCGGCGGCGTGTGCACGGCGGCGTTCGTGAGCAGGTTGTCCACCACCTGGCGCAGGCGCATCGGGTCGAACGCGAGCGGCACGGGGCCGGGCGGCAGGGACAGGCTCAGCGGGTGCGCCGGGCGGGCCGCCCGGAACGCGTCCGCCGCCTCGCGCGCCAGCGCCGCCACGTCGCCGTCGGTCACCCGCAGCGACGTCTCCACCTCGGCCGAGTCGAGCCGCGCGAGCAGCAGCAGGTCGTCCAGCAGCACGCTCATCCGCGCCGCCTCCGACCGCAGCTTCTCCAGGTGCGCCTCGCGCTCGCCGGGCTCGTTGGCCGCCGCGTACCGGAACAGGTCGGCGTACCCGCGGATCGAGGTCAACGGGGTGCGCAGCTCGTGCGAGGCGTCCGCGATGAACCGCCGCAACCGCTGCTCCGCGACCGTCCGGGCGGCCAGGGACGCGTCGATGTGCTCCAGCATCGTGTTGAACGCCGACCGCAGCTCCTCCACCTCCGCACCGCCGTCGCCGCCCTCCGCGCGCACCGCCAGCCGCGCCGAGTCGGTCAGGTCGTGCGAGGTGATGTCGTGCGCCGTGCGCGCCATGTCGCTCAACGGCTGCAACCCGCGCCGCAGCACGGCCCGCCCGATCACCACGAACGCGATCAGCGCCAGCAGGAACGCCGCCACCTCCACCAGCACGAGCTGCCGCACGGTGGTCGTCATGTCGTTCATCGGGGCCGCGCTGACGATGACCACGCCGTCCGCGATCTGGCAGCCGCGCAGCCGGTAGGCGCCCAGGCCCTCCAGGTACTCGGTACCGTACGAGGGCTCCTCGCCGCCCATGACCCGCAGCGCCACCTCGGCGAACGGGGCGGAGTCGTCCGGCAGGCCCTCGGGGTTCACCGGCCGCGCCTGGCCGTCGCGCACCTCGTACAGCGCCGAGTACCAGCCGTAGCCGGAGCTCTTGAGGCCGTTGTTGCGGTCGTACTCCTTCTTGAGCGACACCTGCGTGGTGGCCATCTGGTCGTCCATGCGGCGGGCCAGGAACTCCTCCATGCTCGTGGCCATCACCGTGCCGACGACCGCGAACACGGCGAGCGCCAGCGCGCCCAGGCCCAGCGCGAGCCGCGTGCCCAGGCGCGTGCGCTTCCACCGCGAGCGGAACGTCACTCCGCGGCTCGTCGCAGCACGTACCCGACGCCGCGGACGGTGTGGATGAGCGGTTCGCCGCTGCCGTCGTCCAGCTTGCGCCGCAGGTGCGAGACGACCAGTTCGACCACGTTGGACCGGCCGCCGAAGTCGTACTCCCACACGTGGTCGAGGATCTGCGCCTTCGTCAGCACGGCGGGCGAGCGGCGCATCAGGTAGCGCAGCAGCTCGTACTCGGTGGGCGTGAGCGTGACGAGCCGGCCGCCGCGGCGCACCTCGCGGGTGTCCTCGTCCAGGGCGAGGTCCGCCACCTTCAGCACGGACCGCTTCCACGTCGGCCCCGTCGACCGCCGCAGCACGGCCCGCAGCCGCGCCATGAGCTCCTCCACCGAGAACGGCTTGACCAGGTAGTCGTCGCCGCCGCGGGTGAGGCCCGCGACCCGGTCCGCGGTGCCGTCGCGCGCGGTGAGGAACACCACGGGCACCATCGCGCCCGCCGACCGCAGCCGGTCCAGCACGGTGAAGCCGTCGACATCGGGCAGCATCAGGTCGAGCACCACGATGTCCGGGTGGAAGTCGGCGGCCGTGCTGAGCGCCGCCTCGCCGCTGCCCGCCGTCGCGGCCTGCCACCCCTCGTACCGCGCGACCGTCGCCACCAGGTCGGCGATGTGGGGTTCGTCGTCCACCACGAGCAGTCGAACCGGATTGCCCTTGTCCACGTGCCCATGGTGCGGCACCGCCGCGGGGGCGGGCGAGGCGATCCGTCGCCGCTGGGCGGATCAACAGCGTTTCGACAGGTCCGCGACAGCCCCGGCTCGGCTTCGCGCAGCAGGCTCGACCGCGGACCAACCCGAGGAGCTCGTCCGGGACGACCACCGACGAGGTGCCGGCTGGACCGGGGCGAACTCGACCCGGCGGACGTCAGCGCCGACCCGGCCCACGTGCCGGACCTGTGCGCGCACTACGAGCGGGCCACCGGCGGCGCGTTCAGCGCCCGCGTCCCCGGCCGTCCCTCGACCCGTGCGCCGTGGTCAAGGGCTGGGCCGTGCGGCGCGCCGCCGACCTGCTCGCGGGGGCGGGCGCGACCGGCTTCGCGGTCAACGCGGGCGGCGACGTCGCCACCGCCGGCGGCCCGTGGCGCGTCGGCCTGCGCCACCCGCTGGACCCGACCGCCTTCAGCGCCGTCCTCGCACACCGGGACCGCCGGTCGTCGCCTGACGCGCCCCGTCGGTCCACAAAGGTGGGCCGCCTGTGACCGGTCGCGTGCGCCCTGCTACGGTTCCGCCACGGGTTTCCCGCTCCACGGCAGGTCAGCCGGATTTCGCGCTCGGGGCGTGCTCCAGTGCGGACCACGTGGAGAGCCGGCCTCGGTCGCACGCATTCGGGAACGTGCGTGCCGAGGCCGGCTTTTCCTTACGCGTACCGGCTGTGGTCGAAGTCCAGACCGGTCACCGAGCGCCCCAGGTCCGACCCCAGTTGGGTGAGCAGGTCCACCAGTTCGAGGCCGGCCAGCCAGTCGCGCGGCAGCGCGGCGGTGCCGTGCAGCGCGCCCAGGATGTTGCCGGTCAGCGCCGCCGTCGCGTCGCTGCCGCCGGAGTGGTTGGCCGCCGCGCGCAGGGCGTCCACGAAGTGCGCCCGCTTCGGGTACACCAGCACCGTGTGCACGGCGATGGCCAGCGCCTCGGGGCCGGTCCAGCCGCTGCCGAGCCGGTCGACGCGCACCGACTCGAAGCCCAGCGCCCGGTGCTCCTCGGCGAACACCACGGCCCGGTTGAGCGTGTTCGCGGTGTACGGGTCGTCGCGCAGCACCCGGCCGATGACCTGGTCCACGGCCTCCCGGAACGGCCTCCCGCGCACCGCGAGCAGGTGGATGAGCAGCGCGAACGCCCCGCCGGACACCCAGCCGCCGGTGCCGCCGTGGGTGAGCGCGGCGAACCGGCAGCCCAGGTCGTAGGCGATCTCGGCGCTCGGCGCGAACCCGGCGGGCGCGGTGCGCGTCACGCCGTTGCAGCCGGACGACTCGTTGTGCGGCTCCTCCGGCGTGGGCGGCGTGTCGGCGGCGAGCGCGCGCAGGCACGTCAGGCCGGGGGACCGGCTGGAGTACAGCCGCTCGTCGCCGATCAGCCCCGTCGTGCCGGGCTCGGGCGCGGCGAACTGCTGGGTCAGCAGCCACCGGCGGTAGCTGTGCCACACGGTCTCGATCGGCTCCCACTCGCCGGTCGCCCGCCCGCGCACCCACGCCCGCAGGTAGCCGTCCGCGGTGAACAGCGTGAGCTGCGTGTCGTCGGTGACCAGGGCGGGCCTCGGCGGTTCGAGCACGCCCTCCGGCCCGTGGTCGCGCTGGATGTCCGTCCAGCCCAGGTACTGGACGGGCGCGCCCAGGGCGTCGCCCAGCGCACCGCCCAGCAGGCAGGCGGCGCCCCGGTCGACCACGCTCATCGCCTCGCGCGGCACTTGCCCTCCTGCACTCGCCCGAACCCGACCGGTGTCCCGGACTTCGGCCGGGACTGTCGGGGCCAGAACCCTAGCCGTCGCGGTCGCGACCGGATCACGGGAGCACGCTAGTTGAGCACGCAACATCTACTCGCAGGTATCCACCGGGTGCCGGGACGCACCTGATCCAGTGACCGAGCCGTGAGCCAGTGGCGATCAGCGCGAGGCGGGGAGGGGCATGGCCGACCGGGGCAGGAACGGGTTGGAGTTCGGCGTCCTCGGGCCGTTGCAGGTGCTCGCGGACGGCCGGCCGGTCGTCATCGGCCGCAAGGGGATGCGGGGCCTGCTGGCCATGCTGGTGCTGCGGGCCAACCGGGTGGTCCCGATCGACGAGATCGTGGACAGCCTGTGGGTGGACGACCCGCCGGCCACCGCCCGGACCATCGTGCACGGGTACGTGTCGCGGCTGCGGCGGATGCTGGGGCAGGCCGACCCGACCGGTTCGGCGCGCATCCTGACCACCCCGCCCGGCTACCAGCTGGCGGTCGACCCGTGGCGGCTGGACTTCCACCGGGCGCGGCAGCTGGTGTCGTCGGCCCGCGGGAAGCCCGCGCCGATCCGGGCGCGGCTGCTGCGCGAGTCGCTGGGGCTGTGGCGGGGGCCGGTGCTGGCGGACGTGCCGGGCGAGCCGGTCACCACCGACCTGGAGGAGCTGCGGCTGGCCGCCGTCGAGGAGCGCGTCGAGGCCGAGCTGGAGCTGGGCCGCCACCTGGAGCTGGTGGGCGAGCTGCGGCAGCTGGTCACCGAGCACCCGTTCCGGGAGCGGCTGGTCGACCACATGGTGCGGGCCCTGTACCGGTCGGGGCAGCGGGCCGACGCGCTGGAGGCGTACCAGCGGTTCCACCGGCGCGTGGTGGACGAGCTGGGCATCGACCCCGGTCCCGGCCTGCGGCTGCTGCACGAGCAGGTGCTGCGCGACGACCCGTCCCTCAGCTCGCCGGGCGTCGTCGAGCAGGTCGTGCCGCCGCGCCCCGGCGTGGTCGTGCCCGCGCAGCTGCCCGCCGCGGCCACCGGGTTCATCGGCCGCGACGAGGAGCTGGCCTGGCTGGACCGGCTGTGCGACGCGCGCGACCCGGCGGCGACCACGATCGCGGTGGTCAACGGCGCGCCGGGCATCGGCAAGAGCGAGCTGGCCGTGACGTGGGGGCACCGCCGGGCCGGTCAGTTCCCCGACGGGCTGCTGTTCGCCCCGCTCAACGGGTTCGCCCCGGACCGGGAGCCGGTGGAGCCGCCCGAGGTGCTGGCCCGGTTCCTGCTGGCGCTGGGCGTGCCCGCGGACGGCGTGCCGCGCGACCTGGGCGACCGGGTCGGCCTGTACCGGTCGGTGCTGGCCGGGCGGCGCGTGCTGGTGGTGCTGGACGACGCCTGGGACCCGGAGCACGTGCGGATGCTGCTGCCGCCCGGCGCCGGGTCGGTCGTGCTGGTCACGTCGCGCCGCCGGCTGGAGTCGCTGGTGGTCAGCAACGGCGCCCGGATGCTGACGCTGGACACGCTGACCGAGGCCGAGTCGGTGCGGCTGGTGGACGAGGTGGTCGGCAAGCCGGTGTCCGACCAGGAGCCCGTGGCCGCCCGGATGCTGGTCGAGCTGTGCGGCAACCTGCCGCTGGCCCTGCGGATCTCGGCGGCTAAGCTGATGTTCAGTCCGGAGTGGACGGTCGAGGACCTGGTCGCGCGGCTGTCCGACGACGACTCGCGGTTGCGGACCCTGGACCTGGCCGACAGCGGTGTCGGGGTGGGGCGCGCGCTCGCCGTGTCGTACCGCAACCTGCCACCGGAGCTGGCGGAGGCGTTCCGGGCGGCCGGGGTGGTGCCGGGCCGCTGGGTGGGCCCGCACGCCATCGCCGCCGTGTGCGGCGTCGACCTGGGCACGGCCGCCGGGCTGCTCGCGGACCTCGCCGACGCGCACCTCGTCGTCGAGCAGTGGCGTGGCGGGTTCGTGCTGCACGACCTGGTGCGCCTGTACGCCCGCGAGGTGCTGGGGGAGCACGAGCGCGACGGCGCGCTGCGCCGCCTGATGGAGCACTACCTGGCGGCGTGCGACCACGCCCGGCGGCTCATCCGGCCCGTGTCGGACGGGCTGGACTTCGCCGGCTCCACGTCGGCGCGGCCCGCCACCGCGGCGCAGGCGCTGTCGTGGTTCGACGAGGAGTGGGCCAACCTCACCGCCCTGGTGCACGCGGGCGCCGAAGCCGGCTTGCACGAACAGGTGTGGCAGCTCGTGCGGCTCGTGCACACCTACTGCGTGACCAGGCTCGTCGGCCGCCAGTGGCGCGCCGTCGCCGAACTCGGCCTCGCCTCCGCGCGGGTGGTCGGCGACCGGCGCGGCGAGCTGCTCGTGCTGCACGCCGCCCAGGACGTCGACAACCGCACCGGGACGCCGCGCGGCGGCCTGGAGCGGGCCGAGTCCGCGCACCGCCTCGCCGTCGAGCTGGGCGACCCGCGCCACCTGGTGATGGCGCTGGACAAGCTGGCGCTCGCGCTGCGGGCGGAGGGGCGTGCGACCGAGGCCCTGCGGCGCCACCGGGAGGCCGTCGAGACGGCCCGCCGCGAGGGCGACGCGGTCAACGAGGCCACCGCGCTCAACAACCTCGCGCAGACCGAGCAGCGGCTGGGCCGGTACGACACCGCCGCCGAGCACCAGGTGCAGGCGGTGGAGCTGTACCACCGCAACGGCGACGAGCGCGCCTACGCGGTCGCGGTGAACAACCTCGCCGAGCTGTACGCCGAGCTGGGGCTGATCGCCGACGCCGAGGAGCACGCCCGGCAGGGGGTCGAGCTGGCCCGCGGCGGGTCCATGCAGTTCGAGGAGGCGTTCGGCCGCCAGGTGCTCGGGTCCGTGCTGGCCAAGCGGGGCGAACGCGTCGCGGCGCAAGCGGAGCTCGCGGAATCGCTTCGGCTGTTCGAACGCCTCGGCTCACCCCGGGCGATGTTGGTCCGAACGGCGCTTGAAGCGTTGACCACCGGGGTTTAGTCGGTGTTTAGCACGATGCGGCCCGATCGTGGGAACTTTGAACAGCGCTGATCGGGCCAGTCGTGTCAGCGCACGGGTGGCTCTTGGGAGGGGGAACCCAGGGGGGACGGCCACCCGACCCCGGCTGGGGCGGCGTTCGGGGGAGAGCGCCGGCCCAGCCGGTGGTGCGCCGGCTAGCGGTGGTCCGCGTGGACCGGGGTCAGCTCCGGGCGCTTCGGGGCCAGGCCGTCGCCCATCGACCCGCCGCGCAGCTGCCGCCCGATCCACGGCACCACGTGCTCCCGCGCCCACTTCAGGTCCTGCCGGCGCTGGGTCATCCAGGCCTCGCCCGCCAACGGCGGCCACGCGGCGTTCCACTTGTCCTCGGGCGTGAGGCCCAGCACCTCGGCGGCCCGCAGCGCCACCCGGCGATGACCTTCCGGGGACAGGTGCAGCCGGTCCTCGCTCCACGCGCGCCGGTCGTGCAGGACGGTCATCGACCACAGGTCGACCACCCGGCAGTGGTACCGGTCGGCCACCGACCACAGGTGGCTGTTGTAGATCGCGATCTTGCCGCGCAGCGAGCGCAGCAGCGGCGTGTGCTTCGTGTCGAAACCGGTGAAGATGAGCACCTCGGCACCCGCGGCGCGCAGGTCGGCGACCGCGATCTCGTAGACCTCGGCCACCGCGTCCGGGTCGCTGCCGGGCACCATGATGTCGTTGCCGCCCCCGCAGAACGTCACCAGCTTCGGCTTGAGCGCCACCGCGAGCGGGATCTGCTCGTCGACGATCTCCTGGAGCATCTTGCCGCGGATCGCCAGGTTGGCGTAGCGGAAATCCCGCCGGTGGGCGGAGATCATCGCGGCCAGGCGGTCCGCCCACCCCGCGTACGTGCCGTTCGGCGTCGGGTCGTCCATGCCCTCGGTGAAGCTGTCGCCCACGGCGACGAGGCTGTCCAGGTCCTGCATCGTGCCTCCCCTTCGCGCGGCACCCCCATGACCGCGCACGACAGCATGCAACGCCATCCCGCTCCCGCGCCACCAGCGGTTGGTGACCCTGTCACCAAAGCGTCACCCAACGGTGTGGACCAGTGTCGGCAATGGGTGATTCACCAGGTTCAGGACCCGTCGGGTGCGTCGCAGATCACGCCGAGGAGGGGACCGGTGCGCGAGGCCGGCCGCCGCCGGACGACCCCGCGCCCCGGGGCTCAGCCGCCGGCGACCAGGTCGGCCGGCGTTCCGTACGCGCTGCGCAGCCGCGGTTCCGCGCCCGGCGCGGCGCCCAGCGCGTCCAGGCCGAGCAGCGCGGCGCCGACGACCGGCGGCACGTCGACCACGCGCACGCGCACCGCGGGCGCGGCGGCCCGGAGCCGCTCCTCGACCGCGTCCACGACCCGCCGGTCGGTACCGGTCAGCACGCCGCCGCCCAGCACCACGTCCACCGGCTCGTCCAGCAGCGCGAGCCTGGTCAGCGACACCCGCGCCAGCAGCACGACCTCCTCCACCAGCCGGTCCACGACCGACCCGGCCACCGCGTCGCCGGCCGCCGCCACCTCGAACAGCAGCGGGCACAGGGCGTGCGGGTCGAACTCGACCCGCTCGAAGTGCAGCGCCTCCACCACCTCGGCCAGCGTCGCCGTGCCGTAGTGCGCGAGCAGCGCCCCCACCAGTGCGGTCGGCTCGCCCCGGCCGTCCTCGGCGCGCACCGCGTGCCACAGCGCCTCGGACCCGAGGTGCCCGCCACCGCCCCAGTCGCCGGAGATGCGGCCCAGCGCCGGGAACCGGTGCGTGCGACCGTCCGGCGCGACCGCCACGCAGTTGATGCCCGCGCCGCACACCACGGCCACGCCGACGCCGTCGGACGTGCCCGCCCGCAGCAGCGCGAACGTGTCGTTGCCGACGACCGTGGTCGCCGACCAGCCGCGCGCCTCGATGGCCGCGCGCAGCTCGTCCTCCTCCCGCGGCAGGTCCGCACCGGCCAGGTAGGCGGCGGTGTGCGCGGCGATCGGCCCGTCCGGCGGCAGCCCCGCCCGGCGGGCCACCTCGCGGGCCAGCCCCTCGAACACCTCCAGGCTGCGCTCCAGGCCGATGTTCTGCGGTGACGCGCCCGGGCCGCGCACCTGCGCGAGCACCCGCCCGGTCACGTCGACCAGCGCCATGGCCGTCTTGCTGTTCCCGCCGTCGACGGCGAGCACCCGCCGCGCCACCGCGCCCCGCTCCGTCACCGTGCCCCCTTCCCGCTGGCGCCCCTCGCCCACGGCAGGAAGTCCGCGTTGCGCGCCACCAGCTCGTCGGCGAGCCGGTCGGCCACGGCGTGCTGCCCGACCAGCGGGTGCGCGAGCAGCGCGTCGGCCACCCGGTCCCGCCCGCCGTGCAGCGCCGCGTCCAGGGCCAGCTGCTCGTACGCCGTGACGTGCGCGATCAGCCCCGCGAACGCGGGCGGCACGGGCGGCACGGGCAGCGGCGCGGCGCCCCCGCCGTCCACCGCGGCCGGCACCTCGACCACCGCGTCGTCGGGCAGGAACGGCAGCGCGCCGCCGTTGCGCACGTTGACCACGTGCTGCTCGGCGCCGCCCCCGCCGGTCAGCGCGTGCACCAGCTGCACGGCCGCCTCCGAGTAGTACGCGCCGCCGCGCCGCGACAGCTGCTCGGGCTTGGTGACGACGGTCGGGTCGGCGTAGACGCCCAGCAGCTCCTCCTCCACCCCGGCCACGACCTCGGCGCGCGGCGGCTCGACGTGCTGCCGCCGCACGACCTCGTCGTGCTCGTAGAAGTACTTCAGGTAGTACGACGGCACCGCGCCCAGCCTGCGCACCAGCGACCCCGGCAGGCCGACGTGCCCGCCCAGCGCGTCGGCGTGGTCGGCGAGCAGCTCGGGCAGCCGGTCGACGCCGTCCACGAACACACCGGTCTCCCAGCTCAGGTGGTTGAGCCCGACGTGCCCCAGCCGCACCGAGTCCGGCGGCACGCCGAGCAGCCCGGCCGTCCACCGCTGGAAGGTGATGGCCACGTTGCACAGCCCCACGGCCCGGTGCCCGGCCCGCAACAACGCCCTCGTCACGATGCCGACGGGGTTGGTGAAATCCACGATCCACGCGTCGTCACCCGCCACCCGCCGCACCCGGTCGGCGATGTCCAGCACCACCGGCACGGTCCGCAGCGCCTTGGCCAGCCCGCCCGCGCCGGTCGTCTCCTGCCCGACGCAGTCGCACACCAGCGGGAACGTCTCGTCCGACGCCCGCGCCGCCTGCCCGCCGACCCGCAGCTGGAGCAGCACGGCCGACGCGCCGTCCGCGCCGCGCTCCAGGTCGGTGGTCGTGGTGACCCTCGCGGGGTGCCCGGCGTGCGCCAGCAGCCGCCGCGAGAACGCCCCCACCACCTCCAGGCGGCCGACGTCCGGGTCGACGAGCACGACCTCGTCCACGGCGAGGCCCACCCGCCGCCCCGCGATGCCGTCGATCAACTCGGGCGTGTACGTGGACCCGCCCCCGACAACGGTGAGTTTCACCCTTTGACTCCAGTGAACGTGATGCCCCGGACGAACGAGCGCTGCGCGAAGGCGAACAGCACGACCGCCGGGAGCATGATGAGCAGCGTGACGGCCATCGCCAGGTTCCACTGCACGTGGTGCATTCCCTTGAACGAGGCCAGCGCCAGCGACAGCGTCCACCGGTCCGGCACCTCGCTCGTGTAGAGCAGCGGTCCGAAGTAGTCGTTCCACGTGTAGAGGAAGCAGAACAGCGCGGTGGCCGCGATGCCGGGCCGCGCCATCGGCACGACGACCCGGACCAGCGCCTGGAACTCCGAGCACCCGTCCACCCGCGCCGCGTCCACGTAGGACCGCGGGATGGTGAGGAAGAACTGGCGCAGCAGGAAGACGGAGAACGCGTCGAACAGGAAGTACGGCACGATCAGCGGCCACAGCGAGCCGGTCAGGCCCAGGCTCGACCACGTGTCGTACAGCGGCACGGCGACGACCTGCGGCGGGAGCATCATCGCGCCCACCACGAGCAGGAACGCGACGTTCCGCCCGCGCCAGCGCAGCGTGGCCAGCGCGTAGGCCGCCGGGATCGAGGACAGCAGCATCCCCGCCGTGGCCAGCAGCGAGTACAGCAGGCTGTTGCCCAGGTACTCCAGCAGCGGCGCCCGCTCGAAGACCTCCGCGAAGTTGCCCCAGTGCCACTCGCGCGGCCACAGGTCCTTCGTGAACGCCTGGCCGTCCGACATCACGGCGGTGAGGAGCACGAACACGATCGGCAGCGCGAACATCAGCGCCAGGGCCAGGCCCAGGCTGTGCACCGCGACCCAGTGCAGCGCGCCGCGCCAGTCGCGGGGCCGCCGCGGGGCGGGTGCGCCGAGCACCGCGGTCGTCATGCCCCCGGCCCCCCTTCCTCCTGGTGGGACGCCGTGCGCAGCCGCTGCACGAGCAGCGCGGTCGCCGCGAACGACACGACGAACAGGACGGTCGCCATCGCCGCCGCGTAGCCCATGTCGAAGTAGCGGAAGCCCTGCGTGTAGAGCCACACCGGGAACGTCAGCGTCGAGTTCTCCGGGAAGCCCAGGTTCTTCGTGCTGCCCGTCACGTCGGCCGACCCGCTGGCCGCCGACCCGGCCACGACGGCCTGGGTGAACAGCTGCAGCGCCAGGACGATCGAGTTGACCACGCCGAACACCAGCACCGGCGAGATGGTCGGCAGCGTGATGTGCCACCACCGGCGCAGCGCGCCCGCACCGTCCAGCCCGGCCGCCTCGTACTGCTCCTTCGGCACGTCCAGGATCGCGGCCAGCATGATGATCATCAGGTCGCCGGACGCCCACAGCACCACCGCGGCGATCCCGGGCTTCGACCACGCCGGGTCCGAGAACCACAGCGGGCCCTCCACCCCGAACCAGCCGAGGAAGGTGTCCACCGGCCCGTCGTTCGGGCGCATGACCAGGAAGAACACCAGCGTGGCGGCCACCGGCGGGGCGAGCGAGGGCAGGTAGCACAGGGTGCGCACCAGGCCGACGCCCGACCGGAGCCGCGCGACCACCGACGCCACGCCCAGCGCGAACGCCACGCGCGCGACCGTCAGCACGACCACGAACCACAGGGTGTTGTGGACGGCCGTGCGGAACAGCTCGTCGGAGAACATGTAGGCGTAGTTCGCCAACCCGATCCACTCGGGCGGGTTGATCAGGTCGTACCTGGTGAACGAGAACGCGACCGTGGCGACCAGCGGGTAGCCGAAGAACAGCAGGAAGCCCAGGCCCGCGGGCGCCAGGAACGCCAGGACGGTGAGGCGGTGCCGGGTCCGCGAGCGGGACCGCCCCGGTGCGGGGGCGGTCCGCGCCACGTCCACGCGGTCGAGCGCGGCCGTCACTTGCCGGACTTCGCGATCTGCTCGTCGATCCGCCGGTCCACGTCCTCCAGCCCGGCCATCAGGTCGGTGACCTTGCCCGCCTGCCACGACGTGGCGAAGTCGCCGATCGCCTTGATGTGCGCGTCCCCGATGGGCGTCACCGGGTTGCCCTGGAGCTTGCCGGACTTCGCCAGGTCGACGAACGTCCTGAAGTTCTCGTCCACCTCGAGCCGCGGGTCGTCGAGGGCGGCCTTGGTGCTCGGGATGTTCTTGATGCCGTTGGCGAGGTCCACGATGGTGTCGGTGTCGAACGACAGGTGCTTGATCAGCTCCCACGCCGCGCCGGGGTTCTCCGCGCCCTTCGGGATGCCCATGATCGTGCCGGTGGTGAAGCCGATGCCGTACAGCTCGGGCTTGATCGTCGGGAACGGCGCGGTGCCGAAGTCGAGGTCCGGCGCCTGGTCCTCCAGGAACGCGGTGCGGTACTCGCCATCCATCATCATGGCGATCTTGCGCTGGTGGAACGCGTGGTCGGTGGAGTACTCCTGGCCGAGGCCGGCGCGGAACCGCTCCAGCTCGTCGTAGCCGTAGAAGTCCACCAGCTCCTTCTGGAACTCCAGCATCGCGGCCCACTCGGGGCTCGCCAAGCCCGACTTGCCGTCCGGGGTCTCCCACTTCGCGCCGAAGTTCGGCGCCCAGATCGGCGGTCGGTTGGCGTAGAACAGCATCGTGGGCAGGAAGCCCGCCACCTCGATCGACCCGTCCGGCGCCTTCCTCGTGGTGCGCTTGGCGAAGTCGAGCAGCTCGGCCGTGGTCCTCGGCGGCGCCGTGATGCCGGCCTCGGCCAGCATGTCCTTGTTGTAGTACAGCCCGTACACGTCGCTGAGCATGGGCATGGCGCAGCGGTTGCCCTCGTACTCGGTGTAGGAGCGCACGGCGTCCGGGATCTGGCCCAGGTCCACCCCGTCGCGCTCGACGTAGGGCTTCAGCTCCTGGAACGAGCCCGACGAGCAGAACTGGCCGATGTTGTCCGTGGTGAACGACAGCGCGACGTCCGGCGGGTTGCCGCTGCGGATGCCCGCGGTGATCTTGTCGTCGTCCTGGTTGCCCTGGTGCTCGATCTCGGCGTTCGGGAACTTCTCCTTGAAGCTCTCCAGGGCCTTGGTGACCTCGTCCTGCTCCCGCCCGGAGTAGTTGCTCCAGACGGTCAGCGAGAACTCCTCGTCGGCACCGGGGGCCGCCGCCGGCCCGGACCGCCCGGCGTCCCCGCCGGAGCCCGCCGCGCAGGCGGTCAGGGACACCGCCGCGGCCACGCACAGCAACGTCGCGCGATGGAGCTTGCGCATGTGCTCTCCTTCATCTCAACGTGCGGACGTCGACGCGCTCCGCTCCTCGTCGTGCCGGCGCGGTGCGCGGAAGGGTTCGGTCGTGGCGGCGGGCAGGCCGAACACCTGTTCCCTGGCGACCGACAGCGCGGAGTGCAGTGCGCCGGAACGCACCGGTTTCCCGGTCACCAGGGCGAGTTGGACGGTGGTGCGGGGCACCACCAGGCGACGCAGTTCGGCGGCGACGAGGTCGGCCAGCACCGTGCCGCCCGCCTGCGCGACGTCGCCGGCGAGCAGCACCAGCTCGGGGTCGAGCACGGTGACGACGTTGGCGACGCCGGTGGCGACGCGGCGGGCGAGGTCCACCAGGAACTCGCGGCCCGCCGGCCCCTCGCCGAGGGCCTTCTTCACGGCGGCCAGGCCGGTGCGCGCGGACACGCCGTGCGCGCGGGCCAGCTTGGCGATGGCGGCGCTGTCGAGCAGGTCGCCGTAGCGGCTGCCCGCGCGGCCCGCGCCCGTCTCGGCGTGCGCCTGGTCGGGCACGCGCATGGCGTCGATCTCGCCCGCGCCGCCCGTGGCGCCGCGCAGCAGCACGCCGTTGACGACGACCGCCGCGCCCACCGCGTCCGCGGGCCACAGCAGCACGAAGTCCCGCACGCCGACGGCGCGGCCCGCGATCATCTCCTCCAGGGCCACCAGGTTCACGTCGTTCTCGACGGTGACCGCGGTGTCGAGCAGGGCCCGCAGCTCCTCGGGGATGTTCCGGTCGTTCCAGTCGGGCATGTGCGGCGCGTAGTTGAGCCGGCCGGTGCCCGGGTCGACCGCGCCGGGGCTGCCGACGACCACGTGGTGCAGGGCGTCGGTGGTCAGGCCCGCCTGGGCCGCGGCCTTGGTGACCGCGTTGTGGAACGCCTCCAGCACGCCCGTGCGCGGCATGGGCGCCCGGTGCTCGGTGAGCGTGGCGCCGGAGATGTCGGCGATCGCGATGTCGATGGTGTCCGGGGTGAGGTCGACCGCGGCGACGTGCGCCAGCGCGCCGTTGACCGTCCACAACTGCGCCCTCGGTCCGCGCCCGCCGCCGCGCAGGCCGTTGCGCAGCACCGTGCCCCCGGTCTCCAGGCGGGTCAGCAGCTGGGCCGTGGCGGGCTTGGAGAGGCCGATGATCGCCTCCAGCTCCGACCTGGTCAGCGGACCGTTGCGGAGCAGCGCCTCGATGGCGGCGCGGTCGTTGATCTCGCGCAGCAGGCTCGGGCTCCCGGCTCGCATCGGCGCTCCTGTCTGTTAACTTTCCAGACGATTTCGTGCGACCGTAGTGACGGGCACCACGCCCGGTCAATGGCCTGAGACGGGTCCGTTACCTGGGTTAGGTTGGCCTAAGGCACCCTGGAGGCATGACCGACGCCCGTCAGGAGTCCCTGGCCCACCTGCTGGGCGGACGCGGTGGCGCCCTGGACGCCTCGCTGCCGCCGGCGGCGTTCGTCCTCGGGTGGTTGCTCGGCGGGCACTCCGTGGCGTGGGGCGCGGGCGCGGCCGTGGCGTGCGGCCTCGTCGTGGGCGTCGTGCGCGTGGCGCGCGGCAGCCGGCCCGGCGCGCTGCTGGTGTCGGTGGGCTTCGTCGTGCTCGCGGCGTACGTCGCCCTGCGGACCGGCCGGCCGGAGGACTTCTTCCTGCTCCAGATCTTCCTCAACGCCGCGTCGGCGCTGCTGTGGGCGGCGTCCATCGTGGTCCGCTGGCCGCTGCTCGGCGTCGTGGTGGGCCTGGCGACCGGCCAGAGGTTCCGCTGGCGGCGCGACCCGGACCTGATGCGCGCCTACCGCATCGCCTCCTGGCCGTGGGTGGGCCAGTACCTGCTCCGCGTCGTCGTCTTCGGCGCGCTCTGGCTGGCGGGCCAGGTCGTCCTGCTGGGCATCATGCGGGTGGCCCTGACCTGGCCGCTCCAGGTCGCCTGCATCGCCGTCTCCTGGTGGATGCTCCGCCGAGCCCTCCCCGCCGACCACCCCGGCCTGCGCCACCCCCGCCCCTGACCCGAGAGTCCAACGCCCAAGCCGCGCGAGTCGTACGCCCAAGCCGCGCGAGTCGTACGTTCAGGACCCCTGAGTTCTGCGTTCGCGACACGCCCGCCGGCCCGGACGTGGAACTCGAGGGGCCTGAACGTAGAACTCGCGGGGCCTGAACGTACGACTCGCGCGGCCTGGGGGTTGGACTCTCGGGTCAGGTGGGGGTGGTTATCAGGGGTACGTGGGCGGGTTGGGTGTGCGGGGGGAGGTCGTCGGGGGCGAACCAGCGGGCTTCCAGGATCTCGAACGGGTCGACGCGGAGGGTTCCCCCGACCAGGACGGCCTCGTAGGCGACCTCCACGCGCAGCCGGTAGCCGCTGGTCAGCCGGACCAGGCGGCCGACCTCGACGTCCAGCCCGGTCTCCTCCTTCACCTCGCGGACCACGGTGCCGGTGAACTCCTCGCCGCGCACCGCGAACCCGGTCGGCAGACCCCACTGCCGGTCCTCGGGCCACATCCGGTGGCGCAGCAGCAGCACGCGCCCCTCGCCGTCGCGGACGACCCCCGTCACACCCACCATGAACTTCGCGCGCGTCAACCACAGGACGCGCCACTGGACGGGACCGCGGAGCGACTTCCACAGCCGGGCGACGAATCGGTGCACGCCGTGGATCATGCCCGGTTCAGGCGGGTCGGGGCGCGCCTTCGCCCACCACCTCGACCGCCGCGAGCCACGCCGCACCAGCCGCGCCCTCGGTCGCCACCAGCACCGGCGCCGCGCAGCGCGCGGCCAGCTCGCGCTTGAGCCGCTCGCCCAGCGGCGCCGCGTGCACCAGGCCGCCCATCAGCACGATCGGCGTCCCGTCGGCGGGCAGCCGGGTCGCCGCGGCGAGGTCCACCAGCGACCGCACCGCCCCGTCCACGACCTCTGACGCCACCGGCGACGTGGCCGCGTGCTCGGTGACCAGCGGTGCGAAGCGGGCCAGCTCGACCGGCGCGGACGCGTTCGCGGCCGTGATGAGCCGACGCCACCGGTCGCGCGGCGCGCCCCCGGGCACGCTGGCCCGCCGCAGCACGGCCGCCGTGAACGCGTCGAGGTCGTCGCGCTCCAACGCCGCCAGCGCGGCCCGCACCGCCTCGCGGCCCAACCAGAACGCCGACCCCTCGTCACCGAGCAGCCAGCCGTAGCCGCCCGTGGTGGACACCAGCCGGTGCCCCGCGATCCGCGCCGCGATCGACCCCGTGCCGGCGACCAGGACGGTGCCGTCCGGCGACGACGAGCCCGACGCGAACGCCGCCTCGCAGTCCGTGACCACCCGCATCGGACAGCGCAGGCCCGCTCCCGCCCACGCCGCCTCGAACAGCGCCGCCACGGCGGGCTCGGTCAGCTTGCTCGACCCGGCCATGCCCAGCACGCCCGCCTCGACCTTGCCCGCGTCGAGCCCGTCGAGCGCCGCGGTGAGGGCCTGGCCGACGTGGGCCGCCGCGACCTCCGGCGGGTGGGAGTTCGGGTTCGCGCCGCCCGCCACCCCCGCGCCCAGCCGCGTGCCGTCGAGGTCGAGCACCAGCGCCCGGGTGCTCGTGCCGCCAGCGTCCAGACCGACCACGAAGCCCATCGGCCGAGTATGCCGAGGGAGCCCCGGGCCCGGCACGCCCAACCGGGTTGTGCCGGACCTGGCTCTCCGTGACCTCAGACGGTGACCCCAGACGGTGACCCCGACGGTGAGCCCGGCCGTGACCCCGGCGTCAGCCCGCCGGCAGCACCTGGGCCCGCCGGCCGGACGCGTTGTGGTGGTGCAGCAGCAGGAGGCCCTTGCCCGGCGCGCGCCGCACCTCCAACTCCGCCCCGTCCTCCGCCGCGAACGTCAGCCCGCCGGTCACGAAGGTGCCCGGCTGGAGCGGGTCGAACGCCATCGGCTCGCCCTCGACCCGGTCCACGTACCCGTCGGCGTCGCCCGGCGCGGTGTACTTGCCCGTCGTGCCCACGGTGTACGTGATCGGCGCGGACGTCCCGTTCGGGTCGATCCCCAGCGCCGCCAGCGTCACCGGCAGCACGACCACGTCGCTGTCCATCAGGTTCGTGTCCACGTCGCCGTACTGGCCGTTGAGCGGCAGCTCCGACACCACCTCGCCGTCCGACACCCGCGTCGCCACCGAGTACCAGACGTCGGCGGTCACCGAGCCCAGCGCGTCCGTCGGCTTCGCCGCGTTCACGGTGAAGTCGTGCACGCCGTCGCCGGTCGTGTCGATCCGGACCTCCGGCGTGTTCGTCACGCCGAGCGTCACCCAGTCGTGCCAGGTCGCGATGCCGAACGCGAGCAGCGCGCCCTCGCCGGGGCCGGTCGACGCGACGCCCGCGTACCGCAGGTCGCCGCCCTTGGCGGTGCGGTTGGGCGCGCAGCCGGTCGTCACCTCGTCCGTGCAGTCGGGCAGCTCCGGGCTCGTGCCGCCCAGCTCGAACACGCTCACCAGCGACCGGTACGCCTCGTCGCCCTCGCCCTGGTCGAGCCCCCGGCCGCGCAGCCGCAGCACACCCCCGTCCTGCACCGCCTCGACGTCGGCGACCGGCTTGGGGGCCGCGTGCACGGGCACCCGCAGCAGCCGGCCCGCCGAGCGCACGAGCAGCCGCCCGGACGCCTCGGCGAGGAACTGGCGCGGCACGTCCGCCTGCGTCTTCGCGAGGGTCGGGTCGGCGGTCTTGCGCAGCTCGGCCGGCGTCACGCGCAGCGTGACCTCCGCCGTCCCCTCCCCGTCCGGCGGGATCCGGAGCATCGGCGGCCACACCTCGAAGCGGGTGCCGGGCACCTCGGTCGCCGGCTGGTAGGACAGGCCCGCGGTGCGCCACGAGGACGACTTGTTGACCACCCGCACGGTCCGGCTCACCGACAGCGGTTCCGCCGCCTCGACCGGGCCGAACGCGACGCCGACCGCGCCGGGGTGGTCCTCGACCATGGCCAGCAGGTCCGCGGCGAGCGCGTCCGCGGCGTCCACCCGGCCCGCGCCGACCCGCATCGGCGCCTCGGGCGTGCCGGTGCCGCGGTCGTCGCCGTCGGTCACCACGCCGCCGGCCGTGTTCATCACGGCGGCCTTGACCTCCTCCACGGTCCAGTCGGGGTGAGCCTGGCGCAGCAGGGCGACGATGCCGGCCACGTGCGGCGCGGACATCGAGGTGCCGCCCCCGCTCACGCCGCCGGTGCCGGTGCCGGTGTCGGCGGAGAAGATGGTGTCGCCGGGTGCGGCCACGTCGGGTTTCGCCGCGACCGGCCCGCGCACGCCGCGCGACGACGACGGGGTCATCGTGTCGGCGATCGACGGCGTCGTGGTGGGCACGGCCGCCCGCAGCGCGCCGGTCATCCGGACCCGCAGGGCGCCCCCGGCGAGGGCGGGCCGCACCGCCTCGGTGGCTTCGGCGGTCAGCTGGAACACGGGGATGGCGGCGTTGCCCGCGATGCCCGCCTTGAACACGTGGCTGGTCGCGGGCAGCAGCACGCCCGCCGCGCCGGCCGCCTGCGCGTGGTCGGTGCGCGCGCCGGAACCGCACCGGCGCGTCACGTCGTCCTCGTCCCACTCCAGCCACGCGTAGCGGCCGGTCAGGTCCTCGGTGATCGGGTCGCAGCCGTCGAGGTTGGCCTGGTCGGACAGCGCCACCACGGGCAGTTCCCGGTCCAGCGCCGGGTAGTCGGTGTAGGCGACGCTGTACTGGCCGGGCCGCCGCACGCCGTCCGCCTCGACGCCGTCGAGCACGGCGAACGCGTCGCGCGTGTTGGCCACCGCCAGCGCCTCCGGGGCGTTCGCGGGGGAGCCGCCGACGTCGTAGAAGTCACCGCCGTTGCCCGCCGAGGCGACCACGGCCACGCCGTGCTCCACGACCTTGCGCACGAACAGGTTGTCCGGGTCGTCCTGGGCGCCGTAGTCGGTGCCCAGGGACAGGTTGACCACGTCGAGGTGGTCGGTGAAGTCGCCGTCGCCGTTCGGGTCGAGCGACCAGTCCAGGGCCTGCGACACGAGGTCCGTCGCACCCGTGCAGCCGAACACCTTCAGCGCGTAGAGCTGCGCCTTCGGCGCGGTGCCTGGGCCGATGCGCATGGCGTCGAGGTCGTCCGGGGTCAGCTCGCCGTGGTCGCCGGTGAACGTGGTGCCGTCGGCGTTCTCGCCGAGGCCGGCGGCGGTGCCCGCGACGTGCGTGCCGTGGCCCTGGCAGTCCATCGGGTTGGGGTCCGGCTTCGGCGCGGCCGTGGCGGGCTCGTTGGCGTCGTAGTCGTCGCCGACGAAGTCGTGGCCGCCGACGACCTTCGCGGTGGGCGTCCACGGCGCGGTGCGGTCGACGGCGTCGTGCGCGGCGACCGTGCCGGGGCCGCCGAAGTCGGCGTGCGTGTAGTCGATGCCGGTGTCGACGATGCCGATCCGCACGCCGTCGCCGAGCAGCCCGGTGTCGTGCCAGGCGCGCACGGCCCTGGTCAGCCGCACCGCGCCCGAGTTCTGCACCACCTTCGGCACGGTCAGCCGCACCGACTTCACGCCGGGCAGCGCGACCGCCTCGCGCAGCGTCGCCGCGTCGGCCGTGACGACGACGCCGGGCACCGCGTTGCGGGTGGTGGCGACCTCGCGGGCGCCCGCGTCCCGGTCGCGCAGCGCGTCCAGGACCCGCGCGGCCCGGTCGTCGGTGTCCGCGCGGGCGGCGCGGGCGGCGGCCGGGTCGCCGAGGCCGCGTTCCCGCTGCTCGCCGTACGCCTCCGCGGCCGGGGTGGTGGCCAGCTCGACGAACGCGGTGACCGCGCCGGTGGCCCGCGCCAGGTCCGCGCCGACCGGGCCGGTCCCGCCGGTGGCCGGTTCGGTGGGGGACGCGTGGGTCGCCTGGCGACCGTTCGGCGGCACGGGCCGCGCCGGGGCGCCGGCCGGGTCCTCCCGCGCGGCCGCGGGCACGACGACGAGCGAGGCGACCAGGACGACGGCGGCGGATGCCCACACCGCGCGGTGGTGGTTCATCGGGACCTTTCGTGGGCGGAGATTCATCGGACCAATTGCCGAACCGGCTCTGGACAGTGCCGTACCGGGAGCGCTATACACCCGATGTATCGACCGGTTGTCGAGGAGGACCTGCCGTGCAGCTGTTGCGTCTGGGACCACCGGGACGGGAACGCCCCGCCGTCCGCGCCGATGACGGCGTCACGTACGACCTCACCCCGGTGACGACGGACCTCACGGGCGAATTCCTAGCCGACGACGGCATCGCGCGGACCCGTGACGCGCTGGCGGCGGGCGAGCTCCAACCGATCGTGGTGGACGGCGTCCGGATCGGGCCCCCGGTGGCGGGCGTCGGCAAGGTCGTCTGCATCGGCCTGAACTACCGCGACCACGCGGAGGAGATCGGCGCGGCGATCCCGGCCGAGCCCGTCGTGTTCCTCAAGACCCCCGACACGATCGTGGGACCGCACGACGAGGTGCTCGTGCCGCGCCGCTCGGTCAAGACCGACTGGGAGGTCGAGCTGGGCGTCGTCATCGGCCGCACCGCCCGGTACCTGGAGACCGCGGAGGAGGCGCTGGCCTGCGTCGCCGGGTACGTCGTGTCGCACGACGTGTCCGAGCGCGAGTTCCAGATCGAGCGCGGCGGCCAGTGGGACAAGGGCAAGAACTGCGAGACGTTCAACCCGCTCGGACCGTGCCTCGTCCCCGCCGACGAGGTCGCCGACCCGCAGGCGCTGGGCCTGCGGCTGTGGGTCAACGGCACGCTCCGGCAGGACTCCTCGACCGGGAACATGATCTTCCCGGTGGCCGAGCTGGTCCGCTACCTCAGCTGGTTCCTCGTCCTGCGACCGGGCGACCTGGTCAACACCGGCACGCCCGCCGGCGTCGCGCTCGGGCAGCCCGAGCCGAAGCCGTACCTGCGCGCGGGCGACGTGGTCGAGCTGGAGATCGACGGCCTGGGCGGGCAGCGCCAAGTGCTCGGGCAGGCGTGATGGCCCGCATCACCGGGGTGGAGGTGGTGGACGTCCGGTTCCCCACCTCGCGCGACCTGGACGGGTCGGACGCGATGAACCCGGACCCCGACTACTCGGCGGCCTACCTGGTGCTGCGCACCGACGACGGCCCGGACGGCCACGGCCTGGTGTTCACCATCGGCCGCGGCAACGACGTGCAGGTCGCCGCCATCCGCTCCCTGGCCCCGCACGTGCTGGACCGCCCCGTGCCGGAGACCGCCGCCGACCTGGGCGCGCTGTACCGCGAGCTGGTGGGCGACTCGCAGCTGCGCTGGCTCGGCCCGGAGAAGGGCGTCGCGCACATGGCGCTCGGCGCGGTCGTGAACGCCGCGTGGGACCTCGCCGCCCGGCGCGCGGGCCTGCCGGTGTGGCGCTTCCTGGCCGGGATGTCGCCCGAGGAGGTCGTGGGCCTGGTCGACTTCCGCTACCTGTCCGACGCGCTCACCCCGGACGAGGCGCTGGCCGTCCTGCGCGCCGCCGAACCGGGCAGGGCCGGGCGGGCCGCCGCGCTGGAGCGCGACGGCTACCCGGCGTACACGACGTCGCCGGGCTGGCTCGGCTACCCCGACGCCAAGGTCGAGGCCCTGACCAGGCAGGCGCTGGCCGACGGCTTCGACATGGTCAAGCTGAAGGTCGGCGGCGACCTGGCCGACGACGTGCGCCGGCTGCGACTGGTGCGCGAGGTCGTCGGCCCGGACGTGCGGGTCGCGGTGGACGCCAACCAGCGGTGGGACGTGGGCACCGCCATCGGGTGGATGCGGGAGCTGGCACCGTTCGACCCGTACTGGGTCGAGGAGCCCACCTCGCCCGACGACGTGCTGGCGCACCGCGCCATCGCCGACGCGCTGCGCCCGATCAAGGTGGCCACCGGCGAGCACGTGCCGAACCGGGTGGTCTTCAAGCAGCTGCTCCAGGCCGGCGCGGTCGACGTGGTGCAGCTCGACGCGTGCCGCGTCGGCGGGGTCAACGAGAACGTGGCGATCCTGCTGCTGGCCGCGAAGTTCGGCGTGCCGGTGTGCCCGCACGCGGGCGGCGTGGGGCTGTGCGAGCTGGTGCGGCACCTGGCGATGTTCGACTTCGTCGCGGTGTCCGGCACCACCGACGGCCGGGCCGTCGAGTGGGTGGACCACCTGCACGAGCACTTCACCGACCCGGCGGTGGTGCGGGGCGGCCGGTACCTGGCGCCGGTCGCGCCCGGCTTCTCCGCCGAGCTGGCGCCGGGGACCCTGGCGGACTTCCGCTACCCCGACGGTCCGGTGTGGACGGAACTGGAGGCGCGATGAGCGAGTTCGAGGGCCTGGTGGCGGTGGTGACCGGCGGCGCGTCGGGCATCGGCCTGGCCACCGCGCGGCTGCTGGCCGCGCGCGGGGCGGTGGCGGTCGCGTTCGACGTGGACACCGGGGTGGGGCCGCCGCTGCACGGCGTGCGCTGCGACGTGACCGACGACGCGTCCGTCCGGGCCGCCGTGGACGCGGTGGTGGAGCGGTTCGGCCGGCTCGACGTGCTGGTGAACAACGCGGGCATCGGCGCGCAGGGCGACGTGGCCGCGAACGGCGACGACGAGTGGCGGCGCGTGCTCGACGTCAACGTGCTGGGGATCGCCCGGGTGTCCCGGGCCGCGCTGCCGCACCTGCGCCGCTCGCCGGCCGCGGCGATCGTGAACACCGGGTCCATCGCGGCGTGGGCCGGCCTGCCGCGTCGCGCGGTGTACTCGGCCAGCAAGGGCGCCGTGCACGCGCTGACCCTCGCGATGGCCGCCGACCACGTGCGGGAGGGCATCCGGGTCAACGCGGTCGCGCCCGGCACGGCGGACACCCCGTGGGTCGGGCGGCTGCTCGACGCCGCGCCCGACCCGGTCGCCGAGCGGGCCGCGCTGGAGGCCAGGCAGCCGCACGGCCGGCTGGTCACCGCGGACGAGGTGGCGGGCGCCGTCGCCTACCTGGCCGGGCCGCTGTCCGGGTCCACCACCGGCACCGTGCTCGCGGTGGACGGCGGCATGCACGGGCTGCGGTTGCGCCCGGCCGGCTCGTGATCCCGCTGACGCCCCTGGGGGTCGGCGGCGGACCCCTCGGCAACCTCTACACCCCCGTGTCCGACGAGGACGCGTTCGCCGCCCTGGAGGCCGCCTGGGACGCCGGGGTCCGCTACTTCGACACCGCGCCGCACTACGGGCTGGGCCTGTCCGAGCGGCGGCTGGGCGAGTTCCTGCGCGGTCGGCCGCGGAACTCGTTCGTGGTGTCGACGAAGGTGGGCCGGCTGCTGGAGCCGTCGTCGGCGGGCGGGGACGACCTGGCGAACGGGTTCGCGGTGCCCGCCACGTCCCGGCGGGTGTGGGACTTCGGGGCGGACGGCGTGCGGAGGTCGCTGGAGTCGTCGCTGGAGCGCCTCGGGCTGGACCGGGTGGACGTGGTCTACCTGCACGACCCCGACGACCACTGGGAGCGGGCCGCCTCCTCGGCGGTGCCCGCGCTGGTGTCGTGGCGGGAGCAGGGGATCGTGGACGCGGTCGGCGTGGGCATGAACCAGTGGGAGCTGCCCGCGCGGTTCGTGCGCGAGACCGGGGTGGACGTGGTGCTGCTCGCGGGGCGGTACACGCTGCTGGACCGGTCCGGCGCGCCGCTGCTCGACCTGTGCGCCGAACGCGGGGTGCCCGTGGTGGCGGCGGGGGTGTTCAACTCCGGGCTGCTCGTCGGCGGCGGCACCTACGACTACCGGACCGCGCCGCCCGGACCGGTGGCGCGGGCGCGGCGGGTCGCCGGGGTGTGCGAGCGGTACGGGGTGGCGCTGCCGTCGGCGGCGGTGCGGTTCCCGCTGCGCCACCCTGCCGTGGTGTCGGTGCTGGTGGGGGTGCGGACGGCGGAGGAGGTGCGGGCCAACGCGGCGGCGCTGTCGGCGGACGTGCCCGACGGGCTGTGGGAGGCGCTGGAGGAGCCGGCGTAGCGCGGTCCGGCGCTCTCCGGGACGGGCTCAGGTCAGGTCGGACAGCCACTGCTCGACGCCCGCCACGTGCACCGTGGACCAGGACCGGGCCAGCTCGGTCTGGCGGGCGGCCAGGGCGTCGACGATCGCCCGGTGCTCGGCGACGGTCCGCTCCACGGCCCCGCCCTGCGTGATACCGCGCCAGATGCGCACCCGCACGGTGGGACCGGCGAGCGTGTCGAGCAGTCGGGCGAGGTAGGCGTTGCCCGAGGCGCGGGCGATGGCGCGGTGGAACGCCAGGTCGTGCTCGACCAGCTCCTCGACCGACCGGGCCGCCTCGGCGGCGTCGCACAGGGCGCGCAGCGCGGCGACCTCCTCGGGGCCGACGCGCTGCGCCGCCATCGCCGCGGCGGCGGGTTCGAGGATGCGCCGGACCTGGAGCACCTCCAGCACCGAGTCCTCACCGCGGTGCAGGTCGAGCACGAACGACAGCGCGCCGAGCAGGTCGTCGGCCCGCAGGCTGGACACGTACGTGCCGTCGCCCTGCCGCACGTCCAGCACCCTGACCAGCGACAACGCCTTGACGGCCTCGCGCAGGGAGTTCCGGGACAGGCCGAGCCGCCCGGCCAGGTCGGCCTCGCGCGGAAGTCGGTCGCCCGGCTTGAGCTCGCCGGAGACGATCATCTCCTTGACGCGCAGGATCGCGTCGTCGGTCACTGCCACGGCGTCCTCGACTCGTCCGGTAGACCTCGGATGTCTGACACCAAGTATGGGGCACCGGGAGCGCCGCCCCCGACGACCCGCCAGTCCCGGTCCTTCCCGGTCCGCTCGCCGGACATTAACTGATCTTCACTATATTCGGTTATCTTATAACCACACGTGACGGCGTCCACCGCTTGCGGTCATAATGGTCTGGACCATTGAGGAGGGACCTTGGACACGGTTGTCGCAGCTCCGCGAGCACTGCTAGGTCGCACCATCACCGGTCCAGCCAGCGTGCGCGTGCGCGCGGGCCGGATCGTCGAGGTCGTCCCGGGCGCGCCGCCCGAGGGCGCCGAGGTGCTGACCGGCGGCCTGCTCACCCCGGGCCTGGTGGACGTGCAGGTGAACGGGGCGGTCGGCGTCGACTTCGCCGAGGTCGACCCGGTGGGCATGGCGGCGGTGGCGCGAGCGCTCCCGCAGACCGGCGTGACCCGCTTCCTGCCGACCCTGATCACCGCGCCGGTGCCGGTCGCGATCCGGCAGGCCCGCGCCGTGCTGGCCGCTGCCGCGACCCTGCCCGAGCAGGCCGGCGCCAAGCCGCTCGGCGTGCACCTGGAGGGGCCGTTCCTGTCGCCGAAGCGCGCGGGCGTGCACGACCCGGCGCTGATGGTGGCGCCGGGGCCGGAGGTGCTCGACGAGCTGCTGGACGACGAGGTGCTGCGCCGCGCCCTGCGCATGGTGACCCTCGCCCCCGAGCGGCCCGGCGGCATGGAGGCGGTCCGCCGCCTCGCCGAGGCGGGCGTGCTGGTGGCGGTCGGCCACAGCGACGCCACCGGCGAGCAGACCAGGGCCGCCGCCGAGGCGGGCGCGCGCATGGTGACGCACCTGTTCAACGCCCAGCGCCCGCTCGGCCACCGCGAACCGGGCGTGCCCGGCGTGGCCCTGGTGGACGACCGCTTCACGCTCGGCCTCATCGCCGACCTGGCGCACGTGGGCCCGGACGTCTGCCGCCTGGTGTTCAACGCCGCGGGCCACCGCGTGGCCCTGGTGACCGACGCCGTGGCCGCCGCCGGCATGCCGCCCGGCCGCTACCAGCTGGGCGGCGCGGACGTGCTGCTCACCGAGGACGGCGTGCCGCGTTCGCCGGAGGGCACGATCGCCGGCAGCGCCCTCACCCTGGACCGCGCGGTGCGCAACATCGTGTCGGTCGGCGTGGCCGAGGCGGACGCCCTGGCGTCGGCGACGATCATCCCGGCGGACGCCATCGGCGAACCCACCCTCGGCCGCCTGGAGGCGGGCGCCGTGGCGGATCTCGTCTGGTGGGACGACGACCTCCGCCCCCGCAAGGTCTGGGTGGACGGCGAAGTGGTCTTCGACAGCTCGGTCGAACTGGCCCAGGCCTCGGTGGGCCTGGCCGCGGCGGGCCAGTAGCGGCCGGTGGGACGTCGAAAGGCCCGAGGGCTCGCGCCCCCGGGCCTCTTCGTCGTCCAAGCCCTCCGCCCGAACGCAGGACCCACCGGTCCCGGACGTCGGACTCTCGGGTCCCGGACGTCGGACTCTCGCGGGTCGGGGTTACGACTCGCGAGAGTCCAACGTCCGGGGCGGGCGAGTCGTGCGTTCAGGTCGGGCGAGTCCGACGTTCGGGACCGGTGGGTCCTGCGTTCGGGACCGGTGGGTCCTGCGTTCGGGTCAGCGGGTGCGGGTGACCTTGTTGAGACCGCGCGGGCTGTCCGGGTCGCCGCCGCGAGCCAGGGAGAGGCCGTGGGCGATGCGCTGCACCGGGAGGATCTCCAGGATCGGCGCCACCTCCTCGGCCGTCTCCGCCACGGGCACGCGCAGCGCCGCCGGCACCCGGTCCGCGCCCGAGCCGATGGCCACCACGTCGGCCCCGCGACCGTGCACCACGTCCAGCACGTCGTGCAGCGCGTCCCCGCCGCGACCGCGACTGGTGATCGCCAGCACGGCCGTCTCGCCGTCGACCGCCGCCACCGGACCGTGCAGCAGGTCCGCGCCGCTGTACGCGCGCGCCGCCAGGTACGAGGTCTCGGCCAGCTTCAGCGCCGACTCCAGCGCCGTCGGCAGCGAGTAGCCGCGCCCGGTCGTCAGCACCCGGTCCACGAAGCGGTAGCGCCGCACGGCCTCGGCCACCGCCTCCGCCGACAGGTCCAGCGTGGCCGCGGCCTGCTCGCCGATCGACGCCACGGCCTCGCCGTCACCGCCGCGGACCGCGTCGACCAGCAGGTACAGCGCGAGCAGCGTCGCCGAGTACGTCTTCGTCGCCGCCACGGCCCGCTCGACGCCCGCGCCGACGTCCACCGACAGCTCGGCCGCCGCGTTCAGCGGCGAGTCGGAGGTGTTCGTCACCGCCACGGTGAGCGCGCCCCGCTCCCGCGCGGACTGGGTGACCTCCAGCAGGTCGGGCGACCCGCCGGACTGCGACACCGACACCAGGAGCACGTCGCGCAGGTCCGGCCGCGCCCCGTACAGGGTGGTCGTGGACGGCGACACCAGCCCGGCGGGCACCTGGAGCAGCACCTCGGTCAGGTACTTCGCGTACAGCGCCGCGTGGTCGGACGAGCCGCGCGCCGCGAACAGCACGAACCGCGGCTGCCGGTCGCGGATGACCTCGGCGACGGGGGCGAACCCGCCCCGCCTCGCGACGAGGTCGGTGAAGATCGCGGGCTGTTGGCCGATCTCGGCCGCCATGTGCCCGCCGGGCTGGTCGCTCATCGGTCTCCCTACTCAGGTGCCGGCGGCGGCGATGCGCTCTGCCGCGGCGCGCAGGCACACGCGTGAACCGCCGTGGGTGTCGACGCGGCCGGCCGTGCCCAGGTCGGGACCCGGCACGCCCGTCTCGACGTGGACGAGGTCTAGACCAATCTTAACCAGCGCGGACACCAGGTCGCGAGCCCACGCGTGGCGGTGTGCCTCACGCGTCACCACCACGACGGTACGGCCCGACGCGACCGCCGCAACCTCGTCCGCGGACGAGGAGGGCGGCAGCACGGTCGTCCCCGGCACCAGCTCCGACAAGTACGGCCCGAGGCCCCACGGCACGTCGCCCACCGCGATCGACGCCTCCACCGCCAGGTCCAGCACCACGGGCGCGCCGGACACCCGCAGGTCCCCGCGCACCTCCAGCGCCGCGCGGGCCGCCTTCAGGCCCAACGACGGGTCGTGCCCGTCCACCGACGACGGGGGAGTGCCGAGCGCCGCGGTCCGCCGCGCCGCCTCCTCCAGCCGCTCCCGCGGCAGCACGCCGGACTCCACGGCCGCCACGATGCTGTCGACCAGCCACCGCAGCCCGTCGTCGTCCAGCGGCTCGCCGCCCAGGCACAGCGCGTCGACGCCCGCCACCAGCGCCCGCACCGACCCCTCGGCCAGGTCCCCGCCGACGGCCTTCATGTCCAGCCCGTCGGTGATCACCGCGCCGGTGAACCCCAGGTCCTCCCGCAGCACGCGCAGCGCCCGCGGGTTGAGCGTCGCGGGCTCCGGACCCCACTCCGGCACGACCAGGTGCCCGGTCATGACCGACCGCACGCCCGCCTGCACGGCCGCCCGGAACGGCACGAACTCCACCGCCGCCAGCTCCGCCGCCGACCGGGGCAGCACGGGCAGCGCCGCGTGCGAGTCCACCGTGGACGCGCCGTGGCCGGGGAAGTGCTTCGCGCACGCCGCCACGCCCACCGCCTGCATGCCCTCCACGAACGCGGCCACGTGCCCGCCCGCCGCGACCGGGTCCGAGCCGAACGACCGCACGCCGATCACCGGGTCGTCCAGCGTCAGCACCAGGTCCGCCGACGGCGCGAGGTTCAGGCTCACCCCGCACGCCGCCAGCCGCGACCCGATGGACGCCGCGACCTCGCGGGTCAGGCCCAGGTCGCCGGCCGCGCCGAGGGCGTGGTTGCCCGGCACCTCCGAGCCCCGGCCGTAGTCGAGGCGGGTGACGTCGCCGCCCTCCTCGTCGATGCCGACCACGACGTCCGCGCGCGCACCCCGCAGCTGCGCGTTCAACGCCGTGACCTGGGCGTCGGTCTCCTCGGCGGTGCCGGCCACGACGTTGCGGCCGAACAGCACCACGCCGCCGAGCCCGTCCGCCACCCGCTTCAACAGCCAGTCCGGGGCCGCGGTCCCGTGGAACCCCGGCAGCAGGACGCCCGACGCGAGCCGGTGCAACGACATGCGGTTCCTACCCCTTCACCGCACCGGCGGTGACACCGGTGACCATCTTGCGCTGCACGATCAGGAAGAACACCAGCACCGGCAGGGTGAACAGGGCGGACGCCGCCATCGCGCCACCCCAGTCGGTGCCGAAGTTGGTCTGGAACCCCGACAGCCACACCGGCAGGGTCTCCTTGGTCTGGTCCTTCATCAGCGACAGCGCGAACAGGAACTCGTTCCACGCCGTCACGAAGGCGAACACCGAGGTGGCGACCAGGCCGGGGCCCAGCAGCGGCAGCGTGACGCGGCGGAACGCGCCCCACCGGCCGCAGCCGTCGACCATCGCCGCCTCCTCCAGCTCCAGCGGGATGCCGTTGACGAACCCGCGCAGCGTCCACGCGCAGAACGGCAGCGTCACCGCGAAGTAGATCAGCGCCAGCGCGGGCAGCCGGTCGAGCAGGTCGAGGTCGCGCATCATCAGGAACATCGGGATGAGCAGCGCCTCGAACGGCGCCATCTGCGCCACCAGCATCATCATCACGAAGCCCTTGCGGCCCCGGAACCGCATCCGGGACAGCGCCACGGCCGCCAGCAGGCCCACGACCAGTGCCGCGGCCACCGCCGACAACGTCACCAGCAGGCTGTTGCCCAGCGCGGAGAGGAACCCGGGCTTCGTCCACGCGGTCACGAAGTTCGAGATCGTCACCGAGAACGGGATCAGGTCGTACCCGCTGGTCAGCATCTCGCCGCGCGGCTTGAGCGCGGTCGAGACCATCCAGTAGGTGGGGAACGCGAAGAACAGCGCCACGACCAGCGCGACGACGTTCCCCGTCACCTTCTTGGCGATCACAGCGCACCCTCCTGGGAACGGACCAGCCTGCGCAGGTACTGGAACGTCAGCAGCGCCAGCAGCGCCACCATCACCACGGAGATCGCCGCGGCCACGCCGAAGTGGCTCTTGGAGATGCCCTCCAGGTACTGGTAGACGGCGAGCGTGGTGCTGCCGCCGTCCGGGCCGCCCCGCTTCATGGCCCAGATCTGCGCGAACACCTTGAAGTCCCACAGCAGGGACAGGAACGTCACCATCAGCAGCAGCGGCCGCAGCTCGGGCCACGTGACCGCGCGGAACGTCTGCCACGCCGACGCGCCGTCGATGCCCGCCGCCTCGTACCGGTCCTTCGGGATGCCGATGGCCCCCGCGTAGAGGGAGAACGCCAGGAACGGGATCGCCTGCCACACGATCAGCAGCCCGATCACGGCCAGCGTCGAGGTGCCGGTGGAGAACCACGAGTGCCCGGCGAACGAGTCGAACCCGACCTTCACCAGGGTCTTGTTCAGGATGCCGTACTGCTGGTCGAAGATCCACTGGTAGACGGTGGTGGCCGCGAGCAGCGGCATCGCCCACGCCAGCAGCATCGCGACCTGGAGCACGACCCGCACGACCGGGCTGATCACGCGCATGAGCAGCGCGATCATCAGCCCCGCCAGGACGGACGCGCCCACCACGACCGCCGTGAACACGACCGTGCGCAGCGTGATCGCCCAGAAGTCCGGGTCGCCGAGGATTTCGGTGTAGTTGTCCAGGCCGGTCCACACGACCTCGCCGCGGGTCAGCTCGCGCAGGTTGAGCCTGCGGAAGCTCGTGACCAGGACGGAGAGGACCGGCCAGCCGATCAACCAGAGGACGGCCACCAGCGCGGGGGCCAGCAGCAGGTAGGGCAGCGCCCGGTCGAAGGCGCCGCCCCGACGGCGCGGCGCGCCGTCCGGATGCGCGGCACGCCGCGGTGCCGACGGGGGAACCGTCGGCACCGCGGCGTCGGTCGTGTCCACGGCCGTCATGCGCTCGTCAGCCCGCCAGTGTCTTCGACAGCGAGGCGTTGGCGTCCGAGGTGGCCTGGTCCAGCGACTTCGCGCCGGTCAGGTACGCGGTCAGCATGTCCTTCAGCGGGTTCTGGCCCGCCTCGACCGCGGCCCACGCCGGGGTGGTCGGGGTGACCTTGCCGCCGGGGGCGGACTCCGCCAGCGCCTTGCCGACCGGGTTGGTGGCCAGCTTCGCCGTGTCGGTCGAGGTGCCGGGCACCGCACCGCTCTCGGCCAGCATGTCCTGGTACTTCTTGCCGCTCAGCAGCTTGAGGTAGTCCTTGGCCAGGTCGATGTTCTTGGAGCCGGCCGGGATCGCCAGGTTCGAGCCGCCGAGGAACACCGGGGCGACCTCGCCCGCCGTCTTGGACGGGATCGGGAACGCCGAGGTCTTGTCCTTCAGGTCCGGGTTGGCCTTGACGGCGCCCGCCAGCTCCCACGGCAGGCCGACCATCATGCCGACCTTGCCCGTGCCGAACACCTCCATCTGCTGCGGGGTGGCCTCGTCGGCGTCCTTCGGGGCCTTGGTGCCCGAGGCGTCGACCAGCTTCTTGTAGAACTCCAGGCCGGCCTTGGCCTCGGGGGTGTCGAGCGCGCCGGCCCACGCGGAGCCCTGCGGCTTCGCCACGTCGCCGCCCTCGTCCCAGATCAACGACAGCAGCACGTACCAGGACTGGCCCGGCAGGTAGACCGACTGGAACTCCGGGTCGGCCGCGTTGGCCGCCTTGAGCTTCTCGGCCGCGGCGACCCACTCGTCGCGCGAGGTGGGCGGGGAGGCGATGCCCGCGGCCTCGAACAGGTCGGTCCGGTAGATGACCGTGCGGTTCGCGGCGTAGAACGGCATGCCGTACTGCTTGCCGTCCCAGGTCAGCGAGTCCTTGAGGCCCCCGAGCCACTGGTCGCCGTTGAGGTCGGAGAGGTCGCCGCTGAGGTCCGCGAGGGTCTCCTCAGCCGCGAACTTCGCCGTCTGGGTGTTGCCCAGCTCGATGATGTCCGGCGGGTTGTTGCTGGTCAGAGCGGTGGTCAGCTTCTCCTGGATGCCGCCCCACTTCTGGACCTCGTACTTGACGGTGACGCCGGGGTGCGAGTCCTGGAACTCCTTGTTCAGCGCGTCGGTCAAGGTGGTCGGCGCGGAGCCGTCCATCAACCAGACCGTCAGCGTCTTCGGTTCACCGGAGTCGCTGCCGCTGTCGGAGCTCGTGCCACACCCGGCCACGGCCACCGACAGTGCGGCGGCACCTACGGCGAGTCCTCTCCAGCCCTTCACGTGTGCGCCCTTTCCCAATGCCCGGTCCCGATGACCGAAGCGCCCAAAGTGGTGTAGACCAATGCGGCCTAGAGTGTGCCCCGCCACAGGGCATGTCAAGGCCGTTGCTGGACCGTTGCAAAGTCATCGGACCAATTTCTCGGGGGTTGTCGGGGGTTCGGGACCACGATCCGACCCGGACAGGGCATCCTGTGTCTGGGAGCGCTAGCAAGGTCGAGGAGGAAGGCATGCTCGAAACGAGCCCTGCATCCGGCGTGGACGCCAGGTCCCGCGCGCAGCGCGAGCCGAAGTACTGGGGCCTCAAGCGGCACCTGCTCGACCTCCTGCGCGCGTTGCCGCCCGGGTCGCCGATCCCGACCGAGAGGTCGTTGGCCGCGGAGTTCGACGTCTCGCGCACGACGGTCCGGCAAGCGCTTGCCGAGCTGACCGTCGAGGGGCGGCTGCTGCGCGTGCAGGGCAAGGGCACGTTCGCGGCCGAGCCGAAGGTGGCGCAACGCCTCCAGCTGTCCTCGTACACAGAGGACATGAAGGCGCAGGGCAGGCTGCCGTCGTCGCGCCTGGTGGAGGCGTCCGAGATGGCCGCCGAGGCCGAGTTGGCGAGGCTGCTGGGCGTCCGGGCGGGCGCCAAGGTGCTGCGCCTGCACCGGCTGCGGCTGGCCGACGGCGAGCCGATGGCGATCGAGACGACCCACCTGGCCCTGGGCAGGTTCCGCGGCCTGCGCCGCTACCTGGCCCCGGGCGCGTCGCTGTACCAGGTGCTGCGCGAGCGGTTCGGCGTCGAGATGGGACACGCGGAGGAGACCATCGAGACCGCGCTGGCCTCACCGGAGGAGGCCGAGCTGCTCGGGGCGGACATCGGCCTGCCGATGCTGCTGCTGTCGCGGCACTCGTTCGACACCGAGGGCAACCCGGTGGAGTGGGTGCGCTCGGTCTACCGGGGGGACCGCTACAAGTTCGTCGCCACCCTGAACCGGCCCGCCGACTAGCCCGGCCCCGTCAGGCAGGTTCGGCCCCGAAGCCCCCACCACGGCGACCCGCCACCACACTGGGCGGGTGGCGCAGACGGTGGTGTGGGGCACGGGTCGGGCCAGGGCCGTGCTGGCGACGACGATCCTCGGCTCGGGCCTGGCGATGCTCGACAGCACGATCGTCAACGTGGCCCTGCCGCACATCGGCGCCGAGCTGGGCTCGTCCGTCGCGGGCCTCCAGTGGGTGCTCGACGGCTACCTGCTGTCGCTGGCCGCGCTGGTCCTGGTCGCGGGCTCGCTGGGCGACCGCTACGGCCGCCGCCGCGTCTTCACCGCCGGCGTGCTCTGGTTCGGCGTCGCGTCCCTGCTCTGCGGGCTCGCCCCGACCACGGAACTGCTGGTCGTCGCCCGCGTCCTGCAGGGCGTCGGCGGCGCGCTGCTCACGCCGGGGTCGCTCGCGATCCTCCAGTCGGTGTTCACCCGGGCGGACCGGGCGAAGGCGATCGGCGCCTGGTCCGGCCTGTCCGGCGTGGCCGCGGCGGTCGGGCCGCTGGTCGGCGGCCTGCTGGTGCAGGCGTGGTCGTGGCGGCCGGCGTTCCTGGTCAACCTGCCGCTCGCCGCGGTGTGCGTGTGGCTGGCCCGCCGCCACGTGCCGGAGTCACGGGACGAGGAATCATCCGATCACCCGAACATCGCCGACTCAGTCATCGGAGCACTGGGACTGACCGGGATCACCGCCGCACTGGTCGAGGCGCCGGTGCGCGGACCCGACGCCCTCGTCCTGTCCGCCGCGGTGGTCGGGGTGGCCGGCCTGGTGGCGTTCGTCGTCCGCCAGGTCCGCGGGCGCGACCCGCTCGTCCCGCCCCATTTGTTCAGCGATCGAACATTCGTGCTGGCCAACGCCCTGACGTTCCTGGTCTACGCGGCCCTGACCGGCGTGACGGTGCTGATGGTGCTCCAGCTCCAGGTGTCGCTGCACTACACGCCCACGGCGGCGGGCCTGGCGGGCCTGCCCATCACGGCGATCATGCTGGTGCTGTCCGCGCGCGCCGGGAACCTCGCGCAGCGCATCGGCCCGAAGGCCCAACTCATCGGAGGACCGATCGTCATCGGCGTCGGCATGCTCATGCTGCGGTGGGCGGAGCCGGGCGCGTCGTACTGGACGGGCGTGCTGCCCGGTGTCGTCGTGTTCGGCCTGGGCCTGGCCGCGGTGGTGGCCCCGGTGACGGCGACCGCGCTGGCCGCCGCCCCGGACCGGTACGCGGGGGTCGCCTCGGGCGTGAACAACGCGGTCGCCCGCACCGGGGGCCTGGTCGCGGTGGCCGTGCTGCCGGCCGTCGCGGGGCTGAGCGGCGGCGCCTACGCCGACCCGACCGCCCTGACGGAGGGGTGGCGGACGGCGCTGCTGGTGTGCGCGGGCGCGGCCGTCGCCGGCGGTCTGCTCGCGCTCGGCGCCGACAACGGCGTGCTCGGCGCCGCCGCGACCCGCGACGACCCGGACCCGGCCGACTCACCCCCGACGCGGGTCGGCCCCTGACGGCTCCCGCCGGACCAGCTCGGCGAACACCTCGGGGTCGACGTTCCCGCCGGACAGCACGACCGCCGTCGGACCCGCGGGCCGCTCCCGCAGCGCCGCCGCGAACGCCACCGCGCCGCTGGGCTCCACGACCAGCCTGGCCTCCCGCGCCAGCCGGCCGACCGCCGCCGCGATCTCCTCCTCCGACACCGTCAGCAGGTCGTCCGCGTACGCCCGGATGTGCGCGAACGTCAGCTCGGACGGCTCGGCCCGCAGGCCGTCGGCGATCGTCCGCGCCCGGTCCGCGGGGGACCACCGCACCAGCGAACCGGCCCGGAACGAGGCCGCCGCGTCACCGGCCAGCTCCGGCTCCACGCCGACGACGCGCGTGCCGGGCGACAGCGCCTTCACCGCGGTGGCCACCCCGGACAGCAGCCCGCCGCCGCTGACCGGCACCAGCACGGTCGCCACGTCCGGCAGGTCGGCCACCACCTCCAGGCCCACGGTGCCCTGCCCGGCGATGACGTCGGGGTGGTCGAACGGCGGGATCAGCGTCGCCCCGAGGGAAGCGACCAACTCGGCGGCCCGCGACTCCCGCAGCGCCATCGGCACCAGCACGACCTCCGCGCCGAGCGCCCGCGTCGCCTCCACCTTCACCCGCGGCGCCGTGTCGGGCACGACGATCGTCGCGGGCACCCCGAACCGCTTCGCCGCGTACGCCACGGCCTGCGCGTGGTTGCCGCTGGAGTAGGCGACGACGCCGCGCGCCCGCACGTCCTCGGGCAGCCGGGCCAGCGCGTGGTACGCGCCGCGGACCTTGAACGCGCCGACGGGCTGGAGGCTCTCCGGCTTGAGCCACAGCCCGCCGGTCCCGTCCCACCCCTCGTCGCCGAAGCGCAGCAGCGGGGTGCGCACGGCGGCGGGGGCGATCAGCCCGGCGGCGGAGCGGATGTCGGAGATCGTCACGAGTGCCATGTGGCGATCCTCGCTCGGGATCGGTCCAGTGCGGCGCGCCGGGTCCCCCCACCGGCCCGGGCCCGTTGATTCGATACCCGGTCGAACGCGGAAACTCCTGCGGTCCCGCTCGCCTGGCCCAGCAGCTTTCACACGTCCGAGGCGGAAATCGCCGAATCACTTACATCTGGCAAAACCGCCCGAATCGGTGATCGAATAACTACCTTGAGTGAGAGTTAACTGTCAAACGCTACACAGCGCAGTTGATTTGACGTGGGCTGTGACACACTTTCGCCTCAGATGGCCTGAACCGTCATAGGTAACAGGGTCATAACGTAGCTCGAACGGGTGACTACTGGCCGGTACAGGCCGGGGAGGAGGGCCTGATGCGGACGCGCGGAGGCCCGTTCACGACGTTCGGTGCGACTTCGGAGACCGGCCCGACACCCGGGACGGGAAATGGAGGGGTGGGGCGACCCCTGCCGCCGCCCCACCACCCGTCCCCCTAGAGCCCCCGAGAGCGGTCCCTGCAACCAGGCTCTCGGGTTCCCTGCACCCGAAGATGAGGGAGACGCCTAATGAACCGCACGAGTGCGGCCCGCCTTGCCGCGGCTGCCTTGCTCGCCGCCGGCGCAGCTACAGCACTAAGCGTACCGGCGATTGCGGACACCGCCGCACCGTATGGCGGAAGCTCCTCCGACACGGAGAGCTACCCCGCCGAGTTGCTCCAAGCGGCGCAACGCGACCTCGGCCTGACCGCCGAACAGGTCACCGCCCGTCTGGCGAGCGACTCCCGCTCCGGTGAGCTGGAGTCCTCCGCCAAGGCGGCCGTGGGCGCCGCCTACGCGGGTTCCTGGATCAACGCCGCGACGGGCAAGCTCGTCGTCGCGGTGACCGACGCGGCCAAGGTGGACGCGGCCCGCGCCGCGGGCGCCGACGCCAGGTTCGTCGCCTTCTCGCACCAGCAGCTCACCTCCGCCAAGTCGTCGATCGACGGCATGGCCGCCCCGAAGTCGATCACCGGCTGGCGGGTGGACGAGCAGACCAACTCGGTCGTCGTCGAGGTGAACCGGCACCAGCGCGACGCCGCGGCCGACGCGTTCGTCGCGTCCGCCAGGTCGCTCAGCCCGTCGGTGCGGGTCGTCGAGGTCGACGAGTCCCCGACCACCCTGTACGACACCCGCGGTGGTGACGCCTACTACATCGGCAGCGGCCGGTGCTCGGTGGGCTTCGCCGTCTCGGGCGGCTTCGTGACCGCCGGCCACTGCGGCCGCACGGGCGCCGCGACGACCGGCTACAACCGCGTCTCGCAGGGCACGTTCGCGGGTTCCTCGTTCCCCGGCAACGACTACGCCTGGGTGCGCACGAACTCCAACTGGACGTCCCGCCCGTGGGTCAACCGCTACAACGGCTCCAACGTCACCGTGACCGGCTCCACGTCGGCGGCGGTCGGCGCGGCGATCTGCCGCTCCGGCTCCACCACCGGCTGGCGCTGCGGCACCGTCCAGGCCAAGAACTCGACGGTGAACTACCCGCAGGGCACGGTGTCGGGCCTGACCCGCACGAACGCCTGCGCCGAGCCCGGTGACTCGGGTGGTTCGTGGGTGGCGGGCTCCGGCTACAGCCAGGCCCAGGGCGTGACCTCCGGCGGTTCGGGCAACTGCTCCTCCGGCGGCACGACCTACTTCCAGCCGGTCGGCGAGATCCTCAGCGCCTACGGCCTGAGCCTGACCCGCGGCTAGAGCGGCACACCGGTACGCGGTCGTCGCCCCCTGCAAGGACCGCGCACCGATCGAACGAGGACACCCCCCGGACACCGGTCCGGGGGGTGTCCCCCTTCCCCACGACCACCGGCGCCGACGCCCCACCGGGTCACGCCGGCGGCGTGCCGCCCAACCGCACCGTCAACCAGGCCGCGGCCTCGCGCGGGTCCTCGGCCTCGGTGACGGCGCGCACCACCACGACCCGCTCGGCGCCCGCCGCCAGCACCTCGGGCAGCCGCGCCCGGTCGATGCCGCCGATGGCGAACCACGGCCTCCCCGCGCCCCCCGTCGCGGCCGTGGCGCGCACCAGGTCCAGCCCCGGCGCGGGCCGGCCCGGCTTGGTCGGCGTCGGCCAGCACGGCCCCGTGCAGAAGTAGTCCACGCCCGGCTCGACGGCCGCCGCGCGCGCCTGCGCCACGTCGTGCGTGGAGCGGCCGATCACCACGTCCTCGCCCACGACCCGGCGGGCGAGCGGCACCGGCAGGTCGTCCTGGCCCAGGTGCAGCACGTCGGCGTCCACGGCCAGCGCCACGTCGGCGCGGTCGTTCACCGCGAGCAGCGCGCCGTGCCGGGCGCACGCCTCCGCCAGCACCTCCAGCGCCGCGATCTCCCGCTTCGCCTCGATCCCCTTGTCCCGCAGCTGGACCACGTCCACGCCGCCCGCGAGCGCCGCGTCGGCGAACTCCGCGAGGTCCGGCCGGTCGGGGGTGCAGAGGTAGAGCCGTGCGTCGGCGAGCCGCCGCCTGATCCGCGTTCCGTCGAGTCCTGGCACGGCCGCACGGTAACCGCCGCGTCGTCGCGTGCGCTACGGTGGACGCGGTCCGCACGGGAGCCCGGAGGACACCGGGCTGAGAGGGAGCGTGGTCCGCTCCGACCGTCGAACCTGATCCGGGTCATGCCGGCGCAGGGAGCGTGAGTGCCTTGGTCCAACGGGTGACCGTCGTCGGCGGCGGTGTCATCGGCCTGTCCGCCGCCTGGTTCGCGGCACGCGACGGCCACGCCGTCGCGGTCGTCGACCGCCCCTCGCCGCACGGCGGCTCCTGGGTGGCGGGCGGCATGCTCGCGCCGATCACCGAGGCGTGGCCCGGCGACGAGGACGTGCTGCGCCTGGGCGTCGAGTCCCTGGCCCTGTGGCCGGGGTTCGCCCGCGACCTGGGCGTGGACCTCAGCCCCGTCGGCACCCTCCAGGTGGCCGTGGACCGCGCCGACGTCGAGGTCCTCGACCAGCTGTGCGCCCACCTCGCCGGCCTGGGCCGCACCTCGACCCGCCTGAGCACCCGCGAGCTCCGCGCCCTCGAACCCGGCCTGGGCAACGTCCGGGGCGGGCTGTCCGTGCCGGGCGACCTGGCCGTGGACAACCGGGCCCTGCTGCGGGCGCTGCGCGACGCCTGCGCCGCCGCCGGGGTGCGGTTCACCGACGCCCGGGAGCCCGCCGACGTGACCGTCATCGCGGCCGGCGCGTGGAGCCGCGACCTGCACCCCGCGCTGCGCACCGTGATCCGGCCCGTGAAGGGCGAGATCCTGCGCCTGGAGGCGCGTCCCGGCGCACTGCCCCCGCCACGGCACACGATCCGCGCCCACGTCTCCGGCCGCCCCGTCTACCTGGTGCCCCGCACCGGAGGGTTCGTCCTCGGCGCCACCCAGTACGAGGCCGGTTTCGACGGCGCCGTCACCGCGGGCGGCGTGCGCGACCTGCTGCGCGACGCCGAGGTCGTGTGGCCGGGCGTCGCCGAGTACGCGCTGGTCGAGATCGCCGCCGGGTTCCGCGCGGGCAGCCCCGACAACGCGCCCGTCGTGGACTGGCTCGAACCCGGGGTGCTGGCCGCGACCGGTCACCACCGCAACGGACTGCTGCTCGCGCCCGTCACGGCGCGGCGCGTGCTCACCCTGCTCCGCGAGGGAGGAAACGGCTGATGGAGGCCAAGGTCAACGGCACGGTGCGGGAACTGGCCGACGGCGCGACCGTGGCGACCGTGCTGGCCCTGCTGGGCGCGCCGCCCACCGGCGTCGCGGTCGCGGTGGACGGCGAGGTCGTGCCGCGCGCCGCGTGGGCGACGACCGGGGTGCCCGACGGCGCGGCCGTCGAGGTGCTGACCGCGGTGCAGGGAGGGTGACGTGGACGACCCGCTGGTGATCGCCGGCCGCGAGTTCGACTCCCGCCTGGTGATGGGCACCGGTGGCGCGGCGAACCTGTCGGTGCTCGAACGCGCCCTCGTCGCGTCCGGCACGCGGCTGACCACGGTGGCGATGCGCCGCCTCGACCCCGCCGGCGGCGGCGTGCTGGACCTGCTGACCCGCCTGGGCGTCGAGGCCCTGCCCAACACCGCCGGCTGCCGCACCGCCGCCGAGGCCGTGCTGACCGCCCGGCTGGCCCGCGAGGCGCTGGGCACGAACTGGGTGAAGCTGGAGGTCGTCGCCGACGAGCAGACCCTGCTGCCCGACCCGGTGGAGCTGCTGGACGCCGCCGAGCGGCTCGTCGACGACGGGTTCGTCGTGCTGCCCTACACCAACGACGACCCGGTGCTGGCGCTGCGCCTGGAGCAGGCGGGCTGCGCCGCCGTCATGCCGCTGGGCTCGCCGATCGGCACGGGCCTCGGCATCCGCAACCCGCACAACGTGGAGCTGATCGTGTCGCGGGCCTCGGTGCCGGTGATCCTCGACGCCGGTGTCGGCACCGCCTCCGACGCCGCCCTGGCCATGGAGCTGGGCTGCTCGGCGGTGCTGCTGGCGACCGCCGTCACCCGCGCGCAGGACCCGGAGCGCATGGCCGCCGCCATGCGCCACGCGGTGGAGGCGGGACGGCTCGCGCGGTTGGCGGGCCGCATCCCCAAGCGGTTCTGGGCGCACGCGTCGAGCCCGGAGGTCGTCCGGCCCGGGGCGTGAGCAGGTCTCAGCGGTAGGACGATTGCGCGGCACGGCATGATGGATGACCACCGTGTCCGTCTGCCCGAGGAGGAACGTGCCGTGACGGCCGACCAGGTCGACCCGGTGGAGGACGCCACCGCCCGGCTCTTCCTCGCCATCGGCAGGCTCTCCCGGCTGCTGCGCCGCACCGGGTCCCCGGGGCTGGGGCCCGGGGCGGTGTCCGCGCTCGCCACGCTGACGCGCTGCGGCCCCATGCGGCTCGGCGACCTGGCCGCGAAGGAGGGCGTCGCCCCGCCGACGCTGTCCCGCATCGTCGCCGCCCTGGTGGAAGCGGGCTACGTGAAGCGCGACCCCGACCCGCAGGACGGCCGCGCCTGGCTCGCCACCCCCACCCCGGAGGGCGAGACGATGGTGTCCGGCGTCCGCTCCGCGCGGGTCCGCGAGCTCCAGCGCAGGATCGAGGAGCTCACGCCCGAGCACCGCGACGCGCTGCTCGACGCCCTGCCCGCGCTGGAGGTGCTGGTCGGCGAGGTCAGCTGACCCCGCGCGCCCCGCGCGGCACCGACACGGGCATCAGCGCGACGTCCGGAGTTCCACGCTGCGCGGGGCGTCCACGCAGGTCAGACCCGGCGCCCACGCCTCGACCACGGCCGGGTCGTCCAGGCCCCGGCGCAGCACCGCCCCCGCCCGCCGCACGGCGGGCGCGAACCCCTGCAACCTGATCCCGAACGACCCGTACGCGTCGAACAGCAGCTCGCCGCCGGTGAACCGGTCCACGACCCGCCGCACCGGCCCGCGCACGTCCTCCTCGGTGAGGTACACGGTCAGGCCCTCGGCGACGACCACCACCGGCCGGTCGGCGGGCACCTCGTCCAGCCACCCCGCCGACGTGACGGAGGCGTGCACCAGCCGAGCCGGTAGTCGCCGGGCGGCGCGGGCAGCAGCCGCTCCCGCAGCGCCGCCACCTCGGGCAGCTCCACGTCCACCCGCCGCACGCCCCCGCCGAACGCCACCCGCCGCGCCCGCGTGTCCAACCCGCATGCCAGGTGCAGCACGGTCGCCGACGGGTGCGCCGCCAGGAACTCGCGCGTCCACCCGTCGAGCAGCTTGGCGCGCATCGCGACCCCGGCGGCCGTGCCCGCGTTGATGCCGGTCCGCCCGAAGGCGTACTCGATGCGCCCGACGGCCTCCAGGGCCGCCGCGTCGCCCAGGACGGGACGTGCCGCGCGGGCGTCGAGCGCCCGCGCGTACAACGTCGCCGGCATGGTCTCGGGGGCGCCGGTCAGGTCGACCTCCACCCCCCTGACGCTAGCCCTCCGCGTCCGGCAGCCGCCACAGCGGCGACACCGGACCCACCCCGCCGCCCAGCGGGTACGACGCGGCCACCGACCGGACCACGAAGTCCTTGCCGAACCGCACCGCCTCCGGCACCGACTCGCCCCGCGCCAACCGCGAGCAGATCGCCGACGCCAGCGTGTCGCCGGAGCCGTGCGTGTGCTCCACGTCGTAGCGCGGACCCAGGAACTCGACGAACTCCGACCCGTCGAACAGCACGTCCAGGCACTCCGGGTCGTCCCACAGGTGCCCGCCCTTGACCAGCACCCACTCCGACCCGTACGCGTGCAGCGCCTCGGCGGCCTTGCGCTGGTCGGCCCGGCTGCGCACCTCGATGCCGGTGATCAGCCGCACCTCGTCCAGGTTCGGCGTGACCAGCGTCGCCCGCGGGAACAGCAGGGTCCGCAGCGCCTCCAGCGCGTCGTCGGCCAGCAGTTGGTGGCCGTGCATCGACGCGGCCACCGGGTCCACCACGAACGGCCCGACGTCCACCCGGTCCACGGCCCCGGCGACGGCCTCGATGATCGCCGCCGACGCCAGCATGCCGGTCTTGGTCGCGCCGATCCCGATGTCGGTGGCCACCGCCTCGATCTGCGCGGCCACCACCTCCGCCGGGATCTCGGTGAACCCGGAGACGCCCAGCGAGTTCTGCACGGTCACCGCCGTGACGGCGGTCATGCCGTGCACCCCGCACGCGAACAGGGTCCGCAGGTCGGCCTGGAGCCCCGCGCCGCCGCCGGAGTCGGACCCGGCGATGGTGAGGACCCTGGGCGGCGTGACCGCCCCCACCCCGCCCCTCACCGGTCCACGACCGGCAGGTAGACCTTGTTGCCCCGGTCGGAGAACTCGTGCGACTTCTCGTCCATACCCGCCTCGATCGCCTCCACAGTGGACAGTCCGCGTTCCTCAGCGTACCGCCGCACGTCCTGGGTGATCTTCATGGAGCAGAACTTCGGCCCGCACATCGAGCAGAAGTGCGCGGTCTTCGCCGGCGCGGCGGGCAGCGTCTCGTCGTGGAACGACCGCGCCGTGTCCGGGTCCAGCGACAGGTTGAACTGGTCCTCCCAGCGGAACTCGAACCGCGCCCTCGACAGCGCGTCGTCCCAGTCCTGCGCCCCCGGGTGGCCCTTGGCCAGGTCCGCCGAGTGCGCCGCGATCTTGTACGTGATCACGCCCGTCTTCACGTCGTCCCGGTTCGGCAGCCCCAGGTGCTCCTTCGGGGTCACGTAGCACAGCATCGCCGTGCCCAGCCAGCCGATCTGCGCCGCCCCGATCGCCGAGGTGATGTGGTCGTAGGCGGGCGCGATGTCCGTGGCCAGCGGCCCGAGGGTGTAGAACGGCGCCTCGCCGCACCACTCCTCCTCCAACCGCACGTTCTCCGCGATCTTGTGCATCGGCACGTGACCCGGCCCCTCGATCATCACCTGCACGTCGTGGCCGCGCGCGACGTGCGTCAGCTCGCCCAGCGTCCGCAGCTCCGCGAACTGCGCCTCGTCGTTGGCGTCCGCGATCGACCCCGGCCGCAGCCCGTCACCCAGCGAGAACGTCACGTCGTAGGTCCGCAGGATCTCGCACAGCTCCTCGAAGTGCGTGTAGAGGAAGCTCTCCCGGTGGTGCGCCAGGCACCACGCCGCCATGATCGACCCGCCGCGCGACACGATGCCCGTCACGCGCCGCGCCGTCAGCGGCACGTACCGCAGCAGCACGCCCGCGTGCACCGTCATGTAGTCCACGCCCTGCTCGGCCTGCTCGACCACGGTGTCCCGGTAGACCTCCCACGACAGCTTCGCCGGGTCGCCGTCCACCTTCTCCAGTGCCTGGTAGATCGGCACCGTCCCGATCGGCACCGGCGAGTTCCGCACGATCCACTCGCGCGTCTCGTGGATGCGCTTGCCGGTCGACAGGTCCATGACGGTGTCGGCGCCCCACCTCGTCGCCCACACCATCTTCTCCACCTCCTCCTCGATCGAGGAGGACACCGCCGAGTTCCCGATGTTCGCGTTGACCTTGACCAGGAACTTCTTGCCGATGATCATCGGCTCGGCCTCGGGGTGGTTCCGGTTGAGCGGGATCACCGCCCGCCCGGACGCCACCTCCTCGCGCACGAACCCCGGGTCCATCCGCTCCCGCGCCGCCACGAACCGCATCTCGGGCGTGACGATCCCCGCCCGCGCGTACGCCAGCTGCGTCACCGCGCCGTCCACCGGCCCGCGTCCGGCCAGCCACCCCTCCCGCAGCCGCGGAAGTCCACTGTGGACGTCGATGGTCGCGTCGACGTCGGTGTACGGCCCGGAAGTGTCGTACAGGTCGACGTGCTCGCCGTTGGTCAGCCCCACCCTGCGGAAGGGCACCCGCACGTCCTCGTCCACCTGGACGTGGACCTTGCGCGAGCCGGAGATCGGCCCCGTGGTGACGCTGGGCCGGACCGAACGGTCGTCGAGTGCCGTCACGACATTTCCTCCCTACGCCGGCATTACCCGGTCAGGTTCAGGCGGTCGGCGGCACCGGGGTCGCGAACACCCCAGCCGCCCTCTCAGCCCGCTGTGGCGCGAGCTCCCGCGTGTGTTGAGTTGTCCGCCCGACCATAGCCACGCCCCGACGCCGGTGCCAAGGTGCGGATGCCAAGGACCACCGTTTGCGCGTACCTTGCACGCGTGGCTGATCACCAGCCGTTCCCGCCCGGCGCGCGGCGCGTGGCACGCCCCGCCGCCGTCTCGCCGTGCCCGTCGTGCGGCGACCTCGCGGGACGCGGCTACCCCACCTGCCGCTTCTGCGCCGAACTCGTGGACCAGTACTGGCTGCTCGACTGGCAGGAGCTGCTCGCCGCCGAGCAGCTCGCCGAGGGCGGCGCGGGCGAGCGCGAACTCGCCGAACTCGTCCTCGCCGACCAGGTCGGGCGCCACCCGTGGACCTGCACCGACTGGGCGATGACCCTGGTCAGCTGCTCCCAGTGCGGCGAGGAACTGGCCACCGGCCCCGTCGACTGCGTCCGCTGCGCCATGGCCGACGGCCTGCGCTGGTCCTGGGACCACGGCGGCCACCCCACCTCCATCACGGCGGGCGAGCACGCCCTCCGCGTGGCCAGGGCGGCCCTCCGCGCACCCCACCGGCGACGCGGGCCCGTCGTGCTCGGCTGGCGCCTGCTGATGCCGTTCCTGCTGGTCGGGGAACTGCCGACGGTCGGTCAGGTGCGGCGCGTCCGGGCGGCCGTCCTCGCCGGCGCGTACGCCGAGCTGGCCGCCTGCACCAGCCACGGCGACCTCACCGGGTACCCGGAGCTGCCGTGGCGCCGCCCCGAGCGCCCGCCGCGCGCCGAGCACCAGGCGAAGCCCCCGCGCGACCGGGCGGCCGACGCGCTCCCGGACCCGGTCGAGCCCGCGGCCGACCCGGTCTAGCTGTACTGCCCTGGGAGGTTGTGGGCGGTCCGACACGTAGTCGGATGATGTTGGAATGAGGGAGGGCCTCCGGGTTCGGTGTGGATTGCGACGTCTACACCAAACCGACGGAGGCCCTCG
>NZ_NSDM01000010.1 GCF_030852425.1 Saccharothrix longispora
CCCGCGATCGGCGAGCCGACGGGGATGGTGGCCCGCGCGGTGTCCTCGGGCCGGACGTGGTGGCACAGGGTGAAGATCATGTTCTCGACGGGCGAGTACCCGTTGACCAGCCGCAGGTCCGGCCGGTCGGCCAGCAGGCGACCGAGGTGGGCGACGGAGGCCGGTTCGCCGCCGGTCATCAGCTGCCGCAGGCCGCGCAGGGCGTCGGGGTGCTCGTCGAGCAGGTGGTTGAGCAGGCTCGCGGAGAAGTGCGCCGTGGTCACACCGTGCCGGGTGAGCAGGTCGGCGATGGCGGCGGGGTCGGTGACGTGCCCGTCCTGGAGGACGCACGTCGCACCGTGCAGCAACGGGCCGAACAGCTCCAGCGCGAAGGCGTCCCAGGAGACGGGGGAGCACTGCAACCACACGTCGTCGGCCGCGAAGTCGACGTAGTCCTGCCCGGTGAGGGTGCCCACCAGCGCCCGGTGGGTGGACAGCACGCCCTTCGGCTCGCCCGTGGAGCCCGACGTGAACATGACGCACGCCAGGTCGTCCGGGTGCACCACGACGTCCGGTGCGGTGGCGGGGCGGGAGGCCGCGCCGGCCACGTCCAGGGTCGTCACGCCCGGCAGGCCGGAACCCGCCGAGGACACCAGGTGCCGCAGGCCCGCGCGGCGCGCCACCGCGGCGAGCCGGCCGGCCGGGAACCCCGGGTCCAGCACGGTGTACGCCGCGCCGGCCTTGAGCACCGCCAGCACGGCTGCGACCAGCGTCCGGTCGCGGTCCAGCAGCACGCCGACGACGTCACCGGGGGCCACCCCGGCGTCGACCAGGTGGTGCGCCAGGCGGTTCGCCGCCGCGTCCAGCTCGGCGTAGGTGACGCCGTCGCCGCCCGAGACCAGGGCGACCGCGTCCGGGGTGCGCCGGGCCCGCTCGGCGAACACGACGTGCGCCGGCCGGTCGTCGCCCCGCGCCGGGGCGCCGTTCCAGGTCGTCAGCAGGAGGGCGCGGTCCTCCGCGTCCAGCAGGTCCACGGCGGTGATCGGCGTGCCGGGGGCCGCGACCACGGCCGTGAGCAGGCGGGTGAGCGCCGCGGCGAAGCGCTCGGCGGTGGCGCGGTCGAACAGGTCGGTCGCGTACTTGAGCGTGCCGGTGAGGCCGTGGTCGCGGGTCTCGGTGAGGTCGAGGGTGAGGTCGAACTTCGCCACGTCCAGGTCCACGACCCGGTGCTCCGCGTGCAGCCCGGCGAAGTCGGCCGCCGCCGGTGGCGTGTTCTGGAGGACCAGCATGACCTGGAACAGCGGGTGCCGCGACAGCGAGCGCGGCGGGTTCAGCTCCTCCACGACCTGCTCGAAGGGCACGTCCTGGTGGTCGTAGGCGGCGAGGTCGGCCTCGCGGACCCGGTCCAGCAGTTCGGCGAACGTGGGGTCGCCGGAGGTGTCGGTGCGCAGCACGAGGGTGTTGACGAAGAACCCGACCAGCTCGTCGAGCGCCTCGTCCGGACGGCCCGCCACGGGCGTGCCGATCGCCAGGTCCGTGCCCGCGCCCAGCCGGGTGAGCAGGGTGGCCACGGCGGCGTGCAGCACCATGAACACGGTGCTGCCGGTCCGCCCGGCGAGGGCCTTCAGCGCGGCGTGCGGACCCGCGGCCAGCGCCAGCGGGACGGTGTCGCCGTGCGCGCCCCGGACGGTGCGGCGGGGTCGGTCGGCGGGCGGGGACGACTCCTCCGGCAGGCCCGCGAGGGTGGTGCGCCAGAACCCGGCGTCGGGCGTGCCCACCGCCCGCTCCCACAGCGCGTGGTCCGCGTACCGCACCGGCAGCGCGGGCCAGTCGGGCGCGTCGCCGGCCAGGCGGGCCCGGTAGGCGGCGGCCAGGTCGCGCAGCAGCGGCGCGGTCGACCAGCCGTCGCCCGCGATGTGGTGCAGCACCAGCAGCAGCACGTGGTCGTCGTCGGCGAGGCGCAGCAGGTGGGCGCGCAGCGGCGGTTCGGCGGCGAGGTCGAACGGCTCCGCCGCCAGGACCCGCACCAGCGCGTCCGGGTCGGCGCACGCGTGTTCGGCCCAGCTCGGCGCGGCGGTGTCGAGGACCCGCTGGACGGGGGAGCCGTCCACGGTCGGGAACACGGTGCGCAGCGGCTCGTGCCGCGCCACCACGTCGCCCACGGCGGCGCGCAGGGCGTCCGGGCGCAGGTCGCCGCGCAGCCGCACGGTCACCGGGATCGTGTACGTCGCACCGCCCTCGACCTGGTCGAGGAACCACAGCCGGGACTGGGCGAACGACAGCGGGAGGACGTCGGGCCGGGCGGTCGCGACCACCCGGGGGCGTGCCGCGGCGGCGGACGGCAGCGCCGTCGCCAGCGCCCTGGGTGTGCGGGCGGCGAACACGTCGGCGATGCGCAGCTCCACGCCGAGCGCGGCGCGGACCCTGCTCACCAGGGTCGCGACCAGCAGCGAGTGCCCGCCCAGGTCGAGGAAGTCGTCCAGCGCGCCGACCTCGGGCAGGCCCAGCACGTCCGCGAACAGGCCGCACAGCACCTCCTCGTGGGCGGTGCGCGGCGCCTCCGAGGAGGTGGCGGCGGACGGCGCGGGGAGCGCGGCGCGGTCCAGCTTGCCGGTCGCGGTGCGGGGCAGCGCGTCGAGCAGGACGACGGCGGAGGGGACCAGGTGCTCCGGCAGCAGGTCGGCGACGTGGGCGCGCAGTTCCCGCGCGCCGGCGGAGCCGTCGGTCACCGCGTAGGCGACCAGGCGCTTGTCGCCGGGCCGGTCCTCGCGGACCACGACCGCGGCCTGCCGCACCGCCGGGTGACCGGTCAGCGCGGCCCGGACCTCGCCGGGCTCCACCCGGAAGCCCCGGATCTTGACCTGTTCGTCGGCACGGCCCAGGAACTCCACCGCGCCGTCCTCGCGCACCCTGCCCAGGTCGCCCGTGCGGTACATCCGCGCGCCGGGCGTCGAGGGGTCGGCCACGAAGCGCTGCGCGGTCGTCCCCGGCTGCTTGAGGTAGCCGTGCGCCAGGCCGACGCCGCTCATGTAGATCTCGCCGGTCGCGCCGTCCGCGACGGGGCGCAGGTCCGGGCCGAGGACGACGGCGGTCTTGCCGGCCAGCTGCCGGCCGACCGGCACGGACGTGCGGCGCGCGTCGTCGCGGGTGACGTCGTGGCACAGGGTGAAGATCATGTTCTCGACGGGCGAGTAGCCGTTGACCAGCCGCAGGTCGGGGCGCAGGTCCAGCAGGGTGGCCACGTGCCGGGTCGACGCGGCCTCGCCGCCCGTCATCAGCACCCGCAGCCCCGCGAACGCGCCGGGGTGCTCGTCGAGCAGGAAGTTCAGCAGGCTGGCCGAGAAGTGCGCGGTCGTGACCCGGTGCTCGGCGACGAGGTCGGCGATCAGCGACGGGTCGGGCGCCTCGCCGTCCTGGAGCACGCACGTCGCGCCGTGCAGCAGGGGGCCGAACAGCTCCAGGGCGAACGCGTCCCAGGAGACGGGGGAGCACTGGAGCCACACCTCGTCCGCCGTGAAGCGGGCGTAGCCCTGGCCGGTCAGGGTGCCGACGAGGGCCCGGTGCGGCGCCACGACGCCCTTGGGCTCACCGGTGGAGCCGGAGGTGAACATGACGCACGCGACGTCCTCCGGCGAGGTGGTGACGGCCGGCGCGGTGGCGGGGCGCCCGGCGATCCCGGGCGCGGCCGGGTCCACGGCGGTGCGGCCGCCGGCGAGCGCGTCGTCCGCCGTGACGACCACCGCGACGTCGGCCCGGTCGCACACCGAGATCAGCCGGGCGGCGGGGAAGCGCGGGTCGAGGACCGTGTAGGCCGCGCCCGCCTTCAGCGCGGCGAGGACCGCGACGACCAGGTCCACCCCGCGCGGCAGGCGCACGCCGACGACGTCGCCCGGTCGCACCCCCAGGCCCACCAGGTGGTGCGCGAGCCGGTTGGCCCGGACGTCGAGCGCGCCGTAGGTCACCCGGACCTGCCCGCTCACCAGTGCCGTGGCGTCGGGGGCCCGCCCGGCCTGGCGGGCGAACAGCTCGTGCACGGCCGGGAGGGCCGTGTCGATCGGGTGTGTCGTGGTCACCGCTAACCAGCTCCCCAGTCGTCCGTCGTCGCGTGTCGTCGGTTCAGCCGCGCAGGGCGGCGAGGCTCGCCGGGCGCAGGTCGGTCCAGGTGGCCTCGACGTGCTCCAGGCAGTCGGCGCGGCCGGCGGGCCCGTGGGTGACCTCCCAGCCGGCGGGGACGGCGATGTCGCCGGGCCACAGGGAGTGCTGGCCCTCGTCGTTCACGAGGACGAGGAACTCGCCGTCCTGGTTGTCGAAGGGGTTCGTCATCGTGGGCTCCTTCTCGTTGCGGGACAACGGGTTCGTGTACCGGGAACGCTAGGGGCGGCGGGGCCGCGGTTCCGGCAGTGCGGGAGGCAGTTGGGCGGCAGATCCGCCCCGGGGAGCCGCCCGCTCCCGGGAACGGCGACGGGGCCGGGTCGGTACACGACCGGGAAGACCCGTCGTGCCGACCCGGCCCCGTCCGGGACCGGCCTGTCACGCCCCTGGGAAGCGGGGAGCCCTGCGGTCCCCGCACACCTCCTCCACCGTCGCGGCGAGGCCCAGGGCGACGAACGTGTCGCGGGGACCGAACACCGACACCCCGAACGGCAGGTCGCCCAGGAACCCCGCCGGCACCGTCACGTTCGGCACGCCGGCCATCGCCGGGATCGTGGAGGTGTTGCGGGTCGGCGGGTCGCCGTCGTCGGAGAGCCGCCACGCCGGTTCGCTCGTCGGCGCGACGATCCCCGCCAGCGAGTGCTCCGCCAGCACCGCGGCGATGGCGTCCTGCGCCCACCACCGCGCCCGGGCGCGGTTCGCCGCCGCGCCCGCGATCTGCTCGTCGGTGACCCCGGCGGCCTGCTCCAGCAGCTCCTGGCCGAACAGCTCCAGCTCGACGGGGTCGTCCCGGTTGCCCGCGAGCACGTCGGCGAGCGAGGTCACCGGTCCGCCGCGCGCCGCCAGGTACCCGTCGAGGCCGACCCGGAACTCCGCCATCAGCGCCTCCATCCCGGCGATCAGCGGCGGGGCCTCCCAGGGCAGTTCGACCGGCACCACGACGGCCCCGGCGGCCCGCAGCAGCCCGGCGACGCGCTCCACCTCGGCGAGCACGGTCCCGGGCATCCGCCGCCCGTGCCACAGGCCGAGCCGCAGCCCCCGCGCCGGCGCGGGGCGCACCGCGGGTCCGCCGGCCAGCGCCGCGAGGCACGCCGCCGCGTCGGCGACGCTCGGCGCCAGCACGCCCACCGCGTCCTGCACGCGCGACACGGGCACGATCCCGCGTCCCGGCAGCAGGCCCAGGGCGGGCTTCACGCCCACCACCCCGTTCAGCGCGGCGGGCACGACGACCGAACCGTCGGTCTCCGTGCCCAGCGCCAACGGCGCCATGCCCGCCGCCACCGCCACCGCGGACCCGGACGACGACCCGCCCGGGCTGTGGTCGAGCACGTGCGGGTTGCGGGTCTGACCGCCGACCGCCGACCAGCCCTCGACCGCGCCGGTGGAGCGGAAGTTGCCCCACTCCGACATGTTCGCCTTGCCCAGCACCACCGCGCCGGTCCGCCGCAACCGGACCACCACGTCCGCGTCGTCCCGGGGTGGCGTGCCGGCCAGCAGGCGCGACCCGGCGGTGGTCGCCAAGCCCGCCGTGCCGATGTTGTCCTTCAGCAGCACGGGGACGCCCTCCAGCGGGCGGGCCAGCCCGGCGGCGATCCTCCGGTCGCTCTCACGCGCCTGCTCACGCGCCGTCGGGTCGAGCGCCAGGACCGCCCGCACCAGCGGGTCGACCTCCTCGATCCGGCGCAGGCACGCCGACAGCAGGTCGGCCGCGGTCAGCAGACCCCCGGTCAGGCGCGAGCGCAGGTCGGTCAACGACGGCCACTCCGCCGCGGTCGTCTCAGTCAAGGCGGGCTCCCCTCAGGGCAGGTGAGGACGCGTACACGCACACCGCCGCGACGGCCGAGAGGCCGTGCAGCACCATCGTGGTGGTCAGGCCGAGCGCGTCGACGGAGATCCCGATGACGGCGTTGCCCAGCAGGGGCGCGCCGAACACCACCAACGACATGATCGACATGACCCGGCCGCGCACCGGGGCGGGTGTGCGGCGTTGGACCAGGGACACCAGGACCACCCCGCACAGCGCGCCGGCCAGGCCGAGCACGCCGTAGCCGGCGAGGAGCGCGGGCAGTGCGCCCAGCACGCCCAGCGAGGACAGCACCACCGCCTGCGCGCACGCGCCCAGCACGAGCACGGGACCCGCGCGGCGACCCACCGGGCGCACCAGGGTGAGGACGAACGCCAGCGCCGCGCCCAGCGTGAACGCGGTGAGCAGGAGACCGGCCCCCACGTCGCCCGCGCCGGTGGAGTGGGCCAGCAGCACGAGCCCGATGTTCACCGGGCCCGCCGCGGACAGCTCCAACAACCCCACCACCAGGACGAGGCCGCGCAGCGCGCGGTCCCCGGCGACGTGCCGCAGCCCTCCCGCGATCCCCTCGCGCACCGACACGCGGTCGCGCGGGACCGGGACGGGCCCGGGGACCTCCGGCCGACTGCGCGCGACGGCCGCCGCCGACACCAGGAAACTCGCGGCGTTGGCCACCGCCACCGCCACCACCCCGCCCAGGCCCAGCAGCGCCGCACCGACCGGACCACCCGCGGCCTGACCGGCGCGCAGCCCGATCAGGTACAGCGCGTTGCCGCGCACCAGGTGCTCCTCCGGCAGCAGCAACGGCCGCAGCGCGCCCGACGCGGGCACGAAGAACGCGCCCAGCACCGTCATCGCCGCGGCCACCGCCGCCAGCACGCCCGCCGTCGGCTCGACCGCCAGCACGACGCCCGCCGCGACGACCATCACCGCGCAGCGCAGCAGGTCCGTCCACACCATCACCCGCACCGGCCCGTACCGGTCGGCCGCGACCCCGCCGCCGAGCAGCGCGATCACCCGCGGCACGCCGGCCAGCGCCAGCAGGAGGCCGGCGGTGGTCGCGCTGGCCACGCCGACGAGCGTGGTGGTGAGGGCGAGCATCCACGCGGCGTCGCCCAGCGAGGACAGACCGGTGGCGGACACGAACGCCAGGTAGGACGTCGACAGCGGACCGCGCCGGAGCCGGGCGGGGGCGGTCACCGCGCCACCGCCCCGACGGGGGTGCGCGCGGGGACGGCCCAGCCGGTGGGCGACCACAGGTCGTCGGGGGACAGGGCCGCCGCGTGGTACTTGCCCAGGGCACCGGCGATGAGCCGCAGCTCCAGCGCCAGGCACTCCACCAGCCGGGTCAGCCCGGCCACCGGGTCCTCGTCCACGGCGATCAGCGCCGCCCGCCCCAACCCGGTCGCGCGGGCGCCGGCCGCGAGGCACTTCGCCGCGCGCAGGCCCTCCCACACGCGACCGGACACCAGCAGGCAGCCGGTGGGGCCGCCGATGCGGCGAAGGCACTCGGCGAGCGGCAGGCCGACGCCCGACAGGAACGACGTGGGCGCCCAGCCGCTGCCGCCCTCCGCGCCGTCCACGGTCACCGCGTCCGCGCCCGCCTCCCACGCCACCGCGGCCGCGAGCGCGACGTCCCGGCCCGGGGGCAGCTTCACCCACACGCGGGCGCGCGGGAAGTTGTTGCGCATCAAGCGGATCTGCTGGCGCAGGATCTCCTCGGTGAACGTGCCGGGGCTCGCGCAGCGCAGCACCCGCCCGGTCCCCGCGCCGAACACGGGTTCCAGGGCGAACTGCTCGGACAACCGGTCGGCGTCCGCCGCGCCCACCACGGTCAGGCCGCCCAGGCCGGGTTTCGCGCCCTGGCCCACCTTCAGCTCGAACCCGAGCCGCCCCGACTCCAGCAGGGGCAGCGCCGACGGGTCGCTGTAGACGAGGTTCCACACCTCGGCGTCGGCGTCCTCCGTGCTCTGCTGCACGACCACGCCGCCCAGCCCGTCGGGCACGGCCTCCGCGTACGCCTCGATGCGCCCCAGCAGCGACTTCCCACCACCGCCGGAGAGCCGGCCGTAGCCGTTGACGGGGACGACGTTCTCGCCCACCACCATCGGCACGCCCAGCGCGCCGGCCTGCGCGCTCGCCGCCCGGCCCAGGTCGGCGCTGGCCACCTGGGTGGACCCGAACGCCGACAGGTACAGCGGCAGCGGCGACGCGAAGCCGCCGACCTCCGCGCCCAGGTCCACGTCGCCGTGCAGCGGCTCGCGGGCCAGGTCGATCAGCTTCTCCAGGCGTTCCGGCACGAACACCGGCGGCACGAGCCGCGCCGCGTCCAGCTCGTCGCCCGGGGGCCCGGCCTCGGGCGCGCCGAACAGCACCCGTCCGTAGTCCTCCAGCGCCGGGAACGCCGCGCCCGTGCCGCGCCGGGCCCGCTCGCGCACCGCCGCCTCCGGGAACGACCCCGCGCTCAGCCCGCTCACGGCGACACCACCCCGGGCAGCTTGGGGTAGGCGCTGGCCTGCCACACCGAGTCCAGGCCCGCGATGTACCGGACCAGCCGCTCCAGGCCGATGCCGAAGCCCGCGCTGCCCGGGATGCCCTCGCGCACCATCTTCAGGTACCAGCCGTACTTGGCGGGGTTCTCGCCGGTCTCCCGCATCCGGGCGATGATCGTGCCGTACTCGTGCTCCCGCTCGCTGCCGCTGCACAGCTCGCCGTACCCCTCGGGGGCCAGCAGGTCGAAGTTCAGCAGCCGCCCCGGCCGGGCCGGGTTCTCCTTGTCGTAGAAGCCGCGCGAGCCCTTCGGGTAGTCGGTGAGGAAGAACGGCCTGCTGGACTTCGCCGACAGCACCGCCTCGCCCGCCCAGTCGATCTCGGCGTCGGGGTTCTGGTCGTGCCCGAGCGCGTGCAGGTCGGTGACGGCCGAGATGTGCGTGCGCCGCTCGAACGGCTCGTCGGACAGCAGGTCGGCGAACGCGTCGGGGTCGCGGCCGAGGACCTCCAGCTCCCCGGCCGACCGCTCGACGACGCGCCGCACGACGTGCGTGACCAGCCCCTCGGCCACCGCCATCGCGTCGTCGCGGGACGCGCCCGCGACCTCCACGTCGATCTGGTGGAACTCGGCGAGGTGGCGGCTGGTCGAACTGGTCTCCAGCGGTTCGAGCCGCACGTTCGGCGCGATGCAGAAGATCCGGTCGAACGCGGTCAGCGACGCCTGCTTGTAGAGGATCGCGCTGGTCATCAGCTTGTACCGGTGGCCGTAGAAGTCGACGTCGACCTGCTTGGCGCCGCGCGCGCCCGGGTCGGTGACGGGACCGATGATCGGCGGCAGCATCTCGGTGAAGCCCGCCGAGCCCAGGTGTTCCCGGGCCGCGTCCAACACGGTGTGCTGGAGCCGCAGGACCGCGCGGGTCGTGGGTGACGACAGGTGCTCGCGGGGGCTCGCCGGCAACGGGGTCGCCGCGTCGGCGCTGATGGGGTCCATGTCGCTCTGGCTCCTTCGGTGTGGGGGCTGGCGGTGTGCGGTGGGGCGGTGGTGGTCAGCCGGAGCCGACCGGGTGGGCGCCGACCCGGTCCAGGGCGGCGTCGTCGAACGTCCGCTCGACGTGCGACAGCGAGCGCAGCAGCTCGGTCGAGGTGATCTCCGCGCCCGTGGTCGCCTCCACGAGCCCGGCCAGCGGCAGCGAGCCGGTGCGGGACCAGCGCAACCGCCCGGTGCGGTCGACGACCGCCCTGGTGCGGCCGGCGTTGTCCGGGTGCAGGCAGTACGGCACGTCCAGGTAGCCGCGCTCGACGGCGCGGACCAGCGCCACGCCGGGATCGGGGGCGAGGTCCAGCACGGCCTCCACGATCGCGCGGGCCTCGGCGAGCACCCCGGTGTCCTCCACCGGCCCGCCGGGTTCCGCGCGGGCCGCCGCGGCGCTCGCCGCGCGCAGCGCCGCCACGTTCTCCGCGACCGTGGGGATGCGGTGCGCCTCCGCGGTGGTCTTGACGATCAGGCGTTCCGCGCCGGTGCGCACGGCCAGCTCGGCGGCCTGCTCCAGCAGCGCCGACGCGCCGCGCCGGGTGCGGGGGAAGACCCCCATGTAGGTGTAGAGCACGACGTGCCAGTCCACGTCGGACAGGTGCTCGGCGGCGAGCACCCGCAACGCCCGCACCGCCTCCGCGTCCTGTCCGGGGTGGGTCTGCTGGGCGTAGCTCAGGGACATGCTGCCCAGGCCGTGCCGGCGGAAGAACACGCCCTCCAGCACGCTGATCGCCACCAGCAGCCCCGGCGGGCACAACTGGCCCATCATGCAGCCGCCGAACGACTCCAGGTGCGGCTCGCCGCCGCGGTCCCGCAGCTCGGCGAGCAGCAGGCACGACTCGGCCCACGCCCGCACCGCCTCGGCCACCGGCACCCGGCTGTAGGGCAGGCAGTACGACAGGGGACCGCCCTCGGTCGCGTGCAGCCCCGCCTCCAGCAGCGCCACGACGATGTCCTGCGGCCGGGCCGAGCCGTGCCGCACCTGCACCGGGAACGCGTCGCCTGCCAGGCCGCGCAGCACCTCCCGGGTGGTCCCCGGCGGGTAGGCGACGATCGGGTAGCCGTTGAGGGCGTCACCGGCGGCCAGCGCGGCGCGCACCGCGTCGTGGTCGCCCACGCGGGTGAAGCTGTCGAGGGTGATCGTGCCGACCGCCCGCACCCCGGACCCGCGGACCGCGGCCAGCCCGGCGCGCATGGCCGCCGGGTCGCCCAGGCCCATGCGTGGCTGGACGACCAGCTCGCCCTCCGCCGCGGCCCGCGCCACGAACCCGCCGAACGACCCGTCGCTCATGACCGCACGCCGACGGGCAGCCGGTCGAGGAAGGCGCGGAACGCGGCCAGGCTCCCGGCGTCCTCGAACACCGCGTCGTAGCCGGCCCCGACCAGGGCGGAGGTGCGCTCCCGCCCGCCGGGACCGTCGATGCCCAGCTTGCCGCCGACCACCACGGGCGTCGCGGCGAGACCGGGTTCGGCGCGCAGCAGGCCGATGACGCGCTTGGCCTCGTGGAAGCCGTGCCCGTTGACGCTGCTCACGACCACCAGGTCCGGCGCGTGCCGGGCGCACTCGGACACCAGCAGCCCGTCGGGCACGCACGCGCCGAGGTTCAGCACCCGGTGTCCCATCTCCTCCAGCACGAGCTGGAGGAACACGAGGTTCCAGGTGTGGGCGTCGGACGCGAGGCTCGTCACCACGATGTCGAGCCCGACGTCGGTTTCCACCAGGTCCATGGCACTCCTTCGCTCGCGGAACGGTCTTGGAAGCCGAAACTAGGAGTCGCGCGCGGCGTCGAGGGGCAGCCCGACCGGCAGCACGGAGGCAGTTAGGGCGCCGGCGAGGGCCAGCACGCGGAACCGGTCGTCGCCGACCGGGCGCACGAGGCCGAGCAGCAGCAGGTGCCGCACCAGCCGCGCGCACGCCACCGGTGCGATCCCCGTCAGCCGGGCCGCGTCCGCCACCGACCAGTCGCCGCGCGCCGCCGCGAGCGCCCCCACGGCCGCACCGTCCACGCCCGACAACGCCCGCCGGAGGGCGTCGCGCAGGTCCGGCAGCCGGTCCGCGACGACCCCCAGCGGATCGGCCCGCACCAGGTCCAGCAGTTCGTCCGGGCGGTACACCACCAGCCAGGACGCCGCCGCCTCCAACGCCCCGGGCAGCCCGTCCAGGCGTGCGGCCACCTCGGTCAGCGCGGTCGGCGCGGCGCCGGTCGCGCCGGTCGCGCCGTGACCGGCGAGGCGGCCGAGCAGGCGCACGGCGTGCCCGTGGGCCAGCGGGGCCAGCGCGACGACGCGCTCGCCGGGGATCGGGTGGGAGCCACGCGTGGTGCGCAGCAGCCGCAACCGCCGGCAGCGGTGCGCCAGCGCCAGCGCCCGGTCCGGGTCGGGCCACGCGGGGTCGTGGCCGTCGAGCACCAGCACCGCCTCCCGGTCGCCGATGAGGGTCGCCAGCGCCTCCCAGCCCTCGCCGTCCTCCGCCACGGCCAGCGCGGAGTGAACCAGCAGCCGCAGGCGGCCCGCGGCGCCGCCGGGGGCCTGCGCGGTGGCCGCGTCCCACAGCACGCGGGCCGCGCCCGAGTCGTGCAACCGCCCCGCGACCTCCACGACCAGGCGCGTCTTGCCGACACCGGGCAGGCCGGTCACCGCCACCAGCCGCGAACCGCCCTCGCCGAGCAGCGCGAGCAACGACGACACCTCGGCGTCCCGGCCGACCAGCACGTCGAGCGCGGCGGGCGGCGGCACGGCGGCCAGGTCGGGCACGAAGTCGATCTCCACACCGCCGCGCGACCGCATGGCCGCCGCCTCGAACGTGGTCAGCTCCCGCCCGCTGAGCCGCAGCCCCTCGGCGATGAGCCGCACCGTGTCGCGGCGCGGCCGGCTCGCCCGCCCCGCCTCCAGGTCGCGGATCGCCCGGACGCTGACCGTGGACAGGTCGGCCAATTGCCGCTGCGTGGCCCCCTGCTTCATGCGGTATTTCTTGAGGAGATCGCCGAATTGCCAGTGCGTCAAATTCCCGTCCATGCCCACTCCGTGACGATGAGGTCGTGCGGCCCTCCAGGCGGTGTTCCGGTGAACCCGCCTCGACCTGCGCAGAGGTGAAATCCTCGTGGTCTGCGCTCCAGCATCGTCACGCCGGTATCGCGCCGTTATCGCGGCGGTGCGCGCCCCGCGAAGCACCGGTTTCGCGGGCGTTCGCCGCGCGATAATTCGGCAATGTCGCGCATTCCTAATGTCGGTTCCAGCAGCACGGGCCGGAACACCGACCACCAGGAACAGGGAGCCCCCCAATGCGCATCGACCGCATCCTCGCCGCCACCGCCGTCAGCGCCGCGATCATCCTCGCGCCGGTCTTCGCCGCGACCGCCGCGACCGCCGCCCCCGCCCCGGCCGCCGCCCCCGCCCCGGCCGCGGTCACCGCCGCCGACGACACCCCGTGGGGCCCGACGGGCGACGACACCCCGTGGGGCCCGACGGGCGACGACACTCCCTGGGGTCCGACCGCGGTCACCGCCGACGACGACACCCCCTGGGGGCCGACCGGCGACGACACCCCGTGGGGGCCGACCGCGATCTGACCCGGCGACCCCGCCGGTCGACCGGTCAGGTGGTCCTGATCCGCTCCAGGACCTGTTGCGCGCGCAGCCTCGCCGCACCCATGTTCCGCTCCGCGAACGTCGAGATCGCCCGGCCCAGCAGGCTCACCGCCGCGGCCCGGTCACCACGATCGGCCAGCACGACCGCCAGCTCGGCCCGCGTCTCCGCCGCACCGCCGTGGTCCATCGCCCGCTCCCGGACCTCCAGCGCCTCGCGCAACAGCGCTTCCGCGCCCCCCGCGTCCCCCAGGGCGCCCCTCACCACCGCCAACTTGTGCAGCACCCGCGCCTCACCGACCGTGTCGCCGGACGCGCGCACCCCCGCCAGCAGTTCGGTCAGCGCCTCCGCGGCCTCGTCGTGCCGACCCTGCCGGATCATCAGGTCGCTCAACCGGTACCGGACCTGCACCTCCACCCGGTGGTTGCCGAACCGCCGGCAGATGTCCAGCGCCTCGTACAACCGGTTGGCGGCCGACTCCTGCTCCCCGCTCTCCAGCTCGATCTGCGCGACCTGCGTCAGCACCCACGCCTGCCCGACCGGGTCCCCGGACGCGTGGAACCCCTCCAACGCGGCCAGGTACAGCGGCGCGGCGGCGTCCAGGTCGCCGAGGCGGTGGTGCGCCAGCGCCAGGTTGCGCCGGGCCAGCGCCACGCCCTGCCCGTCGGCCAGCGCCTCGAACGTCCGCAGCGCGGGTTCCACCAGGTCGCGCGCCGCCCGCGCCCGAGACCACGAGAGCTGCAACGACGCCAACGAGCACAGCAGCGCCGCCTCGCCCCGGCTGTTGCCCGCCGCCCGCACCGCGGCCAGCGCCCGCTGGTGCGTCCGGTCCCAGTCGGCGAAGTAGCACCGCGCCTCGAACAGCGTCACCAGCGTCACCGCCAGGTCCCAGCACGCCTCGTGCAACCCCTCCTCGGCGCTCGTCTCGACCGCGGAGCACAGGTTCTGCTGCTCGGCCTCCAGCCACAGCAGCGGATCGGCCAGCAACCTGTCCACGTGGGACGCCGACGGACGCCAGCGCGGCGCGTCGCCGTGCAACGACGTGAAGTCGCCACCGTAGACGCGCACGTGCGCCTCACCCGCCAGCGCCAGCCAACCGCCGACGACGCGCCGCACCGCCGCCGCGCGCGGCCCCTCGCCCTCGTTGCGCTCCAGCTGCTCCCGCGAGAACAACCGGATGAGGTCGTGGAACCTGTACCGCGGGCCGCCCGTGGCGTCGACCGCCACGATCTCCAGCATCTGCGCGTCGACCAGGCCCTCCAGCAGGTCGGCCGCCACGAACACGTCCTCGTCGAGCAGGGCCGCCGCGACCCACGTCGGGAAGCTCAGCCCGTCCAGCGCACCGAGCAGCCGGAGCAGCCGGCGCGACTCGACCTGCAACCCGTCGTAGGTGAGGGCGAGGCTCGCGCGCACCATCATGTCACCGTGCGCCAGCTCGTCGAGCCGCCGCCGCTCGTCGGACAACCGCTCCAGCATCCACGCCAGCGACCAGCTCGGCCGGGCCGACAGGCGGGCGGCGACGATGCGCAGCGCCAGCGGCAGCGAGCCGACCAACCGGATCAACGCCGCCGCGGCGGCCGGTTCCGCGCCCACCCGGTCGTGGCCGACGACCGTGGCCAGCATCTCCAGGGCCTCGTCCTGGGAGGGCACCTCGACCTCCAGCACCCGCACCCCCGGCAGGCCGGTGAGCCGCGTCCGGCTCGTCACGACCACCGAGCACGAACTGCTGCCCGGCAACAGGGCCCGCACCTGGCTCTCGGTCGCCGCGTCGTCCAGCACCACCAGCATCCGCTTGCGCGCCACCAGCTGCCGGTACATCTCGGCCCGCTCGTCCTCGGCGTCCGGGATGGACGTCCCCGGGATGCCCATCGCGCGCAGGAACCGGCCCAGCACGTCCGCGGCGTTCGCCGGGTGCTCCCGCGTGCCGCCCAGGTCGCAGTACAGCTGGCCGTCCGGGAAGTGCTCCTCGACCAGCAGGTGCGCGACGTGCACGGCCACCGCGCTCTTGCCGATGCCCGGCTTGCCGACCAGCGCCACCACCCGCGTCGCCCGGCCACCCTGCGCCAACAACTCCCGCGCCTGCGCGACCAGCCCCGCCCGCCCGGTGAACTCGCCGATGTCCGCGGGGAGCTGGAGCGGCACGACGGTCTCGACCGGGGGAGGGGCGGTCGGAGCCTGCCGCTCCCGCCCCTGCCGCGCCGGGACGCCCTCCGCCTCCACCACCAACGAGGGATCGCCCGCGAGGATCGCCGCCTCCAACCGGCGCAGGTCCTCGCCGGGCTCCAACCCCAGCTCGTCGACCAGCAGCTCGCGCGTCGCCCGGTACGCCTCCAACGCCTCGGCCTGCCGCCCGGACCGGTACAGCGCCAGCATCAACTGCGACCGCAACCGCTCCCGCAACGGGTGCTGCGCCACCAACGCGCTGATCTCACCCACGACCTGCCGGTGCCGCCCCGCGTTGAGCTCCAGGTCGAAGCAGGTCTCCAGCACCGCGATCCGGTCTTCCTCCAGTTTCGCGGCCTTGGCCGTCAACCGGCTGCCCGCCGTGCCGCCCAACGCCGGTCCGCGCCACAGCGCGAGCGCCTGGCGGAGCAGCGCGAGCCCGCCCCTGGGATCGCCGGACCGGACCAAGGCCTCGCCCTCGGCGGTGAGGGCGGCGAACAGCTGCACGTCCGACTCGCCGTCCGCGACCCGCAGCAGGTACCCCGGCGGCCGGGTCACGATCGCCTCGCCGCGCCCGATCGACGTGAGGTTCGCGCGCAGCGCCGACACGCAGATCTGGATCTGCCGACGAGCGGTGACCGGCGGCGCGTCGTCCCACACCGCGTCGATGAGGTGGTCGATGCCCACCACCCGGTTCGCGTCGAGCAGCAGGGCGCCGAGCACCACCTGCTGCCGTCCGGGGGGCACCCGGCTCACCCGGTCGGGGCCGTCGGCGACGTGCAATGGCCCCAACACCCGGTACACAGGGGCAGGTCGCGGCGCGACCGGTCCTAAGTCCATCGGCTGCTCCACTTGCATAGATCCCCGAACGGACGGTATCCCGCATTGCGCGGGAACGCACCCACCGATCAGACCGGCCAATGGCGAAACCGCGCGCCGGCACCCCCTCTAAATGCCCGCGACGCCGGATTCGACGAAGAAGTACGACTTCCGCGAGCGCAACAAGCCGTGCTCCGTGAGGGTGAACAGATCGACGAATTCGACGTTCCGCTCCCCGCGCACCAGTCGCCCGACCACGACCACCCGCCCGGAGCAGCAGAACACCTGCTCCAGCACGTGCGAGCACTCCCCGTCGCCCTCGCCGACCAGGTGAGGTCCGTCCTCCGCCCGCACGTGGGACGCGTCCACCTCGGCCGACCGGGACTCCGCCGGAACCTCGAACAACGATCCGTACCCGTCCAGGTCACGCCGATCGAGGTACTCGTAACTCAAACGGACGTGCTCGACCCCCACCGCCGTGACCACGTCGCGAGTCGGATACCCCTCCGGTCTCTCCACCGACATGTCCACGTCCCTCCGTAGTCGTTAGTCCGGCCCACCATTCCCTCCCCCGATCAGAATCCGTTATCGCTGCGGTATCACGAACCCCGCGGCGCCGGAGTCCGGGGCGATCGGCCGCGAGCCCTCCCGGCCGCGACAGCCGCCCGCCCGCCGCGGCGGACTGCTCCCGCCCCCGGGCGGTCCGTGCCGCACGTCGCGACCGCCCGGCCGAGGTGGCGCGCGAATCCACGCCGGGTCGACTTCTTCGGCCATTCGGCCCTTATTGGCGACAATGGCTGCTCCGACCGGTGCAACAATCAAATTTAATGGTACTTTTCAATGATCTTGACACCTGGTTGACTGTGGTGTCGTCAGAGTTGATTGATTTCCTGTCGGGTTCTGGACCATTCGGGTTGGAGGGCGGCGGCGCAGCGCGGACAGCAGAAGTGTTCTTGTGGCGCGCGTCGCGGCGCTGGTGGTCCGGGGAGCGCATCGAGGCTGGTGGTGGGGGCGGCATCCGTTCAATCGTGATCCGTGGCCGATTTCCGACATCGGGCGCGGTGAGCCGTGCTGAACTTCTACCGTCATTCGAAATATTTCGTGAACGTGCGGATCGGGGCCTGTCCTGTCGCCTGTGCCGACCGGCGAGTCGTGGTTCTCCAGGTAGCACCTCCGAGTGAAAGGCACTGCGTGATGTTTTCGCGTCGTCTGGCGACGGTCGCCCTCGCGGCCGCAACGACACTGGTCATGGGCGGCGCGGCCGCGACCGGTGCGCCACCCGCTCCTCCGGCCGTCGCCCTCGACTCGATCGGTCAACCGATCGGTCCGCTGACGGATCCCGACACGCAGGTCACCGACGCCCATGGTGTCGCGCCCGGCCTGCAGGACCCCGGCGAGAAGCGCAACGCCCCTCCGCACGACCTCGTCAGGTTTCCGGAGAAGTCCGAGGCCCAGGTCGCCGAGGAGGCCGAGGCCGAGGCCCGCGCCGAGGTCGCGCAAGGCGCCCACGAGTCGGACGAGGCCCACGCCGGCATGACGGTCACCACCGAGGAGCCCGCGCTCGGCGGCAAGGCCATCGAGGTCACGATCTACGAACCGGTCCCGGGGGTCACACCCGCGGAACTGGTCGAACGGCTCAAGGCGAGCGGCAAGTCCTCGGCGAAGGTCACCAGGGACGACCACTCCCGGGTGCCGGCGACCTCGCCGAACGGCCCGTCGCCCGAGGCCCCGTCGACCGGCGACGAAGCCGGCACCGCGGCTTTCGCCGGGCCGGACGACTGCACCAACGGCAACGCGGTCTGGTGGACGTGCCTGCCGGCGTACTGGACGAACAACGGGTACACCGACCCGATCATCCGGATGAACGACCACACCAGCGCGGCGTGGAAGACCGCCGACGCCACGTCCCTGTGGAACGCCGTCCCGAACATCCAGTTCAACTACATCTGGAACTCCTGCCCGTTCATGGCCGGCGCCCGCTGCGTGGACGTGTGGAACGCGAACTACGGCAACACCGGCTGGATCGGGGAGTTCTCCTACCTGCTCAACGCCTCCGACACGCGGAAGCTGTACGAACCGAACAGCACCTACCCGCAGCAGGTGAGGCTGAACGACTGGTACAACCCGGCCGGTGGGGCGGGTTACGGGGCCTTCTCCCGCGACACCGTCGTCAGGCACGAGGTGGGCCACGTGACCGGCCTCGGGCACAACACCTCCGGGATCTCCGACCTGATGTTCGCCCAGAGCGGGTTCGCGACCGCCACGGGCGCCCAGAACGCCGCCCTGGTCGCGAACGTGTACTCCATCGCCCGCTGAACCGGGGTTCGCGGAGCGCATCCGCGGCCGTCCTCGGCGGCCCGAGGCGGTTCCCGGTCCGGCTCGGCACCGTGTTCGCGGGTGCCGAGCCGGCTTCGGCGGGCCCGACCTCGTTCCGGTGGTGATGCCGTTGCCGTGCGACCGCCGGCCGGTCGGCCCTTCCACCCGTGTGCCGGCCGTGCCGCTCCGGGTCACGAAGCCGCCGGCGCCGTCCGGCGCGCTCGGCACGCCGGACCCGTGATGGCAGTGGTGAGCCGGTCGGCCGCCAGGTTGCCCTTGCCGGGTTGGAGGTTGAGCGGTCCGAACTCGTCGATGCGGTTCACCCGGCCGAGCAGTGGACCGGACCGGTCCCGGGATCGTCGTCAGCCACGTCCACGGCAGCGCCGTCCAGTCGAACGCCTGGCACAGCCAGCACATGAGGTAGGCGTCCGCGTCGGCGAGGAACGGCATCACCGCGACGGTGATCAGCAGAGCGGCCGCGGCGTCGAACACTGCCGTCCTCAGGTCCGCCCGCAATCCCGGTCGGCGTCGACCGCCGTCCACCGCCGCCTCCGCGGGGGCCACCACGCCACCACCTCCACGAAGGGGAGGACGCGCCCGTGCGCCCTCCCTCCCCGGGCCGGGTCAGGCCGCGATGGGCCCGAAGATCCAGTTGCCCCTGGAGTCCTCCTCCGGGCAGGGCCCGCGCGAGGAGTGCCGCGTCGGCACCCGCCCGCCGCGACGACACCCGGAGCCCGTCGTGGTGTCGTGCTCATCCCTGGGAGGATGGGGCCGTGACGAAGTCGAGGCGCACGAAGTCCACGCCGCTCGCAGCGGCTCCGTACGAGACCTTCGCGAACGCGCTGGGCAAACCGGTCGACAGCGTCGAGGTCCAGGTGGTGGTCGACGCGTTGGGCGGCGCCTACGAGGTGCGTGCCCTCGAACCCTCGGCCGCGCGCTACGACCCCGACGTCGCGCGGACCGCGGCGTGGGACTTCCCCGCCGCGCCTCCCGCGAACGGCCGGGTGGCCACGCACCTGGGGGTCCGGGACGACACGGTCGTGTGGATCACCCTGTCTTCGGCGCTCGTCGACGGGTGATCAGCGACCAGGCGGTCTTCCTCCGGCCTCCCCACGGCGACGAGGAGGTCTTCCGGCCGGGGGGTTCCGACTGGAACTGGGCCCCCGCGATCGTCCGGCGCGGGACGGTGCACCTGCTCGACCTCGACGTCGGGCAGGGCCACTGGGACGGCAACTACAAGTTCCCCCTCACACCGCGTCAGGCCGAGGACCTGCGGGCAGATCCGCTCCTGTACCGCGAGGTGTGGGACGCCCTCGTCCGGATCTGCCAGTCCGGACGCTTCCTGGACGACCCGAAGACGCTGCCGGACGACGCGCAGGCCGTCATCGACGCGCGCTGCGGGCGCGACTGACCGGCCCCTCGTGGCGGGGCCCGGCAGCACCGACGACCGCCGTCCCCGTCGTGTCGCTCTGACGCTTGTGCGCTTCATACCTTCAGTGTGGACAAATATGCATCATCCGCGAAGGGATGGACGCACCGCTCGACTCACGGCTCACGGCTCACGGCGTGAGGATCTCCAGGACGACCTGGCCGTACAGGCTGGGCAGCGTTCCCAGTCCGACATTGCACAAGAGCAGTTCCGGGCTGGGGTAGACGACGGTGTGGACGAACGTCCCGCCGGCGAACGCGCCTGCGGTGACCGTGCCGGTCGTGACGACCGTCAGGGTGGCGCCGGCCATGCTGGAGACGTTGTTGCCGGACAGGGTCGACGTCTCCCCGTTGTTCCAGGTGATGTGGATGGTGATCGAATTCGCGCCGAACAGGCTCAGGCAGGTGGCCCCCGGGAACGTGCCGGAGGCGTCGGAGGTGCCGGAGGTGATGTCCGGGTGCGCGGGGGAGACGCAGGGGCCGTACCGCCTGGACGCTGTGAGCGTCAGGGTCTGCGGCGTGTTGGTCGCCGGTGGGTCGAACCGCAGACCGGCGCTGCTGGGTGGCGCGCACGTGAGGTCGAGTCCGCCGGCGCCGGCGCTGCCGGGCACGGCCAGCGTCGTGGACGCGGCGGCGATCAGTGCTGCGGCGAGCAGGGTGGCGATGCGCGACATGAGGGGTCCCCTTTCGGTCACACCGGTCGGGTGCGCCAGGTGCTGCCGGGGTGGTGACGGCCGCGGTCCGGTCGTCACCGGCCTGCCGGGGCGACCGCTGTGGGTGGCGTCCGCGTCGATGTGGGTCGTGTGCGCGTCCGGAGTGCGACTCGGTGGACCTGTCGGGTGGCGACGGTCCGACAGGCACGAGGTGTCGTCCCGTGGTGGGACGTGACAAGCGTCGTCGCCTCGCGCGTCCGGGCCAAGCCGCCGACGGTGGGACGCGACACCGTGTCGCGACACCGAGGGTGTGAGCGGCGGTCTTCGCGGGCGCGGGGCGGCCGATTTTTGCGGCCACGTTCGCCGCGGGAGCGGTTCGGGCCGGTGGGGATCGGGTGCACGGGTCGGGAAGGCCGTGGGGGCGGGGAGGAGCAGAAGGCGGGCGGCCGTGCGGACGCCTTGATCAGACCTTGTTGTACTGGAAGTACCAGTCGGTGCCGTTCTGGTAGCAGCCCCAGGCGGGGTAGATCACGTGATAGCGGTTCTTGTCGACCTCGCACGACTCCTTCGTCGGGTACGGGCCCATGGTGATCCAGTTCGTGGCCTGCGCGGAACCGGGGGCGAGGGCGGCGAAGGCGACGGCGGTGAGGAAGGCGGCAACGGTGCGCATGGGGCTCCCTGAGGTCGAGGTTCGACGCCATGCTGCCTGTCGGCGCCGGTCCGGGGCACCGCCGATCGGCATCATGGTCCAGTCCAATTCGGCGTAGTGGGCCGCGCGGCGGCGAGTCGTGCCCACCAGGTCCGCCACGCGCCGGAACTCCGGGACCACCTCGTCGATCGATGGAGGTGTGGCGGAGCAGCGCGGTGGCGGCGCCGATCGACGCCCGATGCCGGTGGGGCGGTTGTCCTCGAACAAGGGTCCTGCGTGGTGGGGCGGTCCGGCGGTCACCCGCCGCCTTCCGGCGCCGTGTCGGCCGGGATGGTGCCGGAGCCCGGACCGGAGGGCAGGTACACGTGCACGTGCCCCTGGCCTGCGTGGATGCTGATCACGTCGAGCTGGAGCGCGGCGACCGACCAGGTCCGCAGCGCCAAGGTGCGCTGTGCGCCGGCCAGCGTCAGCAGCTCGCCCGCCAGTGGCGGGGGAGCGGTGACGGCGGCGGCGAAGCCGTCGACCGCGGCGGCGAGCTGCTCGACGGCGGTGCGCATCCCGGTGCGGGCGACGTTCACCCCGTTGCCGGCGGACGGGGTCTCCGCGTACCGCCGCACCTCCGCGGACACCACGTCGCGCCAGCCGCGCACCTCGTCGATCGCGGGCGCGGCCGGCGGCGCCGCGTCGTGCGGGGGAGGGGCTTTCGCCATCGCCTCCAGCACCGGTGCCAGGCGTTCCCGGCCACCCCTGGCGAGCTCGATCAACGTCCCGACCTGCTCGACGTCGCATCGTGCCTAGGCCTGTTCGAGCTCGGTGATCCGGCGTTGCGTCGCGTCCGGTCCCGACGTCCGCGAGCCGGACGCGAACGCGACGGCGAACCCGAGCGCGAACGTGGCGACCATGCGGCTCGAACCCGGGTCGTAGGTCGTCTCGTCCGCGGTCACCAGCACGTGCGCGTTGCCGCGGACCGAGCGGGTGAAGTTGTACCACTCCTCGGTGCGCGTCCACCGGTCCGGCAGCGCCGTGCCGGACCGGTGGACGCGGTCGGCGACCTTCGCGGTGCCGGACACGGTCGCCGAGTGCTGCGTCATGGTGGCGCCCGGCATCTGGTCCCACCACGGGAACTGCTGCTCGACGTTCATGTCCGTCGCGTTGTGGATGGCGACGAAGCCCCCGCCGCCGCGCAGGTACTTCTGCGTGGCGGCGCGCTGCGCGTCGTTGTCCCACACCATGCCGGAGGTCTGGAGCATGACGACCACGTCGAAGGTGGCGAGGGCGGCGTCGTTGAAGACCGCCGAGTCCTCGCTCCTGGTCAGCTCCCAGTCGTTCCGGGCGGCCAGCTGCTCGAACATCGCGATGCCGGCGGGGATCGAGTCGTGCCGGTAGGCCCCGGCGGCCGTCTTGCTGAACAGCAGGACGTGGAACCCCTCGGGGTGCGCGGGCGCCGGCGCGGAAGCCAGCCCCGTCATCACCAACGCGCATCCCACGATCGACGAGAGGCGCGCGCATCTGTGCCGCATTGCCACTCCTCTGGGGCAGATGAAGGCGACTGACTGGATTACGCGGCGGCGTGCGGGAAGATCAACGGCGTCCGGCGGGTGTCGCCGAGCACCGGTGGCGGCTGTGCGCGTGCTGGACCGGTGCGTCGTTGCCCGAGGGCTTGATGTCATACACGTGCTCGTAGAGCCGCTATGATTTGTAACACACATCCGGCGGGCGGGTCCAGACGCGCGATCGCCGCTCGGGTGCTCCGCCCGTCGCCGGGCGAGCGGGTGCCGCGTGGCCGATCAGCGCTCGGGCGTCAGCCGAAGAGGCGGCGCTGGATCTCGCTGCGGTAGTCCTGCAGGGTGTTGTCGATGTGGACGCCGGCGGCCTCGGCGGCGGCGTCGGGGTCGCCGTCGCGGATCGCGTGGTAGATCGCGAGGTGCTCCTCGACGGCCTCGGCCGCGTGTCCGCCGACCGTGCCGTGGAACCCGATGGTGCTGGACTGGCGCTGGAGGCGGCGCGCTTCGCGCACGGCGGCGACGAGGAACTGGTTGTGCGACGCCGCGGCGACGGCGAGGTGGAAGTCCTCGTCGCCGCGCTCGAACAGCGCGGACTGGTCGTTGAGGTGGCCCTGTCGGCACGCTTCCGCGGCGGCGCCGATGGCGCGCAGCTCGGCGGGGGTGGCGTGGATCGCGGCCAGTCGGCTGGCGGCGGTCTCCTGGACGCGGCGGAACTCGAAGAGCATGTAGACGTGGTCGAGGTTGGTCGGCAGGAAGAAGCCCCCCCAGCGGGAGGAGCCGAGCATGCCCTCGTCGTCGGTGACGTAGAGGCCGCGGCCCTTGTGCGCCCGCACCCGCCCGATCGCCGAGAGGATCTTGACGGCTTCCCGCACGACCGTCCGGCTGGTCCCCATCCTGGCGGCCAGCTCGTTCTCCGTCGGCATCCGGTCGCCGGGCCGCAACCCCAGCTCGGCGATCAGCCGGAGGATCTGCTCCGCGACGAGCTCGTAACCCGGCCGGTACGGACCGGGCGCCGGGGTGGTGTCCGGCTGCCCGGTCGGGCCGTCCGGCACGAGTGCGCCATCCGTCAAGGCCGCTCCTTAGTGACGGGTCGCCTGAGGAGTGGAAGGCTCACCGCTGTCCGCCCAGCGTACATCCCGGTGGGTGGGCGGGACGCGCCGTCACGGCCGTTCGCCCGGCAGTCGGTAGACCCGCGCGGCCGTGCCGCCGAACACCTCGTCGCGCTCGGCGCGGGTCAGCCCCGCGGTCAGCTCCTCGGCCGCCGCGACGACCTCCCCGTAGGAGCCCGCGAGCAGGCACACCGGCCAGTCGGAGCCGAACATCACCCGTGACGGGCCGAACGCGTCCAGCGCCGCGTCGGCGTACGGGCGCAGGTCGGCCACGGTCCACCCGGTCCGGTCGGCCTCGGTGACCATGCCCGACAACTTGCAGGCGACGTTCGGCTCGGCGGCGAGCTCGCGCAGGTGGGACGCCCACGGCTCGCGGACGCCGGCGGCGATCGGGGGCTTCGACAGGTGGTCCAGGACGAACGTCGCACCGGGCAGCGCGCGCACGGTCTCGATCGCCGCGGGCAACTGGTGGACGAGGGTGAGCAGGTCGTAGGCCAGTCCCGCCTCCGCGACCGCGCGCAGCCCGCGCCGGACGTCGGGCCGCGCCAGCCACCGCGGGTCCGGTTCGCCCTGAACCAGGTGCCGCACACCGACGAGCAGGTCGCCACCGGGGCCCGCGCGCAGTGCGGCGAGCACGTCGGCGACGCCCGGATCGGTGAGGTCGACCCACCCGACGACACCCGCCACCAGGCCCGCGCCCTCGCCGGCCGACAGCGACAGGAAGTCCGCGGTCTCCTCGACCTCCGGGACGACCTGGACCAGGACCGTCCGGTCGACCTCCGCCACCTCGGCGGCGGACGCCAGGTCGTGCAGGGTGAAGTCGCGGCGGATCGGGGCGAGGTCGGCGGCGTTCAGCCAGTCGTGCGGGCGGGGGCTCGGCCCCGTGCGGGCGCGTTCGTCCGGCAGGAGCCGCCAGACGTGGTGGTGCGCGTCGATCCGGATCGTGCCGGTCGCTGCCATCGAACTCCCCACGTCCGGCGCAGGTGTGCCGCAGAAGGCTAGCAAGACATCCCATCTCAGGGGAGGGTGAATCCTCCCTGTCTTGAGATGGGCTGCGTGCCGGTCACGCGATTCGATCGATTGACCCGATGTCTTGTCGCTGTCGTCGGACCGGCCCGCCGGGGCGACGCCACGCGGCCCCGGCGGACGGGCGTCGGGACGTGATGGACCCGCCTCCGCCGGGACGCCGCCGATGGGTCTGACTCATTCGGTCGCGTTCCCCGGTGCTCCCGGGAACCCGCGCGTGGCCGTGCGGTCAAGGGGAGCTCGGGACCCGTGCCGTCCGCCGGAAGGTTCCGGCGGTTCCGGTGGGCGAACCGGTGAGTACGACTCATCGTTCCCTTGGAAGTGATGGATCGGTATGGTGACCCGAAGTCGTCGGCCCCGAGCGCGACGGCGCTCAGCGGAGTGGCCGCGCGGAGGGGGTGATGTCGCCGGCCCGGCGCGCCGGCCACGCCTCGGTGGGACCGGTCGCCGCCTTCCCGCGGAGACGTCGTGCGAATCGGGTTCGCGGGTCGATCGCGCCGAGCGCCCAGTCGCCCGGCCGTCGTCCGGGGAGTGGGCGGCGATGAAGCAGCGCGCACGTGGTCGGCTGCCGTGGTCCCGGGGTCGGCCCTGTCCTCGGGCTGGTCGCCGCCGTACCCGTCCTCGTCGTCTACCTGTTCCTGCGGCGCCGGACAGCCGACGGCGTCACCGCAGGGGCCACGAAGGGGTGACAATGCGCATCACCGGTTACCGGACCCTCACGACCGTCCAGGACTGGGGCCGCCCGGTCGGCGACGCCAACGGCGTCTTCGCCGACGGCGTCGTCCGGGTGCCCGTCGTCCTCGTCGACACGGACGTGGGCATCACCGGCGTCGGACTCGGACCGCACGTCGAGATCGACTCGGTCTTCGCCGCCGTGGAGGGCGAGGACCCCCGCGGCGTCACCGCCCTGTACGACCGGATGCTGCGCCAGGTGTTCAAGGCCGGTCACGCGGGCGCGGTGTTCGGCACCATCGGCGCGCTCGACACCGCGCTGTGGGACATCAAGGCGCAGGCCGCCGGGGAACCGCTCTGGCGGCTGCTCGGCGGACGGGACCGCCGCGTGCCCGCCTACGCCTCGGGCGTGGACATCGGGCTGGGCGACGACGAGCTCGTCGCCCTGTACGAGACCTACGCCGACCGCGGGCTGCGGGTGGCGAAGATCAAGGGGGGTCTCGACGTCGACCGGGACCGCGACCGGCTCATCCTGGTGCGCGACGTGCTCTCCGACGCCGGTGGCGGCGCGCGACCGGGCCTGATGCTCGACGTCAACGAGGCGCTGACCCGCAAGCAGGCGGTGCGCCACGTCGGCGAGCTGGAACGGGTGCTCGACCTGATCTGGATCGAGGAGCCGGTCCGGCGGTGGGACGCGGCCGGGCACGCGGCCGTCAGCCGCGGCGTCCGCGCCTCGGTCGCCAGCGGCGAGAACCTCACCGGTCTCGAGCAGTACCGCCCGCTGATCTCGGCGGGGGCGATCGACGTCGTGCAGGCGGCGGCGGCCTGGGGTGTCACGCACTTCCTGCGGGTCGCGGCCTTCGCCCACGCCCACGACCTGCCCGTCAGCCCCATCGGCAACACGCCGGTCGGGTTGCTGCACGCCGCGACCTCCGTGCCGAACCACCTGGTCAGCGAGTTGCAGGACCTCCAGCCGCCGTCGGGGATCTCGATCGACCTGCACGTCGAGGACGGGGCGTTCGTCCTGGGCGACAGCCCCGGGCTGGGCGTGCGCGTGAACGAGGAGGCGATCACCGCGTCCCGCCGGCCCGTCCTCCCGGTGACCGAAGGTCCGCACGTCCGTCCGGAACGCGCCGGGCAGCGGCTGCTGGGGGTGGTGCAGGGCGTCGCCACGCCACCGGGACGACTGCACGCCCTGCCGTCCTGACCGACCGGTCCGGCCGTTCGACAGCCCGGACATCACCGACGGCGACCGGGGCGACGTCGTGCCCGGCAACGCCGTCGTCGCCAACGGCAACCGGCCGCCCGGCGCCCGGGCCCGGCTGTGGGACTGCGCCGGCGGCGCCAACCAGCGGCGGACCCGCACCTCGGGCGAGCAACTGGTGGTGGGGGCGGCAAGTGCCCGGACGCGAGTGGCGACGGGACCGCGAACGGCACCGCGGCGATCACCCGGACCGCCACGGCGGCACGAACCAGCAGTGGAGCCCGCGCGCCCGACCCACCGCGCGCAGGCCGACCTCCCCGCCTGCGCGCACCGACCTGATCGGACCGCGCGCGTGCCGTCATGGCACGTGCCCCGGCGCCGGCGGCGGCGACCGGCAGTGGGGCATCGCCCGATCCCGCCACGAGTTCGTGACCCGGCCGCGGTCCGGCACGCCTGTCGGACCGCGGCCCGACCCGAGGAGCACAAGTGCGACAACACCTCAGCAGACTCGCCGCCTGTGTCGCGGCGCTGATCACCGCCGCCCTGCTGCCGGCCGGTCCCGCCACCGCGGAGTCCAACGGCGGGGTGCGGGTGATGCCGTTGGGCGACTCCATCACCGAGGGGACGCAGGTGCCCGGCGGTTACCGGATCGGGCTGTGGCAGCGGTTCGCGTCGGGCAACTACCGGGTCGACTTCGTCGGCTCCCAGTTCAACGGCTCCGGCTCGCTCGGCGACCACGACCACCAGGGCCACCCGGGCCGGCGCATCGACCAGATCGACGCGAACGTGGCCACCTGGCTGCGGAACACGACCCCGCGCACCGTGCTGCTGCACATCGGCACCAACGACATCCTCCAGAACCGCGACGTGGCGAACGCGCCCGCCCGGCTGTCGGCGCTCGTCGACCGCATCACCGCGACCGCCCCGAACGCCGACGTGCTCGTCGCGACGATCACCCCACTGGCCAACCCCGGCCAGGAGGCCGCCGCCCGCGCCTTCAACGCCACGATCCCCGGCATGGTGCGGAGCAAGGCCGACGCGGGCAAGCGCGTGCGCCTGGTGGACATGCACGCGGCGTTGACGACGGCCGACCTGATCGACGGCGTCCACCCCACCGCCACCGGCTACGACAAGATGGCGGCGACCTGGTACGCCGCGCTGCGCGCCGTGCCCGGGAGCATCGGCGACCCCGTTGCCCCGCAGGGCAGGCAGGTCGTCGGCGTGGGATCGGGGCGTTGCCCCGACGTGCCGGGCTCGACGACCGCCGACGGCACGCAGCTCCAGCTGTGGGACTGCCACGGCGGGCCCAACCAGACGTGGACGCACGACTCCGCCGGGCGACTCGCCGTCCACGGCACCAAGTGCCTGGACGCCTACGGTCGCGGCACGGTCAACGGCACGCAGGTGGCGATCTGGGACTGCCACGGCGGCACCAACCAGCAGTGGCACGCCAACGCCGACGGGACGATCACCAACGCGCAGTCCGGCCTGTGCCTGGACGCGGTCGGGCACGGCACCGCCAACGGCACGAGGCTGGCCCTGTGGGCCTGTTCCGGGCAGTCCGACCAGCTGTGGACCCTGCGCACCCCGGCCTGACCCGAGGACCGGACACGCGCCCACCGGGTGTTCCGACGGCGGTGCCGAGGAACCCCGCACCCGGTGGGCGCGTGTCCGCCGGCGGGATGCCGGATGGCCGACGCGGACCGGCTGCCACTGCCGGTTCCACCTGGCGTTAGCGCTAACATCCAGGCTCGGCGTGGGTGGACGGGAACGCGCAGGGCGCGCGATCACGGCCACGAGCGTCAGTCGTCTTGTCGTGTCGAGCCGGGAGACCAGTTCCGCTCCGCGTAGGCGAATTGCTCAAAGTTAACGCTCACATTTAGCGTTGACCCGTCTTGGTCGGCCGTAGTTCCATGGGCGTGACACCCGGTCGCGTCGTCACGGGGTGGGATTCGACCCCGTCCGCCGGGCGCTGCCGCGACTGCCGTCGGACCGCGATCGTCGCGGCCACGACGGGGGCCGGGACCGGTGCCGTTCGTCCGCCCGGGGCGGTCCCGCCCGGATCGACTCGCGGGTGTCACCCGGTTGCCACAGCGAAGTGGAGAGCCATGAGGGCTGGACCCGGCCTATCGGCAGGAGAGCGCTGCTGCGGCACCCCGAGCGCGCGTGGCGGCTCTCGCCGGCGCACCCGCCCCGTCGGAGGAGGCGCCCATCGGCGCGCCAGGCGCGCGACGACAGCGTGCGCGACGAGCACATCCGATCGGAACCGAGCCGAAGGGGCAAGAAGGTGAAACCAGCCAATACCGTCGTGAGGTCGTTGGTGGCGATCGCGGTGTTCGTGTCCGCCGCGCTGCTGCCGACTTCCGGGGACGGCTTCCGGGCCTCGGCCGCCACCCAGGCGACGTACTACGTCGCCCCCGACGGCGACGACGCCGCCCCGGGGACGCTCACGGCGCCGTTCAGGACCCTGCGGCGCGCGCGTGACGTCGTTCGCACGGTGAACGCGAACATGTCCGGCGACATCCACGTGTACCTCCGGGGCGGCGACTACCCGGTGGGCAGCACCGTGGAGTTCACGCCGGGCGACTCGGGCACCAACGGCTACCGCGTCGTGTACGCCGCCTACCGGGCCGAGACGCCGGTGCTGAGCGGCGGTGTGCGGGTGACCGGGTGGACGCAGCACGGCGGCAACATCTGGAAGGCGCCGCTCGACCGCGCCAACAAGCTGCGGGCGCTCTACGTCAACGACAAGCGCGCGTTCATGGCCGCCAAGACGGTGGACTCGCAGGGGTGCCACGGCACGTACACCGTCAACGCCGGGCAGGCCTCCTGGGCGCGGGAATCGGGCTCGCAGTGCGACGGCGCCAAGTACGCCCCGGGCGACCTCCCCGCCATCTCCCGCAACCCGGACGACATCGAGATCGAGACGGCGACGACCTGGACGACCGCCATCGCGGGAGTCCGCCAGGTCACCACGAGCGGTGACGGCGCCAACCGCGTGGCCCTCTTCCACCAACCGGGCGCGGCCATCGCCCAGGGCGCGTTCAACGGCAACCACCAGGTCGGCGGGAGCCACAAGTTCATGAACGCCTACGAGTTCCTCGACTCGCCGGGCGAGTTCTACTTCGACAGGACCGGGAAGACGCTGTACTACCACAAGGGCGACTCCGAGAACATGGCGACGGCGACGGTCCACGCGCCGAACAACGTGTCCACCGTGCTCCGGATCGCCGGCACCTCGACGACCGACCACGTCCGGAACATCACGTTCTCCGGCCTCACGGTGCAGCACTCCGACTGGAACCTGTTCACCGTGGCCGGTTCCGCGTTCAAGCAGGCCCAGCAGGGCAACCTCGGCAACACCCAGTACGTGAAGGGCAACTTCCACGTCTACCACTACCGCAACGTCGACGTCGCGCCGGGCATCATCCAGGTGGAGAACGCCGACCGCATCCACCTCGAGCGCAACCGGGTCCAGCACACCGGTGCCGACGGGATCAACATGGTCAACGACGTGCAGGACGCGCGGTTGACCGGCAACCACACCAACGACATCGCCGGGTCCGCCATCACCGTGGGCCATCCCCAGCACGTCTACATCGGCGACCACACGGCGACCAACGGCGAGAAGTACTCCGCCCGGGTCGAAGGGCTGCCCAGGAACATCGAGATCAGGAACAACCACCTCTACGACAGCGCCGTGCTGTTCAACGGGCACAGCCCCATCTCGGCGTACTTCGTCGACGGCCTCGCGGTGCAGCGCAACCGGATCGAGAAGAGCCCGTGGTCGGGCATCACGCTCGGCTGGGGGTGGTGGAACTTCGACGGATCGGCGGGCTCGATCGTCCCCGGCCGGCCGACGACCACGGCGAAGAACAACACCATCAGCCACAACCACATCGTCGACACGGTGCAGCGCCTCGGCGACACGGCGCCCATCTACACGCTGGGCAGCCAGCCGGGAACCACGATCACCGGCAACTACCTGCAAGGCGTCCCGGCCGGTCACAAGTACGGGCTCCACCCCGACGAGGGCTCGGCCCACATCACCTTCCGCGACAACGTCCTGAGCGTGGACAAGAACGTCACGTGGCTCGTCAACTCCGACGACTTCGGGCGCAAGCACGACCTGAGCATCACGCAGACCTACGGGCCGATCGACAAGGTCTCCCAGAAGACCCTGCCGAACAGCACCATCCAGGACATCCTCGTCTACGCCGACTACGTGTGGCCGGCGGCGGCCTACGCCATCGCCGTGAACTCCGGCTTGGAGGCTTCGTACCGGGACATCGTCCCGCGGGGCAACCTCTCCCTGCCGGACCACGTCCTGCCTGCCAGTACGTTCGTCGGCTCCGGGAGTCCGTCGATCCCCGTCCGGAGCGCCGGCGACGCGACCAAGGCGGTCTGGTTGGCCCCCGCGGGCACGACCACCTTCGCCGTCGGCCCGACGATGACCAGGGCGAGCGGCACCGCGACGACCATCGACGTGCCGTCCGCGTCCGGTGACTACCGGCTCCACGTCGTGGACGCACAGGGGAACCGGTCGCCCGAGTCGAAGTCGATCGTTCGACGGCAGGGCGGCGGTCAGCAGGGCGTCACCATCGTCGGTGGTCAGTCCGGCCGGTGCGTCGACATCCCCGGCACGGCCGCGACCAACGGCAGCCAGGCGCAACTGTGGGACTGCCACGGCGGCGTCAACCAGCGCTTCACCCACACCCCGGGCAAGCAGTTGCAGGTGTCCGGGACGAAGTGCCTGGACGCCGACAACCAGGGCACCGCGAACGGCACCGCGGTGGTGATCTGGGACTGCAACGGGCAGACCAACCAGCAGTGGAACGTCAACGCCGACGGCACCATCACGGGAGTGCAGTCCGGGCTGTGCCTGGACGCCAACGGCGCTGCCACCGCGAACGGGACCAGGATCATCCTGTGGTCGTGCGGCGGCGGCGCCAACCAGCAGTGGAGCCTGCGCGGCTGAACCGGCTCGCCGAGGTGGACCGGCTCGCCGAGGTGGACCGGCCCGTGGTCGCGACTCGCGACCACGGGCCCGGGGGAGGCGGTGGTCCTGCGGTGCGGGACCCCGTCCGCACCCGTCAGGTGAACGGGACCGGCGGCGTCCCGCCACCGCAGCCCGCAAATCCGGCGACGCGGGCGGCCGTCCGCGCCAGGATGGCGGGTGTGGAAGAGGTCGAAGTCGTCGTCGCCCACCGGCAGCGCGCGACGCTGCGCGTCGGCGAGGTGTTCCTGAAGGTCGACGTCGACCCGGCGCACGCCGACGTCGGGGTGCGGGCGATGGCACTGGCGCCCGTGCCGACCCCGGCGGTCCTCTGGCACGAGCCGCCCGTGCTCGCGATCGCCGCCGTGCCCGGCACGGCGCTCGGCGTCCTCGGTGAACCGTCGGCCGCGTCCTCGGCGGCGTGGGCCGCGGTGGGCGCCGTCGTGCGGAGGCTGCACGACGCGCCGTTGCCGCCGTGGCCGGGGCGCGGGCTCGACGACGTGGCGGCGGAGCTCGACGGCGAGTGCGCGTGGCTGTTCGCCAGCGCCGTCCTGCCCGCCGAGGTGGTCCGGCGCAACCGCGAGATCGCCGAGGCCGCGCTCCGGCCGCGGAAACCGGTGTTCATCCACGGCGACCTGCAGATAACGCACGTGTTCGTCGACGGCGACGAGGTCACCGGCGTCATCGACCGGTCCGAGGCGGCCCCCGGCGACGCCATGTCCGACCTCGCCACCTTGACGCTCGGGCACGAGGAACGCCTGGACGACCTGCTCGCCGGCTACGGCCCCGGCGCGGACCGGGACGTGATCCGCGCCTGGTGGTCGCTGCGCAGCCTGGCGGCGTCGCGCTGGTTGATCGAGCACGGCTTCGACCCGGACGCGCCGGGGTGCGAGTTCGACGTGCTCAGGTCCCGGGTGCGGGAACCCTAGGACCTGTGTCGGGCCGCGCCGCGGCCCGCCCCGGCTGCGCGGTGTCGGTCAGGCACCGGTGGGCGTGGTGCGGCGCGACAGCAGGGGCACGGTGGCGACGGCCAGGACGATGCCGACGAGCGCCAGTCCGTAGGAGACCAGGAACGGGTCGGTACCCTGTGCCGGCAGCGGGGAGAAGCCGACCCCGACGTACAGGGCGATGCCGCTCGCGCCGCCGAGCTGGTCGGCGCAGCGCTGCACCCCCGAGGCGACGCCCGCGTCGGCGTCGGTGACCCCGCGCAGGGCCGCGTTCTGCAGCGCCACCAGCCCGACGCCCATGCCGAAGGCGACGAGCACGGTGCCGGGGAACACCGAGACCACGAGCGGGGAGGTGTCCGGGGTCAGGGCGAGCACGCCGATGCCCAGTCCCGTGGTGGCCATGCCGAGCAGCGCGGTCCGGGTGAACCCCAGCCGCGCGATCATGCTGGGCACGACCACGGTGGCCACGACGAGCGTCACCGCCAGTGGCAGGAACGCCGCGCCCGCCGCGATGGGCGTCAGGCCGCGCTCCTCCTGGAGGTGCAGCGTCATCAGGAAGAACGTCGTGGACAGCGCCGCGCTGAACAGCGCCGTCGCCCCGTTGGCCAGGACGCGCTCGCGGTGGCGGAGGAACGGCAGCGGCACCAGTGGGTGCGCGGTCCTCCGCTCGACCACCGGGAACGCGGCGACGCACAGCAGCCCGGCCACCACCACCACGCCGGCGAGCGCCGGGTCGGGGTCCTCGTCGCCGAACCGGATGACCCCGAAGATGAGCAGCAGCGGAGCGGCGACGAGCAGCGCCGCGCCGGGCAGGTCGACCGGCGCGCGGGACGGCGCGCCGTCCCGCGGGAGCAGCAGCAGGCACGCGCCGACCACCACGGCGACCAGGGGCGGGTTGACCAGGAAGATCCACCGCCAGTGCAGCAGCTCGGTGATCAGCCCGGACACCAGGAACCCGAGCACCAGGCCGGAACTGGCCACCGCCGCCCACACGCCCAGCGCCCGGGACCTGTCCCGCGCCCCGGGGAACAGCAGGGCGAGGAGCGACATGGCGGCGGGCAGGGCGAGCGCCTCGCCGGCCCCCTGCCCGAACCTGGCGAGCACCAGCAGCGGCAGCGACGGGGCGACACCGGCGCCCAGCGAGGCCACGCCGAACAGCACCGCGCCGACCAACAGCGTCCTGCGCCTGCCGAACAGGTCGGCGATCCGCCCGCCCGCCATGAGCAGACCGCCGCCGACGACGGTGTAGCCGGTGACCACCCAGGTGAGGTGGCGCGCGTCGACGCCGAGATCACCGCCGATGGCGGGCAGGGCGATGTTCACCACGGTCACGTCGACCGCGATGAGGAACTGCAACAACGCGAGGAAGACCAGGACCAGCCGACGCGACCGGCCGATTTCGGGCGCGCGCCCACGGCGAATGGGGGAAGACATGGGGAAGTGACTCCGGATCTCGGGAACGCGCGGACACCGCGCGGAGGGGGAATCGCCGCGAAGGCGGCGCGAACCTGCGCCGATCCACCACGGCGCGGGTCACTCACACCCGAGTTCTCAGATACCACTCACCGAACCACCATAGCGCCGCCGCCCGACGGCAGGCCACCGGACGCGCCTGTCCCGACCGCGTCGATCGGGTCGTTCCTCCGGAACGGTGTGGGGCGATCGCGTGATTCCGGCGGACCGGGATCGACGGGAACCGCGAGCGGCTCCCGGGCGGGTCACCACACGCCGGTGGTGGTGAGCAGGAGCGCTGTCGCGGGGAGGAAGTTGTTGACCTGGTGGGCCACCACGCAGGCGAGCAGGTTCCCGGTGAACACCCGCGCCAGGCCGATGGGGGTGGACAGCAGGAGCAGCAGGGGAGTGCGCAGCAGTTCCAGGTGGGCGACGGCGAAGAGCGCGGTGGTGGCGGTGAAGATGAGCCAGCGGTTCCAGCGCCAGTGCTCCAGCGCCCTCCAGAGCACGCCGCGGAAGAGGACCTCCTCGGCCAGTGGGGCGAGGAGCCACAGGGCTGCGAACGCGACGAGGGCGGTGCCGGGGGAGAGCAGTCTGTCGGTGAACTCCTCTCCCACGGCGGAGGAGGTCCGCTCGTCGCCGGTCCAGGCGGTCCACAGCGCTGCGGCGGGTAGCGCGAGGAGCAGGCCGCCGAATCCCAGCGCGACCCCCTTCTTGACGGCCTTGGGGTCCCACCGCAGCGACAGTTCGCGGCGCATGCGCCCGGCCCTCGGGCCGGTGCCCACCAGCGCGGTGCCGGCGATCGCGGTCAGCGCCGCCACGGACAGGGGCACGATCAGCAGGGCCAGCAGCGGCAGCGTCGGCAAGGGGCCGTCGAGCACGTCGGGGTCGGTGAACGCGAACGGGGCGAGCACCAGGGCGGCGACCAGCAGCAGCACCACCGAGGCCACGACGAAGACGGCTATCATCGCCCACCCGGCGCGTGATCCGCGGGCGGGCGACGGTGCTCCCACCGGGCGGCGGCGCGTCCGGTCGGGCGACTCGGACATGAAAGTATTTCGGGTTTGATCGGCCAAGGCGTCACCTCGGGATGCCGGTCCAACTCTGGTGAACGGGCCTTCACGCCCGCGATGTCGGAGAGTGTCCCCCTCCCGGGTACCCGCCGGCGCTTCGCCTGAACTGGGGCGAACAGGTCTTCCGCCCGTCGGCGACGGGCTCGGCGCAACGGCCCCCTCCCGGCGGGCGGCGTCGGGGAGGGGGCAGGTCGGTCGTCCGGGTTCCGCCGGACGTCCCACGCTGGTCGGCGCGGACGACCCGACCGCCTACCGCGCGGCGACCTCGCCCGTCCCGGAGCACCTGGCGGTGAGGACGACCGTCGCGGCGACGAGCTGCCAGGCGGTGATCGCGTAGACGGAGCCCCGCTCCCAGGCGCCGTCGTCGAACAGCACGGCCGCCCCGGTGACGGTGTCGACCCCCAGCCCCAGCAGTGAAATGAGGCCGATGGCGCCCAACGCGAAGCCGGCGACGCGGGCGAAGCGGGCCGTGGGGTGCCGGCGGAGCAGGAGGGCCGCGGCGACGGTCGCCAGGTTGCCGCCGAGGATCGCCATCACCGCGCCGGTGGGGTGGAGCGCCGCGACGACCCCCTCCACCTGGCGACCGCTGTGGAAGGTGGCGACCAGGGCGTTGCCGACCGCGTGCGCGACCGCCAGTGCGAGAAAGGCCGGACGGCCCCGGCCACCGGGCAGCGCCCGGGCGGCGAAGACCGCACCGAGCAGGAAGAACACGCCCTGGTGCAGGAAGCCGAGGTTCATGACCTCCGCCAGGGGCGAGTCGGGCAGGTGCGTGTCGAGGGGGTCCTGCCGCACGGCGCCGAGGTCGCTGATGTAGTCGTGCGCGTAGCTGTAACCCGGGAAGGCGGACGCCGCGACGGCCTCCGAGAGCAGGTACCAGGCGGCTCCCGACGCCCACAGCACCGCCGCGGTGATCAGCGGTTCCCGTCGCGGTTCACCCGGTCGCGTCATCATCGCTCCTCAACCGCACCGGTCACCCCGGCGGTGACGTGGGGATTCTGCCCGGTGTCGGCGGTGTCGGCCGCGCCCGGCGGAACAGGGGTGTCAGCCCGCGCGCTCCCGGTGCGGGTCTCTCCGGTGCTCGGCGGTGTCGGACGGTGCGCGCACCGGGAGCACGGTGGCCTGCCGGAGCACCGCGATCGCGTGGTCCGGATCGGGGTGCACGGGGATCGCGGAGTCCACGCCGGTGAGGTGGAGCGTGGACAGCGCGGTGTCGTCGCCGGCGATCAGGGCGAACCGGACGCCGCGGCGTCCGGCGTTGTGGGCCACGTCCAGCAGGTGCACGCCCGCGGCCGCCATGGAGGTCACGCCGGTCAGGTCCGCCACGAGGGCCGATTCCGCGTTGTCGAGCCAGAGCAGGAGTTCCGACCACACCAGGTCCCTGGTGCCAGGCCGATTTCCCCGGTGACCCGGACGACCTGGATGTCACCGACCGCTACCGACTCCACTGACACCACTGGTGAACATCCCCGTCTTCACCCTGGCGGGTGATATCGGGTGCCTACCCATTTCGATGTCGTTCACACACCGCTGTGAGGCTTGCAGGTTGTCACCGATCCCGGTGTGGCCGCCGAAGGTCGCGGCGGACGCCGCCGCGCCCCGGGCGACGTGGCCGACCCCGTCCTGCCCGGCTTTCGGGTCCAGCCGTTCCAGTGCTCGCGCGCGAATTCGCCGCGTTCCGATGCCCTGAGGGGGTGGTCGGAGGAGATCAGGGTGGTCTTCGGGCCGATCAGGACGCCGTCGCCCGGGTGGATGCCGCCCCGTGGTCGGTGCAGGAGGGCGGGTGGACGGTGACGGGGTCCGGCACCTGCTTGCCGACGATCCCGGGCAGCAGGCCGCGCGGCCGGCCTTGTCTCGAAGGGCAGGGCGTTCAGCCGTGACGCGAGCGTGGTCACGTACTCGATTCGCGCGGCCACCTCGACGAATTCCGCTGTCGTCCACGCGACCGGTGCACACCGGATCGAACAGCGGCCATGGCGGTCAGCGGCAACGAGTGGTCGTGCCGACCCTCGAACCGACTACCCGCGCTCGTGGGAACAAGACAAGAGAAAGGCAAAGGTGTTCGACGCCTCTTGCCATTTTCAACATATAGCGCACGGGGGGTCTTGCCGCAAGACGCGGGGTGGGCCGCAGAATCTGCCACCGACGCCCGACGGGCGAAGGGGAAGGTGGATGGGGTGGGCAGCTACGTGCTCGATCTCCGGGAGGTCGACCGGACGCAGGTCGCCGTGGTCGGCGGCAAGGCCGCGCACCTGGGAGAACTCTCGCGGATCGAAGGCATCCGCGTGCCGGCCGGGTTCTGCGTGACGACCGACGCCTTCCGGCGGGTCGTGGAGGACGCGCCGTCGATGGGCGACCGGCTGGACCTGCTGTCCCGCCTGGACCCCGACGACCGGGAGGAGATCCGCTCGCGCAGCGCGGAGGTCCGGCGGATCGTCGAGGGGATCGCCGTCCCCGACGACGTGGCGGCGGCGATCAGCGGCGCGTCCGCCCGGCTCGGCGGGGAAGTCGCCTGCGCCGTCCGCTCCAGCGCGACGGCGGAGGACCTGCCGGGGACCTCCTTCGCCGGCCAGCAGGACACGTACCTGAACGTCCTGGGACCGGCGGCGGTCCTCCGGCACGTCAGCCGGTGCTGGGCCTCGCTGTTCACCGAGCGGGCGGTGACCTACCGGCTGCGCAACGGCTTCGACCACCGCGAGGTCCACATGGCCGTGGTCGTGCAGCGGATGGTCTTCCCGCACGCGGCCGGTGTCCTGTTCACGGCCGACCCCGTCACGTCCGACCGGAAGGTCGCCTCCGTCGAGGCCGGCTTCGGCCTCGGCGAAGCCCTGGTCTCCGGCCTGGTGAACGCCGACGCCTACCGGGTGCGCGACGACGAGGTCACCGCCAAGGTGGTCGCCACCAAGGAACTGGCCCTCCGCGCCTCACCGGCCGGCGGGACGCGGCAACAGGCGATCGAGCCCGCGCGGCAAAACCAGCCGGCACTGACGGACGCGCAGGTCGTGCGGCTCGTGCGGCTCGGCCGACGGATCGAAGCGCACTTCGGCCGCCCCCAGGACATCGAGTGGTGCCTGGTCGACGACGACTTCCTGGTCGTCCAGAGCCGACCGATCACCACGCTGTTCCCCATCCCCGAGACCGACGACGGGGAGAACCACGTCTACGTCTCCGTCGGTCACCAGCAGATGATGACCGACGCCATGAAGCCACTGGGGCTGTCCCTGTGGCAGCTGACGACGCCCCGCCCCATGGCCGAGGCGGGTGGCAGGCTGTTCGTCGACGTCACCGGGCTGCTGGCGTCGCCCACGAGCCGCGCCGGCTTCCTGGAGGTCGTGGGGAAGTCCGACCCGCTGATCGGGGACGCGCTGAGGACCGTCCTCGAACGCGACGGCTTCGTCCCGTCGCTCCCGGACGACGCTCCCGCCGAGTCGATCCCCGGTGTCGCGCCGGTCGAGATCGAGACCGACCCGGCCGTCGTCACCGAGCTGATCGGGCGCGGCGAGGCGTCCGTCGCCGCGGTGGAACGCGACATCCGGACGAAGTCCGGCCCGGAACTGCTCGACTTCATCCTGGCGGACGTCCAGGAGCTGAGGAGGACGCTGTTCGATCCGCTGAGCACCCGGGTGATCACGGCGGCGATGCAGGCGACGTGGTGGCTCAACGAACGACTGCACGACTGGCTGGGCGAGAAGAACGCGGCCGACGCGCTCACGCGGTCCGTCCCCCACAACGTCACGTCGGAGATGGGGTTGTCGCTCCTCGACGTCGCGGACGTGATCCGCCCGCACCCCGAAGTCGTCGACTTCCTGCGCGGTGTCGACGACGAGGGCTTCCTCGACGAGCTCGTCGGGCTCGCGGGCGGGCGGGAAGCACGGGATGCCATCCGGGCCTACCTCGACAGGTACGGCATGCGCTGCGTCGGCGAGATCGACATCACGAGGCCGCGGTGGGGCGAACGCCCCACCGCGCTCCTGCCCGTGATCCTGACCAACGTCGGGAACTTCGAGCCGGGCGCCGCCGGACGCCGCTTCGGACAAGGGCGGCAGGAGGCGTGGGAGAAGGAGCGGGAAATCCTGGAGCGCCTGCGAGCCCTGCCGGACGGGGAGCGGAAGGCCGAGGAGACCAAGCGGATGATCGACCGCGTCCGGACGTTCACCGGGTGGCGGGAGTACCCCAAGTACTTCATGGTCAGTCGCTACTCCGTCTACAAGCGGGCCTTGCTGGCCGAGGCCGAGCGCCTGGTGCGGGCCGGTGTGCTCCGCCGGGAGGAGGACGTCTTCTTCCTGAGGTTCGAGGAACTCCACGACGTCGTGCGCACGCACCGGGTCGACGACGGGCTCGTCCGCCGGCGCGAGGTGGCGTTCAGGTCGTACCAGGCGCTCACCCCGCCCCGCGTGCTCACGTCCGATGGCGAGGCCGTCGCCGGGGTGTACCGGCGCGACGACCTGCCGGCCGGTGCGCTGGTCGGCCTCCCGGTGTCCGCCGGGACGGTCGAAGGGCGCGCCCGTGTCGTCCTGGACGTGGCGGAGGCCGACCTCGAACCGGGCGACATCCTGGTCACGGCCCACACGGACCCCGGTTGGTCGCCCCTGTTCGTCGCGATCACGGGCCTGGTGACGGAGGTCGGGGGCCTGATGACCCACGGCGCGGTGATCGCGCGGGAGTACGGCCTGCCGGCCGTGGTCGGGGTGGAGAACGCCACGCGCTCGATCCGGGACGGGCAGCGGCTCCGCGTGAACGGAACCGACGGGTACGTCGAGATCCTCCCCGCGACGTGACGAACCGGGCCTCGCCGCGCACCGGGCGGCGAGGCCCGGGAGCGGCCGGACGTCCCCACTGTCGGCCGACACCCCTGCGCGGAGGCCGCGCCGCGACCTCAGACCAGGTCGGCGTAGGCGATGACGTTGTCCCGGTAGTCGCCGCTCGAGGGGTCGAAGGCGCCGCCGCACGTGATCAGGCGCAGTTGTGGCGTGGCGGTTTCGCCGTACACGGTGTCGGTGGGGAAGCGGTCCTTGGGCACGCGGTCGACCCGGCGGACGGTGAAGGTGGCGGTGGTGCGGTCGTGGCGGACGACCTCGACGCGGTCGCCCGGGACCAGCTTCGCCAGGTCGTGGAAGATGCCGGGTTCTCCCCGGCCGTCGACGTGGCCGAGCAGGACGGCGGGCCCGGTGTCACCCGGTGCGGGACCGTGCTTGTACCAGCCGGCCTGAAGCGGTCGGTCCAGCGGTGGGACCTCGGCGGTGCCGTCGGCGTCGAGCCCGAGCGGGACCAGGCTGGAGCGGGCGCCGAGGGCGGGGATGCGCACCTCGACCGGTACCGCGTCGGACACGGCCGGTGGTGACGCCGCGGCGGGCTGTCCGACGGTGTGACCGGTCGGGCCGTCGTCGCCCGGCGACCAGAGCAGCCTCGCGGTGGACAGGCCGGCGATCAGCAGCGCGGCCGCGGTGGCGGCGATGATGGCGCGCGTGCGGGTGGTCACGGCGCCGTCGACCCGTCACCGGTGTCCACGCCGCCGCGCGGGATGACGCTGACCTGCCGGTTGCCGGGAAGGGCCGCGGCCGGTGGCGGGCTGCCGGGGGTGGTGCTCGTGGGCGGGTCCGTGGTCGTGCCGGTGGTCGGGGTGGCGCTGGGCGTGGGTTCGAGGATGATCACGTTGGTGCAGTCGGTGACCTTGCCCTGGCCGACGTGGTCGCCGCCGTGGGCGGTGACGCACAGCGGGTGGTCGCCCACGTCCAGCGGCGGGGTCTCGACGGTGTAGCGGACCTGGCGGGGACCGGGCTGGGGCAGTGCCGGGGTGATGTCGGTGATCGGCAGCTCGGGACCGCCGTCCACGGTCAGCGTCAGGTGGTGCAGTTCGGACGGGAACAGCGTCCCCAGCGCGGCGGGCAGGTCGCGGAAGTCGGGGGCGTGGACGCAGGCGCCGCCGGTGGCGTCGGACATCCGCTTCAGGCTTCGCGCGCCGTCGCCGCAGGTGGCGTCCGGCCCGAACGCCACGGTGTGGACGTCCACCCGCTCCGGCACCCCGGCCAGGACGCCCTCGAAGTCCTCCAGCGGGTGGTTGTCCCGGCCGTCGGACAGGAAGACCACGATCGACCGGGGTTCGGTCGTCGCGTTCGCGACGCCCGCGCCCGCCCTCAGTCCCGCGGTGAAGTTCGTGCTGCCGTCCTGCCACGGCAGGCCCGCCAGCGTTTGCCGGAACCCGGGACTCCCGGCCGGCCCGGTCCAGGCGGTCTGCGCCCCGGTGGAGAACGCGACCAGGCCGACGGTGCCCACACCCAGGTGCGGCTGCCGCACCACCTGCTCGTGGAACTCGCCGACGGCCTGCTTCTCGGCGTCCCACCCGGTCTGGTCGAGGCTGCCGGAGCTGTCCAGCACGTACACCAGCGACGTCGTCGACGTCGCCGCCTTCGTGCCGATCGACGCCGTGCCGACCACCGTGGTGGTGCCCTTGGGGATGACCGTGTCGGGCAGCGGGGTCTCGATGTCCACCGCGATCCCGATCCCGCCGGGCAGCGTCCCGTCGACGGCGCCCGCCGGCACACCGCCGGCCAGTACCAGTGCGGCAGCGGCCGACACGGCTCCGAGCCTTCTCATCCGTCATGTCCTCACGTTGCGGGAGTCGCGCTCCTCCAACGAGCGCGTGGAGTACCCGGATATCGCCCGATCGGGTGTTCTCCGTACAGCCGCCTCGACGACGGTCGCGGAATGCGCCGGACGCTCGCACTCGTCGGATGAGGGTGGATCGCGGCGCGCCACGACCGGGAAGCGGGCCGCCACGACGGCCACGGGATGCGGGCGTTCCCGTGGCCACCGGTGGCCTTCGGTGACGAAGCGCGGTCAGAGACCCACGGTCAGGGCGCCCAGCAGCGTCAACTGGGAGATCCCCGTGGTCGCGCAGCTGATCGGGTCGGGGTTGAGCCCGGTGAGCTGCATCTTGGCCGGCTCGGCGGCGAACGTGCCGCCCGTGATCGACCCCAGCAGCAGGATGACGATGTTCGCACCCACCCTGCTGGAGGTCCTGTTGTAGGAGTACGTGCTGGGCGCGGCGGTCGGGTCGGTCCAGGTGAGGACCCGCGTGCCGCTGCCCTGGTAGAACAGCTGCGTGCAGCTGTAGTCCGGCAGCGTGGCCGTCTCGGTGTAGGAGCCGGTGGCGACGGAACCGTTGGTGCAGTTGAACAACTGCCCCTGGACGGTGACCGTGACGGTCTGCGGCGTGTTCGTCACCGGATGGCTGAAGGACACCACTTCGTTGACCAGGCACACCTGACCGGCGTCCGCGTTGGCGGCCGGCGCCGCGCCCGACAGCACCGCCGAGGCCACCAGGCAGGCGGTGGCGATGCGCGCGAGTGCTTTCATCCCGTTCATCCACGAATCCCTTCGGATATCGGACCGGCGCCGTCCGGGAGGCCTCGCCGGCCCTCGATCCGGCACGCGGCGCGGTGGTTGTCGAGCACCCGGCCGGCGGGAAATCCCGAGAATGGCGTCGAGGTCGCGGCCCGGATGCCCGGCGACGAACCGACCGGCCGGAGAACGGACCTCGTCCTTCCCCGTTCGTCGGACACGACGCCTCGACCGGTGAACACCATACGGGAGAAGCCCGACGCCGCCACCATTTCCCCGTCGTCGGAGAGTCGGTGGACGCGTCCACGCGAAAGTGGAATCCGCATCGCGGACGCACCGGCCACCTGATGGGTGCAATCAATTCCTGCCGGGAATGCCCGTGCCCGTTTTCTGCGGTCCGGTGACCACGTCCGACGCGTCGATCGGGACGATGGTGCCACCCGCACGGCGCAACGGGTGCTCCGACAGGGTGGTCCGGCGGTCCGGATCGATCCCGGCGTCGGCGCGGGGCCCTGTTGCCGGTGGGGTCCGCGAGGCCGTCCTGGTGCGTCGCCCGCAGGCGGGGTGGTGGCGGCGGAACGCCGTGAGTGCGGCCTCGCGGTGTTCACGGGCGCCGTTGTGCCGGCGGTCGCTCACGACGTCCTCGGGGGCAGGTCACGAGTCGGTGGTGGGCACCCGCCTGCTCTTCTCCGGGTCGATCCAGCGGATGCGCACGTCACCGGCCTCGTCACTCGGCACATCCCACAGCGCCGCGCCGCCGGCCCCGGAGCACGGCCCGAGATCGGGCTTGGCGCACAGCAGCCCGAGATCGGGCTTGGCGCACAGCAGGTCGTGCACGTCGGCGGCGGACGTGATCGATCCCCCGCCGGTCGTGACGCCCACACCGACCACTTCCAGTCGGGAGTCGGTACATCGAGCCACGTCGTCGTGACGGCGCAGGTCGCGGCGCGGTCGACGGGCCCTGCTGGTGCCGGCCCACCTGCGCTGCGACGACACCGACAGCCGCCTGGCCGAGGGGTTCGACGTCGGCCTGGTCGCCGACCGGCCGTGCTGCTCGGAAACACAAGCGCCACGGCACGAACGTCCGGGTCTTGGCCGATCCCGCCGGGCGACCTGCCCGTCGAGGCGCGGGTGGTCCGATCCGCGTCCCTGCAGGGGCGGGTGGCGCACCCCCTCGCCCGGGCAGCAGGCGGTCCACCGCTCCCACGCCCGCGTCCGAGCCCTCGGCGAACGCGCCGTCCACCCTCGATACCCGGTGGCTACCGCGCCGACTCCGCTGCTCCACCACCCGCACCACCGACCTGACCCGAGCTGCCCCCGCACTCCGCCCCAATACCGGACGAGGTCGTCAAGGCCGACTGGCGGACACCTCGCTCATGGCGGGAAGGGCGTGAAGGCGTCGTCGGCGAGCCAGCAGGAGTACCCCTTCCGCACGTAGGCGGCGGTCGTGTACTGGCCCTCGCAGTAGCCGCCCTCTTCGAGCAGTTCGACGCGTACGACCTTGTCGCCTCGGAAGTAGACGAACAGCCCGCCGAACGCCCGGAGTGGCGACACCCTTTCGCCGACCAACGCGTCGATCCGCTCGTAGGAGGCGTCATCCATGTCGAACAGGAAGAGCCGATCCCATTCCCAGTCGGTGAACTCCTTGAACGGCTTCCGGGCAAGATCGGACGTCATGAAGTCCTCCACCGCGGCGAGCAGCGCGGGGTTGCGCCTCGGCGGCTCGAGATCCTCTCCGCCGCACGCCACGGACAACGACACCACCAGTGCCAACAGCACGGTCGACCGCAGCTTGGTCATCATGCCCCTCCGCCCACCCGGATCACGCAGTCGCCGCTCGCGGGCACGGAGCACGCCGGTGACCCCGGCAGTCTACCTGTGCCGGTCGAGGGCGGAGGACCGGCTCCACGTGGCGACCGCCGGATCGACCCACTGGTCGGTCCTCCCCCCAAGGACATGGCGACTGCTGCGCAGGCTCCGCTGCTCCACCGCCCGCGCGACACCCGCATGGCGTCGACGAGCTGGACACGCCGACCACCCACCGCGTCACCACCCCGACCGCCGGGTGGTCGAGAACGGGACGACTTCCCGGACGGCGGTGCCTTCGCCGCCTATACGGTTCGGGGACGAGCCGGCCGATCCAGTTCGCCGACATCAACTTCAAGCTCGCCGCCGTCCAGGAGTCGATGTACGACCAGGACCTCCTGCCGAGGTTCAGCCTGCGCGAGCACGCCGCCGAGCGGGGCTTCACCTACGACGGCGGGAGCGTCGAGGCGGTGCCTGAGCCCTGGCCTGCTTCGAGGCGCTCGAGGTCCCCGCAGAACTCGCGGAGAAGGTCACCGGGATCGGGATGGACGGCGGCAACGAGATCCACCTCGAGGTCGCGCCGAACTGGGACGGCGAGGACGGACTGTTCGACGTCGACGAGTTCGCCGACCTGCGGCACTTCCCCGACCTGAAGTCGATGACGCTGTTCTGCACGGGCAACGAGGAGGCGCTGGAGACGCTGCGTGCCCGCGGGATCGAGGCGGACTGGCTCTGAACCGGCCGCTGCCGCTCGGGCACGTCCAGCGACGTGCGGACCCCGTCCGCCGCTCAGCCGTACCCCACGACGACGCGACAGCCGGGCCCACCCCGCCGGAAGGTGCCTTTCCCGTCGCCACGGTGCACCACCGCGGACGCCGGCGTTCCGCGACACCGGGCCGCCCGGATAATCGGCACGCACGATCACGACCCGACAGGACGAGGGCGCGGACATGAGCGACTGGAACGCCAAGGTCATCGAGGAGTTCAGGGCGAACGGGGGGCGCGTCGGCGGCCCGTTCGCCGGGGCACCCATGGTGTTGGTCCACCACCGGGGGCGCAAGAGCGGACGCGAACTGCTCACCCCCATGATGTACCTGCCGCACGACACCGACGACGACGTCATCTACGTCTTCGCCTCCAAGGCGGGGGCGCCGGAAAACCCCGACTGGTACTACAACCTCACCACGGCGGGTCGCGCCACCGTCGAACGCGGCACCGACACCCACCCCGTGATCGTCCGCGAGGTCACCGGCGTCGAGCGCGACCAGCGGTACGACGAACAGGCCCGCCGCTACCCCGGCTTCGCCGAGTACGCGCAGAAGACCGCCGGTATCCGCACCATTCCGGTCCTGGAACTCACCCGCACCACGGCGTAGACCGTCGCCGGCCTGTATCGGGGTTCTCGGTGGGACGGGGCGCGGAGGTTGCGGCGCGGCCTGCGCGCCCCCCCGCGCCACCCCTCGGCGACCGGCACGCCGGTTGACCGGCGTCGGTGCGACCTGCCCGCGGGCAGGTGCGTCACCGCCCGTCGCGGTGGTCGGACGGCTGCCGGGCCGAGGCCGCTTCGGCGCGTTCCACCAGCCCGACGACGCGCTCGGCGAGTTCGGACCACAGTTCCCGCGGCAGGGTGTGGCCCATGCCGTTCACCAGCACCAGATCCGCGTCGGGAATGGCGTCCGCCGTGGCATGCCCGCCTCCGAGGTCGATCACGCGGTCGGAGGTGCCGTGCACGACCAGCGCGGGCACCTCCAGCGACCGCAGCCGTGCGGTGCGGTCGCCCGTGGCCACGGCCGCGAGCCCCTGTCGCTGGACGCCCAGGGCGTCGTACCCCCGGTCGTGGACGACCCCGGCGAGCGCGGCCACCTCGGCCTCGTCGAACGCGAAGACCGGTGACGCGGTGATCCGCATGGCACGCACCCGCCATTCGACGAATGCCTCCCGATCCGGCGGCGGCGGGCCCAGCTCGGCGAACACCGAGAAGTCGGCCTCGCCCACGCCAGGCTCGCCGGTGGTCGACATCATCGACGTCAGCGACCGCACCCGCCCGGGGTGCTCGATCGCCAGGACCTGCGCGATCATCCCTCCCAGCGACGCCCCGACGACGTGCGCCCCGCCCCACCCGAGCACGTCGAGCAGCCCGACGGCGTCCGCCGCCATGTCCGACAGCGCGTAGGACGCCGTCGACAGGTCGCCGGCCAGGGCGGCCGCGAAGTCCGGCACGGGCGCGTCGGGGAAGTGCGTCGACCGACCGGCGTCGCGGTTGTCGAACCGGACCACCTGGACGCCGCGATCCACCAGTTCCCGGCAGAACCCGTCCGGCCAGTCGACCAGCTGCGCGCCCGCGCCCATGACCAGCAGGACGGGCGGCGTGCCGGGGTCGCCCAGGCGCTCGTACGCGATCTCGATGCGGGACGGGCCGACGTCCCGCGCTCTTCGTTCCGGCATGGCCGCAACGATAAACCGGGCGGGCGGCGCGGAAATCGGACCGCGGTCCGATGTTTTTCCCTGGACCTGGGTCTTATGGTGGAAATGGGAAGATCGCGGGACCGGACAGGTCCCACCCGCTCACCGGACCACGCGCACCGGCAGGTGGTCCAGCCCCCGCTGGGTGGCGGTCGGCCGTCGCACCGGGACGCCGGCGGGTTCGAGGCGCGTCACCCCGCCCAGCGCGTGCAGCAGCGCCAGCAGCACCTGCCTGCCCAGGTGGCCGCCGAAGCAGGAGTGCGTGCCCCGGCCCAACCCCAGGTGCGGGTTGGGGTTGCGGGTGAAGTCCGCGGTGTCGGGGTCGGGGAAGACCTCGGGGTCGCGGTTGGCCCCGGCCAGCACGACCACCACCACGTCACCCCGCGCCAGGCGCCGCCCGCGCAGCTCGACGTCCGCCTTGCAGTGCCTGCTGACGACCTGCACCGGTCCGGCGAGCCGGATCAGCTCCTCGGCGCCGCGGCCGTCCAGCGCCGCCAGGTCCGCGCCTCGGCACGGGCCGTCCCCGACCAGCCACGCCACCGCGTTGCCGAGCAGGTTGGCCGTGGTCGAGTAGCCGGCGTCGAACACTGCGCGCAGCGAGTTGCGCAGCACCCGCTCGTCGGGCGGCACCGCGGCCAGCACGCCGTCCGGTCGGGCCGCGGCACGCCACCGGTCGATCATCGCGTTCAGCGCGTCCCGGGCGGCCAGCGAGGGCGCCCGCCGCTCGGGGGCCAGGCCGGAGTCCATGCCGAGCACCAGCGTGCGCGAGGCCGACCGCAGCTGTTCGTGGTCGTGCGGCACGGGCACGCCGTAGAGGGCGCAGACCGCCCGCAGCGCGAGCGGTTCGGCCACCTCCGTCACGAGGTCGACCACGCCGTCGAGCCGGCCGACCAGCTCCTCCGCCGCCCTCCGCACGGCGTCCGCCCAGCCCGCGACCTCCTGGCGGCGGACCGCGTCGACGAACCGGTGCCGCACGGCGGTGTGCTCGGGCGGGTCGAGGGTCTGCACGCTGAGCACCTGCTCGGGGATCGGCTTCCCCAGTGCCCTCGGGTCCGAGCCGAAGGCGCCGGTGTCCTTGAGGACGCGGGTGCAGTCGTCGTACCGGGTGAGCACCCAGGCGGCCAGCTGCTCGTGCCGGTGCACCGGGTCCTCGGCCCGCAGGCGCGCGTACACGGCGTGCGGGTCGGCGAGCATGGCGTCCGACAGCGGGGCGAAGATGCTGCTCACCGTTCTCCTCCCGGGTCGGTGGGGCGCGGTCGCCCGCACCCCACCGCGTCACGGTTCACCTAGTGGGGGTAGTCCATCGGGGACACCTCCTCTCACCCGTCGAGGTCGTCGTCCACGGCGAAACGCCCCACGGCCCAGGCCATGGCGCGCATCGCCTCGCCCAACGCGCGGACGTGCACGTTGGACAGGTCGTCGCACGGCTGGTGGTAACAGGGGTCGTAGGGCTGACCGGCGACGCCGCCGAACACGGTGGCCTCGTCGGCGGTCTTGATGCCCCGAACCCCGCCGAACGCGCCGCCCACCGGCACACCGGCGCGGGCGAACGGTTCCTGGTCGGAGCGGATGTCGCCGAGGTCGGCGGTGCGGAACGGCAGGCCCTGCACGCGGTACCCCTGGGTCAGCACGGCCTCCACCACACCGGAGCCGGGCGGCCCCGCCGGCGCGCCGACGTCCGGGTGGTCGCTGTCGTCGCCGTCCACCACGAACCGCACGAAGTTCGGCGAGGCGATCAGCTCCCAGTTCAGGTAGAGCCGGATCGCGGCCAGCTCCTCCGGCGTGCGGGTGGCGACGTAGTGGGTGGAGCCGACGTTGATCAGCTCCTCCGCGCCCCAGAACGCGAAGCGCACCCGGTTCTCGACGCGGTGCTGGTGCGGTGCGAGCCGCACGGCGGTCTCCACCAGCGCCGAGACGCTGGTGGCGTTGTCGTTGATGCCCGGCCCGTCCTCGCCGCTGTCCAGGTGGGCGCCCGCCATGACGACGTGGTCCGCCCGACCCCCGGCGGTTTCGGCGAACACGTTGACGGTGGTGGCGTCGGAGGACCGCCCGCTCAGCTCCAGGACACCGCTGCCGGACAACGACTCCCCGTCGCGCCGGCTGACGAACGCCACCGGTAGCACGGCCCCGGTGGCCTGGCGGCGGATCACCGAGTCGGCCACCGGCGACGGGTCGTAGACCAGCAGGGCGCGCACACCGGCTTCCGAGGCCGCGATCGTCTTCGCCGCGGTCGTGCAGGCACCGCTGGGCGCGACCGCGATGGCGGTGCCCGGCGGGTAGTCGACGGGGGCGCACCCGGCCGCGGTCACGCGGGCGATGGAGCCCTCCACCCGTGTCGACGGCGCGTACTGGGCCATGAGGACCCGCACCCGGGCGCCGGGCGAGGTGATCAGGGATTCGGTGACGACGGTGAACTCGCGATAAGGCACGGATTGCGTGGTCACCCGGTAGCCGGCGCGTTCGAGAACGCCTTCCAGGTGTTCGCGGGACATCTCGAAACCGGGTGAACCCGGTGCCCGGTTGCCACCTCCGGCCCGCGCCGCGGCGTCGAAGGCACGCACCGAGACCATGGCGTCACGGGTGCTCACCGAATGGGACAACCGCTGCGCCAACCAGGTGTTCGACGTGGCGGCCGCGACGGGAACGGGAAAGAGCAGGGCTGAGAGCAGGACGAAAGCAACAATGCGCATGAATACCCCCGGAGACGGAGAGAATGCCCTCCCGACATTTTCGCCACCTGTTCGCAGGCTACTTCCACGAGTGGTGGCTTCGCAACCGCAGGGCTGATCCCGTTTATTTCACGACCGCGTGGAATCCATTCCACGGGCCGCGCTCCGGAACGGCGCGGTGACGTGCCGCCGGCCGTCGGCGCCCTCGGTCCCGACCGCCACCACGTCGGCGGGGCTCGCCGCGACGGGCGCGAACGTGTCCTGGCCCGCGCTGGGCGGACTGCTCACGCCGGTCACCGGCATCGGTCCGGTGCTGCGGCCGAGGCGTCGGCGGACCTGGTCGGGGGACGCGCACCGGGCACCGGACCCACCGTCCGGTGCTCCGCGCATCCGCCACCAGGTCGACGGGGCGTGCACCTTCGGCCCGGACCGGGCCGAGCAGCTGCTCGAGGCGCCGGGGTGACCGGGTGACCGCGTTCCTGGACTTCCTGACCGCGCCGTGATCGGCAGCCACGTCGTGCTGAGCGGCATGGCGTTCATCGGCGACGCCGTCTCGCCCGCCGTCTTCCCGGCATCGCCGTCGCCTTCGTGCTCGGCACCGACCCGGTGCTCGGCGGGGCGGTCGCGGGCGTGATCACCGCACTGCTGATCGCGGTGTTCCGCGCGGTCGGCCCGCCGGTGTTCCGGCTGGACGTGGTGCTGCACGCGATGGTGACCCTGACCATCGTGATCTCGGTGCAGGCGGTGGGCGACATCCTGGTGCTCGCCCTGCTCGTCACCCTCGCGGCCGCGGCCAGGTCGTGCTGACCCTGACCGCGGTGTCCTGCCGTGCCGGCTGTTCGCGCCGCGGCTGGCCGGGCGCGGCGCGGGCGTGGGCCGGGTGGGCGTGGCGCGGCCCGGCGGTCCTCCGCCGCCCGCGCCGCCCTCCCGGCGGGCGGTCACCCGCTGCCCACCACCTCGGGGTGGATGATGTGCACCCGACCTTCGCCGATGCCGGGGACGTTCGGCCTGAGGCCGTCGTAGTCGAAGTCCGGGTCGCGCAGGCTGGCCAGCACCTGCGAGACGTCCCAGTCGGGGAACTGCGTGGTGGCCAGGTGGGCGTCCGCGATCGCCTGGGTGGCCATGCCGAAGGCGTTGGCGCCGGCGGTCCGCTCGCTCTGCTCCGCCGTGTCCGCCAGCCCGGCGACCCACACCCGCGCCCACTTGTAGTCGTCCAGCACGTCCTGCGCCGCCACGACCACCCCGCCCGGCCCGGCGATCAACCGGATCGGGCGGTCGACGCGGTCCTTGCATGCCTTCAGCGTCGCGCCGATCGCGAGCAGCTTGAGCAACTGGTCCCCGCGGCCCGCGACCACCGGCACGACGGTGTCGGCCTCCGCGCACAGCCGCGCCACGTCCTCCTTCTTCAACGTGGGTTCGCCCTTGCCGCCCTTGCCGGGAGCCTCCTTCGCCACGACGTCCCTGTCCGCCGACCCGACGCCGCGCGCGTTCAACTCGTCGCGCAGCTCGTTGCTGAAGTACGGGTCGTCGGGGTCGTAGACGACGGCCGACCCCTGCTTGCCCTCACCCCTCACCCACGTGGCGATCTCCTCGGCGAAGGCCGCGTTGAACGGTGACGAGAGGAACATGTTCGGGTTCTGGGCCATTTCGCTGCCGTACATCGCCGCGCCGATCACCGGTATCCCGGTGAGGCCGCCGACCGCCTCCAGCGCCTCCGGCCTGCTCTGCGAGATGCCGATGACCGCCGCGAGTTCACCCCGCCCCACCCGCTCGCGCTCGGCGATCCGCTCGGCCACCCAGCGACCGTCGGTGAAGCGGTCGCCGCTGTTGGCGAGGATCAGCTTGACCGGGACCCTCCCGTCGTCGCTGTCGGCGAGCCGGTTGTGCTCCTGGTGCAGGTCCACGACCCCGGCCAACTGCCAGATCGCGTTCGGCGGCGCCGTGCTCTCCGCCTGGTCGGCGCGGGTCAGCGGCCCGAAGAACACCACGGTCCGGTAGTAGCGCGGTTCGCCCTGCCGGTCCTTGAGCCGGTCCACGGCCTCGTTGTTCTCGGCCACCCGCTGCTCGAGCAGCCCGAGGTCCGGCACCTTGTCGCCGAAGCCGGTCTTGCCGCTGACGAAGCTGCACCCGCTCTCGATCACGCCGACCCGTTCACCGGTGGCGTTCACCCTCGTGTCCGCGCAACCGCCGCGCAGGTAGTGGTGGACGCCCACGCCGAGCCCGCCCGCCACCACGGTGAGCACCAGGGCCAACGGCACGAAGGCCGACACGCCGGGCACCCGCGGCGCGACCGCCTTGTGCGGCGTCAGCCGGATCTCGACAGCGGGGTCGACCACCTCGTCCCGGGGGAGCCGGACGGCCAGGTACGGCGGCCGGGGCAGCGCGGTGCGGTCCCCCTTGAGGAACCGGCGCAGCGCCTTCGCCGCCTCCGGCACGGTGTGCACGGTCTTCGCGACGCGCTCGGCGTGCCCGGGAGCCAGCGTGCCGACGACCAGCAGCGGGGCGGGCTCGTGGTCCTTCACCTGCTCGGCGAACTGGTCGAGCAGCGCCGCCGTGAGCGGGTGCACGCCGTCGAGCAGCACGACCGGCGTCCACTGGCGCCGACGGCGGCGCGGTGAGATCCGGCCACGCCGCATCACGTCGGCCAGGTCCTGGAGGATCGAGCCGACCAGGAGTCGGCGGCGCAGGTCGGTGTGGCCGTCCGGGTTGCCGGCGGGCAGCAGGAGCAACGCCTGGTACGGGAAACCCCCGCCCGTGCGGCCGGCGTTCGCGAACTGCTCGCGGAGCCGCCGCGTCGACCGCCCGTTGAGCCTCCTGGAGAACAGCCACCTGCTCGGCCCGCTCAGGATCGCGGTGAGCACCACGCCGATCCACTGGATCGGGAAATTCGCGCTGCTCATCTCCCGGGCCCAGGTGAGGAGGGAGTGGCGGCTCTCCCAACGCCGGTACAGCAGGGTGAGGAGGGTGGATTTCTGCGTCGCCACGGACGTCCAGTTGACGTCCTGGCCGACTTCCAGGACGTCGAGGACCAATTGGAAGCGAGGGGTTCTCCAATTCCGGCCGGCACCGCGGGGAGTGGTGTTCTTCAACTCCTGCACGAGCAGGTCGAGGAGTGCCGCGTCCGACGGCAGGTCGTTCCCGGCGGACGCCTCGGCGAGGTCCGGCTTCGCGTGCGCGTGCGGCACCAGGTCCCGGCCGTCGAAGTCCGACAACCGGCGCTCGACGTCGGTGAGGAACTCGCTGTTCGACGCGGGGTCGTCGGACGTCGCGACGACCACCGGCGAGGGCGCGGCGGGTCGGTTGCCGATGATGTCCTCCAACGCGAAGACCAGGTCGTCCATGCCGTCGACCGGTTTGAGCATCCGACCCTCCGAGTTGTCGTCACCGAATGCTCGGGCTATCGTCCCGGCGGTGTCCGCGTTACCGGGGTGATCGTGCGGGATGCCGAATGGAATTGGGCCGCAGATATGCGGAAAACTGTTTCGAGTTGCCCGGCCCCGGCGCGGGAATCGGCTGATCGCCTGGTTCGGGCGGCCAATCGGGTCCGGGAACCGGCCCGGGTCGCCGGTGCCCGCGCGGACGACGGCGCACGGGGCCGACCGCAGCGCGTTGTCGTGTACCCGCCCCGCAGTGGGTACACCGGCGGGGACACCCCGGGAACGGGGGTCCGCCGGCGGCGACGCCGCCGGCCGCCCGGTGGCGATACGGCAGGAGGCAGGGTGGTGGAGCAGTCTCCCCGTCCTCGGCGGCCCTTACCCGATCCCGACGTGTTCGGGGAGGCGGCGGTGCGGGAGTTCCTCGATCCGTGGCACCCGCGGGCCAGCGTCGAGGGCGACCGCCCCGAGCGGGTGTTCGTCGACCCCGAACGGGTGTTGGACAACATCACCCTGGCCCTGCACCGGTTCGACGTCGACATCGACTCACCGCCGGCGTTCGAACCCGACACGGTGACGGTGAACGAGCTGTCGGTGATGCTCGACGACCCCGACCGGGCGGCGGCGATGGTGGCGCACCTGGTCAACATCGCCGTGCAGCTCATGGCGGCCCGGTACCCGGAGCCGCTCGTCCGGTTCCCGCTGCCCGACACCTACGACCTGCGCGACGTCGACCGGCTGGCCGTCGGCGACCACGAGCACGACCTCGCCCGCACCATCCTCAACCGGCGCCTGGCCGCGGACGAGGACCTGCACCCGGACGACCTCGTCGAGATGCTGCGCCCGCTGGGACCCGGCGGGCAGGTCCACGTCCTGGTCGCCCTGTGCCGCATGTACCGGCACAAGCTCCTCGCGCTCAAGCACCACACCGGCACCCGCTGACACCGGCCGGCCCGCCCGTGCCGCGTGCGACGATCGCGTCGACGCGGCACGGGCGCGCTCACCGGGACGTGGCCGAACCGCTCACCCGCCCTGCCCGGCCGTCCGGCCGCCGGCACGCCGGCGGGCCAGGCCGAGCAGCCCGTCCACGACGAGGAAGGCGAGCAGGCTCGCCCCCGGCAGCGGGATCGCCCAGCCGACGGCGATCAGCACGAGCGGGGCGGGGACGACGAACCACAGGGGGAAGTGCTGCCACGTGCCCCGCTTGGGCGCGCCGCCCAGGGGCGCGCGGCGGTCGGCGCGGGTCGGGCGGCGCTGCCACCACATCCGGTAGCCGAGCACGACCAGCGCCAGGATGCCCGCCGCCGGCAGGAACAGGGCGACCTGGTTGGCCACGCCGAACAACCGGCCCATGTGGGCCTGGATGCCCAGCGTCGACAGCGTGGCGAGCACGGGGCGGTCGGCGAAGTCGGCCCGCGCGGTGACGCCCCCGCTCGCGGGGTCCACGGCGACCGCGTCGAGGCGGACCGGCCAGGTCCGGTCGTTCTGGGTGGCGGTCCAGGCGGTGCCGGGCGCGCTCGCCACGCCGAGCTTCACCGGACCGTCCAGGCCGGCGTCGCGGGCCGCGACGAGCACCCGGTCGAACACCGCCGGGTCCACCGGCCCGATGCCCCGCGACGCGTCGCGGGGCTCCCCGTGGCCGTCCGAGCCGGCGGTGCCCCGGTGCCGGTCAGGCTCGTGTCCAGCACGGGGTCCTGGCGTCGAGCGCCGTCAGTGCCGCGCTGAAGTTCTCCCCGGCGTAGGTGGACCAGGTCAGGCCGGTGGCGGACAGGAACAGCGCCCCCGGCAGCACCCACGTGCCGGTGCTGCCGTGCCAGGACCGGGTCCCGCGCACGCCCTTGGCTCCCGGCCCCGGCGCGAGCACGGCCCGGACGCGGCGACGTGCGGCCCGCTGCCGGGCCACCCACAGCGCCACGCCACCCAGCGAGATCACCCACAGCCAGCTCGCCGCCAGCTCCGAGTAGAGCCGGCCCGGCTCGCCGAGGTGCAGGTGCCGGTGCAGGCCGCCCAGCCAGGTCGTGGCCGGCGTGGAGTCGAACGAGGTCGTCAACTGGCCCCGCACCCGCGCGGTGTACGGGTCGACGTAGACCGTCCGGTCGTGCCCCTCCGCGAGGCCGGGCAGGGAGAACACGACCCGTGTCGTGGCCTCCGGGGCGTCGGCGGTCAGCACGGAGGTGACCGCGCCCCCGGGCAGGGCTGCCTGGGCGGCGGCGACCTGCTCCGCCAACGGACGTGGCGCGCCCGTGGCCGCCGGCACCTCCAGCACGTCGTCGTGGAGCACGGCGTCGAGCTGCGGCGCGAACGCGTAGAGCAGCCCCGACAAGGCTGCCACGAGCAGGAACGGTGCCACCAGCACGCCGGTGTAGAAGTGCAGTCGGCGCAGCAGCGGCAGCACGGACACCCGGACCGGGCCGGGGGCCTCGTCGGTCCGCGCGTGCACGTCGTCGACGGGGGGAGCGGACACGGGGCACCTCGGGCGGGGAAGAGGGGAAGACCTGTCCACTGGTCGGATGCGACCGCCGTCCGGTTCCCGGGACCCCCGACCGGACGTCGGGGTTCCGCACTCCGCTACCGCGACCCGCGAACCGCGCGCCGTGCCGGGTCAGCCGGCTTCGGAGGCCTCGCCGTCGGTGACCTCGTCGTCCGTGGCGCGCAGCAGGTCGTCGCGGGCGCGGGCCACCCGGGAGCGGATCGTGCCGACCGGGCAGCCCACGACCTCCGCCGCCTCGGCGTAGGGCAGGCCCAGCACCTGGGTGAGGACGAGGGCTTCACGGCGATCCGGGGCCAGTGCGTCGAGCAGCACGTTCAGCTCGACGGTGTTCTCGAAGCCGGGGGCGACGGCCTTGCGGTCGGCCTCCCGCACCCAGTCCGCGCCGGGGGACAACCGGGGACGCGCCTGCGCCATGCGGATGTGGTCGACCACCACGCGGCGGGCGATGACCAGCAGCCAGGTGCGGGCGGAGGAGCGCCCGGCGAAGCGGCGCAGGCTCGGCAGGGCACGGGCGTAGGTCTCCTGGGCGAGGTCGTCGGCCAGGCCGACGTCGGCCAGGTGGGCGACGAAGCGCCACACGTCCCGCTGGGTGGCGCGGACGAACCGCTCCAGGGCGGCGTGGTCGCCGGAACGCGCGGCCAGCGCCCAGCGTGTCACCTCGTCGTCGGAAGCTTTCACGATTCCGGATCGTAACCACGCGCCGCCGGGAACTCGTGGGCCGAATGGAGCGACTACCGACAGGTGGACCGCCGGGACCGGGCGCGACCACAGCGACCCCGGTCGACGACGCCGGGGCGATGCCGGCGACCAGCGCCCCGCCGCCGGGGGAGGAGGTCGTCCGCGGGCGGCCCGAGGTGCACCGGGCGCGCCACCCGGACCGACGGGCTCCCGGGGAGCGCGGACGCGCCGTCCACGTCGGCCGCCGTCCGGAAGCCGTCGGTCACGCGGTGCGGGCCGACGCCGGTCGGCCGGGCCGAACCGTCCGAACCGGACGGTCACGGCGGTGCCGGGTGCGGTGCCGCAAGTCGGCGGGCGCCCCTCGCTCTTCCGACTCCCGGAGTCCTACCGGGTGCGCGACGCCGGCGGGGCGTCAGCCGGTCCGGCCGTCGAGCATCCCCGGCCCGAAGACCTCGTAGCGGATGCGGTCGCCCGCGAGGCCGCGGCGGAGCAGACCGGCACGGACGTCGCGCATGAACGGCACCGGTCCGCACAGGTAGGCGGTGGTGTCCTCGCTCAACGGGATGGCGTCCACGTCGACGAAGCCCCGACGCTCGTCGTCGCCCGTCTCGTACCAGGTGAGCCGGTCGACGTCGGCGAGGCCGGCGGAGGTCTGGCGGATCTCGGCGCCGCGCGTGGTGGTCGGCGGAGCGGTCCGCGTGCACGACCACCACCCGGCGCGTGGGCTGGGTCCGGGCGAGGTGGTCCAGCATCGAGGCCGTCGGCGTGATGCCGATGCCCGCGCTGACCAGCAGCACCGGACCGGTGCCCGGGTCAAGGGTGTTCTCCCCGGCGGGCGGGCCCACCAGGAGGGTGTCGTCGGTGTGCACGTGGTCGTGCAGGTGGTCGGACACCGCGCCGTCCGGTGCGCCGTCGACTCCGCGCACGCGGCGCACGACGATCCTCAGCGAGCCCCGCACCGGCCCCTGCGACAGCGAGTACTGCCGGGGCCGGCGGTGGCCGTCCGGCGGGTCGACCGCCACCGAGACGTACTGGCCGGGAAGGAAGTCGGGCACAGCGCCACCGTCGTCCGGCACGAGCGTGAACGACACCGCGTCGACGGCTTCGTCCTGGCGCTTGACGACCCGCCACCGCCGCCGGAGCACCGCCGGGTCGATCCCGCCGCGCTGGTAGGGCCTGGCCTCGGCGGCGATGAGCCGACACGCCAGCAGCCAGTAGACCTCGTCCCACGCGGCGGCGACCTCCGGTGTGACCGCGTCACCGAGCACCGTGCCGACGGCGGCCATCAGGTGGCGGCCGACGATCGGGTACTGCTCGGCGCGGATGCCCAGCGAGACGTGCTTGTGCGCGATGCGCTCGGCGATCGCGTCGAACGAGCCGGGGTCGTCGCCGGGGTCGAGCAGGCGCCCGGCGAAGGCCACCACGGCGGAGGCCGGCGCGACCCGCTGCTGCCCGCCGGCCTGGTTGCCCTGGTTGCCCTGGTTGAACAGGTCGAGCAGTTCGGGGTGCGCGGCGAACATGGACGGGTAGAACTCGCCGGTGATCCGGACGGCGTGTTCGCGCACGACGGGCAGCGTCGCGCGCACCACCTCGGCGGAAGCAGTGGACAGCACGGTGTGGTCCTTCTGGGGTGTCGAAGGCGGGGCGGGCCGAGTGGGTCCAGTCGCGACTTCCACCTTGCGCGACGCGCGCGCCCTCGGGCAGGGGGCAACGTCCGCCGCGAACGGGACTTTCGACCCTGCCACCCCGGTCACCCGTGCAGCGGACCGCCACCGCGCTCCCGACAGCCGTCGTGGTCACCGCTCGCACCGACGTCCGCCGGCCACGTCATGATGATCCGATGGACGTCAACGAGGTGCTGCTGCCGGGCGTGGGCCTGCGCTACGAGTTCACCAACGCCGACGGCGAGCGGATCGGGGTGATCGCCCGCCGCGAGGGCGGGTTCGAGCTGGTGGCCTACCCGCCGGAGGACCCCGACGAGGCGAGGCCGCTGTTCCGGCTGACCAGGGAGGAGGCCGACGCGGTCGCCGAGATCCTGGGCGCCCCGCGCATCGTCGAGCGGTTCGCCGACCTGTCGCGGGAGGTGCCGGGTCTGCTGTCGGACCGGGTCGACGTGCCGGCCGGGTCACCGCACGCCGACCAGCCGCTGGGCACGATGCGGGCGCGCACGCGCACCGGCGTGTCGGTGGTGGCGGTCGTGCGCGGGCCCGACGTCATCGCCGCGCCCATGCCGGCGGAGGTCATCCGGGCGGGCGACGTGCTGGTGGTGATCGGCACGGCCGAGGGCATCGACGCCGTGCGTCGCATCGTCGGGGGCTGAACCGGCGGGCACACCTCGCTGGCCCCGCTGCTCGAACTGGGCCTGATCCTCGTCGTGCCCAGCGCGCTGGGCACGACGGCCCGCCGGTTCGGCCTGCCCGCGGTCCCGCTCCACCTGCTGGCCGGTCTCGCCCTGGGGGAGGGCGGGATCGCGCCGGTGCCCACGGCCGGCGACTTCGTCGAAGCCGGCGCCTCGATCGGCGTCGTGCTGCTGCTGCTCACCCCCGGGCTGGAGTTCTCCACCGCCGAGTTCACCCACAGCCTGCGCCGCCACGTCCCCTCCGCCGGTCTCGACCTGGCGCTGGGGGCCGGGCCCGGCGCGGTCGTCGGGTGGCTGCCGGGCCTGGACGCCGTCGGCGTCCTCGCCCTGGCCGGCGCGACGTGGGTGTCCTCGTCGGGCATCATCGCCCGCCTGCTGGGCGACCTGCGCAGCCTGGGCAACCGGGAGACGCCGTCCGTGCTGGCCGTGCTGGTCATGGAGGACTTCGCCATGGCCGTCCACCTGCCCGTGCCGGCAGTCCTCGTCGCGGGCGGGACGTGGTGGCGGGCCGCGCTGGGCGTCCTGGTCGCCGTCACCGCCGTCGCGGTCGCGTTCCTGGTCGCCCACCGGTTCGGCCACCACGTCGACAGGTGGCCGGCCCACCCCGAACTCGGCCCCCTGGTCACCGCCTACGTGCTCGTCCCGGCCACCACCGGCCCGCTCATCACCCGCTGGTCGGGCGCCCCGGCGAAGAAGCCGGTCGGCCGCGAGGCCACCCCCGGGTAGGCGTTCGGGCATCCGGCCGGAAGCGGTCCGGGACCGCGCTCGACGCCGTCCGAGAGCTTCCCCGGTCGACCGGGGCCCCGGGGGCATTTCGATCGGGTGTCCCCGGACCGGTGGAAGAAACCCATCGCGCGCGGCACCGGGGGAGAGCCGCGTCCTTTCGGCACACGTCACCCGGAAGCCTCGCGCTTCCCCGATCACGCGTCAAGGCACGTGCACGGCACAGGCCGCGGCGCCGGCGGTCGTCGCCGTGCGCGCGTGCCCCTTGCACCGCTGTACCGCCCGGAAATGCCGTGCTAGCTTCGCGAATCACTACCGTCACCGTCGATCCTGTTGCGCCGCAACGGGTTTCGTCGACCGGGTTGCCGGAGACCCGCGCACCGCGTTCGAGGAGGCACTCCTTTGGCCGACTACCTCGCCAGACCCGCGACAGGGGGAACGCCGGTCAGGGTGCCGCCGTGGGCGCGGACCGCGGCCGGCGGGCTCGTCGTGGTGGCGACCTACTTCGTGCTGATCCTCGCGAAACCCACGTCGGCGCACGGCGTGGGCGGCTCCTTCGCGCTGCTCGCCCTGATCGGCTACCTCACCGGTGCGGCGCTGATCATCAGCGGCGCGATGGCCCGGCTGTCCACTTCGGCCCTGACGCTGTTCCCCGTGGCGATCGCGATCAACATCGTCGTCGGCCAGCTCGTCCGGATCATCGGCCTCCCGCTGTACCTCGACTCGATCGGCACGGTCCTGGTCGGTGTGCTCGCCGGTCCGGCCGCCGGTGCGGCGACCGGCGCGCTGGCCGCCATCACGGTGGGCATGACGATCAACCCCGGCCAGTTGCCGTACGCGGTGACCGCGGCCGCGATCGGCCTGCTCGCCGGGCTGCTCGCGCGCCTCGGGTTCTTCCGCAGGGCGGCCACCGCGGTGCTCGCCGGTGTCGTCATCGGCGTCTTCGCCGGGGTGGTGTCCGCGCCGATCACCGCGTTCGTCTTCGGCAACGCCGGCGCCGGGGTCGGGCACTCCGTGGTGATGGCGACGCTCCAGGCGTACGGCAACAGCATGCTGGCCGCCGCGAGCATCCAGGGCCTGATCTCGGACCCGCTGGACAAGGCGATCAGCTGCCTCGTCGCCTGGAGCGTCCTGTCCGGGTTGCCGGCGCGGCTGTCGCAGCGCTACCCGTTCGTGCGCCGTCACGCGGTGTTCGGCCGGCGCGACCGGGCGGTGGCGCCGTGAACGCCTGGGACCGCCTCAACCCGCTCACCCGGCTCGCGGTGGTGCTGACCACCATCGTCGTCGCGTTCTGCGTGCCGGTGCCGTGGTGGCCGCCGCTCCTGCTGGTGGTGCTGCTCCCCGCGGCGGTGCTGGCCGGGGTGGCGCACCGATTCCTGCGGCTGCTGCTCGTGCTGGTCGGCCCCGTCGTGGTGCTGGTGTTCCTGCTCCAGGGCATGTTCTACCCCGACGGTGTCACCGTCCTCTTCGCGCACGGTCCGGTGTCCGTGACGGTGGAGGGGCTGGAGTTCGCCGCCCTGACCGCCGGGCGGGTGCTCGTCCTGGTCGGGGCGACGCTGCTGCTGGTGCTCACCACGCACCCGGGCGCCCTGATGGGAGCGCTGGTCGAGCGCGGCCTGTCGGCGAAGACGAGCTACGTCGTGTCGGCCACGCTCCAGATCGTCCCCGCGTTCCGCGCGCGGGCGCAGAGCGTGCTGAGGTCGCAGCAGGCGCGCGGCCTGGACACGACCACCCTGCGCAAGCGCGCCAGGGCGGTCCTGCCGCTGACCGGTCCGCTGCTGCTCGGCGCGCTGGCCGAGCTGGACGAGCGGGCGGTCGCGATGGAGGCCCGAGCGTTCGGCGCGCCGTGCCGGCGCACGTCGCTGGTGGCCGTCGCGGACTCCGCGGCCCAGCGCGCCGCCCGGATCTCGCTCGGCCTGGTCGCGGTCGCCGCACTGGCCGCCAACGTGCTGGGGGTGTTGAGGTGATCGAGTTGGAGGACGTGTCGTTCACCTATCCGACCGGGTCGGAGCCCGCGCTGTCCCACCTGTCGCTGTCCGTCCCCGCGGGACAGGTGTGCGGGGTGGTGGGAGCCAACGGCTCCGGGAAGTCCACCCTGGCCGGGGTGATCGCGGACATGGCGCCCCGGGTCACCGGCGGCGAGCTGACGGGGTCGGTCGCGGTCGCGGGCCGGAGCACCGCCGGGACGGCGCCGCGCGAACCGGCTCCGCCGGTGGGGCTGGTGATGCAGAACCCGTTCACGCAGATGTCGGGCGCGAAGTTCACCGTGCGGGAGGAACTGGCGTTCGGGTTGGAGAACCTCGGCGTGCCACGCGCGGAGATGGTCCGCCGGATCGACCGGGTGGTCGAGCTGCTGGGCCTGGGCCGGTTGACCGACCGGCCGCCGTTCGAGCTGTCCGGCGGGCAGCAGCAGATGGTTGTGATCGGCTCGATCCTGGTCATGGAACCCACCGTGCTGGTGCTGGACGAGCCGACCTCGCAGCTCGACCCGGACGGCGTCGCCCTGGTCTTCGAGGCGCTGCGGGCGCTGGAGGACGACGACGTCACGGTGGTGCTCGTCGAGCACCGGGTCGAGCAGCTCGCCGAGCTGGCCGACCGGGTGGTGGTGCTCGACCGCGGCCGGGTCGTGCTCGACGACGTCCCCCGCGCGGTGCTGACCCACCCGGCGCTGGACGGGCTGGGCGTCGCCCGGACCCGCTACACCGAGGCCGCCAAGCTGGCCGCCGCCGAGTCGCTGTGGCCGCCGTCGCTGCCGCTGCCCGTCCTGCTGCCCGACGCCGCCGAGGGCTTCGCGGAGGTCCTCGCCCCGACCAGGCAGGAGCTGCCGTGAGCATCGTGGTGGAGGACCTGACCTTCCGGTACGGGGAGCGGGTGACGGCGCTCGACGGGATCTCGCTCACCGTCGAGCTGGGCGAGAGGGTGGCGGTCATCGGGGCCAACGGCGCCGGGAAGTCCACGCTGGCCCGGCAGCTCAACGGCATCCTCACGCCGACCGGCGGCCGGGTGGTGGTCAACGGCCTGGACACCGCCCGGCACCCGATCTCGCGCCTGGCCGCCGAGGTCGGCTACGTCTTCCAGAACCCCGACGACCAGCTCCACGCCCGCACGATCGGCGCGGAGGTCCACTTCGGACCGCGCAACCTGGGCTTCCCGCCCGCGCGTGCCCGGGAGCTGGTCGACCGGGCGTTGGCGGCCACCGGGCTCACCGACCTCGTCGACGTCCACCCGCACCACCTCTCACCCGCCCGCCGCAAGCTCGTCGCCGTCGCTTCGGTGCTGGCGATGGACGTCCCGATCGTCGTGCTCGACGAACCCACGGCCGGTCAGGACCGGGTCGCCCTCGACGGGCTCGGGCGACTGGTCGACGAGCTGACCGCGGCCGGTCGCACCGTCCTCGCGATCACCCACGACCTGGACTTCTGCGCGGAGCGGTTCGACCGGGTGCTGCTGCTGGACAACGGCCGGCTCCTGGCCGACGGGCCTCCCCTGGAGGTGTTCGCCCGTGCCGCCGAGCGGGTGCCGCAGGTGGTCCGGCTGAGCCGGGAGCTGGGGTGGCCGACCGCGGCCCGGACGGTCCCGCAGTTCGTCGACCTGCTGCGGCGGCACGCCGCCGGGTGACACCGGGTCAGCCCGCGGTGACCACGTCCTCGTCCTGCGCCCGCTGGACCGACGGCGGGACCGCCCGCTCCAGCCACCGCATCGCCAGGATCGCCAGGACGTTCACCACGCCGAGCGCCAACCAGGGCAGCCAGTGCCGGACCTCGAACAGCGCGGCGAAGAACGCCGGGCCGATGATGCCCGCCAGGGTGAACGAGTACTGGAAGGACGCCAGGTAGCGGCCCCGCGCCGCCGGCGGCGACAACGCCGTCGCGAGCGCCATCGACACCGGGGCGTGGATCAGCTCCGCCGCGGTGAACAGCGCCGTCGCCACCAGCAGGAGCGGGATCACCCAGCCCGGCCGGTCGGGCACCAGCACGGCGAAGAGGAAGCACCACACCGCCCAGAGCGCGGCGGCGGCGCTGATGACGCGGGTCCGGCGGTAGGGGGCCAGCCGCTTGACCACGGGAGCTGCCAGCACCGACAGCACGACGGTGTTGCCCACCAGGACGACCGGCGCCAGCCAGGTCGGTCCCCGCAGCGCGTCGACCACGAAGATCGGCAGGCCGAGGGCGAGCATCATGCTGGTGGTCGCGAAGATCGTGTTGATGCCGGTGAACGACAGGAACGGGCGGTCACGCAGCATCGCGCGGTACCCCGGCGCGCCGGCCTCGCCCCCGGAGTCGTCGTGACGGCGCTTCGGCGCGCGCACGAACGCGCCGATCGCCGCCCCCGCCAGCACGAAGCACGCGGCGGTGCCGATGGCGATCGCCCGGTAGATCGACTCGTCGCCGACGGTGATGACGGCCGCCGTCACCAGCCCGCCGATGCCCAGCCCCGCGGTGCGGGCCATCGTCGCCCAGGCGAACCAGCTGTCCTTGCTCATCGACGACCCGCTGCCGTCGGCGAAGTCCGCGATCGCGGTGAACACGCTGGACCAGAAGAACCGCACCCCGAGAGCCACCAGGGCGGAGCTGACGAAGATGCCCGCGGGCCCGTCCACCCAGACGTAGGCCAGGTACCCGATGCCCTGCGCGAACTGCGCGCCGACCACCAGGGGCAGCGGGCCGACCCGGTCGGCCAGCCAGCCCACCAGGATCGGGATCGGCAGGGTGAGCGCGTTGGCGAGGCTGACCAGCACGCCGATCAGGGTGAGCGGGACCTCGGTCAGCTTGGCGAAGAACAGCAGTGCCAGCGGCAGGAACATGCCGTTGCCCACCGAGTCGACGATCAGCGCCGAGATCAGCACCCCGCCGCCCCGGCTCCGTGTTAAAGGCATGGTCGAGCCCTCCGAAGTCCTGTGGGTTCCCGGTCACGGTCCGCGCACGCGCCATCCCGGCTGCGTAGCGGTTGGTGACCATACCGGACTTCGCCGCGACCGTCGAAGGGCGCGATCACACAGGCGGCGAGCGGTGCCCGAGCGCGAGCAGGTCGACCGGGTGCACGCCCCGTCCGACCGTCACGAGGCCGTCGCGCACGCCGTCCGCCGCCAGCTCGGTGGCCCGCACGACCGCGTCGCGGGTGGACAGACCGTGCGCGAGCAGCGCGGTGACCAGCGCCGAGTGCGCGCAGCCCGCCCCGTGCTCGGCGCCGGTGCGGTGCCCGGGGCGCGGGACGGCGAACGCCCCCGCGCCGTCGGCGAACCACTCGCCGCCGTCCGCGCCGCCGCACGTCACCACCGCGGCCCGCGCGCCCAGGGCGACCAGCCGCTCCGCCAGCTCGCGCGGTGGCGCACCGGGAATCCCGGTCAACAGCTCGGCTTCCGCCCGGTTCGGCGTCATCACGGTCGCGACCGGGAACAGCCGGCGGCGCACCTCGCCGACGATGTCGTCCCCGGCGAGGCTCGCCCCCGCCGCGGTGACCATGACCGGGTCGACCACGACGGGGACGCCCGCCGTCGACAGCTTCTGCGCGACCACCTCGACGTGCGCGGCGCTCCAGGTCATCCCGACCTTGACCGCGTCCACGCCGATGTCGGCCAGCACGGTGTCGAGCTGGGCGACGACGAAGTCGACCGGGACGGTGAACCGGCCGGTGACACCGGTGGTGTTCTGCGCGGTGACCCCCACCAGCACCGTCGCCGCGTAGCACCCCACGGACGCCATCGCCTTGATGTCGCCCTGGATGCCCGCGCCGCCGCCCGAATCGGACGACCCGATCGTCAACGCCACCCGCGTGCGCGCCACGGTCAGCCGTTCATCGCCTGGTCGAGGCGGTCGTGGATCTCACCGGTCGGCACGTCGCCGACGTACTCGCCGTGCACCAGCCGGACCATCCGCTCGTACCAGTAGGCGGGCAGCATGTCGCCGCGCCCGAGGCGGGCCAGCGCCAGCTCGTACGTGTGCCGGACGTACTCCCGCGAGGACTTCGCCCGGCTGCCCGCGGGCAGCGGCCAGCGGGAGAACTGCGCCACGTGCGAGTCGTAGAACATCCGCAGCACGCGCGCCGTCTCGGCGGGCGGGTCCGGCGCCTGGTCGTAGCGGGGCAGCCGGTGGTACACCCCGGTGGCCCGGTCGAGGTGCGCGAACCGGTAGGAGAACTTGTCGGCCAGGGTCAGCCAGAAGTCCCAGTCCTCCACCACGAGCAGCTCGGGGTCGAAGCGCGCGCCGCGCTCCTTGGGTGAGCGCATCGTCACGCCCACCGGCGGGATGAAGTTGGTGACGTGCAGGAAATCCGCGTCGAAGGGGATGTCGAACGCGGGCCAACCACCGGACTCGTGCGTCATGCCGACCGGCGCGCGGGTCGTGGAGACCATCGTGGTGGTGTAGACGAGGTCGGCGTCGGTGGTGTCGAGCACCTCCAGCGTGGACCTGAAGTGCTTGGGCAGCAGGACGTCGTCGTCGTCGAGGAACGCCAGGTACTCGCCGCTGATCGCCTCGATGGCCGCGTTGCGCGCCGTAGAGGGGCCCGCCCCCTTGGGGTAGCCGATCAGCTTGACGTCGAGGCGGTCGCGGAACGGCGCGACGACCTCGTCGACGAGTTCGCCGCCGTCGTTGACGACGACCACCTCCATGGCGTCGCCGAGGCCCTGGCCGGCCAGGCTGGACAGCGACTCGGCCAGCGAGCGCGGGCGGTCCCGCGTCGGGATGACGACACTCAGCTTCGGTGACACGTGCGAGATCTCCTTGTGTTCGGCACGGGAGGACCCGTGTGGTGGGAACGGCCTGCCCGGCGCCGTCAGAGCGCGGCGGCGACCCGGTCGCGCCAGCAGTTCCCGACGAGACCGGCGTAGAGGGGGTCGAGCATGTCCATCAGGTCGGGGTCCACGGTCCGCTCGTGCTTGCGGCGCGCGTGCAGGCACAGCAGCGCCAGCACCTGCGCCCAGTAACGCGGCAGCCCGGACTGCTCGACGTCCCGGCGACCCAGCCGGACGGCGCCCGCGCGCACCTGCCGCTCCAACTCGACGACCCGGCGGATCGCGGGCCAGTTGTCGCCCGCCGGCATCGCCGGGAACGGGTCCGTGTGCACGGCGGAGCCCTCGTCGGCCAGCACCCGGTCGGCGAACGCGCTGTCGGACTCGTACAGGTGGTAGGAGCCCGCGACGTGCGTGTAGGTGCCCAGTTCGAGGCCGAGCTGGTGGGCCAGCACCTCCTGGAGGAGGGTGAAGGAGAAGACGTCGCTGGCGGTGCCCCGGTAGGCGTCGTTGGCCCGCATGAACGCCACCGCGTGCAGGCGGCCCTCGCGGATGACGAACTGGAGGCCGATGGTGCAGGCGACGTCCGGGTTGTCGGTGACCAGCAGCTCCTCGGGGGCGAAGATCTGGATCAGCGCCCGCTTCGAGTCGGGGTCGGCGCGCAGCGTGTTGACGACGCTGTCCCACTGGTTGAAGCCCGCCCCGCCGAAGTTGAAGATCCGCGGCCCGTACGCCGTACCGCGCAGCGTCCGGCCGTCCGCCGAGTACTTGTCGATCGACGGCGCGTAGAAGCTCATGAACTCCAGCGAGTCGCTCGCGGACAGGTACCACAGCGCCTCGGCGAAGTTGAACACGATGTTGGTGCGCCTGCCGGGTACCCGGACGACGCGCTCGCGCGGGTCGGCCAGCCGGTAGGAGACCCCGAGGATCTCCCGGCTGCGGAAGCCGCGCGGCGCGTTGCGGAACTCCGGTTCGTCCCGGATCTTGCGGAGGTGCGCGAGGTAGGCGTCCTGGAAGGTGGCGTAGGTGTGCGCCGGCGTCGCGGCGGTCATGGTGCTTCCCCTCGTGGAACCGTCATCGTCCCCTCACCCAGTTCTCCAGCCGTGCCCGGTAGACGGGCACCAGGTCCGCCTGCCACCGCGCGAAGTACCCGAGCTGGCTCAGCGCGTAGAGCCCCGTGCCGAGCCGCAGCCGCGGTTCGTCGGACGGGTCCGCCGGGAAGTGCTCCCGGTAGGACTCCAGGAACGGCTCCTCGCTGCCGGGCCACCACTCGAACAGCAGTTCGGTCAGCTTGCCGAAGTCCGCGAACCGGTCGCGGAAGCGCGCGTGCTCGAAGTCGAGCAGCGCCGACGGTGTGCCGCGGTCGACCAGCACGTTGTCCAGGTACAGGTCCCCGTGCACGAGCGAGGCCGGTCCCGTCGGCCCCAGTTCGCCGATGGCCCGGTGGAACGCCGACTCGACCGCCCCTCGCCCGGCGGGCAGGAGGTCCTCGTCCACCGCGGCCAGCACGCGGCGCACGTCCTCGGCCGCGGCCTCGCTCCACGAGTGGCCGCCGCCGCTGTCGGTGACCGCGCCGAAGGTGTCGCGCCGGACGCCGTGCAGCAGCCCGACCCACTCGCCGAGCCGGCCGGCCAGGTGCCGCAGGTCCGCCCCGTTCCGGCGCAGCGCGGTGGCCGCGTTCTCGCCGGGCCGGAACTCCTGCACGACCACCGGCAGGCCCAGGCGCGTCGTCGGCGCGAAGGCCCGGTAGCGCACGGTCGGGACGCCCGCCTCACCGGCCAGCCTGGTGGCGGTCAGGGTGGCCCGGACGTACTCGGGGTCGTCGGTGCGGCCGGGCACGCGGACCAGCAGCCTGCCCTCGTCGGTCTCCGCCAGCCACAGGCGGTTGCTGTAGCTCGCCGGACCTGGCTGGAGGGACGACACGGCGGTGGTCGGGCAGAGTTCGGCGAGCACGGCCGCGACCTCCTCGGTCTTCAGCTCGCCGATGCCCCGGGGGTCGTCCCCGCTCACGGCGCGCAGACCGCCGACAGGGCGTCCTCGAACGCCGCCCGGTCGAACCTGCCGCCGATCGTCTCGACGATCGCCGTACGCGTGATGTGCCGCAGGCCGTACACCATCAGCGCGTAGTCCTCGTCCTTCTCCAGCAGCAGCACGATCGGCTTGCCCAGCGCCGAGGCCCACCCCAGCTCGATGTGCGTGCCCAGTGATGCGGGCGGGCCGGGCACGGCGACGAGGACGTCCGAGGCCGCGATCTCGTCGTGGTCGAGCTTCGTGAAGTCGTCGGGCTCCAGGAACGCCTCGCCCCACCGCTCGCGCCGGTGCGCGTTGTGCACCTCGCACCCGCTGTCCTCGAAGTAGCCGATGAGCAGCTCGAAGCGCTCCCGGTCCTGCGGGCGCATCGCCCCCGTCTCCGGGTCGACCAGCTTGAAGAACGGTCCGGCCACGAAGACCGTGCGCAGCCCGAGCCGTCGCGCCGCGGTGTCGGCGGGCGCGTTGTCGATCGTGCTCATCTCTCTCCAGGTTTCGTAGGGGTGTGTCGCGCCTGACGGCCGAAGAGCAGCTCGTAGGCGCCGGGGCCGACGCCGGTGAACGGCACCAGCGGCATCCGACCGGACCCGTCGGGGCGCACGGTCACGGAGTCGGCGTGGAACGACGGCGCCGCGTCCGGCTGCGGCCCGAGGAAGACGACCCGGGCCAGCCCGGCGCACACCAGGTGGCGCAGGCACTGGCGGCACGGCTGGGCCGTCACGTACATCGTGAGGCCCGCGACGCGGACCCCGGAGCGGGCGGCGCACACGAGGGCGGCCATCTCGGCGTGCACCACGCGCCCCAGCGACTCGAAGCTCTGCGCCGGCGCACCGCCGTGGCCCACGCCGTAGGAACCCTGTCCGCCGTCGAAGGCCGCCAGCAGCCCGCCGACCAGCTCCGGGGGCTCCGCCGGCAGGTGCGCGCCCATGCCCGCCAGCAGGTCGAGCAGCACCTCCACGGTCGCGGTGCGCGCGGCGGACGCCGGGTCGACGCCGAAGACGAAGTCGCGGGCGTCGTGCTCGTCGCCGTCCCAGTACTGGCCGCCCCACGCGGGGACCTCGACCGTGCCGACCGCCACGACGTCGCCCCACGCGTCGGTGAGGGCCGCGCCGAGCCCGCCGCGCAGCGCCGCCGACCGGAGGGCGGCCCCGTAGGCGGCGTGCATGCCGAACTCCGCCCGGCTCGGGGTGACCCGCCTGCGCAGTTCCACCAGGTCGATCAGCCGGTCGAGCCCGGTACCGTCCCGGTCGGTCACGAACAGCGGGTCGTGCGCCGACGCGCCCGAGAAGGCCGACTCCGTCGTCACGACCCGGATCCGGGCGCCGCCGGGCGCCGCGGCGCCGCCCCCGATGCCCAGGCGGTCGCGGACCGGTCCCTCGTCGCTGACCAGCGTCACCGTCACCGGGGCACCTCGCTCGTGGACACCAGGGCCACCTCGTCCAGGCCGCCGACGACCAGGTCGGCGTGCGAGAAGTCGTTGTGCACGGTGATCCGGTTGGGCACCGCCACGCACCGCAGCCCGGCGGCCTTGGCGGCGCTCACCCCGCGCGCGGAGTCCTCGAACGCGATCGCGCGCGACGCCGCCACGCCCAGCTCGTCCAGCGCGATCAGGTACCCGTCCGGGGCGGGTTTGGGCGGGTGCTCCCCGCTCGTCACGATCAGGTCGAACGCGTCGGCGTCGAGCCCGAGCGCGTCCATCTGGCGCCGGACCCACTTCATGGGGGAGTTGCTGACCAGGCACAGGGTGAACCCGCTGGTCGCGCAGTGGTCCAGGAACCGCCGGACGCCGGGCAGCACGGTCAGCATCCCGTCCCGCACGACCCGTCGGGCCTGCTCCATCGCCTCCCGGTCGAGCGGCGCGCCCGCGAACCCCTCCAGCTCGTCCCACGGGGAGAGCGGGTCGTCGCCGCCGCACCGCGCAGCCCAGGTCGCGGTGTCCAACCGCCGGCCGTACCGGCCGTACAGCTCGTTCCACGACCGCCAGCCGGCGTACTCGGTGTCGATGAGCAGCCCGTCGAAGTCGACCAGCACGGCGTCGCACTCCAGCCGCACCGGTGGGGTCCGCTCGGCGGGCAGCACCTCGGTCTCCAGCACCCGCCGCGCGGTCTCGCTGTTGCGCCGCTGCTCGAACTCGTTCTCGAAGTACCAGCGAGAGACGAACAGGTTGCGCCACAGCGAGTACAGCGGCGCGAGCAGTTCGACGCGCTCGCGCAGCGCGCCGTCGGCGCCGTAGCCGTCGAGCACCTCGTCCCGGCGCCACGGGTGGAAGTGCGTCAGCACGACCAGGTCCATCACCGGGTCGCCCCAGCCGACGTCGCCGAAGTCGACCAGCACCACCCGATCCCCGTGCACGAGCAGGTGCCTCGCCTGGAGGTCGCCGTGCACCAGCGCGCGGGGGGCCGGACCGGCCGCGGCGAGCGTGCGCAGGGCGTAGCGGCGCACGGCGTCGGACTCGGCCTGGTCGAGCAGCCCGCGCTCGACCGCCGCCGCGCACTCCACCGCGACGCGGTGGTCCACGTGCTGCTCCCACTCGCCGACGCCGTCGCAGAACATCGCCGTGCCGGGCGGGACGGGGGTGTCGTGCAGGGCGCGCACGGCGGCCCCGGCCACCCGCCACGGCGCGTCCTCGTCGACCAGGGACCGCGTGGTGGGCACCTCCTCCAGCACCAGGAAGTGGAACCCGTCGTGCCCGTGCCACAGGACGAGGGGGACCGGCGCCCCCGCGTCGGCCGCCGCGAGCAGCCCGGTGCGCTCGCGGTGGTGCCGCACCCCGTCGGTGTCGACCTTCACGACGGCACGCCGCCCGTCGGGCAGCGTGGCCCGGCAGACGGCCCGCCGGTCCCAGTCCACCTCCGGCGGGTCGAGGTGGACGGGACCGCCGAACCGCGCGGTCAGGCACCGCCGGGTGGCTTCGACGTACCAGTGCGGCCCGCTCACAAGTCCAGCACCTGCGGCTGGAAGTCCGGGTGCCCGACGACGGGCCACGCCGGACCGGGTTCCAGCGCGTCGTCGAAGACCGCCACCTGGTGCTGGGTGCTGCGCACGAACAGGCGGATCAGGTGGTCGCGCCGGCCGGGCTCGCGCGCGACCTCGTCCTCCATCAGGCCGACGTGCGCCTCCAGCATGTTGTACATCTGCTTGTCGGCGTAGATCCGCGCCCAACGCCGGTACGCCTCCGGCCCCTGGACGTCCACCGACTCGAACCGCCGGCCGACGACCTTGGTGAAGAACGTGCACGGCAGCAGGGCGGCTGCGGTGTCCCCGGCGGTGCCCTCCAGGGCGGCCCGCAGGAGGTGGTTCGCGTACGCCTCCCGGCGCGGTGACAGCGACCAGCGGTCGAACCGGGGGTTCCGCACGCCCAGCGATTCGAGGATCTCGCGCTTCGCGGCCAGCTCCTTGGCCACGAACACGTCCTTGAGCAGTTGGGTCGCGGCACGCGACCAGTCCGACCCGACCGGTGCCTTGGCCAGGGCCAGGGCCACAGTCTGGTGCAGGTACGGGATGAACGGCGCGTCCTCCAGTTGGAAGCGGACGAACCGCTCGACCGGGAGCACCCCCTTCTCCAGCGCCTCGAACCAGGGGTGGTTCTCGTAGTAAGCCCAGGCCGGGCCGGCGGCCTCGATGCAGTCGTCGACGAGCGAACCCATGTCCTGCCCCTCCCTATTCCGACGCGGCGGACAGCAGGCTGTCGGGGGTGGCCTCCAGCTTCCGCACCCGCACGAGCGCCTCGACGAACTCCCGCTCGCGCTCCTCGAAGTTGACGCGGTTGCGGCGCAGGAAGTCCACGATCGTGTCCACGTCGTGCACCGGCTGGTTGGTCAGGTCGCGCAGGGACGAGCCCTGGCTGAGCTGGAACAGCGAGACGTCCGGCGACTGCGTGGTGTTGAACCGGACCGGCATCGAGATGTTGCCGTCGTCGAGCGTGACCACCTGGTGCATCCAGAACGGCGGCACGTACAGCACCTCGCCCGGTGCGAGCACGCCCTGGTACACCTGCTCCAGTTCGCCCAGCACGGGGGCGTCCTCCGGCACGATGTCCGCGTGCGACAGGTCGTAGCGCGCCTCGGCGGGCCAGTCCCGCTGCAGCCGGGCCGCGTCGAACGGGTGCACCATCAGGTAGCGCTTGTGCCCCGAGATCTGGAACAGCAGGCCGTGCCACTGGTCGTTGTGGAAGGGGGTGGCGTTGCCCGCCTGTCCCATCCAGATGCCGGTCCACGCCGGGTTGAACTCGCGGCCGGTGTCCGGGATCTCGAAGTCGGCGGACAGGTTCTCGTACACCGCCGACCCCGGCTCCGCGCGCAGGTAGTACGAGCGGTCCGGGTCCTCGCGCTCGACGCCGAAGATGTGCTTGACGACCGTGGCGAAGCTGGTGGTGACCTTCTCGTTGACCTGCTGGAGGACGGTGCCCTGCAACGACTCGTCGGTCACGAACGCGGTGACCTGCTCGTCGCCGCACCGCTCGACGAGGTGCTCGGCGGTCCACTTGCCGACGGCGGCCCACTTGTCGGCCACGTCCTCGATCACGACGGGCAGGCCGCCGTAGCCCGCCCACTCGCCGGGGTCCGCCCCGTTCGGCCGCGCGCTGGGCAGACCACTGATCCGCGGCGCGGGACGGGTCGTCGGTTGCCTCGTCATGGCTTCCTTCCCTTCATCGGACGTAGAGGTCGTGCAGGATGTGCAGGCCCAGCAGGTGGTTGTGGACCTTGTCGTGTTCGTTGGCGGTCGCGTTGTCGGCCGGCAGCTCGGCCAGGAACCGCAGCGTGCGGTCCGGGTCGCAGATCCCGACGTCGGCGATCCGGTCACGGGTGAGGTACTTCCCGACCAGCCGCGCCCGCCCGTGCGCGCGGGCCTCGGAGCGGTGGGCGGGGGGCGCCATGAACGCGAACTTGCGCCGCTCGTAGAGGAATTCGGGCATCGCGTGCCGCAGCGCCTCGCGCAGCACCCACTTCTCGGTGCCGTTGCGGATGCGCAGGGCGGGCGGCACCCGCACCGCCGTCTCGGCGACCAGGTGGTCCAGCAGCACCGGGCGGGTCTCCACGGCGTTGGCCATGTCCACCCGGTCGCCTCCCCAGCTGAGGATCTGGCCGTCCAGCATCGTCTTGGCCCAGGTGTACTGGGCCCGGTCCAACCGGCCCCGGTGCTCCAGCGCGGCCGGGTCGAGCGCCTGCGCCACCGCCTCCAGCGGGTCGTAGTCGCCGAGCGCGGCGAGCAGGCCGTCCGCCAGCAGGGGGCGCACCAGGCGCCACGTCGACACCCACGGCTGCACCCAACCGGGCGTGAACCCCACGACCCGCTCGAACCCGGGGTGCCGTTGCGCCGTCGCGGGCAGGATCGCGCCGACGAACAGGTCGTCGGCCCGGTTGAGATCGGGGGACACGTGGTCGAGCGCGAACGCCGGGTAGCCCGCGAACAGCTCGTCGGCCCCCTCGCCGGAGACCACGGCGCGCACGCCCCGTGCGGCGACCATGCCGCTGAGCTGCATCTTGGCGACGCCGAGCGTGTTGTAGAACGTCCGCTCGCTGTGCCACACCGCCCGGACGTAGTGCTCGTCGTACAGCTCGTCGTCGTCCACGTGCCGCACCGCCAGCCCGACGCCGGCGTGCTCGGCGACCTTGGCCGCGATGCCCGACTCGTCGTAGGCCGGGTCGGAGAACGCGATGGTGAACGCCTCCGGCGGCTTCTGCGCCAGGGCCGCCGTCATCCCGAGCAGCGCCCCGCTGTCCATGCCGCCCGACAGGTACAGCCCGACCGGGACGTCGGCCTCGACGCGCACCGCGAGCGCGTCGGTCACCGCGTCGCGCACCGCGTCGACGTGCGCCTCCGGCTCCTCGTCGCCCCACCCGCCCTCGTGCGGGAACTCCAGGTCCCAGTACCGGTGCGCGCGCACGCGCAGCCGGTCGCCGTCGCGGTCCACGACGAGCAGGTGGCCCGGCCGCAGCGACTCGACGCCCTCGAACGCGGTCGAGCCGGGCACCATCACCTGCACGAGCTGGTTGACCGCGGCCGTCGCCGACAACCGCCGCGGCACCGCGGGGTGCTCCAGCAGCGCCTTCGCCTCGGACGCCCAGCCGAACACCGCGCTGCCGACGTGGAAGAACAGCGGTCGCACGCCGAACCGGTCCCGGGCCAGCACGAGCCGGTCGCGTTCGGCGTCGAACAGGGCGATGGCGAACTCGCCGCGCAGGTGGCGCACGAAGTCCAGCCCGTGCCGCCGGTAGAGCGGCAGCACCAGCTCGCTGTCCGACTTGGTGGCGAACCGCTCGCCGCGCGCGGTCAGCTCCGCCCGCATCCGCCGGAACCCGTAGAGCTCCCCGGCGACGGTCGCGACGACCGACCCGTCCGGGGCGGTCATCGGTTGGGCGCCGCCCGAGCCGAGGTCGTTGATGGCCAGCCTGGTGTGGCCCATCGCCAGGCCCGCCGCGGGCCGCGCGCCGGAGCCCGGCCCGTCGGGGCCGCGGTGGCCGAGCACGGCCAGCATCCGGTCGAGCACGCGCGGCGCGTCCGGCGCGAGCCGTTCGCACGTCATGAACCCCGCGATGCCGCACACGGGTGTCAGCCCCCGTTCCGGGCGAGCGCGCCCAGCCGGCCGGTGATCGCCAGCAGCAGCGCCTGGCGCACGAACACCGCGCCGGCCGCCTGGTCGAAGTACAGGTTGTGCGGCGTGTCGTCGAGGTCCGTGCCCAGCTCGTCCTGCCGGGCCAGCGGGTGCATGACGACGGCGTCCCGCTTGAGCGGCACGGTGGCGTCGAGGCGGGTCTTCGAGCCCAGCACCTGGTACTCCCGGTCGACCAGGGTGAGCGAGTTCTGGTACACGACGTCGAACTCCCCGGCGCGCGGCTCGAACTCGGTGTCGCAGCGGTGCTCGACACCGGCGCCCTCCAGCACCGCGGCCAGGCCCTCGCCCAGCGGCCGGTGGTCGTCCGACACGACGGTGATGTCCCGCACGGCGCGGGGGAAGTGGGTGGCGGTCATGAGCAGGAAGCTGCGCATCGACCGCATCCGGCGCGGCGTGCCGAGGAGGCACAGCGAGATCCGGCTGTCCCGGTCGGGGTCGGGCGAGGCCAGTGCCGGGCGCCACTTCAGCAGCGCGTACCAGTCGGCCATCGCCTGCGTCGGGTGCTCGTGGCAGCCGTTGCCGCCGTTGACCAGCGGCACCGCCGTGCCGGACGAGCGGATCTCGTCGACCGAGTCCTCCGCGGTGTGGCGCAGCACGACGACGTCCGCGTAGGAGTCGAGCATCATGCCGGTGTCGGCGAGGGACTCGCCCTTGTGCACGCTGGTGAAGCGCGCGTCCGGGATGCTGATCACCGCCGCCCCCAGTCGGTGCGCCGCGGACTCGAAGGACAGCCGCGTGCGCGTGCTGGGTTCGAAGAACGCGGTGAGCACGACCTTCCCCGCCAGCGCCGAGGCGGGCGCGGTCCCGGCCACCTGGAGCCCGGCGGCCACCGAGAACAGCCCCAGCAACTCGTCGCGACCCACGTCCGACGTCGATATCACGGATCTCCCGGCGATTCGGTGCAGCGCCGCCGGCACGCCTGTCGCCAACGGTCGCGGATCGGTCACCCGGCGGCCGAGGGTGGGTGCGGTCACGCTCTCGGGTGACCGGTTGACCGGCATATTCCCTCCACCGCGTCGATGACGTGGGAAAAAGTACATGAATGCCCAGTGGGTGTGAAGCGGCAATCCTGTCCGTAAATGCTCGGACGGGCCAGCGAGAATTGAAAATAGCACACGAGAGGTGGGCGTCAGTCGGCCGATCGGGTGATGCGGAGATCGGGTACCGGGAATCCCGAGAGGCGTGACCGGTCGCGTGCATTCGACCGGGGGCGCGCGTTCAACCGTCGAATTTCGATGATTGCACGACGTTCGCGCTGGTCAGCGCGCTGTCGTGCATCCGCTTGGCGTTGTCGTCTCACTTCGTGGTTACCTGCCGGGTCTTTGCCCGCCCCGCCCTGCGCGTTACCGTCGTCGGCTCGTGCCCTTCCTTGAAGCCGCCTTGACGTTCGGCGTACACTGAGTTTCATTAAGGTGTGAATCGTCAGTGTGAAAGCCGCGCGCCGCCTGTCGCCGCATATCGGGACGGGTGGCGCGTACGGATGTGCGCACCGCCGCTCATCGATGTCGGCGCCAGGGGGATATGCATGCCGATCGACAACGGCATTGATTTTGATGGACCGGTCGACCTGGGGGGTCGCAATGCGGGGGCACCGTCGCTCGTGCCCGTGGAGCACCTCGAAATAGCGGGTTCGCCACGACTCGACGGGGAGGACCCGGAGCACACCAGGCTGCTGGCGGAGGTGGACACACCGCTGCCGCCGGTCCTCGTGCACCGGCAGACCATGCGCGTCATAGACGGCGTCCACCGCGTGCGCGCCGCGGTCCTGAAAGGGCAGCGGACGATCGCCGTCGAGTACTTCGACGGCGACGAGGACGGGGCGGACATCCGCGCCGTGCAGGCCAACCTGCGCCACGGGTTGCCGCTCTCGCTCGCGGACCGGCGGGCGGCGGCGGGGCGGATCGTCGCCCGGCACCCCGACTGGTCCGACCGCGCGATCGCGACGCTGGTCGGCCTGTCCTCGGACACGGTCGCCGCCGTCCGCGGACGCACGGCGGCCGGGGGCGGGCAGAGCGGCACGCGGGTGGGGCGGGACGGGCGGGTTCGCCCGTTGGACGCCAGCCAGGGACGGCGGCGGGCCGAGGCGGTCCTCGCCGAACGGCCCGATGCCTCGCTGCGGGAGATCGCCCGGGAGGCCGGGATCGCGGTGGCCACCGCGCGCGACGTGCGGGACCGCGTGCGGCGCGGGCTCGACCCCGTGCCGGCCGCCCAGCGGTCGGCACGGACGGGGGAGCGGCAGGTCGCGCCGGAGGTGTCCATACCGGCGCAGACCAGGCGCATGAGCACGAGGGACCTGTCGTCGACGCTGGGCTCCCTGAAGAAGGACCCCTCGCTCAGGTTCACCGAGGACGGCCGGCGGCTGCTGCGCTGGCTGGACTTCCACCTGCTCAGCCTCGACGCGGACACCTGGATGACGGCGGCGGTGCCCCCGCACTGCGCGCAGTTGATCGCCGAGCTCTCCAGGCAGTACGCGCAGAGGTGGCAGGACTTCGCCAAGGCGATCGAGAACCGCGCGCACCGACCGGTGCCGCACGACCACCACGAGGAGAAGGCATGACCAGGACCAAGCGGACCGCCGTGCTCGCGAGCGCGCTGCTCGCCATCGGGCTCACCCACGCCGGCGTCGCGCAGGCGGACGACCTCCGGGCGGCGGGCACGTGCGACTTCGCCGACACGCTCTGCCTGTGGGACCAGACGAACTTCAACGGCGCGCAGATGAACCTCATGCCGCTCCCGCCGAGCAACGCCACCTGCGTCGACCTCGCCGCGCACGGCTGGGGCGGCCGCGTCCGCTCGGCCATCAACACCTCGTCCAAGACGGCCGCGCTGTTCATCACCACGGACTGCACCGGCCACCCCTACGGCGTCAGCGGCAGCGCCCCGTCGGTCGGCATCGCGGCCAACAGCGTCTGGGTCCAGCGCTGACGCGTTCCGCGAGGCGCTGACCGATCGGGTCCGTCCCGCCGGCGGGACGGACCCGGGCGCCCCGGAGGAGTGCGTGTGGTCGAGGGTCCGCGGTTCGACGAGGGGGAGCGCGAGGCAGGGTGGGGGACACCGAGGTCATGACAACGTTGTCGGCCAGTGGGGTGCGTCCTCGCGGCGGCTTCGGGTTGTTCTGGGCGAGCCAGGCCGCCGGCGCGGCGGGCGACCGGCTCAGCGGCTTCACCGCCCCCACGGTGGCCATCCTGGTGCTGGGCGCCTCCGACGCCGAGGTCGGCGTCGTGGCGGCGGCCGGGTGGCTGGCGTACCCGGCGGTCGGCCTGCTCGCCGGGGCGCTGCTCGCCCGGGCCAGGGTGCGGCGGGTCGTGGTCGGGGCCGAACTGGTCAGGTTCACCGCGTTCGCGGCCATCGCGGCGGCGGTGGTGTGCGGGTGGCTCACCTCGGTCGTGCCGCTGGTGGCCGCCGTCGCCCTCGCCGGCGTGGCCACGGTGTTCGTCGACCTCGGCAACCAGGTGCAACTGCCCGCGCTCGTGCCTGCCGGGCGCCTGGTCGGCGCGAACTCCCGGCTCCAGGGCACGGACAGCGCCTCCAAGCTCGCCGGACCGGCGCTGGGAGGCGCCGCCGTCGGTGCCCTCGGTCCCGCGGCGGCGCTGGCGCTGGGCGCGCTGCCGTTCCTGCTGTCCGCCTCCTGTCGCGCCCGCGTGCCCGCCCCGACGGTCGCCGCCCCGGTGGCCGCACCAGCGGGGCGCGAGCCGGTCGCGCTCCGCGTGCGCGACGGGCTGCGCTTCACCTGCCGCCACCCCGTGCTGGGGCCGCTGGTGACCAGCGGCGCGGTGCGCGCGCTCGGCACGGGCGCGGTGGACGCGGTCCTGCTGCTGTTCGCCTATCGCGTGCTCGGCATGTCGGCCGCGGGCACGGGTCTGCTGCTCGCCGCCGGCGCGGCGGGCGCGCTGGTCGGCGTGCTGTGCGTGGGGCCCCTGGTGAACGCCCTGGGGCCGCGCCGCGCGCTGCTCGCCTCGGTCGCCGAGGGGCTGACCTGGTGCGCCGTCCCGCTGTGCCTGGTGTTGCCCGCCCCCGTGCCGGTCCTGTTCGCGATCCGCGTCCTGTCCGCGTTCTGGACACCCGCCTGGGGTGTGGTCGGCACCAGCGTGCGGCAGCGGCTCGCACCACCCGAGCGGCAGGCCGCCGTGCACGGCACGACCCGGGTGCTGGTGTCATCGGCCATCCCGCTGGGCTCGCTCGGGGGTGGCTTGGTCGCGGGCGCCGCGAGCGGCCCGCTCGGCCCGCCGACGGCCCTCGCCTGCGTGATCGTCGCGGGCGGCCTGTGCATCGCCGGCTCGGCTCTCCTGCTCCCGTCCCACATCCCCGCCGACCGCCCCAACACCCCCAGGGAGGACCGATGCACCCGACGACCAGCCGGAAGCTGAACGCCAAGGAGTTCGCGGACATCAAGCACACGGTGTCCATCCGCTCGGCGGCGCGGCGCAACCTGCGCGCCGACCCAGGCTACGCCGCCGCGCTGCCGCAGGAGGTGAGCCTCCAGCTCACCTACCGCTGCAACCTGCGGTGCACCCACTGCTACCAGTGGAACGAACAAGGCTTCTTCCGGGACTTCAGCTCCGAGAAGCAGCGCACCGAACTGGACGTCGCGGTGGTGGAGGACGTGCTGCGGACCACCGCGCCCATCCGGTCCAAGCTGTTCCTGTGGGGCGGCGAACCGCTGATGCACAGCCGGTTCGGCGAGATCGCCGAACTGCTCGAACGCCACCCGCGCACGGTCAACATGTGCACCAACGGCCTGCTGTTCAAGCGCAGGCTCGACGACCTGCTGCGCATCGGCGAGAACCTCAACCTGCTGGTCAGCCTCGACGGCCTCGGCGAGGACCACGAGGCGCTGCGCGGGCGCGGCACCTTCGCCAGGACCACCGAGAACATCAGGCGGGTGCTGGAGCTCAAGCGCGACGGTGAGTTCGGCGGCGAGGTCTCGTTGTCCTGCATGGTCTCGCACGTCACCGTCGGCAGGATGTACGAGTTCATGGAGTGGGCCGAGGACCTGGGCGTCAACACGGTCTACTTCCAGTTCCCCTGGTACATCAGCCCCGAGGTCGCGCGGGCCATGGACGAGCTGTACGAGAAGTCGTTCGCCTGGCTGGACAACGACACCGGCACCGGCCGGCCGACCTGGCACTCCTACACCTACCGGTTGCCGCCCGAGCAGCTCCCGGTGCTGCGCGAGTCGATGGCGCGGCTCGCCTCCCGGCGGTGGCGGGTGCGGGTGCGCTACCAGCCCCAGTTGGCGGCCGACGAGGTGGAGGACTTCATCCTCGGCACCTCCCGCCCGGCGCAGCACCGCAGCAAGTGCCTCGCGGTGTCCAACCGGATGGAGGTCCACGCCGACGGCAACGTCAGCTCGTGCAAGTTCTTCCCCGAGTTCGTCGTGGGCAACCTCTACGACACCGGCGTCGCGGACCTGTGGCTCGGCGAACCGTTCCGGAAGGTCCGCGAGATCCTCTCGGCGGGCGGCATGATGCCCGTCTGCTCCAAGTGCATCCTCCTCTACCTGAATGGACTCTGAACCGTGGACGCGGTGTACCGGAAGCTCAAGGACGTGCTGGTCGAGGTGCTCGCCAACGGCACCACCGCCGACGGGATCGCGGACGACGCGGACCTGGTGGACGAGTACGGGCTGGACTCGTTGCAGATGATCTCCTTCCTGCTGGGCGTCGAGGACGCGTTCGACGTGGAGCTGGACTACGAGTCGCTGGACCTGGACCACCTGCGCTCGGTGCGCCAGTTCGGGGACTGGGTGGCGGAGCTGGACGGCGCGGTGGTGGCGTGAGGCCGGCCCTGCGGCTCGGCGCGTTCGACGCCGAGCGCTCGTGGCGGCCGGCGGACCTGGCCCGGCTGCCCGCCGCGCGGCGGGCCGGCCACCAGGTGGAGGCGATGGACGAACTCCTCGCGGGCCTGTGCGCGCCCACCGACACGCTGGTGACCAGGCGTCCCCTGGCCCCGGGGCTGCGCGCGGGGCTGGCCGCCGCCGGCCTGCTGTTCCGGCACCACGTGGTCCGCGACGGACCCGCCGGCACGGTGGAGGAGCTGTTCGGCGCCGACCCCGCCGCGCCCGACCTGCTGCGACGGCACGACCTGGCGCCGTACGCGGTGACGGCGGGCGTCGTCGCCCTGGACCCGACCGCGGACCTGCCGGCGGTGGACGACGTGGCCCGGGTCAACTCGAAGGTGTGGTCCAACGACCTGGTGGTGGAGCTGGGCCTGCCGGGCGCGGGCGTGGTCGTGCGGTCGTCGCGGGAGCTGGAGCGGGCGGTGACCGCCGTGGCCGGCCCCGCGGTGGTGAAGGACCCCTACGGCGTCTCCGGCGGCGGCGCGCTGGAGGTGCGCACGCCCGGTGTGCTGCGCGCGATCACGCGCGTGCTGGACGGGCGGGTCGCCGCGGGCGAGCGGGTCGAGCTGGTCGTGCAACCGCTGTACGACAAGCGGCACGACCTGTCCGCCCACGTCGACGTGGGACGCGACGGGGCGTGGCGCTGGCGGGGGGCGTGCCTGGGCCGCAACCGGGGGTTCCGCTACGCGGGCTCCGGCCCCCTGGACGGGGCGGCGGCCCGGGTCGAGCCCGCGCTGAGGGAGGCGGCGGGGGAGGTCGCGCGGCGGGCCTCCGCCGAGGGCTACCGCGGACCGCTGTCGGTCGACGCGATGGTCCTCGCCGACGGACTGCTGGTCCCGGTGCTGGAGGTCAACGCCCGGGTGACCCTGGGCAGGCTGGCGCTGGAGCTGGACCGGCGGTGGGGCGGGGAGCGGGGGCGCTGCCACCTGTGGCAGGCAGAGCTGGCCGTCCCGCCGGGCACCGGGGTCGACGACCTCGTGCGCGCGGTGCGCGAGGACGACCTGCACGAGCGGTGCGTGGTCCTCGGCGGGGGCGTGGTGGCCCCGCCGACCGGACGGGTGCACTGCGCGCTGCTGTGCGGGCCCACCGGCCTCGCCGACCTCCGGGAGCGGGTACTCACGTCGTTCGGCCGCACCGGGGCGCGGGAACGGGGTGCGGCCCGTGCGGCTTGAGCTGGGGCTGATCGGCGCCACGGGCATCGCGGAGCGCACGGTGGTGGCGCCGAGCCGCGCCGTCCCCGGCGTCTCGCCGGTGGCGGTCGCGGCGAGCGACCCCGACCGGGCCGCCGCGTTCGCGGAGCGCCACGGCCTGCGCCGCGCGCACCGCGACTACGCCGCGCTGGTCGAGGACCCGGAGGTGGGCGCGGTGTACGTGTCGCTGCACAACTCCGCCCACCACCGCTGGGCCTCGGCCGCCGCGCGGGCGGGCAAGCACGTGCTGGTGGAGAAACCGCTGTGCCTGACCGCCGCCGAGGCGGCCGACCTCGCCGCCGCCGCCGCGGAGGGCGGGGTCCACGTCGTCGAGGCCGTGCCCACCGCGGGGCACGCCTGGCAGCGGGAGGTGCGTGCGGCGGTGCTGGACCACCGCTGGGGCCCGCTGCGCGCCGTGCGCACCCGCATCCGCTTCGCCCCGCCCGCGCCCGGCGGCTTCCGGCTGCGCCCCGACCTGGGCGGCGGCGTCTTCCGGGACTCGGCCTGCTACTGGACGCAGGCGGTCCAGGCCACCGCCGGCCTGGCGGGCGCGCACGGCGGCGGGAAGGCCGTCCGCGACGTGCCCGGCGGCGTCGACGTCGGGTTCGCCGCCCACCTCGACCTGCCCGGCGGCGTGCGCGCCGAGCTGGACTGCGCCTTCGGCGACCGGCACGTCGCCGAGCACGAGTTCCGCTTCGACCAGGCCCTGGTGAGGGTGCGGGGCTTCCTGCGGCCAATCGCGGGCGCGCTGCCGCTCAACCTCACCGTGCGGCACGCCGACGGCCGTTCCCGGGTCCGGTCCTTCCCACCGGTCTCCTACTACGACCGGCAGTTGCGCCGGTTCCACGCGCTCGTCGCCGACGGCGTCGGGCCGGGGGGCGAACTCGCCGCCGCGGCGGAGCGGGTGCGGCTGATGGAGCAGATCCACGACGACGCCGAGGAGGCAGGGTGAGCGACGACGCGAAGGTGCGGCCCGACCGCGACCAGCTGACGGGCGCGCTGCGCCGAGCCGGGGTGGCGGCCCCGGAGCGGGCGCGCTTCGAGGAGGTGACGGCGGGCACGTTCAACACCGTCTACCGGGTCGTCACCGCGGACGGGCGTCGACTGGTGCTCAAGATCGCGCCGCCGGCGGCGGTCGCCGGCATGTCCTACGAGCACGACCTCCAGGTCACCGAGGCGGCCTTCTACCGCGCCGCGGCACGCGCCCTGCCGGTGCCCGAGGTGGTGCACGCCGACTTCGGCCGGGACGTGCTGCCCTCCGACTGGCTGCTGATGACCGAGCTGCCGGGGGAGAACTGGTACGACAGCCGCGACCGGATCGACGCGACCGGCCGCGCCGCGCTGCGCGAGCGGCTGGGCGAGCTGGTGGCGGGGCTGCACCGCGTCACCGGTGACGGGTTCGGCTACCCCCAGGACGGCCTGGTGGCGGACTGGCCGACGGCGTTCACCGCGATGCTGGAGGCCGTGCTGGCCGACGCCGACCGCTACGCCGTCGACCCGCCGGTGTCCGCGGACCGGCTGCGGCGGCTGCTCGCCGCCTCCCGGGAGGCGCTCGTCGAGGTCACCACGCCGTCGCTGGTCCACTTCGACCTGTGGGCGGGCAACGTGCTGGTCGACCCGGCCGCGGCGCGCGTCACCGGCGTGGTCGACGGCGAGCGCGCGCTCTGGGGCGACCCGCTGCTGGACATGCCGTCGCTGGCGCTGTTCGCGCGGGTCGAGGACGACGCCGACTTCCTCGCGGGCTACCGGCGCGCGGGCGGTGCGCTGGACACCGCCGCCGCCACCACCCTGCGCCGGCTGGACCTGTACCGCTGCTACCTGTACCTGGTCATGGCCGTCGAGGCCGTGCCGCGCGGCGCGACCGGTCCCGAGGACGAGGCGTTCCGCGACCTGGTGGCCCGGCAACTGCGCCTCGCCGCCGACCGGCTCGACGGGGGGACGACGACGTGATCGAACTGCTCACCTCGGGGGTCGCGCTCGGCGTGCACGTGCCCGGCCTGCTGCTCGCCGACCGCCTCCGCGAGCGCGGCGGGCAGGCGCGGGTGACGGTGCTGGAACGGCTGCTGCCGCCGGAGAAGCTCGCCACCACCGCCGCGATGAGGGCGGCGTTCCACCGCGACTTCCGCGTCGCCCTCGTGGGGCAGCGGATCGCGACGGACCCGGTCGACGCGGTGCCCGGCGACCGGCTCGACGCGCTGTTCGTCGAGTGGGCCGAGCGGCACGTGCGGCGGTTCGTGGTGTTCTCCGGGTACTGGCTGCCCGTCGTGGCCGAGTACCGGGACCGGTACGGCCACGTCGAGGTCGACGTGTGCCACGTCGACTCGACCGCCTCGCCGTCGTTCACGGGCCACCGGGACACCTCGGCGCGGCAGGTGTGGCTGGCAGACGCCGACGCGGGCCGACTGCCCGCCACCATTCCCGTGTCCCGCGAACCGCAGGTGCCCTGGGCGCGGCGCGGGCGGTCGCTGGTGCTGCACGGCGGCGGCTGGGGGATGGGCACCTACCGGGAGCGGGTCGGCGAGCTGCGCGCCGCCGGCTACGCGCTCGACGTGGTGGCGCACGAGGAGGCCGACGCCGAGGTGGACGACCCCGACGTCCGGTACCACCTGATCGACCCGCGGTGGCACCCGTGGCTGGACGACGGGTACCCGCCGTTCGGCAGGCTGCGCCCCGGTCGGCCCACCGCGTTCGCGCGGGGGACCGGCCACCACGGCTCCTTCGACCTCGTGCGCACGGCGATGGCGGCGGTCGGCAAGCCCGGTGGCGGCACGCTGCTGGACTCGCTGTGGTCGGCGACGCCGCTGGTGTTCCTGGAACCCTTCGGCGCGCACGAGCAGCGCAACGGCGAGCTGTGGCAACGCCTCGGGTTCGGGATCACCCTGGAGGCGTGGCGCGACCGCGGCTGCTCGCCGGACGTGCTCGAAGAGCTGCACCTGGCCCTGCGCGGCGCGGCGTGGCGGGTGCCGGACCTCAGCGAGCTGCTGCTGCGGGGAGGCGCGCGGTGAGCACGACCCGGCCGGCGTCGCTGTGGCAGCGCTTCGCCCTGGTCCGCGCCCTCGGTGGCGGCGTCTCCACCGGTCCGCACTTCACCCTGAACGCCGTCCTGCGCGTCGAGGGCGAGTTCGACGTCCGCGCGCTGGTCGCGGCGGCCGGTGACCTGGTGGCGCGGCACGAGCTGCTGCGGACCCGGCTCGACCTCGACGCCGCGGTGCAGGTGGTCGAGGACGCCGTCGTGCCCGACGTCGAGGTGCTGGACGACCCGGCCGCCGTCGACGTGCTGCACCGCCCCGTGCTGTCGACCGCACCCACGCCGCTGGCGCTGCGGGTGGCCCGCCGGTCGCCGCGCGAGCACGTGCTGTCGGCGCACCTGCACCACCTGCTCGGCGACCCGGCCACGCTGTGGCGGCTCCTGGACGACCTCGGGGCGCTCTACTCGGCGCGCTGCGGCGCCCCCGAGCCCGAGCCGCCCACCGGGCAGTTCGGCGACTTCGCGGAGTTCGAGGCCGAGGTGGAGCGGGCGCACCGCGCGGAGGCCGAGGCCTGGTGGGGCGGTCACCTGGGTGGCTCCCGGTTCGCGGTCCCGCCCCCGGTCGTGGGCGAACCGTACGCCCGGCGGCGCACCGTGCTGGCGGCCGAGGACCAGGCGGCCCTGGAGTCGCGGGCACGGGCGCTGCGCGGCAGCCCGTTCGCCGCGCTGACGGCCGTGCTGGTGGCGGGCATGGCCGAGCACGCCACCGGTGGCGACCGCGTGGTGTTCTCCACCCTGTTCCTGCGCCGCGACCACCCGCGCTGGCGGACCCTGGCGGGTCCCTGCATCACCCCGTCCTACCTCGTGGTGCCGTTCGACGCGACGGCGGACGTCCGCGGGCTCACCGCGGCGGCGGCGAAGGCCCAGCGGTTCTCGCGGTACCCGGTGTGGGAGCTGGAGGGTCGCGTCCCCGGCCTCGACGAGCACGCGCCGTTCGTCGAGCTGATCCCGCCGCTGCGGCCGGGGACGATCCCGTTCGGGCCGGCGCGGGCGGTGGTGGAGCGCGCCGCGGGGTCGCGCGACGACGGCAGGCCCGCCAAGCTGGGGCTGCGCCTCCGCAAGGACGACGCCGGCTCCCTCGTCGCGCACGTCAGCGGGGACGGCGCGGGCTGGACCGAACCGATCGTGGACGCGGTCCTGGACGGCGTGGCCGGTCGCTCCCGCGCGCTCGGCGCCACCCGCGCCCCGGCCCGCTGACGCCCGGCCCGGCCCGGACCGCGTCACCCGGCCGGCGCTCGCCCGCCACCCGCTCGAACGCGCGCACGCCCGCCAGCGCGCCCAGGTTCACCAACCCCAGCACGAGCCACGGCAGCCCGGGGCGGAGGTCGAAGAGGGCGGTGAAGAACAGCGGGGCCACGATGCCGGACGCCGTGAACGAGTACTGGAACGCCGCCAGGTAGCGGCCCCGCGCCGCGACCGGCGCGAGGTCGTTCACCAGCGCCGTGGACGTGGGGCCGTGCAGGATCTCCGCGGCGGTGAACAGCAGGGCCGCGCCACCCGCCAGCACCGGCAGCAGCCAGACCGGTCCTCCCGGGGCGAGGGCCGCGAACGAGAAGCCCCACACCGACCACAGGCAGGCCGCGAGCATCAGCACCCGCGTGCGGCGGAAGCGCCGCAGGAACGCGGTGACCGGGGCGGTGAACGCGGCCAGTAGAGCGGTGTTGGCCACCAGGACCGCCGAGGTCACCCACCCCGGGCCGCGCAGCTCGTACAGCACGGTGCTGGGCAGGCCGAGGGCGAGCATCCTGCTGGACAGCGCGAACACCGCGTTCAGCGCGGTGAAGCCGAGGAACGGCCGGTCCCGGAGCACCGCCCGGTAGCCCGTGCCCACGTCGTCCGGGTCGTGCGCGCGCGCCGGCACGCGCACGAACAGCGCCAGCGCCACGGCCGAGACCAGGTAGCAGCCCGCCGCGGAGCGGGACGTCGCCAGGTACGCCCCGGGCTCGTCGACGGACAGCGCGATGCCGCTGATCAGCACCCCGGTGCCGAACCCCACCAGTCGGAAGGTGTTCACCCAGGCGAACCACAGGTCCTTCGCCATCGCGGAAGGGCTGCCGTCGGCGAAGTCGGCCACCGCGGTGAACACCACCGACCAGAAGACCCGCACCCCGGCGGCCACCGCCAGCACCACCGCGAAGACCTCCGCCGGGTGCGACGCCCAGCCGTAGCCGAGGAACCCGGCCGCCTGGAGGACGTGCGACCCGATCACCAGCGGGAAGGCCCCGTACCGGTCAGCCAGGTAACCGACCCAGACGGGCAGCGGCAGGGTGAGCAGGGCCGCCGCGCTCAGCATCGCGCCCAGCGAGACCTGCGGCACGCCGGCGAGTTCGACGAAGTAGATCAACGAGAGCGGGACGTACAGGCCGCTCCCGATCGAGTCGACGAGCAGCGCGCCGACGAGCACCGGGCGTCCCCGGCTGCGCGCCACCGGACCCCCGTGACCGGACCTCACCTGCCACCCTGTGCCGTGAACCCCTTGGGCACCTCGTCGGCCAACGCGGCGACCAGGTCCAGCCGCCTGCGCCGCACGAAGCGCTCGGTCAGGATGCGGGCCCGCTGCCACGGACCCGACGGGACGTGGGCGGCGTCGTACCGGTCGGGCGGCTGGAGCCTGCCGTCGAGGGAGTCCTGGATCATGCGGCGGTCCCCCGCCCGCGGGTCGCCGGACACCCGGTGCACCAGGTAGACGCTGTCGTCGTCGAGGAACTCCTGGAGTTCGTCCGGGGCGTACCAGCGCAGGGTCAGCGCGTGCGAACCCGGGTTGGCCAGGGCGCGGCACCCCATGCTCACCGCCAGCGTCGGGTAGACGACCTCCTCCAGCACCTGGAGGCGCGACGCCTCCGCGCGCTCGACGATCCGGTCGAGTTGCGGCAGCGCGGCGAGCTTCTCGACGTACTCCCGGCCGAAGACCTGACCGGGGCTGAAGCTGTGGTACGGCGACGGGCTGCCCGTCAGGTCGCGCCACCCCTCGTGCCACTTCCACCGAGCCCGGCGGCCGATGGGGTTGTCGGCCCACCCCGGCCGCACCTTGTGGAAGTGGGCGCCAAGGTAGGCGGCATCGCCCATGATCCTGCCCAGGTACTCGGCGAACCCGGGCTTGATGAGCATCATGTCGGGTTCGACCAGCACGAGGTAGTCGGGCACGCGCGACGTCTCCGTGAGCCACCGCGCCGTCTCCGCCAGCAGCCGTGTCAGGTACGAGTAGCGCAGGCGCCGGCTGTACGGGTTGACGTCCGCGCCGATGCCGGTCAGGTCGAACTCCGGACCGCCCCCGTTGTACAGGACGACGTCGTGACCCGGCGCGGCCTGACGGAGGTTGTCGAGCAGCAGTTCGACCAGAGGGCGGTTCGTGTTGACACAGGCCAGGAAGCACAGCGAGGGAGCGGCCATGACAGGTCTCCTCGTGACGTGGGTTCCACTCCCGACGCTACCCACGGGCTCCCGGCTGTACGACCGCCCGAACAGGTGCCGGACGAGATCACGCAGCGTGTCCGGCCGCGGACGGCGCCGCGCGACGAGTGCGCCGGGGGCGCCGTCCGCACCGCGGCTCGACGGTCCACAAGCGACAGTCGGCGGACGGGGCGGGCCGGTTGCCGACGTGTTCCCCCACGTGCTCCTGACACCGGCCCCCCGTCGGGGGCGGTGGACCGGTTGGTGGTGTCACCGGGTGGGCCGCGTCCGTTCCACGTGGACTTCGGTGCTCCGGTGTGCGCGGACACCTCCGCGAAGGCGGTGCCGCGGTCGGCGCGTGGCGGAGGTGGTGGCCGGTGGGCACGCCCGGACGGTGGTGGTCGTCTCTGGTGGGTGCGGTTGCGCCGCCACCACTTCTCCGCTTCGACGACGGCGTAGGCGACGGTGGCGATGGCCGCGGCGAGGGCCCAGTCCTGCCAGTCGATGGGGGCCGTGCGGAAGCGCGTGTTCATGAACGGGGGTGTAGGTGAAGAGCAGTCGCAGGGCGGCGGTGAGGGCGATGCTGGCGGGGAGCCAGGGATTGGCGCGCAGGCCGACGCGGGGGCGGAGGTTGTGCTGCTGCTCGCACAGCGCCTCCCAGCCGGACGCGCAGTAGGAGCACTCGCCGCAGGCGTGCCCAGCCACGGGATGGCCACGCGCGTGCCGAGCAGCGCCGGGCCGACGCCGTCGCCGACGGCGTCGACGGTGCCGACGCCCTCGTGGCCGGGGACGAACGGCGGGGTGGGTTTGACCGGCCAGTCGCCGTTGGCGGCGTGGGTGTCGGTGTGGCAGATGCCCGACGACTCCAACCGCACCAGTACCTGACGGGTGCCCGGCCGCGGCACCGGCACGTCCCGCACCTCCGGAGGCGCACCCAGCTCTGTGACGGCAGCGGTCCTCACGATGACTCCTCTCGTTGTTCCACGAACGGTTTTCACCGTTCACCGCTCCGGGACCGCCCTCCGAGGTCCCGTCGGCGCAGGGTCCTTGGTCCCGAACTGCTGCCGCGGCGGTGACCGCACCGGGTCGTCTCGTCATCCGCGGACGGGTGACGGACATGTCGTCTGTCGGGATCGTGCGGGGAGAAGACGGAATGACGGAGATCGCTGTGGTGGGCAGGCCGGTCGTGGTCGGGGTCGACGGTTCCGAGTCGGCCGCGCGGGCGGTGCGCTGGGCCGCGCGGGAGGCCGCCCGCCGGACGGCCCCGCTGGTGATCGTGCACGCCTGCCCGGTGGTCGCCGGGCACGTCCCCGAGCCCGCCCCGCTGCCCCGCAGCTACCACGAAGCGGTTCTGGAACAGGGGCGCGAACGGCTCGCCGAGGCCGAGGCCGAGGCGCGCGGGACGGCTCCCGAGGTGGAGGTGCGCACCGAACTGGTGTTCGGCGGTGCGGCCGAGGACCTGGTGGGGCGTTCGGCGTCGGCCCAGCTGGTGGTGCTGGGATCGCGCGGTCTGGGCGGGTTCACCGGCTTGCTCGTCGGGTCGATCGCGGTCGCGGTGTCCACGCACGGGCACTGCCCCGTCGTGGTGGTGCGGGGGACCGGGCCCGAGGCGGGCGGGCGGCGCGAAGGCCGGTCGTGGTGGGCCTGGACGGATCGTCCACCAGCGAGGCCGCCCTGGCGCTCGCGGTCGAGGCCGCCGCGTCCGGGAACGCGGAGCTGGTGGCGGTGCGCACCTGGTCGGACCTGGCGGTGGACACCGCCTGGGAGCACGGCCTGACCGCGGACTGGGAGTCGATCCAGGCGGCGGAGCAGCGGCTCCTGGAACAGCGGTTGGCCCCGCACCGCGAGGCGCGCCCGGAGCTGGTGGTGCGGACGCTGGTCACCCGCGACCGGCCGGCGCGCTCGTTGGTGGAGCACGCCGAGCACGCGCAGCTGGTCGTGGTGGGGTCGCGGGGGCGCGGCGGTTTCCGAGGGCTGCTGCTGGGGTCCACCAGCCAGACCCTGATCCACCACGCGCCCTGCCCCGTCGCCGTGATCCCGCCGCACCAGGCCTGACCGGTCCCGACAGGCCTGTCGCCCCACGCCCCGCGAGAGTCGTACGTCCAGGACGCGAGAGTCGTGCGTTCAGGGGCCCGGTCTCACCGTTGCGGCAGCAGGCGGCGCAGGGCGAACCCGGGGACGGCGGCGGTGGTCGCGGCCATCAGCAGGCCGCCGGCGATGCCGATGAGCACGGTCGCCGTGAGGGCCTGGCCGGGGTGCCACAGCGGCACCGCGAAGCCGAGGAACTCGGCGAGGGTGACGATCGGCAGCCACGTGCGGAACAGCGCCGCACCCCGCAGCGGGGGTCGTCCGGCCGGGGATCGCCCGATCGTGACCGCCAGGACCTGGGCGTCGGTGGTGACGCGGGGGAAGGCGCGGCGGTAGGCGTCCAGTGCCGCGTCGCGCTCGGCACCGCCCAGGACGGCCCCCGACCCGGTGACCCGGTCCCCGGTGCGGCCGGGACGTCCGGCTCTCCCGCACCCGGCGTCCCGCGCCCCGACCAGCCCTGACCGTGTCCCGACCTGCCGTCCGGAGAGGCCGGACGGTGAACGGGCGCGCGGAGCGGAGCCGTTGATCCCCGCCCGAGGTCCCGGTGCGGTGGAGACCTTCGCCCGTCTCGTCGACCCTCCCGCGACACGATGATCGACGTGAACGACGAAGCAGAGGAGACGACGACACCATGACCTCGATCCCCACCCCCGCAAGACCACCCGCACCACCGCCGCCGCCGCCGCCGGAGCGGCCGCCACCACGACGGTGGTCGGCACCGAGTCCGGGGCCGGGGCCGGCGCGCTCGCGGTCCTGCGCATCACCACCGGGGCCGTGTTCCTGTGGGCCTTCCTCGACAAGCTGTTCGGTCTCGGCTACGCCACCGAATCTGCCGGTGCCTGGTGGGCGGACTGGCTTTCACGCCCGGCCTGCTCGCCATCGGCCTCGCCGTCACCGCCGGCGTCGCCCTGCGCCCCGCCGCCGCCCTGATGATGCTGCTGATGTGGGCCGCCGAATGGCCGCCCGCCCCGGTTCACCTCCGCCGGCGAACCCGGCATGTCGACCAACCCGGTCATCGACCACCACATCGTCTACGCCCTCGCCCTGATCGCCGTGGCCGCCGCCGGTGCGGGTGCCACCCGGGGCCCGGCCCGCCGCTGGGCGACCCGCCCGCTCCGAGGCGTCCACGGGACCCGCGCCACCCGCACCGGTCCTCGACCGCCTCGCCCCGCCGCCTCGCGCCGCCGGCCCGGTCAGGTGACCATTACCCATGCGCATCGTCTCCGAGTCCCAGTTGTCCGCCGTGGTGTCCGCGGCCGCGGCCCGCCCGCGAGTGGTCGTGAGCGGTAACCACGCCACCCCTCACCACGTGCTGGGAGTGCTGGACAAGGCGGTGGCCGAGTACCGCCTGTTCGCGCTGAACGCCCAACCGGGCATCCCGGACCGTGACGGAGTGGTGCTGGAGACGCCGTTCGTCGGGCCGGGCATGCGCGGCCGGAAGATGCTGCGCTACTTCCCCTCCCGGCTGTCGCTGGTGCCCCACCTGCTCCAGCAGTCGCTGCCACCGGACATCGTCCTGATCCACACCTCCACCCCGGTCGACGGGTGCGTGTCACTGGGCACGGAGGTGAACATCCTCCCCGCGGCGATCGAGGCGACCCGGGCCAGGGGCGGGCTGGTCATCGCCCAGCTGAACCCGCGGATGCCCTACACCCACGGCGACGGGGTGCTGCCCTGCGACGAGGTGGACTACGCGATCGAGGTCGACGAGCCGCTGACCTCGCCGGCGCCCCGCGCGATCGGCGAGGTGTCCCAGGCGATCGCCGAACGGGTGGCGGCGCTCGTCCCCGCCGGCGCCACCCTGCAGATGGGCATCGGCGCCGTCCCGGACGCGGTCCTGGCCGCGCTCACCGGGCGGCAGGGCCTGGCGGTGTGGTCGGAGATGTTCAGCGACGGCGTGCTCGGCCTGGACCGGGCGGGCGCGCTCGACCCGGACACCCCGATCACCGCGTCGTTCGTGTTCGGCAGCCCGGAGCTGTACAGCTGGGTGGACCGCAACCCGCGGGTCCGGCTGCTGCGCACCGAGAAGACCAACGACCCCGGCCTGATCGCCCGTCGGCCACGCCTGGTGTCGATCAACAGCGCGTTGCAGGTGGACCTGTACGCCCAGGCCAACGCCAGCCGGGTGCACGGCGTCATCTACTCGGGGTTCGGCGGGCAGACCGACTTCGTGGTCGGGGCCCTGCACTCGCCGGGCGGCCGGGCGATCGTCGCCCTGCCCTCCTGGCACCCCAAGGCCGACGTGTCCACCGTGGTGCCCCGCCTGACCGGCCCGGTCACCTCGTTCCAGCACAGCTACCTGGTCAGCGAACAGGGCACCGCCACCATCTGGGGTCACGACGCCGGCGAACAGGCCCAGCAGATCATCGACCACGTCGCCCACCCCCGGGTCCGCGACGAGCTCGCCGAGGCCGGCCGCGGCCTCGGCTTCCCGCTCCGGCCGCCGGCCTGACGGGCATCCCGCGGGCGGGTCCGTCGTACGCGCCCCACGCGCGCGACACCGCCTGACCGCGTCCCGGAGTCGCGGACCGGACCCGTGGCCGCGACTCCGGGACCGCTGCCGTTCATCCCTGGTCGAGGCGCAGGACGCTCTCCTCGATCTCGGCGTTCCGGGCGGGCGCGTAGGAGGTCTCGGTGCCGATGACCGCGAAGCCCGCCTTGCGCAGGACCCTGAGCGATGCGGGGTTGTCGCCGGCGGCGCGGGCGTGCAGGGGGCGGACGGTGACCGCGTCGAGGAACAGGGCCAGGGCGCGGCCGGCGACTCCCCGGCCCCAGACCGGGCGGTCGATCCAGTAGGTGATCTCGGTGTCGCCCTCCACGGCGAAGCAGGAGATGCTGCCGACGAGGCGTCCGTCGAGGGTCACCGCCCGCAGGACGACGTCGGGGGAGGTCCTCACCTTGGCCATGTGGGCGTCGAACGCCGCGCGGTCGTCGGGGTCCTCGGCGGTGAAGGCCGCCATCCGGACCGACACGGGGTCGCGCATCTGGTCGAACAGCGCGTCGAGGTCGGAATCCTCGATCGGCCGCAATGCCACCTCTGCCACCGGTGTCCCCCTTCGTTCCGGTCCGAGCCGCGGGGAACGTACCAGCGCCGTCCGACAATCCGGTGTGCGCCGGCAGCGGGCCGGCAGGGTCAGCAGCAGTGCCGCCCGCGCCAGGCTTCGCGGCCCTCCCTGACCGCGACGGCGGCGATGACCAGGGCGACGACCGGGTCGGCCCACGACCAGCCGAACAGGGAGTTGAGCACCAGGCCGACCAGCAGCACGCCGGAGAGGTAGGTGCACAGCAGCGTCTGCCTGGAGTCGGCGACCGCGCTGGCCGAGCCGAGTTCACGCCCGGCGCGGCGTTGTGCCGCGGACAGGAACGGCATGACCACCAGCGAGACGGCCGCCAGCACGATGCCGACGGTGGAGTGGTCGGCGGTCCCGGCGCCCAGCAGCGAGCGCGCCGACTCGACGGTGACGTAGGCGGCCAGCGCGAAGAACGACACCGCGATGACCTTCAACGCCGTGCGCTCGCGCTCCTCGGGGTCCGCGCCGGAGAACTGCCAGGCCACCGCGGCGGCGGAGGCGACCTCGACGACGGAGTCCAGGCCGAAGCCGATCAGCGCGGTGGAAGAGGCGATCGTCCCGGCGGTGATCGCCACGACGGCCTCGATCACGTTGTAGGTGATCGTCGCGGCGACCAGCAGCCGCACCCGCCGGGTGAGCACCGCCCGCCGCCGCGGGGCCGGCGTCGGGGCGGCCCCGGACGAGCAGCACCCGTCCGCACACCCGTCCCCGGCCGGTGCCGAGGAGGGCGCGGGGGTGCGCGCCAGGTCGACGCGGTCGTGGTCGGTGCTCATCCGGCGACCTCCCTCGTGGTCACGGCGCCCGCCGGCCGCGCGTCGTCGAGGCACGGCTCGGTGGTGTCCACCGCGAGCACGACCTCGACCAGTTCGCCCAGCGCCCGCGTCAGGTGGGCGTCGGCCAGGGCGTAGTGGACCTGGCGGCCCTCATAGGTGGCGACCACCAGGCCGCAGCCGCGCAGGCACGACAGGTGGTTGGACACGTTCGACCTGGTCAGCCCCAGGTGGTCGGCGAGCCGGGCCGGGTAGCTGACGCCGTCCAGCAGGGCCACGAGGATGCGGCAGCGGGTCGGGTCGGCCAGCGCCTTGCCCAGCCGGGCGAGGGCGTCCTCGCGCGTCTCACACTTCAGCACGCCCACAACAGTACAGCCAATGCTGTACCGGGGTGGGTCAGGTCCGGTCGACGGGGGAACGGCCCGTGCCGGCGCTCAGGGGGGTCGGCCAGGCGGTGGGATCCGCCGGGTCCGGCGGGGCGGTCGCGCAGACGACGTAGTAGCGGGGGGTGAGGGCGTTGAGGTGGTCGGGCAGCGCGGCCATGCAGAGGGCGTGCGCCTGCTCCGGTGTCCGCACGGCGTCCGTGGCGGTCAGGTGGGCGACCAGGGGGCGTCCGTCGACGGACGCGTGGACGCGGGCGACCGAAGGGCCCAGCGCCTCGTCCAGGAGCCGCTGCACCTCGACGAGGTCGACCCAGCACGAGTCGACCAGCACCCAGTCGGCGGTGCGGGCGATGGGCTCCAGGCCGACGAGGTCGCGGACCCGCCCCGGGGCGAGGTCGCCGGACGCGGCCTCGACCAGCAGCCTCTCGACGGCCAGGAGCAGCGATTCCATCTCGGACCGGGGCACCAGCCCGGTGTCCGCGCTCCACAGGTCTAGCCGGACGCGGTCGTCGACCTGGGTCAGGCCGAACCGCACCGGTGTCCCGTTGCGGTGCACCGGGCGCCACCGCAGCTCGGTGTGCGCCAGCGCGGCGGTGATCTGCTCCGGCCGGTGCCTGACCCCGGCGTTGGCGCCGGACCACGACTCGGGGACGAGGCTGTTGAACAGCGGGTCGTAGAGGAACCGCAGGCCCCGTTCGTGTTCGAGCCGCTCGCCCATCGCGGCCCGCTCGGCGCCGTCGTACCCGGCGTGCCTGCTCGCCTCCAGCACCGAGGTCCACGTGTGCTTGACCAGCGCGTCGAAGGTCCGGTCGCCGACCTCGACGGTGGCGATGCCGCCCTGCGCCAGGGTGCCGACGTAGCCGGCCAGCCTCCGGTCGAAGCGGTTGCTCGACAGCAGGGGGAACACCAGTTCCCGGTAACCGGTCCGCTGGGAGAGCACCGCGCAGACGGCGCCGAGGACGATGGCGGACCGGCTGGCCCGCGTGCGCGCCGCCACCTGCCGCACGGCCATCGCCGCCGCCGCGGACGACAGCTCCACCGCCAGCGACTCGCCGGAGGCCCGCCTGCCCGGCAGGGCGTACAGGCAGCGGGGTATCCGCCGCGACTGCCCCTCCAGGTAGTCGAGCGCCGACTCGGCCCGCCGCCGCCCGGCGGGTGTCGCCTCCAGCTCGGCCTGGTCCAGCGGTTGGTGCCGGGGCGGACCCACCTGCCGCAGGGCCGGGTCGGCGAGCATCTCGGCGAACTCGCGCTTGACGACCTCGATGGCCCCGAGGTCGACGGCCAGGTGCGAGAACCCGGCGGCGCAGGCGACCACCGTCCCGTCCCCGGCCGTGGCGACCGCGACCCGCAGCGCGGTGGCCACGGTGCCGCGTCGTTCGCGCAACCACCCGACGAGCTTCGCGGCCACCGCCGGGCGGTCGCGCGGTCCCCACGACCCCTCGCCGAGGGAGCACACGTCGAGCACGAGCACGCCGGTCCCCGCGACCACCTGGCGGGGGCGCTCGCCGACGACGTACGTGGTGCGCAGGCCCTCGTGCCTGGCCACCAGCACGGCGAGCGACTCGGCCACGTCGTCGGTGGACACGCCGCCGGGCACCGGGAGCTCGACGCAGAGGATCGCGGCGAAGTGGTCCGGGGTGGGCTTGAGCCACTGCACGGTGTTGAGCTGGCCGAGGGTGAGCGGGCCCTCGCCCGCCCGCCGCCCGGTGAAGGCGACCGGGACCGGCTCCGCCGGCGTCAGCCGCACGCGTCGCCGGCGGTCCCGGCCGGTGTCGGTGGAGGTGGTCATCGCCGGTCAGCCGATCATGCCGCGCAGCGCGGCCGGGTCGTCGTGCTCCCGCACCTGCCGCGCGGCGCCGGCCGGCCAGTCCGCGATCGGTGACGGCGCGCCGGAAGGGGCGCGGAAGACGTCGAGCGGCCCGGGGTACGGTCGCGGCTCCCAGTCGCGCACGGCGTCGTGGGCGGCCCGCCACACGCGCCGGGCGCGCGCGACGAACCCGGGCGTCTCGTCCGGGGGCACGAGGCCGCGCGCCCGCCACCGCTCCAGGACCTCCGGGTCGCCGTCATCGGGTTCGTCGAACCCGGGTTCGGCGATGCCGTCCAGCAGCCCGGCGTCGAGCACGGCCACGAGCCGGACCTCGGCGCCGGTGCCGGCGAGGTGGACGGCCATCTCGTGGGCGACCGCCGCGCCGGTCGAGCAGCCGCCGAGGAAGTACGGCCCCTCGGCCCGCACCGCCAGCACGGCGTCGACGTAGGCGCGGGCCATCGCCGGCACCGTGTCGAGGGGGGCCGCGTCCGAGTGCAGGCCGGTCGCCTGCAACCCGAACAGGGTGAACTCCTCGCCCAGCGCCTGGGCCAGGTGGGCGTACGCGCCCACCTGCCCGTTGGCGGGGTGCACCAGGAACAGCGGCGGTCGGGTCCCGTCGCCGCGCTGGATCGCGACGAGCGGGTCCGACAGCCGCTCGTTCTGCCCGCGCAGCCGCGTGGCGAGGCCCTCCACGGTCGGGTGCTCGGTCAGCGCGTTCAGGGGGAGCTGGACGCCGAACTCCTCGAACACGGCGTTGACGACCCGCGCCGCGTCCAGCGAGTTGCCGCCCAGCTCGAAGAAGTTCTCCCGGACCCCGACGGAGAACCCGATGACCTCCTGCCACTGCCGGGCCAGCCACAGCTCCACCGGGTCGCGCGGGTGCCGGTAGCCGGTGTCGATCACGTCGTCCGCGGTCGGGTTCATCGTGTGGGTGCACCGCCCTCGTGGCTGGGAGCCAGTCTCCAGCGTTGGACCTTCCCGGCCGCCGACCGGGGGAGCCGGTCGACGAACGTGAAGTGCTTCGGGATCTTGTAGCCGGCCAGCCGCCGTCCGCAGTGCGCGGCGAGGTCGGCCTTGCGGACGCTCGCGCCGGGCCGCAGCACCACGTGCGCGCCGACCACCGACCCGAGCGCCTGGTGCGGCACGGCGAGGGCGACGGCGTCGACCACCGCGGGGTGGGCCATGAGCGCGGCCTCGACCTCGTGCGGGTCGACCTTCTCACCGCCCACGTTGATGGTGTCGTGGTCGCGCGGTTCGAGGTACAGGTAGCCGTCCCGGTCGAGCCTGCCGCGGTCGCCGACCGTGGCGAACCCGTCCGGGGTGGTGCGGATGGCCCGCTCGTCGACGTAGTCGGAGCGGCCGACGCGGTGCGGCGTCCGCATGAACACGGTGCCGATGACGCCCGGCGCGACCTGCTCGCCGCCGTCGTCCAGGACGCGGAGCTGGGTGAGGACGCCGCGCCCGACGGTGCCGGGTCGGGCGAGCCACTCGTCACCGCGGGCCAGCGTCACGCCGATGCCCTCGGTCGCGCCGTACAGCTCGAAGACCCGTTCCGGGCCGAGCAGGTCGATCCACCCGCGCTTGGTGTCCGCGTCGCAGCGGGCCGCGGTGTGCAGCACCGCGCGCAGGCTCGCGAAGCTCTCCGGCCGCGGGCGCGCGAGCAGCAGGATCTCGCGCATGTGCGTCGGCGTCAGCTGCACCCACTCGACCCCGTGCCGCCGCACCAGGTCCACCGTCCACTCCGGGGAGAAGAACGGTTGCAGCACGACGGTGTTCATGTCCAGCAGCGCGTCCACGTACGCGGTGAAGGGCGCGGCGTGGTACAGCGGCCCGACGACGAGCTGCCGCTGACCGGTCCGCCAGCCCGTCTGCCTGATCACCAGGGACGGTGTGCGGGCGGCGTCGTAGCGCAGCGGCCCCGGCTTCGCGGAGATCTTGGGGACACCGGTGCTCGCGCCGGTCGCCAGCAGGTACGCCACCGGGGCGCCGACGGTCGTCGGCACGGTCGAGGCCGGCGGCCGGTCGAGCGCGTCCGCCAGGTGCACGTGCCCGAACCGGCGGCCGAGCAGGCCGACCAGGACGTCCCGCTCGGCGGGCGGGGTGGCGGGGTTGACCGGGAAGACCGGCACCTCGGCCGCGAGCGCCGCCGCGATGCCGATCGCCGCCGACGGGGTGTTGCCCGCCTCCACGACGACGCACGACGGGACGCCCGGGTCGAGTGCCGCGCGCAGCGCCGCCACCGCCTGCCCGACGGAGTCGGCGAACTCCCGCCACGACAGGGACTGCTCGGCCAGGGCCGCGTCGAACCCGACGAGCGCCGTCCGCCCGGGGGCGGAGCGCGCGATCGCGTCGATCCGCCGGTGCACGGAGAGGGTCATCGTCACCGCAGGATCTCGGCCAACCGCCGGACACTGGACGCGCTGATGAACTCGTACACGTCCAGCGGCCGGTCGAACTCCGCTTCGAGGGCCGCGATGATGCCGAGCGCGGACAGCGAGTCGCCGCCGAGCTCCAGGAAGTCGTCGGTCGCGCCGACCGGGCGCACGTCCATCTGCGCCGACCAGATCTCCGCCACCCGGCGCTCGACGTCGTCGCGCGGGTCCTCGAAGAGCGTGCACCGGCCGTCGGCGACCGCCGCCACCAGGAACCCGACGTCCACCTCGCCCCCGACCACCGGGAGGCGCTCCACGACCAGCACGCCGGTCAACCCGCAGTCCTCGCCCAACCGCCGCCGCACGTGGTTGCGCAGCACCGGGCCGCTCAGGTACTCGGTCGGCTCGACGGCCGCGACGGTGACGTCCCGCCCGTCGTGGCGCACGACGGCGACCACCGCCGCACCGACACCGGGGTGCGCCGACAACGCGTCGGAGATCTCGGCCACGCTCACCATGTGCGCTCTCCCGTCAGCAGTTCGGCGACGAGGCCGTGCACCTCGGCCTCGCGCAGCAGGCTGGTGTGGTCCACGTCCAGCGAGAGGTTCCCGGCCGCGTCCACCGGCGGCTCGTGGCCCTTCGACGACACGAACAGGGGTGTTCCGCCGCGCGCGTCGAACCGGCCCTGGCCGGCCAGGAGCAGGAACTCGACGTACGCGGTGAACCCGCCGGTGAGCTGCTGCCGGAAGACCTCGTTGAGCGACAGCCTGCGGGCGACCTCGCCCATCAACCCGTCGTACCGCTCGACCAGCGCGGCGGCGATGCGGGGCAGGTCGTCCGGGTGCGCTTCGACCAGCTCGTCCGCCAGCGCCCGCGCGTCGGCCAGCTCGTCGGAGGTCAGGTGCTCCGCGGACGTTTCGATCGTCGAGGTGAACTCGTGGGCGATCGAGCCCGCGCTCGTCGTCACGGCGTCGAAGAGCACGGTCGCCGGCGGCGCGCCCGGCCCGGCGACCGCGTCGGCGACGCGGGTGCCCAGCGCGGCGCCGGCGCAGTACCCCAGCACCGCGCGGACCCGGCGTCCGGTCGCCGACACCTCCGCCACCCAGCGCTCGACGCACGCGTCCAGCGGACCGGTGCCCGGTCGCGCGAGGTGCAGGAAGCAGGCGTCCACCGCGACACCGGCCGCGAGGTCCGCGAAGCCCGCCGCGGCTCTGGCACCGGGGAAGTCGAGGCACAGCACGAGATCCGGCCCCCGGTCGACCAGTACCCGCCAGTGGGTCAACTCCACCGTCCGACCTCCCCCGTGTCCACGGCCGCCGCCAGCGCCCGGTAGTCGACCTTCCCGCCGGACGTCTGGGGCAGCCGGTCGACGTGCCGGACGACGACGTGCCGGCCGGGCACGCCCAGCACCTCGGCGAGTCGCCGCCGCTGCCCCTCGTGCACGGCCGCGTCCCCGGCGCCGAACAGGTAGACGACGTCGTCACCGCCGATCACCGCGGCGGGGTGGTCCGGTCGTTCGACCAGGTGCTCCAGGTCGTCGAGGCTCGTGCGGACGCCGAGGACCTTGACGATCCGCTTGGTGCGGCCGGTCAGGTACAGGCGACCGTCGCGCAGGTACCCGAGGTCGCCGGTGTCCAGCACGTCCACCTCGGCGCCGCGGCGGAGGTCGTCCCGACCGGTCGCGTAGCCGAGCATGACCCCCGGACCCCGGTAGTGGACCGCTCCCTCGCCGGGCACGGCCCGGTCGTGCGCCCGCGCCTCCTCGATCGTGATGGTGCCACCGGGCACCGCGACGCCCACCGACCCGAGGTGGTCCGGGAGGTCGGCCGGGTCGAGGCAGGCGATCCGCGAGGTGGCCTCGGTCTGGCCGTACATCGGGACGAACCGGCCCCGCCGCCGCTCCATCACCCGCGCGAGCCGCAGCGTCAGCTCGTCGCCCAACCGCGCGCCCGCCTGCGTCATCGTGCGGATACGCGTGCGCTCCAACAGGTTCGCGTGAGCGGGGCCGAACGCCGCGTAGGTCGTCGGCACGGCGGCGAACGAGGTCGCGCCCGCCCTGGCCAGGTGGTCCCACGTCGCCAGCGCCAGCGGTGACCCGTCGCCGAGCACGATGCTCGCGCCGGCCAGCAGGTGGCTGTTCACCACCGACAGCCCGTAGGCGCGGGTGATGGGCAACGTGGTCGGCGCGCGTTCCGCCGCGGTGATGCCCAGCGCGCGGGTGACGGCGGCGGAGTTGCCCGCCAGCGCCCCGTAGGACAGCCGCACCGTCTTCGGGCTTGCCGTGGTCCCCGAAGTCGCGAGCAGCAGCGCCGTCTCCGGGAATACGTCCCCGGCGGGTTCGGCCGCGCGCCGGCGAAAGAGTTTCGCGGCGCCGATCGCGCGGTCGACGGGTTCGTAATCGGAGTCGGCCGGATTCCCGCCGCCGGGAGCCGGCAGGACGAACTCCGGTCGGTACAGCGAAAGTATTTCGTGGGAAGCGGGCAGGAATGCGACCGTGTGGCCTAGCCGCAGTGCGGCGAGATAGGCGACCACGGTGGGCAGGTCGCGGTCCCCGGCGCACAGCACCAGCGCTTTCCCGTTGTGCCGCAAAGCCTGTTCCGCCTCGGCGACCAGCCGGGCCACGTCGCCGTAGGACAGCGTCCGGCCGCCGACGAGGTGGACGGCAGGGGACCGCGGCGACGCCTGGTCGTGCGTCACGAGATCGAGCATCGCCGGCGGCATGGAGGTCATTCTGCGGTCTGGTGCGAACCGCGGTCCATAGCCCGTATGCGGGCCGGCGGACGTGCTTGACGGCTTCGGTCGCGGTAGGGCACATTCCCGTTGACCTCTCGGGAAGGGAAGCGCTTGCCATGACTCCTGGGATTCGCCAGTTCCTCTTCGAATCGTTGACGGTCATGAAATACAGCACGGCCGACATGGACGACGACACGGTGCTGGGCCCGGCCGGGGCCGACCTCGAATCGCTCGCCCTGGCCGAGCTGTCCATGCGGGTCGAGGACCACTTCGGCGTCCGGTTCGACGAGGACGAGGCGGAGATGTTCGCCGCCATGACGGTCGGCGAGTTCTGCGCCGAGGTGGCGCGTCGCGTGCAGACCGCCTCCGCCACGTGAGCGAAACCGTTGCGGTGACGGGAATCGGGCTGGTCAGCCCGGTCGGCACGGCCGTGGAGGAGGTGTTCGAGGCGGTCTGCGCGGGCCGGTCCGGGCTCGTGCGGCCACCCGAGGGGCACGCGCTGCGCGGTGTCGTGGACGTGGCCGCGATCGGCCCGCCCGTCGATCCGGAGAGCGTCATCCCGCCGAAGGAAGCCCGCGTGGTGGACCGCTCGATCGTGATGGGGGTGCGGGCTGCCGAAGACGCCTTGGCGGACGCCGGGATCGAGGTGGGGCAGGATGTCGACCCGTACCGGGTCGCGGTCGTGCTCTCCGGGGTCGGTGGGCTCGAAACCCTTGCGCGGCAAGCGGTCGAGCGGTCGCAACGCGGTCGCCTCGGGGTCAGCCCTTTCATGCTGCCCGGCGTCCTGCCGAACATGGCGGCCGCGCGGGTCGCCATCAAGTTCGGCATCCGGGGGTACACGTCGTCCTCCGGCACGGCGTGCGCGGCGGGCGGGCAGTCGATCGGCGAGGCGGTGCGCATCCTCCGGTCCGGTGAGGCGGACGTGGTGGTGTGCGGGTGCACCGAGGCCCCGCTGTTCCCGACGTTCGCCGATGCCTTCGGCAACGCCCTCGCCCTTGCCCGGGGCTGGTCCGACCCGACCACCGCGAGCCGCCCGTTCGACCGGCGCCGCAACGGTTTCGTGCTCGGCGAAGGTGCCGGCGTGCTCGTGCTCGAACGCGCCGGGTTCGCCCGCGCGCGCGGCGCCGCGGTGCTCGCCCACGTGCTCGGCTGGGGTGCGACCAGCGACGGGTACCACCCGACCACGCCCCGCCCGGACGGCTCCGGCGCCGCGCAGAGCATGCGGATCGCGCTTCGGGATTCCGGTCTGTCCACGAGCGACATCGGCTACCTCAACGCGCACGGCACCGGCACGAAGGCCGGTGACTCCGCCGAGTCGGAGGCGATCAGGGGCGTGTACGGCGACGGCATGCCACCGGTCAGCTCGACCAAGGGGGTCACCGGGCACCTGCTCGGCGCCTCCGGGGTCGTCGAGGCCGCCATCGCCGTCACGGCCATGCGCGAGGGGCTGCTGCCGCCGACCCACAACCTGGACGACCCGGACCCGGCCTGCGACCTCAACCACGTCCGCGGCGAGCCGTCGGCCGCCGCGGTGGACGCGGTCATGTCCAACTCGTTCGGCTTCGGCGGTCACAACGTGAGCGTGGTCTTCGGGCGCGCCGATGGCTGAGCGGTTCACCGTCACCCGCGTCCCCGTGCGCTTCTCCGGACCGGGCGTGGGCACCGCGCCGTTGACCTGGGGGCAGAAGGCGATCCTCCGCGACGTGCGGGCGAGCGGCTGGACGAACAACATCAGCGGCGCGCACGCCTTGCCCGAGGGGGTGACCGTCGAGGACCTCGCCGAGCGCCTGGGCCGCGCCATGGGCAAGCACCCCGCGCTGCGGACCCGGCTGGGCGTGGACGAGGAGGGCGACGCCTGCCAGGTCGTGGCCGCGGCGGGCGTGGTCGACCTGGAGGTCGTGACCTTCGCCGACGAGTTGGACCGCGCCGACGCCGTCGACCACGGCAACCGGCTCTGGATCGACTGGCTGGTGGAGCCGATCGCGCCGTGGCCGCTGCGGATGGCCGTGGTGCGGCACCGGGGCGCGGCGGTGCACCTGGTGCTCGCCCTGGACCACCTGGTCGCCGACGGCACGGCCGCGCTGCTGGTGATGGCGGACCTCGGGCTCGGCGAGATGGTCGGCCACCCGGTGGACCCGCGCGCGATGACGACCGCGGAGCTCGCCCGTCACGAGCGGACGCCGCGGGTGCGGCGGATCGGCGACCGCGCCCTGCGCTACTGGGAGACGCAGTTGCGGACGCTCCCGCCGGCGGCCCCCGGCGGGCCGGGACGCCCCGGGGACCGGCCGGCGCGGCGGTGCCGGACCGCGCGGTTCCACTCGCCGGCCGCGCACCTCGCCGTGCTCTCCATCGCCCGCCGGACCCGCACCGACACCTCGGTGGTCCTGCTCGCGCTGATCGCCATCGCGATCGGGGCGGTCACCGACGCCGACCCGGTCGTCGCGAACCTCGTCACCGGCAACCGCTTCCGGCCCGGCCTCGCCGACGTCATCGGCTCGCTGAGCCAGGACACCGTGCTGACCATCGGCCTCGGCGGCACGGTGGACGACGTGGTGGCGCGGACCCGCCGGGCGGCGACGGTCGCCTGGTTGCAGGCGTACTACGACCCGGACCGGCTGGACGAGCTGATCGCGAGGCTCGACGCCGAGCGCGGCCACCCCGCCCGGGTCGCCTACCGGATCAGCGACCGGCGCTTCAGCACCAGGTCGGCGACCGAGGCGATGGCGCGCGAGGCGCGCGTGACGGAGGACGCCGTCCGTGCCAGGCTGCCGGAGACGTTCGTCAAGTGGGACGGGCACCGGTACGACGTGGACGAGCAGCTGTTCGTCGCCGTCGAGGACCGCGCGGAGACCGTGTACCTGCACCTGGTCTACGACTCGACCGCGTTCACCGGGGAGCGGGCGGAAGCCCTGTTGCGCTCGGTGGAGGAGGTGGCGGTGCGCGCCGCGTTCGACCCCGACGCGCCACCGGGCCCACCGCTCCGCCCAGCACCGTCCACAACGGACTCAGCCGTGGCACCGTGACCGGGCGGCGGCTCAGGCGCGCACCGGGACGGCCGCGAAGCTGAGGTAGCGCAACCCGTGGTCGTAGTCGCCGAGGACCACCACGTCCGCCGACGCGTCGAGCGCCCCGGCCAGGTGCCACCACACGCCCGTGGTCGGCTGCCCCGCCGGTACCCGCACGTGCTCCGGGGGACCGGGCCACACCGCGGCGAGCGCGTCGCTCAGCACGACCCGCGCGTCCCGGCCGGCCGACAGCCCGGCGACCGCGGCGGAGGCCAGTCCCGGCACGGCTCCCGGCTCCACGCCGGTGTACTGGCGCAGGTCCTCCGCCCCGGCGTCCGGGCCGCCGCCGAACAGCAGGGCGACACCCCGGTGCCCGGCAGGCAGGGGCGCTGCGGACGCGTAGGGCAGGGACGCCTGTTCCACCACCACCAGCAACGCCCGCCGCGCGCCGTGGGCGCGGATGACGCGCAGGCCGGTGAACGGCGTCGCGCTGCCCTGGTCGCAGAGGGCGAACGACAGCGGCGCACCGGGGCACAGGTGGCTGAGGTAGGTCGCGGTGGCCCGGCCCGGCCACATGTCGTGCACGGAGAACGCCAGCACCAGCAGGTCGACCGGTTCGTCCGCCGGCACTGCCGCCACCAGCGCCTTCGCCATCTCGCCGTACGACTGGCCGGCCGGCTCCGGTCCGGTTTCCACCCCGAAGGGCCGGGCCATGTCGGCGAAGTAGGCGGCAACCTCGTCCCGGTGGCCGTCGTCGTCGAGGACGCCGGCCCTGCCGGTGAAGCTCCCGCGCTCGGCGCGGAGCAGGCGCACCCCGCTCACCAGGGCCGGCTGTGGCCGGCGATGAACGTCGCCAGCTCGCCGACGGTGCGCAGTTCGTCCGGGCGCATCTTCTCGACGTCGATCTGGATGCCCACCTGCTCCTCCACCTCCAGCAGCAGCTCCAACCCCATCGAGGAGCTGACGCCGAGCCCGTCGGCCATGTCGACGTCCTCGGTGATCGGCTCGTCGCGCTCCACCAGCCGGGCGAGCACGGCGGTCATGGCCTCGACCACGCGGTGGCGCAGGTCGGCGTCGAGCTGTGCGTCGGGTGCGGTCATGTCGGCCTCCGGGTGCGGGACGGGGGATCAGTGCTGGAACACCATCGCGGAGAACGTGGCCCCGGCTCCGGCGCCGACGGTCGCGACGAGGTAGTGGCCGCCTTCGCGCAGCAGGCCGCGTTCCCGGGCCGTGCGGTAGTTGACGAACGCGTCGGCGCAGAACAGGTGGCCGTTCTCGGCCACGTTGGACAGCAGCACGCGCCGCACCGGGAAGTCGAGCAGCAGGCACAGGCGCTGCCAGGTCACGACGTTCACGTTGTGCGGCAGGACGAGGTCCAGGTCGTCCAGCGCGAGACCGGCCTCGGCCACGGCCCGGCGCACGACCTCGGCCAGCGCCGGGCGGTACTCGCGCTGGAACCTGTCGGACTGCTCGCCGAACTCGGTGTCGAACTCGCCGCGCTGGGCGCACACGTAGGACAGCAGCCGGTCGCGCGGACCACCGGCGCTCACCAGGCACGCGGCCGAGCCCTCGCCGAACAGCGACGTCCCCGGCAGCAGTCGGGCGTCGCGGGTGAACGCCTTCTCGCCCGTCAGCACCAGCGCCAGGGCGTCATCGGCCGGATCGGCGGCGAGCAGCCGGCCCGCCAGCTCGACCGCCAGCAGACCACTTGCGCAACTTTGTTGTGTGACCGTGAAAGCGAGGGCGTGGCCGAGTCCCAGCTCGCGGCACAGGTCGTGCAGCGGGTTGTGCGGGTACGGCGCCACGACGGGCATCGCGCGGCCGTGGACGACGTACCGGACGCGGTGTTCGTTGCCGCGGAACGCGGTCAGCCCGTCGACCGCGGCGCGCAGCAGTTCGACCAGCGACCGCTCCGGGTCGAACCGGACCTGGTCGAGCCCGTGGAACCGCCGGAAGAGCCTGACCTGGATGTCGGTCAGCCCGAGCGGGGCGGCCAGGTCTTCGAGAGGGGCGCGGAAAGCCGGTGTGTACACCGACACCGCGTCGAGAGCGGTCACACTTCGGGATCACACCACGTCGTTCCGGTGAACGTCAATGTGTGCCATCATGTTGTGGTGTCGCGGTTTCTGCTCGTCGTACTGCCGCTGCAAGGTCACCTCTACCCCATGCTCGCGATCGGGCAGGAGCTTGCCCGCGCGGGCCACGACGTCGTCTGGTGCGGCCCGGAGAACGTGCTGCGCCCGCTCGTCGGTCCGGATGCGACGGTGCACGCCACCGGCGTGCGCGCGTACCGGCGCTACGACGAGACCGGCATGGCCGGTCTGCGCGCGCTCTGGGACGGCTACCTGCTCCCGTTCGCGCGCTTCACGCTCGGCCCCGTGGACGAGGCGGTGGCGCTGCACCGGCCGGACGTCGTCGTGACCGAGCAGTACGCGCTGGCCGGGGGTCTGGTCGCGCACCGCCGCGGCGTGCGGTGGGCGACCCTGTGCACCGGCACGCTCGAACTGACCCCGCCCGAGGACCTGCCGGAGTTCGACGACTTCGTCGCGGACCGGGTGGCCCGGGCCGTGGCGATGGCCGGGCTGCCCGCCGACGCCCCGGTCGACCCCCGGTTCTCGCCGCACCTGGTGATCGCCCTGATGACCAGGGGACTCGTGGGCGACGCCGGGCTGCCCGACCGCTGCGTGCTCACCGGCGCGGCGCTGGGGCCGAGGCCGAACGCCCCGGGGTTCCCCTGGCACCTGTGGGACCACGACCGCCGCCACGTGCTGGTGACGGTCGGCACCCTCGTCGGCCACATGATCGGCGACTTCTACGAGCGGGCGGCGGCGGTGCTGGCGCCCCTGGCGGACGAGGTGCAGGCGGTGTTCGTCACCTCGGGCGTGGCCGCGGAGTCGTTCCCCGACAACGCGATCGTCGCCGAGCTGGTGCCGATGCTCGACCTGATGCCGAAGCTGGACGCGGTCGTGTGCCACGCGGGAGGCGCCGTCAACGAGGCGCTCGCCTTCGGGGTCCCGATGGTCGTGGCCCCGGTGCGGGCCGAGCAGGTGGCGTTGGCGCGGCAGGTCGCCAGGTCGGGGGCGGGTGTCGAGGTCCCGATCCTCGACGTCACGGTGGCCGAGCTGGACGCCGCGCTGCGGGCGGTCCTCGACGGACCCGACCACCGGGACGCCGCCCGTCGGATCGCGGCGGAGTTCGCCGCCGCCGGAGGAGCGGCCGCGGCCGCGGCGCACCTCGTCGGGTTGGCGTCCGGCGCATGACGGAGAGGACGGTCGGGTGGACAGGTCCGGGGTGAGCGCGTTACCGGCGGCCAGGGAGTTCGCGTGGGCAAGGCAGCGGCGCGCCGACCTGCGCGCCGCGGGCGGGGTCCTCGACCCGGTGCTGACGTTGCGGGCCGGCGGTGACGGGCCCGCCCTGTTCTGCGCGCCGCCGCTGGTCGGCGCGAGCTGGTGCTACCTCGCGCTGCTGCCGCACCTCGCACCGGAGCACCCGGTGCACGGGCTCCAGTCGCGCGGGCTGCGCAGGCCCGAGCCGCTGCCGGTGGACATGGCCGAGTTGGCGCGGGACTTCGCCGACCGCATCAGGATCACCCAGCCACACGGCCCGTATCACCTGTTCGGCTGGTCCAACGGCGGGAACACGGCGCACGCGATCGCCGAGGAGCTGGAGCGGCGCGGTCACGAGGTCGGCCTGCTCGCCATCGCCGACGCCACGCCGCACCTGCCGCACACCCTCAGCGTGGCCGACGACAACCTGTGGCTGCTGTGCGACTTCGTGCTCCGCGAGTTCGGCTACCAACCGGTGATCGAGCCGGACGACCCCGACCCCGTCGCCCGGCTGCTGGAGGTGGTCCGGGCAAGGCCGGGGCTGGGGCTGCACGAGTGGCCGGACCGCCAGCTGCTCGCGCTGCCGAGGGTGATCAGGAACAACGTCGCGGTGGCGCAACGGCACCGGCCGGGGCGGGTGCGCTGCCCGGTGCTGTTCTTCGCCGCCACCGCCGGCCCGCGGACCACCGGGTCGAAGCTGGCGTCCTGGGCGGAGCACGTGAGCCGGCCGATCGACGTGGTCGAGGTGGACTGCGAGCACGAGCACATGCTCCTCCCCGAGCCGGTCGCGCGGATCGGCGCGGCCCTCACCGCCCACCTGGCCGCACCCTCCTGACCGCGTCCTCCCGACCGCCCGGAAGCGTCCGCGCGGACGGCGGAAACGTCCGAAAGCCCGATTGCCACGGGGGAATCGCGTACCTACTCTCGGTGGAGGGGTCCGCGGACACCGACGCCGGTCCACGAGATCGGCGACCGGGATCGCGGCCGGGGATGTGAGCGGACCGTCCACATCGAACCGGGGCCGGCGCGGGCCCCGGAGCACGTCGTCGCGACGCGGGAGCGTCGGTGGTCCATCCAGTTCTTCGACCGGGAGGTCCCATGAGTCGGGCGAACCTGCGCACCGCGTTGGCGCGGGACCCGCGGCTCGGCGCGGGCAACGTGCTGCCCATGCTGCTGGAGCACGGCGCGGACCCGGACACCCCGCGGATGACCTTCGACGTCGACGTGGACGGCATCCCCGCGTGGACGCCGCTGTCCCTGCGCGACCTGGTCGAACGGGTCGCGGCGCGGGCGGACTGGTTCGCGCGCAAGGGGATCGGGCGGCGGGACCCGGTCGCGGTGTTCGTCACCTCGGCGGCCGACGTGTTCCTCAACTTCTTCGCGCTCAACCACCTCGGCGCGATCCCGGCGCTGATGAACGGCGGCATGCCGATCGAGGTCGCCGCGGAGTTCGTCCGCCGGCTGCGCGCGGTCGGCGTGGTGCTCGACGCCGACCACGCCGCGCTGCGGGACCACGAACTCGGCGTGCCCGTCCTGGGCGACGCGGCGGACACCGGCACCGGCGACCCGCACCGGGCGCCGCCGCCCTACCGCCACCACGACGACGACCCCGTGGCCATCACGCACTCCTCCGGCACCACCCGGATGCCCACGCCGGTCGTGCACTCGCACCACAGCCTGTTCGCCGCCGTGCGCGCGGTGCGGCTCACCGAAGCCAGGCCGCACGGGCCGGTGCGCGAGATGTCGGTGCTGCCCGCCGCGCACGCGGCCGGGATCATCGTGGTGAACCAGGCGCTGTGCAACGGCTACGAGCTGCTGTGCCTGTCCGCGCAGGGCGGGCCGTTCGAGTGCAGCGGCGAGGTCGTGCTGGACGCCATCGAGCGGTGGCGGCCGACCGGCGTGTTCGGCTTCGCGGTCACCTGGGCCGAGCTGGCGCGGTTCGACCTGTCGGAGCGGGACCTCGGCTCGGTGCGGAACTGGTCGAGCACCGGCGACTGCGCGCACGAGCCGCACATCCGGAAGCTGGTCGCGGTGGGCAGCCACCCGGTCTGGACCCCGGACGGAGTGGTCGACCGGCCCGGCTCGAAGTTCATCGACACGCTCGGCTCGACCGAGATGGGGCACAGCGCGTTCGCCATCAGCCACCGGCCCGGCAGCGACCGCTACGACCGCTGCGTCGGCAAGCCGTACCCGTTCGCCGAGGTGGCGCTGCTGGACGTGACGACGGGCGAGGAGGTGCCGGTCGGCCAGGTCGGGCAATGCGGGCTGAAGTCGCCCACGCTCGCGCCCGGCTACTGGAACGACTCGGCCGCCACCTACCGCAACAGGCTCAACGGCTACTACCTGACCGGCGACCTGATGTACCGCGACGAGGAAGGGTACTACTACCACCTCGACCGCGCCAACGACGCGATCGACCTGGGCGACGGGAACTGGCTCTACACCGCGCTGTCCGAGGAGCGCGTCCTCGCCCGCTGCCCGGACGTCCGCGACTGCACGGTCCTCGCGGCGAAACCGGAGGGCGGTCCCGCGGTCACCGACGTGCTGCTGGTCCTGCACGAGGGCGGCGACCCCGAGCTCGACCGCGGTGAGGCGGTCCGCTCCGCCCTCGGCGAGGCGGTGGCGCGCACGGTGCGCCGGGTCGACGTCGTGCCCGACGGCCGGCTGACGGTGGGTCCCACCGGGAAGGTGCGCAAGTTCCTGATGCGCCAACGGGTCCTGGCGGACGCGCCACGCGGGAGGTAGCTCGTGAGGTATCCGCTGTCGTTCGCGCAGCGGCGGTCGCGGGAGCGGCCGTCGGCGCCGGCCTGCGTCGCGTGGCTCGACGGTCCGCTGGACCCCGACGCCCTGCGCCGCGCCCTGGACGTCGTGGTCGCCCGACACCCGGTGCTCCGGACCCGCTTCACCGACGCCGAGCAGGTGGTCGCCCCCACCGGCGGCGTGGTGGTCGAGCACGTCGTGCTCCCCGGTGGTCCCGGCGACGTGGCGCGGGCCGAGGCGATCGCCGTCGACCTGGCCGCGCGACCGTTCGACCTCGGACGCGCGCCGCTGCTGCGGGTCGCGCTGGTCGAACTCGGACCGGAACGCCGGCTGTTCGCGCTGGTGGCGCACGGAGCCGTCGTCGACGCCGCCGCGGTGGGGATGCTGCTCGCCGACCTGGCCGTCGCGTACCGGGGCGGCACGCCCGCGCCGGCTCCGTGGATGGACTACGGCGACTACGCGCTGTGGCAGAGGGAGCGGCTGCGCGGCGAGGAGCTGGAGCGCCTGCTGGACCACTGGCGCGCGGTGCTGCGCGACGCGCCCCCGGCGCTGTCCTTCGAGCGCGGACCGGGCGGGCGGCTGACCGCGGTGGTACCCGCCGCCACGCCGCCGGTGGAGCTGCTCGCCGGGTACGCGGTGGTGCTGGCGCGGCACACCGGGCAGGCGGACCTCGTGATCGCGGTGCCGGTGAGCGGCCGGACCCGGGTGGAGCTGGAGCCGATCGTCGGCCCGTTCGCCGACGCGGTCCCGGTCCGGGTGTCGGTGGCGGGCTCGTCGACCTTCGCCGAACTGCTGGCACGGGTGCGGGACGCGGCGGAGACCGCGATCGCGCACGACGAGGTGCCGCTCGACATGCTCGCCGGGGAACTGGGCCTGGACCTCCGCGACGACGCGGTGAGGTTCGCGTTCCGGCCGCCCGAGGTGCTCGCACCGGACTTCCCCGGTGTGCGGAGCCGGGTCCTGCCCGTGCCGGCCGACGGGGCCGACCTCGACCTGGTCGCGGGGGAGGACGGCGTGGTGACCCTGGCGCACCGCGTCGACCCGCGGTTCGCCGAGTGGCTGCTGGGATCGGTGGTGGCGGTGGTGGAGGAGGCCGGGCGGGCGCCGGACACCCCGCTGTCGGACCTGCCGCTGCTGCCGGTGGAGGGGGCCGCGTTCCCGACCGGCGTGCCGCGCGGGACGCGCCCGGCCTCGGCGTACGACGGACGGGCGGTGGCGCACGCCCCCGGCCCGGTCGCGGGCGACGACGGCGCGCCGGCGGGTGGCGGCGTCCCGTCGCGTGACGGGATCGAGAGGACCATGGCCGCGATCTGGGCGGAGCTGCTCCGCACCACCGAGCCGATCGGCGTGCACGACAACCTGTTCGGCCGCGGCGGCGGCTCGTTGACCGCGGTCCGCTTCGCGTCCCGGATCGCCGACGCCTACGGCGTCGCCCTGCCGATGGACCGCATCATCACCTCGCCCACGATCGCGGCGCTCGCCGAGTTCGTGTCGGCCGAGCTGACGCCCGCGGACGACGTCGAAGCCGGCCTGGCGGCGTTGTCCGACGCGGAGCTGGACGACCTGCTGCGCGCGGTCACGGCCACCCGGGACCGCCGCCGGACCGCCGAGGGGGACACGCGGTGAGCGCGACGTCGAGCACGGCGTGGCTGCGGGAGCTGCTGGGCGAGGACGGGCGCCGCGACCCGTACCCGCTCTACGCCCGCCTGCACGAGCGGGGACCGGCGGTGGCGCTGGCGCCGGGCGACAGGCACGCCGCCATCGTCCACGGCCACGACGCCGTCGGCCGGGTCCTGCGCGACCCGAACTTCCACGTGCTGGACGCGGAGTACCTGGACCGGGGCAGCACCCGGTGGCGCGCGCACCCCGCCGTGCGCACCATGCAGGACTCCGTCTTCAACGACAGCGGTGACCACCTCGCCCGCACCCGCCGCGTGTTCGGCCAGGCGTTCGGCGCCACCCGCGTGTCCACCCTGGAACCGATGATCACCCGCCGCACCGACCACCTGCTCGACCTGCTCGCGGCCGAAGGCGACGGGGGTGCGCCGGTCGACTTCATGACGCGGTTCGCCCTGCGCCTGCCCAGCGACGTCATCGGCGAGGTGCTGGGCGTCCCCGAGGGGGACCGGGCGGGTTTCCCCGAGCGCGTCAGGACCTTCGACGCGATCCTGGAACTCGGCCAGCGCACCTTCCGCGAGCTGCGCGCGGCGGACACCGCGGCGGAGGAGCTGACCTCCTACTTCGCCGGCCTCCTCGCCGCCCGCCGGGCGGAACCCCGGGACGACCTCATCTCCGTCCTGGCCGCGGCCCGCGGCCTGGCCGAGCCCGTGCTGCTGGCCAACCTGGTCGTCGTGTTCAACGCCGGGTTCCGCACCACGGCGAACCTGCTCGGCAACGGCCTGCACCTCCTGCTCACGCACCCCGACGCGCTCGACGCCCTCCGCGCCGACCCCTCCGCGGCGTCCTCGTGCGTCGAGGAGGTCCTCCGCTTCGACCCGCCGGTCCACTTCGCCGTCCGCTACGCGGTCGAGGACACCGAGGTCGCGGGGGTAGAGGTGCCGCGCGGGCGGACGGTCCTGATCCTCACCGCCGCCGCCAACCGGGACCCCGGCCGGTTCGCCGATCCCGACCGGTTCGACCCGACCCGCGCCGACAACCACCACTACGCGTTCAGCGCCGGCCCGCACTTCTGCGTCGGCGCGGCACTGGGCCGGGTGGAGGGGCGGATCGCGCTCGCCCGCCTGGTGACCCGTTTCCCCTCCCTCGCCCTCGCGGCCCCGCCGCGCCCGCGCCGCCACTTCATGCTCCGCGGGCACGACCGCTTGGAAGTCCTGTGCCGGTGAACGCCGGCACCCGCGCGAATACGGTCGACGGGCACCCGCGCCCGGGGGTTCCGCCGGTATTCGGCTGATCGAACCGGATGCGCCGGGGAATTCGCCGCAGAATATCGCGGGGGCTGGCGGGAATTTCCGCGACCTGGTCGCGGTCCATCACGGAGCGCACTGGCGGGCCTGGCCGTTCGGCGGTGCAATTATCCGCCGCCGATTGGCCGATGGTGTCCCGCGTGAACCGTGACGTACGATTCTTCTCACTGGGACCGCGGTTGAGCGGAAACTATTGCGCAAATGTTTCGATAAATGCGCGGACAAGGCGGGAGACCCGATGACCGGAGGTCTGGCGTCGACCGGAGCGGAACTGGCGACGAGTCCGGAATGGGTCGACGAGATCCTGCTGCGCGGCGCGGACGACGATATCTGCCTCTATTCGGGCGGACCGCTCGACCGGGGGACGCTGCGGCGGATGGTCGCCCAACGGCAAGCACGCCTGGCGGACGCCGGACTGCGCGCGGGCGGGTCGCTCGCCCTGCGACTGCCGCCGTCGACGGCGTACGTGGCGAACCTGCTCGCCGCGTGGCGCACCGGCGCCCAGGTGATCCTCCTCGACCACCGCCTCACCGCGTTCGAAGCCGATCTCGCGCTCCGCAGGCTCGCACCGCGGGTGGTGGTCGAGCCGGGACGGATCACGAGCAGCCCGTTGAGCGCGTTCGCCGAGGTGGAGGAGACCGTCACGGTGCGGGACGGCCGCGACGCCGCGACACCGCACGCCGTGGTCCAGCTCAGCTCCGGCTCCACCGGCCCGTCCAAGGTGATCGGCCGGACGGCCGCCGACCTGGTCGCCGAGATCGAGCGGTACACCCGGATCGACGGCGTGCCGCTGCCGGGCGAGCGGGTCGTCGTGCTGGCCTCCATGGTGCACGTGCTCGGCCTGGTCGGCGGCCTGCTGTACGGCCTGCACGCCGGCGTGCAGGTCAGACCGCCCGAACGGCTCACCGGCGACGGCGTGCTCGACGCGATCGCCGCCGACCCCGCCCCCGCGACCGTGCTCGGCGTGCCGTTCCACATCGGACTGCTCGCCTCCGTGGCGGACCCGCCCCCGCTGCCGCAGCTCAAGCGGATGACCACCGGGGGCGAGGCGGTGCCCGCCGCGACCGCCGCCGCCTTCACCGCCAAGTACGGCGTGCCGCTGGGCAACATGTGGGGCATGACCGAGGTCGGCGTGATCGCCACCGACCTGTCCGGCGAGCACCGGCCCGCCCTCACCCCGGCGCCCGGGCTCGCGGTGGTCGAACGCGACGGGGAGCTGCTGGTGAGCCGGCCGGAGTCGCCGTACGTCGGCCCGTCCGACCCGGACCGGTGGGCGGACGGCTGGCTGCGCACCAAGGACGCGGGCGTGGTCGACCCGGCCACCGGCCTGGTCACCGTCAAGGGGCGCCTCGACTCGCAGGTGTCGGTCGGCGGGCTGAAGGTCGACCTGACCGAGGTCGAGGCGACGCTCGCCGGACTGCCGGGAGTGGTGGCGGCCGTCGTGCTGCACGACGACGTCGTCACGGCCTACGCGCAGCTCGCCGCCCCGGCCACCGCCGAGGCCGTCCGGGCGGGTCTGGTCGAACGGCTCGCCGCGTACAAGAGACCGCGCCGGCTGCACGTGCTCGACGCGATGCCGCGCACCACCACGGGAAAACTGGTCCGCGACCGCTCGGTGCTCCGCCAGGCCGCTCGCGGGGGAAGGTGATCCGATGAGGACGCAGGTCGTCGCCTCCGCCACCCGCGACGGGGCACCGCGGTGAGCCGCGACGGGACACCCGACCGGGACGACGTCCTGGCGATGCTCGCCGGGCTCGACGGCAGGCCCCCGGAGGACGTCCCCGAGATGATCGAGTCGATGGAACTGGCCTGGCTGGTGCACCAGGTGGAGCAGCGCTACGGCGTGCGCGTGCAACTCGACGGCGACCAGTACGGCCGCATGACCACCGTCTCGGGAGCCGCGGACGTGCTCCGGGAAGTGATCGGGATGCCTGATGAACACGTCCGGGACTGACCACGTCGGACCGCGCGCCGGTGACGCGGGGCGGAGCGCGCCCGGCCCCGGCGCGGCGGAGCGGGGCGGACCACCCGGCACGACGGCCACGTGAAGGAGACCGCGGTGAACGAGTTCGCCCTGACCGGGCGGGAGCGCGCCCTGCTCCCGTCGGACGACGACGTCCGGTTCTACGCCGAGCACGGCTGGTACCTGTCGGAGAAGCTCCTCTCCGACGCCGAGGTCGAGGAGCTGGGCGCGGCGGTCGACCGGTACTACGCGGGGGAGCGGAGCCGCCTGCTGCCGACCCGCCCCGACCGGCTGGCCTACTGGACGCCCGAGCACGCCGACGTCCAGCGCCACAACGACTACGTGCACCACGAGAGCGACGCGATCGCCAAGGCGCTGCTCAAACCGCTGATCGGCGCGGTGGCCGCGCGCCTGGCGGAGGTCGACGAGATCCGGGTGTTCCAGTCGACCCTGATCCACAAGCCGCCGATCGCCGAGGAGCCGTCGAACATCGTGCCCTGGCACTTCGACAAGCACTACTGGTCGTCGTCCTCGTCGGACCGGATGCTCACCGCGTTCATCCCGCTGCACGACTGCGACGAGGAACTGGGCACCATCACGATGGTCGACGGCAGCCACCTCTGGGAGGAGGTCGGGTCGGACGACAGCGCCACGAAGCACTTCGCCGAGCGCGACGCGTCCCACCTGGAGGACCTGCTCACCGCCAACGCCGCGCACAACGGCGCCGAGGTCGTGAAGATCCCGATGATCATCCCCAAGGGGCACATGAGCTTCCACCACTGCCGGACCTACCACGGCAGCGGGCCCAACCGCGCGAACCGGCCGCGCCAGGCCATCTCGCTGCACCTCCAGGACGGCGACAACGCCTACCGCGAGTTCCGCCTGTCCGACGGTGGCCTCGCCTTCTACAACCACGACGCCCTCGTGCGCCGCACGCCGGACGGCAGGCCGGACTACGCCGACCCGGAGTTCTGCCCGCCCGTGTGGCGTGCCTGAGCGGCGGGGCGGGGTGATGGCACACGCGCCGGACACCGACGTCGGCCTGTACCGGACGGTGCGGCTGATCCGCCTGTTCGAGGAACGGGCGGTCGAACTCGTCCGCTCCGGGGACGTCGTCGGCGGTATCCACCCGTACACCGGGCAGGAGGCGATCGCCGCCGGGGTGTGCGCGGCGCTGCGCGTCGACGACGTGATCACCAGCACCCACCGGGGGCACGGGCACGTGCTCGCCAAGGGCGCCGACCCCGCCCGGGTGCTCGCCGAGCTGGCCGGCCGCGCCACCGGGCTCAACCGGGGCCGGGGCGGGTCGATGCACGCCGCGGACTTCGGGCTGGGCATCCTCGGCGCGAACGCGATCGTCGGCGCGAACGGCGCGATCACCGCGGGCGCGGCCTGGGCCGCCCGGCAGGAGGGCGGTGACCGGGTCGCGGTGAGCTTCTTCGGCGACGGCGCGGTCAACCAGGGCGTGCTGCTGGAAGCCATGAACCTCGCGGCCCTGTGGCGGCTGCCGGTGCTGTTCGTCTGCGAGAACAACGGGTACGCGACGACGCTGACCGTCGCGGACGCGGTCGCGGGCACGATCACCGGGCGCGGCGAGGCGTTCGGCATCCCGTCGGTGACGGTGGACGGCATGGACCCGCGCACGGTGCTCGACGCGGCGCGCCAGGCGGTGGACCGGGCCCGCGCGGGCGGCGGGCCGTCGCTGGTCGAGTGCCTGACCTACCGGTTCGACGCGCACCACACCTGGGAGCACCGGGCCCGGGTCCGCTACCGGGACGACGACGAGGTCCGGACCGGGCGGGAGAGGGACCCGGTGGTGGTCCAGGGCGCGCGGCTGACCGGCGAGGAGCGGGAGCGGGTCGACGCCGAGGTGCGGGCCACCCTGGACGCGGCGGTCGCGTTCGCGCTCGACAGCCCGCACCCCGATCCGGCGGGCGCGCTCGACCACCTGTACGCCACCGGGATGCGCGCTCGCCCGGGCGGTGGTGGCTGATGCCGTGGCTGTCGTACCGGAAGGCGCTCAACCGGGCGCTCGGCGACGAACTGGCCCGCGACCCGGCGGTGTTCGTGCTGGGAGAGGACGTCCGGGTGGCGGTCTCCAACGTCACCGCCGGCCTCTTCACGCGGTTCGGGCCGGACCGGGTGCTGGACACGCCCCTGTCGGAGCAGGCGTTCACCGGGTTCGCCACCGGCGCCGCGCTGAGCGGGCGGCGACCGGTGATCGAGTTCCAGATCCCGGCGCTGCTGTACCTCGCGTTCGAGCAGATCGTCGACCAGGCGCACAAGTTCTCGCTGATGACCGGTGGCCAGGCCCGGGTGCCGGTGACCTACCTGGTGCCCGGCTCGGGGTCGAAGACCGGCTGGGCCGGGCAGCACTCGGACCACCCGTACGCCCTGTTCGCCCACGCCGGCGTGAAGACGGTGGTGCCGGCGACGCCCGAGGACGCCTACGGCCTGCTGACCTCCGCGATCCGGGACGACGACCCGGTCGTGGTGTTCGCCCCGGCGGCGGCGCTGGAGGTCCGGGCCGACCTCGACCACGACGGGCTGGCCCCGGTGCCGCTCGGCGTCGGCCGGGTCCACCGGGAGGGCGAGGACGTCACGGTCGTGGCGGTGGGGCACCTCGTGCACGACGCGCTCGCGGTCGCCGAGGAGCTGGCCGGCGACGTCTCGGTCGAGGTGTTCGACCCGCGCACGGTGTACCCGTTCGACTGGGACGGGCTGGCCGGCTCGGTGGCCAGGACCGGCCGCCTGGTGGTGGCCGACGACTCCAACCGCACCTGCGGCATCGCGGCCGAGGTCCTCGCGACGGCGGCCGAGCGGTTCGACCTGGTGGCCCCGCCGGTCAGGGTGACCAGGCCCGACGGCACCGTGGTGCCGTTCGCGCCGGCGCTCGACCGGGCCGTGCAACCCGACCGCGTCCGGCTGGCGGCCGCGATCCGGAAGGCGTTCGAGCACTGACGACCAGGACACGGAGGGCACATGCCACTCGACCCGACCCTGCGGGCGATGCGCGACCACGCGGTCGCCGCGGGGGTCCGGCCGCTCTACGAGCTCTCGATCGAGGAGGCGCGGGCGGCCGACCTCGCGGCGATCCGCGCGACGGCGGGCGCGGGCGAGCCGGTGCGCCACGTCACCGACCGCCACGTCCCCGGACCGGGGGGCGACCTGCCGATCCGGGTCTACCGCCCGGTCGACACGGCCGAGCCCCTGCCCACCGCGGTCTACTTCTTCGGTGGCGGCTGGGCGCTCGGCAGCATCGACACCTCCGACGAGATCTGCCGCGCCCTGGCCAACGCGGTGCCCTGCCAGGTGATCACCGTCGGCTACCGCCTGGCGCCCGAGCACCGGTTCCCGGCCGCCGTGGACGACTGCCGCGCGGCCGTCGGCTGGATCGCCGCGAACGCCGCCGAGCTCGGCGTCGACCCCGACCGCCTCGCCGTGGCGGGGGACAGCGCGGGCGGCAACCTCGCAGCCGCCGTCACCCTCGACCGCGCCGGGCCCGACCTGGCCGCCCAGGTGCTGGTCTACCCCAACACCGACCACCGCGGCGACACCGGCTCCATGCGCGAGAACGACGACCCCGCGGCCTTCAACCGCCGCTCCGTCGCCTGGTACTGGGGCCACTACCTGGCGAGGCCGGAGGACGGCCTCGACCCGTCGGCCTCACCGCTGCTCGCCGAGGACCTGACCGGTCTGCCCCCCGCGCTGGTGATCACCGCGGAGCACGACCCGCTGCGCGACGAGGGGGAGTGGTACGCCGAACGCCTGCGCGAGGCCGGCGTGCCCGTGGTCGCGACGCGCTACGCCGGGATGGCGCACGGCTTCTTCGCCATGTCGGGCGTCGTGGACGCGGCCGGCGAGGCCCGGGCCGAGGTCGCCGCGTTCCTGCGCGGACACTTCGAGCGCCGCGTTCACGCGTAGGCCGCCGCCTGCATCGCGTACAGCTCGGCGTACAGGCCGCCGGCGGCCATCAGCTCGTCGTGCGAACCGCGTTCCCGCACGCGCCCGCCGTCCACCACCACGATCAGGTCGGCCATGCGCACCGTGGAGAACCGGTGCGAGACGAGCACGGTGATCGCGCCGGTGCGCCGGCCGACCTCCCGCGCGCCGGCCGCGTACCGCTCGAACAAGCGGTGCTCCGCCTGCGCGTCGAGCGCCGAGGTGGGTTCGTCGAGGACGAGCAGCAGGGGCTCGGTGCGCATCATGGCCCGACCGAGCGCGAGCTTCTGCCACTGCCCGCCGGACAGCTCCGCGCCGTCGGCGTAGGACTTGCCGAGCTGGGTCTCCAGGCCGCCCTCCAGGCGGTCGAGGACGTCCTCGGCGCGGGCGCGGCGCAGCGCGTCGCGCACCGCCCCGGGCGATTCCACGTCGGCCAGCTCGCCCACCCCGACGCTCTCGCGGGCGAGCAGCTCGAAGCGGGCGAAGTCCTGGAACCCGGCGGCGACGCGGCCGCGCCAGCCGTCCACGGGGAAGCGCGCCAAGTCCGTGCCGTCGACCTCGATCACGCCGGTGGTGGCCGGGTAGAAGCGGCACAGCAGCTTGACCAGGGTCGTCTTGCCCGCCCCGTTCTCGCCCACGAACGCGACCGTGCCGCCCGCGGGCAGGGTCAGGTCGACGTCGGAGATCACCGGCCGGTCGGTGCCCGGGTAGGCGAAGGAGACGCCGCGCAGCTCGATGCCGTCCCGGACGCGCTCGGGCACGTCCCGGTCGGGCGGTGGGGGCGCCTGGCTCGCCAGCAGGGCGCGGGTCCAGCGCATGTTCGCCATCACCCGCCCGGTGCGCTGCATCTCCTGCAACGCGGTCACCGCGGACGTCACCTGCTGGTTCACCTGGGACGCCAGGGTCAGCACGAGCAGCACGTCGCCGACGCTGCGGCTGCCCGCCACGGCCTCGCGCAGCACCAGCAGCGTGCCCAGCACGTACGCCACGGCGAAGAACAGCTGACCGGCGGCGCGCAGCAGCACGGCCCGGCGCTCGCCGCGCCACAGCTCCTCCGACGCGTCGTCCCAGGCGCGTCGCTGCCGGGACCGCATCTCCGACTCCAGCCCGCTGACGCGCAGCTCCTTCGCCGACACCGGGTTCGCCACGAGCCCGAACAGGTGCCTGGCGTGCCGGGACGGCGGCGCGGACCGCTCGCGCGCGGCGTTCACGATCGACTCCGCCCGCCGCCCGAGCAGCAGCGGCGGCACGGCGGCCAGCGGCAGGAGCAGCAGCAGCGGGTTGAGCCGGGCCAGCAGGACCGCGGTGATCGAGATCGCCACCAGCAGGCCCAGGCTGTTCAGCAGGGCCTCCATCGAACCCCACGCGGCCCGGTGCAGCTCCTGGCGCAGCACCTGGAGCTTGTCGGCGTACTCCGGCCGCTCGTGGTGCTCCAACCCGGCCGAGCCGTTGGTCATCTCGATCAGCTCGCGCTCCAGGCGCGGCACGGCGCGGTCGCCCAGCTCGAAGTAGAAGATGTGGGCGAAGTGGCCGGCGGTCAGCGCGGCGATCACCGCGACCACGACGAGCACCGCCGCGGTGGTCGCGCCCCGCACGTCCCCCGCCAGCGCCGAGTCGGTCAGCGCGGCCAGCGCGGGCGCGGCCAGCGGCATCGCCGAGGCCTGGGCGACCATGAGCACGACCGAGAGCACCAGCCGGTACCGGCTCTCCCGCCAGGCGATGGCGAACAGCTCCCAACCGCCGCGGACGACCTCGATCACCGGTTGACCTCCCGTGTCCCGTCCGGCACGTCGTCGGCCTCGACGTCCAGGCCGCGTGCGAACCGTTCCGCCTGCAACGCGAACAGCCGGGCGTAACGGCCGTCCGCCGCGACCAGCTCGTCGTGCGAGCCGCGCTCGACCACGCGTCCGCCGTCCAGCACCACGATGTGGTCGGCCCGCCGGACGCTGGAGAACCGGTGCGAGATGAGCAGCGACGTGACCCCGCGCGTCAGCTCCACGAACCGGTCGAAGAACGCGACCTCGGCGCGGACGTCCAGCGCCGCGGTCGGCTCGTCCAGCACCAGGACCGTGGCGCCCGCCTCCAGGGCGTAGAGCGCGCGGGCGATGGCGATGCGCTGCCACTGGCCGCCGGACAGGTCCGTGCCGCCGGGATAGGCGCGCGACAGCGGCGTGTCCAGGCCGCAGGGCAGGGCGAGCAGCGCTTCGGCGATCCCGGCCCGTTCGGCGACGCGCAGCACCACCGCCCGGTCGACCGGCACGTGCGGCGCGCCCAGCGCGATGTTCTCCGCCGCGGTCAGCTCGTAGCGCACGAAGTCCTGGAAGATCACGCCGATCCGGCGGCGCCACAGCACCGGGTCGAACTCCGCGATGTCGACGCCGTCGGCCCGCACGGCGCCCGAGGTCGGTTCGTACAGCCGCCCGAGCAGCTTCACCAGCGTGGTCTTGCCCGCGCCGTTGACGCCGACGACCGCGGTGCAGAGCCCGGCGGGCAGTTCCAGGTCGACGCCGTCGAGCACACCCCGGTCGGAGCCGGGGTAGTGGAAGCCGACGCGGTCGAAGGCGAGGGCGGTGGACGGCGTGCCCGCGGGCACCTCGGCCCGCCCCGGCGGGGGTTGCTCCCCGTCCAGCTCGCCCAGCCGGTCGCGCAACCGCCGCAGGGCGGTCAGGGCCAGCATCGCGTACTGGGTGCTGGTGTCCGCCTCGGGGTAGTAGCCGCCCAGCGAGATCGCCAGGACGATCGCCTGCACCCCCAGCGCCAGCGCGGTCAGGCTCACCCGGCCGGTCGCGGCGAGCTGGGCGGCGTGCACCGTCGAGCCACCCGCCAGCAGCAGGCCCAGCGCCGTCAGCACCAGGTACGGGGCCAGGTAGACGCGCCGCCGCGCCCGTTCGTAGGGGTCCCGCACGGCCTCCCAGGCGGCCACGTAGCGATCGGCCAGCCACCCGCTCAGGCCGAAGACGCGGATCTCCTTCGCCGCCGCGTCGGTCATCGTGACCCCGTGCAGGTAGGCGACCTCGCGCTGCTTGCCCACGACCTCGCGCCACACCCGCGAGTACTTCCGCAGGCCGCCGCGCTGGCCGTAGCGGAACGCGAGCACCGCCGCGCCCACCGCCAGCGCCGCCGGCCAGCCGACCGTCGAGCCGATGACCACCACGAGGACCAGCAGGCGCGTGTAGCGCGCGACCAGGCCCACCATGCCGACGCACGCCTGACCGGGCGTGCCCCACTCGCGGTCGAAGGCGCGCACGGCCTCGCTCAACTCGTCGAGCGTGCGCTGGTCCTCCAGCGGTCCGATGCCGACCGGGCGCAGCATCAGCGCCATCGCCTCGTCCCGCAGCGCGCTGTCCACCCGGCGCCGCATCCGCTGCCCCACCGCGTTGTTCACCGGGGTGAGGAGTTGGGTGAGCAGGAACACGGCGGCGGCGAGCAGGAAGACCGCGGTCAACCGGTCCCAGGCCGCGCTGCCGACACCGCCGGCGACCGCGGCGGGCACCTCGCCGATCAGGACGCTCGTCGCGACCACGAAGGCGACCGGCGACAGGCCGAGGACGATGTTGAGCACGGCCAGGAAGACGACCAGGCCGACGCCGCCGGACGGCATCAGCCGGATGATCCGCAACCGGGGCCGCACGGCCTCGTCCACCCAGTGCGACCACGTGGCGCGCACTCCCGACCCCGCCGCGGGCATTCCGGTCGTCAATGGCGCTCCCGAATCGACGGAAAGGGCATCGTCGTGCTTTCGCCGTGAAACCCGGAATGGGCGGCGGCAATCCACGCACGGACCTGGCGCCGGTGGCGCGCTTGGGGTTCGACGAATCAAAGCACACCGGCGAGAGCCGCATCAAGAAAGTCGTTGCGCGACCCCGCACGATTAAGTTGCGCAACTCCACCGGGTCCGGCCTCCCTGCCGTCAACCGAGCGGCGTGTCCTCGTCCCGCAGCGCTTCCAGGGCCCGCGCGTACATGCGGGACTTGATGGTGCCCAACGTGGGGCCGGCCTTGCCGACGTGGGTCCGCGCGATCTCGATCGCGGCCGTGCGCACGGCGTCCTCGTCCACGGCGTGGTCGACGATGCCGGCGTCGAGGGAGTCGTGACCGCCGTAGCGTCGGGCGGTGGTCATGGCCTCGTGCGCGGTGCGCGGGCTCAGCCGGGCCTGGATCAACGCGGACATGCCCGGCGTGAAGGGGATGTCGATCTCGGCTTCGGGCAGGCACCAGAAGCCGCGGTCGGCGCGCATCACGCGGAAGTCGTGGGCGAGCGAGAGCATCGCCCCGGCGGCGAAGGTGTGCCCCTGGAGCGCGGCCACCGTGATCACCGGCAGCGACAGCACCCGCGCGAAGAGGCCGTGCACGGACACGACGTACCCGAGGTACTGCTCGCCGTTGGCCATCAGCCAGTCGAGGTCCAGGCCGTTGGAGAAGAACTTGCCGGTGGCGGTGGTGACCAGGGCGCGCGGTCCCGCGGCCTGCTCCACCTCGTCCAGCGCGGCGCCGGCCGAGGCGATCCAGTCGGGGTGGAAGCGGTTCTCGGTGCCCCCGAGGTCGAGGACGAACACGTCGTCCTGGCGGTCGAGCGTCGGCATGGCGGCTCCTCTGTCGTGCCGGGCACGGGCGAGCGGCCCGTGGGCGTTACTTGCCGGTAACTCATGACGTGCCCCCCGGGACGTGCAACCGGGGCTCGAACAGGACGCCGAGGCCGGGCACGGCGGTTCGCGGCGACCGTTCAGCGCCGGGACCGTTGTGGCGAACGGCCCCCGTCGGGTGTCGCCGGTCGCGGGAGCGGAGGGGGAACGGGCCGGCGCGTCCGGTGGCTCGGCCCGCTGGAGGCGTCGACCACGGCGACGCGCAACCCGACGGCCCGGTCGGGGATTCCGGCTCCGCGGTGGACCCGGCGAACCCGTCGAGGTCGACGTGGCCGTCGGCCGCCTCGAAGCTCTGCCGCGACGCCGATTCCCGCTTCTCCACGAGCACCTCGGTCGTCACCCGCCCCGAGGTGTGGGCCTCGCGGAACTCGGCCGGCTGACCACGCCGTCGCCGTCCACGTCGAGGATCGCGAAGACCCGGTCGATGTCGTCGTGCAGAACCTGTTCCGGCGTGGCGGTCACCTCGTCCGTCGCCGATCCGAACGGTGGAGAACCGCAGCCTGATGACGGATCGCCGGGACGCGGCAGCAGGAACGGGTCCACCTCGTCACCCGATGAGGTCGTCTTCCGGGTCCTGACGACCACGAGTAGCGTTCACCGCGGAAGGCCGGTGTCGGGTGCGGCGGTCATCCCGGTCGGCACGACGGGTCGGCGGTCAGCGCCCTGCGGTCGACCTTGCCGTTCGGGGTGCGCGGCAGGCCCGCCAGGACGTGCACCCGGTCCACGATCATGGTGCGGGGCAGCAGTGCCGCGCAGTGCCGCTTGGCGTCCAGCAGGCCGAACGCGCCGCCGTCGGCGGGCACCACGTACGCGGTCAGCTTCGCGTCCATCCCGCTCCCCACGACGGCCACCGCGACCTCGCTGACCGCCGGGTGGGACTGGAGGGCGGCCTCCACGTCGCCCAGCTCGACCCGGTTCCCGCGGATCTTCACCATGTTGTCCCGGCGGCCCAGGTAGTGGAAGTCCCCGTCGCGCAGCACGACGCGGTCCCCGGTGCGGTAAGGGCCGCGGTGGGGTTCGGCGCCGTGGTAGCCCAGCATGACGGTCGGGCCGTCGACCACCAGCTCGCCCTCTTCCCCCGGTGCCGCCGGGGTGCCGTCGTCGCGGACGGCCCACACCCGGTCGCCCGAGCAGGCCCGGCCGATCGGGACCGGGTGGGTGCGGTCGGCCGGGACGTCGGTCACCTCGTGGAACGTGCACACGTTCGTCTCGGTCGGTCCGTACAGGTTGAGCAGGCGGACGCGGGGGAAGGCCGCGCGCAGCGCGCGCAGGTGGTCGACGGGGTACGGCTCGCCGGCGAACAGCACGGCGCGCAGGTCCGGCAGGTCGGCGGTGAGCAGTCCGCCGTCGCGCGCCATGAGGATCAGCACCGACGGCACGGAGTACCAGACGGTGATGCGCCGCGCCGAGAGGAGTTCGACCAGCAGGCGCGGCGCGTACGCGGCCTCCTGCGGCACGAGGTGGACGGACGCGCCCGCCAGGAACGCGACGTACAGGTCCAGCACCGAGAGGTCGAAGTGCAGCGGGGCGTGGTTGGCGAACCGGTCCGCCGTTCCGGCGTCCAGCTCGGTCGCCGCCCACTCCACGAACGCCATCGCGTTGCGGTGCGAGATGCGGACGCCCTTGGGGACGCCGGTCGAGCCGGACGTGTAGAGGACGTACGCCAGGTCGTCCGGTGACACCCGCACCGGCGGCAACGGCTCCGCCGGCTCGCCGCCGAGCGTCACGCACAGCGTGGTGAACCCGCCGCCCGCCGCCCCGCCGCCCGTCACCCCACCGCCGGGTGTGTCGCCGCGCAGCACCTGCGCGCCCTCCGGCGTGGTGACCACCACCCTGGGCGCGCAGTCGCCGAGCACCCGCACCACCCGGTCCACCGGGCTCAACGGGTCGACCGGCACGTAGGCGGCGCCGAGCCGCAGCACCGCCTGAGTCGCGACCACCGCGGTGGTCGACTTGGGCAGCCACAGGGCGACCCGGTCGCCCGCCACGACGCCCAGCGCGGAGAGCCGGTGGCCGAGCAGGTCCGCCTCGGCGTCCAGCTCGGCGTAGGTCAGCTCCCCGTCGGCCGCCGAGACGGCGACGGCGGTGCTCGACGCGTGCTCCCGGACGAGGTCGTGCAGCAGTCTCACAGCCCCAGCTCCTTGGCCATCTGCTCCAGCTGCATCTCCGAGGTGCCGGAGAACGTGGTCGACGCCATCGCGTCCAGCAGGTCGTGGGCCACCCCGGACCCGAGCCGCGTGCCGGTCCCGCCGAGGACGCGCATCGCGAACGCCGCCGTGTCCACTGCCGCCTCGCTGACCGCGAGCTTCGCGCCGGCCACCTCCAGCGCGGCCCGCTCGCCCCGGTCCAGCAGCCAGCACGCCCGCCACAGCAGCAGACGGGCCGCCTCCACCCGGCTGTGCAGCCGCGCGATGGCGTGCGACACGGCCTGGTTCTTCCCGATCGCCCTGCCGAACTGGCGGCGTTCCCGGGCGTGCGCGACGCAGCGCTCCAGCAACCTCCCCGCCTGCCCCAGGTAGGCGGCGAAGAGGCAGGTCCGCTCCCACCGCATGGACGACTGGAAGATCGCGGCGCCCTGCCCGGGCACGCCCAGCACGTGGTGCGCGGGGACCCGGCACCCCTCCAGCCGCACCTCGCCGACCGGGCAGGTGGCCAGCACCGACTTCTCGAACGGCTCCACCACCAGGCCGGGCGTGTCCCGCTCCACGACGAACCCGGTTACGCCCAGGTGCCCGAACTCCGGGGATGTGGAGGCGTAGACGACGAACACGTCGGCCTCGGGGGCGTTGCTGACGAAGGTCTTCACGCCGTCGAGGACGTAGTGGTCGCCGTCCGCGCGGGCGGTCGCGCGCAGCGCCGTGACGTCCGACCCCGCGTCCCGCTCGGTGATCGCGTTGGCGCCGACCCACTCGCCGGACGCCAGCAGCGGCAGCACCCGCTCGCGGACCCGGCCGTCGCCGTGCTCGGCGATGGGCATGGCGCACGCGAACAGGTGCGCCAGCGACGCGAACACCAGCCCCATGTCCGGGCAGCCCAGCCCGAAGGCCTCCACGGCCCGGGCGGTGTCGAGGAACCCGCGCCCGGAGCCGCCGAGGTCGGCCGGCACGCTGTAGCCCAGCAGCCCGGCGTCGCCGCACCGCCGCCACCGCTCGCGGGTCAGCGCCGTCGGCCGCTCGTCCGGCCACGCGGCCGCCTGCGCGCGGACGCGGTCGAATTCGGCCTGCGCGGCCGGGTGCCATCCGAAGTCCACGCGACCGACACTAAGCAGTCCGCGCCCGGTTGTCCTCCGCTGGACGGGCGGCCCGGCACTGGCCGCACGGACAGGTCCGCCTCCGCCGAACGGCCGGCTGCCGCCCGCCACAACGACGGAAGACAGCGGGTTTCCACCGCTCATAGCATCCGGAGCACATCCGGTTGTGCTGCACGGATACGGAGATGTGCATGGAACACGCTGAGGTGCTCGGCACGCTGACGGAGTTCATCCGGGAGAAGGTGCTGGACTCCGCCGGGGTGGAGGTCCTCCCGGACACCCCCCTGCTGGAGTGGGGAATCCTGAACAGCCTGTCGACGACGGCTCTCGTCGTGTTCATCGGCGAGCGGCTCGGCGTCGACGTGCCCGCGGAACGCATGGTGGGAAGCAACTTCCGCGACCTGGACAGCATCACGCGACTGGTGCTGGAGCTGGAGAACGACGTCCGCAAAGTCTGAGCTGGGGGCACCGTGACAGACGTTGACTTCGACATCGGCATCATCGGCGGCGGTCCCGCCGGTTCCACGATCGCCTCCTACCTCGCCAGGGCGGGCATGTCCGTCGTGGTGCTGGAGGGCGAGCTGTTCCCCCGCCCGCACGTCGGGGAGTCGCTGATCCCGGCGACCACCCCGGTGCTGGCCGACATCGGGGCACTGGCCAAAGTGGACGAAGGGGGTTTCCCGCGCAAGTACGGCGCGGCGTGGACCTCCGCGACCAGCAACGACATCTCGGCACTCGGGTTCAAGCTCTCGCACGGGTTCAAGGCCGCCGAGGTCGAGTTCCGCGAGCGCGACCAGCGGGGCGTCGACCAGGACTACACCTACCACGTGGACCGCGGCCAGTTCGACCTGCTGCTGTTGCAGCACAGCGAGTCCCAGGGCGCCAAGGTCTACGAGGGCGTGCGCGTGCAGCGGGTGGAGCTGGAGGAGGACGTCAAGCGGATCGTGTTCACCATGGGCCGCACCGAGGTCGGCGTCCGGGTGCGCCTGGTGGTCGACGCCAGCGGCCGCAGCACCCTGCTGGGCCGCCAGCTCAAGCTCAAGGTGCCCGACCCGGTGTTCAACCAGTACGCCATCCACACCTGGTTCGACGGGCTGGACCGCTCGGCGCTGGCGGTGGACAAGAAGCAGGCGGACTTCATCTTCATCCACTTCCTGCCGATCACCGACACCTGGGTCTGGCAGATCCCCATCACCGACACCGTCACCAGCGTCGGCGTGGTGACCCAGAAGAAGCACTTCACCGCGGCGAAGCAGCAGTGGGGGGCGTTCTTCGAGGAGGCCGTGGAGACCAGGCCGGAGCTGGCCGAGGCGCTGCGCAAGGCCGAGCGGGTGCGGCCGTTCAAGCCCGAGGGCGACTACAGCTACGCCATGAAGCAGGTCTGCGGCGACGGCTGGCTGATGGTCGGCGACGCGGCTCGGTTCGTGGACCCGATCTTCTCCAGCGGTGTCAGCGTCGCCATGAACAGCGCCCGCATCGCCTCCTACGACATCCTCGAGGCGGCCGAGCACGGCGACTTCGCCAAGCCCTCGTTCGGCCGCTACGAGACCAAGCTGCGCCGGGCGGTGAGCAACTGGTACGAGTTCATCTCGATCTACTACCGCCTCAACATCCTCTTCACCGCCTTCGTCGCGGACCCCCGCTACCGGGTGGACGTGCTGCGGATGCTCCAGGGCGACGTGTGGGACGGCGAGGGCGAACCGGCCGCGCTGACCCGGATGCGGGAGATCACCCGCGAGGTCGAGGACAACCCGGACCACCTGTGGCACCCGCACCTGGGCACGCTGCGCGCGCCCAGCCAGGCACCGATGTTCTGAGGGGACCGACGACGTGAAGAAGTACCTGCTGTCCGAAGACGACATGCCCACCCAGTGGTACAACATCCTGCCGGACCTGCCCAAGCCGCTGCTGCCGCCGCTGCACCCGGTCACCCACGAGCCGATCACCGCGGCCGACCTCCAGCCGCTGCTGCCCGACGAGGTCATCGCGCAGGAGTTCAGCCCGCAGCGCTGGATCGACATCCCCGACGAGGTGCGGGACGTCTACCGGATCTGGCGGCCCTCGCCGCTGTACCGCGCGGACCGGCTGGAGAAGGCGCTGGACACCCCGGCGAAGATCTACTTCAAGTACGAGGCGGTGTCGCCCGCCGGGTCGCACAAGCCGAACACCGCGGTGCCTCAGGTGTTCTACAACGCCCGCCAGGGCGTGCGGCGGGTGACCACGGAGACCGGCGCGGGCCAGTGGGGGTCGGCGCTGTCGTTCGCGGGCAGCCTGTTCGGCGTCGAGGTCACCGTCTACATGGTGAAGGCGTCGTTCCAGCAGAAGCCGCACCGGCGCTCGCTGATGGAGACCTGGGGCGGCGAGGTGTTCGCCTCCCCCAGCACCCGCACGCAGGCGGGGCGCGACATCCTCGCGCGGGACCCCGGGTCTCCGGGCAGCCTGGGCATCGCGATCAGCGAGGCCGTGGAGGACGCGCTGGCCCACGACGACACGAAGTTCGCGCTCGGCTCGGCGATGAACCACGTGGTGCTGCACCAGACGGTGATCGGCCTGGAGGCCAAGCGCCAGCTGGAGATGGCGGGGGACTACCCGGACGTGGTGATCGGCTGCGTCGGCGGCGGGTCGAACTACTCCGGCCTGACGTTCCCGTTCCTGGCCGACACGCTGACCGGCGCCCGCAGCGGCACCCGGTTCGTCGCCGCGGAGCCCGCCGCGTGCCCGACCCTGACCAGGGGCCGGTACGCCTACGACTACCCGGACACCGCCGGCCTCGGCCCGTTGCTGCACATGAAGACGATGGGCCACGGCTTCATGCCGCCGCCGATCCACGCGGGCGGCCTGCGCTTCCACGGCGACGCGCCCACGCTGTGCCTGCTGCACGACGAGGGCCTCGTGGAAGCCGTCGCCTACAACCAGAACGAGGTCTTCACCGAGGCCGTGCGGTTCGCCCGCGCCGAGGGCTTCGTGATGGCGCCGGAGTCGTCGCACGCGCTGCGCGGCGCGGTCGCCGAGGCGCTGGCGGCCAAGGAGGCGGGGGAGGCGCGCACCATCCTGTTCGGGTTCTCCGGGCACGGCCACTTCGACATGGGCGCGTTCGACTCGTTCCTGGCCGGCCGGCTGGAGGACTACGAGGTGCCGCAGGACCAGGTGGACGCGTCGCTGGCGGAGCTGCCGAAGATCCCGGCCCGGACGGTCTGAGGCGTTCGACGTGGACTGGATCGACGTGCACCACCACGCGTACCACGGGCGGCTGGCCGACGCGTTGGCCGCCCGTGGTGTGACGCAGATGGCGCCGGGTGTGCCGGTGCCGCGCTGGGAACCCGCCGACACCCTCCGGGTGATGGCCGAGCACGACCTGGCCGCGGTCGTGCTGTCGGTGCTGGTGCCCGACGCGGCGCTGCTCCTGCCCGACGCGGCGGACCTGGTGCGGCGGACCAACGAGTGGACCGCGGAAGTGGTGCGCGGGAACCCGGACCGGTTCGGGCTGCTGGCCACCCTGCCGCTGCCCGACCCGGACGCCGCGCTGGCCGAGGTCGGGTACGCGTTCGACGTGCTGGGGGCGGACGGCGTGGTGCTGCCCGCCTCCCTCGCCGACGGCGCCCTCCTGGGCGACCCGGGCCTGGACCCGCTGCTGGCGGAGCTGGACCGGCGCGACGCGGTGGTGTTCGTGCACCCGAACCCGGGCTACCGGTGCTCCTGCACGGGCGCGCCGGACTTCGCCGCCGTCGTGCCGCCGCCGCTGGTCGACTTCGTCGCGGACACCACGCGGGCGGTGGCGAACCTGCTGTTCCGCGGTGCGCTGCGGCGCTTCCCCCGCATCCGGTTCGTCCTGGCGCACGGCGGCGGCACCATCCCGTTCCTGGTGGGGCGGCTGGAGCTGGCCCGCACCTGGGTGCTGCCCGGTCAGGACGGCTCGGTGGGGGAGGAGCTGGGCCGGCTGTACTACGAGACCGCGCAGTCGTCCACGGCCGCCGCGCTGGCGTGCGTGGACGCCGTCGCCGAGCCGGGGCACGTGCTGTTCGGCACGGACTTCCCGTTCATGACCGGCCCGGTGGTCGGGCGGACCCGGAGCGAGGTGACCGCGCACCGGCCGGACATCGGCGGGGCGGCGCTGGCGCTGTTCCCGCGCCTGCGCGCCGCGGCGAGGAGGTGACGTGCGGTACTTCGAGGACTTCCACGTCGGCGACGTGCACGAACTGGGCAGTTGCCGGATCTCCGAAGCCGACGTCCGGTCGTTCGCACAGCGGTACGACCCGCAACCCCTCCACCTCGGCCTGTCGGGTGAACCGGTAATCGCGAGCGGCTGGCAGGTGGCCGCCGCGTTCATGCGGCTGTACGTCGACGCGGTGATCAGCGGATCGGCGGCCGAGGTGTCGCCGGGCATCGACGAGCTGCGCTGGCTGCGGCCGGTGAGGCCCGGCGACCTGCTGGTCGGGCGGATGACCGTGCTGGGCACGACCCCGTCGCTGACGCGCGCGGACTGCGGCATCGTGCGCCAGCGCGGCGAGTTGACCGGCGATTCCGGGCTGCCGGTGATGCGGTTCGTGTTCCACGGGTTGATGCGCAGGCGCGGGCACGCCCCGGCGCCGGCGGAACCCGTCCACTCCGATACGCTCGGATCATGAGCGGACGGACTCCCGCGCAGATCCTCGAAGCCGCCGGCGTGCCCTTCTCGTCCTTCACGCACGCGCCGATCCGGACCTACGAGGACATCGAGCGCGAGCTGGACCTGCCCGCCGAACGGCTGCTCAAGACGCTGGCGTTCCGCACCGGGGACCGGTTCGTGCTGGTGTCCCTGCCGATGCTGACCCCGGCCGGTTACGGCAAGATCGCGAAGGCGGCGGGCGTCTCGCGGTCGAAGCTGCGCCGCGCCGGCGAGGACGACCTGGCCGAACTCGGCATGGCACCCGGCGGCATCAGCCCGCTCACCGACGTCGCCGACCGCGCGGTGGTGTTCCACACCCCCGTGCCGGACATGGGCAAGGTCTACTGCGGCAGCGGCCGGGACGACGAGACCATCGAGGTCGACGCGGCGAGCCTCGTCGACCTGGTGCGGCCGGTCATCGCCGACGTGGCGAGCTGACCTCCCGCACCCGTGCGGGCCGCAGCCCGATCGCGAGCCCCACCAGCACCAGGCACGCGCCGACCAGGTCGGCCAACCGCGGCTGGCCGGTGCCCAGCACCACCGTGGACACCACCGCGCCCACCGGCAGGAACCCGGAGAACAGGCCGGCCCGGTCGGCGCCGAGCTTCGGCAGCGAGGTGTACCAGCACAGGAACGCGAACACCGTGACCACCACCGCCAGGTAGCCCAGCGCGAGCGCCTCGGAGGTCGTCGGCACCCGCACCAGGTGCGGCCCGTCCAGGACGAGCCCCACCACGACGAGCTGCGGCACGGCGATCGCCGCCGAGTACGCCGACACCCGGATCGCGCCGAGCCGGCCCAGCACCGGCAGCGCCAGCAGGGAGAACCCCGCCTCGCACGCCAGCGCCCCCAGCGCCAGCAGCAGCCCCAGCGGCGAACCGCCGCCGAACCCGCTGGTCACGACGACCCCGGCGACCACCACCACGGAGGCCGTCAGCACCCTGGGCGCGGGCTTGCGGCGTTCCATCACCGGCCCCAGCAGGGCCAGCACGATCGGCACGGCGGCCACCACGGTGCCCACGGTCGCGGGGTCCGCGAACCGGGTGCTCTCCACGATCAGCACGTTGAACGCGGTGAGCCCGGTCAGCGCGAGCGCCACGAGGAAGAACACCTCGCGCCGGGTGAGCCGCACCGGGCCCTTGCCGAACGCCTGCGCCACGGCGAACAGCAGCACCGCGCCGACCAGGTAGCGCACGGCCTGCCCGCCGTACACGGGGTAGTCGTGCAGCGCGGGGGAGACGCCGGTCAGCGTGCCCACGCAGAACATCGCGGTCGCGGCGCCCAGTGCGCCGCGCCGCACGTCGGTCGGGGTGGGCGAGGTTCCGGGGGTGGGCAAGGTTCAGGGCCTCCGGACGGTCTCGGACAGCTCGCCGACGTTGATCAGCCCCGTCTCGTAGGCGTAGGCGACGGCGCTGGCGCGGTTGGGCAGGCGCAGCTTGCGCAGCAGGTTCTGCACGTGGAACTTGACGGTGCTCTCGGTCAACGACAGGTTCCGCGCCATTTCGGAGTTGGTGCGGCCGTGCACCAGCAGGCGCAGCACGTCGGTCTCCCGACGGGTGATGCGCTCCACCGGCGGCTCGTCCCGCTCGGCGGAGCGCGGCGCGGGCCCGGCGTAGAACGCGTACCCCGCGGCCAGCATCCGGATGGCGCTGAGGAACTCGTCCGGACCGGAGCTCAACGGCAGGACGCCCACGCGCGGCGCGTCCGGCAGGGCGGTGTTGTCGTCCACCACCAGCACGTTCGCCGAGGGCCTGCCGTCCAGGAACCGGCGCGCGGCCACCGGCGCGCGCGGGACGTCCACCAGGCACCCGATCACCACCACGTCGGGCAGTTCCCGCGTGTGCCGGAAAAGGTCGTCGAACGTCTCGACCTGGTGGGTGACCACGATCCCCGGGGCCTCGTCGAGGATCTTCCGCATCCCGATCCGGAAAAGCGTTCTCCGCTCGGCCAGGACGACCCGCGTGGGATTGTCGACGAGCGCGTCGTTCATCACGGACTCAGCCCCCAATTCTGGTGTGTGCGCATGCGGTCGCCCGCGGGCGGCGCGCGCACAGGAAAGCCCCGGGCCGCCACCCGAACAGGTTCACCCCGCGGTCGCGCGCGACTCCGGCACCGTGCGACCGACCGGTGCGCGGTGGTCCGACGACCGGTCGCCGATCAGCGAGAACCGTGCTCCCGCACCGGTCCGGGGCGTGGCCGCCCCCGACCCGGCGTCACCGGACGCGTCCGGCTCACCGCGGGTGGTGCGGCAGGCGTCCTTCCGTCGATCATGCTCCCCCAGTTCCCCCGGGATTGTCCAGTGTGGACTGATTTCCCCAATGCCGGATCAATAGTTCACGTTTCGCACGGCAAACTCAACCCACCTGGAAAGATTGAGCCGAACGGTCGCGGCGAGTAGGCCGTCGGACCATGGCGCAAAGGTTTCCCGAACGGCCGCGTGAACCTTCTGACCTGCGTGTGCGTCCGGATGCGGCCTACTCGGTGCGGCACCGCGCGGCCGCATCACCGCGGTTGCGTCGAAGCGACGTGGAATAGTCGGGAAATCCACGTCGAGCCGGGTCGCCCGGCCGGCGCGGGTCAGCCCGCCCGGCGTTCCCCGACGTCGTCGGTCACCAGGTGGTCGTAGGTGCCGGTGCGCTGCAACAGGCGATCCAGCCACGGCGGCCGGTTGTCCAGGAACAGCGTGGTCGTGGCCTCGTCGGCGGCTCGGCGCGCGCCGAGCAGGACGCTCAGGCCGAACGAGTCGCAGAACGCCAGCCCCGCGCAGTCCACGTGCAGGCGTGCCGGGCGGCGGGTGGCGAGCAGGTCGACCACCGCGTCGCGCAGCAGTCCGCCGTTGTCGTAGGTGAGGTCGCCCGACGGCACCACGCAGGCGGTCGTGTCGTCGACGAGCACGGTGGTGCAGGTCAGGTACTCCGGTGCGACCACGCGCTCCGCCTCCTCGTTCGCCAGGTGATCCGGTCGTGACCGCTGATCTTCCCCCACGGCCGATCCGCGGTGCCGCGGTGTGCCGGGGACGCGCCGGCGGGGTACCGGGCGCGATCACCGGTTCACGGTGCGCGCACATGTGGCTACAGTGTTCTGGGAGCGCTCCCAGAGGAAGTGACCGCTCGACCGGGGCGCCCACTCGTCGATCAACGGAGACCTGGCGGTGCACATGCCCTTCCCCCACTCGAACCGGACCCGCGCGGGGCTGGCCGTCGCCGCCGTCGGCGCCGCGGTCGTCGCCACCCTCACCTCCCTGCCCGCACAGGCCGCCACCGGCTGCCGGGTCACCTACCAGGTGGGCAGCCAGTGGCAAGGCGGCTTCACCGCGAACGTCGGCATCACCAACCTCGGCGACCCCGTCACGAGCTGGCGGCTGACGTGGTCCTTCGCCGCGGGCCAGAGGATCACCCAGGCGTGGGGCGGCACCGCCACGCAGACCGGCGCGCAGGTCACGATGGGCAACGCGAGCTGGAACGGCGCCCTGGGCACCGGCGCGGGCACCGGCGTCGGCTTCAACGGTTCCTGGGACGGCTCGGCCAACCCGGTCCCCACCGACTTCGCGCTCAACGGCACCCGCTGCACGGGCACACCCACGACGAGCACGACCACCACGACCACCACGACCACCACGACCACCACCACCACCACGACCACCACCCCCCAGCAGCCCGGCGACGCGCTCGCCCGCGTGCACACCGCCGGCAGGGTCAAGGCGACCGCGAACGCCCTCCAGTACACCTGGCCGGGCGTCTACTTCGAGGGCCGCTTCCGCGGCACCGGGGTGGGGATCGTGCTCGACGACGCCCACAACGACTACGACGTCCAGGTCGACGGCGCCACCGCGGCGACCCTGGTCCGGCCCGGGCGCACGACGCACTGGGTCCGCGGCCTCGCCGACACCGAGCACCGGGTCCGCCTGGTCAAGCGCACCGAGAGCCCCTGGGTGGCCGGCGGGTTCGGCGGCTTCACCGCCGCGCCCGGCGGCGAGGTCCTGGACAAGCCCGCCGCGCGCACCCGGCAGGTCGAGTTCATCGGCGACTCGCTGACCGTCGGCTACGGCAACATGTCCACCACGCGCGACTGCTCGGCCAACGGCGGTGTCGACCGCAACACCAACGCCGACCTCGGCTTCGCCGCCCAAGCCGCCCGGAGCCTGGACGCCGACTACCAGGTCAACGCCCACTCGGGCCGCGGCATGGTCCGCAACTACAACGGCCAGGACCCCGGCACCGACTTCCGCACCCACTACGACCGGGTCCTCCAGCACGCCGCGGGCGACGTGTGGCAGAACCCGGGCACCTGGCGGCCGCAACTGGTCGTGGTGGGCCTGGGCGTCAACGACTTCTCCACCCCCCTCAACGCCGGTGAGCCCTGGACGCCCGACAGCCTGGTCAGCGCCTACAAGACCGCGTACCAGGGCTTCCTCGACACGCTGCGGGCCCGCTACGGCGCCGGGACGACCATCGTGGTCAGCGCCAACGCCTACTCCGGCAACGCGGCGTTCCCGCAGGCCGCCCAGGAGGTCGTGCTGGAGCGCAACCAGCGTGGCGACGCCGGGGTCCGCTACTGGTACTACGACGCCCCGGACCTCGACCGCCTCGGCTGCGACTGGCACTACTCGCTGCGCGACGACCGGATCATCGCCGGGCTGCTCACCGACTACGTCGCGGGTCTCGGCCTGGACTGGTGAGGGCGCCGCTCGCCGGCACCGGTGACGGCGAACGCCCGACCGGCGCCGGCGGCGGCGAACGCCGTGCTCCCGGAGCGGGGCAGGCTCGCCCTTGAGGAGGTGGACCACTCGCTGTTAGCGTTCACATGCGGTGGTGGCGCCCGTCACACCGTCGAACGTCCCTCCACGGCAGGGCCACCGCACCGCTCCACCGGGCCCGACCGCCGCCCGCGCCGGCCACGACGGCGGCACCCGGACGGCCGCCCGTGCGAGCCCGAACACCCGGTCGGGCCCCAGCCGGAACCCCGGGTCCAGCGATGGGAGATCCCATGGCACTGATCACGACGTCCGGTACTCGTCCACCAGTCCCGTCGCGGCGCGCCCGGTCGCCACGCCGGTCGCTGACGGCCCTGGCGGTCACCGCGCTCACCGCGGCGGCGTGCCTCGTCGTCCCCGCGGCGCCGGCCGATGCCGCCACCAGCCAGTTCCGGGGCGTGAACTGGGCCGTGCTGGGCGACAACTTCAGCACCGGCGCGCTCGTCGTGCAGGGCCTCAGCCGGTCCGACAGCAACGCGACGGTGCGGGCCAAGGCCGACGCCCTCTACGACGACATGGCCTCCACCCTCGGCGTCAACACCGTCCGGCTGCCCGTCAACACCCACACCGTGGCCGACACGACCTGGTGGAACGCCTACCGCGGCGCCATCGACGCCGCCACCGCCCGCGGGTTCAAGGTCATCCTGGCCTACTGGGAGGACGGCGCCGCGTCCGGTGGCCGGATCACGAACACCGCCGCGTGGCACGCGATGTGGGCCGACGTGATCAACACCTACGGCTCCCACGGCAACGTCTACTTCGAGCCGATGAACGAGCCGCACGGCTACTCCTCGGCGGGCTGGCGCGACGTCGCGGCGGACTGGCTCGGCCGCCACACCTCGGTGGCGCCCGGCCGGGTGCTCATCGGCGGCACCGGCTACAGCCAGGACCTGCGGGACGTCTGCAACGACAGCCGCTTCAACTCCACGCTGCTGTCCTTCCACCACTACGCCTTCTTCTACGGCCCGATGACCTACGACGCCTTCCGCGGCCACATCCGGACGCGCCTGGGCAACTGCGCCTCCCGCGCGGTCGCCACCGAGTTCGGCGCGCCGATGTCCACCGGCCTCGACTACGCCGACCCGGACAGCGCCGACAACTTCGTGCGCCACATCCGCGCCATGGCCCAGGTCATGCGCGACAACCGCATGGGCGGCACCTACTGGCCCGCCCTCGGCGGCAAGCCGGGCACCATCGGGTACGACTGGTACTCGATGTACTCCCTGAGCGGCAGCGGCACCAACCTCGACCTGACCATCCGCAACACCTCCGGCGCCGACCGGCTCCGGTACGCCTGGGGCGACGACCCCACGCCGCCGGTGGACACGTTCTACCGGATCACCGCGCGCCACAGCGGCAAGGCCATGGACGTCCAACAGCCGAACACCGACAACGGCGCACGCGTCGGCCAGTACGCCTACGGCGGCAACGCGTGGCAGCAGTGGCGGTTCCAGGACGCCGGCAGCGGCTACTGGCGCGTCGTCAGCCGCCACAGCGGGAAGTGCCTCGACGTGGTGGGCGCCTCCACCGCCGACGGCGCCGAGTTGGTCCAGTACACCTGCGGCACCGGCGCCAACCAGCAGTTCCAGATGGTCGCCGACGGCAGCCACTTCCGGCTGCGGGCGCGCCACAGCGGCAAGTGCGTGGACGTGCCGTCCGCGTCGACGGCGGACGGCGCGATCCTCAAGCAGTACCCGTGCAACACCGGCGCCAACCAGCAGTGGTCGCGCACGACCGTCTGACGGTCGGGTCGAGGTGCGCCGTGCCGCCGGACGTCGCGGCAGGCGGAGCCGCGCGCCCGGCCCGCCGGTCGCCCGCCAAGGTGCCGGTCCGGGCCGGGGCACGGTTCACCGCTGCCGGGGCCGCGCGCCCGGTCCGGCGATCCCGACCAGTCGGCGCACCGCGTCGTCCACCCCGCGTTCGGGCCGCACCCGGTCGCCGAGGCCGGCCGCGGTCTCCGCGAGCCGGGTGTCGGTCACCGCGCGCTCGATCGCCCCGGCGAGCCGGTCGGCGTCGAGGTGGCGTTGGTCGAGCGGCTCGGTCGCCACGCCCAGGTCGTGCATCCGGCGACCCCAGAACGGCTGGTCGGCCACGAACGGGCACACGACCTGGGGGCGCCCGGCCGCGACCGCCGCGGCGACGGTGCCCGCCCCGCCGTGGTGGACGATCGCGGCGACCCGCGGGAACAGCCGTTCGTGGGGGACCTCGCCCGTGGTGAACACGTCCCGCGTGTCGGCCGCGGTCAGCCCGCCCCACCCCGTGCCCAGCACCGCCCGGACGCCGGCCCGTCGCGCCGCCGCCAGCACGGTGGCCGTCGTGGCGGCCGGGTCCGGGCCGGACATGCTGCCGAACCCGACGAACACCGGCGGGTCGCCCGCGTCCAGGAAGTCCTCCAGCGCGGCGGGCAGCGGGTCCCGCTCCGCGACCGGTCCGGTGTCGTGGCGGAACCAGTAGCCCGTCACGGCGGCCGTGGCGGGCCAGTCGGCGGGCCGCGGCAGCACGTGGCGGCTGACCGCGTGCAGCACCGGTGCCGGCGAGCCGTCGGGGTTGCGCAGCGGATCGTGCCGCCCACGTCGCCGGGGCAGGCCCAACACCGTGTCCCGCCACCGGTCCACCGTGCGGCCGAACACCACCGCCGGCCCTTTCATCCCCAGGTAGGTGGCGCGGTTGCAGGCGCGCGGCAGCAGGCGTGGCACCGCCTGGCCGGGCCACGGGAACTCCCGGGTCGGCACGTACAGCGGGATGGGCAGGGCCAGTACCGACGGGACGCCCAGCCGCTCAGCGACGTGGTGACCGGCGACCACCTGGCCGTTGTGCACCACCACGTCCGCGTCGGCGCCGAGCCCGCCGGAGGCCACCGACCAGCAGTCGTCGAGCACCCGCCCGAACATCCCCGGCATCCGCCTGGCCAGCGCGACCTTCGCGGACAGGCCGCCGGCGGCGACCTCGCCGACCACCCGGCCCTCGTCGACCAGGCGCAGCGGCCCCTCGTCGATGCCCGCGAACACCACCCCCGCGCCGCGCACCAGCGCGTCGAACCGGTGAGGCGCCGCCACCACGGCCTCGTGCCCGGCCGCCACCAGGCCCCGCGCCAACGCCACGAACGGCTGCACGTCCCCGCGCGTGCCCAGGGTCAGGATCAACACCTTCACCGGGCCACCTCCCCGACCGCTCCGAACGCCGGAACCGGCCACAACCGTGCGAAGTCCCACCCCGTGAGCGATCCCGATGGCGGCCCCATGCCGCGACCGTATCCAATCTTCTGGGATTTCCGAATATTCGAAGTAGTTAAGATCCCGTCAGGAAGAAGGGGGACCGATGACCGGGCACGCCGAGGCAGCCGAGCGGCTCGCCCTCACCCTGACCCGCGGCGGCCTCCAGCGGATGACCGCCCGGGTGCTGGCCATGCTGCTGTTCAGCGACCAGGACACCGTCACCGCAGGTGAGCTGGCCGACCTGCTGGGCGCCAGCCCCGGCTCGGTCTCCACCGCCATCAAGGGCCTCGCCTCGGTGGGGCTCATCGAGAAGGTGCCCTCGCCCGGCAGCCGCCGTGAGCACTTCCGCTTCCCCGACGACGGCTGGGCCACGCTGATGTCCGAGCAGAACGCGGTCGTCCGGCAGATGCGGGCCGCCGCCGAGGCCGGGATCGCCGCCGCCGGCGAGGACAGCGCCGCCGGGCGCCGCCTCGCCGACATGCGCGACTTCTACACCCACCTGATGCGCGAACTGCCCGCCGTGGTCGACCGCTGGCGCGACGGCGCGACGGGGACCGGAGCGGACGGGCGGGGGACCACCCGGCGGTGACCCCCGCCCGGCCACCGCGCGGTCGGGGTCACGCGGGGGCGGTGGCCCGACTCTTCTCCAGCTCGGTGAGGGCGCGCCAGAACCCGTCGAACAGGTCGCGCAACTGCACGAGCCAGGTCAGCGCGCTGGACAACGCCTTGCCCAGTGCCCGGAGCATGCTCGCGACGATGCGGACGACCTGCGCGATCTTCGCCGTGGCCTGCGCGACGACCACCGGCGCCGCCGCGCCGAGCGTGGCCGCCAGTTCGATCGCCCAGCTGACCAGCGCCCCGGCCAGGGTCGCGAGCAGGTCGCGGATCGCGACGCGGATGCCACCGACGACCTCCGCCATCGACAACGTGATGCCCGCGATGCCGTGGGCGCCCCCCGCCGCGCCCCGGGCGATCCCGGCGATGGCGTCGACCTCGCGGAGGTAGCCCTCCGCGGCCTCACCCGTCCACGACGGCACCCCGGTGCGCGCGCCGCGCTGGAGGTCCTCGCCGAGCTTGAGCATCTCCTGCTCGATGTTCGTCCAGGTCTGGGCGTAGCCCTTGACCATGTCCGGATTGCCCGTCACCGCGTGCAGCGCCGCCCGGGCGGGTTCGACGTGCTCCAGCATCCACGAGAACAACTGCCCGGCGACGTAGGCGATGGGGTCGACCGCGGCGCTCGCCACGTCCAGCGCCGCCGCCGCCACACCCGAGATGATCAGGCCCAGGTCGTTCTGGTCGACGCCCTGGGCGATCGTCCACCCCGCCTCGAACGCGGTGATGCCGGTCATGACCCCGGTGCCCGACTCGGCGTCGGGCACGCCGGTGTTCTCCAGGGGGTTGAGGTCCTGGAGGTAGTTCCGGCGCAGGTCCGACCGCTGGTCGACCAGCTCGTTGTCGCTCCGGTCGTCGACGTCGACCATCAGTTTCCTCCCCCGACCCGCGGTGCCGACGGCACCGCCTCCAGCGTCCTGACCAGCGCCTGCATCACCGCCGCCACCTTCTCCTCGGCCGCCCGGTAGGTCGCCGCCGAGTCCTGGAGGCCGTCGACCAGCCGCCGCATGCTCTCCGCGGTCGCGGCGAGGGTGTCGGTGCCGCGCTGCTGCGGCTCCTTCAGCAGGTCGGCGAACGGCCTGCACAGCAGGCCGTAGGCGTCGTCCAGGCTCGTCACGTGCCGTCCCGCGTCGGTCGCGGTGTCGGCGTGCCCGGCGAGACCCCCGACAGCCCCGGCCTGCGCCGACAACTCGGCGGAGTCGACGGTGAACCCGTCGCCCATGATGTCCTCCTTCTCGGTGCGGGAATCCCGGCGCGGGAACCTCAGCGCAGGAACCCGCGGTCTTCCCAGTCGTCGTCGGTCGCGTCGGTGCGGTTCGGTCGTGGTGGCGGCGGCGCGGCGTCGTCCTCGACCTGGCCGATCCGCATCTCCCGCGTCACCTCGCGGTCGGCGGCCGGCTCCGGGGCGGGGTCGGGGAAGCGCCGTTCGTACTGGGCGACGATGTCGCGCGCGGGCTGGTCCTCCGCGGGGACGGTCTCGGCCACCAGGACCTGCACGCGCTGCCGCAGCGCCGCCTGGGCGGCGCGCATCACCGACATGATCCCGGCCGACAGCGCGGTCGGTTCGAGGGCGCGGGAGCGCTCGGACAGGGTGATCGCGGTGGGGACGCCGTTGCTGTCCACCGTGACCCGGATCGAGCCGTCCGGGGACGCGGCGCTCGCGGTGGTCGCGTCCATCCGCTCCTGGAGCCGCGCGTAGCTCCGCGCGCGCTGCTCCAGGCCGGCGGCCCACTTGTCCAGGTCGTCGGCGGCCTTCAGCGGGTCGGGGTTGATCACGGGATTCCTCTCGGCGTGTTCGCGGGTCCTCCGGGCGGGCGGCCCGCCCAGCGGTGTCGTCGGGTCAGCAGGAGGTCACGGACGAGGTGACCGTCGTGCACCGGCACCATCCAGTCGCCCCGGGCGGTGCGCAGCAGCACCGCGGGCCCGGCCGGGGCGTGCAGCACGCTGCCGTCGGGCAGGGTCAGCCAGATCCGCGGCGGGGTCTGGTGCGGCAGGTCGACCACGACCACGTCCCGCACGTCGCCCCACGGCACGCCGTGCTCGGCGGCGGGCCCCGCGCCGCGGCCGCGGTGCAGCCGCGCGGACCAGGTGACCCGGTCGGTTCCGAGCCGGAGTCGCGCCGACGCCAGGTCCGGTGTGACCAGGGCGAACCTGACCGGCAGCACCAGCGCGAACCCGGTGGCGCCCAACGCGGGCACGACCGGGGTCAGCAGGCCGCGGTGCGCCCGATGGGCCAGGGCGCAGGAGGTCCCCGCGCACACCCACACCGCGACGAACAGCAGGCCCGCCGCGGTCCGCGCCGCCCCCGAGGCCGACGAGTAGGCCCAGCCGAACGCGGGGATCGCGCCGAGCAGCAGTTGACCACCGGCGACGAGGAACGCCGTCGGCAGCCAGGACGGCGGGTCGAGCACGTCGTGCCGCAGCCGCGCCGTCCGGACGGCGGCCGGGAGCACCGCGCCCACCGCGGGCGCCGCCGCCCACCAGGACCCCGCGAGGACCGCCTGGACCGCGCAGCTCGCCGCCACCGTCCACGGCAGCACGACCGCCGACCAGCGCAGCAGCAGGCGCGCCCGCGTCCACCTGGCCTGGAGCAGCACGGCCACCTGCGGCGCGGCGACCCCGGGGACCACGTTGGGGATCAACGGCACGTCGGCACCGCCCAGCCGCGCCGAACGCGGTGGTCGACACCTTCGCCCACGACGACCGGTGGGTACGCGCGCCCGGATTCCATGAAGTGCCTCCGCCCACGTCGAACAGCCCACCGCCGTCGCGAGTGGGCGTGCCGACCAGACTTCCCGGCGCTCCGCGCGTGAACATGCCGCACCGGCGGTGGCCGCGCAACCGAAACGGTGGAATCGAGCCGGATCGGGAACCGGGCGGTCAGCGGGAGGGCGTCACCGCGGCGACGGCGAACCGGGTCCCCGTCCGTCGTGAGTGGTCACACGGGCGCGCCCCGGTCGGGGCCGGACGGCTCGTCGTCGTCCGGCCCCGCCGTCGGCTGCGACTGTCGTGGCGCGGTGACCAGCACCCGGAGAGCGGAGGCCGGCGCGGCGATCAGGACGCCGATCACGACCAGCGCGGGATCGGACACGAAGCCGATCACCGCCACCGCCAGGCCGAGTCCGATCACGGCGGTGAGCCGGCCGACCGCCGCCGGGTGGTCCGGGCGGTCGAGGGCGCGGATGCGTTCGGCGAACCCGGGGTCCTCGCTCGCCAGTTGCTCCTCGATGGCGCGGAACCGGCGTTGCTCGTGGTGGTCCAGCGTGGTGCGCTCCGCGCGGCTCGCGGTGTGGACGGTCCGGGGCGCCACCCCGGTGCCGCGCCGGTGGAGGAGTCGGGCGCGGGCTCGGTGACGCGTGCCGTGCCCGAGGACCAGCAGGGCGACGGCGAGCGCGGTGGCGACCGCGAGGTCCCACCGCCCGGTGAGGTGGTGGACCGCGATCGCCGGCAGTCCGATCGGCACGAGCCACGACCACCGCACATCGGTTCCCTTCCGCCGACCGCGACTGCCCGCCGCCGGCTGATCAGGTGCCCCCTCCATGCTCACGCCCGCCGCCCGCGCGCGTAAGGGGCGGAACTGGCCGTGAACGGGCTGCTCCGTTGCCGGGTCCGGGCAAGCGGCCGTGGAGCAGCACTACCCGCTCGGACAACGCCTGCTCGACGCCCCGTCGGCGGTCTCGGTGCTGCCGCCGGGCCGAGCGGCGGCGCCTGTTCGTGGGGGAGGGGTGACCCGGTACCTGCCGGAGGAGGGCTCCGGTCGGACCTTCGACTTCCTGGCGGGCGTGGCCCCCGGCAGCAGGCTGGTGTTCACCTACGTCCGGCACGACCTCGTCGACGGCGACACCCGGCCCGACGCGCCGCGTCGGCGGTTCGTGACGAGGCGGCCCCTGTGGCGGATCGCCCTGCGCCCCGCGAGGCGGGCGCCCTGCTGCTCGGCCGCGGCCGGCGGAAGGTCGAGGACGTGGGAGCCGAGGAGTGCCGGACCCGGTCGCCGCCGCGCCGCCCAGGACGCGGGGCCCCGGTGCACCGTCTTGGCCGACGGGTACCAGGCGTCGCCGACGGGTTCGCCCGCGAGGTTCCAGCTCCAGGACACGGTGGGGGTGATGCGCAGGTAGGTGCCCGGACCGACCGGGCCGACCCGCTCGAAGGGCTGCTCGGCGTGCCCGTACACGCGGATTCCCCGGGCGATGAACGGTTCGACCGACACGAGGTCGTCGACGACCAGCGCCACCGCGTGGTTCCCGGAGGCGACGTTGCGGAACTTCCGGGTGCCGCGGACGGTCCCACCCCCGCCGACCCACAGGAACGTCCCGTCGAACTCGACGGCCACCGGCACGACATCCGGTTGTCCGCCCGCGCCGAGCGTGGCGAGCCGCCCGAGCGGCTGCGACCTCGGGTACGCGATCTCGTCGGGGGTGAACGCCATCGCGCCACGCCACCCCGCTCGTCCGGACCGGCGGGGAGGTTGGTCCGGTGCGGTCACCGGTGGAGCAGGGCCGCCACCGCGTGCCGCAGCGCGTCCGGCTCCGGCTCGCCGCGCCAGGCCAGGTGCCCGTCGGGGCGGACCAGCAGCGCGTCGGCGTCGTGGTGCGCCCGCCGGACCTCGCCGAGCGCGTCGCGCACGGCGGCCGCGCAGGTGTCGGGCCGCGGCGCGGCGAGCGTCCAGCCGAACCCGCCCGTCGCCGCGAACCGCGCCACCCGGTCGCCGATCCTCGGCCGCCGCCCGAACGGCGAGCGCGCGTAGCTCGTGCGCAGCTGTGACGCCCGCTCCCAGATGGCCTTCTCCGCCGGCGCGAGGGTCATCAGCGGGAACAGCACGCGGTCGCGCACCAGCCGGGAGGGGCGCGACCCGCCCAGCACGAGCCCGGTGAGGCCGCTGGTGGCGCTCAGCACCTCCTCCGCGACGGGGCGGCGTTCGGCCTGGTAGCCGTCCAGCAGTCGGTCGCCGGCGCGACCGGTGGCCACCAGCGCCAGTCGCCACGCCAGGTTCTCCGCGTCGCCCAGCCCCGTGTTCATGCCCTGCCCGCCGAACGGGCTGTGGATGTGCGCGGCGTCCCCGGCCAGCAGCACCCGGCCCCGCCGGTAGGTCTCCGCCAGCCGCCGGTGGATGCGGAACACCGACGCCCACGTCCAGTCGTCCCCGACCGGGACGTCCAGGCCGGCGTGCCGACGCGCCGCGCCGGACAGGAACTCCGGGACGGCGCCGACCGGGGTGCCCGGCGCGGGCGCCATGAACCGCCACACCCCGCCGGGCAGGGGGAACGCGGAGAACATCTCCCCGCCGCGCACCCACACCCCGACCGCGTCGCGGGGCAGCGGCAGGTCCACCCGCACGTCGCCCAGCACGAAGCCCTCGACCAGCGGCACACCGGGGAAGCCGATGCCCGCGGCCTTGCGCACCGCGCTGTGCGCGCCGTCGCAGCCGATCACCCAGTCGGCCGCCACGCGCCCCGCGGTGGTGGACAGCACCGCGCCGCGCTCGTCCTGGTCGAGCCCGGTGACCGCGGTGCCCCACTCCACGTGCACGCCCAGGTCGGCCAGCCGTGCCCGGAGCCCCGCTTCCACCTCGGCCTGCGAGACCAGCAGCCCGGGGCGTCGGACCAGCCGGGTGGGCCGGCCGACCCGCAGTTCGCCGGAGCGCCGCCCGCCGACGTGGAGCACCACCCGGCGGATGCCGACCGACCGCTCGGGCAGGTCGCCCAGCGCGCCGAGCCGCTCCAGCACCTCGCTGCCGCGCGGCTGCAACCCCAGGGCGCGCGAGCTCGTCGCCGGACCCGGCGCCCCGTCCACGACCCGCACCGCCACGCCCTGCAGGCGCAGCGCGCACGCCGTCGCCAGACCCGTCGGACCCGCACCCACCACCACGACCATGCGTCGTAGTGTTATCCAGTAACATTTGTTAGTCAATAACAGAATCTGTCGGCCGTTCGGACGCCGTCACAAGCCGCGCCGCTCGGGGGGCTCACCGGGGCGGCCGGTGGGCAGGTTGTCCGGCGGTTCCACGCTCAGGGCCTTGGCGACCGGCACGTCGGTGGAGGAGTGCAGCACGATCGACAGCGCGATGGTGATCGCGACGAGGTCGAACACGTGCTCGCCCGCGGGTATGCCCGCCTGGATGGCCAGCAGGACGTAGACCACGGAGGCGAAGCCCTTGGGGCCGAACCACGCCGCCGCCGTCCGCTCGCGCTTCGGCAGCGGCGTGCGGACCAGCGACAGCATCATCGCGGCGGGGCGCACCAGCAGGATGGCGATGACGGCCACGGCCCAGTCGCCGACCGTGAGGTGGGAGATGCGCTCGGGCGTGATGAGGGCGCCGAACACCAGCAGGGCGGCGAACTTGGTGACCTCCGAGAGCAGGTCGCCGAAGTGCTCGAAGTTCTCCGCCGTCACCCGGTCCAGGGTCGCCAGCGCCGACCCGGCCGCGAAGGCCGCGAGGTAGGGGTTGGCGTGGGTCAGGTGGCAGGTGGCGTAGACGATGACGCCGATGGCCAACGGCCCCAGGGCCTGCAGGCGGGGTTCCGCGGTGAGGACGCGCAGCCGCCACGCGAGGGTGATCGCGCCCGCCACGGCGACGCCGACCACGAGGCCGAGGACCAGTTCGAGCGCGATGGTGCCCAGGTGGGGCGCGTCGTGGGTCGCGGTGGCGAGGAAGATGAGCACGAAGGGCAGGGCGAGGCCGTCGTTGAGGCCGGACTCCACGTTGAGCAGGCGGCGCAGGCGCAGCGGCACGTCGGTGCGGCCGACGATGGCGGAGGCGAAGACCGGGTCGGTGGGGGAGAGGATCGCCCCGACCAGCAGCGAGGTCGTCCAGTCCAACCCGGCCAGGTAGTGCGCGGGCACCGCGATGCCGATCATGGTCAGCGGCATGGCCAGACCGAGCGCGCGCCCGGAGAGCCGCCAGCCCTCGCGCAGCGCGGGCAGGCCGGCGCGCTGGCCGTCGGTGAACAGCACCGTGAACAGCGCGAGGTCGGCCAGCCCGGTCACGACCACGCCGTCCGACGGGATGTCCACCAGTCCGAAGCCGCCCTGCCCGATCAGGGCGCCGGCCACCAGGAACAGCAGGGCCGTGGAGAGCACGGTGCGCGCGGCCACGCCGGAGAGCGACACGCTGATCAACAACACGAGCCCGAAGGCCAGCACGAGCGCCATCAACCGCATCCCGTCGTCGACAAGAAGCCCTCCGCCGCGCGGAGGGCGTGCCAGACTTCCCGGCGCTCCCGGGCCGAAGATGCCGCAGAACCGCTCCGGGGGCAACTCGGACACGTTGCCGGTTGCCGGTTGTCGGCAACGGGGACCGTGTCCGGGTGGCCGGGGACGACCGTTGTCCCGACCGGCGCCGCGCGACAGTATCCGTGCAGGTCGCCAGGGGGCGGCGCGGTACCGGGGAGGGATCGGCCGGGTGGGGCGCCACCCGCTCCCGGAACGCCTGATCGCGGAACGGAAGTGCTGTGGACCACTCGCGCAAGGTCGTCGTCGTCACCGGCGGCGGTTCCGGCATCGGGCTGCGTGCCGCCGGGCGACTCGCCGCGGACGGGCACAAGGTGTTCATCGTGTGCCGCGACCGGCGGCGCGGTGAGGCCGCGTTGTCCCGGATCAACGCGGCCGCGGCGGAACCCGCGCGGCTCGTGCTCGCCGACCTGTCCGAACCCGACTCGCTCGACGCCGTGGCCTCCTCCGTGGCGGGCGAGGCCGACCACCTCGACGCGTTGGTCAACAACGCGGCGAACTTCGACCAGGCGCTGCGCGAACCCCGCCGCACCGCGGCCGGGCACGAACTGATCTGGGCCACGAACCACCTGGGGCCCTTCCGGTTGACGGCCGTGCTCAGCGGGCTGCTCGCGGCGGCACCCCGTCCGGTGGTCGTCAACGTGGCCAGCAAGGGCCTGGTCACCGCGCCCCGCGCCACCATCCGCTTCGACCACCTGGACGGCGCGGGCTGGTACACCCCGACCAGGGCCTACTACCACTCGAAGCTGGCCCAGGTCATGTTCAGCTTCGAACTGGCGCTGCGGGCCCCCGCGAAGCTGGGCGTGGCGTGCGTCCGCGTCCCCGCGGTGCGGCTGGACGCGGATCGGCTGGCCGGCCTGCCGCGGTTGCTGCGGGTGGCGTACGCGCCCAAGAACCGCCTGGCCACCCCGCCCGAGGAGCTCGCGGCGACCTACGCATGGATCATCCGGTCCCACACCGACGGCGGGGACGACGTGGAGGGACCGCGCGAGTCCCTCCGGGGGATCTACGTCGACGAGCGGCTGCGACCGGTGAAGGCCCCGGCGCACGCGTACGACGCGGCGGCCCGCGCCCGCCTGTGGTCGGTCACGCAGGACGCCGCGGGCGATCCCCGGTGGGCGTGGGGTGGCTGAACCGACGTGCGAGGAGCACCCGACGTGGTGAACAGGGCCGCGGGGACCGCGGTCGGCCCCATGGTGATCGCGGCGGTGGAACAGCACCTGCCGCCGGGGCAGCGACTGCTCGACGACCCGCTGGCGGCGGCCGTGCTGCCGGCCACGTCCAGGTGGGTGGTGGAGCTGTCCCGCGGGCCGCGGGTGCGCGACTGGCTGTTCCGCGCCTCGGAGCGCGCCGCGCCCGGGATCTGGGGCGGTATCGCCTGCCGCAAGCGCTACGTCGACGACCGGTTCTCGTCGGCGCTGGAGGACGGCGTCGACCGCGTCGTCGTCCTCGGCGCGGGCCTGGACACCAGGGCGCGCCGGTTGACGACCCCGAACGGCCTGCGGGTGTTCGAGGTCGACCTCCCCGTCAACGTCGCACGCCAACGAGCGCGCCTGGGCGTGCCCGGGCACATCACCCCAGTGCCGATCGACTTCGAGCGCGAGGACCTGTCCACCGTGCTGGCCGCGCACGGCTACCGGCACGACCGGCGGTGCCTGTTCGTGTGGGAGGGCGTCACCCAGTACCTGAGCGAGGACGGGGTCCGCCGCACCCTCGACTTCCTGGCCGGTGCGGCGGCGGGCAGCCGGCTGGTGTTCACCCACGTGCTCCGCGACTTCCTCGACGGCACCGACCTGCACGGCGCGCAGGCGCTGCACCGGCGTTTCGCCACCGGGCGACCGCTGTGGCGCTTCGGTCTGCACCCGCACCGGGTGGGTGACTTCCTGGGCGCGTACGGCTGGCGGGAGGTGGAGCAGGTCGGGGCCGACGAGCTCGACGCGCGCTACGTCCGCGCGACGGGCCGCGCGGTGCCGATCTCGCCGCTGGAGCGCACCGTCCTGGCGGACAAGCCCTGACGACCCCGACGTGACGACGGGTCGTGGCGGCGCAAGCCGATCGTCAGGTTCGCCCGGCCGTTCCGGTGGGAAACTCGGGGCGTGCTCCGACATCCCGCGGTCGTGCGCCCCTCCCGCCCCGGAGTGGCCGGGGGCCGGCGATGAGCGCCGGTCACGACACCGCCCTGTGCGTGATCCGGGACGCCGGGGCGCTGTCGCGGGGGCAGGCGGAGGTGTGGCTGCACGAGCGCCTGGCCGGCTGGCCGGTGCACGACGTCCTGCGGGTCGAGCTGGTCATCGCCGAACTGCTGGACAACGCGCAGCGCCACGGTGAACCCCACTACGTGGTGGAGCTGGTGCTGGACAGGCGGAGCGGGTGCCTCACGATCAGGCTCCGCAACCGCCCCGCGGCCGGCACCACCTCCTGGGACCCGGCAGCCGGGCTGCTGATCGTCGAGGTGCTCAGCGAGCAGTGGGGTGTCGTGCCGTTGGAGGACAGCACGACCGTCTGGGTCGAGGTGCGGTTCGACGAGTGAGACCGGCGGGCGTGGAGCGCCGTGCCGGGACCGCGGTCGCCGCCGCGCCCGCGTGCGCCGGTGCGACCTTGCGATGCCCTGACGATCACGTCGGGGACGGGTCGACCGCCGAGGGCGGGGCAGACCGGGACGTCGGCGGGTGCCGTCGGGACGCGGTCCGCCTCGGGAGGGTGCGCGATGGAGCGGGTGTGGACGGCGCGGGCCGGCCGCCGGGAGGACCGGTGGACCGGGGACGTGCCCGCAGCGGTGCCCCGGTGGCGCGCGGGTGGTCTGCGGGCCGGTCTCGGGATGCTGCTGCTGTTCGCGTTCGCGCATCTGGTCGCGCTGGTGTCCGCGTCGTTGGCGGCGGCCCTGTTCGCGCCCGGCCTGTTCACGTCGACGCCCCCCGGTTCGACGACGGCGTTGTCGGCCTGGTCGTTGTTGGCCCTCGTGGCGGTGCCGGTGGTGGCGGCGGGGGCGACCGCGGTGGTGGGCGTGGCGTTGTCGGCGCGCGGTCCGGCCGAGGGGCGCGTGCGTCGGGGGTTGGCGTTGCGCTGGGACTGGTCGGATGTGGGGGCGGGGCTCGCGCTCGGCGTGGGCGGCCTGCTGCTGACCGTCCCGGCGGCCTGGTTGTGGGCGGCGTGGGTGGGGGAGGAGCGCGCCGGTTCGGCGGTCGGTGCGGCGTTCGGCGGCAGGAGCCTGGAGCCGGGTTCCGCGGTGGCGGTGTTCCTCGTGGTGTGGTTGCTCGCGCCGGCGGTGGAGGAGGTGCTGTTCCGCGGTGTGCTGTGGCGGGCGCTGGAGCACTGGCGGTGGAACCGGTGGTCGATCTTCGCGGTCACGTCGGTGGTGTTCGCCGTGGCGCACCTGGAGTGGGCGCGGACCCCCTTGTTGCTGGTGCTGGCGATCCCGATCGGTCTGGCGCGGTTGCTGACCGGGAACCTGCTCGCCTGCGTCGTGGCCCACCAGGTGAACAACTTCCTGCCGGCCCTCGTCCTGCTGCTCGACGTGCTCGACGTCCTGCCGTGACCGTCCGCGGAGAATCCCGGGAGGAGGACGGGTGACGCGGGCGAGCCGCTCACGACGGCTGCGCACCTCGGCTTGCGCCGCCGTCCTGCTGTCGGGCGCCTGCGCCGCGGCACCCCCGGCCGGACCCGTCTGCGACACCGCCGACCCGAGGATCGGGATCGCCGCGGAGGGCGAGGCGGACGAGCGGGGCGCGCACGTGCCCTTGCCGTTCACCAACACGAGCGCGACGACGTGCTCCCCGAGGGCGCTCCGACCGTCGTCCACCTGCACCGGCCCGGCGGTGAACCGATCGGCGCGCCCACCCGACGCCTGCCCGGCGACCGGGACGTCACCCTGGAGGTCGGCGAGACGGCATCGGCCGTCCTGCTGCTGTCGACCGAGCCGCTCCGCACGCCGGGGTGTCCGCGAGTGCCGGTGGCCGGTGTGGGCGCCACCCCTCCGGGCAGCGCGCACCGGGTGTTCCTGGCCCCGTCGGTCCGGACCGGGGCCACAGCGGCCCGCCGAAACCGTGAGGCGCGATCGGACCGCAAGGTGATCGCAAGGTGGATCGGCGGCGTTGTCGGCCACAGTGGTGGGGGTCCGCGAGACCATGAGGGTGCACGACCGGGTGTCGGCCGCAAAGGCGCGGCCGACACCCGCCCCACCGTTCCCCGTCAGGAAGTCGATTACCGGTACCGTGACCGCCATCCCCGTCGAGCACGGCGCTGTCGCCCTGCTGCTGATCTGTGACGACTGCGGTCGCGGCCTCGACGGCGGTGCCGTGCGCGAGGAGTGGATCGTGCTGTGGCACCGGGCGGTCGTGGAGGGCTGGACGGGGCGTGACCGGGCGATCGGACCGCACCGCTGCCGCTCCTGCGCGTGAACCGCCCCGGCGCGCGGCTTCCGCGAAGACCACCGCGCCGACGACCGCGGTGCGGCGGCACCCGCGCGGGCCCGCCGGCGGCCCGACAGCGGAACGGCCGGCCCCGTCGGGACCGGCCGAATCACCGCTGCGACACCGCCCGCCGCTCGTCGAGGCGCCCGGTCGTCACCGGTCGCTGATCGAGAAGCGGAAGCGCCCGTCGACGTCCATGCGCACGTCCAGCAGCTTGTCCCGCAGGTAGCGGGCCGCGTCCGGCGCCAGGAAGACCCGGCCGCCGGACGGCGCGGTGACCACTTCCTCCTGCGACACGGGGTGGGCGGTGACGGCCAGGGTGATCGCCTGCACGCCGTCCCGGTCGGACCAGCCGATCCGCAGGCCGCCGCCCCCGTCCGCCGCGCGGGACAGGTCGCCGATCACCGCGCCGGCCGCGTGCGTGATGTCCAGCACCGGGACTCCTCTCAGGCCTGGGGGTAGACGCCGAAGTGGACACGTCCGGCGTGGCGCTTGCGCACGTCGAGGACCTTGTCCGCCAACCGCTGCGCTGCGCGGGCGTCCAGGAAGACGCGCGTGTCGCCGCGGACCACGATCACGTCGCCGACCTCGGGCTTCGGCCGGATCGCCAGGTCGAAGTCGCGGTCGTGCGCCCGCGCGGCCGCGGCGATCCGCAGGCCGCCCTGGCGGCCCACACCGGTGGCGGTGGTCAGTTCGTCGATGGCCTGTGCGGCGGTGTTGTCGATGTCGAGCACGGTCGACCTCCTCCGTCGTGGGGCTTGTCCCGTCTTCGCCGACACTATGCGGCCGCCCGATCGATCGAGGGTGATCACGTTGCACCGCAAGGAGATCGTCAGGATCGGGTGCGGCGGGCGCGCATCGTGAGGTCGTCGTCGGGCGCGTCCGGACCGGCAGGTGCGCCGGGGACCGCTCAGGCGACGACCCGCAGGCGGGTGAGCCGGTGGTGGGCGAGCCGGTGCAGCATCTCGGCGAGGGCTTCCCCGGCGACCTGGCCCTCGAGGTCCCGTCGGGCGGCGAGCACGGTGTCGGTCACGACCTCGCGGGGCAGGACGTCGTGGAACTCGGCGGTCAGCCGGCCGATCGCCTCCAGGCAGTACCGGTCGGCTCGGGCGTCTTGAGTGATCACGGGTTTCTCCCACGTCCGCGGTTGCTCCCTCCAGGATGCCCGCGCCGCAGGGCTTCCGACCTGACGACTGACTGACGATGGGACCCGACGGTGGGACGGGCCGGTGCCGCAAGCCGGCCGCAAGGTTCCCGTTCCCGAGCACGGGAACCCGATCGGGGGACGGGGGGAGTGGGCGATCGCCGGAGAGCGGTTCGACCGGGGCGGTGGGAGGGGTCGTGGACGTGGTGGACAACGCGATCGTGGTCGGTGTGGACGGGGCCGAGGCGTCGGAGCGGGCGGCGCTGTGGGCGGCGCGGCAGGCGGCCGTCTTCGGCGAGCCGCTGGTGCTGGTGCACGCGGTGCGGTGGTCGATGCACACGCAGGCGCACCTGCACGCGCCGGTGCCCCTCGGCGCGATCCACCCGGGTGTCGGCGAGGAGCCGGTGCGGCAGTGGGCCCGGGACGTGCTGGACGGGCTCGCCGAGCGCTGCCGTGCAGCGGCGGGCGTCGAGGTTCGCACCGAGGTGGCCTCCGGCGATCCGGCGGACGCGGTGATCCTCGGCGCGGAGCGGGTGGCGTTCGTGGCGGTCGGGCACTCCGAGCGGGGCGGGGTGGCGCGGTTCCTGCTGGGGTCGACCGCGGAGCGGCTCACGCGAGCCTGTCCGTGGCCGGTGGTGGTGGTCCGCGACGGGGTTCCGCTCGACGGGCGGCACACCGGTGCCCCGGTGGTGGTAGGGGTGGACGGTACGCCGGTCAGCGGTCGAGCCGTCCGCTTCGCGTTCGGGTTCGCGGCCCGGCACGACGCCGAGGTGGTGGTCGTGCACGCCTCCAGCGGTGAGGTGACCACCGAGGTCGAGCCGGTGGAGACCCACGAGGAGGCGGCGCTGCGCGAGGGGACCGGCCCGGTGGGCACCGAGCTGGTGGAGTGCGCGCGGCGTCACCCCGCCGTGCGGTACCGGCTGGTCCACGCGGCGGCCCCGCCGGTCGACGCGCTGCTCGCCGCGTCCGCCGGAGCCGGTCTGCTGGTCGTCGGCAGCCACGGCAAGGGCGCGGTGCGCCGGACCCTGCTCGGGTCGGTCAGCCACGAGGTGATCGACCACGCGCCGTGCCCGGTGGCGGTGCTGCCCCCGCGGACCGCGGATGCCCGCGAACGCTGAGGGCGGCGGGTGCGCCCCCCACCGGGAGTGGCAGGGCCACCGAACACGACGCGCGACCGGGAGGAACCCCGTGACGACCCGGTGGTCACCCCCGACGGCTCCGACGGGCCGCGTGGTTGGTCGCGTCGCCGTTCGTGCTCGGCTACCGGGCACGGGGCCACGCCCCGGAGGCGATCGGCAACGACGTCGTGGTGGGCCTGCTCGTCTTCGTGCCGGCCGTGGCCGGCGCCCTGGCGGCCTACTGCGGGCCGCGCGTGCGGGGCACCCCGCCGTGAAGTGCGCCCGCCGCCACGACGCGCGGCGATGCCGCGTTCGAGGCCGGCAACGGGGCTGCCGGCCCGCTCGTCCTGTCGGAGGCGTCGCGAGGGCCGTGCCGGACCGGTAGCGGTCGCGCCGGGGCCGTCAGCCCCGCGGCACGTCGGGCACGTCGTCGAGCGCGTCGAGCCCACCGGCCGACGACGCCGGGATGACGCTGAACGAGCCGTCGGTCTCCAGGACGACCGCCGCGACCCGGTCCAGGCCGCCCACCCCCTGCGACCGCACCGCCTGCCACACCTCGCTCCGGCTGACGCGCTGCTCGCGCAGTTCCCGGTCGCGCAACCGCCCCTGCCACACCAGCAGCGTCGGTGTCGACTTCACCGCCCGGCGGAACAGCCCCACCCGCACCGAGGTCCAGGCGACGGCGAACTGGGCGCCGATCAGCAGCGCCAGCGCCAGCACCCCCTCGGCCAGCGCCACGTCGGAGGTGAGCAGCACGGTGGCCAGGGTGGAGCCCAGCGCGACCGTGGCCACCAGGTCGAAGGCGTTCATCTTGGCCAGCGTCCGCTTGCCCGACAGGCGCAGCAGCACCACGAGCGCCGCGTAGGCGCACACGCCGACGACCACGACGCGCAGCAGTCCGTTCCAGGAGTCGAAGAACATTCCCCACGCCTACCCGCCGCACCCGGACGGCACACGCGCGCGACGGGCCCCGACCTTGCGATCGGCTGACAGCCCGACCGCGGTGCGCCGGTGCGGGCCGCCACCGGGTAGCCGCTGGACATGGACGGTATCCGGACACTCGCGCTCCTCGGGGCGACGTCGCTGGTGCTGGCGGGCTGCGGAGAACCCCAGCAGGTGCTGCGGAGCGGCACGATGGGCGCCAACGGGCAGGTGGGCGAGGTGGTGCTGCGCAACGTCCTGGTCGAAGCACCCCCGGGCGGCCCGTGGCGGGCCGGTGACGACGCCGACGTGACGTTGACGCTGCTCACCGACGCCGACCGGCCGGACGCGCTGGTCGCGGCGAGCACCGACAGCGCCGCCGACGTCGAACTGCTGGCCGACCGGGACTGCGACGGCCGCAGCGAGCAGGTGGACCGCATCCGCCTGCCCGCAGAGGGTGCGGTGGTCGAGCCCGGCAGCGTCGACACGGCCTACCACCTGCGGATCGTCGACTTCACCCGCGAGGTGCTCGCGGGCACGACCATCCCGCTCACCTTCACCTTCACCTTCGCCGACGCCGGCCGGACCACCCTGGACGTGCCGGTGGAGGTCGTCGGCGACGGTGACGTGCCACCGCCGGTCACGTGCCCGGCGGCCCCGTCGCCGACACCCGACACCACCACTGCGACCACCACTGCGACCACCACTGCGACCACCACTGCGACCACCACTGCGACCACACCCGGCACGTCGCCCTCGCGGCCCGACACGGTCCTGCGCGGCCGGGTGCAGGCCGGTGTCGAACCGGGGTGCCTGGTGCTGGCGACCGACCGGGGCCTGTTCCTGCTCCTGGGAGGCGACGAGGACGTGCTCCGCGCGGGAGCCGACGTCGTCGTGGACGGCACCGCCCGGCCGGACCAGGCCACGACCTGCCAGCAGGGGACCCCGTTCGCCGTCACCGAGGCGCGGATCGCCCCCACGACCCGGTGAGGCGGCGCAGGACCGGCGCACCGGGCGCAGCCGCAAGGTGGCCGCAAGGTTCTCGTCGGACGCGCCGGGAACCCGACCGGCGACGACCGGCGCCGAGGACGGAGGAGGCGGTTCGATGGCGATGCGCGGGAGTCCGGCCACGGCCCTCCGGTCGGCGACGAGTGCCGAGAGGTGACGTCGTGGTCCGCCGGCGGCCCGACGAACCGGACTACCGGCTCGCCGCGCGGGCGACCGCCCGCACGGGCGCGCCCGGTACGGGCACGGCGGTGGCCGCCGCCGGGGTGTGGCTCGTGCTCGCCCCGTCGGTCATGGAGTACCCGGAGCCGGACGCGGTGGTCCACGACGGCGTGCTCGGTGCCGTGATCGCGATCGTCGCGATCACGGGTGCCGCCGCACCGCGCGCCGCGGCCTGGGCGAGCGGCGCCACCGCGCTGCTCGGCCTGTGGGGAGCGGTCTCGCCGTTCGCGCTCGACCACGGCCCCACCCGCCCGGTGGTGGTGAACGAGGTCGTGGTCGGCGCGGTGGTGACCGTGCTGTCGCTGACCGGCGTGGCGGTGGCGGTGGAGCGGTCGTGCGCGCGGCGCGCGGCGCGGGCGAGGCCGTCGCGGCGCGAGCGGCGTCGTGCGCTTTCCCACCGGTACGTCGACGAGGAGGTCCGATGACGCGTCTCGTGGGGTTGTGCCTGGTGGCGGGTGTGCTGCTGGCCGGGGTGCTGTTCCCGCCCGAACCACGCACCGCCTGCGTCGGGGCCGGACCGCCCCGGCTGTGCGGCACCGGCAACCTGTACGGCGGCACCGCGCCCGCGCACACCTGGTTCGACGCCATGACCGAGATCCACACCGGACTGCCCGTGACACCCCTCCCGCCGGTGGCCGAGGGCTTCCGCGCGAAGCCCGGCGACCGGTGAGCGGAACCCGCGCGTCGACCCTTCCCCGGAACGGAGGATTCGCCGATGTCCCACACCACCACCGTCATCGGTTCGTGCCTGGCCGTGACGCTGCTCGGGGGCTGCGGCAGCGGCCCGGTCGGCCAACCGGGCACCGCGCCGGTCACCACCGGCGCGACGAGCGCCGACACCCGGAGCGACGTCACGGGGCACGAGCGGTGCCTCGTCCCCACCCTGGGCGTGAGCCTCGGACCGGGCGACAACGACATGCGGGGCGCCCACCTGCCCCTGAGGTTCACCAACACCGCCTCGCGGGCGTGCACGCTGCACGGCGCCCCCGGCGTCTCCTACGTCACCGGTGAGGGCGGCGAGCAGATCGGACTGCCCGCCGAACGGGACACCGACGGCCCGGTGGTGACGCTGGCGCCGGGCGAGACCGCGTCGGCCGGGTTGTTCCTGTCCAGCGCGCCGCGCAAGACACCCGACTGCGACCAGGTCGCGGTAGGCGGCCTGCGGGTCCACCCGCCGGGCACCACCGAACCGGTGTTCGTCGACCACGAGGGCACGGCGTGCGCGCCACCGCTGGACGGCCCCTTCCTCGAAGTCGGGCCGGTCGAGCCGGGCGCCGACAACACCGGTGCCTGACGGGACCTTGCGATCTCCTGACGGCTCACGTCACCGCCGTCCGCGAACCACCCGGTCGGGGTATCCCGGACGGGTGACGAGAATCGGCACCTGCGCGGTGGGCATCGGGCTGTGCCTGGTGGTCGTCGCCAGGGGGCTGGGGCCGCTGGGCGGTCCGGCCGGCGCGGAGGGCGGCGTCGGCGACATCGCGCTGCGCGCCGTGCACGTGGTGGCCGAGGACGCCGCGCCGGTGCGGCCGGGTGACGACGTCGTGGTGAGGTTCCTGCTGTCCGGCCGACACGGCGTCGACGACGAGCTGGTGGCGGTGGACAGCGACGGGGCGGACCGGGTGGAGCTGCGCTGGGACCGGGAGTGCGACGGCGTCGCCGAGCCCGCGACCACCCTGCCGCTGGAGCACGGCGCGGTTCCCGGCGCCGGCGGGGGACCGCGCTACCACGTCGTGCTGCGCGGCCTGCGCGACGGGATCGCCTTCGGTGACACCGTGACCGTCCGGTTCGGCTTCGCCGGGGCCGGTGACGTCACCGTGCCGGTACCGCTCGTCGTCTCGCGGGTCGAGGAACTCGGCCACTGCTCCGACCTCCCCACCACGTCGTCCTCGCGCCCGGGCGGGCACGACGGGGACGCGGTGCGTGGGAATCCGGGTGTCGGGTAGCCCCACGGCATGCGTGCGCTCACCGTCACCCCCGGAACCCCCGGCTCGTTGCAGGTCGCCGAACTGCCCGACCCCGAGCCGCGGGCGGGGGAGCTGCTGGTGGAGGGCTTGGCCGTCGGGGTGTGCGGGACGGACAGGGAGATCGTGCGCGCCGAGTACGGATGGGCGCCTCCCGGGCACGACCGGTTGGTCCTCGGCCACGAATCGCTCGGTCGCGTGAGGACCGCGCCGGAGGGCAGCGGCTTCTCCACCGGCGACCTCGTGGTGGGGGTGGTGCGGCGGCCGGACCCGGTGCCGTGCGGGGCCTGCGCCCGGGGCGAGTTCGACAACTGCCGCAACGGTCGCTACACCGAGCGCGGCATCAAGGAGATCGACGGTTACGCGGCGGAGCTGTGGTGCGTCGAGGCCGACTACGCCGTCACCCTCGACCCGCGCCTGGAGCACGTCGGGGTGTTGATGGAGCCGACCACGGTGGTGGCCAAGGCGTGGGAGCAGGTGTGGCGGGTGGGGGAGCGCGCCTGGTACGAGCCGGAGCGGGCCCTGGTGACCGGTGCCGGGCCGATCGGGCTGCTCGCGGCGATGATCGGGGTGCAGCGCGGGTTGGACGTGCACGTGCTCGACCTGGTGACCGACGGGCCGAAACCGCGCCTGGTCGAGCAGTTGGGCGCCACCTACCACCACCGGGGCGTCGACGAGGTGGCGGGAGAGCTGCAACCCGACGTCGTGGTCGAGGCGACCGGCGTGGGCCGCCTGGTGTTCTCCGCGATGCGCAACACCGCCTCGTTCGGCGTGGTGTGCCTGACCGGTGTCTCGCCCGCCGGCCGGAAGATCCAGGTGGACGCCGCGGGCGTGAACCGGGAGATGGTGCTGGAGAACGACGTGGTGGTCGGTTCGGTCAACGCCAACCTGCGCCACTACCGGCAGGCGGCGGAGGCGCTGGCCCGGGCGGACCTCGACTGGCTGGGCGGCCTGATCACCCGGAGAGTGCCCCTGGAGTCGTTCGCGGACGCCTTCGAGGCCCGACCCGACGACGTCAAGGTGGCCATCACCCTGGACGGGGGTCGCTGACGCATGCCCTCCCGCATCGAGGACTACGCCCTGCTCGGCGACCTCCAGACCGCAGCACTCGTCGCCCGCGACGGCAGCGTCGACTGGCTATGCCTGCCCGCGTTCGACTCGCCCGCCTGCTTCGCCGCCCTGCTGCACGACGAGAGCGCGGGCCGCTGGCAACTCGCCCCGGCCACCGGCGGCCCTGCCACCCGACGCCGCTACCGCGACGACTCCCTGGTGCTGGAGTCCGAGTGGGACACCCCGCACGGCACGGTGCGCGTGGTCGACTGCATGCCGCCGCGCGGTGAGGCCGCCGACGTGGTGCGCGTGGTGGAGGGTGTGTCGGGCAGCGTGCCGATGCGCATGGACCTGCGCCTGCGGTTCGACTACGGCGACGTCGTGCCGTGGGTGCGCCACCACGACGGGGCGCTGGCCGCGGTCGCCGGCCCGGACGCGGTGTGGCTGGAGGCGGGCGTGCCGGTGCACGGCCACGACCTGGCCACCACCGCCGGGTTCGAGGTGCGGGCCGGGCAGCGCGTGCCGTTCGTGCTCACCCACACCGCCTCGCACCTGCCCCGCCCGCACGCCGTGGACGCCGACCGGGCGATCTCCGACACCGAGGACTTCTGGGCCGGCTGGATCAGCCGCTGCACCTACGACGGCCCCTGGCCGGAGGCTGTGCGGCGCGCCCTGGTCACGCTCAAGGCCCTGACCTACGCGCCCACCGGCGGCATCGTCGCCGCCGCGACGACGTCACTGCCCGAGCAGTGGGGCGGTCCGCGCAACTGGGACTACCGCTACTGCTGGCTGCGCGACGCCACGTTCACCCTCCAGGCGCTGCTGGGCACCGGGTTCGTGGCCGAGGCCCGCGCCTGGCGCGAGTGGCTGGTGCGCGCGGTGGCCGGCGACCCGGCGAAGTTGCAGATCATGTACGGGCTGGACGGCAGTCGCCGGTTGCCTGAGCAGGAGCTGCCGTGGCTGTCCGGGTACGAGGGCGCCTCGCCCGTGCGGGTCGGCAACGCCGCGGCGGGCCAGTTCCAGCTCGACGTGTGGGGCGAGGTCCTCGACGGCCTGCACCTGGCGCGGGAGGCGGGTCTGAGCACCACGGACACGGCGTGGGACCTCCAGCGGGCGTTGCTGGACCACCTGGAGGGCCACTGGGAGGACCCGGACAACGGCCTGTGGGAGGTGCGCGGCCCGCGGCGGCACTTCACGCACTCGAAGGTCATGGCGTGGGCCGGTCTGGACCGCGCCGTGCACACCGTGGCCGACCACGGCCTGGAGGGCCCGGTCGACCGGTGGCGGGAGGTCCGCGACCGCGTCCACGCCGAGGTGTGCGACAAGGGCTTCGACGCCGAGCGCGGCACGTTCACCCAGTTCTACGGCTCCCAGGGCCTGGACGCCGCCCTGCTGCTCATCCCCAGGGTCGGCTTCCTGCCCTGGGACGACCCGCGCGTGCGGGGCACGGTGGACGCGGTGCGCCGCGAGCTGTGCGAGGACGGGTTCGTGCTGCGCTACCGCACCGACGCCGACGGCGGCGTCGACGGCCTGCCCGGCACCGAGGGCGCGTTCCTGGCCTGCACGTTCTGGCTCGCCGACGCCCTGCACGGCACCGGCCGCGTCGACGACGCCCGCGCGCTGTTCGAACGGTTGCTCGGCCTGCGCAACGACGTCGGCCTGCTCAGCGAGGAGTACGACCCCGCCACCGGCCGCCACATGGGCAACACCCCGCAGGCGTTCAGCATGGAGGGCCTGGTCAACACGGCCCGCCAGCTCGGCGGCGCCTCCACCCGGACCTCCGCGGGCAAGGACGAGCAGGCCCTGTGACGTCCGGGCCCTGTGCCGTCGCGAACCCCGTGACGGCGCGGCCGCCGCACGGCGTTCGCCAGGTTCGCCGGCACGGTCCCGGGTAGCCACGAGGGGAACGGACTCCGACGGAGGAAGGGTCGACGTGACCACGACGACGATGCCGATGATGGAAACCTACCCGGCCGAGATCAACCTGGACCGGGGCAAGCTTGCCGAGGCGATCGACGCGCTCATCGCGTGCGCGGAGGCGTGCACGGCCTGCGCGGACGCCTGCCTGAGCGAGAGCTCGGTGGCGGAGCTGACCAAGTGCGTGCGCACCAACATGGACTGCGCCGACATCTGCTCCACCACCGCTCGGGTGCTGTCGCGGCACACCGGCTACGACGCGAACATCAGCCGGTCCCTGCTGGAGGCGTGCGCGACGGTGTGCAAGTCCTGCGGCGACGAGTGCGGGTCGCACGCGGGGATGCACGAGCACTGCCGCATCTGCGCCGAGGCGTGCCGGGCGTGCGAGACCGCCTGCCGCGACCTGCTCGCCACCATGAGCTGACCGCCGGTCGCCGGGTCCCGGGGTGCTCCTGCCGGTGCGGCCCAGCCGTTCGCGTCGCGGGGATCAGCGCTCCGGCAGGATGCCGCGGACGAAAGCGGCCTGGCCGACGTGCTGGAGGTCGTCCTCGACCACGCTGAGCAGCCGCACGGCCAGGGTCACGGGCGGGTCCCACGAGTCGTCCACGACCCGGCTCAGGTCACCGGCGCCCAGACCGCGCAGGTAGGCCGCGGTGCGGTCGTGGACCGCCCGGTGGTAGCCGAGGAGCAGGTCGGCGGACGCGGTGACCGCGGCGACCTGCTCGACGCCGTGCCCGTAGCCGGTGTCCCCGGTCGGCAGCGGCAGGTCGAAGCGCCCGGCCCAGCCGTCCGCGGTCCAGATCTGCTCGGTGCCGGCGACCTCGGCGACGTGGTCGTCCTGCACGCGGGTCAGGTGCCAGAGCAGCCAGGCGATCGGGTTGCCGGTGCCGCCGACCCGGTGCGTCAACTGCTGCGGGGTCAGACCTTCCGGCACGCGCTCCACGGACTCGCGCACCCGCGCGAACCCGTCCAGCAGCACGTCGACCGCGGTGACGTCGCTCATGAGTGCTTCCCCTCCGATGCGCGGGAGTCGTCGCACGACAGGACCAGGCCGGTCCGGTCGACCGGCCGGGTCCTGCTCGCCGGTGGCCGCGGAGTACCCCCGGTGCCCGTCGTCTGCACCTCCGCGCCCGGGAATCCGCGAGTTGTGGCCGGCGTCGCCGCCGGGCGTGCCACCTCCGGTGACCCACCGACCACCCCGCCGGGTGAAATGGCGCGGTGCGCGCCCGTTCGGCGTGCGACCGCCGTGCGCGGCCCGGTGCGACGGCACAGACTCTGCCCATGGGTGAGGAGAAGTTCGACGAGGGTGACGAGGTCACCTGGTCCAGCCACGGGCGGACGGTGCACGGCGAGGTGGTCGAGGAGATCACCGAGGACACCGAGGCGGCGGGCCGCACGGTGCGCGCGTCGGAGGACGAGCCGCAGTACCGCGTGCGCAGCGACAAGAGCGGCAAGGACGCGGTGCACAAGCCGAGCGCGCTGGGGGACGACTCGTGAGCGGGGAGTTCGACGAGGCCGTGAACATGACCGCGACCCGGCTGGAGCGGTGGCTGGACACCGACGAGTCGAAGTCGGTCGGCCAGTCCGACGGCGGGGAGTCGGTCGGGCACGAGTCCGGCAGGCGCATCGTGGAGCTGCTGCGGAAGAAGAAGGACGAGCTGACCGACGACGACCAGGCGCACATGCGCAAGGTCGTCGGCTACGTCCACCGCCACCTCGCGCAGCGCCCGGACGGGGACGTGGAGCACACGAAGTGGCGCTACTCCCTGATGAACTGGGGACACGATCCCCTGAAGGACTGACGGCGACGGCGGCGCGGCGCCCGGGGTGCGCCCACGCGGTGGGCCGCGGGTGCCGCACGCATCCGTCCAGCCCCACCCCGGGCTACAGCATGGGCGGCACGAGGCGGTAGGTCTCGGTGTAGTAGTCACCGGTGCGTCGGCGGTGGCCGTCGTGGTCGCTGTCGTCCGGGTCGTACTCGGGCGCGTTCCTGATCTGCTCCTTCGTGCGGTCGACGTGGACCTTGCGCTCCTGGTGGTCCACGCGCCGCACGGTGCCGACGGGCAGGACGACCTTGCGGCCGAAGATCCACGGGCCGGTGTCGACCATCAGGCAGTCGGCGGGGACCTCGGCGTTGTCCTCGTCCACCTTGCCGATGCCGCCGTCGGTGGCCTCCACGTCGTAGCCGACCAGGCCGACGTCGGGGCGTCGTCCGGTGCCGGCGGCGCCGCGGGCGTCGCCTGCGGCGGTGTCGCGGTCACCCCCGCGGGCGGTGTCCGGATCGGTCAGCCACGACGGGTCGCGCCACACCCACGGGACGAACAGGAACGGTTGCATGTCGACCTCCGGTGTCGTCGGTATCCCCTGTCGGGTTACCCCCTCGGCGTGACCGCGAATACAGGCCGTGCCGGCGGCTGCGACGTGCACGACCCCGGCGTCGGACCGCGTCGATTGGGACGGGGACGAGTGGGTAGGCCCTGTGCATGACCCCACCGCTGACCGCGCTCGCGCTGACCTGCTCCCTCAAGCCCTCACCCGCGCCGTCGAGCACCGACAAGATCGCCCGGCAGGTGCTGGACGAGCTGTCCTCCCACGGCGTCGAGGGCGACCTGCTCCGCGTGGTGGACTTCGACGTGCGCCCCGGCGTGGAGACCGACATGGGCGAGGGCGACCAGTGGCCCGCGATCCGCGAGCGCATCCTCGCGGCGGACATCCTGCTGCTGGCCACCCCGACGTGGGTGGGGCACCCGTCCAGCGTCGCCCAGCGGGTGATGGAGCGGTTGGACGCCGAGCTGTCCGAAACCGACGACCAGGGGCGCCCGTCGATGTACGGCAAGGTCGCGGTGGTGGCGGTGGTGGGCAACGAGGACGGCGCGCACAAGATCATCGCCGACTGCTTCCAGGCGCTCGACGACGTCGGCTTCACCATTCCCGCGAGCGGCGGCACGTACTGGAACAACGAGGCGATGAACCCGAAGGACTACCTCGACCTCGACGAGACCCCGGACGCGGTCGCCTCGACCAACAGGAAGCTGGCGGGCAACGCGGTGCACCTGGCGCGGCTGCTCAAGCAGGCCCCGTATCCGCCCGGTCAGTGAGGAGCCGCCGGGCGAGCACGTTCCCGGGCTCGTGGGTGCGGTCCGTTGCCGGGCGCAGCGCCTGCGACAACGAGCAGTCGGTGGACTCCCGGAACACCGCGCGGTGGCGGGTCCTCCTGCTCGCGCGACGCGCTCCCGCGTGCCCCGGCCCCGCGCGCCCGCCCCGTCGGAAGCGGTCGGAGCGGGGCGCGCGGGACCGGGGGCTCAGGCCTCGATCACGACCGGGATGACCACGGGACGGCGGCGGTGGGTCCGGTGCGCCCAGTACTGCACCTCGCGCGCGATGAGCCGCTCCAGCTCCTCGAAGTCGGTGACGCCGCGCTCGTTCGCGCCGGCCAGGGCCTTCTCGATGGCGGGCACGGCGGGGGCGAAGGTCGAGGCGTCGTGCTCGAAGCCGTGGGCGATGAAGTCCGGGGGGTCGGCGAGCCGACGGGTGTCGAGGTCGACGATCGCGACGACCGCGATGACGCCCTCCTCGCCGAGGGTGCGGCGTTCGGCCAGGGAGGCCTCGGTGACGCCGCCGACGGTCTGCCCGTCGACGTAGACGTTGTGGATCTCGACCTTGCCGGTGACCTGCACGCGTCCCTCGTGGAGGTCCACGACGTGGCCGTTGGCGGCGATGGGCACCCGGTCGCGGTGCACGCCGGTCTTGATGGCGAGTTCGGCGTTGGCGCGCAGGTGGCGCGCCTCGCCGTGCACGGGCAGCACGTTGGCCGGTTGCACGATGTTGTAGCAGTAGACCAGTTCGCCGGCGCTGGCGTGGCCGGAGACGTGCACCTTCGCGTTGCCCTTGTGCACCACGTTCGCGCCGCGGTCGATCAGGCCGTTGATGACCCGGTAGATGGCGTTCTCGTTGCCGGGGATCAGCGAGCTGGCGAGCAGGACGGTGTCGCCCTCCTCGACCTGGATCGAGTGGTCGCCGCCGGCCATGCGCGACAGCGCGGCCATGGGCTCGCCCTGGGAGCCGGTGCAGACCAGGGTCACCTGCTGGGGCTTGAGCCGGTCCATGCGCTTGATGTCCACGACCAGGCCGTCGGGCACCTTGAGGTAGCCCAGCTCGGTGGCGACGGCCATGTTGCGGACCATCGAGCGGCCCACGAAGGCGACCTTGCGGCCGTGCGCGTGGGCGGCGTCGAGGACCTGCTGGATGCGGTGGACGTGGCTGGCGAAGCTGGAGACGATCACCCGGCGCGGCGTGGTGCGGAACACCTCGTCGATGGCGGGGGCGAGGTCGCGCTCGGAGGTGGTGAAGCCGGGCACGTCGGCGTTGGTGGAGTCGACCAGGAACAGGTCGACGCCCTCCTCGCCGAGGCGGGCGAAACCGCGCAGGTCGGTGATCCGCCCGTCGAGCGGGAACTGGTCCATCTTGAAGTCGCCGGTGTGCAGCACGAGGCCGGCGGAGGTGCGGATCGCGATGGCAAGGCTGTCCGGGATGGAGTGGTTGACCGCCAGGAACTCCAGGTCGAACGGCCCGCGGACCAGTCGCCGGCCCTCGGCCACCTCGACCGTGACCGGCTTGATGCGGTGCTCGACCAGCTTGGCCGCCAGCAGGGCCAGGGTCAGGCGGGAGCCGACGACCGGGATGTCGGGGCGTTCGCGCAGCAGGTAGGGCACCCCGCCGATGTGGTCCTCGTGGCCGTGGGTGAGCACGACCGCGACCACGTCGGACAGGCGGTCGCGGATGCAGCTCCAGTCGGGGAGGATGACGTCCACCCCGGGCTGGTGCTCCTCGGGGAACAGCACCCCGCAGTCGACGATCAGCAGCTTGCCCTCGTGCTCGAACACGGTCATGTTGCGGCCGATCTCGCCGAGCCCTCCCAGGGCGGTGACGCGCAGCGCGTCGGGGGCGAGGGGTGGTGGAGGGGCGGAGGTCCGGGCCATGGTCACACTCTCACGTTACGTCAGAGTGTGCTCGAAGGGTGATCGGGGTGTGATGGGCCCGGCCGTTCGAGGCATCCGTCGTTCAGGACGCCCGGTCGGCGGGCAGGTGCGCGCGCAGGGTGATGGCGAAGTCCTCGGCGACGCGCAGCCGGGCGCGCAAGCCCTCGCAGCGCTCCTCGGCCGCGGCGCGGAAGCGCGCGAGTCGACCGAGGTCCCCGTCCCGCTCCGGGGCGTCGGGGGTGGACAGGCCGTCGACGACGGTGAGCAGTTCGCGCACCTCCTCCCAGCTGGAACCCCCGCGCTTCATGCGCCTGGCCGGCTGGAGGCGGTCGACGTCGGGTTCGGTGCGGAGGCGGAACCCGCCCTGGCCGCGCGTGTCGGGGACCACGGGTCCGAGCTCCTCGTAGTAGCGGATCGTGCGCGGCGACGGGCCGGTCCGCTCGGCCACCTCGCCGATCTGCGTCTTCCCGTCCACGAATCCCCTCCCGGCGTCCGACCGGGTGATCAGCCCGTTGTGGCGCCCGGTGCGGCGTGGAAGGGCTGTCCGCGCCCGCGGACCCGGTGAACGCGCCGCGTCGTGGACCGTCGAAACGCGAAGAGCTGTCGCCTATTCGCGCTCGGGCGACTCGGGCGACGTGGGCACCGACCTCAGCGCGCGGTTGTTGCGCGGTTCGGGGCGCGTCTCGGCCTCGTCGACCTGGCGGATCAACTCGTTGCGGACTTCGCTCAGCGCCGCGGGGAGATCGCGCTTCGAGGACGTGGCGACGAGGTGCAGGCGGGGGTCCGGTTGATCCAGCACTCCAGGGTGACCCGTTGCTCGGCGCCGCGGCGGTCCTTCAGGCTGATCTCCAGGTCGACCTGGTCGTCCCGGAAGGACCGCAACCGCGAACCGGGCGCGACCAGGTGTTCCACGACCCGGTCGCGTTCGGGGGCGGGGAACCCGGTGGCGAGGTGGAGGCGCCGGGCGACGGTGACTTCCCCTTCGGGGGTGTCCCGCATGTGCTGCCAGTCCTCCGTGGAGTGCCGTTGTGCTCGGGGTGTCGCCGTCAGGGGGTGGAGGCCTTGAGGTTGCGGGCCAGCCGCTCCGGCCTCGGCCAGCGGACCTTGGTGGCCCAGCCGAGCTTCTCGAAGACCCAGATCAGCCGTGCGGAGACGTCGACCTGGCCGCGTCGGACACCGTGGCGCGCACAGGTGGGGTCGGCGTGGTGGGAGTTGTGCCAGGACTCGCCCATCGACAGGATCGCCAGCGGCCAGAAGTTGGCGGACTTGTCGCGTGCCGTGAACGGTCGGTCGCCGATCATGTGGCAGATCGAGTTCACCGACCAGGTGACGTGGTGCAGCACGGCGACGCGCACCAGACCGGCCCAGAAGAAGGCGGTCAGCGCACCCCACCAGCTCCACGTGATCAGCCCTCCGGCGAGCGCGGGCGCGAGCAGGGTCACGGCGGTCAGCGCGGGGAACCAGCGGTTGACGCGCCGGATGTCGTCGTCGGCGAGCAGATCGGGGGCGAAGCGGCCGGCGTTCGTCAGTTCCCGCTGGAACATCCAGCCCATGTGGGCGTGCCAGAACCCCTTGGCCAGCGCGCGGGACGAGGTTCCGAATATCCACGGGGAGTGCGGGTCGCCCTCGCGGTCCGCGTAGGCGTGGTGGCGGCGGTGGTCGGCGACCCAGCCGATGACCGGACCCTGCATGGCCATGCTGCCGGTGACCGCGAGCCCGATCCTCAGCGCGCGATTGGCCCTGAACGCGCCGTGGGTGAAGTAGCGGTGGAAACCGACCGTCACCCCGAGGCAGGTGAGGGTGTAGAAGAAGACGGCGAGGCCCACGTCGACCCAGCCGAGCCCCCAGCCCCACGCCAGCGGCACCGCGGCGGCGAGCGCCAGTGCCGGGATCACCGCGAACAACTTGACCAGGAACATCTCGGCCGGTGACTTCTCGCCGGCCAGCATGGGCTGCGCCTCGGCATCGGCCGGGGGTGCGTCTGACTGGACCTTCGCGATCACGCCCGTACCTCCGGGAACGGAATTCGTACTCCGTCGCCGGGGTCCGGGGCGATTGGTGTGGGTTCGTCGTGCGCCGAACGACCCGCTCGGGTCGTCGCACCGGGTGGGGTACCCGCGGGGTCGTGGTGGGAAACCGGTGTGGTGGTGCCGGCGCTCCCGGCGGTCGGGCTCAGCCGCGGACGTGCGGGTACTCCGGCGAGCGGTGCTGGAACGAGAGGATGGCGGGGTTGAGGATGGTCCCACCGCGGATCTCGACGGCACGCCGGATCACCTCGCTGGAATCCCAGTCGCCGGTGAGGACCGGGCGCAGGTGCGGGACCAGCGCTTCGCTGATCTCCCAGGTCGCCGAGTTCCACAGGTACGACGGGCTGTGGTCCACGCCGTAGTGGCGCACGTGGTCGCCCACCGTGAAGTCCGGTCGTGCGAACGAGGTGGGGCGCGCCCACTCGAAGCCCATGCCCGCGTCGCAGGAGACGTCGACGATCAGGGTTCCCGGGGCCAGGGTGGGCAGGTCGTCGTCGACGAGGAACATCAGCGGCGCGTCGGGGTCCTGGAGCACGCAGTTGACGATGACGTCGTGCTCCGCGAGGAACCCCGCCAGCGGAACGCGGCCGGCGTCCGTGGTGACCTGGCTGCGCCGCGGGTCGGCGTCGTCGTGACCGAAGTGGCTGATCCGCGCGGAGTGGATCGGCGAGCCGACCTCCGCGACCCGTCGGTTGGTGAGGACGTCGACGTCGTGCACGCCGTGCGCGTTGAGGGCGGTCACGGCGCCCCGCGCGGTCGCGCCGAAGCCGATCACGACGGCGCGCAGCCGACGCCCGTAGTCGCCGGTCGAGCCGATCCGCTGCAAGGCGTGCAGCACCGAGCAGTAGCCGGCGAGCTCGTTGTTCTTGTGGAAGACGTGCAGGCCGAACGAGCCGTCGGGGTTCCAGTGGTTCATCGCCTCGAAGGCGATGAGGGTCAGCCGCCGGTCGACGGCCAGCTGGGTGAGCTCCGCGTCCTGGACGCAGTGCGGCCAGCCCCACAGCACCTGTCCTTCCCGCAGTTCCGCGACGTCCTCGGCGAGCGGCTTGGGCAGCAGGACGACGTCGCACTCGGCGATGAGCTCCTCGCGCGAGCGAAGCCCCGCGACGGAGGCCGCGAGTTGCCCGTCGGAGACGCCGAAGCGCTCTCCGTAGCCGTGTTCGAGGTAGGTGCGGCCACGGAGGTCCGCGTCGATCCTGTCCAGGTGCAGCGGGTGGAGGGGGAGCCGGAGTTCGTCTTCCTTGCGGGACGTCGCGACGACCCCGAGGCTGAGCTGATCCACGTGTGTCCTGTTCGCCGGTGGTCGAGGACCGCGTGCCCGCGGCAGACGTGCCGCGGGGCCGCCACCGGCCGGATGGCATTCGATCGCCTCGTCGGACGCGGAAATTCGGCTCGTGCGGCAGGCCGACGGTGCCAAGGGGAAACGTCGCCTCCCGCATCGATGCTACACGCGCGGCATGCACATTCGTTCGAATCCGCGTGGATTCCTTCGTCCGTGAAATTCCCAAGGGTCGGCTGGGCATTGTGTGCCCGGTTCTCCGGGAGAAATGCGAATCGGCCTCTTGCCCGGTCCGGAACGGCACGCCGCCGACCCGGCCCGCGCGGGTCCTCGCCGGTCGGGCACGCCTCGTGGACGTGGTCACCGGTCCGGAAGGCCGCCGGCCGGCCACCCGGTGGCCGTGCCGCGTCCCGCAACGGGCGCAACCGCGTGGTGGTGCGCGCCGGCACCGGTACCTGGCACAGGTCGACGGCGTCCTCGCCCGGCCCGGTGCCGCGATCGAACCGGCCGCCCGGCAGGGGGCGGGCGGCGAGCGGGATGGAGCTGGACGCCCGGCTGCGCGTCATGCCCGCTCCGAAGCCGTCCACCGCACCGGTGAAGCAGCCGGACCGCTCTATGGATCGCGCGTGGATCTCCGGTGCGCGCCAGTTCGGCGTGGACCACGCCACCGATCGCCGAGAACTCGACGCCGGTGAAGAAGGCCGCCCAGCCCGGTACCGGGTCGCCCTGCGCCCGCGCGTGGTGGTCCGCCGCTTCGGCCGGCAGCGCGACCGCTCGCCGCGCGGAGCCCATCCGGGCGTGCACCCACGCCTGGTTCGTGGCGACGACGGCTCGCGCGAGCGCCGAACCGCTTGCCCGGGCCGCCCGCTCGGCGGTCCGGAACTCGGCCGCGGCCGACCTCGGGGCGCGTGGTGCAGGTGGACCCGTCCCAACCGGTGGTGGACGTCCGACGGGTTGCGCAGGTCCGCCACCGCGGTGCGGAGCGCGTGGTCGGTCCGATCGGTGGCGGGAAGGGGCAGCAGCGCGAGGGCCATCGGCGACCTCGCCACGACCTCGTCCGCGCAACGCCCTCCACCGTGCCGGTGGTCGATCGCCCGCAGCCGTGCCGTGTGGGCTCCAGCGCGACGACGTCCGCCGCCCCCACGCGCTGCCGCACCACCTGGAAGCGGTCGTCCACGGGGCAGTCGGGCGTCGCGTGGACGCATCCGGACGAACGCCCGCGACCGCGCCGCACGGCGCGACCTACGGCAGGTCGGCCACGGGGGAGTCCGGTGACCGGGCTGGTCGTGCCCGGGGCAGCCGCACCGCCGCGGACCGGACGGACGCCGGGCCAGGGCCGTCGCCCCGCGCCGGGACGCCGTCGACGTGCGGGTACACGGCGAACACGAGGTCCAGGCCGGTGACGGACAGCGGCACCAGGACCCGACGGGTGCGGGCGACGACGCAGAACCCCACCCCGGCCGCGTCGGCCGCGGCCAGGGCGTCCACCAGGACGTTGAGGCCGGCCGCGCTGAAGAAGTGCACCTCGCCGAGGTCGACCACCAGGTCCGGGCCTTCGAGGCGGATCTGCTCCGCAAGGAGGGCGCGCAGGCGCGGAGCGGTCGCCAGGTCCACCTCGCCGGTCACCGCGCACACCAGGGTGGAGGACGACAACGGCCGCGCCACGACCGCGAAGGCGGGTGGGCGGCCGGAGGGCGGCAGGGCGACCGCCGGCGGCGGTCGATCGGAATTCTGGACGATGGCACCCACGGAAATCCCCTCACCCGAGTCCGACGTCCGCGGGGTCTGGGCGGCGAGAGCAGCGGGGTCGAGCATACGGCTGGACCGCGTCGGGTCACAAGGCGATTCCAGGCCTGTTTCAAATATTCGACGGCATCGGGTCGTCGCCGGCCGGAAGTGGTGAAAATGTCCTCGAAACGGTTTCGGTGGAATTTCCGGTGTAATGTGGTGATGTCGAGGGCGCGTTGAGCGCCGACGTCCGGGCCGACCGCCTCGGGCGCGGCACGAGTCCGACCGGCCGGTCGGAGGCAGGAGCGCCGAGATGACCTCGAACCAGCCCGGTCCCTTCCCCGACCCCGCGACCGGGTTCCCGCCGTCGGTCCCCGCCACCGCCTCCGGCGGGGTGGAGGCGGTGGCGGGGACCGACGCGGTCGTGCCCGAGCCGCCGCCCGATGCCGTGGCGGGCCACGGCCCGTTGTGGCGCAGGCGTGTCCGGCTCAACGTGGGCCGCCGCCGGCGGTCGCGTTCCCCCCGTCACTGATCACCGGACCGTCCGCGATGGGCCGGTGGACGTCGTCGGTCCGGGAGACGGGGCGCGCATCCGGGTGACAGCGCCGGCGACGGGCGCGCCGGCCGGAGGACCGGGGTGTCCGGTGCGTAGGGTGGGCCGATCGCGATCCCGCGATGCGGCGGTGTCCGGGTCGTGTCGCACGACCAGGCGACCGGGAGGGTTTCGGGATGGCCCGGTACACCACCAGTCGGTTGGTGCTGGTGAGCCGCTGGATCGCGGAGAAGGCCGCCGAACTGGACGCCCCCGCCTCGGTCGGCACCCTCTGCCGGACGGCGGTGGCGCGGTTGGGGGTGGGCGGCGTCGTGCTGACCGTCGACACCTCCGGCTGGCCGGAGATCCGGTGCGCCACGGATGTCCTGGGTGAACGGCTGACCGAGTTGCAGGTGACGGTGGGAGAGGGGCCGGCCGTGGACGTCTGGAGCGGGGGCGGCCCGGCGCTCGTCTCCGATCTCGACTCCCCGTCCTGCCAGGTCCGGTGGCCGGTGTTCACCCCGCTGGCCGTCGAGGCCGGAGCGGCGTCGTTGTTCGCCCTGCCGCTGTGCGTCGGCGCGATCCGGGTCGGGGTGCTGCTGCTGTACCGGGCCGAGGCGGGGCACCTCGACGCCGCGACGCTGGCCGACTCGTTGGCGTTCGCCGAACTCGCGCTGCGGCTGCTGCTGGACGAGCAGGCCGGCCTGCTCGCGGAGGGCGCCGTCGACGGGGACGTCCTACCGCTGCACAACCCGCGGGTGCACCAGGCCACCGGGATGGTCGCGGCGCAGTTGGACGTGGGCATGGCGGACGCGTTCGCCCACCTGCGTGCACGTGCGTTCGCCGAGCAGGTGTCGCTGGGCGAGTTGGCCGCCGACGTGGTGGCGCGCCGCCGTCGGTTCCACCGTGACGGGGGAGGACCGTGACAACGGGTGGGGCACGACCGCACTCTGAACACACCGTGGAGGTGGATGCGCGTGGACGGTGATCGTCTCGTCGAAACGTTCGTCGAGTTGGCCGACACCCTGGTCGACGACTTCGACGTCATCGACTTCCTGCACATGCTCGTGGACCGGTGCGTCGAGCTCCTCGACGTGCACGCGGCGGGGTTGCTGCTGGCCGACCAGCAGGGCCGGCTGCAGCTGATCGCGACGTCCAACGAGCAGGTGCGGCTGCTGGAGCTCTTCCAGCTCCAGAACGACGAGGGACCGTGCCTCGACGCGTTCGCGGCGGGCGCCAGGGTGGGCCACCCCGACCTCGCCGACGCGGGGGAGCGGTGGCCGAGGTTCGCCGCGGCGGCCACCGAGGCCGGGTTCGCCGCCGTGGACGCCGTGCCCATGCGCCTGCGCAGCGAGGTGATCGGCGCGCTCAACCTGTTCCGGAGCCAGGTGGGCGAGTTGGACGCCACCGCGCTGCGGACCGCCACGGCGCTGGTCGACATCGCCACCATCGGCCTGCTGCAACACCGTTCGATCCACCACCACCAGGTGCTGACCGAGCAGTTGCAGGCCGCGCTGAACAGCCGGGTGATCGTGGAGCAGGCCAAGGGCCTGATCGCCGAACGCCTCGGGGTCGACATGGACGCCGCCTTCGCGGCGCTGCGCGGCCATGCCCGCGGGCACAACCTCAAGCTCGGCCACGTCGCGCGTGGGGTCATCGCGGGCGACATCGACACCGCGGAACTGCTCGGCACCACGACCACGCCCAAGCCCGTCCGACGCTGAGTCGGGTCGAGGAACCCGGAGGAGTGCCGACTCGCCGCCGTTCACCCGCGCTGCGGCCCCGCACGGCCTTCGACCAGGTCCCGGAGCCCCGGAGTGGGCACCAGGCCCAGGTCCGCGCGCAGGAGGCGGCTGAACCGCTCGAACGCGTGCACCGCCTCCGACTGGTTGCCCTCGGCCAGGTGGACGCGGATGAGGGCGGCCTGGGCGCTCTCCCGAAGCGGGTCGGCCCGGGCGACCACCCCCGCTGCCGCCGTGGCGTCACCGAACCGCCTCGCCTCGACCAGGCCGTCCACCACCGCCTCCAACGCGTGGAGCCGGAGTTGGCGCCAGTCCTCGGCCTCGATCAGGACCCAGTCGTCGTACCAGAGCGGCAGCAGTTCCGACGACAGGGTCGCGACCGCCGCCACGCCCAGGTCCGCCGCGGCGTGCGGACCGGCGTCGAGCAGGCGGTGGGCGAGTGCCTGGGCGTCGTGCAGGTCGACCGGGACACCGGGCGCGAGTTCCAGGCTGGACGGGGTGACCAGCAGTGCCTCCCGGCAGGTGCGGTTCATCCGGGTCAGCGCGGACCGCAGTGCCGCGTAGGCGTGGCCCTCGGTCGCACCCGCCCACAGGGAACTCGCCACGAGCAGTCGCCCCACCGGTCGGTGACGCATCGCCATGAACGCCAGCAGCCGCTCCGCTCCTCCGGAAGCGGGGACGGCGCCGGTTCCCCCCGTGAGCCGGAACCCGTCGAGGAGCGCGACGCGCAAACCCCCCTGGTCCCCGTGGGGCGTCGAGCGCACCTCCGGCACCGCGAGCAGGGTCACGGCACCGATGTCGTTTCGTGAAGATCCGGAAGAATGATCACGGAAAGCACTTCGGCCTCGTCGAGCATTTATTGTGCCGACTCGCGTGTCCTGTCGTAATCGGTGCCGGTTGTGGCCGGACCGTCGACCGGACTCCTGTCGCTCACGCTACCAGTGCGCGGTCGGGGTGAAAGGCCGTCGGGCGGGAGGATTCCCGTCACCGCGAATTCGTGTGAATCCTCCGCGTGCGTTCGGGGTGGAGGGCTGTTCAAACCACTCGTTCGGTTCACGCTCGAATGAGCCCGACAGGCAGGACGACCCGGCCCCGCGAGGGGACCGGGTCGTCCTGTCCCACGCGTGCCGGGTCGTCGCGGTGGTGCGCGGTCCTACGACTCGCAGCCGCTGCGCAGGTCCGGGGGCACGCCGACGGGGCCGCAGGAGTCGGTGTTGCCGCCGCCGTTGAGCGTGTCCTGGGCGAGGTCGGTCCCGGGCCCCCTGAGCGTGTCGTTGCCCGCGGAGCCGTTCAGCGTGTCCGTGCCGAGGTCGCCGTTGAGGATGTCGTCGCCCACCCCGCCGGTGAGCGTGTCGTCGCCGGCGTCGCCGTTGATCGTGTCGTTGTAGGCGGTGCCGGTGATGGTGTCGTTGCCGCCGTTGCCGTGGACGGTCTTGCCGGGGTTCGCGCTGGTGCAGTCGATCGTGTCGTTCCCACCGGACCCGAACACCGCGGTGTCCGTCTGGGTCACGTTGGGGCCGATGGTGCACGGAACCGCTGCCGAGGCGCTGCCGGCCCCCGCGAAACCGCCCATGACCATGATGCCCGCGGCCAGGATCGGGTAGATCTTTCGACTTCGCACTTGGTCCTCCGCTTCGTCACCGGGAATTCGGATGACCCACACCGTGTTCCGCCCGGCGTCACCGGCGCGTGACGTTGCCCGGACATCGGCCGGCCATGTGCGGCCGTCTTTCGCCGACCCCTCGGGTGTACCGCCATACGGGCTGCTGTGCTGTCCCCCGATTCGCTGAAGGTGTAAGTTGGGAATCGTTACCCCGGACCCCGGTGGCGCGACACCTCCCATTGATCACGGAGGTGGATCGCAAGCCGGGGTCTTTTGCGCGGATCCACACCACCGGTTCGTTCGAATCGCACGGGTGCGCGGACGTCGTCCGCATCTTCTCCGCACCGGTGTGCCACGCGGGCCACCCTCCATCGTGCTCCAGGAAATGACATCTTCATGCGCCGTACCCGTACGATCGTCCAATCCTGTTAGTAGCTGTTTCCGAGCTATTGGGGTTGGGTGAGTCGGCGGCTGGTGATGCGGATCATGGCCCAGCGGACCAGGGGTCTCGTGGTGGCGGGGCGGCTTGAGGGGCGGGGCTCAGAGTGAGGTGATCTCCAGGGTGACGAGGGAGTAGATGCCGGGGACCGTTCCCAGGCCGATCGTGCACAGCAGCACGTCGGCGCTTGGACCGGTGTTCGTCTGGACGACGGTGCTGCCGGTGAACAGGCCGGAGGTGACCGTGCCGGTGAAGGTGACCACCAGGGCGGCACCGGCGACGGTGGCGGTGCGGTTGGCGGAGATGGTCGAGGTCTGCCCCGTGTTCCAGGTGATGGTGAAGGTGGAGGAGCCGGTGTCCAGCAGGTCCAGGCAGGTCTGTTCCGGGTCGTTGGTGATGCGGGCGCGGGAGCCCGAGGTGATGGCCGGGTTGCTCAGCGACACGCAGGGCCCGTACTGCGTCGAGGAGCTGATGGTGACGGCCTGCGGGGTCGTGGTCAGCGGCGGGGTGTAGGTGATGGTCTCGCTGCTGGGCGGGGTGCAGGTCACGTCCAGCACTCCGGCCGAGGCCGTCCCGGCCGGGCCCAGCACGAGCAGCGCCAAGGTGCACACGGCCGTGGTCAGGACGGCTGTGGCGGTGCGTGACGACTTGATCATCATCGCTCTCCATCCGGGCGGCGCCCGACACCCCCTGTGGGCGCGAGCACACGCCAAGTACCCAGGATGACCCCGCCCGGACGGCCCTCGACAGGACCGGACGGGCGACCACGCACAGACGCCCGGCCCCCTCGTCGCCACCGCCGTGCGGCACCGAACACCGTCGACTCCGGCTGGACGGGACAGGCACCTCACCAGCCCCGACAAGTACCTCCGGACACCGAAACCACCACCGACAACCAACCCCGGACACCGACAGCCTTCAGCCCGACAGGACAAGGGCTTACCTGCTCAAGCTCGGAAAACAGCTACTTAGGCGTCACCGGCGTGGCGGGGGCCTGGTCGCCCTCCCCCCGGTGGCGCAGGCCATCACCATTCCCGTGGCGTGCAGTGCGAACGCCTTGGTCGCGGCGGTCAGCCTGGCCAATTCCACGCCTGCGTCGGACACCCTCGTCCTGACCGGGGGCTGCACGTACCGCATGACCGCCGCCCACGGCGGCGCGTCGAACGCGCTGCCGGTGATCACCACCCCGGTCGAGATGATCGGCCCGGCCACCGTCACCAACGCCTCGCTGCTGGGGCTGGGGCTGGGGCTGTTCCGGATCGCCGAGGTCGGCCCGACGGGCAGCCTCACCCTGACCACAGGCGTGGCGTTCACCCGGGGCAACGTCCTGGGCGACGGCGGCGGCATCCACAACGGCCTGCGCGGCACGCTGACCGTCACCGGCGTCACCGGCAGCCCCCTGTTCGTCACCGGCAACAGCGCCGGCCGCGGCGGAGGCATCTCCGCGATCGACTCCACCGCCACGACCCTGACCCGGACCGTCGTGACGAACGACCACGCGCTGCCGGCCCTGGGCAACGCCGGTGGGGTCTACCGCCGAGGCGGCACCATGACCACCACCAACGCCCCCATCACCGCCAACAGCGCCAACAACTGCGTCAGCAGCGTCCCTCCGTCCCCGACTGCACCGGCTGACCACCCCGCCGGGCGCCCGCCCGCCGATCCGACGACCCACCGGGGAAGCACCTCACGGGAATCGTCATCGTCGGGCGGGCGACTCGGTCCGCCGGCGTCCGACGCTCGAAGCCGACCGGCACGACCTCCGCCGAGCACCGCCGGCGGGGTCGTGCCACACCCCTTGTCCCACAACCGTTGCCGAGGACGTGCGAACGACCGGTCCTCCGTGCCGTCGACCACGAGCCGCGTGCCAGGACGGGAGGGTACCTGTCCCGAACGCGCCACTCCGCCGGCCGCCCGCCCGGCTCGAACGCCTGCGCGACCTCGCCGGTGGCGGTGCTGGGGAGCCCCGCCGTGCCCTGTGGCTGAACCCCGCGGTCCGTCGTCGAGCCGCCGACGTCATCGCGGGAGGTCGGGCGTGCTCGTGGAGGGTTCGATCTCGCCCCCGGTGCCGCCGGCGGCGAGCCGGCGGTGCCGTGTGACGTCGTGGTCGAGTTGCCGGGCCAGGCGGGGGACGCTGGTCGAGGTCAGGTAACCGTCCGCGCCGGCGTCGAGCATACGCCGGACCGGCCCGCCGTAGCCGACGTCGAGGCCGTCGTCCTCGACCTCGGTGACGATGACGCGGGCCTTCGGGAACAGCGCCCGGAGCTGCCCGATCAGCTGAGGGCTGCTCGGTGGCACGAGCAGCACGTCGGCCGTGGACGGCGCCGCGTGCAGGTCGAGCACGATGTAGTCCCCGCCGAGCGCGGCGGACAGCGACGCCCGGGCCGAGCTCGACAGCTTCATCGCGGTGGCGACCACGGTCACGTCGTGCACCGACGGCGCCCACCCGGCGTCCTCCCGCGGTGCGCCGGTCCCGCCGTCGGTGCGCGAGACCTCCGCGAGCGGTGCGCCGTCCCGCGTGACGACCAGTCCTTCCCCCGGCCCGAGGGCGTCGATGAGGGCGACGACGTCCTCGGGCAGGCGCGTCACGTCGATGTGCCGTGCGCCGGTGGGGGTCGTCACGGAAACCGATCTTTCCACACCGGGAGCGGTGCGACGTGGAACTCCCGGTACCGGGTCCGGTGTACCGCGGGCGTATCGGGAGCCGCATACGCCACCGCAACGGTCTCCTGCCTTCAGTGGGAGGCGTGCACCACCGCGGCGAGTGCGCGCGTGGTGGTGCACGGTCGGTTCGTCGATCGGGAAAGGACCGTGATCATGAATTCGGAATCCGCACGTGGGGTCGACCGGCGGAGGCTGCTCGGGTGGGGCGGGTTGGCCGCCGCCGGTGTGGCGGTGGGCGCGCCGCTGCCGGCTGCCGGGTCCGGCCACGCCGCGCCCGAGCGGTCCGGGCCCGAGCGCTTCGGGCACGACCGCATCCCGCCGGACACCCGGCCCGGCGGGGCCTACGACCGGTACGTCGCGGAGTTGGCGGCGCAGGGCAGGTTCTCCGGCGTGGTGATGCTGTCGCACCGGGGGCGGACGGTGCTGTCCCGCAGTTACGGCATGGCGGACAGGGAGAAGGGCGTCCGCAACCACGAGGGCGTCGCGGTCAACCTCTCCTCGGCGAGCCAGCCGTTCCTGGCGGTGGCCGTCCTCCAGTTGGTCCAGCAGGGCAGGGTGGCCTTGTCGGACACGGTCGGCACGCACCTGACGGGCTTCGCCGAGGAGGTCGCCGAGCAGGTGACCATCCACCACCTGCTCACCGGCACCTCCGGGCTGGACGCCCCGATGCCGGACTGGCACCGCGTCTTCCACAGCAGGGAGGAGGTGCGCGAGCACCAGCGGCAGTGGGCCCGGCAGGCCGAACCGGTGGCGGTCCCGGGCTCGAACGACAGCGACAACGGCCACCGTCCCGGCGCGGGCGCCGGCCTGGCCATCGCCGCGCAGGTCGTGGAGGCCGTGTCCGGCACGACGTTCTGGGACTACGTGCACGAGCACGTCTTCGCACGCTGCGGCATGACCGGCTCGGCGTTCTACACCAGGGAGCAGTGGCTCACCGACGAGCACATCGCGCACTCGTACATGCTCCAGGACGACGGCAGCGCGGTGGACGCCGTCCGCAACCTCGACAAGGGCACCGCCAACCCGTACATACCGGGCAGGAACCCGGCCCGCGGCTTCATCGGCCACGCCTCGGGCGACGCCTTCGCCACCGCGCCGGACCTGGTCCGGTTCGCGAACGCGCTGCGCGACGGCACGGTGCTCTCCCGCCCCTTCGTCGACCTGTTCGCCGGTCCCAAGCTCCCCGGCCACGACTCCACGTCGTACAAGGCGTACACGATGCCGATCTCGATCGTCGGCGGGCAGTGGGTGATCGGGCGCGGCGGCGTCGCCGGCGGCAGCGCCGCCAACTGGAGCATCTACCCGGACACCGGGTGGGTCGGCGTCGTCCTCTGCAACACCGACGACGTGCCGTTCCCGGAGATCTGCATCCAGGAGACCAAGGCCGTCACCGGTGTGACCCTCGACCCGCCGGGTGGCGGCTGAGGCGCGGTCCGGTTCGCATATGCCGGCGATATGCCGTGCCGCCTAGGCTTCGCGCGTGCGCGTGCTGATCGTGGAGGACGAGCCGTACCTGGCCGAAGCCGTCCGTGACGGGCTGCGGCTGGAGGCGATCGCCGCCGACATCGCCGGCGACGGCGACTCCGCCTTGGAACTGCTCGGCGTCAACTCCTACGACCTCGCGATCCTCGACCGCGACATCCCCGGACCCTCCGGCGACGAGGTCGCACGGCACATCGTCGCCTCCGGCAGCGGCATCCCCATCCTCATGCTCACCGCCGCCGACCGGATCGACGACAAGGCCTCCGGGTTCGGGCTCGGCGCCGACGACTACCTCACGAAGCCCTTCGAACTCCGCGAACTCGTGCTCAGGCTCAGGGCCCTCGACCGCAGGCGCGCGCACCACAGGCCGCCCGTGCGGGAGATCGCGGGCCTGCGGCTCGACCCGTTCCGCCGCGAGGTCCACCGCGACGGGCGCTACGTCGCGCTCACCCGCAAGCAGTTCGCCGTGCTCGAAGTCCTCGTCGCCGCCGAAGGAGGTGTCGTCAGCGCCGAAGAACTGCTCGAACGGGCCTGGGACGAGAACGCGGACCCGTTCACCAACGCCGTGCGCATCACCGTCTCCGCCCTGCGGAAACGCCTCGGCGAACCCTGGGTCATCGCCACCGCGCCCGGCGTCGGCTACCGGATCGACACCACCGCCGACGCCGGACGCGGGGAAGCGGCCAGCAGGGGAGCGGACCGTGGGTAGGCGGCCCGGCCCGAGCGTCCGCCTCAAGCTCACCCTCAGCTACGCCGGGTTCCTCATGCTCGCGGGCGCGCTGCTGCTGGCGGCGGTGTGGCTGTTCCTCCTGAGGGGCGGGCCCGGCAGTTCGTTCGTCCCCACCTTCGACGACCTCCGGCTCCTCCTCACCCCCGGGAACTTCGGCCCGCGCATCTTCGGCCCGGCGGCGACCGCGGTGCTGGCGTTCCTGCTGGTGTTCGGACTCGTGGGCGGGTGGCTCCTCGCCGGCCACATGCTCGCCCCGCTGACCCGCATCGCGGACGCCGCCCGCAAGGCCGGGAACGGGTCGCTCTCCCACCGGGTCCGGCTACCGGGCCGCGGGGACGAGTTCCGCGAACTCGCCGACGCCTTCGACACCATGCTCGCCCGGCTCGAAGCGCACGTCGGCGAACAGCGGAGGTTCGCCGCGAACGCCTCCCACGAGCTGCGCACCCCGCTGGCGATCTCGCAGGCACTCCTCGACGTCGCGCGCGACGACCCCGAGGGGGACCGGCCCGAACTCGTCGAACGCCTCCGCGCCGTCAACGCGCGGGCCATCGACCTCACCGAGGCGCTCCTGCTGCTCAGCCGCAGCGACCGCGGGAGCTTCACCCGCGAGCCCGTCGACCTCTCCCTCGCCGCCGAAGAGGCCGCCGAGGCGCTGCTGCCCCTCGCCGAGCGGCGCGGGGTCGTCCTCGACGTCACCGGCGGGCCGGCGCCGACCGTCGGCTCCGGGGCGCTCCTGCTGCGGATGGTGGCCAACCTCGTCCAGAACGCCGTCGTCCACAACCTCCCCGCCGGCGGCACCGCGACGGTCCACACCGAGTCGCGGCACGACGCGAGCGTGCTGCGGGTCGAGAGCACGGGCCCCCCGCTCCCGCCGGAACTGGTGCCGACCCTCACCGAACCCTTCCAACGCGGAGCGGAGCGCGCCCGCGCCGACGGGCACGTCGGCGCCGGCCTCGGACTGGCCATCGTGCGCAGCATCGTCCGGGCTCACGACGGGACCCTCGACCTCGCCCCCCGTCCCGGCGGCGGTCTCCTCGTCACGGTCCGACTCCCCGGCGCCCGGCGGGCGGGGCGCGACGGTGGTCCCGCGGCCGGGTGGGCGGAGCAGGTCGCCGTGGACGGCCGTGCGGGCGCGCCCACCTCGTGGGCGGCGGCCCAGGATGCGAGCAGGCGCAGCGCCCCCTCGGACGGCGAGCCCGGTTCGGCGGCGTAGAAGGCGCGGGCGAGCCGGTCGGCGGCCGGCAGTCCATGCGGCCGTCGCGCACGAACGCGGGCCCGTCGGTCACCGCGTCGAGGGTCCACTGCAGGCCGTGGTGGGTGGTCCGCTGCTTCGTCCTGGTCCGGCGCGGTCGCACGAGGGCGCTCGTGCCGTCGGCGGCCCGGGCGAGGTCGAACAGGTGCGTCCGCTCGGCGTCGTCGAGGCGCGGCGCGGGCGCCGCGTTCGAGCTCGGAGTGGTACTCGACGCTCACGCCGGCCGGCGCGGCGACCCCGGTGCGGCGCAGGCCCGGCACGCGGCGGTCGGTCCCGGCGGGCAGCCCGGCCTGCCGCGGGGTGGTCCGGGCCCTGCGCGAGACGAGGAACTCGCGGACCTCCCGGCGATCGTCCACGTCACCACGTGGGCCCCGCCCCGATCGGGGCCCTGTCGGTACACCCTTTCGAGGAGAACTCCCTGGTCGACGGCATCGGTGCCGTCCTGGGCACGGGACACCGGACGACCCGACCCCGAACGCGGGTTTAGCCGGCGCCCCCCATGGAACGTCATGGACGACCACTTCCGGACGACGAAGGAGATCCACCGTGCGTGGTGTCGTGCTGCACGCCCCCGGCGACGTCAGGGTGGAGGACCGCGAGGAGCCGCGGATCACCGCCCCGACGGACGCGGTCATCCGGCTGACCGCGACGTGCGTCTGCGGATCGGACCTGTGGCCCTACCGGGGGGTCGAGGAGGTCGACGGGCCCGCTCCCATGGGGCACGAGTACGTCGGCGTCGTCGAGGAGGTCGGCGGCGACGTGCGGGACGTGCGACCGGGGCAGTTCGTCGTCGGGTCGTTCTTCGCCTCGGACAACACCTGCGAGATCTGCCGGGCGGGCTACCAGAGCTCCTGCCTGCACCGGGTGCCCGTGGGCTCCCTCGGCGCCCAGGCGCAGCACCTGCGGGTCCCCCTGGCCGACGGCACCCTGGTCGCCACCCCCGGGGTGCCCGACGACGACCTGGTGCCGTCGCTGCTGGCCGCCTCCGACGTGCTCGGCACGGGCTGGTTCGCCGCGGTCGCCGCCGAGGCCGGTCCCGGCAGGACCGTGGCGGTGGTCGGCGACGGCGCGGTGGGCCTGCTCGGCGTGCTCGCCGCGAAGCAGCTCGGCGCGGAGCGGATCATCGCGATGAGCCGCCACGAGTCCCGGCAGCGGCTCGCCCGGGAGTTCGGGGCCACCGACGTCGTCACCGAGCGCGGCGACGAGGGCGTGGCGCGGGTCAAGGACCTCACCGGCGGGCTCGGCGCGCACTCGGTCATCGAGGCCGTCGGCACGCAGGAGTCGATGATGCAGGCCATCCGCTCCACCCGGCCCGGCGGGCACGTCGGCTACGTCGGCGTCACCCACGACGTCGCCCTGCCCGGCATGGAGCTGTTCTCCTCCCACGTCCACCTGCACGGCGGCCCCGCGCCCGTGCGCCGGTTCCTGCCCGAACTGGTCGACCTGGTCCTGGACCGGCGGATCGACCCCGGGAAGGTCTTCGACCTCACCCTCCCGCTCGACCGGGCCGCCGAGGGCTACGCGGCGATGGACGAGCGCCGCGCCGTCAAGACCCTGCTCACCCCGTGACCGTCGCGACCGGCGGCACCGCCCGCGCCGGCGGGCGGGCACTCGCGGTCACCTGCGACGTCACCCGGGTGATGACGTGCGGGCGGCCCTGAGCACCACGATCGACGCGTTCGGACGCCTGGACGTCGCGTTCGACGACGCGGCCGTGCTGTGGCTGTGCTCCGGCGACACCGCCTTCACCGTCGGTCACGCCATGGTCGTCGACGGCGGCCGGACCGCCTGAGCAGGGAAGCCGAGGAGGAGCGAGAACGCGGACGAGGAGAGGAGGTGGGTGCGGTGACTCGACCGCAGCACGAATCCGGCGCGGGGCGGGCGCGGCAGGCCGCCGGCCAGGTGGTGGTGGGTTCCTACGAGACCTACGCGGAGGCCGAACGGGCCGTGGACCACCTGTCGGACAACCGGTTCCCGGTGGAGCGGGCGGCCATCGTGGGACGCGGGCTGAACAGCGTCGAGCAGGTCGCGGGCCGGCTGACCACATGGGGCGCGGCGGCGCGCTCGGCGGTGTCCGGCGCGGTGCCGGGAGCGCTGTTCGGGTGGTTGTTCGGGTTGTTCGACTGGGTCGACCCGCTGATCGCGGGCTGCTGCCGGCGCTGCACGGCGCGATCTTCGGCGCGGTCCTGGGCGGCCTGCTCGGACTGCTCGGGCACGCCACGACCGGCGGCAGGCGTGACTCCTCCTCGGCCGCGGGGATGCGCGGACAGCTACGACGTGCTGGTCGCCGACGGCGCCGCGCAACTGCCGGAGGCGGCCGGGGCCCCTGGTCGCGGGCGATCGGCCGGCATCTGACCGGCACCGTCGCGGACGCGCCGGTCGACTGACCGCCCGCGGACGGGTGTCCTGCGCCGGCACGCCGCAAACCACTCGATGGGTTGATGCTCCGCGCCAGGCACCGTGTCCTGCCGGACGGCGGCCCCGCGGTACCGCACGATCGGCGGTCATGTCGGACAGGATCGCGATCGTGGGCGTGGCATGCCGGTTGCCCGGCGGGGTGACCGACCTCGACGGGCTGTGGTCCGTGCTGGTCGAGGGGCGCGACGTGGTGGGCGACCCGCCCGCGGACCGCTTCGACACGCAGCGCTACCGCGACGCCGACCAGGTGCGGCCGGGCAAGTCCTACACGTTCGCGGGCGGCTACCTCGACGACCTGGCCGGCTTCGACGCGGAGTACTTCGGCATCAGCCCGCGCGAAGCGACCAGCATCGACCCCCAGCAGCGGCTGCTGCTGGAGCTGGGCGTCGAAGCGCTCGACGACGCGGGGATCGACCCGCAGGCGCTGGCGGGCACCGACACCGCCGTGTACGTCGGGGTGTCGGCCATGGACTACGTCGGCCAGAACATCCCCACCCCGCACGCCATCGGCCCGTACACCAACTCCGGCGCGGCGCTGTGCAACACGGCGAACCGGCTGTCGCACCACCTCGACGTGCACGGTCCCAGCCTGAAGGTCGACACCGCCTGCGCGTCGTCGTTGAACGCCGTGCACCTGGCGTGCGAGCACCTGCGGCACGGCGGCGGCCGTGTCGCGCTGGCGGCCGGGGTCAACGTGCTGCTCAGCCCCTTGACGTTCGTCGGCTTCGCCAAGGCGGGCTTCCTCTCGCCGACCGGGCACTGCCGCCCGTTCTCCGCCGGGGCCGACGGCTACGCCCGGTCCGAGGGCGGCGGCGTGCTGGTCCTCAAGCGCCTGGCCGACGCGCTGGCCGACGGCGACCGGGTGCACGCCGTCATCGCGGGCTCGGGCACGAACAGCGACGGCCGCACCGCCGGGCTGGTGCTGCCCAGCGGCGAGAGCCAGGAGGCGCTGCTGCGCGAGGTGTACGCCCGCTCCGGGCTCGACCCGGACGACCTCGCCTACCTGGAGGCGCACGGCACCGGCACGCCGATCGGCGACCCGATCGAGGCCGGGGCGATCGGAGCCGCGCTCGGCGTCCGCCGCACCGGCGCGCCGCTGCCCATCGGCTCGGTCAAGGCCAACCTCGGCCACCTCGAACCCGCCTCCGGCATGGCGGGGTTGTGCAAGGCGGTCCTGGTGCTCCGGCACGGTCTGATCCCGCCGACGCCGCACGCGAGCCCGCGCAGCACCGACATCGACTTCGACGGCCTGCGGCTCGCACCCGTCGAGGAGGCCCGGCCCCTCGGGGGCGGGCTGGTCGGCGTCAACTCCTTCGGCTTCGGCGGCACCAACGTGCACGTCGTGCTGGCCGCACCGCCCCCGGCGGACCCGCCGAGCCCCCCGCCCGCCGCCGAGGTGCCGCTGGTGGTGTCCGCGCGGACCGGGGCCGGGCTCGCCGAGGCGGTGGCGGACATGCGCGAACGACTCGTGGACTGCCCGGACTTCCACGACCTCGCCTACACCTCCAGCCTGCGCCGCGGCCGGCGCGAGCACCGGCGGGCGGTGCTCGCCGCCAACGCCGAGGAGGCGCGGGAACGCCTCGCCCTGCCGGCGCCCCCGCAGCGCGGCACCGCGCGCGGACGGGTCGCGTTCGCCTTCTCCGGGCACGGCGCGCAGTGGCACGGCATGGGGGTCGACCTGCTCGACGCGGAGCCGGTGTTCGCGAAGGTCGTGGCGGAGGTCGACGCGGCGCTGCACCCCCGGGTCGGCTGGCGCGTCGCCGACGAGCTGCGGGCGGCGGAGTCCCGGCTGCACGACACCGAGGTGGTGCAGCCCGTCCTGTTCGCGGTGCAGGCGGGCGTCGCGGCCGTCCTCGCCGATCGCGGCCTGCGGCCGGAGGCGGTGTGCGGGCACAGCGTCGGGGAGGTCGCCGCCGCCCTCGTCGCCGGGGTGTACGACCTGGACCAGGCGGTGGAGCTGGTGGTGGCCCGCAGCCGCGCACAGGCCCGCACCGCCGGGACCGGCGCCATGGCGGTGGTCAACCTCGGCCCGGAGGAGGTCGGGCGGTCGCTGGAGCGCTTCGCCGGCCGCGTGGAGGTCGCCGGGGTCAACAGCGCGCACGACGTGACGGTCGCCGGCCCGCGCGAAGACCTGCGCGAGTTGGTCGCGTCGTTGGCCGAACGGGACGTGTTCGCCCGCCTGCTCGACCTCGACTACCCGTTCCACAGCGCCGCGATGGACCCGGTGCGCGTGCCGCTGACCGAGGCGCTGGCCGGACTGGCGCCCCGGGCGGCGTCCCCCGGGTTCGTCTCCGCGGTCACCGGCGCGCCGCTCGCCGGCGAACTGCTCGACGCGGACTACTGGTGGCGCAACGTGCGCGAGCCGGTGCGGTTCGCCGCCGCCGTCGACCACCTCGTCGCCGCCGGGTTCGACACGATCGTCGAGGTCGGACCGCGGCCGGTGCTCCAGACCTACCTCAAGCGGGCGGCCGGCGAGGACGTCCTCGCGGTGCTGCCCACCCTCACCAGGTACGACCCCGGCCCGCGGGCGCTGCGCGCGACCGTGGAAGCGGCGCTGGCCGCGGGCGCCCCGTCGCGCGCGGAGCGGTACTTCCCCCGACGCGGCCGGGTCGTGGCACTGCCCGCCCACCCGTGGCGGCGCGAACGGTTCTGGCTGGGCGACAAGCACGCCTGGGGCGGCCAGACCGGGCCCGCCGACCACGTGCTGCTCGGCGACCGCGCCGCCGTGTCGGACCCGACCTGGCAGTCGACGGTCGACCCCGCGCGGCTGCCGTGGTTGACCGGGCACAAAGCGGGCGGAACGCCCATCATGCCCGCCGCCGGCTACCTGGAGATGGGGTGGGCCGCCGGGCGGCTCGCGCTGGACGGCCCGGTGGAGGTGTGCGAACTGCACATCACCAGGCCCATGGCCGCCCCCGACGACGAGGTCGTGCCGCCCCGCCTCCAGGTCTCGCTGTCCGCCGAGGACGGCGTTTTCCGGGTGGCCACCTCCACCGGCGGCACCGCGTCGTGGCAGACCCACGCGCGGGGCCGCGTGCGCCGCCGGGTGGGCACCGCCCCGCCACCGGTCGACCTCGCCGCGCTGCGGGAGGGGTTCGCCGCGCGCGGCGAGCACGTCGACCGCCGCGAGTTCTACGCCGAGGGCGAGCGGCTGGGCCTCGACTACGGACCGGACTTCCTGGTGATCACCCGCGCGTGGGTGGACGGCGCGGAGGTGCTGGCCGACTACGACTGCTCCCACCTCGACACCACCGGGTTCCACGCCCACCCGGCGTGGACCGACGCCGCGCCGCAGGCCGCGATCCTGCTGGGGCGCGTGCTGGCCGAGCGCGCCACCGGCGAGGACTCCTACCTGCCGGTCGCGATCGGCGCCGCCCGGCTGTGGGGCACACCCGCGCCCACCGGCGCGGTGCGCTTCCGCTGCCGCTCGCTCACGGATTCCTGGGCCCGCGCGGACATCGTCCTCACCGACGCCGACGGCGCCGTCCTGCTGGAACTGCTGGACTGCCGGTTCGTCCGGGTGCCCGTGCCGAACCGGCGGGCCGTCCGGCGCCAGGTCGTCGAGCTGCGCGCCGCGCCGCGCGGGCTCCCGCCCGGCGTCGGGGTCGCGTGCGCCCCGCCCCGGATCGACGTGCGCCCGGACCCGGGGCACCGGGAGTTCGGGCGGCGGCGCTCGGCGGTGACCGCCGCGTTCACCGCGCGGGCCCTCACCGACCTCCTCGGCGGCGCCGAGGTGTTCTTCACCGACGACCTGCTCGCCGCCGGGGTGCTGCCCGGGTTCACCCGCCTGCTCGACCTGCTGCTCGACATCGCCGCCGAGCACGGGTGGGTGGAGTGGCTGGGCGAGTTCCAGGGCCGCGCGCGCCGGCGGCTGCGGCAGGGCGAGGAGGCCCCGTTCCGGGAGCTGGTCGAGGACTTCCCCGAGCACACCCCCGACCTGGTCCTGTTCGGCCGCTGCGGCCTGCACCTGGCCGAACTGCTCCGGGGGGAGCGGGACGTGCTGGACGTCCTGCTCCCGGCGCACGCGAGCGACACCCTCGCCCACTACCACGAGCTGCTGCCGACCTCGCGCCCGTTCGCCCGGGCGGCGGCCGAGGTGGTGCGGGCACTCGCCGACGCGTGGCCCGCCGACCGCCCGCTGCGCGTCCTGGAGGTCGGCGGCGGCACCGGCGCGCTGACCGCGGCGGTGCTGCCGGTGCTGCCCCGGGACCGCACGCGGTACGTGTTCACCGACCCCGCGAAGGCCTCCCTCGGACCGGCCGCGACCAGGTTCGCGCAGTACGACTTCGTCGAGTACCGCGCACTCGACCTCGACGACCCCGACCTCGAACCCGGCTCCGTCGACGTCGTCGTCGCCGGGAACGCCCTGCGCACCGCCCGGGACGTGCGCGCCGCGCTCGCCGCGCTGGCGGGGGCGCTCGACGACGGCGGACGCCTGGTGCTCGTCGAGGCGCACGACACGCGGGCGCTCGCGCTGCCGTTCGGCCTGCTGCCGGGCTTCTGGTCGACGACCGACGTCGACCTGCGCCCCGCGTCGCCCCTGCTGCCCGCCGCGAAGTGGCGGGAAGTGCTGGCCGAGCAGGGCTTCACGACCCCCGACACCCTGGCCGAGGACGACGCGCACTCCGTGACGACGGCGACCAGGCCGCCGCGCCCGGCACCGCTGCGCGCGCCCGCGCCGGACGTGCCGGCGGGACGGGTCGTGGTGGTCGCCGAGGACGGGACCGAGACCGGGTTCGCGTCGGCTCTCACGGCGGCGCTGGCCGGCTTCGGCGTCGACGCGGGCTGCCCGGGCGGCGACCCGGCGGGGTGGCTGGACGGCCCGTCGACCGACGTCGTGCTGGTGCTCGCCGAGACCGGGTCGGACGTGGTCGCGGCGACCACCCGGCGATTCGGGCTGATCCGCGCCCTCGCCGCCGCCTCCGCCGCACTGCCCGCCGACGCCAGGGCCGCGTTGTGGCTGGTCGGCAGACCTGCCGGGACCACCCCCGCACCGGACTCGGTCGTCGACCCGGCCGCCGCCGCGGCCTGGGGCGTGGCGCGGACCATCGCCGCCGAGGCCGGCACCCTGGAAGTCCGCCGCGTCTCCTTCCCGAGGGACGTCCCCGTCGACCGGCTGGCCCGCGAGGTGCTCGCCCCGGACGCCGAGGACGAGGTCGTGCTCACCGCGTCGGGCCGGTTCGTGCCCAGGCTGTGCGACCTGGCGCCCCCGCTCGCCGACGAGACCGCGCCGTTCCGGCTCGTCGCCGAGAACACCGGGCCGTCCTACCGGCTGGCGTGGGTGGAGGCCGCCGTGCCGACGCCGGGACCGGAGGAGGTGCTGATCGAGGTCCGCAGCGCGGGCATCAACTACCGGGACGCGCTGCTCGCGGTCGGCATGCTGCCCGCCTGGGTCGTGGAAGGCGGCATGGCGGGCACCAGCCTGGGCGGCGAGTGCGCGGGCGTCGTGGTCGCCGCGGGACCCGGGGCGACCCGGTTCCGCCCGGGCGACCGGGTCGTCGGGTTCGCCGCGGCCTCGCTGGCCTCGCACGTCGTGGCCGACGAGAACTTCATCGCCGCCATCCCGGACGGGGTCGACTTCACCTCGGCCGCCACCACCCCGGTGGCCCCGGTCAGCGCCTACTACGGGCTGTGCCACCTGGCGCGGCTCGGCCCCGGCGAGGTGGTGCTGGTGCACGGCGCCGCGGGCGGGGTCGGACTCGCCGCGCTCCAGTGCGCCCGCGCCGTCGGCGCGACGGTGGTCGCCACCGCGGGCACCGAGGAGAAGCGCGACTTCCTGCGGCTGCTGGGCGTGGAGCACGTCTTCGACTCCCGCAGCCTGACGTTCGTCGCGGACGTGCTGGCCGCCACCGGCGGTGAGGGCGTCGACGTCGTGCTCAACTCGCTGGGCGGCGAGTTCATCTCGCGCAGCCTGGAGTTGCTGCGCTTCGGCGGCAGGTTCGTCGAGCTGGGCAAGCGCGACCTGTACGGCGACCGGAACGTGTCGCTGCGGCCGTTCCGCAACAACATCAGCTACTTCGCCGTCGACATCGACCAGCTCGGCGCGCGCCGCCGCGAGGCCGTCGCGGGCGCGTACGACCGGCTGGTGGGGGAAGCGCAGGTGGGCACCTACCGGGCACTGCCCCACCGGGTGTTCCCCGCCGAGCGGGTCGCCGAGGCGTTCCGCTCGATCCAGCACTCGCGGCACCTCGGCAAGCTCGTCGTCTCCTTCGACCGCAGGCCCCCGGTGGAGCGGAGGACCCCGGCGGCGTTCCGGCCGGACCCGACCGGTACCTACCTCGTGACCGGCGGCGCGGGCGGCTTCGGCGCGGAGGCGGCGCGGTGGCTCGTGGACCGGGGCGCCCGGCACCTCGTGCTGGTGAACCGGCGCGGCGCGGCCGTGCCGGGGGCCGGGGACGTGGTGGCCGACCTGACCGCGCGGGGCGCCGCGGTGTCCGTGCACGCCGTCGACGTCACCGACGAGGCGGCGGTGCGCGCGCTCGTGGCGTCCGTCGACGCCGGCGGGGCGCCGCTGCGCGGGGTCGTGCACGCGGCGATGGTGCTCGACGACGCGCTGGCCGCCGACCTGACGACCGAGCGGTTCGAGGCGGTGCTCGCGCCGAAGGCGGCGGGCGCGGCGGTGCTGGACCGCGTGGTGGGCGGTCGTGAGCTGGACCTGTTCCTGCTGTTCTCGTCGGCGGGGGCCGTGTTCGGCAACGCCGGGCAGGTCGCCTACACCGCGGGCAACCTCTTCCTGGAAGCGCTGGCCCGCGCCCGTCGGGCCCGCGGACTGGCCGGGCAGGCGATCGCGTGGGGTGCGCTGGACGAGGTGGGCTACCTGGCCCGCACCGAGGGCGCGGCCAGGACCGTCACCCGGGCGGGGCTGGCGCTGCTGCCGCTGCGCAAGGTCCGCGAGGCGCTCGACGAGCTGGTCGGCGGACCCGAGGTCTCGCTCGTGTGGAGCCACGACGGGCAGTTCCTGCGCAGGCTCTACCCCCACCTGGCCACACCGCGGCTGGGCGAGCTGACCGAGGGCGGTCAGGCCGACGGGGACGAGGACGACGGGCTGCTCGAACGGCTGAAGGCGGCGTCGGTGGAGGAGGCGATCGCGCTCACCGCCGACGCGATGGTCACGACGCTGTCGGAGATCCTCGCCGTGGCGCCCGAGCGGATCGACCGGAACAAGCCGCTGGACCAGCTCGGCGTGGACTCCCTGATGGGCGCCGAGCTGGTCAGCAGGATGAGGCGCAGGCTGGGGCGCGAGATCCCCGTCATGCGCGTCGTCGCGAGCGGCGGCATCGACGACCTGGCCCGCTCGTTGGTCGCCTACTTCAGGAGCGAGGACGGAGGGTGATCCGCCCCGCGCTCCGGGACGGGCCAGTAGCTGCCCTCACCGGACACGTGCGCGATCACCGTGTCCGTGGTGAAGACCGGCTCACCCAGGACCTCCTGGAACACGTCCAGGGTCTCCTGCGTGGGCCGCACCGGGATGCCGGTCACCCGGACGACGGCGGGCTTGCCCGGGAGGGGCGGCACGGCCGGGACTCCGGGCTCGACCGTGACGCGCCCCTCCGAGACGTCACCGGTCGAGATCGGCGCCCTCGGGTACAGCTGCCCGTCGACCGTGCGCTCGGCGAAGGCGCGCGGGTCGCCGCTGCCGCGGGTGATCCTCTCCAGCACCACCCGGTGCTCGTCGTTCTGCACACCGAAGCCGCCCTCGACCGCGCCCTCCCCGTCGGTGAACGAGCTGTCCACGCGCGCCGAGCGCAGCGGCAGCCGCACGTTGTGGCGGTCCGCGTCGACGATCGCGGCCGGTTCGACGGCGAACGGCGTGCCGCCGAACCGCGCCAGCTGCGCCAGGGCGTCCTCGGTCCAGTCGACCTGGACCCAACCCTCCTCGATGGTGATCAGCGAGCGGCCCTGCGCGGTCGCGTGGGCCTGGAGTTGCCCGAACAGCGGTGCGGCCAGCGCTCCGGCCATGAAAACACGTCGCCTGATGGTCATCCGGTTCTTCCTCGTCGGAGGTCGGGGGTTTTCCCGATGATCGCGCACATCCGCCCGGTCCAGTCCCGGCTACACCCGAAAGTAGGACAGTCCACTTGGTACAGATGACGAGCGCCCGAGCCACCGCACGGGCCTTCCCGCTCTACATCGCCGGCGAACGGGTCGAGACCGACGACCGCGCGTACGGCATGAGCGTGCGCTCGGTGCTGGAGCCGGGCGGCCACGAGGCCGCCGCGCTGCTCCGGCTGCTGCGCGAGGGCACCGAGGAGGAGGTGCACGCGCACCCGCACGTCCTGTGCTCGGTGTCGCTGTCCACACCGGAGCAGGGGGAGGCGGCGCTGGCCGCCGCCGCGGCCGCCGCGCCCCGCTTGCGCGCGACACCGCTCGCCGAGCGGCTGGGCTGCGTGCGGGACCTGCACGCGGCGTTCCTCGCGCACCGCGAGCAGATCGCGCACCTGCTGCGGTTGGAGGGCTGCCCGCGGGTGCTCGTCGAGGCGCAGCTCCTCGCCGTGCTCGACCTGATGCGGCCGGAGTCCCTGGAGATGGCCGCCGACCTGCTCCACCAGGAGTTCACGGCGCCGCGGCACCGGATCGTGCTCCAGCGGCAACCCGACGGCGTGGTGTGCGTCGACCCGCCCGCCAACGCGCCCCTGTACGGCTTGATCGCCATGCTCGTGCTCGTCGCGGGCAACGCCGTCGTGATCCGCGTGCCGCGCAGCTGCGCGACGTCGTTGAGCTACGCCCTGCACGAGGTGATCATCCCGGTGTTCGAGGCGCACGGCACGCCCCCCGGCGCGATCAACGTCCTCTGCGCCGACTTCGAGGTCACCATGCGGCAGTGGCTGGACAGCCCGTCGGTCGACACCGTCTACTACTTCGGCTCCAGCGACTACGGCCTCGCGCTGGAGCGCCGGTGCGTCGAGCGCGGCAAGAAGGCGATCCTCGAACTGTCCGGCAACGACGGCGTGCTGGTCTGGCGGGACGCGCACCTGGAGCACGCGACCGCGGCGCTGCTGGAGTCCTTCTACGCCTCAGGTCAGGCGTGCGTGGCGCCGAAGTACGCGATCGTGCACCCCGACGTCGCCGACGAGCTGTCCGCCCGGCTGGCCGCGGCGGCGTCGGCGTTGCGACCGGGCGACCCGGAGACCTCCGACACGGTGCTCAGCCCGGTGCTGCGGGCGACCGCGTTCCAGCGCACCCTCGACGAGGCGCTGCGCGCGGGCGCCGTGCGGGTCTGCGGTGGCGCGCGGGTCGGGCTGGACGGCGAACCGGACCCGAACGGGCTGTTCATCGAACCCACCGTGCTGAGGGTCGACGGGTTCGAGCGGGCGGAGGCGAACCCGGCGGTGCGCGGCGAGAAGTTCTTCCCGCTGCTCTCGGTCGTCGTGCCCGAGGACGGCCCGGACCTGCTCGACCGCTGCCTGGACTTCCTCGACCGCAACAGGTTCGGCCTGCGGAACTCGCTGTGGGCGGAGGACGCCGTCGTGGTGGAGCGGTTCACGACCGAGTTGAGGAACGGCGGCCTGCTGAAGGTCAACGACTCGCACCTGGCCAACGCCCCGTACCTCCCCGGTCTGGGTGGAACCGGGGACAGCGGTGGCACGCACGGCGAGGCGATGTACCCGATCCTGCGGGCGAGCCGGTTGCAGGCGGTCGCGATCGCGACCACGCGGGTGCACCCGCGCGACGCGCTGCTCGGCCCCGGGGCGTGACGCTCCCGGCGCGCGGAACGGCCGGTCATCCAGGGGTCGCCCCTCCGGCCGGATGACCGGCGACCCCGCGGTCGCCCTCCCGTCGGGACGACGACCCGCGAGGCGCGTCCTAGAAGCGGAACGGGTCGGTCACCGCGTCGGTCGCCTCGGTGAAGGAACCCGTGGCCTCGGTGAAGGTGCCGGACGCGTCGGCGAAGGTGCCGGACGCGTCGGTGAGGGTGCCCGTCGCGTCGGCGAAGGTGCCCGTGACGTCGGACGCGGCGCCGCCGAAGTCCTGGGCGGCGCCCGTGAAGCCCTCCGTCGTCTGCGCGGCGGCGTCGGTCGCGGACTGGGAGACGCCCTCGGCCGCACCCGTGGCGCCCGACACGAACTCGTTGGCCTTGTCGAAGATGGCGTCGAACAGACCCATGGTGTGCACCTCTCGTCGGGAACCTGACAAATCCGACAATACCCGTGCGGTATCCGGGCCGTGGTCACCCGGTCACGGCGAGCGAACCGGCCGTCCCGGCGGGCCGGCGCTACAACAGGTGCGTCCCGCCGTCGCCGTCGGTCTCCACCAGCACCGCGCTCCACGCCGCGGCGGGGCTGGCGTCGAGCAGCACCACCCGGCTGCCCGGCGGCACGGTGGCGCCGTGCAGGTTGTGGAAGGTGTCGTTCGGCCCCAGGTGGCCGTAGCGCGCGAGGTTGGCCGCGCAGGCGGGGTGCAGCGGGACGCCGAGCACCTCGGCGTAGTTGCGGTGCGAGGGCAGTGAGAGGTTCTGCGCCAGGTAGCACGTCACGTCCGCCGCGGTGAGGCCGTTGCGGGCCAGGAGGCGGGCGGTCAGGTCGCGCAGCCGGTTGCGGGTCTCGACGGCCAGGCGGAAGGAGTACGCCACCGGGTCGGAGCACTCCTCGCGCCACTCGGCGAACGGGCGGTCGCGGTAGGGGACCCGGAACAGGTCCGCGTAGTCGCCGTTCGTCTCCAGCAGCACGTCCCGCACGCGCACCCCGCCGGTCCGGGTGAGCACCAGCGCCCCGCCGCTGTCGCCGTTCAGGGTCACCGGGTGGCGGTAGCGGCGCGGGGTGGCGGGCGTGCTGCCGTGCGCGACGAGCACGGTCCGCACGGCGTGGTCGCGCAGCAGGCCCGCCGCGGTCAGCAGGGCGGGGGCCAGCGACGCGCAGCCCAGGCCGCCGACGGAGAACGCCACCGCCCGCCGCGCGCCCAGGGCCGCCTGGAGCCGGGTCGCGTCCGAGCTGACCAGCGTTTCCGGGGCCCGCGACTCCACGGTGATCAGCACGTCGACCTCGGTCTCGGACACCGCGGCGGCGGCCAGGGCGCGACGTGCCGCCGCGGCGGCCAGGTCGGTGGCGCTCGCCGTCCCGGCCACCGCCACGCTCCCGATGCCCAGCGCCGAGCACGCCGCCCGCTCCGCGTCGTCCAGCTCAGCCCACTCGGGCAGCAGCTCCACCGGCACCGGGTCGCCGAGGTGCCACCCCGAGCCCGCGAGGGCGATCACGCCAGCTCGCCGTAGACCGCGGCGATCCCGTCGGCCAGCGCCTCGACCTCGGACTGCCCGAAGTCGGCCAGGCTGTTGACGTCCACCCGCACCTCGCCCGCCCGCTCCGACACGGCGACGATCAGCGGGAACCAGGACGTCATGGCCTTCTTCAGGTGCACCGCCAGGTCCCAGCGCGTCCGCAGCAGCCCGACCCCGGTGTCGAACGCCGCCACGTCGCCGGGCACGTGCACCAGCAGCGCCCTCGGCTCCGGCAGGGCGCGCAGCGCCGCGGGCCCGGGGCCGTGCGGCGACAGGTGCCGCAGCACGCCGTACCCGACGCCGTCGTGCGGCACGGACCGGGCGCGGTCCACCACGAGCGGCAACGTCGCGTGCGCGCTGTCGGCCACCGGCAGCGACACCGGGTGCAGGCTGGTGAACCACCCGATCGACGGTCCCCGCCCGGCACGCCGGTACACGTTCGGCGTCGCCTCGCCCTCCACCGCCAGGAAGGCGCCGTCCGCGCCGCTCCACCGGGCCAGCCCCAGCGCCGTCGCGCACAAGGCGACCTCCCGCCCGGACGCCGGCGCGACCGGGACCGGTCCCGCCGAACGGCTCGCCAGTCCCTCCCCACCGGAACCCGCGGGCAACCCGAAGGAGGAGCCCTCGCGCAGCACGGCGGTCCAGTACGCCAACTCCGCCGCCGCCTCGTCGGACGCCGCCAGGTCGTGCAGGTGCCACGCCCACTCGCGCCACCCCGCCGGCGCGGGCGCGGGTGTCGCGGCACGCCCGGCCGCCGCCTCGGCGATCAGCGCGTCGAGGTCGTCCAGCAGGACCACGGTGGACATGTTGTCGAACACGAAGTGGTGCACCAGCAGCACCAGCAGCCCGCCGCGCCGGTGCCCGCGCTCGTAGTACCGCGCCCGCGCCAGCGGCCCGCGCTCCAGGTCGAGGTCGTCCTTGAGCGCCCGGCAGTCGGCCTCGACGACCTCGCGCTCGTCGCCCGGCGGGAGGAACACCACGTCGAACGGCACCTCCGCGTCCGCGGCGCACTCGGCCCGCGTGCCCACGGCGTTGCGCCGGAACCGGTAGCGCAGCGGTTCGTGCCGCGCGGCCAGGTGGCGCACGGCGGTGCGGACCGCGTCGGCGGTCACGTCGGTCGAGGTCAGCTCCACCACGTGCACCTCGACGAAGTCCCCGCGCCGGTCGGGGACGTGCTCCAGGAAGCTGCGCATGATCGGGGTCAGCGGGATCGGCCGCGCGTCCGGCGCGACCGTTTCCGGCCCGATCGCCTCGGGTGCCGCCGGGCGGGGGATCGGTGCGCCGTCGACCACGGCCGCCGCCGCCAGCCCGCCCACGGTGGGGTGCTGCAACAACTGCTGCGGCGTGATGTGCACGCCCGCCTTCGCGGCCCGCGCCGCCACCCGCACGCCCAGCACGGAGTCGCCGCCCAGGGCGAAGAAGTTGTCGTCCGGGGACACCGAGTCCGCGCCGAGCAGGTCCGCGCAGATCCCGGTCAGCACCTCCACGGCCCGGGGTGAACCGCTGCCGTTCACGCGCACCTCCACGTCGTCCGGTTCCGGCGCACCACCGGGTCCTCCGCCACCGGGTCCCCCGCCGTCGGGCGTCACGACGGTGAGGTCGCCCAGCCGCACGTCGGGGTCGGCGGCGACCCGCGCCACCACGGCGGGCAGCCACGTCGCCAGCCGCCGCGCGGTCGTCGGGTCGTACAGCGCCGCGGCGTGCTCCAGGTAGCCGCTCATCGGTCCCGCGCCCTGGTCCACCACGCCGATGGTCAGGTCGAACTTCGCGGTCCCGGGCGCGATGCCCGCGATCGCCCCGTCGAGGTAGCGCGTGCACGGCAGCCCGGCCAGCTCGGCGGTCGCCTGCGGCACGTTCTGGTACGTGTAGACCACGTCGAACAGCGGGTGCCGCCCCGGCTCGCGGTGCTCCAGCACCTCGGCGACGACCTTCTCCAGCGGCACCTCCTCGTGGTCGAGCACGTCGGCGACGGTGCGCGCGCAGCGCCGGACGAGGTCGGTGAACCGCAGGTCGCCGCGCACGGCGGTGCGGAACGGCAGCACGTTGTTGAAGTAGCCGATCAGGTCGTGCGAGGCCGGGTCGACGCGCCCGGACGTGGCCACGCCCACCACCACGTCGGTGAGCCGCCCCCAGCGGTGCAGGAGGGCGTCGACCACCGCGAGCATGGTGACGAACGTGGTGACGCCCAGCCGGCGGCCCAGCGCCCGGATCGCCTCGGCGTCGGGTTCCGCGACCTCGAACTCCACCATCCCGCCGCCGGCGGTGCGCACGGCCGGCCGGGGTCGGTCGAGCGGCAGTTCCGGCGACCGCAGGCCCGCCAGCTCCGACCGCCAGAACCGCAGCCCCTCGTCCAGCCCGCCTTCGGCGGAGCGGCGGCGCTGCCGCGCGGCGAAGTCGGCGTACTGCGCGGGCAGCTCCGGCAGCTCCGGCGGGCGCCCCTCCAGCGCCGCCCGGTACAGCTCGGTGAAGTCGCGGAAGAACACGGTGGGGGACCAGCCGTCGAAGACGATGTGGTGGTAGTTCCACAGCAGCACGTGGTCCTCGTCGGCCAGGCGCAGCACGGCGGTCCGCACCAGCGGCCCCGCCGCCAGGTCGAACGGCCGCCGTGCCTCCTCGTCGACGATCCGCCGGGCCTCGCGGTGCCGTTCGGCCTCCGGCAGCGTGCGCAGGTCGCGCACGACGACCTCCGGTTCCCCCTCCCGGACGTACGCCCGGGGCACGCCGTCGTCGTCGGCCGCGATGCGGGTGCGCAGCACCTCGTGCCTGTCCTGCACGCCGCGGATCGCCGCGAGCAGCGCGGTCAGGTCGAGCGGACCGGTCAGGCGCAGGTCGTGCGGGATGTTGTAGAGCGGCGTCCCGGGGTCGAGCCGGTCGAGGTACCACAGCTGCTCCTGCCCGAACGACACCGGCAGGGCGCCGCCGCGCGGCACCGGCGCGAGCACGTCGGGCGCGGACGTCTCCTCGCCGGCCCCCTGCAGCTCGGCCACCCGGCCGGCCAGGGCGCGCACGGTCGGGTGGGCGTACAGGTCGGCGAACGTCAGCCGCACGTCGAAGTCCCGCTCCAGCGCGCGCAGCACGCTGATCCCGGCGATGGACGTGCCGCCGAGGGCGAAGTAGTCCGAGTCCGGCGTCAGGCCCTCCTCGCCCAGGACCTCCTGCCAGACCTGCGCCACCCGGTCCTCGGGCGCGTCGCCGGGAGCGGGGCGCGGGCGGCCCGGCACCGGCCGCAACCGGGTGTCCCCGGTGGACCGACCGGGTTCCGCGACCTCGTCGAGCGGGCGGCACCAGCAGCGCACCGGCTCGAACGGGTAGGTCGGCGCCTCCACGCGCGGGACGTCGGCCCCGGCGTAGTGCGCGTCCCAGTCGAGGCGGGCGCCGAGCCGGTACAGCGCGCCGAGCTGCCGCAGCACGCCGCGCCGCCCGGGCACCGCGAACAGCTCCACGCACGGCAGGTCCGGGCGCAGGCGGCGGACCTCGCGGGTGAGCACCCCGTTGCCGCCCAGGTCCACCAGCACCGCGCCGTCGCCCGCGAACCGCTCCGCCACCCGGGCCAGCCGGGTGCGGTCCAGCTCGGCGCTCAGTTCCCCGGACTCCTCGGCGGCGTCCTCGACGGACAGCTCGCCGCGGGCCACGCGCACGGCGAGGTTCCCGGGACCCGAGCCCACCAGGTGCGCGTCCCGCACGCCCAGCGACCGGGCCAGCGCCAGCAGCGCGGTCTGCGCCACGACGAGCCGGGCGGCGGGCCGCTCCGGCAGCACCACGTCCGCCAGGGCGGGGAACGCCTCGGCCAGCCCCGCCCACGTCGCGTCGTCGGGCACGCCGTCTCCGGACAGCAGCACCACGACGGGCCGGTCGTCGGGCACCGCCTCGTCGGGCGGCACGGCCGACCGCAGCGCCTCGACCAGTTCCTCCGCGCCCCCCACCGCGAACGCGCCGCGGAACGGGTGGTCGTCGCGGCCCCGGTTCATCGCGTGCGCGACGGTCCGCAGGTCGTGGCCGGTGCGCTCGGCGAAGTCGGCCAGCCGGTCGAGGTAGGCCCGGAACGCGGCGGCGGACTTCGCCGACACGGTCACCAGCTCGACGCCCGGACCGGAGACGCCCGGACCGGGGCCGGCCGGCCTGCGCGGGGGAGGCTGCTCCAGCACCGCGTGCACGTTGGTGCCGGTCATGCCCAGGGCGCTCACCCCGGCCCGGCGCGGTACGCCGTCGCGCTCGGGCCACGGCCGGTGGGCGGGGTTGACGTGCACCGGCCCGGACAGGTCGAGCAGCGGGTTGGGCGACTCGAAGTGCGCCGTGGGGTACAGCTCGGCGCGCTCCACGGACAGCAGCGCCTTGAGCAGTCCGGCCATCCCGGCCGCGCCGTCGAGGTGGCCGAGGTTGCCCTTGACCGAACCGATGGCGCAGCCCGGCGCGGCGACCCCGGCCCCGGCGAACGCCCGGCGCAGCGCGTCCACCTCGATCACGTCGCCCAAGGGCGTCGCGGAGCCGTGGCACTCGACGTAGGCCACGGTGGCGGGGTCGACGTCCGCGTCCCGCCACGCCTGCCGCACCACCTCGGTCTGGGCGGCCTGGCTGGGCGCGCTCAGCCCGACCATCCGGTGGCCGTTGTGGTTGACCGCGATCCCCTTGAGCACCGCCCGCACCGGGTCCCCGGCCTCGACCGCGTCGCGCAGCCGGCGCAGCAGCACCACCGCGCCGCCCTCGCCCGCCACCGCGCCGGTCGCGCGCTCGTCGAACGGGCGGCACCGGCCGTCCGACGACTCCACACCCCGCACGGGCGTGTGCGCCTGCTCGGCGAACAGCACCGGCCGCACGCTGACCCCGCCCGCCAGCGCCAGGTCCGCGGTCCCCTTGCGCAGCACGTCCACCGCGCCCGCCAGCGCGGTCAGGCTGCTGCTGCACGCGGTGTCCACGACGTAGGCGGGCCCGGTGAGGTCGAGGTGGTAGGAGATCCGGGCGGCCGACGACGCGGACAGCGCGCCGAGCGTCTGGTGCGGGTCCTCGCCCCGGTACAGGGTCTCGTAGTCGGACTGGGAGTGGCCGAGCACGACCGCGGTGCGCGACCCGCGCAGCGACCCCGGCGCCAGGCAGGCGTTCTCGACCGCCTCGTGGGCGAGCTGGAGCAGCAGCCGCTGGTGCGGGTCCATCATCTCGGCCTCGCGCAGCGGGATGCCGAAGAACCGGTGGTCGAACAGGTCGACCCGGTCGAGGTGCGCCATGCGGAGGTAGCGGGTCCCGGCGCTGCCGCCGGTGTGCCGCACCCGCGTCGGCGACGGCGGTCCGACCAGGTCGACGCCCCCGGCCAGCAACCCCGCCAGCCCGTCCAGCCCGACCGCGCCGTCGGGGCCGGGCAGCAGCGCGGCGACCCCGATGATCGCGATGTCCTCGTCCCGCACTGCGGCCTCCCTCGTCACAGCTGGTAGTCCCGCGCCCCGGCGTCCTCGGCGGCGGTGTGCCCGAGCGCCGCCGCGAGCCCGCCGACCGTCGGGTGGTCGAACAGCGCCCTGGGCGCCACCGAGTGCCCGAAGACCTGCGCGAGCCGGGCGGCGACCCGGATGGCGAGCACGGAGTCGCCGCCCAGCGCGAAGAAGTCGTCCGCGCGCCCGACCCGGTCCACCGCCAGCACGTCGGCCAGCACCTCCGCCACCGCCCGCTCGCCCGGTGTGGCCGGCGGCGCGAACTCCGCCGGGGCCGCCCGGACGGGGGCGGGTTGGACGGGCGCGGGCGGGACGGGGGCGTCGTCGACCGGCGGGTCCGCCGTGCCCGGCAGGTCCACCGGGTCCACCACACCCGCCAGGCCCACCAGCAGCGCCGCGAACTCGTCGGCCAGGCCGACGGCGGTGCCCGGGTCGAACAGGTCGGGGTCGTAGCCGAGCCGGACCGACAGCGGCTCGGCGTCGCGCACCACCAGGTGCAGCGGGTAGTTGGTGTTCTCCACCGCCTCGACCTCGACCCGCGCGACGTCGTGGTCCAGCGGGTAGTTCTCCACCACCACGACGCTGTCGAACAGCCGCGTCCCGGCGGGCAGCCCGGCCCACCGCCGCACGTCGGTCAGCGCGGAGTGCTCGGCCGGGCGGCCGGCGGCCTGTGCGCGGGCCAGCCAGCCGGGCACGTCCGCGGTGTCGACGCGCAGCCGCACCGGCACGGTGTTGATCATCATGCCGATGACGGTGTCCGCGCCGGGCAGGTCCGGGGTCCGCCCGGACACCACCAGGCCGAAGCACACGTCGCGCGTGCCGCCGTGCCGGGCCAGCAGCAGCGCCCACGCGCCCTGCACGACCGTGCCCAGCGTGAGCCGGTTGCGCCGGGCGAACGCCCGCACGCGCGCGGACGCGTCCGCGGGCAGCGCGACGTCGCACGCGGCGGACGAGCACGACAGGTGCGCGCCGTCCGGCGGCCGGTCGAAGGGCAGCGCGGTCGCCCCGCGGAACCCGGCGAGCGCGGCCCGCCAGTGCTCCTCGGCCGGGGCCCGCTCCAGCACGCGGGCCACGTGGTCGCGGAACGGCCGCCGCGCCCGCGGCGCGCCCAACACCTCCGCGAGCACCTGGAACGCGCTCCAACCGTCGAGCAGCACGTGGTGGAACGTCCACAGCACGCGGACCTCGCGCTCCCCGGTGCGCACGAGGGCCACCCGGCTCAGCGACTCCGCCGCCGGGTCGAGCCCGGTCGCCCGGTCGCGCGCCAGCAGGCGCCGCCACCGCTCCTCGTCGGCCGCGCCGCGCCAGTCGTGGTGGGTGATCGGCACGTCGACGGACCGGCGCACGACCTGCACCGGCTCGCGCAACCCCTCCCACACCAGGGTGGTGCGCAGGGCCGGGACCGCGTCGACCACCCGCCGCCACGCCCGTTCCAGGTCGGCCGGGTCGGTGTCGCGCACGGTCAGGTGCAGCTGCTCCACGTACGCGCCGGGCCGGGACAGGGAGTGGAACAGCATCCCGCCCTGCGCCGGGGTCAGCGGGTACACGTCCTCGACCGGGTGCCCGTCGCCCGCGATCCGGTCCAGCTCCGCCTGGTCCAGGCGCGCCAGCGGGAAGTCCGACGGCGTGGCGCCGCCCGCGCCGGGGCCGGCGCAGTGCGCGGCGATCTCCCGCAGCGCGCCCACCACCTCCTCGGCGAGCCGCGCCACCACCGGCGTGGCGTGCGCGTCCGGCGCGTGCACCCAGTCGAACTCCAGCCCGCCGTCGGCGGTGACGGCGGCCGTGACGTCCAGGCGCGGCGCGGTCGTCGGCGGCTTGGCCAACCGGATGCCGCCGCGGACCCGCGCGAACGCGGTGTCGAAGCGGCCCAGGTAGTTCACCCGCGCCAGCGGCCGGTGGGTGGCGGGGTGCGTCGTGGTCAGCCACCGCAGCGCCCCGTGGGCCAGGCCGTGGCGGTGGGCGACGCGCAGCTGCTCCTTGACGGCCTTCACCACGGCGCCCCACCCGTCCGCCCCGGTCAGGTCGGCGGTGAACGGGAACAGGGTGGTGAACCAGCCGACCGTGCGGGACAGGTCCATCCCGGCGAACAGCTCCTCCCGGCCGTGCCCCTCCAGCTCCAGCGGCACGCGATCCAGCCCGCTCCACCGCGACAGCACCCGCCCCACCGCGGCCACCACCACGTCCTCGGCCCCGGCGCGGTAGGCGGCCGACGCGCCGCGCAGCAGCGCCGCCGTGTCCGGCGCGGGCAGCCGGGCGGTCACCACGTGCTCGGGCAGCTCCGGCCCGTCCTCGCCCGCGTCGGCGGTGACGGCCCGCGCCCAGTGCGCCAGGTGGTCGGCGAAACCGCCGGCCTCGGCGTGCTCGCGCAACCGCAGCGCCCACTGGCGGAACGACGTGGTCTTCGCGCCCAGGTCGACCGCGCGACCGGCCTTGGCCTGCTCGTAGCCGGTGTCCAGGTCCTCCAGCAGCACCCGCCACGACACGCCGTCCACGACCAGGTGGTGCGCCAGCAGCACCAGCCCGGTGGCCGTCAGGACGGCCCGGAACAGCGGTCCTCCGGCCAGTGGCGTCCGCAGGCCGGCCACGCACCGCTCGGCCGGTTCGGTGCTGGTGGTGAAGACCTCGCGGGGGTCCTCTTCGGGCACGTGCTGCCGCCACTGCCCGTCGACCCGCTCGAACCGGGCGCGCAGCACGTCGTGGTGCGCGGGCAGGGCCTCGACCGCGGCGCGCAGGGCGGCGACGTCCACGTCCGGGTCGAGGTCGACCACCACCCACTGGGCGAAGTGCCCGGGCGCGGCGGACGTGGTCAGGAACCACCGCTGGACCGGGGTGGGCGGGACCGGTCCGGTGGCCGGCTCGCGCGAGGCGGGGGAGTCCTGCCCCGGGGAGTCGTGACCGGTGGTGGCGTGCGCGGCGACCCCGGCGAGCGTCTGGTGCAGGAACACGTCGCGCGGCGTCACCCGCACGCCCAGCTCGCGCGCCCGGGACACGACCTGGATGCTGAGGATGGAGTCGCCGCCGAGGGCGAAGAAGTTGTCGTCCGCGCCCACCCGCTCGACGCCCAGCACCTCCGCCCACACCCGCGCGAGCACCTCCTCGTGCGGCCCGGTCGGCGGCACGTGCGCCCGGGTGGACCGCGGGCGCGGCGGCGGCAGGGCGCGGCGGTCGACCTTGCCGCTGACCGCGAGCGGCAGCGCCGCCAGGAGCACGAACGCGCCGGGCACGAGGTGGGCCGGCAGGGTCGAGGACAGGAAGGCGCGCAGCTCGTCGGCGGTGGCGCCCGCGACGACGTAGGCGACGAGCTGCTTGTGGCCGGGCACGTGCTCGTGCGGCACGACGACGGCCTCGGTGACGGCCGGGTGGCGGCGCAGCGCCGCCTCGACCTCGCCCGGTTCCACCCGGAAGCCGCGGATCTTGACCTGGTCGTCGGAGCGGCCCAGGAACTCCAGCACCCCGTCGGCGGTCCAGCGCGCCAGGTCGCCGGTGCGGTACAGCCGGGTGCCCCGCCCGAACGGGTCGGGCACGAACCGCCGCGCCGTCAACCCGGGGTGGCCGAGGTAGCCGCGCGCCAGGCCCGTGCCGCCGATGTGCAGCTGTCCGGGCGTGCCGACCGGCACCGGGGCGAGGTCGTCGTCCAGCACGTAGCACCGGGTGCCGGTGATCGGCCGGCCGATCGGCAGCGGCGCGTCCGGGGGGACCGATGGCGGCACGACGTGCGCGGCGGCGAACGTGGTGCCCTCGGTGGGGCCGTAGCCGTTCACGATCCGCAGGTCCGGCACGTGCCGCCGCACGGCGGCGCAGTGCTCGGGCGAGATCACGTCGCCGCCGCAGCCGAGCTGGCGCAGGCCGGTGAACGCGCCGGGGTCGGCGGCGGCGATCTCGTGGAACAGGCCCGCGGTCAGCCACAGCACGGTGACGCCGTGCTCGGCGGTGAACCCGCGCAGGTCGTCGGGCGAGAGCAGGGTCCGCGAGCACACCGCCAGCCGCGCGCCGGACAGCAGCGCCGCCCAGATCTCGAACGTGGAGGCGTCGAACGACAGCGTGGAGCACTGCGCCACCACGTCGTCCGGGCCGATCGGGAACGGGTCGCCCTCGGCGAGGCGGGCGACCGACCGGTGCTCGACCAGCACGCCCTTGGGGCGGCCGGTGGAGCCGGAGGTGAACATGACGTACGCGGCGGTGCGCGGCGCGACCACGACCGGCGGGGCGTGCGCCGGGCCGGGGGCGGCGGTGGTCGGGTCGGCGGTGGCGGTCCCGGCCGGCAGCCGGTCGCGCAGGTCGGCGGGCACGAGCACCAGGGACGTCCCGGAGTCGGCGATCATGTCGGCCAGTCGGGACGGCGGGTAGCCGGGGTCCAGCGGCACGAACGCCGCGCCGGCCTTGAGGACGCCCAGCAGCGCGACGACGGCGGGCAGGCCGCGCGGCGCGCACAGGCCGACCCGGTCCTCCGGCCGCACGCCCCGGGCCAGCAGGTCGTGGGCCAGCCGGTTCGCCGCGGCGTCCAGCTCGCGGTAGGTCAGGGACGCGCCGTCGCAGGTGACCGCGACCGCGTCCGGCCGCCGCGCGACGCGCTCGGCGAACCGGCCGGTCACCGTGCGGTCCGGGCTCGGCGCGCCGGGGGGCCAGTCGTGCAGCACGCGCCGCCGCTCGTCCGCGGCGAGCAGCGGCAGCCGGGACAGCGGCCGGTGCGGGTCGGCGGCGACACCCGCCAGCAGCACCAGGAGGTGGTCGACGTGCCGGGCGGTCGTGGCCTCGTCGAACAGGTCGGTGCGGTACTCCGCGGCCAGGTGCAGGCCGTCGTCGTCGCGGGTGAACTCCAGCGCCAGGTCGAACACCGCGGAGCGGCGCGGCGGGTCGAACGCCGACACCTCCAGGCCGGCCATGGCCGGGGAGCCGGACGGGGTGTTGTGCAGCGCCACGACGACCTGCACGAGCGGCGAGCGCCCGGCGTCGCGCTCGGGCTGGAGCAGTTCCACGAGGCGGTGGAACGGGACCTCGTCGTGGTCGAGCGCGTCCCGCACCGTCGCCCTGACCTCGTCGAGGAAGTCGACGAAGGTCCGCGCGGGGTCGACCCGCGAGCGGAGCACGACGGTGTTGACGAAGAACCCGACGAGACCGGCCAGGTCGGGGTGGTCCCGGCCGGAGGTGACCGTGCCGACGGCGACGTCGCGCTGCCCGGTCGTGCGGGCCAGGAACGCCTGGGTCACCGCGACGAGGGTGGTGAACAGCGTCGCGCCCCGGGAGCGGCCCAGGTCGGCCAGCGCCGCCGCCGCGGCGGGCGGCACGGTGCGGTGGTGCGTCGCGCCCGCCGTGGTGCGCACCGCCGGGCGCGGCCGGTCGGTGGGCAGGTCCAGCACCGCCATCCCGACCAGCCGCCGCTCCCAGTGCGCGAGCTGGGCGTCCAGCACCGCGCCGGTCAACCGGGCGCGCTGCCGGGCGGCGAAGTCGGTGTAGCGCAGTGGCAGCGGCGGGAGGTCGGGCGCCGCGCCGCGGACGGAGGCGCTGTAGCACCGGCCCAGCTCCTCGGCCAGCACACCCGTCGACCAGCCGTCGGTGACGATGTGGTGCACGCACAGCACGAGCAGGTGCTCGTCCTCCGCGACCGCGACCAGCGCGGCCCGCAGCAGCGGCCCGGCGCGCAGGTCGAACGGCCGGTCCACGAAGTCGGCGAGCCCGGCCTCGTCCACCTGCTCCGGCTCGACCGGGTGGGGCGGCCCGACGACCTGCGTGCCGCGACCGTCGACGGTGTGGAAGGTGGTGCGCAGCTGCTCGTGCCGGGCGACCAGCGCGCTCAGCGCGGCGCCCAGCGCGTGCCGGTCGAGCCGGCCGCGCAGCCGGAAGCCCGACGTGGTGGTGTACTCCGCGCCGCCGGGCGCGAACTCGTCCAGGAACCACAGGCGTTCCTGGGCGAACGACAGCGGCGCGGCGGCGGCGCGGGGCGCCTCCGGCGCGCCGGGGCCGGCGTGGGTCCCGGACAGGTGCGCGGCCAGCGCCTCGACCGTGCCGAGCGCGAACACCCGCCGCGCGGACAGGTCGCCGCCCAGCCCGGCCGCGACCCGCATGGCCAGGACGGAGTCGCCGCCCAGCGCCACGAAGTCGTCCAGCACCCCGACGCGCTCCACGCCCAGCACGTCCCGCCACACGGCGGCGACCCGCTCCTCGTCCGGTGTCCGCGGCGCGACCACCGGCCCGGCGGGGCGCGGTCCGGGCAGCGCGCGCCGGTCGACCTTGCCGTTGGCGGTGAGGGGCAGCGCCTCCAGCGGCACCACCGCCGACGGCACCGCCTGGGCGGGCAGGAGGTCCGCGACGAACGACCGCAGCGCCCCGGGCGGGCAGTCCGCCACCACGTAGGCGACGAGCCCCGTGCCGCGCGGGACCACGGCCGCGGCGGTCACGTCCGGGTGCCGCAGCAGGGTGGTCTCGACCTCGCGCGGGTCGACGCGCACGCCGCGCACCTTGACGTGCCCGCCGACCCGGCCGAGGTGGTCGAGCAGGCCGTCCGGGCGGCGGCGCACCAGGTCGCCGGTGCGGTACATCCGGCCGCCCGGCGGGCCGTGCGGGTCCGCGACGAACGACGCGGCGGTCAGCCCGGGCCGGCCGAGGTAGCCGCGGGCCACGCCGGGGCCGGCGAGGTACAGCTCGCCCTCGTCGGCCGGGCGCAGGTCGGCGTCCAGCACGTGCGCGCGGGCGCCGGCGACCGGGCGGCCGAGCACGGCGCGGTCGACGTCGGTCACCGGGCACAGCAGGCTCTCGACCGCGACCTCGGTCGTGCCGTAGGCGTTGTGGGCCTCGACGCCCGCCGCGACGAGGCTCGCGCACAGGTCCGGGTCGACCGGCTCGCCGCCGGTGACCACCGTCCCGGGTCGGACGGGGCCGTCGAGCAGCCCGGCGCGCAGCAGTTCGCGCAACCGCGACGGGGTCTCGTCCACCACGTCGACCCCGGCGGCCACGAGGTGCGCGACCAGCGCCCGCGGGTCGGCGAGGGTGTCGTCGTCGACCACGTGCAGCTCGTGGCCGGCCAGCATCCACAGCAGCGGCAGCCACATCGCGTCGAAGCCGAGACCGGCGGTGTGCGCGACCTTGAGGCGGGTGGGCGAGGCGAACAGGCCGCGCGCGTGGTGGGCGTGCAGCGCGAGCAGGCCGCGGTGGGTGGCCAGCACGCCGTGGGGGCGGCCGGTGGAGCCGGAGGTGTGCAGCACGTAGGCGAGGTGGTCGGGCGTCACGCGGGGCGGGGGAGCGGGGTGCGGCGGGTGGTCGTCCTCGACGAGCACGACCCGTGCCGCCCGGGTGCGTGCCGGGGGGAGCCGGTGCGCGAGCCGCCGCCGGGTGAGCACGACCGCCGCGCCGGCGTCCGCGAGCAGTTCGGCCAGCCGGGCGTCGGGCAGGTCGGTGGTCAGCGGCAGGACCGCGCCGCCGGCGCGGAGGATCGCCAGGACGCCCGCCACCGCGTCCACGCCGCGTTCGAGGAACAGGCCCACCGGCTCCTCCGGGCGCACGCCCCGGGCCCGCAGGCCGCCGGCCACGAGGTCGACCCGCTCGGCCAGTTCGCGGAAGGTCGGCGCGTGCCGGCCGCAGACCACGGCGGTCAGGTCGGGGTCCGCGCGGACCCGCTCCGCGAAGAGGTCGTGGACGCTTCCCGCCACCACGTGCTCGACAGCCATGTGCGATTCCGCCAGTCGACTCCGGTATTGCAGATGAATGCGCCCGCCGGGGCGTCGACGTTTCCAGCGGTGCCCGTCGGGGGCAACCGCCGATCGGCCGCACCACCGCACCCGAGTGAACCTGAGAATTATTCGGGTCGGCTTGCGAATTGCCGAAGTGTCCTCCTTCGGCGCCGCCGCACCGTGTTACGTTGCTCGGGACTTCACCTGGGGAGGTCACGTGGCCAGCGGCTTCGGCACGACCGGCGATCCGGAGGCGATCGTCGGGCGCCTGCGCGCCTTCTTCGCCTCGGTGCTCCCGGAAATCGACCTGGAGCCCGATCAGGACTATTTCGCGCTCGGTCTCGTGAACTCGCTCCTCGCGCTCGAACTGGTCACCCACGTGGAAAAGGAGTTCGGCATCGAGGTGGACGTCGAGGACCTCGACCTGGACAACTTCCGGACCATGGACCGAATTGCCGCGTTCGTGCGCGGCAAGCTCGCCGCGGCGCGGTGAGCCGGGATGCCGTCGGCCGCCGGGGCGTTCGCGGAGTCGGTGCGCGCCGACGCGGCCGGGTGGGACCGGCACGGAGGCGTGCCCGACGAGGTGGTGCGGGCGGTGGCGGGAGCCGGGTTCCTGGCGCCCGACGTGCCCGCCCGCTACGGCGGCCGGGACTGGTCGCCGACCGAGGTGGGGCGGTTGTGCGAGGACTTCGGCGGGGTGTGCAGCGCGCTGCGCGCCCTGGTCACGGTGCAGGGCATGGTGGCCGCCGCGGTGCTGCGCTGGGGCGACGCCCGCCAGCGCGCCCGCTGGCTGCCCGCCCTGACCTCCGGTGAGCGGCTGGCCGGCTTCGCCGCGACCGAGGCGGGCGCGGGCAGCGACCTGGCGGCGGTGGGGACCACCCTCGACGCGGGCAGGCTGCGCGGCGGCAAGAGGTGGGTCACCTTCGGCGGCCTGGCCGACGTGTTCCTGGTCCTGGCCTCGCGGGACGGCCTGCCGGTGACCGCGCTCGTGGACGCGCGGCAGCCGGGCGTGTCGGTGGAGCCGGTGACCGGGCAGCTGGGGATGCGCGCGGCGCGGATCGCCCACGTGCGCTTCGACGACGTGCCGGTGGCCGACGTGCTCGCGCCGCCGGGGTTCGGGCTCACGCACGTGGTCGGCACCGCGCTGGACCACGGGCGCTTCACCGTGGCCTGGGGCTGCGCCGGGATGGCGCGTGCCTGCCTGGACCACACCGTCGAGCACGTCGCGTCCAGGGCGCAGGGCGGCACGCCGCTGTCGTCGCACCAGGCCGTGCGCGCGGTGCTCGGCCGCTGCCTGGTGGAGGTCCGCGCGGCCCACCGGTTGTGCGCCCACGCCGCGGCGCTGCGCGAACAGGGCGACCCGGCGGCGCTGGCCGAGACCCTGCTGGCCAAGTACGCCGCCGCGCGGGCCGCCTCGGTCGTCGCCGAGCACTCCGTGCGGCTGCACGGCGCGGCCGGTGTCGACGCGGACAGCACCGTCGGCCGGTTCCACCGCGACGCGGCGGTCATGCGGATCATCGAAGGAGCCGACGAAGTGGCCGAGCAGCACCTCGGCGGGTACGCCCTGCGGGGCCGGCCGTGACGGGGCCCGCCGTTCCCGGGTCCGCCGTGCCGGGGCCCGTGGTCAAGTGCCTGGTCTGGGACCTGGACGACACGCTGTGGGACGGCGTCGTGCTCGAAGGCGACCGCCCCGTGCCCCGCCCGGAGGCGGTGGCGGCGCTCGGGGTCCTGGACGAGCGCGGCGTCCTGCACGCGGTGGCCAGTCGGGGCGACCACGCCGCGGCGCTCGCGCACCTCGCCGAACACGGGCTGCACCGGATGTTCTGCGCGCTGGAGGTCGGGTGGGGCCCGAAGTCCGAGGCCGTGCGCCGGATCGCCGCCGAGCTGAACATCGGGCTGGACACGATCGCGTTCACCGACAACGACGCCGTGGAGCTGGCCGAGGTCGCCGCGGCGCTGCCACAGGTCCGCTGCTACCCGGCCGAGCGGGTGGGGGAGCTGGCCGCGCTGCCGGAGTTCCGGCCCGGCCCGGTGACGCCGGAGTCGAGGCGGCGGCGCGAGGCGTACCTGACCGAACGGCGGCGCGCGGAGGCCGAGCGGGACTTCGGCGGGTCGTCGGCGCAGTTCCTGGCGTCGCTCGACCTGGAGCTGACCGTCCTGACCGCGACCGAGGCGGACCTGGAGCGCGCGCGGGAGCTGACCGTGCGCACGCACCAGCTCAACACGACCGGGCTCACCTACGACGTGGCGGAGCTGCGGGCGCTGTGCGCGTCACCGGGGCACGACGTGCTCGTGGCGCGACTGCGGGACCGCTTCGGCGACTACGGGGCCGTCGGGCTGGCCGTGGTGGCGCACGTCGGCGGGGACGCGGTGCTGGAGCTGCTGCTGATGTCGTGCCGGGTGATGTCGCGCGGGGTGGGTTCGGTGCTGCTGGGCGACATCGTGCGGGACGCGCTGGAGCGGGGGCGGCGACCGGTGGCGCGGTTCCGGCGCACACCGGTCAACCAGGTGATGCTGGTGACGTTGCGGTTCGCCGGGTTCGAGCCGGTGGAGCGGGACGGCGACCGGCTGGTGCTGGCCCGGCCGTCCCCGGAGCCGCCCGCGCCGCCCGCGTACGTGCGGCTCGTCGACGGGAGGCGGCGGTGAGGGTGGGCGTGGTGGGCGCCGGGGTCATGGGCGCGGGGGTGGCGCAGTGCTTCGCGGCGTCCGGGCACGACGTGGTCGTGGTCGACCCGGACCCGGCGGCGCTGGCCGCCGGACCGGGCCGGGTGCGCGCCGGCGTGCGGCTGCGGGCGCTGGCGGGCGGCGTGCGCGTCGACCCCGCCGCGGTGTCGTCACGGCTGCGCTGGACGGCCGAGCTCGACGAGGTGGCGGGGTGCGGGTTCGTCGTGGAGTGCGCGCCGGAGCGCGTCGCGGTGAAGGAACGGCTGTTCGCCGAGCTGGACGGCCTGTGCGCGCCGGACGCCGTGCTGGCGTCGTGCACGTCGGCGATCCCGGTCGCCGTGCTGGCGGCGGCGACTGCCCACCCGGACCGGGTCCTGGTCACCCACTTCATGAACCCCGCGCCGGTCAAGGAGGCCGTCGAGGTGGTCCGCGGCCCGCGGACCTCGGACGCGGTGCTCGCGCGCGTGGTCGAGGTGCTGTCGTCGCTGGGCAAGACGGCGATCGTGGTGTCCGACGCGCCGGGGTTCGTGACCAACCGGGTGCTGATGCTGGCCGTCAACGAGGCGGTGAAGGTGGTGGCGGAGGGGACCGCGCCGGCGGCCACCGTGGACCGGGTCTTCGAGCAGTGCTTCGCCCACGCCACCGGCCCGCTCCGCACCGCCGACCTGATCGGCCTGGACACCGTCCGGGACACCCTGCTGGTGCTGCGCGACCTGCTGTCCGACCCGGCCTTCACGCCGTGCCCGCTGCTCACCGAGATGGTCGAGTCGGGGCGGTTGGGCGCGAAGTCGGGGCAGGGCTTCCACACCTGGCGGGCCTGAGGAGCGGGCGCTCCGGTCCTGTGTGGACGACCCGTGCCGGAGCGCGTCCGGCACCGCCCGCCCGCACCGGACAACCGACCGTCCGACCATTCCCACGCTGGACCTCGGTGTGACCCCATGGTAGGATTGCTCATCCAAACTCCCCCGGTCGGTGCGGCGATCGATCACTGATCGCAGGGTCCGGCCAGTTCGTCCCCGTCGTGGTGGGCACCCCGTCCGCCCACCTGTCGACGAGCCCGGTGGAGAGCACCGGGACGGGTCTCGTCCGGCGGGCAGACGGGTTCGGGTCCCGGGCAGCGCTGGTCGACCGGTCGCGGTCACCGTAGGTGACAGGACAGGGATCTCCCCTTGACCCGTCGCCCCGGCCAGCACCACCAGCAATTGCAGGTCCGCGGTCTCGCGCGCGCCCTGCGTGGCATGCGCCGCATGGCCGGCACGATGGGTGGCGGCTCCTCCGGCGCCGGTGCGGCCGCGCTGATGAGCAACCTCTCCGCCCCGGTCGGTGGCAGGTCGAGCCGCGGCTCGCGGTTCAGGATCGACGCTTCGAGTTCCTGCACGCGCGTCCCCGGCTCGATGCCGAGTTCGCCCATCAGGACGGCCCGCGCCCGCCGGCACACCTTGAGCGCCTCGGCCTGTCGTCCCGAGCGGTACAGGGCGAGCATGAGGAATTCGTACAGCCGCTCCCGCAGCGGGTGCTCCTCGACGAGGACGGTCAGCTCGCCGATGACCTCCTCGTGCCTGCCGAGGGCGAGGTCGAGCTGGATGCGCTCCGTGACGGCGGTCAGCCGGGTGTGCTCGAGCTGGTCGGCGAAGCGCCGGACCAGCTCGCTGTGCAGGTCGGCGAGTGCCCTGCCGCGCCACAGGCTGAGCGCCGTGCGGAGCGCGGCGACCGCCGAGGAGGTGCGGGAGGCGCGCACGTGCGACCGCGCGGTTTCGACCAACGAGGTGAACTGCTCGACGTCGAGTTCGTGCGGGTCGACCTCGAGCTGGTAACCGGGTCTGCGGGTTTTGATGCGCATCGCCACCTTGGCGTCGAAGAAGATCTTGCGCAGCGCGGAGACGCAGATCTGGACCTGTGTTCTCGCCGTGGTCGGTGGCGTGGTGCTCCACACGGCGTCGATGAGTCGCTCGACCGGGACGACCCGGTTGGCGTTGAGCGCGAGCATGGCCAGCACGACGCGTTGCCGCGGGCCGCCGAGGTCGTATTCTCGTCCATTGCTTGTCAGGCCGACAGGGCCCAGCAGTCGCAGCACCAGTGATCCCCCAAGCGTCAGCGTTCGTTGACGCGCGACAGCGCGCACCTCAGGTGATGGCGCGCCGTTACTCCCCAGTAGTCGTCAGTTGCGCGCGGTGCGGCCAAACTGACGCTAACCCACGGGGGACCCCTGGCTCAATGTGAGGTTCCGAAGGGAAAATCTCTCGCGTGCAACCACATCCGCCTGTTGGGACCGGATGTGGGAACGAGCCGCGGAATATCGGACAAATACCTCGGAGGTTGCCGTCCGCCGATCGTGATCTCCATCCGCACAACGGGATCGAGCGCGGACAAGCGCACCGGAGAAAAAATCGCCGTTATGTTATCGAGTGCGCCCGGCGGTCCCGCTCGCGGACCCGGAACCGGTGCCGGGCACGGCGGGCGCGGGGACAGCACACCCGAAGGTGCAGGTGGCGGACGCCGCGGGGAGCATGGGATAACAGTGTTCGGCGCGGACCGGTGCTCGTCCTCGGCTGGGCGCGGCTCGCGCCGACGGCCGACGGACGACGTGCACGACCACCGCTCACGGCCGATCGGTGGCGACGGCTCGACCCGTCGAGCCGTCAGATCGGGGCCTCGGACCGCGGCATGGTCCGAGGAGCGTTCCGCGACCACCTCCTGCGACAAGGAATCGACGAGATGACGGCATCTGTTGGCACGGATCGTCTACTGGGGCCGGGTGGACTGCTCAACACCCGCTACCACAAACCGGCGTTGATGGTGTATATGGTCATCGTGCTGGGCCACTGGGCCGAGCACCTCACCCAGGCTTTCCAGATCTACGCGTTGGGCTGGCCGCGACCGGAGGCCGGTGGCGTGCTCGGGCTGGCCTTCCCCGTGCTGGTCACCTCGGAGTGGCTGCACTACGCCTACGCCATCGTGATGATGGTGGCGTTCGTGATCCTGCGCCACGGTTTCACCGGCCGGTCGAGGACGTGGTGGAACGCCGCCATGTGGATCCAGGTGTGGCACCACTTCGAGCACCTGCTGCTCCTGGTCCAGGCGCTGACCGCGGCGAACCTGATGGGCGCCAAGGTGCCGACGAGCATCGCGCAGCTGGCGTTCCCGAGGGTGGAGCTGCACTTGTTCTACAACGCCGTCGTGTTCCTGCCCATGGTGGTGGCCATGGTCCTGCACATGCGGCCGCGACCGGCCGAACGGGCGCTCATGCGGTGCAGTTGCGCGGTGGGGGCCAGTGCCTGACGCACCCGCGCGGGTCGTGCCCGCCGCCCTGCTCGCACAGGGCGGCGGGCACGACCACGTGCTGTCCGTCGGGGTGAGCATCGGTCCGCTGCTGCTGCGGGTGGCCCTGCTCGCGGCGGTGTCGTTCGTCGTGGGGTTCGGGCTGGCGCGCGGATTCCTGGCGGAGCCGGACCGGCGGTCGGTGGCCGCGGTGGTCGCGTGCGCGGGTGGCGCGGCCGTCATGGTGCTCCTGCTCTCCGGCGGCCTGAACATGTCGGAACGGCTGGTCCCGCTGCTGGTCCTGCTGCTCGTCGCCCCCCTCTACCTGGTCCTCTCGCGGGACCCGCGGTTCGCGCCCGCCGTCGGCCGGGTGCGGCGGTTCGCCCCGTGGGTGTTCTGGCCGGTCGCGCTCCTCGCGGCGGACCAGTTCGCGCGCGCCTGGCTGTCCGGGACGGGGCCGGAGCGCACCGCGACCCTGCTGCACACCGGTTCGGCGTTCGCGCTCGTCGCGATGAGCTGGTTCGCGGTGTCCCGCCCCCACCGCACCGCGGGCGCGGTGGGGGCGCGGATCGGCGCCGCCGCCCTGTCGATGGTGCTCATCTGGGGCGCGGCCCAGACGATGCTGCTGCACAGCGCGGGGCCGGCGGAGGCGACCGGCCAGGCCGGCGTCGGGTTCACCGCGCCGGCGCGGTGAGGCGGAAGGCCGGAGAGGCGCGGGCGGGACGATCGGCTCGTCCCGCCCGCGCCTCGCGGCACCCGTGCTGTCACGCGGCCTCGGCCGGCTCCCGCGCCCGGCGTGCCCGCTCGTCGGCGGCGATGGCGGCCAGGACGTCGGCCCAGACGATCCCCGGCGCGAGGTTCTCGGCCTGGAACGACCGCGAGGAGGCCGCGGTGCCGGTCTCGTCGTCCTGGCGGGCGCTCGCCCCGCGGCGCCGGGGCAGTCCGTCGTACAGGGCCATGGCTGTCGTTTCTCCCATCCGTCCCCGGTGCGGGTTCGCTAGTCCTCGTGCGGGCCGACGGTCACCGGCACGCCGTTGAACACCGCGTTGCCGGACGGGACGTCGATCACCAGTTCGTCGGTGAGCGCGTTGGCGTTCACCCCGGGGTTCCGGGCCGCGACCCGCTGCGCGCTGTCCTCGTGGCCCCAGCCGTGGGGGAGGCTGACGACACCGGGCATGATCGCGTCGTTCGGCTCGACGGCGACGACCACCTCGCCCGCGGCGGAGCGCACGACCGCCCGCTCGCCCAGCCCGAGCCTCGTGACGTCGGCCGGGTTGACGTGCAGGGTGCACCGGTTGCTGCCGCCGACGAGCGAGGCGACGTTGTGCAGCCAGCTGTTGTTGGACCGCAGCTGCCGCCGTCCGATCAGCACGACGTCCGGGGTCGGGGCGGCGAGCCGGGCGCGCAGCCGGTCGAAGTCCGCGACGATCGGCGCGGGGGTCAGCTCGACCCTGCCGGACGGCGTGCGCAGCAGCTCCTTCAGCCGCGGTTCGAGCGGGCCCAGGTCGATGCCGTGCGGCTCCTCCTTCAACCGCGCCAGGGAGAGGCCGTAGGGGCCGAACTTCAGCAGCGTGTCCAGGACCTGCTCCGGGCCGTCGTCGCCCTCGATCGTGGCGCGCAGCGCCGCGACGTCCATGCCCTCGACCGGTGAGCCGGGCATCTGCGTGGCCCCGGTCAGCAGCTGGCCGATGAACATCTCGTCGACGCCCGACGGATCGGCGGCCGCACCCGCGCCCGCCGCGATCAGCGTCAGCCGGGCCAGGATCTCCGCTTCGGACCGCTGGTCCTCGTCGAGCGGCAGGGCCGGCGGGGAGTAGCGGGTGTAGTTCCGCACCATCACGATCTGCATCAGGAAGTCGTAGTGCGGTGACTGGAGGATGCGCGGCGGCGGCAGGATGACGGTGGCGTGCCGGGTGGTCTCGTTCAGGTACGGGTCGACGCAGACCATGAAGTCCAGCTGGTCGAACGCCCGGCCGAGCCGGGGCCCGTTGGGCGCCGCCACCACCTGGTTGGCCCCGATGTTGATCAGCGCCCGCACCTGGCCGTCGCCCGGGGTCTCGATCTCGTCGGCCAGCGTGGCCGTCGGCAGCTCCCCGAGCACCTCGGGGAAGCCCTTGACCCGGCTGTGCCAGCGGCCCCACTCGAACGGCTGACCCGTGCGGAACACCTCGAGCGCGGCGGTCCTGGTGAACATGGTCCCGCCGGGTCGGTCCAGGTTCCCGGTCAGCACGTTGATCACGTCGACGAGCCACTGGGTGATCGTCCCGAACTCCACGACGGACCCGCCCATGCGCGAGTACACCGCGGCCGTGCGCGCGGAGGCCAGCTCGCGGGCCAGCCGCGCGACGTCCCCGGCGGGCACGCCGGAGACCCGCTCGGCGACCGCCGGGGGGAACTCCGCCACCAGCTCGCGGAGTTCGTCGAGCCCGTCGACGTCGTGGGTGACCGAGGTCAGCCCCTCCTCGAACAGCGTGTGGACGATGCCGAGCAGCAGGAAGGGGTCGGTGCCGGGCCGGACGAAGAAGTGCTCGTCGGCGGCCTCGGCGGTGCGGGTGCGGCGCGGGTCGACCACGACCATCCTGCCGCCGCGCTCGCGCAGCGCCCGCAGGCGCGCGGGCATGTCGGGCGCGCAGAACAGCGAACCGTGCGACTCCACGGGGTTCGCGCCGATGACGAGCAGGTAGTCGGTCCGGTCGATGTCCGGCACGGCGATCGCGAACGGGTCGCCGTAGAGGTGCGCGCACGCGACGTGCTTGGGCATGTGGTCGATGGTGCCCGAGGAGTAGACGTTCTTCGACGCCAGCGACTGGATCAGCGGCACGCGGTACAGGAAGCCGGCCATCGTGTGGTAGGTCGGGTTGCCGAAGAAGACGGCGACCGCGTCCCGGCCGTGCCGCTCGACGACGTCGGCGAGCCCGCGCTCGACCGCTTCGAACGCCTCCTCCCAGGAGGCCTCCCGGAACCCGTCGCCCTCGCGGATCAGCGGGTGCCGCAAGCGGTCCGGGTCCTCGTCGAGGCGGCCGATGCTGGCGCCCTTCGGGCAGATGTAGCCGCGGGTGAAGGGGTCCTGGTCGTCACCGGTCACCCGCGTGACGCGGCCGGTGAGGTCGAGGTCGATCTTCAGGCCGCAGACGGAGTCGCAGATGGGACAGGTGCGGTGCGCGGTGGTCATCGGCCCTCCGGTGGTGGGGTCGTCCGCCCGGTCCCGGCGGTGAGCGTCACGCCGGGACCGGTGGCCGATGCGGGAGGTCGTCGGGTCATGCCGACTTGGCCAGCTCGGAGGGCTCGCCGAACGCGGGCTCGACGCCCTCGGGCACCTGGTACACGTACGGCTGCCGGCTCTCCTTGGACGGGCCGCGCAGCGACTTCCACAGCACGCGCAGGGCGAACCCCGGCCGCATCAGCGACTCCGGCTTCTCGACCAGGCCCGCCGTCTTGAAGTACGCGGCGGTGATCTTGCCGTCGTGGGTCGCGGCGATCTGCACCCGCCTCAGGTACCAGTTGGCCATGCGCACCTTGAAGGTGCGGTCGCCCTCGACGCCCGGCAGGCTCAGGTCGATGGTGTTGGTCATCTCCCACGCGGCGTCGACGGCGTCCGCGGCGAGGTCGCGGAAGTAGTCGAGCGGCACGGGCGCCACGCCGCTGTGCAGGTGCCTGCGCATGACCAGCGCGCACAGCGCGGCCACGCTCATGCCCTGGGCGTAGACGGGGTTGAAGCAGGTGACCGCGTCACCGGTGACCAGCAGGCCGTCGGGGAACCGGCGCAGGTCCTGGTAGTGCCTGCGCAGCGTCGTCGGGAACTTGAACGGCATCGCCTTGTCCACGGGGTCCGCGTAGCGCAGCGTCTCGTAGACGTCCTTGGCGGGCAACGACTTCAACCACTCCATGAGCCCGGCCCGGTCGGTGGGCGGGTGGTCGCCGAGGATGCCGTAGGTGGTCAGCTCGACCTTGCCGCCCTCCACCAGGAAGAAGACGTTGCCGCGCGGCGCGCCGGCGTGCGCGATCTGGTTGATGGCCACGTCGCCGTTGAACGGGTTGGCGCCGGGACGGAGCTTGAAGTGCTGCGTCACGTAGCCGAGGTCGATCTTCTTGCGCTCCTCGACCGGCTTCTCGTAGCCGAGCTGCTCCAGCCAGACGGGGGTCCGCGAACCGCGGCCGGTGGCGTCGACCACCAGGTCGCCCTCGATGACCTTGTCGACGTCCGCGTCGCGGGCCTGCACCCGGGCGCCGGTGACCCGGCTCTTGTCCGCGGTCGTGACGAGACCGAGGATGTCGTGCTCCTCCAGGAAGCTCACGTTGGGGATCTGCTGCACCCGCTCGCGGATGAAGTACTCGAACAGCGGCCGGACCACGCCGAGGGTGGTCAGCCCGGCGTGCTGCTGCTTGAGCCGGAACCCCCTGGCGTACCAGCGGCAGCTGCCGGACAGGTCGCCGGTGGGGACACCGTGGTCGATCATCTCCTGGGTGAGCCCCGGGAAGAGCTCCTCCATCACCTGCACCCCGCGGGCCAGCAACCCGTTGGCCTGGTGGCTCTGCGGGCAGAACCGCCGCACCCCCTTGACGCCGACGAGCTTGTCGCGGTCCACGATCAGCACCTCGTCGTAGGCGTCTGCGAGCACCCTGGCCGCAAACAGCCCGGCGATGCTGCCGCCCAGCACCACCGCGCGCGTACCGGCATCCTGGCCCACGCGGTCACCTCCTCGTATCCGTTTGATCATTGTGAAAGCGCTCGCGTCGGGTGGGGAATTCACGGGAAATGAACGCCGATCGCCGCGCCCACGCATTCACCCAGGGCGGTCCGCCCAGGTGGAAGCCTCACACGCCGCGTCCGCGCGGGGCATCTCCAGCCTTGCGGGACCCGTGCCGGGCAGCGCACGGGCGGATATGACGGGGGCGGTCCCCGGTGGGAGGGTCGTGCACGACATCCGTTGACTCCGGAATTCCCAGGATGACGATGCCGAATCGTTCCGAGAACGGCCCCGCGCGGCACGCGGCCCCGATCGACGACGAGGGCCGGCACACGCCGCGGCCTCGTTCGCGGAGCTGCCGGGCGGGTGGGCTCGGGGTTCGGTCCCGCCGGGCGTGGGGCGTGCATGGAGTGCGTGCGGGTGGAACTGGATGGACATGCGGCCGCGGAGCCCGGTCGAGCAGCCGGACCGCTCTCGGTGAGCCGTCCCCGTGTCCCACGTCGGCACGGTCCCACGACGAGAAGGAAAGAGCACCGCGATGACGCGTCCCTTCGACGACATGACCGTCGATCACGTCGAGTTCTACGTCAGCGACCTCCCGTCGAAGGCGGCCTGGTGGCTCAACAGCTACGGGTTCGCCGTCAGCGCGGCCTCCGACGAGGAGGCGCCCGTCCGGTCGATGGTGCTCAGCCACAACCAGGTGGACCTCGTGCTCACCGAGTCCGCCGACGCCGACCACGCCGCCGCCGAGTACGTGAAGAAGCACGGTGACGGTGTCGCGAACATCGGCCTGGGTGTCGCCGACGCGTCGGCGGCGTTCGACGAGGCGGTCCGGCGCGGCGCCCGGCCGGTGTCCGAGCCGGCCACCGTGGACGGGGTGACCACCGCCTCGATCATCGGCTTCGGCGACGTGGCGCACACCTTCATCCAGCGGCACGCCGGGGCTCCGCGCCGCGCGCTCCCCGGCATGCGGCCGACCGCGACGCCCACCGGCGACGCCACGGTCCAACTGGGCGCGGTGGACCACTTCGCCGTCTGCGTCGAGCCGGGGGATCTCGACCGGTCGATCGAGTTCTACCGGCGCGTGCTGGACTTCGACCTGATCTTCGAGGAGCGCGTCGCGGTCGGCAAGCAGGCCATGACGACGAGGGTGGTGGAGAGCACCTCCGGCGCGGTGACCCTGACGTTGATCGAGCCGGACGTGTCGTGCGAACCCGGCCACATCGACAGCTTCCTGCGCGACCACGGCGGCGCCGGGGTCCAGCACATGGCGTTCGCCACCGGCAACATCGTGTCCACCCTGGACTCCCTGGCCGCGAGGGGCGTCGCGTTCCTGGACGCCCCCGGCAGCTACTACTCGATGCTGGCCGGGCGGGTGGAGCCGATCCGGTACGCGATCGGGGACCTGCGCGAGCGCAACATCCTGGTCGACGAGGACCACGGCGGGCAGCTGTACCAGATCTTCACGATGTCCACGCACCCGCGCAACACGATCTTCTTCGAGCTCATCGAGCGGCTCGGCGCCACGTCGTTCGGCAGCGGGAACATCAAGGCGCTGTACGAGGCCGTCGAACTCCAGCGGCACCTGGAGCGGTCCGAGTAGCCCTCGCCCGCACCGCGGGGGAGCGGGCCCGTCCGGACGTCGTCCGGACGGGCCCGCCGCCGTTCCGGACCAGGGCCCGTGGCGGACCACGGCGGGGCGGGCCCCGGTCGCCGCCCGGGCCCGCCCCGCAGCGCCGGTGCGGGAGCAGCCTCCCGCACCGGCGTCCGACCACCTCACCGCAGGTCGAATCCCGCGTACCCGCTCTCGGCGACCGAGTCGCACTTCTGCCGGTAGGGCGCGACCCCGCCGACGTAGGGCATGAAGACCCGCGGTTTCCCGGTGACGTTCGCGCCGAGGTAGTAGGAGTCCGCCTTCGGGAAGAGCGTCGCCTCGCTGACCTCGCGCACGTGCTCGGTCCACTCCTTCTCCGCGGTCTCGGTCGCCTCGACCGCGGCGTGGCCGTTGCGGGCCATGTGCTCGACCAGGTCGCCGATCCAGTCGACGTGCTGCTCGATCGACACGACCATGTTGCTCAGCACGGACGGGCTCCCGGGGCCGGTGACGGTGAACAGGTTCGGGAAGCCCGACACCGCGAGGCCGAGGTAGGTGACGGGGCCGTCGCGCCACTTCTCCCGCAGCGACAGGCCGTTCCTGCCCGTGATGTCGACGGCGAGGAACGCGCCCGTCATGGCGTCGAAGCCGGTGGCGAGGACCAGGCTGTCGAACTCGTACTCGCCCGCGGTGGTCCGCACGCCCGTCGCGGTGATCTCGACGAGGTCCTCCTCCCGCAGGTCCACGAGGTGCACGTGCTCGCGGTTGTAGGTCTCGTAGTAGCCGGTGTCGAGACAGGGGCGCTTGGTGGAGAACGGGTAGCCGCGCGGTTCGAGCTTGCGCGCCGTCTCCGGGTCGTCGACCTTGCCGCGCACCTGCTCGCGGACGAACTCGGCGGCCGTCTCGTTCGCCTCCTCGTCGAAGATGAGGTCGGTGAACGACTGCACGAGCCCGTTGAGGTGCCCTCGGTTCCAGCGCTCCTGGTAGACGGCCCGCCGCTCGGATTCGTCCACCTCGAGCGCCGACTTCGTCGGCCACTCCACCGCGATGCCGAAGATGGAGTTCCGGTCGGCCTCGCGGACCTCCCGGTAGTTCGCCTTGACGTCGGCCACCCGGTCCGGGTCGAGGGGGCCGTTGAACGCCGCGAAGCTGAAGTTCGGCGTGCGCTGGAACACCGTCAGCTCCGCCGCCTGCTCGGCGAGGAGCGGTATGGCCTGGATGCCGGACGAGCCCGTGCCGATCACGCCCACCCGCTGCCCGGTGAAGTCCACACCGCCCTCCGGCCAGGTGCCGGTGTGGTACCAGGGCCCCGTGAACGCCTCCAGGCCCGGCGCCTCCGGGAACTTCGGCACCGAGAGGCAGCCGACGGCCATGACGCAGTACCGCGCGGACACGACGTGCCCCCGATCGGTGCGGACGTGCCACCTGGCGGTGCCCTCGTCGAAGCTCGCCCCCGTCACCCTGGTCTCGAAGACCACGTCCTTGCGCAGGTCGTAGCGGTCGGCGACGTGCCTGAGGTAGGAGAGGATCTCGGGCTGGCCGGCGTACTTCTCCGTCCACTCCCATTCCTGTTCCAGCGCGGGGTCGAACGAGTACGAGTAGTGCATGCTCTCCACGTCGCACCGGGCGCCGGGGTACTTGTTCCAGTACCACGTCCCGCCGACGTCGTCGGCCGCCTCGAAGACCCTGACCGAGAGCCCTTGCCCGCGGAGTTTGTAGAGCGCGTAGAGACCGGCGAAGCCGGCCCCGACGACCACTGCGTCGACTTCTTCGGCCACACTGTCCATGGGGAATTATCCTCCCGCCTTAGAAGGTATCGGAACGCGTTGACCGCTTGAACAGGCGGCAATGTCCATCATGTTAACCGCGGTCGGCCGATTATCTTCTTTTCGCGTGCGGTCGGCGGCGGGCGGAGTCCGGAAGGCTGCCGCGGCTTCTCCGACGAGGTCGTTCCGACGTCGGCACGACGACGGCAACACGGGAGTTGGGAGGTCGCGGGGTCGGGAATGAAAATGAGCGGCGGATTGCACCGTCGGTAGCACGCGTGCGAGCCGCTGCGCGCGTGGCCGGCCTTTCCGGACGCTGCGTCGGAGCGTTGGGGAACCACGTCGGCATTATTTGTCTGGAGGTCATGATGGGTGACGACGACCACACCGCCGCACCGCGGCAGTTCGAGCTCGGCCCCTTCGCGTTCGACAGCGGCTATACGCTGCCGAACGCAAAACTGGCATATCGGACATTCGGTAGCCTGAACTCGGCCAAGGACAATGCGGTCCTCTTCCCGCACATGTACTCGGGCAACTCCGCCTCGCTGGCTGGGCTCATCGGCGAGGGGCGCGCGCTGGACCCCTCCCAGTACTTCATCATCCTGCCCGACCAGTTCGGCAACGGCCTGTCCTCGTCGCCGAGCAACACCCCGGCGCCGTTCGACCGCGGCCAGTTCCCGCCGGTGGCGATCTCCGACGACGTGCGCGCCCAGCACCGGCTGGTCACCGAGGAGTTCGGCATCACGGCCCTGCACGCGGTGGTCGGCTGGTCGATGGGTGGCCAGCAGACCTACGAGTGGGCGGTGCGCTACCCGGAGGCGGTGCGCCGGGCGGCCGTCTTCGCGGCGACCGCGAGGACCTCCGCGCACAACAAGCTGTTCGTCGACCTGCACACCGAGCTGCTGCGCTCGGACCCGGCCTTCGCGGACGGCTTCTACACCGACCCCGCCGACGTGCGCCTCGGCCTGAAGCGGCACGCGATGGCCTTCACCATGACGAGCACCAGCGCCCGGTTCTTCCGCGACGAGATCTGGCGCGCGCTCGGGTTCGCCTCGGCGGACGACTACGGCCAGGGGTTCATGCGCGGCTACTACCAGGTGATGGACCCGAACAACCTGCTCTGCCAGGCGGCGAAGTGGCGTGCCGGCGACGTCGGCCTGCACACCGGCGGCGACCTGGCCGCGGCGCTCGGCCGGATCAGCGCGAAGTTCGTCGCCGTCGCCTTCAGCGACGACATGTTCGCCCCGGTCGCGGACCACGAGGCCGACGTGGCCATGATCCCCGGCGCCCGGCTTCGGGTGATCGACAGCCCGATGGGGCACTTCACCATGTTCGGCCTGCGCCCCGAGGACGGTGCGGCCATCGACGAGGTCCTGGCCGAGCTCCTGAAGTCCTGACCCCCACGCGGACCCCGGACCCCGTGCGGCGCGAGGCAGCGCACGGGGTCCGCCCGTTTCCCGGCCGGCCGGTTCGAGCGGCGGGCGCGGGCGGTGGCGGGCGCGGGCGGTGGCGGGCGGTGGCGGTGGCGGACGTCCGGCACGCCGGGTGATCCGCGTGACATCCGGACCGGGTGACCCGCCACGGGACCGCGGACCGCGGGGGCGACCTGTCCACCACGCGCGACGCGGTCGCACCCCGGTACGTCCACGAGGGCGGTGCCGCCGATGTCGTCCGCGCGGCGTGAGACCTGCTGGTCGCGGGACCGGACGGTCCGGGACTGCGCGTCCTCTCCGGTGTCCTCACTCCCCGGGGCTCTCGCCCGGTGGACGCACTCGACCTCCGGTCACGACACCACCCGGTCGGCTGAGCGCCCGGCGGAGTCGGACGACGCCTGCGACGTGCTCGAGCACTCCCCGGGCCGGGCCGCCGGACAACCGGAGGCGGAGGTCACGGCGGAGGCGCGGAGCATCGTCGTGAACGGCACCACGGCACCACGGCACCACGGCGCTCGGAGCGCGAACGCCTCCTGCCGGTGCGCCGACCGGTCCGCTCGACCTCGACCCACGGGAAAGCCGCCCCGGGCGAGGGGTGCCCGGGGCGGCTTCCGGCAGGGGGCGGTGGTCCGGGCGTCACGCCGCCGCCGAGACCGCTCCCGTGAGGCGGACGGGCAGTCGGCGGTGCCCGTTCATGATGAAGGTCGGGTAGGGCACGAGGTCCTCGACGTCGACGGCGAGCGTCAGGTCGGGGAAGCGCTCGAAGAGCGAGGAGAGCGCGGCCTTGGCCAGCATCCGGGCGATGCCGGCGCCCAGGCAGTAGTGCGGGCCGTGCCCGAAGGACAGGTGCTCCTTGTCCTCGCGGGTGATGTCGAACGTGGCGGCGGACTCCCCGTGCAGCGCGGGGTCCCGGCCGAGGGCGGCGTAGTTGATCAGGATCGGGTCGCCCTTGGGGATGGTCACGCCGTCCAGTTCGATGTCCTCCACCGCGAACCGCAGCGGCAGGCTCGCCAGCGGCGCCTGGAGCCGCAGCACCTCCTCGATGACCTCCTCCCAGGACACCTGCCCGGTCTTGACCAGTTCCAGCTGCTCGGGGTGCGTGAGCAGCGCGGTGACCGCGTTGTCGATGAAGTTGATCGTGGTCTCCGAGCCCGCGCCGAGGATCGCGAAGACCGTGTCGGTCATCTCCTGCTCGGACATCTGCGAGCCGTCCTCGTCCCGTGCGGCGATCAGGTCGCTCGTGATGTCGGGGCCGGGCTCCGCGCGCTTCTGCGCGATGAGGTCGGCGATGGCGCCGCGCCAGCCCAGCAGGGTGTCCTGGGCCTGCTCGGGCGTCACGTCCGTGGCGACCATGAGGTCGATCATCTTCGCGGCCGCCACCCTGGCCTCGTCCGACATGCCGATCAGCTCGGCCACCAGCATGCCGGGCAGCGGGTACGCGAACGACGCCTTCAGGTCGACCACCTCACCGGCCGCCGCGGCGGCCTCCATGCGGTCGAGCAGCATGTCGATCATCGCCTGCGCCTTCGGGCGGACCTCCTCGGGCCTGCGCGCGCCGAACGCCTTGCTGGTCAGCCGGCGCAGCCTGCGGTGGTCTTTGCCGAAGGTGGTGGAGATGTTGTCCATCGCCACCCAACTGATCATCTCCCAGTCGGGCGGGACCTCCCCGTTGACGAAGGCCGGCCAGTGGTTGCGGGCGCTCTTGCTGACATTCGGGTCGCTCAGCAACTTCTTGCTGACCTCGTAGCTGTTGACGGACCAGGCCAGTACACCACCGGGAAGTTCCACCCGGGTGGCGGGACCCAGTGCGCGCAGGTGGTCCGCTTCAGCGTGGATGTCTCGGCCCGTGGGGTCCAATACCACTGGACGGCTTTTGTTCATAGCTGTCTCCCCGGAGCTCGTAATGCTCCACTCAGGTGCCCGGCCGACGACCGATGACGGTCGATGGGAAAGCGTGCCGGTGTCGGAGGACAATCACGGCACGTCGCACAAGGTACCTCAGGAAACGGTCTCCGGGATGGCGTCGCGGCGCTGCCGGCCACAATAGGCAACGTGGGATAAAAGCGTTTCGGCATGCCGTCCGCCGGCCGGCATCGAGCACTGCGGAAGATGCCGGTGCGCCTTTTCCGTGTTCGCCTCGCCGGTCGGCGACAATGGACGGGTCGTGTCCACAGGGCGGGCGGCGGTCGGTGCGCACCGAAGTGGCGTGCAGCGGGACCGCGCCCGGATAGGGCACAGTGGGATACGGGTGGGGCCGCCGCGGGTGGGAGCCTGGTGGCGAGGACGCTCGCCGGGGGATGGAGACGTGATGGTGGCGGACGACGAGGCACCGGTGGTGGCCGTCATCGCGGGTACCCCCTACGACTCCGGGCTCGGCGCCGAGCTGTTGCGGGCCAGGGGGATCGGCGCGTCCGCGCACGCCATGGCGCGGACACCGGACGAGCAGGACGCGATGCAGTACCAGGACCCCGGAGGACTGGCGGCCGCGTTCCACGCGCGGGTCGGCGCCCTGCGCGAGTCGGGCACCGAACTCGTGATGCTGTTCTGCAACTCGCTGTCGGCGGTCGTGGACAGCGACGGAGCCGCGCTGCCCGTGATCTCGCCCGTCACCGTCTACGGCGACCTCACGTCGCTGCGCTCGTCGTTGGCGGTCACCGGGAACGCGCACGCCGTCGTCGGTGTCGAGCGCGCCGTCCGGTCGGCGAACCCGGACCACCGGGTGCTGGGGGTGTCGGACCCGGCGTTGGTCCGGGGGATCGAGGCCGGGGACCCCGAAGCGGCGTTCGAGGCGTCGCACCTGCCGACGACGCTGCGCCTCGCCGAGCGGCTCGGCCTGGAGGCCGTCGTGCTCGCGTGCACCCACTTCACCGCCGTGCTGCCGTTCGTGACCGCCGTGTCCCCGCTGCCCGTCGTCGACGTCGGCACCAGGCTCGTCGAGCTGACGGAGCAGGCGCTGGCGACGCGTCCGCCGACCACACCGGAGAACCATGGTTGAGCTGTCCCGCGGCGACCTGCACGTCTCGGTCCAGGACCCCGTCGCCACGTCGATGAACTTCCTCAACGAGATCGCCGGCCGGTACCCGGACGCGATCTCGCTCGCCGCGGGCCGGCCCTACGACGGGTTCTACTCCGTCGACGACGTCGAGCGGTACCTGCGGACCTACGTCGGGCACCTGCGCGCGGAAGGCCTCACCGACGAGCGGGTGCGCGGCCTGCTCCTCCAGTACGGGCGCACCAACGGCCAGCTCGGCTCGCTGATCTCGCGGATGCTCGACGTCGACCACGGCATCGAGGTGCCCGCCGAGTCGGTGATGGTCACCGCGGGGTGCCAGGAAGCCATGGTCATCGCGCTGCGCGCGCTGTGCGTGGAACCCGACGACGTCCTGCTGGCGGTCGAGCCCTGCTACGTCGGGATGACCGGCGCGGCCAGGATCCTCGGCGTCGAGGTGGTCGCGGTGCCCGAGGGCGCCGACGGGCTCGACCCGCGGACCGTGGCCGAGGTGGCCCGACGGGTGCGCGCCGAGGGCAAGCGCCCCCGCGCCCTCTACGTCGTGCCGAACTTCGCCAACCCCTCGGGCGCCTCGATGCCGGTGCCGACCCGCCGCCGCCTGCTCGACGTCGCCGCCGAGCACGACCTGCTGGTGCTGGAGGACGACCCGTACGGCCTGTTCGGCCTCGACGACGAGCCACGTCCGACGCTGAAGTCGCTGGACACCGACGGGTGCGTGATCTACCTCGGCTCGTTCGCCAAGTCCTGCTTCCCCGGCGCCAGGGTCGGTTTCCTCGTGGCGGACCAGGTCGTCGTGGACGAGGCGGGCGGGCGCACCCTGCTCGCCGAGGAGATGTCGGCCGTCAAGAGCATGCTGACGGTGAACACCTCGCCGATCGCGCAGGCCGTCATCGGCGGCGTGCTGGTCGAGGCGGACTGCAGCCTGCGCGCGGCCAACCAGGACAAGATCGCGTTCTACCGCCGCAACCTGCGGACGCTGCTCACCGCGCTGGAGGACCACTTCCCGCGGTCGGGGCACGACGAGCACGGCGTGCGCTGGAACACCCCCGCCGGCGGGTTCTTCGTGGTGGTCGACGTCCCGTTCCCGGCGGACGAGAAGCTGCTGGAGGTCTCCGCGGAGCGCTACGGGGTGCTGTGGACCCCCATGAGCTTCTTCTACCGGAGCGGCGGTCACCGCGCGCTGCGGTTGTCGTGCAGCTACCTGGAACCTGAGCGCGTCCGCGAGGGCGTGCGCCGGCTGTCCCGGCTGGTCGCCGACGTGTCCTGAGCGACGCCGTCGAGAGCCGACCCCCGGTCGACGCCGGTGGCGGCCCGAGCGCACGGGAGCCCTGGCCGCCCGCGCGGCGACCAGGGCTCCCGTGCGTGCTAGCGGGACAGGTCCGGCGTGGTCCACCCGTCGAGGTCGTACTCCGCGAGGCACTGGTCGACGAACGCCCGGTAGTCGTCGACCTGCCCGGACGCCAGCTGGCTGTACAGGAGCTCGACCCTGGTGTTCTCGTGGTTGCCCGAGTAGTTGCGCTCGTACAGCTCGTGCCGGCCGGCGAACTCCGTGCCGACCGAGTCCCACAGCAGCTTCATGACCTTCACCCTCGTCACCGCGTCGATCCCGTTGGAACCGCGCAGGTAGGTGTCGAGGTAACCGCGGATGTTCTCGTTGCCGAAGTCCTCGGCGCTGGAGTTCACGTAGATCAGCGCGCTCGCCACGTCCTGGAGCACGATCTCCCGCACCCGCGGGTAGCCGATCTGGGCGAACCACCGGTACGCCTGGCTGTACTGCGGGTTGGGCAGCAGGGCGCCGTCGCGCCACGGCACCGGGTTGCGCGCCGCGGCGTCCGACAAGCCCCAGAACAGGTTCCGCCAGGCGAGCACTTCGCCCATCCGCGTCTGCACGCCGCGGAAGTCCTCGGTGCCGGTGATCTCCAGCGCCTTGGACAGCAGGCCCGCGATGAACTCCAGCTTGACCGCGAGCCGGGTGCAGCCCTGGAACGTCGACCGGTCGATGAACCCGGACTGCGTGGCCCACGTCTGCGCCTTGCCGAGGTCGCCGTAGACGAACACGTTCTCCCACGGGATGAGGACCTTGTCGAGGATCAGGATCGTGTCGTTCTCGTCGAGCCGGGACGACAGCGGGTAGTCGAACGGCGAGCCGGTGGTCGCCGCCGTCGCCGTGTAGGACGGCCGGCAGATCAGCTTCATCCCCTTGGCGTCCATGGGGATCGTCGCCACGAGCGCGAACTCGCGCTTCTTGATCGGCAGCCCGAAGTGCCCGATGAAGTTGTAGTGGGTGAGCGCGGAGCCGGTGGCCACGACCTTGGCGCCGCTCACCAGGAGACCGGCGCCCGTCTCCTTGTGCACGTGCACGAAGACGTCGCCCACCTGGTCCGGCGGCAGCTTGCGGTCCACCGGGGGGTTGACCAGCGCGTGGTTCCAGTACAGGACCTTCTCCTGCGACTCCCGGTACCACCGGCGCGCGTTGTCGTCGAACGGCTTGTAGAACTCGGCGTTCGCGCCGAGCGTGCCGAGGAACGAGGCCTTGTAGTCGGGGCTGCGCCCCAGCCAGCCGTAGCCGATGCGCGCCCACGTGGCGATCGCCTCCTGGTCGGCGACGAGGTCGTCGACGCTGTGGGGCGCGCGGAAGAACCGGTGCGTGTAGCCGTCGCTGCCGGTGTCGGTGGGCGCGGTCAGCTTGCCCTTCGTGGCCGGGTCGTGCAGCGCGTCGTACATCCGCGCGGTCATCCGGATCGGGTTGCGGAAGGCCACGTGCTCGGTGACGTCCTTGACCCGCTCGCCATTGAGGTAGATCTCACGGCCGTCGCGGAGGCTCTCGACGTACTCGTCGCCGGTGAGCGGGCGGGTACGCCTGCGGTTGCCGGGCTCGGCGTCGCGTGGTTCGTGCCCGCCGTGCCCTGATCCGTTGTCGGCCATGGCTCAGGACTTCCGCGCCGGTGTCACGCCGTCCGCGGAGGGCGACGGCGCCGTCCCGGATCGCGCGGCCGCGGCGAGCGTCGCGTCGGCGATCCCGGTCAGGTGCCCGTCCACTCGAAACGTGCTCATGCTGCCTCCAACGGCGCCGAGAGATGTCCGTCCAGCAGTGTCGTGCGGGCGTCCGCGGCACCGCATCTCCCTGCGTGCACTGGGACCGGGCCGGCCCCCGGCCACGTCGACCGGCCGCTCCGCCCCGTCCCCCGCGCGCCGTAGCGGTGTCGGATCGTGGTCTGGAGCGGTACCGGCGGCAGTGGCTAGGGTCGGGTCCATGGAACCTGTCGTCGAGGGCCTGCGGGCGGTGCTGCCGCCGGACCGGGTGCTGACCGACCCGGACCTGCTCGAGCACCACCGCCGCGACAAGGCCGACCTGTGCGACGCCGGTGTGCCGCTGGTGGTGGTGCGCCCGCGGGACACCGCCGAGGTGGCCGCCGTCGTGGAGGTGGCGGCGGCGCACGGCGTCCCGGTGGTCCCGCAGGGCGCGCGGACGGGGTTGGCGGGCGCCGCGAACGCCGTGGACGGCGCGGTGGTCGTGTCGCTGGCCGGGATGGACCGGATCGTGGAGATCGACCCGGCGGAGCGGATCGCGGTGGTGCAGCCCGGCGTGGTCAACGCGGAGCTGCGCCGGGCCGCCGCCGAGGAAGGATTGGCCTACCCGCCGGACCCGGGCTCGTGGGAGTCCTCGACGATCGGCGGGAACGTCGCCACGAACGCGGGCGGCATGTGCTGCGTCAAGTACGGCGTGACCGGCGAGTACGTGCTCGGGCTGGAGGTCGTGCTCGCCGACGGCGAGGTCCTGCGGTGCGGTCGTCGCACCGCCAAGGGCGTCGCCGGCTACGACCTGACCGCCCTGTTCGTCGGTTCGGAGGGCACGCTCGGGATCATCACCGAGATCACCGTGCGGCTGCGGCCCGCGGCGGCGGAGGCCAGGACCCTGGTGGCGGTGTACCCGGAGGTGGCCGCCGCCGGCGCGGCGGTGGCCGCGATGACCGCGGCCGGTCACGTGCCGAGCATGGTGGAGCTGCTCGACCGCACCCACCTGCGGGCGATCGAGGCCTACCGGCCGATGGGGCTGGACACCGGGGCGGGGGCCATGCTGCTCGTCGCGACCGACACCGGCGACCGCGCCGGGGACGAGCTGGCCGCGATCGCCGAGTGCTGCCGGCCCGGGGCGAGCGAGCTGTACGTCGCGAGCGACGCGGTCGAGGCCGAGGCGTTGACCGCGGCCCGCAGGTTGGCGCACCCCGCGATGGAGCACCTCGCCACCGCGCGCCACCCGGACGGGCGCGGCGGGCTCGTGGTCGACGACATCGCCGTCCCCCGGTCGCGCGTCGTCGACCTGGTCGTCGGGGTCGAGGAGATCGCGGCGCGCCACGACGTGCTCGTGGGGGTGGTCGGGCACGCCGGGGACGGGAACCTGCACCCGGTGATCGTCGTGGACCAGGCCGACCCGTCGAGCGTGGAGCGCGGCCGGGCCGTGTTCGACGAGATCATGCGGCTCGGGTTGTCGCTGGGGGGCACCTGCACCGGGGAGCACGGCGTCGGGACGCTCAAGAGGGACTGGCTCGCCCACGAGCTGGGTCCGGTCGGCCTGCGCGTCCACCGGGCGGTGAAGGCCGCGCTCGACCCGGCGGGCATCCTCAACCCGGGGAAGGTGATCACGCCCGGACCCGGCCTCGACGGGGCCACGGCGGTGGCCGCTCCGGGGGACGGCACGAGCGGAGATGCACCCCGGTCCGCCGTGGTGGAGAGTCGAGTCCGAGCCTGAGCACGAGCCGTTCGGGAGCGCGGCCCCGGGCGGGCCGACAGCACCTGCCACCACCTCGCCCCGACCGCGCTCGGCCGCCGGGGGATCGGCCCCGACCTCCAGGGGAGCGGCCGCGCCACCACGACGAGCACGACAGCCGGACCACCCGTGGTCCCACCACGACGATCCGGACACGACAACCCGAGGACGCCAGCACCGGCCCTCGCGTGACCTGGTGATCGTTCTCGCCCGCTTCTTCGCTTGGAGGACATCTTGGCCACCACGGTTCCATCGCGCGACGAGCTCGTGCGCAAGGCAACGGACCTGATCCCGCTCCTGCGGAAGCACGCGCCGTGGGCGGAGCAGAACCGCAGGCTGCACGACGAGGTGGTCGAGGCGCTCGCCGACGCCGGCATGTTCAAGCTGCGGCGCCCGAAGCACTTCGGCGGCTACGAGGTGGACACCCTCACGCTCGCCCAGGTCGCCGCCGAACTCGGCCGGGGCTGCGCCTCCACCGCCTGGGTGACGTCGGTGTACTGGATCCCGACCTGGATGACGTGCCAGTTCCCGGACGAGGTGCAGGAGGAGGTGTTCGCCACCCCGGACGTGCGGATCTGCGGGACGCTGAGCCCGTCCGCGATGGCCGCGCCGGCCGACGGCGGCATCGTCCTGAACGGCAAGTGGGGCTTCATCAGCGGCGCGCACCACGCGCAGTGGCAGGAGATCATCGCCATCCTGGTCCCGCCGAACGGCGAGCCGTACCCGGTGATGGCGCTGGTGCCGCTGTCCGACCTGCTCGTCGTCGACGACTGGGACACCTCCGGCCTGCGCGGCACCGGCAGCGTCAGCACCGTGGCGAAGGACCTGTTCGTGCCGTCGGAGCGCGTGCTCCCGCTGCCGGTGCTGCTGTCCGGCCAGACCGCGTCCAAGCGCAACGGGAACACCCCGATCTACCGCGCGCCCCTGATGCCGGTCGCGGCCGCGTCCTCGACGGGCGCGATCGTGGGCATCGCGAAGGGCGCCATGGACGTCTTCTTCGAACGGCTCCCCGACCGCAAGATCACCTACACGAACTACGAGAGCCAGCGCGAAGCGCCGATCACCCACTTCCAGGTGGCCGAGGCGTCGCTGAAGATCGACGAGGCCGAGTTCCACGCCTGGCGCACGTCGAACCTGGTGGACCGCAAGTGCGAAGAGGGCACCGAGTGGAAGCTCGAGGAGCGCGCCAAGACGCGCGCCGACGTCGGCAGCGTGATCCGGCTCGCCAAGGACGCGATCGACGTCCTCGCCACCGCGAGCGGCGGCACCTCGATCTACAGCGGCATCCCGATCCAGCGGTTCAACCGCGACATCCAGGCGGTCAACCAGCACGCCCTGATGCACCCGAACACGAACTTCGAGCTCTACGGCCGGGTGCTGTGCGGCCTGGAGCCCAACACGCTCTACATCTAGCACGGAACGCCGAGACCAGGAGGAACCCGGTATGAACCCCCAAGCGGACCAGGCGGCGATCGCGGCCCTGACCCAGAAGGTCCTCGCCGCGTGGGCCTACCACGACGCCGACACGTTCGCGAGCGTGTTCGTCGACGACGGGACCATGATCCTGCCGGGGTCGCTGTCCACCGGTCGGGACGAGATCCGCGAGCAGATGACCAAGGAGTGGGCGGGCCGCTGGAAGGGCACGCAGGTGACCGGCAAGCCGATCAGCATCCGGGTCCTCGGCCCGGACGTGATCCTCCTGCTGAGCCTCGGTGGTGTCCTGCACCCCGGTGAGACCGAGGTGACCGAGGCGAACGCCATCCGCGCCTCGTGGCTCGCGGTCCGCCGGGACGGCGAGTGGAAGCTGGCCGCCTACCAGAACTCCCCGCGCTACCAGGTGGACGCCGCCGGGAGCACCGCCAAGGTGGCCTGACCGCCCGACCGAACCGAAGGGGCCGTTGTCCGTGCCGCGGGCAACGGCCCCTTCCCGCATTGGGAGGTTCCATGCTGGTCAGCGTCACCGGTGGCACGGGCTACGTCGGCTCGCACTCCGTCGCCGCCGTGCTCCGGGCGGGCCACCGCGTCAGGCTGCTCGTCCGCGACGAGTCCGCCGTGGACCGCGCGCTCGCGCCGCTGGGGGTGGACCCCGGCGCGGTCGACGTGGTGCGGGGCGACGTGCTCGACCGGTTCGGCGTGGAGAGGTTGGCGCAGGGCGCCGACGCGCTCCTCCACGCCGCGTCGGTCTACTCGTTCGACAGCCGGGCGCACCGCGAGATCGCCCGGACGACCGTGACCGGCACCGAGCGGGTGCTGGACGCCGCGCGCCGCGCCGGGGTCGGTCGGGTCGTGCACGTCTCCAGCTTCGGCGCGCTGCTGCCGTCACCGGGCCGGGAGCTCGGCCCGGACTCCCCGGTCGGCCGCCCGCGCGAGACGTACCTCGCGGCCAAGGCCGCCGCCGAGTCCGTCGCCCGCGCCCACCAGGCCGCGGGGGCGCCGGTGACGATCACCTACCCGCCCGCCCTGCTCGGCCCGCACGACCCGAAGCTGGGCGACCAGGTCACCCGGCTGCGCAACACGCTGCGCGGCCTGATGCCGATCTGGCCGACCGGGGGACTGCCGGTGGGCGACGTCCGCGACACCGCCGCGCTGCACGCGGGGCTGCTGGGCGGGGGAGGACCGGAGGGGAACCGCCACTTCGGTCCCGGCGAGCACCTGACGACCCGCCGGTTCGTGGCGCTGCTGCGCGAGGTCACCGGCCGCGCGCTGCCCACCGCGCACCTGCCGGCGCGGGCGATGCTGCCGCTCGGCCTGGTCACGGGCCTGGTGCAGCGGGTGTGGCCCTGGCACATCCCGGCCGAGTACGGCGCCCTCTACACCTGCGCGTGTGCGGCCAGGGTGGCCGAGGGGGCGAGTGGCCGTGCGGGCAGACCGCTGGTGGAGACCTTCGCCGACACCGTCCGCTGGCTGCACCGCGAGGGCCTGCTGTCGACCCGGGCGGCCGGGACCGCGGCCGCCGGCTGACCGCGCCGCGCGCACCGGGCACGACGAAGGCGGAGCTCCCGCCGGGGCGTCGGGACGCCCCGGCGGGAGCTCCGCCTTCGCCGCACGTGGTGCGGGGAACCCCGCGATCAGCCCAGGTAGCCCTGGCGCACGATGTGCCGCGCGGTGTCCGCGTAGGCCGCCGGGTCCGCCGGGACCACCGTGGCGAGGCCGTCGACGTAGCGGTTGTACATGCAGAACGCCGCCGCGATCAGCACGGTGTCGTGGATCTCCAGGTCGGTGGCGCCCTCCGCGCGGGCGGCGTCGACCAGCTCCGCGCCGACACCGCGGCCACCCCGCTGCACCGCGCCCGCGATGCGCAGCAGCGCCCGCAGCTTCTCCGGGACGGGTGCGGTGTCCAGGTCCGCGCGGACCCGGTCGACGAGTTCCATGCCCTCGTCCAGCTGCGCCGCGGCGAACGCGGAGTGGGAGCCGCAGCAGAAGGTGCACTCGTTGAGCCCGGAGACGTACGCCGCGATCAGCTCGCGCTCGCCCGCCGTGAGCGGGTGCGGGCCGCGCAGCAGCACCTCCGCCAGTTCCATCAGCGGCTTGGCCGTCTCCGGGCGGTACCGCAGCGGGCCGCTGATCCCCGGGAACAGGGTCTCGTCGACTCCGAGGTCGATGTGCGCCATGGATTCCCTCACTGCTCGTGGTGGTAAGGGGCCGGGTCCGGACGGGTGCCGGCGGTCGTGGCCGGCACCCGTCCGGACCCGGTGCGGCCGGCTACGCGACCTGCGCGGTGCTGAACGGTGCGAGCGCCTCCCGCAACTGGGCGGGCACCCGCGTGGGAACGGTGTTGTTGTTCGGGCCGCGCATGCAGGCGATCCGCTGCGACCCCCTCGCCACCAGCGTCTCCGCGCCGTCCTGGAGCTTGACGTAGTCGAACGCGAACGCGATCTGCGTCTGCGTCAGCTCCTCCAGCCGCATCCGCACGCTCAGCTCGTCGAAGGCGGCGATCTCGGCGTAGAACTCGCAGTCGACCTTCAGCGTGAACAGCTTGAGGTCGTCGTGCACGATCTCCGCCAGCACCGCCGGGGCCTGCTCCAGCAGGAACTTCTCCCGGCAGTGGCCCTGCCAGCGCAGGTAGTGGGAGTAGTAGACGTTGCCGACGAAGTTCGTCTCCTCGAAGCCCACGCGGTGCCGCAGCTCGTAGTACCCGGTCATCGGCCTCTCACCTCCCCTCGGACAGCACGGCGAACACGACCGGGTCGGACAGGTCGTTGAGCGTGGTCGCCCAGGTGGCGACCCGGACGTCCCCGGTGGAGAACACGACCCAGCCGTCCGGGGTGATCCGGTCCACCACGAGGTCCCGCGTCGTCGTGCCGGTCTTGCGCAGGCACTCCAGCGCGGACCAGAGCCGGGTGCCCGCCGTGCTCGGGTCCTCCCCGGACTCGGCCACCACCAGGTCGCGGACCCGGAACAGGTTCTTGCCCAGCAAGGACACCCAGTCCCAGTCGTTGCGCGGCGTGGCCGCCTCGACGTCACAGCCCAGCGTGCCGGGCCCGGTCACCACCAGGCTCACCCCGGCGCCGTGCGACGCCGAGATCGAGGCGCCGTCCACCTCGGGCTTGCCGTCCGGCCGGTACCGCACCTCCACCGACCGCCCGAGGGCACGGCTCGCGGCGAGCCGGGTCTGCGTCCGCCGGTCGGCCGGTTCGCCCGTCCGCGGGTCCGGTTCGACGACGACCGCGCGCCCGCCGCCGAGCACCCGCTCCAGCGCGCGCTCCAGGTAGCCGCTGAGCATCGCCGGCACCCACGGGCCGGAGCTGTCCTTCTGCCGCACGGCGCGCAGCATCAGCCCCTCCCAGCGCTCGACCACCCGGCCGGACGGTTCGAGCACGTCGATGTCGTAGACGTAGCTGTCACCGTCCTGCGACCGCTCGTGCGCGTCCAGCACCACGTACTCGACCTGCTGCTCGGACGGCTCGGCCAGGTACAGCCGGTCCACGCCCTGCGGCAGCAGGGTCGCGTCGGGCACGCAGCACTGGAGCGCGTGCATCACCGCGTCCCGGGTGCCGGGGTCGGCGAGCACCTGCTCCTGCGGCAGGTAGGCGGCGAACCACGGCGCGGGCGAGGTGGTCGACAGGTCCGCCACCGCGTGGCGGGCGCTCGCCCGACGGTAGCCGAGCACGCGCTGGAACCGCTTGCCCTGGAACATCACGCCGCCGTACAGCTCGGTGATCGGGTCGAGCGGCACCGGGGGCAGCTGGGTGACCGCCCTCGTCGTGCCCTGGTCGGGCGGCGCCGGCCTCGGGAACCGCAGCGTCGCGCGGAAGTGGTCGGCGCTGAACCCGGTGTCCTTCGCGCGGATGGCCACGGTCACCGTCTCGGTGTCCCGGACCAGGGCCGCGAGTCGCACGGTCGTGGTCGAACCGGGCCGGACCACGATCGGCCGCAGGAACTCGACGTCCTGGAGCAGCGGGGTCCCGGTGCGACCGAGCACTGCCGTCGCGACCTGGGCCATCGCCTCCATGCCGACCACCGCGGGGAACAGCAGGTCCCCGTCGAGCGCGTGGTCCGACAGGTACGGGTCGCTGCCCGCGGACAGCTCCACCTCGGTGACCAGTTCGACGTCCGGGTAGTGCAGCAGCACCCGGTCGACGAACCTGGACAGCGGCAGCTCCTTGCTCGTGTCGAGCGGCAGCGTGGCGAGACCGCCCAACCGGCCGGTGATCGTCACCACCGGCCCGGCCGACGCGTCGGCCAGCACCTGGCGCAGCACCCGCAGGCCCTCCTCGACCGAGACCGGGGTGATGCCGTCCCGCGCGAGCGCCTCGACGACGCCCAGCCGCTCGCCCATCCCGGCGCCCGACCAGACCGACCACTCCATCGCCAACGCCCTCGCACCGGGGTGCGCGCGCTGGAAGTCGACGGTCAGCTCGCTCATCCAGTCGTTGGCGGTCGAGTAGTGCGCCTCACCGCGCAGCCCGGCCCGGCCGATGATGCTGCCGAACGTGACCAGCAACTTGATCCTGTCCTGGTCCACCGCGTCGAGCACCGAGCGCAGGCCGGTGATCTTGACGGCGAGCGTCTGCCGGAACCGCTCCTCGGTCAGGTTGCCCAGCGCGGCCGGCTCGTTGCGGCCCGCGCCGTGCATGACGCCGGTGATCGGGCCCAGCGCGGCCTCGAACCGGGCGACCGCCGCGGCGACCTGCTCGGGGTCGGTCACGTCGGCGCGCTCGTACCGGCACGCCACGCCCGCCGCGGCCATGCGGGCCAGGTTGGCCGAGATCTCCTCGTCGTCCGCCGGGGCGTCCCGGCCGATCAGCGCGAGCTTCGCGCCCGAGTCCACGGCCATGACCAGCGCGCACTCCGCCGTGATGCCCTTGGCACCACCGGTGACCAGCAGCACGTCCGAGCTGTCCAGCGGTGTGCCGGTGCGCGGTTCGGCGGGCGACTGGAGCACGGTCAGCACCGGCGCCGTCCGCCGGCCGTCCGCGTCGTAGCGGACCTCGCTGAACGTCGTGGTGGCGGCCGCTTCGACGACCACCTTGCGCACGGCCTCGTCGATCTCCGCCGCGGTCTTCGGCGCGAGGTCGGGCAGCGACACGATCGTCGTCGCCAACCCGTCCGCCTCCAGGAACGCGGTCCTGGCCAGGCCGGAGGCCCCGTACCGGTGCTGCACCACGACGAACCGGGTGCCCGGCGGCGCCGCGGTGGCGGCCTGGCCGGCGGCCAGCATCAGGCCGACGTGCTCCTCGCCGCTGTCCGGCAGGCACAGCAGCACACCGTCGCCGATGCCCGCCTCGTCGAGCGCGACCCGCAGCCGCTCCGCGAGCGGGTGGCCCGCCGGCGCGAACGCCCGCCAGGTGCCCGCGGGGCCGGTGCCGACCTCCACCCTCGGGGCCCGCGCCGGCACGTAGTCGACCGAGAACGGCCGCACCCACTGCCCGACGCCGGCCACCTCGTTGTCGCGGCCGGTGTTCCCGCCCTGCGCGGACTCGGCCAGCTCGTCGATCAGGTCGGCCAGCTCGCCGAGCGTCACGGTCGCGAAGCTGGTCGTCGCCTCCAGCGTGGGCAGGCCCAGCCGGCTGGTGACGTCGTTGACGAGCTGCCCGACGGTGATGGAGCTCAGGTGCAGGTCGTCGAGCGGGTGGGTCGTCGCGGCCACGGTCTCCAGGGGCAGCTCGACGCGCTCGGCGGCCAGCTCGCGCAGCAGGTCGAGCGTGCTGGGGCCGTCGCCACCGGTCGCGCCCTCCCCGGCCGCCTGCCCGCTCGCCGCGGACCCCTGCCCGGTGGTGGAGGTGCCGGGCTCGCCGAGTTCGACCGCCAGGTCGGGGGCGGTCTCGCACGGGTTCGTCAGGAAGGTGAACCCGCCGTCCAGCGGCAGCGGCCGGATCACCCGGCCGGCGAACAACGCGCCGGTGTCCACCGCGGCGCCCAGCGCGAAGGCGGCGCCGACGACCGACAGCAGGGAGGTCAGCGAGGTGTTGTCGGTGTCGACCGACAGCACCGGCGTGCCGGGCGCGATGTCCCGCAGCAGGCCGGCGAGCACCCGCCCGGGACCGACCTCGACCGCGAGGTCCGCGTCACCGGCGGCCTTCGCGGCGGCCTCGTGGAACCGCACCGGGAACAGGACCTGGTCGCGCAGCAGCTCGCGCAGGTCGGTGCCCGGTTCGAGCAGGTCGCCGGTCACCGTGGACGCCACCGCGCGGGTGGGTTCGGCGAACGCGAACTCGGTCAGCCGCGAGGTCAGCGCCCGCGACGCGGGCTCGACCAGCGGCGAGTGGAAGGCGTGCGAGACGTTGATCCGGTTCGCGGTGACACCGGCGGCCCTCGCCCGGTCGCACACGCGGCCCACCGCGGCCTCGTCGCCCGCGATGACCGTCTGCTTCGGCCCGTTGTACCCGGCGATCACCACCGGTTCGTCGGCGGACAGCTCCAGGGCCCGCTCCGGCGTGGTCGCGAGACCCGCCATCGCGCCGCCGCCGCGGCTGGCGTTGGCCATGACCTCGCCACGCGCCTTCGCCAACCTCAGCACGTCCTCGTCGGACAGCGCGCCGGCCCACGACAGGGCGGTCAGCTCGCCGAGGCTGTGCCCGACCGCCACGTCGGCGTCGACGCCGAGCCCGCGCAGCACCCGCAGGGCCGCGAGCGACCCGGCGACGATGCGCGGCTGGGCCACCTCGGTGGCGACCTGGTCGCCACCGGACGGCAGGCCCGCCGCGGCGAACACGGCCTCCGCCTCGGCGAAGCGGCGGCGGATCGCGCCGACCGCGCCGCGGCCGGAGCCCTGGCCCGGGAACAGGTAGGCGATCTTCGGCGCGGTGGTCCCCTCGGCGAGGTACACCCCGTCCGCCGTCGCCAGGCGCGTCTCGCCGGCGGCGATCGCGGCGACCAGCCGCGCGATCTTGCCGACGGCGTCCTCGGGGCTGCCGGTCACCACCGCGGCGCGGACCGGCCCGCCCGCCAGCCGACCGGACAGCTCCGCGGCCAGGTCGCCCAGCTCCGCGAAGGACAGCTTGGCCACCACGTCGACCAGCCCGGTGAGCCGCTCGCGCAGCTCCGCGTGGTCGGCGGCGTCGAACAGCAGCAGCTCGGCGTCCTGCCTGCTGCCCGTCAACTCCGCGGTCCCGCTCCGCAGCTCCGCGCGCCGCGTCGTGCCGGGCGCCTGCTCCAGCGCGATGTGCGTGTTGATGCCGCCGAAGCCCATGGCCGACACGCCGGCCCGGATCGGCTGGTCCGCCGGCCAGAGCTCCGGCTCGCGCGGCACGTACAGCGCAGGGGAGTCGCCGGTGAGCTTCGGGTGCGGCTCGTAGTTCCCGGTGCCCGGCGGGATGACCTGGTGGTGCACGGCCAGCGCCGCCTTGATCACGCCGGCGACACCCGCGGCGGCCTTGGTGTGGCCGATGTTGGCCTTGAGGGAGCTGATCGCCGCCGGCCGGGCGTCAGGGTCGGACTCGCGCCGGGCCGAGCCGATCGCCTCCAGCTCGGTCGCGTCGCCGAGGGCGGTGCCCGTGCCGTGGCCCTCGAAGTAGGCGACGGTCTCCACGCCGTACCCGGCGCGGCCGTACGCGCGGCTGATGGCGAGGCGGTGGCCGGCGACCTCGGGCCTGGTGATGCCGCCCTTGCCGTCCGACGACATGCCCCAGCCGGCGATCGACGCGTAGATCCGCGAACCGCGGGCGATGGCGTCCTCCTCGCGCATCAGCACGAGGACGCCGGAGCCCTCACCCGGCCAGAAGCCGTTCGAGTCGGCGTCGTACACCTTCATCTCGCCCGTGGCCAGCGCGCCGGTCTTGGCGAACCCGATCACCTCGAACGGGTCGATGGACAGGTCCACGCCACCGGCGAGGCAGACGTCCAGGTCGCCGTCGCTCAACGCCTTGGCCGCGGTCGTGATCGACAGCAGCGACGACGAGCAGGCGCCGTCGACGGTGAAGCCGCCACCGCGCAGGTCGAAGTAGTTGCAGATCCGGCCCGCGATGGTGTTGGCGAGCCCACCCGCGAGGGTGTCCTCGTCGATCGCCGGGAACGGTGCCTTGTAGGCCGGTTCGAGGTCGCGCAGGAACGCGGCCGTCTCGTCGTCGTCCCAGCCCTTCGCGGACAGCGCGGCCGCGAGCGTGCGCCGCACGTACGGCCAGCGCAGCCGCATCAGGTTCGCCCGCGAGAACTCGCCGGTGAGGCTGTTGCCGAGGACGACGCCGGTGGCCTGCCGCGGCAAGCCCTCCGCGTTGGGGAAACCGGCGTCGGCCAGGGCGTTCGCCGCCACGTCCAACGCCAGCCAGTGGGTGAGGTCGGTCGACCGGTAGGTGCTGCCCGCCACCTTGTACTTGAGCCGGTCGAACTCGAAGTCGCGCAGCACCGCCGCTTTCGTGGAGTAGAAGCGATCCGGTGCGCTCCGGTCCGGCGAGTAGTAATCCGCTTGGTTCATTCGCTGGTCGGGCAGCCTGCGGAAAGCACGGCGCCCGGCCAGGACGTTCTCCCAGAGGTCTTGGGTGCTGGAGGCGTCGGGGTAACGAAGCCCGATGCCAACGATCGCGATCCGCTCGGTGCTCAACCTGTACCGCCCATTCTCGACGACCACTCGGCTCAAATCGGCGCGCAGAATTGCGCCGCGCCGCACACGCGGCAGGAAGCCGAGTCCGACGACAGTCCTCGACGCGCGTTCTTTCCCATCGAGGTTGCCTCAGTGGTGCGGCGCCTGCCATCTCCCCGTGTGCCGTCCGAGCGCGTCGAAAGGGTGCGTCCGCACGCCGGTGGATATGTGTGATGTCCATTGTCCGTTCGCCCCCGTGTCGCGCGTCCCGTCGCCGGCCCGCCGCGGGTGCGATCCAGCACGTTTGAAGTCGTAAGCGGTCCGACGTCGTGTGACGATCGACGGCGGAAATCACCACGCCGTTCCCGATGATGGTTAGGGGAATGACTTGACCAGTTCATGGCGGGCGCTGCGGCGACGCCTTCTCACACCGAGCACCGCCGAGACGAGTCTTGACAAGCGCGGCTTCCACAAGAAAAGCCCGGCTGCCCAGGAACGGCTCGAGACCGTCGGGAAGACATTCCTCACCGGTTACGCCCACGCCGTCGAGGCGCGGACGCCGGCCGAGGCCGAGGCGCGGGTGGAGGAGTTGCCCGACTGGTTGCGCGGCTTCGCCTACGAGGGCGCGGGCATGGGCCTCGCGATGCTCGACGGGCTGCCGTTCGGCCGTTCGGACAACGTCAGCCGGTTCCTGGCGACCCCGGTGGGCGCGAGGTACCAGTACCTCGCCTACGTGGGGATCGGCTGGGCGATGGCGCGGCTCCCGCGCTTCCGCTGGCCGAAGCCGACGTCGCTGGACCCGGTGCTGGCGCCGCTGGTGCTCGACGGCTACGGCTTCCACCAGGCCTACTTCCACACGGCCCGGTACGTCGATGCCCAGTACCAGGACCCGAAGTTCCCGTGGCCCGGCGGTCCGCACGGCGACTACGCCAACCACGCGATCGACCAGGGCATCGGCCGCGCCTCGTGGTTCGTCCGCGGCACCGACCCCGTCCTGGTCGCCGACCTGGTCGACTCGTTCCCCGCGGCGCGGCGCGACGACCTGTGGAGCGGGATCGGGCTCGCGGCCACCTACGCGGGCGGCGGGGACGACCCGGCCGCGGCCGAGCGCGACCTGCGCACGCTGGTCGCCCGCGCGGGCGACCACCGCGGCAACCTCGCGCAGGGCAGCGCGTTCGCCGCCCACGCGCGGGTGCGCGCCGGCATCGTCCCGGCGCACTCGGTCCTGGCCACCAGGGTGTTCTGCGGCATGACCCCGCAGGAGGCGGCGGGGCTCGCCGACGAATGCCGCCCCGACCACCGGGCGGGCGGCGACAAACCGGCGTACGAGGTCTGGCGGCAACGGCTCGCCGACGCGCTCGTCACCACGGAGGTGTGAACAGAGATGTTTGGCATGCTGCGCAGGCAGTTGACCGGAGTCATCGCGCTCGTGGTCGTCGTCGTTTCCTACTTCGTGGTCAGCCTGCCGCAGAGCTCGGCGGAGACCAGGAACGAGATGGCGGCCAAGTACGGGTTCGCCGAGCACGGGGTCGCGCTACCCGCGTCGGACAAGCAGCAGTCGATCCGACCGGTCAACCAGGCGTACAAGCACATCGACGCCTGGATCTCCTCGGTCGGCGCCGCGGTCGCGATGAACGACCTGGACGGCGACGGCCTGCCCAACGACCTGTGCGTGGTCGACCCGCGCACCGACCAGGTGATCGTCACCCCGGTCCCAGACGAGCGCGGTGACCGGTACCAGCCGTTCGAGCTCACCCCGGACCCGCTGCCGGTCAACGACGTGATGGCCCCGATGGGCTGCGTGCCCGCCGACCTCAACGAGGACGGCAGGCTGGACCTGCTGATCTACATGTGGGGCCGCACCCCGGTCATCCACCTGCAGACGGCGGACCGCACCGACCTGTCCGCGGACGCGTTCGTGGCGGTCGAGGCGGTGGCCGGCGACAACGCCGGCCCGGACGGGCGCTACGACGGCCCGCAGTGGAACTCCAACGCCGCCACGGTCGCGGACTTCGACGGGGACGGCCACGACGACATCTTCGTCGGCAACTACTTCCCCGACAGCCCGGTCCTCGACCCGACCAAGGACGGGGGAGTGGAGATGAACCACTCCCTGTCGCACGCGCAGAACGGCGGCGGCAAGCACATCCTGCTGTGCAAGGGCGCGACGGCGGGCGCGAAGCCGACCGTGGACTTCGAGGCGGTGCCGGACGACGCGCTGCCCGAGGAGGCCCGCAACGGCTGGACCCTCGCGGTCAGCGCCAACGACGTCGACGGCGACCTGCTGCCCGAGCTGTACATCGCGAACGACTTCGGCCAGGACCGGCTGCTGCACAACAGGTCCGAGCCGGGCAAGGTGAGCTTCGCCAACGTCAAGACGAGCCGCACCCCCGGCACGCCGAAGTCCAAGCGGATCGGCGACGACTCGTTCAAGGGCATGGGCGTCGACTTCGGCGACACCGACCACGACGGCCTCTACGACCTGTTCGTGTCGAACCTGACGGTCGGGTGGGGCATCGTCGAGAGCAACTTCCACTACGTCAACACCGCCAAGGACAAGACGGACCTCCAGGCGCAGCTGCGGGACGGCACGGCGCCGTTCGAGGACGTCAGCGGCGAGAACGGCACCGCGTGGTCCGGTTGGTCGTGGGACAACAAGCTCGCCGACTTCACCAACCGCGGTGAACTCGACATCGCCGTGACGAACGGCTTCGTCCGGGGCGCCACGAACCGCTGGCCGCAGCTCCAGGAGCTGGCGATGTCCAACGACGCGCTGGTGTCCAACCCGTTCTTCTGGCCCAACACGAACGCGGGCGACGACCTCGCGGGCAGCGAGACGCTGCACTTCTTCGTCAAGGGCGAGGACGGCCGCTACACCGACCTGGCGCCCGAGCTGGGGCTGGCCGTGCCGATCCCGACCCGCGGCATCGCCACCGGCGACGCGGACGGGGACGGCCTGCTCGACTTCGCGGTGGCCCGCCAGTTCGACGAGCCGGTGTACTACCACAACGAGGCGCCCGAGCCGGGCGGCTACCTGAACCTGTCGCTGACCCGCGAGCAGGCGCCGAGCACCGGCGCCGCGCCGGCACCGGGTTCGCCGGCCACCGGCGCGCAGGTCACGGTGACCACGGCCGACGGCAAGAAGTACGTCCAGCGGGTCGACGGCGGCAGCGGTCACGGCGGCAAGCGCAGCACCGAGGTCCACATCGGGCTCGGTGACGCGGCGGGCGACGTCCAGGTGTGCCTGGAGTGGCGTGACCGCCAGGGCGAGGTCCACAAGCAGGAGTTCGAGCTCGGCCAGGGCAAGCACGAGTTCGTGCTCGGCGACTCGGCCGAGGAGAAGTGAGGACGGATATGGTTGTCCAGGACGCGAAGCTCAACGGGAAGCCGCCCGCCGGGGGGCCTCCGCAGCACAACCCCAAGGTGATCAAGGCGCTCCGCAGGTTCGCCATCTCGATCACGATCTTCAACACCGCCGGTTACCTCTTCCTCGGGTTCGAGCAGCCGTGGATCTGGCCCTTCGTGGCCGTCGCCACCGGCTACGCGGTCGAGCTGGCGCTGGAGACCATCGGCGCCAAGGTCGAGGGGCGGGCGCCCCGCTACGCGGGCGGCGGTTTCAAGGGACTGGTGGAGTTCCTGCTCCCGACGCACATCACCGCCATCGCGCTGAACATGCTGATCTACGTCAACGACCGGATCTGGGTGATGATGTTCGCGGTCACCCTGGCGGTGGCGGCGAAGTGGATCCTGCGCGCCCCGGTGCGCGGCAGGCTGCGGCACTACATGAACCCGTCCAACTTCGGGATCCTGATGGTGCTCATCCTGTTCCCGTGGGGCAGCATCGCGCCGCCGTACCACTTCACCGAGGGCCTGAACGACTGGGGCAGCTGGATCCTGCCCGGCATCATCATCATCACGGGCACGATGCTGAACGCGAAGCTGACCGACCGCATGTGGCTGATCTTCGGTTGGTTGAGCTTCTTCGCGCTCCAGGCGATCGTCCGCGGCATCCTGTTCGACACGTCGATCCCCGGCGGGCTCGCGGTCATGACCGGCGTGGCGTTCATCCTCTACACCAACTACATGGTGACCGACCCCGGCACGACGCCGTCCAAGCCCGCCGCGCAGTTCGCGTTCGGCGCGGGCGTGGCGGTCGCCTACGGGATGTTCATGGTCATGCACATCGCCTACGGCCTGTTCATCGCCACGGCGCTCGTGTGCCTGGTCCGCGGCATGTTCCTGTGGGGCCTGCACTTCGTGGACAAGGCGGCGAAGGAGCGCGCCGCGGCCGAGCAGGCGAAGAACGAGGCCGCGCCGCCGATCGTGGTGGTCTCCGAGAACGGCGACTCGGCGGGCAAGCACGCCGCGCGCCCGGCCGTGGCATGACGACGAGCGGTGGCCGAGTGCCCCCGGGGCCGCCCAGGCGGGCGGCCCTGGGCATCCTGCGCCAGCTCCGCGCGGACCGCCTCGGCCTGATGAGCGAGGCGGTCCGCGAGTACGGCGACGCGGTGCGGGTGGCGATCGGTCCGAAGAAGCTCTACATCTTCAACCACCCCGACCACGCCAAGCACGTCCTGGCGGACAATGCGGCGAACTACCACAAGGGCATCGGCTACACCGAGGCCAAGCGCGCGCTGGGCGACGGGCTGCTGACCAGCGAGGGCGACCTGTGGAAGGAGCAGCGGCGCACCATCCAGCCGGTGTTCCAGCACAAGCGGATCGCGGGCCAGGCGGACGTCATCGTCGAGGAGGCGCTCGGGCTGGTCGCGCGGCTGCGCGCCCACCTGGGCGCCGCCCGACCGGTCGACGTGCTGTCCGAGGTCACGGCGCTCACCCTCGGCGTGCTCGGCAGGACGCTGCTCGACGCCGACCTCGGCGAGTTCGACTCGGTGGGCCACTCGTTCGAGGCCGTGCAGGACCAGGCCATGTTCGAGATGGAGACGCTCGGCATGATCCCCCGGTGGCTCCCGCTGAAGGGGCAGCGGGCGTTCCGCTGGGCCCGGAGCGACCTCCAGCGGATCGTGGGCGCCCTGGTGGCGCAGCGGAAGGCGAACCCGGTCGAGTCCGGGGACGACGTGCTGACGCGGCTCATCGCCTCCACCGCCAAGGAGGGCGACCGGCGGGTCGCCGACCGCCGCATGCAGGACGAGCTGGTGACGCTGCTGCTGGCCGGTCACGAGACCACGGCCAGCACGGTCGGCTGGACGCTGGACCTCGTGGGCAGGCACCCGGAGGTCCGGGAGCGGCTGCACGAGGAGGCGGTGGCGGTGTACGGCGACCGCCGCCCGTCCTACGCGGACCTGACCAGGCTGCGGTACACGAACATGGTGCTCCAGGAGGCGATGCGCCTGCACCCGCCGGTGTGGATCCTGCCCCGGCGCGCGCTCGCCGAGGACGAGGTGGGCGGCTACCGCGTGCCGGCCGGCGCCGAGGTCCTGATCTGCCCGTACACCCTGCACCGGCACCCGAGGTACTGGCCGGAGCCGGAGCGGTTCATCCCGGAGCGGTTCGAACCGGGGGTCCAGACCGACCGGCCGCGCTACGCGCACATCCCGTTCGGCGCCGGCCCCCGGTTCTGCGTCGGCAACCACCTGGGGACGATGGAGGCCGCCTTCATCATCTCCACGCTGATGCGCGACCTGAAGCTCGAACCGGTGCCCGGTTACCGGGTCAAGCCGGAGCCCATGATGTCGCTCCGCCTCGGCGGTGGCCTCCCCATGACCGTCCGCGACTGGCCCGCGCCCACCAGCCGGGCGGCCTGAGCGGTCCGACCTCCCGGAAAGTCGGTGAACACCATGACCAACCCCGAGCACCCGAAGGCGGCGGAGTTCGCGAAGCTCCGCGCCGCCATCGCCGACGAGCGGGTCCGCGGCCTCTTCTCGTTCCGCTTCCTCGCGGCGAACGAGACGTTCTCGCGCCTCGTCGACGCGACCGCGCACCGCATCCTGGGTTCGATCGACGCGCTGCCCACGGCGTCGGGGATCACGGTCCAGCAGGCGAAGAAGGACCTGTCGATCCCCTGGCGCAGGACCGTCCCGCTGGCGTTCCTGTACGAGAAGCTCACGTTCGCGGGCGTGTTCGAGCGCGAGGACGGGCGCTACTACCGCGGCGGGACGGCGGCGCCCGACTTCGACACGGTCGCGGCCGAGCTGGCCGAGCGCGAGCCGGGGGCCGCCGTGGCCGTGGAGATCCTGCGGACGCTGGTCGACGAGGCGAAGCGCTTCTTCGCCGGTGAGGCGTCGGGCGACGAGATCCTCTTCGCGCCCGACAAGCTGCCGCTGTGGCTGAAGTACTTCTCCAACGACAACCTCCTCTACGCCATCAACAACGCGGTCGGCACCGAGGCGCTGTCGCGGCTCGTGCCGCCGGACGGCGGCCCGTTCGAGGTCCTGGAGATCGGCGGCGGCTGCGGCAGCGCGGCCGAGCACGTGCTCCGGACCCTCGGCCCGGCGATCACCCGCTACCGCTTCACCGAGGTGGCGGAGACGTTCGCCCGGCACGGTGACCGGGCGGCGAAGGCCGCGGCGTCCCCGTCCACGGTCGTGGAGCCGGCACGGGTGGACATGACGCTGCCGTGGGAGCCGCAGGGGGTCGAGCCGGGCACGTTCGACGTGGTCTACGCGGTCAACTGCTTCCACGTGGCGCACGACATGGACTTCGTCGTCCGCGAGGCGGCGAAGGCGCTCAAGCCCGGCGGCACGGTCGTGGTGTCCGAGTGCGTCCGCCCGACGAAATTCTCGCGACCCATCCACGCCGAGGTCATCTTCGACTTCCTGGACAGCTTCACCGACGTCGCCACCGACCCGGTGCGGCGGCCCACGCACGGCTTCCTGACGCCCGCCGCCTGGCGGGCCACCTTCGAGGCCGCCGGGCTCGGCGACGTGCGGGTCCTCCCGGACGTCGACGCGATCGCCGAGCAGTACCCGGACTTCGTCGTCGGCGCCGTGCTGGCCCGCGCGACCCCTTCCGCCTGAGTGAGGAGTGGTCATGGTTGCCGTGCTGGTCCGCTTCGCGGTGCGCCGGTCGCTGAACGACACCCGCCACGTGCGCGTGGTCAAGCGCCGGCACGCCACGGGACTGGTGGCGCGGGTGTACCGGCAGGTGGAGCGCGACTTCAAGATGCTCGCGCCGCCGGTCGCGCTGCACTCGGCGTCCCCCGGGACGCTGGCCGCGTCGTGGATGGTCCTGCGGGAGACGCTGCTGGCGGACGGCGTCGCCGAGCGGGCGGACAAGGAGGCGGTGGCCACCGGGGTGTCGCTCGCCAACTCCTGCCCGTACTGCGCGGACGTGCACGGCATGACGCTGGACGCCCTGCCGGCCGCCGGCGCCGGCCGGGACGTGGTGACCGAGTGGGCGCGCGCGTCGGCGTCCGCGGGGGCCCGGGTCGCGGCGCCGTTCCCGCCCGAGCAGGCGGCCGAGCTGATCGGCGTCGCGGTCGCCTTCCACTACTACAACCGCGTGGTGAACGTCTTCCTCGGCGACTCGCCCCTCCCGTCGCACGTGCCGGAGTCGGCCAGGCCGAAGGCCAGGAAGGTGCTCGGCGGGGTGATGCGGCCCGGTGCGCACGGCCCGGTCGCGGGCGAGTCGCTGGACCTGCTCCCCGCGGCGCCGCTGCCGGGCGACCTCGACTGGGCCCGGTCGAACCCGGTGGTCGCCGAGGCGTTCGCCCGCGCCTACGCCGAGGTCGACGCGGCGGGCGCCCGGTCCGTGCCGGAGAGCGTGCGCGCGCTCGTCGGGGCGCGGCTGTCGACCTGGGACGGGGGAGCGCCGGGCATCAGCAGGTCGTGGTCGGACGAGCTGACCGCCACGCTCCCGCCGGCCGACCGGGCGGCGGGCAAGCTGGCGCTGCTCGTCGCCCTGGCCTCCTACCAGGTCGACGACGCGGTCGTCGAGGAGTTCCGGCGCACCGCGCCCGGCGACGACACGCTCGTCGAGCTGACCGCGTGGGCGAGCATGGCGGCGGCGCGGCGGGTCAGCACCTGGCTCGCCGGGGGCAGGTCCGACGTGGTGGGCAACTCGTCGCCCGGGACGTGACCCCGAGCCCCACCGGATCGCCGCGGGGAAGTCCACGCGTCGTTCACCGGGCAATCCGGGAAGGGCCCGGAGGACGCCCTCCGGGCCTTTCCCGAATGGGAGCGGCGTGCTCGCGGAACCCGGTCGGTGCGGACCGGGACGTCGCGGACGGCGGTGGGTCCGTCGGACCGGTCCGCCGCGAGCAGGTCGTCCCGTCCGCGGGTTGTCGGGTGGCCGGCCCGGTTCCGCGACGGCGTCGTCGATCGGCGGTGGGTCCGTTCGCGGCGGGGTGCGGGGCCGGGGCCGCGTCGTCCGTGTCCGCCGAAGCCGCTGTTCGGCGGTCCGGGTCGTGCGGCGGGGTGCCCGTGGGGCGGTGCCCGCTCGCCGTCCGGTCCGGCCGGAGCGCGCCGTCGCAGTCGGACGAGGGGCGCCTGACGCGGGGTCCCGAAGTCCCGCGGCGCGCTCGTCTCCGAGGCGATAGGAGGACTGGTGGAGAAAGTCGTGGGGAAGGCCGTCGAGGAACGGCGGTGTTCGCCGAATTCCACTTCCCGCGGATTTTCCCGGCCACCGGCGTTCGGCCGGGGCGTTTCCCGCCGGCGATCCGCGCCGGGAAGACCGAGCGCCTTCCCGCGCCCGTGCCGTTGAACGTCGTGGAGATCGGCCACGGGGTCGGTCGTGCCGGCGCGGGCACCTCCGGCTCGCGATTCCGCGGCAACGGGGGCGCGTCGCCGACCGCGCACCGCCTGCCCGGTGGTCGCCCCCTCCGGATGCCCGGTCGCGAACCGTCCCCGGCGTCGTCCGGCAGTCGGGGAACGGCCCGGAATCCCCTCTGACCAGCGGGAAGCGGTGCGCACCGGCCGGTCGGGCGCCGGACGCGGGAGCGGTGCGGGCGTCCCGCGACGCCGGGGCGTCGGCCGGATCGACGCCTCGGACACCGACGTTTCCCGGCTCGCACCCCGATGGAAGGGGCTGTCGACCGATCAGAAACTAGAGGGATTGTCACATTCAACTCCGCCCGGACCGCGCCTCCTGTCCCGATCGCGTCGATCACCGCTGGTGAACGGCGGCGGCGACGGTTCGGCGCCGCCACGATCCCGATCTTCCGAGTCCGCCACCGGCCAAGATCGAACAGTGGTGCGCGGATCGGATCCCATCCCAATTGGCCGAATGGACTTCGTCGAGGACGGAACTGTGCAACCATGTCCGGACAAAATGCATAGGCGATCTATTGCGCTTCCTATCGCCGCTCGATAGCGGACCGAAGGAAAGTCAGTAGCGGCTTCCGGAAGATGGGTGACCGTCGGGAGTCGGCTGACGGAGGCGAGCGCGATGATCGAGACGGACCTGCGACCCGGCGGGAGCGGCGGTCGGCGCACCGCCGCGTGCAGAGGGGTGCACCACCGAGGCGGGTCCGCCGCGAAACCGGCCACGAGTGGCCGCCGGTCGGGCCGGGTCGAGCCCGGATCGCACGTCCTGGTCCCCGCGCGTGGTGCGTCGCGGAGGGCCGTCCACCGGTTCCCTCCCGTCGTCGCGAGGGCCCCGGCGCGGCCTGATCGGTGGACGTGACACCCGTTCCGCCCGGACGACCAAGCGTGTCCCGCGCGTTCCGCGGGGACCCGACCACTCGGTGGACGCCCTTCGCCGAATCGGAAAGTAGGTTCGTGGTTATCGGCTCAGTGTGAAATCAAAAGAAAATTCTGGGGAGAATGTACATGCGAATCGAAATCGTCGTGCTCGGCCCTCTTGCAGTCGATCTTGGCGGTGTCTCGATCGTGCCGACCGCGAGCAAACCGAGCCAGCTCCTGGCGGTCCTGGCGCTCAACGCCGGCCGGGTGGTGACGGCGGACGCCCTCGTCAAGGAGATCTGGGTCAACAACCCGCCCCGCACCGCGGTGTCCACCCTGCGCACCTACGTCCTGAAGCTGCGCCGGAACCTGGACACGGCGCTCGCCCGCCACGGCGGCCTGACGTCCAAGGACATCCTGATCACGCGGCGGACCGGCTACCTGCTGAACGTGGAGCCGAGCGCGGTGGACGCGTTCCGCTACGAGGAGCTCTCGGCCGCCGGGCGTCAGGCGGTCAACGAGGGCGACCACGAACGCGCGTCCCGCACGCTGGCCGAGGCGTTGCGCCTGTGGCGCGGCCCCGCGCTCGCCGACGTGCCGCTCGGGCCGCAGCTGGCGATCGAGGCGATGCGCCTCGACGAGAACCGGCTCGGCGACCTGTACCTGCGCATCGAGGCCGACCTCGCGCTCGGCCGCCACCACCAGCTGCTGGGCGAGCTCGCGACGTTGTGCGCGCGGTACCCGATGCAGGAGAACTTCCACGTGCAGCACATGGTCGCGCTGTACCGCAGCGGCAGGCAGAGCCAGGCGCTGGCGGTCTACCGCAGGTTGCGCGACGAGATGGTGGAGCAGTCGGGCGTCGAGCCGTCGCCCTGGGTGCGCCAGCTGCACCACGCGATCCTCACGGGTCAGGCCTCGGTCGAGGACAGGTCCGTGATGTTCAAGGCCTGACCCGCCGGGCCGGCACCGCGGGGTGGTGCCCGTCGCGGTCGCGACGAGCACCACCCGGGTCCGGCCGACGAGGTCGGCTCAACCGGTCAGGGTCACGCGGCCGAACCGGTCACCGGGCGGCTCGCCGCCCCGTTGGGCAGCGGGGCGCCGTAGGTCACGTCGACGCCGCGGCTCCGCGCCGCCTCGATGATGCCGGGCACGGCGCGCTCCGCGAGCGCGGCGATCGTGAGCGCGGGGTTCACGGTCAGCGCGGTCGGCACGGAGGATCCGTCGGTGACGAAGATGCCGGGATGGCCGCGCAACTCGTGGCGGTCGTCGAGCGCCGAGGTCGCGGGATCGTCCCCGATCCGACAGGAGGACAACGGATGCACCGTGTACGCACCCACCAGGTCGTTCGTCCACGGGGCGACGGTGGCGAGGCCGTCCTTCTCCAGGATCTCCTTCGCCGCCGCGTCGGCCTCCGCCCAGCCCCGCAGCGTGTTCGGCGTCGGGTCGTAGCGCAGCGGCCCCTTGCCGAGCATCTGCTGGGAGATGCGGTAGGCGTTGCCGGTGGGGGGAGGCGGGCCGAACACGCCCTCGTTGTCGTCCTCGGTCATGAGGAAGATGGTCAGCCACGACTTCCAGCGCTTGAGCATCTCCTTCTTCTCCTTGCCGAACCAGGTGGCGCCGCTCTTGCCGGGCACCTGGGCGAGGATCGTGCCGAGACCCGGCGGGAAGTAGAGCTGCTCCATGGAGAAGCGGGAGTACTCGGGCTTGCTGCCGTCCACGTTGTCCCAGCACGCGACGACGGGACCCTTGCCGATCTGGTTGGCCTCGTACACCGCACCGTTAGGCCTGCGCAGGCCGAGCACCTCGCCGACGCGCTCCTCGTTGATGATCGCGGTGTTGAGGCGCTCGCCGTTGCCGGAGAAGTAGCGGCCGACGCCGTGCGGCATCGCGCCGAGCTCCTCCTCGGAGCGCTGGAGGATCACCGGGGTGGCGCCCGCGCCCGCCGCGAGGATGACGATCTTCGCGTCGATCACGCCGCTGCCGGTGGCGACCCGGTAGTCGACCTCGTCGATGTTGTTGTAGTGGACGCGGTAGCCGCCGTCCTCGTTGCGCGAGATCTTCTGGACCTCGTGCAGCGGCCGGATCTCCGTGCCGTGCGAGAGCGCCGCGGGCAGGTAGTTGAACAGCATCGACCGCTTGGCGTCGAACCGGCAGCCGGCCATCATCCAGTTGCAGTTGGTGCACTTGGCGGTGTCGATGCCCACCGGCACCGGGTTCGCGGTGTGGCCCGAGTGGTTGCACGCCGCCGCCCACAACCCGCCCGCGTAGCTGATGTCGTCCCAGCTCTGCTGGCTCACCGGCAGCACCTCGGACACCCGGTCGTACCAGGGCTCCAGGGTGTCGCGGGTGATCGCCGCGGGCCAGACGCGGCGGCCGATCGAACCCTGCCGCTCGAAGACGTACCTGGGTGCGCGCGGCAGCGCGGCGAAGTAGACGACGCTGCCGCCGCCGACGCAGTTCCCGCCGAGGACGCTCATCCCGTCCCCGGCCACGAAGTCGAAGACCCGCGTGTAGGACTTGCCGAGGAGGTAGTCGTGGTCGAAGTCCTTGCCCTCCAACCACGGTCCGCGTTCCAGGACGACGACCTTCGCGCCTCCCGCCGCGAGGTGGTAGGCCGTGATCGACCCGCCGAAGCCGCTGCCGACGATCAGGACGTCGGTACTCTCCACCGCACTCATGCCGGGCTCCCGGATTCCGTCGTTTCGGGGTGCCGCTTGGCCAGTTCCCGGCCATAGCTGAAGTCGGGGAATCGCCACAGCCCATCGCTGTCCGGCTTGGCGAAACCCATCTGGAGCAGGCCGGGGTGGCCGTTGGCGATCGCCTCGCCCGTGCTGAGGTGCGCGGCGCTGTCGAAGGCCATGTTGCTGAACATCGCGAGCAGCACCCAGCCGCTCTGCTCCGGGTGTCCCGGCGAGGTCAGCCGCTCGACCAGCGCCACGCGGTTCTCGTAGTCCAGCGCGACGAAGGGAGGTACGTCCTCGTCGAGGGCCAGCCCGTGCTCGCCGGCGTACGCGACCGCGTGCGCGTTGAGCGCCTGGGACAGGGGACCGAGTCCGGCGGCGACCCCCGTCGCCGGGTCGTTGAGCAGTTCGAGCGCACCGGCCTCCACGGCGCCGGGATCGTCGCAGACACCGGCGATCGCACGGTCGTCCGGGCTGCGCTTGACGCCCGGGAGAATTGTGTCGGCAAAGGCTTCCAAGGTGCTCTTCTGGACCTGGTCGTCCGATTCTGCGACTGCTCCCACGGGTCCTCCTGTCTGGGTCGCGAGCCGATTTTTCAATCCTGCGTGCCGATTGTCAATCATGCATCTCTCCCCGTGCGACCCCCGCGTGTGGTGCTGCTCACCTGGGGGAACACGGTTTGTTGAGTCGTTGTGGATCGCCGCTGAAGCATGGGTGGTCCCGCTGTCGAGCCGGTGCGGAAGGTGGTTGCGCACAAATTCGCGCCAACTTACGGTCGACCGGGCCGAGCGGTTGGGTCAATCTCTCGAGTGATCGGGCGGAATTATGGACGGTTCTATTGTGGAGTCGGTCGAACGAGTAATTCGCGCTATGCGGAATAATTTGGGGGAATCGATCACGATCGACGACATGGCGCGTACCGCCATGTTCAGCAAGTTCCACTTCTCACGGATGTTCCTGCGGGTGACCGGGATCTCGCCGCGTCGCTTCCTGTCCGCGCTGCGCCTCCAGGAGGCCAAGCGGCTGCTGCTGACGAGTTCGCTGACGGTGGCGGACATCAGCCACGTGGTCGGCTACAACAGCATCGGCACCTTCAGCTCCCGGTTCCGCCTGAGCGTCGGTGTCTCGCCGACGACGTACCGGAAGAACTGCGGGTACGTCGCCCCGTTGGAGGACCACCCGCGCACCGGCCGGCAGGGCTTCGGGCGGTACCCGGTGCTGCGCGGGACCCTGCACCACCCGCCGGAGTTCCTGCCCAGCCGGGTCGTGATGGGGTTGTTCCCCGACCGGATCGCCCAGGGCCTCCCGGTCCGGCACGCGACGCTCGACGGCGCGGGCGAGTTCGCCATCGCCGACGTGCCGGACGGCACGTGGTACCTCATCGCGCGCGCCGTCGGCGCCGGGATCGGCATCGACGCGGACCACGACGCGTACGTCTCCGTGTCGGGCCCGATCAAGGTCACCGAGGGCAGGCCGGTGCGCCCCCTCGACGTGTGGCTGCGGCGGAAGTCGATCTTCGACCCGCCCGCGCTGCTGGCACAGCTCGACGAGGCGATGGTGGCCATCAGCACCGTGGCCTACCGCGCGATCGCGGAAACCACCCCGACGGTGGCCTGACAGATCACTGGGGAGAAGGCTCCGCCCAGCACGTCGCCGGGCGGGGCTTCGCTCTTTCCGGGGAGCGGGGGGCTGCGGGACCACGGGGACCACGGGACTGCGGGAACTCGGGGCGGGGTGCGGGCCGTGCTCACGCGGCCTTCGACGCGGAGCGCCGGAAGTGCTCCCTGATCCGCTCGCGCCACAGCTCGTAGGCCGGGCTCTCGCCGGGGCCCACGTCCCCGGGCTCGACCGCGACCGTGGCGGCGAGCATGACCGCCTCCTCGACCGAGCCGCCGGTGAGCGCCTCCACCGCGAGTGCGCTGTGCTCGGGCACGTAGCCCGCCGCGGTGCGGGCGGTGCCGGCGAACACCGCGCCCAGCGCGACCTCGTCGGCGTGCTCGCCCGCCAGCGCGACCAGCCTGGTGAGCCCCTCGGCCGGGCAGCCGCCCGCGAACGTGGCGGCGAGGCCGACTCCGCTCCACAGGTCGGCGCGACGCGCCTCCGGGAACGCGGCGACCGCCGCGGCGACCTCCTCGGGCCGCGCGCCCTGGATGAACCACAGCGCACGCCCGACGCCCTGGTCGGCGGCACGCGGGAAGTAGTCCGCGCGACCGGTCCACGGGTAGGGCTTGAACGGCCGTTGCGCGTCGACCACCCGCGCGGTGTGGAAGTAGGCCTTGTCGAACCCGTAGCCGTCGACGGCCAGCCAGCTCATCGTCGGGAAGAACGGCACACCTTCGAGGTCCGGCATGATGTTGCGCCACAACGGCCTCGGCAGCCGCGCCATCGCGAAGCCGATGCCGATGTAGGTGAGGAAGAGGTGCTGGAGACCTGGTCCCTCCAGCAGTTCCTTGGTCCGCGTGCCCTTCCCACCCGCCATCGCGTCGCGCACCGCGTACGCCATCGCCGCACCCTCGTAGGCGAACCCGCGCAGCTCGGGCGACACGGTCGCGAGGCGCCGCTCGACGTCCCAGAGCGTGCGCTGCTCGATGCCCCACTCGAAACCGCAGATCACCGACTGCGGGATCGACTCCAGGTGCTCGGCCGCCGGGGTCCCGGCGGCCGGGAAGCCGCGTTCGGCGAACGTCACCGAGCGCAGTTCCGGGGTCAGCGCGAACCTGCGCAGCCCTCCCAGGATCGGCGCCATGTCGGTCCTCCCAGCTCTCCTCGGGTGCTTCCGGCACCTCGGCCTCGGGTCGCACCGCCTGCTCGTCCACCGTGCTTCTCCCGGCAGCGTAAGGCGGTGCGCGGTCGCCGGGGATATCCCGGAATGCGCCGACGGCGGCTCGTCAGCCCGGCGTCACCGGCCGCGCCCTGCCGCACAGGGGGAGTGGCACCGTCGTCGAACCCTGTTGCACGCTGAGGTTCGTCAGTCGGGCGGTGTCGAACACCGGGACTGCACCCGCACTTCCTGCCTGATGTCCTTGCGGCAGGCGGATTTCGGAGATGCTGGTGGAGCCCGCCTCCGACTGCGTGCGGATCGTCGACCGGCGGGAGGGCCTGGTGGCCAGGGGCAAGAAGCGGATCGCGTGCACGCGCAGGACCGAAGACCACGCGGTGCCACCGGGCACCCCCGCCGCGGACTCGCGGGGGTCCTGGTGAGCGCCGGGCAGCACGAGGCGCACCAGGGCGGCGACCCGGTGGCGGTCCTGCGCACCGCCGCGGACCAGGAAGCGGCCAAGCGCGAGCTGCGCGACGTGATGGCGCGGTTCACCACGGGCATCACCGTGCTCACCGCACGCGGTGCGCAGGCGCACGGCATGACGGCGAACGCGTTCACGTCCGTCTCGCTCGACCCGCCGATGGTGCTGTGCTGCGTGGCCAGGACCGCGCGCATGCACCGGACGATCCTCGACGCGCGCGGGTTCGGCGTCTCGGTGCTCGGCGGTGAGCAGGAGGGGCTGGCGCGGTACTTCGCGAGCCGAGGTCGTCCGGAGGGCATGGCGCAGTTCGACCAGGTCGACTGGTTCCCGGGGCGCCACACCGGCGTGCCGCTGCTCTCCGGCTCCCTCGCGTGGCTGGAGTGCGACCTCCAGGAGGTCTACGAGGGCGGCGACCACTCGATCTTCCTGGGCCTGGTGCGGGAAGCCAGCTGCGGGACGGGCGAGGCCCTGCTGTTCCTGGGGGGCCGGATGCACCGGTACGACCCACCGCCCGCGGCCAGGTCGGCCTGACCGGCTCCGGCCGCACCCGCGTTCGCGACCGGCCGGTCGCGGACCCCCCACATCGGACGGCATGCACCGAGAAGACAGCGCGACCCGTCCCGGTCATCCTCGGGATGGACGCAAGCGACGGGCGAGAGGAAGAGGCGTGTGACTCAGCGAGACGTGATCTCCGACCTGACCGCCGAGGCCGAGGAGTTCGAGGAACTCATCACCGGCATCGACGAGGCGGCGTGGCGGCGCGAGACCCCGGCCCCCGGGTGGACGGTGGCGGACCAGGTCGCGCACCTGGCGTTCATCTTCCGCCTCGCCGGTACCGCCGCCTCCGACGCCGAGCTCTTCGGCGCCATGGCGGCGAAGGCCGCGAGCGACTTCGACGGCGCGGTCAACGCCGCGCTCGCCGAGTACGCCGGCTACGCGCCCGAGGCGCTGCGGGCGCGCTGGCGCAGCGAGACCGACACGGCGATCAAGGCGCTGGCCGCGGTCCCCGCCGACCAGGTGGTGCCCTGGCTGGTCCGGCCGCTCCCGCCGGCGGTGCTCGCCTCCGCGGGCATGATGGAGATGTTCGCCCACGGCCAGGACGTCGCCGACGCGCTCGGCGTCACCCGCGAGCGGACCGACCGGCTGTGGTGGCTCGCCCTGTTCGTCACCCTCACCTGGGACTTCGGCTACCAGGCCCGCGGCCTGACCCCGCCGTCCGCGCCGTTCCGGTTCGAGCTCACCGCCCCGTCGGGGGCCACGTGGGAGTTCGGGCCGGTCGAGGCCGAGCAGAAGATCACCGGTCCCGCCGAGGACCTGTGCCTGCTCGCCACGCGCCGCCGCCACCGCGACGACCTCGCGCTCACGGCGACCGGCCCGGACGCCGACGCCTGGCTGGACATCGCGCAGGCCTACCGCGGTCCCGCCGGTGAGGGCAGGCGTCCGGGCCAGTTCAAGGCCTGACGGGCGCTCCCGCACCGACGCGGTCCGCCACCCCGGAGTGCGCGGGGGTCGACCCCGCGACTTCTCCTCTCCTGGCGCACCACCGCCGCACGACGACCGAGGTCGCCGTCGCCGACGCGTTCACACGAGTCGGGGACGGCGACCTCGGTCGTCGTGCACCGGGTGGCGCGCGGTTCCCGGCGGGCGGCCGGGCCGCCCCGCGCCGGAGCGGCCCGCCGATCGCGCCTACCAGGGGCTCCGCTCCTCGTCGGACCGCCAGGTGGTCCTGTCCACCGCGGGGAACGCCCCGGGCAGCCGGATCGACGCGCACGGGCCGGCCGCCAGGTCGTGCGCGTCGAACACCAGCAGGGCGCTGCTCCGCCGACCCGGGTCCTCCGCGACCACGAGGAGCCGATCACCGGTCCTGCCCGCGACGAGGACCGGTCGCCCCCCGCGCCGACCGGCGCCGAGGTCGTGGACCTGCGAGGTGGACGTCCGCAGGTCGTGCCGGAACACGGTGTGGCCGCTGGTCCCGTGTACGTACCGGTGCGCGCGGCCGCAGGCGGCCGGGTCGATGCCCGCCGTGTCGACCGCCTCGACCAGTCGTCGTTCGGTCACCGCGCCCGTGGCCAGGTCGAGGGTCCAGCGCCCCAGGTGGGGGCGCGGAGCCGGTCCGCCGTCGAACGCGCCGTCGTGGCGGACGGCGTCCACGACGACCTTCCCGTCCTCCTCGAAGGCGTTCACCGCCTGGGAGGTGAAGCCGGGCGCGACCGGGAACCACCGCGGTTCGGCGTGCTCGGCGTTCCTGGGCAGCAGGCCGATGCGGGCGGGCTTGTCCGCGCGCCACGAGTAGGGCGGGCGCAGCCCCACCAGCTCGGCGGCGCGGTCGTGGACCACCGACAGGTCGAAGACCACGAGGTGATCGCGGGTCAGGGCGAGGGTCGTCACCAGCGTCGGCGCGCCGAGGGAGAACGACCGGGCGGGGCTCGCGGCGCCCGACCGGCCGATGACGAGGTGCTCCGCCACCGTCGAGCCCGCGGTCGTGGCGATGGTGTGCCACTGGCAGGTCGCCGGGTCCTGCACCGGCTGGGCGAGCAGCCTGGTCCCCGGTGCGCCGGGACGGGCCCACGGGGCCGGTGCGGGCACCGCGCCGGCGGAGGGGCACGTCCCGGGGGCCTGCGCCCGGTACCACCGCGCCGTCCCGTCGCCGATCCGCACGCCGGTGATCAGCTCGGCCCCGCCGAACGCCGCCCCCGCGCCGCGCGAGGGGTGCGGGCGGGACTGGAGGAAGCAGCCCCGGAGGTCGTCGGGCAGGTGCCCCTCGACGGGGAGCGCGTCGGCGGACGTCGGCCGGCCGATCGCGGTGGACGCGAGCGATGTGAGCGGCGTGAGTTCCCTGGTCCTGGTCAACACGGTGGTACCTCCGGCCGGTACTGGACCGAGAAAGCATAACGGTATTATGGATAAAATAGCGCTGTGATGTAACCTTGTCAAGTGAGCCCACGCCGTTCGGACCCGAGAGCACGCACCGCGCTCGTCGACATCGCCGCTCGACTGCTGGCGGCCGAAGGCCCCCAAGCGCTGTCGACCAGGAGGATCGCCGCCGACGCGGGGAGTTCGACGATGGCGGTCTACACCCACTTCGGCGGGATGTCCGGACTCGTGCGCGAGATGGTGCACGAGGGCTTCGCCCGGCTCCAGCGCTACCTGACCTCGGTCCGGGAGACCTCCGACCCGGTGGCGGACATGGCGCTGCTCGGCCGGGCGTACCGGATCAACGCGCTGGAGAACTCCCACCTGTACGGGGTGATGTTCGGCGGCGCGTCGCTCGCGGGCTTCTCCCTGACGGACGAGGACCGCCAGTACGGTCGGTACACGCTGTCGAACGTCGTCGCCTGCGCGGCCAGGTGCGTCGGCGCCGGGCGGTTCGGCACCGCCGACCCCGAACTGGTGGCCCACCAGATGTGGATCGCCACGCACGGCCTGGTCACGCTCGAACTCGGCGGCTACCTCACCACGACCCACGACGGTCCGAGCCTGTTCGAGTCGCAGCTCGTCGCGCTGATGGTCGGCGTGGGAGACACCCCGGCGGCGGCCACCAGGTCCGTGCGGTCGTCGAAGCGGCGCATCGCGAAGGAGCTCGACGGCCTGGTCGAGGCCGGAGCCCCCGGCGCCCCGGCGGAGACCGGCTCGGGAGCGGCGGAGGGCACGACGGCCACCACCCGGGCACGGGCGGTCACGGGGCCGGCGGGCCTTCCCGGCACACCGCCGTGACCCGCCCCGGGCGCGCGGGTGCGCCGGGGTGGTGACCGCCCTCCGGTCGGCTACAGCGGCACGTTGCCGTGCTTGCGCGCGGGCGCCGTCCGCCGCTTCGTCGCCATCATCCGCAGCCCGCGGGCGACGGCGGCCCTGGTCTCGACGGGGTCGATCACGTCGTCGACCAGTCCGCGTTCCGCGGCGTAGCGGGGGTGCATGAGCTGCTCGGTGTACTCGGCGATGAGCTCGGCCCTCAGGGCGACCGGGTCCGCCGCGGCGGCCAGCTCCCTGCGGAACAGGACGTTCACCGCGCCCTCCGCGCCCATGACCGCGATCTCGTTGGTCGGCCAGGCCAGGGAGAGGTCGGTGCCGATGGAACGCGAGTCCATCACGATGTAGGCCCCGCCGTAGGCCTTGCGGATGATCACCTGGATGCGCGGCACGGTCGCCTCGCAGTACGCGTAGAGCAGCTTCGCCCCGTGCCGGATCGCGCCGCCGTGCTCCTGCTCGCTGCCCGGCAGGAACCCGGGTACGTCGACCAGGGTCACGAGGGGGATGCCGAACGCGTCGCAGAACCGCACGAAGCGGGCGGCCTTCTGCGCCGCCGCGGAGTCCAGCACACCCGCGAAGGCCATCGGCTGGTTGCCGACCACGCCGACCACCTGCCCGTCGATCCTGGCCAACCCGCAGACGATGTTGCGCGCCCAGTTCTCGTGCACTTCGAGGAACTCCTCGTCGTCGACGAGCTCGGCGACGACCGCGCGCATGTCGTAGGGCTTGTTCGGCTCGGGGGGTACGATCTCGGCCAGCCTGGGCCGCACGTCGGAGGTCGCGCCCACGGGCTCGCCCTCCGGCGGCCCGTCCATGTTGTTGCCGGGCAGCAGGGAGACGAGGAAGCGCACGTCCTCCAGGCACGACTCCTCGTCGTCGTGGACGAACGTCGCCACCCCCGACAGGCTGCCGTGGACCTCGGCGCCACCGAGTTCCTCGTGCGTCACCCGCTCGCCGCTGACAGCCTCCACCACGTCCGGACCGGTCAGGTACATCTTGGCCGTGTCGCGCACCATGAACGTGAAGTCGGTGAGCGCGGGGGAGTACGCCGCCCCGCCCGCGCACGGGCCGATCACGACGCTGATCTGGGGCACTATCCCCGACGCCGCCACGTTGCGCCGGAAGATCCCGCCGTAGGCGTCGAGGGCCATGACGCCCTCCTGGATGCGGGCGCCACCGCTGTCGTTGAGCCCGATGATCGGGCACCCCGTCGCGATCGCCAGGTCCATCACCTTGTGGATCTTCGACGCGTGCGCCGCGCCGAGGGAGCCGCCGAAGACCGAGAAGTCCTGCGAGTAGACGAAGACGCGACGGCCGTGGATCGTGCCGGAGCCCGCCACGACGCCATCGGAGTGCGGCCGGTTCTCGGAGATCTTCATGCCCCTGGCCTGGTGCTGCCGGTACAGGTCGATCTCGATGAAGGAGTCCTCGTCCAGCAGCATGTCCAGCCGCTCGCGCGCGGTCCTCTTGCCGAGCGCGTGCTGCCGCTCGACCCCGGCGGCGTCCCCGGCGAGCACCCGCTCCCGCAACTCGGCGAGCCGTTCCCGGATCGACGCCATCGTGCGCGGGGCGGGCATCCTCGGGATCGGCGGCCCGGGGACCGCCGGGGGCGGCGGGCGTCTCGTCACCGGCTCGGGCACGAAGTCGAGCGACTCCACCTCGTCCGAGGTGTTCCGCCGCCAGATCCCGACATCCGACACGTCAGTCATCCGAGTCTCCCAGGAGGTGCGCCACGTGGTGACCCGCCGCGGACCGGTGTCGTCCCCCGTCGGGTGCGGCGTGGAGTCCGGTGTGGACGGCTGCGGCGTCGCGGACGTGCCGCGCGCCGGGCGTCCGGGCCACGTCCGCGGCCGACGTGTTCCCGGCGAGGACGTGGACCCGGTGGCCCGCGGCCGCGGGGGCCGCGGTGGAGGCGGAACCGGTGAACCCGGTCCCACCGGTCACGCTCACCAGCATCCGACCACATCCCCGATCGCCTGGGTCTCCTCCGCGGACGTCATACCGACCCAGCCTGCACCGACCCCCTCCCGGTGTCTTCTCCGAGAGCGCCGTGTCCGCGACCGGTTGTTCCGGGCAGTGCGGCGGTCGGGACCGGAGCGCACGCCTGGAGACGTGCCGCGTGATCGCCCTCGCGCATCATGTGGAGGACGCGTGACCCACCCCCTGCCGCGGGTGGGCGCGGTCGTCGACGCACACGGGTTCCGGGACCGACCAGGTCGGACGAAGGGGGTCGCCATGCGCGGGAGGAGCACCACGGGTGCCGTGGGCACGTCCGGCGGGTCGGGGACGCCCCTGGCCACGTCCGCGTTCGTCAACGGCCACTTCCCCCGGCGCCGCGGCCTGGTCGTCGCGCTGAGCGCCCTCGCCGGGTTCCTGCTCACGGTGGTGTGGTCCGCCGAGTTCGTCGACCAGACGATCGGCGACAACGTCGCCGACGCACTGCTCGGGCACGACGCCAAGGAGACCCCGATCGTCGGCGCGTGGGCGGGGATCGTCTTCGCGTTCGTCTCGGGTGTCGCCGGGACGTTCACCGCCTGCAACATCGCCGCCTTCGGTTCCGTGGCGCCGATGCTCGGGGAGTCGACGAGTGGCGCCGACCGGGTCAGGCGCGTGCTGAAGCCGTTGCTGTGGCTCTCGGTCGGCATGCTCGCGGTCTCGGTGCTCTACGGCGCGCTGGTGGGCCTGGTCGGGACCGGGATGCCGCAGTTCTCCACGGCGCCGAACGCACCGGGGCAGCTGTCGGCGCGGAGCGTGCAGTCGATGGTCGTGTTCGGCGTGATCGGGCTGGCCATGTGCTACATCGGCCTGGCCGCCCTGGGGTTCGTCCGCGACCCGTTCGCCCGCCTCGCCCGCCGGTTCCCCAACGCCCCGATGGTGGTCATGGGCGCGCTGATCGGGGCCTTCCTCATCGGACGGCCGTTCGCGCTGTTCCGGCAGATGTTCCGGGACGCCGCGGAGAGCGGGAACCCGCTGTACGGGGCGGTGGCGTTCAGCCTGCAGTCGATCGGCAACATCGTGATCCTCGCGGTGCTGTTCGTGGTCATGGCGCTGTTCCTCGGCGGCCGGCTGCAGCGCTGGTTGACCGAGAAGCCCTCGCGCACGGCCGCGTTGACCGCCGCCGCGCTGATCACCGTGGGCGTCTTCACGTTCCTGTACTGGGACGTGCGGCTGCTCGCCCGCCGCGAACTGATCCCGTGGTACCCCACCGCGCCCTGGGCGTGATCCGGAGGGGACGGATCGTGCGGATCAGCGAACTCAGCAGGCGCAGCGAGGTCGGCATCTCGACGATCAAGTTCTACCTGCGCTCCGGCCTGCTGCACGCGGGGGAGCGCACCGGGCCCAACCAGACGAGGTACGACGAGAGCCACGTCCGCAGGCTCCGGGTGATCCGGGCCCTGATCGACGTGGGCGGTCTGTCCCTGGCCTCGGTCGCCGAGCTCACGGGCGACCCGGACGGGCGGGGTCCGCGCCCGCCCAGGGTGCCGGGCGCGGACTCCTGGCGCTCGTGCGCCGCGGGCGTGGTCGGGGACGAGGAGAGCCGGGCGCGGTGGCGGCGCAGGCTCGTCGCGGCCTTCGAGGCACGCGGCTGGCGGGTCGACGCGGTGCACGCCGACGTGGACGACCTGGTGTCCGTCCTGGTGGCCATGGAGGTGGCCGGGCTGCCGCCGGACGACGGGGTCCTCGCCGCCTACCTCCGGGCCGGGGGGATCGTCGCCGAGGCCGAAGCGGATCAGATCGCCAACGCGGGGGCGACGGCCGAGTGCGCGGAACGGGCCGTGGTGTCGATCGCGCTCGGCGCGGCGGCCCTCGTCGCGGTCCGCAGGCTGGCCCACGACGCGATCCGGGTGGACCGGGACCCGCCCTGACCCGCTGTCACCCCTCGCCGAACCCTCATCGCGCGTCCACGCGCAACGCGGCCAGCCGCTGCGGGCGCGCCCACCGGACCTGCCAGGCCCAGCCGAGCTTCTCGAAGATCCGGATGACCCGCGCGGAGACGTCGACCTGCCCGCGGTCCACGCCGTGGCGGGCGCACGTCGGGTCGGCGTGGTGGGAGTTGTGCCAGGACTCGCCCATGGACAGGATCGCCAGCGGCCAGAAGTTGGCCGATCGGTCCCGCGACGCGAAGGGCCGGTCGCCGATCATGTGGCAGATCGAGTTCACCGACCACGTGACGTGGTGCTGGAAGGAGATCCTGGCCAGGCCGGCCCACAGGAACGCGGTCAGCGCGCCCCACCACGACATCGTGATCAGACCGCCGAGGAGCGCGGGCGCCGCCACGCTGAGCGCCACCCACAGCGGGAAGAGCCGGTCGACCGCGCGGATGTCGTCGTCGGCTTCGAGGTCCGGTGCGAACCGGTCGACGTTGGTGGTGTCCCGGCCGAACAGCCAGCCCATGTGGGCGTGCCAGAACCCCCGTGCCAGGGCCGCCGGCGAGGTGCCGAACAGCCAGGGCGAGTGCGGGTCGCCCTCGCGGTCGGAGAACGCGTGGTGACGGCGGTGGTCGGCCACCCAGCCGATCACCGGTCCCTGCGCCGCCAGTCCGCCGGCGATGGCCAGCGCCACGCGGAGCCCGCGCTTGGCCTTGAACGCGCCGTGCGTGAAGTACCGGTGGTAGCCGACCGTGACGCCCAGCGTCGAGACCGTGTAGAAGACCGCCGCGAGCGCCAGGTCCACCCAGCTCAGCCCCCACCCCCAGGTGAGCGGCACGACGGCGACGAGCGCGATGAACGGGATCACCAGGAAAAGCCGGATGACCAGGAGTTCGGTCCGGGTGCGCGGTTCGTCCAGAATCGGTTTCGGTGCGAGGGGTAACGGTGTGCTGGTCATAGGCACTGCCTCACTCGACGAGGTGCGACGCGGACCGCACACGTGCGCGAGCGTGTCGCAATGAATGGGTTGCGGCTGGTCAACCGGCGGATCGGGCACCCTCTGCGGTTCCGTCGTGCATTTCGCCGGATGAGGTCAGTCTACACCTCGGCGACTTTTCCGGCAGTGCGGGAATGTCGATCCGCTTGCGAATAGGGGGATTCCCCTGTTGTTTTCACGGTCGGTCGACCACTCGGCCGAAGGGGGTGCCCGCCGGCCGAAGGCATCCCCTTCGGCGGTCGGCCGGCGGCCGGCGCGGACGACGCCAGGGGTCGCCGACACCGTGGGGAGCAGCGGTCCGTCCACGGTGGCTGCGTCCGCCTCGGGTTCGGGACCACCCCTCCGGGGTGGGGCCGCACCGTTCTCGACGACCGGTCCGCCCGCGACCCCGGGGCACCGGTATGCCTTTGTGCGAATTCACGTATCGGAACCGGATGTTCATGTACGTGACCGGTCGGATAATGGCCCGCCCGGAGAAGTCGTGAACATTAGTGAACGGGGATCAGGATGGATTGACACGGTCAAGACCGGCCTCTGGCTTGGGACAAGCGCTTTCCGGTCTGCGCCCGCGCTGATCCTCCGAATCGACGGAGGCGTCATCAGGTCGTGGCCGAACCGCCCGGTACCGGTGAATGCGACAGCACCGCTCGACCTTCGACGACGCAGGAGACGAAATGAAACGAGCAGTCGCACGGCGGATTCCCGCGGTCGTGGCCGCGGTGGCCCTCGCGACCTCGGCCGGCGCGGCCCTGGCGATGTCGCCGGCGTCGGCGGCGGCCGGCGCCGCGACCGGCTACGCGTCCCGGAACGGCGGGACCACCGGCGGTCAGGGCGGGATCACGGTCCGCGCCACCTCCGGAACCCAGATCCACCAGGCCCTGTGCGGCCGGGCCGCCAAGGACACCCCGATCACCATCGAGGTCTAGGGGACCATCAACCACGGCAACACCGCCAAGGTCTCGGGTAACAGCTGTTCGACCGCCGCCGGTGTGATCGAGCTGAAGCGGATCGGCAACGTCACGATCATCGGTGTCGGCGGCGGCGCCGTGTTCGACCAGCTGGGCATCCACATCCGCGAGTCCCGCAACATCATCATCCGGAACGTGACCATCCGGAACGTCAAGAAGTCGGGTTCCCCACGTCCAACGGCGGAGACGCCATCGGCATGGAGAGCAGCGTCCGCAACGTCTGGGTCGACCACGTCACCCTGCTGGCGTCGGGCGGGGAGTCGGAGGGCTACGACGGCCTGTTCGACATGAAGGACGACACCCAGTACGTGACGCTGTCCTACAGCACCCTGCGCAACTCCGGCCGCGGGGGACTGGTCGGGTCCAGCGAGAGCGACCGCTCCAACGGGTTCGTCACCTACCACCACAACCTGCACCAGAACATCGACTCCCGCACGCCCCTGCTGCGGGGCGGCACGGCGCACATGTGCAACAACCACCACGTGGGCCTCGAGGAGTCCGGGATCAACTCCCGGGCCGGGGCGAAGGCGAAGGTGGACAACAACTACTTCGAGGACTCGCACAACGCCCTCGGCACCTTCTACACCGACGAGGCCGGGTACTGGCAGGTCAGCGGCAACACCTTCGACAACGTGACCTGGTCCAGCCCCGACGAGGAGACCAACCCCGCAGGTCCCGACCCCAGGCCCACCACCACCGTTTCCATCCCCTACGGCCACGCGCTCGACCAGACCGCCTGCGTGCCGGGCATCGTGGGACGGACGGCGGGGCGAACACGGGCATGAAGGAGTCGGACGGCAGGTGCTAGGGGGCACCGTCCGCCAGCGCGGCGAACGCCTGGTCGACCAGCACCCGCAGGTCCTCGACGCCGTCGTCGTCCACCCAGGCGGTCAGGGCCGTGATCAGGGCCGCGGTGGCGGCCGCGGCGATCACGCGCAGCCGCAGGTCGACCGGCCGGTCCTCGCGGTCGGCCAGCGCCCGGGCCAGCAGCGACTGCGTGGTGTCGGTGTTGCGCCACTGCCGCGCCCGCAGGGCCGGGGTGGTGACCACCAGCCGGGTCCGGGTGTAGACCGCGTCGCGGTCGGCGGCGAGCACCGCGTCCAGGCCCGCGCGCAGCGCGCCGTGCAGCGCGGTCATCGGGTCCTCCCCGGCGGGCCGCCCGCGCACCAGCCCGGCGATCAGGGGGTCGTAGTCGTCGTCCTCGACCACCGCCTCCTTCGTGGGGAAGTAGCGGAAGAACGTCATGTGGGACACGCCCGCCGCCGCGGCGATCTCCTCGACCGTGGTGTCGTCGTAGCCCTTGGTCAGGAACAGGCGCAGGGCGTGCTCCTGGATCGCGCGGCGGGTGCGCGCCTTGCGCTGCTCGCGCAAACCCCCGGCGGGCCGGGTCTGGTCCGTGGTCACCGGTCAAGCATGACCTCCAGGGGGCGGCGCGGCGCGTCCGGACCGGTCCTGCGGTGCGCCCCGCGCCCGCCGGCCCCTCGCGGCCCGGCGTGGACACCGGCCACGAGCGCCAACTCGTCGAGCGCCCGGACGAGCCAGTCGTCGAGCCTCGACGGGGGCAACCCGGCCGAGCCGGTCAGGCGCACGGTGACGGCGCTGCGGCCCGGCGCGACGCGCAGCACGCGCACCGCGCCGGTGTAGGTGGGGGAGTGCGGATCGCCCCAGGTGACGCCCAGGCTCTCCCAGTCGACCGCGATCCGCCTCTCGACGACCTCGCCGCCCACCCACAGCCGGACCAGGTGGGCGCCGTAGCAGTCGACCTCCACCCCCGCGGGCAGCCAGGACGACAGGTCTTCGAGGTCGGTGATCACCTCGAAGACCGCCTCCGCGTCGACGGGCATGGACCTCGTGCGCTCGGCGGGCGGCACGGTCACGTCCGCGCCGAGACCATGGCGTCGAGCCGGTGGTGGGCCAAGCGGTGCAGCAGCTCGGCCAGCGCCCCGGGTCGGATCTGCCCCTGGAGGTCGTGGCGCGCCTCCAGCACGGTGCAGGCCACCACCCCCTTGGGCACCCGTCCGCGGAACTCGGCGGTGAGCCGGGTCAGCGCCTCCCGGCAGCAGGGTTCCCGTCGGTATCCGTCCACGGTCATGACGCCTCCCGATTTGTCCGGATTCACCGCCCATTATCCGGGAAGGCGCGGGGCCTCGACCTGACGACTACCTGACGATCACCCACGTCGCGCCCACGGGCGGACGTCCACCCGCTGTCCTGTTCGGACGGTGCGGTCCACCGCCGCCGAGCCGGTGCCGGCTGCCCGATCGCAAGGATTTCGTCAGGTGCACGCGGGAGCGGGCGCGGAATGCTGGGGGGTGTGTTCCCAGCAGAACCCCCGCCGCGCACCCGCGCCCCGCGCGCTCGACGTCACGGGAGGCGCGCGGTGACGGCCGGTCACGACACCGCGGTCCTGGTGGTCGAGGACGCGGACGCGATGCCGCCCGCCGAGGTCGCCAGGTGGCTGCGCGAACGCCTGGACGGCTGGTCGGAGCAGGACGTCCGCCTCGTCGAGGTCGTCGCCGGTGAGCTGTTCGACAACGCCCGGAGGCACGGCGCCCCGCCGTACGTGCTCGAACTCCTGCTGAACCGGCGGGGGGAGAGCCTGGTCGTCAGCGCGCGCGACCACACCGTCGGCAGGCTCCGACCGTGGCGGCCGGCGGCCGGTCTGCTCCTGGTCGGCGCGCTGTCCGCGCGGTGGGGCGTCACGTCCCGGGCAGGCACCACGACCGTGTGGGCCGAACTCCTCTTCGAGGACTGACGACGTGCCGGAAGTGCTCCTCCCCGCCGTCGCGCACCGGGCCTCGGCGTGGTGCGCGGTGCTGCACTCGCTGCTGCTCGTGGTGGGCCTGTGGCTGATCGCCTCCCCGTTCGCGCTGGGCGCCGCGGTGGCCGGGACCGGGATCACCGGCGGCGTGCGCGAAGTGCTCACCGGTTCGGTCGTGGTCGTCGTGTCGCTGGTGGGCGCGATGGCGCCCTTCGACGCGCCGTGGACGGGACCGCTGCTGTGCGTGCTGGGCCTGTGCCTCGCCGGTGTCTCCGCGCGGGTCGGCGACGGGCACCCCGGCGGCCTGCCGGTCATGGGGATCAACGGGTTCGCGGTCGGCTGCGTCGTCGCCGTGCTCGCAGCCCTGGCCGCCGCCCTGCTCCTGCGGGGGCGTTCCGCGGCGGCACGCCCCGCCTCGCCGCCGTGCCCGGCCGGGAAGTCGACCACCTCGCCGTGACCGCCATCCCCGTCGGGCACGGCGCTGTCGCCCTGCTGCTGATCTGCGACGACTGCGGTCGCGGGTACGGCGGCGACAGCGGGCGCGAGGAGTGGGTCGTGCTGTGGCACGAGGCCGTCGCGGACGGCTGGACGGGCCGGGACCGGCCGATCGGACCACACCGCTGCCACTCGTGCGCGGCGTGAACCGACCACGTCCCACCGCCCCCGGGGCTCCAGTCGGGACCGCGACGCCCCGGTGACCCGGTCACCGCGCCGACGTGGTGGGAACCGCGGTGGCGCTGGGGGACGTGGTGGTCGTCGGTGTGGCAGAGGTCGGGTCGGGGCGTTCGGTCACGGTCGGTGTGGCGGCGGGGACCGTCGTGGTGGTCAGCGGTCGGGGTTCGCGCTGGGGGGTGACACCGCAGGCCGCGGTGAGCAGGGCACCGGCGGTGAGCAGGGCGGCGATGGCGAGCGGGGTGGGGGTGGTCCTCACTGGTCGACCTCCGGGATCTCGACGACGAAGCGGGCGCCGCCGCCGGGTCGGTCCTCGACCCAGACCGCGCCGTCGTGGTGGTGGACGTGCTGGGCGACCAGGGCGAGGCCGAGGCCGCTGCCGGTGTCGGTGCCGCGGCTGCCGGCCCGCGTGCCCCGGTCGAAGCGGTCGAAGATGCGGTCGCGGACCTCGGGCGGCACCCCCGGTCCGGCGTCGTCGACCTCCAGCCTGGCGCGGCCGTCCCGTTCGAGGACCGCGACGCGCACCGGTCCGCCGGCGTGGCGCTCGGCGTTGTCGAGCAGGTTGTTGACCACGCGGTCGAGGCGGCGGCGGTCGCCGAGGACCCGGGGACCGGGTGGTTTGGACCGGACGGGGACCTCGGTGCACGTGCGGGCGTCGAGGACGTTGTCCACCAGCGAGGCGAGGTCGATGGTCTCCAGGTCGGTGTCCTCGGCCCGCTGGTCGGCGCGGGAGATCTCCAGCAGGTCGACCACCATGTGCGCGAACCGGTCGACCTCGGAGGTGAGCAGGTCCAGGGCGCGGCCGGCCGTGCCGGGCACCTCGGCGCGGCGGCGGCGCAGCACCTCGGCGGCGTTGACCATCGTGGTCAGCGGGGAGCGCAGCTCGTGGCTGACGTCACCGGCGAACCGGGCGTCGCGCAGCACCCGCTGCTCCAGCGCGTCGGCGGTGGAGTTGAAGGTCGTCGCCAGGTGCGCCAGGTCGGGGTCGGCCTGCTGCGGCAGCCGGGCCTTGAGGTCGCCGCCGGCGACGCGGGACGCGGCCCTGGTCAGCTCCGTCAGCGGGCGCAGGGCCCGCCGGCCCGCCCAGGAGCCCAGTGCGACGCCGAGCAGCCCGCCGGCCACGGCGCCGGTGATCAGCAGGATGCCGAGGAAGCGGAACGTGCGGTCCAGCTCCACCAGCGGGGCCAGTTCGACGTAGGCGCCGTCGGTGGAGTCGATCGGGAGGCTGACCGCCAGGACGGGGATGCCGTCGACCACGAGCCGCTGGGAGGCGGGCGTGTCGCGTCGCCCGAGGTCGACCAGCTCCTCGGGCAGGACCCGCGGGTCGATCTGCCGCCCGCTGGTGAGCACCTGGCCGGGCCGGTAGAGCAGGACGGTGGAGTCGGGGCCGGTGGTCAACCCGGTCAGCAGGTCCTCCAGGCCGTCGGAGCCGGTGCGCAGCGCCTCGTCGACCAGGCGGACGTTGACCTCGGCCTGCCGGGTGGCGCTCTGCTCGCGCTGGCGCTGCATGTAGCCCGACGTCAGGTTCCACACCATGACGGCGAGCGCGCTGGTCAGCAGCAGCGAGCCGATGCCGAGGACCAGGGCGACGCGCCAGCGCAGCGACAGCCGGCGCATCAGCCGTCCAGCCGGTAGCCCGTGCCGCGCACGGTGGTGATCAGCGTCGGGTCGTCGGGCTCGGGCTCGACCTTGCGGCGCAGGCGGCGGATGTGGACGTCGAGCAGCCGCGTGTCGCCGAAGTAGTCGTACCCCCACACGCGTTGCAGCAGCTGTTCGCGGCTGACCACCCGGCCGTCGGCCGAGGCCAGCTCCACCAGCAGGCGGAACTCCGTCCTGGTGAGGTGCACCTCCGCGCCGGCACGCGTCACCGTGCCCGCTTCGGGGCGCACCTCCAGGTCCCCGACCCTGATCAGCTCGTCCTGGCGGCCGGTGCGGCGCAGCAGCGCCCTGATCCGCGCGGCCAGGACGGACGCCACCAGCGGTTTGGTGACGTAGTCGTCGGCGCCCGCTTCGAGGCCGGCGATGACGTCGCTCGCGTCGGTCCGGGCGGTGACGATGATGATGGGCAGGTCGCCCTGGGCGCGTATGGTGCGGCAGACCTCCAGGCCGTCCACACCGGGCAGCATCAGGTCCAGCAGCACCACGTCGAACACCGCGGTCCCCAGCAGCGCGAGGGCGTCCTCGCCGGACACGGCGTCGGTGACCGTGAAGCCCTCGTCGTCGAGCGCGAGGCCCAGTGCCTGCCTGATGTGCTCGTCGTCCTCGACCAGCAGCACGGAGAGGGTCATACCCCGATCTTCCGGGTGGAACGGCGGTGCCGCCTCACGATGGCCGGTCCCACCCCCGAACGCAAGCCGATCGCAAGGTCGCCCACCCGGTGCGTCCGCGTTCGAGGACCGGTTGCCGGGGTACCGGCCCGACCTGGACGACATCACCGGGGCGGGTCCCGAGGAGGAAGCCGTGCGCGCCGGCGGGGCGAAGCCGGCCACCGAGCAGGAGGAAGGGCTCGGCGAGCCGGACTCGTCGCCCGACGACCCGCGGGACGGCGGCGACCGCGGGACGCCCGACGACGACCGGGACGACGCGACCGGGGCGTGACCCGGCATCGCGCCGGACCGACGAAGGGATCGCATGGCCGACCGGATCGCGGACATCCGGGGCACCCGCACGCCGCACGCGAAGGACGCGCCGTGGCCGGTGCGGGTGGACCTCCGCTGGATCGCGGGTTGGCGGAGTCCGACGTGGACCGGTGGGTGCGGTCGGCGTGCGTGCTGTGCGGCAACGGCTGCGGCTGCGACATCGCGGTCAAGGACGGCCGAATGGTCGGCGTGCGCGGTCGGCCGGTGACGTGGTCAACCACGGCCGGCTCGGGCCCGAGGGTCGTGACGGCGTGGTGTTCGTCCCCTTCCACTACGGCTACTGGGACACCGGCGGCGACCGGCACGCGCGGGCGGCCAACGAGCCGACCCCGACCGAGTGGGACCCTGTGTCCAAGCAACCCCTGTTCAAGGTCGCCGCCGTGCGCGTGACCAGGATCGGCGACGGCACGCGACCGGCGCCCGCGCCCATCACCACGGCCTCCGCGCCCCACGACCCCGCCGGCGTGCCGGCCACCGCGGGCGAGGACGACGTCCGGGAGGACGTGGCGCCCACCGGCCCGCCCGCCCCGCCACCGGTCCCCGAGCGGACCCCCGACGTGCCGCACCCCGCGCCAAAGGGCTGAACCGTGCACCTGGCCACCTACCTGGGACTGCTGCACCCCTCGCTGACCACGCCGGCCGACGCCTTCCGCGAGGTCGGCCGAGGCCACGGCGGGGAACCCGACGTGCGGCACACCCGCGAGGTCCTCGCCGCCCGCGTCGACCGCCAGGCCGAGGCCCTGGCACCGGTGGTCGAGCGCTACGGCGAGCACCGCGAGGAAGAACCCGAGCGCCTGCACCGCCACCGGCCTGGACACCCGCAGCGGTCCCGTCGGCCTGCTGCGCGACCTCCAGGACCTCTACACCCTGGCGAGCCTCACCGACATCACCTGGACCGTCGTCGGCCAGGCCGCGCAGGGGCTGCGCGACCGCGACCTGATCGCCGTCGTCGCCTCCTGCGAGCAGGACCGGCCCGCCAACCGACCTGGTTGCGCACGCGGATCAAGCAGGCGGCGCCCCAGGCCCCCACCGCGGCGCGGTGAGGGCACGACGACGTCACCGCGTCGATCCCGCGATGTGATGACGCGGGACCACGTGTTCGGTCGCACCGACCGGCACCCCGCGTGGTGACGGGCTTCCGGCCTTGCCGTAGCAGGTGGTCTTTCACCCGTGAGCGTCGTGTTCGTCGGCCTGCCCCCGCGGTCCGGTTCTACTGGTGACCGACGGATTCGGAGATCCGGGCCACGGCCCGGACAAGTGCGGGGGGTGAGGTCCATGGCATTCCGGAAGGCGCTGCTGGCGCTGGTGGTCGCGGGTTCGGTGGCGGTGTGGGCACCCCTGGCCGGGGCGGACGCGACGGCGCAGGACCCGACGCGGCAGGACGCGACCGTGGCGGTGATCGAGAGCGCGAACGGCTCGGAGGACGTGTGGCTGCAAACGCTCCGGGACACGAAACCGATCATCGCCGAGGACTACCGCGGCAGCGGGCGGCAGGTCTGGAGCCTCGGCAGCGACGACAACCTGATCGAGAACGTGGCGACCGGTCTCTGCGCCGCCGCCGTCGGCGGGGTGCTCAAGGGCCGCGAGTGCGACGCCGACGACCCGGGGCAGCGGTGGTGGCGCGAGGGCAGCGGCGACTCCCGGGTGTTCGTGAACGACGAGTTCGGCACCTGCGTCACCTACGACGGGCACGAGCGCAGCCCGCGCCTGGAGGAGTGCGACTTCGCCCGGATCGACCAGCGCTGGTACGTCAACGAGCAGTAGCGGACCGGTGATGCCGGCCGGATCGGCGCCGGTTCCCCCGATCCGGCCGGCGCCCGTCCCCGGCGCCCGTCCCCGGTGCCCGTTCCCCGCCGTCGCCGGCACGGCGGACGACCGCCCCTGCCGAGAGCCGATCCGCCCACGGCAGCGGGACCGGCGGACCGCGGCGGCGCACCGGCATCGTCGGGGCATGACCGACAACGAGAAGCGGCCGCTGTTCGACCACCGGCTCCGGGAACGGTTCCTCGGCCAACGGGTGCTGGTCCTCGACGGCGCGCTCGACGACGACAACGGGACGGTGCTCGCCACCCAGATGCTCTCCCTGGCCGGTGAGGACCCCGGCGAGGACATCGCGCTGTGGATCCACTCGCCGGGCGGTTCGGTCCCGGCGATGCTGGCCATCCGCGACGTGATGCGGCTCGTGCCGTGCGACGTGGCCACGTTCGCGCTGGGGCTGGCGTGCAGCGCCGGGCAGTTCCTGCTGTCCGCGGGCACACCGGGCAAGCGCTTCGCCCTCCCGCACGCCCGCATCCTGATGCACCAGGGCTCGGCGGGGATCGGCGGATCGGCCGTCGAGGTGGAGGTGCAGGCGGACGACCTGCGCCACACCCGCGACACCGTGCTCGGGATCATCGCGCAGGACACCGGCCAGTCGATCGACCGGATCTTCGCCGACTCCCTGCACGACCGCTGGTTCACCACCGCGCAGGCGCGCGACTACGGCTTCATCGACCACGTCGTCGACAGCCTCGACCAGGTCGTCCCCGTGCGCACGCACGAACTGGGGCTCGGTTCGGCGACGGGAGCGCGCGCGTGAGCACCTACACCATCCCCAACGTCATCACCCGCGGTATCGGCGGCGAGCGGGTCATGGACGTCTACTCGCACCTGCTGTCCGAGCGGATCGTCTACCTCGGCACCGCGATCGACTCGGGCGTGGCCAACGCGCTGATCGCCCAGCTGCTGCACCTGGAGGCGGACAACCCGGACCGCGAGATCAACCTCTACGTCAACAGCGAGGGCGGCGACCCGTCCGCGATGCTCGCGCTCTACGACACCATGCGCTACATCAAGGCGCCGGTGGCGACGACGTGCGTCGGCCAGGCGGTCGCGGCCGGTGCGGTGCTGCTCGCCGCGGGCGCGCCCGGCCACCGCTTCGTGCTGCCCCACACCCGGGTGGTGCTGCACCAGCCCGCGGCGCGCGGCCGGGGGACCATCCCCGACCTCATCCTCCAGGCCGACGAGGTCGTGCGGGTGCGCACCCAGCTGGAGGAGATCCTCTCGCTGCACACCGGTCGCGCCGTCGCGCAGCTGCGGCACGACACCGACCGGGACCGGGTGTTCGGCGCGGCGGAGGCGGTCGGCTACGGGCTGGCGGACCACGTCCTCGAACACCGGGCCTGACACCGCGGGGTCTCAGGCGGCCATGAGCACGGGTCCCGCGGGGCGTCGTCCGAGCGCGGGGCCCGTGCCCCGGTGCCGCCGGACGTCCCCCGCGATCCCGGTGAGCAGGTCCGCCAGGTCGAGGCCGAGCGCGCCGGTGACCGCGGCGATCATCTCGCTGGAGGGCTCCTTGCGGCCGCGTTCGATCTCCGACAGGTACTGCGGCGAGAGCCCGGCCCGCTCGGCGATGTCGACGAGGCGGCTGCCGCGCTCCTCCCTGGCCGCGCGCAGGCTCCGGCCCAGCACTTCACGCCACAACGGCTCCGGCCCGGGGCCGGGTGCGCGGGGGTGCTTCCGGTGGGGGGAGATGATGTCCGTCATGCGGCCATCCTGACGTGGGCGCCGGGATGCGGGGCCGGTTTCCACTCCAGGCGAAACACGATCGGCCGCGCGCCGTCGTCAGCGGCGTGGAAGAGGTTGGTGACTTCAGTGTAGACGAAAGATTTTCACACCGGTGGACGCACCGATGCGGTGAGCGGGGGAGGAGGTCATGATCGGGCGCATGGCTGTTGACCCGCGTGGCGCCGACCTGAAACGACTGCTCGTCGAGGACCCGGGTGGGCCGGTGGTGATGCTGAACCTGCTGCGTTTCGCCGAGGGCGGTGTCGAGTCCTACCGGGAGTACGCGCGCCACCTGACCAGGACGTTCCTGCCCCGTTACGGGGCTGAGGTGTTGTACGCGGGCACCGGGTCCACGGTGCTGGTCGCGGAGGACGGGCAGAGCTGGGACGCGGTGGTCGTGGTGCGCTACCCCGATCGGGCGGCGTTCGCGCGGATGGTCGCCGATCCGGAGTACCAGGAGGTCACCCGTCTGCGGACGGTCGCGCTGAGCGAGGCGGTGCTCCAGGCCACCAGTCCCTGGGGGTAGGGGGCGGGAGGGACCTTCGGGAAGTGTTGTGGCCGTGGGGCCGCAACAGTTTCGGAAACCCTTGTTGCGCGGTGTCCGCCCTCGCTAGAACTGGTCGGCCGTCGGTCGGTTCGGGAGGGGATCGCGCATGCGCTCGATGGGACTCTTGTTACCCGTGTTGGTGGTGGCGGCCCTGGCGGCTCCCAGCACGGCGACGGCTCGGGTGGGGCAGCCGCCGGGGTCGCCGCCGGGGTCGCCGTCGCCGTCGCAGTCGCAGCCGGGGTGGTCGGTCGGTGGTGGGCGGCTGGCGTGGACGGCGTCCGCGCCGGTGCCGCCGGGTGGCGCCGCGGTCGAGTTCTGGGACGGCGACCGGTTCCTGGGGGTGCCGCGGCCGTCCGCCGACCTGCGCACGTACACCTTGGACGCGGTGTCGGTGGGTGGTGTGGACGGGCTCGAGGTGCGGCTGTCGGGCCGGCGGTTGGACGTCGAGGAGCCCGCGCCGCCGTCGGCCGCGGTGGATGCGGTGTTGCCGGCGTTGTCGCCCGCGGGGGAGGTCGATCCGGGCAGGCCCGGTCGGTTCTCGACGCGGACGGGGGAGTACGCGCTGGACCCGGTCGCGGTGCCGGGTTATCCGGTTCCGCTGGAGGTGGAGGGCGTGGTCGTCGCGCCGGTCGACGCGCCGGGGCGGCGTCCGTTGGCGTTGTTCCTGCACGGTCGGCACGCCACCTGCTACGAGGGGGCCGTGGTGCTGTTGGAGTGGCCTTGCCCGGTGTCCGCGAAGCCGGTGCCGAGTCATCGCGGGTACCTCCGGGCGCAGCGGTTGCTCGCGTCGCAGGGGTACGTGACGGTGTCGGTGTCGGCGAACGCGGTCAACGCGCACGACGTGTTGGACGTGGAGGCGGGTGCGGGGGCGCGGTCGGCGTTGGTGCGCGCGCACTTGGCGAAGTGGGCGGAGTGGGCGGGTTCCGGTCGGGGTTCCGCGCCGGAGGTGGTTCGCGCCGCGCCGGTGGCGGATCTGGACAACGTGTTGCTGGTGGGGCATTCGCGCGGTGGTGAGGGGGTGAACCGGGCGGCGGTCGACAGCGTCGCGCCGCCGCCGCCGGGTGGTGGGTTCGACGGTCCGGTGCGGTGGACCGTGCGGGGGACGGTGTTGATCGGTCCGACGATCTTCGGGCACAACCCGGCGCCGGACGTGCCGTCGGTGACGATCCTGCCGGGTTGTGACGGGGACGTGTCGGATCTGCAGGGGCAGTTGTTCGTGGACGGGACGCGGGGTGTGAGCCGGGGGGCGGCGTTGCACAGCGCGTTGTACTTCGTGGGCGCGAACCACAACTTCTTCAACGCGGAGTGGACGCCGGGGCAGGCGGAGGCTCCGGCGTCGGATGATTTCCCGGTGTCGTGGGTGGACGCGGTGTGTTCGCCGGGGACGGCGACGCGGTTGACGGCCGAGCAGCAGCAGGTGGCGGGTGCGACGTACGTGGCGGCGGCGGCGCGGTTGTTCGTGTCGGGGGATCGGCGGGTGTTGCCGTTGCTCGACGGGTCGGGGGTTCGTGCGCCGTCGGCTGATCCGGTGCGGGTGTTGGCGCACGCGGTGGGTGGTGCGCGGTCGGCGTTCGTGGTGCCGGACGAGGTGACGTCGGCGGGTGGGTCGGCGCGGGTGTGCGCGCAGGTGTCGGCTGATCCGGCGGTGGCGTGCGTCGATCCGGCGGTGGGTCGTCCGTCGCCGCACTTCGTGCGGTTCAACCGGATCGTGCCGGAGTCGGGGCGGTTCGCGGTGGCGTTGCGGTGGGCCGCGGACGGGGAGGTGGGGACGGTGCGGCCGGGTGCGCCGGTGTCGTTGGCGGGGTCGCGGGAGTTGGCGTTGAGGTTGGCGGTGCCGCCGAACACCGGGGGGAGCCGCTTCGACGTGGCGGTGACCGATGCGGCGGGTCGTCGTGCGGTGTTGGGGTCGGTGGTGGTGGACGGGTTGCCGGCCACGGCGCGGTTGTCGGCGAACTGGGCGCAGGAGGTGCGTGTGCCGTTGCCGTCGCGCGGGGTGGACCTGCGTCGCGTGGCGGGGTTGGAGTTGGTGCCGCGTGGTGGTTCGGGGCAGGCGTGGTTGGTCGACGCCCATGGTTGGGCGCCGGGGTTGCCCGATCCGCGTCCGGTGGCGCTGCCGCGGGTGGACGTGGGTGCGTTGACCGTGGAGGAAGGGGACTCGGGGACGCGGACGGTGGGGTTCCCGGTGTCGGTCACGGGTGGCGGTGCGGGTGCGGTGCGGGTGTTCGTGCAGGAGGCGGGTGGCGCGGGGTACGTGGAGCAGGTGGTGGTGGTCGGGCCGGGGCAGCGGGTGGTCGAGGTTCCGGTGCGGGTGGTGGGCAATACCCGGTGGAGCTTCGACGTGAGGCGTTCGGTGCTGGTGAAGGCCGTGCGGGGGGTGGTGGTGGGTCGTCACGTGGACAGGTTGACGGTGCCGAACGACGATCCGCCGCCGACGATCGTGGCCACGCCGGTGACCGATGAGGTCGTGGAGGGCGGGACCCTGGTCTGGCGGGTGGCGTTGTCGTCGGTGGCGGATTCGAACTTCACGGTCCAGGGGCGGGCGGTCGCGCCGGAGGGGGTGGAGTTGTCGACGACGGATGTCGACGAGGTGTGGTTCCGGCAGCGGGTTTCCCGGGAGGAGCCGTTGCCGTCGCGGGCGTTGTCGAGCACGGGGGTGTCGGTGACGGCGTACTTCCGGGCGGGGGAGTCGGACAAGGAGGTGTTCGTGCTGACGGCGCCGGATGCGGAGGTGGAGTCGGTGGAGCGGGTCCGCTTCGACCTCGTGCCGCTCACGCCGGGGGTGCCGGGTGTGTCGGTGGTCGGTTCGGTGGCGGATGGTGTGCCTGTCGGGCGGTGACGCCGGTGGCCGCGCGGGCGTTGTCGTCCGCGCGGCCGGTGGGGCGGGGGTCGGGGCTGGTCGGTGTCAGGGGTGGTCGGTGTCAGGGGTGGTCGACGCCGGTCAGAGTCGTCTGCCGACGGCGGGGTCGGCGGCTTCCCGGCTGAGTCGGGCGTCGGTGACGGGGCCTCGTGTCTCCCAGAGCCTGGACGGTCCGAGGAACCGCCCGCCGCGCACCTCGGGGTCGGTGGCGGCGCGCAGTTGGGGCAGTGCGCCCTGTCGCGCGGGTTGGGTGAGGACGAGGCCGGCGCGGGCGATGAGTCGTCCGCGCCGGCCCTGGTGCGCCCAGGCCCGTGGGGTCAGGTTGGTGCGGGTGAGGCCGGGGTGGGCGAGGACGCTGGTGACGGGTGATCCGGTGGCGCGCAGTCGGCGGTCGAGTTCGAGGCCGAAGACGGTGGTGGCGAGCTTGGAGCGGCCGTAGGCGGTGGCGGCGCGGTAGCCGTGTTCGGACATGAGGTCGTCGAAGTCGAGGTGGGCGGTCTTGTGGGTGATGGAGCTGAGGCTGACGACGCGGGCCCGCGGTGCCGCGGCGAGGGTGTCGAGCAGGAGGCCGGTCAGTGCGAAGTGGCCGAGCGCGTTGGTGGCGAGGTGCAGTTCGAAGCCGTCGGCGGAGGTGCGGCGCGGGCCGAGCAGGACGACGCCGGCGTTGTTGACCAGCAGGTCGATCGACGGGTGGTCGGCGGTGAGCTTCGCGGCGAAGGCGCGTACCGAGTCGAGGGAGGCCAGGTCGAGTTCGCGCACGTCGAGGTCGCCGCCGATGTCGCGGGCGGCCCGCCGGCCGGCGGTGGTGTCGCGGACGGCGAGGACGACGTGGGCGCCGCGGCGGGCGAGTTCGGTGGCGGTGACGAGGCCGAGGCCCGAGTTCGCGCCGGTCACGACGGCGGTGCGGCCGTGCTGGTCGGGGATGTGATCGGCGGTCCACGTGGTCATCTGCTGCTCCCGGGGTGTCGGTGTGGTGCGCCGACGACGCTAGGGGCGGTTCGGGCGGGTTGGGTCGGTCTCGGTTGCCGGGGTGTGGCAGACCTACCCGGGGTGGGCGGGGGAGGGGGAGACTCGGGGCATGAGCAGTGGTCACCCGTACGCCCGTGAGCTCGGTGATTTCCTCCGCGCCCGGCGCGGCCGGCTGCGTCCGCACGAGGTCGGTCTGGAGCCGGGTGGGCGGCGCAGGGTCAGTGGGTTGCGGCGGGAGGAGTTGGCGCTGCTGGCCGGGTTGAGCACCGACTACTACCAGCGGATCGAGCAGGGGCGGGAGGTGCGCCCGTCCGACGACGTCCTGGAGGCGATCGCCGGCGCGCTGGGGCTCGACGAGGAGGAGTGCCGGCACCTGTTCGCGCTGGCCCGTGCCGCTCGTCGTCCGGTGCCCGGCCGGGTGGACCGCGCTCCGGAGCGGGTGCCGGAGAGCACGCGTCGGTTGTTGCGGGTCGTGGACACCCCGGCGGTCGTGCTGGGCAGGCACCTCGACGTGCTCGACTGGAACCCGGTGGCGGAGGCGTTGCTCGGCGACCCGGGCGACCGCTCGCCCGACCGGCTCAACATGCTGCTGCTGCTGTTCGACGACGCGGTGACCGGGGAGCGGAGCTGTCCGGACTGGGAGCGGCAGGCGTTGGACTACATCGGCATGATGCGCGCCGCCGTCGCCGCCGACCCCACCCATCCCCGGGCCGCGGCGGTCGTGGGCGAGTTGAGCATCCGCAGCGCCGAGTTCCGGCGGCTGTGGGCGCGGCACGACGTGCGCGAGTCGGTCAGCGGCACCAAGACCTTCCGGGTCCCGGAGGTGGGGGACGTCGTCCTGGACCGGGACACCTACCCGCTGCCCGGCAACCCCGGTCCGGTGATGCTGGTCTTCACGGCCGAGCCGGGCAGTGCCGACGCGGACCGGCTGGAGCTGCTGGCGTCGTTGCGCGCGACCCGCTCGGTGTTCGTCGAGGGGCGTTCCGCGGGGGCGTGACCTGTCCTGTCCGGGGGTGGCGGTGCACTCGACGGGGTTGTCCCGGGTGGACGGTCGGGTGAACCCGCCGTCGGCGCCTGCGGCCGCGGGGTGGGACGGCGCTAGCGTCCCCGGGGTCCGGCCGTCGAGCGCGAGGAGGTCCTCCGGTGCGCAGGTTCACCACCGTCCTGTCGGCAGTCCTGTTGGCGACGGCCCTGGCGTCGGCCCCTCCCGCCCACGCGGCGCCGGCCGACCCCGCCGAGTGCTCCGCCGAGCTGTACCACGACGACCGCAGGCTCGGGCCGGAGCGGCTGCCCGTGTTCGGCGAGGTCGGCCGGCAACTGGTCGGCTACAGCCGCACCGGGTCCCTCGGCGAGGAGGAGTTCCTGTCGACCTACTACGACGACGCGGCGGGGTCGTGGCGCTACCCGCCGCGGGACGGGTACGAGCTGGACCCGTCCGGCGAGCCGATCACGTGGCGGGAGCCGTTGGCGGAGGGTGAGCTGGTCGACCGCTACGGCAGCGAGTACGGCGCCTTCCTCGCCCCTCGGGGGCTGCGCTACACCAGCCGCTCCATCCCGCCGCAGAACCTCGTCGGCGTCCCGGCGGAGGACTGCAACTACCACGTCTACCGCGTCACCGCGGACTTCGAGGTCGACGCGGGTCCGATCGCGCCGTGGTTCGGCCAGGCCGGTGGCGGCGTGCAGTACCAGTTGCGCGGCGCGCTCGTGCCGGGCGCGCCGGAGCGGCTGGACGTGCTGTGGTTGCTGGACAACGGCTACCTGCAACGCCTGCGCTGACGCCTGGTCGCGGCTTTCCGTGGCGCGGCAAGGGGTGTTGTGGGGGAGCGACAAAGGGGCCGGCCCGGGTTGTCCGTTCCGGACAAGCCTTCGCGTGCCGTCGGCGTCATCCTGGACTCAGGACGGCAACGGACGGCACGGCGTGGAGGTGGTCATGACAGGTGCGGAACGCGGCGGCGCGTCAGGGGGCCGTCCCTCCGACCACCTGCCCGGGCTGCGGGCGGCACTGGAGCGGCAGCGCCGGTTCCGGCTCGAGCAGTTGGTCGGACTCGCCCGCTCGTCCGCGGCCCCGGCAGGCGACGCGGCACGTCGCGAGGTCGCCCTCGCGGTGGCCGACGCGGCCCGTCAGGCGCTGCTGGACGTCGACATCGCGCTCGCGCTCGTCGAGACCGGCGACTACGGCCGCTGCCGCGGTTGCCGGGAGGACATCCCGCTCCGCCTGCTGCGCACCATCCCCACGACGCGGTGGTGCCTCGGTTGCCGGCAGCACCTCACCCCCGTCGACGGCCTCGACCCCGGTACGATCCCGCAGCACGAACTGGCGGCGTACGCGGCCGCCCGGACACCGCGCGCCCGGCGCCCGCGATCCGCCCGCGGCACCACGGCCGGACGTCGGCACCACGGCACCCGCCGCACCGTCGCCGCGGGCTGACCCCTCGGGGTCGTCGGGCGTCGCGCCGTCACGTCGGTTGCCCGGCCGTACCCAGGAGGTGGATGTGCTCAGCGAGCGCGAACAGGACACCCTGCTCGAGACCCAACGTCGGCTGACCGCCGGCGACCCCGACTTCGGGCGGTCCTTCCGGGCCCTCGACGAGGCCGCCCCGGCGGCACGGCCGACGCGCCCCCGGATCAGCTCCGTGATCGTCGTCCTCGCGGCGGGCGTCGCCGTCCTCGTGCTGCTGGCGGGATCGCCGGTGGGCGCGCTGCCCTACGCCGTCATCGCGGCACTGGTCTGGCTGGTCCGCGACCTCCCCGACACCACCGCCCGGCACGAGCGCCGCGAGTGACCGCACCCGCCGCCGGGGGCGGACCGCGCCGGAAGGCCGTGACGGGCCGCGCCCCGGCCGGGCACTCCGGCCCGACGACGGCCCGCCCGGTGGTCGGCGGCCCGTGCGGTTGCGGGTGACGACGCCCTGTGGTCCTCTGGGCCACAACGTCGGTGCGGAAAGGGCGGACGAGAGCCAGTGGATGTGCCCCAAGTCGTCTGGTGGCTCACGGTCGCCGGGATCGTCGGCCTGCTGTTGTTCGACTTCCTGGTCCACGTGCGCAAGGCGCACGTGCCCACCCTGCGCGAGGCGGCGGTGTGGTCGACCCTCTACGTGGGGATCGCCCTCCTCTTCGGGGTCGCCGTGTTCGTCTTCGGCGGCTCGGCGATGGGGACGGAGTACTTCGCCGGGTACGTGACGGAGAAGGCGCTGTCGGTGGACAACCTCTTCGTCTTCCTGATCATCATGTCGAGCTTCAAGGTGCCCCGCGCCGACCAGCAGAAGGTCCTGCTGTTCGGGATCGTCTTCTCCCTGATCGCCCGCACCGGGTTCATCCTGCTCGGCGCCGCCCTCATCGACATGTTCGCCTGGGTCTTCTACGTCTTCGGCCTGATCCTGCTGCTCACCGCCGGCAACCTGCTCAAGCCGTCGGGCGAGGACAGCCGCTCGGCGGACAACGTCGTGATCCGGCTCGCCCGGAAACTGGTCCGCACCACCGACACCTATGACGGCGACAAGCTGTTCACCACCGTGGGCGGCAAGCGGGCCATGACGCCGATGCTGCTGGTCATGATCGCCATCGGCGGCACGGACATCCTGTTCGCGCTGGACTCCATCCCGGCGATCTTCGGGCTCACGCAGAACGTCTACCTCGTGTTCACCGCCACCGCGTTCTCGCTGCTGGGGTTGCGCCAGCTGTACTTCCTCATCGACGGGCTGCTCAACCGGCTCGTCTACCTCGCCTACGGGCTGGCCGTGATCCTCGGGTTCATCGGCGTGAAGCTCGTCCTGCACGCCCTGCACGAGAACAACGTGCCCTTCATCAACGACGGGCAGCCGGTCGACGTGGTCGAGATCAGCACCCCGCTGTCCCTGAGCGTGATCATCGGCGTCCTCGTCGTCACCGTCGTCGCGTCCATGACCAGCCCGTGGGGCCGGGCGCAGAACGTGATCGCCTCCGCCCGGCGCCACGCCGTCGAGTACCTCGACATCGAGGTGGACCCCGCGCGCCGCGCCGAAATCTTCGCCGTGCTGCTCGCCGAGGAGGCCACGCTCAAGCAGCTCCCCGAGAAGTACCGGGCCCGCATCCGGGAAGAGGAGAAGCTGGTGACCCTGCTCAAGCGCGCCCACGACGCGCACGCCGGCACGTAGCCGGACGACCCGGTCCGCGGCCACGACCGGGGCGCCCCTCACACCCGGTCCCCGCCCTCGCCGTCACCCCGGCCCCGGGTGGGTCCCGCGCGCGTCGCGGCCGTCGCGGCGGTGCGCGGCGCGGGCGATGGCGTGCGCGGACACCGGCGAGGTGAGCGCGACGAACACGATCGCGAGCACGGCGAAGGTGATGATCGTCGCGTCCTCGGTCGCGATCGAGGATGCCAGGACGGCGATCACCCCCGGTCCGGTGGCCAGGCCCTGGGCGTGCAGCTGGACGTAGGTGTCGGTCAGGCGCAGCACGCCGGCGAGGCTGATCGTGAGCAGCACCAGGCCGATCAGCAGCAGAGCGCCGCCGAGCACGTCGAGCAGGATCGAGATCATCCGAACGGACCCCCGGAGCCGAGGTAGCGGGCCGTCGCCACGGTGGCGACGAAGGACAGCAGGGCGAGCGCCACGGCGGCGTCGAAGTAGTACGCCTGCCCTCGCAGGCAGGACAGCAGGGCCAGCAGCGCGATGACGATCACCGCCAGCAGGTCGAGCGCGACGACGCGCTGGAGCACGTCGCGGGCGCGCACCAGGGCCAGGCCGCCGCCGACCAGCAGCAGCGTCACCCAGAACAGGGCGGGGACCACGATGAAGGCGGGCATGGCGGTCAGGGGAGGACGCGGCGCTGCCGCCGCCGGTAGGAGTCGAGCTGCCCGGCTACCACGGCGTCGGGGTCGCGCGCGTCGAGCACGTGCAGCAGCATCCGGCCGCGCTCCTCGTCGACCTCGACGACGACGGTGTCCGGCACGAAGCCGACCCGCACCCCCCAGGCCGCCGCCGAGGCCGGTCCTCCGCGGGGGATCGGGACCTCCACCAGCCCCGCCGCCGAAGGACCGCGGCCCACGAGGCAGGCCGCGGTGCGCCACGTGCCCACCGCCAGGTCCACCAGCGTCCCGCCGACCAGGGCGGGCACACCCGCGAGCCGACGACCCAGCTCCGCGCGCGGCGGCAGCGGTTCGTGCGGGCGGACCCGTCTGGCCACGACCACGAGCGCGCTCGACAGGACGAGCCCGACCAGGACGTCCCCGGGGTGCAGGCTCGTCAACGCCAGCAGGTACACCGAGGTGAGCACGAGCACGCGCAGCAGCAGGGCGATCATCCGACCTCCGTCGTCATGGGGTGTCCACGGCCAGCAGGGCGTCGACCGCGTGGCCGCCGATCACCAGCAGCGGCTCCGGCCACAGCCCGACGGCGAGCACGACCAGCGCCAGCACCGCCGCGGACAGCCGCTGCGGCAACGGGCTCGCCGCACCGGTCGCCGACGGGTCCGGACGCCAGAAGCGGCGCTGGTAGACCTGGAACAGGTAGACCAGCGACAGCGCGCCGCCGACCAGGAGCAGCACCACGAGGGCGACGCTGCCGGCCACGACCCCGGTGCGGAACAGCTCCAGCTTGCCGACGAACCCCGCCGCCGGCGGCACGCCCGCCACGCTGAGCGCCCCCACCGCGAACGCGGCCGCGACCAGTGCGCCCCGCATCCCCGAGACCAGGAACAGCAGCGCCTTGTTCAACGAGTTGACCACGCTGTAGAGCACGGCGGCGGTCAGGCCGACCGACCCGCCCACGCCCAGCGCCACCAGCACGTACCCGACCTGTCCGATCGCCGAGTAGGCCAGCATCTCCGCCGCGTCGCCCCGCGCCACCGCCAGCACCCCGCCGTAGACGATCGACGCCGCGCCCAGGACGACCAGCGCGACGCCGGCGTGCCGCAACTGCTCGGGGAACAGGTCCGCGCCGAAGCGCAGCAGGCCGTACGCGCCGATGTTCGCCACGGCGCCGCTGAGGATCGCCGCGACCGCCGGCCGGGCCCCGGCGTAGACGGTGGGCAGCCAGAAGTGGAAGGGGAACAGGCCGAGCTTGACGCTGAACGCGATGAAGAAACCCGCCGCGATCAGGAGCGCCGCGTTGGGGGTGACGGTGGGCATCTGCTCGGCCACCCGGTCCATCGCCAGCGCCCCGGTCACCCGGTAGGCGCCGGCCACGGACAGCAGGAAGATGAACGATCCCAGCAGGTTGACCGCGGTGAACACCACGGCCGCCCGCAGCTGCCGCCGCTTGCCCCCGTAGGCGCTCAGCGGGTACGAGGCGGTCATCGCCAACTCGAAGAAGACGTAGAAGGAGAACACATCGGCCGTGACGAACAGGCCGGTCAACCCGGCCCCGAGCAGCACGACCAGGCCCGGGAAGGTCCGCGACCGCACCCCGCCCAGGGCCTCGTGGGCCGCCGCCGCCAGCAGCACGAGGACCGAGAGCGACGCGAACACGACACCCAGGGCGTCCGCCCGCAGCACGATGCCCACGCCGGCCGGCCGGCCACCGGTGACGACCTCCCGGGCGCCCTCGGTGAACACGTCGGCGGCGAGCACGCCCAGCACGGCGAGGGTGGCGGCGAGCGAGGCGACCGCGAGCCAGGCGACGACCCGCCGGCGGCCGTCCAGCGCGACCAGCACGGCGCCCGTCACCCAGGGCACGAGGAGGGCCGTCGACAGCAGCATCAGCGGTCCCGCCCGCGCTCACCCCGCGCGCGGGGCTCCGTCCCCACGCGGGTTTCCGCCTCCTCGCCGGTCCCGGTCTCCTCCAGGTCGGCCTGCCGCTCCCGTTCCAGCCCGGCCTCGTGCTCGGCCTCCGTCGCGGCCAGCTCGTCCTGCTCGGCGGTCCGGAACACCACGATCGCCCGGTGCACCAGGGCGAGCAGCAGCGCCACCGTGGCCAGCCCGATGACCAGCGCGGTCAGCGCCAGCGCCTGCGGCAGCGGGTCGCTCACCTCGTCGCCCGGCCCCACCCCGATCGCCGCCCGCCCCCGGCCCAGGCTCGCGGCGATGATCGTGACGACGGCGCTCTGCGAGATCAGCATGATGCCCGCGACCATCCGGACCAGGTCGCGCTTGAGCAGCAGGTAGGCGCCCGAACCGAACAGCACGGCGGCGGCGAGCGCGAAGGCGAGGATCACCGCCCGCCCACCCCCGGCGGTCGCCCGAGCTGGTGCAGCAACGTCGTCAGCACGCCGACCACCAGCAGGAACACCCCGAGGTCGAGCAGCAGCGGGGTGAACAGCTCCAGCGCGCCCACCTTCACGACGTGCTCGCCCGGCGCGGGCCGGTGGCTCACCGGCGGCTCGCCGAGCGCGAGCGGGAAGAACCCGGTCGCCAGCGCCAGCAGCAGGCCGCCGACCGCGAGCTCCGGGGCGTGGCGCAGAACCGGCAGCGCCGCCTCCGCGCCCTCGGCGCCCAGCGCCACGTAGACCAACGCGACCGCCAGCGCGACGATCACCCCGGCGGCGAACCCGTCGCCCACCTCGGCGTACCCCTTCGCGATCAGGGCGGCGGCGACCATCAGGCTCGGTCCGGGCAGCAGCCGGGCGACGACCCGCACCACCGAGTCCGGCGGGACGTGCTCCTCCCGCGCGCTCACCACAACCTCCCCCGCCGCATCAGGGTGGCCACGCCGACCACCGCGACCAGCAGCACCGTGATCTCGACCAGCGTGTCCAGGCCGCGGAAGTCGGCGACGATCACCGTGACCACGTCGCCGCCGTGCGCGTCCGGGGTGAGCCGGACGTGCTCCGCCGACACGCTGTCCGCCGCGGGCTGGGACAGGAAACCCCACACCGACACGAGGACGGCCAGCCCGGCGACGCCACCGGCCGGCAGGTCGCGCCGGCGCCGGCCGGGGCGGACCGGGACGACCGGGTCGCGCACCGGGTCCTCGCTGGGCATCCGCGCCAGCGCCGCGACGAAGACCAGTGTCAGCATGGTCTCCACCACGACCGCGACCAGCGCCACGTCCGGGGCGCCGACCAGCGCGTACACCGCCGCCAGCGCGAAACCGACCACCGCCAGCGCGAGCGCCACGGCCACCCGCGACCGGGCCCTGGCGATCAGCACGGTCGCGATGACCACCACCGCCAGCAGCGGCAGGATCAGCCAGTCGGCGCCCACCACCGCGCCGACGACGTACGCGCCGGCGGTGGGCGTGGCGGCGAACGCCAACCCGATCAGCACCCCCGCCGGCACCAGCACCGCGGCGATGCTGGTGCGCAGGTCCCGCACCTCACGGTCGTGCAGCGCGGCCGACAGGCGGCCCAGCCCGTGCAGCGCCGCCTCGTAGGCCCGGCGCGGCCCCCACCGCTCTCCCGCCGCGGCCACGGCCGGCGCCACCCGGTCCGCCACCCGCGGCAGGGCCAGCAGCAGGCCGCCCAGCACCCACGCCGCCACCGCCATCAGGTTCTCCGGCCGGGCGTCGAGGTGGTAGGCGGGGGAGAGCGCCACCGGCCCGCCGGCCGAGACGCCGGCCGCGTCGGAGGCCAGCCGCGCGAACGGTTCCACCACCACACCCCCGAACACCGCGACCGCCGCCAGGACCACGACCGGGGCGACGAGCAGACCGGACATCCCGTCGACCCGCCCGCGCGGCGGACCGAGGAACAGGCCCGCCCAGAAGCGCCCGACGTAGGCGAACGTCAGGGTCGCCGCGACGACCGCCAGCACCGAGGTCGGCGGACCGTGCGCCAGCGCCGCGGTGAACAGCAGTTCGTCCTTGAAGAACCCGATCGTCAGCGGCAGCGCCGCCAGCGTCGCCGACGCCGCGCCGGCCGCCACCGCGAGCACCGGGGCGCGGCGCCCGAGCCCGCCCAGCCGGGACAACCGGTCCTCGCCGGTCGCCATCGTCACCGCCCCGGCGGTCATGAACAGTGCGCTCTTGGCCACGCCATGAGCCAGCACGTAGAACGCCGCCGCGCCGTTGCCCTCGGCCCCGCCCACCCCGTACAACACGACCACGTAGCCGTACTGCGAGATCGTGGAGTACGCCAGGACCTGCTTGAGCACGTCCTGCCGCAGCGCCAGCACCCCGCCCACCACCACCGACGACGCGCCCACGACCAGCAGCCCCGTCAGCACCGCCTCGCTGCGCGCCAGCAGCGGGTGCACGCGGCCGATCACCAGCACGCCCGCCGCGACCATCGCCGCCGAGTGCAGGTAGGCCGACACCGGGGTCGGCGCCGCCATCGCCCTCGGCAGCCAGAAGTGCAGCGGTACCTGCGCGCTCTTGGCCAACGCGGCCACCGCCAGCGACGCGCCCGCCAGGGTGGTGGTCGCCGACCCGTCCGCCCGCTCCAGCAGCTCCGGGATCGAGAACGTCCCGTGCGCCGCGTGGAGCAGCACCGCGCCGACCAGCATCGCCACCGCGGCGACCACCGTGACCAGCAGCGCCATCAACGCCGCCGTGCGCGCCGCCCGCTTCGACCGGTCGAAGCCGATGAGGAAGTACGAGCACACCGCCGTCAGGTCGAAGAAGACGAACACCAGCACCAGGTCCTGCGCGGTCGCCAACCCCACCATCGCCACCGCGAACAACGCCATCCACGGCCAGAACCGCCACCGCTCCACCGCCGCGCGGCGCTCGTGCTCCAGGTGCAGGGTCAGGTAACGGGTGCCGTAGGCGAAGACGAGCGCGCCGACACCGGTGGCCAGCAGGCCGTAGAGCACGGCGAGGCCGTCGAGCGCGAAGCTCAACCGCAGGTCCAGGCTGGGTGCCCACGGCACCGAGAACGCGCCGCCGCCGGCGTGCCGGCCGAGCAGGCACAGGGCGAACCCCCCGACCGCGGCGACGCACGCCACCCACCCCTGCCAGTCGGGCGCCGGGCGCCCGGCACCCCCGTCGGGGGTGTCCACGTCACCGCGAACGACCACGGGCCACTCCTCCGACCGGAAGTCGACTGCCCGGAACGTACGGGATGCCGACCGGGTCCGCAGGCCGCCTCGGCGGGGTCGTGCGGCGCACGCGGACGCGGTCATCCGTTCGGGTGTGCCGCGCGGCCGTTCTTCGGTCAGCCGTATCGGAGTCGGGACCGCCGATGGCGCCGCCGCGCCGGTGCCGGCACTGTCTCGCTGCCCGCGCGCGGTCCGCTCGCGGACGGACGAGCACGGGGGACGCTGTGGCGGACGACACGAGCGGTGGCCTGCTGCGGCAGCTGTCGGGCCGCCAGATCGGCATGATCTCGTTGGGCGGCACCATCGGCACCGGGTTGTTCCTCGGGTCGAGCCTCGCCATCTCCACCGCCGGCCCCGCCGTGGTGCTGGTCTACCTGGTCGGCGCGCTGGCGGCGGTGGCCGTCGCCTACGCGGTGGCCGAGATGGTGGTCGTGCACCCGGACGCGGGCGGGTTCGGCGCGGTCGCCGCGCGGTACGCCGGTCCGCTCACCGGGTACGTCCAGCGGTGGTGCTACTGGGCGACGCAGGTGATCACGGTCGGCGGCGAGGTCGTCGCGGCCGGCCTGTACGTCCGGTACTGGTGGCCGCAGGTGCCGCTGTGGTCCGCGGTGTGCCTGTTCTCGCTGGTGATCCTCGCGGTCAACGTCGCCGCCGTGCGGTTGTTCGGCGAGGTCGAGTACTGGTTGGCGATGATCAAGGTGACGGCGCTGGTCGTCTTCCTCGTGCTCGGCGTGCTGTACGTGGTGTTCGGGCTGCCGGGGCGCGACGCGGTCGGGTTGTCGGCGTGGACCGACCACGGCGGGTTCGCGCCCAACGGCTTGGCGGGCGTGGTGCTGGCGATCACCGTGGCGACGTTCAGCTACGGCGGCGTGGAGTCGGTCGCGATGACCGCCGCCGAGTCGCGCAGCCCGGCCCGCGACATCCCGCGCGCGGCCCGGCGGGTGGTGCTGCGGCTCGCGCTGTTCTACGTGCTGGCCACCGGCATCATCGTGGCGATCGTGCCGTGGACGGAGGCGGCGGCGGTCGACGGGGTGGCGGAGAGCCCGTTCGTGGGCCTGTTCGCCACGATCGGCATCCCCGCGGCCGCCGGGCTGATGAACCTCGTCATCCTCACCGCCGCGCTGTCCGCCGCGAACACCACCCTCTACCTCGCGTCCCGCACCGCGCACTCGCTGGCCCTGGACGGCTACGCGCCCCGCCGGCTGGCCGCGGTGACCGACCGGGGCAGCCCGGTGAACGCGGTGCTCGCCTCGACCGCCGGCCTGGCCGTCGCGGCGGTGGCGGCGGCCCTGTCGCCCGACACGGCGTTCCCGGTGCTGCTGGGCATCGCGATGTTCAGCGGCATGACGGCCTGGCTGCTGATCTTCGTCGCCCACCTGGCGTTCCGGCGCGCCCGCGCGGGCCTGCCGCCCTCGGCGGTCCGGCTGCCGGGCGCGCCGGTGACCGCCGTGCTGAGCATGCTGTACGTGGTGCTCGTGCTGGCCGCCTCGGCCTTCTCCGCGGCCTTCGGTCCGGCGTGGCAGGTCGGCGTGCCGTTCGTGCTGCTGGTGCTGGCGTCCTACCCGCTGGTCCGCGCCCGCCGCGCGGCCCGGGAGGACCGCGCGGCCCGGGAGCGCCGGGGGGTCGAGGACTACACCGACTCGGTGTAGCCGTGCTCGACGATCCGCCGCGCGGACTCGGCGTAGTAGCCGCCCGGTCCCTCCGGCGCGAACGTGCCCAGGCCGTCGACGTACCGGTTGAACATGCAGAACGCCGCCGCGATCAGCACGGTGTCGTGGATCTCGACGTCGGTGGCGCCCAGTGCCCGCGCCGCCTCCACCAGCTCCGGGGTGACCGCGCGGCCCGACCGCTGCACCGCGCCCGCGATCCGCAGCAGCGCCTTCAGCTTCTCCGGGACCGGCGCGGCGTCCAGGTCCGCGCGCACCTGCTGCACCAGCGTCAGGCCCTCGTCGAGCTGCGCGGCGGCGAACGCCGAGTGCGACGTGCAGCAGAAGTCGCAGTCGTTCAACCCCGACACGTACGCGGCGATCAGCTCGCGCTCGCCCGCGGGCAGCGAGTGGGGCGCCCGCAGCAGGACCTCGGCCAGCTCGTTGAGCGGCTTGGCCGTCTCGGGCCGGAACCTCATCGGACCGGTGATGCCGGGGAACCGCGTCTCGTCCACGCCGAGGTCGATGTGCGCCATGACCACCACGCTAACCGCCGTCGACCCCGGCGCGGATCACCCGCGGACGGCCGGACTGCGTGGTCCCGCACCGGGAGCACGCGGTCCGGCCGGTCGGCGGCTCAGATCACGCCGAGGGCGAGCATCGCGTCGGCGACCTGGATGAAACCGGCGATGTTCGCCCCGGCCAGGTAGTTCCCGGGCTTGCCGTACAGGTCCGCGGCCTCCAGGCAGCGGTCGTGGATGCCGTGCATGATGTCGGCGAGCCGCCGTTCGGTGTGCTCGAAGCCCCAGGAGTCCCGCGACGCGTTCTGCTGCATCTCCAGGGCGCTGGTGGCCACCCCGCCGGCGTTGGCCGCCTTGCCCGGCGCGAAGAGGACGCCGGCGTCGGTGAACAGCCGGACCGCGTCCGGGGTGCACGGCATGTTGGCGCCCTCGGCGACGATCGCGCAGCCGTTCTTCGCGAGCGTGGCGGCGTCGCGCCCGTTCAGCTCGTTCTGCGTGGCGCAGGGCAGCGCGACGTCGCAGGCGACGTCCCACACCGACCCGCCCTCGACGTAGTGGGCGCCCGGCCGGACCTCCGCGTAGTCGGCGATGCGGGCCCGGCGCTTCTCCTTGACGTCCTTGAGCAGCGCGAGGTCGATGCCGTGCTCGTCGACCACGTACCCGTTGGAGTCCGAGCAGGCGATCACCGTGCCGCCGAGCCGGGCGACCTTCTCGGCGGCGTAGATGGCGACGTTCCCCGAGCCGGAGACCACGACCTTCTTGCCGTCGAACGAGTCGCCGCGCGCCTTGAGCATCTCCTCGGCGAAGAACACGGTGCCGTAGCCGGTGGCCTCGGTGCGCACCTGCGAACCGCCCCAGGTCAGCCCCTTGCCGGTCAGCACGCCGGACTCGTAGCGGTTGGTGATGCGCTTGTACTGGCCGAACAGGTAGCCGATCTCCCGACCGCCGACGCCGATGTCCCCGGCGGGCACGTCGGTGTACTCGCCGATGTGCCGGTACAGCTCGGTCATGAACGCCTGGCAGAAGCGCATGACCTCGCCGTCGGAGCGGCCCTTGGGGTCGAAGTCCGAACCGCCCTTGCCGCCGCCGATCGGCATGCCGGTGAGCGAGTTCTTGAAGATCTGCTCGAAGCCCAGGAACTTGACGATCCCCAGGTACACGGACGGGTGGAACCGCAGGCCGCCCTTGTACGGGCCGAGCGCGGAGTTGAACTCCACCCGGAAGCCGCGGTTGATCCGCACCGCCCCGGAGTCGTCGACCCACGGGACCCGGAAGATGATCTGCCGCTCGGGCTCGCACAACCGGCGGATCACCGCGGCGTCGGTGTACTCCGGGTGCTTGGCGACCACGGGGCCGAGGCTGTCCAGGACTTCGCGCACCGCCTGGTGGAACTCGTCCTCGCCGGGGTTCCGCCGCAGCACCTCGTCGTAGATGTCGCCCAACTTCTCGTCCAGGATCGGCACGCGCCCACTCCTCGATCACCCGTCGTCGTGACACCGGGGTATCCACCCCGCCACCAGGCATTCCACCCGATGGTGGAAGGCGGGGACCAACCCGATCGTGGTGAGCCCTGTCACGTGGTGTTCACCGGGCCGACTCGGCGTTGTCACATACCCGCCCGATCGAGGAGCGGGCGCGGCGCGGACCAGCGCAGCACGGGCCCTCCCGTCGACGCCCACCGCCGCCGCACGCCCGTCCGCCGGCGAGGCCGACCTCGCCCTGACCGCCCGTACCCGCCCGGGGCGACACCGGGTGCCGGCGGGAAGCCCTGGTGATCCACCGGCGGCTCGGTCCGGGCGAGGCCGGCCGCGTGGCCGCGCTGCCGGGGCGCGGCGCCTGAACCGGCCCGTGCGGGATTCCCCGCACGGGGCTCACGTCAGCGGGCGCGCGTCGGCGACGTCGTACTCGGCCACCGACGCGGCGAGCACCGCGGCGGCCTGCCCGTCGTCGGGGCCGCTGCCGCGGAACGCCTCGACGGCCGCCTGCGACTCCCAGCGCTCGAAGATCACGACGCGGCCCGGGTCCACCAGGTCCGCGGTGACGGAGAAGTCCAGGCAGCCGGGCGCGTCGCGCGCCTCGCGGACCACGCTCACGCAGTCCGCGAGGTAGGACTCGCGTCGGTGCGGGTCGACGACCACGTGCCCTGCGACGATCACCATCTGCGGCTCCTCCGTCGGTTCGCATCGGCTGCCGCACAGTATGGCCGCCGGTCGGGGCACAGTATGGCCTCCGGTCGGGGCCGGACCCGCCCCGGGCGGGCGCGGCCCCGACCGTCCACATCGGACCCGAGCGGCGGTGCTCCGGCACACCGGACAGGCGTGCCTCCGGCGGGTCCGGTCGAGCGGGCGGGACGATCGGGGATCGCGGTCAGCCCGTGGTGCAGCCGACCGCGGGGGCGTCGGTCCCGGTGGCCAGGTAGCCGAAGGTGCTCGACCCGCCCGGTTGCAGGGCGCCGTTCCAGCCCGCGTCGCGCGCGGTCGCCGTCGTGCCGTCCTGCGTGACGGTGGTGTTCCACGCCTGGGTGATCCGCTGGTCGGCGGCGAGGGTGAGCGTGGTGGTCCAGGCGCTCGTCATCCTGGTGGTGTCGTTGCGCACGGTCACCTCGCCCTGGAAACCGCCGCTCCAACGGCTGACCACGCGGTGCGTCGCGGTGCATGCGCCGCTCGGCGGGGGCGTCGTGGTGGTCGTGACGGGCGGGGTGGGGTGGGGGTCGCCGAGGGCGGCGGCGAGGGCCGGGTACCAGCGGTCGGCCATCTTGCGGAAGCCCGAGTCGACCGGGTGCACGCCGTCGCCGGTGTCGGTCGCGGCGTCGAAGCCGGTCCACTGGTCGACCACGGTGACGGGGGAGTGCGGCGTGGTCTTGCCCGCGGCCCAGGCGGGGATGGCCTCGTTGAGCGCCACCACGCGTTCCGCGCACTCGGCGCAGCCGGCGGGTTCCATCGGGATGATCTGCGCGACCAGGACCTTCACGAACGGGTTCTCGGCCCGCATCTGGTCGACGAGCGTCGAGTAGGCGGCGAGGACCGAGTCGAGCGGGATGTGGCCGCCCCACATGTCGTTGGTGCCCAGGTGCATCAGGACGATGTCGGGTTCGGCGGCGTCGAGCCACGCCGGCAGCAGGCCCTGGGCGGCGATGCCGGTGGCGGAGTGGCCGCCGTGCCCCTCGTGGTCACCGTCGTGCGGCACGGAGCAGCCGCCGCCGGTCTGGCTGCCGACGAAGTCGACGTTGAAGTAGCCGGCCTGCTGGAGCCGGTCCCAGAGCAGGGCCCGCCAACACCCCGGCCCGGCGGTGATGGAGTCGCCGAGCGGCATGATGCGGTACCGCACCTCCGCCGAGGACGGCGGCTGGGCCGCCACGACGCCCAGCGCCGCGACGACGGCCGCCACGAGCAGGGACAGCAGGGATCTGCGGGACATGGTCGTTCCCTTCCCGGCGCCGGCGCCGCCGTTCGCGACGGGGCCGGCGCCCGAACGAGCGGGGGGTCGCTTCGCGCCTCGGTCGCCGTGACGACGGCCGCCCTGGAGCGGCGGACGACGCCGGGAGCGTTCCCGGGGGTGTTCGCACCATCCGGCCGCGCACGCCGGAGGTCAACGGCCCCGGCCGCGAACGGACGGGCATTCACCCGACCGGCCGACGTCCTCGTCTCGCATGGCGCTGCGCGGAGGCGTCGGCGGCGGGACCGGGCTCAGACGCCCGACGCCTCCGGGTGGCGCGGCCGGACGGAGGCCGGTACCGCGAGCCCGAGGATCAGCGCGGGCAGCGCGAAGTAGACGCCGGGGCCGAGGCCGAGCACCAGCGCCCAGACGAGCAGCGCCGACGCCGCGACCGCCGTGACCACCCCCGCGGCGCGGCCGGTGAGGTCGGCGACCACGACCGCCGCCACGACGACCAGCGGAACCCCGAGCAGGTAGGCGGTGGCGCCGCCGCTGTCGGACCACACCACCGGGAACAGCGCGACCGCGATCCCTACCGTCACCGCGACCGCGACCCACCGCAGCGCCCGGCCGGTCGTCCCGGGAACCGCCCACCGGCCGCGCAGGCGGACGAGCGCGGCGGCGGTCAGGACCAGCGCGAGGCACGCGCCTGTGATGGTGGCGATCATCCCGACACCTCCGGTTCGACCGGCCCGACCCGGGCTCGTCCCGACCGTACTGCACGCGTCGGCCTCGCGGACCGGGTCGCCGACACGGGATGCGACGACCGTCCCGTCGCGGGTGGAACGCCGCTCCGCTCATTACGATCGAGGTGGACTTCGGAACGGTCGGGTGGAGGCTGCGACTGGTGTTCTCCGTGCGGAGCGGGCGGGAGGCGGGAGCGGTCGTGCTGTGGTTGCGCGGCGAGCCGGACCACCACAGCGTCGTGCGGCTGGAGGACGCGACCGACGGGCTGCCGGACGGCGGTGACGCGGTCGTCGTCGACCTGGGGCCGTGACGTTCTGCGACTCGTCCGGCCTGTCGGGCCTGGTGCGGCTGGGGCAGGTGCTGGCCGCGCGCGGGGCCGTCCTGAGGCTGGCGGGAGTACCCGCCGGGATGCTCAAGACGCTGTCCCTCCCCGGGCTGGACCAGGTGCTCCACGTCTTCCCCGACGTGGCGAGCGCCGCGCGTGCCGACGTCGGTGACGAGGTGGGCGCGACGACGGGCGGAGACGGTGATGGCTCGTGACGACCGGGTCGCCGGACCCGACCCCGCGCCCGGACGACCGCCGGACACCTCCGACCTCCGGGCGCTGTTCGGGCGGTCCGCCGCCGCGTTCGCCCTGCTGTCGGGACCCGCGCACATGGTGGAGGCGGCCAACGACGCGTTCTTCGAGGCCATCGGCGGCGGGGACCGGGCGCGCACCGGGCTCCCGATCGCGCAGCTGGTGCCGGAACTGGCCGAGCAGGGGTTCCTGGACCTGCTCGACGGCGTCTACCGCACCGGGCGCCCCTGCTCGGCTCGCGACGCGCGGATCGTGCTGGGCGAGGCGGGCCGCGAGCGCGAGGCGTACTTCGACCTCGTCTACGAGCTGCGGCGCGACCAGGGCGGCATCGTCACGGGCGTGACGGTGCTGGGGGTGGAGGTCACGCAGGTCAAGCACGCCCAACGGCTGACCGCCGAGCACCGGGCTCTGCTGGAGCAGATCACCCGCGCCATGCCGGCCGACGTGCTGGACGGCATGGCGCGGGTGATCGAGGAACTGGTGCCCGACACGCTGGTGTCGGTGCTGCTGGCCGACCAGGACGGCGCGCACCTGCGGCACGGGGCCGCGCCGAGCCTGCCCGACTTCTACAACCGGGCCGTCGACGGCATCGCCATCGGGGAGGGCGTGGGCTCCTGCGGCACCGCGGCCCACCGGCGCAGCCCCGTCGTCGTCACCGACATCGCGAGCGACCCGTCCTGGGCCGACTTCCGCGACCTGGCGTCCCGCGCGTCGCTGGCGGCGCGCAACGCCCGCCAGTACACCGAGCGCACCCGTCTCGCCCACGACCTCCAGGCGGGGCTGCTGCTGCCCGACCTGCCCGCGGTGCCGGGCGCCGACGTGGCCACCCACTACCACCCGGCCGGTGAGGGCCTGGAGGTCGGCGGCGACTTCCACGACGTCTTCCCGCTGCCCGACGGGCGCTGGGCGTTCCTGATCGGCGACGTGTGCGGGCGCGGCGCCCGTGCCGCCACCACCACCGCCCTGGTCCGCAACACCGCCCGCGCCATCGCCCGCGTGCTGCCCGACCCCCGGCAGGTCGTGCGGGCCGTCAACACCGCCCTGATCGAGCGCCCGCGCGGCCACGGCACCGGGTTCGTCACCCTCGTCCACGGGCACCTGGACGACCGCCGCGGCCACCTCGCCGCGGAGCTGATCCGCGCCGGGCACGTCGTGCCCCGCGTCCTGCGCGCCGACGGCACGGTGATCGCGTCGAGCACCCGGGGCATGCTGCTGGGCGTCACCCCGGACCCCGTCTTCGACGTCGGCCGGATCGACCTGCACCCCGGCGACAGCCTGGTCCTCGTCACCGACGGCATCACCGAGGCCCGCGCCCCCGACGGCGCCCAGTTCGACGACGAGGGGCTCGACACCGCCCTCGCCCGCTGCGCCCGCCCCACCGCCGGCGACACCCTCGACTCCCTGATCGCCGCGGTCGCCGACTTCACCGGCGGCAACGTCGGCGAGGACGACCAGGCCGCCCTGGTGCTGACCGCCCGACCGGCCGTTCCGCCGCCGCGGGGTTTGGCCGCCGCCCCCACCGGGTAGTACCGATCGGCCGCACCGCGTGCCGAGACGAACGCCGGCACGAGCAGGGAGAGCCCGGGAACGTGTGAACACCGAGACGCCCGGGTCGAACGGCGGGTTCGCCTTCTCCCCGCACGAGCCACCACCCCTGTCCAGGCTGCGGCAGTGGGTGCGGACGCGCCTGCGCGACGCGTCCGCCGACCTGGTCTGCGACGTCGAGCTGGTGATCACCGAACTGGTGTCGAACGCCTACGACCACGGGCGCGGGCTGCTGGCGGTGAGCGTGGTGCCGCTGGCCGACGGCGCGGTGCGGGTCGAGGTGGACGACGCGGCGTCCGACGCGGTCCTGCGACTCGGGAAGTCGGCGCTGGGGACGACCCGCGGGCGCGGGCTGGTCGTCATCGACAGCGTGTGCTCGGCGTGGGGCGTGCGGCGCCGGCCCGACCGCAAGACCGTGTGGGCCACCGTCCCGAACCCCGCCTGACGCCGCGGGCCGGCGGAACATCCCGGACGTCGGCCCGACCGCGGTGGCGGGAACCGTCGGTGGACGGCATTCCAGCCGCTGGTGAGCGGCTCGGCACGGCACCACGATCGACCCGTGACGCCGTTCCGGCCACGCCGACCGGACCGTTCGCCCGCGAGGCGCCGGGCTTCCCGCGAACCTCGGTGTCCCCGGCCGTGGTCGACCACGGCATCCGCGCGTACGCCTGCGCGGAGTTCCCGGTGGACCGCTGGGACGTCCGGGGGCACGAGGAGCACGACCCCCGGGCGTTGTTCTTCGCCGCGACCCCGCACGACCTCGGCCCGGTCGAGGCGGGCGCCCGGCGGCCGGACCGGTTCGAGGACGCCGACACCGCGGACCGGGTGTGGGCGGCGATCGCCCTGCACACCCCCACCGGCATCGCGCAGCGCCGCGGCCTGCCGTGCCGGCTGGTCGCCACCGGCACGGCGCCGGACTTCGGCGCGGCCTCCGAGGCCGTCACCGACGAGATGGCCGCCGACCTCCACGACCGCCACCCGCGCCGGGGCACCGCCTCGGCCCCGCACGCCGGGATCGTCGGGCAGGCGCGGACGGTCCCCACCAAGGCCCCGGTCGGCCCGCCGGCCCGGTACCCGGTCGAGGCCGACGACCCGGGCGTGCCGGCGGACATCCCGATGCGGTGGGGCGACCGAGCGGGGTGCCCGGCGACGTGGTCCTACTCGGTGTCGCTGCGCAGCGCGTCGAGCACCGGGAGCCCGGCCGCCCGGCGCGCGGGCAGCAGCGCGGCCGTCACACCGATCAGCGCGGTGACCGCGGCGAGCACCGCGAGCCTGCCCCACGGCACGACGACGTCGATACCGCCCTGGCTCCGCACCAGCACGACCCCGATCACGCACCCCGCCACGAGACCGAGCACGGCGCCCAGCGCGGCGACCACCAGTGATTCCAGGCGGAGCACCGACCTCACCTGCTTCCGGTCGAGCCCGACCGCGCGCAGCAGGCCGATCTCCCTGGTGCGCTCCAGCACGGACATCGTCATCGTGTTCACCACCGCGAGCGCGCCGATCAGCCCGGACACGCTCAGCAGCGCGTAGAGCACGGCGAGGAACTCCGCGTACTGCGCGCCCACCGCCTCCAGGTGGTCGGCGTGCGTCCGGACGACCGCCGTCGGGTTGTCCAGGGTGGTCCTGATCGCGTCGCGCAACGCCTCCGCGCCGTCCGGGGCGGACTGGACCAGCACGGTGCCCGGCGAGCGGTCGGGCAGGGCGTCCGCCGGGAGCACGGCCTCGTGGTCGAACCCGCGCGGCGCGTCGAAGACCGCCTTGACGGTCGCCGAGAGCGGCGTCCCGCGCGAGTCGCCGGACAGGACCGAACCGAGCCGCCAGCCGTACTGCCGCGCCGCCTCCGAGGTGACGGCGACACCACCCGCCAGGTCGTCCAGCGAACCCTCGCGCGCGGTGATCCCGAAGAAGTCGTCCAGCGCGCCGGGGTCCGCGGCGGCGAAGGCGACGGAGTCCCCGTCGGGCAGTCGGAGCAGACCGGGCGTGACGGGGGTGACCGCCCGCACACCCGGGATCGCCGCGACGCGCTCCGGCAGGTCGGGCGCCAGTTCGGCGAACTCGATGGCGTTGATCCGGACGTCCGCGCGCTCACCGGTGTCCGCCTCCCGCACGGCGTCCGCGTCGGCCGACACGATCGGCACGGTCACCGCGGCGCAGACCGCCAGGCACACCATCAGCGCGCTCGACGTGGAGGCGGTGCGACGCGGGTTGCGGCGGGCGTTCTCCACGGCGAGCTTGCCGCGGATGCCGGTCAGCGCGACCAGCGGACGCCGCAGCACGGCGGTGAGGCCGGCGGCGGCCAGCGGGGTCAGCACGACCAGGCCGATCACCAGCAGCGGCGCGCCGAGGTAGACGAGGTCCTGGCTGCCGGCCGCGGCGAGCGTGACGGCGACGCCCACCGCGGTCACGACGACACCGACGGCGTTCCGGCGGCGCAACGACTTGACGGGCGGCGGCACACCCGCGCGCAGCGCGGCGACCGGGGGGACGGAGGCCGCCCGGCGGGCCGGCAGCCACGCCGCCGCCACCGTGACGCCGAGGCCCACGCCCAGCGCGGCGAGCACGGCCTCGGGCGCGAAGGCGTCCACCGGGCCGGCCGGCCCCTCGGTGACCGCGAACAGGTCGCCCAGCAGGACGGCCCCGCCGACGCCGAGGGCGTAGCCCAGCACCGTCGCCACCCCGCCGATCAGCAGCGCCTCGGCCAGCACCATGCGCGTCACGTGGCGGCGGTCCGCGCCCACCGCGCGCAGCAGCGCGTGCTCCCTGCCGCGGGCGGCGGCCAGCATCGTGAAGGTGTTGGCGACCACGAACACCGCGACGAACAACGCCACCGCGGCGAACCCGAGCAGGATCGAGGTCAGCTTCCCCGTGCCCGCCAGGGCGGTCCCGGCGCCGACGACCTCGACGAAGGTGCCGGACGGCACCACCTCCCGCACGGCCGCGGCGAGCGCCGCCTCCGAGGTGCCCGCCGTCGGGGTGAGCGCGATCCTGGTGTCGCCGAACAGTTCCCGCGCCGTGCCCGGGTCGAAGACCGCGAGCGTGCCGCCCGCCGCCGTCTCCGGCGACCTGGCCGAGACGACACCCGAGACGGTGAACGCGCGGGTGGTCCCGGTCACGACGAGGCGGACCCGGTCGCCGACCCGGTAGCCGGTGCGCTCGGCCGTCCACTCGTCGAGCGCGACCTCCCCGCCCCCGGACGGCGCCCGCCCGGACACCGTGGGGTGCTCGCCCTCGACGCGGTTCACCCCCACCGCCGCGCCGGGCGGACCTACCAGCGCGCCGTCGCGGTCGACGACGAACGCCCGACCCTGCGAGTAGGCGGTCGCGGTGGCCACGCCCGCGACGCCGCGCGCCGCCTCGAAGACGCCCGGGTCGAGGGTGTCGAGGGTCGTGACCTCCACGCCCGGCGCCGGGAGCGACGCGGTGATCGAGGCCCGGACGGACGCGGTGTAGAGCAGGGCGCCGACGACGAACGCGACGCCGAGCACGACCGCGGTCGCCGGCAGCAGGAAGCGCGATCGGCGGGCGAGCACCGAGCGCAGTGCGAGGCGGAACATCAGCGCACCTCCTGCCCCGCGTCGAACCGGCGCATCCGGTCGAGCACCCGGTCCGCGGTCGGTCGCTCCATGCTGTCGACGAGCCTGCCGTCCGCCAGGAACAGCACGCGGTCCGCGTAGCCCGCGGCGACGGGGTCGTGCGTCACCATCAGCACGGTCTGGTCCCACTCGTGCGCGCACAGCCGCAGCAGGTCGAGGAGGCGGGCGCCGGACCGGGAGTCCAGGTTGCCGGTCGGCTCGTCCGCCACCACCAGGTCGGGCCGGGTGATCAGGGCGCGGGCGCACGCCACGCGCTGCTGCTGACCCCCGGACAACTGGGCGGGCCGGTGGTCGAGCCGGTCGGCGAGGCCCATCGCCCCCACGATGCGCTCCGCCCACGCCGCGTCGGGCTCGCGCCCGGACATCGACAGCGGCAGCACGACGTTCTCCCACGCGGTGAGCGTGGGCAGCAGGTTGAACGACTGGAACACGAAACCGACGCGCTCGCGGCGCAGCCTGGTCAGCTCCCGCTCGGACAGCGAGCCGAGGTCGATCCCGCCGATCCTGGCCCTGCCGCTGCTCGGGGCGTCCAGACCGGCCAGGCAGTGCGTGAACGTCGACTTGCCTGATCCTGACGGTCCCATCACCGCCGTGAACTCACCCCGTCGGAAGCGCGCGGACACACCGTCCAGCGCGACCACGGTGTTCCCGCCGTGCCCGTACACCTTGCCGAGTGATTCCGCCTCGGCCACCACCTGATCCGTCACGGTGGGCAATGCTGTCCGCGCGTCGCCCCGCGCGGATCGACCGTGCGGTGGACCCGGACCGCCCCGTCTCCGCCTTTCGGTCGAGGTGTCCCGTGAGGACGCTGTCGTAGCGTTCTGCCATGCCCGGCATCAGGAGGGTCCCGCCCGCGCAGCTGTTCACGACGCTCGTCGTGGGGACCGTCGCGCTCGTCGCGCTGGTCGTGGAGGTCTGCTCGGCCGAGCGCGTGCCCGGCGGCGTCGGCCTGGCGGTGTGCGGCGTGCTCCCCGCGCTCGCGCTGTCCCGGACCCGGTTCGTGACGCCTGCCGCACTGGTGTCGGTGGCGTTCACGGTCGTGGCCCACCAGGTGCCCGTGGGGCTGGACAACACGTTCGGGGTCGTGGAGCTGGCGGCGTTCTCGTGGCTGGTCGTGCGGGTGGTGATGCTCCGGCCGGTGCGACACCTGCTGTGGCAGGTGCCGCTGCTGACGGTCGCCGCCGCGGTGCTGCCGGTGCGGCTCGACACCGACAACCGGGCCTTCGTCCCCGACCTGGTCGGCCTGATCGGCTTCGGCATGCTGTTCATGGTGCTGCTCGGCCTGTACCTGAGGCTGCACGAGCGCCGGCGCGCGGACCTGCACGCGCTGGCGAAGCAGGAGCAGCGCCTGGAGTACGCGCGTGACCTGCACGACTTCGTCGCCCACCACGTCACCGCGATCGTGGCGCAGGCCAGGGCGGTCCGGTACACCACGGCGGCCGGGATGCCGCCGTCACCGGAGGCACTGGACGCCATGCTGGAGGCCATCGAGAAGACCGGGTCGCAGGCGCTGGCGTCCATGCGCGGCATGATCACCGTGCTGCGGGACGAGCGGTCGCCGGAGGAACGGCGGCTGCTCGCGGACGTGCTGGGCGAGGCGGTGCGCGACTTCCCCGGTCCGCCGCGCGCGGTCGCGTCCGTGTCGGACGACCTGCGCGGGGCCCGCCCGCCCGCGCACGTGCTCGACGCCGTGCGGCACGTCGTCCAGGAGTCGCTGACCAACGTGCTGCGGCACGCCGCGGACGTGACGCGGGTGCGGGTGGACGCCCGGCTGGACGACGGTGAGCTGGAGGTCAGCGTGACGAACGACGGGCGGGTGGCGGACGTGCCCGTGCTGTCCGGCGGCGGGTTCGGGCTGGTGGGTCTGGCGGAGCGGGTGGAGGCCGTGGGCGGGACGCTGAGCGCCGGGCCGTCGGGCGCGGGCTGGCGGGTCACCGCCCGTCTGCCATCATCGCTGGCATGACGATCGGGGTGCTGATCGCCGACGACCAGGAGATGATGCGCTCGGCGTACGGCATGATCCTCGGCGCGCAGCCGGACATGGAGGTCGTGGCGAGCGTCGGCGACGGGGAGTCCGCGGTGGCCGAGGCGCGGCGCCTGCGGCCGGACGTGTGCCTGCTGGACATCCGGATGCCGGGGATCGACGGCCTGGAGGCGACCCGGCTGCTGGCGGGACCGGGGACGCGCGACCCCTTGAACGTGCTGATCGCGACGACCTTCGACCTGGACGAGTACGTGTACCGGGCGCTGCGCAACGGCGCGTGCGGCTTCCTGCTGAAGGACATGTCCCCGGCGCTGCTGGTGGAGGCGGTGCGCGCGGCGGCGACGGGCGCGTCGATGATCTCGCCGAACGTGACCGTCCGGCTGCTGTCCCACCTGGCGCCGGACCGGGGGGTGCAGGAGCCGCCGGAGCGCGCGCCGCACGAGCCGCTGACCGAGCGCGAACTGGCCGTGGTGCGGCTGGTGGCGCTGGGGCGGACCAACGACGAGGTCGCGGCCGAGCTGTACGTGACGGTGGCGACGGTGAAGACGCACCTGGGCAACGTGCAGCGCAAGCTGTCCGCGCGCAACCGGGTCGAGGTCGCGGCGTGGGCGTGGCGGACGGGTGTCGTGCGGGGGCGGTGACGGGCCCGGCGCGCCCACGGCCGGCGGGCACGGCCGTGGGCGCGCCGCCGGTGAAGGGCCTCGGTCAGGCGGTCTGGTCGAGCAGTTCGGCCAGCAGGGCGCGGACGCGGCGGTCGATGTCGTCGCGGATCGGGCGCACGGCCTCCACGCCCCGGCCCGCCGGGTCGTCGAGGACCCAGTCGAGGTAGCGCTTGCCGGGGAAGACGGGGCAGGTGTCGCCGCAGCCCATGGTGATGACGACGTCGGAGGCTTCGACGGCCTCGGCGGTGAGCTTCTTGGGCACCTCGGCGGTGATGTCCAGGCCCCACTCGGCCAGCGCCCGGGCGGCGGCGGGGTTGACCTGGTCGGCGGGCGCGGACCCGGCGGAGCGGACCTCGACGCGGCCCAGGCCGTGGTGCTGGAGGAGGGCGGCGGCCATCTGGGAGCGGCCGGCGTTGTGGACGCAGACGAACAGGACCTCGGGCTTACGGCTCAACGGGTCGTCCTTCGGTCGGAGGGGGTCACGGGGTGGTGCGCACAGCGGGGGCGAGGCGTTCGACGCGGTCGGCCAGGTCGCGGTAGGCGCGGTCGAAGGCGTCCTCGGTGCCGACCGCGGCCGGGTCGGGCACGGACCAGTGCAGGCGGTGGTCGGCGGGGTCGAGTTCCTCGTGGGCGTTGTCGCACACGGCCACGACCAGGTCCTCGGGGTCGAGCACGTCGTCGAGGTGGTGGGGCCGGGCGCGGGCCAGGGACAGGCCGTGCGCGCGGGCGGTGGCCGCGGCGAGCGGGTGCACGCGCTCGGCGGGCCGGGTCCCGGCGCTCGCGGTGGGCACGTCGCTGTGCCGCTCCCACAGCGCGGCGGCGAGCTGCGAGCGGGCCGAGTTGTGGGAGCACACGAACACCACGCGCGGCGCCGTGCGCAGGTCCGTGGGCACGAGACCGGTGAGCGCGGTGGTGCGCAGGCGCAGGTAGGTGCGCCGGTGGTCGCCCTCCGACCGGGACCGCTCCACCACGCCCGCCTGTTCCAGCAGCTTGAGGTGGTGGGCGAGCAGGTTGCTGGGCAGCGCGAGGGCCCTGCCGACCTCGCCGGGGGAGGCGTCGCCGAGCAGCAGCAGTTCCACGACGGCCAGCCGGGCGGGCTCGCCCAGGGCCGCGTGCACACGCGCTCGTCCCACCAGGTCCGGAGACCAGTCAGTAGTCATTGACTCAATCATGGTTGACTGTGCCGGGAACGTCAATCGGGCGAAGAGGCGGTCGGATCGTGGAGTTGTCGATGGACGGGGCGTTGGACGCCCGTCGTGGTGAAGGTCTGCCTCGCCGGAGGACCTGGTGAGCGCGCGCACCCCAGAGCGGTCGGAAGTCCTGGGCGGACTGTCCTTCCTCGACCGCTTCCTGCCGGTCTGGATCGGTGTCGCGATGGTCGCCGGTCTCGCGCTGGGCCGGTTCGTCCCCGGTCTGCAGGGCGTGCTGGACTCGGTCAAGGTCGCCGGGGTCTCGCTGCCCATCGCCCTGGGGCTGCTGCTGATGATGTACCCGGTGCTGGCCAAGGTCCGCTACGACAAGCTGGACACCGTCACCGGCGACCGGCGGACGATGCTGCTCTCGCTGGTGCTCAACTGGGTGCTGGGCCCGGCGCTGATGTTCGCGCTGGCCTGGGTCTTCCTGGCCGACCTGCCCGAGTACCGCACCGGTCTGATCATCGTCGGTCTGGCCCGCTGCATCGCCATGGTCATCATCTGGAACGACCTGGCCTGCGGCGACCGCGAGGCCGCCGCCGTCCTGGTCGCGCTGAACTCGGTGTTCCAGGTCGTCATGTTCGGGGTGCTCGGCTGGTTCTACCTCGACCTGCTGCCCGGTTGGCTGGGCCTGGACACCACGTCGCTGGACTTCTCCCCGTGGGAGATCGCCCTGTCGGTGGTCGTCTTCCTGGGCATCCCGCTCGCCGCCGGCTACCTCGGCCGCCGCCTCGGCGAACGCGCGCGCGGCCGGGACTGGTACGAGTCCCGCTTCCTGCCGAGGATCGGCCCCGTCGCCCTCTACGGCCTGCTGTTCACCATCGTCGTCCTGTTCGCCCTCCAGGGCGACCGGATCACCTCCCAGCCGCTCGACGTCGCCCGCATCGCCCTGCCGCTGCTGGTGTACTTCGCCGTGATGTGGGTCGGCGGCTACGCGCTGGGCAAGGCGTCCGGCCTGTCCTACGAGCGCACCACCACGCTCGCCTTCACCGCCGCCGGCAACAACTTCGAGCTGGCCATCGCGGTCGCGATCGGCGTGTTCGGCGTGACCTCCGGCCAGGCCCTCGCCGGCGTGGTCGGCCCGCTGATCGAGGTCCCCGTGCTGGTGGGCCTGGTCTACGTCAGCCTGTGGCTGCGCAAGCGCTGGAGCACCACCTGAGGTTCCGGTCGGCCGGAGCCGACCGGAACCTCGGGTTATTCCTCGTTCGAGGGTGCGGGCCTGCGGAGTTCGGTGGCGAGCACGGCGGCCTGGGTGCGGCGTTCGAGGCCGAGTTCGGCGAGGAGGGGGAGACGTAGCTCTTGACGGTCTTCTCGGCGAGGAACACCTTCTCGGCGATCTGCTTGTTGGTCAGGCCTTCGCCGATGTGGTCGAACACGGTGCGTTCCTGCTCGGTGAGCGAGCGGGTGGGGTCGCCCTGGTCGCGCTCGCGCCGGATGCGGTCCAGCAGGGCGGCGGTGGAGCGGGCGTCGAGCAGTGATCCGCCGGCGGCGACGGTGCGCACGGCGTTCTGCAGGTCGTGGCCGAGGATGCGCTTGAGGACGAAACCGGACGCGCCGGCCATGATGGCGTCGAAGAGTGCCTCGTCGTCGGTGAACGAGGTCAGCATCAGGCACGTGAGCCCCGGCAGCCGCGAGCGCAGTTCGCGGCACAGCTCGATGCCGTTGCCGTCGGGCAGCCGCACGTCGAGCACGGCGACGTCCGCGCCGCTGCCCGGCACCCGCGCCAACGCCTCGGCCACCGACCCGGCCTCGCCGACCACCTCCAGGTCGTCGTCGCTGTTGAGCTGCCCGCCGTCGTCGTGGCGACCGCCGTCGCCCAGTGGGCGGCGCTGCCGGCGGCCCGCATCGGCGAACTGCCCGCCTCGCTGCCCGCCCCCTCGTTCGCGTTCCTCGACGCGTCGACGCTGTGGTCGCTGCTGCCCCCGGCGGTGGCGGTCGCCGCGCTCGCCGCGCTGGAGAGCCTGCTGTCCGCCGCCGTCGCCGACGGCATGAGCGTCAACCAGCGCCACGACCCGGACCGCGAGCTGTTCGGGCAGGGCCTGGCCAACCTCGTCGCACCCCTGTTCGGCGGGGTGCCCGCCACCGCCGCCATCGCCCGCACGGCGGTCGACGTCCGGTCCGGCGCGACCTCGCGGCTCGCCGCGCTCACCCACGCCGCGGTGCTGCTGCTGATCGTGCTCGTCGCCGCCCCGTGGGTGGCCGGTCTCCCGCTCGCCGTGCTCGCCGGCGTCCTGCTCGCCACGGCCGCCCGGATGGTCGAGGTCGGATCGGTGCGGGCACTGGCCCGCGCCGGTCGCCCGGACGCGGCGGTGCTGGTGCTGACCGCGGTGGCGACGCTCGCGCTGGACCTGGTCACCGCGGTGATCGCCGGCCTGCTGCCGGCGGGCGTGTTCGCCCTGCGCGCCGTGTCCCGGGCGGCCCGGTTGGAGGAGGTGCCGCTGGAACCGGCGACCACCGCGAGGAGGAACGCGCCCTGCTCGCCCAGCACATCGTCGCCTACCGGCTCGACGGCCCCCTGCTGTTCGCCGCCGCCCACCGCTTCCTGCTGGAGCTGACGGAGATCACCCCGGTCGAGGTGGTCATCCTGCGGATGTCCCGCCTGTCGGCCGTGGACGCCACCGGCGTGGTCGTGCTGCGCGACGCCGTGCGGCGGCTGGAGCACCGCGGTGTCACCGTCCTCGTCTCGGGTGTGCGCGACGAGCACCGACGGGCACTCGGCACCCTCGGCCTGCCGGCGTTCGAGCACACGCCCGACGCCATCGAGCACGCGCGCGAGCACCTGCGCGAACGGGGCGTCCTGCCCTGAGCGCGGTCTACGGACGCGTCCCGGCGGCCCGCCGGCCGGTGCGGCGCCCCGCCGGCCACACCTCGGCGTACGCGACGGCCTCGGCCAGCGGGAACAGCCGGGTGACGGCCGCGCCGACCCGGCCGTGGCGGACCGGCCGCGCCCCGACGAAGGCCGCGCCCAGCTCCGCGAAGTCGTCGCCGTCGACGGCGACGTCGCGGACGGTCGTCCAGGACCGGCCCCGGGGTGCGGCGACCGCGAAGGAGCTGTCCGCCTCCACCGGCGCCGGGAGGCGGTACTCGGCCAGGTGGAACGCGGTGCAGGAGCCGAAGCCGACGCCCAGGAGGAGGACGTGCGCGCCCAGCGCCTCCAACCGCGCGAGCGGGCTGCGCTCACCGAGCCGGCTGTCGAGGGCGTGGTCCTGCACGACCTCGGCGGCACGCGGCCCGACGGCGGCGAACGACGTCTGCGGGTGGGCGCTGCGCAGCGCCCCCGGCCAGGTGCGCACCACCTCGGGGATGACGCCCATGCCGCTCGACGGGGTCGTGCGCGGGTCGTAGGGCGGCATCGACGCGCGGATGTCGGCCCACCACGACTCGGGCACGGGCGGGTTGCGCCACTCCGCCGGGTCGGAGTTGTCGCCCGACTGGGTGGGCACCACCAGCGTCCCGTCCTCGCCCAGGACGTCGAGCAGCGCCAGGACCACCGCGTGGGCCCCGCCGCAGACCCAGCCGAGCGAGCGCAGCGAGGAGTGCGCGAGGACGGTGTCGCCGGGGCGCAGGCCCACCTCGCCGAGCTGGGCGGCGATCGACTCCCGCGTGCACAGGGGACCGGGGGGTGGCGTCCGCATCGCCGCAGGATAGGGACCACCGCGTCCGCGCCGCACGCCCTTTCGCGCGGGAGCACCCGTGGCGCGAGGGTCGCCCGGCGTGCCGCCGTCACGCGGTGGGGAGGACCGCCGTCCCGTCGGCCGCGCCGGGCGAGCCGACCAGGGGGCCGATCAGGGCGACCGGGCGGGTGCAGCGGTCGAGCAGCAGGCGGCTCGTGGGGCTCCCCGTGGCCGAGGTGCGGCCCACGACGAGCAGCGAGGCCGACCCGGCGTGGCGGGCGAGGCCGGTGACCGGGTGCGACCTGGCCACCCTGGTGTCGACCGGCACGTCGGGGTGGCGTCGGGCGCACCGGTCGACCAGGCCCGCGGCGGCCCGTGCCCTCGGGGTGGCGGTGGCGGGCTCGCGGGTGCAGCACACCGCGCGCAGACCGGCGCCCAGGACCCGGGCCAGGGCGAAACCGGACAGCAGCGTCGCCTCGGACGGCCCATCGCCCCTGACGCCGACCAGGACGGGCAGGTCGTCGCGCCACGTCCCGCCGGGCGGAACCGCGACGACCGGGCACCGCGCCGAGGCGGCCACGAGGAGGGCGAGCGCCCTGTCCTCGTCGGTCCGCGAGTTCACGACGACCACGTCCGCGACGCCGGAGCCCGTCACCGGGTCGCCGGAGCCCACCACGATGCCGAGGCCGCGCCGCCGCGCGTACGACTCCGCCCACGAGAGGGCGTCGAGGTCGTCGACCGACGTCCGGAGGAGGACGTGCGCGGCGCGGTCGGGCGGCGGTGCCGGGTCCACCGCGGCGGCGCGCGGAGCGATACCTGTCACGGGTCGTTACATCGCCGCGGGCCGCCAGTGGTTAGCCGCCGCGGCCGATCACACCCGTTCGGGTGAGTGCCGTGGTGGGGCGGTTCCCCGTGGCGACCGCGGCGCGTCGATCGACGCGCCTCCGTCCGCCGAGGTCGCGGGCGGACGGCTTCGTGGTTCCGACACCACCTCGAAGTCGATCTCTGTAGGGTGTCGTGGATCGACGCCACGCCACACCGCGGTGGGAGGTCACGATCCACGGTGAACACAACGATTCGGGACTGCGTAGCCGTTCGTGTGCGGAGAGTGTTGTGACGGAAGTAATTTTGATTTGTTCCAGACAACAGTCTTAGGGTTCTCGCGTGACGTCCGACTTCGAGGCGCAGCTGCGGGCGGTCCCGTTGCGCGTGACCCGCCCGAGGTTGGCGGTGCTCGCCGCGCTGCGCGACCACCCGCACGTCGACACCGAGACGGTGATCTCCCTGGTGCGGGTCGATCACCCCAAGGTGTCCCACCAGGCGGTCTACGACGTGTTGCGGGTGTTGACCGACGCCGGCCTGGTGCGCCGCATCCAGCCCGCCGGTGCGACCGCCCGCTACGAGTCGCGCGTGGGGGACAACCACCACCACGTGGTGTGCCGCTCCTGCGGCGCGATCTCGGACGTCGACTGCACCGTCGGCCACAGTCCTTGCCTCACCGCCTCGAACGACGACGGTTACGTGGTCGACGAGGCGGAGGTCGTCTTCTGGGGCACCTGCCCCGACTGCTCGACCGATGACACACCGCCAATGAACCGCCAGTCGGAAGGAAGTCCATGACCGACCCCAAGGCAACGCCCTCCAGCGCGCAGGGCGTCGACCAGAAGGCCGCGGTCGGCTGCCCGGTCGCGCACGACTCCGTGACCGCGCACGGCAGCGAGAGCGAGAACCCGGCGATCGACTCGCCGACCCCGAAGACGGGTGGCCGCCCGCGCACGGTCCGGGACTGGTGGCCCAACCAGCTCGACCTCTCCGTGCTGCACGCCCACTCCCCGAAGGGCAACCCGCTGGGGGAGGGCTTCAGCTACGCCAAGGAGTTCGCCAAGCTCGACGTCGAGGCCCTCAAGCGCGACATCGCCGAGGTCCTCACCACCTCGCAGGACTGGTGGCCGGCCGACTTCGGCCACTACGGCGGTCTGATGATCCGCATGAGCTGGCACGCCGCGGGCACCTACCGCATCCACGACGGACGCGGCGGCGCCGGTGACGGCGGTCAGCGCTTCGCCCCGCTCAACAGCTGGCCGGACAACGCCAACCTCGACAAGGCGCGCCGGCTGCTGTGGCCGGTCAAGCAGAAGTACGGCCAGAAGATCTCGTGGGCCGACCTGCTCGTGCTCGCCGGCAACGTCGCCCTGGAGTCGATGGGCTTCAAGACCTTCGGGTTCGGCTTCGGCCGCCAGGACGTCTGGGAGCCGGAGGAGATCTTCTGGGGCCCGGAGGACGCCTGGCTGGGCGACGAGCGCTACGTCAGCGACTCGGAGATGGCCCCCGAGGTCGGCGCGACCGAGATGGGCCTCATCTACGTCAACCCCGAGGGCCCGCGCGGCAACGCGGACCCGGCCGCGGCGGCGCACTTCATCCGCGAGACCTTCGGCCGGATGGCGATGAACGACGAGGAGACCGTCGCCCTCATCGCCGGTGGCCACACCTTCGGCAAGACGCACGGCGCCGCGGTCGCCGACGGCCACGTGGGCGCGGAGCCCGAGGGCGCCCCGCTGGAGGCGCAGGGCCTGGGCTGGCTGAGCACCCACGGCAGCGGCAAGGGCGCGGACACGATCACCAGCGGTCTCGAGGTGACGTGGACCGACGTGCCGACGCAGTGGAGCAACCGCTTCTTCGAGATCCTCTTCGGCTACGAGTGGGAGCTCACCACGAGCCCCGGCGGCGCCAAGCAGTGGGTCGCCAAGGACGCCGAGGAGATCATCCCGGACGCCCACGACCCGTCCAGGAAGCACAAGCCGACGATGCTGACGACCGACCTGTCGCTGCGCGTCGACCCGGCGTACGAGAAGATCTCCCGCCGCTTCCTGGAGCACCCCGACGAGTTCGCGCTGGCGTTCGCCAAGGCCTGGTACAAGCTGCTGCACCGCGACATGGGTCCGGTCAGCCGCTACCTGGGCCCGTGGGTCGCCGAGCCCCAGCTGTGGCAGGACCCGGTCCCGGCCGTCGCCCACGACCTCGTGGGCGACGCCGACATCGCCGCCCTCAAGGCGAAGGTCCTGGAGTCCGGCCTCACGACAACCCAGCTGGTCACCACGGCCTGGGCCTCGGCCGCGACCTTCCGGTCCACCGACAAGCGCGGTGGCGCGAACGGCGCCCGCATCCGCCTGGAGCCTCAGCGCAACTGGGAGATCAACCAGCCGGAGCAGCTCGCCAAGGTCCTGGAGACCCTGGAGGGCGTCCGGCGGGAGTTCAACGAGGCCGGCGGCGCGAAGATCTCGCTCGCCGACCTGATCGTGCTGGCCGGTTCGGCCGCCGTCGAGGAGGCGGCGCGCGAGGCCGGCGTCGAGGTGACCGTGCCGTTCCGCCCGGGCCGCACCGACGCCACGCAGGAGCAGACCGACGTCGAGTCGTTCGCGGTGCTGGAGCCGCGCGCCGACGGTTTCCGCAACTACGTGCGCCCCGGTGAGAAGCTCCAGCCGGAGGTGCTGCTCGTCGACCGCGCCTACATGCTCGACCTGACGGCGCCCGAGATGACCGTCCTCGTCGGCGGCCTGCGCTCCCTCGGCGCCAACCACGGCGGCACCCGGCACGGCGTGCTCACCGACCGGCCCGGCGTGCTCACCAACGACTTCTTCGCCAACCTGCTCTCGCCGGGCACCCGGTGGAAGGCGTCGGAGTCCGAGGAGGGCGTCTACGAGATCCGCGACGCGGCCACCGACGAGCTGAAGTGGACCGCCACCGCGGTCGACCTGGTCTTCGGCTCCAACTCGCAGCTGCGCGCCCTCGCCGAGGTCTACGCCAGTGACGACGCCCGCGAGAAGTTCGTGGCCGACTTCGCGGCGGCCTGGACCAAGGTCATGGAGCTCGACCGGTTCGACCTCGCCTGATCCCGCTCCACCGACGAGCCCGGCCGATCCTCCGGTGATCGGCCGGGCTCGCCCGTTCCCCGTCCCCCGGGACGGTCGCGCCACCCCCTCGCCCGCCGTCTACAGGGGACCGTAGAGCCAGTTGCCGTCGGCCTCGGGGTCCTCGCTGGTGAAGTACTCGACGACGGCCTCGCGGACCTCACAGGGTGGCAGGCGGCCGTCGGCGTCGCGGTCGAGGCGGCGGAACGCCGTCTTCATGTCCTGCGGCGGAACGCCGAGCGCCTCGCCCAGCCGGACGTACTCCTCCAGTTCGAGGTAGCCGTCGGCGTCGGCGTCGAAGAGGGAGAACCAGGCGGCGACGGTGTCGTTCAGCGAGTCGAGGAGCGCGTCGGCGTCCTCGGCGAGGGCCGTGCGGACGCCGAGTTCGTACTCGGCCGCGGTCAGGCGGCCGTCACCGTCCTCGTCCATCCGCTCCAGGTGCGCCTCCCAGATGTGCAGGAGCGCCGCGCGCAGCCGCTCGACCTTCTCCGGCTGCTCGGCGAACGGCACGGCCAGCGCGTCGGCCATGGCGGGCATGTCCCGCGCGGTGAGGTGGCCGTCCTGATCGGTGTCCAGGATGCGGAACATGTGGTTCAGCTTGCGGGTGAGGATGGAGGTGACGGTGGTGGTCACAGCTCGTTCTCCTTCGTAGACCGGCTCGATCCCCGCAGATGGTGGCCCGGGACCGGGACCCGCGCAGCGGGGCGGCGGGTGTTTCACCCGGCCGAGTGCACGTGGTCACGCGCGCCGGCCCCACGCGGTCACCATGGTCAGGGCGGTGGCGGTGAAACCGGGCGTGTCGAGCAGGGCGCGCACGGCCTCGACGTCCCCCGGTCCGAGGAGACCCGCGGCGAGGTGGGCGGGAACGGACTGGTCGAGGGTGGCCCGCCAGAAGGCGTCGGTGGCGCTGCCGTCGCCGACGGTGCCCGGCGTGGTCCGCACCCGGACGTCGCGGAGGCCGACGCCGCGCAGCCGGCGCGGGAGGGCGTGCGCCCAGCGCAGGTCGGTGCCGACCGTGGTGTGGAAGAGGCGCTCGCCGGCCTCGGCGACCCTCCGCAGGAGGGGGTGGGGCGAGGAGTCGACGACCTGCACGCACAGGTCCTCGACGACGAGCAGGCCACCGGGGCGGACCCAGCGCGCGGCGCGTTCGAGGACCCGGTCGCGGTCCGGCAGGTGGCTCAACAGCGCGCGGGCGTGGACGAGGTCGAAGGAACCCGGCGGGAAGTCCTCGGTGACGACGTCGTGCCGCACGACCCGCACCGGCGCGGTGGGCGGGAACCGCAGGAACCGGGTGTCGGTGTCGGTCGCCACCACGTGCCCGCGGGGCCGGTGGGCGGCCAACCAGGCCGCGACGGACCCGGCGCCCGCCCCGAGTTCGAGGCACGACGCGGTCTCCGGCAGGCGCAGGCCGGCCAGGACCCGGGTGGTGCCGGGGTCGAACGCCGCCTCCAGGGTGCCCAGGCGGGCGTGTTCGCCGGGGGTGTGGTGGGCGACGTGGCTGGCGCCGTACCCGGTCGTGCTCACAGCAGCACGTCCAGGCGCGGCGGGCAGCGCTTGACGAAACCGGTCGGCGCGGGCGCGGGCCCCGGGGGCCGGCGCAGGCCGGGGAAGGCGTCGAGCAGGACGCGCAGGCCGGTGGTCAGCTCGGCGCGGGCCAGGTGCGCGCCGAGGCAGTAGTGGCGGCCCGCGCCGAACGAGAGGTGGGACGAGGCCGCGCTGTACTCGCGGTCGATCCCGTCGGCGCGGTCGAGGTCGAAGTCGTCGGGCCGGTCGAACCGCTCCGGGTCGCGGTTGGCCGACCCGATCAGGCAGGCGACCGTCGCGTGCGCGGGGACGGTGCCGGAGGGCAGCTCCACCGCCTCCGACGTCTGGCGCAGGACCAGCTGCATGGGCGCGTCGCGGCGCAGGGTCTCGGCGAGCGCGCGGTCGGCGGCGGCGGGGTCGCGGCGGACGGCGTCCCGCACGCCGGGCTCGTCGAGGGCGTTGACGACCAGGTTGGCCAGGCCGGCCGTGCTGGTCTCGCTGCCGGCGGTCAGCAGGACGGCGCAGCAGCCCCGGACGTACTCGTCGGACAGCGGCCGCCCGTCGACGGTGGAGGCGAGCATCGCCGAGATGAGGTCGTCGGCCGGGCGGGCGCGGCGGGCGTCCAGGTGGGGTTGCAGGTAGTCGTAGAAGTCGTCGCGGTTGGCCGGGCCGCGGGTGAGCAGACCGGGGTCCTGGCGGTAGTTCGCCAGGTAGGAGAACCCGACCCCGGTCCAGGCGCGCACGCGGTCGACCTGCTCCGGGGTGTCGGCGGGCAGGCCGAGGACGCGGGCGATCACCCTGATCGGCAGGGGGGTGGCGAACGCGGTGACGAGGTCGGCGCGGTCGCCGCCGCGCAGTTCCCCGACCAGCGAGGCGGCGACCTCGGTGATGGACGCCTGGATGAGGGCCAGTGCCCTGCTGCGGAACGCGGGGGTGAGCAGCGCCCGGTGCGCCGCGTGCTCGCGGCCGTCCATCGACACGATGCTGTGCCCGAGGAGCGGGGCGATCTGCCAGCCGTAGTTGGCGTTGGTGAACCGGGGGTCGGTCAAGGCGGCGCGGACGTCGGCGTACCGGCTCAGCAGCCACGTGTCGGTCGGCTCGTCGTACGCGACGGGGCGGGTGGTCCGCAGCAGCGCGTACAGCGGGTGGGGGTCGACCTCGAACTGCCGGGACTTCAGGGTCGGCGTCACCTCGCCGGTGTGCGCGCTCGCGTGGCCGCCGGCCCGGAGGTGGTAGCGGGAGGCGGTGCGGTGCCACTCCGCGCACGCGCCCATCACCTGCTCCAGCCGTTCCGCCACCCGGGAGCCGCAGGCGGCGTGGCGCCGCTTGGCGGCGGTGAAGTCGTCCACGGCGGCCACGAGCATCCCGTGGGCGGCGTCGACCGCGCCCTGCACGCCGAGGGCGCGTTCCCGCGCGAGGACCGTCACCAGGTTGAACCGCTCCCCGAGGACGGCGTCCTTCGCCACGGAGTGGATGTCGTTGGTCCAGGACACGACGTCCGCCGCCCGCTCCCGCAGGGCGTCCCGGCACCCCGACCGGCAGGGCGCGGCCGGGTGCGCCGCGTCGTCGCCCGCCTCGATCAGGTCGAAGAACACCAGTGCGCCGAAGGCGTGCCGCCGGACGCGCACGTAGTCCCCGACCCCGAGGTCGGCCGCCGTGCCCCGCGCCCGCACCAGTTCCCGCTGGGCGTCGAGGTGGCGCAGGAGGTGACCGCGCAGCCGCTCCACCCACGCCTCGTCGCCCAGCGCGACCGTGCGCGGCCACAGGTCGTCGGCGAGCGCGGCCAGCATCGGGTCGTCGGCCGGTGGGCCTCCCCGGCCGCCGGTGATCGCCTCCACCGCCGCGGTGAACCGGTCGAGCGCCCCGTCCTCCGCCCACGGGCCGTCGTCCACCCGGTCGTCGAGGACCACCGCCCACAGGAACCAGTCCACCACCACGGACGCCCCGGCCCCGGTCGCGGTCCCGGCCAGCGCCACCCCGAGTCCCAGCAGCGACGTCCCCGCCAGCCGCGCGCTGCCCCGCGGGCCGATCAGGCCGTGCCGCTCACCCCACCGGATGGCCCGCGCCCGCAGCGGTTCGGCGTCGGGCCGCGTCGGCGGCGCGTCGAACGGCAGGCGCAGGCGGGGGACGGTGAACGGCGCGGAGCGCACGAGGTCGGGCGAGGGCAGCGGCATCGCGGCGGGTCCTCCCGGTGGCACGACGGGGCCACGCGGGAACGTGGCCGCCGTGGTGCAACGTACGTACCCCGCGCGACCCGCCGGGCCCGCGCGGGCGTGAGCCCGCCAAGAGAACCTGATCGGGTTACCGGGCCGTTCCGGTCGCCGGTCGCGGTCCCCGCCGCCGGCGGACGTCGCCGGCGGTCACCGGGGTCGCCGCCACTCGGTGACGGTGACGTCGTCGCCGAGGGCGATCACGCCGGGGGTGAGCACGGCCGCCTTCAGGCCGAAGCTGACGCCGTCGGGTTCGCGGCGGTAGTCGGCCAGGGTGCGCAGCGGCTCGGGGCCGACGCGCGCCCCGGTCGTCTGGTCGACGAGGGTGACCGCGCAGCGGATGGCCAACTCGCCGAAGCCGATCCCGGCGCCGCCGACCGCCATCCGGGCCACCCGGTCCTCGGTGTGCGGCTCGGGCCAGCCGCTGATCACGATGTTGGGCCGGAACCGGTCCATGGGCACCGGGGTCGCGCCCCGCTCCGCGATCCGCGCGTTCAGGCCGTCCAGCGAGGCGGGGGAGAGGACCAGCAGCGCGGTCGGGTCGACCCCGGCGCGGGCCCGGCCGGCCCGGTCCGGCTCGCGCACCAGGCGGACCTCCTTGCCGACCGCTCCGGACAGCCACTCCGCGACGTCGTCGCCCAGGTCGATCCCGGACCCCGGCCACTTCTCCACGTCCACCGGCAGGACCGGCCCGTCCGCCTCCGCGTCCAGCACCAGTTCGCCGGCGCCGGGCGCGCTCAGCGCGAGCTTCGCGCCCCCGTGCAGCACCCGGACCCGGACCGCGGCCAGCAGCGGCGCCTCGCCCTGCCACAGGACCGTCCCGTCCGGCTTGACCGGGGCGAACAGCCGATCGTGGGTCAGCCCGGTCGGGGTGGCCTCGGCCCGCTCCACGACGACCCCGGCACACCCCTTGATCGGGTACAACGTCAGCGCGGAAACCGTTGGCATGCCGCCAAAGTACCGGGCACCACCGACCCGGCACCACGGTTCGCCGCGAAGCCCCGACCGGACCTCCTCGGCGGGACCGCCCGGACTGCCCGGTCAGGGGCGCAGCAGGTAGCCGAGCAGCCTGCGCCGCTCGGCGGTGTTCTCCGGGCGGGGGTCGAACACCGCGTCCAGCAGCGGCAGGACGCGGTCCCGTGCCTCCCGGGTGCGCATGACCCGCTTCCACAGCAGCAGGTCCAGGTGGTAGCGCCACCTCGGGGTGGTCGCCAGCCGGAGGACGTTCACGACGTTGCCGCGGGCCTTGGCCGGCAGCGCGCGCACGTCCTCCCGCGTGGCGAGCACCGACTCGGGCAGCACGTCGAGGCCGTGCGCGGTCATGAAGTCGAAGTCCGTCGGCCAGGCCGCCGCCCACAGGTAGTCGACCATCCGGCACCAGCCGCGCAGGAACTCCACCTCCAACTCGGGCCACGGTGCGGTGTCGACCTCGGCGAGCACGCCGACCACCATGTCCAGGCACGTCTTGTGCGCCTTCCACAGGGCCGTGCGCGCCGGTTCCGGGTCGGCCGGGCCGCCCCCGCCCACCAGCGTGAAGTAGGCGCGCCAGTCGTCCACGGCGCCGACGAACTCGTCCGGCAGGACCCCGCTCACCACGTACCGGAACCGCGAGCGGGCCGGCGGGTCCGCGACCGGGAGGGCCGGCACCACCCCGGCGGCGGCCGCGGCCAGCCACGGCACGACGCAGAGCGCGTAGTTGCCGTAGCCCCACGGCGAGTCCGGGTCGATCCGGCCGTCCTGCCGGCAGCCGGCGCCGAGCCGACCGGTGCGGAACTGCCACTGGTGCTGGAACGCCAGGCCCCACAGCGGGTTGCGCCGGTTGTCGGCGCCGAACCGCTCGGCGGGGTTGGTGTTGTCGATCATCAGCCGGTAGGCGGCCATCCGCTGCTCGAAGCGGAACGGGTCGAACGCCCCCGCCGGGTCCTCCGCCGTCGTCCAGACCGGGTGCAGGTCCAGGGCCGCCAACTCGTCGGGGTGGGCCATGCCCGGCATTCTTCCGCGCCGGCCGCGTCCACCTGTGCGGGTGCACCCGTTCGCCGGAGGCGGATGCCCCGCCCGGAGGCCGCCCGATGCGGAAAGTCCACCCAGCGGGGCCGCGCTCCGGTCGGGGATCACCGGATCGTGTGCCTGGCGCTCGGCGGTGACGCGGAGTGGACTGGGTGTTTCCGACGGTGAAGGGGGCGCTGCGTGATCGACGCCGCTGCGGTGGACGAGTTGAAGTTCCTCGGCGATCCCCTCGCGGACGCCGTGGTGGCCGACCTGGTGGCCACCGGCCGGGTCGGTGCGGTCAACGCCGTGCTGGAGCACTTCCGCGCCAACGACCAGCCCATCCCCGCTGACCTGCCCGAGGTGGTGCGGGAGTTCCTGGTCGCCACCGACGACCCGCCACCGTGGGCGGACCTGGACCGCATCGCGCGGGCGTACGACTTCTTCGTCGACGACGGCGTGCACGTCGCCTCCGTGCTGACCTTCGGCGCCATGGTCAACTGCTACGCCCAGCCCCGGGCCTCGCGGGTGCTGACCCTGACCCACGGGCTGAACCAGCCGCACCGGCGGCTGTCCGAGACGTCGCAGTTCGTGATGAACATGATGGGCTGCGACGCCTTCGGCCGGGGCGGGGCGTTCGTGCCCACCATCCAGAAGACCCGCCTCATCCACGCCGCCGTCCGCCACTTCCTCACCACCTCCGGCCGGTGGGACGTCGAGGCCGACGGCGTCCCGGTCTGCCAGCAGGACATGGTCGGGGCGCTGCTCATCTTCTCCGTGCAGGTCCTCGAGGGCATGCGGCGCATCGGCATCTCCGTCACCGAGCAGGAGGCCGCCGACTACTACTACGTCTGGCGCGTCACCGGGGCCATGCTCGGCATCCCCGTCGGGGCCCTGCCCGAGTCCGTGGACGAGGCCCGCGAGCTGAGCGCCACCCTCGTCGAGGTGGCCTACGGGCCGTCCCCCGAGGGGGTGTCCCTGACCCGCGACCTGCTGGCCCTCTACGAGAAGCTGTTCCCCGGCAAGCTCTTCGACGGCATCGTCGCCGCGATGATCCGCCAGGTCGTCGCCCCCGAGGTCGCGGACTGGATGGAGGTGCCGCGCTCGCGGGCCTGGGCCGGCGTCGCGCGGGCGGGCACCCGCCTGGTCCGCGCGCTGGAGCGCTCCGAGGACAACAGCGCCCTCGCCACCAGGATCCTGGACAAGGCCGGCGCGCTGCTGCTCGGGGGCAGCGTCCGCACCCTCACCGACGGCCAGTCGACCACCCTCCACATCCCCGCAGACCTGCGGGAGCGGTGGACGGAGGCGGGCGTGTGCCCGGCGCCGGGCCGGGGGGACGCGACCTGACCGCGCCGGGTCACACCGGGAGCAGGCGCAGCCGGAGGCGGCGGGGGGCGTGCAGGACGTCGAAGGTGGGGGTCGGCGAGCCGTGGGGGACGAGGTGGTGGGTCCTCAGCACGGTCGCGAGGACGACGGTCAGCTGCGCGAGGGCCGGGTGCGAGGCCGGGCAGGTGCGGGGGCCGAGCGCGAAGGGGAGGTAGCTGCCGGGAGCCGGTCGGAAGTCGGCGCTCCAGCGCCGCGGTCGGAACTCGGCGGGTTCGGACCAGGTGCCAGGGTCGCGGTGGTTGAGGTAAGGGCTGAAGAGCAGGTCCGCGCCCGCGGGCAGGCCGCGGGCCGGCGCGGCCAACCGCCGGCGCAGCCGCCAGACCGGCGGGTGCAGGCGCAGCGCCTCGCGGATCACCGCCCGGCACAGCGGCAGGTCGGCCGTCGGGTCGGGGTGCGCGGTGGCTTCGGCGCGGGCGTCCCGCTGGACGTCGGGGTGGGTCGACAGCTCGTGCAGGGCCCAGGCCAGCGCGGTGGCCGGGACGTGGTGGCCGGACAGCAGCATGGCGCGCAGGGCCAGCGTCACCGCGTGCTCGTCGAACCCCTGGCCGAGCAGGACCGCCGGCAGGCCCGCGCGTGGACCGCGGACGTCGTCGCGGACGGCGTCGCGGACGGCGTCGTAGGTGGCGCGTTGGGCGCGGCGCAGTCGGTGCCGGCGGAACGGCGTGGGCCGGGGACCCGCGAGGAGCAGTTCCCGTTCCAGCAGCGGGGGGAGCACCCGCGACGGTCCGCCCAGCAGGTGCCGGGTGTTGACGGCGGACACCACGCGGACGGTCTCGTCCCCGACGTCGACGACACCGGGCGACGGCCAGCCCGGGACGATCCCGCCGGCCTGCTCCGCGACCACCGGGAGGGACGCGGTGATCCGGGCGGTGGTGAAGAGGGGGCGCATGGCGCGGCGGACCGCCATCCAGGTGGCCGGGCCGTCCGGGCCCCACGAGGTGGGAGCGGTGGGACGGTCGGTCCGGCCGGTGACCGCGTCCCTGCTCGCCAGCAGGCGCTCGGTCTCGGCCGGGTCGGTCACCAGCCACGCGCCGCGTCCGAGCCGGGTGACGCCGTCACCGGACCTCGCGGCCGAGGCCAGGGCGTCGAGCGGGTCGGTCATCGCTCCCCGCCCGCCGTCCGGTCACGCCTCCGCCCGGACCACCGGTCGAGGCGGTCCGGGCGGGAGCGGCTCACACCGCCGGGTAGGCGTAGTAGCCGGAGTCGGTGGAACGCCGGCGGCGCAGGAGCATCCTCAGGAATTTCATCGCGCCCTCTCGTTGACGGAAAACCCAGTATTGCCAAGGGCTTCGACGGAGGTCAAGGAACCGCGACCCCGGTTCACCCCGATGCGCCGACGACGGTTCCGCGGCGCCCTCCGCCGGGGAGGGCGCCGCGGGTGACCGGTCCTACTCGCAGGGATGGCCGGCGAAGGCGCTGGGGTGGGCGTTGATCCAGTCGCAGAAGTTGTTCGCCCGGGCCGCCGTGACCCGCGTGGCCCAGTTGCCGCCGTGGTAGGCGATGACCCCGGTCACGCGCCGGTCGTCACCGTCCCGCTCGTAGACCGGCGACCCGCTCTGCCCGCCCTGGACGTCGACGTGGGTCTTGATCTGCTTGGACAGCACGAGCAACGTCGGGTCGCTGTCGCCGTACTGGTGGTTGTCGCACTGGCCGTCGGCGGACGGCGAGTCGGCGCAGTCGTGGGACCAGATCGGGTAGCCGGCCGTCCAGTGCTCGCCCCAGTGCCCGTTGGACCGCCACCCCAACCAGCCCAGGCCGGCGGTGGAGCGCTGGTCCTCCAGCACGACCATGGCGTAGTCGTACGCCGCGTCACCGTGGTCGAACCAGCCGGACACGCTGAAGTACCAGTGGGAGTTCTTGAGCCCGTTCGGGTACGTGCCGATCCCGTCCTGGCCGGGCGCCACCTTGCGGTTCGGGTACCAGCCCTCGTCCTTGCCGCCGCTGCCCCGGTGGATGCAGTGGCCGGCGGTGAGCAGGTGGCGCGGTCCGATCAGGGAACCCGAGCAGTTGGACGTCGTGGCGCCCGGCGAGGAGATCGACCCCACCACCCGCCACGGGTAGCTCGTGGTCGCCGACCGCCGCAGCCGGTCGTCGGGGCCGAAGATCGTCCGGGTGCCCATCCCGCCGTCCGCCCACTGCGGTCCGACCTCGGGGACGACGTCCGTCGGGGTCGGGTTGACCGGGCGGGTCTCGTCCGGTCCGCGCGGGGCGAGCGCCGTCTGCCGGTACAGCCGGCCGTCGGGGGAGACCGCGACGCCCAGCTCCCAGTCCGCCGGCCGGGCCACGTCCAACCGCGCCGCCTCCTCGTCGCCGAGCGTGGGCGCCACCGGTTCGGCGGTCGGGTCGGTGTAGGTGGCCAGGCCGACGCAGCGCCAGTCGCCGCGCCGGTCCAGTTCGGTGGCCGGCCGGTCGGCGCACGGGTCCTCCGCGCGGGCGACCGACGTGGTCGCGAGCGGCGCCAGTGCGGCGGCCAGCACCAGCACCACCGCTCGTGCCGACACGTGTTGCTTCCTCATGTTCCCCTCCGGAGACCGGTTCAGGTGGTCGTGCACCACGGTCGTCACGGACCTTCGGGTGGCCTTAGCGCCGGCATAAGGCGGCCGGGGTTGATCACATCGGGTGAATCCGCCGCCCAGCGCGCACGGACCGGCCCGGGTGTGGCATGGATAGCGTGTGACGACGCCCGCGACCACCGACGCCGTCGCGCGGCCTCGCCTGGACTACCTGCTGGCCGCGGCGCGCGCCGGCCGGATCACCACGGTGGTGGCGCCCGCCGGCTACGGCAAGACGACGCTCCTGGCCGGTTGGACCGCGCGGGCCCCGGTCGCCTGGCACACGCTCACCGAGGAGGACCGCTCCGCCCAGCCGCTGCTGGCCAACCTCGCCGCCGCCCTGCGCTCCGCCCTGCCCGCGCTGCGCTTCCGACCGCCCGGCGTGCTGGCCGACGACGAGGACGCGGGCGAGGCCGGGCGGGCCGACCGGGTGCACGCCATGGCCGCCTCCCTGTGCGAGGCGGTCGCCGAGGCCACGACCGGCGCGGGCGGCCGGGAGGTGCTCCTGGTGCTGGACGACCTGCACGTCATCGGCCGCGACGACCGGACGTGCGGCCTGCTGGAGGCGCTGTGCCTCCAGGCCCCGCCGGCGCTGCGCGTGGTGCTGTCGAGCCGGGAGCCGCCGCCGTTCCCGGTGCGGCGGCCGGCCGGGCCGGGCGGGCCGCTGGAGGTCTCCGCCGCGCAGCTCGCGTTCACCGAGGGGGAGACCCGGCAGCTGCTGCCCGACGACCGCGCCGCCGCGGAGCTGCACCGGCTCTCCGGCGGGTGGCCGGTGGCGGTGCGGATGGCGGCCGGGGCGCGGGTGCCGGACCCGGCGGCCGGACCGGTGCCGCCCGCGGCGGCGGCGCCGCACGACCGCGCGCTGTACGACTACCTGGCCCACGAGGTCTTCGACCGCGAACCGCGCCGGGTCCGCGAGCTGCTGGCCGCCGCCGCGCTGTTCGACCGCTTCGACGCCGACCTGCTGGTCGCGCTGGGGTTCGCCGACGCCGCGCCGGTGCTGGACGACCTGCTGGCCCGCGGGTTGTTCGTGGAGCGGCTGATCCCGCACCCCGGCTGGCTGGGGCTGATCCCGCTGGCGCGCGCGTTCGTCGCCGGCCGCACCCCGCCGTCCCCCGCCGAACGGCGCCGGCTCGGCGCGACCGCCGCCGCGTGGCTCGCCGACCGGGGCCACCTCGCGGAGGCGCTCGCCGCGCTGACCGGGCTCGCCGACCACCGCGCCGTCGGCGCGCTGCTGGCCGCGCACGGCGAGGAGCTGCTCCAGCGCGGCGGCGCGGACACCGTGACCGCCGCCGTCGACGCCATCCCGCCCGACGAGCGCGACCCGGTCACGTGGCAGCTGGCCGGCGTGGCGCACCAGGTGCGCGGCGAGTGGGGACCGGCCCTGGCGTGCCTGCGGCGTGCCACCCCGCGCGGCGTGCCCACCCCGCCGGCGCTCGCCGCCCGCATCGCCGCGATGCACTACTTCAGCGGCGCACCGGACCGGACGCTCGCCGCCTGCGGGGAGTGCTCGACCACCGGGGCGGACCCGGCGGCCGAGGCCAGGGTGCGCGGCCTGGCCGCGAGCGCGCACTGGGCGCGCGGCGACGTCGCCGCCAGCCGGGCCGAGGTCGCCGCCGCGACGGTGCTGGCCGAGGAGGCGGGCGACGACGCGGCGCTGGCGGCCACGCACACCGTGCTGGCCATGGTCGCCGACGCGGAGGGCGACCGCTCGGCGGTCGCCGACCACTACGCGCGGGCGCTGGCGCACGCGCAGCTCGCCGGGGACGTGCTGGCCGAGATCAGGATCAGGGTGAACCGGTCGGCGCACCTCGTGCACGAAGCGGACCACGGGGAGGCGCTGGCCGAGCTGGAGACCGCGCTGCGGCTCGCCGACCTGACCGGGTTCACCAGCTACCGGGCGCTGGCGCTGAACAACCGGGGCGCGGCGTGGCTGGGCCTCGGGCGGCTGGACGAGGCCGCCGCCGACCTGCACGCGGCGCGCAAGGTCTACACCAGGACGGGATCGCGGCTGGCCAGCCTGGCGCTGGAGTCGCTCGGGGAGGTCCACCGGCTCCGGGGGGAGCGGGCGCTGGCCCGGGACGCCTTCGCCGAGGCGGTGCGGCTCGCCGAGGAGAACGACGCCGTGCCGCAGCTGGTGCCCGCCCTGGCGGGGCTCGCCCGGGTGCTGGCCGACGAGCAGCCCCGGGCCGCCGAGGACCTGGTGCGCCGGGCGCTGTCCTGCGGCACCGGCCTGGGCTACCCGGCGGCGCTGCTGGCCGCCGCGCGCCTCGCGCTGGCGCGCGGCGAACCGGACGAGGCGGCGGCCCACGCCGGTCAGGCCCAGGCGGTGGCCGCCCGGCGCCGCGACCGGGCCGCCGGCGCGGCGGCGCTCGAACTGCTCGGTCGGGCCGCGGCCGGTCGCGACGAGGCCGGTCGCGACGAGGCGTTGTCGCTGCTGGACCAGGCCGCGGCGGCGTGGGCCGGGATCGGCAACCCCCTCGGCGGCATCGAGGTGTCGATCGCCAGGGCACGGGTGCTCGGCGGCGCGGACGGCCTGGCGCTGGTCACGGTGGCCGGTCAGGCCGCCGCCCGGCTCGGCGCCCGCGGGTTGGTCGCGGAGGCCGCGTCGGTCGCCGGGGCGTGCGGCCGGTCGACCGGCCCCGCCGTGTCCATCCGCACCCTCGGCGGGTTCCGGGTGCTGCGCCGGGGCGAGACCGTCCCGGCCACGGCGTGGCAGTCGAAGAAGGCGCGCGACCTCGTCAAGATCCTCGTCGCGCGGCGGGGGAGGCCCGCGACCCGCGAGGCGCTGATGGCGCTGCTGTGGCCGGACGAGCCGCCGGAGCGGGTCGCCAACCGGTTCTCGGTGGCGCTGTCCACCGCGCGCCTGGTGCTCGACCCCGACCGCGGCGACGGGCACGGCATCGTCGCCGACAACGACCAGGTGCGCCTCGACCCGACCGTCGTCGACGTGGACGTGATCCGGTTCCTCGCCGACGCGCGGGCCGGGTTGACGGGCGGGCCGGCGGCGCTGCTGGCCTCGGCGGAGACCGCCTACACCGGCGACTTCCTGGAGGAGGACCCCTACGCCGACTGGGCCGCGGAACTGCGCGAGGACGCCCGCCTCACCTACCTCCAGGTCGCCTCGGCGCTGGCCGGCCACGCCGCCGCGTCCGGCGACCACGTCGCGACCAGCCGGTACTGCCTGCGCGTCCTGGAGCGCGACTGCTACGACGAGACCGCGCACCTGGCGCTGGTGCGCGCGCTCACCGCGTCGGGCAGCCACGGCGAGGCCCGCCGCCGCTACCGGACCTACGTGTCGCGGATGCGCGAGATCGACGTGGAGCCGAGCCCCCTCCCCGATCCCGCGCCGCTCCGCGCCGGGTGACTCACCCCTTGGAGCAGATCGCGTACGCCTCGATGCCCCACGGGCTGGCGCCCTTCGTCCCGATCGCCGTCATCGTGCCCGAGTCCGGGTCCGGCAGCCACGCCACCGCGACCGTCAGCGAGTCGGTCGCGTTGCCGTACGCCGAGGCGCCGCCACCGGTGTACTGGTAGCCGTCGGCGCACGTCGCGGTGACCGTCTGCTCGAACGAGCCGGACATGTCGCCCTTCGCGACCTCGCGCACCAGCAGGCCCGCCTTCGCCGGGTCGCAGATCGCCCACGCCTTCACCGCCCACGGGGCCTCCGCCGGCCCGGCCGCCTTCGCGGTGGCCGTCGTCAGGCCCGCGTCGGGCACCAGCCCGTACAGGGCCGCCGGGTCCGCCGGGTCGGAGCCCACGACCTCGCCGCCGAGGCCGGTCAGGCTGCCGGGGACCTCGCAGGAGACCGAGTCCTCCTTGACGGCGACCTGCGCGGCGCCGAACCCGTCCGGGCGCACCAGCACCGGGTTGCCGCGAGCGCAGACGGCGCGGGCGAGCACGACCCAGGGCGACGTGGCCCCGAACGACCGGGCGCTCACCACGACGCCCGACAGGTCGGGCAACGGCCGGACGGCGTCGATCGCCACCTGCCCGGACGCGTCCCGGACGGCCCCGCCCGCCGAGTACAGCTTCGTGCCGCTCGGGCACCAGGCCGTCACGGACTTGCCGGGGGTGGTGGCCGCGCTGACCGCCTCCACCAGTCGGACGCCGACGGACTGGCCCGCGGCCCGGGCGTGCGCGGTGCCCACCACCCCGCTCGCGACCCCCAGCGCGAACCCGACCACCGCGACCCGCTTCCACCACGTCGTCCCGCTCATCGAACCCCTGCTCCTCTCACCCGCGGCAGAGCCCGCGGCGTCACGGTGCCCAGGATGGGGACGGCGGTTACGGTGGTCTTAAAGTCGGGTGGTCGGACCCGTCGGCGCGGTCACGACGGGCCGGGTTCCACCCCGCGACGGTCGCGCCGGGGCCTGGGGAGAGGATGACGTGCGGGGCTCCGGCCGACCCCGGGTGACGTGGCCGCACCCGTGTCCGGGTGGGCCGCCCGCCGGAAAAGTCGTTGCGCCGATCGGCGGCGGGATCGCATGATCGGCCCACACCGCACGGGGCGGCTTCCCCGTCCCTGCGCGGATGACCTCCCGCACACCCCCGCGGCCCGGTCGGAGCGGAGCGCGACGCCACGAACGTCGAGGTTCCGGGTCCTGGCAGGGCGCGCGTCGTGCCACCACCGCCCCGGCGGTGTCCCCCCACCACCCCGCGCCGAGGTACCGGGCGTGGGGTGGTGACGCACGACCGGATCAGCCGCGCAGGGGGCCTTCGCCGCCTTCGCCGCGGTCAGGAACGCTCCCTTGTTCTTCGGCCGGACCAGGCTGTCCACGCACGAGTGCTCCGGCAGGAACCCTCGCAACTGCACTGCCCGACCCGATCTCGAACGTGTAGCTCGCGACACCCGGGTCGCCGTAGGCGAAGTCGCCGGTCGTGCCGGTCGTGTCGCCCTCGGCCACCACCGCGTACCCGGTGGACGCCACCCTCTTCCCACCCGGTGCCGCCAACAGCGCCGCGTTCGGGTTCGCGTTCCACGTCCAGCCCCACGCCCGCATGATCAGGTCGCCGTAGCTGTGGACCGTGATCATCACGCCCGTGGTCGTCACCGGTGCCGGCCGCCACGCCGAACGCGAGCGTGGAGCACCGCACGCACCACCAGGGTCTACCGACGGTGTTCATCCGTGTCCGGAACGTCACCACGGGCATGTCGCCGGGGAACGGCGGTCGGTCCACGCCGCGTCGTCCGGCTGATCGGCACCGGGTGCGCGGCAGGAGGAAACGGACAGGTGTCAGGGCCGGTCGACCGCGGGGCAGTGCCGGACGGCCAGCAGGGCGACGTCGTCGGTGGCGGGCCGGTCGTTCACCAGGGTGGTCATGATCCGGGCGCACGCCGTCTCGGGGGGCACGGGGGTGACGGCCTCCCGGAGCACCTCCAGCCAGCCGTCGAGGTCCTGCCCGCGGCGTTCCACGAGGCCGTCGGTGTACAGCGCGACCAGCGCGCCGTCCGGCACGTCGACGACGGCGCCGCGGCGACCGGTGACGGCGAGGGCGTAGCCGATGGGCGGGCCGATCGGGGCGTCGACGAAGGCGGCCGGCCGGCCGGGCGCGGCGAGCACGGGGGGCAGGTGGCCTGCCAGGGCGAGGTCCATGCGGCAGGTCGCCGTGTCGATGACAGCGTAGGCGACCGTGGCCATGGTGCTGCTCTCGAAGTGGCTGGCCTTCCGGTCGAGCTTGCCGAGCACCTCGGCGGGATCGGCGAACTCCAGGGCGTAGGCGCGCAGCGCGCTGCGCAGGCGTCCCATGACGATCGCGGCGGGCAGCCCGTTGCCCACGACGTCGCCGATCACCAGGCCGATGCGCCCGCCGGGGAGGGGGAACACGTCGTACCAGTCGCCGCCGACGCCGCTGTCCGTGCCGGGCACGTAGCGGGCCGCCATCTCCCACCCGTCGGCGGCGGGCAGGCGCGAGGGCAGGAGGCTGTCCTGGAGCAGGGTGGCGGCGGCCCGCTCGGAGCGCGAGCGGTGCACGTGCGCCGCCATCGCCAACCGGTCGGCGACCAGTTGGAGCAGGTCGATCTCCTCGTCGGTGAACCGGCGGGTGGTGGTGCTGCCGATGTGCAGGACCCCGGTCAGGTCGCCGTGGGTCACCATCGGCACGCCCAGCAGGGTCCGCAGGCCGCGCTGCCACAGCAGCGGGTTGACCACGGTGGACTCGTCGACGTGGTCGACCTGCACCGCTTCCCGGCGCTGGGCCACCTGCCCGGCGAAGCCCGCCCCGACCGGCACGCGGACGCCCTGGAAGACCTCCTCCTCCAAGCCGGAGGCCGCCCTGGCCACCAGTTGCTCGCCGGAGGCGTCGGTCAGCAGGACGGTGACGGTGTCGACCTCGAACAGGTCGCGCACCCGCCACAGCAGGACCTCGAAGAACTTGTCCAGGTCGAGTTCCCTGAGCGCGCCGTCGGTGATCGCCTCCAGCACGCGCAGCCGCCGGGTCGACACCTGCGGACCGCCCATCCCGCACCCCCGTCCACGTCTCGACCGCGCGTACACCGAGCGAACAGCACGAACGTGTGATGGATGCCATGTGAGCCGGTGTCGAACGACTCAGGGTACCCGGAACGGGTGTGCCCGAACGCGTGGTGGTCCGGGCGCTCCGGCCACGACCGGCCCGCAGCCACGGCAACCAGGGAGTGGTCCCACCGGCGCACGGCCCAGCAGACTCGATCGGACGGAATCCGCTGGTCGAGCCGAGTGAGGTGTGCGCCATGGCCCGAGTCCCGGCCGTCGCCGGAACCGTTCGTCCCACCAGACCCGGGCGGCTGGTGCTCGGCAGCGCGGCCGCGGGCGTCCTGCTGGCCGTCCTGTGGTCCTACGAGCTGGTCGACCACGTGATCGGCGCGAACGTGGCCAACGCGCTGCTCGGCGAGGACGCCGCGACCGCGTCGATCGCGGGCACCGCCGCGGGTCTGGCGTTCGCGTTCGTCTCCGGCCTCGCGGGCACCTTCACCGCGTGCAACATCGCCATGGCCGCGTCCATCGGACCGATGAGCCAGGCGAGCGGGGCGGCGTCGGGCACCGCGCGGGCACTGGCGCGCCCCCTCGGCTGGTTCACCGCGGGCATGGTCGGGGTGTCGGCGGTCTACGGCGCGGTCGGCGTGCTCGTCGGCACGAGCCTGCCCCAGCTGTCCACCGCGACCGTCGGCGCGATGCCGGCGCGCCTGGTGCAGTCGGCGGTCGTGTTCGGCGTCGTCGGCCTGGCGCTGACCTACCTCGGTCTCGCGGCCCTCGGCGTCGTGCCCGACCTGTTCCGCGCCCGCCCGGTCGCCCGGGTGGTGGTGCTCGGCGCGCTGGTCGGCGCGTTCCTGATCGGCCGCCCCTACCCGTTGTTCATCAAGCTGTTCCGCTCCGCGGTCGAGTCCGGGAACCCGCTGTACGGCGCGGGCACGTTCGTGCTCCAGTCCATCGGCAACATCCTGCTCGCGGTGATCGTGTTCACGGTGCTCGCCCTGGTCACCAAGGGCCGGTTCCTGCGGTGGTTCGGCGGCAACCAGCACCGCACCGCGGTCGTCAGCTCGGCGCTGCTCATCGCCCTGGGCGTCTTCCTCCTCGTGTACTGGGACGTCCGCGTCCCGGCGATCTTCGGGTTCGGCTGGTTCCCGACCATGCCCTACAACTGACGGGGGGCCGGCGGTGAGGTGCTGGCGCGGAGGACGAGTTCGGTGGGGAGGACGACCCGGTGGTGCGCCGGTGACCCGTGGTGGGCGCTCAGGACCGCCAGCCGGGTGGCCTCGGCGGCCATGTCGCGCAAGGGCTGGCGGATCGTGGTGAGACCCGGCGTGGCCCACCTCGCGGGCGGCAGGTCGTCGAAGCCCACCACGCTCAGGTCGTCGGGCACGCGCAGGCCCCTGTCGTGGGCGGCCTGGTAGACACCGAGCGCCTGGGCGTCGTTGCAGGCGAACACGGCCGTCGGCGGGTCGGGCAGGCGGAGCAGCTCGTGCGCGTGCCGGCGACCGTTCTCCACCTGGTAGGCGCCGTCGCGGACCAGGGCGCGGTCCAGCGGGACGCCCGCGGTGTCGAGGGCGGCGCGGTAGCCGGTGAGTCGCTCCCGGGCGGACAGCGCGCCCGCGGGCCCGGTGATCACCGCGATCCGCCGGTGCCCCAGCTCCAGCAGGTGCCGGGTGGCGGCCAGGCCACCCTCCCGGTTGGCCGCGTGGACCGCCGCCACCCCCGGACCGGGCTCGGTGATCGGGTCCACCAGCACGACGGGGATCACGCGGCCCGCCAGCCGGGCGCGCTGCTCGGCGGTCGGCGCGCACAGCACCGAGACGACGGCCCGGGACCGGCGGGAGACGACGGCCTCGATCCACGTGTCGCCGGGTGCCGGCCGACCACCGGGGTCCGACAGGACCACGGCCACGCGGTGGGCCTCGGCGGCGCGGGCGGCGCCCCGGATGACCTCCATCGCGTACGGGCCGGTGAGCCCGTGCAGGACCAGCTCCAGCAGCGGGGCGGTGACGAACCGCGTCCGCGGTCGGTAGCCGTGCGTCAGCATGATCTCCTCGATCGCCGCACGGGTGCCCGCCGCGACGTCACCGCGTCCGTTGAACACCTTCGACACCGTGGTGGTGGACACCCCGGCCAGCGCGGCCACCTGGGCGATGGTGATGTCGGGCGTGGGCTTCACGGACAGTCTCCTTCGATCGGGTCAGCGGACCGAGGCCCACGCGACCAGGGCGTCGGCGAACCGGCGGCGCAGCAGGACGAGCGGCACGACCACCGGCGCGGTGATCAGCAGCGCACCCGCGCACAGCAGCGGCACGTCGGTGCCCCAGCGGCCCTGGAACGCGCCGAGCGCGCCCGCCGCCGTCCGCCGCAGGGGGTCGTCGACCAGGACCAGGGCGAACAGCAGGTGGTTCCACGTCCACACCGACAGCAGCAGCGCCGACGACCGCAGCGCGTCGCCCGCGGGGGGCAGGTGCACGTGCCGGAACACCGCCCACGGGCCCGCCCCGTCCACGCGGGCGCACTCGGCCGGCTCGGCGTCCGCCGACGCGAAGTGGGTCCGCATCCACACGACCCCGAACGGCAGGTGCACGGCGATCAGCGGCAGCACCAGCCCCGCCGTCGTGTCGAGCAGCCCCAGGTCGCGGACCAGCTGGTACAGCGGGACGACGATCGCCTCCCGGGGCAGCACCAGCCCGACCACGAACAGGCCGAGCACGGCGCGGGAACCGGGGAACGGCAGCCGCGCCAGCCCGTAGCCGGCCGCGGTGGACAGCACGAGGACCGCGGGCACCACGGCGAGCACGACCACCAGTCCCGACAGCAGCGCCCGGTCCACCAGCGCGGTCCGGAACGCCAGCGCGAAGTTCGACCAGTGCGGGTCGTCCGGCCAGGTCAGGCCCGGGGGATAGGTGCCGGGCGGGTGCAGGGCGGTGAGGAACAGCTCCGCCAGCGGCAGCACCGTCACGACGGCGAGCCCGACGCGCACGAGCACCCCGGCCCTCACCGCGACCACCGCAGCACCGGGGCGACCACGGCCAGCACCAGCACCACGAGCACCACGGCCAGGGCCGACGCCAGGCCCACCCGGCGCTCCGTGAAGGCCAGGTGGAACACCTCCAGCGCGGGGACCGACGTCGCACCGCCGGGTCCGCCGAGGGTCGTCACGTACACGACGTCGAAGCTCGACAGGGCGGCGACCGAGGTGATCACCACGCACACGCCGACCTCCCGGCGCACCCCCGGCAGCGTCACCGCGCGGAACTCCCCCCACCGCCCCGCACCGTCCAGGCGGGCGGCCTCGTACAGGGTCGGGTCCAGCCGCCGCACGCCCGCCGACAGCAGCAGCGCGCACGTCCCGAGCAGCGCCCACGCCCCGATGACCCCCACGGCGGCGAGCGCGGTCGACGAGTCGCCCAGCCACGTCCGCGCCACCCCGTGGAGCCCCACCGCCTCCAGCGACCGGTTCACCGCGCCCGTGGAGGACAGCAGCACGCTCCACGCCAACCCCGCCGCGACCGGCGGCACGGCCTGCGGCAGGAGCAGGACCAGCGAAGGACCCGGCCGCACCGCGGCGGCCAGGGCGAGGCCGAGCAGGACCGGCCCGGCGGCGAACGCCACGACCAGCAGCAGCGCGTGCGCCAGGGGGGCGACCAGGTCCGGGTCGGTGAACACGGCGGCGTAGTTGTCCCAGCCGACCCACGTCGACGGTCCCACGCCGTCCCACCGGTACAACGAGTACTGGGCGGTCAGCGCCAGTGGTCGCAGCACGAACACCCCGTACACGGCGAGCGCGGGGAGCACGAACAGCCACCCGAGCCGGCGGCCGGCCACCCTCAGCCCCCGGTCTGGGCGACGTAGTCGGCCTGCACGCCGGCGAGCAGCCCCTCGGGGGTCAGGTCGCCCTCCACGAGCTGCTGCAACCGGGGCGTCCAGCTCCTGGCGTACACGGAGCCGGTGGCGTTCGCGATGAAGTCCATCGCCGCGTCGTCCGCCAGCACCTCGTCGGTGGCCGCGAACGTGGCGGCGGTGACCGAACCGGGCTCGACCGGCAGCGTCGGGTCGACCGGCCCGAGGGGCCGTGCCCCGCCGACGCGCACCACGAGGTCCCGGGCGGCCCGGTCCGACGCGGCCCAGTCCAGGAACACCGCCGCGCAGTCGGGGTGCGCGGCCCGTGCCGCGATCCCGAACGACGGCGGTCCGGCCATCGCCGCGCGGGGCGCGCCCGCGGTCAGCGGCGGCGTGAGGAAGAACCCGACGCGGCCGGGCATGCGGCGGTCGAGCGCGGCGGACTCCCAGTCCCCGTTGACCATGAACAGCGCCCGGCCGGAGGCGAACCGGTCCACCATGCGCGCGTAGTCGGTGGCGTTGAGGTCCGCGTCGAAGTAGCCGGCGGCCAGCCAGCGCGCCAGGTGCCGCGCGGCCTCGGTGTTGGGCGGGGTGTCGATCCGCGCCCCGGGCCGCTGGAACGTCCAGTCGTCGATCGCCCTCGTCGAGCCGTACGCGCCCATCAGGCTCTGCAGGGGGAACGTCAACCCGCCCGTCGCGCCGCCGTTGAACCCCGCCAGCGGGGTGATGCCCGCCCGCGCGGCGCGGGCGAGGGCGTCGTCCAGCTCGGCCAGGGTGCCCGGCTCGCGCACGCCGATCCGCGCCGCCAGCTCCTTGTTGTAGAAGAACCCCGTCACGCTGGTGGACAACCCCGTCGCGTACAGCGGACCTTCGCCGCGCGGCCGGCCGCCGTTCCCGACGCGCAGCGGGCGCGTCTGCGAGGGCGGCCGGCCGGCCCACCCGAACCGGCGGGCGTAGCCGTCGAGGCCCAGCAGCAACCCGGCGCCCGCGACGTCGGAGATCTGCGGCAGGCGCATGAGGTCCGGCGGCTCGTCGGCCAGCACGCGCGGCGCGTTGCGGGTGAGGACGTCGAACGGCTCCTCCCGGATGTCCCACGTGACGTTCGGGTGCTGCCGGGTGAACTCGTCCGCCAACGCCCTGGCGAGCGGGAAGCCGGTCTCGAAGCGGGCGCGCAACGTCACCGGCGAAACCCCGCAGGAGGGGGCCGCGGCCGTGCCCGCCGTGGCCGCGGTGGGCACGGCGTCGGAGCCCGGCGCGGTGCAGCCGGCGACGGACAACGTCAACGCGGCTGCCGCCGTCACGGCGCGGCGGATATCCGGGCGCTGCATCGCGTTCTCCTCACTGGGACCTGCTAAATCGTGTTAGCGTCGCGAAATCGTGACGGATCGTGCTGGGGTCGCGGATCGGGAGGTGGTCCCCGGTGGGGCGGAGGCGGGTGACGCTGGCCGACGTCGCGGCGGCGAGCGGCGTGTCCAGCACGACCGCGTCGCTCATCCTCAGCGGACGCGCGCGCGAGCTGCGCATCTCCGAAGAGGCGGAACGCCGGGTGCGGGCCAACGCGCAGGAGCTGGGCTACCGGCGCAACACCCTGTCGGTGGGCCTGCGCACCGGTCGCACGCGGACGATCGGCTTCGTGTCCGACACCGTCGCCTCGTCCGGCCTCGCCGGCAACATGATCAAGGGCGCGGTGGACGCCGCCCACCGGCGCGGCTCCATGCTCTTCGTCGGCGAGTCCGGGGGTGACCCGGAGGTGGAGCGGGCGCTGGTCGAGGCCATGCACGACCGGCAGGTGGACGGGATCGTCTTCGCCGCCATGTACACCAGGTCGGTCGCCGTCCCGGAAGGGCTGGGCGACGGGCCCGCCGTGCTGCTCAACGCCATGCCCGCGTCCCGCTCGACCGTCCCCTCGGTGCTGCCCGACGAGGTGCGGGCGGGCCGCTCGGCCGCGCGGGCGATCCTCGACGCGGGACACCGGTCGGGCATCCACCTGATCGGCGCGGGCCCGGACCTGGACGACATCCCGCCCAACAGCGTCGCCGCCGTGGAACGGCTCATCGGCCTGCGCCAGGCGTTCGCGGAGGCGGGCGTCGAGCCGGCCGGCGCGCACCGCTGTCCCAGGTGGATGCCGGAGGACGGCTACGACACCACCCGCGCGATCCTGCGGAGCCACCGCCCCGAGGCGCTGGTGTGCTTCAACGACCGCTTGGCGTTCGGGGCCTACCAGGCGCTGGGCGAGGCCGGTCTGTCCGTGCCGGACGACGTCTCGGTGATCGGGTTCGACGACCATCCCATCGCCTCCTGGATGCGTCCGCGGCTGACGACCGTGGCCCTGCCGCACCACGAACTGGGTGTGCGCGCGGTGGACGTGTTGCTGGACCTGTTCGAACGGCGTCGGCGCACGGGGAGGTCGCCGGCCGTCCACCGGGTGCCGATGCCGCTGCGCGAGGGCGGTTCGGTGCGCGTGCGGTCCTCCTGACGACGCTCCGACCCGGTGGGACCGGCGGCCCCGGAGGGTGGTCGCGAGCGCTCCCTCGACCCGTGACGTCCTGGTGACACGCAGTGTGCCATCCGTTTGTTCACGCTCACAAGGCATCGCAGATGGGCAAAGCCGGCCAACTGCTCCGAATGGCGGCTCGTTTCGAAATATTTCGTTCTACCTGGGTGTATGTCAACGAAGTGATCGAAAATTTCGTTGCGATTCTTCGGTTCAGCTAAAGTTAGCGCTAACATCTTTAGCTTTGACGCGGTGTGTCCGCCTGGTTACATTCCTCGCGTCGGGACCTGTGTCCGGTTCCGGCGCCCTCCCGGTCGGCCGGCTCCGCCAGGGCCGGCCGACCGTCGACGACGACGTGGGGAGACCTCGATGCGACCGCGCACGTCGATCCCGCCCGCGTCGCTCCCGGCGTCGGCGGTCCCGGGTGCCCGGTGTCGGGCAGGTGCGGGACGCGCGGGTGTCCCCGGTCGGGGGCGGGTGAGCGCGCGCACCGCGCCCCGCAACGCCTCGATCCCGACCGGTGGCCGGGTGGAGCCCGGGCTCGACGGCCCGGAGGCCGCCACCCGTTCTCCGGTGGCGGTCCAATGCCTTCGCGCGCGCCGACCGGCACCCGCGTCGGTCCACCCGGACCGACGCCGGCTGCCGAACCCGCTCGACCGACGCCGCCGGCACCGACGCCGCCGGCGCACCCACCTCGCCGGTAGAACGGCGGAAGGAGTCGTGTGATGTCGAGGCAGAGAACCTCCCGGTTGATCGCCGGGGCCGTGGCGCTGGTGGCGCTCGCGGCGAGCGTCACGGCGCTGAGCACGGGATTCGGCGCGGCGGCGGCACCCACGTCGACAGGCGCCCAGGCGACGACCGCCGGGTGCGGCAAGGCCCCGGCGCTGCGGAGCGGGACGCACACGATCCAGAGCGGCGGCCGGAACCGCACGTTCATCCTGCGCGTCCCGGACAACTACACCAACACCAGGGCGTACCGGCTGATCTTCGCCTTCCACTGGTGGCACGGCACGGCGAACGACGTCGCCTCCGGCGGGAGCGGCGGCGCGGCCTGGTCCTACTACGGGCAGCAGGAGCAGTCGAACAACAGCGCGATCCTCGTCGCGCCCCAGGGCATCGACAACGCGTGGCCCAACACCGGTGACCAGGACGTCACGTTCGTCGACGACGTGCTCAGGCGGATCGAGGCCGAGCTCTGCGTCGACACGGCGCTGCGCTTCGCGACCGGGTTCAGCTACGGCGGCGGCATGAGCTACGCGCTGGCGTGCGGACGGGCGAACGTCTTCCGGGCGGTGGCCGTGTTCGGGGGCGCGCAGCTGAGCGGCTGCAACGGCGGCACGCAGCCCGTCGCCTACCTGGGCATCCACGGCATCGGCGACACGGTGCTCGACATCTCGCAGGGTCGGTCGCTGCGCGACAGGTTCGTCCGGAACAACGGCTGCACGGCCACCACCCCGCGGGAACCCGCCGCGGGCAGCCTGACGCACGTCACGACCGCGTACCAGGGGTGCCGCGCCGGGTACCCGGTGGTGTGGGCCGCGTTCGACGGCGGGCACCTGCCCGGCGCCGTGGACGGGTGCGCCTGCGAGGACGGCGCCAGGTCGTGGACCAAGGGCGAGGTCTGGAGGTTCTTCTCCCAGTTCGAGGGAACCCCGCCGGGCAGCACGACCACGACCACGACGACCACCACGACAACGACGACGACCACCACCACGAACCCGCCCGGTGACGCCTCGTGCCGGGTGGCCGACAAGGTCAACGCCTGGAACGGTGGTCTGACCTCGGAGATCACGATCACCAACACCGGCTCGGAGCCGGTCCGCGGCTGGTCGCTGGTGTTCACGCTGCCGGGTGGGCAGACCATCACCTCGGGCTGGAACGCGACGTACTCCCCGTCGTCCGGCCAGGTGACGGCGAGGAACGCGGCGTACAACGGCGACATCGCCCCGAACGCCTCGGTGGGCATCGGCTTCCAGGCCACCCACACCGGCAACCCGGGTGCGCCCGCGTCGTTCGCGCTCAACGGGGCGGCCTGCACGATCGCCTGACCGGGGAGCGGAACCCGGGAATCGGAACCCCGGGGGCGGGACCGACGACGGTCCCGCCCCCGGGGTCTTGACGTCTTCGGGGACCACCGCGTGGTCGCCACCGTCTCGACCGACGGCTTGTGAACGACAACATCTCTGCGGCACCGATCTGGTCGAATCCACATTAGACAATCGCAATCTGCCGGCACAAGAACAAGTCTGAGCGTTACGCCGGACGTTTAGCGCTAACAATTTTTGCAGTTTTGAGCGTTGACGCTCCACATCGTCGCTGGTTACGGTGCCGACGAGGACCCGTCGCGGTGCGGCACCCGATCGGCGGGTTCGCGTTCGGCGCGGACGGCGCCGAGTTCCTGGAGGAGGTGGCGTCGGGCGGCAAGGTCCTGGCGCTGCGCCTCCTGCCCGGTGTGGACGTGCTGGAGCAGCGGTGGGCCGCGGCGAGCGAGATCTTCGCGGACAGCGGGCTGGACGTCGTCGGCGTCGAGTGCACCGACGGGGACGCGGCCAGGACCAAGGCCGTCGTCGACGACTACCTCCAGCGCGAGGGCCGGATCGACGGCGTGTGGATGGACGCCGGCGCGACCGCCGTCGCCGCGGTCGAGGCGTTCCAGGACGCGGGCGCGCCCATCCCGCCGTTCGTCGGTGAGGACCAGCAGGACTTCCTGCGCACCTGGGTGGCGGAGGGGATGACCGCGATCGCGCCCACCTACCCCACGTTCCAGTGGCGCACGCCGGTCATCGCCGCGCTGCGCGTCCTCGCGGGCGAGCCGGTGCCCCGGGAGTGGGTGCTGCCCCAGCCGGAGGTGACCGGCGCCGACGTCGCGGACTTCATCCGGGACGACATGCCGCCGCTGCACTACGCCATGTGCGGCTGCGAGTCGATGCCGGGCTACCCCGGTCCGTGGAAGTAGGCGCGGGCGTGTGGGACATCGGCGTCAGCACCTGGGTCTGGGCGTCACCGCTCACCGACGACGTCCTGGCCCGGCTCGCGCCGCGCATCCGCGACTGGGGCTTCGACGTCGTCGAACTGCCGGTGGAGAACCCCGGCGACTGGGACCCGCACCGGGCGGCGGACCTGCTGGCGGACCTCGGCCTGGGCGCCGCGGTGTGCCTCGTCATGCCACCCGGCCGGGACCTGCTCGCAGCGGGCGCCGTCGCCGGGACCCGGGACTACCTGCGGCACGTGGTGGACGTCGCGGCGGTCGTCGGCAGCGGTGTGGCGGCGGGGCCGGCGTACGGCCCGGTGGGCCGCACCTGGCGCGTCGGGAACCGGCCGGAGGTCTACGCCGAGCTGCGCGAGAACCTCGCCCCGGTCGTCGAGCACGCGGCGTCGACGGGCGTGCGCCTGGCGGTGGAGCCGCTGAACCGCTACGAGAACAGCCTGCTCAACACGGTCGAACAGGCCCTGGAGGCGCTGGACGGCCTGTCCGACGAGGGGTGCGGGCCGGCGCTGGACACCTACCACATGAACATCGAGGAGTCCTCGCCGGTCGAGGCCATCCGGACCGCGGGCGCGCGGATCGCACACGTCCAGGTGTGCGCCAACGACCGGGGCACGCCGGGGGAGGACCACCAGGACTGGCCCGCGCTGCTGCGGGCGCTGGCCGACGCCGGCTACCGCGGCCCGCTGTGCATCGAGTCGTTCACGCCGGACAACGCCGCGATCGCGACGGCCGCCTCGATCTGGCGGCCCCTGGCCGCCTCGCCCGACGCCCTCACCACCGGGGGACTGGCGTTCCTGCGGGCCGCCGGCGCGCCGTTCCGGTGGTGAGCGCGCCCCACCGGTCCCTCAGCGCGGCGGCGCCACGGAGCCCCTGCCGCGGACGGGCATGGGGACGTGGTGGGCCGTGCCCCCGCACGACCGGTCCGCGCCGTGCTGCTCGGACGGGGAGAGGAGGAGGTCGACGGCCTTCGCCCCGAGGTCGTGGTGCGGGAAGGCGACGGTGGTCAGGCCGGGGCGGAGCCAGGAGGCGACGGGGTGGTCGCCGAAGGAGACGACGGAGACGTCGTCGGGCACGCTGAGACCCGCGTCCTGCAACGCCTGGTACGCGCCGAAGGCGAGCCGGTCGTCGAGGCAGACCAGCGCGCGGGGGCGTTCCGCGCGCAGCAGGTCGCGCGTCGCCTCGAAACCGTGCTGCGGCAACCACCACCGGCACGGGCGCCCGCTCTCCACTTCGACGCCGGCCTCGCCCAGCGCCTGGCGGACACCGGTGAGCCGGTCCAGGGCGGCCGTCCGCCCGAAGGGGACGTCGCCGTCCGGGCCGGCGCCGACGACGTGGATGCCCTCGCCGTGGCCCGCGTCGAGGAGCACGCGCGCGGCGGCGCGCCCGCCCTGGACCTCGTCGGGCAGGACCCGGGGCAGCGGTGACGGCTCCGAGGGCAGCACGTTGAGCAGCACCGCGGCGCCGACGGCCAGCCCGGCCGGGACGCTGCTCGTCCTGGTGTGCGCCGCGGCCAGGACGATGCCGTCCACGCGGTGGTCGTGCATCGTCCCGATCAACGCCCGCTCGGCGCGGGCGTCGCCCTCCGTCTCGCCGAACAGCAACGTCACGCCGTGCCGGCGGGCCGCGGCGAGCGCGCCCCCGACCACGTCGCCGGCGACCCGCGAGCCGGAGACCGAGTCGGACACGAACGCGATCGTCCGCGTCCTCGTCCCGTGCCGCCCCACCGGGGACCGGTTCCGCCGGTACTCCATCTCCGCCGCGGCCTCGCGGACCCGACGCTGCACGCCTTCGGAGATCCGCAGGTCGCGGCCGCGCCCCGACAGCACCAGGGACACGGTGGTCTGGGAAACGCCGACCACCTTGGCCACATCCGCGAGCGTGACCCGTCGTGAGCCCAAGGTGGACCTCCCGTTCTCCGCCAAGAGCCGCCAAGAGTCCGACTCATCCGAGCGTGGTCCCGACGGTTACTCATGACAGCCCTCGGGTTCCCACGTCGTCAAGAGAGCAGGCACGTCGAGTTTCGCGGAGTTGCGTGGGCGAGGTCGCCCGAAGCTCTCGGGCTCTTGGATCGGAGAGCAGGTCGATGCCGTCGACTGAGTACTACTCATCGCACCGGTGACGAGGTCGGGCCGGATCTCGGCTCCCGGCCGTCGGCCGGTCCGCCGTCGAGCGGTGGACGACCGGGCGACCGGATGCGACTCCCGGGGACCGCTGTGATGTGAGCGTTAACAAGCTACTGATTCAGCGGTGGCTCTTCGCTGTCGTATACGAAAGAGTGCTAAAGTTAGCGCTAACATATTTAGCTCAGTCGGCAATTGACTGCCTCATCCGGCATGGCTAGATTGACTCGAAGTCGAATCCCTTCGCGTGTGGCCATGACCTTCGGCGACCACACGTCTGGGAGCGCTCCCAGGGCGAACGCGCCCACCTGACACAGCAACGACGCTGCGAGGACATCGGATGAGAGCAACGAACACGGCACGCGGCGGCGCCGCTGCCCCCTCCCCGGCCTCGTGACCGGAGGCGCGCCAGTCGCCGTCCCCGTCCAGAACGCTCACCCGGCACCCTGACAGGAGATCCCATGAAGCGGAGGAAGCGGGCAGCGTCCGCGTCCGTGCTCTCGATCGCGCTCGTGACCGGGGCCGCTGCCCTGGCCGTGGGCGGTGGCACGACCGCACAGGCCGCCGACTCGGCCTTCTACGTCGACACCTCCAACTCCAGCGCGAAGTGGGTCGCCGCCAACCCCGGCGACTCCCGGGCGGCGGTGATCCGCGACCGGATCGCCAACGTGCCGCAGGCGCGGTGGTACACCACGACCAACACCTCGTCGGTGCGCTCGGAGGTCAGCTCGTTCGTCGGCGCGGCGGCGGCGGCGGGGAAGATCCCGATCATGGTCGTCTACAACATCCCGAACCGCGACTGCGGTGGCGCCAGCGGTGGGGGCGCCCCGTCGCACCAGGCGTACCGGGCGTGGGTGGACGAGGTCGCGGCCGGTCTCGCCGGGCGCCCGGCGTCGATCATCCTGGAACCGGACGTGCTGCCGATCATGAGCAACTGCCAGAACGCGGACCAGCAGAGCCAGACCAGGGCCTCGATGGCCTACGCGGGCAAGAAGCTCAAGTCCGGGTCGTCGCAGGCGAAGGTGTACTTCGACATCGGCAACTCCGCGTGGCTCTCCCCGTCGGAGGCCGCCAACCGGCTGCGCGCCGCGGACGTCTCCAACAGCGCCGACGGCATCGCCAGCAACGTGTCGAACTACCGCACCACCTCCGCCGAGGTGTCCTACACCAAGGCCATCCTCAACGCGCTCGGCGACAGCAGGCTCAAGGCCGTCATCGACACCAGCCGCAACGGCAACGGCCCGCTGGGCGAGGAGTGGTGCGACCCGGCCGGGCGCGCGATCGGCATCCCCAGCACCACCAACACCGGGGACGCGCAGATCGCCGCGTTCCTGTGGGTGAAGCTGCCCGGCGAGGCGGACGGCTGCATCGCGCAGGCCGGCCAGTTCGTGCCGCAGCGCGCGTACGAGCTGGCGATGGCGGCGGGGCCGACGTCGACGACGACCACCACGACCACCACCAGCACGGGTGGCAACCCGGGCGGCGGCTGCACGGTCAGCCACCGGGTGGTCAGCCAGTGGTCGGGCGGGTACAGCGGCGAGATCGTGATCGGGAACCGGGGGCCGTCGATCAACGGGTGGACCCTCGTGTTCTCGGCGCCGGGTGTGTCCGTCACGCAGGGCTGGAACGGGACGTGGACCGACACCGGTGACGCGGTCCGCGTCGGCAACGCGTCCTGGAACGGCACGCTCGCGACCGGTGCGTCGGTGACCATCGGGTACAACGCGAACTACAGCGGGACCACGCCTCCGTTCTCCTCGCCGTCGTTGAACGGCACCGCGTGCTCCTGAGGCCGTAACCAGCCCCGAGCCGGGTCCCCGTCCGGAAGCATCGCCTCCTCCGGACGGGGACCCTTCGCGTGCGCTGCCCCCGCCGGGGTCCGTACCCCTTTGTGCACGTTCACAAAGCGACCGCTCGGAGACGTACGCCTCGGCTCCGCCGAACGGAGTCTTCCTCCAGGCGGTCGCGCTCTACCTGCACTTATCTGGCCAGTTCGAATGAGCTATTCGACAGTCGTCCGTGTTCCGCTAAAAGTTAGCGCTCACAAATTTAGCTTTGACCGACTGTAGTGGCCTGGTTACATTGCTCGAAGTGACCCGTCAACACGACGCAGGGAAACCGCGACCCGGTCCACTTCGGTCTCCCGGGAAGGCTCACCATGTCGAGCCCGCTGAAGGTGCTGTCCGGTGTGCTGGTGGCCGTGCTGCTGACGGCGCAGCCCGCCTTCGCGGCTCCTGCCACCGGGGACGCCGCCGCCCCGCTCGCGGCACCGGTGCGCGTGATGCCGTTGGGCGACTCGATCACCCAGGGCGGTTCGAGCGGCGGCTACCGGCTCGACCTGGGCGCGAAGCTGCGGTCCGCCGGGCGCGACGTCGACTTCGTCGGATCGGCGGTCGACGGGCCGTCCTCGATGCCGGACCGCGACCACGAGGGCCACCCCGGCTGGACCATCGCGCAGGTCGACGCCAACGTCGTGAACTGGCTGCGCGCCCACGCGCCGCGCACGGTCCTGCTGCACATCGGCACCAACGACATGTACGGCAGCGACCCGGCGGGCGCGCCGAGGCGCCTGTCGGCCCTGGTGGACAAGATCACCGCCCAGGCGCCGTCGGCGGACGTGTTCGTCTCGACGATCATCCCGATCCGGTTCGCGGACGCCACCGTGCGCGGCTACAACGCCGCGATCGTCCCGTTGTTGCGCGCCAAGGCGGCGGCCGGCAAGCGCGTCCACGTGGTGGACGCGTACCCGGCGGTGCCCGTCTCGGACCTGCCCGACGGCATCCACCCCGACACGGCGGGCTACGCGAAGATGGCGACGGTCTGGTACGACGCCCTGCGCTCGGTGCCGGGCAGCGTCGGCGACCAGCCGCAGCCCGGCGGCACGTGCACGGCCGCGCCGCGCGTGACCGGCAGCTGGGGCGGCGGCTTCCAGGGCGAGGTCACCGTCGCCAACCCCACCGCGTCGGCGATCACCGGGTGGACCGTGCGACTGGCGCTGCCCAACGGGCACGCCGTCTCGCAGGTCTGGGGCGGCACGGCGTCCGGCGCCGGAACGGTCACCGTGACCAACGCCCCCTACAACGGCGCGCTCGGCCCCGGCGCCTCGGCGGCCTTCGGGTTCATCGCGTCGGGTTCCGCGGCCGCGGCCGTCGGCACCGCCACGTGCACCGGTTCGTGAGCCCGCCGCACCCCGACGACCACCCCCCGACCCACGCCGTCGGCACCCACGCCGGCGGTCTCCCCACCTTGCGCGAAAGGGGCAACGATGCCCGCCCGACCCTGGAAAGCGCTCCACCTCGTGGTCGCCGTCCTGGTGGCGCTCACGACCGCCGTCGCGGGACCCGCCGCACAGGCGGCGCCCGGCAGTCCCGCCCTCACCCCGCCCCTCGGCTGGAACAGCTGGAACAGCTTCGGCTGCGGGATCACCGAAGCCCAGGTCCGCCAGGCCGCCGACGCGATGGTGTCCTCCGGGATGCGCGACGCGGGCTACCAGTACGTCGTCGTGGACGACTGCTGGTTCGACCCGCAGCGCGACTCCTCGGGCAACCTGCGGCACCACCCGACGAAGTTCCCCAGCGGCATGAAGGCGCTCGGCGACTACATCCACTCGAAGGGCCTGAAGTTCGGCATCTACCAGGCGCCCAACGAGAAGACCTGCGCGCAGGGCGTCGGCACGCACCCCGGCTCGACGGGCAGCAAGGGCCACGAGGTCCAGGACGCCCGGTCGTTCGCCTCGTGGGGCGTGGACTACCTGAAGTACGACTGGTGCTCGGGCGCCGGCACCCGTGACGAGCAGGTCGCCCGCTTCTCGATCATGCGCGACGCGCTGCGCGCCACCGGCCGCCCGATCGTCTACAGCATCAACTCCAACAGCTTCCACGCGCCGACGGGCGACAAGTACGACTGGGGTGAGGTCGCCGACCTGTGGCGGACCACCGAGGACCTGCTCGACATCTGGCAGAACGACAACACCAACAGCTACCCGATGGGCGTGGGCAACGTCCTCGACGTCACCGCGCCCCTGGCCGCGCAGACCGGCCCGGGGAACTGGAACGACCCGGACATGCTCGTCGTCGGCCGTCCCGGGCTCAGCCTCACCGAGTCCCGCGCGCACTTCGCGCTGTGGGCGCTGATGGCCGCGCCGCTCATGGCGGGCAACGACATCCGCACCATGTCCGCCGACGTCAGCGCGATCCTGCGCAACCCGCGGCTGCTCGCCGTGAACCAGGACCCGCTGGGCGCGGGCGGCAGGCGCGTGCGCGACGACGGCAACACGGAGGTCTTCGCCAAGGCCCTGTCCGACGGCTCGGTCGCGGTCGGGCTGCTCAACCGCGGTGGCGGCACCACCACCATCTCCACCACGGCCGCGCAGATCGGCCTGTCCGGCGGCGGGTTCACCCTCACCGACCTGTGGACCGGCGGCACGTCCACCAGCGCGGGCACGATCTCGGCGAGCGTGCCCGCGCACGGCGTCGCCGCGTTCCGGGTCACGGGCGGCAGCCCGATCACCGCCACCACCTCCCGACTGCGCGGCACCGGCTCGGGCCGCTGCCTCGACGTCGACAACGCCTCCACCGCCGCCGGCGCGGCCGTGGTGGTCTGGGACTGCCACACCGCCGCCAACCAGCTGTGGACCACCTGGGCCGGCGGTGAGGTGCGCGTGTTCGGCGACAAGTGCCTCGACGCGGACAACCAGGGCACCGCCAACGGCACCAGGGTGATCACCTGGTCGTGCAACGGCCAGGACAACCAGAAGTGGACGCTCGGCTCCGACGGGTCGCTGCGCAACGCGCGTGCCGGCCTGTGCCTGGACGTCGAGCGGGCCGCCACCGCCAACGGCTCGCGGCTGGTGCTGTGGACCTGCAACGGCCAGGCCAACCAGAAGTGGTCGCGGTCATGACCCGCCCCACCCCGACCAGGGAGACCCCGTGACGCGCACCCGCCCCACCCTGCGACGCGCTGTCGCCTGGACCCTGTCCGCCCTCTGCCTCGCCGCGCTGCTCCCCGGGGCGGCGAGGGCGGACAACCCGGTCGTGCAGCACATCTACACCGCCGACCCCGCGCCGCTGGTCCACAACGGCCGCCTCTACCTCTACACCGGCCACGACGAGGACGGCGCCACCTACTTCACCATGAAGGAGTGGCGCACCTGGTCCACCACCGACATGGTCAACTGGACCGACCACGGCTCGCCCATGAGCCTGTCCACCTTCTCGTGGGCGAAGGCCGACGCGTGGGCCGGGCAGGCCGTCGAGCGCAACGGCAGGTTCTACTGGTACGTGCCCGTGGTCAACCGCGCCACCAACCGCATGGCCATCGGCGTCGGTGTCGCCGACAGCCCCACCGGGCCGTTCCGCGACGCGCTCGGTCGACCGCTCGTCGAGAACGGCGAGATCGACCCCTCCGTGTTCATCGACGACAACGGTCAGGCGTACCTCTACTGGGGCAACCCCAACCTCTGGTACGTCCGCCTCAACGCCGACATGACCAGCTTCTCCGGCAGCCCGACCCGGATACCGCTCACCGCGGCGGGCTTCGGCGCCCGCACCGGCAACCCCGACAGGCCCACCCTGTACGAGGAAGCGCCGTGGGTCTACAAGCGCAACGGCTTGTACTACAACGTCTTCGCCGCCCAGTGCTGCTCGGAGTTCATCGCCTACTCCACCGCACCCGGCCCCACCGGACCGTGGACCTACCGGGGGACCCTGATGCCCACCCAGGGCAGCAGCTTCACCAACCACCCGGGCGTCGTCGACTACAAGAACAACTCGTACTTCTTCTACCACAACGGCGCGCTGCCGGGCGGTGGCGGCTACGCCCGCTCGGTCGCGGTGGAGAGGTTCACCTACAACGCCGACGGCACCATCCCGCGCCTCGGCATGACCACGAGCGGCCCGCCGCCCGTCGACGTGCTCAACCCCTACACCCGCCAGGAGGCCGAGACCATCGCGTGGGGGAGCGGCATCGAGACCGAGCCCGCCGGCGAGGGGGGCATGAACGTCGGCTGGATCGAGAACGGCGACTGGATCAAGGTCAGGAACGTCGCGTTCGGCAACGGCGCGTCGACGTTCACCGCCCGCGTCGCCTCGGGGACGTCCGGCGGCGCGCTGGAGGTCCGCACCGGCAGCGCGACCGGGGCCACCACCGCCCGCTGCACCGTGCCCGGCACCGGCGGCTGGCAGAACTGGACGACGGTCTCGTGCCCGGTCAACGGCCTGTCGGGGACCCAGGACGTGTACTTCCGGTTCACCGGCGGCAGCGGCTACCTGTTCAACGTCAACTGGTGGCAGTTCACCGCCAGGTGACCACCGGCCCGCCCGGCCGAGGACGCGTGGCCGAGGCCGGCGCGGGGGTGCGCCGCGGGACCGGGACCGCTCCCCGTCCCGCGGCGCACCACCCGTACCCCCGCCCTCACCCCCGTCCGACCGCGACCCGCTCCACGACCCCATCGGCTGAAGGAGACGGGATGTCCGACCTCACGCGAAGGCAGATGATCAGGTACGGCGCTGCGGGCGTCGGCGCCGCGCTGACCGCCCCGTCGTGGACCGCCACCGCGCACGCCGCCGCCGCGCCGCCCGAGGTCGGCGACCTCGCCCTGTGGTACGACGAGCCCGCGGGCTCGGACTGGCTGCGGGCGCTGCCGATCGGCAACGGCAGGATGGGCGCGATGGTGTTCGGCAACACCGACACCGAGCGGTTGCAGCTCAACGAGGACACGGTGTGGGCGGGCGGCCCGCACGACTACACCGACACCCGCGGCGCGGCGGCGCTGCCCGAGATCCGGCGGCTGGTGTTCGCCGACCAGTGGACGCGGGCCCAGGACCTGATCAACCAGGCGATGCTGGGCGACCCCGCCGCGCAGCTGGCCTACCAGCCCGTCGGCGACCTGCGGCTTGCCCTGCCGACCGCGAACGGCCTCAGCGGCTACCAGCGGTGGCTCGACCTGACCACCGCCACCACCGCCGTCACGTACACCGCGAACGGCGTGCGGCACCGCCGGGAGGTGTTCGCCGGCGCCCCGGACCAGGTCGTCGTCGTGCGGCTGACCGCGGAGACGCCCGGCTCGGTGTCGTTCACGGCGTCGTTCGGCACGCCGCAGCGCGCCTCGTCGTCCAGCCCGGACGGCACGACGATCGCGCTGGAGGGCGTGTCCGGCGACATGCGCGGCATCGCCGGCTCCGTGCGGTTCCTCGCGCTGGCCCGCGTGCTGGCCGAGGGCGGCTCCACCAGCTCCTCCGGCGGCTCGGTCCGGGTGGTCAACGCCAACGCCGTCACGCTGCTCGTCTCCATCGGCACCAGCCACGTCGACTTCCGCACGGTGAACGGCGACCACCAGGGGCGCGCCCGCACCCGGCTCACCGACGCGCAGGGCCTGTCGTTCGACGCGCTGCGCAGCCGGCACGTCGCCGACTACCAGGCCCTGTTCGGGCGGGTCACCCTCGACCTCGGCCGCACCGCGGCGGCCGACCAGACGACCGACGTGCGCATCGCCCGGCACAGCACCACCTCCGACCCGCAGCTGTCCACCCTGCTCTTCCAGTACGGCCGCTACCTGCTCATCTCGTCCTCCCGCCCGGGCACCCAGCCGGCGAACCTCCAGGGCATCTGGAACGACCTGATGACCCCGTCGTGGGAGTCGAAGTACACGATCAACGCCAACCTGCCGATGAACTACTGGCCGGCGAACACCACCAACCTCGCCGAGTGCCACCAGCCGGTCTTCCGGATGATCGACGACCTGGTGGTGACCGGCGCCCGGACCGCGCAGGCCCAGTACGGCGCGCGCGGCTGGGTCACCCACCACAACACGGACGCCTGGCGCGGCTCGTCGGTGGTCGACGGCGCGCTGTGGGGCATGTGGCAGACCGGCGGCGCGTGGCTGGCCACCCTGATCTGGGACCACTACCGGTTCACCGGCGACGTGGAGTTCCTGCGGTCGTACTACCCGGCGCTCAAGGGCGCCGCCCAGTTCTTCCTCGACACCCTGGTCACCGAACCGACCCTGGGCACGCTGGTGACCAACCCGTCCAACTCGCCCGAGCTGCCCCACCACGCCAACGCCAGCGTGTGCGCGGGACCGACGATGGACATGCAGATCCTGCGCGACCTGTTCGACGGCTGCGCCGCGGCCTCCGAGGTGCTCGGCGTGGACGCCGACTTCCGCGGCCAGGTCCGGTCGACGCGGCAGCGGCTCGCCCCGATGAAGGTCGGGTCGCGGGGCAACATCCAGGAGTGGTTGTACGACTGGGTGGAGACCGAGCCCCAGCACCGGCACGTCTCCCACCTGTACGGCCTGCACCCGGGCAACCAGATCACCCGGCGCGGCACGCCCGACCTGTTCGCCGCCGCCCGCCGCACCCTCCAGCTGCGCGGCGACGCGGGCACCGGCTGGTCCCTCGCCTGGAAGATCAACTTCTGGGCGCGGCTGGAGGAGGGCGGCCGGGCGCACGACCTGATCCGCTCCCTGGTGACCACCGAGCGGCTCGCGCCCAACATGTTCGACCTGCACCCGCCGTTCCAGATCGACGGCAACTTCGGCGCCACCTCCGGCATCGCCGAGATGCTGCTGCACAGCCACAACGGCGAGCTGCACGTCCTGCCCGCCCTGCCGTCGGCCTGGCCGAGCGGCAGCGTCACCGGCCTGCGCGGGCGCGGCGGCCACACCGTCGGCGCGACGTGGACCGGCGGCCGGAACACCGAGCTGACCGTCACGCCCGACCGCACCGGCGTCGTCCGCGTCCGCAGCCGGCTGTTCACCGGCACGTTCAGCCTGGTCGACAGCACCACCGGCACGGCCGTGCAGCCGGGCCGCCCCGAGTCCGACGTGGTCGAGTTCACCGCGCAGGCCGGCCGGACCTACCGGGCGACCGGTCAGGGCGGCAGCGGTCCGGTGGTCGAGGTCGGCGTCGACTACCGGCTCGTCGCCCAGCACAGCGGGAAGCTCGCCGACATCAGCGGCGCGTCCACCTCGGCCGGGGCGCTGCTGAACCAGTGGCCCGCCACCGGCGGTCTCAACCAGCGGTTCGACTTCCTCGACTCCGGCGGCGGCCACTACCGCGTGCGGGCCCGGCACAGCGGCCTGGTCCTCCAGGCGGCCGGCACCGGGACGGGCGCGGACGTGGCGCAGCGGCCCGACGTGAACGGCGAGGCCCAGCAGTGGCGGGTGGTGGACCAGGGCGGCGGGGTGATCAGTCTGGTCAACCGCCTGAGCGGGTTCGCGCTGGACGTGTGGTCGGCGTCGACGGCGGACGGTGCGCGCATCTCGCAGTGGACCGTCACCGGCGCGGCCAACCAGCGCTTCCAGCTCCAGCGGGTCTGACGGGCCGCGGGCCCGGGCGGCGCGCCCGGGCCCGCGGCCCGTCAGAAGTTCTTCCCGGCCACCGTCCACGGGTACTTGGCGGCCAGCCCGGACGGGCTGAGGATGTAGTCCCGCGCGGTCTGGTTGCCGTAGAGGACCATGTCGAGGAACTGGACGACCGTCGTCATGCCGTCGGTCATCTGGTTGCCGGTGATGAACCCGACGTGCCCGGCCTGCGGGTGCCTGGCCAGCACGGCGGGGACGGTGACCAGGTCGTAGTTGGCCTGGGTGTTCTCGTAGGCGATGTCCGAGGGACCGCCGTCCATGAACAGCGCCGGCGAGTGCAGCTTGCGCAGCTCGGACCGCGAGTAGCCGAACGAGCCGTCGGCGAACAGGCCGCTGTCCAGCGAGACCACGGCCGAGACGCGGCTGTCCTGGGCGGCGATGAGGGCCTCCAGGCCGCCGCACGAGTGGCCCGCGGTGGCGACCCTGGTCAGGTCGAGCCGCTGCGCCAGCGGCGAGCCGGACCGGTTCTGCTCGCGCGCGGCCCAGCTGATCGCGTCGGTCAGCAGGGACGGGATCGGCGAACCGCTGGGCACGCCGTTGGGGGAGCCGTCGACCGAGCCGGTGTCGACCACGACGAAGCCCTTCGACGCGATGAACGTCAGCGCCCGGGTGACCTCGCGGTTGTCCGTGTGCGCGCACGCGCCGTTGCCGAACGCCAGGACGGGCAGCGTGCGGCCGACCGACTGCGGGTTCGCCGGGCGGAAGACCGTGTAGCGGTTGTCGCCGTGCGCGGCCTCGCGGGTGACCGCGAAGTTGTTCTCCACAGCGGGGCGTTCCGGCGGTGTCGTCGTGCCGGTGGTGCCGGTCGTCGTGCCGGTGGGGGTGGTGGAGCCGGTGCACGCCACCCCGTTGAGCGAGAACCCCGCCGGGGGCGTCGTGCGGGTGCCGGAGTCGGCGTTGAAGCCGAACGAGGCGGTCCCGCCGGTGGAGATGGTGCCGTTCCACGCCGCGTTGGTCACCGTCACCCGGGCGCCCGACTGGCTGTGGCTTCCGTTCCACGACTGGGTGATCCGCTCGTTGCCGGAGAACGTCCACGACAACCGCCACCCGTTCACCGGGTCGCCCAGGTTGGTCACGACCACGTTCGCGCCGAACCCGCCCGGCCACTCCGAGGCGATGGCGTAGTCGACCCGGCAGCCGGTGGCGGCGGACGCGGCCTGGGCCCCGACCAGCGCCGCCGCCGTCGTGGCCAGCGCCACGGCGGCGGAGATCGCGGCGGTTCGTCGGGGCGGGGAACCTCTTCCACGCAAGGTGATCGCCTCTCCTTCGGGCCGGTCGGCAGCGGAGCCAGAGGTGGTGACGCGGCATCACCCCGCGCTCGAACCAGGGCTGTTAGCGATAACAACACAGCGCGGGCATCTGCTCTGCGCAAAGGGCGCGGCGAGGGTGCGACATCGTCGCCGGGGTGTGTCTGGCGCGTCTATTCGACTGTGGGGGATCGGGCACCGCGGGTCAAGGTGTAACGCAAATGTTTCGCCCGGATAACCCGTCGGGCGCACAGCTAAAGTTAACGCAAACATCTTTAGCTCACCGGGAGCGACGTCCATTCGGTCGAAGCTGTGCAGGTGGTCAGCCCTGCGCGTCTTCGGGGGTCGAACCAGGCGGAATTGGGTGGGCCGCACCGCCGAGGGCGTGCGTCGCTTGCGCTTCCCCATTGTTTCCGCGAATGGCGTCGTCCTCGCCGGTGAGTCGGGGGAGTGCGGGAGGAAGGCGCGGACATCCCGTTGCCAAAGGTTGTCCTTGACGCCTGGTGTGACGCGGCTTACGGTCGTGAGCGCTAACAATCGGAACAAAAAGCGAAACTTTCGACAATCCGCGCGGCCGCGTGCCGCTTGGCCGCACACGTTGGAGAACGTCGTGACCTTCCGCTCGCCCCTGCTGCTCGTCGCCGCAGCCCTCACCCTGGCCACCGCCTGCACGCCCGGTGGAGGTGGCGGCGGCGGGGGAGGGGATGACAAGACGTTCGACTTCTGGTCCTTCTCCGCCATCGACCAGAAGTTGACCGTGGACGCGTACCAGGCGAAGCACCCGGACATCCGGATCAAGCTGACCGAGGTGGGGACCTCGACCGAGACCGCCCAGTCGCTGACGACCGCGCTGGCCGGCGGGAAGGTGCCGGACCTGGTGCTGATCCAGGGCGACAACCTGCCGCAGTTCGTGGAGCAGCCGCAGAACTTCGTGGACCTGCGGACGCTGGGCGCCGACGACATCAAGGGCGACTACCTGGACTGGGTGTGGAAGCAGAGCGTCGCCAAGGGCGGCGAGGTGCTGGGCATCCCCACCGACGTGGGCGGCATGGCCGTGGCCTACCGGACCGACCTGTTCGCCGCGGCCGGGCTGCCCACCGACCGGGAGTCCGTGAGCGCCCTGTGGCCGACCTGGGACGCGTTCATCGAGACCGGGAAGCGCTACAAGCAGGCCACCGGCAAGGCGTTCACCGACAACGCGGCGACCAGCGTGTTCTACCAGGCGGTCAACCAGGTGTCGGAGAAGTACTACAGCGAGGACCGCAAGCTGGTCTACGCGGACAACCCCCAGGTCAAGGCGGCGTTCGACCTCGGCATCAAGGCGGCCACCGCCGGGATCACCGCCGGGCAGTCCTCGTTCGAGAGCGCGTGGAGCGCCGGCATGGCGCAGGGGCAGTACGCGGCCGTGTCCGCGCCCTCGTGGATGCTCAACAGCATCCGCAGCACCGCGCCCGACACCAAGGGCAAGTGGGACATCGCGACGATCCCCGGTGGGTCCGGCAACTGGGGCGGCAGCTACCTGGCCATCCCCAAGCGCGCGAAGAACCCCCAGGCCGCCTGGAACTACATCAAGGAGATGCAGTCGCCCCAGGGGCAGCTGGAGCACTTCGCCCGCGTCGGCGCGCTGCCCTCCACCCCCTCGGTCTACCAGGACGCCGAGCTCGTCGACGCGAAGGACCCGTTCTTCACCGACGCCCCGACCGGCAAGATCTACACCGACTCGCTGCTCGGGCTCAAGCCGTTCTACATCGGCCCCGACAGCGCGGCGATCGGGCAGGAGTTCCTCAACGCCATCACCAACGTCGAGCAGAGCGGCGGCAACCCGGACACGGCGTGGGACGACGCGGTGCGCAACATCAAGACCGCCATCGGCGAGTGACCGCCGTGACCGCCACGCTCACCCCCGCGCCTTCGGCGACACTGCCGCCGCCCGCCTCCCCGAAGGGGCGGCGACTGGGCGAGCGCCTGTCGGCCTACGCCTACATCGCGCCGTTCTTCGTGCTCTTCGCGGTGTTCGGGCTGTTCCCGTTCGCCTTCACCTTCTACGTGGCGCTGTTCGACTGGAACCCCATCGGGGACCAGGTGTTCATCGGCGCGGACAACTTCACCCGCATGTTCGCCGACCCCCGGTTCTGGAACGCCGCGGGCAACACGGTGAGCATCTGGTTCCTGTCGACCGTGCCGCAGCTGCTGCTGGCCCTCGTGCTGGCGCACGTGCTCAACCACGCCCGGCTGCGGTTCGCCCTGTTCTTCCGGATGTCGATGCTCGTCCCGTACGTGACCTCGGTGGCGGCCACCGCGATCGTGTTCGCGCAGCTGTTCGACCGCGACTACGGGCTGCTCAACTGGCTGCTCGGGCTGGTCGGCGTCGAGCCGGTCGACTTCGTCCAGTCCACCTGGGGCAGTCACCTGCTCATCGCGACGATGGTGGTCTGGCGGTGGTTCGGCTACACCACCCTGCTCTACCTCGCCTCACTGCAATCGGTGCCCCGCGCGGTGTTCGAGGCCGCGGCCATCGACGGCGCCGGGCCGTGGCAGCGCTTCCGCCACATCACCGTGCCCTCGCTGCGCCCGGTGATCATCTTCACCGTGGTCACCTCCACCATCGGCGGCCTCCAGATCTTCACCGAACCCCTGCTGATCGCCTCGGGCGCGCCGTTGACCTGCGGGGCGGTGCGGCAGTGCCAGACGCTCACGCTGTTCCTCTACGAGCAGGGCTTCGGGCAGTTCGAGTTCGGCTACGGCTCCGCGATCGGCGTCGCCCTGTTCGCCATGGTCGTGGTGATCGCCGCGGTCAACTACCTGCTGTCGACGCGGATCAAGGCGGACCGATGACGACCGCCGCGCCGCGCCACCGACGCCCCGGCCGGGTCCGGTGGTGGACCTACCTGCTGCTGGCAGCGGCCACCGTCGCGTGCCTGTTCCCGCTGTACTGGATGTTCATCGTCGCCACCACCGACACGGCCACCGCGACGAGGATGCCGCCCGAGGTCGTGCCCGGCGACAACTTCCTCCACCTCGTGGGCCTGGTCCTGGAGACGGTGCCGTTCCTCCAGGCGCTGCTGAACAGCCTCGCCGTGGCCACCGCGATCGGCGTCGGCCAGGCGGTGCTGTGCGCGCTGGCCGGGTTCGCCTTCGCCAAGTTGAGCTTCCCGGGCCGCAACACCCTGTTCCTGCTCGTCGTGCTCACGATGACCGTGCCCACCCAGCTCTCGGTCATCCCGCAGTACATGATCATGTCCCAGCTCGGGTGGGTCGACACCCTCCAGGCCCTGATCGTGCCGGGACTGGCCAGCGCGTTCGGCATCTTCTGGATGCGCCAGCACATCACCGCCACCATCAGCGACGAGCTGGTGCAGGCCGCCACGATCGACGGCGCGAACACGTGGCAGGTGTTCTGGCGCATCGCCTTCCCGATCGTGCGCCCGGCCGCGTTCGTGCTCGGCCTGTTCGGCTTCGTGACCGCGTGGAACGACTTCCTCTGGCCGTTCATCGTGCTCAAGTCGCCCGAGCGCTACACCGCCCAGATCGCCATCAAGGCCCTCCAGAACAGCTACGACGTCGACCTCGGGCTCGCCATGTCCGGCTCGTTCCTGGCCACCGTCCCCCTCGCGGTCCTGTTCGTCATCGTCGGCCGCCGCATGGTCGCCGGAATCCTCGAAGGCGCCTTCAAGGGCTGAAACGCCCGCACGACAAGGAAAACCATGACGTCACCGAAGCCCGAACCACCGCACTACGACAACCCCGTCATCCCGGGGTTCCACCCCGACCCCAGCGCGTGCCGGGTCGGGGAGGACTACTACCTGGTCTGCTCCAGCTTCGAGTACTTCCCGGGCGTGCCGGTCTTCCACAGCCGCGACCTGGTGCACTGGCGGCAGGTCGGCAACGTCCTGGACCGCCCCTCGCAGCTCCCGCTGCCGGCCGACGCGATGGCCTCCGACGGCATCTACGCGCCCACGATCCGGCACCACGACGGCCGGTTCTGGGTGATCACCACGAACACCTCGCACGGCGGCAACTTCACCGTCACCGCCGAGCGGCCGGAGGGGCCCTGGTCCGACCCGGTGTGGATCGACCTGCCCGGCATCGACCCCGACCTGGCGTGGGACGAGGACGGCAACTGCTGGTCCGCCTTCGCCGGCGCCCACGGGGCCGACTTCTTCGGCGTGCAGGTCGCCCGCATCGACCCCGCGGCCGGGACGGTGCTGGAGGGGCCGCTGCCCGCCTGGGAGGGGACCGGGTTGCAGTGGCCGGAGGCGCCGCACCTGTACCGGATCGGGGAGTGGTGGTACCTGCTGATCGCCGAGGGCGGCACGGAACGCGGCCACACCGTGGCCGTGGCGCGGGCTCCCTCGCCGCGCGGACCGTGGGAGTCCGCGCCGGACAACCCGGTCCTGAGCCACCGCAGCACCAACCGCCCGATCCAGAGCACCGGTCACGCCGACCTGGTCGACACCCCGGACGGCCGGTGGTGGATGGTCCTGCTCGCCACCCGCCCGCGCGGGTACAGCCCGGGGTTCCACGTCCTGGGCCGGGAGACCTTCCTCACCCCGGTGCGCTGGGAGGACGGCTGGCCGCGCGTCGGTCCGGTCGAGCTGCGGGAGCGGGCACCGGGCAGCCCGCGCCCCGTGGAGCCCGCCCCGCGGCGCGACGACTTCGACGCGCCCGAGCTCGACCCGCGCTGGATCTCACCGCGGTCGCGCCCGGACGGGTCGTGGTCGCTGACCGAACGGCCGGGGTGGCTGACCCTGCGCGCCACCGGTCCCACGCTGGACCGTCCGGGGTGCACCTTCGTCGGCCGGCGCCAGCTGCACCCCGAGAGCCGCACCACCGTCCTGCTGGACCCGGGAACCGGTCGCGCGGGCCTGTCGGTGCGCGTGGACGAGGCCCACCACTACGACCTGGAGGTCGCCGACGGCCGGGTCGACGTCATCGCCCGCATCGGGCCCGTGCGCCAGACCACGGCCGCCCGCCCCGTGCCGCCGGGGCCGGTCACCCTGGAGATCACCACCCGGCACGTCCGGGAACTCCCACCGGACGACGCGGAGCCGCGGGGTCTCCACGTCGCCGCACCGGACTACGTCGGCTTCCACGTGAACGGGGAGCCGCTCGCCGAGGTCGACGGGAGGTACCTGTCCACGGAGGTCGCCACGGGTTTCACGGGCCGGGTGATCGGCATGTACGCGACCGGGGGCACCGCGTGGTTCGACTGGTTCGACCACGGCCCGCACGACGCCGCGGAAGGCCCGTGAGCCGTGTCCCCGATCCCTCGGTGAATGATGTCGGCGGATCGGAAGTTGCGCAGTTGTTTTCGAATAATTTCGATACTTCTACTTCGCCCTGATCGGTCAAGGTGCTGGTCAAGTGGCCTCACGGGGCAGACGATGGAGGCGGTTGTGTCCAAAAACCGTTCAGACATGTGAAACTGGGGGTTGATCGACCGATCAGTTTCGGTTAATACTCGTAAAGGTTTCAGACCGAACGACGGGTGGTCACGAGAGTCCTCGACCACCTCGTGCCGAGCGGGCCGCCAGCCGCTCCGACCCGATCCCGTCCCGTCACCCGCTCCTGCGCGGGTGCTCCTCAGAAAGCGCTGAAACATGAAGCTGACAGCGAAGTCGGTCTCACGAGTCGCACTCGTGTCCACCCTGGTGGCCGCGGCCGCGGGCGCCGCCGTCCTGGTCGCGACACCAGCCAGCGGCGCCGCCTCGACGCTCGCCGCGGCGGCGCAGCAGAGCGGCCGGTACTTCGGCACGGCCGTGGCGGCGAACAAGCTCTCGGACTCGACCTACGTGAACATCCTGAACCGGGAGTTCGACATGGTCACGGCCGAGAACGAGATGAAGATGGACGCGAC
>NZ_NSDM01000011.1 GCF_030852425.1 Saccharothrix longispora
GATTGAGTCAAGAAGTGCAACTCATGCCTGGTTATTGGGTAAGGCCAGATGAAATCTATATGCCGACCGCTTGACAGAACCAAATGATCAATCTCTGACGGTTCCTCAATAAGAGATCTAAAGTACCAGTGTGTGAAGATAGATCCGGGAATCAAGGCGTCGGCAAGCCCGGTTTTCTCGTCATACATACACCAGGTTTGATGCTTCGCTATAATTTTCTGCATCTCATGCGGATAGCGAGCCGTATCCACAAGACGCCTCATTAGCCATTGCGACTCGAACGAGGAAAAGTCCCAGTCGTGCGGGACATACGTTACCATTTCGGTCGGATGACAAAAATCGCCCTCTTCATGTTCTCCACAAGAAACATCGGCAGCTCCCATGCCAGACGTGGCAAGAGTGACATAAGGACGATCGACCGTTGCCCCATAGATGTAAATATCAACATGTACTTTATGAGATACTTTTTCATGCTGCACACGAAAGTAGTCGCCGCCGAAGAATTGACGGTAATGCCTCTCAAGAGCATGACGATCATCTTCGGAGTACCGGACTGCCTCGTCTAAGCACTCCCGGGAGTGAAGCGCATCGTGGGGCGATGCCATTGAGTAACCCTCCTTGCATATGTGACCTTCAGCAGCTTCCCGCTGCCTCGCTCGTCCTGGCGAGAACATTACATTGTGACAGATCTCGGCATGAACTCCCGGTCCTCTAGGCGCGCAGTGTTCTGGGCGAGCCCCCTCAGGAGGGGTTCTGTTGGAACGGCGCTAAGCACTCCCATGTGCTGTCTCACCTGTCTCACCTGTCCCGGCATAGTGGTTGACCATCGAATTCATGGTGGGACACGTCATGAGAGACCTGTCCCACCTGTCTCCCCCACCGCGGTTCCCTCCCGAGACGGTGCTTTCATTGGGAGCAGACTGGGGATCAGTCGTCAGTCGATTCGAGGGCCGGGCTGTCAAGAGAGTGAGATCCACGTTCGACTCTCACAAGGCGACGCCACGTGCCCTTGTGGCCTTCGATAGCCGCGTCGTCGGCCGATAGTTGCCATCCCGAGGGCCAGTAAGATCTGTCTTCTGGCGTCTTCGCAGCCATTGCTCCGTCGAATACGGCGTCCTTTACGAACGTCACCGCGCCAAACCAGGCGGATCCGTTGAATCTAGCTTTGTCAAAACTAGCCTTTTTTGCGAATCTCGCCTCGATGAAGATGGCGTCTTCGGTGAACACCGTCCTTCGGAACCGGGCGGACGAATCGAATATGGCTTCACCGAACCATGCGAGGCCGCGGATTTGCGTCTCATCGAACGAGGTGGTGGAGGTGAAGGTTGCCTCGCGGAACCACGCGTTCCCCGTGAACGTCGTCCTCTCAAATTGGGTATATCCGACAAAAGTTGCCTTATTAAAGCGTGCGTCATCTACCCGACAGCCGTCCATGTGCCAGTCGATGAGAGTGGCACCGGTGAGGTCGAGTTTGGTATCGGGCCAGAAAGTATTCTTCGGGCGGGCAGGTTCATTGCCAGGCTTCATGTGGGCAAGAAGGATGCGTTGAGCAGTAAGCCGGACCTCGCGTTCCTGGACTTGTTCGCGGTACTCGTCACGAGTGGCTCGATCTGTATTGGCATCGGGTGAGTCACCGGGGATGTCAAACGGGGCGCGGAGGTAGGCGCAGAGCACATTGACCACGGTCTGGCGTAGGGCGGGGTTTTCAGGGTGGTCCTGCGCGAGGCGTTCCAGCGCGTACAGGCCGCCGTGGCGGACCGGGGCTTTATCCGACCCGAGTTGCTCCACCGACTTGGCGTACAGGTCGGTGATCCGACGCGCTTCGGCGTCGCGTTCGGTCGTGGCTGCGACGCGTTCGGCGTGCAGGCGGGTGTGTTCGGCGGTCTCACGTTGCAGTTCGTAGGCGCGGGCGACGTCGGCCTGGTCTCGTTCTTTCTGCACCAACCCGATCTCGGTGGCGTGCTGGCGTCGCCAGGCCAGGTACAGCGCGAAGATGCCGCCTCCGCCTACTCCGATGCTCAACCCGGTGCGCAGTGCGTTGAATCGCGCGTTCACGAGCTCCGCGCCGGAGAGTCCCGCAGTTCCGGCCCACCACAGCGCCACTACTAGGCCGATCGTCGCTGTGGCGATCACGGCCGCCACGGTCGCGATCACCCTGCGCGGCATCGGCTCCAGTGGCGTGCGCGGCGTGGAAGCTGTCGGCAGTGGCACGGGCGAGTGGGTGGCGGACTGCTCACCGGGTGCGGGACGGGGGAGCGGCGCGGGCGTTGGGCGGTCCTCGGGCATGTCCGGACCATCGTCGGTCGACGTGGTTGTGTTCCAAAGCCACGCCAGTCGGGGCCGGACGGCTCGCCGTGGACAGGGTTGCCGCGGCTTCCTGTGCTGAGGACGTGCCGAAGTAGCTGTGCCGAGAGCTATAGGCGCTGGTCAGGTGTGGTTCGGGTGGGACTCTGTAAATCCGTCACGCTTGTTGCTTGTCCGACAGAGCGGCAGCAGCTGCCTTCCCGAGATGGACGCTGTCCCACCTGTCCCAGCTGTCTCGCCATACCCCCTGACCAGCGGTTCGGAGGTGGGACAGTCCGCAGAACCACTGTCCCACCTGTCCCACTCCACCGTGCGGACCTCAGAACGCTGTAACAGTCGGGGCGTGTTGAAGCTCTTCTTGGCTCCACACGCTTGCCTACGCTCGCCCCCGGTGGGTTCACAGCAGCGGGCGGACCGATCTCCGCACAGGGCCCTACGCGTAGCGCTGAGACGGCCGCAGAGCGGTGCGCGAGCTGCGGCTGAGGGGTTAGGATACCCCTCAGAGCACAGCAAGCGATGGTCGCCACGTCGCCCGCCGCCCCGGCTGTTACAGCCGCTTGCGCTTGGCTGACCGGCACCCAACAGTCGGCGTGACGCCCAACCTGTGCCAAATACGGGCCAAAGTAGCTCATAAGAACAAGATCAATTTACTGTTTATGCTGGTAGAGCGCTCGATGTAACGGGTAGTCGCACCGCCCTCCGGAGGCGGGAGCGCAGGTTCGAATCCTGCCGGGGGCACATCGTTCCACCAGCACGAAAGGCCCTTGACCAGCGGATACGCTGGCCAAGGGCCTTCGTCGTCTGTCCGGCCGTGTCCGGCTGGGACCGGCCGTCTACGGGTGTCCCGGCCAAATACGGGCCAAAGTTTTGCTACCCCGGTCGGTGCCCCAGGGCAGCCTCTACGCGCTGCCGGACCGTCACCACCTCTCCGTCCAGGCACTTGGCGTAGACCTTGAGCAGCACCTCCACCGAGTGCCCCGCCCACTCGGCCACCGTCACCGCGGGCACTTCTCCGTTGAGCCACGTCGACACCGCCGCGTGCCGCAGGTCGTACGGCGTGCCCGCCAGCGGCGTAGCGACGAGCTTCGGCAGCTCCTGGCCGTTGCGCTCCCCGGTGAACAGCCGACCGTCCGCCGCCGTGCCGAACTGGCGGATGTGGGAGTGCAGCAGCGCAGTCAACTCCGGTGGACAGGGCACCGTGCGGCACTCGCCGCGCGCTCGCTGCTTGAGCTGGCGCCGGTCACGGTTCGCGCCGAATTTCGATAGTACCGTTCCGCACATTGAGATACTTGCGGCCGACTCCTTGCAAGGACAGCCTCCAAATGCTCAGACGCCTTCCGGAGTGTCGGAGGTCGTGAAGAGGAGTCGGGCCAGCCAGTCGGTGCGGGTCCGGCGGGCCGTGGCGGAGATGCGCGCCTGCGGGCACAGGGCGTCGAAGCCGTGGAAGCCGCCCGCCCAGACGTGGAGTTCAGCGTGGCCGCCGGCCGCCCAGATGCGGGTGGCGTAGTCGGTGTCCTCGTCGCGGAACACCTCGGCGGAGCCGGTGTCGACGTAGGTGGCCGGCAGGCCTGAGAGATCATCGGCCAGCGCGGGCGAGACGTAGGCCGGCACCTCGTCGTCGCGGAGGTCGCCGAGGACCGCCTGCCAGGCGAACGCGTTCATCTCGCCGGTCCACACGCCGGGCACGCCGGAGTACTGGCGGCTGGAGGTGCTGGTGTTGCGGTGGTCGAGCATGGGGCAGATCAGCACCTGCGCGGCGATCGCCGGGGTGCCGAGGTCGCGGGCCATCAGGGTGAGGCCGGCGGCGAGGCCGCCGCCCGCGCTGACGCCGGCGACGATGATCCGGGCGGGGTCGACGCCCAGTTCGGCGGCGTGTTCGACGACCCAGAGCAGTCCCCGGTAGCAGTCGTCGACGAGGGTGGTGCCGGTGGCCTCCGGTGCGAGCCGGTACTCCACGGAGACGACGACCGCACCGAGCTCGTCGAGCCACTCCAGCGGGATGTCGATCTGCGAGAAGCGGTCGCCCATGACCATCCCGCCGCCGTGCATCCAGTAGACGCAGGGGGCGGGGGCGGTGCGGTCGGTGTGCGCGGGGCGGAAGACCGACAGCCGGATCGGGACGTCGTCCGCGGCCGGCACGGTGATCTCGCGCCGGTCGACCTGCCGGTGCGCGAGTACGGACTCGACGGGGGTCGAGGGGTACTGGCGCAGGTGCGCGAGGACCTCCGGGTCGAGCCGGGACATGAGGGGCATGCCGGTCAGCAGTGCGCGCAGCTCGGGGTCCAGGGCGGGGCGGGCCGTGGTCATGGTGACGCCTTTCACGGGTGGAGGGGGTGGAGGGACCGCATCACCGGGTGCGGGGCGGGGCCGGGAGGTCACCGGGTCGGAAGGCGGCCTTGCCTCGGACCGGGACGTGATCGGTGTACCGGGGCTCTCCGGCCAGCAGTCCGTCGACCTGGGCCACGATGGCCCGGGCGGCCTCGCCGGCGAAGGTCCGGTGGTGGTCCTCCTCGGTGGTCCAGCCCTCGACGACGTGGACGACGTCGGGGTCGGACGCGGAGCGGGAGACCAGGTAGACGACGCAGTGCTCGCTCGCGCCGGGGTTGCCCTCGTCCAGGCCGGTCAGCAGGAGGTCGACCAGTCGGTCGCCCAGGCCGGGCGCGGCGGTCAGGGTGGCGCTGAAGCCATAGGTGGCGATCATGGTGTCCTTTTCTCGACGGGGGAGTGGAGTGACACCATTCAATCGCCCTGACCTGCGAAAACGTAGAACGATCCTCGCTGCCGCTTGCACGATCCTCTCGAATGCGGGAGCCGTGGCGGGGAACGGTGCTGCAATGGGCGCATGTGCCTCGACGAGTTCCGCGCGCTGCTGACCCGGCATGTCCGGCCCGACTGGACCACCGCCATCGACGGCGTCCTCATCTCCAAGGTGGACCGGTCCGACCCGCCGACGCCCTCCATGTCCGGCACGATCCTCGCGGTCATCGCGCAGGGCGCGAAACGCCTCGCCCTGGGCGACCGGATCTACGAGTACGGCCCCGGGCAGTACCTGGTCGCCTCCGTCGACCTGCCCGTCACCGGGCAGTTCACCCGGGCGGAACCCGATCAGCCGGCGCTCGGCTTCGGTCTCGTGCTGGACCCCGCCGCCGTCGCCGAACTGCTGCTGCGAGCCGGTCCGGGGGACGTCCCCCGGACCGGTGAGGGCGTTCCGTCGGGGATCGCCGTCAGCGACGCCCCCGCCGCGCTGCTCGACGCGGTGGTCCGGTTGCTGCGGCTGCTCGACGAGCCCCGTGACCGGGCCGTGCTGGCGCCGCTGGTCAAGCGCGAGATCCTGTGGCGCCTGATCACCGGCGAGCAGGGGGCGACGGTCCGCCAGATCGGGCTGGCCGACAGCGGTCTCAGCCACGTCTCGCGGGCGGTGCGCTGGATCCGCGAGCACTACGCGCAGCCCTTCCGGGTGGAGGACGTGGCGCGCATGTCCGGCATGAGCGTCTCCGCCTTCTACCGCAACTTCCAGGCGGTGACCGCGATGAGCCCCATCCAGTTCCAGAAGCAGATCCGGTTGCAGGAGGCCCGGCTGCTGCTGGCCACCCACCCCGGCGACGTCACCGGGGTCGGTCAGCGCGTCGGCTACGACAACCCGTCGCAGTTCAGCCGGGAGTACCGCCGCCGGTTCGGCGCGCCCCCGAGCCGGGACGCGGCCCGCCTGCGGGACGTCGGGCACACGCCTGCGGGCGCGCTGACCTGACCGGATTCGGACCGCCCCGTGGAGGATCGTGCAAGGGACAGGCGGGATCGTTCTATCGTTTCAGCAGGTCGGAGCGATTGACTGGGATCACCGCTTCTCCTCCTGGCCAGGAAGGTGCAGGTGCGAGTGCGGTCCCCACGACATCGCAAGGAGCACACCGTGAACACGGTCCTGATCACCGGCACCTCCTCCGGGTACGGCCGGGAAACCGCCCTCCACTTCCACGCCCGGGGGTGGAACGTCATCGCCACGATGCGCACTCCCCGTCCGGACGTCCTCCCCGCGTCCGAGCGGCTCCGCGTCGTCGCCCTCGACGTGACCGACCCCGGGAGCATCGCCGCCGCGATCGAGGCGGCGGGGCCGGTCGACGTGCTGGTCAACAACGCGGGCATTCCGTCGATGGGGGTGTTCGAGGGCACCTCCGCGGCCCACGTGCGGGAGGTGTTCGAGACCAACACGTTCGGCGTGATGGCGATGACCGGGGCGGTGCTGCCGGCGTTCCGCGAGCGCGGCTCCGGCGTGGTGGTGAACGTGACGTCCAGCGTGGTCCTGGGCCACATGCCGCTCACCGCCGTCTACAAGGCGAGCAAGATGGCCGTCGAGGGGTTCACCGCGTCCCTCGCGCTCGAACTCGCGCCCTTCGGCGTGCGGGCGGCGACGGTCCAGCCGGGCGCCTGCCTGACGACGAACTTCGGGGCCAGGGCCGCGGACGGCGCCTCACCGGGCGACCTGGTCCCGGAGCCCTACGCGCCGTGGGCCCGGAAGGCCATGGAGGCCTTCATGAGCCAGGACGTCTTCACGCGCGAGAGCGACGTCGCCGAGGCGGTGTGGCGGGCCGCGCACGACACGACCGGGCAGCTGCGGTTCCCGGCCGGTCCCGACGCCGTCCGGCTCGCCCAGGCGAGGTGACCGACCGGCGGGCCGGGGGCCGCGACGCGGACGGGAGGCGCCCCGGGCACTCCCCACCGGTGCCCGGGGCGCCTCGCTCCGTGCCCCGCGGCGGGAGCGGCCCCCTCCGGCACCCCCTCCGGCGGCCCGCCGCCGGGCACCCGAGCCGACCTTCGGGGGTCGGTCACGGTCACCGGGAACGCTAGACTTCCGGGACGAGCCGCCCCAGTGTCGGTCTGCACAGTGCGCCGGGCATCCGGTCACCCCCCGCTGCGCCGGCGCGTCCGTGCCCCGCCAGGGCGGGCAGGGCTACGTACAGGGAGCTGCCCGGAGTGCCGAGCCGGCCCACGCGGACGAACACGAGCCGCCACACCGAGGACGACCACCTGCGGCTGTTGTGCCAGGAGGCGACGGGCCCGGACGGCGTGCGGCGCGTGCTGGAGCTGCTCGCCCGCCGGTTCACCGGGGAGGTCGTGCTCACGGGGCCGGGCGAGGGGCAGGCGGTCGCGGTCCCGTCGGACACCGGGCGACTCCTCCGCCTGGTCGGCGGGGAACTCGCCGAGGACGTCGCCCGGGTGCGCGCCGGGCACGTCGACGCCGCCGCGGTGCACGCGGGCGGGCACGACATCGCGGTGCTGCCGGTCGGTCCACCGCCCGCGCGGCCGGTGCTCGTCGTCGCGCGCCGGGGCCCGTTGACCGCGGAGCACCGGCGTTTCCTCGCCGCCGCGGTGAACCCGCTCTGGCTGTGCTGGCGCACGGCGGTCGCCGAGCAGCGGGCCGAGCGCCTCGACGCCGCCGACGCGACGGTGCGCGAAGCGGTGCTGCACCTGCTCATGGTCGGGGACGTGTCCGGCGCCCGTCGGACCGCGGCGGTCCTCCGCCCGGAACTGCCCGACCTGGCGAGGGTCTACGTCATCGAGAACGCCCCGGACTCCCGCGCCCGGCTCTCCCCGCGCTGCCGGGACGTGTTCGGCGAGGCCGCCTGGGTGGTGCCGTGCCCGGTCTACAGCGGGCACGTCATCGTGATCGCCCCGGCCGGTGGGGACGAGCGACGCCCGGCGCCGGCGACCCGCCTGATCCGGGAACTGGTCGAGACGGTGCCCGGAACCCGGATGGGCATCGGGTTGCCGGTGGCGCTGCGGGACATCCCGATCGGGTACAAGCAGGCGTTCCACGCGTTGTCGGTGGCCCGCCACCGGTCCGAGCGGTACGCCCGGTTCTCGCCTCGCGGCGAGCTGGGCGAACTGCTGGGCCACGCCGGGCGCGCCTGGGCCGCCGGCACGCTCGCGCCGCTGCTGGCGTACCGGCCCGCCCGCCCCCGGGACCCGGACGCCTTCGAGCTGCTGGCGACGCTGCTGTCGTGGCTGGAGTTCGGCGCGCGGGCGGCCTCGCAGTTGAAGATCCACCGCAACACGCTGGCCTCGCGCCTGCACCGCGTCGGCGCCGAACTGGACCGCGACCTCACCCGGTTCGCGGTGCAGTCCGAGCTCCACCTGGCGTTGCAGCTGATCGACGAGCGGCCGCACCCCGGCGCGGCGGCCGGGGCGATCGGGATCGACGAGCTGTTCGACCGCCCGGAGGTCCGGCGTTGGGCGGAGACCCTGTTGTCCCCGTTGCCGGATGCCACCCGGCGGACGCTGCTGACCACCGTGCGGACCTGGTTCCGGCACGACCTGCGGACGACCGCCGCCGCCGCCGACCTGGGGATCTCCGCGCACGGCCTGCGCAAGCGCCTCGCGCGGGTGGAGGAACTCCTCGGCCGGGCGCTGCTGGTCGGACCGTCGGCCCGGTACGACCTGCACCACGCGCTCCGCGTGCACGTGGAGCCGGCGCGGGCGTGACCGTCCGGCCGGTGCGCGGCGTCGCGCCGCCGGACAAGGCGAGGGGCGGACACGGGAACCGTGTCCGCCCCTGTCGGCTCCGCGTCAGAGAACCCGGACGGCGAGCGCCTGCGGGCCCTTGGGACCCTGGCCGATCTCGAACTCCACCGGCTGGTTGTCCGGGACGCCGTGGAAGTCGTAGTCCCGGATCTCCGACTGGTGCAGGAAGAGGTCCGCTCCGCCGCCCGAGGGGGTGATGAAGCCGAAGCCCTTGGTGCCGTTGAACCACTTGACGGTTCCCTGGGTCATCGACGTGCTCCTTCGGTCGGCCGGTATGCGCCCTGCGCATCGCGGTGCGTGCGGTTCGCGGGGAGCTCCTGGCGTGCGGGCGTGGGCGTGTCCGCGCTGCGGGCCGACAGGCCCAGCATGGACAGCAGCTCACGGCAGTCGCTCACGTCCAGGGAGTGGTCCGCCACCGTGCGGGCCGCCTGGAACTGCTGGGCGGCCTCGGCCACGTCGGTGGCGGCCCGTGCTTCCGCGAAGCCGACGGTGGTGCCGCCCGCTCGCATCGGACGTCCGGTGATCGTCATGCCTGTCCCCGTTCTGCGCGTCCGCGGGTTCCGAAGCTCGAGATCGGGGGAAGTGGTGGGGCGAGCTGGTGATCCGGCAGCAAGCCGGTGCTCCCGTCCCCGGCCGGAGAACTCCTGGGCCGGACTGGGTCGGGGAACCGCGACGGCTGGGTGCCTGCGCCTGGTATCCCGACTGGGCTGAATGTACCGCAGTCGACGCGTGCCGGACCGGTTCGACGCAGTACGGTTTCCAGATGACGGAACAATCCGGCGGTCCGGCCCTCGGCCCCACCCTGACCGAGTGGCTCAGCGCACGCCAGGAGACCGAGCGGCACCTGACCGCCGGGGGGACGCCACCGCTCGACGCCGAGTGGGTGCAGAAGCTCGCCGACCTGCTGGCCACCGAGCGGTCGTGGCAGGAGCAGTACACGGACCTCATCGCGCTCGGCAGCAGCGGTGGCCGGTTCCCCTCGTCCAACCGCTGACGCGCCGCGGCAGGAGGTGCTCCGGCCGCTGGGCCACTCACCCGGGTCGGACCTGGACATGGCGGGCACCGCGGCGCTCACGGGCCGCGACGTCGCCGGGACGCGCCAGGTCCTCGACGACCTGCACGAGGTGTGCCTGCCGGAGGAGGTCGCGCCGGAGCGGTACCGGATGCCGGCCCCGCTCAAGGAGCTCGCCGCCGCGGAACCTCCAGCCGAGACCGCCGACGCCCTGCTCCGGCTGCTCGACTACCACCTGCCCGCGCCGCGTACCCGTTCGCCGGCCGGCCAGGCGCTGCCCCGGTGGACCCGGCTGTTCACGGCGTCAGTCCCGCACGCGACGGCGGTAGAGGGCGGTGGCCAGGAGGAACGAGGCGACCAGCAGGCCGACCGACCAGGCGAGGGCCAAGGCCCCGTTGTCGCCGATCGGGGTGCCGGTGAGCAGGCCGCGCACGGTCTCGATGATCGGGGTGATCGGCTGGTGCTCGCTGATCGCCCCCAGGGCGGCGGGCATGGTGTCGGTCGGCACGAACGCGCTGCTCAGGTACGGCAGGAACAGCATGAAGAAGCTCAGGGCGCTGGCCGACTCCACCGAGCGGGCCACGGCGCCCAGGCCGGCGGCCAGCCAGGAGAGGGCCAGGACGTAGAGGAGGAGCAGGCCCGCGGCGGCCAGCCACTCGACCGCGGTGCCGTCGGGGCGGAAGCCCATCGCCACGGCGGCGGCCACGACGATCGCGGTGGAGAGGGCGTTGCGGGTCGCGCTCGCCGCCACGTGGCCGGTCAGCACGACGAACGGGCGGATCGGCATGGAGCGCAGGCGGTCGACCATGCCGGAGGTCATGTCGTCGGCGACGGACATCGCGGTCGCCGCGGCGCCGTAACCGGCGCACAGCAGGACGATGCCGGGCACCACGTAGTCCACGTACGCCGTGCCGGTGGTGATGGCACCGCCGAACACGTACACGAACAGGGCCATCATCATCAGCGGCAGGACCACCGACATGACGAGCGTGTCGGTGTTGCGCCTGCTCAACCTGATGCTGCGGCCGATCATGGTCATCGAGTCGGCGGCGGCGTGGCTCATGCGGGCACCCCTTGGCGCGTGGTCAGGGCGAGGAAGACGTCGTCGAGGGTGGGGCGGTGCGAGGAGACCCGGTCGGGCGTCACGCCGGCGGCGCGCAGGTCGTCCAGCACGGCGTGCAGGTGTGCCGCGGTGCCGTCGGAGGGCAGGCTGAGCACGAGGTCGGCCGGGCGGAAGCCGCCCAGCACGGCGTGGGCCGCGGCCAGGTCGGACGGCGAGGCGAAGCGGAGGTCCAGCCGGTCGCCGCCGACCCGCGACTTGAGGTCGTCCGCGGTGCCCTCGGCCGCGACCTTCCCCTTGTCCAGCACCATGATCCGGTCGGCGAGGCGGTCGGCCTCCTCCAGGTACTGGGTGGTGAGGAAGATCGTGGTGCCGGTGCGCACCAGGTCGCGGATGGCGTCCCACATGGTCGTGCGGCCGGCCGGGTCGAGGCCGGTGGTCGGCTCGTCCAGGAAGATCACGCGCGGCGCGGCGACGAGGCTCATGGCCAGGTCGAGGCGCCGCCGCATGCCGCCGGAGTAGGTCTTGACGCGGCGGTCGGCGGCGTCGACGAGGTCGAACCGCTCCAGCAGCTCGGCCGCGCGGGTCCGGGCTCCCCCGCGCCCGAGGCCCATCAGCCGCCCGATCACGACGAGGTTCTCGCGGCCGGTCTGCTCGGCGTCAACGGCCGCGTACTGGCCGGTCACGGCGATCGCCGCGCGCACCGCCGCCGGGTCGCGCACCACGTCGTGGCCGGCCACCCGCAGTTCGCCCGCGTCCGGCCCGGTGAGCGTGGACAGGATGCGGACGGTGGTGGTCTTGCCGGCGCCGTTGGCGCCCAGCAGCGCGAAGACCGACCCCTCGGCGACCTCCAGGTCCACCCCGTCCAACACCACCTTCGAGCCGTACGCCTTGCGCAGGCCCCGTACGTCGACGATCATCGTCGCCCCCTTATGCGTATGAGATACGCACATTAGCGTAGCCCATACGCAGTTAATCGTGGAAGCCCTAGACTGCACCCGGCGCGACGAGAGGGCGAGGATGACCGACGAGCACGGCCTGCCGGACGAGATCGCGCTGCTCTGGGGGCTGCGCTCGACGCCGAAACGGGGCCGCAAACCGTCCCTCACAGTCTTCGACATCACCCGCGCCGCGATCGAGGTGGCCGACGCCGAGGGGCTCGCCGCCGTCTCGATGGCCCGCGTCGCGCAGCAGCTCGGCAAGTCGACGATGGCGCTCTACCGGCACGTGAACAGCAAGGACGAACTGCTGGCGCTGATGGCGGACGCCGCACTGGAACTCCCGCCCGAGCTGCCGGGCGGCGACTGGCGGGCCGGGCTGACCACGTGGACGCACGCCGTGGTGGCCGCGTTCCGGCGGCACCCGTGGTTCGCCCGGATACCGCTGACCGGACCGCCCGCCGGGCCGCACAACCTCGCGTGGTTCGACAGCGCGCTCGGGGCGCTGTCCGAGACCACCCTCGCGGAGGACGAGAAGGTGGGCGTCGTGATGGGGCTGCTCACCTTCGTGCACGGCACGCTGCGGCTCGGCACGGAGATGACCCGGCACTACCAGGACAAGCCGGAGGCGTTCAGCCGGCAGTACGCGCGGGTGCTGCGGACCGTCGTGGACCCCCGGCGGCTGCCCGCGCTGGGCCGCGTCGTGGACTCGGGGGTGTTCGACGTCGACGACCTGTACCGGGACGAGGTGGACGCGGACTTCGGTTTCGCCCTGAACATCTTCCTGGACGGCGTGGCCGCGCACCTGGCACGCCGGTCGTGAGGTGCCGCGGGGCCGGTCGGGGCCCCGCGGCACCGGGCGATCACCGCTGTCCGACCCGCGTCACCCGCTGTCGCGCGGGGGCGTCGGCCGACATGACCACCAGGGCCGCGGTGATCAGGACCAGGTTCTTCACGACGAACTCGCCGGTCATGGTGAGCAGCAGCGGGTTGCCCGCCCGGAACGCGGCGGCCGGCTGCACGACCAGCACCAGGAACGTCCCCGCAAGGTGCAGCACGACGAGCAGCGCCACCCAGCGCAACCGCCTGCCCACCACCAGGGCGACCCCCAGCACCACCTCCAGCACGCCGAGCGCGAACACGAACGCGCCCGGGTCGAGCCACGGGACGATCCGGGCCACCAGGTCCGCCACCGGTGTCGCACCGGCCACCTTGAGGGCCCCGAACCACACGAACACCACGCCCAGCGATCCCCTGAGCAGGGGAACGCTCAACGCCCGCAGGGCATCCGCACGCGCGTCCAGACGGGATGAGAACTCGACCATCCGCACCACTTCCTTCGCGGGCGGGACCACGTCGACCCGTCACGGGACGTCGGCCGATCCGCTGGTCCACGCTGACGGGAATCGACTGGGAGCGCTCCCAGAACTGTAACGGTACGGAAACGCCCTGTGAAGACCCGATGTCGCGCGGTGCCCGGTTCAGCCGGTCCGCGGGCCGAAGCGCGCGGCCACGACGTGCGGCTCCAGCGCCTCGCCGTGCAGCGGACCGCTGCCGGCGACCGCGCCCGCCCGGTGCCACCACGCGGCCTGCTCCGGCGTGGTCAGGCCGTCCACGAGCACCTCGGCGCCCGCCGCGCGCACCAGCGGCACCAACCCGGCCAGGTGGTCGGCGTCGCCCGCGAGCTGCCGCGCCACCAGCCGGCGGCTCACCCGGACCAGGCGGACGGGCAGGTCGGCCACCGCGGCCAGGTCGTCCGGCCCGAGGCCGAAGTCGTCGAGCGACGTGCCCACGCCCAGTTCGGCGAGCACGGTCAGGCCGTCCACGGCGTCGGGCTCGGCGAGCACGCCCACCGGCATCCCGACGACCAGCCGGTCGGCGGGCAGGCCCGTGTCGCCGAGCACCCGCCGGACCCGGCGGACGAGGTCGCCGTCGCACCACTGGTGCCGCGTCAGGCCGACGTGCAGGGCGCCGGTGAAGCCCGACTGCCGCCACCACGCGACCTGGCCGCACGCCGTCGCCAGGTGCCACTCGCCCAGCCCCAGCACGAGACCCGTCCGCTCGGCCAGCCCCGTGCACGCGTCGTGGTCGACCGGCGCCCCGTCGGGGCGCTCCCAGAGCAGGCGGGCGGACACGCCGGTGGTCGTGCCGTCGGCGAGGGACGCGACGGGCGCGTAGCGGGCGGTCAGCTCGCCCTGCTCCAGGGCCCCGGGCATCCGCACGGCCAGCAGGTCGGTCGCGCGGTCGGCGAGGCCCTGCTCCGGGTCGAACAGCTCCCACTGGCCGCGCCGGCCCGCCTTGGCGCGGCGCAGGGCCTGCTCCGCGGACCGCAGCACCTCGGTCGGCGACGAGTCGGGCGGCGGGCGGCGGACCACGCCGACGCTGACCGTGGCGGCCAGGCCGTGGCCGTCGAGGTAGACGGGTTCGGACAGCTCGCGGTTGATCGCGGCGACCGTGGTGCCGATGTCGGGCGTGGTGGCGGTGTTCTCCACCAGGACGGCGAACTCGTCGCCGTCGAGGCGGGCGATCATGGCCTTCTCGTGCGCCAGCACGGACGTGAGCCGCTGCGCCACGTGCACGAGGAGGCGTTCGCCGGTGGCGCGGCCCAGGCTGTTGCACACCATGCCGAACGCGTCGAGGTCGAGGTGGTAGAGGGTGACGCCGCGGACCGGGTCGGCGCGGCGCAGCGCGCTCTCCAGGTGGGTGGTGAAGAACTGGCGGTTCGGCAGGCCCGTCGACACGTCGTGCAGGGCCTGCCGGTGCAGTTCGGCCTGGAGCAGCATCAGCTCGGTGCCGTCCTCCACGACGGCGACGAAGTGGCCGGGCTGGTCGGGCCCGGCGCCGCCGCGGACCAGGGACACCGTGAGCGAGATCCGGGCGACGTCGCCGTTCTCGCGCAGCAGGCGCTGGGACTGCCGGACCCGCTCGCGCTCGCCCGCCGCGAGGCCGCGCAGCGCCTCGGCGAGGTGCTTGCGCGAGTCGGGGTGCACCAGGTCCAGCAGGTCGCTGCCCACCAGCTCGTCGGTGGGCCGGCCGAGCATCTCGGCGATGGCCGCGTTCACCCGCACGAGGCGGCCGTCGAGGTCTGCGACGAGGACGCCGCTGGCCGACGACGTGACGACCTCGTCGAACCGGGCCTCGCTCTCGCGCAGGTTCCAGCGGGCGTCGCGGACCGCTTTGAGCATCGACAGCTGCATGGACTCCTGCTGCTCGAACACCGAGCGCCGGTTCGCCGCGAGGAAGCCGCACGACAGCGCGCCGACGCCGAGCAGGACCCGCTGCGCGTACGCCTCGACGGGCTGGAACTCGGGCAGCGCGAGCAGGCCCTTGCCGAGCACGTCCACGGTGACGCGCAGCCCGGCCTCGCCGACGTACCCGAGCGAGACCAGCCGTTCGCCGATCCGCTCGACCGGCCGGTCGGCGAACGGCTCGGCGTGCAGGGCGGCGCACAGCTCGTCGAGCCGCTCGCCCAGTTCGCGATCGAGGTCGTCCCGCGACATCGGGACGACGGCCGCCCCGCTGAGCAGGTAGGACCACGTGCGCGCGAGCAGTTCCCGGCTGCGTTCCGGCGGGGTGGTCCGTGGTCCGCGAGTGGGGTGCGACATTGTCGTTGCCCTGCTGTGATGTGATGATTTCGCGGCAGTTTACCCACGCCCCGTTGGTCTGGGCTCGACCATAAGCGTGAAAAAAGATCACACTATCGGCTATTTGACCACTAACGGTCACTTATGAGCGTTCCTTACGGTTTCCGGCCGATGCCCGCGTGGACGAGCATGTTCATCCCGGGTTCCTCCGCGATGTCCGCGGGTCCGCCGGGCCGCCACTCGCCGCACCCCACCAAACCCGGTTGCACCAGGTCGAACCCGGTGAACAATTCGGCCACCGCGCGGTGCGGGCGCAGGGTGACCCGGTCCGGGCTCCGGCTCCGCTTGATCACGTCGGTCGCCACGGCGAGGTCGTCGCCCTGGTGGTCCCCGGTCACGTGGGTCAGCGCGAGGAAGCCGCCCGGCGGCAGCGCGTCCCGGTGGCGGCCGACGAGCCCGGCCGGGTCGTCCTCGTCCGGCACCCAGTGCAGCACCAGCAGCACGAGCAGCCCGACCGACTGGTCGAGGTCGAGCAACCGGCGCACCTCGGGGTCGCCCAGGACGGCGTCCGGGTCGCCCACGTCGGCCCGCACGACACCCGCCAGCTCGTTCCCGACCAGCATCGACTCGCCGTGCGCGACGGCCGCGGGATCGCGGTCGACGTAGACGACGCGGGCCTCGGGCACCCGCACCCGGGCCACCTCGTGGACGTTGCCGACGGTCGGGACGCCCGACCCGATGTCGAGGGACTGCCGCACGCCGCGCTCCAGCATGAACCGCACCACGCGCCCCGGGAGCGCCCGGTTGACGCGGGCCGCGGTGCGCAGGCCGGGCACGGCCCCTCGATCCGCTCGCCGACCACGCGGTCCACCGCGAAGTCGTGCCCGCCCCCAGCATGTGGTCGTAGGTGCGCGCCATGCTCGGCGCGGAAATGTCCACACCGGCTGGAATCCATTCGCCTTGCTTCATTTTCCACACCTCTTCCCGGTCACGTCCCCTTTTCCGAGGCCCAGCGGACGAACGACCGACCACCGAACGGGTCTTATGGCGGTCCGCCCCTTTCGGTGAGAACAGGAGCGACGACGGCCGTCCCGGTGGCGCCCGGTCGACTGCCGCTGCTCGGGCACAGCCTGGAGATGCCGCGCAAGCGGCACGCGTTCACCTCATCACTGCGCGATCACGGTGAAGTGGTGCGAGCAGATCCGGGAACGGTGCGCACCTATTCCATGACGAGCCTCGGCTCGCGCACCAGGTGCTCGTCATCGACGGCGCGCGTTTCCGGAAGGCGCGATGTTCGACAAGCGTGATCGCCGCGACCGAGGCGGTGGACACGATCGCGCCGGACAACGTCGTCATCCCGTTCACGCGGCTGGTCGACGTGCCGGTGGTGGTCGTGGTCGGCGACGACAACCACTTCCGCGGGCGGCCGCTGGGCGGCGACTGCGCGTCGGGCGAGCGCCGGCGGCGTCGGAGCGCCGTTCGTCACGGCCTCGGCCCGGCTGCGCGCGTTCGTGCTGCACGGGTACGGGCACCCGATCGACTACGCGCCGAGCGCCCCGGACCACCACCGCGAGGTCGTCGACTGGACGCGCACCCTGGGCGCGTGACTCGTGGGGCGCGAACGCACGACACGCGGGGCCCGAACGCACGACTCGCGGGACGGCGGAGGGGGCGGGCCCGTGCGGGTCCGCCCCCTCCGTCCGATCAGGCCGGTCGGACCGGGGTCAGCCGGTCAGCTCGGCGCACGTCTTCGCGTCCGGGTCGGTGGCCGCCTCGGGCACCCACCGCACGTTCGCGAACGACGCCTGGAACGCGCCCTCCGTGTAGACCAGGAACGGCGTGTTGACGTTCTCCAGGTCGAGCCCGCCCTGCTCGAAGCAGGCGACCGGGATCTTGACCGTGGACTTCACGCCCGCCGGCAGCCCCGTGAACACGTTCGTGGCGTTGACCTCGGCGAAGCACGGGTAGGTGCAGTGCGTGCTGACCACCGTCCGCGCCGCGGGCGCCTGGTGCACCACCACGTCGAACACCAGCGCCGCCCGGGCGTTGACGTACCCGCGCAGGTCGCTGCCGCCCGCCGGGTCCTGGAGGTAGAGCTGGCCCGCGCCCGTGCCGGTCCAGGTCGTCCTCAGGCCGTCGCCCTGCACGTTCACGTCCGCCGGCACCACGGTGATGTTGGTGTGCGCGGCCTCCGCGTCCGGGCCCAGCTCCGTGCCGCTCCAGTTGTCCGGGGAGCCGATGAAGCTCTTGTAGGGCGCCACGTCGACCCGGTTGAACAGCTCCAGGTCCTCGGTCGCGACCCCGCCGCCACCGCCGCCCGAGCAGCCGAACTCGGGCGAGGTCTCGTCGAGCCGGCCGATGTTCCGGAACGACCAGGTCCTGAGGCCGTAGCCGGGCTTGAACAGCGGGTCGTAGCCCTCGACGCCCGGGTTCAGCGGCGTCTGGCACGCCGCCTTCGGCCACGAGTAGGACAGCGTGCCGGTGTAGCCCGGGTAGGTGTGGCGGCCCCGCACCAGCAGGTCGACCACGCCGCCGCCCTCGGTGCCGGGCAGCCACGCCGCCACGAACGCGTCCGAGCGGTTCAGCTCCTTGTTCACGTACAGCGGGCGGCCCGACACGTAGACCGTGACGACGGGCGTGCCCTTGCCGCTGACCTTGTCCAGCACGGCCAGGTCGTTCGGGTACAGCTTGGCGGCCTCCAGCGTGCGCTTGCCGATGTCGCCGACGCCCTCCGCGTACGGGGTCTCGCCGATCACCGCGACGACGGCGTCGAACCCTGCCGGGTCGACGTCGCCGGTCTCGCTGAACACCACGTTCGCCTCGCCGAGGGCCTCCTTGAGCCCGCCGAGGACGGTCTGGCCGTTCGGGAAGTCGGCGTTGGTGTTGCCGGTGCCCTGCCAGGTCAGCGTCCAGCCGCCGGTCTGGTTCTGCATCGAGTCGGCCGACTTGCCGACGACCAGCACCTTCGACCGCCTGTCCAGCGGCAGCGTGCGGTTGTTGTTCTTCAGCAGCACCTGCGACTTGCGGACGGCCTCGCGGGCGAGCTTGCGCGCCTCCAGGGCGTCGGCGTCACCGGCGTGGCGGCGCTCCGACGGCTTCTCGCCGTCCAGCACGCCCGAGCGCAGCTTGACGCGCAGGATGCGGGTCACCGCGTCGTCGATCCGCGACATGGCGATCTGGCCGCCCTCGACCTGGGCGATCGTGTTGGCGATGAACGCCTTCCAGTCGTTGGGCACCATGACGACGTCGATGCCGGCGTTGACCGCCTGCGGGCACGAGGCGTTGGTGCAGCCCGCGACCTGGCCGATGCCGTTCCAGTCGGAGACGACGAGGCCGTCGAAGCCCATCTTGCCCTTGAGGATGTCGTTCACCGCGAGCTTGCTGCCGTGCAGCTTGCCCTCGGCGATCCCGGCTTCCTCGTTGTCCCACGAGTTGAACGAGACCATCACGGTCTGGGCGCCGGCGGCGAGCGCGCCGTAGTAGCCCTGGCCGTGGACGTTGATCATCTCGGCGACGGTGGCCGGGTTGACGCCCTGGTCCTTGCCGCCGGTGGTGCCGCCGTCGCCGATGAAGTGCTTGGCGGTGGCGAGCACGCCGACGTCGCGCCTGCTCCTGCCCTGGAGGCCGATGGTGGCCTCGTAGCCGTAGGCGCGGGTGATCCGCGGGTCCTCCGAGTAGCCCTCGTAGGTGCGGCCCCAGCGGTCGTCGAGCGGCACGGCCAGCGTCGGCGCGAACGCCCAGTCCTGGCCGGTCGCGCGGATCTGCTCGGCGGTCGCCTCGTGCACGTCCCTGATCAGGCACGGGTCGTGCGCGGCACCCAGGCCGATGTTGTGCGGGAAGACGGTGGCGCCGTAGACGTTGTTGTTGCCGTGCACGGCGTCGATGCCCCAGATGACGGGCACCTTCGTGCGGCTCGCCTTCGACGCGTCCCAGTAGGCGTCGGCCAGCGACAGCCACGCGTCCACCGGGGCGTGCTTGTCGCGGTTCGGCCACGACCCGCCGCCGTTGAGCACCGATCCGATGCCGTACTCGCGGACCTCCTCCGGGGTGATCGCGGCGATCTCCGGCTGGGTCATCTGGCCGACCTTCTCGGCCAGGGTCATGCTCTCGACGATCTTCTTGATCCGGCGCTCGTCGGAGGGGCGGGACTCGACCCGGCTGTCCACCCTCGGCCAGTCGGAGAGCGTCGGCAGGGTCTTCTCGATGCGGGCGCACCCGTGCTCGGTGCGCGGCTCCCCGATGACCGGTTGGCGGGGCTTCGAGTCCGGGGAGGCGCTCGCCACGCCTCCGCTGAGGAGACCGGCGGCGAGCACCGCGGCCAGCGCGGCGCTCAGTGATCTGCGGGACATCAGTGTTCCGTTCGTCAGGGGCGACGGCTTCGTCGTGCCCGATCCTCGTTCCGGTACCGGTTCCGGTCAAGGGGGTGAGAGCGCTTCCGTGCAGCTAGTCGTCCCGGTAAATGACCGTCGTCCCGGTACTCGTGATTTATTTTCATATTCGACGTGTCGAGACGGAGAACCACTACTTTAGCGGTTGAGTGATATTCCTTACTTGACTTCCGAGTAGGTACACGGGCACGCTCTGCCACCGGGAAGCCCGTCCACTGAGGACTCACCACCAGTCCTTCCCGAACGAGAAGAGCGCAACCATGAGGTCACCCCTGTCCCGCCGCGCCCTGGTCCTGGCCGCGGCGGTCGCCCTCACCACGCCCACCGCGGTCGCCCAGGCCGCCGACAACCCCCACGAGCGCGGACCGGCGCCGACCACCGCGAGCATCGAGGCCGCGCGCGGCCCGTTCGCCACCGCCCAGACCACCGTGTCGTCCCTGGCGGTGTCCGGGTTCGGCGGCGGCACCATCCACTACCCCACCAGCACGGCGGAGGGCACCTTCGGCGCGGTCGCCGTCTCGCCCGGCTACACCGCGGCGCAGTCGAGCATCTCCTGGCTCGGCCCGCGCCTGGCGTCACAGGGCTTCGTCGTGTTCACCATCGACACCAACTCCCGCTACGACCAGCCGTCCTCGCGCGGCGACCAACTGCTCGCGGCCCTGGACTACCTGACCAGGTCCAGCTCCGTGCGCGACCGGATCGACCCCGACCGGCTGGGCGTCATGGGCCACTCGATGGGCGGCGGCGGCGCGCTGGAGGCCACCAAGGACCGACCCTCGCTCCAGGCGTCGATCCCGTTGACCGCCTGGAACACCACCAAGAGCTGGCCCACCGTGCGGACGCCGACGCTCCTCATCGGCGCGGAGAACGACTCCGTCGCCTCGGTGACCACGCACTCCGAGCGGTTCTACACCGGCCTGCCGTCCACCCTGGACAAGGCGTACCTGGAGCTGAACGGCGCGAGCCACTTCGCGCCCAACACCCCCAACACGACGATCGCGAAGTACAGCATCGCGTGGCTCAAGCGGTTCATCGACGACGACACCCGCTACGAGCAGTTCCTGTGCCCGGCGCCGCGCGGCACGGCCATCTCCGAGTACCGCGACACCTGCCCGCATTCCTGACCCGGTCCCACCCGCCCGTTCGACGCGGTCGACCGGTGGGCCGACCGGCGGTGCCGTCCGCCCTGTTCAGAGGGGTGAACAGCACCGCCGGTCCGACCCGGGAAAGCGCTTGCCACGATGAACGGCCATGCGTTACCTTCCATTGTGGGAGCGTTCCCAGAACCTGTCCGGCGGGTGCCAGGACGTCCCGGCGACGCACCGGCGGCGGGCGTTGCCGGGGTCGAAGGGCCGTCGCCGGCGTGGACGGGCACCGCGTGAGCGCTCACGCGACGCCCGCGGGTCTCCTCGTGGCGACCCCCGCGCCGGCGGCGGCTCCGACGGCTCCCGCCCGCCGTGGTGGCAACACCCCCGCCGCGAGCGGCCACTACGGGACATGACGATCGACGACCCCCGCGAGCGCGGGCCGGACGAGCGAGGTCCGGACGACCGGGCGCTGTGGGACCAGGCCGCGGCCGGCAGCGGGCACGCCTTCGGCGTCCTGTTCGACCGGCACGCCAAGGCCGTCTACAACCACTGCTTCCGGCTGACCGCGTCGTGGAGCGCCGCCGAGGACCACCTCCAGAGCACCTTCCTGCTGGCGTGGCGCAAGCGCGACGGGCTGCGGCTGGAGCACGACTCGGCCCTGCCGTGGCTGCTGGCCGTGGCGACCAACGTGGTGCGCGGCGACCGGCGCGCGCTGGCGCGGCGGCTGCGGCTGTTCCGGCGCGCCCCCGCCGAAGCCCCGGTGCCCGACCACGCCGACCTCGTCGCCGAGCGCGTCGACGACCAGCGGCGGATGGCGGTGCTGCTGGCCGCGGTGGAGGAGCTGCCCCGCAACGAGCGGGAGGCGCTCGCGCTGTGCGTGTGGTCCGGGGTGTCCTACGCGGACGCCGCGGGAGTGCTCGGCATCGCCGAGGGCAGCGTGCGTGCCCGGGTCAGCAAGGCCAAGGCCCGGTTGACCCGCAGGTTGGGCCCGCCACCCGCCGTCGCCGTCCCCGCGTTGTCCCTGGAGGACCGATGAACAGCACGCTCCCCCCGGCCCGCGACCTGCCGCCGGGCCGGCGGGCCGAGATCCGCGCCGAGCTGGAGCGCGCCGTCTCGCGCGGCGCCCGACGCCTGCGGTACGCGCCGCTGGTCGCCGCCGGTCTCGCGGCGGCGGCCGTGGTCGCGCTGGTCGCCGTGATCGCGCCGGGACAGCGCTCCGGGGGCGCGGAGGTCGCTGCCGACCCGACGACCACCGCCGCGACGACCACCGCCGCGACGACGGCCGCGAAGCTGCCCGGCGCCGACCCGGTGGTCACCGGCCTCACGCCGGAGCGGATCGCCGAGGTCGAGGAGGGCTGCCGGGCGATCGCGGGCGTCCGGGGCACGCCGAGGCTCTACCAGTACGCACCCCGCGCCGGCGGTGACTTCGCCCTGGTCCTCACGGAGGACTCGGCGCTGGACTGCACCGTCGACGGCCCCGGGATGCCCTTCAACTCGGGGCTGCGGTCCGGGTTCGACCTCGGCACGCTGGTGGGGCCGGTGTCCGTCGACCTCAACGGCGGCCGGGCCGGCGGCGACGTGCCGGGCAACAAGGCCCAGTACCGCGGGCAGGCGGGCGCCGAGTTCGTGGCCGGCCGCGTCACGGCGGACGTCGCCTCGGTGACCTGGGAGCAGCGGGGTGAGACCGTGTCGGCCACCGTCGCCAACGGCACGTTCGTCGCCTACCTCGAACACCCGAGCACCTGGGAGATCCCGAACGACTTCACGCTCGGCGAGGTCCGCGCCCACGACGCGTCCGGCCGGTTGCTGGGCGGCTTCGACCCGGCCGGCCGGGGCACGTGGTGCGCCGCCGACCCGGCGCCCTGCGGAGCCGGCACGCGCTGGAGGTGACCCGGCCTACCGGGGCGCGTCGGGCGACGACACGCCCCGGTAGGGCAGGGTCCGGCTGTAGACGATGTTCGTGGTGGTGCTGCCGAACGCCATCAGCTCGTCCACCACCCGTTCCAGGTGCGCCATGGAGGTGGCGGCGACCTTGAGGGTGTAGCAGTCGTCGCCCGTGGTGCGCAGGCACTCCAGCACCTCGCCGCGCTCGGCGAGCAGCGCGCGCAGCGGCTCGTGCCGGTTGCCGGGGTACTTCAGCCGCACGACGGCCAGCACGGCGTAGCCGACCTTCGCCAGGTCCACCTCGGCGTGGTAGCCGGTGACCACGCCGGTGGACTCCAGGCGGCGCAGGCGCTCGGTGGTCGCGGACGCGCTGAGGTTGACCCGGCGGCCCAGCTCGGTGAGCGCGAGGCGGCCGTCCCGTTGCAGCTCGGTCAGGATCGCCCAGTCGGTGGCGTCGAGGTTCACGGCCATCCGGCCAACCTACCGTGGATTCCACGGCCCCGGGCCGTGCGGACCGTGGACGGTCCCTTCACCGGTGGAGCCCTCGCGCCTAGCCTTGGTGGGGTGCGACTCGGTGTGAACGTCCCGAACTTCGGCCCCGGCACCTCACCGGAGGTGCTGCGGAGCTGGGCCCTGACCGTGGAGGGGCTGGGCTTCGACTCCCTGTTCCTGTCCGACCACGTGGTGATCACCCCCGACGTGGCCGAGCAGTACCCGGCGCCGTTCTACGAGCCGTTCACCGCGCTGGCGTGGCTCGCCGGGGTCACCTCGCGGCTGCGGCTCGGCACGAGCGTGGTGGTGCTGCCCTACCGGCACCCGCTGCTGGTGGCCCGGATGTCGGCCAACCTCGCGGACCTGTCCGGCGGACGGTTCGCGCTGGGCGTCGGCGTCGGCTGGGCGCGGCAGGAGTACGCCGCGCTGGGGGTGCCGTTCGAGGCGCGCGGCCGGCTCACGGACGAGGGGCTGGCGGTGGTGCGGGAGCACGCGCCGGACGTGCCCGTGTGGGTGGGCGGGCACTCCGACGCGGCGCTGCGGCGGGCCGTGCGGTTCGGCGACGCGTGGCACGGGCTGCGGTTGACGCCCGCCGCGTTCCGGGACGCGCTGGCGCGGCTGCGGGCGATCGCCGACCGCGAGGAGCGGCCCGTGCCCGCGCCCGCCCCGCGCGTCCTGCTGAGGCTGGGGTCCGCGGTCGACGGGGAGCGGCGGCTGCTCGGCGAGGGTTCGACCGGGCAGGTGGTGGACGACCTGGCGGCGCTGCTGGCCGCCGGGGCGGAGGAGGTGGTGCTGGACCCGTTCGTCGGCGACCCCGACGAGACCCGGCACCCGGAGGTCGCGTGGCAGGCGCTCGCGACCGTGCGGAAGGAGTTCGGATGAGCCTGCGACGTGCGGTCGAGCTGGCGCGGGAGGCCCGTGCGTCGGGCAACCCGCCGTTCGGGTCGCTGCTGGTCGGCCCGGACGGCCGGGTGCTGGCCGAGGAGCGCAACACCAGCCTGGTGGACGACGACATCACCGCGCACCCGGAGCTGAAGCTGGCCCGGTGGGCGGCGCGTGAGCTGTCGCCGGAGGTCGCGGCGGGCACGACGATGTTCACCAGCTGCCAACCGTGCGGGATGTGCGCGGGCGCGATCGAGCGCTCCGGGCTGGGCCGCGTGGTGTTCGCGCTGTCCGGCGCGCAGCTGGGCGCGCTCAAGCCCGGGGGCGGTTTCCCCGCCGTGCCGACCGAGGGGCCGGACGGGCACGGCGGGGCGGACGTGCTCGCCGAGGCGCGTGCCGCCGTCGAGGGCTACTACTACCGGTAGGTCGGGGGGGTCCGTCGGCCGGTTCGACGCCGTGCGGGTGGGCCGTCCGGGGCAGCCGTCCACGCAACTGCTTCGTACGCGTCCGGGGTTCACAGAAGGTGTCCGGTTCGCTACCTTGGGGAACTGGGAGCGCTCCCAGTCCGGTAGTCGGTACATCCTCAACGTGGAGGACTCATGACCTTCAGACGCGGTCTCCGCACGGTGCTCGGCGTCTTCACCTCGGTCCTGGCGGTCCTCGCCGCCACCGTCGTGGCCCTCATCGGCACAACCGGCGTCGCCAGTGCGCACGGGTCGGTGACCGACCCGCCGTCGCGCAACTACGGTTGTTGGCAGCGCTGGGGCAGCGACCACCTGAACCCGAACATGGGCCAGACGGACCCCATGTGCGCCCAGGCGTGGAAGGCCGACCCCAACGCGATGTGGAACTGGAACGGCCTGTACCGCAACGGTGTCGGGGGCAACCACCAGGGCGCCCTGCCGAACGGCCAGCTGTGCAGCGGCGGTCTCGCCGAGAGCGGCCGGTACCGGGCGCTCGACACGGTGGGCGCGTGGAACACCACCACGAAGCCGCGCCAGTTCACGCTCACCATCACGGACCAGGCGAAGCACGGTGCGGACTACCTCCGCATCTACATCACCCGCCAGGGCGTCAACACGGCCACCCAGCCGCTGCGCTGGAGCGACCTGGAGCTCGTGACCTCCACCGGTCGCTACGGCACCACGGGCCTGTACCAGGCCCAGGTCAACGCGGGCAGCCGCACCGGCCGGCACGTGGTGTTCACGATCTGGCAGGCGAGCCACATGGACCAGGCGTACTACCTCTGCAGCGACGTCGTGTTCCAGTAGGCGGCGGCTCGTCACCCGGAACGGTCCCGCGCACGGGGTCGCGCACGGGGTCGCGCACGGGGTCGCGGTGGTGCCCCCGACCACCGCGACCCCGTGCGGCACGCCGGGGGTCACCCGCCGACGGTGGCCCAGAACGCCTCGCCGTCACCGGTCACCGACGCCGCGTTCGCCGGGTCGTGCGGCAGGAACGCCGACTCGCCGCCGCGCAGCACGACCGACTCGCCGTCTCGGGCGACCACGACGGAACCGCCGGTGCACAGCAGGAGTTGCGGCCCGTCGCCGGGCAGCACGGCCCCGGCGCGCACCGCGTGCAGCCGGAACTCCGGGTCCGGTGTGCGGTAGGTCCTCAGTGGACCGTCCACCTCGACGACCGGCGCCTCCGCCGGACCGGAGCGGTGGTCGAGCAGCGACAGCACGCCGGGCACGTCGACGGCCTTGGGCGTGAGACCCGCGCGCAGCACGTTGTCCGAGTTGGCCATCAGCTCCACGCCGACACCGCGCAGGTGGGCGTGCAGGACGCCCGGGCGCACGTACACGGCCTGCCCCGGCTCCAGCACCACCGCGTTCAGCAGCAGGGCCGCGACCACGCCCGCGTCCGCCGGGTGGACCCGCGCCAGGTCCGCGACGTGCCGGAGCGCGGGCACGCCCGCCGCCGCCCGCGCCACCTCGTCGACCACGGCGCCGCCCTCGCGCAGCGCCCAGCGCAGCGCGCCCGCGGTGTCGCCCGCGGCCAGCGCGGCGCGCATCGGGTCGAGCCCGGGGACGCCCAGCTCGCGCAGCAGCGCCCGCGTCGCGGCGGGGTCGCGGAAGCCGGACAGCGTCTCGAAGTCGGTGAGCGCCACCAGCACCTCGGGCTTGCCGCGGTCGTCGCGGTAGCCGTGCTCGGCGAACCCGGTCCGGGCCCGCTCGCGGTCCGGGTGCACCTGGAGCGACAGCGGCGCGTCGACGGCCAGCACCTTCAGCAGGAACGGCAGCCGGGGACCGAACGCGGCCAGGCTCGCCGGCCCGAGCAGGCCGGCCGGGTTGGCGGCGAGGTGGGCGTCGAGCGGCACGCCGCAGCCCGCCAGTCGAGACGGGTCGTCGGGGTGCGCGCCGACCCACAGCTCCGCCTGGGGCGTCGGGCTCGGCGACGGCTCGCCGCGCATCTCCGCGAGCGCGGTCCGCGAGCCCCAGTGGTACTCGCGCACGACGGCGTCCAGCTTGCGCACGGCACTCCCCCGCACGTCAGATCCCGACCGGCAGCGACGGGGCCCGGTCGCCCGCGAGCAGCGCGGCGGCGCCGATCAGCCCCGAGTCCACGCCCAGCGTCGCCGGTCGGACCTCGACCCGGCGCATGAAGTCCAGCCCCGAGTAGGCGGCCAGCGGTTCGACCACGGCGGGTTCGAGCAGGTCCCAGGCCTGCGCCACGCCGCCGCCGATCACCACCCGGTCGATCTCGCACAGCGCCGAGGCCACCGTGACGACGCGGGCGACCGCCTCGCCGGACCTCCGGAACGCCGCCCGCGCGGTGGGGTCGCCCGCCCGCGCCGACGCCGCGAGCGCGACGCCGTCGGCCGTGCCGCCGAGCGGCCGCCACCCCTGCTCCAGCGCCCAGCGCACCATCGCCGGGCCGCTGGCGACGGCCTCCGAGCAGCCCTGCGCGCCGCACCCGCACAGCGGCCCGGCGGGGTCGACCACGAAGTGGCCGACGTGCCCGGCGTTGCCCGTGGTGCCGAAGTGGGGCCGGCCGTCGAACACGAACCCGCCGCCGACGCCGGTGGACACGACCATGCCGAGCAGGCACGCGCTGCCGCGCCCGGTGCCGTGGTGGTACTCGGCGAGCGCCATGCACAGCGCGTCGCCGCCGAGCCGCACCGGCAGGCCGGGGAGGAGTCCGGCGACGTGCGCGGTGACGGGGAAGTCGCGCCAGCCGGGGATGTTGACCGGGCTGACGGTGCCCGCGCGCAGGTCCATCGGCGCCGCCGAGGCGATGCCGACGCCCAGGAGTTCGCGCCCCAGCACGGCGGCGCGGTCGGCCACCTCGGTCACGACCCCCGCGAGCGCCCGCCAGACGGTCCCCGCGTCACCGGCGGGCGTCGGCGCGGTGCGGCGGGCGAGCACGGTGCCGTCCGGCCCGACCAGGGCCGCCGCGAGCTTCGTGCCGCCGATGTCGAGGGCGACCGCGACGGGATCGGGTGCGTGGCACATGGAACTTAGTTAAGCGGTTAAGTAAAGTTCCGTCAAGGGCGTTGCGGCTCGTCCTCCGACCGCACCCCCCGCACCCGCTCCGCGCCGTCGCGGTCCACTCCGGACACACGGCCGCCGGGTCACCGCCCCCGGCTCACCCGGTGCCCGGCACGCGCACCTCGACGCGGGCGCCGCCCCGTTCGAGGCTGTCCCAGGCCGCCAGCAGCACGGCCACCGTGCCCAGGTTCGCCCGGCCGGACAGGGACGACGCCCGGCCCTCGTGGACGGCGTCCGCGAAGTCCCGCACCACGGCCACGCGGTCGCCCACGCCCGCCTTCGACGGCGGGGCGTCCACCGGCACGGTCTCCGGCGGCAGGCCGGCCCGGTGCACCGTCACGCGGGACAGGTTGACCAGGCTCTCCCCCGACCACTCCACCGCGCCGCCGTCGCCCTCGATCACCCACTCGCCGGACCACGGCGTGGTGGTCGCCTGGCTGCTGGTCGACGCGCTGTACTCGACCAGCGCGCCACCGACCAGCTCCAGGGTCGCGGAGAACGACGACAGCAGCGCGTCCGGGTCCTGACCGCGCCGCCAGCGGTGGGCGGTGACCGCGACGACCTCGGCCAGCAGGTGCCTGACCAGGTCGAAGTGGTGCGCGGCCAACTGGTGCAGGACCGAGGTGTCCGGTGACGGCCCGAGCGCCTGGAAGCGGTGGTCGCGCCGGAACGACACGCGGGCGTTGCGGACCTGCCCGACGTGCGCCAGCGCCTCCTTCGCGACCGCGACCGCCGGGAAGAAGCGGTGGTTCTGGGACACCAGCAGGACCAGGCCGCGCGACTCGGCCAGCTCGACCAGCTCCACCGCCTCGGCCGGGTCCAGCGTGAACGGCTTCTCCAGCAGCACGTGCCTGCCCGCCTCCAGGGCGGTCCGCGCCAGCGGGCCGTGCGCGCCCAGGGAGGTGGTGACCAGGACCGCGTCGAAGTCGGCCGACCAGTCGACGGCGGCCGACGCCGGGGCGCCGGTCAGCGCGGTGAACTCCGCGCGCCGCAACGGGTCGGTGTCCACGAAGCCGACCGCGGCCAGCTCCGGCGCCTCGGGCAGGACGCGCACCGCCCAGTCGGTGCCCCACGCGCCCAGTCCTACCTGGACGGTCCTGATCACCGCTCCGCCGTCACAGGTGGCGCTCGATCTCGGCCAGTTCGTCGTCCGTGAAGTCCAACCGCGCGGTCGCCGCCACGTTGTCCTCCAGCTGCCGCACGCTCGACGCGCCCACCAGCGCGGAGGTGACGTTGCGCAGCACCCACGCGATGGCGAGCTGCGCCAGCGTCTGACCGCGCCCCTCGGCGACGGCGTTCAGGGCCCGCACCTTCGCCAGCGTCGCCTCGTCGAGCCGGTCGGCGGCGAGGAACGGCGACGAGCCGGCCGCGCGGGAGTCCGCGGGGATGCCGTGGAGGTAGCGGTCGGTCAGCACGCCCTGCGCCAGCGGCGAGAACGCGATGCTGCCCGCGCCCACCTCGGCCAGCACGTCCAGCAGGCCGTCCTCGACCCACCGGTTGAACATCGAGTACGACGGCTGGTGGATCAGCAGCGGCGTGCCCAGCCCGCGCAGCACCGCCGCGGCCTCGCGGGTCTGCTCGGCCGAGTAGTTGGAGATGCCGGCGTAGAGCGCCTTGCCGGAGCGGACGGCGTGGTCGAGCGCGCCCATCGTCTCCTCGATCGGCGTGTCCGGGTCCGGCCGGTGGTGGTAGAAGACGTCCACGTGGTCGAGGCCGAGCCGGCGCAGCGACCGGTCCAGCGAGGACAGCAGGTGCTTGCGGGAGCCCCACTCGCCGTACGGGCCCTCCCACATGTCGTACCCGGCCTTGGTGGAGACCAGGATCTCGTCCCGGTGCGCCGCGAGGTCCAGGGCGAACAGCCGGCCGAAGTTCTCCTCCGCGCTGCCGGGCGGCGGGCCGTAGTTGTTCGCCAGGTCGAAGTGCGTCACGCCCAGGTCGAACGCCCGGCGCAGGATCGCGCGCTGGCCGTCCAGCGCCTTGTCGTGGCCGAAGTTGTGCCACAGGCCCAGGGACACGGCGGGCAGCTTCAGCCCGCTGCGGCCGGACCGGCGGTAGGGCATGGACTCGTAGCGGTCGGCGGCGGGCTGGTGGGTCATGGTCTCCCCTGGTGCGGTGCGGCCGTGCTGGCGCGCGGGACGAGCGTCGCGGTGGGCGACCAGCGCTCGGCGACGTCGCCGCCGCCGACCAGCTCCAGCACCGATTCCGCGACGGTGACGCCGAACTGGTGCACGTCCACGCTCATGGTGGTGAGCGCGGGCGACGCCAGCCGGCACAGCGACGAGTCGTCCCAGGCGACGAGGCTGAGCCGCTCGGGCACGGCGAAGCCCAGTTCCTTGGCGACGCCCAGGCCGGCCACGGCCATCACGTCGTTGTCGTAGAGGATCGCGGTGGGCGGCTCGGCGGCGTCGAGCAGGGTCGCGGTGAGCTTCGCCCCGGACTCCTCGGAGTAGTCGCCCTCCAGCACGACGGGCTCGACGTCCGCCCGCGCGCACCCCTCCAGGAGCGCGGCGGTGCGCGCCCTGGTGTGCAGCAGGGTCTCCGGGCCGGTGACCCGGGCGATCCGCCGGTGGCCCAGCTCCAGCAGGTACGCGAGGGCCTCGCGGACCGGTCCGGCGTCGTCCGAGCGGACGGCGGGCACGGCGAGCTCGTCCGGTTCGCCGACGAACAGCGCGGGCAGGCCCATCTCCCGCAGGACGGCCGGGCGGTGGTCGTCGACGGTGCGGTTCACGACCACCACCGCGTCGACCACGCCGCCCGCCGCCCACCGGCGGTAGGCGGCGATCTCGGCGTCCTCGGTGCCCACGACGTGCAGCAGGACGGAGCGGTCGTCCTCCGCCAGCCGTTCCTCGATGCCCGCGATGAACTCCATGAAGAACGGCTCCGCGCCCAGCAGCCGCGCGGGGCGGGCCAGGACGAGGCCGACCGAACGGGTGGAGGCGGAGCCGGTGGTCACGTCCGCACCGCGCTCAGGGCGTTGGCGGAGCGCAGCACCAGCGGGCCGGTGAGCGCGGTCGGGTCGGCCAGCTCCGCGGCGGTGCGCACCAGGAACGAGTGCGACTCGCCCGCGGCCAGCGTGACCAGGGCGTCGTCCACGACGGCGTCCTCGGCGACCCGGTCCGGCAGCAGGGCGACGTCGCGGGCGAACGAGGAGGCGGCGACGTCCACCCGGTAGCCGCCGTCGACCCGGGTGACCTCGGCGGACAGCGGGGCGGGGTGGTAGGCCAGCTCCAGGTCCTCCAGGAACACGTGCGCGGCGCGCGCGTCGGCCGTGCTCACGACCAGCACCTCTCCCTTCGGGTCGGTGGGCGTCACGAGGTCCTCCGCCAGCTCCAGCGTCGCCACCGACCGCGCCGGCACGTCGAGCGGAATCGTAGCCGCCGCCAGGACCTCCCCCGCGAACGTCTGCCGCGTGACCGCCACCTCACCGGTCCAGGCCGCGCCGGTGTCGTTGACGGCGAGCAGCGCGTCCCGGCCGTCGCGCGGCTGCACGGTGAGCAGGCGCGGCGCGAAGGCGTGCCGCAGCGCGTAGTAGAGCGGCTTGGGGCGCTCGTCGCCGTCCACGGCGGCCCACGACGTCACCGGCCAGCAGTCGTTGAGCTGCCAGACGACGGCGCCCGCCGTGCGCGGCCAGTGCGAGCGGAAGTGCTCGATCCCGAACGCGACGGCGCGGGCCTGGTTGAGCTGGGTCGCCCAGTGCCAGTCCTCGAACGACCGGGGCGCCGGCAGGTGCGGCGCGAGGCCCCGGTCCAGCTTGCCGTTGCCGTCCTCGGCCTTCTGGTGCAGCAGGAACCCGGGCGAGGTGGGCGTCATCGGCTCGTCGTGCACCCATGTGGTGAGCGTCGCCCAGGTGGGCGGGCCCTGGAAGCCGAACTCGGAGCAGAAGCGGGGCGTGAAGTCACGGTAGTGGGTGTAGTCGAGGCGGTTCCACACCTCCCACTCGTGCCGGGTGCCGTGGGTGTCCTCGTTGGGGTGCAGGTCGCCGGGGCTGTACGGGCTGCCCGGCGAGTACGGCCGGGTCGGGTCCAGCTCGGCGACGATCGCGGGCAGCAGCTCCTCGTAGAACCGCAGGCCCCAGGTGCGCCCCTGGAGCTGTTCCTGCCAGCCCCAGTCCTGGTAGCCCCACAGGTTCTCGTTGTTGCCGTTCCACAGCGCCAGGGAGGCGTGCGAGGTCAGCCGGGCGACGTTCTCGCGGGCCTCGGCCTCGACCTCCTCCCACATCGGGGACTCCTCGGCGTAGGCGGCGCAGGCGAACGGGAAGTCCTGCCAGACCAGCACGCCGCGCTCGTCGCAGACGTCGTAGAAGTCCTCGGTCTCGTAGATGCCGCCGCCCCAGATGCGGAGCATGTTCATGTTGGCGTCCACGGCCTGCTCGACGCGGCGGACCAGGCGGTCGCGGGTGACGCGGGTGAGGAAGTGGTCGTCGGGAATCCAGTTGGCGCCCTTGGCGAACACGCGCACGCCGTTCACGACGAAGGTGAACGGCGAACCGACCTCGTCGGGTTCGGTGTCCACGGTGATCGTGCGGAAACCGACGCGCCGGTCCCGCGCGTCGACCTCGACGCCGTCCGCTTCGAGGGTGACGCGCAGGTCGTAGAGGGGGTGGTCGCCGTAGCCGACGGGCCACCACAGGTCGACGCCCGGCACCTCGGCGGCCACCACGGCGGTGTCGCCGTCCACCGCGACCCGCCGCTCGACGCCGCCGACCGAGGCGACGACGACGAGGTCCGCGCCGGCCGCGCCATCGGCTCCGGCGCGGTCGGCTCCGGCGCGGTCGGCTCCGGCGCGGTCGACGGCGACGTGCACCTCGACCCGGCCGGTGCCGCCGGCGTCCACCGTGACCAGCGGGCGCACCTCGCGGAAGCGCGCGGCGGACCAGCGCTCCAGCCGCACCGGCTTCCAGATGCCCGCGGTCTGGAGGTCGGGGCCCCAGTCCCAGCCGAACGAGCAGGCCATCTTGCGCACCGCGTTGAACGGGTGGCCGTAGGCGCGGTCGCGGCGGCCCAGCGCCTCCTCCTGCTCCTCGGCGTGGGCGAGGGCGGAGCGGAACGTGACGACCAGCTCGTTGGCGCCGTCGCGCAGGGCGTCGCGCACGTCGAAGCGGTACGACCGGTGCATGTTGGCGGTGCGGCCGAGGACCCGGCCGTTCAGCTCGACGGTGGCGACGGTGTCCAGGCCGTCGAACGCCAGCTCGACCGCCTCGCCGTCGCGCGGCCCGTCGGCCTCGAACGTGGTGGCGTAGCGCCAGTCCGCGCGGTGCATCCACACCAGCTCGGACTCGTTCGTGTCGAGGTAGGGCTCGGGGATCAGACCCGCCGCGAGCAGGTCGAGGTGCGTGCTGCCGGGGACGGCGGCCGGGACCTCGCGACCCGCGACGTCCGCCGGCACCGGCCCGCCCACCGCGCTCACACGCCACCCGTCGTGCAAGGTCGTACGGATCATCGTTCCTCTTTCCGGCGGCGACGGTGGGTTTCTGCCCTGTGAACACCAAGGTATGGCGATTCTTACGCCAGCAACTAAAGTAAGTCAACGAGGTTCACCACCAGAGAGGAAGGCCACAAGTGGCAGACGTGAGGCACCTGCGCGCGGCGGGGGTGAGCCTGGTGCTGGACTTCACCGACGGCACCCTCCCCCGGGTCCGCCACTGGGGCGCGGACCTGGGCGCGCTCTCCGAGTCCGAACTCGACGCGGTGGTGCTGGCCCGGTCGCCGCACCCCATCGGCTTCTCCGTGGACGGCGCCGTGGACGTGGCCGTGCTGCCCGAGCAGTCGGCCGGCTGGCTCGGCACGCCCGGCATCGTCGGCAACCGCGCCGGGCGCGACTTCTCCACCGCGTTCCGCGTCCTGTCGGTGGACGGGCCGGTGGTGCGCGCGGTGGACGAGGCGGCCGGGCTGGAGCTGGAGCTGACGGTCGAACTGCTGCCGTCGGGACTGCTGCGGCAACGCGCCGCGCTCACCAACACCGGCACGGGGCCGTTCGCGGTGGACGCGGTCAACCTGACGCTGCCCGTGCCCGCCGAGGCCGTGGAGCTGCTGGACTTCACCGGCCGCTGGGGGCGCGAGCGCAGCCCGCAGCGGACCGCGTTCACGCAGGGCCTGCGCGTGCGGGAGAACAGGACGGGCCGCACCGGCTACGACTCGGCGTACCTGCTCGCGGCGGGCACGGCGGGCTTCGGCAACCGCTCCGGCGAGGTGTGGGCCGTGCACACCGCCTGGTCCGGCAACCACCGCACGTTCGCCGAGCGCACCTACCACTCGGTGTCACTGCTCGGGTCGGGCGAGCTGCTGCTGTCCGGCGAGGTCGTGCTCGCGCCCGGTGAGGCGTACACGTCGCCGTGGCAGTACGCGTCGTGGGGCGTGGGCCTCGACGAGGTGTCCGCCCGGTTCCACCGGCACCTGCGGTCGCGGCCGTCGCACCCGTCCTCGCCGCGCCCGGTCGTGGTGAACACGTGGGAGGCGGTGTACTTCGACCACGACCTGGCCCGGTTGACCGCGTTGGCGGACGCGGCGGCGTCGGTCGGCGCGGAGCGGTTCGTGCTCGACGACGGCTGGTTCGGCTCGCGCCGCGACGACAAGCGCGGGCTGGGCGACTGGTACGTGTCCGACGAGGTGTGGCCCGACGGCCTGACGCCGCTGACCGACCACGTCACCGGCCTGGGCATGCAGTTCGGCATCTGGGTCGAGCCGGAGATGGTGAACCCCGACTCGGACCTGGCGCGGGCGCACCCGGACTGGCTCATGGCGGCGGGCGACCGGCTTCCCCGTCCCGCGCGGTCGCAGCAGGTGCTCGACCTGGCCCGGCCGGAGGCGTACGCGCACGTCCTGGAGCGGTTGGACGACCTGCTGTCCACCTACCCGGTGTCGTACCTGAAGTGGGACCACAACCGCGACCTCGTCGACGCGGGGCACCGCCCGACCGGCCGCGCGGGCGTGCACGGCCAGACGCTCGCCGTGTACCGGCTGCTCGACGAGCTGCGCGCCCGCCACCCCGGCGTGGAGATCGAGTCGTGCTCGTCCGGCGGGGCGCGGGTGGACCTGGAGGTGCTGGAGCGCACCGACCGGGTGTGGGTGTCGGACTGCATCGACGCGCTGGAGCGGCAGTCCGCGCAGCGGTGGACGAACGCACTGATCCCGCTGGAGCTGATGGGCACGCACGTCGGCGCGGGGACGTCGCACACGACCCACCGGAGCCACCCGCTGGACTTCCGGGCCGGCACGGCGTTGTTCGGGCACTTCGGCATCGAGTGGGACCTGACGGCGGCGTCGCCCTCCGACCTCGACCGGCTGCGGGAGTGGGTGGCGCTCTACAAGTCCCTGCGCGGGCTGCTGCACACCGGGGTCGCCGTGCACGGCGACCACCCGGACCCGGCGGTCGACGTGCACGGCGTGGTGGCGGAGGACGGGTCGGACGCCGTGTTCGCCGTGGTGTCGGTGGCGACGTCGGCCTACTACCCGCCCGGTCCGGTGCGGCTGCCCGGCCTCTCGCCCGACCGCCGCTACCACGTGCGGCCCCTGGCGCCCGGTGACGTGCCGGGCGGGAACGCGGACGACTGGGGCGTGCGGCTGCCGTGGTGGACGCCTTCGGGGGTGACGCTGCCGGGTCGGGTGCTCGGGTCGGCCGGCGTGCAGACCCCGGTGCAGTACCCGGAGAGGTTGGTGCTGCTGCGGGCGACGGCGGTGTGAACCGACATCATTTGACGCCTGATCGAGTGATGAAACGGGAACCGGTGTTCGAATAGCCTGGATTCATGGACGTGTCGCCCGCGCTGCTCTCCGACGATGGTGTGTTCGCCGCCATCGCCGAGACCGAAGCCGCGGCGCGGGCTTGACACCGACACCTATCGGCGATTGGTGCGTGCCGACACGCGGGAGGTGAAGCGGTGGACGACGCAGGCGACCCTCTTCCTGCCCTCCACCAGCCCCACCGGCCAACCACTCCCACCCCTGCACCCCGTGACCGGGGCGGTGCTGGAGAACTCTCCGACGGACACCTGACCGAATTGGCGCGAGCCATCGCTTTGCGCCTGCCCGAGGGGTCGGAGGAGATCCTGGTCGAGGCCGCGCGATCGGCGGAACCGAAAGCGGTGCGGCAACTCGCCGACCGGATTCGCGACCGCGCCGAACAGGACCGCGTGGACGAAGTGGACGAACCCGCCGCCACACCCGGCGACACACTGCACCTGCGCGACCTGCCCGGCGGACGACTCGAATTCTTCGGCGAACTGTCCGCCGAGACCGGCGCGCGGTTCACCGCACTGCTCGAACCACTCCCCACACCCCACCCGGACGGCCCCCGCGACGCGGCACGACGGCGCGGTGAGGCGTTCGCCGACCTGATCGCACTGGCTTCGCGGTCGGGCGACCTGCCCACCGAAGCCGGAGAACGGCCGCACATCAGCGTCACCATCGACCACGACACCCTCCGCCGGGGCGTCGGGCACGCGGTGCTCGACAGCGACCACCACCTCAGCGCCGCCCAAGCCCGCCGCACCGCCTGCGACGCCACAGTCCTCCCCGTCGTCCTCGGCGGCGACTCCGAAGTACTCGACCCCGGCCGCGCCAAGCGAACCGTGAGCACCGCCCAACGCCGCGCGCTGCACGCCCGCGACCGGGCCTGCGCCTTCCCCGACTGCCACCGACCACCCCAGTGGTGCGACGCCCACCACATCCAACACCGGGCCGACGGCGGCACCACCGACCTGGACAACCTCGCCCTGCCCTGCCACACCCACCACACACTCATCCACCACACACACCGGCGGATCACCACCACCGGCGGGACACCGACCTTCATCCCACCCCGACACACCCACCCCGCACAGAGGCACGCCAGAACCTGCTCCACCGACCACCCACACCGGCCCTCGCCCCCGTGGCCGCGTGACGGTCACAGCCTGACCACGACGGCAGCCGGTGCGGTGCCGTCGTGGAAGGCGTGCAGGACACCTCCGTCCGCGTCCCAGTCGAACGACCACGACGGCGTGGACAGCGGGAACACCGGCGTGACCTCCACGGCCCGCCCGCGCAGGTGCGGCACGGGCAGGGCGACGTCGGGTGACGCGTCGGGCAGGCGCCACAGGGTCAGGTAGGTCGACCCGGCGCGCAGGCCCGTCGCCACCCACGGACCGGGAGGTGAGGTCAGGCCCAGGGGCCAGAACGGGACGGACGCCGCGATCTCCGGCCGCAGTGCCTTGTGCGCGTCCACCGCTGACCGCACCAGAGCCCGTCGCCCCTCGTCCATCAGGTCCACCCGACCCGCCAGGTAGAGCCTGCCCAGGATGCCCGTGGCCAGGGTGAAGACCGCTTCGTCGACGCTCATCCCCGGCTGTGCGTACGCCCAGTTCCCGCACTGCTCGGGCAGCACGGACGCGGGCGCGGCGGCGGAGATCCTGGGGTACAGCAAGGGGTTCTGCTGGTCCGATGTGGACTGTACGTGCAGCCTGGACAGCATCGCGTAGTCCATCCGCATCGCGCCGGACGCGCAGTTCTCGATCAGCAGCGCCGGGTGGCGGGCCAGCACGCCGTCCAGCCACGCCAGGTGGGCGCGGTTGTGGCCCAGCAGGCCGTCGCCCGGCGCCAGGCCGCCGACATCCGTGCCCGCGCCCGGCATGATGTTGTAGTCCAGCTTCAGGTAGCCGATGCCGAAGTCGCGCACCACCCTGTCGACCACCTCGTCCAGGTGCGCGACCGCCGCCGGGTGGCGCAGGTCCAGGTGGAACCGGCCGTGCTCGCCGACGCGCGCGCCGTGCCGCTGGAAGAACGCGTCGGCGGGCAGGGTCCGGGCCAGGGCGGAGCGGACGCCGACGACCTCGGGTTCCAGCCACAGCCCCGGCACCATGCCGTGCGACCGGATGCGGTCGGTGACCTCGCCGAGCCCGCCGGGGAAGCGGGTGCGCGACGGCTGCCACTCGCCGACGCTGTCCCACCAGGCGCCGTCCTCGTCGTACCAGCCCGCGTCGACGCAGAAGACGTCCGCGCCGACGTCGGCCGCCGCGTCGACCAGCGGCAGCAGCTTCTCCGTGGTCGGGTCGCCCATCAGCGTGTTCATGTAGTCGTTGAAGATCACCGGCAGTTCCGGTGCGCGCCGGTCGCGCAGCGTGGCCCGCCGCTGCCGGGACAGGGCGGCGAACGCCTCGTCCACCCCGCCGCGGGCGATGGCCAGCGACACGGGGACGGTGGTGAAGGGCTGGTCGCGGGTCACCACCCTCGCCCACTGGTGCTCGCCGTCCGCCGGGCCGAGCAGCGCCAGGTACGCCCCGTCGACGGTCTCGCCGACCTCCCAGTGCCACGCGCCGTTGTGCTCGACCTGCCACGACAGCGCCCAGCTGTCGTCCCGGGCCACGAGCGCGCCGGACGGCAGGTGCTCACCCGTGGACCACGAGCTGCGCGAGGTGAGCGCGAACCGGCTGCGCGAGGCGTGGTGGTGCGCGGTCGGGTCCATCGGGACCAGGCCGGCCTCGCGCAGCGGCGTGCGGTGCCAGCGGGACTCGGCGACCCAGTCCGAGTCGCCGTGCACCAGGTCCAGCTCGTCGACCGCACGACCGGAGTCGACCAGGAACGCCCCGGTGGACAGGGACGTGACGGCCTGGAGGTGCACCGGCTCGCCGGTGACCGCCACCTCGGTCCACGCCGTCACCGCGGGCACGTCGGCCACGCCCCGGAACACCGAGGTGACCACGAGACCCGTCACGTCGTCGTGCTGGACCACGCGCAGCTCGTCCGCCGACGCCGAGTGGTCCCGGTACCGCAGCCGCGCGCCGATCGTGGTGTCGGCGTAGCGGTGGCTGCCGGGGAACCGGCCGTGCCCGTGGGCCTGCACCTCGACCAGCGGCACGCCGGGGCCGTCCGGGGGACCGTCCGGACGCAGCGAGAGCAGGCTCACCGGACCGTCGTCGTCGGTCCGCAGCAGCAGCCGCACGGCGCCGGTCGACCAGGTCAGGGTCATGACGCCGCGTCCTCCCACTGCCGGGTGCCGTGGTCGTACGCGGCGGCGGCGCCGGCGCGCTCGACCTCGGCGGGGTCGATGTCGAGGGCGCGACCGCGCGCGTCCGGGTTGGGCGCGGCGGACGCCAGGATGCGGGTGTACGGGTGCTGCGGGTTCAGGATCACGTCGTCGGCGGGTCCGCGTTCGACGACCCGGCCCTTGTAGAGCACCAGGATGTCGTCGGAGAAGTGGCGGGCCGTCGCCAGGTCGTGGGTGATGTAGAGGACGGCCAGGTCCTCCTCGCGCTGGAGCCGGGCCATCAGGTTGAGCACGCCGAGCCGGATCGACACGTCCAGCATGGACACGGGTTCGTCGGCCACCACGACCTTCGCGCCGGGTGCCAGGGCGCGGGCGATGGCGACGCGCTGCCGCTGGCCGCCGGACAGCTCGTGCGGCCGGCGGCCGGCGATGTCGCGGCCGGGCAGGGACACCCGGTCGAGCAGCCGCACCACCTCGTCCCAGTCGTGCGGTCGCCCGTGCAGCTTGAGGGGCCGTTCGAGGTGGTGGGCGATGGTGTGGAACGGGTTGAGCGAGGCGAACGGGTCCTGGAACACCATCTGCACGTGGTCGCGGTAGCGCCGGTCGGGCACGCGCCGCCCGTCCTCGGCGGTGATCTCGACGTCGCCGCCGCTGGGCTTCTCCAGCCGGGCGATCATCCGGGCGATGGTGGACTTGCCGGAGCCCGACTCGCCGACGAGCGCGACCGTGCGGCCGGGGGTGAGGGTGAACGACACGTGGTCCACGGCGCGCAGCTTCACGCGCTTGAGGCCGACCCGGACGTGGAAGTCCTTGACCAGACCGTTCGCCGTCAAGGTGGTCATCGGACGCCTCCGGGGGCCGAGGGTTCGCCGGACCGCACGAACGCGCCGCGCTCGCCGGTCAGGCTGGGGAACGAGTCGAGCAGCTGCCGCGTGTACGGGTGGGACGGGTTCTCGTACACCTCCTGCGCGGTGGCGTACTCGACGACCTCGCCGTCCTTCATCACGGCGATGCGGTCGGCCAGCTCCAGCAGCAGCGGCAGGTCGTGGGTGATGAACAGGACGGCGAAGCCGATCTCGTCGCGCAGCCGCAGGATCTCCCGCAGGATGCCGCGCTGCACGACCACGTCGAGCGCGGTGGTCGGCTCGTCCATGATCATGACCTGGGGGTCGAGCAGCAGGGCCATGGCGATCATGACGCGCTGCCGCATGCCGCCGGACAGCTCGTGCGGGTAGGACGTCAGCCGCCGCACGTCGACGCCGACGAGCTCCAGCACCTCCTCGCACCTGGCCCGGCGCTGCTCCCGGGTCATCCCCGGGCGGTGCGTGGTGAGCACGTCCTCCAGTTGCGCCCGGACCGTGATGACCGGGTTGAGGGCGTTCATCGCGCCCTGGAACACCATGGACAGCTTCGACCAGCGGAACGCCCGCAGCTCGCCCGGCGTGAGCGCCAGGACGTCGACGTCGCCGCCCTCGCGGTCGTGGAACGTCACCGTGCCCGCGGTCACCTCGGCCGGGGGCAGGTGCAGCCGGTTGACCGCGTAGGCGAGCGTGGTCTTGCCGCAGCCGGACTCGCCGGCGAGGCCCAGGATCTCGCCGCGCCGCAGCGTGACGGACACGTCCTCGACCGCGTGCACGGGCCGGTCGACCTGGTAGACGACCGACAGGCCGCGCACGGTCAGCACCACGTCGTCGTCCGGGCGTGCCACCGGCTCGGGCGTGCGGACGACGTCGGCCTCCCGGCGGCGGGGGATGTCGCGCAGCTTCGGGTTGATGATCTCGTCGATGCTGAAGTTGACCAGCGACAGGCCGCAGCCGAACAGGGCGATGATCAGGCCTGGCGGGACGAACCACCACCACGCCTCGCGCTGGAGGGCGAACCCGTTCTGCGCGTAGTAGAGCATCGTGCCGAGCGTGGACGAGTTGGACGCGCCCAGGCCGAGGAACGACAGGCCGGCCTCGCTGAGGATCGCGTAGATGACGGAGAACACGAACTGCGAGGCCAGCAGCGGCAGCAGGTTGGGCAGGATCTCGACGGTGATGACGCGCCACGGCTTCTCGCCCGCGACCCGGGCCGCGGCCACGTAGTCGCGGTTGCGCAGCGACAGCGTCTGGGCGCGCAGCACGCGGGCGGACGCGGCCCAGCCGGTGATGGCGAGCACCACCGCGATCGTCCAGGAGCCGCGCTGGTCGGCGGGCACGAACGCGGAGATCACGATCACCAGCGGCAGGCCTGGGATCACCAGCATGACGTTGGAGAACAGCGAGAACGCCTCGTCGACGTACCCGCCGACGTAGCTGCCGACGATGCCGAACAGCGCGGACAGGAACGTCGCCATCACGCCGACCAGCAGCCCCAGGTACAGCGAGCCGCGGGTGGCGTGGGCGATCTGGGCGACGACGTCCTGGCCGGTCAGCGTGGTGCCGAGCCAGAACTCGCCGCCGGGCGGGGTGAGGCCGATGTCGCGGATGGCGTTCGGGTCCCCCACGACGAGCGGCCCGACCAGGCCGATGAGGGTGATGACGACGATCAGGCCGAGGCCGATCGCCAGCTTCGGCGACCAGCGCGGCAGCATCGAGCGCCAGCCGGAGCGGCCGCGCGGCGGCGCGACGGTCACGGGACTGAGGTTGGTCACGGTGTCCGCTCTCCTTCTCAGCCGCTGACGCGGGTGCGCGGGTCGATGACGGCGTAGAGCAGGTCGACCACGAGGTTCGCGCCGAGCACGGCGACCGTGATCACGAGGAAGATGCCCTGCATGAGGGCGTAGTCGTTGTTCTGCACGGCCTGGAGCAGCTTGGAGCCGATGCCCGGGTAGGAGAAGACCTGCTCGGTGATGACGGACCCGGACACCACGAACCCGAGCGAGATCGCGAAGCCCGCCACGGACGGCAGCACGGCGTTGCGCGCCGCGTACCTGATCATGATCCGGGAGTCGCGCAGGCCCTTGGCCCGGGCGGTCAGCACGTAGTCCTCCGCCGTCGCGGAGACCATCATGTTGCGCATCCCCAGCAGCCAGCCGCCGACCGAGGAGATGACGATGGTCAGCGCGGGCAGCGTGCCGTGGTGGATCGCGGAGCCGATGAAGTCGGCGTCCCAGCCCGGCGACAGGACGACGTCGTAGCCGCCGAGCAGCGGGAACCAGCCCAGCGCCGAGGCCAGCACGGCGACCAGGATCAGCGCCAGCCAGAAGTACGGCACGGCGGCGAGCACGGTGGTGGCGGGCACCAGGCCGTCCAGCCAGGTGCCGCGCCGCCAGCCGACGAACGCACCCAGGACGATGCCGAAGGCGAACGACAGGAACGTCGCGATGCCGACGAGCACGAGCGTCCAGGGCAGCGCTTCCGCGATGATCTCGGACACCGGGGTCGGGAACGCCGACACCGAGATGCCCAGGTCACCGCGGACCATGTTGCCCAGGTAGGAGAAGTACTGGGTGACGAGCGACTCGCCGCTGTTCGTGCCGAGCAGCAGTTCGTACGCCCTGCGGGCCGACGGGTCCACGGTTCCGCCCCGCTGCGCGAGCTTCGCCATGAGGATGTCCACCGGGTTGCCCGGCATGAGCCTCGGGATGAAGAAGTTCAGCGTCAGCGCCGCCCAGAGGGCGACCAGGTAGAACGCGAACTTCCGTGCGTAGTACCTCATCGGTCCGCCTGTTCCCTAGTGCGCGATCACCGACCGGCGGGCTTGAGCTTGAGGAAGATCTCCGAGTGCTCCGGGCGCGCCCAGACGGCCGGGAACGAGTACAGGTCGTCCTTCGTCGGCCAGCCGGTGAACTTCTTCGCGTTGAACTCGCTGGTCGTCCCGCCGGTCAGCACCGGGATGTACGGGATGGCCTTCTCGATCTCGGTCTGGATGGTGTCGAAGTACGGCTGCCGGGCCGCCGCGTCCTTCGGGTCGACGCCCTTGAGCGAGGTGAGCGCGGCGTCGACGGCCGGGTTGGAGAAGCGCGCGAAGTTCGGGTTCGCGACCTCGCCGACCGCGGCGGTGGTGGCGGTGCTGAAGAAGTACGACGCGTTGTAGTACGGGTCGGGCGCCGGGCCCTGGTGCAGGGCGTCGATCAGCAGCTCGAACTCGCCGCGACCGCGCGCGTCGGACCACTCGTTCCAGGACACCTGCTGCGCGGTGATCCTGATGCCGACCTTCTGGAGCTGCTGGGTCATCGTGTCGACGGCGGTGATGTAGTCGGTCCAGCCGGCGACGACCTTCAGCGTCATGGCCAGCGGCTTGCCGTCCTTGGCGTAGACGCCGTCGGCGCCCTTGGCGTAGCCGGCGGCCTCCAGCAGCGCGGCGGCCTTGGCCTCGTCCGGCTGCATGGGGGCGGACCTCTCCTGGAGCTTCGCGGAGACGACGTCCTCGTCCCGCTCCAGCAGCGCGGCGCCGGGCGAGATCTCGCTGGAGGTGTTCTCGAAGGCCAGCTGGTTGACCTGGGTGCGGTTGATCGCGTAGTAGATCGCCTTGCGCACGGCCACGTCGGTCTGCGGGCCCTGGCAGCCCAGCGCGGCGTTCGAGCAGGTGAACAGGGCCGTCTGGTTCATCGGGACGGTGATGGCCTTGTACCCGGGGTAGTTCTTCTCGACGTCGGCGATGTCCGGCACGGGGCCGGTCTGCCAGTCGATCTGCCCCTGCCGCAGGGCGGCCTCACCGGACTGGTTGCCGGACAGCGCGAGGTAGCGGACCTTCTTCAGCGCGGGCTCGCCGTCGTAGTAGGACGGGTTGGCCTTGAGCGTGAACGCCTGCGCCTTGAAGTCCTCCAGCTGGAACGGACCGGTGCCGACGGGCTCCTTGACGACGTCGGTCGCGGGCGTCGCGAGGTCCTTCCACTTGTGCGCGGGGACCATCCAGATGCGGCCCAGCACCTGCGGGCCCTCCATGAACGACGGCTCGTCGAACGTGATGGTGACGGTGGTGTCGTCGACCGCGGTGGCGGTGCCCTTGTAGCCGGTGCCGTTCATGGCCGCGTTCTTCTTGACCATGTCGAGGGTGAAGACGACGTCCTCGGCGGTGAACTTCTCGCCGTCGGTCCACGTGGCGTCGTCGCGGAGCACCACGTCGAGCTTCGTGCCGTCGGCGTTCCAGGTGAAGCTCCTGCCCAGGCGCGGGCGCGGCTCGACGTCGCGGATGTTGTTGAAGAAGAACAGCGGCTCGAAGATCGTGCCCGGGCCCTCCAGCGTGGTGGGCGAGAACGGGTTGAAGTTGATCTGCCAGTCACCGGACTGCCCGGTGTAGACGATCAGCGTGTCCTTGTCCGTGTCGCTCGCCTGGTCCGACCCGCCGCAGGCGGTCGCCAGCATGGCCACCGCGGCCAGCCCGGCCGCCGCCGTGCGCGCTCGGGAGGGGCGCCTTGCCTTCAGGAACATCGTTGATTCCTCTCGTGGCCCGAGACCGGCCGCGGTCCCGCGTTGCCCGAGATTGTTAAGTCAATGAAGAAACGAAGTCAACACCTGGCGGTCATCTGCCGGCCAAGTTGCTACCCTTCGTCCGACGAACGAACTAAGACGGACGCGGGGGACCTGGTGAGCGGACCGGCGCGGGCGACGCGGCACGCGAGCAGCAAGGCCGCCGTGCTCGACGTGGTCCGCGCGGCGGGCACCATCAGCCGGGTCGGCCTGATCAACGCCACCGGTTTCACCGGGGCCACGATCTCGACCGTCGTCCGCAAGCTCATCGACGAGGGCCTGGTCGTGGAGACCGGGCGCGCCGAGTCCACCGGCGGCAAGCGGCGGGTGCTGCTCCAGCTCAACCACTCCGCCCGCTACGCGGTGGGCGTGCACCTGGACCACGCCGGCATCACGTACGTGCTGACGAACCTGGGCGGGTCCGTCGTCGCGCGCATCTCACGGGCCGGGGCGGGCGCGGCCGAGCCGCGGACCGTCGTCGAGCGGATGGCCGCCGAGGTCCGGGGCCTCGTCGACGGCGTGGGCGTGGACCACAACCGGGTGCTCGGGCTCGGCCTGGTCTCCCCCGGCCCACTCGGCTCGACCACGGGGATGGGCCTGACCCCGCCGTCCATGCGCAAGTGGGAGGACTTCCCGCTCGACCAGGCGTTGCAGGCCGCGACCGGCCTGCCGGTGGTCCTGGACAACGACGCCACCGCCGCCGCGCTCGGCGAGCACTGGTCGGGCGGCATCGGCGGCACGGCCATCTCGGCGGCGCTCTACATGGGCACCGGGATCGGCGCGGGCCTGGTCATCAACGGCATCACCTACCGGGGCAGCAGCGGCAACGCGGGCGAGGTCGGACACATCTGCGTCGACGCGAACGGCCCGGAGTGCTGGTGCGGCGCGCGCGGGTGCGTCGAGGCCCTGGCGGGCCCGGCGTCCGTGGTGGCGGCGGCCAGGGCGGACGCGGCGCTGGCCCGGTCGGCCGGTCTCACCGGTCGGTCCAGGTCGGTGTCGTCGGACTTCGCGGCGGTCAGCCGGGCGGCGCGGCGCGGCGAGCCGTCGGCGCTGGCGATCCTGGAGCGCTCGGCGCGGTACATCGCCGTCGCGACGCGGACCCTGGCGAACATCATGGACCTGGAGGTCGTGGTGCTCACCGGCCCGAGCTTCGCCATCGCGGGCTCGGTCTACCTGCCGGTGGTCCGCGACGAGCTGGACCGCGCCTTCTTCTCCCGCGCCGCGCACGCCGTGGACGTCCGCCTGTCCCGGTCGGCGGCCACGGCGTCGGCGATCGGCGCGGCGGCGCTCGTGCTCCAGTCCGAGCTGGTCCCGCTGCACGAGGGCCTGCGGCTGCCCGAGAACCTCGCCGACTCCGAACCCGCCGCGCTGCCCGCCGACACCGCCTGAACCGGGTCGGCGCCCGAACCGGTCAGCCCCGGGCGCGGGCCGCCCACAGCAGGCCGCGCTCGACGATGGTGCGCACCTGCGGCACCGCCAGGTCCTCCGGCGCGTGCCCGACCGTGCAGGCGAACACCCGCCCCGCACCCCACCGGCGCGTCCACACGGCGGGCACGGTGAGCGGCGCGTGCCACGGGTCCGCCGGCGCGAACGTGGTGGTGGCGTGCACGTCGTTGAGCCCGTCCGCCAGCACCCAGTACTGCTCGGTCCGCAGTGCGAACCCGGACAGGCCCGCCACCACGGGGTGGGTCGAGGTGATCTCCACCCGGTGGTCCACGAAGTCGCCGGGGTGCGCGACGAACTGGCCGCCGACCAGCCGCATGTACCCGCGCGAGCCCCGGAACGCGTCGACCAGCCCGCCGTGCCACCCGGCCAGGCCCGTGCCCGACCGCACCGCCGCCTCCAGGCAGGCGAACTGGTCGTCGCTCAGCTCGCCGTCGCTCCAGCACTGCACGACGAGGTCGTAGGACGGCAGCGCCGGGTCGTAGGCCTCCAGCGAGTCGGACACGTCCACCGCGAACCCGGCGTCGCGCAGGAACGGCAGGAACGCGTCGGTCGCCTCCACGGGCGAGTGCCCGGCCCAGCCGCCGCGGACCACGAGTGCCTTCACGGGCAGGCACTGTAGTCGGCGACGCCCCCCGCGCGGGCCACCAGGCCGACGAGCTGGTTGACCAGGCCCTCGGTGAGGCCGGTCGCGAACAGCTCGGCCGCCGGCGGCGACCCCATCTCGCGCAGGACGACGGCGACCGCCTCGGTGGGGTTCGCGTACGGCCACAGCCCGGCCGTCATGACGAGCACCGCGTGCGCGAAGTGCCGCGCGCCGACCTCGTCCAGGACCGGCAGGCGGGCCCGTACCAGGTCGGCCAGCCGGGTCGTGCGGGCGTGCGCGCGGAGCTTGAACGCGCGCGCGGAGTCCACGGGGACGTTGCGCTCCAGCACGCCCGCCATGCCGGCGACCAGCTCGCACAGCAGGTCCCGGCCGACCAGGGACGACGCGACGGTGGTGGCGACCGCGACCGGTCCCCCGGCGTCGGGCAGGCGTCGCTCGACGTCGTCCAGCCAGGCGCCCCACTCCTCGTCGAGGACCGCCAGGAAGATCGCCTCGCGGCTGTCGAAGTACCGCAGCACGTTCGACTTGGCCAGACCGACCCGGTCGCTCAGCTCGCGCAGGCTGATGTCCGCCACCCGTCGTTCCCGCAGCATCGCGCGCGCCGTCCCGAGGATCGCGCGACGCCGCTCGGCCACCTGCTCGGGCCTGCGCGCGCGCTGGAACTCCACCCGATCAGGGTAACAGCCCGGCGGTCTCTTGTAATCGCGCGTGCCGGCCGCCGACCGGGGTAACCGGGGCGCGTGCAGACGTTCCTGCCGTACCCGACGTTCGGCCGCAGCGCCGCGGCGCTGGACACGCGACGCCTCGGCAAGCAGCGGGTCGAGACGCTCCAGGTCCTGCGGGCCCTGGTCTGGCCCGAGTACGGCTGGAAGCGGCACCCGGCGGTCGTGATGTGGCGCGGCTTCACGCCCGCCCTCGTCGCCTACGGCGTGGCGGTGTGCGACGAGTGGCGGCGGCGCGGGCACCGGGACGGCGTGCGCGCCGTGCTCCTCGACTACCACGGCGGGCGGGAGCCGACCTGGTCGTGGTGCCTGCGCGAGGGCCTGCTGCCGCCCTGGCTGGGTGACGCGAGGCTGCACCGCAGCCACCGGTCGTCGTTGCTGCGCAAGGACCCCGAGCACTACCGCCCGCTGTTCCCCGACGTGCCGGACGACCTCGACTACCACTGGCCGGGCGAGTCGTTCCCGCCCGACCTCCCGGACACGCCCGGCCTCGTCGCCTGCCGGCTCGACGCGCCGCCGCTGCCCGACGAGCACCTGCCGCCCGCGCCGCCGCTCGACCACCGGCCCGGGCCGTCCGTCGCCCGCGTCCCGACCGAGGCGGACCTGGCGGCGATGCGCGCCGAGGCGGAGGACCCGCGACGGGTCCGCTTCTTCCGCCGCGGCCAGCCGCTGCCCCCTCCGACCGGCAGGTTCACCCTGCGGATCGACGTGCCGGAGAAGATCCGGGAAGAGATCTGACCGACGTGTCGATCCGACGGGGTCCCCGTTCGTCGCCCTGGCAAGACGACCCGGGAGGACCCGCGATGACCACCGACACCACCACCACCGACACCACCACCGACACCCGCACCGCCAAGCGCAACGACGTCGCGCTCGGCGTGTTCCGGCTGGTCGTGTCGTTCCTGTTCGGCTTCCACGGCCTGATGGGGCTCGGCTTCTTCGGCGGGGTCGACGGCCAGGGCGCCGCGGTCCCGTTCGGCTCGTGGCCGGGCTGGTACGGCAGCGTCGTCGAGCTGGCCGGCGCGGTGCTCGTGCTGCTGGGCCTGTGGGCTCGGCCCGCCGCGTTCGTGCTGTCCGGCGTGATGGCCTTCGCCTACTTCACCGTGCACCAGCCGGTGGCGCTGCTGCCGATCCACAACAACGGCGAGCTGGCGGCCGTGTACTGCTGGGCGTTCCTGCTCCTCTCCGCCCTCGGGCCGGGCGCGTTCACGCTCCGGCGGGCGCTGCGCCGGTGAGGCCCTCCACGACCACGCCGCCGGCTCGCCTCCCCTCACCCGGGAATCGCCGGCCGGCGTCCCCGAAAAAGAACTCCGGAAAAGTTCCGGCACCGCGTCGATTTCGCGTGGGGCTCGTTCGTCGCCCCCGCAGGGGCCAGGATGTACCGGGCCGATGAACCGAAGAGGAGAACGACGATGCGTTTCATGGTGATCGTGAAGGCGACCGAGGCGAGCGAGGCCGGCACCGAGGCGACCGAGCAGGAACTGGTGGACATGCTCGCCTTCAACGAGGAACTGGTGAAGGCGGGCGTGCTGCTCGCCGGCGAGGGCCTGTACCCCAGCTCGCGGGGCGCCCGGGTGTTCTTCGACGGCGACGAGCGCACCGTGGTCGACGGGCCGTTCACCGAGACCAAGGAGCTGATCGCGGGTTTCTGGCTGCTCGACGTGAAGTCCCTGGAGGAGTGCGTCGAGTGGGTGAAGCGGGTGCCGAACACGTCCGGCGGGCACTCGCAGATCGAGGTCCGGCAGGTGATCGAGTCCGAGGACTTCGCGAACGCGCCGCAGGAGCTGGTCGACCGCGAGAACGAGCTGCGCGCGCAGCAGGGCTACCCGACCACGCGGGGCTGAGGGAGGCCGACCGCCTTGCCGACGCGCGCCGGTAGCTGGTCTGATCCCGGACCGTGATGGCTACCGACGCGCGTCGCGCGGTCGAGGCGGTGTGGCGGATCGAGTCCGCGCGGTTGATCGCCGGTCTGGCGAGGATGGTCCGCGACGTGGGCCTGGCCGAGGAGCTGGCGCAGGACGCGCTCGTCAGCGCCCTGGAGCAGTGGCCGGGGACCGGAATCCCGCGCAACCCCGGCGCGTGGCTGATGACCGCCGCGAAGAACCGGGCCGTCGACCAGATCCGACGCAGGCGGAACTACCAGCGCAAGCTGGAGCAGATCGGCCGGGACACCGCGCGGGACCACGTGCCGGACGCGAGCACGGGCGTCGGCGACATCGACGACGACCTGCTGCGCCTGGTGTTCACCGCCTGCCACCCGGTGCTGTCGACCGAGGCCCGGGTCGCGCTGACCCTGCGCCTGCTGGGCGGCCTGACCACCGGGGAGATCGCCCGCGCCTTCCTGGTGCCCGAGGCGACGGTGGCGCAGCGGATCGTGCGGGCGAAGAAGACCCTCGCCAAGGCGGGCGTCCCGTTCGAGGTGCCGGCGGAGGACGAGCGGGCCGCCCGGCTCGCGTCCGTGCTCGGCGTGATCTACCTGGTCTTCAACGAGGGTTACTCGGCCACCGCGGGCGACGACTGGATGCGGCCCGCGCTGTGCGAGGACGCGCTGCGGCTGGCCCGCGTGCTGGCCGGCATCGCGCCGCGCGAACCCGAGGTGCACGGGTTGGTGGCGCTGCTGGAGATCCAGGCGTCCCGGTCCAGGGCGCGGGTCGGCCCGAACGGCGAGCCCGTGCTGCTGATGGAGCAGAACCGGGCGCGCTGGGACCAGCTGCTCATCCGGCGCGGGCTGGCCTCCCTGGAGCGGGCCGAGGCGCTGGGCGGGCCGGCCGGGCCGTACGCGCTCCAGGCCGCCATCGCCGCGTGCCACGCGCGGGCACGCACCCCGGAGGACACCGACTGGGCCCGGATCGCGGGCCTGTACGAGGCGTTGGCGCTGGTCGCCCCGTCCCCGATCGTGGAGCTGAACCACGCGGTCGCGATCGGGATGGCGCTCGGGCCCGCCGTCGCCCTGGAACTGGTGGACGAACTGGTGGACGCCCCGGCGCTGAAGGACTACCACCTGCTGCCGAGCGTGCGCGGCGACCTGCTGGCGAAGCTCGGCAGGCACGCCGAGGCGCGGGTGGAGTTCGAGCGGGGCGCCGCGATGACCCGCAACGGGCGGGAGCGCACCCTGCTGCTCGCCCGCGCCGCCGCCTGCCGCCCCGGACCCGCGGGCTGCCAGGTCCGGGAACCCCCGGTTTGAGGGTTCACGCCGCCGTTCCCGGCCATTCCTCCGCCGAACCCTCACAAAGGAGTTCAATGGAACACTCGAAGCATGGATGCCGAGCGGGTGACGCGGTACATCGACGAGACGTTCGACGGGGTCAGGGCGCCGGAGGCGAACGGCGACACGTTCTTCCTCTACGACCCGGACGGCGACCTCCCGCCTGAGCGGCAGGTGCCGTTCGCGACGATCGTGACCGGGGACGCCTACGACGACAGCTCCGCGCTCGACGGCACGGACGACTACCGGTTGAACATCGGCCTGACGCGGGCGGGGTACGCGGCGGTGGTCGGGTCGACGCCGGGCGAGGTCGACCACGCGGCGCGGGACGTGCTGATGCCGCACCCCGTCTACGCGGGTCTGCACTGGGTGTGCGTGGTGTCGCCGAGCGACGCCACGTTCGAGGCGGTGCGCCCGCTGCTGGCCGAGGCGCACGCCTTCGCCGCGCGCAAGCACGCCAACCACGCGCGCCGCGCGGACGTCGGGCGCGGCGGCCCCCACCGGGCGGGGTGACCGGGCGGGCGCGCTACCCCGGGTCCCGGGCGGGCCGCCGGTGGCGGATGGCCTCGCGCGCGATGTCGGTGCGGGAGCGGACGCCGAGCTTCGCGAGCACGTGCGAGACGTGCGTGGCGACCGTGCGGCCGGACAGGAACAGGCGTTCGCCGATCTGCCGGTTCGACAGGCCCGTCACGACGAGGTCGGTGACCTTCAACTCCATGGGGGTGAGGCTGTCCCAGCCGTGCGTGGCCCGCCGGTGCTTGGCGTGCGGGCCGCGCCGGATGCCGTGCTCGCGCAGCCGGGCCAGCAGGCGGGTCGTGTCCCACTCCGCGCCCAGTTCCTCCTGCACCTCCACGGCGCGGCCCATGGCGTCCCGCGCGGCGGACCGGTCGCCCGCGGCGGCGAACAGCAGGGCTGCGGAGGACAGCGCCGCGGCCCGGTACAGCGGTCGGCCCGCCACCCGGTACTCCTCGGCGGCGGCCAGCAGCCCGTCCGGGTCGCCGGCCACCAGGGCCCGGCAGTGCAGGGCGGACGCGCGGCGGTGCGGCACGGCCGGTTCGACGGCCAGCGCCTCGGCCCGCGCGACCGCGGCGGACGCGTCCTCGCCCAGCTCCACGGCCAGCCGCACGGTGTCGGGCAGCAGGTCCTCGACCGACTCCCACCCGGCGTCGAGCACGGCCCACGCCTCGCGCGCCTTCCCGGCCTGCTCCAGCTCCAGGCTCAGTGCCAGCGACAGCGGGCCGACGACGTGGCCGCCCAGGTCGGCGCCCGCGGCGGCGAGGTGGCGGCGGGCGCCCGCCGAGTCGCCGCGGTGCAGGTGGACCAGGGCGGCGACGCCGTGGTCGCAGCGCGACACCAGCGGGTGCTTGAGGTCGTCGGGGAGCAGGTCGACGTCGACGAGCGCCTCGTCCCACCGGCCGGCGTCGAGCAGGAGCTGGCCGAGCGCGCTCTGCGCCTGCGCGAGCCGCACGAGGTTGCCGACCTGCTCGGCCGCGTGCCGCACGACCTGCGCCGAGGCGATGGCCTCCGCGCCGCGGTCCAGCTCGCCCAGCGTCACCGCTTGGTTGATCTGGAGCAGCAGCCGCAGGTCGGACGTCGCGGGCTCGCCCATCGCGACGGCCAGCGCGCGGTCGAACAGGGGCAGCGCCTCGGCCATCCGGCCGCGCACCATCGCCACGATCGAGCGCACGTGCAGCGCCCAGCTCGTGGCCCGCCGGTCGCCGTCGACCAGGGCCGCGGCGGCGAGCCGCTCGGCGTCGTCGAGCTGCCCGATGTCCCAGTGCGCGCGGGCGGCGAGCACGAGCAGCCGGGCGCGGTCCGACGAGGTCAGGTGCGGCAGGGCCAGCGCGCGCTCCACCTCGGCCAGCGTCTCGGCCGACCGGCCGGTCATGCTGCGGCACTGCGCCAGCGTCCAGTGCAGGTCCACGAGCGCGCCGTGCTCCAGGCCGGCCAGCGCGACCGACTCGGCCCCGTGGTGGTCGCCGCAGCGGAACCGCGCCTCCGCCAGGTGCGCGAGCAGCACGCCGCGCCGCTCGCCCGCGCTCGGCGAGGTCACGACCCGCCCGAACAGGTCGACGGCGGCCTCGGGGGCGTGCGCGACGAGCATCGAGCCGTGCACCACCAGCCAGTCCGCCACCCAGTCGGGCACGCGGTCGTCGGCGGCGAGCAGCTGCCGGGTGACCCGGTCCACGCCCGCGCCGGAGTCGGCCAGGGCGCGGGCCGCCTCGACGTGCCACGCGCCGCGCGCCGCCTCGGGGACCTCGTCGTACAGGGCGGTGCGCACCAGCGGGTGCCGGAACGACAGGCCGGCCGTGCCGTCGACCAGCACGCCCGCCACGGTGGCCTCCTGGAGCGCGGGCAGCAGCTCGACCACGCGGCGGTCGAGGACAGCGGCCAAATCGGCGACCGGGAAGTCCACGCCGAGCAGGGCGGCGGCGACGAGCACGCGCCGCACGTCCGCGCCGAGGAAGCCGATCCGGTCGGCGATGGCGGCCGACAGCGACGGCGGCACACCCAGCTGCACGAGCCGCGCGATCCTCGTGGCGTCGACCTCGACCGCGCCGCCGCGCAACAGCGCCTCGACCAGTTCGACCAGGTAGAGGGGGTTGCCGCCGGCGTCCTCGGCGAGCCTGGCCAGCGCCTCGTCGGGGGTGCCGCCGGTGAGCGCGCCGACCAGCTCGACCACGGCGACCGGGTCGAGGCGCGGCAGCGGCAGGCGTTCCACGCCCTTGCGCAGGACCGCCACGTCGTCGCGGCGCGGCAGCGGCCGCAGCACGCCGACCAGCAGCAGCGGGAGCTGGTCCACGAGTTCGGCGAGCCACCGCCACACGGCCACGCTCGCCTTGTCGGCCCACTGGAGGTCGTCGAGCACCAGCACGACGGGGCCGATCGCGCACAGGTCGTCCACCCGGGCGAGCAGCCGTTCGGCGGTGGCGGCGGAGCTCTCGGAACGGCCGGCGGCCAGCGCGTCGAGCAGCGGCAGCAGCGGCAGGGGGCGGCCCAGCTCGTCGCCCGCGCCCCGGCAGACCCGGAAGCCCCTGGCCGCGGCGACCTCGCACGCCGCCTTGACCAGTGCCGTCTTGCCGATGCCGGCCTCGCCCTCGACGAGCAGCGCGGCGCCCCGCCCCTGGGCCAGGTCGTCCACCAGCGCCAGGAGGCGGCCCAGCTCCCGCTCGCGACCGACGAGGCGGAGTGTGACGGCGCGCACACTGTCAGAATACGGTGCTAACCCCCCGTCAACAAGGTGTTACCTTATTTCGAATTCACCTGAATGCCACCCGGTCCGCTGTTTGTTCACGCCGATTACGCTCCACGGCCCGCGGACTGCCGGCACGGTAATCAACGAAATTCCCCGGCCACACCAGACTGGAGAACGCATGCGAATCGGACGAGTGCTCGTCGCCGCCCTGCTGGTCACGCTCTTCACCACCGCTGCCACGGCGGCCACCGGCCCGTTCGGCGGACTACCCTACAACTGAGGCGTCGATATTCCACGCGAATGGGCGTGAATAGCGGCGAATAGGGGTCGCCCGGACAACGTGGTCCGGTTGGCCCTGCCGCGATCCTCCCTCGGGTCTTCTTCCGCACTCGTCCGGCCGCTACGCTGCGGAATCGTGGCACCGGCCCCCACCCGAGGCGCCGCGCGCGTCGTGCGCTGCGGCGCGGTCGGTGTGTCCACGGGCCTGCTCGCCGTCCTGGCGCACGCCGCCGGCGGCGGCCACCTGCCCTCCCCGCCCCACGTGCTGGTCTTCGCGCTGTCCATCGGCTGCGCGTGCGCGCCGCTGACCGACCGCAGGCTCGGCTTCGGCGACCTGCTCGGCCTCGTCGGCGCGGTCCAGGTGGCGGCGCACGTGCTCCTCGCCGTGCTGTCCCGGCACGAGCGCGACCTCGTCCCGCCGCCGTCGATGCTGCTGGCCCACGTGCTCGCCACCGCCGTCGTCGTCTCGGCCCTCGCGGGCTTCGAGGGCGCCGTGTTCCGGCTCGCCGCCGCCCTGGCGGCCGTGCTGCCGCGCCGCCTCGCCCCGCAGCCCGCCGCGGCGCCGCTGCGCATCCCCATCGCCGCGCACCCCGACCACCCCCTGTCGGACGTCCTGCGCCGCCGCGCGGTCCCCCGCCGCGGCCCGCCCCGCCCCTAGGTACGCGCCCTCCCCACACCACCGCCCCGAACCGGGACCGGTGGCGCCTCCCCGTACCCAGGAGCTCCCATGTCCGAGTCCTGGCGCGGCCTCGTGCTGCGCTTCCACTTCTACGCGGGCGTGCTCGTCGGCCCGTTCGTGCTGGTCGCCGCCCTCACCGGCGTGCTCTACGCGGCCACTCCCCAGCTGGAGTCGTGGCTGTACTCCGACCAGCTGCGCGTGCCGGAGTCCGCCCAGTCCGTTCCGCTGTCCCAGCAGGTCAAGGCCGCCGTGGACGCGCGGCAGGGCGACCTGCCCGTGGCCGTGCGACCCGCGCCCGGCCCCGGCGACACCACCCGCGTGCTGTTCGCGGGCGAGGGCGACGCCCGACCCACGGTGTTCGTCGACCCGGCGGACGCGCGGGTCGTCGGCACCCTCGACACCTACGGCACCAGCGGCGTCCTGCCGCTGCGCACCACGATCGACACCGTCCACCGCAACCTGATGCTCGGCGAACCCGGCAGGCTCTACAGCGAGCTGGCCGCGTCCTGGCTGTGGGTGGTCGCGCTGGGCGGCGTGTTCCTGTGGTTCAGCCGCCGCCGCGCGCAGCGCCTCAAGCCCACCACCAAGCGGCACGCCACGCTCGGCCTGTGGGTGCTGCTCGGCGCGCTGTTCCTGTCCGCCACCGGCCTGACCTGGTCCACCTACGCCGGTGAGAACGTCTCCGCGCTGCGCGCGGCGCTCGACTGGTCCACGCCGTCCCTCGGCCCGGGCGACCACGCGGGCCACGACATGAGCGACCCCATCCCGCCCGCCACGGGCGAGATCGACTCGATCGTGGAGACGGCGCGCGGCGTCGGCGGGGTCGACGCGGCCCTCGTCGAGGTCACCCCGCCGGCGATGGCCGGGATGCCGTGGCACGTCACCGAGATCGAGCGCGGTTGGCCCACCCAGGTGGACGCGGTGGCGGTCACCGGCGGCGCGGTCGTGGACGAGGTGCGGTTCGACGACTACCCGTTCATGGCGAAGCTGGCGCGGTGGGGCATCGACGCGCACATGGGCGTGCTGTTCGGCTGGCCCAACCAGCTCCTGCTGCTCGCCCTGGGCCTCGGCCTGGTCGCGCTGGTCGTGCTCGGCTACCGGGTCTGGTGGCTGCGCAGGCCGACCCGCGGCTTCGGCAGGCCCGTGCCGCGCGGCCAGTGGCGCAAGGTGCCGCGCGCCCAGCTGGTCGCGGTCCTGGTCGTGGCCGCCCTGGTGGGCTGGTTCGTGCCCCTGTTCGGGCTGTCGCTGCTGGCGTTCCTGCTGGTGGACGCCGTCGTCGGCACCCGCCGCGGGAAGACCGCGCCGGAGGCCGCACCGCAGTCCGAGACGGTGTAGGACCACGCGGCGGTCGGGCCGGGAGCGGGTCAGCCCGCGCTCACGCGCTTCGGTGGACGCGCAACACCGCCCCCGGCCCACGCCGCACCGCCCTCCCCACCCAGGTCCCGCACCTCCTCGCAGGTGGGTGCCCCCACCGGCCCCGGGCCGCCGTCCCGCACGGCGAGCGCGGCCCGCACCGCCTCCCCGAGGGCGGCGCGGAACAGCAGCGACCCCGTGCTCACCCGCCGCACGCCCAGGTCGCGCAGCACCCGGACGTCCAGCTGCGCCAGCACGTTCAGCGGTCGCGGCACCGCCCGCACGACCTCCTCGATGCCGCGCTCGTCGGCCAGGCCGGGGACGAACACGCCGTCCGCCCCGGCGTCCGCGTACCGCAGCGCCCGCTCCACGGTCGAGCCGCGGTCCACGCCCAGCCAGTGCGTGTCCACGCGGGCGTTGACGAACAGCCCCGGCGCGGCCTCCTTGAACGCCCGCACCAGCCGCGCCTGCTCCGCCGGGTCGGCGAGCCCCGCGCCCCGGCCGTCCTCGACGTTGACCCCGGCCACGCCGATCTCCGCCAGCTCGGCGGCCAGGGCCGCCCCCTCGTACCCCGCCTCCACGTCCACGGTCACCGGCACGGGCAGCCGCACCAACAGCCGGGCCAGCGCGACCGCCTCGTCCCGCGCGAGCCCCGCCGCGTCCGGCACGCCGTGCGCCGCCGCCACGCCCAGGCTGGTCGTGCCGACCGCCGGGAAGCCCGCCCGGACGAGGGCCGCGGCCGAGGCGAAGTCCCACGCGTTCGGCAGGACGAGGAAGTCGTCGTGCAGCCGGTGGAACGCCCGCGCGCCCTCCACCAGCGCCGACGCGTGCTCCCGCGCCGGGCACGCGTGCCGCCCGGCGCCGAACCACGCGCCGCTCAGGTCCACCTCGACGACCGAGCCGTCCGGGGCGAGCCGACGCGTCACCGGCACCGGCGGTTCGACGCCCGCGACCAGGGCCCTCGTCGCGTCGCACGCCTGCACCAGCAGGCCGATCCGGTTGGCGGTCACCTCGTCCCGCGTGCCGCCGCACACCGCGACCAGCCGCTCCACCGCCGCGTCCGCCCCGGCCGCCACGGGCAGGTGCGGCTGGTAGCAGCGGGCCACCAGCGCCACGTCCCCCGCCACCGACGACGGCAGGCCCAGCGCCCGCGCCAGCACCGCGACGGGGTCGCCGGGCCGCCGCAGCCGCGCGGTGTCCACTGCGGACAGGAGCGCTTCCGCGACGGCCCGGCGGCGGACGTGCGCCTCCCCCTCGCTGAACCGCGCGACGGACGCGCGCAGCCACGCGACCCCCGTCCCCGCCTCGGGCACCGGCACGACCGCGTAGTCCTCGCGCATCAGCTCGTCCACACCGGTCACGCTAGGACCGGGACGCTTCGGCGCCCGCCGAAACGCGGACGGCGCACACTGTCGGCGTGGCAGCCGAGGAACTGGCCGACCTGGCCGCACTGCTGGCCGACCGCACGCGGGTGCGCTTCCTGCTCTCCCTGCTGGACGGTCGCGCGTGGACGACCGGCGAACTCGCCGCCGCGGCGGGCGTCGCGCCGTCCACGGCCAGCGAACACCTGTCCCGCCTGGTCGACGGCGGCCTGCTGGTGCGCCGCGCCCAGGGCCGCCACCGCTACGTGCAGCTGGCGGGCCCCGACCAGGCCGGGCTCCTGGAGCACCTGCTCGCCCACCTCGGCCCCACCGGCCCGGAGCGGCCCACCCTCCGCGCCGCCACCGCCGACGAGGCCCTGCGCCGGGGCCGGACGTGCTACGACCACCTCGCGGGACGCCTCGGCGTGGCCGTCGCCGACGCCATGACCGGCCGGGGCCTGCTCACCCCGGACCTCGCCGTCACCGACGCGGGCCGCGCGTGGCTGGACGACCTGGGGTTCACCCCGCCGGCCCGCCGCCCGCCGGCCAGGGCCTGCCTGGACTGGACCGAGCGCCGCTCCCACCTGGCCGGGGCGGCGGGCGCGTACCTGTGCGCCCACTTCCACGAACGGGGCTGGGTGCGCCGCGTCGGCACGGGCCGCGCGGTCCGCCTCACCCCGTCCGGCCGGACGGCCCTGGCCGGCCTCCTCGGGCTCGGGCCGGGGCTCAGCTGAGCTTGTCGGCGAGCATCCGGGCCTTGGCGAACTCCGCGTGGTGGTCGCCGAAGTACGACCACGGCCACCGCGACGCCCGCTCCCCCGCCTCCGCCATGTGCCCGAGGAACCTGCGAACGTCCTCGCGCTTCAGGCCGGCCACCGCCTCGACCCCGGCGTAGTAGGTCGCGAACACCTGGTTGGCGCGCATCCACCGCGGGTGGCCGCGCTCCACCTCACCGGCCGCGAGCAGGTGGTCCGACACGGCCGCCACCTCCAGCCGCACGACCCGCCTCGCCAGGTAGTCGATCGACCGCCACCGCCGGCGGAAGCTCACCGACTCCGCGTCGCGCAGCGGCACCTCGACGTGGGCGGCGGGGACCAGTGCGAGCAGCGGGTGCCCCGCCGGCAGGTCGGACACCCGGACGCGGGCGAACTCCAGCATCCGCTCGTGGCTGCCGTACCACTTGTCGGCGAGCATCTGGAGCCGGTGCTCGTTGGCCGACACGAGGTCCGGGCACAGCATCTGCACCCGGACGAACACCTGGTCGCCGTCCTGGTCGTGCTCCGGGGCGCCGAGGGCGAGGCTCATCAGCTGCGCCCACGGCACGACGTCGTCCGGCGCCAGCTCGGCGGCCCGGCGCAGCGCGGTTCGGGCCTGGTCGGCGAGGTCGAGGAACCGGGCCAGCCGGTCCTCCTCGGTGTACTGCGCGTACGCCTCCCCGCGCTCCTCCCACGCGGCGGCGTTGAGCGCGCTGCCGAGCAGGAGCAGGCTGTCGGCGTCGTGGCGCTCGTCCACGGCGGAGTGCAGCGCGGGCAGCACGTGCTGCCCGGCCTCGCCGAGCACGTCGACGCGCAGGTCCCGGCGCTCGGGGTCGTGGGTGGCCGCGAGGAGCGCGCGGGCCGGGCCGGTGTCGCCGGCGACGAGCGCGCGGGCGGCGCGCTCCAGCTCGGGGTCGCGCCAGGCGAGGTCGACGGTGGGTGGCAGGTCGGCGGGCACGGTCAGCGGCGCAGCCACTTCGGCAGCCACGACGCGTTGCCCGCGGGCACCACGTCCACGACCACGCACGTGATGTTGTCCGGGCCGCCGCGCGCGTTGGCCGCCTCGATCAGCATCCGCACGGTCTCGTCGCCGTCGGCCGACGCGGTGAGCAGCTCGGCGATCTCGGCGGGCGCGACCACGTCGGACAGGCCGTCGGAGCAGATCAGGTACCGGTCGCCCTCGGCGGCGTCCTGCTGGAACAGGTCCGGGTCGTGCGCGCTGCCCGCCTGGAGCGCCCGCATCAGCATCGAGCGGCCGGGGTGCTCGCCCGCCTGCTCCGCCGACATGCGGCCGTCGTCGACCAGCGCCTGCACCATCGTGTGGTCGCGGGTGACCTGGGTCAGCTCGCCGTCCCGCACGAGGTAGCAGCGCGAGTCGCCGATGTGCCCGACGGCGAACCGCTCGCCGTCCCACCACAGCGCGGTGAGCGTGGTTCCCATGCCGCGCATGTCGAAGTTCTCCTCGGCGAGGTCGGTCAGCCGGATGGCGATCTCCCGGGCCGCGCCGTTCAGCTCGCCGAGCGGGTCGTCCGCCTCCGGGTCGAGGTCCGCGAGCACCGCGATCGCGATCGAACTGGCCACCTCGCCGTACGCGTGGCCGCCCATGCCGTCGGCGACGGCGAAGAGGCGGTCGCTGAAGTAGACCGAGTCCTCGTTCGCTTCGCGGCGCAGGCCGGGGTCCGTGCCGACGGCGTACCGGAGCGCATGCATGTCGGATAGTGAATCACCCGCGCGGGTGCCCGTGAGCAGGGCATCTCCAATTCGTCACCGGGGACGGCCGTAGAACTCGCTCAGGACGAGCATCGCGGCCCCCGCGGCCACCACGTCATCCCCCAGCGGGGTGATCGACACGTCCACCGGGAGCCACTCGTCCTTGGGCAGCCGGGCGCGGACCCCGTCGAGGTAGGCGGCGGGTTCGGCGAGCACCGCGCGGCCCGCGAGCACGACGTGGTCGATGTCGAGCAGTTGCACGAGGTCGGCCACGGCGATGCCGACGACGTCGGTCGCGCCGACCAGGTCGCCGCGCGCGGCGGCGAGGTTGTGCAGGACCTCGACGCACCCCGTGCGCCCGCACACGCACACCGGCCCGTCGACCTGGAGCGTGGTGTGCCCGTACTCGCCGGCGTTCGTGCGCACGCCCCGGTGCACGCGGCCGTCGAGCAGCATGCCGATGCCCAGGCCGGTGCCGACGAGGACGAGGACGGCGTCGCGGACCTCCTCGCCGCGCCGCCACGCCTCGGCGACGACGGCGGTGTTGGTGTCCTTGTCGACGACCACGGGCAGGCGGAGGCTCTGCTCGGCGAGGGCGCGCAGCGGCACGTCGTGCCACGCGCTCAGCCCCGTCGGGTAGTGCACGACGCCCGTGCGGTGGTCGAGCGGGCCGACGAACCCGATGCCGACGCCGAGGAGCCGGTCGTCGCGCAGGCCGTCGACCAGGCGGGTCAGCTCGCCGACGAACGCGGGCGGGTCGAAGTCGCGCGGCAGCGGCGCCACGGCGCGGTCGAGCACGGTGCCCGAGAGGTCGGTGAGCACGACGCGCAGCTCGTCCCGCTCGACCTGCGCGCCGAGCGCGAGGCGGCTGTCGGCGACCAGTTCGAGCAGCGTGCGGGGCTTGCCGACACCGACGTTGCGGGTGCCGGACTCGACGAGCAGGCCGTCCGCGATGAGCCGGCCGACGACCTTCGACACCGCCTGCGGGGTCAGGCCGCTGCGCTCGGCCAGCTCGACCCTCGTGACGGCGCCGGACCGGGCGAGGCCCAGCACCACCGCGTCGTTGTATCCCCGCAGGAAGCGCAAGTTGGGCACCTGGTCATCCTCGCACGCGTGGCGTTTACTAAACGCCGTTGCTTTAATGGGGCCATGCCTGCGCGCGCCGAACCGCCCCGTCGCGAACGCCCGACGCCCGCCCGGACCGCGCGGGCGGTGACGTCGTGAGCCTGCTCGACGAGTTGGTCGACCAGGAGGCCCGGCTGGTCTTCCGGGCGTTCGACAACGAGGTGGCGCTGGAGCTGGGGGCGTTCCTCCTGGACGCCGCCCGCGCCCGCGCGCTGCCGGTGACCGTCTCCGTGCGGCGCGGCGCCCAGCGCCTCTTCCACGCGGCCCTGCCCGGCACGTCGGCCGACAACGACGAGTGGATCGACCGCAAGTCCCGCGTCGTGGACCGCTACGGCCAGAGCTCGTTCCGGGTCGGCGAGTCGTTCCGCGCGGCGGGCAAGGACTTCGACCGCGACTCGCGCCTGGACCCGGACCGCTACGCCGCGCACGGCGGCGTCTTCCCGGTCCTGGTGGCCGGGGTGGGCATGGTGGGCACCGTGGGCGTGTCCGGCCTGCCGCAGGCCGAGGACCACGCGTTCGTGGTGGAACGGCTGGAGGAGTTCCTGGCCACCCGCTGACCACGGTGGCGGCCGACCGCCCTCGGCCGCCACCACGCCGCGACGACGCACCCCCAGGCGTCGTCGGGCTGCGCGGGGAGGGCGCCCGCACACCGGACGCCCTCCCCGCGCAGCCTTCTCGCGCAGCCCTTTACGGGCCGTCAGCAGAAGACCTCGGCCAGCAGCTCCTCGGCCCCGGTGATCGGCCCCGGGTCCGGGGCCGAGGTCAGGGACACCGTCAGGCGGGTCCTCGCGTCCGCCGTGCCGACCACCAGGCTGGAGTAGCCGGGGATGCCGCCGCCGTGGCCCCAGACCTCCACGCCGCACGGCAGGGTCGACCGCTCGACGCCCAGCCCGTACTCCCCCGCCACCGGGATCAGCTTCGTCAGCTCGGCCTGCTGCGCGGGGCGCAGGAGGCGGCCCTCCAGGAGGGCTTCGGCGAAGCGGTCGAGGTCGGCGGTCGTGGAGATCATCCCGCCCGCCGCGTGGGCGACCGACGGGTTGATGCGCGTGATGTCGTCCACCTCGCCGCGCAGGCGCTGGTAGCCGTGCGCGTGCGGCCCGGGGATCGCGACCGCGGCGCCCGGCACGTGGGTGTGGCGCAGTCCCAGCGGGCGCAGGACCCGCCGCGCCACCGCCTCCCCGTACGGCCGCCCGGTGACCTTCTCGACGAGCAGGCCCGCGACGACGTAGTTGGTGTTGGAGTAGTTCCAGCCGGTGCCCGGCCGGAAGTCCAGCGGCCGGGCCGTGGACAGGGCCACCAGCTCGGCCGGCGCCCACGTCCGGTACCGGATGGCCTCGTAGCCCTCCGGGTCGGACGGCAGCGCGTCCGTGTAGTCGTAGAGCCCGCTGGTGTGCTGGAGCAGGTTCCGCACGGTGATCCGGTCGCCGTCGGGCAGCAGGCCCGGCAGGTGGCGCGACACCGGCTCGTCCAGCCCGACCGAACCCTCGCCGACCAGTTGGAGCACCACCGTCGACACGAACGTCTTGGTGATGCTGCCGACCCGGAACCGGCCGTCGAGCGGCACCGGGCGCGGCGAGCCGACCTCCGCCGTGCCGGCGCGCGCGGTGAACTCCCGCCGGCCGTCGACCACCCGCACCTGGACGCCCTGCGCGCCCGTGCGGGCCATCTCGTCGAGCGCCCGCTGCACCACCGCGCGGTCGACCCGGTCACCGGCCGGGGCCGCGACCGCCGTTCCCCCGAGCCCCAGCGCGGCCGTCCCCACGACGGCCGCCAGGGCGATTCCCCTCGTGCCCATCAACGCGTGTCCTCCCGTTCGACGCCGATGCCCCGAGTCTGGCCACGTGGACGGGTGCCGGCGTCACCCCCTGGTGGCGGGGGACCGTCGACTTTAGGCTCGACCACCCCTAGTGGTCAGCGGCCCGCGGAACCGATTCCGAAGCCGCCCGCGTTACTCCGTTCGAGTGACGACAATGGTCTAGACCTTGACCGTGAAGTGGTCTGAACCACATGGTGACACCACCCTGCACTCCTTTCCTGACGAGGAGCACGATGTCCAAGATCCGATGGCATGTCACAGCGGCGGCAGTAGCCGTCGCCACATTGGCGGTGGGGCTGGTCGTCGCACCCGCGGCGAGCGGTGCGGGCGGCGTCTCCGCCACCTTCACCAAGGGCTCGGACTGGGGTACCGGCTACGAGGGCAAGTACACGATCCGCAACGGCTCCAGCGCCGCCCTGAGCACCTGGACCGTCGAGTTCGACCTGCCCGCGGGCGCCAAGGTCAGCTCCATCTGGGACGGCTCCCAGACCACCAGCGGCCAGCACGTCACCGTGAAGCCGACCTGGAACGGCAGCGTCGGCACCGGCGGCTCGGTGAGCTTCGGCTTCAACGTGACCTACTCCGGCTCGTACTCGGCCCCGGCCAACTGCAAGCTGAACGGCGCGTCGTGCGACGCCGGCGGGACCAACCCGACGACGACCACCACGACCACCACCACCACCACCACGACCACGACGACCACCACGGGTCCGACGACCACGACCACCGGCACCCCGCAGCCCGGCGGCAAGAAGAACCTGGGCTACTTCACGCAGTGGGGCGTCTACGGCCGCCAGTACTTCGTGAAGAACATCCACACCTCCGGCTCGGCCGCGAAGCTGACGCACATCAACTACGCGTTCGGCAACGTGCAGAACGGCCAGTGCACCATCGGTGACGCCTACGCCGACTACGACATGGCCTACACCGCCGCGAACTCCGTCGACGGCGTCGCGGACACCTGGGACACCGGCTCCCTGCGCGGCTCGTTCAACCAGCTCCGCAAGCTGAAGAAGATGTACCCGCACATCAAGGTGCTGTGGTCGTTCGGCGGCTGGACCTGGTCCGGCGGCTTCGGCCAGGCCGCGCAGAACCCGGCCGCGTTCGCCGAGTCCTGCTACAAGCTCGTCGAGGACCCGCGCTGGGCGGACGTGTTCGACGGCATCGACATCGACTGGGAGTACCCGAACGCCTGCGGCCTGACCTGCGACACCTCCGGCTTCAGCTCGATGAAGACGGTCTCCCAGGCCCTGCGCACCCGGTTCGGCGCCAACTACCTGGTCACCGCCGCCATCACGGCGGACGGCTCCAACGGCGGCAAGATCGACGCGGCCGACTACGGCGGCGCGGCGCAGTACCTCGACTGGTACAACGTCATGACCTACGACTACTTCGGCGCGTTCAACGCCCAGGGCCCGACGGCCCCGCACTCCCCGCTCACCTCCTACCCCGGCATCCCGCAGCAGGGCTTCAACTCCGACGCGGCGATCCAGAAGCTCAAGAGCAAGGGTGTCCCGGCGGCCAAGCTGCTGCTCGGCATCGGCTTCTACGGCCGCGGCTGGACCGGCGTCACCCAGGCCGCCCCGGGCGGCACGGCGACCGGCGCGGCGCCCGGCACGTACGAGGCGGGCATCGAGGACTACAAGGTCCTGAAGAACACCTGCCCGGCCACCGGCACCGTCGCGGGCACCGCGTACGCGTTCTGCGGCAACAACTGGTGGAGCTACGACACCCCCGCCACCATCGGCGGCAAGATGTCGTGGACCAAGAGCCAGGGCCTCGGCGGCGCGTTCTTCTGGGCGCTCGACGGCGACACCGCGAACGGCGAGCTGATCACCGCGATGAGCAATGGCCTGAAGTAACCCTCCCGGCACGACCCGAAGGGCCCCTGCGGACCACCGCAGGGGCCCTTCGACGTGCCCGGACGACAACTTTGACAAGTACTTGTCAATCTGGGAGCTTCCGGGGATGACCGCGTTGACCGGCCGCGGCCGGGAGTTCTCGGACCTGCTCGTCGAGGTGTTCCGGCTCAACGGACTGCTGCTCGCCGCCGGCGACCGGCTGACCGCCCCCTCCGGGCTGACCAGTGCCCGCTGGCAGGTGCTCGGCGTCGTGGACCACGGCCCGTGCACGGTGGCGCAGGTGGCCCGGGCCATGGGCCTCACCCGGCAGGCCGTGCGGGAGACCGCGAACGCCCTGGCGCGCGAGGGCGCGGTGGAGCTGCGGGACAACCCGGCCGACCGGCGCGCCAGGCTGCTCGTCCTCACCGACCGGGGCCGCCGCGCGCTGCGCGAGGTCGAGCGGCGGCAGGCGGAGTGGGCGAACGAGCTGGGCGGGCGGATCGCCCTCCCGGAGCTGCGGGCGGTCACCGGCACCCTGCGCGACCTCGGCGACCTGGTCGGAGCCCCGGACCCCGCCGGGACCCCGACCCCGGCGGAGGAACCGTGACCGTCATCCCGCCGACGAGCCGTGCGACCGGTGAAGTAGGTCACACCACCTGCCCGCTGTTCCGTCATCACCCGTTCCGACGTGTTTGCGGGCGCGTCGCCACCCGGTCGCAGGCGTTCCGCGCCGCACGCTTGCGGACACCCGGCACGAAGCGCGACGACGCCCCCGGAGCGGCTCGCGCGCGACTCCCACGAGCAGACCAGTTTGGGCCGGCGGCCCGACGGGAAACGCCGGATACGGATACATCGGGGCCGAAAATAATGGACGTCCGATCGCGCGACGAGGGCGTCCGACGAAAAGAGGAATTTCGCCGGCTCTTTTCGTCCGTCACACGAAAGGACCCGTGCGGCCCGCAGCCGTCTTCTGCTTTTCTTCGAGCAGCGCCGACCGGCGCCAACGGAAACGGAAAACCAGGGAGTCCTCGTGTTGAAGCGTCTTGTCTCGGGTGCCGCCCTCGCCGCGCTGACCGGCGCGCTGGTGTTCGGCGGTTCCACCGCGGCGCAGGCGACCACCACCCCCGACGCCTCGTGCGTCAACTCGGACCCGCTCGGGCTGATCAACGTCGTGACGTGCAGCATCAACGTCGACGTGGACGTGCTGCCCGACGCGGTCATCACCTTCGGCGACATCCTCGGCAACAACAAGGTGCTGAACGGCACCGAGCTGGACCTGCTCGAGGTCACGATCGAGAACGTCCTGAAGGACGTCGACGTCGAGGACAACCTGGTCTTCAAGGGCATCATCGTCGACGCGGTCGACGACCTGGACCTGATCGACGACATCGACGTCTCGAAGGTCATCGTCGACCTGCTCTGATCCCGCGTTCCCCGGACATCGGGGCGGCGAAAAGCGAAGGGCCTGCGGGGCGATCCCCCGCAGGCCCTTTTCGAGCATTCTTCGAATTCGCCTAGAGGGTCAGGCTCCACGAGTTCAGGTACCCGGTGTCGGCCGAGTACACGTCCTGCACGCGCAGCTTCCAGTCGCCGTTGCGCGCTTCGGCGGAGACGTTCGCCGTGTAGGTGGTGTCGATGTTGTCGCCGCTGTCGCTGTTGGACGACTTCAGCCGGTACGCCGTGCCGTCCGGCGCGACGAGGTCGAGCACCAGGTCGCCCCGGTAGGTGTGCACGGCGTGCACCTCCACCTGCGAGGTCGACGAGGCGTTGCCCGTGCACCCGGCGATGGTGATGGTGCTGGTGACGGCCGGGCCGTTGTCCGGGATGGCCACGTCGGCGTCGTTGGTGGCCTTCGCGCAGTCGGTGGGCGGGTTCCCGCCGCCGCCGTACGGGCTGGTCGCCTTCTTCGCCGCGTACATCAGCATCGGCTTGACCTTCGGCCAGAACGTCGACGCCTGGCACGAGTAGGCCGGGAAGAAGCCCGAGCAGGTGCCCGACGACGGCCCGATCTCCCACACGAACGAGGCGACGCCCAGGTCGTCGTACACCCAGTCGTCGGTCGCGCCCGCCGCGTTGTAGAGCACCTCACCGGGCTGCCCGTACTGCCAGCCCGAGCCGGCCAGGCCCACCAGGTCCCGTGCCATCGCGCGCAGCGGCGCGTCGTTGCCCGCCTTGTACTGGGTCGTCCAGCCCCACGGGAACAGCACCAGGTTCGAGTAGCTGTGCATGGAGACGACGACGCCGGTGGTGTCGGCCGGGGCGGCGTCGGTGACGCCCGTGCCGCGCCGGTCCCGGTAGAGGTTGCGCCACAGCGCCTGCAACGCCCGCGTCTCGACCTCGGAGTTGGCGCTCGGGCCCTTGTAGGTCTGCGCGCAGGGGCTGGACGAGGTGCCCTCGCCGCCCCAGTGCGAGTCGGTGTTGCGGTTGAGGTCGACGCCGATCTGCGAGGACGACGTGCCCGAGCAGCCCGACCCGTGCGTGTCGTTCGCGTTCTTGCGCTGGTAGCGCGGCGAGTTGCCGCCCTGCTGGACGATGTTCACGCCGTCCGGGTTGGCGATCGGCACGACCCACACCTCGGTGGTGTCGAGCAGCGCGGTGACCTCGGCGTCCGTGCCGTAGCCCTGGGTCAGGTGGTCGATCCACTTCCACGCCACGTCACCGGTGGTCAGCTCGCGGGCGTGCAGCTGGCCCATGACGAAGAACCGGGGCTTGGGCGCGGTGGGGCTCAGCGCGCAGTCGCCCGCGTTCTTCTTGGTGATGCACACGGCGCGCAGGTCGTAGCCGCCCGCGCCCTGGGTCTTCTTCCACGAGTCGCCGTAGTCGACCACCGTGGTGAGGGCCGGGTAGTTCCGCCCGACCAGGTCGAGGTGCGACCAGTGGGCGTTGATCGTGCGGTAGCCGCCGTAGTAGGTCTCGTTGACGTCGGCGGCGTCGAAGGTGGGCGACTGGGACTTCTTCGCCGGCGGCTGCCACTCGGGGGCGGGCAGCACCTCGTCGATCACCGCGCTGAAGCCCGCCGTCGCCAGGTCGGCGCCGGTGGAGGCACCGCCTAACACGAACAGGTGATCGCCGTCCCGGTCCTCCAGCACGTCGAAGCCGCGCCCGAGCAGGTCCTGGGCGCTCTTCCCGAGCGGGGCGTGGACCTTGTACACGTAGGTGGGGCCGGCCTGGGCCTGGGCGACCTCGGGGGCGGGGCCCGCGGTCGTGGGGCTCGCGGTGACCACCGCCAGCCCGACGACACCGGCCGCGGCCAGTGTCAGCAGTGAACGTCCGGTCGACTTCACGGTGTTTCCTCCAATGCAGGGTGATCGGAGGATGGGGCAAAACCGCGCCGGTGCACACCCGCCGACCGGTCATTCCCACGGGGTCGCGCACGCGGCGTTTCGGCCGGCGGCCGGGAGGTACCCGATCCCGGTCCGGATGGAGGAGGAGACGTGACTGACGAAGAACTCGTCGCGCGCATCACCCAGCTGGTGGACGAGGAACACCGGTTGGAGGGCTCGCGCGTCGGCGAGGGCCTGACCGACGGTGACGTGCGCCGGCTGCGCGACCTCGAAGTCGCCCTGGACCAGACGTGGGACCTGCTCCGCCGGCGCCGCGCCCGCCGCGCTGCGGGCCTGGACCCGGACGGCGCGGAGCCCCGCTCCCCCGGCACCGTGGAGGGCTACCGGCAGTAGCCGCTTGACCCGGCCCCTGGGGCGGCCCGCACGGTCTTCCCGTGGAGGATGTGCGGGTGGTGCCAGGACCTGGGACGCGGTTGCTGGGGACCGGGGAGTTCGCCCGGCGCTCACGGCTGTCGGTGAAGGCGCTGCGGCTCTACGAGCGGCAGGGCCTGCTCCGACCGGCGTCGGTCGACCCGGCCACCGGCTACCGGCGGTACCGCGAGGACCAGCTGGCGCCGGCACGCCTGGTGGCGCTGCTGCGGCGGCTCGACATGCCGCTGGCCCTGGTCGGCACGATCGTGGCCGCGCCCGAGGACCGCCGGTCCGACCTGGTCGCCCGGTACTGGGACGGGGTCGAGCACCGGATGGCCGTGCAGCGCGCGCTGGCCGCGCACCTCCGCGTCGTGTTGGCCGGAGGCGAGGGGTTGTCGGACATGTACGAGATCAGGCAGCGGGACGTGGCGGCGCAGGTCGTGCTCACCGAGCAGCGGCACCTGCGGCAGCCGGAGCTGGTGGAGTGGATCGGCGCGGCGATGGTCCGGGCGGAGCGGGCCGCGGCCCCGTTCGGCGGTGCGGCCGGAGCGCCGTACGTCGTGTACCACGGCGAGGTCAACGAGGACAGCGACGGGCCGGTCGAGCTGTGCTTCCCGATCGAGCCGGGCGGGGCGGAGGTGACGGCCGCGCACCGCGTCGAGGAGGCGCACCGCGAGGCGTACGCCCGGCTGCCGAAGGCGCACGTCGTGTTCCCGCAGATCCTGTCGGCGTTCGACGCGGTCGCCGCGTGGCTGGAGGAGAACGGCCACGCGGTCGCCGGAGCGCCGCGCGAGGTCTACTTCACCGACTTCGCGGCCGCCGGACCTGGCGACGAGGTGTGCGACGTGGCGTTCCCGATGCGCTAGCGCGTCAGCGGAGGCTGCGCGGGAACACCTCGAAGGACCGCGCGGGCACGGTCACCAGGCCGCCTGGAGCCGGTGGGACAGGCGGTGGGCGAGGGCGGTGTGCCGGCGGCCCGCGCCCACCGTCCGGACCGCTTGACCGATCGCCTTCCGGGAACCCACCAGGACGACGAGCTTCTTCGCCCGGGTCACCGCCGTGTAGAGCAGGTTGCGCTGGAGCATCATCCACGCGCTCGTGGTGATTGGGATGACGACGCACGGGTACTCACTGCCCTGTGAGCGGTGAATCGTCATGGCGTAGGCGTGGGTCAGCTCGTCCAGCTCCCCGAACTCGTAGTCCACGTCCTCTTCCTCGTCGGTCCGAACGGTCAACTTCTGCTCCACGGCGTCTATCGCCGTGACGATCCCGAGCGTCCCGTTGAACACGTTCTTCTCGTAGTTGTTGCGCATCTGGGTGACCTTGTCGCCCACCCGGAACACCCGGCCGCCGAACCGGCGCTCGGGCAGGTCCGGTGTGGATGGTGTCAACGCCTCCTGGAGCAACGCGTTCAGCCCGCCCGCGCCCGCCGGACCCCGGTGCATCGGTGCGAGCACCTGCACGTCGGTGCGCGGCTTCAGGCCGAACTTGCGCGGGATGCGGTTCGCGACGACGTCCACGGTGAGCGCCGCCGCTTCCTCGGCCTCCTCCACGGGGAACAGGAAGAAGTCCGGCATGCCTTGCACGACCGGGTAGTCGCCGGAGTTGATGCGGTGGGCGTTGGTCACCACGCCGGACTGCTGCGCCTGGCGGAAGATGTGCGTGAGGCGCACGTTCGGGATGGGGCCGCCCTCGGCGAGCACGTCGCGCAGCACCTCGCCCGCGCCGACGGACGGCAACTGGTCGACGTCGCCCACGAGCAGCAGGTGCGCGCCCGGCGCGACGGCCTTGACCAGCTTGTTCGCCAGCAGCAGGTCGAGCATGGACGCCTCGTCCACCACGACGAGGTCGGCGTCCAGCGGCCGGTCGCGGTCGTAGGCCGCGTCACCGCCGGGCTTCAGCTCCAGCAGCCGGTGCACGGTGCGCGCCTCGTGCCCGGTCAGCTCGGTGAGCCGCTTGGCCGCGCGCCCGGTCGGCGCGGCGAGCACCACCCTCGCCCCCTTGGCGACGGCCAGCTTGACGATCGAGCGGACGGTGAAGCTCTTGCCGCACCCCGGGCCGCCGGTCAGCACGGCGACCTTGCGGGTCAGGGCGAGCCGCACGGCGTCGCGCTGCCTGTCCTCCAATGACGCGCCCAGCCACGCAAACGCTTTCGCCCAGTCCACGCGCTGGAACGCGGGCATCCGCTCGGCCTCCGTGCCCAGCAGCCGCAGCAGCTGGTTGGCCAGCGAGATCTCGGCGCGGTGGAACGCCAGCAGGTAGATCGCGGGCTCGCCGTCCGGCATGACCTCGCGGACGACGCCCTCCTCGCCGACCAGCTCCGCCAGGCACTCGATGACCAGGCCGGCGTCGACCTGGAGGATCTTGATGGCCGCGCCGATCAGCTCGTTCTCGGGCAGGTAGCAGTTGCCGTCGTTGGTGGCCTCGCCGAGCGTGAACTGGAGGCCCGCCTTGATCCGCTGCGGGCTGTCGTGCGGGATGCCGACGGCCTTGGCGATCACGTCGGCGGTGCGGAAGCCGATGCCCCACACGTCGGTGGCCAGCCGGTACGGCTCCTCGCGCACGACGTCGATCGCCTTGTCCGAGTACTGCTTGTAGATGCGCACGGCGAGGGACGTGGACACGCCGACGCCCTGGAGGAAGACCATCACCTCCTTGATCGCCTTCTGCTCCTCCCACGCGGCGGCGATCATCTTCGTCCGCTTGGGCCCGAGCTTCGGCACCTCGACCAGCCGCTCCGGCGCGTGCTCGATGACGTCCAGCGCGTCCACCCCGAAGTGGGTGACGATCCGGTCCGCCAGCACCGGCCCGATACCCTTGATCAGACCGGACCCGAGGTAGCGGCGGATGCCCTGGATGGTCGCGGGCAGCACGGTCGTGTAGTCGTCCACGTGGAACTGCTTGCCGTACTGCGGGTGCGAGCCCCACCGGCCGCGCATCCGGATCGACTCGCCGGGCTGCGCGCCCAGCAGCGCCCCGACCACGGTCACCAGGTCCCCGCCGCGCCCCGGGTCGACCCTCGCGACGGTGTACCCGGTCTCCTCGTTGGCGAAGGTGATCCTCTCCAACACCGCTTCCAGCACAGCCTCGCCCACGCGGTCACCCTAGGCGGGCCCACCGACGGGCCAGCGCACGGCACGCCCCTCCAGCTGGCCGACCGCCACGCCGGCGTCGTTGAGGCCCGCGACGAAGCCCTGCGTCTCGCCGCCCGGCACGGGCAGCAGCTCGACCTCGCCGGTCGGCGACCAGCGGACGGGGCGGTGGCTCGGGCCGCCCCGGGCGATGCCCGCCTTCACGCCCGAGTCGGCGACGAACTCCACCTGGCCGCCGCCGTAGCCGTCCGGCAGGTCGAACGAGGTGAGGGCGCCGCCGAGGTCCCACCGCACGGCCTTGCCCTCCCACGAGCCGTACGCCGCGCCGTCCGGCCCGACCGCCCGCAGCACGCCGTACTCGGTGGCGGGCAGCTCGACCGCCCCACCGCCGTCCCAGCGCACGGCGTAGCTCGTGCGGTCCTCGCGGGAGAACTGGGCGACCACGTGCGGGCCGCGCACGGCCTCGACCCAGGTCCGGGTGCTGCCGGGCACGGTCACGGGTCCGGTGGGCGCGCCGTCGTCCCAGCGCACGAGCCGGTCGGCGTCGTCGACACCCGCGATCGCGCCGTCCTCGTCCACGGCCTCGGCCCGGACGCCGCCGGGCAGGGTGGTGACGCGGCCGTCCACGTCCCAGCGGACGGCGTGGCGCGCGCCGGCGGCGTCCGAGGCCGTGCCCACGGCCACACCGGCCGGGTTCACCGCCAGCACCCGGGCGTACCGGCCGCCGGGCAGGGCGTCGAGCGCGGTCGGCGAGCCGTCGGCCTCCCACCGGGTCGCCCTCGACCCGGAGGTGCCGTAGGCGCGGCCGGCGTCGTCGACCCCGGCCACCACGCCGACCCCGTCCGGCAGGCCCAGCTCGGTCAGCTCGCCGTCGGCCGACCAGCGGACCGGCCGGTTCCGGCCGTCCACCCGGGCGGAGCCGACGACCACGCCCGCGGCGTTGACCGCGACGGCCCTGCTCCCCGTGGTGCCCGGCGGCACCTCCAGCACCTCGACGCCGGTGGCCGCGGACGCGACCCCTGGCCACCAGACGACAGCAGGCCACCAGACGACAGCAGGCCACCAGACGACAGCCAGCACCGCGGCACCGCACAGCGCACGTCGCACGACCGTTCTCCTCCCCTCGGAGCCCGCCCGCACCCAGCAAACCAGGCCGGCCCGCGGTTGGGAACGCTCCCGGACGGGTGGTGGTCCTCCACACGACGTTCACAACCTCCACCGCCCGCCTCCACGGCCCCGACCTAGAGTCGGTCGCATGACACGCCGGGTGCTGGTGGTCGAGGACGACCTGACGATCGCCGGGGCGGTGGCCGCGCGGCTGCGCGCCGAGGGGTTCGAGGTGCTCCTGGCCCACGACGGGCCGACCGCCGTCGACCGGGCCGGTGATGCCGACCTGGTCGTGCTGGACGTCATGCTCCCCGGCTTCGACGGGCTGGAGGTGTGCCGGCGCATCCAGGCGCGGCGGCCCGTGCCGGTGCTCATGCTGACCGCGCGCGGTGACGAGACGGACCTGCTCGTGGGGCTCGCGGTCGGCGCGGACGACTACCTGACCAAGCCGTTCTCGATCCGCGAGCTGGCCGCCCGGGTGCACGCGCTGCTGCGGCGCGTGGAGCGGGCGGCGTCGGCGGCGGCGACCCGCATCGCCGTCGCCGACCTGGAGATCGACCTGGCCGAGCGGCGGGTGCTGCGCGGCGGCGAGGAGGCGCACCTGACGCCGACCGAGTTCCAGCTGCTGGTGCACCTCGCCGAACGGCCCCGCGCCGTGCAGTCGCGGGAACGCCTGCTCAGCGAGGTGTGGGGCTGGCACGACGGCACCGGCACGCGGACGGTCGACAGCCACGTGAAGGCGTTGCGGCGCAAGCTCGGGACGGACCTGATCCGCACCGTGCACGGCGTCGGGTACGCGCTGGAGGTGCCGCGGTGAGCCTGCGGTCGGCGGTCGAGGCGGTCGCGGAGCTGCTGCCGCGCCCGCTGGACCCGGTGCGGTCGATCAAGCTGAAGATCGGCATCCTGCTGGTGTCGGCGTTCGCCGCCGGGTTCGCGTTCTTCTGGTACCGCATCGGCTGGCTGCCGACGAACACGACGATCGGCACGATGGTGATCGTCGTCGTCACGTCGCAGGTGCTCGCGCACGGCATGACCAGGCCGCTGCGGGCGATGACGGCGGCGGTGCGGGCCATGCGGGCCGGCGACTACAGCCAGCGGGTGCGGGCGACGGCGCGCGACGAGGTCGGCGAACTGGCCGTCGCGTTCAACCGGATGGCGGCCGACCTGGGCGCGGCCGACCGGCAGCGGCGCGAGCTGATCGCGAACGTGTCGCACGAGCTGCGCACCCCCATCACGGCGTTGCAGAACGTGCTGGAGAACGTCGTGGACGGGGTCGTGGAGCCGGATTCGGCGACCATGCGCACGGCCCTGGCGCAGACCGAGCGGCTCGGCAGGCTCGTCGCCGAACTGCTCGACCTGTCGCGCATCGACGCCGGCGCGCACCGGCTCGACAAGGCCGAGTTCGCGCTGGAGCCCCTGCTCTCGGACGTGGTGGCGGAGGCCTCCGTCGCCGCCCGCGGCGTGCGGTTCACGGTGGAGGTCACGCCGCCGGGCGCCACGGTGCACGCCGACGAGGCCCGCCTGGCGCAGGTGGTCGCCAACCTGCTCGACAACGCCGCCCGCCACGGCCCGGCGGGCGGCGAGGTGCGGGTGACCGCGTCGGTCGGCGAGGACCTCGTGCTGGAGGTCGCGGACGACGGGCCGGGCATCGCCCCCCGGGACCGGGACCGGGTCTTCGAGCGCTTCACCCGGGGTGAGCGGGCCGGCGGCGGGGGCACCGGGCTGGGGCTCAACATCGCCCGGTGGGTGGTCGACCTGCACGGCGGCACGATCGCCGTGGTCGACGGGCCGGGCTGCCGGATACGCGCCGTGCTGCCGGCGACCGCCCGCGCGGACCGGCGGCACGGCTCGCACGCCTGACCGGACCGCTTCCCCGCCCGCCCGGCCCGGGCGGCGACCACGCACGCCACGGAGGACGACCCGATGACCCCCAACCGCGTTCTGCTGACCGCGGCGGTGGCCGGCGCGGCGGGCGCCGTGCTGCTGCCCCTGGACCGGCCCGGCCTGGGGTGGGTGCTGACGGCGCTGGTCGTCTTCGGCCTGCTGCGCCGGGTCGCACCCGGCTGGGCGGCGCTGTCGACGGCGCTGTTCGCGGTCGGCGCGTTCCTCGCCGCCGAGTGGCTGTTCGCGCTGTGCGCGGTGGCGGGGTGCGCGGCCGGTTCGCTCGCGGTCGCCGGGGGGCGGACCGCGCGCGGGCTGGTGCTGGGCTCGGCGGCGGTGCCGGTGGCCTCGTTCCGCGCCCTGCCGTGGCTGGCGCGCGGGCTCCGGGGCGGGGGCGTGCCGGCGGCGGCGCGACCGGTGCTGGTGACCGTCGCGCTGCTGCTGGTGTTCGTGCCGCTGCTCGCGGGGGCCGACGAGTCGTTCGCGGACCTGCTCGGCACGCTGACGCCCGAGGCGGACGGGCAGGCGCTCGTGGTGTTCCCGCTGGTCGCCCTGGGCGTGCTCGGCGCGTGCCACCTGCTGGCCGTGCCGGTCGACCTGGACGGGACCGCGCGGCCGGCCCGCCGCGTCGCCCGCCGCGACTGGGCGCTGCCGGTCGGCGCGCTGGTGGCGTTGTTCGCGGCGTTCGCGGGCGTGCAGCTCACGACCCTGTTCGCCGGTGACGCGCACGTCGTCACCACCGACGGCCTCACCTACTCCGGGTACGCGCGCACCGGCTTCTGGCAGCTGCTGGCGGTCACCGTGCTCACCCTCGGCGTGATCGCCCCGGTCGCGCGGTTCGCCCGGCTCGACACCGACCGCGACCGGACGTGGCTGCGCGGCCTGCTCGGCGCGCTCGCGGTGCTCACCCTGGTGATCGTGGCGAGCGCGCTGACCCGCATGTGGCTCTACCAGCAGGCGTACGGGTTCACCGTGCCCCGCCTCCTGGTCCTCGCCTGCGAGCTGTGGCTGGGCGTGGTCTACCTGCTGGTCATCGCCGCGGGCGTGGAGCTGGACGGCGCGTGGCTCGCCAGGGCGGTGGTGGCCACCGGGTTCGGCGCGCTGCTCGTCCTCGCCGCCCTCGACCCCGACCGGTTCGTCGCCGAGCGCAACGTCGAGCGCTGGCAGCGGTCCGGCACGATCGACCTGCCCTACCTGAGCACGCTGTCCGACGACGCCGTGCCCGCGATCCTGACCCTGCCCGACCACCTGCGGGACTGCGCGTTCGCGATGCGCGGCCCGTTCACCGCCGACGACTGGCGCACCTGGAACCTGGGCCGCGAGATCGCCCGCCGGCGGACGGCGGAGGCCGGGCTCACCGCGTGTGGGCCCTGACGTGCTCCGCGACGAGCCGGGCCAGCGCCCGGGGGTGCGTGACGGGCGCCCAGTGGCCCGCGTCCAGCTCCCGCCGCCGCACGTCCGTCGCCCACCGCTCCACGTCCTCCGAGACGGCCGGGGTCGCGTACCGGTCCCCCAGCGGCTGCACGAGCTGCACGGGCACGTCCGTGCGCCGCGCGCGGGGCGACCGCAGGCGCGGCACGAAGTTCGCCCGGTACAGCGCCATGCCGTTCACGCCGTCGCGCACGATCGTCGGCTGCACGTCGGCGGAGACGCCCTCGACCCGCCGCAGCACGTCCCCCCAGCGCGGGCCCACGACGTGCCGCCACACGAGCGGCGCGACCACGGGCACGTGGAACGCCGCGATGTACCAGGAGTGCAGCAGCTGGCGGAGGTGCCGGGGCCCGCGCTCCCGGCGCAGCAGGTGCCCGACGTGGTCCAGGCACGGCCCGGACACCGACGTGAAGGACGCGATGGGCGCGCCGGGCGTCGTCACCGCCTCCCACGCCTGGATCGAGCCCCAGTCGTGCCCCACGACGTGCACGGGCGCGTCCGGGCTGACGGCGGCGACCACCGCGAGCAGGTCGCGGGCGAGGACCGGCAGCCGGTACGCGGCCAGCCCGCGCGGCGCGGACGACGCCCCCGCGCCCCGCACGTCGTAGGCGACCACGTGGAACTCCCCGGCCAGCTCGGCGGCCACGCCGTCCCACACTCGGTGCGTGTCCGGGAAGCCGTGCACCAGCACGACGGTCGGCGCGGACCGGTCGCCCCGCTCGTGGACGGCCAACCGCGCGCCCTCGGACTCCACGTGCACCGGTGCCTCCACTGCGTTACTCGTGCGTAGCCCCTGCGAAGCTACGCGCCGCACCCCGCCGGCGGCGCGGCGAACGGCCGAACGCGGTTCCGCGCGCGGGTTCCCAGTGGCGAAACTCTCCCGAACGGGTGATCTTCCCGGATGGTGGGTACGGACCCGAGGACGTGCCCGTGTCCCCGAGGAGGTGCCCTTCCCTTGCTCGCAGCCGTTCTGACCTTCGCCGGCTCGCTGCTGGTCGCCTTGGCGGTGGTGACGCTCGTCCACCGGGTGATCCGCCGCATCGGCAGGCGGTCCGACCTGTTCGCGGGCCTCGCCCGGCACGCCCACAAACCCGCCGTCGTGGTGGCCGTCCTGGTCGCCGTGCAGTTCTCGCTGGGGTTGGTCGCACGCGGGGACTGGCGGCCGGGGCTGCTGCACGCGACGGGGATAGCGCTCATCCTCGCCGGCGCCTGGCTGCTCGCCTCGCTGCTCGTGGTGATCGAGGACGCGACGCTCGCCCGCATCCGCGTGGACGTGTCCGACAACAGGCACGCCCGGCGCGTGCACACGCAGATCACGCTGGTCAGACGGGTCACCGTGGTCGTGGTGAGCGTGCTGGCCGCCGCCGCGGTGCTCATGACCTTCCCGAGCGCGCGCGCCGCGGGCACCTCGATCCTGGCCTCGGCCGGTGTCATCGGCGCCATCGCCGCGCTGGCCGCGCAGTCGCTGCTGGGCAACGTGTTCGCGGGCGTGCAGATCGCGTTCAGCGACGCCGTGCGGCTCGACGACGTGGTGGTCGTGGAGAAGCAGTGGGGCCGCATCGAGGACATCACGCTGACCTACGTCGTCATCCACCTGTGGGACGACCGGCGGCTCATCCTGCCCACGTCGTACTTCATGAAGACGCCGTTCGAGAACTGGACGCGCACCCAGTCCGCCCTGCTCGGCACGGTCGAGCTGGACCTCGACTGGACGGTGCCGGTCGAGGACCTGAGGCAGGAGCTGCGGCACGCCATGGAGGGCACGGACCTGTGGGACGGCCGCGTGTGCGTGCTCCAGGTGACCGACGCGGTCGGCTCGTTCGTGCGGGTGCGCGCGCTGGTGAGCGCCTCGGACGCCGGTCGCCTCTGGGACCTCAGGTGCGTGGCGCGTGAGCACCTGGTGGCGTGGGTGCGGTCGAAGCACCCGTCGGCGCTGCCGCAGGTGCGGGTCCGCGACCTGCCCCGCGCCGTCGACGGGCGCGTGGTGGAGCAGCCGTCGAACGGGTCGGCCGACAACCGCGTGTTCGGCGACAGCGCGGACGGCCAGGAGCGCGTGCAGGCGTTCAGCGGGCCGGAGCAACCGGTGCAACCGCGATGACCGACCATTCCGTCCTGGGAACAGGACCCGGCGTGGAGGCGTGGATGAGAAGAGCGTTGGCGGTGGCGGGACTCGGGCTGGTGCTGGCCGGGTGCGGCGCGCACCCCGTCGAGCAGGGGACCACGTTGCCCCTCACGAGTTCCGCGGGCGCGGCGGCGCCCGCCCTCAGCCCGAACGGGGAGGACTCGGTGGCCGAGGCGAAGCGCGACGGCGTGCCCACGGTGACGTTGACCATCGCCGCCGAACAGGGGCGGACCGAGGAGGTCGTGGCCTCGTTGCAGCGGCTCGGCGCGGTGGTGGAGGCGTCGGACGCGGCGATCGGCTACGTGCGGGCCGCCGTGCCGGTGGACCTGGCCGTGGACGTGCCCGCGCTGGCGGGCGTGGGGAAGGTCGACGTCGACCGGCCCCTGTCCAACCGCGACCCCGAGCCGTAGAACGGACCCGGGGCCACCCCGCGAACGAGGTGGCCCCGGGACGGGGGTGGAACGGGATCAGGCGACGTTCTGCACGACCACCGCGCCGCGGCCGACGACCGCGCCCTCCGAGGTCTGCACGGTCAGCTCACCGCGCAGCACGCGACCGGCACCTGGCAGGCCGAGGGGGGTGACCACACCGGGCACCGTCCACGACGAACCGGCCACGCGGTCGGCGTCGACGTCGGTCACCACGACCGAGCCGAGGCCCGCGGCGGTGTAGACGTCGACGTAGTCGTACTCCGTGGTGCCCGCGGGCACCTCGTAGCCGTCGACCTGGACGCGCCAGGCGCCGGCCGCCGGGTTGTTGATCGTCACCGACTCCTCGGAGTCGCCGTCCGCCTGCTGACCGGCCAGCACGCAGGTGCCGGTGGTGCAGTTGTAGACGAACAGGTCGAGGTCCGCGGCCACGTCGGCGGTGCGGCCGATCGTGGCGCGCAGCTGCGACGAGCCCGGCGCCACGGTCAGGTCGAAGAGCTGCACCGCGCCGTCCGCGATGGTCGCGCGTTCGACCTTCGCGCTGCCCAGCGTGCCGCCGACGAGCCGGCCGTTGAACGCGGCCAGCGAGTTCTCGACCGTGTAGGAGCGCTCGACCGGGGTGCCCAGGGTGGCCGACGGGATGGTATCGGGGTTCGGGCTGACGGTCGTGCCCAGCACCGACGCGGTCACCGAGAACGGCGCGGTGTCGGCGTCGGAGGTGCGCCGCGCCTCGACCACGATCTCCCACACGCCCGGCAGCGGGTTGCTCACGGTGCGGCTGGTGGGCGAGCCACCGGCGCAGCCCGCGCCCGCGTCGGGGTTGTAGCAGTTGGTGGACGAGGTGGTGTCGAACGGCACGCCGTACGGGTCGTAGCGCAGGAACCGCACCTGGCCCTTGCCCGCCTCGGCGCCGCCGGCCGCCATGTCGACCTTCAGCGCGCTGGTGCCGGCCGGCACCTTCACGAAGAAGGACTTCGACTGGTTGCGGGCGATGGTGCCGGACTTGGTGACCGCGTACTTGCCCGCGGCGGTGAACTCGTCGGCCGCGAACACGGTGTTCAGGGTGAACACGTCGATGCCGCGGGTGGACGGGTTGTCGAGCTTCAGCACGGCCGAGTGCGCGCCCGCCGTCTTCGGCTTCACCTTCACGTCGAACGACACCGGCGTGTTCAGCGGCAGGCTGACCAGGGACTTCGACGAGAACGTGCCGTCGTTGCCCTGCCACTTCACCAGGAACTGCTGGTTGCGGGCGGGACCCGTGGTGCGGGTCAGGGTGTAGGTGCGGGTGTACTCCTTGCCGATCACCACGCCCTCGCGGTCGTGGATGCCGACGCCCGTGTTCGGCGTCGCCAGCAGCGGGGAGAGCACCGTGTTCACGGCGACCGACGTGGTGACGGCCTGGGTGTTCGGGTGCGCGTTGAGCTGGGCCCACGCCTTCTTCGTGTCGAAGAGGCCGGCGCCCTGCTCGTACGCCTGGAGGGTGGAGACCCACTTGGCGCCGGACTTGATGGCGTTGCGCAGCTCGGCGACCGGGGGCCGCTGACCGTCGTGCTCGGCCTTGTAGGCGGAGATCAGCAGCGCGGCGGCGCCGGTGGCCTGCGGCGAGGCCATCGAGGTGCCGTTCAGCATGGCGTAGCCCGCGGGCAGCTCGAACGTGCCGGCCACCGGGCCGGGGTTCTGCCACTGCGGGGTGGTGGAGATCGCCGAACCGGGCGCGACGATGGTCGGCTTGAAGCCGCCGTCCTCGCGCGGGCCGCGGGAGGAGAAGCCGTGCAGGCCCTCCTTCTGCTTGGTCACCGAGCCGTAGTTCGACAGCCAGGTGTCGGCGGTGATGTACGAGCCGACGCTCACCGCGTCCGTGGTCACCGACGGGTCGCCGACGGTGTTCGCGCCCGCGCCGCTGTTGCCGGCGGAGATGAACACCTGCACGTTGTACTCGGCGATCGTGCGGTTGTAGAGCTCGGACCGCGCGTTGTTGCCGTCGTTGAGGGCGGGCAGGCCGCCGATCGAGATGTTGACGACGTCGGCGCCGTTGCGCGCCGCGTACAGCAGGCCGTCGATCAGGCCGCTGTTGGTGCACGACGGGGTGGTGAGGCAGACCTTGACGGCCATCAGCTTCGCGCCCGGGGCCGCGCCGGTCATCTTGCCGCCGAACATCTTGTTGGCGGCGGTGATGCCCGCGACGTGCGTGCCGTGCTGGGCGGAGATGCCGATGTTGACGTACGCGGTGCCCGCGTTGTCGTAGATCGACCGGTCCGTCTGGACCACGAAGGCCACGGTGTCGAGCACCGGGGTCGACGGGTTGTCGACGCCGAAGTGACCGACGTCCTTCTTGTACTTGTAGTCCAGCATCGCGGTCTGGTCGGTGAAGTCGCCGTCACCGTCCACGTCCACGCGGACTTCCTTGGTGGTGACGTCCTGGAGCACGCCGAACACGTCCACGCGGTCGCCGTCGCGGTTGATGTCGCCGCCGGTCTCGCTGTTGGCCAGGCCCAGGTCGCCCGCGGACTCGCGGAACAGGCCGAAGCTGTACGGGCCGCCGGTGGCCGGGGCCTTGTAGGTCGCGCCGCCGCTGGTGAACGTGCCGGTGTAGCGGCCGGCCACCTGCACCCACGTGCCGTCGCCGGAGTTCGTGGCGTTCGCGTTGTACCAGTCGACGACCTTGCGCTCACCGGTCGTCGTGGTGGCCAGCGCCGGGTGGTCGAGGTCGATGCCGGAGTCCATGATCGCGATCGTGGTCCCGCGACCGTCCCACTTGGGGTGCTGGTCGGTGAACTGCGCCGCGTTGGTGTCCTGGGTCGGCATGTACGGGTTCTTCTTGGGCGTCTTCGCGCCCGGCGCCGGCTGCGGCAGCGGGGTGATCGCGCCCTCCGGCTTGGGGTCGTCGAGCTCGACGAGCCCGTCGACGTCCACCGCGTTCACGGAGGCCAGCTTGGCCGCCTTCTCGGCGTTGCCGCGCGGCACCGACACCTTGAGGTAGTCGACGTCGGCCTCGGTCTTCTCGACGACGCCGCCGAGCGCCCGGAGGTCGTCGGCGGCGGAGTCCAGCTTGCCCTCTTCGGCGGCGACGAGGAGCGTCACGTTGTCCTGGCCGGCCTTCTCGGCCTCGGCCAGGAGCTCCAGGTCCTGCTTGTCGAGTTGCTTGTCGGCGGGCGCGGGCGCGTTGGTGGGCGCTTCCTGCGCGAGTGCCGGAGCGGCGGCGAAGCCGAACCCAGTGGTGCCCAGCACGGCGGCCAGCAGGGCCGCACTGGTGCGGTGTCTCCACCGTCTTCCTGAGTTGTTCACGGCGCAAACCCTTCGTGGGGAAAGATAAGCGCAAGCACATCCCCCCGGGTCACGCCGGACAATAGGACGAACAGCCGCATACGGAAGTCCTAATTGGACTGTTCAGGCTATTGCGCGAACGCGCGGGAGGTGCCGCACGACTCGAGAACGAGGGCGACCCCTCCAGTCAAGAGCCGACCGGCCGGAATGTCAAACACTGTCAACGGTGAAGCCATTCCCCACACGGGAAATCGGTAACGAATCGCACATCGGCGCGATGGCGAGCACACTGGTCGGCATCGTGGACGCGGAACCGATCGACCAGGTCGCCGACGAGCTGTACGCCCTGCCGCCGGCGGAGTTCGTCGCGGCCAGGGACGCCCACGCCCAGCTCGCCGCCGACCGCGGCGACAAGGCCCTGGCGAAGCGGATCTCGGCGCTGCGCAAGCCGACCGCGTCCGCGTGGGCGCTGAACCTGCTGGCCCGCGAGGCGCCCGCCGACCTGGCCGCCGCGGTGGCGCTCGGCGACGAGCTGCGGACCGCCCAGGAGGAGCTGCGCGGCGGCGAGCTGCGGGCGCTGGGCGCGCGGCGGCGGGCCGTGCTGGGCGCGCTGGTGCGGCGGGTGGAGGAGCTGGCGGACGCGGCGGGCCGGCCGCTCGGCCCGGACGCCGTGCAGCAGGTGCGCGCCACGCTGGCGTCGGCGCTGGCCGACGCCGTGCTGGCGGCCCGCATCCGGGCCGGTCGCCTGGTGAGGCCGGCCGAGCAGTCCGGGTTCGGGCCGTTGGTCGAGGGCGCCGTGCCGACGCGCGACGACCTGGCCCCGCGCCGCGAGCAGCGCCGGGAGCGGGAACTGGCCCAGGCCCGCGACGACATCACCGCCGCCCGGGAGGACGTCCGCAGGGCGGACGCCACCGTCGCCGAAGCCGAACGGGTCCTGGACGAGCGCGAGGAGCGCTCGGCCGCGTTGCGCGCGGAGCTGCGGCAGGCGCAGAAGGCCGAGCAGGAGGCGGCGACCGCCGCCGAACGCGCCCGCCGCCGGGCGGACACCGCCCGGGAGAAGCTGGCGAGGGCGGAGACCAGGATCGCCCTGCTGCGCGACGGGTGACGCGCGGCGGTGGCCGCGCCGGTGACGCGCGACACCCCGGCGCCATCCGGGGAACACCCGTTCGACACCGCCCGTTCTACTACTGGTCGGCACGTGGACGCCGCACCGGACGTCAGGACCGCAGGGGCCACTCCCCCCGGGCCTCGACGCGGTACCTCTCCCCGAGACGTCGCAGGTGCGCCCGCGCATGCCCGACCGCCGTCGGCCGGACGGTTCCCCCACCGCACGGCCGGCGGCCCTCCGAACCGCGTGTCGAAAATGAAACTAATTCAAGTATCGGTGGCCCGCAGGCTTCGATCTAGACTCGCCCGATGCCACATGACGCGGATGTCATCGTCGTCGGCGCGGGCCTCGCGGGGCTCGTCGCCACCGCCGAGCTGGTCGACGCCGGCCGCAAGGTCATCCTGCTCGACCAGGAGCCCGAGGCGTCGCTGGGCGGCCAGGCGTTCTGGTCGTTCGGCGGGCTGTTCCTGGTCGGCTCGCCCGAGCAGCGCCGGCTCAGGGTGCGCGACTCCGCCGACCTGGCGCTCCAGGACTGGCTGGGCTCGGCCGCGTTCGACCGGCCCGAGGACCACTGGCCGCGCAAGTGGGCCGAGGCGTACGTGCACTTCGCGGCGGGCGAGAAGCGGTCGTGGCTGCACGCCATGGGCGTGCGCTGGTTCCCGCTCGTGCAGTGGGCCGAGCGCGGCGGGTACCTGGCGGGCGGGCACGGCAACTCCGTGCCGCGCTTCCACGTGACGTGGGGCACCGGTCCGGGCATCGTCGCGCCGTTCGAGCGGCGGGTGCGCGAGGGCGTGGCCCGCGGCGTGGTGGAGCTGCGGTTCCGGCACCGCGTCACGGGCCTGTCGGTGACCGGCGGCGTGGTGGACGGCGTGACCGGCGAGGTGCTGGAACCCAGCGCGGTCGGCCGCGGCGAACCGTCGTCGCGCACGGTCGTGTCGGACTTCGCGCTGACCGCCCAGGCCGTCGTCGTCACGTCCGGCGGCATCGGGGCGAACCACGAGATGGTGCGCCGGAACTGGCCGTCCCACATGGGCACGCCGCCCGAGCACATGCTGTCCGGCGTGCCCGACCACGTGGACGGGGAGATGCTCCGGGTGGTCGACGCCGCCGGCGGGGAGATCGTCAACGAGGACCGCATGTGGCACTACCCGGAGGGCATCGCCAACTACGCGCCGGTGTGGAACCGGCACGGCATCCGCATCCTGCCCGGCCCGTCGTCGCTGTGGCTCGACGCCACCGGTTCGCGCCTGCCGGTCCCCCTCTTCCCGGGCTTCGACGCGCTCGGCGCGCTGGAGCACATCGTGAAGACGGGGCACGGCTACTCGTGGTTCGTGCTCAACAAGCGGATCATCGGCAAGGAGTTCGCGCTGTCCGGGTCGGAGCAGAACCCCGACCTGACCGGCAAGGACGTCCGGGCCGTGCTGAAGCGCGCGCTGCCCGGCGCCGTGGCCCCGGTCGAGGAGTTCGCGAAGCGCTCGGACGAGTTCGTCTTCGGCCGCACCGCCGCCGAACTGGCCGCCGGGATGAACGCCCTGACCGGCACCTCCCTGATCGACGCCGACGCCCTGCACCGCACGATCGTCGAACGCGACCGCCAGGTCATCTCGGGCCTCGGCAAGGACGCGCAGATCAACGCGATGCGCGAGGCCCGGAAGTTCCTGACCGACAAGCTCATCCGCGTGGTCGAGCCGCACCCCCTCCTCGACCCGAAGGCCGGCCCGCTGATCGCCGTGCGCCTGTCCGTGCTGACCCGCAAGACCCTGGGCGGCCTGCACACCGACCTGTCGGGCCGCGTCCTGCGTTCCGACGGCACCCCGCTCCCCGGCGTCTACGCCGCCGGCGAGGCGTCCGGCTTCGGCGGCGGAGGCGTCCACGGCTACCGGGCCCTGGAGGGCACCTTCCTCGGCGGCTGCCTCTTCTCCGGCCGCACCGCCGGCCGCGCGGCGGCCCAGGCCACCACCTGACCCACCCGCGAGTCGTAAACCCACCCCCCGCGAGTCGTAACTTCGCGCCCCGCGAGTCGTAAGTTCAGACCGGGCGAGTCGTAAATTCACGGGCCTTGGGCTACATGCCGAGCCCGAATGCAGAACTCAGAGGTCCTGAACGTACGACTCGCCGGACCTCGGGTTACGACTCGCGGGACCTGAACGTACGACTCGCCCGGTCTGGGATTACGACTCGCGGGTCAGGGGTAGGTGAGGAGGTCCAGTTTGCGGGCCACGTCGTCGGCGTCCGCCAGGCGCAGGTCGCGGTACAGGCGGAGGGCCGCCAGCCAGTGGGGGCGGGCGGCGTCCTGGCCCTCCGACTGCTCCAGCACGTCGCCTATCGCGCGGTGGCAGAGGGCTTCCTGGTAGCGGTCGCCCAGGCGGGCCGCGAGGGCCAGGCCGGCCCGGTAGGACTCCAGGGCCTCGTGGGCGCGGCCCAGCTGCTGGGAGGCCGCGCCCACGGTGTGCAGGGTCGCGGTGTGGGCCTTGGACGGGGCCGCGGGGAAGAGGCCCAGGGCCTCGGTCGCGTGCCTGAGGGCCTCTTCCGGCTGGTGCTTGCGCAGCAGCACGTTCGCCAGGTTGTTCTGCACGCTGGCCTGCGAGCGCTTGTCGCCCACCTCCCGCGCGACCTCCAGGGCGTCCAGGATCACGGCCTGCGCCCGGTCCAGCTGGTCGTCGGCCATGAGGCAGTACCCGAGGTTCGCCAGCGCCGCCAGCTCCAGGTCGCGGTCACCGCCCGCCAACGACGCGGCACGGGTGCACGCCTCGATCGCCTCGTCGATCCGCCCCAGGTCGGCCAGCGTCGACCCCAACCGCAGCAGGAACGTCGCCTCGGCGTGCCCGTCGCCCAACGACCGCGCCGCGGCCAGCCCGATCCGGCACAGGGCCAGCCGGTCCAACCGGTTGCCGCGCCGGAAGTGGAACGCGTCCAGGCACAGCGCCAGCTGCCACGTCCGCTCCCGCTGGCCGGAGTTCAGCGCCATGTCCAGCGCCAACCCCAGGTTCGCCTCCTCCAGCGTGAACCAGTCCAGCGCGGCGGCGTGCGACGGCAGCTCCGGGAACGACGCGGGCCGGTGCTCGGGAGGCCCGAACGGTCGCACGTGGTCGGACAGGTGCGCCCGCGCCGAGTCGGCCACGTGCAGGTAGTAGTCGAGCAGCCGCGCGGTGGCGGCCCGGTTGTCCACATCGGACTCGGTGGCTGCGAGGTGGTGCGTGAACAACCGCACGAGGTCGTGCCGCGAGTACCGGTCGGGCGTCGACTCGTGCAGCAGGTTCGCGTACGCGAGGGTGCGCAGGTGGGTGCGGGCGCTCACCACGTTGATGTCGAGCAGCGCCGCCGCCGCGTAGCTGTCCAGGTCGGTGCCGGGGTGCAGCCCCAACCGCCGGAACAGCCTGGCCGCGCCCTCGGGCAGCTCCCGGTAGCTCACCGCCAGCGCCGCGTGCACCCCGCGCCCCGCCTCGGGCAGCGACAGCGCGGACAGCCTGCCCTGCTCGTCGCGCAGCTCGTCGACCAGCGACTGGATCGTCCACCGGGGACGGGACGCCAGCCGTGCGCCCGCGATCCGCAGCGCCAGCGGCAGCCGGTCGCACAGCTCGCACAGCTCGGCGACGGCCTCCGGTTCCTGGTCGATGCGCGGGCGCCCGAGCAGCGCGGCCAGCAGGTGCTCGGCGCTCTCCTCGGGCAGCGTCGGCACGTGCAGCGACGTCGCGCCCTCGGTGACCACGAGGTCGTCGAGCCGGTGCCGCGACGTGACCAGCACCAGGCACCGCGCCGAGCCCGGCAGCAGCGGCCGGACCTGCTCCGCCGACCGGGCGTTGTCGAGCAGCACGAGCACCCGCCGCCCGGCGAGCAGCGACCGGTACTGGGCGGCCTGGTCCTCCAGGTCGACGGCGATCTGAGAGTCGGTCAGGCCGAGCGCGCGCAGGAACCCGACCAACGCGATCCGCGGGTCAAGCGGCTCGGTCTCGTCGAACCCGCGCAGGTTCACGAACAGCTGGCCGTCCGGGAAGTCGCCCGCCACCCGGTGCGCCCAGCGCAGCGCCAGCGCCGTCTTGCCGACCCCGGCGGGTCCGACGAGCAGGCCGATCGCCGAGTCCTGGCCCATGAGGCTCTCGCCCAGGTCGGACAGCTCCAGCTCGCGCCCCACGAACCCGCGGTGCTCGCGCGGCAGCTGGGCGGGCGCGCGCTCCACGACGGGCGGTTTCGGCGCGGTGTCGCCCGCGAGGACGGTCTGGTACGCCTCGCGCAGCTCCGGCCCCGGGTCGACGCCCAGCTCCTCGGCCAGCCGCTCGCGGGTCCGGTGGAACAGCTCCAGCGCCTCGGCCTGCCGTCCCGTCCAGTGCAGTGCCAGCACGAGCCTGGACACGAGGGCCTCGCGCAGCGGGTTGGCGTCCACCGCGTCGCGCAGCCCGGACACCACCTCGCCGGCCCGGTCGAGCCGGAACAGCCTGGTCGCGAGGTCCTGCACGGCCACCAGCCGCAGCTCCTCCAGCCGCGCGGACACCGCCTCGCGCAGCTGGTCGCCGGGCACGTCGGCGAGCACCGGGCCGCGCCACAGTGCCAGCGCCTCGCGCAGCGCGGCGACGGCGCGCTCGTCGTCGGCGTCGCGGGCGGAGGCCACCAGGTCCTCGAACCGGAAGGCGTCCACGTCCTCGCGGGTGCCGGTCAGCACGTAGCCGGGGGCACGGGTGACGAGCGACACCCCGTCGGCGAGAACCTTGCGGAGTTGGGCGATATGTCCTTGAAGGGCGGCTTTGGCCTGAGGCGGGGGTGAGCCGTCCCACACCAGGTCGAGCAGCCGGTCGCCGGACACCACGCGGTTCAGCTCCAGCGCGAGGGCCGCCAGGACGGTCCTGCGCTTCGCGGCACCCAGCCGGACGGCTTCCCCACCTGCGGAAACCAGCTCAACGGGGCCGAGCAGGTTCACCCGCATGCTGAAGACCTTTCGGCGTTGTCACCGTGTGTCGATGAGTTTCGCACAGTCGTTTCCGGTGGCCCGACGCCCGCGTTGGGGCCGCGTTGGCCCGGCGTTGGGGCGAACCGTCAGGCTGGCTTCAGTCCAGCAGCCTGCCTTCGCGAGGGATACCGATGTACATCGCCGAACCCGGGGATGAAGAGGCCCCGCCCCAGGCCCTTCCCCGCACCGTGACCGAACCGCTGACCGTGGGCGGTCAGGTGGTGGCCCTCCAGGAGACGGTGAACTCCGGCCGGGTGTCGCTCGACCCCGCGACGGGCGAGGAGATGCGCAGGATGCTCCTGGAGCAGATGGACCAGGTCGACTCCTGGCTGGAGCGCGCGGGCCGGCTGGCCCGTCCCGCCCCGCTGGGCGCGAACCCCGTCGGCGACCGGATGGCGCACAAGTTCGAGACCCGCGCCGACGGCGACCCCCGGTCCTTCGTGGCCGTGATGACCGCTTACCGCGAGGTCCTCCAGCAGACCCACGACTCCGTGCAGAGCGCGATCCGCAACTTCACCGCGGTCGACGAGGAGCACGGCGGCGAGCTGACCAGGTTGAGCGGGAACTGACGGGAGCCGGCGAGATGAAGCAGCTGAACCCGGACGACATCGACATCGTCCTCACCGACCCGCAGAACTGGGCCTCCCGGTCGCACCGCGAGCTGTACGAGGCGGTGCACAACAACAACGACCCCGGCCAGACGGGCGAGATCGGCGCGGAGTGGGGCCAGTTCGGCACCGAGCTGACCGAGTCCGCGCGGCTGATCAACGAGCGGGTCGCGCTCACCGAGTCCGGCTGGACCGGTGACGCCGCCGACGCCGCGCGCACCGCCCTGAAGCTGCTCGCCGACTGGGTGACCGACACCGCGGAGACCGCGGTCGAGGTCGGCAAGCGGGTGCAGGACCAGAGCCAGATCATGCAGAACGCGCGGGCGTCCATGCCCGAGCCGGTCGACTTCAACTGGGACCAGGCGACGGGCACGTTCACCGCGGGCGGCATCCAGGGGCTGATGAGCTCCGCCGCCGACGTGCAGGCGGCCAACGACCAGTCGCGCGCGCTGCACGACCACGCCGTGACGGTCATGAACACGATGGAGAACGAGTCGCGCGCGGTCGACCAGACCACGCCGCTGTTCACCCCGCCGTTCAACCCGGTCACCGGGCGCACCGAGGAGCCGCAGGTGATGGCGTTCGCGTCCGCCGGCGCGCCGACCCTCGGCGACGTGTCGGACGCGACCCGGCCGAGCGGCGCGACCGCGGGCGCCCCGGTCACCGCCTACCAGAACCAGTCGCAGGCCTTCCAGTCGACGACGGCCACGAGCCCGCAGTCCGCCCCGGCCTACAGCGCGCCCGCCGCCTCCGGTGGGGCCGGCGCCGGCGCGCCCGCCGCCTACTCGGGCGGTTCCGTCCCGGCCGGGTCCTACACCGGTCCCGCCGGGTCGTACACCGGTCCGAGCGGGTCGTACGGCGGCGGCGCCACGCCGTTGGCCCCCGCCGCGACGTACCGCCCCGAGGGCACCACGGCCGCCGCGGCGGCGGCCCAGGTGCCGGTGGCCAACCCGTACACCCCGCCGTCGACCTCCTACACGCCCGGCGGCTCGTACAACCCCGGCGCGGGCTACACCCCGCCCGGCGGCCAGTACAACCCGCCCGGCGGCAGCGGCTACGTGCCGCCGTACCAGCCGGCCGCCCCGAACGCGGTGCCGCGCCAGGGCGGCGGGACCCTCCCGCCCGGCGTGCGGCCCCCGGCGTACGTGCCGGCGGGCAGCCCCGGCACGCCCCCGGTGACCGGTCTGCCCGGCACCGGCGGTGCGGGCGGCGCCGGTGGCGGTGGTACCGGCGGTGGCGGTGGTGCCGGCGGTGGCATGCCGCGCATCCCGACGGGCGGCATGCCCGGCGGCTTCGGCGGCGGCGGCGCGGGCGGCTTCGGCCCCGTGGGCTCCGGCGGCGCGGGCGGCGCGGGCGGCTTCGGCCCGGGCGGCAGCACGATGGGCGCGGGCGGCTCGACCGGCGCGATGGGCCCAGGCGCGCGGGCCGCGGTGCCCGGCGGCTTCGGCCCGGGCGTGGCCGGTGGCCCGGCGGGCGCCCCGATGGGCGGTGCCCCCATGGGCGGCGGCGCACCCGGCGGCCAGGGCGGCGAGGACAAGGAGCACCGGGCCGCGGCCTACATCAAGGGCGAGGACATCTTCGACGTGCCCGGCGAGAACCTGCCCCCGTCGGTGATCGGCGGCGCCAAGGTCCGCAAGAAGGGCGACCAGGCGTGATCGAGCCGGAGTTCCTGCTCGACCAGCGCCAGATGGACGTGCTGTGGCACCACCTCGGCCTGGGCCGGCTGCCCTACCCCCTGGACGTGCCGAGCGTCGGCGCGACCGAGGAGGAGCGCAAGCGGCTGCGGGCCGAGGTGCTGGCCGAGTACGGCGAGCCCGCGCCGAGGCTGGCGGAGCTGCTGCGGCTGCTCGCCGACCACGACGTCGCGGTGGACGCGGTCGCGCACGTGGACCGGTCGGTGCGGGCGCTGGCCGTGTCCAACGGCGAGCGCGGGGCGCTGGCGGTCGTCGACGGCGACAAGCTCGGCGTGCTGGAGATCCGGCCGACGGCGCTGGCCAGGTCGATCGTCGAGGTGCTGCCGGCCGGCTCGGCCGGTCCGGGCAGCGCGCTGTCCCTGCGGCTGGAGACGCTCAACGCGGCGGTGACCCTCCAGCAGGAGGAGCAGGCCGAGGACGACGACGACCCGTGGGGCAGCGGCGAGCTGGACGAGCGGGAGGCGCTCCAGAAGGCGGGCCTGTCCCGCGAGGACGCCTCCGTGATCAGCGAGCTGGCCGCGAACCGGGTCGCGGGCGGCCAGTTCGGCGTGACCGTCGGCGGCGGCTACCGGGCCTCGCGCGCGGGCACCCTGATCACGTGGTTCGACACGCCCCAGGGCCGCTACCTGATGGTCAGCGAGGACGGCTGGCTGAGCCTCGCGCCGACCGACAACGACCGCATCGCCACCCGGATCGCCTCGGTGCTGTCCGCGGTCGCGTAGGACGTTCCACCAGGAGGGTCCCGGCGTGCGCGCCGGGGCCCTCCGTCGTCCTGGGATTCCGCGGCCCTGGGATTCGGCGGCCCCGGGGATTCCGCGCTCCCGGGGATTCCGCGGCCCGAAACACCCGCAGCGGGGAGATCGTCTTGCGGCACGCCTGTCAACGGCCACTAAACTCGAATGGGACCACCGGTCCCCATTGCACCGTTCGAGTGAAATCGGGCCGGAAAACGCACACCGGTCCACCGCGGTGATTTCATCGCGCGGTGCACGGAACCCGGGTTCGCCCTCGACGATTGGCCCGCAGAGCTGAATGAGGATGGTCGAACAGGAAGGCGCGCCGGCACCGCGTGACGGGCTCGGTGGACCCCGGGCCGACTTCGCGCATCGCTGGGCCGCCGCGATCAGCTCCACGGTGATGGCCGACCTGCCGCGCCCCCGGCTGGAGGAGATCCTCGCCGGGTTCACCGACGAACTGCTCGCCGCGCTGGACCACGACGGCACCACCGCTCCCGTGCTGCGCGTCGGCCGCGGCCTGGTCGAGCACGGCCTCGTGTCCGCCACGACGCTGGAGCACACGATCACGTTCGTCGGCGCGCACCTGCCGACCGCGTTCGACCTGCCCGCCGGGCGGACCGGGCGGCTCATGGCCGTGCTCGGCGCCCTCGCCGCCGGGTTCGCCGACGGCCTGCGCGTGCACACCCTCGACCAGCAGGAGAAGAGCGCCCAGCACGCCCTGGTGACCACCCGCACGGCCGAGTCCGCCGTCCGGGCGAGCGAGGCGAAGTTCCGCGCCGTGTTCCACAGCACCGCCGTGGCCATCTCGGTGACCAGCCTCGACGGCGAGGTCATCGACTGCAACGAGGCCATGCTGGCCATGGTCGGCTTCTCGGCCGACCAGCTCGTGGGCACGACCGCCGGCGAGCTGCTGCACCCGGAGGACCGGCTGGTCCTGCGGCGCGGCGCCCAGCAGCTGGCCGCCGGGCTCGGCGAGCACGTGCGCACCGAGGTCAGGCTGATGCACGCCGACGGCGAGAGCGTGCCGGTGCTCGTGGCGATGTCCCTGGTCCGCGACGACCTGGGCGAACCCGCCTACTACGTGACCATGATGGAGAGCCTCGACGAGGTGCGCGCCCTCCAGGCCCAACTGCTGCGGCAGAGCCTCAACGACGTGCAGACGGGCCTGGCCAACCGGCAGCAGTTCGTGGGTTGGCTGGAGAACGCGGTCGGCAGCCGGGGACCGGCGACGCTCGGCCTGGTCGTGTTCGACGTCGACGGCTTCCGGGTCGTGAACGACGCGTTCGGGCACGAGGTGGGCAACCGCGTCCTGAGCGGCGTCGCGAACCAGCTGCGGGCGGTCTTCGAGGGCGTCGGGCACGTCGCGCGCACCGGGCCCGACGAGTTCGGCGTGCTCATCCGCGACCCGGTCGACGTGGCGACCGTCGTGATGCTGGCCGAGGAGGCCGTGGACCTGCTCGCCGAACCCGTCTGGGTCGGCGACGACGGGGTGGGCGTGAGCGCCAGCGTGGGCATCGTGGTGGCGCCCGCGCGGGGTGCGGACGCAGCCGAGCTGCTGCGGTGCGTCGACATGACGGTGCGCTGGGCCAAGGACGACGGCAAGGCGCAGTGGGCGCTGTACGACCGGGAGCGCGACCGCCGCGACCGGCAGCGGATGCGGCTCGCGGCGTCCATCTCCGGCGGGCTGGAGCAGGGCGACTTCCGGGTGGACTACGAACCGGTGTACTCGCCGGTGGACCGGTCGCTGCTGGCCGTCGAGGCGAAGCTGCGCTGGGATCACCCGACCGAGGGGTTGCTGGACCCGCAGGACCTGGTGTCCCTGTCCACGTCGACCGGCATGGTGGTGCGGCTCGGCAAGTGGGCCATGGAGCAGGCGTGCCACCACGCAGGCCAGTGGTACGCCGAGTTCGGCGAGCGCGCGCCGCTGCTGACCATGGACCTGACGGCCCGGCAGTGCCAGGAGCCCGAGCTGGTGGCCGAGGTGCGCCGGGTGCTGCGGGAGAGCGGCCTGCCCGCGGCGCGGCTCCAGCTGGAGCTGGGCGAGCAGCTGCCCGCGCTGATCACCGACGAGCAGGCCGAGGAGCTGACGTACCTCGCGGAGCACGGCGTGCGGCTCGTGCTCGACCAGGTGGGCGGCGGGAACATCCCGGTGGACCGGCTGCGGCGGTTCCCGTTGAGCGGCATGAAGTTCCAGGGCGCGCCGGTGGCGGGGCTCGCCGACGGGGCGAACCGCTTCGACGAGGCGGCGGCCGTGGCGCTGCTCACCTGGGCGGGAACGCTCGGCATCCCCCTGTACGCGGCGGGCATCACGAGCGAGGACGCGGTGTCGCGCCTGGTGGAGCTCGGTGTGACGGGCGTGCAGGGGCCGGTGTTCGGCGAGGGGCCGCTGACCGCGGACGAGGTCGCCCGGATTCTCGGCGAGTCCTGACGGGACGTTCAGGCCGCTCACAGCCGGCGGCGCGACAGTGGGCCCATGACACAGGACTTCCCGCGGTGAGCGGGTCTCTGCGAGCGGTGCCGGAACACGTGGCGTCGGACACCAGGGCCTCCAGGGCACCGTGACCACGGGCATCGTCAGCGCCCTGGACCGCACGGTCACCGTGCCGCGGCAGACGACGCGCCGCGGCACGTCGCCGGTCCGCTACCAGGCGATCCAGACCGACGCGTCGATCAACCCCGGCAACTCGGGCGGTCCCCTGGTGGACGCGGAGGGCCGGTGATCGGCATCGACTCGGCGATCCACTCGCCGGCGTCGGACAGCGGTGGGGCGGGCAGCGTGGGCATCGGCTTCGCGATCCCGTCGAACCAGGTCGACCGGATCGTCCCCATCCTCACGTGATCCGAGAGCCCAACCCCCGGGTCTCGGGAGTCCGACGCTCAGGACCACCGAGTTCTACGCCCAGGATCGACGGCGCGAGCCCGAACGTAGAACTCATGAGGCCTGAGCGTCGGACTCCCGCGGCCTGAGCGTCGGACTCTCGGGTCAGGGCCAGGTCGGGCGCAGGGGGAAGTGGGCGTCGGCGCCGTCCAGCTTCACGCCCAGGACCTGGTGCAGCTGGATGTCGTTCCGCTCGAAGCCCAGGCGCGAGGCGGCCAGGTAGAGGCGCCACACGCGGGCCCGGGCGAGGCCGATCTCCGGCACGGCGTCGTCCCAGTTGTCGTCCAGGTTGCGGCACCACGCGGCCAGGGTCAGGGCGTAGTGCTCGCGCAGGTTCTCCTCGTGCCGGACCTCGAACCCGTGGTCGTGCACGAGCGACACGATGTGACCGGGCCCGACCAGCTCGCCGTCCGGGAACACGTACCGGTCGATGAACCCGCCCGTGCGGGCGCGCTGCCGGTTGTCGGCCCGGGTGATGCAGTGGTTGAGCAGCCTGCCGCCGGGCTTCAGCTTCCGGTGCAGCGAGCGGAAGTACGCGGGCAGCTTCGCCTTGCCGATGTGCTCGGTGAGGCCGATGGAGCTGATCGCGTCGAACCCGTTGTCCCGCACGTCGCGGTAGTCCAGGTGGCGCACCTCGGCCAGGTCGGACAGCCCCGCCTCGACGATGGCCTTCTGCGCCCACTCGGCCTGGTTGCGCGACAGCGTCACGCCCAGCGCCCGCACGCCGTACTCGCGGGCCGCGTGCATCACCATGCCGCCCCACCCGCAGCCGACGTCGAGCAGCCGCATCCCCGACCGCAGCCCGAGCTTGCGCGCCACCAGGTCGTGCTTGGCGGCCTGCGCCTCCTCCAGGGTGGACGACGCGGTCGGGTACACCGCGCAGGTGTACGTCATCGACGGGCCGAGCACCCACTCGTAGAACGTGTTCGACACGTCGTAGTGGTGCGCGATGGCCTCGCGGTCGCGCGCCTTGGAGTGCCGCAGCCCGCGCAGCCGCCGCTCCTGCGCGGGCACCTCGACCCTGGTGGCCAGCCGCGTGCGCCCCAACGTGGACAGCAGTTCGACCCGCTGCCCCCACGGCAGGTCGCGCAACGACATGTCCGACAGGTGCGCCAGTGCCTCGTGCACGTCCCCGACGATCTCCAGGTGGCCGGTCACGTACGCGCGCGCCAGCCCCAGCTCCCCCGGCGCGGACGCCAGGTACGACAACGCCTCCGGCGTGCGGACCTCGATCCGGACCGCCGCGTCGCGCGGCCCGGCCTCGCTGCCGTCGAACGCGCTGAAGCCCACGGACCCGTCACCGCCGACCGCCCGCTGGAACACCTCCGCCAACCGCATGGCCCCCGCTCCCTTCACTCGCGCAGCACACACTTGGCGTACAGGTCGGGCAGCCGGCCGGCCGGGTCGTACCGCTCCTTGAGCTTCCGGTACTCGGGGCCGTTGTAGTTGTCCCAGAACTCCTGCTCGCCGTAGTACGAGTCGGAGTACAGCGACTTGTGCCCGCCGAGCCGGGTGACCTCGGCCTCGATCATCCGGTTCCGGCTGCCGAGCTCCTCGTCCGGACGCAGCGGGACGGTCGACCAGAAGCCGACGTTGACGTAGAGCACGTCCGGGTCCATGGGGTAGAGCGGCCAGCCGGACCGGTCCCGCAGCCGCACGGGGCACAGCCAGACCGGGCTGACGCCGATCTCGCGGTGGAAGAAGTCGAGGAACTCGGCGAGCCGGTGCACCGGGATCTCCACGTCCTGGATCACCGGCTCCTGCACCGCCTTGGTCAACCGGCCGGAGAACCCGTGCCGGCGGTCCCACGCCACGACCCGCCGGTACACGTCGGACCGCAGGTACCGCTTCGGCACGAGCCGCCGCACGACCGGGTGCTGCACGCCGAACGCCCGCGAGCACCAGAACCAGTCGGTGTCCCACCGCCACAGGTAGTCCCGCACGGTCAGGTGGTCGGTGCGCCGGGCCTGGACGGACCGGTAGTAGATCCGGTTGCCGGTGTAGTCGGACGTGGCGGGCGCGCCGTCGGCGAAGGTCGCCAGGGTCAGGTACTGCTCCCCGCCGGAGAAGACCGTGCCGTCCACGAAGTCGACCGGTTCACCCCGGTAGGCCCGTTCCGCGCAGATCGCCACCAGGGCCTCCGCACACTGCCGCGCGTCGCCGAACGGCACGTGCCGCAGCCGCACGTACGGCTTGACCGGCTCCAGCTCGATCTCCAGCCGCAGCGCGTAGCCGAGGGTGCCGTAGGAGTTGGGGAAGCCGCGGAACAGCTCGTCGTCGGGGCCGACCACCCGGATCGAGCCGTCGCCGGTCATGACCTCCAGCTCGCGCACCGACTCGTGCGGCAGCCCGTTGCGGAACGAGCTGGACTCGATGCCCAGGCCCGCGACCGCGCCGCCGAGGGTGATCGTCTTGAGCTGCGGCACGACCAGGGGCATCAGGCCGTGCCGGAGGGTGGCGTCGACCAGGCGCTCGTAGGTGGTCATGCCCTGGACCTGCGCGGTCCGGGTCCGCGGGTCGACGGACAGGACCCGGTCGAGCCGGGCCACGTCGAGGCCGCCCGCCTGGTCGTCGCGGAACCGGAACAGGTTCGACGTCGACTTGGCCAACCGCACGGGCGCGCCCGGCGGGACCGCCGCGTACTGGTCGCGCAACGCGGCCACCGCTCTCGCGTGGTCTGCTCCGTGATCGCTCACCGGATCGACGTTAGGCCCGGAACCGAAGATCGGCACCCCCGATTTTTCACCTCCCGCGAAGTTACCGACGAGTAGTACCCTGACGGCTATGACCCACGCCACGCACGAGGTGACGAACCAGGTGCCGCCGCTGGAGGGCCACGACGTCTCCGCCGACCCGGCGCTGCTGGAAGCGCTGCACCGCGGCGGCGCCGGGTGGGCCGAGCCCGAGCTGCGCGAACTGGGCGCGCTGGCCGGCAGCCCGCGCATGCAGGCGCTGGGCAGGCAGGCCAACGCCCACCCGCCCGTGCTGCACACCCACGACCGGTACGGGCACCGGGTGGACGAGGTCGAGTTCCACCCCGCCTGGCACGAGCTGATGACCACCGCCGTCGCCCACGGCCTGCACGCCTCGCCGTGGCGGGACGACCGGCCGGGCGCGCACGTGGCGCGGGCCGCCAAGTTCCTCGTGTGGAGCCAGGCCGAGGCGGGGCACGGCTGCCCGATCTCGATGACCTACGCGGCCGTGCCCGCGCTGCGCACCACGCCCGCGCTCGCCGAGCGCTTCGAACCGCTGCTGGCGTCCCGCGAGTACGACTTCGGGCTGCGCGCCCCCGAGGGCAAGCGCGGCCTGATCGCGGGCATGTCCATGACGGAGAAGCAGGGCGGCTCCGACGTGCGGGCGAACACCACGCGCGCGGTGCCGGCCGGCGACCACCACGTGATCACCGGGCACAAGTGGTTCACGTCCGCGCCGATGTCCGACCTGTTCCTCACGCTGGCGCAGGCGCCGGGCGGCCTGAGCTGCTTCCTGCTGCCGCGCGTGCTGCCCGACGGCACCCGCAACGCCCTGTTCTTCCAGCGGCTCAAGGACAAGCTGGGCAACAGGTCGAACGCCTCCGCCGAGGTGGAGTACGACGGCGCGGTGGGGTGGCTCGTCGGCGAGGAGGGCCGGGGCGTGCGGACCATCATCGAGATGGTCAACTCGACCCGCCTGGACTGCGTGCTCGGCTCGGCGTCCGGGATGCGGCTGGGCGTCACCCAGGCCGCGCACCACGCGGCGCACCGCCGGGCGTTCGGCTCGTACCTGGTCGACCAGCCGGCCATGCGCAACGTGCTGGCCGACCTCGCCGTGGAGTCGGAGGCGGCGACGACGGTGGCGCTGTGGCTGGCCGGCAACCGCAGCCGGCTGGGGCTCGCGGTGACCAAGTACTGGGTGTGCAAGCGCGGCCCGGCGCACGCCGCCGAGGCCCTGGAGTGCCTGGGCGGCAACGGCTACGTCGAGGACTCCGGCATGCCCCGGCTGTTCCGCGAGTCGCCGCTGATGTCGATCTGGGAGGGGTCGGGCAACGTGGCCGCGCTCGACGCGCTGCGCGCCATGGCCCGGGAGCCGGAGGCGGTGGCGGAGTTCCTCGCCGAGCTGGACGCGGCGCGCGGCGCCGACCGGCGGCTGGACGCGGCGGTCGACGCGATCGGGGACGAGCTGGCCGACCCCGCCGACCTGGAGGTGCGGGCGCGCCGGCTGGTGGAGCGGATGGCGTTGGCGTTGCAGGGTTCCCTGCTGGTCCGGTACGGCAACCCGGCCGTGGCGGACGCGTTCTGCGCGTCGCGGCTGTCCGGCGACTGGGGCGTGGCGTTCGGCACGCTGCCGCGCGGCGTCGACTTCGCGGCGATCGTGGAGCGGGGGTCGCCGAAGCTGTGAGCGCGGTGCGGGTGGAGCGCTCGGGGCCGGTGTTCACGGTCCTGCTGGACCGGCCCGAGGTGCGCAACGCGGTGGACGGCCCGACCGCGCACACGCTGGCCGAGGTGTTCCGCGAGTTCGACGAGGACCCCGCCGCGTCGGTGGCCGTGCTGCACGGCGAGGGCGGCACGTTCTGCTCGGGCGCGGACCTCAAGGCGATCGGCACCGCGCGGGGCAACGACCCGCTCGCGCCGTCCGGCCCGATGGGGCCGACCCGCCTGCGCCTGTCCAAGCCGGTGATCGCGGCGGTCGCCGGGCACGCCGTGGCGGGCGGGCTGGAGCTGGCGCTGTGGTGCGACCTGCGGGTCGTCGAGGAGGACGCCGTGTTCGGCGTGTTCTGCCGCCGGTGGGGCGTGCCGCTGGTCGACGGCGGCACGGTCCGGCTGCCCCGGCTGGTCGGGGCGTCGCGCGCGATGGACCTGGTGCTCACGGGTCGTCCCGTCCACTCGGGCGAGGCGCTGCGGATCGGCCTGGCGAACCGGGTCGTGCCGAACGGGACCTCCCGCGCCGAGGCCGAACGGCTGGCCCGGGAGATCGCCGCGTTCCCGCAGGTCTGCCTGCGGGAGGACCGGCTGTCGCTGCTGGAGCAGGAGGGGTTGCCGGAGGACGCGGCGCTCGCCAACGAGCTGGAGCACGGGCTCGTCTCGCTGCGCGAGGTGGAGGCGGGGCTGACCCGGTTCCGCGCCGGGGAGGGCAGGCACGGGAGGTTCCCGGGGTGACGCGCCCGCACCCGGTGGGAGATCCTACGGGCCGGTGAACCCGGCGAGCCGCGCGAACAGGCCACGCGCCTCGCGCACCTGGCCGGGGTCGTCGGTGAACAGCGCGGCGTGCGGGTGGGCGTAGAACACGACCGCCGCGCCGTCGGTCATCCCGAAGCAGGTCACCGGGTGGCACTCGACGCCGGGGTAGGCGCCCGCGTCGCGCGGGATCACCCGGGCGGTCACGTCGTCGCGGCCGGTCGTCCCCTCCAGCAGGTACGCCGTGCAGCGCGCGGGGTCGAGCACGGGCAGCGCCGGGTGGATGCCGAACGGCGCCAGCACGTCGACCGCCACGGCGTTGCGGCACAGCAGGTTGAGCACGCGGGCCGCGTCGCCGTCGTCCCACCGGCACCACAGGTCGTGCTCGTGCGCCGGGGGGACGCGCGCCAAGGGGACGCGCGTCGGCGAGCCGACCGCACCGCCCTCCCGCAGCACCACCTCCCCCGGCACCGCCTCCCGCCGCGGCAGCCGGGTGCGCGCGGCCAGCTCGGCGGTGGTCATGCCGGCGGCTTCCCGGACCCGGCGCAGCTCCCGGCCCAGCAACCGGCCGCGCAGGCCGGTGCCCTCTGGTGCGATCACCGGATTGAGGCTAATCGCGATACGTATCTCGTGGCGATTCCTCGACAGGGTTGCGCATCGCTACCCTGTGTGCCGAAGCGACGCCGCCCAGCACCACGGACAGGACGGATCCGATGACCGGGGGACCGATCTCCAGCACGGTCCAGGCGTGGGAACTGGGGCTGCGGCTGCGCGAGCACCGCGACCGCCTCGGCCTCACCGCCGCGTTCGTCGGCAGGACCACCGGCATGGGGAGCACGAACCTGTCCGCCGCGGAATCGGGCAAGCGCCGCCTCACCGCCGCCCGGCTCGCCGAGCTGGCCTCCCTCTACGGGCTGTCGGGCGGCGAGCTGACCGAGCTGGAACGGCTGCGCGCGGACACCGAGCGGCGCGAGTGGTGGCACGACCACGCCCACCTCCACCCGGACGAGCTGGTCCGGATGTTCGGCCTGGAGGCGGGCGCCGAGCGCGTCGCGGAGTTCGCGCCGGACATCGTCCCCGGCCTGCTCCAGACCGCCGACTACGCCCGCGCCGTCATGTGCGCCGGCACGCCGTACACCAGGCCGGTCGACGTCGGGCCGCGCCTGGAGACGCGCCTGGCCCGCCAGGCCAGGCTCGACGGGGAGCACCCGCTCAAGGTCGACGTCCTGCTCGGCGAAGCCGCGCTGCGGCAGCGGATCGGCGGTCCGGGGGTGATGCGCGGGCAGCTCGCGCACCTGCTGGGGGTCGTCGCGGGGAAGGGCGACCGCGTCCGCCTCCGCGTGGTGCCCTTCACGGCGGGGGCGCACCCGCTGCTGGGCGCCGCGCTGCGCATCATGTCCTTCCCCTCGCCGAGGCTGCGCGACGTGGTGTACCAGGAGACGGCGATCAGCGGTGTCCTGATCGACAGGCCCCGCGTGATACTCGAATCCACCGCGAGCTACACCGAGACCTTCGACCTCGCGCTCGGTGAACGCGACTCGCAGGAGTTCATCCGCCGCGTCCACGACGAGATGGAGCAGCCCTGATGCGCACCGGCACCTGGTTCACGAGCAGCCACAGCACCGCGTCCGGCGAGTGCGTGGAGGTCCGCTTCGACGGCCGCACCACCCGCGTGCGGGACAGCAAGAACCGCCGCCCGACGATCAGCCTCGCGTCCGGGTGGCGCGCCTTCCTGGTGGGCGTGCGCGGCGGGGCGTTCGAAGCCTGGCGGACGCCCCGCCCGCCCGTCACGCCTTGAGGCCCAGCTCCCGCGCGATCAGCATCTTCTGCACCTCGCTGGTCCCCTCGCCGATCTCCAGGATCTTGGCGTCCCGGTAGAAGCGGCCGACCGGGTACTCGTTCATGAACCCGTAGCCGCCGAAGACCTGCGTGGCCTCGCGGGCGTTGTCCATGGCCGCCTCGGACGACACGAGCTTCGCGATGGCCGCCTCGCGCTTGAACGGCTCGCCGCGCAGCATCTTCGAGGCCGCCTGGTAGTAGGCCAGCCGCGCGGTGTGCGTGCGGGCCTCCATCTCTGCGATCTTGAACTGGATGGCCTGGTACTCGCCGATCCGGCGGCCGAACGCCTCGCGCTCGCCCACGTACTCCAGGCACTCGTCCACGCAGCCCTGCGCCAGGCCGACGCCGATCGCGGCGATGGCCACCCGGCCCTCGTCCAGGGTGCGGAGGAACTGGGCGTAGCCGCGCCCGCGCTCGCCGACGAGGTTCGCCAGCGGCACGCGGCAGTCCTGGAAGGACAGCTCGCGGGTGTCCGAGGCGTTCCAGCCGACCTTGGAGTACTTGCGGGACACCGTGAAGCCGGGCGTGCCGGAGGGCACGAGGATCGCGGAGATCTCGGGCTTGCCGTTCTCGCGGCGGCCGGTGACGGCGGCGACGGTCACCAGGCCGGTGATGTCGGTGCCCGAGTTCGTGATGAACGCCTTCGTGCCGTTGAGCACCCACTCGTCGCCGTCCTGCTTGGCGGTGGTGCGCAGCGCGCCCGCGTCGGAGCCGCCGCCGGGCTCGGTGAGGCCGAACGCGCCCAGCACCTCGCCGGAGGTCAGCTTCGGCAGCCACTCGGCCTTCTGCTCGTCGGAGCCGAACCGGTACAGCGGCATCGCGCCCAGCGAGACGCCCGCCTCCAGCGTGATGGCGACGGACGAGTCGACCCGGGCCAGCTCCTCCAGCGCCAGGCACAGCGCGAAGTAGTCGCCGCCCATGCCGCCGTGCTCCTCGGGGAACGGCAGGCCGAACAGGCCCATCCGCCCCATCTTGGCGACGATCCCGTAGGGGAACTCCTCGCGCTCGTAGAACCCGCCGATGACCGGGGCGACCTCGTCCCGGGCGAACTCCTCGACGGTCTTGCGCAGCGCCTCGTAGTCCTCGTCAAGGCGGAAGTCCAGCATCGCTCACTCCTCGTGGGGCACGACGACGGCCAGGGGTTGGTCCAGGGCGACCTGCTGGCCCTCCCGGACGTGCACTTCGGTGAGCACGCCGGCCACGGGTGACGTGACGGTGTGCTCCATCTTCATCGCTTCGACCACGAACAACGCCTGCCCGGCGGTCACCTCGTCGCCCGGCGCGGCCCGCGCGACGAGCACCGTGCCGGGCATCGGGCTGGTGACCGGACCGCCGCGACCGGCGGCGCCCGACGCGGCGACCTCGGACGGCCTGGTCTCGGTCAACGCCCACGCGTGCCCGTCCCGGCCGAGCCACAGCACGTCCCCGTCCCGGGCCATCGCGTACCGCCGGCCGCCCACGACCAGCCGGTCGCCCTCGACCCGGACCGCGTACCGCGCCGGTTCGCCGTCCGCGACCGACACCTCGTCGCCGCGCACCCGCACCTCGACGCCGTCGATCAGCCACCGGGTCCACGCGCGGTCGCCGAGCCGCCAGCCGTCGGACCGCGCCCACGGGTCGCCGTCGTCGCCCGCGAGGGCGAGCTGCCGCTCCAGGGCGGCGGCGGCCGGCACCTCGTCGGGCCGGTCGACGGCCACCAGCGAGTCGAGCTTGCGCTCCACCAGCCCGGTGTCGAGGTCGCCCGCCCGCACGTCCGGGTCGGTCAGCAGCGCCCGCAGGAACGGCACGTTCGTGGTCACGCCCAGCAGCGTGAACCGGCCCAGCGCGGCGTGCAGCCGGCGCAGCGCCTCGGCCCGGGTGGCGCCGTGCGCGATCACCTTGGCCAGCATCGGGTCGTAGTCGCTGCCCACGGTCAGCCCGACGCGCAACGCCGAGTCGACCCGCACGTCCGCCGGCTCCTCCAGCAGCAGCACGGTGCCGCCGGTGGGCAGGAAACCGCGGGACGGGTCCTCGGCGTAGACGCGGGCCTCCACGGCGTGCCCGGTCAACTCGACCGAGGTGAACCCCAGCGGCTCGCCCGCCGCCACCCGCAGCTGCTGCTCGACCAGGTCCACGCCGGTGACCAGCTCGGTCACCGGGTGCTCGACCTGGAGCCGGGTGTTCATCTCCATGAAGAACCAGTCGCCGGAGGCGCCGTCGACGATGAACTCCACGGTGCCCGCGCCGACGTACCCGACGGACCGCGCCGCCTCCACCGCCGCCCGGCCCATGGCCTCCCGGACCTCGGGGGTGAGCAGCGGTGACGGGGCCTCCTCGATGATCTTCTGGTGCCGCCGCTGGAGGCTGCACTCGCGCTCGCCGAGGTGCACGACGCCGCCGTGCGCGTCCGCCAGCACCTGGATCTCGACGTGCCGGGGGTTGCCGACGAACCGCTCGATGAGCAGCGCGTCGTCGCCGAACGACCCGCGCGCCTCGCGCCGGGCGGACTCGATCGCGTCGCGCAGCGCCCCCGGCTCGCGGACCAGCCGCATGCCCTTGCCGCCACCGCCCGCGGACGGCTTGAGCAGCACCGGGAAACCGATCTCGGCGGCCGCGCCGACCAGGTCGTCGTCGGTCATGCCGACCTCGGTGCGGCCCGGCACGACCGGCACCCCGGCCGCCGCGACGGTCAGCTTGGCGCGGATCTTGTCGCCCATCGCCTCGATCGCCTCGGCGGGCGGGCCGATGAACACCAGCCCCGCCTTGTCGCAGGCGCGGGCGAACTCGGCGTTCTCGGCCAGGAAGCCGTAGCCGGGGTGCACCGCCCGGGCGCCCGTCGACAGCGCGGCCTCGACGACCTTCTCGATCGAGAGGTAGCTCTCCCGGGCCGCCGCCGGGCCGAGCCGCACCGCCTCGTCGGCCAGCCGCACGTGCGCGGCGTCGGCGTCGGCGTCGCTGTACACGGCGACGGAGCGGATGCCGTGGGCCCTCAGGGCCCGGATGACGCGGACGGCGATCTCACCGCGGTTGGCCACCAGTACCGACTCGAACATCGCCATCACATCCGGAAGACGCCGTAGGACACCGGCTCGATCGGGGCGTTGGCCGCCGTGGACAGGGCCAGGCCGAGGACGGTGCGCGTGTCGAGCGGGTCGATCACGCCGTCGTCCCACAGGCGCGCGGTGGAGTAGTACGGGTTGCCCTGGTCCTCGTACTGCTGACGGATCGGCGCCTTGAACGCCTCCTCGTCCTCCGCCGACCACTCGTCGCCGAGCTGGTCGCGCCGCACGGTGGCGAGCACGGACGCGGCCTGCTCGCCGCCCATGACGGAGATGCGGGCGTTCGGCCACATCCACAGGAACCGGGGCGAGTACGCCCGGCCGCACATCGAGTAGTTGCCCGCGCCGAACGAGCCGCCGATGACGACGGTGAACTTCGGCACCCGCGCGCACGCCACCGCCGTGACCATCTTCGCGCCGTGCTTGGCGATGCCCCCGGCCTCGTACTCGCGGCCGACCATGAACCCGCTGATGTTCTGGAGGAACACCAGGGGCACGGACCGCTGGTCGCACAGCTGGACGAAGTGCGCGCCCTTGAGCGCGGACTCGCCGAACAGCACGCCGTTGTTGGCGACGATGCCGACCGGGTGGCCGTGGATGCGCGCGAACCCGGTGACGAGCGTCGTGCCGTACTCCTTCTTGAACTCCTGGAACCGGCTGCCGTCGACGACGCGCGCGATCACCTCGCGCACGTCGTACGGGGTGCGGCTGTCGGTCGGCACGACGCCGTACAGCTCGGCCGGGTCGACGACCGGCTCGACGCTCGGCTCGACCCGCCAGGGGCGCGGCGCGCGGGGGCCGAGGGTGGAGACGATGGAGCGGACGACGCGCAGCGCGTGCCCGTCGTCCTCGGCGAGGTGGTCGGTGACGCCGGAGGTGCGCGAGTGCAGCTCGCCGCCGCCCAGCTCCTCGGCCGTGACGACCTCGCCGGTGGCGGCCTTCACCAGCGGCGGGCCGCCGAGGAAGATCGTGCCCTGGCCGCGCACGATCACCGCCTCGTCGGACATGGCGGGCACGTACGCGCCGCCCGCCGTGCACGAGCCGAGCACCGCCGCGACCTGCGGGATGCCGCGGGCGGACATCGTGGCCTGGTTGAAGAAGATGCGGCCGAAGTGCTCGCGGTCCGGGAACACCTCGTCCTGCTTCGGCAGGAACGCGCCGCCGGAGTCCACCAGGTAGACGCACGGGAGGTTGTTGTGGAGCGCGACCTCCTGGGCGCGGAGGTGCTTCTTGACCGTCATCGGGTAGTAGGTGCCGCCCTTGACGGTGGCGTCGTTGGCGACGACCACGACCTCGCGGCCGGAGACGCGGCCGACGCCGGTGATGACGCCGGCGGCCGGGGCCTCGTCGCCGTACATGCCGTCGGCGGCCAGCGGGGACAGCTCCAGGAACGGCGAGCCGGGGTCCAGGAGGGTGTCGACGCGGTCGCGCGGCAGCAGCTTGCCGCGGGCCACGTGGCGGGCGCGGGCCTTCTCCGGACCGCCCAGGGCGGCTTGGCGGAGCTTGGCGCGCAGGTCGTGGACGAGCGCGCTGTGCTCGTCGTGGTAGCGCCGGAAGGCGTCGGCCGACTTGTCGGCCGTGCTGCGCAGCACCGGGGCGTCCATCACGCTCCTCGCGGTTAGCCGTCGTTAACGCGAGGAGATGTTAGCGCTTGTTAACCCCCGGTCACAAGCGGGAGGGGGCCGCCGTGGCGACCCCCTCCGCGGTGGTGACCCGACTCAGCCGGTGACGGCGTTCAACTGCGGCAGGTAGCCGAGCCGCTGACCGTTGCGGTTCGGGTGGTAGGACTCCTCGACCGGCCACGACAGGCTGTTCAGCCACCAGTCGCCGGAGCAGATCTCGTGACCGGCGAACGCGCCGCGCAGGTCGCGGTAGGCGAAGCCCTTCGCGCCCGCCCGCGCCGAGATGACGGTGTGCAGGGCGTCCGCGGCCGAGTTGATCGCGGCGCGCTTGGTGTCGCTCAGGCCCACGTTGCAGGAACCGGGGACCTTGTAGAGGCGCGGGTAGCCGAGCACGACGACGGTGGCCGACGGGGCGCGGCCGCGGATCTGGGCGTAGACGTTGTCCAGCAGGCCCGGCAGGGTGCCCGAGACGTACGCCTTGGCCTGGTTGACCCGGTTGGCGCAGGTCGAGTCGGTGCCGAACGTGCAGGTGGTGATCACGTCGGTGAACCCGGCGTCGTTCCCGCCGATCGAGATGCTGACCAGGGAGGTCGTCGCGGTGACCGAGCCGATCTGGTTGTTCAGCACGTCGCCGGTGCGCGCGCCCGAGCAGGCGACGAACTTGAACGACGCGGGCGCGTGCGAGGCCGCCCACAGCGCCGGGTAGCTGTACTGGCTGCGCTTGCAGCCCCCGGAGTCGGAGTAGTACGAGCCGGTGCCCGTCCCGGAGGAGTAGGAGTCGCCGAGGGCGACGTAGTTGGCGGCGGCCGCTTCGGCCGGCACGACGAGGGCGAGCGACGCGACTATGGCCAGCGCGGCGCTCGACAGGGTGCGGACAAGGCGCATCGGAGCCTCCCGGAGGGAAACAACGCAGGTGTGATGCGGAGCACGTCAAGAGTTACCAGCAGGTAGAGCCGCGCAAATAGGAAAAGTTAATAGTTAACGGGTTATAACCACGGTGAGTAAACAATGTCCTGCCGACAGCCCGGTTAACGAACGTTTACGCCTGTGGGGCGGGCCGCTTAAGATGGGCGGCGTGCCAGCCGAGCCCGTGAAGCAATCCCGCCGCGACCAGATCCTGGCCGCCGCCGCCGAGCTGTTCGCCAGGCACGGCTTCCACGGCGTGGGCATCGACGACATCGGCGCGGCGGTCGGCATCTCCGGTCCCGCCCTCTACCGCCACTTCCGCAGCAAGGACGCGATGCTCGGCGAGATGCTGACTCAGATCAGCGAGCGGCTGCTGGAGGGCGGCGTGGCGCGCGTGGAGACGTCGTCCGGACCGGCGGACGCGCTGCGCGAGCTGATCGGGTGGCACGTGGACTTCGCCCTGGACGACCCGGCGCTGATCACCGTGCAGATCCGGAACCTGGCCAACCTGACCGACCCGGACCGCCGCCGGGTGCGCGCGTTGCAGCGGCGGTACGTCGAGGTGTGGGTCGAGACGATCCGCAAGACCTCGCCGGAGGTGGACGAGCCCACCGCCCGCGCCGCCGCGCACGCCGTGTTCGGCCTGATCAACTCGACCCCGCACAGCGCCCACCTGGACCGGGACCAGATGGCGGAGCTGCTGTCGCGGATGGCCCTGGCCTCGCTGTCGGGCACGGTGGCCTGACCCGTCCCACCGCCGGCGGTGGGGCAGGCCCCACCACGTGGCAGGGGGACAGGGGGTTGGCGGCCACCGATGCGCGTCCGTAACCTGGACCGCCGATGAACGACACGGCGGCGCGCAGCGACACCGGGGGGTGGCCGGGTCTCCGGTTGCTCGCCCGGTTACCGACCTGGTTCCGGTTCGTCCTGGTCGCGCTCGCCGTGTTCGCGTGCGGCGTGATCGCGTCCCGCCCCGTCGGGGCGACCGACCCCGGCCCGCTGACCGGCGACGTGGCGACCGCGGCGCGCGCCGTCGAGGCGATGGCCGACCCCGGCGACGCCAACCCGCTGCTCGCCTTCCCCGAGGACTTCGACCGCGTCGTCGGGCGCGACCCGCGGGTCGTCACCGCACCCGACGGCACCACCCGCGCCATCGACCCGAACGGGGGGTGCTCCGGCCCCGCCGGCGACACCGAGTGGGACTTCGGCACGGGCTGCCGGGCCCACGACCTCGGCTACGACCTCCTCCGGTACGCCGAGCGGAAGGGCCGCCCCCTCGACCGGGACGCCCGCAAGTCGCTCGACGCCCGGCTCTCCCGGGACATGCACGCCCAGTGCGACGCGAACCCGCGCGGCAACGGCGCGCGGTGCCACGCCACCGCGCGGCTGTACGCGGCGGGCCTGGAGTTCAACTCGTGGCGGCAGCGGTGGGGGCCGCCCGGTCACGAGCCGGTGCTCGCGTGGGGCTTCGGCAGCGCCGTCGTGGTGTTCCTGCTGGTGGCACGGCTGCCGCGCCGGCGCGAACCGGACCCGGAACCGCGGCCGCGGCCCGCCCCCGACCGGTACGCGACGTTCCTGCGGCTCGCCGCGCTCGGCATGGTGGTGCTCGGCCAGTCGACGCTCACCGTGCTGCACTGGGCGGGCGTCAGCGCGAACTGGCTGTGGCTGCTCACCTGGCTCCTCCAGGCGATCCCGGTCTTCTACTTCGCGGGCGGCCAGGCGAACCTGCTCAGCTGGCGGGCCGTGCAGGCCGACCACGGCGGGTACGGGCGGTACCTGGCCGCGCGGATCTCGTGGCTGCTGCGGCCGGTGCTGGCGTTCGTGCTCGCCTGGCTGGTCCTGCCGCTGCCGCTGGAACTGCTGGACGTGGACAAGTCGCGGGTGGAGATGTTCGGGCGGCTGATCGCCCACCCGCTGTGGTTCCTCGGGCTCTACCTGGTGGCGGTCGCCGCGACCCCGGTCATGGCGTGGCTGCACCGCAACGCCCGGCTGCTCGCGCCGGTCGGCCTGGTCGCGCTGATGATCGCCGTCGACGCCTGCCGCATCGGGTTCGGCTGGCGCAGCGGCGGCTACCTGAACCTGGTGCTCGGCGCGCTGCTGCTCCAGCAGGTCGGCTTCCACTACGCGGACGGCGGCCTGCGGCGCGTGACGCGCCGGGTCCTCGCCACGCTCGCGCTGGCCGCCGTGCCCGCCCTACTGGCGCTGATCACGTTCGGCGGCTACCCGCGCACCATGATGGCGCTGCCCGGCGAGCGGGCGTCGAACCTCAGCCCGCCCACGGTGTGCCTGCTCGTGCTCGGCCTCGCGCAGATCTGCGTCGTCCTGCTGCTGCGGGACCGCGTCACCGCCTGGCTGGAGGGGCACCGGCAGCGGCAGGTCGTGGACTTCGCCCGCGCCGCCCCGATGACGGTCTACCTCGGCTACCTGACCGCCCTGGCCGCGCTGGTCGGCGTTCTCGGGGTGCTCGACGGACGCGCGGCGTTCGACTGGGTCGTCACCCGGCCCCGCTGGCTGGCCGTGCTGGTGCTGCTGCTCCTGCCCGTGCTGCTGCTGTTCCACCGCTTCGAGCGGAACGGCCTGCCCGACCTCGGCCGAGGCCGGGAGACCCACCGCACCCGGCTGGCCGCCACCCTCGGCGTGGGCTACGGCGTGCTGGGCGTCCTCGGGTTCGTGGTGACCGGGTTCGCCGGCGCGGCGGGCACGCTCGTCGTGATCGAGGTCGACCCGCTGCAGAACCTCATCCACCTGCTGCTCGGCTGGTACCTGCTGCACGCCGCGCACACCGGCGCCTGCCACGGCCGCAAGCCCTGGCTGCTCACCGCGCTGGCCTGCGTCCCGCCGCTGCTGGTCCTGGAGCCCACGGCGGCCGTGGTCGCGCTGCACGGCGCGACGATCGCGGCGGCGCTGCTGGCCGCCATACCGAAGCAGGACCAGCAGCACGCAGCCGAACACCGGCAGCCACGTCAGGCGCTCCAGCACCCGTAGCGCGTCCGACGGCGGCGTGTGCAGGCCACGCAGCGGGCCGAACGCAGAGCCGACGAGCGTGACCACGAGCAGCGCGCTCTGGTGCAGCAGGAAGACCGGCGGCGCCGCCGGTGAGCCGGGGCGCGGAACGCCGGCCGCACCGGCAGCACCAGGCCCACTCGGGCCAGCGCGAGCGCCAGCGCGGCGGCCGAGGGCGGCGACAGGTTCGACTCGGCCGCGCCGGGCACGCCGACCGCAGAGGCCGGGTGGCCGGGGCCCAGCAGCGCGGCGAACGCCACCGCGCCGGTCCCGAGCAGCGCCGCACCCCACGAGCGGCGCCACCCGTGCCGGGCCACCAGCACGCCCACCTGCCACGGCGCCCACCACACGGCGAGCACGTTCACCCAGCCCGGGCCGGCCCACCAGGCGTCCACCGCGACCAGCGCGACCGGCAGCGCGACGCCCCACCAGCCGAGCCGCGCCATCAGCGGGGTGGCCGCCAGCAGCAGCACGTACACGCCGGGGAACCACAGCGGCGTGACGACGGCGTACCCGGTGTTCCACACGGTCCCCTGCGGCAGGCCGCGCACCGACAGCCCGAACAGGACGACCGCCCGCACGGCGAGCGGCCCGGCGACCGGCGGCAGCAGCCGGCGCGCCCTCGACCACCACGGCGTGGTCGAGCGGGCCGCCCCGAACCCGCCGGTGAAGAAGAACAGGCCGAGCACCTGGAGCACCCAGCACGCCGGGGCCAGCTCCGGCACCCACCGCAGCGGGCTGTCCACCACCAGCCCGTCGTCGGTGAGCACCAGCGCGGTGACGAGCCAGTGGCCCAGCACCACGCCGACGACCGCGAGCGCGCGCGTCGCGTCGACCCGGGGGTCCCGACCCGTCACGGCGACTCCCCCACCACGAGCCGGGCGAGGGCGCGCAGCGACGGCGACCCGGGCGTGAAGTACCCGTCGTGCGCCGCGTCCCCCGCGTCGAACACCCGGGCCCCGAACGCCGGGTCCACCCCGTGCCCGAGGTCGCCCACCCGCACCCCCGGGACCCACCTCGTCCAGTCCCGCGCGCCGCGTGCCGCCCGCACCCGGCCGCCCGGCTCGGCGGCCGAGTCGGCGCGCACGCCCGGCGAACCCAGCAGCACCACGTCGGCCACCAGCGGCCGGGCGAGCCCGCACACCACGGAGCCGTAGCTGTGGCACACCAGGCGCACCCGGCCGGGCAGCCCGCGCAGGTACCCGCCGAGCGCCCCGGCCCCGGCGCGGGCCAACCGGCCGGAGGCCGCGTCCACGCCGAGCCCGGACGGCGTCCGGTAGCCCGGCCAGGCGACCACGGCCAGGTCGTCGCGCCCGGCCGCGGCGAACAGCTCGCGGGCCATCCGGCCCACCGCCGCGGTGAACCGCCGTTCGTCCACATCGGACCCCGGCACGAGGACCGCCACGTGCGCCGCCCGCGCCAGGTCGCCGACCACCTCGACGCGCGGGGTGAACGGCGGCGGGTCTCCCCCGGCGGGCGTCGCCGGCACCAGCAGCGCCACGAGCAGCGCGATCGTCTTCGTCACGCCGGGAAAGCCAGGGAGGTGACGTGCCGCCGGTCGTCACCCCGGAGTACCCGCGAACGGGCGCTACCCCGGTACCACGAGCCCCGACTCGTGGGCCGCGATCACGGCCTGCGCCCGGTCCCGCAGGGCGAGCTTCATCAGCACCCGGCTCACGTGCGTCTTCACCGTCTGCTCGGCCAGCACGAGGTGGGCGGCGATCTCGGTGTTGGACAGGCCCTGGGCCACGAGCCGCAGCACCTCGGTCAGCGCGTCCAGCGCGGCGGGGCGCACCGGGCGCACCGGCTGGGCCTCGACGAAGTCCTCGATGGGCCTCTTGGTCACCGACGGCGCCAGCAGCGCCTCGCCGCGCGCCACGACGCGCACCGCGTTGAGCAGCTCGCTGGCCGGGGCGTGCTTGAGCAGGAACCCGCCGGCCCCGGCGCGCAGCGCCTCGTAGACGTAGTCGTCCAGGTCGAACGTGGTCAGCACGAGCACCGTGACCGGGTCGTCGGCGAGCAGCCGGATGGCGGTGAGCCCGTCCACCTCCGGCATGCGGACGTCCATGAGCACGACGTCCGGCCGCAGCCGCCGCACCTCGGCCACGCCCGCCGCGCCGTCCCCCGCCGAGCCGACGACGGTGATGTCCGGCTGCGCGTCGAGCAGTGCCGAGAAGCCCTCCCGCACCATCTCCTGGTCGTCGACCACCAGCACCCGGATCACCGCCGCACCACAGGAACCGCCGCCCGCACCTCGAACCCGCCGTCCTCCGTCGGCACGGCGGTCAGCGAACCGCCGTGCACCGCCACCCGTTCCCGCATGCCCGGCAGCCCGTGCCCGCCGCCACCGCCGCCGCGCGGCGGTCCGCCCGCCGTGTTGCGGACGACCACCCGCAGCTCGCCACCCACCAGCTCGACCACCACCGACGCGGTGGAACCGGGGGCGTGCCGCGCCGCGTTGGTCAACGCCTCCTGCACCACCCGGTAGGCGGTCAGCCCCACCGCGCCCGGCACCTCGGCGTCGGCCACGACGGCGTCGGCGTGCAGCGACCGGATGTCGGCCAGACCGGGCTGGGGCAGGCGGTCGGCGCTCTGCCCGGCGGCCCGCAGCACCCCAGCAGCCGCTGCATGTCGGTGATCGCGGCCCGCGCGGCCTCGCCCAGCTCGGCGAACTCGCGCCGCGCGCCGTCGGGCAGGCCGGGCAGCCGGCAGGGGGCCGTCTCGCACCGCACCACGACCATCGACATGTGGTGCGCCACGACGTCGTGCATCTCGCGCGCGATGCGGGCCCGCTCCTCGAGGGCGGCCTTGGCGTCGCGCTCGTCGTGGAACCGCTGCTCGGCCCGGCCTCGCGCGCCGAACGCGTACCCGAGGAGCAGCAGGATCAGCAGCGTGCCGATCGTGGCCGGGAAGTGGTCGAGGTCGCCCAGGGCGCCTGCCAGGAACACCGCGGCGGACGTGAGCAAGCCCACGGCGACCACCACGCGACCGCTGTGGATCATGCCCACGGCGAGCATCACCGGGATGTACCAGCACCAACTCGTGGGTCCCAGGATCGCCGGTTCGGAGTCCAGCAGCAGCCTCGTCGCGACCAGGCCGGCCGTGGCCAGCCGCCAGGCCGCCAGCGTCGAGCGCAGCATGAGCGCGAACGTGCCCCCGACGAGTGCGAACAGCAGCGGCCACCAGCCGTCCGGGTCGTTGTTCGAGGCGTACTCCACGCTCTGCGCGGTGGCCACGACCAGGCCGTAGAGCACCACCGCCGCCCAGGCGGACCGCCGGTGCCGGAAGTCCGCGAAGACCCGCGTGCGGTCGCGCAGCGGCACGACCTGGAGGAGGGTGCGGATCACGGGGCCGATGCCAGGCGGGTGGGGCCCCGCGCACATGCGACCCGGGGGTGTCATACCGGAGTAGCACCCCGGCGGACAAGGCGTTGCCTAGAACTGACACCACCGGGTAGGCAGTACGGCAGAGCGCGAGAACCCCTACTCCGTGTTGGAAGATGGCTGAATGCACCCGCACCAGGACCCCGACCGCTGGTCACGGCTCCGCGCCGTGGCCGGTGAGGCCCTGACCGCCACCAAGGTCGGGGAGGACGCTGTCGCGGTCGACCTGGTGACCGGTTACCTCAGTGGCTCCCCCGAGGGGGACGAGGAGATCAGAGAGCTGGTGCTGCTCCTGTTCTCCGAGTGCAGCGACATGGTCGCCGCGCTCGGCTCGGGCGGCGCGACGCCGGTGAAGATGCAGGTCTTCGACGAGGACGGCCAGGAGGTGCCGATCGACGACGCGGACCCGCCGGTCCGCACCGCGATCCGCACGCTGCTCGCCGAGGTGCACGGCGACCAGGAGGCCGCCGCCGAGCAGATCGAGATCGCGCTGGCCAACGGGCAGCCGCAGGAGCTGGCGACGGTCGTGCTCCAGGCCCTGCGCTGGACGGTGAAGCTCGCCCTGGAGTGCGAGGTGCGCGACCTGCCGGTGGCGCCGTGGATCGCCACCGCGCTCGACGAGTAGCCCCGACGCGCCACCGAGCCGCCTTGTCACCCGTACGGGTGATCATCACGACCGGCCACCCGAGAGTCCGACCCCCGGGGTCAGGGGGTCAGGAGCTCGGTCAGGAGCTTGGCGATCTGGTCCACCTCGATCAGGAACGCGTCGTGCCCGTACGGCGAGGTCACCACGCGCACGTCGCCGGCGCCCGGGACGGCGTCGGCGATCTCGGCCTGGCGGGCCAGGGGGTAGAGGCGGTCGGAGTCGATGCCCGCCACGATCGTGCGCGCGGTGACCCGGGACAGCGCCTCGCGCACGCCACCCCGGTCACGGCCCACGTCGTGGCCGTTCATCGCCTCCGTCAGCACGACGTAGCTCTCCGGGTCGAACCGGCGCACGAGCTTCGCCGCGTGGTGGTCCAGGTACGACTCCACCGCGTACCGGCCGTCCGCCTGCACCTCGCGGCCGAAGCGGGCGGACAGCTCCGCCTCGCTGCGGTAGCTGAGGTGCGCGATGCGCCGCGCCACGCCGAGACCGCCCACCGGGTCCAGCCGGAGGGCGTGCAGCTGGGCCGACGCCAGCGCGATGTTGTCCGCCGACGACGACGCGGGCGCCGCCAGCACCAGCAGGTTCCGCACCCGCTCGGGCGCGGTCACCGCCCACTCCAGCGCCCGCATCCCGCCCATCGAGCCGCCGAGCACGGCGGCCCACGACGCCACGCCCAGGTGGTCGGCCAGCAGCACCTCGGCGGCCACCTGGTCGCGCACCGACACGCGCGGGAACCGCGGCCCCCACGGCTCGCCGTCCGGGGCGGTCGACCACGGTCCGGTGGTGCCCTGGCACCCGCCCAGCACGTTCGGCGCCACCACGAACCACTCGGCCGGGTCCAGCGCGCGGCCGGGGCCGACCAGGCCGTCCCACCAACCCGGTGTCGGGTGGCCCGGCTCCACGCCGCCCGCCACGTGGCTGTCCCCGGTCAGCGCGTGCAGCACGAGCACGGCGTTCGACCGGTCGGCGTTCGGCTCGCCCCACGTCTCGTAGGCGATCGACAGCGGCAGCGCCGGCTCGCCCGGCAGCTCGCCGCGGAACCACCGGCGTCGCCCGTTCGGGTCCCCCTCCCGCCACCCGCCGGCGGCGGGAGGGGTCTCCCCGACAGTGGACCCGGAACCCGTGGAGCCCGAACCCGTGGACCCGAAGCTCACAGCACCGACTTGGCGGCCCGGAAGCCCGTCTCCAGATCGGCCTTGAGGTCCTCCACGCCCTCGATGCCCACCGAGAGCCTGATGAGGCCGGCCGTGACGCCCGCGACGACCTGCTCCTCGGGCGTGAGCTGGCTGTGCGTGGTGCTGGCCGGGTGGATGACGAGGCTGCGCACGTCACCGATGTTCGCGAGCTGGCTGAACAGCTCCAGCGCGTCCACGAACGCCCGTCCCGCCTCGACGCCGCCGTGCAGCTCGAACGACACGATGCCGCCCGCGCCGTTCGGCAGGTACTTCCGCGCCAGGTGGTTCCACGGGCTGGACTCCAGGCCCGCGTAGTGCACCTTCTCCACCTCGTCGCGCGACTCCAGCCAGCGGGCCAGCTCCAGCGCGTTGGCCGAGTGCCGCTCCAGGCGCAGCGACAGCGTCTCGATGCCCTGGAGGATCAGGAAGCTGTTCAGCGGCGCGATCGCCGCACCCGTGTCGCGCAGCCCCTGCACGCGCAGCTTCGCGGCGAACGAGCCGTGGCCGAGCGCCGGCCAGTACCGGAGGCCGTGGTAGCTGGGGTCCGGCTCGTTGAAGTCGGGGAACCTCGCCGCGTCGGAGAACTCGAACTTCCCGCCGTCCACGACGATGCCCGCGACCGCGTTGCCGTGCCCGCCGAGGTACTTGGTGGCGGAGTGGATCACGATGTCCGCGCCGTGCTCCAGCGGTCGGAGCAGGTACGGCGTGGGCACGGTGTTGTCCACGACCAGCGGCACGCCGCTCTCGTGCGCGAGCGCGGCGACCGCCTCGACGTCCAGCACGTTGCTGCGCGGGTTGGCCAGCGACTCCGCGAAGAACAGCTTGGTGTTCGGCCGCACGGCTGCCCGCCAGGCGTCGAGGTCGTCGGGGTCGTCCACGAAGGACACCTCGATGCCGAGCTTGGGCAGCGTGTAGTGGAACAGGTTGTACGTGCCGCCGTAGAGGGACGCGCTGGCCACGAAGTGGTCGCCCGCGCGGGCGAGGTTGAGGATCGTCGCGGTCTCCGCCGCCTGGCCGGACGCGAACGCGACCGCCGCCACGCCGCCCTCCAGCGCCGCGACCCGCTGCTCCAGCACGTCCTGCGTCGGGTTGTTGATGCGGGTGTAGATGTTGCCCGGCTCGGCGAGGCTGAACAGCGCGGCGCCGTGCGCCGTGTCGCGGAACACGAACGAGGTGGTCTGGTAGATCGGCGTGGCGCGCGCGCCCGTGGCGGGATCGGGCGCGGCGCCGGAGTGGACCTGCCGGGTGTCGAAGGACCAGGACATGCGTGAGCTCCCTGTCAGGCGGCCGTGCCGGCGACGCGCGCGGGGTTCGCGCGTCGAGGTGCACCAGCAGACCCGTGCGGCTGAACGTAGCAACGGTCCACCGTCCGCGACAGGGCGTCCACGTGCTGGGACGCCTAGGGTTCGGGACCATGCGCACCGCACTGATCGGGTACGGGCTCGGCGGAGCCGCGTTCCACGCACCCTTCCTGTCCTCCTCGCCGGACCTGGAGCTGACCGCCGTGGTCACCGGCAACGCCGACCGGGCGGCCGAGGTCGCGGCCCGCTACCCCGGCACCGAGGTCGTCCCGTCGGCGGACGGGGTGTGGGCGCGGGCGGACGAGTTCGACCTCGTCGTGGTGACCACCCCGAACCGCTTCCACGCCGGGCACGCGCGCACCGCGCTGGAGCACGGGCTGAACGCGGTGGTGGACAAGCCGTTCGCCGGGTCGGCGGCGGAGGCGCGGGAGTTGGCCGGGCTGGCGGCGGCGCGCGGCCTGCTGCTGGCCCCGTTCCACAACCGGCGGTGGGACGGGGACTTCCGCACCGTCGCGCGGCTCGTCGGCGACGGCGCGCTCGGCGCGGTCCACCGGTTCGAGTCGCGGTTCGAGCGGTGGCGGCCCGAGCCGAAGGACGGCTGGAAGGAGTCCGGCGACCCGGCCGACCTCGGCAGCATCGTCTACGACCTGGGCACGCACCTGGTGGACCAGGCGGTGGCGCTGTTCGGCCGGCCGACCCGCGTGTACGCGGAGGTGCGGGCGCTGCGGCGGGGCGTCAGGGCGCACGACGACGCGTTCCTCGCGCTGACCCACCCGTCCGGCGCCGTGTCGCACCTGTGGGCGTCGGCGCTGGCGGGGGCGCCGGGCCCGCGCTTCCGGGTGCTGGGCGACCGGGCGGCGTACGTGAAGGACGGGATGGACCCGCAGGAGGAGGCGCTCAAGGCGGGCGCGGTGCCCGGCGGGCCGGGGTGGGGCGAGGAACCCGAGGAGCGGTGGGGCCTGCTGGGCGGCACCCGCGTGCCGACCGAGCCCGGCGCCTACCAGGAGTTCTACGCGGCCGTGGCCGCCGGGCGGGCGCCCGTCCCGGTGGCGGACGCGATCACCGGCCTGGAGGTCGTGGAGGCGGCGTTCGAGTCCGCCCGGACGGGTGACGCGATCCCGCTACCGGGCTGAACCGGCGCCGCGCCGCGACGTCTCGCCGATGCCCAGCAGGCACAGGGCGCTGACCAGCGCCCCGGCGACCAGGTAGAGCGAGATCGGCCACGAGTCGTGCGTCGGCGTGGCGCCCAGCAGCCACGTCGCCACGATCGGGGACAGCCCGCCGCCCAGCACCGCGCCCAGCTGGTAGCTCAACGACACGCCGCTGTAGCGGACCCGCGTGCCGAACAGCTCCGCGTAGTAGGCGGGCATCGGCCCGAACAGCGCGGCCGACCCGGTGAACGCCAGCACCATCGCGAGCACCACCAACCCGGTCGACCGGGTCTCCAGCAGCCGGAAGAACGGGAACGCGTACAGCCCCAGGAACACCGCGCCGCCGAGCATCACCGGCAGCCGGCCGACCCGGTCGGACAGCCGCGCGAACACCAGGATGGCCACCGCCTGGGTGAACGCGCCGATCAGCCCGGCGTTGAGCAGCGTCGCGCGGGTCATCCCGAGCTGCCTGGTCCCGTACGACACGGCGAACGTGGCCACGACGAAGATGAACATGGTGAAGCCGAGGTTCACGCCCGCGCCCAGCAGCACCGTCCGCCACGACCGGCGCAGCACCTCGGCGACCGGCAGCCGGACCGTGCCGCGCGACTCGCGGGCCGCGCGGAACTCCGGGCTCTCCTCCACCGACAGCCGCACGTACAGGCCGACGCCGACCAGCACGAGGCTGAGCAGGAACGGCACCCGCCAGCCCCAGTCGAGGAACGCGTCGCCGGACACGGCGGTGGACGCGGCCATCGCGCCGTTGGCCAGCAGCAGCCCCAGGGGCGACCCGAGGAACGTCCAGCTGCCGTACCACCCGGTGCGGCCGGGCGGCGCGTGCTCGACCGCCATCAGCGTGGCCCCGCCCTGCTCCCCGCCGAGGAAGAAGCCCTGCACCAGGCGCAGCAGCACGAGCAGCAGCGGCGCGGCGATCCCGATGGACGAGTAGGTCGGCAGCAACCCGATCAGCGCGGTGCACACGCCGGTCGCGGTGAGCGTGAGCACGAGCATCGACCGCCGCCCGATCCGGTCGCCGAAGTGCCCGATCACGACGCCGCCGAGCGGCCGGGCGAGGAAGCCGGCGCCGAACGTGGCGAACGCGAGCAGCGTGCCGATCCGCGGGTCGAAGGACGGGAAGAACAGCTTGTCGAACACGAGCGCGGACGCCGTCCCGTAGAGCAGGAAGTCGTACAGCTCCACCGCGTTGCCGGCCGAGCTCGCCAGCGCCACCCTGCGCACTTTCGACGTCGCCACCCCGGTAGCCATCCCCCCACCCTGGCCCGGCGCCCCGACGGGTGAGCGTGACCGTGAGCGATGTCACAATCACGGTCCGCACATCCGCCCAGGCGCGCGACGAGGTCGCGGAGTCGACCGCGTCGACGCCCCGACCGCAGGGCCGCTCGACCACGGGAACCGTTGAACACACCACACGATCCGGTGAGATCGCTGGAGGGAGCGGTGCCACGCCCAGCATCGTGGTGGCATGGCACCACTCCCCTTCCTCGCGGCGATGGCCGCGCTGGCCCCACTCGTCTCCTCGCCGGAGTCGAGCTTCGTGCTGAACGTGCAGCGGGGTGAATCGCTCCAGATCGTCAACCTGACGTGCGAACCCCCCGGCGGCCTGCACCCCCGGGCGGACCGGGCGTGCGACGCGCTGTCCCTTGTGGACGGGGACGTCGGTCGGCTCTCCACCGGGGGCGACGTGATCTGCACCCTGGAGTACGACCCCGTCCGGGTGAGGGCGACCGGGACGTGGCGGGGTGAGGACCGCTGGTTCGAGGCGGAGTTCCCGAACCCGTGCGTCCTGCGCGCCGAGACCGGCCCCGTGTTCGACTTCTGATCCCCGCCCCTTCGCGAGGACACCCGTGGAGGGGCCCACGACACCGCCGCCGACGTCGTGGGCCCCTCCACGGGTTCCGGAGGTCCTCGGACCTCCGGCGCTGACGGTAGGGAATCCGCGGGCGAACCGTCAACGAAGTTCACAGTGGTGAAACAGCGCCGCGAACACGCTGCTCCCGACCGGTTCCCGGGTTCCGCCCCCACCGGTGGGCGGACGCCCCCGTCGCCCTTGACCGCCTGGGACACTCGGGGACGTGACAGACCTGTCGGGGAGCGGGGCCACCGCGCCGACCCTCCTGTGCTTCGGCGTGGTGTCGCTGGTGCCCGCCTGGACGGGCCACTGGCCGGTGGCGCTCGCCCTCGGCGTGCTCGCCACCACCTGGCGGCCGGACCTGGTCGGCGCGGCGGTGTCCGCCGTCCTGGCCGCCACCGCCCTGACCGCGGCCGTGCTGCCCACCGACCTCCCCCCGCTGTCGGACGGTCCGGCCGCCCTCGTCCTCGGCCTCGTGCTGCTGTCGGTGGCCGCGGTCCTGTGGCGGCGGCACGACCTGGGCGTGGCCGCCCTGCCGGTGGCCGTGGCGGGCACGACCGCACTGGCCCAGGCCCTGCCGTCCGCGACCCCGTTCATCCTGGTCGCGGTGGTGCTGCTCGGCCTGGCCGCGGAGTCCGGCGACAACCTGCTCGCCTCGGCGGCGACGGCCTACGCGGTGACCGCGTGCGCGTCCGTGGCCCTGCTCCTGCCCGCAGCGGTCCCCGCAGCCGCGGCGTTCCTCGGTGCGGCGGGCGCGGCGTGGCGGCACGTAGCCTCTCGACATGAGCATCCACGACATCCCGGTGCGCACCCTCGCGGGTGAGGAGTCCAGCCTGGGCGAGCACGCGGGCAAGGCGCTGCTGGTGGTCAACGTGGCGTCGAAGTGCGGGCTGACGCCGCAGTACGAGGGCCTGGAGCGGCTCCAGGAGCGCTACGCGGAGCGCGGCTTCTCGGTGGTCGGCTTCCCGTGCAACCAGTTCATGGGCCAGGAGCCGGGCACGGCGGAGGAGATCGCCACCTTCTGCTCGACGACCTACGGCGTCACCTTCCCGCTGTACGAGAAGATCGACGTCAACGGCCCGTCGCGGCACCCGGTGTACGCCGAGCTGACCCCCACCGAGGACGCCGACGGCAAGGCCGGGGACGTGCAGTGGAACTTCGAGAAGTTCCTGCTGTCCCCGACGGGCGAGGTAGTCGCCCGCTTCCGCCCGGCCACCGACCCCGAGGCCGACGAGGTCGTGAAGGCGATCGAAGCCGCCCTGCCGTAGTCCTGTTCCGAGGTCGTCCCGTCACCTGATGGCGGGACGACCCGTTCAACAGGCCGGCAGGCCGGACCTGCGCTCCGGGTCCAGTAACAGGACCAGAGCCGGGTAGTGCCCGCGATCGTTCGGCCCCTTGCCCTCGCACAGCGTGCGGCTCACGATCACGTTCTGCCTGATGATCTGCGCGTGGTCGTCGCGCTCGTCCATGAACGTCAGGTCGTGGTCACCGGACTCCAGCACCCACCCGGTGCGAACCTCGCCCTGGTCCGTCGTGACCATCTCCAGGGGCAGCCAGGAGACGCGGCCCACCGCCGTGACGAAAAGGAAGGCGATGATGACGAACCCTGCGACGCACCGTCGGATGGCCACCAGCATCCAACGACTTCGCCGGGCAAAGAGACGGAACACCGGCACCACCAGGGGGACCAGGTAGGGCAGCGTCCTCCCCAAGGGCTGAGTGGCGAACACCAGCGCGAGGGCCCCGAGCAGCACGGGCACCGCGTGCCTCAGCGGTCTGCGCAGAGCGGATTCCGACACCGAGTACCAGGCCGCACCGTAGACAGCCAGCAACGGCAGCATGAAGTACGCGTAGAACAACCCGATCGAGGCCAAGTTGAGGGTCTTCGCCAGCACGAGCGCCGTGGACATGTTCCACCGCGCGAAGCTCAGCAGCGCGGTCGCACCGAGCACGAACGAGAACGCGGTGAGCAGATAACCGGACAGCGCGTTGTTCTCGCGATCACCGTTACGAGGCGGCAGTGGTCGGTCATCGCCCTTCGCAGCGCGTTCCCGGCGCCCCACGACGGTGCGCGTCACACGCCCGCTCGGCCTCGACCGTGCGACCGGTCGAGGCCGAGCGGATAAATGATCGGGCATGACGGCACGATAACCGAAGCCCCGCTCCGCGCACCGAGGTGGCGCGAGCGGACCGGGTCAGCACTCGATGACGTTCACGGCCAGGCCGCCGCGGGCCGTCTCCTTGTACTTGTGGTGCATGTCCTTGCCCGTCTCCCGCATGGTCTTGATGACCTTGTCCAGGGACACGAAGTGCGACCCGTCGCCCCGCAGCGCCATGCGCGCCGCCGTGATGGCCTTGATCGAGGCCAGCGCGTTGCGCTCGATGCACGGGATCTGCACGAGCCCGCCGATCGGGTCGCAGGTCAGCCCGAGGTTGTGCTCCATCGCGATCTCGGCCGCGTTCTCGACCTGCTCCGGCGTGCCCCCGAGCACCTCGGCGAGACCGCCGGCGGCCATGGAGCAGGCCGAGCCGACCTCGCCCTGGCAACCGACCTCGGCGCCGGAGATCGACGCGTTCTCCTTGAACAGCACGCCGATCGCGCCCGCCGTGAGCAGGAACCGCACCACGCCCTCGTCGGACGCGCCCGGCACGAACCTCGTGTAGTAGTGCAGCACCGCGGGCACGATGCCGGCCGCGCCGTTGGTGGGGGCGGTGACGACGCGACCGCCGGCGGCGTTCTCCTCGTTGACCGCCAGCGCGAACAGGGTCACCCAGTCCATCACCCGCAGCGGGTCGGTGGCGTAGTGCTCGGCGGTCAGCCCGGCCCTCATCTCGGCCGCCCGCCGCCGCACCTTGAGCCCGCCGGGCAGTTCGCCGGTCTCGGTGCAGCCCCGCTCCACGCACTCCTGCATGACCTGCCAGATGTGCAGCAGGCCCGACCGGACCTCGGCCTCGCCGCGCCACGACCGCTCGTTGGCCAGCATCACCCCGCTGATCGGCAGCCCGGTCTCCCGGGTCCGCGCGAGCAGCTCGTCCCCGGTGCGGAACGGGTGCGCGAGCGGCGTGCTGTCCGGCTTGATCCGGTCACTGCCGGACGCGGTCTCGTCGACCACGAAGCCGCCGCCCACCGAGTAGTAGACGGCCGAGTCCACCGGCGTGGCCCCGGCGAACGCCTCGAAGCGCATCCCGTTGGGGTGCAGCGGCAACGACTTGCGCCGGTGCATCACCAGGTCGGTGTCCTCGGTGAAGCGGATCTCGTGCGCGCCGCCGAGCCGCAGCCGCCCGGTCGCCCGGACCTCCGCGACCCGCGCGGAGGCGGCCACCGGGTCCACGTCCTCGGGCCGGTGGCCCTCCAGGCCGAGCAGGACGGCCATGGGGCTGCCGTGCCCGTGACCGGTCGCGCCGAGTGACCCGAACAGCTCCACGTGCACTCGGTCGACTGAACTCGTTCGTGCGCCCAGGCGGTCCACGAACATCGTCGCCGCGCGCATCGGCCCGACCGTGTGCGAGCTCGACGGACCGATGCCCACGGAGAACAGGTCGAACACGCTGATCGCCACGATCAGGCCTCGGTCAGTTCCGCGTACTTCGCGGCGGTCAGCAGCCCGGTGGCGTCCTCGACGGCCACCTTGAACAGCCAGCCGGCGCCGTACGGGTCGTTGTTGATCAACGACGGGTCGTCGACCGCCGCCGCGTTGACCTCCACGACCTCACCGCCGACCGGCGCGTACAGGTCGCTCACCGACTTGGTCGACTCCAGCTCGCCGCACACCTCGCCGGACGCGACGCGCGTGCCCACGGCGGGCAGCTCGACGAACACGATGTCGCCCAGCGAGCCGGCCGCGTACGAGGTGATGCCGACCGACACGGGCTCCCGGGTGCCGGGTGCCCAGTCGACCCACTCGTGCTCGGGCGTGTACAGCAGGTTCTCCGGAAAGGTCACGTCAGCGCTCCCTGTGGTGAAGGTCCGGTCCCCACTCTGTCCTGGGACCTGAGAGCTTCGCCGCGGGCGCGGCTTGCACCGTGGGTGCGCGCCCCGGACTCGGGGTGCGCTTTCCAGAGTCGCCTCACCGCGCGCGGTTCTCGCTGCCTGAGAGTGTGCGGGGTGCTTGCTCCTTCGGCGCCTCGAACGAACGAGGTCTCTCCCGCGCGGGTTCCGGCGCCGTCGTGGGGCGCCGCGGCCGATGTTCAGTTGGGTGCCCCGCACGCTAGGTGCCGCCCGGACGGGTGTCAACGCGCCCCCCGACTTGTCCCGCCGGCACAACCGGGCCGGTCCGCGTTGGTGCGGCGCGCACGATGACACCGCGCCCCGGGTACCCGACCTTTGGCAACAACACCGGCCGAAGGAGTCCACCGTGCGGATCGCAGTCCCCCGGGAGATCAAGAACCACGAGTACCGCGTCGCGCTGACCCCGGCCGGCGCGCACGAGCTGGCGTCGCGCGGTCACGACGTGTTCGTCGAGGCGGGCGCGGGTCTCGGCTCGGCCATCGCGGACGACGAGTACGTCGCCGCGGGCGCCAAGGTGCTCGCGGCGGCCGAGGACGTCTGGGCCGAGGGCGACCTGGTGCTCAAGGTCAAGGAGCCGATCGCCGAGGAGTACCCGCTGCTGCGGGAGGGGCAGGTGCTGTTCACCTACCTGCACCTGGCCGCCGACCGGCCGCTGACGCGGGCGCTGCTGGACTCCCGCACCACCGCCATCGCCTACGAGACCGTGCAGACGCCGAACGGCGCCCTGCCGCTGCTCGCCCCGATGTCCGAGGTCGCGGGCCGCCTCGCGCCCCAGGTGGGCGCGTTCTCGCTGATGAAGCCGTCCGGCGGCCGGGGCGTGCTGCCCGGCGGCGTGCCCGGCGTGCACCCGGCGCGGGTGGTGGTCATCGGCGGCGGCGTGGCCGGCCTGAACGCGGCCGGCATCGCCGCGGGCATGGGCGCCGACGTGGAGATCCTGGACACCAACGTCGACCGGCTGCGGCACATCGACGCGCTGTACCAGGGCCGCCTGCGCACCGTCACGTCGAACCGGTACGCGGTCGAGCAGGCCGTGCGCGAGGCCGACCTGGTCATCGGCGCGGTGCTGGTGCCCGGCGCGAAGGCCCCCAAGCTGGTGTCCAACGAGCTGGTGGCCGAGATGAAGCCCGGTTCGGTGCTGGTGGACATCGCGATCGACCAGGGCGGCTGCTTCGCCGACTCCCGGCCGACCACGCACGCCGACCCGACCTACCAGGTGCACGACTCGGTGTTCTACTGCGTCGCCAACATGCCCGGCGCGGTCCCGCGCACCTCGACCTACGCGCTGACCAACGTGACGCTGCCGCACGCGGTCGCGCTGGCGGAGCACGGCTGGCGGGCGGCGCTGCGCGCGGACGCGTCGCTGGCGCTCGGCCTGAACACCCACGAGGGCCTGCTGACCAACGCGCCGGTCGCCGAGGCGCACGACCTGGAGTTCACCGCTCCCGAGATCTGATCCGGATGAGGAGAGGGCCCCGCTCACGTGCTGTGAGCGGGGCCCTCGTCGTACGAGGCGGCCCGCTCAACCAGCCTGGGGGTCACTGGGAGCGGGCCGCGTCTCCAATGTTAGCGGGAAACCGGGTGTCCTGCCCAGCGACCCACCGATCCGGCCCACGTCACCCACCTCCGTAGCCACGCACAGTGGTGGTTGGTCAAGCGAATGAGTGAATTACCCGGGTCACGGGTAAGTCACGGCGGCGTGCCGGCCGATGCACAGGACGGGACCCCCGCCGCTACGCAACGGGGTCGCCCGCTCGCGCGGCGCCCCCGCCGCGCCCCTCGCGATCGGAGTGCCGATGGCCGAACCACAGGGCTGGATCGACTGCCACGACCCCTTCGGGAGAGACCGGTCGATGACCGTGCTCGTCGAGGACGACCGCGTCCTGCTGGTCGCCCCACCCGGCGAGTCGGCGGTGATGTCGGTCACGCAGACCCGCAGGTTGCACCGCCTGCTCGACCAAGCCGCCGACAGGATGTGACCGGGTGGACGAGGCGCTCCGGGCCGCCGTGCTCCGCCGGCTGGCCCTGCTGGACGAGGTCGCCGAGCGCGGCGAGGCCGACGCGCTGGTGCCGCTGGCGCGGTCCGAGATCCACCGCCTGGCCGACGGCTGGCGGCTGCTGTTGACCGTGCACCAACCCGATCCGGACGGCCGCTGCGGCGCGTGCCCCGGCGTCCTGCGGCACAAGAAGTGGCCGTGCCAGGTGTGGACGATGGCCCACCAGCACCTCATCGGCGACGGCCTGCCGCACCGCGAGCGCCGCCGACCGCTGCGCCCGCTGCTCCGCCCGAACGACGCGGCGACCACCACCGAGATACCGGCGGTGGTCTCGAAACCGCGACACGCCCTCCCCGACTGACCCTCCTAGGGCAGGATGACGCCCGGTAGGAGCAATTCCGGGAGGGACGCGTGCACGACGGCAGTGGCCGCATCGTGGTGCAGAACTTGACCAAGCAGTTCGGTCCGGTCGCAGCGGTGCAGAACTTGAGCTTCACGGTGGAACCCGGTTCGGTTACCGGGTTCCTCGGTCCCAACGGCGCGGGCAAGACGACGACGCTGCGCATGCTCCTCGGGTTGGTGACCCCGACCGCGGGCATCGGCCTGATCAACGGCAGGCCGTTCCACCAGCTCGGCAACCCGGGGCGGGTCGTGGGCGCGGTGCTGGAGGCCCAGGGCTTCCACCCGAAGCGCTCGGCGCGCAACCACCTGCGCGTGTACGCGGCGGCGATCGGCGTGCCGGACTCGCGCGCCGACCAGGTGCTCCAGCTGGTGGGCCTGGGCGCGGCGGGCGAACGCCGGGCGGGCGGGTTCTCGCTGGGCATGAAGCAGCGGTTGGCACTGGCCACCGCGCTGCTCGGCGACCCGCAGGTCCTCGTGCTCGACGAGCCGGCCAACGGCCTCGACCCGGAGGGCATCGCCTGGCTGCGGACGTTCCTCCAGTCGTTCGCCCGCAGCGGTCGCACCGTGCTGATCTCCAGCCACCTGCTGGCGGAGGTCGAGCAGACGGTGGACCAGGTGGTCATCGTCAGCCGGGGGCAGACCATGTACTACGGGGCGCTGGACAACCTGCGCGACCAGCAGCAGGCCCGCGTGCTCGTGCAGCCGTCGGACGCCGGGGCGCTGGTCGCCGCGCTCCGCGAGGACGGCGTGGCGGGCATCGAGCAGCTGCCCGACGGCCGGATCGCGGTCGCCGGCGTGGAGGCCAAGCAGGTCGCCGACACGGCCCTGAGGGCCGGTGTGTCGATCTACGGCATCCAGGAGGAGAAGGCCGACCTGGAGCGCCTGTTCTTCCAGCTCACCAACGGTCAGTACGCGGCGCCGGCCCAGGCCCAGTACGGAGCCCAGGCCCAGTACGGGCAGCAGCCGCCGGTCCCGCCCGCGGGCAGCGGCTACTACGCGCCGCCGGCCGGGTACCAGCAGCAGCCGGGTTACCAGCAGCCGGGTTACCCGCCGCAGGGGTACCAGCAGCCGCCGTCGGGCTACCAGCAGCCGCCGTCGGGCTACCACCAGCCGGTGGCGGGCTACCCGCCGCAGGGGACACCTCCCCAGGGAACGCCCCCGCAGGGCTATCCGCAGCAACCGCCACAGGCACCCGGGTACCAGCAGCCGCCGCAGGACAACCCGTACGGACAGCAGCAGGGTGGCGGCCTCGGGGGCGGTGCGTGATGGGCAACCTGATCAAGGCGGAGTTCCGCAAGACGACCACCACGGGTCTGTGGTGGGGCCTGCTGATCCCGACCGTGCTGCTGGCGCTGGGCTGGGCGCTCGGCACCGGCGCCATCGGCAAGGGCATCATGGACGTCGTCAGCAGCGAGGAGGCCGAGGAGCTGACCAGGCTGCTCGGGGTGGACCCGGCGCAGTGGCAGGTCTCGCTGTTCGGCATGGCCCGCAGCATCAACGTGGCCACGATCTTCCCGATGATCTTCGGCGGGCTCGCGATCTCGAACGAGATCAACCGCAGGACGATCACCACGACGTTCCTCACCGCGCCCACGCGCGTCGCCGCGCTGACCGCGAAGCTGGTCGTCTACGTGGCGTGGGGCGCGATCTACGGCATCGCGATCGTGGCCGCGGTGAGCATCGGCATCGTGATCACCTCGGACTCCGGCGCGCTGCCGGACCCGGCCGGGTGGTTGGCGCTGGCCGCGGTCGGCGTCCTGTCGTCGATCCTGATGACGATGTTCGGCGTGGGCGTCGGCGCGCTGATGACGAGCGTGGTGGGCACCACCGTGGTGCTGATCCTCTACATGCTGATCATCGAGAACGGCATCCAGCTCGTGCTGGCCTCGCAGAACCTGCCGGAGATCATCGGCTTCCTGCCCAACGGCGCGGTGAACGGCATGACCGGGTCGGTCGCGTCGTCGCTGTTCCTGGCCAACGCGGGCGTGGTGCCGGACGAGCTGGTGGACGTGATGCGGGCGATCGCGGGGGCGTTGGGGGCGTTCGACTGGTGGCTGAGCGGGTTGATCTTCCTGGTGTGGACCGGGTTGTTCTTCCTGGGCGGGTGGGCCGCCACCCAGCGCAAGGACATCACGTGACGGTGTGACCCCGTTCTCGGAGGCCGTCCCGGTGTTGGTCGTCGGGGCGGCCTCCGCTTTCCGGTCGACCTACTGTGGTGGGCGTGACCGACACCGACGGCTGGATCAGGCGACTCGCGCGCGCGTGCTGGCAGCACCGCTCCCTCGTGGTGTGGTCGGTGCTCGCGGCGGTCGTGGGGGTGGGGCTCCAGGCCGCCGGGCCGCTGCTGATCAAGGCCGCCGTGGACGACGCGGTGGCCGGGCGCACCGACCGCCTCACCTGGCTCGCGGCCGTGCTGGTCGGGCTGGAGCTGCTCACCTTCGGCACCGCGTTCGTGCGCCGCTACCTGGGCGGCCGGCTGGCCGTGGACGTGCAGCACGACCTGCGGCAGGCCGTGTTCGGCGCGGTGCAGCGGCTGGACGGGCACAAGCAGGACGCGCTGCGCACCGGGCAGGTGGTGTCGCGCTCGATCACCGACCTCCAACTGGTCAACAGCCTGCTCTCGATGACCCCGCTGGCGTTCGGCACGGTCGTCTTCGCGGTGGCCGCGCTGGTCGCCATGTTCTGGCTGTCGCCGTTGCTCACGGTGATCGCCTTGGTCGTCGTGCCCGCCGTGGGGGTGGTCGCGGCGCGCAGCAGGCTGACGCTCTTCCCGGCCACCTGGTCGGCGCAGCAGCGGGCGGCGGACGTGGCGCAGCACGTCGAGGAGACCGTCACCGGCGTGCGCGTGGTGAAGGGGTTCGGGCAGGAGGCGCGGGAGGTCGCCCGGCTGGAGTCGCGGGCGAAGGCGCTGTTCGCGGAGCGGATGCGGGCGGCCCGGCTGACCTCGAAGCCGGCGGCGACGCTGACCGCGTTCCCCTACCTGGGCCAGGTCGCGGTGCTCGCGCTGGGCGGGTGGCTGGCGCTGCGCGGCGAGGTGTCCCTCGGCACGTTCCTGGCGTTCGCGACGTACGTGGCGAACCTGGTCGGCCCGACCCGGCTGATCTCCAGCCTGATGGTGACGGCGCAGCTGGCGCGCGCGGGCGTGGAGCGGGTGTACGAGCTGGTCGACTCGCAGCCGGACGTGGTGGACGGCGAGCGCGACGTGCCGGCGGGGCCGGTGGGGGTGGAGCTGCGGGACGTGTCGTTCGGCTACACGCGCAGCGAGCCGGTGCTGTCCGGGGTGTCGCTGCGGGTCGAGCCGGGCGAGACGCTGGCCGTGGTCGGCACGGCGGGTTCGGGCAAGTCGACGATCTCGCTGCTGCTCCCCCGGTTCTACGACGTGCACGGGGGTTCGGTGCTGGTGGGCGGCGTGGACGTGCGGGAGCTGCGGCTGGAGTCGCTGCGGCGGACCGTGGGCACGGTGTTCGAGGAGGCGTTCCTGTTCTCCGACACGGTGCGCGCGAACATCGCCTACGGCGTGCCGGACGCGTCCGACGAGCAGGTCCGCGCGGCCGCGCGGGCGGCCGAGGCGCACGGGTTCGTCGAGGCCCTGCCGAACGGCTACGACACCGTGGTCGGCGAGCGCGGGCTGACCCTGTCGGGCGGCCAGCGACAGCGGGTGGCGCTGGCCAGGGCGCTGCTGTCGGACCCGAGGGTGCTGGTGATGGACGACGCGACGTCGGCCGTGGACAACGCCACCGAGGCCGCGATCCACCGCACGCTGGCCGCCGTGACCGCCGGGCGCACCACGGTGCTGGTCGCGCACCGCCGGTCGTCGCTGGCGCTGGCGGACCGGATCGCGGTGCTCGACGCGGGCCGCCTGGTCGACGTCGGCACGCACGAGGAGCTGACCGCCCGCTGCCGGCTGTACCGCGACCTGCTGGCGGGGCCCGGTGAGGCGATCGAGCAGGTGGACCCCCGGGCGGACGCGCGCCTGGAACCCGGCCCGGACGGGGTGACGCCCGAGCTGTGGCCGGACTCGGACGAGGACGAGCTGACCGTGCGGGCGGCGAACCGGGCGGTCAGCGCCGCGCCGAAGGTGGCCCGGGGCGGTGGCGGCACGTCGGCGCTGCTGGGCGGCACCCCGCCCACGCCGGAGCTGGTCGAGCGGGTCCGGGCCCTGCCGCCGGCGCGGGACGAGCCGGACCTGCGCGGCGAGGACCCGACGGCGCCCGACCCGGGCTTCCGGCTGCGCTCGCTGCTGCGGCCGGTGCGGTGGGCGATGGTGGGCGTCGGCGGGCTGCTGCTGGTCGACACGGCGCTGGCCGTGGCGCTGCCCGGCCTGGTGCGGCTGGGCGTCGACCGGGGCGTGGTGGGCGGCGCGGCCGGCTGGCTGTGGGCGGCGGCGGCGATCGGGTTCGCCCTGGTCGCGCTGGGCTGGCTGGCGTCGGCGGTCGGCACCGTCGTCACGTCCCGGGTCGGCGAGCGGCTGCTCTACCTGTTGCGTGTGCGCAGCTACGCCCATCTGCAACGACTCGGTCTGGACTACTACGAGCGCGAGATGGCCGGGCGCATCATGACCCGGATGACGACGGACGTGGACGCCCTGTCGAGCTTCCTCCAGACGGGCCTGACCACGTTCGCGATCAGCGTGCTGACGGTGGCGGGCATCGCGGTGGCGCTGGTGGTGACCGACCCCGGGCTGGCCCTGGTGGCGCTGAGCGTGCTGCCGGTGCTGCTGGTCGCGACGGTGATCTTCCAGCGGGTGTCGTCGCGGGCCTACGCGGAGGCGCGGGAACGCGTGAGCGCGGTCAACGCCGACCTCCAGGAGAACGTGTCCGGCCTGCGCGTCTCCCAGGCCTACACGCGCGAGTCGCGTTCGGCGGAGGCGTTCGCCGAGCGCAGCGACGCCTACCGCCGCTCCCGCATCCGGGCGCAGCGCTACATCGCCACCTACTTCCCGTTCCTGGCGCTGCTGTCGGGGGTCGCGCAGGCGGCGGTCCTGGTGGTCGGGGCGTACCGGGTGGCCGAGGGCTCGCTGTCGACGGGCGTGCTGCTGGCGTTCGTGCTGTACCTGGGGCTGTTCTTCGCGCCGCTGTACCAGCTGTCCGGCGTGTTCGACGGCTACCAGCAGGCGCGGGTCGGCCTCAGCCGCATCGGCGACCTGTTGCGCACGCCCACCTCCGTGCCGCCCGCAGAGCACCCGGTGGGCGTGTCGGGGCTGCGGGGCGAGGTGGAGCTGCGCGACGTCTCGTTCGCCTACCAGGGCACCGCCGCGCCGGCGCTGGCGGACGTGTCGCTGCACGTCCGGCCCGGCGAGACGGTGGCGCTGGTGGGCGCGACCGGCGCGGGCAAGTCGACGCTGGTCAAGCTGGTGGCCAGGTTCTACGACGTCACGTCCGGGCAGGTGCTGATCGACGGCGTCGACGTCCGCGACTACGACCTGTCGGCGCTGCGGCAGCGGCTGGGCGTCGTGCCGCAGGAGGCGCACCTGTTCGGCGGCGACGTGGCCGAGAACGTGGCGTACGGGAACCCGGACGCCTCGCGGGCGCAGGTCGAGGCGGCGGTCCGCGCGGTGGGCGCCCTGCCGACCGTGGCGTCGCTGCCCAACGCCTTCCGCCAGCAGGTCGGCGAACGCGGCCAGGGGCTGTCCGCGGGGCAGCGCCAGCTGGTCGCCCTGGCCCGCGCCGAGCTGGTGCGGCCGGCGCTGCTGCTGCTCGACGAGGCCACCGCCGCGCTGGACCCGGCGACGGAGTCGGCGGTGCTGGCGGCGGGCGACCACCTGGCGGGTGCGCGCACGACGTTCGTGGTGGCCCACCGCCTGGCGACCGCCGCCCGCGCCGACCGGATCGTGGTGCTGGCCGACGGCCGGATCGCCGAGGTGGGCACGCACGCCGAGCTGCTGGAGGCGGGCGGCCCCTACGCGCGGCTGTGGGCGCACGGCGTGGGCGAGGCCGCCCCGGACGACGCGGACGACGCCGTGGGCGCGCAGGTGGGCTGACCCCTCGGCCCCGCCGGCGGCGGGGCCGAGGGGTCCCGGTCAGGAGGCCAGGACCTCGTCGAGCTGCTCGTAGCCCTCGACCACGCCGGTCTGCATGCCGGAGGACAGGGCCATGTCGCGCACCTCGAACGAGTCGTACACGCTGACCGCGTCGAGCCGCGTGCGGCCGTCGCCCAGGTCGGTCAGCGTCAGCGTCTCCAGGCACACGCCGTCGGGGAAGCCCCCGAAGGTGAACGTCTGCACGATCCGCGACGGCTCGCGCACCTCGTGGAACGAGCCGTAGAACCCGTACTCCTCGTCGCCGCGGGTGTGCTTGTACCGGTACGCGCCGCCGGTGGTGGCGTCCCAGCGCTCCACGACCATGGTCACCGAGCGCGGTCCGAGCCACCGGGCGACCAGGTCGGGGTCGGTGTGGGCGCGGAACACGGCCGCGGGCGGGGCGGCGAACTCGCGGCTGATGCGGATGGTCGGCACCGCCGGGTCGGCGGCGATGGTGGTCTCGGGGTGGGTGGTCGTGGAATGGGTGGTCGTGGTCATGACGCTTCTCCTTCACGCACGTCGGGGGTGGCCTCGTCGGCCAGGTCTGCGAGCACGGCGTCGAGCCGCCGGTAGCGCTGTTCGGCCTCGTGCCGGTAGCGCTCGATCCACTTCGCCATCAGGTCGAAGACCTCCGCCTCGAGGTGGACGGGTCGCCGTTGCGCCTGCTTGCCGCGGCTGACCAGCCCGGCGTCCTCCAGCACCTTCAGGTGCTTCGACACGGCCTGCACGGTCACGGGGTACGGCTCGGCCAACTCGTTGACCGTCGCGTCGGCCACCGCGAGCCGCGCCACCATGTCGCGCCGGATCGGGTCGGCCAGGGCCGAGAAGACCCGCGACAACCGGTCGTCCACCGCCACCTCCTTGTTCAACCGCTCGGTTGAACACAACCTACGACGCGTCACCAGTGAAGTCAACCGACAGGTTGAACAAGCAGGTCACACGATCGGGTTCAGAATGGTGAACACCTCACCGCCCGGCGGGACCGGCGGTGCGCACGACGCCGGCGGGCCGGCACCCCCGCGGGACGCGTGACGGGCCTAACCTCAAGAGGTGCTCAAGCACCCATAACGGGACCGATGACGTGATCGATCCTGTGAGTGAGACCTCTGCGCCGGGCACCTCCTGTGTGTGAACTGCACCAGACGGGGGACTAGCCTGGACAGGAGTGAGTCATTGCCAAGAGCGAGATGGATAGAGGCGAGCACCAGCCGTGTCCAGCAGCAGTCCTGCTTCTCAGTTCGGTCCCAATGAGTGGCTGGTCGAGGAGATGTACGAGCAGTTCCTCGCCGACCCGTCGTCGGTAGACCCTGCCTGGCACGACTTCTTCGCCGACTACAAGTCGACGCAGCGGTCGGGCAACGGGGCGGCGGCGGCCGCGGAGAACGGCACGACCGCCACGACCACCACCGCGACCGCGACGAAGCCGGCCGCCAAGCCCGCCGAGCCCGCGGCCAAGCCGGCCGCGACCAAGCCCGCGCCCGCCCCGGCCGCCAAGGCCGCGCCCGCCGCGCAGGCGAAGCCCGCGAGCAAGCCCGCCCCCGCCCAGGCCGCCAAGGCCGCGCCGGTGAAGCCCGCCCAGGGCGAGGAGCAGAAGCAGCTCCGGGGCGCCGCCGCCGCCATCGCGAAGAACATGGAGCTGTCGCTCACCGTTCCGACCGCGACGAGCGTGCGCGCCGTGCCGGCCAAGCTGCTCGCCGACAACCGCATCGTCATCAACAACCACCTCAAGCGCACCCGCGGCGGGAAGGTCTCCTTCACCCACCTCATCGGGTACGCGGTGGTCCGGGCGCTCCAGGCGTTCCCGAACATGAACCGGCACTTCGCCGAGGTAGACGGCAAGCCGTTCGTCGTCACGCCGGAGCACGTGAACTTCGGCCTGGCGATCGACCTGCCCGGCAAGGACGGTTCCCGCTCGCTGGTCGTGGCCTCGATCAAGGGCTGCGAGAACATGACGTTCACGCAGTTCTGGCAGGCCTACGAGGACCTGATCCGCAAGGCGCGGTCGGGCTCGCTGACCGCCGAGGACTTCGCCGGCACCACCATCTCGCTGACCAACCCGGGCACCATCGGCACCAACCACTCGGTGCCGCGCCTCCAGGCGGGCCAGGGCACGATCGTCGGCGTCGGCGCCATGGAGTACCCCGCGCACTTCCAGGGCACCAGCGAGCAGGCCCTGACCGACATGGGCGTCAGCAAGATCATCACGCTGACCTCGACGTACGACCACCGCGTGATCCAGGGCGCCGAGTCGGGCGAGTTCCTCAAGCGCATCCACCACCTGCTGCTGGGCGAGGACGGCTTCTACGACGACGTGTTCACGTCGCTGCGGCTGCCGTACGAGCCGATCCGCTGGGTCGCCGACATCCCCGAGGGCGCGGTCGACAAGACCGCCCGCGTCATCGAGCTGATCGACGCGTTCCGCACCCGCGGCCACCTGATGGCCGACACGGACCCGCTGAACTACCGCCAGCGCAGCCACCGCGACCTGGACGTCCTGTCGCACGGCCTGACCCTGTGGGACCTCGACCGGGAGTTCCCGGTCGGCGGGTTCGCGGGCCAGGAGCGGATGAAGCTGCGCGACATCCTCGGCGTGCTGCGCAACTCGTACTGCCGCACGGTCGGCGTCGAGTACATGCACATCCTCGACCCGGAGGAGCGCCTCTGGATCCAGGAGCGCGTCGAGGTCCCGCACGAGAAGCCGCCGGCCTCCGTGCAGAAGTACATCCTGTCGAAGCTCAACGCCGCCGAGGCGTTCGAGACCTTCCTCCAGACCAAGTACGTCGGCCAGAAGCGGTTCTCGCTCGAAGGCGGCGAGACGGTCATCCCGCTGCTCGACGCGGTGCTGGACAAGGCCGCCGAGCACGAGCTGGACGAGGTCGTCATCGGCATGCCGCACCGCGGCCGGCTGAACGTGCTGGCGAACATCGTCGGCAAGCCGATCTCGCAGATCTTCCGCGAGTTCGAGGGCAACCTCGACCCGGGTCAGGCGCACGGCTCCGGTGACGTGAAGTACCACCTGGGTGCGGAGGGCAAGTACTTCCGCATGTTCGGCGACGGCGAGACCAAGGTGTCGCTGACCGCGAACCCGTCGCACCTGGAGGCCGTGGACCCGGTGCTGGAGGGCATCGTCCGGGCCAAGCAGGACATCCTCGACAAGGGCGGCGAGGGCTTCTCCGTGCTGCCCGTCGCGATGCACGGCGACGCCGCGTTCGCCGGGCAGGGCGTGGTCGCCGAGACGCTGAACCTGGCGCTCGTGCGCGGCTACCGCACCGGCGGCACCGTGCACGTCGTGGTGAACAACCAGGTCGGCTTCACCACCGCGCCGGAGAACTCGCGCTCCTCGAAGTACTCGACCGACGTCGCGAAGATGATCGGCGCGCCCGTGTTCCACGTGAACGGCGACGACCCCGAGGCGTGCTACTGGGTCGCGAAGCTGGCCGTGGACTACCGGCAGGCGTTCAACAAGGACGTCGTGATCGACATGGTCTGCTACCGGCGCCGCGGCCACAACGAGGGCGACGACCCCTCGATGACGCAGCCCGCCATGTACGACGTGATCGACACGAAGCGCTCGGTGCGCAAGACCTACACCGAGTCCCTGATCGGCCGCGGCGACATCTCCGTCGAGGAGGCCGAGAAGGCGCTCCAGGACTTCTCCTCGCAGCTGGAGCACGTGTTCAACGAGGTCAGGGAGCTGGAGAAGCACCCGATCAAGACCTCGCCGTCGATCGAGGAGGAGCAGCAGGTCCCGGCCAAGCTGCCCACCGGCGTCGACCGGTCGGTCATCGAGCGGATCGCCGACGCGCACGTCGACCTGCCCGAGGGCTTCACCCCGCACCCGCGCGTGAAGCCGGTGCTGGAGCGGCGCGCCAAGATGGCCCGCGAGGGCGGCATCGACTGGGCGTTCGCCGAGCTGCTGGCGTTCGGTTCGCTGGTGCTGGAGGGCCGCACGGTCCGCCTGGCGGGCCAGGACTCGCGGCGCGGCACGTTCGTGCAGCGGCACGCCACGCTGGTGGACCGCAAGAAGGGCGCGGAGCACACCCCGCTCCAGCACCTCGCCGAGGACCAGGGCAAGTTCATGGTCTACGACTCGGTGCTGTCCGAGTTCGCGGCGCTGGGCTTCGAGTACGGCTACTCCGTGGCCAACCCCGACGCCCTGGTGCTGTGGGAGGCGCAGTTCGGCGACTTCGTCAACGGCGCGCAGCCGATCATCGACGAGTTCATCTCGTCCGGTGAGGCCAAGTGGGGCCAGGTGTCCGACGTCGTGCTGCTGCTGCCGCACGGCCACGAGGGCCAGGGCCCCGACCACACGTCCGGCCGCATCGAGCGCTTCCTCCAGCTGTGCGCGGAGGGCTCGATGACCATCGCGGTGCCGTCGACCCCGGCGAACTACTTCCACCTGCTGCGGCGGCACGCCCTGGACGGCGTCAACCGGCCGCTGGTGGTGTTCACCCCCAAGTCGATGCTGCGCCTGAAGGCCGCGACCAGCCCGGTCGAGGACTTCGTCGAGGAGCGCTTCCAGTCGGTCATCGACGACCGGAACGTGGTGAAGGACGAGGTCAAGCGCGTCCTGCTGTGCAGCGGCAAGATCTACTACGAGCTGCTGGCCGAGCAGGAGAAGCGCGGCGCGAAGGACGTGGCGGTCGTCCGCGTCGAGCAGCTCTACCCGGTGCCGGCGCGCAAGCTGACCGAAGCCCTGAAGAGCTACCCGAACGCCACCGAGGTGCGCTGGGTCCAGGAGGAGCCGGCGAACCAGGGCGCGTGGCCGTTCTTCGGCCTGGCGCTGCCGGAGCTGCTGCCCACGCGGTTCACGGTGAAGCGCGTCTCGCGCCGCCCGATGGCCGCCCCGTCGGCGGGGTCGTCCAAGGTGCACGAGGTCGAGCAGCGCGAGCTGATCGCCAAGGCGTTCGAGTAGGCCGTTCCCGTTCGTTGGCCGAGCCGTCGGGGCGCGCGTTCCGGCGGCTCGGCCGTTTCCCCGTCTTGGAGGACGACGTGTACTTCACCGACCGCGGCATCGAGGAGCTGGAGAGCCGGCGCGGCGAGGAGGAGGTCACGCTGGCGTGGCTGGCCGATCGGCTGCGGGCGTTCGTCGACGCGAACCCGGAGTTCGAGACGCCGGTCGAGCGCCTGGCGACCTGGTTGGCCCGTGACGACGAGGACGACCTCGAGGACTGAGCGGCGTCGGGCGTCGCCACGCCGTGGCTACACGCGTGGTTCGGGGATGTCGGAGGTGTGGGAGATGATGTGACCGCACATCTCCGCGAGAGGCCGATGGTTGTCCCCCGACCTGCTGCACAACCGCGCGTTCGCGGACGAGTCCTACCTCGAAGCGACCGAGGGCGGCGAGGGCTTTACGTGCTCGCGCCGGCGGTTTCGCCCCTGCTGAGCACGCGAACGCGCGCGAGGTGTCGTTGCACCTGCGCGGCGACCGCGGTACTGCCAAGCTTCACTGGAACGAGATGGACAAGCGCCAGAAGCGGATCGCCGCCGAACGACTGGCCGAACTCGACGGCTTGCACGTCGTCACGGTCGGCACCTCGCTTCCCGTCAAACGACAGGAGCGAGCGCGCGCGGCATGCCTGGCTCGACTCGTGCACGAACTCGACAGCTTGGAGGTCCGAGAACTGTTGATCGAATCTCGCACGACCGAGTTGGACAGGCGTGACGTCACCACGGTCACCGGCGCCCGCCATGCCTTGCCCAAGGGCACTCGGTTCCGGGTAGAGCACCAGGCAGGAGCGAAGGAGCCCTTGTTCTGGGCCGCCGACATCATCGCCGGAGCGGTGCGCGCCCATCTGATGGGCGACAGTGTGTACCAGCGGATGCTCGAAGACCGCTTGCACGAGGTCTTCGTCGAGACGAAGTGCTGACTCTGCTCAACGCCACAGTCGGGAGATGCGTAAGGCCAGGGTCCCGGTCTGCCCCAGGTGCACCTGGCCTTGCGACTCGCCCGAGCACCCGCGGTGCCGGACTCCCGGGTCAAGCCTACTGATCGATCAACCGGTTGACCGGTATCGACCACCACCTGGTCAGGTGGTCCTCGGCACCCGATCCGTCGTCCGTCTTCGACCGAGCGACGAAACCGGCTGGTCGTGAGCCTCGTCGCGTCCGGCGTCTCCGGATCTCACGTGAGGGCATCCGTCCGGGCGGCCTCCACCACGGCTCGGCCGGCCCTGACGATGGACTCGGCGCGGTCGGCGCGGTCCAGGCTGAGGTAGCCGGCGAGCATCGCGCCGTCGCGGAGGAAGATCAACTGCTCGACGGCTGCGGCGCGGTCGGCGACGCCCAGTTCCCCCAGCAGCTCCCCCAGGTACTCCGCGAACCAGACCCGGTGGGCGGCGATGGCCCGCCGCACGGGGTGGTCGGGGTCGGCGTACTCGGCGGCGGCGTTGATGAACGGGCAGCCCCGGAAGCCCGGTGAGCAGCTCATGTCGGAGATGCCGCGGCCGATGGCGACGAGCGTGTCGCAGGCGTCGGCGGACCGCTCGCGGAACTCCTCCAGCACGCCGCGCTCGACCGCCGCCTTCCGCTCGACGTAGGCCAGGACCAGGTCGTCCTTGGTCGGGAAGTGCCGGTAGAAGGTCACCTTGCTGACGCCCGCCTCGGCGATCAGCCGGTCCGCGCTGACCGCCCGGATGCCCTCGGCGTAGAAGTGCTCGTCCGCCGCCGCCAGGATGCGTTCCCGGACCGGTCGACCCTTGGGCGGGACGTCGGTCCCGGCGGTCTGCGCCATCGCGGCTCCATCCCTTCTCCGGGCCGTCCCGGCCGGTGGTGAGCACCGGCCGAGTGTAGCTGACTTACTAGTTCGTCTACTCGCTGGCGTCCTGCGTGCGTGAGACGGGTCACCTTCCGTTGTGCGAGCCCTCCGAACCGGAGCAAGGTGGCCGTCATCAGGTAGACGAACTAGTACGTCTACCGCCGAAGTCCGCAGTGTCTCCGACCGTTGGGAACAACAGCCATGACCACCACGACCGCCTCCGCGCCCGCCCTCCGCCGCCTGTACCTCGTCCGCTTCGCGTTCGCCCTCGTCTGGGCAGGCTCGCTGTTCGCGACCGCATCGGGCATCGGACCGGTGAGCGGGGCGCTGCTCGTGCTCTACCCGCTGTTCGACGTGGCGGCGGCCGTCGTCGACGCGCGTTCGTCACGCGCCGCCGGGTCGGCGCGGGGGCTCCACCTGAACATCGCGATCAGCTCGCTGGCCGCCGTCGGCCTCGCCGTCGCCGTCACGTCGGGTGGCGTCCCGGCGGTCCTGCGGGCGTGGGGGATCTGGGCGGTCGCGTCGGGGGCCGTGCAACTCGTCGTCGGAGTCGGGCGGCGGGAGCTGGGCGGCCAGTGGGCGATGATCGCCAGTGGCGGCCTGTCCACGCTGGCCGGGACGGCGTTCTTCCTCCAGGCGTCCGGCGACGGCGCGACCCTGACCACCCTGGCCGGCTACGCCCTTGTCGGCGGCGTCTTCTTCCTCGTCTCGGCACTGCGCCTCGGCCGCACCGCCGACGAGGGCTGACACCCGCGCGCCCACCTCCCGGTCGGGGTGGTGGGCGCGCGGGAGCCGGGGATCACCAGGCGTAGGCCTCCGGCGCGGGCTTGCTGCCGTTCGGGCCGGGTGCCGGGAACAGCTCGTCCAGCTTCGCCAGGACCTCGTCGTCCAGCGCGATCTCCACCGACCGCAGCGAGCCGTCCAGCTGCTCCATGGTGCGCGGACCGATGATCGGGGCCGTCACGCCCTGCTGGTGCAGCAGCCACGCCACGCCGAGGTGCGCCGGGTCCTCACCGAGGTCGGCGGCCAGCTTCTCGTACGCCTCCACGGCGTCGCGGTGCTTCTCCAGCGCCTTCCGGCTCCGCTCGTTGGTGCCCCGCGAACCGCCGCCCTCGCGCTGCTTGCGCAGCACGCCGCCGAGCAGGCCACCCTGCAACGGCGACCACGGGATGACGCCGAGGCCGTAGTGCAGCGCCGCCGGCAGCACCTCCAGCTCGACGAAGCGGTTGAGCAGGTTGTAGATCGACTGCTCGCTCACCAATCCCAGGAAGTGCCGCTCGCGGGCCGCCTCCTGCGCCTGCGCGATGTGCCACCCGGCGAAGTTGGACGACCCGAAGTAGAGGACCTTCCCCTGCTGCCGCAGCACGGAGAACGCCTCCCAGATCTCGTCCCACGGGGTGTTGCGGTCCACGTGGTGCATCTGGAGCAGGTCGAGGTGGTCGGTCCGGAGCCGCCGCAGCGACTCCTCCGCCGCGCGCCGGATGTGCAGGGCGGACAGCCGGCCCTCGTTCGGCCAGTCCCCCATGTCGCCGTACAGCTTGGTCGCGATCACGGTCTTCTCGCGCCGACCGCCGCCCTGTGCGAACCACCGGCCGATGATCTGCTCGGTGACGCCCTCGCCCTTCTGCCAGCCGTAGACGTTCGCCGTGTCGAAGAAGTTCAGGCCGTGCTCGTGCGCGCGGTCCATGATGGCGTGGCTGTCGGCCTCGGACGTCTCGGGGCCGAAGTTCATCGTCCCCAGGCACAGGCGGGACACGGACAGGCCGGAACGGCCGAGCTGGGTGTACTCCATGCCCCCAGCCTGCCCTGGTCGGGCCGATCCGGCCACGTGGAGCCGCTCCAGGTCGGCCGTCACCGGCCCCCCGGGACGGCCAGCCCCGACTCGTAGGCCGCGATCACGGCCTGCACCCGGTCGCGCAGGCCGAGCTTGGCCAGCACGTTGCCGACGTGGGTCTTCACGGTGTGCTCGGTGACCACCATCTCGGCGGCGATCTCGGCGTTCGACAGGCCGCGTGCGATGAGCGCCAGGGTCTCCCGCTCCCGCGCGGTCAGCACGTCCAGCCTGCCGGACACCTCCACCGGGGTCGGCGACGTGAAGCGGGCGATCAGCCGGCGCGTCACCGACGGCGAGAGCAGCGACTCCCCCGCCGCCACCACGCGCACCGCGTGCGCCAGGTCGTCCCGCCGCACGTCCTTGAGCAGGAACCCGCTCGCACCCGCCCGCAGCGCGGCGAACACGTGCTCGTCCGCGTCGAACGTGGTCAGCATCAGCACCCTGGTCTCGCCGCTGACCGCGCGGGCCGCCTCGATGCCGTCGACGCCGGGCATCCGGACGTCCATCAGCACCACGTCCGGCCGGTGCTCCCGCACGGCCGCGACGGCCTGCGCGCCGTCGCCCGCCTCCGCCACGACCTCGATGTCCGGCTGCGCGTCGAGGATCATCGCGAACCCGGCCCGCACCAGTTCCTGGTCGTCGGCGACGACCACCCGGACGCTCACGCCGGGAGCCGCACGACGACCCGGAACCCGCGCCCGTCGGTCCGCGGTCCGGCGTGGGCCGTGCCGCCGCAGGCCGCGGCGCGTTCCCGGATGCCGATCAGGCCGCGGCCCCCGTGTCCGGCCGCGGTGCCGCGACCGTCGTCGGTGATGCTGATCACGAGTTCGTCGTCCCGCCAGTCGAGTCGGACGTCGGCGCGCCCGGCGGACGCGTGCTTCACGACGTTGGTGAGGGCTTCCTGGGTGGTGCGGTAGGCGGCGACCGCCACGTCCGGGCGCAGCGGCAGCGGCGTGCCACCGGTCGCGAACCCGACGTCCACCCCCGCCGCGCGCACCTGGTCGGCGAGCGCGGGCAGGTCGTCGAGGGTGGGTTGGGGCGCGCGCGAGTCGTCGTCCTCCAGCACCGCGAGGATGCCGCGCAACTGGGTCATCGCGTCCCGCCCGGCCGCCGCGATGGCGTCGAACGCCGCCTCTGCGCGCGTCGGGTCCGCCCGCAGCACGACCGGCCCGGCCTCGGCCTGCACCACCATCACGCTCACCGCGTGGGACAGGATGTCGTGCATGTCGCGCGCGATGCGGGCGCGTTCGCGTTCGGCGGCCCGCTCGGCCTCCAGCTCCCGTTCCCGCGCGAGCCGCGCGACGCGTTCCGCGGAGGCCGCCGCCGCCCGGCCCATCGCGTAGGCGGCGGCGAGCAGCGCGACGGTCCGGAACGCCGGTTCGGGGCCCACCAGCAGCACCGTGCCGCCGATCGACACCACCAGCGCGGCGACCCGCGCCCGTCGACCGGAGTGGGCGGCCACGGCGTGCATCGCGACGATCCCGCCGTACCAGACGGGCTGGGCCGGTGCCTCACCGCCGAAGTCGTACAGCCCGGTCGCCGCGAGGCTCAGCACCAGCGCGGCCAGCGGCGCCTCACGCCGCCACAGCAGCGGGACGGCGGAGGCGACGACCACCGCGTAGCCCCACCAGCCGTACTCGCCGTCGCGGACGGCGAACGGCCACAGCTGCGCCGCCACGACCAGCGCCGGGAGCCCCCACCTCACCACCACACGAGGGATCTTCACACGGCGGCCCCGTCACGCGTGCGCCAACGCGGCGCCGGCCGTTCGGGCCGGGTGAACTGCCGGAACGACACCAGCAGGAGCAGCGCGCCCACCGGGATCAGGTCCTTGTCCACGAACGGCATCGCCAGGTCCGCGAGCACCAGGAAGGGCGTCCACGCCTTCGCCCGCCCGGCCAGCGCCACCTGCACCACCAACACCAACTGGCCGACGTAGAACAGGTACGGCCCCAGGTCGTAGAACAGCGGCCCCACCCCCGGCACGGCCTTCACCTGCCGCGACATCGCCGCCATCCCCGCGTGGTCGTCGTTGAGCAGCCCGACCACCACGTCCACCGCGAACTGCCCGAACAACGCGGCCGCACCGGCCGTGGCCACCACGGCGGTCACCGTCGCGAGCGTGGTGCCCGCCATCGCCCGAAGACGCCGGAAGACGACCGCGAACGCCACCAGCGCCCCCATGAACGCCAGGTGGCCGGCCGTCCACGCGATCCCCGGTCCCCGTTCGCCGTCGAACCCGTCGAAGACCCGGAAGATCCCGTACACCAGCACCAGCACGGGTGCGACGAGAAAAGCCTTGTTCCTCATGCGGTACAGACTGCGGACCGTCGGTTCGGAATTGATCGCCGGCAGGAGCGGTCTTCGACTCACTCCCGAGAGTGAGTCCGCGTCGATCCACAGCTACCAGGTTCATCCGTCAGGACAACCATTCGAGTGATGAAATGGGAACTGGTGTTCGAATAGCCTGGATTCATGGACGTGTCGCCCGCGCTGCTCTCCGACGATGGTGTGTTCGCCGCCATCGCGGAGGTCGAGGCATCACTGCGGGCGCTGCATGTGCGGCGGTTGCACCTGTTGGCCGAGGTGTTGCGGCGTGGGCTGGGCGCGGATGCGTACCGGCGTCTCGTGCGCGCCGACTCACGGGAGGTGAAGCGGTGGACAGGGGCGAGGCGTTCGCCGACCTGGTCGCACTGGCTTCGCGGTCGGGCGACCTGCCCACCGAAGCCGGAGAACGGCCGCACATCAGCGTCACCATCGACCACGACACCCTCCGCCGGGGCGTCGGGCACGCGGTGCTCGACGGCGACCACCACCTCAGCGCCGCCCAAGCCCGCCGCATCGCCTGCGACGCCACAGTCCTCCCCGTCGTCCTCGGCGGGGCGTCCGAAGTACTCGACCCCGCCCGCGCCAAGCGGACCGTGAGCACCGCCCAGCGCAGGGCACTGCACGCCCGCGACCGGGGCTGCGCCTTCCCCGACTGCCACCGACCACCCCAGTGGTGCGACGCCCACCACATCCAACACCGGGCCGACGGCGGCACCACCGACCTGGACGACCTCGTCCTGCCCTGCCACACCCACCACACACTCATCCACCACACACACCGGCGAGTCGCGACAAACGGCGGGACACCGACCTTCATCCCACCCCGACACACCCACCCCGCACAGAGGCACGCCAGAACCTGCTCCACCGACCACCCACACCTGCGTCGGCTCCGCTGGCCGCGTGAACCGCACCGGTCAGCGGACCTGCCGGCCTTCGCGCCACACGGCGTGCGTGAGGGGCACTCCGGGGCGGTAGGCGAGGTGCGTCGCGGAAGGTGCTTCGAGCACGTGCACATCGGCCCGCGCGCCGACTCCCAGGTGTCCCACATCGCTGCGCCGCAACGCCTTGGCCCCGCCCAGCGTCGCCGCCGTGACCGCTTCCTCGACCGTCAGCCCCATCTGGAGCACGGCGGTGGCGACGTTGAACGCCATGGACGTCGTGTACGAACTACCGGGGTTGCAGTTGCTGGCCAACGCGATGGTCGCCCCGGCGTCGAGCAGCCGACGCCCCGGTGCCAGGGGTTGCCTTGTCGACAAATCGCACGCAGGCAGCAGGGTCGCGACCGTGCGCGACCGCGAGAGCGCTTCTACGTCCGCGGCCGACAGGTACGTGCAGTGGTCGACGCTGGCCGCCCCCAACTCCACGGCCAGCCTCACGCCGGGCCCCTCGCCCAACTGGTTGCCGTGCACCCGCAGACCGAGTCCTTTGGCCGCCGCCGCCTCCAGCACGGTCCGCGACTCGTCCTCGTCGAACGCACCGCGCTCGCAGAACACATCCGCCCACCGCGCGTACGGCACCACGGCATCGAGCATCACGCCCGCCACCAAGGACACATAGGCGTCTTTGTCGACGTCCGCGGGCACCAGGTGCGCACCGAGGAAGGTCACCTCGTCGACCACACCGGCCGCGATCCGGGCCGAGCGCACCTCGTCGGCGACGGTCAGGCCGTAGCCGGTCTTGGTCTCGACGGTGGTGGTGCCTTGGTGGGCGGCTTCCGCGACGTGCTTGTGCAGGTTGGCGAGCAGGTCGTCGTCGGATGCCTCGCGGGTTGCCCCGACGGTCACCGCGATCCCGCCGGCGGTGTACGCCTGGCCGGCCATGCGGGCCTCGAACTCGGCGGTGCGGTCACCGGCGAAGAGGAGGTGGGTGTGGCTGTCGACCCAACCGGGCAGCACCGCGCGGCCGGCCACGTCGATCCGCTCGTCGGCGGCGGGGGCGGAGGATGCCGGGCCGACCCACCGGACGTGCGAGTCGAAGACGATCGCCGCGTCGGTCAGGCGGCCGAGTCCGGGGTCGTTGGTGGTCAACTCCCCGATGCCGGTGATGAGGGTGCTGTGCACCGCCGGATCGCTCACCGCCGCACGAACCGCCGCCAGGCGGGCGCGGAGAACGACAACCGAGGACCGGGCGGGTTCTTGGAGTCCCGCACCGCCACCTGAGGGGACGGGAACGCCACCTCGACGCAGTTGTCGTTCCCACCGCTGCCGCTGCGACTGCTCTTCCGCCAGACCAGACCGGTCGTGTCCACGGTGCGCCGCCCTCTCACTCGAATTCGGCATGGACCCGCTCGATCAAAGCGACCGACTCGGCCGGAGCCAGGGCGAGCCCGAGCAGGTTCTCGAACAACACCTTAGCCCGGTTCACCTGGTCGGGATCTTCGCTGTGCAGCGCCCCTGTCGCGTAGGAGACGTACAGCAGGGGCGGTTCCGCCGGGTCGGGGAAGTAGAGCAGCGTGAAGGGTCCGCGCTGCCCCGCATGAGCACCGATGGTCTGCGGCAGGACGCGGAGGTCGACCGTGTCGACTTCGGCGACCATCGTCAGGTACTCCAACTGCTCCCTCATGAGAGCACTGCTACCGATGCGCTGGCGCAATGCGGTTTCATCGACCAGGGCGGTCAGGTGGAGCGGGTCGTCCTCGGCGGTCAGGCGGCGCTGGCGCACCATCCTGACCTTCACGTGGGCCGCCAACTCCGGCTTGCTCCAGCGCTGGCCGCTCTCGAGCACCGCGCGGGCGTAGTCCTCCGTCTGGAGGAGGCCGGGGACGTGGAGGAGGGTCAACTCCCGCACGGCCACCGCCTCCGTCTCTATGTCGACATAACCCATGTTCCGGAGGCCGTAGGTGGTCCACCAGCCCGGTGTCAGGGCGTCGCGGACCTGGTCGAGCAGGTCGGGGGCGTAGTGGTCGTAGACGTCCATCATGGTGCGCGCCAGGTGGACGTCGACCTTGGTCTCCCCCGCCTCGATCCGGTAGAGCGAGTTCCGGTGCTTGTCGAGGCGCGCGGCGGCGTCCTCGATGGTCATCCCGGCTTCCTCGCGCATCCGGCGCAAGCGGCGGGCCAACTTCCGGCGGCGGAACGACGGGCGCATCGGCATGGCACATGATGGGCAGGCGGGGTCCCGGGAATGGGAATCCCGTTACCCGATCAGGTGAGCCCGGTCAGTCGAGCCCGGTCAGTCGAGCCCGGTCAGTCGAGCAGTGACCGCAGCGCCTCGCCCAGCAACCTCGGCACGTCGCCCAACGCCTCGTGCACGCCGTCGCGCGCGACCACCCGACCTCCGACCACGACGACCGACACGTCGGGCGCCGTCGCCGCCATCACGACCTGGCCCGGTGCCACGCCCGTCGTGCGCACGGAGTCCAGCCTGACCGACACCAGGTCGCACGGCGCGCCGACCACGATGCCGCCCGCTTCCGGCCACCCGATCGCGGCGTGGTTGGTCAGCGCCCCGACCAGCTCCGCCGGCGTGAACCGTCCTCTGTGGCCGGTGCGCAGGCGCTCACCGTGCTCCAGCGCGCGGGCTTCCGCCAGCAGGTCCACCACGGCGTGCTGGTCGCTGCCCAGGGACAGCGGTGAACCGGCGTCCGCCAGTTCGCGCGCCGGGCCGATGCCGTCGGCCAGGTCCGCCTCCGTCGAGGGGCAGAGGCAGACCCCCGAGGACGCTCCGCCCAGCAGGGCGATGTCCTCGGCCGTCAGGTGGGTGCCGTGGACGGCGGTGGTGCGCCCGGTGAGGGCACCGGCTTCGGCGAGCAGCCGGGTGGGCGTCAGGCCGTACGCGTCGAGGCACGCCCGGTTCTCGGCGGGTTGCTCCGACAGGTGGACGTGCAGCGGGCGGTCGGGGAAGGCGCCCGCGACCAGCTCCAGGGTGTCCCGGGGCACGGCGCGCACCGAGTGGATCGCGGCGCCGATCCTCGTGTTGTCGTCCCCGCGCAGCTCGGCGACCCGGTCGAGCCACGCGTCGCCGGTGCCGTCGGAGAACTTCTCCTGCACGCCGCGCACGGGTTCGCCGATGCCTCCCGCCAGGTAGCAGGCGTCGAGCAGGGTGATGCGGATGCCGGCGTCGCGGGCGGCCTGGCGCAGCGCCTCGGCCATCTCGTTGCCGCCGTCGTGCAGGTAGTGGAACTCGCCGACGGCGGTCACGCCGGCCACCGCCATCTCCGCGTACACCGCGCGGGCCAGCCGCAGGTACGAGTCGGGCGTCAACCGGTCGGCCAGCTCGTACATGGCGTCGCGCCACGTCCAGAACGTCCCGCCGCCGCCGTGCGTGCGCCCGCGCAGCGCCCGGTGGAAGGCGTGCGAGTGCGCGTTGGCGAACCCGGGCAGCACCAGGCCGTACAACCGCTCCACGCCGAGCGGGATGGTGTCCACGGTGGACACGGAGACGATCCGGCCGTGGTCGACGCGCACCAGGACGCGGGCGGCGACGCCGTCCGGCAGCCACGCCCGTTCGCACCAGTAGCTCTTCACCGGGCGGTTCCCGCGGACGCCAGGTGCTCCAGGGTCGCGGCCAGCGCCGCCACGCCCGCCGCGCAGTCGTCCGCCTCGGCGAACTCGGCGGGCGCGTGGCTCACCCCCGTGGGGTTGCGCACGAACAGCATCGCGGTGGGCACGTGCGCGGCGAGGATGCCCGCGTCGTGCCCGGCCCCGGTGGGCAGGGCGGGGGTGTCCTCACCGACGGCTCGTCGCACGTCGGCCATCAAAGCAGGGTCGAAGAGCACCGTGCCACCCCAGCTCTCCTCGGTGACCCGCACCTCGCACCCCTCGTCGGCGGCGGCCCGGCGGGCGGCGGAGGTGATCCGCTCGACCACCTCGCGGGTGCGCGGCTCGTCGTCGGCCCGCGCGTCGAGCCAGACGTCGACCGACGAGGCGATCACGTTCGTGCCGCCGGGGTTGGGCGCGATCCGCCCCACGGTCGCCCGCGCCCCGTCCCGGGCGGCCCGGCGCGCGGCCACCACCAGCTGCGCGGCCGGGAGCATCGGGTCCCGGCGGTCCTCCATCAGCGTCGCGCCGGCGTGGTTCCCCTCACCGGTGAACGTGTAGCGCCACCGGCCGTGCGCGAGGATCGACGACGCCAGGCCCACCGGCACGTCCAGGCCGCGGCCCTGCTCCACGTGCAGCTCCACGAACGCGCCCACGTGCGCCAGGGCGGGCTCGTCGCGTCCCATCCGCAGGGGGTCGAAGCCCGCCGCGTGCGCCGCCTCGCCGAACGTCACGCCGTCGGCGTCGGTCAGCCGGGCCGCCGCCTCGGGGGTGATCGCGCCGGTCATCAGCCGCGACCCGAGGCACGCCACGCCGAAGCGCCCGCCCTCCTCCTCCACGAACACCACGATCGCCAGCGGCTTCGACGGCTCGAACCCGCGCGCCCGCAGCAGGTCCACCGCCTGCAACGCCGACACCACGCCCAGCGGGCCGTCGAACGCCCCACCGCCGGGCACCGAGTCCAGGTGGCTCCCGGTCACCACCGCGCCGGGTCCCGGCGCGCCCCACCACGCCCACAGGTTCCCGTTGCGGTCCGGCCGCACGTCCAGCCCGCGCCGCCGCGCCTCCTCGGTGAACCACTCGCGCAGCTCCAGCTCGACCCGGTCGAACCCGTGCCGCGAGTACCCGCCGCGCCGGAGGTCGCGGCCGACGTCGGCGAGGTCCGCGAGGTCCGTCATCAGGCACCGGCCATGGGGATGGCCACACCGCGCTCGGCGGCCACGTCGACCGCCCGCTGGTACCCGGCGTCCACGTGCCGGATGACGCCCATGCCCGGGTCGTTGGTCAGCACCCGCTCGATCTTCCGCGCGGCCAGCTCCGTGCCGTCCGCCACCGTCACCTGCCCGGCGTGGATCGACCGCCCGATGCCGACCCCGCCACCGTGGTGCAGCGACACCCAGGTCGCCCCCGAAGCCGTGTTGACCAGCGCGTTCAGCAGCGGCCAGTCGGCGATCGCGTCGGAACCGTCGGCCATCGCCTCGGTCTCCCGGTAGGGGGAGGCGACCGAACCGCAGTCGAGGTGGTCGCGCCCGATGACGATCGGCGCGGACAGCTCCCCCGACGCGACCATCTCGTTGAACCTGAGCCCGGCCCGGTGGCGCTCGCCGTACCCGAGCCAGCAGATGCGGGCGGGCAGCCCCTGGAACTCGACCCGCTCGCCGGCCATCCTGATCCACCGCGCGAGCTTCTCGTCCTCGGGGAACAGCTCCAGGATGGCCCGGTCGGTCGCGGCGATGTCGGCGGGGTCGCCGGACAGCGCGGCCCACCGGAACGGGCCCTTGCCCTCGCAGAACAGCGGCCGGATGTAGGCGGGCACGAAGCCGGGGAAGTCGAACGCCCGCTCGAAGCCGCCCAGCTTCGCCTCGCCGCGGATGGAGTTGCCGTAGTCGAACACCTCGGCGCCGCGGTCGAGGAACCCGACCATGGCCTCCACGTGCCGCGCCATCGAGGCGCGCGCCCGGTCGGTGAACTCCTCGGGCTTCTTCGCGGCGTAGTCGGCCCAGTCGTCCACCGACACGCCGACCGGCAGGTACGCCAGCGGGTCGTGCGCGGACGTCTGGTCGGTCACGACGTCCACCGGCACGTCCCGGCGCAGCAGCTCCGGCAGCACCTCGGCGGCGTTGCCGATGACGCCCACGGACAGCGCGCGCCCCTCGGCCCTGGCCGCCAGCACGCGCGCGACCGCGTCGTCCAGGTCGTCGGCGACCTCGTCCAGGTAGCGGGTCTCGACCCGGCGGCGGGCGCGGGCCGGGTCCGCCTCGACGCACAGCGCGACGCCCTCGTTCATGGTCACCGCGAGCGGCTGCGCGCCGCCCATGCCGCCCAGGCCCGCGGTCACCGTCAGGGTGCCCTTCAGCGTCCCGCCGAACCGCTTGTCGGCCACCGCGGCGAACGTCTCGTAGGTGCCCTGGAGGATGCCCTGGGTGCCGATGTAGATCCACGACCCGGCCGTCATCTGGCCGTACATCGTCAGGCCCTCGGCCTCCAGCCTGCGGAACTCGGGCCAGTTGGCCCAGTCCGGCACGAGGTTGGAGTTGGCGATCAGCACGCGCGGCGCCCACTCGTGCGTGCGCATCACGCCCACCGGGCGGCCGGACTGCACCAGCAGCGTCTCGTCGTCGGCCAACCGGGCCAGCTCGCGCGAGATGGCGTGGAAGCTCGGCCAGTCGCGGGCGGCCTTGCCGGTGCCGCCGTAGACCACCAGGTCCTCGGGGCGCTCGGCGACGTCCGGGTCCAGGTTGTTGTGGAACATCCTCAGCGCGGCCTCGGTGGGCCAGCTGCGCGCGGTCAGCTCGGTTCCTCGTGCGGCGCGGACCATCAGATCGCTCCATTCCGGATGAGTTCCTCGGCGGCGGCGATCTCCGGGGCGAGGTGGCGGTCCGGGCCGGGACCCGGGACGTGCTCGCGTAGCGTCGCGACGGCCGCCGCGGTGGCGGGTGCGGGCGTGAGCGGGTGGCGGAGGTCCAGCGCGCGGGCCGCGGTGATCAGCTCGATCGCGAGGACCCGGCGCAGGCCGGCCACGGACTGGCGGAGCTTGCGGGCGGCGGACCAGCCCATCGAGACGTGGTCCTCCTGCATGGCGCTGCTCGGGATCGAGTCCACCGACGCGGGCACCGCCAGCCGCTTCAGCTCGCTCACGATCGCGGCCTGCGTGTACTGGGCGATCATGTGGCCGGAGTCGACGCCCGGGTCGTGCGCCAGGAACGGCGGCAGCCCGTGCGAGCGGTTCACGTCGAGCATGCGGTCGGTGCGGCGCTCGGAGATGCTCGCCACGTCCGCCGTCGGGATGGCCAGGAAGTCCAGCACGTACGCGAGCGGCGCGCCGTGGAAGTTGCCGTTGGACTCGACCCGGCCGTCGGCCAGCACCACCGGGTTGTCGATCGCCGAGGCCAGCTCGCGGTCGGCGACGACCTCGGCGTAGGCGACCGTGTCGCGGGCCGCGCCGTGCACCTGCGGCGAGCAGCGCAGCGAGTAGGCGTCCTGGACGCGCGTGCAGTCCGGGCCGCGGTGGCTCTCCACGATCTCCGAGCCGCGCAGGAACTCGGCCATCCGGCGGGCCGAACGCCCCTGGCCGGGGTGCGGGCGCAGCGCGTGCAGCTCCTCCGCGAACACGCGGTCGGTGCCCAGCAGGGCCTCCACGCTCATCGCCGCGGTCAGGTCGGCGACGTCGAGCAGGTGGTGCAGGTCGTGGATCGCGAGCACCAGCATGCCGAGCATGCCGTCGGTGCCGTTGATCAGCGCCAGGCCCTCCTTCTCGGCCAGCCGCACCGGCTCGATCCCGGCCTTCGCGAGGGCGTCGGCGGCGGGCAGCAGCACGTCGTCGGCGTCGCGCACGTACCCCTCGCCGGTCAGCGCGAGCGCGGCGGCGGACAGCGGCGCCAGGTCGCCGGAGCAGCCCAGCGAGCCGTACTCGTGCACCACGGGCGTGATGCCCGCGTTGAGCATCGCGGCCATCGCCTCGGCGGTCCGCGGGCGGACGCCGGTGTGCCCGGTGGTGAGGGTCTTCAGGCGCAGGAGGACGAGCGCGCGGACGACCTCGCGCTCCACCTCGGGGCCCGAGCCCGCCGCGTGCGACCGGACCAGGGACTGCTGGAGGGCGGCCCGGCGGTCCGGCGGGATGTGCCGGACGGCCAGCGCGCCGAACCCGGTGGACACGCCGTAGGTCGGCTGCTCCGCCGTGGCCAGGCGCTCGATGTGCGCGCGGGCGGCGGCGACCGCCTCGCGGGCCGACTCCGCGATCTCCACGCGCGCGCCACCGCGGGCGACGGCGTGGACGTCGTCGCGGGTCAGGGGCTTGGGACCCAGCTGCACGGGTTGCTGCATGAGCACATCCCACCCCGGCAGCCGGGTCCGCACGACCCGGGAACCCCCGATCGTGTCTGGTATCGCAGACGGTCTAGCGGCCGAGCCAGTCCACGTCGGGGCGGTCCGTCCACGGTCAGCGCCTCGGCGACCCGCACCAGCTGCCCGGCGGTGGCGTGCTCGGGCCGCAGCGGCTCGGGCACGTCCGGGAGCTTCGGCTCGTGCGGCGCCACGGCGACCTGGACGCCGGGCGCGACCTGGTGGGTGAGCCGGCCGAAGCCGTCGCCGACGTAGAACGCCTCGCGCCCGTCCACGGTGGTCGGCACGCCGCCGGCGGGCGGGGTGTCGGACCGCGTGACGGTCACGGCGTAGCGGACGTCCGCGAAGTCGCTCGTGCCGCTGATCGCCCACTCCGCGGGGTTCGGCCCCTCCACGACCGCGTAGGGGTACTCGTCCAGCGAGAACGGGACGCGCATCGCGGTGGTGTCCGGCTGGACGGACTCGGCGATGCGGCGCGCCTCGGCGCGGGCGTCGACGCCGGTGACGTTCTCCAGGCTGACGTTGAGCACCCGGCCCGGGGTGGCGTTCCAGTACAGGCTGTCGCCGAACCAGGCCGCCGTCGCGCCGGCGACGGTCGTGCGGTCCTCGGGCTTCGCGTCCGCGACCTTCGGGCCGACGTCCCCGGAGATGGAGGTGAGGACGCCGAAACGGACCACCGGCGCGCCCGGGTCGGTGGCGCCGGCGGAGTAGACGCGCGACTGGCCCCACGGGGCGATGACGCGCTGCCGCTCGGTGTAGCCGTCGAGCATCACCCCGGGGCGGTACTCCAGGACCCTGGAGGGCACGTCCACCACCGGCAGCGGGGCGGGCGCGGAGGAGGTGCCCAGCCGGGCGGCGGGTGCCCGGCCGGCGGCGTGCGCTCGGCCCGGTGCTCCAGGGCGTCGGCGATCAGGTCTTCGGTGGTGTCGTTCATCGGGACTGCCTCACGCGTTCGTCGGCGCGCAGCACTGCCGGCGCGCGGGAGATGTGACTGCGGACGGTGACCTGGGCGCACCCCGGGACGGCGGCGATCTCGGCGTCGTCGCAGCCCTCGTAGTAGCGCAGGACCACGGCGGCCTTCTGCTTGCGCGGGAGCCGGTCGATGCGCTGGAGCATCGCCTCCCGCTCGTCGTGGTGGGCGGTGGGATCGGGTTCGGGCGGGTCCACGCCCGTCAGGGGCAGGTGCGCCCTCAGGCGGCGGCGCCAACCGGGGTACTCGTTGGTGACCATCCGCTTGAGGTACGCCCCCGGCGCGTCGACCGAGCCGATGCGCGCCCACTTCTGCTGCGCCCGGAACAGGACCTCCTGGACGACGTCCTGCGCCAGGTGCGGGTCGCCGGTCAGCACGGTCGCGTAGCGCAGCAGCGGCGTGGCGTGCTCGGTGGCGAACTCCTCGAAGCCGGTGCTCATACCCGTCCAATGCGCCCCGGCGGCGTTGTGTTGAGAATGGGCCCGTGGGAGCCAGCAGCGACGTGCCGGCACTGCGGCGCGGGCTCGCGGTGCTGCGGCTGCTGGCCGGCAGACCGGGGCCGATGTCGGCCGCCGCCGTGGCGCGCGAGCTGGGGCTGCCCCGCTCCACGACCTACCACCTGCTCGCGGAGCTGGCCGCGGCCGGGTTCGCGACCCACTTCCCCGAGGAGCGGCGCTACGGGCTGGGCGTGGCCGCGTTCGAACTCGGGTCCGCCTACCTGCGGCACGACCCGCTGGAACGGCTCGCGCGGCCCCTGCTGCGGCGGCTCGTGGACCAGCTCGGGCGGACCGCGCACCTCGGCGTGCTGCACGGCGCGGAGTCGCTCTACGTGGTGCGCGAGCAGCCGCGGCAGCCGACGACGATCGTGTCGGACGTCGGCGTGCGGCTGCCCGCGCACCTGACCGCGTCCGGGCGGGCCCTGCTGGCGCACCTGCCGGCGGCGCAGGTGCGCGCCCTGTTCCCGGGGGTGTCGTCGTTCGTCGACCGGACCGGCCGGGGTCCCGCCGACCTGCCCGCCCTGCGCCGCCTGCTGGCCGCCGAGCGCCGGCGCGGCTGGGCCGTGGAGGACGGGTACGTGACGGCCGGGTTCGCGTCCGTCGCGGCCCCGGCGTTCGACCACGGCGGGCGGCCGATCGCGGCGGTCACCGTGACGTTCCGGCACGTGTGCGACACGGCCGACGGCGGCGAGTGCGGGCAGACGTGGCCGGACCTGGCGGCGGAGGCGCGGCGCACGGCCGACGAGCTGACCGCGCGCCTGAGGTAGGCCGTAACGGCGGGGTGCCGCCGCCGGACCTCTCGGGCGACGGAAGAGGCACGCACATGGCCGGATTCGGATCACCCGACTCCGGAGCGCCGCACGAACCCGTGAGCCCGGCTGCGTGAGCCCGGCTGCGTGAGCCCGGCGCACGACAGCGGCCCCGGACCCGCCGAGGGGTCCGGGGCCGCCGCGGGGTGACTAGAGCGAGACGGTCTTGAGGAAGTCCGCCGCCACGTTGACGGCGGTCTCCTTGTCGACGTCCACCCGCTTCACGAGGTCGGCCAGCTTCTCGGTGGTCAGCGCCGCCGACACCTTGTCCAGCGCCTCCTTGCCCTTGGCGTCGACCGCGTCCGAGCGCAGCAGCGGCACGATGTTCTGCGCCGGGTACATGACCTTCGGGTCCTCCAGCTGCACGAAGCCGTTGGCCGCGATGTCGGCCGACGTCGTGTAGAGGTTGATGACCTGCACCGTGCCGTTCTTCAGCGAGTCCACGGTCACCGGGCCGCCCGCGTCGGTCGTCTTGATCTCGCTGAACGTGACGCCGTACAGCTCCTTGATCTTGGCTTCCCAGCGCTGCGCCCACTCGCCGGGCGCGCCGAGCGCGTACTTGCCGGTCCCCAGGTCGGCGATGGACTTCACGCCGCTGCCGGCGGTCTCCTCGGTGACCACCAGGACGTCCTTGTCCTCGGCCTCGGACTTCGCGAGCACCTCCAGCCCGGACGGGGTCTTGGACTTGAGCGCCGCGTAGACCTCCTCGGACTCGGTGGTGGTGTTGGTCTTGTCGAAGTAGTTGAGCAGGTTGCCGGTGTACTCCGGGACCACGCCGAGCGACTTGTCCTGCAACGCCTTGACGAGCAGCTCGCGGGCGCCGATGCCGGACTTCACCGTCACCGTCGCGCCGGTCGCCTTCAGCGCTCCCGCGTAGATCTCGGCGAGGATCTTGTTCTCGGTGAAGTCGGCGGAGCCGACCACGACCTCGCCCGACGCGGCCGGCTGGTTGCTCCCGCCGAGGTCCTCCGCGGACCCGCAGCCGGAGAGCACCAGGGCGGCCGACGCGACGATGACGGCCAACGTGCGCTTCATGCCGTGCTTCCTCCTGAATCGACGAGCACCGGTTCGACCCGGCGTCGGCGTCTCGACGGTCCCCGCGCGGTGCGCGCGGACACCCGCAAACCCGCCGGCACGACCAGTCGCCCGACGACCGCGAGCAGGACGTCGAGCAGGACCGCGAGCAGCGCGATGAGGATCGCGCCGCCCACGAACTGCCCGTAGTCCAGCACCCGCAGGCCGTCGAGCAGCGGACGTCCCAGCGTCTCGATGCCCACGTACGCCGCGACCGAGGCGGTCGCGACGACCTGGAGCGTGGCGTTGCGCAGACCGCCGAGGAGCAGCGGCAGCGCGTTCGGCACCTCGACCCGCCACAGCCGCTGCGCGCCGGTCATGCCCATGCCGCGCGCGGCGTCCACGACCCCGCGGTCGACGTCCTGGATGCCCGCGTAGGTGCCCGCGAGGATCGGCGGGATCGCCAGCACCACCAGGCCGATGAGCACGCCGGACGTGCCGCCGCCCGCGACCAGGTACAGGAACGTGACCAGGCCGAGCGTGGGCAGGGCGCGCAGGGCGTTGCTGCCGCCGACGAGGACGACGCCGCCGCGGCCGGTGTGGCCGACGAACAGCCCGAGCGGCACGGCGATCGCCGCCGCGCCGAGGACGGCGCCGAGGCAGTACAGCAGGTGGACGCCCACCCGCACCGGGATCGACTTGGGACCGGTCCAGTTGGCCGCGTCCAGCAGCCAGGCGAGCGCGTCGGCGAAGATCACGGCGTGCCCGCCTTCGCCCACGGCGTCAGCCGGTCGCGCAGCAGCACCAGCAGCAGGTCGACCACGAGCGCCAGCACCAGCGTCAGCACGATGCCGATGACGATCGGCGCGAGGTAGCGCTGCCGGAACCCGTCGGTGAACAGCGTGCCGAGGCCGCCGGTGCCGATGAGCGCGCCCACGCTGACCAGGCTGATGTTGCTCACCGAGCCGACCCGCACCCCGGCCGCGAGCACCGGCACGGACAGCGGCAGCTCGACGGTGAGGAAGCGGCGCAGCGGCCGGAAGCCCATCGCGGTGGCGGCGGCCGTGACGTGCGCGGGCACCGCGTCGAGCGCCTCGGCGACCGGGCGCACGAGCAGCGCGGTGGTGTAGACGGTGAGCGCGAGGATCACGTTGAGCGGGTCGAGCACCTGCGTGCCGATGACCGCCGGGATGATCGCGAACAGCGCCAGCGACGGGATCGTGTAGACCACGTTCGACAGTCCGACCAGGACCGCCCTGAGGCGGCGGAACCGGTGGCACAGCAGGCCGAGGACGATCGCCAGCAGCACGGACACGGCCAGCGGCACCAGCGACAGGTAGACGTGGTCGAGCAGCATGTCGAGCAGCGCGGCGCGGGTGCCGGCGTCGCCCAGGTAGGTCGCGATCTCACCCACGGCGGCCCTCGATCACGTCGAGGACCTGGCGCGCGGTGACGACGCCGGCCAGCCTGCCGTCGGCGTCCACGGCCACGCCGAGGCGCGACGGCGAGGACAGCGCGGAGTCCAGCGCGCCGCGGATGGGCGCGCCCACCTCGTAGAGCGAGCCGCCGGGGACGGTGGCGCCGTCGGGCGCGACCCAGCCCTGCGGCTTCCGGTCGGCGTCCACGACGAGCCGCCAGTCGGCGCCCGGTCCGGCCGGCGCCCCCTCGGACACCGTGGGCACGTCCGCCACCTCCACTCCGGAGGGGTCCACGAAGGACAGGCTGCGGTAGCCGCGGTCCTTGCCGACGAAACCGGCCACGAAGTCGTCCGCCGGGCGGGCCAGCAGCTCGGCGGGCGGCGCGTACTGGGCGAGGACGCCGCCGGTTCGGAGAACCGCAACCTTCTCGCCGATGCGCACCGCCTCGTCGATGTCGTGCGTGACGAACACGATGGTCTTGTCCAGTTCGGCCTGGAGCCGCAGCAGTTCGTCCTGCAACCCCTCGCGCACCACCGGGTCCACGGCGCTGAACGGCTCGTCCATCAGCAGCACGGGCGGGTCGGCGGCGAGCGCCCGCGCCACGCCGACGCGCTGCTGCTGGCCGCCGGAGAGCTGTGCGGGGTAGCGGCGGCCCAGCTCGGCGGGCAGGCCGACCAGCTCCAGCAGCTCGGCGGCGCGCGCCCGGGCCCTGCGGCGCGTCCAGCCGGTGAGCAGGGGCACCGTGGCCACGTTGTCCAGCACGGTGCGGTGCGGGAACAGGCCCGCCTGCTGGATGACGTACCCGATGCCGCGGCGCAGGGTGGGCGGGTCGACGCCCGAGACGTCCCTGCCGTCCACCAGGATCGTGCCCGACGTGGGGTCGATCATCCGGTTCACCATGCGCAGCGACGTCGTCTTCCCGCACCCCGAGGGCCCCACGAACACCGTGATCGTGCCGGCCTCGACCACGAGGTCCAGGTCGTCCACCGCGGTGGTCCCGCCGTCGAACCGCTTGGTCACGCCGCGGAATTCGATCACCCGTGGTCCTCTCGCCGCTTGGGGGAGCCGTCGAACGTCGATCGACCCTAGCCCGTTGGTCCGACCGTGGCACGACGTTCCGCATTCCGGTCGGTAGGCTGCACCGGTTGTGGCAACCGAACCAGTCCGCGCGCTCCTGGCCGAGCGCGGCGCGCACGCCCGAGGGCTCCGCCGCGTCGTCGACCTGCTCGCCGACGACTGGCACACGCTGGCCGAGCTGGTGCGGCTCCCGGCGGTGCCCCGGCGCACCGTGCAGGAACTGCTGACGGCGATCGGCGACGACCTGGACACCAGCGGCGACCGCTACCGGCTCGCGCCGGCGCACGCCGCCGACTACGCCGGGTTCGGCGTGGGCGGTGACGACCTCGTGGACCCGTTCGGCGCGCTGCTGTCCCGGCACACCGCGCAGCTGCGCGCGATCCTCGCCGACATCGCCGACGTGCCGCCGCCGCTGGCCGCGCTGGACCACGTGCAGGCCACGGCGGAGACCGCGCTGAAGCGCGCGCTGTGGCTGGACAACACCTACGACCTGGCCGGCCGGACGCTGCTGTGCCTGGGCGACCACGACCTCACCTCGCTCGCCGTGTGCTCGGTGAACCCGGACGTGTCCGTCGTCGTGGTCGACGTGGACGACCGGCTGCTGGAGTACGTGGACGAGCGCGCCGCCGAACGCGGGTTCGCGATCCGCACGGTGCACGCGGACTTCCGGTTCGGTCTGCCGCCCGCCGTGCTGGAGACGGCGGACCTCGTGTTCAGCGACCCGCCGTACACGCCGGAGGGCATGGCGCTGTTCGCCGGGCGGGCCGTCGAGGCGTTGGCCGACCCCGGTCGCGGCCGGGTGCTGCTGGCGCACGGGTTCAGCGACCGCACGCCCGCCCTGGGCCTGAAGGTGCAGCAGGAGCTGCAACGCCTGGGGCTGGTGTTCGAGGCGATCCTGCCCGCGTTCCACCGGTTCGACGGCGCGCAGGCCATCGGCAGCGCCGCCGACCTGTACGTGTGCCGACCCACGTCGCGCCGCCCGGTGGCGCCCGCGCGCACCTCGATCTACACGCACGGCCCGCAGTCCGTGGAGGCGTCCGGGCCGGGCTCGAAGGCGTTGGAGGCCCTCGTCGACCTGGCCCCGCGCCCGGAGTCCTCGCCGCCGCCGAGGCCCCGGCAGCCCGGCTGGGCGGAGCCGGTCGGCAAGGGCGCGGCGTCGCTCGCCGTGGACCTGTCCGGCGACCCGGGCCCGTGGCTGCTGCGCACCCTGCTCGCCTGCTCGCCCGGCCGGATGGCCGCGCTGGTGCCGAACAACCACCCCGACGTGGCGTCCGAGAAGGGGCAGAAGGGCCTGGCCTCGTTGGTGGGCACCAGGTTCGCGCTGCGGTTCCTGCGGTCCACACCGGACGGCAAGCACTGCGTCGTGGTGGCGGACCAGGTGCTCGCGGGCACCCTCGACACCGGCGGCCTGGCGGTGCGCGAGGTGCTGGTGCGGGCGCACGGCAAGCTCGGCAACGTGTGGCGCGAGGCGCTCGTCACGGCGTCGCGCGGCGCGGTGACCAAGCGCGAGGCGAGGCAGCGCATCGACGAGGCCGTGGGCGACTCCGACGACCTGGAGCTGCGGCTGGTCGACCTGCCGCGCCACCGGATCGCCGCGCTGCTGCCGCTGATCGGCGGATCGGCGGGCTGACCGCTAGAGGAACCCGTCGTCCGGGGTCAGCGGCTTCGGCGGCGCGGGCTCCCTCTTCGCCGCCGCGACCAGGACGACGAAGGCCGCCGCGCCCGCGCACAGCAGGAGCAGCACGAGGACGGGGAACCGCGACACCGGGCCGAGCCGCGGCGGCACCCGCCGCGCCGGGTCGAGCACGAGGTCGCGGGTCTCGCCGACCTCGGCGACGTGACCGGTGCGCGCGACGTCGTAGCGGACCCGCTCGCCCGCGCAGTCGAAGTGGTGCTCGTACCGGTTGCGCCCGCCCTGGCCGTTCGTGGACACCGCGGTGCGGTCGACCAGGGCGCACCGCACCTGCTCGCCGTTCACCGCGAGCCAGGCCGCCGGGACGGCCCAGCCGGACGCCGTCACCAGCACGAGCCCCACGACCAGGCCGGCGCCGGCGGCGGCGTTCCCCTTCCCGGGCCGCAGGGCGGAGGTCGCCCGTGCCAGGCCCAGGGGGACCAGCACCCACGCCGCCATCTCCCACCACGGCAGGGCGACGGCCACCACTCCCGTCGACAGGCCCAGCAGCACCAGCGCCACGACCCCGACGACCTGCCACGTCCTCGATCCCACCGAGCCCCCTCCGACGGTCACCGGGAGTAGGACGCGCGAGCGGGGAACCGGTTGCTCAGCCCTTGGCGGCGAAGGAGGCGGCCAGCTCCTCCAGCCGGCCCAGGATGCGGGCGACCGCGCGCAGCAGGTTCAGCACGTGCGCGGTGATCCGCTCCAGCACGTGCGCCGCCCGGCCGACCGCCCACGCGGTGAACGCGGCCACCGACGCGCCGCCGCTCGCCTCCGCCGACGCCAGCGCCACGGCGGCGTTGCGGACCGCCTCCCGGGCGAACGTGACGACGAGGTCGCGCACCATGCCGCGCACGGCGGCGGTGACGGTGCCCGCGGTGGACACGTGGTCGGCGACCGCGGCGCAGGTCCGGGACGCCGCCTCGGCCTCGTCCGCCGACGCCAGCCGCGCCCGCCGGAACGCCTCCGCCGCGCGCGGCGCCCAGCCGGTCACCTCGACGCGGACCTCGTCGCGGCGGTCGCGGGCCAGGCGGTCCAGGTCGAGCGACGCCTGCCGCCAGCGCGCGACGACCTCCTTGATCCGCTCGCCGTCGCCCTCCAGCCAGTCCAGCGGGGCGCGCAGGAAGCGGACGTGCTCGACGAGCCAGCCGACGCCGGCCGCGCCGAGCGCCTCGAACGGGTCGAGCGCGACGCCGAGGGTGTCCAGCCAGGCGGCGGCCAGTCCCCGGCCGGGCGCGGTCGTGCCGCCGCAGCCGGGCGCGTCGAGGCCGCTGTCGGCCAGGGCGCGGCGGACGTCGTCGAGGACGCGCGCGGCGTCCTCCGCGAAGGGCCGCAGCAGCACGCCGAACGCGTCGCCGGGCAGGTCGGCGCCGGGCAGGTCGGCGCCGGCCAGGCCCGCGGCCAGGTCGAGGTCGCTCACCGCGGGGCCGTCCCCCCGTCGTCGTCGGTTCCGCGCAGGCTGCGCGGCAGCGGCAGGTCGGGCGCGGCGTCCGGCACGTCCTCCGCCCGCACGGCCGGCGGGGGCAGCGGCACGCGCGCCACCCGTTCTCCGGCGGGGAGGAACCCGGTCAGGAAGTCCATGGCCTCGGTGCCGCCGAACTCGGGTTCGACGACCTCGACCACCCGCCGCGCCACCTCGGCCTGCGCCTGGCGGACGGTGGCCAGGACCAGCTCGCCCAGCCGTTCGTCGGACAGCCCGGCGGACCGGGCGAACGCGATGTCGCGCAGCGCCCCGTTGGGGGCGACGGTCACGGTCACGACGCCGTCGGGCGAGCACGCGGTGGCCGTCGCGGCACCGATGCCGTCGCGCACCTCGCGCGAGCGCCGGGCGAGGTCGCGCGCCTTCGCCTCCAGGTCCGTGATCATCCGTTCCGGGTCCACCCACGTCCCCCCACTGCCGGCCGCCACCCGATCGTGGAGTATCGCGGATCAGCCCGCGCGGGGTATGTGCAGGGGTCCGAGGGCGAGGACCGCCCGGAACTCCTTCGGCGGCACCGGCCGGGAGAACAGCCAGCCCTGGAACGCGTCCACGCCGACGCCGCGCAGCACGTGGAACTGGGTCGCGGTCTCCACGCCCTCCGCCACGCACTTGCGGCCCATCGCCCGCGCCATGTCCACGACCGCCCGCGCCACCGCGAAGTCCGACGAGTCGTTGCCCACGCCCGACACGAACCGCCGGTCCACCTTGATGATCTGCGCCGGCAGGTCCTTCAGCCGCGCCAACGACGAGTAGCCCGTGCCGAAGTCGTCCACCGCGAACCGGATGCCCCGCTCCACCAGCTCGTCCATCGACTGCCGCACCCGCGAGGGCAGGTCCACGAGCGCCGTCTCGACCAGCTCCAGCACCACCCGGTCCCACTCGATGCCCGTCTCGGCGATCGTGTCGGCCACGATGTCGACGAACTCGGGGTCGCCCGGCACCAGACCGGCCAGGTTCACCGCCACCGACACCGGCTGGTCGCCCGGCGACGGCCACGTCGACGCCTCCTTCAGCGCCGTGCGCAGCACCCACCGGTCCAGCTCGCGCAGCAGGTCGCCCTGCTCGGCCACCGGCAGGAAGATGTCCGGCGGCAGCAGCCCGCGGTCCGGGTGCGGCCAGCGCACCAGCGCCTCCGCCGTCTGCACCGACCCGTCCACGCCCACCACCGGCTGGAAGTGCAGCGCCAGCCCGTCGTTCTGCAGCGCCTCGCGCAGCTGCCCCTCCAGGTGCACCTGCCGGTCCGCCGACGCGATGAGCGCCGCCGACGCCAGCGACACCCGCCCCGCGCCCGACCGCTTCGCCTCGAACATCGCCGCGTCCGCGAACCGCAGCAGGTCGTTGCCCGTGGCGCGGGACCCGTTGGGCACCGCCGCGCCGATCGACGCCGACACCCGCACCAGCTGCCCGTGCACCGGCACCACCGTGCGCAGCAGGCTCGCCACCGTCGTGGCCAGCTTGTCCACGCCGCCGACGCGGTCGATGTTCTCGCAGATGATCACGTACTCGTCACCCGACAACCGGGCCGCCGTGCAGCCGTCCGGCAGGCCGCCCTCCAGCCGCCGCGCCAGCGCCACCAGCAGCTCGTCGCCCGCGTCGTGGCCCAGCGAGTCGTTGACCCGCTTGAAGTTGTCGATGTCGCAGAACAGCACCGCCACCTTCGACCGCTCCGGCGACTCCAGCAGCGTGCCCAGCGTCTCCTTGACCAGCGCCCGGTTCGGCAGCCCGGTCAGCTCGTCGTGCGTGGCCTGGTGTCGCAGCGCCTCGGCGGTGCGGCGGCGCTCGGTGATGTCCTGGAACACGATCAGCCAGAACCGGCGGCCGTCGTCCTGCACGGACAGCGCGACGTGCAGTTCGCAGTACACCTGCACGCCGTCGCGGCGCACCAGGATGCGCTGCGGGACCTTGTGCGTGCGCTCGGCGCCCGCCGCGGACATGTCGTCGATGGACGGCAGCGGGTTGCCCGGGTCGTCGGGGTGCGTCAGGTCGCCCGCGGTCATGCCGCGCAGCTGCTCCAGGTCCATGCCGAGCAGGTCGCACAGCGCGTCGTTGGCGTCGACCAGCCGCTCGCCCTCGTCGAACAGGCCGATGCCGACGGGCGTGAGGGACACGAGGTCGGCGAACCGCTGGCTCGACCTCTTCATGCGGGTCTCGGTGGCGCGCTGCTCGGTGATGTCCTGGGCGGTGCCGACGGCCAGCGGGAGCCCGTCGGGGCCCTTCACCACGACGCCGTAGCAGCGGAACACGCGCACCGCGCCGTCCCGGCGCACGATGCGGTGCTCCAGCTGGATCGACCGCTCCTCGGTGGCCAGCTGCTGCCACAGGTCGTCCACCCACGCGCGGTCGTCGGGGTGCACCAGGTCCAGGTAGGTCTGGTAGCGGGTGTGCTCCCCGCGCGGCACGCCGAACAGCAGGGTCATCATGTCCGACCACAGCACGTCGCCGGTCTGGAGGTTCCACTCCCACACGCCGAGCTGCGCGGCGCGCTGCGCGTCGGCCAGCCGCCGCCGGTCCTCGCGCAGCTGCCGCTCCAGCGCGCGGGCGTCCGTGACGTCCTGGATGGTGCCGTGCAGCCGGCGGACCCGGCCGCCCTCGAACTCGGCGCGGGCGCGGCACACGTAGACGCGGTCGCCCAGCTCGCTGCGCACCTCCGCCTCCAGCGTGCGGCCCGCGTCCGGGTCGCCGCGCCGGGGGCGCAGCAGGGCGCGGCGCAGGTCCTCCAGCCGGCCCCGGTCATCGGGGTGGACGCCGCACAGCAGGTCGTCGCCGGGGACGACGCCCAGCTCGGCGTACATCTCCAGCAGCACCTCGCTGCGGTGGACCCGGCCGGGCTGCGCCGCGACGGGCGACGCCTCGTAGCTCCAGCTGCCCATGCGCGCGATGCGCTGCGCCTCCAGCAGCCGGGCGCGCTCGGTCTCCAGGGCGCGGTCGGCGCGCCACTGGTCGGTGATGTCGCGGATGTAGCCGGTGATGAACTGGGTGCGCCCGTCGGAGCGCAGCTTCGCCTCGGCGACTCCCCTGATCCAGCGCAGGTCGCCGTCGGGCCGGTAGATCCGGTAGACGATGTCGATGGGGTTGCCGTCGAGCTCCCGGTTGGACCAGTAGCTGGCGACCATGTCGTAGTCGTCGGGGTGGACGACGTCCAGCACGGCCTGCGCGCCGGGCACCACCTCGGCGGGGTCGAGGCCCATCATCTCGAAGTGGTTGTCGGACCAGACGGTGACGCCGGTGCCCGGGTCGTACTCCCACGAGCCGATCTGGGCGACCCGCTGCACGGTGCGCAGCCTGCGCTGTTCGTCGCGCAGGTCCTCGGCGGCCCTGGCCAGGTCGGAGACGTCGACCAGGAGCACCGCCTGGAGGCCCGTGCCGGGCACCTGGGTGCGGACCACGCGGACCGGCACGAGCACGCCGTCGGCGCGGCGCAGGCGCAGGTCGTCGGGGCCGCCGACCAGGAGTTCGCCGAGCGGGCGGCCGACCAGGTCGTCGGCGGAGCGGACGCGGGCCAGTTCGACCGCGGCGGCGCCGGCGCGCATGACGATGCCCTTGGGGTCGCAGAGCAGGGTGGGCGCCTCGGGCAGCGCGAGGCCGTCGAGCGTCACCTGGCCGTTCGTCGGACGCGCAGGGTCGAGCGCCACAGGAGCCCGTCCAACCCGCTTGGGCACGGTCCCACCTTCCCGTGAACACGGCAGGGATGACCGGCCCGACCGCACCCGACAGCGGCCCCTACTGGGGCGTCCCTCTCCATGGGTGGATATTCACCCGTGGAGAGGGACCGTAGCGCTTCGGAGCGTTATCGCCCACCCCCCAACGGGCTAACGAAACATCACGGTAGTGGTTTCGCTGCCGTGTTGAGGGGTGTGGACTTCGCGGCCGGAGCTCTCCCGACTCCGCCTCCGGTCAGGCTACTCCGTCCTGACGTGCTGCCAAGGCCACGGCAGCGGCCACTTCGGGCCCGACGCGCGGGTCGAGGGCGCTCGGCACGATGCGGTCCGCGGCCAGGTCCTCCGAGGCCACGGCCGCGATGGCGCCCGCGGCGGCGAGCTTCATGCCCTCCGTGATCCGGGTGGCGCCGGCGTCCAGCGCGCCGCGGAAGATGCCGGGGAACGCGAGCACGTTGTTGATCTGGTTGGGGAAGTCGCTGCGCCCCGTGGCGACGACCGCGGCGTGCCGCGCGGCGACTTCCGGGTGGACCTCCGGGTCCGGGTTGGACAGCGCGAACACGACCGCGTCGGACGCCATCGACGCGATCAGCTCCTCCCCGACCGTGGACGAGGAGACGCCCACGAACACGTCCGCCCCGCGCAGGGCCTCGGCGATGCCGCCGCGCAGGCCGCTGCCGTTGGTGCGCGCGGCCAGCTCGGCCTTCACCGGGTTGAGCCCGTCGCGGCCCTCGTGCACGATGCCCCGCGAGTCGACCAGCACGACCTCGCCCGCACCGGCCGCGAGCAGGATGTTCGCGCACGCCACGCCGGCCGCGCCCGCACCGGAGATGACGATCCGCTGGTCGGCGATGCGCTTGTCGAGCACGGTGTTCGCGCCGCGCAGCGCGGCCAGCGTGACGACCGCGGTGCCGTGCTGGTCGTCGTGCATGACCGGCACGTCCAGCGCCTCGATCAGCCGCTTCTCCAGCTCGAAGCAGCGCGGCGCGGACACGTCCTCCAGGTTGACCGCGCCGAACGACGGGCGCAGCCGGACCAGGGTCTCCACGATCTCGTCGACGTCCGTGGTGTCCAGCACCAGCGGGATCGAGTCGAGGCCGCCGAAGGTCTTGAACAGCGCCGCCTTGCCCTCCATGACCGGCAGCGACGCGCTCGCGCCGATGTCGCCCAGGCCGAGCACCGCGGTGCCGTCGCTGACCACGGCGACCAGGCGGTGCGCCCACGTGTAGCGGGCGGCCAGCGACGGGTCCCCGGCGATGGCCTGGCTGACCCGGGCCACGCCGGGCGAGTAGGCGATGGACAGCGCGCGCGAGTCGGCGAGCGACGCGGTGACGCCGATGCCCAGCTTGCCGCCCTCGTGGGCGGCGAAGATCTCGTCGTCGGTCAGCTCGGCGGTGGTCGGCTTCTCGTTCAGTGCGGTCACGGGAGTCCCTCCTGCGGTGCGCGATTCCTGCGGCGCACCGGACCGGCGTTGTCACGCGGGTCTGCGGGGCCTGGCTGCGGGCTCCGCCACGCGGTCAGCGCGGCGTCCCTGGGGGGCGGTGTCCGGCAAGCATGGCAGTGATCAGGACCGCTGTCTGCGACGGGGGTCACAGTCTTTCCGCAGGTCAGAGCGGGTTTTCGCAGAACGTACGTCCGGTTTTCTGAACCGACCGGTCAGTTTCCGCAGGCAGGATCGGTCAAGAGCCGGCACGTTCTAGGGTGACGCCATGCAGGCACGTGAGCTGAAAATTCCCGGCACGTTCGAGTTCACCCCTTCGGTGTTCGGCGACGACCGCGGCCTCTTCGTCGCGCCGTTCCAGGAGGCGGCGTTCGTCGAGGCCGTCGGGCACCCGCTGCGGGTCGCCCAGACCAACCACAGCGAGTCGCGGCGCGGCGTCGTCCGGGGCCTGCACTACGCCGACGTGCCGCCGGGGCAGTCCAAGTACGTGCACTGCCCGCGCGGCCGGCTGCTCGACGTCGTGGTGGACCTGCGGGTGGGCTCGCCGACGTTCGGCGAGTGGGACGCCGTGGAGCTGTCGCCCGACCGGTTCAACTCGGTCTACGTGCCGGAGGGCCTCGGTCACGCGCTGATGGCGCTGGAGGACGGCACGATCACGTCGTACCTGTGCTCCGAGGGCTTCAACCCGAAGGCCGAGCGCGCCGTGCACCCCCTGTCGCTCGGCCTGCCGTGGCCGGCCGACGTCGAGCCCGTGCTGTCCCCCAAGGACGCCGCCGCGCCGTCGGTGGACGAGGCCCGCGAGGCGGGCCTGCTGCCGTCCTACGACGAGTGCGCCACCTGGTACGCGACGCTGCGCGACTGAGGCCCCCTCACCCCAGCCGGCGCGGGCGCGGCCACAGGCGGTACCGGACCACCCCGACCACCTCGGCCGCGCCCAGCGTGCGCGAGTCCGTAGAGCCGAACGGGTTGTCGCCCTCGACGTGCCACCCCCCGTCGACCTCCCGCACGGCGCGCTTGATCGACAGCTGACCGGGCCTGGCGTGCCACCTGACCAGCACGAGATCACCCGGTGCCGGTGTCCGCCCGTGGCGGACGAGCACGACGTCACCGGTCCGCAGGGTCGGGGACATGGACGGCCCGACCACCCGAACCAGCGGCAACGGGTTGCCGTCCGACGGTGCCAACGATCACCTCCACCTGCTCGCCCCACGGTCCCGGAGTAGGGTTCCGCACGTCGGAGCATCCACTCTCAGGGAGGAAAGATGCGACTTCTGTCGCGCATCCGTTCACTCCGCCGCCCGCTCCTGGAGGCCACCGCGCACTGCGACCTCCCGTGCGGTGTTTACGACCCGGCCCAGGCCCGGATCGAGGCCGAGTCGGTCAAGGCGATTCAGGAGAAGTACCAGGCGAACGAGGACCCCGAGTTCCGCGCCCGCGCCATCCTCATCAAGGAGCAGCGCTCGGACCTCGTGAAGCACCACCTGTGGGTGCTGTGGACCGACTACTTCAAGCCGCCGCACTTCGAGAAGTACCCGGAGCTGCACGACCTGTTCAACCGGGCCACGAAGGCCGCCGGCGCGTCGGGCGCCAAGGGCTCCATGGACCCCGCCAAGGGCCAGGAGCTGCTCGACCTGATCGCCCAGATCGACAAGATCTTCTGGGAGACCAAGGCCGCGGCCTGATCACCGGCACCACCACGGCGCCGATCGGCGGAGGTCCCCTCCACCCGGTCGGCGCCGTTCCACGTCCGCGGTCGGACGCCCGGCCGGGCCGGCGATTCCAGCTCGATGCCGCATAATCGAACGCATGTTCGAGGGCCTGAACCCGATCCCGCCGCCGCGCACCCGCCAGATCCAGGTGAAGCCGGCCCGCCCGGTCTGGGTCGACCTGGGTGCGGTCTTCCGGGTCGGGTGGCCCCGCCGCGTCGTCCCCGACGGCCTGGACCTCCAGGCCACCGTGCCGGGCGAGCTGCACCTCTGGTCCCTGACCACCACGGGCCACTGGGTCGGCTACGTGACGTTCGCGATCGCCGGCGAGGGCCGCCACGTGCAGGTCTCCCAGTGGGTCCTGTCCGCCACCCTCCAACCCCGCTCCGACCACCGCGCCCGGCCGTCGTGAACACCCGCGTGGCCGGCGGCACGCCGACGCGCGGGACACGGTGGGTGCGCCGTCCGTAGGATCGGCCCGTGACTTCACACGTGTACCTGCTGCGGCACGGGCAGACGGAGTGGTCCGAGACCGGGCGGCACACGGGGCGGACCGACGTGCCGCTCACCGAGGCCGGCGTGCAGCAAGCCCGGCGGGCCGGGGCGGTGCTCGCGCGGTTGCGCGGGACCGACCGGCCGGCCGCCCTCGTGCTGGCCAGCCCCCGGCAGCGGGCGTGGCGGACCGCCGAGCTGGCCGGCCTGCACGACGCGGAGCGGACCGAGGACCTCGGCGAGTGGCACTACGGCGACTACGAGGGGTTGACCACGCCGCAGATCCGGGAGACGGTGCCCGGCTGGACCGTGTGGTCGCACCCCACCCCCGGTGGCGAGACGGCCGAGCAGGTCCACGAGCGGGCCGTCCGGGTGCTGGACCGGGCGCGCACCGCGCTCGTGGGCGGCGACGTGGTGCTGGTCGGGCACGGGCACTTCAGCCGCGTCCTCGTCGCCACCTGGCTGGGCCTGCCGCCCAGTGAGGGCGTCCACTTCGGACTCGACCCGGGGGGCACCACGGTCCTCGGCGACGAGCGCGGCGACCCCCAGGTGCGTCGGTTGAACGTGCCCGCCTGGGAGTTCGACCTTGAGTGACCCGCGCATCCGGCGCATCCGCCCCGCGGACGTGCCCGCCGCCGTGCGCCTCGTCGAGGAGCTGGCCGAGTACGAGCGCGCCCGCCAGGAGTGCGGGCTGACGGAGGAACAGCTGCACCACGCCCTCTTCCGCGACGCGCCCGCGCTGTTCGGGCACGTGGCCGAAGTGGACGGCGCCGTCGTCGGCACGGCCCTGTGGTTCCTCGACTTCTCCACCTGGCGCGGCACGCACGGCATCCACCTCGAGGACCTCTACGTCCGGCCGGCGCACCGCGGCGACGGCCTCGGCAAGGCGCTGCTCCGCGCCCTGGCCGAGGAGTGCGTCGCCCACGGCTACGCGCGGCTGGAGTGGTCGGTGCTCGACTGGAACGCGCCCGCGATCGGCTTCTACCGGGCGCTCGGCGCGGTCCCGCAGGACGAGTGGACCGTCTTCCGGCTCACGGACGAGGCCTTGACCCGCTTGGGTTCGGCTCCGTCAGGACGGGACGGCTGACGGCGGCCTGCCGCACCACCCCCACCCACCACAGCACGGTGAACGCGATGACCGTCGGGTTCTTCACGAACAGCAGCACGGCCAGGTAGGTCTGCCGCCACGCCTCGGGCAGCAGCGCGCCCGCGGCCTCCAGGCCGACGTCGAACACCAGGGCCGCCGCCGACATCAGCACGACGTGCCAGCCCAGCGACGGCCAGTGCCGCCGGACGAACGCCCGCGCGCCGGGCCAGTCCGGCCGCTCGCCCCGCAGCGCCACCCGCCACACCAGCACGACGAGCGCGATCCGCACCCCCGCCACCAGCACCTCGGACGCCAGGACCGGCCCGGACGACAGCCACCCACCGACGACCACGAGCCGCTGCACGGACGCGATCAGCGACAACCCCACGACCCAGGGCCAGTGCCGCAGGTAGAACCCGGCAGCCCAGCGCAGCACGTCGAGCGCCAACGACAGCTCTCGCACCCCAACCCCCTCAGTCGGCAAATATTTTAGTTCAGTGTACTGAAATATTTGCCCGGGTAAAGTGAACGGCATGGACCACGGGCGCGAGCTGAGCACGGCGGTCGTCGCGTTCCACGAGGCGGTCGGCGCGCACCTGGGCGTCACCGCGGTGGACCAGCGCGCGCTCGCGCTGATCGGCAGCAAGGGGCCGATGAGCGCCGGCGAACTGGCGAAGGAGATCAACCTGACCCCCGGCGCGGTCACCGGCGTGGCGGACCGGCTCGAACGGGCCGGGTTGGTGCGCCGCGAACCCGATCCCGACGACCGCCGGCGGGTGGTGATCAGCGCGGTGCCCGGCGCGTTCGGCCGGGTGTTCGCGGGCCTGAGCGCGGCGATGGCCGAGCTGGGCGCCCGCTACACGCCCGAGCAGCAGCGGGTCATCGGCGACTGGGTGCAGCGCACGGTCGAGGTGCTCAAGGAGCAGACCAGGCTGCTCACCGGGGACGAACGCCTCAGGTCGTAGGCCGCTTCACGCACACCGCGCCGTACGCGACGGCCTCGGCGCCGGTCTCCAGCTCGTCCTCGCCGCGCCACCGGGTCGCCAGCACCAAGCCGGGCTCCAGCAGCTCCCAGCCGTCCAGCATGACCTCCAGCGCGGCCTTGGACCGCGCCACCATCGGCATCACGGTGCCCTCGGCCACGCCGATCAGCTCCTCCACGACGGAGGGCTGCACGTCGCAGGTCAGGTGGCTCACCACCAGCACGCTGCCGTCGGCCAGGGCGTCGCGGTAGCCGGCGACCACCCCGGCCGGGTCGTCCTCGTCCGGCACGAACGGCAGGATCGCGACCATCAGCACGGCGACCGGCTCGGCCAGGTCGAGCATCCCGCGCACCTCGGGCGCGCCGAGCACGGCGGCCACGTCGCGGATGTCGGCCTCGGCGATGGCGGCGCCCGCGTTGCCCCGCAGCATCGCGCGGCTGTGCGCCACGGTGGTCGGGTCGTGGTCCACGTACACCACGCGGCACGTCGGGTCGACCTGCTGGGCGACCTCGTGGACGTTGCCGGCGGTGGGGATGCCGGAGCCGAGGTCGAGGAACTGGCGGATGCCCCGCGACACGCACTCGCGCACGGCCCGGCGCAGGAACGCGCGGCTGTGCTGGACCATCGCGGCGGCGGGGACGTGCCGCATCGACCGCTCGGCGTACTCGCGGTCGACGGCGAAGTTGTGCGCGCCGCCGAGGTAGTAGTCGTAGAGCCGGGCCGCGTTCGGCCGGTCGACGTCACCCGACGTCGACACCCACCTCGGGGGGTTCTGCACTGCGCACCTCACCCTGCACGGCACCCGGAGCGGCGTGAACGCCTGCCAGACCGTATCTGGCTACTCCGTTCGTGTCCATCCGCCAAATGTGAACACGCAGGGTGATTGTGACTGGTGGGTGCCGGTTCGACCAAACCCGCTGGATGGCTCCCGGCCGAGGGGACGGCGCAGGGGTCCTGCCCCCTCGGCCGGGCGGTTCGGGCGTCAGACGCCCGCGTAGGAGCGGATCCAGTCGCGGTAGCGGGTGACGGCGGTGTAGTTCGACCGGGTGGAGCGGTCGGAGGTGGAGGCGACGCCGACCTGGTAGCGGCGGCCGTCGACCGGGCTGGTGGCGAACATCGGGCCGCCCGAGTCGCCGCCGGCGGCGATGCCGTTCACGCGGGTCACCGAGATGGCGATGCCACCGCGGTAGTCACGCCCGTTGACCGACGTGACGCGGGTGTCGGCGTACTTGAGGTAGCGCGACTGGCAGTTGATCTCCGGCTGGTTGGTGCAGGTGGCGCCCCAGCCGTAGAGCTGCACGGTCTGGTTGACCGCGACCGCGGTGGTGGTGCCCAGCGGCGCGTAGGTGCCGGAGACCGAGCGGTCGATCTGGGCCAGGGCCAGGTCCACCGACGGGTGCTGGATGATCCGGGTGGCGGTCACCAGGGTGCCGCCCGTGGTCTGGTCGAGGCTGCCGACCCGGAAGGTGTAGGTGCCCGCGGACGCCACGCAGTGCTGCGCGGTCAGGATCCAGGTCGGGGCGATGATCGTGGCCGAGCAGTTCTGCTGGCCGTTGCGGAACAGGCGGGCCGCCCACGGCGCGTTGGTCGCCGTGCCGCCGCCGATGATGTACGGCGTGACGTCGTCGGCCGGCGCCGCGGAGGCCGTCGGGGCCAGCGTGGTCAGCGCGAACGCGGACAGCAGTGCGGTAGTGGCTCCGACCACCGCGGACAGGGCGCGATTGAGTCGCATGGATTCGTCACCTCAACGAACGCAGGGATGGTGAATTCACCACCCACAGCGTCACTCTTACCGGTGACGCTGGCTACCCTCCGTTAGTTGGCGATCACCCAGACCATCGGGGGCGACCGAATGCCCTATTCGTCGCGTTCGTCCACTCCCAGCGCCCAGCGGCGCACGGGGTTGGTGAACAGCAGGAAGAGCACGAGCACGACGTACGCGCCGAGCAGCGCGCCCCACAGCTGCCGGTCCGAGGGGCCGTACATGTACCAGGCGATGCCCAGCAGGAGCAGTTGCACGACGATCGCGGGCGTGCGGCCCCAGTGCCTGCCGAGCACCAGGCCGACGCCGGCGGCGAGGATGCCGCCCGCCAGGACGGTGAAGTACGCGGCCTCGCCGAGCACCGGGCCGGGCCGGGGCGCGTCGAACGCGTGGAGGACCAGCACCACCGCGAACGCCAGACCGGTCAACCCCTGCAACGCGGTCAGCGCGCCCGCGACGCGGACGGCCGGCGGGACCTGCTCCTGGGTCGACACGCTGCGCCTTTCCTCACGGTGAGTACTCGTCACGCATCGTAGGCCACCCGGTTGGCGAGTCCCGTTCGACCGCCGCAGCGGCGAAGATCGGGGGAAGTCTTCGGCGAGCCGGCGGTCGGGCCGGGGTGCACTTGTCGCTGACGTACGGCACGGCGACGGCGAAAGGAGATCTGAACCACTTTCGTGCGCTCTGATCCCTCCTACTGGGTGACACGCGATCGGCCTCAGGTCACGCGCTGTCTTACTCTGCTGGAGTGCGCGCACTTCTGGTGGTCAACCCGCAGGCGACGGCCACGACGCCTGCCGGCCGGGACGTGCTCGCGCACGCGCTGGCCAGCGAGGTGAAGCTCGACGTCGTCGAGACGGACTACCGCGGGCACGCGGCCGACGCCGCGGCGCTGGCCGTCGTCGAGGACTACGACCTGGTCGTGGCCCACGGCGGCGACGGCACGGTGAACGAGGTGGTCAACGGCCTGGTGCGCGACGGGGCACGACCGGGGCTCCCCATGCTGGGCGTGGTCCCGGGCGGTTCGGCGAACGTCTTCGCGGGCGCGCTCGGCCTGCCCCGCGACCCGGTGGAGGCCACCTACCGCCTCCTCCAGGCCGTCGAGCACGGCACCAGCCGCAGGGTCAGCCTCGGCAAGGTCGCCTCCGCGGGCGGCACCGAGGAGCACGACCGCTGGTTCACCTTCAACGCGGGCGTGGGTTGGGACGCCGACGTGGTCGCGGACGTCGAGCGGCAGCGCGCCAAGGGTCGCCAGGCGTCACCCGGCCTGTACGTGCGCACCGCCCTGACCACCTACTTCACCGAGCGCAGGCAACCCTCCTCGCTCACCGTGCAGCTCCCGGGCGAGCCGCTCTTCGAGGACGTCCGGCTGGCGTTCGTGTCCAACACCGATCCGTGGACCTACCTCGGCGACAAGGCCATCCGGCTCAACCCGAGCACCTCGTTCGACGGCGGTCTGGGCCTGTTCGCGCTGCACGGGATGGGATTCCCCACGATCGCGCGCTATGTCACGCATCTTTTGGCGACGGACGGGAACCCCAGGGGCGCGAACCTGCTCCGGCGCGACGACGTCGAGTTCGTCCGGGTGACGAGTGCCGAGCCCGTCAACCTCCAGGTCGACGGCGACCTGCTCGGGTCCTGCACCGAAGTGGAGTTCACGGGTGTCCGCGCGGCACTCACGGTGGCCGTGTGACGGTTGTGACACGTCGTGTGACCGTCGTGTGACCGGGACGCGACCGTTCCGCGACGTTACGACCTGCTGAGACGTCGCGGAGTAACCCCCTGCGTGAACTCTGTCGATCTTTCGGGTGAGTTCACTCACCGGGTCAGTGCTAACCCCTTGACATCCCAGCCGTTCGTGAAAGCATTCACAAGCACCCCAAAACCGACCGCTGACGACTGGCGCGCCCTTGCGCGCGCCTAGCTGAGGAGTAGTTCCAATGGACTGGCGCCACCGCGCGATCTGCCGCGACGAGGACCCCGAGCTGTTCTTCCCCGTCGGGAACAGCGGTCCTGCGCTGCTTCAGATCGCCGAGGCGAAGACCGTCTGCCGCCGCTGCCCCGTCGTCTCCGACTGCCTCGCGTGGGCACTGGAGAGCGGCCAGGACGCCGGCGTGTGGGGCGGGATGAGCGAAGACGAGCGTCGCGCCCTCAAGCGCCGCAACGCCCGCACCCGGGCTCGCAGCAACGCCTGAGCCGATAGGCCAACACGAAGGGCCCGACACCGTGCCAGGTGTCGGGCCCTTCGTCTTGTTGCACACCCTCCCGCATGACCACGTGACCCCGCTGAGGCAGGTAGGCCACGTGTGCACGGGAGCAGTCTAACGCCGTGCCCTGAGCGGCACGCGCAGGACCGCCTCTGTACCGCCCTTGGGCCGCCTCCGCAAGCTCAACGAGCCCCTGAGTTCGGATTCCACCAGCGTCCTGACGATCTGGAGACCGAGCCGGTCGGTGCGCTCCAGCGAGAACCCCTGCGGCAGGCCGCGGCCGTCGTCGGAGATCACCACGTCGAGCCACTTGGCCGAGCGCTCGGCGTGCACGACCACCTCGCCGCGCTGCCCGGGGTGGTAGGCGTGCTCGAACGCGTTCTGCACGAGCTCGGTCAGCACCATCACCAGCGGCGTGGCCAGCTCGGCCTGCACGATGCCGAACGGCCCCTCGCGGCGCACCACGACCTGCGACTCGGTGGCGGCCACGTCGGACATCATCGGGATGACCTTGTCGACCACGTCGTCCAGGTCCACCCGCTCGTCCACCGACATGGACAGCGTCTCGTGCACCAGGGCGATCGAGGTGACACGGCGCACCGACTCGGCGAGCGCCTCGCGGGCCTCCTCGCTGCTGGTGCGGCGGCTCTGCAACCGCAGCAGCGCGGCCACGGTCTGGAGGTTGTTCTTCACCCGGTGGTGGATCTCGCGGATCGTCGCGTCCTTGGACATCAGGGCGCGGTCGCGGCGGCGGACCTCGGTCACGTCGCGGCACAGCACCAGCGCGCCCGCCGCGCTGCCCCTCGGCCGCAGCGGCAGCGCCCGGAACAGCACCGCGGCGCCCCGGCGCGACTCGGCCTCGATGCGCATCGACGGCTGCCCGTCCAGGGCCGCCCGGATGCGCTGGGCGACCTCGGTGGCGTCGAACGGGTCCCCGATCAGCGACCGCGTCAACGGCGCCAGGTGCACTCCCACCAGGTCGGACGCGTGTCCCATCCGGTGGTAGGCGCTCAGCGCGTTGGGGCTCGCGAACACCACCGCGCCGGACGCGTCGAGGCGGATCAGGCCGTCACCGACGCGCGGGCTGGTGTGCACGTCCGGGGACGGCTCGGTGGTGGGGAACGTGCCGTCGGAGATCATCTGGCACAGGTCGGCGGCGCTGCCCAGGTAGGAGATCTCCAGCGGGCTCGGCACGCGCGGCACGGCCAGGTTCGTGTTGCGGCTCAGGACGGCGATGACCTCGTCGTGCCGCTTCACCGGGATGGCCTCGCGGCGGACCGGCACGCCGAGGTGCCAGCGCGGGTCCTCCTCGCGGCAGATCCGCGCCTCGGCCATGGCGCGGCGCAGCTGGGGGTGCTCGTCAACGCCCACCGTGCTGCCCACGACGTCCTCGGGGTGCGCGGTCGGCGCCGTGGTGGGCCTGGCCTGGGCGACGCACAGGAACGTGTCGTCGTCCAGCGGCACCCACAGGAGGAAGTCGGCGAAGCTGAGGTCCGAGAGCAGTTGCCACTCGGCCACCACCAGCTGGAGGTGGTCGACGGCGGCGCCGGAGAGCTTGGTGTGCTCGGCCAGCAGGTCGGTGAGCGTGGACAGCTACTCCACCACCGCGATCAGGTCGCCCTCCTGCACCACGTCGCCCGTGGCGACCGCGATGCGGGTGATCCTGCCCGAACCCTCCGGCAGGACCGGGATCTCCATCTTCATGCTCTCCAGCACGACGACGGTGGTCTCGTGCGTGACCTCGTCACCCTCGCGCACGGCGATCTGCGCCACGTTGGCGACGATCTCGGCCCTGATCTCCTCGGCCATGGCCCTCCTTCGCTCGCGACCATCCAACCACGATTCAGACCCGGTGCCGCGCACTTCCGCGCGCGTGACACACTGTCGGGAGGTAGTTCGAGCACTAGGAGAACCCCATGTCGAAGCGTGCCCGCAAGCGCCGCGACCGCAAGAAGGGTGGCGCCAACCACGGGAAGCGCCCCAACGCCTGATCAACGCTCAGCGCGTGCGAAGGCCCCGGAGCCGCGGCTCCGGGGCCTTCGCGTTCCTTCCGGTCCTCGCGGGCGCGCTACTCGGCCGTGGTGGTCGTGATCCTCGTCGTGCGGACCTCGACGACCTCCACGACGGCCTGCTGGAGGCGCGTCCGCAGCCGCTGCTTGAGCTCCTCCGGCGCCAGCTCGCCACCGCACTTGCGGGCCAGCAGGGCCTTGAGGTGCTCCTCGATGCCGTACTGCTCCAGGCACGGGTGGCACTCGTTCAAGTGGGCCGCGAGCAGCGCCTTGCGCTTCTCGTCGCACTCGTGGTCGAGGAACAGGTACACCTCGGCCAGGACCTCGGAGCAGTCGGTCTCGTGGTGTTCGCCGCAGCTCATCGCCCCGCCACCTCCGCCTGCCCGTCCCGGAGGAAACCGCGCTCGCGCGCGACGTCCGCGAGCTGCTCGCGGAGCTGCCTGCGGCCCCGGTGCAACCGGGACATCACGGTGCCGATGGGGGTGCCCATGATGTCTGCGATCTCCTTGTACGCGAAGCCCTCGACGTCGGCCAGGTAGACCGCGATCCGGAACTCCTCGGGCAGTCTCTGCAGGGCGTCCTTGACGTCCGAGTCCGGCAACCGGTCGAGCGCGTCGACCTCCGCCGAGCGCAGGCCGGACGACGTGTGGCTCTCCGCCTGGGCGAGCTGCCAGTCGGTGATCTCGTCGGTCGGCTGCTGCTGCGGCTGGCGCTGCTTCTTGCGGTAGCCGTTGATGTAGGTGTTCGTGAGGATGCGGTACAGCCAGGCCTTCAGGTTCGTGCCCCGGGAGAAGGACGCGAACGCCGAGTACGCCTTGAGGAAGGTCTCCTGGACCAGGTCCTCGGCGTCGGCCGGGTTGCGGGTCATCCGCAGGGCAGCCGAGTACAACTGGTCGAGCATCGGCATGGCGTCGCGCTCGAACCTGGCCGCGCGCTCCTCCGCTGTCTCGTCCGTCGGCGTGTCCTGCGTTCGCGTGGCTGGCACCGCGCTCCCTTCCCACCGGCCGGTGGGCGCGGTGGCCAAAGCTGTCTGGGACGCGTTCGAGGATACGCGGCGGGCGCCCGGTCGGCAGTGAGCCGACCCACGCGGCGGGCGGGCCTTGACCTGCCTCGCGGCCTGCTGATCCATCACCTCGGTAGCCACACCCGCACCAACGCCCGGCCCGCTCCGGGCATTCCCTCGGCTAGGGTGCGTGATCATGGCCGGACGTGGGACGCCCGCCACCGCGTTGCTGGACAAGCAGAAGGTGGCCCACACGCTGCACGCCTACGAGCACGACCCGCGGCACGAGTCGTACGGGCTGGAGGCGGCCGAGGCGCTCGGCGTCCCACCCGGACGCGTGTTCAAGACGCTCGTCGCGGACGTGGACGGCAAGCTCGCCGTCGGCGTGGTGCCGGTCACCGGCCAGCTGGACCTGAAGGCGCTGGCGGCGGCCCTGGGCGGCAAGAAGGCGAAGATGGCCGAGGTCGCGGCGGCCGAGCGCGCCACCGGGTACGTGGCGGGCGGCATCTCGCCGCTGGGCCAGAAGAAGCGCCTGCCGCTGGTGCTCGACGCGTCGGCGGAGGGCTTCGACACCGTGTACTGCTCGGCCGGGCGGCGCGGGCTGGAGGTCGAACTGGCGCCGGCCGACCTGCTGCGGCTCACCGGTGGCGTGGTGGCCCCGATCTCGGCCTAGACCTCCGGGGGTGCCCTAGACCTCCAGGGGACGCAGCACGCGGGCCAGCCACTCGCCGACGGCCCGGTGCACGCCGTCCAGGTCGGCCTTGAGGTTGTGGTCGCCGGGCAGCACCACGACCTCGCGGTGGTGCGCGGGACCGGGCCGGCCGAACGGGTCGTTCTCGCCCTGCACCACCAGCGCGGACACCTCGACGGCGTCCAGTTCGGGCAGCCGGGTCCTCTCCGGCTTGCCCGGTGGGTGCACGGGGAACGCCAGGCACAGCACGGCGACCGCCTGCCCCTCCACCGACGTCCGGCAGGCCACCCGGGCGCCCGAGGACCGGCCGCCGAACACCAGCGGCAGGTCGTCGAACCAGCGGCTGCCCAGGTCGTCCGCCACGGCCAGCCACGCCGCGTCGAGGTGGGTCGCGGGCGCGGGCGCGCGACGGCCCGCGACCCGGTAGGGCTGCTCGACCAGCGCGACGTGCACGCCGGCGCCCACCGCCGCGCGCGCGGCGGCGACCAGGTCGGGAGCGGCGATGCCGCCGCCCGCGCCGTGGCCGAGCAGCAGCGCCGCCCGTCCCTCCGGCGCGCAGTGCAGCACGGCCCGCGCGGGGCCGTGCGGGGTGTCGACGACGCGGGATGTCATGACAGCTCGAACAAGGTGGGCTCCGGTTTCTCGGACTCCCCCAGCGCGACCGCGTCCATGAGGGACGGGTCGTTGTTCCTGATGCTGTTGACCCGCGTCGACACCGGCCGCAGCTCCAGCGCCGCGACCAGGTCGGGGTCGGGCGCGAGCAGGTCGGACGGGTCGGCGTTGTCCGGGTCCAGCCACGCCGACCAGCGGTCGCGCGGCAGCACGAGCGGCATGCGGTGGTGGACGGTCGCCATCTCGCCGATGGCGTCGGTGGTGAGCACGGCGAAGGTGATGACCGGCTTGCGCTCGTCACCCTCCTGCTGCCACCACACCGACCAGACGCCCGCCATGGCGAGGCTGCTGCCGTCGCCCGGGTTGATGAAGTACGGCTGCTTGCGGCCCTCGCCGGGCTGCCACTCGTACCAGCCTGCGGCCGGGACGATGCACCGGCGCTTGGCCGCCGAGTCGCGGTAGGCGGGCTTGGTGAGCACGCTCTCCGACCGGGCGTTGATCATCTTCGCGGCGCCGGACAGGTCCTTGGCCCAGTGCGGCACGAGGCCCCAGCGCATCGTGCGGACGCTGCGCTCGGTGGTGCCCGGGTCCGGGTTGCCCTCCTCGTCGCGCGGGTGGCGCTCGACGACCGCGGGCACGTGCTTCGTCGGCGCGACGTTGAAGTCGGGCCCGGGCGCGTCGCCCTCCGTCCCGTCCACCGCGTCGAACTCGGCCGCGAGGAGCGCCGGGTTCTTGGTGGAGGCGTACCTGCCGCACACAACGATCACCTCCGAGGGTAGTCATCGTCGCACGTCGGAAAGCCCGGTGCGAGCCGTCGACCACCCCATGCGGAATCATCGACCCATGACTCAGCAGTGGTCCGCTCCCACCGCCGACGGCCCCGTGCGCGCGACGGTACCCGTGCCCGGTTCCAAGTCGATCACCAACCGCGCGCTCGTGCTCGCCGCGCTGGCCGACGGCCCGTCGACCGTGCACGCGCCGTTGCGCAGCCGCGACACCACGCTGATGGCCGCGGCCCTGGGGTCCCTGGGGGTCGGGTTCACCGACGGCGCGGACGGCTCGTGGCGGGTCGTGCCCGGCGCGATGCGCGGTCCGGCGCGGGTGGACTGCGGTCTGGCGGGCACCGTGATGCGCTTCCTGCCGCCCGCCGCGGCGCTCGCGGTCGGCGACGTCGTGTTCGACGGCGACCCGCACGCGCGGACCCGGCCGATGAGCACGATCCTCGGCGCGCTGCGCGCCCTGGGCGCCGACGTGGACGGCGACTCGCTGCCGTTCACGCTGCACGGCAAGGGCGGCCTGCCGGGCGGCGAGGTCACCATCGACGCCTCGGCGTCGTCCCAGTTCGTGTCCGGGCTGCTGCTGTCGGGCGCGCGGTACGAGGGCGGGCTGACCGTCCGCCACTCCGGCCCGCCGGTGCCGTCGCTGCCCCACATCGGGATGACCGTCGCGATGCTGCGCGAGGCGGGCGTGGTGGTGGACGCGTCCACCCCGGACGCGTGGCGGGTCGAGCCCGGTGCCGTGGCCGGTCGCGAGTGGCACGTGGAGCCGGACCTGTCCAACGCGACGCCGTTCCTGGCGGCGGCGGCCGTGACGGGCGGGTCGGTGACCATCCCCGGCTGGCCGGCGGGGACCACCCAGCCGGGTGGGGCGGCGCGGGAGCTGTTCGAGCGCATGGGGTGCTCCGTCGTGCTGACCGGCGACGGGCTGGTGCTGACCGGCCCGGACCGGCTCACCGGCCTGGACGTGGACCTGCGCGACGAGAGCGAGCTGACGCCGACCGTGGTGGCGCTGGCGGCGCTGGCCGACGGCCCCTCGCGCATCCGGGGCGTCGCGCACATCCGGGGCCACGAGACCGACCGCATCGCCGCGCTGGTCGCCGAGGTCAACCGGCTGGGCGGTGACGCGGAGGAGACCGACGACGGCCTGGTCGTCCGGCCCCGGCCGCTGCGCGGGGGCGAGTGGCGGGCCTACGCCGACCACCGGATGGCCACGGCCGGCGCGATCATCGGCCTGGTGGTGGACGGGGTGTCCGTGGACGACATCGGGTCGACGACGAAGACGATCCCCGACTTCCCGGGGATGTGGGCGACGATGCTCGGGACGCGCTGACGTGGCGCGCGGCGACTGGCGGCGACTGGACGAGTCCGACGTGCGGGTGCGGCCGGGCAAGGGGACCCGGCCGCGCAGCAAGCGCCGGCCCGAGCACGCGGACGCGGTGCCCGCCATGGTCGTCGGCGTGGACCGCGGGCGGTGGACGTGCGCCGTGGAGGGCGACCCGTCCCGGCTGGTCACCGCGATGCGGGCCCGGGAGCTGGGTCGCACGCCGGTCGTCGTGGGCGACCGGATCGGGCTGGTCGGCGACACGTCCGGGCAGCCCGACACGCTCGCCCGGATCGTGCGCGTGGAGGAGCGCCGGAGCGTGCTGCGGCGCACCGCCGACGACACCGACCCGTTCGAGCGGGTCGTCGTCGCCAACGCCGAGCAGCTGGTGATCGTGTCCGCGCTGGCCGACCCGCAGCCGAGGCGCGGGTTCATCGACCGCTGCCTGGTCGCCGCCTACGCGGGCGGGCTGGAACCGCTGCTGTGCCTGACGAAGTCCGACCTGGCCTCCCCCGACGAGCTGGTGGCCGCGTACGCCGAGCTGGACCTGCCGGTGGTCGTGACGCGGTCCGACGAGGACCCGGCGGAGCTGCGCGAACGCCTCGTGCACCGGCTGTCCGCGTTGATCGGGCACTCGGGGGTGGGCAAGTCGACGCTGGTCAACAGGCTGGTGCCGGACGCGAACCGCGCTGTGGGCGTGGTCAGCGGGGTCGGCAAGGGCAGGCACACGTCCACCCAGGCCGTGGCGCTGGCGCTGCCCGAGGGCGGGTGGGCCGTGGACACGCCGGGCATCCGCTCGTTCGGGCTCGCGCACATCACGCCGAACGACATCGTGGGCGCGTTCCCGGACATGGCGGCGATGGCCGAGGAGTGCCCGTCCGGCTGCGGCCACCAGGGCCTGCCCGAGGACCCCGACTGCATGCTCGACGAGCTGGTCGAGACCGGTGAGGCCTCCCCCGGCCGCCTGGCCTCCCTGCGCCGCCTCCTGTCCTCCCGCGGCAAGTTCGACGAATACGACTGACCCGCGAGTCGTAAGTCCAGGCCGCGCGAGTCGTAAGTTCACACCCTCTGAGTCCTACGTTCGCGCCCTTGCCCAGCTGAGCGTGGACGTAGGACTCGCGCGGCGTGAACTTACGACTCGCCCGGCCTGGGCTTACGACTCGCGCGGCCTAGGCTTACGACTCGCGCGGCCTGGGCTTACGACTCGCGGGTGGTGGGTGCGGGGGTCCGAATGGTGGTGTCACTGGATCGGGTGGCTGGGTGACCGCTTTCGTGTCGCGGACGCGGGGTGCGGGAGTACGGTGCGCAGCCGTGGCCAAGGTGACCGGTATCGGTGGTGTCTTCCTGCGCGCCCGCAACCCCACGCGCCTGGCCGAGTGGTACCGCCGGCACCTCGGCGTGCCGATGAGCGACGGCGCGGCCGTCACGTTCCACTGGACCTCGGACGAGACGACGACGTTCGCGCTGTTCGCCCAGGACACCGACTACTTCGGCGAACCAGGGCAGCACGCCATGCTCAACCTGCGCGTCGACGACCTGGCCGCCCTGCTCGACCAGCTCCGCGCCTCGGGCGTGGAGGTGCTGCCGGACGCGGAGGAGTCCGAGTTCGGCCTGTTCGGGTGGTGCGTCGACCCCGAGGGCAACCGGATCGAGCTGTGGCAGCCCGCGCCCGGCATGTGAGCCCGACCGCGCGGGCCGCCCGCGCGGGCTACATGAGCTCGAGCAGGAACGGGAGCTCCTGCACCGCGTACCAGGCCAGCTCGTGGTCCTCCGCGCCGCCCAGCGTGAACTCCGCGTCCGGGTCGCCCAAATCGGCCGCGTCGATCACCTCGGCCGCCGCGCGCACGTCGTCCTCCGCCTCCAGCGTGTCCAGGTGGACGGCGGCGACGAGCTCCAGCGGCACCGGCCCGGACAGCTTCACCACGGAGAAGTCCAGGTCGGGCCGCAGCTTCACGTCCTCGACGTCCACCGACACCACGGCCCGGCGCGGCACCGCCTTCTCGTCGCCCGCGATCAGCCGCAGCGACGCGCGCGCCGCGTCCAGCATCGCCGAGTACTCCAGCTCCTCGGTGTCACCGGTCGCGTAAGACTCGCGCAGCGCCGGCGTCAGCGCGAACCCCGTCCCGCCCACGGGCGCGAACTGCCCGTCGTCGACCAGGCCGCGCAGCATCGCGACCGTCGCCGGGAGGTACACCCTCATGCGGACACCGTTCCCATCAGCTCCTCCACCGACTCCTCCACCATCGCCGCCAGCACGTCCACATCGGACATCGCGTCGCGGTCGGCGTTCAAGCCGAAGTAGACCCCGCCGTCGTACGAGGTCACCCCGATGGACAGCGCCTGGTTCTTCGCCAGCGGCACCACCGGGAACATCTCGATCATCCTCGCCCCCGCCGCGTACAGCGGCACCTGGGGGCCGGGCACGTTCGTCACCACCACGTTGAACAGCCGCCGGGAGAACGACGACGCGGCCCGCGCGCCCAGGGCGTGCAGCGTCGGCGGCGCGAACCCGGAGAACCGCACCAGCGTCTGCGCCGCCACCGACTGGCCCGACTCCTGGTGCGCCCGCATCGCGTGCGACACGTGGTGCAGCCGCACCACCGGGTTCGGCTCCCCCACCGGCAGGTCCACGAAGTACGCGGCGACCCGCGCCTCGTCGTCGCGCACCGACATCGGGGCCATCGCCCGCATCGTCGTGCCCGCCGTGACGACCTCGCCGCGCGACAGCAGCCAGTTCCGCAGCGCCCCCGACAGCACGGCCAGCACGCCGTCGTTCACGGTGCCGCCGTGCACCCGCCGGATCGCCCGGAACTCGTCCAGCCGCGTCCGCGCCACCGCGAACCGCCGCTGCGGCGAGATGCGCACGTTCAGCGGGCTGCCGGGCGCGGGGGTCGCGGCCGTGCGCGCCGCCGAGACGAGCCCGCCGAACAGCCCGGCCACCTTGCGCACCGTCGCCACCGTGTCCACCGCCGCCGACCGGGCGTTCTCCACCACCTCGCCGGGCCGCTGCACGGCCTCGGCCACCGCGTCGGCCACCAGCTGGAGCCCGCTGGGCGCCGGGGACGGCATCCACAGCGACTCGACGGGTGCGCGCGGCGTGCCGCTCACGTCCAGGATCACCTGGCCGATCTCGGGCGCGCCCAGGCCGTCGACCATCGCCTGGTGGGTCTTCGTGACCACCGCCGTGCGGTTCCGGGCCAGGCCCTCCACCAGGTAGATCTCCCACAGCGGGCGGGTCTGGTCCAGCGGGCGGGACATCAACCGGGCCACCAGCTCGTGCAGTTGCTGGTCGCTGCCCGGCTTCGGCAGCGCGGAGCGGCGCACGTGGTAGGTGACGTCGAAGTCCGGGTCGTCGACCCACACGGGCCGGGCCAGCCTGCCCGGCACGTGCACGACCTTCTGCCGGTAGCGGGGCACCAGCGACAGGCGCTGCTCGATCAGCTCCACCAGGCGGTCGTAGTCGAACCCCGTGCGCGGCCGGCGGAACACCGCCACCCCGCCGACGTGCATCGGCGTCGTGGCGTCCTCCAGGTACAGGAACGAGGCGTCCAGCGCGGACAGGCGGTCGGGCATGCCGCCCAGGCTAGCCGCTGAGCGGGGTCAGTCGCTCCAGTCGGCGCAGTCGGCCACCAGCCGGCGCACGGCGTCGACCTCGGCCTCGTCGCGCTGGTGGCGGGCCAGCCTGATCGCGGCGGCGGTCGGCATGGCCCGGCGGACGCCGGCGTCCGCACCCGACAGGAACCCGCGGAGGAACCGGGCGCGGGCCAGCCGCTTGAGGGGCCGCAGGGGCGCCACCGCGATCGCCAGCCAACTCATCGCCACGTCCACCCGCCGGTCGCCGCACGCCGCGCTCGCCCAGTCGACCACCACCGCGCCCTCCGGGCCCAGCACCACGTTCCCGGGGTGCAGGTCGAGGTGCACCAGGCCGCCGCCGCGCCCGCCGCCGAGGAAGCCGGGCGGCGGCACGTCGTCCAGCCTGCGGTGCAGTTCGGCCAGCTCACGGCCCAACGCGCCCGCCCGCCACGGCCTCGCGTCCAGCTCCTGCGACATGCGGGGGCCCGGCACGTACTCCATGACCAGGTCGGTCTCCGACACGTCCGCCACCCGGGGCACCGGTACGCCGCGCCCACGCAGGTAGCGCATCAGCTCGGCCTCGGGTTCGGGGTCGCGCCCCGCGCGGTCCCGCTTGACCAGCAGGCCGTCGGGACGCAGGTAGACGTCCGCCTCCCGGCCGGAGGCCAGCAGACGGTGCGCCTCGCTGCGCGTTGCCATGTGACGATCATCATGATTGACAGCGGAGATACAAGCCCCAAACGGGTGTTGGACACTTACCGCGTGGATGTCTCCCCCAAGGACAAGTTCGTCACCGTGTACGGCCGCAAGCCCGTGCTGGAGGCGCTGGACGACCCGTCGCTGGACGTGGACAAGGTCGTGCTCGCCGACACCGCGCGCGGTCAGGCCGCCCGCGAGGTCCTCGACGCCGCCGCCCGGCGGGGCGTGCCGGTGCAGCGCGCGACGGCCCAGCGGGTCAAGGTGCTCGCCGGCAACGGCAAGCAGGACCAGGGCGTGCTGGCGGACGTCGTGGCGCCCCGCATGCGGACCCTGGAGGTCGGCCTGCGGTCCGAGCCGCGCACCGTGCTCGTCCTGGACGGCATCACGACGCCCGCGAACGTGGGCATGATCCTGCGCACCGCGACCGCCGCCGGGATCGAGGGCATCGTCGTGCCGCGCCGGGGCGTGGCCTCCCTGGACCCGCTCGTGGTGAAGGCGTCGGCGGGCGTGGCGTTCCGGGCGCCGATCCTGAAGTGCGCGACGGCCGCCGAGGCGGTGGCCGCGCTGCGCGGCCTGGACTACCCGGTGTTCGCGCTGGACGCGTCCGCCCGCGCGTCGGTGTTCACCGCCGACCTGCCGGCGCGGGCGGCGTTCGTGCTGGGCAGCGAGACCGCGGGGATCTCGGACGACGTGCGGCCGCACGTGACCGGGTGGCTGTCCATCCCGATGTCGGCGGGCGTCGAGTCGCTGAACGTGGCCGGCGCGGCGGCCGTGCTGTGCTTCGAGGTGGCCCGCCGGCGCGCCTAGGTCGCGTGCCCGGCGCGCCTCACGTCCCGAGGAGGACCTCGATCTCCTCGGTGGTGGCGCGGACCGAGTGGTGGTGCACCCCGACCATGCCCGCCGCCGCCGCGCCGCGGACGTTCACCGCGAGGTCGTCCACGAACACGCAGTCGGCGGGGTCGAGGCCGAGCCGGTCGGCGGTGAGCAGGTAGATCCGCCGATCGGGCTTCGCCATGCCCACCTCGCCCGAGGTGACGACGACGTCGAACAGCGGCGCCCACGCGCGGGGCGGGGCCCACAGCCCGTCGGCGTTCGACAGCACGGCGGTCCGCACCCCCGATCCCCGGACCCGCCGCACCACCCCGACCAGCGGCGGCTCGTCGGCCCCGTGGTCGTCCCCGTAGTCGGTCAGCACCCCGCCAAAGTCGAGCACCAGTCCCCGCACAGCCACTCCTTCGGGTGATCCGGGTACGAAAACCGCGTTGTCCCCCTCGGTTCAGCATGCCACCCCGCCTCCGCGCCCTGCCCCGCTCACCGCAGCCCGGCACGCCGGGTCCGCTCGACGCCCGCCGCTTCCTCGTCCCGCTGGTGGAAGCCCTCTCGGGGCGCAGGTCGCCGCAGCAGCTGACCTCCCTCTTCCCGACCCGGGCGCTCGAGGAGCTGCCCACGACCCCCACCACGACCCGCCTGGGGCGGTACCGGCTGTGCCACGTCGAGCCGGGGAAGGCCGAGCTGGCGGGGACCCTGCACACGCCGACCAGGACGCGGGCCTTCGCGGCGCGGGTCGAGCACTCGGGCACCCGCTGGCGGTGCACCGAGTTCCACCTGCTGCCGTGAGCCTCACCCGGCGGGACCGGCCCGTCGGGCGTGCACGCGAACGCGGGTGGGGTGGGCCGGGGTTCCCGGTCCACCCCACCCGCGTTCCACGAGGTCGCGCGGTGCGCCGGGCTACTCGCGGGGCCCCTTGCGCTGGCCCTTGGCCTGGGCGCGGGCCGCGGCCCGGCGCTCCTTCCGGGTGCCGGACTGGGAGCCGCCCTGGTTCGGGGCGCCGCCGGTGGACTCCGCGTCACCGCTCTCCGACGGACCCGTGTAGGTCAGGCCCTGCTGGGCGCCCCGGCCGCCGAGGCCCTTGCCGCGCAGGGCCGGGGGGATGGCGTTGCCGCTCTGGAGCTGCGCCAGCGCGGGACCCGCGGGGGCCTGGGCCGCGCCGTCGGCCTCCTGCTGGGCCGCGGCCGCCGCGGCGGCGCGGGCGCGGGCCCGGCTGCCGGCCAGGGGGCCGCCGTTGGCGATGGAGACCTGGGGGGCGGGGGCCTCCGCGGGCGGGGCGGGTTCGGCGGCTTCGACCTGGAGGTTGAACAGGAAGCCGACGCACTCCTCCTTGAGGGCCTCCAACATGGTGTTGAACATGTCGAAGCCCTCGCGCTGGTACTCGATCAGCGGGTCGCGCTGCGCCATGGCCCGCAGGCCGATGCCCTCCTTGAGGTAGTCCATCTCGTAGAGGTGCTCGCGCCACTTGCGGTCGAGGACGGAGAGGAGCACGCGGCGCTCCAGCTCGCGCATGGCGCCCGGACCGACGCGACCGTCGATCTCGGCCTCGCGGGCCTCGTAGGCGGCGAGGGCGTCGGCCTGGAGCTTGGCCTTGAGCCCCTCGCGGTCGATGTCCTCGTCGTCGTCCTCGAACAGCTTCTTGTGGTCGAGGGAGACCGGGTACAGCGTCTTGAGCGCCGTCCACAGCTGGTCGAGGTCCCAGTCCTCGGCGTAGCCGTCGGCGGTCGCGCCGTCGACGTAGTCGCCGACCACGGCGGTGATCATGTGGGTGACCTGGTCGCGCAGGTCCTCGCCGTCGAGCACGCGGTGGCGCTCGGCGTAGATGACCTTGCGCTGCTCGTTCATGACCTCGTCGTACTTGAGGACGTTCTTGCGGATCTCGAAGTTCTGCTGCTCGACCTGGGTCTGCGCGCTGCGGATGGCGCGGGTGACCATCTTGTGCTCGATCGGCACGTCGTCCGGCACCTTCAGCCGCGTCATGACGGTCTCGACCATGGCCGCGTTGAAGCGGCGCATCAGCTCGTCCTTCAGCGACAGGTAGAACCGCGACTCGCCGGGGTCGCCCTGGCGGCCGGAGCGGCCGCGCAGCTGGTTGTCGATGCGCCGCGACTCGTGGCGCTCGGTGCCGAGCACGTAGAGGCCGCCGGCGGCCTTGACCTCCTCGGCCTCCTCCTTGACCACGGCGCTGACCTCCTCGATCAGCTTCGCCCAGGCGGCCTCGTACTCCTCCGGGTTCTCGACCGGGTCGAGGCCGCGCTCGCGCAGCTCGTGGTCGGCGATGATGTCCGGGTTGCCGCCGAGCACGATGTCGGTGCCTCGACCGGCCATGTTGGTTGCGACGGTGACGGCGCCCTTGCGACCGGCCTTGGCGATGATCAGCGCCTCGCGGTCGTGGTGCTTGGCGTTGAGGACCTCGTGCGGGATGCCCTTGCGGACGAGCAGCTTGGACAGGTACTCGGAGCGCTCGACGCTGGTGGTGCCGACGAGGACGGGCTGGCCCTTCTCGTGCCGCTCGGCGATGTCCTCGGCGACGGCCTCGAACTTCGCCTCCTCGGTCTTGTAGACGAGGTCGGCCTGGTCCTTGCGCTGCATCGGCCGGTTGGTGGGGATGGGCACCACGCCGAGCTTGTAGGTCTGGTGGAACTCCGCCGCCTCGGTCTCGGCGGTACCGGTCATGCCGCCGAGCTTCTCGTAGAGGCGGAAGTAGTTCTGGAGGGTGATCGTGGCGAGCGTCTGGTTCTCCGCCTTGATCTCGACGCCCTCCTTGGCCTCGATCGCCTGGTGCATGCCCTCGTTGTAGCGGCGGCCGGCGAGGACGCGTCCGGTGAACTCGTCGACGATCATGACCTCGCCGTTGCGGACGATGTAGTCCTTGTCCTTGGCGAACAGCTCCTTGGCCTTGATCGCGTTCTGGAAGTAGCCGACGAGCGGGGTGTTGGTCGAGTCGTAGAGGTTCTCGATGCCGAGCTGGTCCTCGACGAACTGGACGCCGGCCTCGGTGACGCCGATGGTGCGCTTGCGCTCGTCCACCTCGTAGTGGGTGTCGCGGCGCATCCGGGTGGCCAGGCGCGCGAACTCGACGTACCAGCGGGACGACTGGTCGGCCGGGCCGGAGATGATCAGCGGCGTGCGGGCCTCGTCGATGAGGATGGAGTCGACCTCGTCGACCAGGGCGAAGAAGTGGCCGCGCTGGACCATCTCGTCGCGGCTCCACGCCATGTTGTCGCGGAGGTAGTCGAAGCCGAACTCGTTGTTCGTGCCGTAGGTGATGTCGGCGTTGTAGGCGACCCGCCGCTGCTCGGGCGTCATCTCCGAGAGGATCGCGCCGACGGTGAGGCCGAGGAAGCGGTGGATGCGGCCCATCCACTCCGCGTCGCGGCGGGCGAGGTAGTCGTTGGTCGTGACGACGTGCACGCCCTTGCCGGCGATGGCGTTCAGGTAGCTGGGCAGCACCGAGGTCAGGGTCTTGCCCTCACCGGTGCGCATCTCGGCGATCTGCCCGAGGTGCAGCGCCGCGCCGCCCATGAGCTGGACGTCGAACGGGCGCTGGCCCAGGGTGCGCTTGGCGCCCTCGCGGACGACGGCGAACGCCTCGGGCAGCAGCTCGTCGAGCGACTCGCCGTCCGCGTGGCGCTTGCGGAACTCCTCGGTCCTCGCGCGCAACTCCGCATCGGAGAGGTCGACGACGTCGTCTTCGAGGTTGTTGATGTGCGCTGCGATGTTGCGCAGGCGCTTGAGCATCTTGCCCTCGCCAGCGCGGAGCAGTCGGGACAGCACCATCCGGGTCGACCTCATTACCTCATCGCGACGCGCCCGGGGGACGGGCGCCTTCCTCGGCCTCGTCACGGCCATGACGAGGCTTCACCACCCGCCATCGTAGGCAAGTCGTGAAGGTGTGTGCACAGACACAGGTAGGAAGGGGTGCGGAACGCCCTGTGACGACCGCCCGGAGCGCGCGACCAAGATCACGGAGAGCGACGGGCCGAAGCGGGGGCCGCCGGCGGGACCGCCGGGGTGCGGGCAGGGGGCAACCCCCGGCGCACGAGGGACGCCGGGGGTCGCGAAGTCGAGTGGCGGGGACTGTGGCAGGTGGCGCTCAGGCCAGCCTGATCACGCCGTAGTCGAATCCCTTCCGGCGGTAGACGACGCTCGGACGTCCGGAGTCCGCGTCGGAGAACAGGTAGAAGTCGTGGCCGACCAGTTCCATCTCGTAGAGGGCCTGGTCGACGGTCATCGGCTTGGCGGCGTGCTCCTTCTCGCGCACGATCTGGCCAGGCAGGTTGTCCTCGACGCCGTCTTCCCAGCGCTGGGCGGGCACGTCCGCGGCGCCCTCGTGCGAGTGTTCCGGCTCGGCGGTCTCCAGCACGGCGGTGCGGCCGAGCCACATGCCCTGCGCCTGACCGTCGTGGTCGGGGCCGAGGGGAAGGGAGTCCCCGAGCCCGCTGGTCGCCTCGGCGACCGATGTGGGGCCGCGGCGCCCGTGGTGCACGCGCCTGCGGTCGTGCGAGCGGCGCAGACGACCTTCGAGCTTCGCGACTGCGGCGTCCAGGGCGGCGTAGAAGTCGCCCGCGCACGCTTCCGAGCGGACCACCGGGCCGCGTCCCTTGCCGGTGATCTCGACGCGCTGGCAGTTCTTCGACTGCCTGCGGTTGGGCTCGTGGAACAGCTCCACGTCGAAGCGGATGACCTTGCGGTCGTAACGCTCGAGGCGGGCCAGCTTTTCGGCGACGTGAACCCTGTAGTGATCGGGCACCTCGACGTTGCGGCCCTTCACGACGATGTCCATACACGACCTCCCTCGCTTAGGGGCGAGCTACGGCTTCGGATCGTTTGGCACCGGGATTTGCGATCTGGTTCGCGAACACGCTGCGGAGGGTTGTCCTCAGCATCCCGCCGGTGCCAGGGTCATGGGCCGTTCGCCTCCTCCCCGCGTTCCGGGAACGCTGATAGCGCTGGACGTTAGCCCGGTATTCGCCGCCGCGACAGCCCCCGGGGCGGGGGAACTCGAAGAATTTCCGCCGGTGACTCTGAGCGACCGAAAACGGGTGCCGCCCCTGGCTCGGGCGGACGCGTCGGGACACCCCACGGCCGACCGCTCACCCGAACGGTCCAGTCGCACACCGGCATCCGTCAGCAGAGCGGTTACCTCCAACGGCCTCGGTGGGGGTCTCATATCCGGCCAACGGGCGAAGCTCCCGAGAGGTTCCCGGGTTGTTTCACCCGTGCGGGTGGGTTCGGCGGGCAGTGGTCAGTACGAGGACGAGGGATACCCGGAACCCGCCCGTTCTTAACGTCGAAATGCAGGCGGATGCCGTCGAACCTGTGGTGATCACGTCGTCCAGCAGGACAATCGCGCTCCCGGGCGGTGGGAGGGCGCGCGGGACGAGGCGCAGTCGGCCGGCGAGATTCGCCCGGCGGGCCGTCGGCGACAACCCGACCGAATCACGAACTCCTTTCACGAATGCGAGTGCGGGGGCCGTGGAAAAGCCGGACGCACGTGCCACTCCCAGCACGTGGGAGCCGCCGCGGGCCCGCGCCGCCGACCGCCGGGACGGCGCCGGCACCAGCCACGGCTCGGGTCCGGCCTCGGGCAGCAGCGGCAGGGCGGCGGCCACGAGGGCGCCGAACACGACCGCCAGCTCGCGCCGCCCGCGCTCCTTGAACGCGAGCACCGCCTCGCGCGCCGCGCCCGCGTAGTCGGCCAGGGCGTACACCGGCGGGCCGGCACCGGGGCCGGGCACGCGCCCGGGCGGCCCGAACGCGGCGAGGCACAGCGGGCACAGCCGGGCACCCGGGCGGGAGCAGCCGGCGCAACGGGGCGGGAACAGCACGTCGAGGAGCATGCGCGGGACCCTGCCGGTGACCGCCGGCGACACCGCAGGTCGAGCCCCCGACACACGAACGTGTGAACCTGGGAAACCGCAGGTCAGCCCGGGTAGAACGCCTGCGCGCCGGGCGCCACGGCGGTCGCCGACGCACGCCACACGTCACCGACGTCGCCCGCGCTCCACAACCCGCTCTGGTCCACCGCCAGCACGTTGCGCCCCGGCGCGGCGGTCACCGAACCCACCGGCACGGTCAGGTTCGAGGTGTTGTACCGCTCGATCCGCAGCCCGTCGATGTTGACCTTCGCGATCGGCCACGCGGCCAGCGACGTGCTCGCCACCACCACGTCCTGCGCCAGCCAGTCCAGCGACAGCGCGGACGTGCCCAGCACGGACGGCTGGAGGTTGCGCGGCGCCCGCAGCGACACCGCCGAGTCCTGCCCCCGCACGACGGCCGCCACGATCAGCTTGCCGTCCACCACGGCGGCCACCCGCGTGCCGTCCCGGGACAGCCGCAGCTCGGTGATCTTCCCGATCAGCGACAGCTCCGACGCGTTCACGGCGTTGGCCGTCCACCCGTTGTCGGTCCGGATCACGCGCACCACGTCGGTGCCGTCGACGACCGTCCACACCTCGCCGCTCGGCTCGTCCTGGCGCCCGCTGAGCAGCCACGTCGGTCGGGTGAGGGTGTTCGCGACCAGGTCGACCTGGGCCAGGTCCGACTGGACGCCGCCGACCCGGAGCCGCGGGGACGCCCCGGTCCGGGCCACCACGGCCAGCTGGCTGCCGTCCATCGACTGCGCGGCGCTGAGCACCTCGTACGCGCCCTGGCCCGCCGGACCGGGCAGGGGGTCGCCGTTGACCTGGAGGACCCGCCGGTTCTCCACCAGCAGGCCGGTCAGGCCGGCCGCGGGCGTGGTCAGCGCCTCGCCGGTCTGCACGTCGGCGGGCCGCCACTCCTCCTGGTCCGCGGAGATCGGCTGACCTTCCACCAGCACCCGGATGCGGCTGCTGGTGACGCCCGCGAGGGACTTCACCACCTGGGCCACGATCCGCCGGGCGGCGGCGGCCGTGATGTCCCCGACCTTCGTCAGGTCCACCTCCAGCGCCCCGTTGTCGTTCTCGGCGGTGTTCTTCCGCTGCGCCGCGCCGTTGGGCACGGCCGTGGACAACGCGCCCCTCATCCCGACCGCGGGGCCCTTGAGCAGCAGGTTCACCACCCGGCTCGGGATCGACGTGGACGGCGCGACGACCACCCACCTCGGGTCGGGCACGAGCACGCCGAAGTCCTGGTCGTAGAAGTACAGCGTCACGCGCCGGTAGTTCTGCTGGAACCCGGCGAGCGGCACGAAGATGCCGTCCGGGGGTTCGGAGATGCGCCACTGGTCCTGCTCGTCGCGCTGGAGCCCGATGGGCGTCTCCAGGTTGCCGAGCAGCTGCACGAACGAGTTGTCCTCCAGTTGGAGGCGGCCGACGTTCTTGCCCTGGAGCAGCACGGTGCGCTGCTCGTCGTCGTCGTCCGCCGCGGCGGCCGTGGGGACGGTGTTGAACGTGGTCTCGATGATCGCGGGCGCGCCCTTTGTGTCCCAGGTCTTCTCGGCCTCCGGCGTCAGGTAGGCCCGGGCGGCGGCGTAGTCGTTCTCGGGGTTGGCGGCGGCGTTGACGAACTCGCGGACCAGGGTCAGCGGGTCGATGCCCTCGACCGGCTCCGGCGCGGCGACCGCGCTGGCGTTGCCCGCGGACGGGTTGACCGGGATCGGCGAGGTCTGGGTGGGGATCGCGGCGCACCCCGCCGCGACGGGCAGCACGCCCAGCAGCACCACGAGCAGCGCCTTCCGGAGCGACCTCACCTGACCTCCTCGCGCTCGGCGGTGACCGGTTCGGCGGGCTGCCACGTGATCTCCTCCTCGGTCAGCTCGACCTCCCCGGCGTGCTCGGGCGCCTCCGGCCCGGGGTCGGGCTCGACGACCGGCGGCAGGTCGGGCGGCTCCAGCGGCAACGGGCTGGAGCGCACCTCCTGGCCGTGCCGGCACGGCAGGGTCAGCCGGAACACCGCGCCGTGGCCGCGCTCGCCCCACGCCTGGAGCCAGCCGCCGTGCAGCCGGGCGTCCTCCAGGCTGATGGACAGGCCGAGGCCGGTGCCGCCGGTGCGCCGGTTGCGCGACGGGTCGGCCCGCCAGAACCGGTTGAACACCAGGTCGGCCTCGCCGGCGCGCAACCCGACGCCGTGGTCCCGCACGATCACCGCGACGGCCTCGCCGTCGCCGCGCAGGGTCAGCTCGACCGGCATGCCCTCGCCGTGGTCGATGGCGTTGGCCAGCAGGTTGCGCAGGATGCGCTCGACGCGCCGCGAGTCCAGCTCGGCGGTCACCTCGTGGTCCGGGAGGTCCATCACGATGGTGGTGCCGTTGCTGTTGGCGATGGCGCGCACCGCGTCGTGGGCGCGGCGGGCCAGCACGCGGATGTCGACCAGTTCGGCCGCCAGCTCCTCCACGCCCGCGTCGAGCCTGCTGATCTCCAGCAGGTCGCCCAGCAGCGACTCGAACCGGTCCAGCTCGTCGACCAGCAGCTCGGTGGAGCGCGACAGGCCGGGCGGGAACTGCTCGCGCGAGGCGTGCAGCACGTCCGCCGCCATGCGCACGGTGGTCAGCGGGGTGCGCAGCTCGTGGGACACGTCGGAGGTGAAGCGGCGCTGGAGCGTGCCGAACTCCTCCAGCTGGTGGATCTGCCGCTGGATGCTGGCCGCCATCTCGTTGTACGACTCGGCCAGTCGCGCCACGTCGTCCTCGCCGACCACGGGCATCCGCTCGTCGAGGTCCCCGTCCGCGAACCGCTCGGCGATCTCGGCGGCCTGCCGCACCGGGCGCACGACCTGCCGGGTGACGAGGTTCGCGATCACCGCGAGCAGCAGGAGCAGCACGACGCCGCCGATGAGCAGGGTGTTCTGCACGACGGCGGCGGTGGCCTGCTCGCTGGTCAGCGGGAACAGCAGGTAGAGGTGCATGGCGCGGGTCGAGGTGTTCACCGCGCGGCCCACGACCAGCAGGGTCGTCGGGCCGGTCTCCCGCTCCACGGTGGTGATCTGGTAGCCGGCGCTGCCCCGGTCGAGCATCTTCGTCAGGTCGGCGGGCACGTCGCGCCAGCGGCCCACGGCGACGGGCTGGCCGTCGGAGCCGGTGCCGCCGACCGGGTCGTACAGGACGGGCTCGAACGCGCCCGCGCCCAGGCTGGTCGGGTCGAGGTCCACGCCCGAGCTGTTGATCTTGTTCAGCGCGGTGGTGAACCGCGTCTTCACGCTGTCCGGACCGGGGTTGAGGCCCGCCAGGTCCGGCTGGATCGCCGCCGCGCTCGCCTCGCCCTGGCGCAGCGCCGCCTCGATCTTGGTCTCCAGCAGCTGCCCGGTGATCTGCACCTGGAGCACCATGCCCAGGACGAACACCACGGCCGAGGACAGCGCGAGGGTGGACACCACGACCCGCAGCTGGAGCGAGCGGCGCCACAGCTCGCCGAACGCGACCACCCGCCGACGAGCGCGGTCGACCCCGCGGCGCGCTTCGCGCACCACGGGGTCGAGGAGTCGCGGGGTCATCGCCGGCGGGCTCCGATCACGGAGGGCCCGCCTTGTACCCGACGCCGCGGACGGTCAGCACCACCTCGGGGTGCTCCGGGTCGCGCTCGACCTTGGAGCGCAGCCGCTGCACGTGGACGTTCACCAGCCGGGTGTCCGCCGCGTGCCGGTAGCCCCACACCTGCTCCAGCAGCACCTCGCGGGTGAACACCTGGCGCGGCTTGCGGGCCAGGGCCACCAGCAGGTCGAACTCCAGCGGGGTGAGCTGGATCGGCTTGCCCTCGCGCAGCACCTCGTGACCGGGGACGTCGATGGTGAGGTCGCCGATCTGGAGCACCTCCGCCGGCTCGGCCTCGGTGCGGCGCAGGCGGGCGCGGATGCGCGCCACCAGCTCCTTCGGCTTGAACGGCTTGACCACGTAGTCGTCGGCGCCGGACTCCAGGCCCAGCACCACGTCCACGGTGTCGCTCTTGGCGGTGAGCATCACGATGGGGACGCCCGACTCGGACCGGATCGCCTTGCAGACGTCGATGCCGTTCATGCCGGGCAGCATGAGGTCGAGCAGGACCAGGTCCGGCTTGAGCTCGCGCAGCGCGGGCAGCGCGCGGGCGCCGTCGGCCACCACAGCGGTGTCGAAGCCCTCGCCGCGCAGCACGATGGTCAGCATCTCCGCCAGGGCGGGGTCGTCGTCCACGACGAGCACGCGTGCCTTCATGCCCCACATCGTCCCACTAGTGGCCGGCAGTCCACGCACCGACCGGCGATCATCGCTGCTGGTCGCCGCCCGGAACCCGTACGTGACCGATCTGTGCCGCCGTTCCACGAGCACCACCCCGCCTCGTCGCTCGGCATCGTCCAGCGACTCATCGGCGAAGTGGTCACGTTTCGTTACGGCGTCATACTAACGGGCGAACCAGCGGTCCAGGACGTCGTCGACCCGCAGGTCGGCCGTGCCGTCGAGCACCTCCCACGGCGACAACCAGCCGACTGCCGCCAGCCCGTCGTACACGGCCGCGCACCGCGCCTGGAGCCCGCCGTCGGACTCGTAGACGTCCCGTTCCCGGGCTTCGCTCCGCTCACGGCGCGCGGCGCGGTCGGCAGCGACCCCGGTGGGCACGCGCAGCAGCAGGTGAAGGTCCGGGATCGGCACCCCGAAGCGCCCCACCTCCAGCTCGCGGACCCACTCGACGAACTCCCCGTCCGCGCCCTGGTGCTGCCGCGCCGCGCCGTAGGCGGCGTTGGACGCCACGTAGCGGTCGAGCAGCACCACGTCGCACCGCGCGAGGTCGGCGCGGATGCCGTCCGCCGCGCCGCGCCGGTCCAGGGCGTAGAGCACGGCCATCGCGTGCACCGAGCCGGTCACGTCGCCGAGCCTGCCGTGCAGGGCGTCGCGCACCAGGTCCGCGTGCACGTCCACGTCGTAGCGGGGGAACGCGCCGGTCGCCACCGTCGCGCCGGCCCGCCGCCAGGCGTCGGTCAGCAGCCCGGCGAGGGTGCGCTTGCCGGCGCCGTCCAGGCCCTCGATCACGACGAGTTTTCCCACGAGAACACCCTAAGGGGCACTGACTGCGCACGATCGGGGGCATCACATCGCCCAGTCGAGTGACGATTGATCCTTTCGGTCACCAGATTGAGTGACTACGGTGAACCCCATTTCCGGTTGCGCGAAGGGGTGGTCCACAGGTGACCGCGGACTCGGGGCATGCCAGACCGGTGGACGAGCCGGCGGGCCACCCGGCTGAGGGTCACCTGGCCGGTGGCCTCCCGGGCGCACTCGCCGAGACGCTGCGCTACGGGCCGTTCCACCGGGCCCTGCGCGACGCCATCGCCCACCGCGGCCTCTCCCTGGCCAGGCTGCGCGCCCACCTCGGGCAGCACGGCGTGCAGGTCGGCCAGTCGACGCTGAGCTACTGGCAGCGCGGGTTGCGCCACCCCGAGGTGCCGCGCGCCATCGCCACCGTCCGGGCGCTGGAGGCCGTGCTGCGGTTGCCGCCCGAGTCGCTGGTCGCGCTCGTCGGCGCCCGGCCCCAGCCCCGACCGGCGCGGCCCGCCTGGGTCTCGGCGGCGCCGCTGACCCCCGGGTTCGACGGGGTCGGCGACGCCGGCGCGAACACCGACCTGGAACTGCTGTCCGTGCACGACACCGTGCTCGTCGGACCGGAGCGCGAGCAGCGGTCGATCAGCACGCGGCTCGTGGTGCGCGCGGGCCGGGCCGGGCCCGACCGGTTCCTGGCCGTCCACCAGGGCGACGAGGGGTCCCTGGTGGACAACGCCCTGGTGCGGCCGGGCGAGGGGTGCCGGCTGGGTCGGGTGCGCCGCCAGGTCGCCACCCGCGGGCTGGCCTTCGAGCTGCTGTTCGACCGGCGGCTCGGCGAGGGAGAGGAGCACGTGTTCAGCTTCACCGTGGTCGACGACACCGGCGGGCCGACCCCCGGCCACCGCCGCGCGTTCCGCGAGCCGTGCCGCGGCTACCTGGTGCAGCTGGCGTTCAACCGCCGCGCCCTGCCGGCCCGGTGCACCAAGCAGTTCCGGTCCGACGCCGACGCCCTGCCGGTGGACCTGGAGGAGCTGGTCTGCGGGCTGGGCGGGGTCGTCAGCGCCTACTACGAGGACGTCGGGCCGGGCGTGGCGAGCGTCGGCGTCGAGTGGACGTGACGGGGCCGGACCCCGCGAGGCCGCCTCGACGTGCCGACGCGGCCTCGCCGCCCCGCCGGAGGCGGGGCCATCCGGCTCAGTAGCGGTAGTGCTCGGGCTTGTAGGGGCCCTCGACGTCCACGTCGATGTACTCGGCCTGGTCCTTCGACAGCTTGGTGAGCTTGCCGCCCAGCGCCTCCAGGTGGATGCGCGCGACCTTCTCGTCCAGCTTCTTGGGCAGGCGGTACACCTCCTTGTCGTACTCCTCGTGCTTGGTGAACAGCTCGACCTGCGCGATCACCTGGTTGGAGAACGAGTTCGACATCACGAAGCTGGGGTGGCCGGTGGCGTTGCCCAGGTTGAGCAGGCGGCCCTCCGACAGCACCAGGATCGAGTGCCCGTCCGGGAACACCCACTCGTCGACCTGCGGCTTGATGTTGATCCGCTGGACGCCGGGGTAGCGCTGGAGGCCGGCCATGTCGATCTCGTTGTCGAAGTGGCCGATGTTGCCCACGATCGCCTGGTGCTTCATCCGGGCCATGTGCTCGACGGTGACGACGTCCTTGTTGCCGGTCGTCGTGATGATGATGTCGGCGCGGTCGAGCACGTCCTCCAGGACCTGCACGTCGTAGCCGTCCATCGCCGCCTGGAGCGCGCAGATCGGGTCGATCTCGGTGACGATGATCCGGGCGCCCTGGCCGCGCAGCGACTCCGCCGCGCCCTTGCCCACGTCACCGTAACCGCAGATCACGGCCACCTTGCCGCCCATCAGCACGTCCGTGCCGCGGTTGATGCCGTCGATCAGCGAGTGGCGGATGCCGTAGCGGTTGTCGAACTTCGACTTGGTGACCGCGTCGTTGACGTTGATCGCCGGGAACAGCAGCTCACCGGCGGCGGCCAGCTGGTACAGGCGCATGACGCCGGTCGTGGTCTCCTCGGTCACGCCGCGGATGCCCTCGGCGATCTTGGCCCACTTGCCGGTGTCGGCCGCCAGGGAGTCGCGCAGCCTCCCCAGGAAGATCGCCCACTCCTCGGAGTCGTTCGCGTCGGCCTGCGGGACGACGCCGGCCTTCTCGTACTGGACGCCCTTGTGGACCATCATCGTGGCGTCGCCGCCGTCGTCCAGGATCATGTTCGGGCCGCCGCCCTCGGGCCAGGTCAGCATGGCCTCGGCGGTCCACCAGTACTCCTCCAGCGTCTCGCCCTTCCAGGCGAACACCGGGACGCCCTTCGGCTCCTCGGGGGTGCCGTGCGGGCCGACGACGACCGCGGCGGCGGCGTGGTCCTGGGTGGAGAAGATGTTGCACGACGCCCAGCGGACCTCGGCGCCCAGCGAGACCAGGGTCTCGATGAGCACGGCCGTCTGGATCGTCATGTGCAGCGAACCGGAGATCCGCGCACCCTTGAGGGGGTAGACCTCCGAGTACTCGCGGCGCAACGCCATCAGGCCGGGCATCTCGTGCTCGGCCAACCGGATCTCCTTGCGGCCGAACTCGGCCAGGGAGAGGTCCGCCACGGCGAAGTCGATGCCGTTGCGGGTCTGGAGCCTCTCGGCGGTCATCGCGGGTTCCTCCATCTCGGGTTCACCCGACCCTACCGCCCGCCACGCCGGATCACGGTGGTCGCGTCCAACTGAGCAAGCATGGACCACCATGTGCTGACGTGAGGTTTTCACGGGAGGACCAGTGCTGATCCCCGGCCCCGACACACGGGTGGTCGAACTGCGCGTGCACGGCGTGCAGGGCACGACGCCCCAGTCGCTGGTGGACGCGGTGGCGGCGGTGGACGTGGCGGGCGACGGCCTGGGCCGCGTGGTGCGCCCGGCCGACCGCCTGCGCAGACCCGTGCCCGGCCCCGTGCTCCAGTCCGGCGGGCGGCCCGTGTCGCGCGTCGTCGAGGGGTACGTGTGGGGCGGCATGACCTCGGGCGGCGGCGCCAAGGCGATGTGGGCGCTGCTGTTCCCGTTCTCGCTGGCCAACGTGGCGCACTGGATGCTGCCGCCGGTGCCGTCCGGGAACCTCCCCGCGCACCTGCTGGGCATCGGGCTGCGGGCGCTGCTGCGGCTCGCGGCGCTGCTGCTCACCGTGCTGCTGATCACCCAGGTGGCCGTGATCAGCCTCGACCTGGTGGCCGCGCAGTGCCTCGCGCCCGGCTCGTCCTGCCTGTGGGGCTCGTCACGGCCGGCCGGCACGCCGTGGGTGCGGGCGGTGGTGGGCACCGCGCCGATCGCACTGGTCGTGCTCGTCCTGCACCGCGTCTCCAGCGTGGACTGGCGGATCGAGCGGCGGGATGTGCCCGCGTCGTCGGCGGTCGGGTCGGGCCTGCCCGGCGCGCACGTCGCCACCGACCCCGACACGCCGTCGCTGCGGGTGCTGCACCTGGTGGCGGCCCTGGGCACGGGGGTGGTGATCGCGCTGGGCGGCCCGTTCCACGCGCTGGCCGCACCCGGCCCGCACGGCACGGCGATCGCCGCGTGCCGGTGGGTCGGCATCGGGCTGGTGGCGGTGGCCGCGCTGGGCGCGATGCTGCTGGACGACCCGACGGGCGGTTCGCCGCACCGGGGCGGGCGGTGGCTGCGCGCCGCCCTCGGCCGCGGTCCGCGCCGCGTGCTGCACACGACGGCGTGGCTGGCGCTGCTGGCGGCGACCGCGCTGCTCGTCCACGTGCCGGCGCGGATGGCCGGCGCGGACCTGGGCGTGCAGGTGGTGGCGGCCCTGGAGGCGCTGGTGTGCGCGCTGATCGGGCTGCTGCTGGCGCCCGCCGCGCTGCTGGCCCGGCGCACCTGGCGGACCCAGCCGCGCGAGCTGCGGCCGTGGGCGGGCGGCTGGATGGCGGCGCCGGTGGTGGCGGTGTCCGCGCTGCTGGGCGGCGGGTTCGGCGCGGGCGTGGCGCTCACGCTCCAGGCGCTGCTCGGGCACGGCGTCCTGCCGCACGGCTACCGCTACGTCGCCGTGCTGTGGGGCGTCGCGGGCACGCTGGCGTTCCTCGCCGGGGCGGCGGTCGCCGCGTACACCGGGATGGTGCGGTGGAGTTCGCTGCGGCGCCACGAGGAGTGGGCGCGCGAGGCCGCCCTGCTGCACGCCGGGCGCTCCCGCGACCTGAAGCGGGCGGCGCGGGCCTGGTGGTGGGCGCAGTGGCAGCGCGGGCACAGCCACCACGTGGTGCTGATCATGGCGGCCGTGCTGGTCGTCGGGGCGGTGCCGGCGGCGTTCCTGCGGTTCCAGGGGGTCGACCTGCCCGCGTGGTCGTGGCCGTTCTCCGGGTTGGGCGTCGCCGTGCTGGCGCTGCTGGCGCTGGCGCTGCTGCGCGCGGTGTGGCTGGCGGCGCGGCGGCCGGACACCGCGCGCCAGGTCGGCGTGCTGGCGGACCTGGCCGCGTTCTGGCCGCGCGAGGCGCACCCCGTCGTGCCGCCGTGCTACGCGTTGAAGGTCGTGCCGGAGCTGGTGTCGCGGGTGCGGGAGCACCTGGCCGACCCCGGTACGCGGGTCGTGCTCGCCGGGCACAGCCAGGGCAGCCTGCTCGCCGCGGTGGCCGCCGCCCGGCTGCTGGAGGAGCTGCCGCCCGACCAGGCCGAGCGGCTGGGCCTGGTCACGGCCGGTTCGCAGCTCCAGTGGGCGTACCCGCGGGCGTTCCCGGCGATCGTGCCGCACGACTCGCTGGCGTCCCTGGCGGGCCGTCTCGCCGGGCGGTGGCGGGCGCTGTGCCGTGGCACCGACGCGCTGGGCGGCGCGGTCACCACGTGGGACCGGCAGGTGTACGACGGCATGCTGCTCGGGGCCGGTTTCCGGGCGGACGGCACGTCGGGCGCGCTGCCCCCGGCCGAGCGCGGCCCGACCGGCGCGCTGGTGCTGGGCGGCGACCACTGGCTGCCCGACCCGCAGCGGGGCCCGTTCCCGGGACGGCGGTGGGCGCCGGGCGTGAACCGGCACGCCGACTACACGTCGGACCCCGAGTGGGACCGCGCGGTGGCGCTCGCGGCGGGCCTGGACGCGGGAGAGGCACCCCTGCCGGTGCTGCCCGTCGCGCGCCGGGCGCCGGGCGCGTTCCCGGCTCCGGAGCAGCGGTAGGCCGTCGGCGGGCCCGACGCCGTGGCGCCGGGCCCGCCCGCCGCGTCAGGGGACCTCGTCCTCCTTCACCACGGGCACGGCGGTCGCCCCCCGCTTGCCCAGCAGCGAGTGGCGGCGGCCGTAGGCGAAGTAGACGACCACGCCCAGCGCCATCCACACCAGGAAGCGCACCCAGGTGAGGGCGGTCAGGTTCAGCATCAGCCACAGGCAGGCGAGGATCGCCAGGACCGGCACCACCGGGACGAGCGGCACGCGGAAGCCGCGCGGAAGGTCGGGGCGCGTCTTGCGGAGCACCAGGACGCCGGCCGACACGAGGATGAACGCGAACAGCGTGCCGACGTTCACCATCTCCTCCAGCTTGCCCGCCGGGAAGAACCCGGCCGCGATCGCGACCAGCACGCCGATGACCAGGGTGATCCGGAACGGCGTGCCGTGCCGGCCGGTGCGGGCGAGGCCGCGCGGCAGCAGGCCGTCGCGGGACATCGCGAACAGCACCCGCGACTGGCCGAGCATGAGCACCATGACGACCGTGGTCAGGCCCGCCAGCGCTCCGACGGAGATCACGGTGGCGGCCCAGTCCACGCCGTTGGCCGAGAACGCGGTGGCCAGCGTCGCGCGGCTGCCGTCGGGCTGGGTCTTCAGCTCGGTGTACGGCAGCATGCCGGTGATCACCAGCGACACGGCCACGTACAGCACGGTCACGATGGCCAGCGACCCGAGGATGCCCCGCGGCACGGCGCGCTGCGGGTCCTTCGTCTCCTCGGCGGTGGTGGCGACGACGTCGAAGCCGATGAACGCGAAGAACACCAGCGACGCGGCGGCCAGCAGGCCCATCACCCCGTACGTCGAGCCGGAGAAGCCGGTGAGCAGGGAGAACAGCGACTGCTCCAGGCCCTGGTGCGCGGCCGAACCGGTCTCCGCGGGCGGGATGTACGGGCTGTAGTTCGCCATCTTGACGTACCCGATGCCGACGATGACCACCAGCAGCACCACGGCCACCTTCACGGCGGTGATGACGGCGCTGACCCGCGACGAGAGCTTCGTGCCCACGGCCAGCAGCACGGTGAGCACCGCGATCAGCAGCAGCGACCCCCAGTCGACGTCCAGGCCGGCGACGGACGTGGTGGTCCTCACGTCGAGGCCGGCCTGGCCGAGCACCGTCTGGAGGTACTGCGACCAGCCCTTGGCGACGGCCGCGGCGCCGACCGCGAACTCCAGCACCAGGTCCCAGCCGATGATCCACGCCGCGAACTCGCCGAACGTGGCGTAGGAGAACGTGTACGCGCTGCCCGCCACCGGCACGGTGGAGGCGAACTCGGCGTAGCAGAGCGCGGCCAGCGCGCAGGCGATCGCGGCCAGCACGAACGCCAGCGACACCGACGGCCCGGCCAGGTTGCCCGCGGTCGACGCGGTGAGCGTGAAGATGCCCGCGCCGATCACCACCGCGACGCCGAACACCGTCAGGTCCCACGCGGTCAGGTCCTTGCGGAGCCGCGTGCCCGGCTCGTCGGTGTCCGAGATCGACTGCTCGATCGACTTCGTGCGCCACAGCCCGTTGCCCGGCACGGCGTCCCCCTCCTCGGTTCGTTGGTCCGATCAGCCTAGGGCTGACGGGTGGTGCTCGGCCCGGCGGTAGTTTGCGCCGCATGACCGTGCTGTGCTTGGACATCGGTTCGACGTGGACCAAGGGCGCCCTCGTCTCGGCGGACGGCGAGCTGCTGGGTACCGCGCAGCGCGCCACCACGCAGGACGAGGTGCTCCGGGGTATTGACGCGGTGACCGGGGCCCTAAACCCCGCGGACGAGGTGCTGGCCTGCTCGTCCGCGGGCGGCGGCCTGCGGTTGGCGGTCGTGGGGCAGGAGCGGCTGGTCAGCGCCGAGGCCGGGTACCGGGTGGCGCTGTCGGCGGGGGCGCGGGTCGTGCACGTCTCGGCCGGGCCGCTGGACGGCGCGGGCGTCGGGGCGCTGCGCGCGGCACGCCCGGACGTGGTGCTGCTGGTCGGCGGCACGGACGGCGGCGACGACAGCGTGCTGCTGCACAACGCCCGGCGGCTCGGGGCGAACCGCGTCGCGTGCCCGGTCGTGCTGGCGGGCAACGCCGAGGCGCAGCCGAGGGCGCTCGAACTGCTGGCCGGCCGCACGGTGGTGCGCGCGGGGAACGTGCTGCCGGACGTGGGCGAGCTGAACCCCGACCCGGCGCGCCGGGCGATCCGCGAGGTGTTCCTGGCGCACGTGATCGGCGGCAAGCGGCTGTCGCGCGGCACGCGGTTCCGCGACGTGGTGCGCGCCGTGACGCCCGACGCGGTGCTCGGCGGCGTGTCCCGGCTGGCCGCGCGGGACCGGGAGGGCGCGGTGCTCGTGGTGGACGTCGGCGGCGCCACCACGGACGTGTACTCGGCGGTGTCCACCGCGGAAGGCCCGGAGACGACGGTCGCGCTGCCGCCGGACCGCCGCACGGTGGAGGGCGACCTGGGGATGCGGTGGTCGGCGGGCACGCTGGTCGCGGAGGCCCACGCCGAGCGGCTGGTCGGCGACGCCGAGGCGACCGCCCTGCGCGCCGAGGCGGACAGCCGGGCCGCGCGGGTCGACTGGCTGCCCGAGGACCCCGCCGTGGACCACCGGTTGGCCGCGCTGGCCGTCGTCCTGGCCGTGCGCCGGCACCTGCGCCTGGTCGACGGGCGCCTGGGGCCGCGCGGCGCGGGCCTGCTCGTGCTGTCCGGCGGGGTGTTCCGGCACGCCGAGTCGGTCGACGGGATCGAGGAGACCCTGCGCGCCGACCCCGTGCTGCGGCCCGTGCTGCGCGAGGCCGCCGTGCTGGTGGACCGGGACTACGTGCTGGCCCCGGCGGGCCTGCTCGCCGGGGCCGGCCGGGACGGGGCCGCGGACCGCCTGCTGAGCCGCTTCGACCTGCCGGCGCGCGTCCCCCGTCCCGCCTGAACGGCGGAGGGGCGGCGAGCGCACCGGCTCGCCGCCCCTCCCCGTTCGCGGACCCTACGACTTGCCGGGCGCCAGCGACCGGTCCAGGTCGGGCTCCAGGTAGATCAGGCGCGCGGACGGCACGCGGTTGCGCACGCGCTGCTCCGCGTCGTCGATGGCCTGCGCCACGTCGGCGACCGGCAGCCCCGGGTCGAGGGCGATCTTGGCCGCCACCAGCAGCTCGTCCGGACCGATGTACTGGGTGCGGATGTGGATGACCCGCTGGACCTTGCCCGCCGCCAGCTCGTCCATGATCACGTCCAGCTCGGCCGGGGCCGCGCCCTCGCCGATGAGCAGCGACTTCATCTCGATGATGAGGATGATCGCGATGACGCCGAGCAGCACACCGATGCAGATGGTGCCGATGGCGTCCCACACCGGGTCGCCGGTGATGGTCGACAAGCCGACGCCCATCAGGGCCAGCACCAGGCCGAACAGCGCGCCCGCGTCCTCCAGCAGCACGACCGGCAGCTCGGGGACCTTCGACTGGCGGATGAACTGCCACCACGTGGCGTCGCCCTTGACCGCCTTCGACTCGACGATCGCGGTGCGGAAGCTGTAGGTCTCCAGGCCGATCGCGACCACCAGGATGATCACCGCGACCAGCGGGCTGGTCAGCTCCTCGTGCGCCTCCAGCTTGTGGATGCCCTCGTACAGGGCGAACACGGAGCCGAGGCTGAACAGCATCAGCGCCACGACGAACGAGTAGAAGTACCGGTCCCGCCCGAAGCCGAACGGGTGGTTCGTGGTGGCCTTGCGCTGGGACGTCTTCTGCCCGAGCAGCAGCAGCCCCTGGTTGGAGGTGTCGGCCACGGAGTGCACGGACTCGGCCAGCATCGACGACGAGCCGGTGATCAAGAAGCCGACGAACTTGGCCACCGAGATGCCCGCGTTCGCCACCAGTGCGGCGATGATCGCCTTGGTACCGCCCCCTGCTGACACAATTGCTCCCTACACGCCCAGTCCGATTTGTCGGTGTGACCCTACTCAACGCCCGGGGTTGCCCGGAAAAGCTGGGTGGGAACCGCGGAAGTGACCACGAGCGCGGGATCGGCGGCCGGCAGCCACACGGACTGGCCGCGCCGCAGCTCCAGGGCGGTGTCCCCGGACGTGAGCCTGGCCACACCACGCGTGCAGAGGAGGATCTGCGGGCCGGTGTGGTCGACCCGGACCTCGCGCCCGCCGTCCACCTCGATGCGCGACAGCTCGAACTCGGGGCACGCCGTCCGGTACGTCCACAGGCCCGACCCGCTCGGCGAACCGGTCTGCACCGGCATGTCGCCGCACGAGAAGTCGAGCACCCGCATCAGCTCGGGCACGTCGACGTGCTTCGGCGTCAGGCCGCAGCGCAGCACGTTGTCGGAGTTCGCGAGGATCTCCACGGCGGTGCCGTGCAGGTAGGCGTGCAGGTTGCCGGCGGGCAGGTAGACGGCCTCGCCGGGCTGGAGCACGATCCGGTTGAGCAGCAGCGCGGCCAGCACGCCCGCGTCACCGGGGTACGCCTCGCCCAGCTCCAGGACCGTGCGGCACTCCAGGTCGAACTCGCCGTGCTCCTTCACGTGCACCACGCACGCGTCGAGAACCTGCGGCAGCAGCACGTCCAGCGCGTTCTGCGGCAGCGTGATGAGGGTGGTGAACAGGGCGCGCAGGCCCTCCGCGTCCGGCTGGGCGGCCAGCAGCTCGGTGTAGGGCGCGAAGTCGGGCGCGTCGAGCGAGCGCAGCAGCTTCACCGTCCGCGCCGGCTCCCGGAACCCGGCCAGCGCGTGGAACTCGGTCAGCGCGCACACCAGCTCGGGCTTCGCCGACGGGTCCTTGTAGTTGCGGACCGGCGAGTCCAGCGGCACGCCCGCCGCGTCCTCGGCGGCGAACCCCTGCGCCGCCTGCTCGGCCGACGGGTGGGCCTGGAGGCTCAGCGCCTCGTCGGCGGCCAGCACCTTGAGCAGGAACGGCAGCCGGCTGCCCCACCGGTCGGCGCAGCGCGAGCCGAGCTGGCCGTCCGGGTCCTCGGCGAGCAGGTCGAGCAGGGAGCGCTGCACGCCGTCCGCGCCGATCACGTGCGACGGGTCGCCCGGGTGGGCGCCCATCCACAGCTCGGCCTCGGGGTGGGGCGCCGGCACCTCGCGGCCGAGCATCTCGGCGATCGCGGTGCGCGAACCCCACGCGTACGCGCGCACGGCGTTGTGCAGCAGTTCCACAGTCAATCCCCTCACACGGCCGGCGCGTACAGCCCCGGGCCACCCAGCGTCCCCGCCGCCAGGCCCAGGTACAGCGCGGCCAGCTCGAACCGCAGCGCGAGCAGCGCGGCGCACACGGCCTCGCCGCCACCGACCTCCTCGGCCGGTTCCAGCACGTCGGCTCCCGACAGGGTCTCCATCGCGACCCGGCGGGTGAACTCGGCCTGCGGGTCGCGGCGCACGGCCAGCAGCAGCACCCGGACCAGGCCGTCCTGCTCCTCGTCCGGGTCGGCGAAGATGTCCGCGCCGGACGTGCCCCCGACCGCCCGGCGGTGCAGCGCCGACCGGGTCGACGCCTGGGGGTAGCCGGCCACGTCGCTGACGACGCCCGCGTGCGCGGCCAGCATGCCCGCCCCGTGCGCCGCCACGGCCGTGGCCAGGTCGTCCAGGCCCCACAGCAGCGGGGTGCGGTCGGCCACGCGCAGCGCCAGCGTCTTCGCCGGGTTCACGAACGACTCGTGCTGCGGGTGGCAGCGCTCGGCCTCGCGGTCCAGCTCGTCGGCCACGGCCTGCACGTCCACGTCGAGCAGCCCCAGCGCCTTCAGCGCCACCAGCCACGCGCTGAACGCGCGCGCGAAGCCCAGGCCGCGCGGCACGGGCACGCGCGGCGGGACGAGCAGGGCGTGCCGGGCCGCCGCGGCGGCGACCGGGCCCTCGGGTTCGGCGGTCAGCAGCACGCGCGCACCGCGCCGGGCCACCCGGTCCACCGACTCGGCCAGCCGCACGTCGCCCGGGTCCTCGGTGTGCGCGAGCACCACGTCGAGCGCGCCCACCCACGCCGGCACGTCGTCGGACACGACGACCGGCACCGGGCAGCGCGGCCCGAGCAGGGCCGTCACCAGCGCGGCGACCGCCGGTCCGACACCGGGCGTGGCGACCAGCACCAGCGCGCGCGGCCGGTCGCTGAAGAACCTCTCGACGCCGAGCTCGTGCGCCGCCTCGGCGGTGGCCCTGACCTGCGCCCCCGCCCGGGCGGCGGCGCGCAGCAGACCGCCCGTGTCCGCGTCGAGGAGGCGGGACGGGTCGTCGAGGAGGCTGTCGTCCAGCACGTCCTCACCCGTCCGTCGGCTCGACAGCCTCGTCGAGCAGCAGCACCGGGATGCCCTCCCGCACCGGGAACGACCTGCCGCACGAGGTGCACGTCAGGTAGTCCGCCCGCGGGTCGGACGCGGTGCCGGCCTTCAGCGGCGCGTGCTCGGGGCACGGGCAGGCCAGGATCTCCAGCAGCTGCGGGTCGAGTTGCACTGCCACGGCGCTCATCCCCTCACGATCGCCAGGACCTCGTCGCGCAGAGCGGCGACGGAGGCCGCGTCGGCGGCTTCGACGTTGAGCCGCAGCAGCGGCTCGGTGTTGGAGGCGCGCAGGTTGAACCACGAGCCGTCGGGCAGGCTCACCGTGAGGCCGTCCAGCTCGTCCAGCTCGACACCCTCCCTGCCGCCGAACTCGGCCTTGATGGCGGCCAGCCGACCGGCCTGGTCGTCCACCGTCGAGTTGACCTCACCGGACGCGGCGTAGCGCTCGTAGGCGCTGGTCAGGTCGGACAGCGGCCCGTCCTGCTCGCCGAGCGCGGCCAGCACGTGCAGCGCGGCCAGCATGCCGGTGTCCGCGCGCCAGAAGTCGCGGAAGTAGTAGTGGGCGGAGTGCTCGCCGCCGAAGATCGCGCCGGTCCGCGCCATCTCCTCCTTGATGAAGGAGTGGCCGACGCGGGTGCGCACCGGGGTGCCGCCGTGCTCGCGCACGATCTCCGGCACCGCGTGCGAGGTGATCAGGTTGTGGATGACCGTGCCGCCCGGGTCCTTGGCCAGCTCGCGCACCGCGACCAGCGCGGTGATCGCGGACGGGGACACCGGCTCGCCGCGCTCGTCCACCACGAAGCAGCGGTCCGCGTCGCCGTCGAACGCCACGCCCGCGTCGGCGCCGACCTCGCGGACCTTGGCCTGGAGGTCGACGATGTTCTTCGGGTCGAGCGGGTTGGCCTCGTGGTTGGGGAAGCTGCCGTCCAGCTCGAAGTACATGGGGACGACGTCGAACGGCAGGCCCTCGAAGACCTTCGGCACGGTGTAGCCGCCCATGCCGTTGCCCGCGTCCACCACGACCTTCAGCCGCCGGTTCGCGCTCAGGTCGACCAGTTCGTGCAGGTAGGCGGCGTACTCGGCGAGCATGTCGCGCTCGGTGACGGCGCCCTTGGCCACGCCCTCCGCGTCCGGCACGCCCTGCTCGGCGTCCTGGCGGATCTGCGCCAGGCCGCTGTCCTGGCCGACCGGCGCGGCGCCCGCGCGGCACATCTTGATGCCGTTGTACTTGGCCGGGTTGTGCGACGCGGTGAACATGGCGCCGGGCAGGTCGAGCTTGCCGGACGCGAAGTACAGCATGTCGGTGCTGGCCAGGCCGATGCTGACCACGTCGACGCCCTGGGCCGTGACGCCCTCGGCGAACGCCGCCGCCAGGCCCGGCGACGAGTCGCGCATGTCGTGGCCGATCACCACGGCGGGGCCGCCGACCAGGCGCGCGAAGGCCGCGCCGAAGTCGCGCACCACATCCGCGTCGAGCTGTTCCCCGACGACACCGCGGATGTCGTAAGCCTTGACGATGCCGGACAGATCGCGCACGGCCACACTCCCGATAATCGGCTCTTGACACTGCGATGAGGAGCCTACCGGCGCGGGCGTGGGGGCCGCGTCCGGTCGTCCGGTCGTTCGGACTTCGTGACGAGCCGTCCAGTCCTCGCGCGGGTCGGCCCGGTCCTCGTGCGGGTCAGTCCTCGCGCGGGTCGGGCAGGACCCGCAGGTGGCCACGCCTGATCGTGCCCGCGGGCACTTCGGGGACCTCGATCGCAGGTGTGCGCCCCGCCTCGCGCACGGCCTCCGCGAGGGCGGTCAGGTCGTCGACGGTCGGCTCCGGCGGCCGGAACTCGCCCTGGTGCCGCACGACCTCCCAGCCGCGGGGCGCGGTGAGGCGCAGCGCGTGCTCCTCGCAGAGGTCGTAGGAGTGCGGTTCGGAGTAGGTCGCGAGGGGCCCGACGACCGCCGTGGAGTCCGCATAGGCGTACGTGAGCGTGGCGACTGCCGGGTTAGCGCACCCGGTTCGCGAGCACCGTCTCACGCTCCGCACGGCGGGGACGATATCGCGTCCCGCGCGAGGTGTGTTGGATTACCTCCGGCGCGGCGCTCGCGACGGGCCCGGACTTGGGCAAGTTGCCTGGTCGCGGAGGCACCGCACGGGGTCGGACGACCGACAACTACCCTTGTCCCGTGGTGATGGCTCGGGGTTCACGGCGGCAGGGCGCTCCGCGGCGGCGCAACCGCGACCGGCACGGTCGGGGGCTGCGGGGTCCGCTGTACCCGGCGACGCTGCCGGCGGCGCGCAGCCGTGCCGAGCGGTTCGACGCGCTGGTGCTGGAGGCGCTGGAACCGATCGAGGCGCGGTGGCGCACCGAGCTGACCCAGTTGGACGTGGCGGTCGACGACGTGCCCGACGTGGCGCCGAACGACGACGACGGCGACGTGGTCGAGGACGGCAACGTGCCGCTGGCCCGCCTCGTGCCCGCGGGCGCCGACCGGCGTGCCCGGATCGTCCTCTACCGCCGCCCCCTGGAGGCGCGGGCCAAGGACGGCGCCGACCTGTCCGACCTGGTGCACGACGTCCTGGTCGAGCAGGTGGCCAACTACCTGGGCCTGGACCCGGACGTGATCGACGGCGAATAACCGCGAGTCGTAAGCCCAGCCCGCGCGAGTCGTACGTTCGCCCCCCGCGAGTCGTAGGTCGGCGCCTCCTGTTCCGCACGTTCACGCGTGACACCGCCAAGCGTGAACCTACGACTCGGCGGGTGCGAACTTACGACTCGCAGGGGGCGAACGTACGACTCGCGCGGGCTGGGCTTACGACTCGCCGGGTTGTCAGGGGCGGGGGCGGGGTGGGCGGGCGGGGATCGCGGTCAGGAGGGTGAAGAGGGCCGCGGCCGCCTGGAGCAGCAGGAGGATCTCGCGCAGGGTGGTGGAGACCTCCACGCGGACCTCGGAGGGGGTGACCGGGAGGGTCACGCCCACCAGGTGACCCCAGGCCCGGACGGTCGCGACCTCCCTGCCGTCCACGGTGGCGCGCCAGCCCGGTTCCTCTTCGGCCGCCAGGACCAGGAGGCGGCCCTCGGGGCCCTCGGAGACCTGGACGCCCACTTCCGGCGGGGCGGCTTCCACCGGGGCCGTACCGGGTGCGCCCAGCTCCACGGGCGGGTTGCCGCCGGTGCGGGCGCGGCGGGCCAGTTCCGGGGACAGCAGCACGGCGTTGCCCGCCGCCAGCTGCACGCGCAGCACGGGTCGGCCGTCGCTCATCGCGGGCGTCACGGCCACCAGGTCGCCCGCGGCGTCGCGCAGCCGCCGCGCCGCGGCCAGGTCGGGCACGACCACGAACGCCACGCCGGACGCCGCGACCTGCGCCAGGGCGGTCCGGGCGGCGGCGGGGTCACCGCCGGTCAGGTCGCGCGACCACCGCGCCAGCCGGGTCGTGGCGGTGGCCACGGGCACCAGGTCGTCGTCCCCGAACGCGGGCAGCCGGCCCGCCACCAGCCTGGTGGGCGTGCCGATGACCAGCACGGACCGGCCGGTGCGCGGCAGCTCCTGCTCCACGGTCGACGGCAGCCGCGCGGCGTCGGCGGTCAACGCGCCGGTGCGCAGGCCGGCGAACCCGGAGCACGCCAGGCCGACGACCGCCACCACGCCCACCGCGGACACGACGCGCGCGAACGGCACGGGCGCGGCGTCCCGCCGGAACGCCGCCAGCACGACCCACAGCAGCCCCCACCCGACGACCACGAGCGCGCCGCCGGTCCAGCCGGGCTGGGCGGGGCCGCCGGGCAGCGGGGTGATCGACACCGTCCGCAGCACGATCACCGCGAACCCGCCGAGCACGACGACCGCGACGCCGGCGAGCATCGACCGGTTCGGCCGCGCCACGGCCGCGAACAGGGCGAAGGCCACCACCGCGAACCCGACGAACGGCAGCGCCCCCGTGCCGCCCGGCCGCAGCGCCGGCAGGTCGAGCAGCCCGGACACCGGTGTCTCCGCGAACGCGCCCACGCCGTGCAGCACGACCGACGGGTTCTGGAGCACCACGGCGGGCCACGGCAGCAGGAGCGCCACCGGCAGCAGCACGACCACGAACAGCGACGCCACCCGCCGCCGCCCGTCCCCCGCCCGGCCCGGCACCACGACGAACCCGACCAGCGCGCCGAGTGCCACGAGGCCGTGCACGAGCGGCGAGAACGCGCCGAGCGCGGCGACGGCCAGCGCGGTCCCGGAGGCCACGGGCAACCAGGCCGCTCCCGTGCCGCCGCGCAGCACCGACACCACGCCGGCGAACACCACCGGCACGAGCAGGTGCACCACGACCACGTCGAGCCGCCCCTGGCTCACGGCGGACGTCGCGGCCGGCAGCAGGGCGTACGCGGCGGCCACGAGGGCGCGCACGGGCCGCCGCACGGGCACCCGCCGCGTCGCCGCGTAGGCGGCCAGGCCGGCCAGCGGCGCGTCCGCGAGGAACAGCAGGGCGACCAGCCCGGCGGGTGAGCCGACGAACACGCCGAGGGTGCCGAGGACGGCGAGCGCGGCGGGCGCGGGCGCGGTGGTGCCGCCCGCCACGGGGTGCCAGGCGGCCAGGTAGGACGACCACGTCGTGGCCAGGTCGCCGACCGGCAGCAACCGGCCGCCGGCGAGGTCCGTGCCGAGGCGCGACGCGTTGGCCAGCAGCCCGAACAGGGCGAGCCCGAGCACGAGCAGCAGCGGCGGTCCGAGGAGGAGGGAGCGCAGCACGCGGGCCCGGTCGACCTCGACGAACACGATCCCGGTGGTCGGGGCGGCGCTCCCCCGCGGCACCGGCGACGGGCGCGGTCGGGGCGAGGGGCGGGGCACGCGGTCCGCCGGGACCGCGTCGGTGCCCACCGGCACGGTCACCGCCGGGCGCCGCAGCCCGCCCGTCACCCGCACGGGACGCCGGCGGGACAGGACGCCCGCGGGCAGCGCGGCCGGGCCGACCACGCGCCGCTCCTCGTCGGGTGGCAGCGACCACGCGCCCGCCCCGCCGTCCTCGGGCAGCCCGCCGAGCGTCAGGTCGGCCTCGACCCGTCGCCTGATCAGGTGAGCCGAGGCGGCGCGGACGGTGTTGCGCAGCCGGGTGACCCGACTGGTGAACAGGCCGCGCAGCACGCCGCGCGCCGGCCGTTCGGCGCGTCCCGCCAGCAGTCGGGCGCGACCGCTGAACAGGTAGCGCAGCGCGCCGACCTCGGCGTGCGCGTCGGCGAACCGCCGCAGCAGCACGAACCCGAGGGCGCGCAGGACGGCGAGCACGGCGAGGCGCGGCAGGCCGATCAGGAAGGACGGGGTCCCGCAGTTGACCAGGAAGGTGCGCAGGCCGTGCGCCCGGTCGACGCCCCGGAGGGCGGGCCCCGGTCGGGCGGCCGCGGCGTCCAGCCGCCGCTCGCCGCGCACGAGGGCGCGCGCGTGGCGCATCCGGGCGACCGGGACGGACAGCACCAGGTGCCCGGCGAGGTTGACGCGCCACCCGAAGTCGACGTCGTCGCCCAGCAGCGGCATCGACCGGTCGTAGCCGTCGAGCGCCTCCCACACCGCGCGGCGGACCAGCGACCCGGCCGACGGCACCGCCAGGGCCTCGGTGCTCTGCTCGAAGTAGCCGGACGCGACCGGTTCGGGGCCGTCGATGCCGGTCTGCCGGTGCCCGGAGGAGTCCGTGGACAGCCCGGCCTCCACGGCGAGGCGCGGGTCGGCCCAGTCGAGGGCCAGCGGGCCCAGCACGGCGGCCGACGGCGACACCTCGGCCGCGGTCAGCAGCGCGGACAGGCAGTCGGGTTCGGGCGCGCAGTCGTCGTGCAGCAGCCACAGCCACGTGCCGGGGTCGCCCCACCGCTGCACGGCGTGCTCCACGGCGGCGTGCACGGCCTCGCCGAAACCGGTCCCGCGGGGCAGCGTCAGCACGCCGTCGATCACTCGATCGGTACCTTCGGCGGCGTCGGCGAGCAGCGTCGCGGTCCCGTCCACGGACCCCGTGTCGACCGCGATGACGTGCCGGGGCCGGGGTCGTTGCCGGCGCAGCGCGGACAGCGCCGTGCCGAGCCACCGCTCGCCGTCGTGGCACACCAGCACCGCCAGCACGGGGGCGGTGCGCAACCGTGGAGCAGCCCCGCTCGTCAAGTGCCGCTCCTCGATCCGTTCCGACTACGCCGTGGGACGCCCACGGTAAGCCAGGACGGGACCGGGGGATCGACGCGGCACGATCACACGGCCGGATCGGACCGCGGACCACACACCCGGTTCACCCGCGCTCACACGGCGCGCTTCTTGAGCTTCCTCCGCTCGCGCTCGGACAGGCCGCCCCAGATGCCGAAACGCTCGTCGTGCTGCAACGCGTACTCCAGGCATTCGGAGCGCACTTCGCAGCCGAGGCAGATCCGCTTGGCCTCCCTGGTGGAGCCGCCCTTCTCGGGGAAGAACGCCTCGGGGTCCGTCTGCGCGCACAGGGCGCGCTCCTGCCAGTCCTGCTCGTCGGCCGCGTCGAACATGCCGAGCACGACCGGCTCCTGTGCCGGGACGTCCCCGTCCACTATGCGACCCCCGTCGAATTCCTGCATCCGGTCCGCCTCCTCGCCTTCCGCTCTCCCCGGTTGGCGGACACCACTCGCCGTCCCCACAACGACGAATGACACCGATGTGATTACACCTGTGTCACAACACCCGGTCAAGCCGAGTCCACAGGACGGGGGATATTCGCGCGGTTGGCCGCAAAATCCTTGACTGGCTGCACAGACGGTGATTGACGCGCCGCTGCGCGCGATACCGCGTGCGCGGATGGCCCAAGAACCGACCTGCCGCCCACCGGGCCGGGGAGGCCACACTGGTGGGGTGAAGCGATCAGCGGTGCGTCCGAGTCCACTGTTCCTCAGCCTGCTCGCGGTGACGGTGGCGGGCGCCGTGCTGACCCTGTTCGACGAGTCGCGGGTCGCCCTGGTCGGCGGCACGGTGCTCTTCGTGCTGGGCGGGTGGGCGGTCTCGCTGTGCCTGCACGAGTTCGGTCACGCGATCGTGGCGTACCGGGGCGGCGACTACGCCGTGCGGGCCAAGGGCTACCTGACCCTGGACATCCGCCGCTACACCGACCCGGTGCTGAGCATCGTGCTGCCGCTGGTGCTGCTGGCGTTCGGCGGCATCCCGCTGCCCGGCGGCGCGGTGTGGATCAACCACCACGCGCTGCGCGACAGGCGGGTGGAGTCGATGGTGTCGCTGGCCGGGCCGCTGTCGAACCTGCTGCTGGGCTTCCTGCTGGCGATGTCGGTGGTGCTCTTCTCGCCGCCGCTGGGCCTGGCCGCCGCCCTGTCCTACCTGGCGATGCTCCAGGTCCTGGCGTTCGTGCTGAACATCCTCCCGATCCCGGGCCTGGACGGCTGGGGCGCGATCGAGCCGTACATGTCGTACTCGGCGCGGCAGTTCGGCGCGAAGGCCCGGCAGTGGGCGCCGTTCGTGCTGTTCGCGGTGCTGATCGGCTTCCCGACCGTCGCCCGGCTGTTCTTCGACGCCTCGTACGCGGTGTTCGGGCTGGTCGGGGGCGAGGACTGGCTCGCCGGGCGCGGCCAGCGGACCTTCATGTTCTGGCGCTGACCGCGGGGTGGGAGGATGGCGTCCCGTGAAGGTCGTCGTACTGGTGGGCGGGGTTGGCGGGGCTCGGTTCCTGGTGGGGCTCAAGCGCCTCCTGGCCGGGCCGGGGCACGAGATCACCGCCGTGGTGAACACGGGTGACGACGTGTGGATGCACGGGTTGCGGATCTGCCCCGACCTGGACACCTGCATGTACACCCTCGGTGGCGGGATCGACGCCGAGCGCGGCTGGGGCCGGGCGGGCGAGACGTGGGCCGTGAAGGAGGAGCTGGCCGCCTACGGCGCGGACCCGACGTGGTTCGGGCTGGGCGACCGGGACGTCGCCACGCACCTGGTGCGGACGCGGATGCTGCGCGCCGGGTACCCGCTGTCCGCGGTGACCGAGGCGCTGTGCCACCGGTGGGAGCCGGGCGTGCGGCTGCTGCCGATGTCCGACGACCGGGTGGAGACGCACGTCGTCGTGGACGTCGACGGCGCGGAGAAGGCGATCCACTTCCAGGAGTGGTGGGTGCGGCACCGGGCGGCGCTGCCGGCGAAGTCGTTCGCCTCGGTGGGCGCGGAGACCGCGACCCCGGGTCCGGGCGTGGTCGACGCGCTGGCGGGTGCGGACGCGGTGCTGATCGCGCCGTCGAACCCGGTGGTGAGCGTCGGCACGATCCTGGCCGTGCCGGGGGTGCGCGACGCGCTGCGCAAGACCGAGGCGGGCGTGGTGGGGCTCTCGCCGATCGTCGGCGGCAAGCCGCTGCGCGGGATGGCCGACGCGTGCCTGTCCGCGATCGGCGTGGAGACCTCCGCCGAGGCGGTCGGCCGCCACTACGGTTCGCGCAGGACGACCGACAAGGGCGTGCTGGACGGCTGGCTCGTGCACACCGGCGACCGCTGCGACGTGCCGGGCGTGGCGGTGCGCGCGGTGCCGCTGCTGATGTCCGATGTGGACGCGACCGCCGCGATGGCGAAGGCCGCCCTGGACCTGGCCGGTGTCGAGGTTGGCTGACCACGCCTCGCCCGCCCTGACGATCCTGCCGGTGACCGGGCTGCCGGAGTTCCGGCCCGGTGACGACCTGGCGGCGGCGCTCGCGTCGGCCGCGCCGTGGCTGGCCGACGGCGACGTGGTCGTCGTCACCTCCAAGGTGCTGTCCAAAGTGGAAGGTCGGCTGGTGCCCGTGCCCACCGACCCCGAGGAGCGCGACGCCGTGCGCCGGGAGTGGGTGCGGGCCGAGGCGGTGCGCGTGATCGCGCGGCGCGGCCGGACCCTCATCACGGAGAACAGGCTGGGCGTGGTGCAGGCCGCGTCCGGCGTGGACGCGTCCAACGTGGCCGGTGACGAGATCGCGCTGCTGCCGCTGGACCCGGACGGGTCGGCCGGCGCGCTGCGGGCGGCGCTGCGCGGGCTGCTGGGCGTGTCCGTGGCGGTCGTGGTGACCGACACGATGGGCCGGGCGTGGCGGGTGGGCCAGACGGACGCCGCGATCGGCGCGTCCGGGCTGGGCGTGCTGCACCGGTACGCCGGCTCGGTCGACGGCCAGGGCAACGAGCTGGTGGTGACCGAGGTCGCGGTGGCCGACGAGGTCGCCGCCGCCGCCGACCTGGTCAAGGGCAAGCTCGGCGGGGTGCCGGTGGCGGTGGTGCGCGGCCTGTCGCACGTCGACGACGGTTCGTCGGCCCGTGACCTGGCCCGCCCGGTCGAGGACGACCTGTTCCGGCTGGGCACGGCCGAGGCGGTCGCGCAGGGCCGGGCGGAGGCGGTGCTGCTGCGCCGGTCGGTGCGCTCGTTCGCGGCGGAGCCGGTGGACGTCGAAGCGCTTCGACGGGCCGTGGGCGCCGCCCTGACCGCACCCGCGCCGCACCACACGCGGCCGGTGCGGTTCGTGCGGCCGACGACGCGGCGCGCGGCGCTGCTGGACGCGATGCGCGAGCGGTGGGTGGCCGACCTGCGCGGCGACGGGCTGTCCGAGGAGGCGATCGCCCGCCGCACGGCGCGCGGCGACTTCCTGCGGGACGCGCCGGAAATCCTGCTGCCGTTCCTGGTGCGCGAGGGCGCGCACGACTACCCGGACGAGCGGCGCGCGTCGGCCGAGCGGACGATGTTCACCGTGGCCGGCGGCGCCGCCGTGCAGGGCCTGCTGGTCGCGCTGGCGGCCGAGGGCCTGGGCTCGTGCTGGGTGTCGTCGACGATCTTCTGCCCGGACGTGGTGCGCGCGGCGCTGGACCTGCCGGCGACGTGGGAGCCGCTGGGGGCGGTGGCGGTCGGCGTGCCCGGGACGCCGCTGACCCCGCGCCCGCCCCGTGACCTCGAAGGGTTCGTGGAGCTGTGAGCGTGGAGGACCTGCACGCGGACGCCGTGGCCACGTTGGACGGGTGGCGTCCCGCCGACCGGACCCAGGAGTCGCTGCGGCAGGCGTACCTGGGGTTCCTGGCGGCGCGGGAGGACGGCTGCCTGCGCTCGTGCGAGCCGGGGCACGTCACCGCGTCGGCGCTGGTGCTGAACGCGACGGCCGACGCGACCCTGCTCACCCTGCACCCGAGGGTGGGCCGCTGGCTCCAGCTGGGCGGGCACTGCGAGCCGACCGACACGACGCTCGCCGGCGCCGCGCTGCGCGAGGCGACCGAGGAGTCGGGCATCCGGGGCCTGCGCGTCGAGCCGACGCCGATCCACCTCGACGTGCACCCGATCACGTGCTCGCTGGGCAAGCCGACGCGCCACTTCGACGTCCGCTACCTGGTGCGCGCCCCGGTCGGCGCCCGGCCGACGCGCAGCGCCGAGTCGGTCGACCTCCAGTGGTGGCCGCTCGACTCGATGCCCGCGAACGTGGACGACCTGTTCCCGATGATCGAGGCGGCCCTGGCGCGGTTGCGCTGAGCCGCGGTCGCCCGTGACCCCGGGGTCACAGGGCGCGGTGGTCGCGCGGGCTGAAGCGGGGGCCGAAGCGGGGCTTGCCGAGGCCCGCCGCGAGGACGTAGCGGACCGCGCGCTGCCGCTGCGGCGCGTAGACGGCCAGTTCGGCGGCCATGGCGTCGTCGTCGACGCGGCGGCCGAGCAGGGCCCAGCCGACCAGGCCGGCCACGTGGAAGTCGCCGAAGCTGACCGCGTCCGCGTCGCCCCACGCGCGCTGGGCCACCTCGGCCGCCGTCCACGCGCCGATGCCGGGCACCTTGCGCAGCAGCGCCCGCCCGGCCTCGCCGCCGAGCGCGCACGCGTCCTCCAGCCGGTGGGCCACCCGGGCCGCGGCGACGAGGGCGCGGCGGCGCGTGCCGTCCACGCCAGCCCGGTGCCACTCCCAGTCGGTGATCGACAGGATCGCGCGCGGTGTCGGCGGGACCCGCAGGTCGGGCAGCGGGCCGGGCGCCGCCGTGCCGAAGCGCAGGCACAGCTCGCGGTACGAGCGGTGGGCCTCGGTGCCGGTCACCTTCTGCTCCAGCACGGCGGGCAGCAGGGCGTCCCACACGCGGCCCGTGGCCGACAGCCTGAGGCCGGGGCGCCGGCGGCGGACCTCCGCGACCAGCCGGTGGTGGCACTCGAACGCGGAGTCGTCGTCGGAGGCGCCCAGCAGGGCCGGCAGGCCGTCCAGCAGCCAGTCGGCCCCCGGCCCCCACGCCTCGGCCTCCACCGCGTCGCCGCGCCGGACGCGCAGGGTGCCGGGGCCGGCCGGGGTGTTGGCGGTCAGCCACACCCCGGCATCCGCCCCGCTCCCCGTCGCGGTCCGGAACGAGGGGTCCCCCGGTCCCCGCCGCAACGGCCCCAGCACGGCGCCGAGGTCGAGCGGGAACGGGGGCGCCCACGTCCGGCCGGCCACCCGGAGGTCCGTCACCTAGGCATCCGCGGAGAACCTGATCCCGGCCTCGGGCAGCACGACCCCCGGCCACACCCGGACCCCGCCGACCAGCTCGCACCGCGCGCCGACCACGGCGCCGTCGCCGATCACCGCGTCCACGACCACCGCGCCGGCCTGCACCAGGGCGTTCGCCCCCAGCACGCTGCGCTCCACGCGCGCGCCCTCGCCGACCACCGCGCCGTCGAACAGCACCGCGCCGTCCACGACGGCACTGGCCGCGACCGTGCACCCGGCCCCGACCGTCGCGCCGCCCCGGACCACGGCGGACTCGTCGACCACGGCGCCCGGCAGCAGCACCGCCTCGCCGGTGGCGGACAGCGCCGCGGTCGGCGCGACCCCCCGCACCAGGTCCGCCGAGCCCCGCACGAACGCGGCGGGCGTGCCGAGGTCCAGCCAGTACGAGGCGTCGACGTGCCCCTGCACCCGCGCGCCGGCCGCCAGCAGGCCGGGGAACGTCTCGCGCTCCACGGACACCGGCCGCCCCGCGGGGATGCCCTCGACCACCTCGCGCCTGAACACGTAGCAACCCGCGTTGATCTGGTCCGTCGGCGGGTTCTCGGTCTTCTCCAGGAACGCGGTGACGCGCCCGTCGGCGTCCGTCGGCACGCACCCGAACCGGCGGGGGTCCTCGACGCGGACCAGGTGCAGCGTCACGTCCGCGCCGGACCCGCGGTGCGTGTCGAGGACGCCGCACAGGTCCACGCCGGACAGGATGTCGCCGTTGAACACCATCACGTCGCGCTCGCGCAGCTTGTGGGCCACGTTCCGGATCGCGCCCGCGGTGTCCAGCGGCACGTCCTCGACCACGTACTCCAGCTCCAGGCCGAGGGCCGAGCCGTCGCCGAAGTGCTCCTCGAACACCTCGGCCTTGTACGACGTGCCGAGCACCACGTGCGTGATCCCGGCCTCCCTGATGCGCGACAGCAGGTGGGTGAGGAAAGGCACCCCGGCCGTCGGCAGCATGGGCTTGGGGGCGGACAGGGTCAGTGGCCGCAGCCGGGTTCCCTTGCCCCCGACCAGAACCACTGCCTCGGCGCCTTGCAGCTCCGACATGCCGTTTTTCCTCCTCCGCTTACTTCCACCCTGAGTTGCGAATACTCTGGCACGAGCACCTCGACGGCACGGGCGGTGGTCCGGGTCCGGGGAGCGCACACCGATCCGGCACCGCCGGCGTTCACCGCCGGCCCAAAGCACGCAGGAGAGATCCGGATGGACCCCCGCGCTCGGGCCGACGCGGCACTCGCCCGTGCACGTGCCCGCGGCATCCACGTCGTGACGCCGGACAACATGACGTCGCCGATGGACTCGTCGGCCACCCAGCAGATCCCGCGCAGCATGGTCGACGCCGTGGACCCCCGCATGGACCCCGACTCGACCATGGTCCTGGCCGCCCACGTGGCGGCGGGCAGGCCGGCCCCTCCCCCGACGACCCCTCCCCCGCCGCCCGCGGCGCCGCCGGAACCCGAGCAGGAGCTGCGCGTGGCCCCCGGTCCGGTGCCGACGGTGCAGCAGGTCCCGGTGTCGCGGCCGTCGCTGTCGCAGCGGTTGTCGGGCGGCCCCAGTCAGCCGCCGCCCGGCATGTCGCGGCGGTTGAGCGGGGACTGAGGCCACCGGGCCGGTCTAGCGGGTCGGCCACTCCACCGCGTCGGCGAGGCCCTGGGACGTCGCCGCCTGCTTCAGGCGTGCCACCAGCCCGCGGTCGACTTCGGCGAGCGTCCGGAGGTCCAGCCGGCCGAGAAGGCTCCGCACGTCCCTGGCGAAGCCGGTGATCGGCGGACCCGAGAGGTTGAAGCCCAATTCGATCAAGCAGACCGGACTTTCGGCCACGGACTTCGGCGAGCAACTGGACATGTACCTGGCGAAAATCGGACTCGCCTCCTCCCAGTCGCCCCCGGATCGCAGGAAGCGCAGTGCGCACCCGATCAGGGAATCGGCTTCCGCACCGCTCCCATCGCCATAGGCCATCACCAGGCGCAACATCGACAAGGACGCGACGTCATCGCGCGCCGGCGCGTCGAACAGGATCGTCCAGCACGGACTGAAATCAGCGCCGGACTTCGACAGGTGCGTCAGGCAGGCTTCGAAAGCACCTGCTCGCCGCTCCTCGGACTGCGAGGTCGGCACTACCAACAACAGGTGCGAGACTGAACGGGCCCGGCCGTCGGAAACGATGAACAACTCGGGGTTGGGCTCCAGGTTTTCCATCAGCGGTTCGACCAGGTGCAGCACCTGGTACCCGCGATCAGAAACACAGAAACGCTCCCAGCGGGGAAATTCCGCCACGTCAAGGGCGGAGAAGAAATAACCCTCTCCGACTTCCCCTTTCACGTCGTAGAACAGTTGATCGACGTCAACGCGGTCGAAGACCGGTGCACCCCGCCGCAACTCGACCTCGACGTCGGCGCTGTCCGCCTGGCGAATCCTGATGTCCAACACCTCGGTCAGGCTGTCCCACTCCTCGGCGCTCACCTGCGATCGCCAGAGGAACGCCAGGGATTGCCACGCCCTCTGCCCACTCGACCCTCCCAGGCTCGACGCCACGAACGCGCCCTTCACCACCACGGCGAGCACGACGAGGTTCGCGGTGTACGCAGCGATACGTCGCGTGACCGGCAGCCCTTGTGGCGCGTAACGCGCGTGCTCCGGCTCCGGACCCGTCTGCTGCACTGCGTCGATCAGTCTGACGAACAGGGCTCGCAACGCCTCAGGATCGGCAGGACCAGCCCGGGCGGCACCTCACCGTCCACGATCGGCCTGCCGAGTGCGGCGCGGTAACCGCGGGCCAGGTCCACCCGTCGCCCGTCGGGCGGCTGCGAGCCCGTGAGCGACACCAGCAGCTCGCGCATGTCCGCCAGGGCGGCGCGCACGGCAGCGCGGGTCGACGCGTGCTCGATGCCGCTCGTCCAGACCGCGAACTCGGGGCAGTCGAGGGCGAGGGCGCGGTAGCGCGCCCGGTAGTGGGCCAGGGCCCGGTCCGGCACCTCGGCTTCAGCGGTCCTGTCGAACTTGTCGCGCCGGGCCTCGGGAAGGGCCCGCCACGCTCGGAGGCCGCCGAGGAAGTCGATCACTTCGTGGGTCGTGAGCGTGTGGAAGGTCCAGAGCTGGACGCTGATGTCCTCCGGTGGCTGCTCGGCGCTCGGCAGCGGGATGGCGGTGTCCAGCAACACGCGCACGAGGTCGCGCTTCGAGGTGGCGCGATCGGCTCCGGCCAGGACCAACTGCTCGCCGGCGTCGAGCTTGAGCCCGGCGGGCAGGCCGACCTCGTCCAGGGCCTCGAAGAAGGAGGTCACCACGAGCACGCCGTGCGCCGCTTCGAGTAATCGGGTCCGGTCGACCCGGTGCAGGCCGGTCACCCGTTCCCGCACCGACGACAGGACCTTCCTGCCCACGCGCACCACCTCGGTGCGGGCGTCCAGCAGGTCGATGCCACCCGTCACCAGCACGGTGGCGGCGGAGGCGTGGTCCAGGAGCTTCGCCAGGCCGGTGTCGCCGCCGAGCGGCTTCACGGCGTCCCGGTACGAGAGGGAACTGCGCACCCGGAAGGTCTAGCGGGTCAGGACCTTCAGCCGCAACGACAGGCCCGCCCGCACGGCCAGCATCACCGGGGCCCACAGCGGGCCCCGGTGGCGGTCGGACAGGTAGCGGTAGGCGCTGGAGTGGTGGGCGGCGAGCATGCGGGACGAGGCGCGCTTCGTCGAGTGGCCGCCGATGTGCACCACCTCGGCCTCCGGCACGTACACGTTGAGCCAGCCGGCGCGGGCGATGCGGTCGCCCAGGTCGACGTCCTCGAAGTACATGAAGTACCTCGGGTCGAAGCCGTCGACCGAGTCGAACGCCTCGCGCCTGAGCAGCAGGCACGAGCCGGACAACCAGCCGGCCGTGCGCTCCTCCAGGGACGCCGCGGCCTGCCGGTAGGCCGTCGACCAGGGGTTGGCCGGCCACAGGTGCCCGAAGACGGCGTGGCCCAGGCCCCGCCCGAGGGACGGCAGGAGGCGCGCCGAGGGGTAGACGTCGCCGGACGGTTCGCGGATCAGCGGGCCGAAAGCGCCGCCGCGGGGCCAGCGCTTGGCGGCCTCCAGCAGGGCGTCCAGGCTGCCCACGCCCCACGACAGGTCGGGGTTGGCGACCGCGACCCAGCCGACCGAGTCCGGCAGTGACCGCACGCCCTGGTTGGCCGCGGCCCCGTAGCCGAGGTTGCCGCCGGTCGACAGGAACGTCACGTGGTCGTGCTCGGCCGCCGCGCGCTCGGGGACGCCGTCGGTGGACCCGTTGTCGGCCAGGACCACCGACACCGGTCGGGTCGTCGCCGACGACAGCGTGGACAGGAACGTGTCCAGGGTGTCACCGGGCGAGTAGGTGACGGTCACCACCGCCAGGCCGTCTCCGTAGCGCGTCACGCCGGCCACCCTAGTGGTGGTGCGCGTGGTGCACGACGGCGTGCCCCTTGCCCCGCGAGATCAGCCACCGGTTGACGGGCACGGTCAGCACGAACGCGACCGCGAGCGAGAACGCCAGCGCGCCCCAGAACAGCAGGCTCGCCAGACCGGACTCCATCGCGCCGGGCACGACGACCATGATCGCGTTGTCGACGACCTCCATGACCGCGATCGACACGGTGTCCGCGGCCAGCGCCACCTTCAGGGCCGCGCCGAACGCGAGCCCGGTGCGCAGCACGCCCCGCACGGTGAGCGCGTAGCCGAAGAAGAACGCCAGCGCGACCGCGAGCACCACCGTGCCCCAGTTCGGCAGGCCGAGCGCGGTGCCGACGACCATGCCGAGCACCTCGCCGATCGCGCAGCCGGTGAGGCAGTGCAGCGTGGCGGAGACCGCCGTTGACCAGGATGCCTTCATACCGCCCAATATACCCCCAGGGGGTATGAAGGAGGCAAGGGGGGACCGGGGTCGGGACGGGGGTGGTCAGCGGCGGTGGACGCGGGCCGCGCGCTCGTAGGCCAGGCGGTGGCGGGCGGCCGACGTGGACCAGGCGAAGTCCTTCGCCCGCACGAGGGCCGCGGTGCCCAGGGCGTCCCGGCGGGCCCGGTCGTCCAGCAGCTCGCCGAGCGCGGCGGCGATGTCGCCGGCGCCCACCCCGCAGTACGCGACGGCGTCCCCGCCCACCTCGGGCAGGCTCAGCCGGCGCGTGGTCAGCACGCACGCGCCACTGGCCATGGCCTCCAGCACCGGCAGCCCGAAGCCCTCGCCCAGCGACGGGTAGGCCACCAGCTCCGCGCCGCCCAGGAACCCGGCCAGCGACGAGAACGGCAGGTAACCGGCCCGGATGACGCGGATGCGGTGCGGCACGGCGTCCAGCGCCCGCTCCACCTGGCTGTCCCAGCCGGGCTGCCCGGCGAGCACCAGGGCGGGTGGGCGGGCGCGGTCCCGGCACGCCTGCGCGAAGCCGCGGATCAGCGCGGGCACGTTCTTGCGCGGTTCCAGCGCGCCGAGGAACGCCACGTACGGGGTGTCCCCCAGCGACAGCATCCGCCGCACCTCCGCCACCTCGGCGGCCGTCGGCGGGTGGAACCGGTCGGTCTCCACGCCGTGCTGGGCGACGTGCAGGGCACGCCGGTCGGCGCCGGCGACGCGGGCCAGCTCGTCGGCGGTGGCGCGGGACGGCACCACGCACAGCGAGGCGCGGCGCAGCGCGGCCCTCGTCCAGGCGCGGAAGAACCTGGCCTTGACCGACGAGTGCAGCACGGCGTCGGTGAAGAACGTCGCGTCGTGCAGCGTCACGACCGACGCGGTGCGGTTGGCCAGGGGCAGCGTGTAGTGCGGCGAGTGCACGACGTCCACGCCGAGCCGGGCGGCGATCCGCGGCAGCGTGGTCTGCTCCCAGCTCAGGCGGGCCGTGCGGGTGGCGACCGCGTCGGCGGCGGCCACGACGCGCGACCGGGGCGCCAGGGACGCGTAGAGCGCGGCGTCGCGCGGTTGGCAGACCACGCTGAGCCGCGCGCCGTCGGCGTCCAGGGCGTTCACCAGGGAGTCCACGTACCGCCCGACGCCACCCCGGTCGGCCGGCACGGCGGTGGCGTCGATCAGCACGCTGGGTTCGGCGGGTGACACGCGGTGAAGGGTACGGCGGACGAACGGCGGGGTGTCCGGAAATGGCGCAAACGATTCGTCAACGAAACAGTCCCAGGTGCACACCCCACACCGCGCGGGCGGTGTTCTCCCAGGTGAACGCCTCGGCGCGGGTCCGGCCGGCGGCGCTCAACCGCTCCGCCAGCGCTGTGTCGAACAGCACCGGGCGCAGTCCGGCGGTCAGGGCGGCCAGGTCGCCGCGCGCCACCTCGACGCCCGCGCCGCCGGCCACCTCGACCAGCGCGGGCGCGTCCGAGTGGACCACGGGCACCCCGGCCGCCATGGCCTCCACGACCGGCAGGCCGAAGCCCTCGGCGAGGCTCGGCGCGGCCAGCACGGCCGCCCGGCGCAGGACGAACGCGAGCTGCGGGTCGGTGAGCCGCCCGAGCAGCCGGACGTGCGGCGCGCGCAGGTCCACCCCGCCCCAGCCCTGCGGCCCGACGACGACCAGCGGCACGCCCAACCCGGCCGTCGCGGCCACGAGCAGGTCGAACCCCTTGCGCGGCTCGATCGTGCCGATCGCCAGCACGTACCGCGGCGGGACCGGCACCGCCTCCTCGTCGGCGAACCGCGTGACGCCGTTGCCGACGACGTGCACGGGCGCGGGCCCCGGCGCGTACCGGCGCAGCTCCCCGGCGACGGCCGCGGTCGGCACGACGACCGCGCCGGCCCGCGCCACCGCCCGCCCGATGGCGCGCCGGTGCCAGGCCACGCCGCGCGGGGTCAGCGTCGACGGGTGCGTCCACGGCACGGTGTCGTGCACGGTCACCACGACCCGCCCGCGCGGCGGCGCGAACGGCGTGAACGCGTGCACCGAGTCGCCGCCGGGCCAGTAGGGGACGCCGCGCTCCCACGCGGCGATCAGCGCGCGCCGGGGCAGCGGCAGCACCCGCGGACCCGCGACCCCGGGCACGACGGCCGCCGACACGTCGGCCTGCCTGCTCACGGCGCCGGTGACGGTCCAACCGGGCGGCGCGGTCGCCGCCAGGGCCGCGGCCAGCTCGCGGGTGTACCGGCCGGTCCCACCGGGGACCGGGGCCAGCAACTGCTCGGTCAGCACCACCAGGTTCGGCACGTCGCGTACCGTCTCACGCCGTGTCGACCCCCAGCACGACGGTGGTCGTGGTGACGTGGCGCGGTCGCGGGCACATCACCGCGTGCCTCGACGCCCTCGCCCGCCAGCGCCCGCACCGGACGGTCGTGGTGGACAACGCCTCCGACGACGGCACCGCCGACCTGGTCGCGGCCCACCCCAGCGCGCCCGAGCACGTCCGGCTGCCCCGCAACCTCGGCTACGCGGGCGGCCTGGCGGCCGTGCTGCCGGACGTGACCACCGGGTACGTGGCCTGGCTCAACGACGACGCGGTGCCCGACGACGGCTGGCTGGCCGCCCTGGAGGACGCCCTGGACGCGACCCCGGACGCCGCCGCCGCGACCTCGTCGATGGTGCTCGCGGACGGCTCCACGCAGTCGGTCGGCGTCCGGTTGACCGCCGACGGGCACGGCGTGGACCTGGTGCTCGCGGGCCGCGAGGTGTTCGGCTTCTGCGGTGGCGCGGCGCTGCTGCGCACGGCCGCCCTGGCGCGCGCGGGCGGCGTCCCGGCGGGGTTCTTCTGCTACTACGAGGACACCGACACGGCGTGGCGGCTTCGGCTGGACGGCCACCGCGTGCTGTCCGTCGGCCCGGCACGGGTCCGGCACCGGCACGGGGCGAGCACCAACCCCGGCTCCCGCCCGTTCCACCGCTGGAACGAGCGCAACCGGCTGCTGATGCTGCTGCGCTGCGCCCCGCTCGCCGTCGCGCTGCGGGAACTGGCCCGCTTCGCCGCGATCACCGCCCTGCTGCCGCTGCGCCGGGACCGCCCGGATGCGGAGAACTTCCGCGTGCCCCTGCGCGTCCGAGTGCTGGCGGAGGTGCTGGCCCGGCTGCCCGCCGCGCTGGTGGACCGGGTCCGGATCGGCCGGCGCGCGACGGTGCCCCGGAGCGCGGTCTGGCGGGAGTGGGCGGGCCGGTAGGGGCACCCGGGCGGCGGGACCTGCCGGAACCGGCTGACGAGGAGCGAAGTGACCGAGTACGTCGAGGTGCGCACGGAGGACGGCGAGCTGGTGCCGTTCGAGCTGGACGAGGAGTACGACGGCCCGGTGCGGGCCGGACGGCGCTGGGACCGGGTCGAGGAGACCCTGGAGCAGGGGGTCGAGCGGGCCCGGCAGGTCGCCCGCTCGGTGGCCCGGAAGATCGGCGACATGCCGTCGCCGCGCCCCGACAAGGTGGCCGTCGAGATCGGCCTCAAGGCGGGGGTGACCGGCGCGTTCGGGATCGCCCGCTCGTCCGCCGAGGCGCACATCAAGATCACCGTCGAGTGGCACCGCGACGGCCTCGACGCCGCGCCGCCGGCCGAGGACGGCGAGTCGAGGCCGAAGGAGGCGCCGGGGACCGACCCGGTCGGCGCCGACCCGACCGGTGGGGTGTAGGCCACCGCGACCGCACGCCGCGGAGCGTGATGAGGCAGAGTTGGCGCGTGGAGCGAGGGAGCAGCCTGCCTGATGTGACCGTCGTCGTGGTGAACTACCGCGGCGCCGACGACACCACGACCTGCCTGCGAGCGCTGTTCGGGGAACTCGACTACCCGGCCGACAAGCTCCAGGTCGTCGTGGTCGACAACGCCTCGGGTGACGGCGGCGCGGCGCGCGTCAGGGCCGCCGCGCCCGCCGCGGAGGTCGTCGAGGCGCCCGCCAACCTCGGCTTCGCGGGCGGCTGCAACCTCGGTGTCGAGCACGCCCGCGGCTCGGTCGTCGCGTTCCTCAACAACGACGCCCGCCCGCACCGGGCCTGGCTGCGCGAGGCGGTGCGGGTGCTGCGCGCCGAACCCGCCGTGGGCGCGGTCGCGTCGAAGGTCCTCGACTGGGAGGGCCGGGACGTGGACTTCGTCGACGGCGGCCTCACCTGGTTCGGCATGGGCTACAAGCGGCACGCCGGGGAGCCCGACGACGGCACCCACGACACGCCCCGCGACGTGCTGTTCGGCACCGGCTCGGCGCTGGTGGTCCGCACGTCGGTGTTCCGCGAGCTGGGCGGCTTCGACGAGCGCTTCTTCATGTTCTACGAGGACGTGGACCTCGGCTGGCGGATGAACCTGCGCGGCTGGCGCGTCCGCTACGAGCCGAAGTCCCTGACCTTCCACCGGCACCACGCGTCGATGTCGCGGATCGACAGCAGCCGCGAGCTGTACCTGCTGGAGCGCAACGCCCTCGCCGCGCTCTACAAGAACTTCTCCGACGAGACCCTGGCGAAGGCGCTGCCGGCCGCGCTGGCCCTGGTGGTGCGCCGGGCCACCGCGCGCGGCGAGCTGGACGCCACCCAGCTGGAGATCACCCGCCGCCCCGCCGACCCCGAGGACGACCGCGCGCCCGTGCCCGTGCCGCGGCAGGCGCTGGCCGGGTTCCTCGCGATCGACCAGTTCGTGGAGCTGCTGCCGTCGCTGGCCGAGTCGCGGAAGGCCGAGCAGGCCGCGCGCCGGCTGACCGACGCCGACCTGCTGCCGCTGATGCGCAAGGCGATGGAGCCCGCCTACCCGCTGCCCCGCTACCTGGCCGCGCACGACGTGCTGGTCGAGGTGTTCGGGCTGGAGGAGGTCTTCGGCCGGCCCCGGCGCGTGCTGGTGATCACCGGGGACGCGCTCTCCGACCGGATGGCGGGCCCGGCGATCCGGGCGTGGAACATGGCCGACGTGCTGGCCGGCGAGCACGAGGTGCGGCTGGTCACGACCAACGCGCGGTGCGACCCGCCCGAGGCCCCGTTCCCGGTGGCCCGCGCCGTGCGGCACGAGCTGGTCGAGCACGCCGAGTGGGCCGACGTGGTCGTGCTCCAGGGCCACGTGCTGGAGAACCTGGGCTTCCTCAAGGAGCCCGGCAGCACCAAGATCGTCGTCTGCGACGTCTACGACCCGATGCACCTGGAGCTGCTCGAACAGGGCAAGGACACGACCGACGAGCAGCGCGAGCTGGACCTGGTCGGCGTCACCCGGGTCATCGACAACCAGATGCGGCGCGGCGACTTCTTCCTGTGCGCCTCCGAGCGGCAGCGGCACTTCTGGCTCGGCCACCTGACCGCGATCGGTCGCCTCACGCCGTCGCTGTACGACAACGACCCGACCACGCGCTCGCTGCTCGCCGAGGTCCCGTTCGGCCTGTCCGGCAAACCGCCGCAGCGCACCGGGCCTGGGCTGCGCGCCTCGCTGGACCTGGCCGACTCGGACAAGGTCGTGCTGTGGGCGGGCGGCGTCTACAGCTGGTTCGACCCGCTGACGCTGGTCACGGCGGTCGACCGGCTGCGGGCGCGGCGGGCGGACGTGCGGCTGGTGTTCCTCGGCATGAAGCACCCGAACCCCGAGGTGCCGGACATGGACATCGGCGTGCGGACGCGGGCGCTGGCCGCCCGGTTGGAACTGACCGGCTCGCACGTGTTCTTCAACGAGACCTGGGTCCCCTACCAGGACCGGCAGAACTGGCTGCTCGACGCGGACGCGGGCGTGACCACGCACTTCGAGCACGTCGAGACGACGTTCGCCTTCCGCACCCGGGTGCTGGACTACCTGTGGGCGGGGTTGCCGATCGTCACCACGGACGGCGACTCGTTCGCCGACCTGGTGCGCCGCGAGGGGCTGGGCGTGGTCGTGCGGTCCGAGGACCCGGACGCGCTCGCCGACGCGCTGGAGCGGGTGCTCTACGACGAGGCGTTCGCGGCGGCGTGCACCGAGCGGATCGCCGTCGTGCGGGAGCGGTTCACCTGGGACAACGTGCTGGCGCCGCTGGTGGAGTTCTGCCGCAACCCGCGGCCGGCCGCCGACCGGCTGCCCGGCGCGTCGCCGATGGTCCGCAACCGGCCGCTGGGCAAGCTGGACAAGGTGCAGCGGGACGTGCAGCTGGTGCGCGAGTACCTGACCGCCGGCGGTCCGCGCGAGGTCGCCCGCCGCGCCTCCGGGCGCGTGCTGAAGAAGCTGCGCCGTGGCTAGGCCGCTGAAGGTGCTGATCGACGGCACCCCCCTGCTCGGGCACCGGACCGGCATCGGCCGCTACACGGCGGCGCTGGCCGAGGAGCTGGCGTCGATGCTGGACGAGGTCGACGTGCGGGCGGTGGCGTTCACCCTGCGCGGCTGGCGGGCGCTGCGGACCGTGCTGCCGCACGACGTGCTGGCGCGCGGCCTGCCCGTGTCCGCGCGGCTGCTGCGGCAGTTCTGGCTGCGCGCGCCGTTCCCGCCGGTGGAGTTCCTGGCCGGGCCGACCGACGTCATGCACGGCACGAACTTCGTGCTGCCGCCCACGATCCGCGCCGGCGGCGTGGTCACCGTGCACGACCTGGCGTTCCTGGACTCGCCGGGCGACCTGCCCCCGTCCGACCGGCGGCTGCCGGAGCTGGTGCGGCGCTCCGCGGCCCGCGCCGACGTGGTGTGCACGCCCACGCGGGCGGTCGCGTCGGTGGTGGAGGAGCGCCTGGGCGTGCCCGCGTCGAAGATCGTCGTGACGCCGCTCGGCGTCGACCCGGCGTGGTTCGCGGCCCGGCCGCCGTCGTCCGCGCTGCGCGCGCGGCTCGGTCTGCCGTCGGAGTACCTGCTGTTCGTCGGGGCCGGTGGTCCGCGCAAGGGGTTGGGCACGTTGATGGCCGCGCACTCGTCGCGGCCCTCGCTGCCGCCGCTGGTGCTGGCCGGGCCGGGGGCGCGGTCGGCGGACGACCGGGTGCTGCGCACGGGGTACCTCAACGACGTCGACCTGCGCAGCGTCGTGGCCGGCGCGGCGGCGCTCGTGCTGCCGTCGCGCGACGAGGGCTTCGGGCTGCCCGTGCTGGAGGCGTTGGCGTGCGACGTGCCCGTGGTGTGCACGGACGTCCCGGCGCTGCGCGAGGTGGCCGACGGGCACGCGGTGCACGTGCCGATCGGTGACGTCGAGGCGCTGGCGCAGGCCCTGGAGGACGCCGCCGGCACGCCCTCGACGGCGGCCGAGGCGGCGGCCCGGCGCGCGCACGCGGCCGAGTTCACGTGGCGCCGCACGGCGTCGGCGACGCTGGGGGCCTACCGGCGCGCCGCCGGGCAGTGACACGAGGCCGTCGAGGCCGCGCCCCTGGCCATCGGCGTCCACAGCGTGCCCGTGTCCAGGCACTCGTCGCAGTCGCAGCCGGTCGGTTCGAGCACCGCCACCTCGCGCTGGAGCGCGTCGGCCAGCCGTGACGCGCCGACCAGGCTGAGGTCCACCAGCACCTCGTCCGGCGGCGGGCCGACGGCGAGGTGGACCGTCGCGGTCCCGTGGTCCACCCACGCGCGCAGCGGCGTGTCGTCCAGCACCCGAGGCGTTCCGTCAGCCATCCTCGCTCCTCGATGGAGGGATCAGATTCCAGACCACTGCTCCTCACGCGGCACCAGTACAAGCATTAATGGAACTAGATTCCAAGTTCCACCCGATCGAGGGAAGATGACTCCCAAGCAGCGCAGATTGGCACGCAGGCTCCGTCGACTCCGCCTGAAATCCGGCCTGGGTCTGGAGGACGCGGCGGCCCACCTCGGCTGCAAGCAGCCCAAGATCACCGAGCTCGAAGCCTGCCAACTCGGCGCGAAGCCCGACGAAGTCCGGGCGCTGTGCGAGCTGTACGGCGCGGGCCGCGCAACCGTCGAGAGCATGGTCATCCTCGCCCGTACGGCCAAGAGCCCCGGCTGGTACCAGGTCTACGACGAGTCGGCGAACCCGGAGAACATCGACTTCGTCGAACTCGAGACCGACGCGGTGAGCGTGTCGAACTTCGAGATCGACCTGATTCCCGGTCTCCTCCAGACCGAGGACTACTGCCGCTCGGTCATCCGGGCCGCGAACCCCGGCATCACCGGTGAAGTCCTCGACCAGCGGGTCGAACTCCGCGTCAAGCGCCAGGACCGGGTCCTGCGCGGTGAACTGGACGTCTGGGCAGTGGTCACCGAGGACGCCCCCCTGCGCCCGGTGGGCGGCCGGGAGGCGCACGTGGCCCAACTCACCCGGCTACCTGGACTGGTGTCCCTGCCCAACGTGCAGTTCCAGGTGATCCCGGTCCGGACCGGCGAGCACATCGCGATGGGCGTGCCCTTCGACTGCTTCCGCTTCGACGACGGCTACGGCACGGTCGCGATCGACCACCTCAGCGGCACCCTCTTCTTGGAGGAGGAAAGTGATGTCGAGCGGTATAGGCCGGCGTTCCGGCACCTGTGCGGCGCAGCTTTGAACCCGCAGGACTCGCTCGCGTTGCTGCGCAAGTACACCGAGGAGGGCCACGGCTCATGGGAGCAGCGGATCTGACCTGGCGGAAGTCCAGCCACAGCGGCGGAAACTCCAATTGCGTCGAGGCCGCCCGCGTGCGCGACGCAGTCCGCTTGCGGGACAGCAAGAACCCGGCCGCCGGGACGCTCGAAGTCCCCCTGCGCTCCTGGTCCGCGTTCCTACGAGGGGCGGACCGGGCGGTCGGGTGACCTGAGGACGCTCCACGACACCTGCCGCGAACCGGTCACGGCGCACACGCGACGCAGGAACCGCTGGCGCTCGCTCTCGTCGCGACGCGCGGTCACACCTGTCGAGGACTCGGGCATGCGGGCAAGAATCCCGCACTGGTTGAACGCAAAACCAGTGGGGTGGGGAGGTAACACCCCAACGGCGCAACCCGGCCCCCGCGTGATCACGCACCGCGTCCGCTGCGATGATGCCGGCCATGAGCTTCACGGCTGTGTGGCCGATCTCCGTCCCGGGCGACCCCGACGCCGCCGACGAACTGACCGTCAGCGCCCCGGAGGACGTCGACACCCTGCTGTCCCGCCTGGCCGAACCCGGCGCGGGTCCCGCCGTGATCGAGCACCTCGACCGCGACCTGATCACCGACACCGAGGGCCTGCTGGGCGCGCCGGGCACGATGAAGATCCCGGACCACGACGTGGCGGCGGCGGTGCACGGCGGGTTCGGCTACCTGACGTACGCGGACCCGGAGCACGACTACGCGGTGTTGCGGGGCGAGGCGGGCTCCCCCGAGTTCCGCTCGGAGTACGTGGACTACCCGGCGGGCACGGGCGTGCCGGTGGAGGTCCTGGCGACCGCCCTGAAGGACTTCCTGGACACGGCCACGCGCCCGTCCGGCGTGGAGTGGCAGGAGGCTTAGGCGCCCCGGTCCGGGCCGCGGCCGGCCCGGTGCCGCAGCCAGACGTTCGCCTCCACGTAGACGGCGACGTCCCGCGCCACCGACACGCGCACCGGGGCGAGGCCACCGGGCACGTGCACGTCGCCGTCCCGGTCGAACGGCAGGCCGGTCCAGCCGCGCCACACCGCCAACGGCGCCACCACGGTCGACGAGCACCGCGCGACGCCCTCGACCACCCCGCCGGCCCGCACGTGCGTGCGCAGCCACCGGTCGGCGGGCAGCCCGTCCTCCCGCGTGCGCGCCGCGTACACGTCCATCGGCACGTCGGGTTCGGCGGCCTTGTCCGGCGGCCGGAGGGGCACCGCGAACGAGTCGAACCCGGCCGCCGCGACCGCTCGGCGCATCCCGGCGAGCACGTGCGCCGACAACCCGCGCCCCAGGTGGTCGGGGTGCACGGCGATCTCCAGCGCGCAGGCGCGGTCGGCCGCGACGCCGTCCAGCGCGTCGCACGCCGCCCACACCGCCACCTGGTCCCACCCGCCGTCGGGCAGCTCGGGCCGGCCGGCCCCCGAGTACGGCACCAGCACGCCCCGCGCGACCGGCGCACCGCCGTCCACCACACCGCCGTCCACCAGCGCCACGACCAGGTGCGGCCACCGGGCCGCCAAGCGCTTGCGCGTCACCGGCGACGCCGCGAGCACGCCCTCCGTGAACCGCGCCGTGCCCGGTGGGTAGGGGATGGCGAACACCGCGTCGGCGAGGTCGGGGCGTTCGGCGAGCGTCACGGTCTCCACGCCGCCATCGAACCGCGCCCGAGGTCGGCGCGCGGGGAGGCTCACGGGTTCGCGCGGTACGCGTCCAGGTACGGGCGGAGCAGCCGGTCCAGGAGTGCCAGCGCGGGTGCCCGGCCGCCCCCGTCGATGTCCTGCGACGCGCGGAGCACGGCCGCGTTGACCAGTTCGGCCATCCGCTCGGGCTCGGGCTCGCCGAGCAGGCGCAGGGAGTCGACGAGCGGCTCCTGGAGGCGGGCGTGCAGTTGCGCGCTGTGCTCGCGCAGCACCGCGGGGTCCACCACGGTCCGCAGGGCCCGTGCGACGGCCTGGTCCGGGCCCGCGAACAGCTCGACGTTGGCCTCCACGTACGCCCACACGCGGTCCGCCGGGCCGGCCGCCGCCGCGACGTGGTCGAGCACCCGGGAGGCCCACGTCGGGAAGACGTCCGAGACCACGGCCTCCAGCAGGTCGTCCGCCGAGGGGAAGTACTGGTAGATGCTGGACCTCGCGAGACCGACGCGCGCCGCCGCGTCCGCCAGCGACGGCGCCGCGCCCGTCTCGGCGAGCAACGCGCGCGCCGCGTCCAGGATGGCCCGCCGCTGCCGCGCGCGGTGCTCTGCGACGGTGGGCGCCTGGATGCGGGGCACGTTCTCCTCCTGGTCGGTGACGCCGTCCACTACACCGCGGTGCGCTCCCCCGCCGTCAACCTGCCGTCGACCATCTCGAACACCCGGTCGCAGTGGCGCAGCACGTCGTGGTCGTGCGTGACCACGACTGTAGCCACCCCGTGGGCGCGGGTGTCGCCGACCAGCAGTTCGAGCACCTCGTCGCCGCGCCGGCGGTCCAGCGCGGCGGTCGGCTCGTCGACCAGCAGGACGCTGGGGCGGGTGACGAGCGCGCGGGCGATGCCGACGCGCTGCCGCTCGCCGCCGGAGAGCTGGTGCGGCCTGCGGTCCGCCTTGTGCCCCATGCCCACCTCGGCGAGCAGTTCCCGCGGGTCGCGCGGGTTCGGCACCCTGCCGAACGTCAGCGGCAGCCGGACCTGGTCGGCCGCGGTCAGGGCCGGGATGAGGTTGTTGCTCTGGAACACGTAGCCGATCCGCTCGCGCCGGACGCGCGCCCGGTCCCGCTCGCGCCCGGCGAGGTCGGTCCCGCCGACGAGCACCCGGCCGGAGTCGGGGACGGTGAGACCTCCCGCCACCGCGAGCAGGCTCGACTTGCCGGCGCCCGAGGGGCCCACCACGGCGATGATCTCGCCCTGCCCGACGTGCAGGGTCACGTCGTCCAGCGCGGAGGTGACCTCCTCCCCGTCGCCGTAGCGGAGGGTGACCTCTTGCAGGAGCAGTCCGGTGCTCATCGGTTGCCTCCGAGGGCGGTGAGGGGTCGACCTTGGTGATGCGCAGCACCGCGACGCACGCGCCGACCATGCCGAGGGCGATCGGCAGCAGCGACGCGAGGGCGACCGGGCCGGGGCTCGGCGCGAACGGCATCGGCGTCGTGGCGAGGGCGGCGCCCGCCGCGACCCCGAGGCCGACCCCGAGGCCCGTGGAGACCAGCAGCAGCACCAGGGACTGGGCCAGGCTGTCGCGCAGCACGTACCAGGTGCTCGCGCCCATCGCGCGCAGCACGGCGATCTCCGGTTTGCGGTGGATGGTCAGCACCGTGAAGAAGGCACCTACCACCAGCGCGGAGATGGCGTAGAGGAAGACCTGGATCATCCGGAGGGTCGACGTCTCCGCGGTGTAGCCGGGTGACGCGCCGAAGGGCTCGCCCAGCGTCAGCGACGTCGTCCCGGCTGCGGCGTCGGCCGCGCCGAGGTCCGTCCCGCCGGACCGCACCGCCACCGCCGTGACCTCGTCGTAGGTGCCGGCGGGCGCCTGGTCGCCCGGTCCGATCCCCAGCCGGACCTCCTGCCACGTGCGCAGCGGCACGTATCCGATGTCGACGTGGCCGAAGGTGTGCTGGCCGTCCAGCACGCCCACGACCGTCAGCCCGGTGCCGATGCGGTCGAGCGTGACGACGTCGCCGAGCCGCACGCCCGCGTCCACCGCCGTCGCGCTCACCACGACCTCGCCGGGTTCGAGCCCAGCCGCTCGCCCGACGCCGGGGCGGCCCGCCCACTCGTCCACGGCGTCGACGTCCACGACGCTGCGCGAGAACGCGGCGTCGGTCGCCACGCCGCGCTCGAACGAGGTGACCGGCAGCTTCTTCAGCCCGGAAACACCGTCGTTCACCAACCCCTCCGACAGGCCGGACAGCAACACCATGAGGATCGCCGTCAACGCGACGACCGAGCCCATCAGCGCGAACCGGCTCCGCGCGAAGACCACTTCGCGCATCGTCAGGAACACGGGCGACACCACCCACAACGTGCCGACATCATGTCGACAACCTTAACGACAAGCTGTCGGCATGTGACGGGTGCGCCCTGTGAGGTCGCGAACGCCTCCGGGCCGCCGGCCCCCTAGGGCACCGCCTTCGTCGCCACGGCCACCGACAGCGCCTCCCGCCACGGCCGCAGCGGCGGCAACCCGGCCTCCTCCCACGACTTGCCGGAGAGCACCGAGTACGCCGGGCGCGGGGCCGGGCGCGGGAAGTCCCCGGTCGCGCACGGCCGCACCCGCTCCGGGTCCAGGCCCAGCTCGGCGAACACCGCGCGGGCGAACCCGCACCACGTCGTCTCGCCGCCGCCGGTCGCGTGCAGCACCCGGGCCGGCGAACCACCCGCGGCCACCGAGCCGGCCAGCGCCACCAGACCGCGCGCGAGGTCCAGCGACCACGTCGGCGAACCCACCTGGTCGTCGACCACGGTCAGCGTCTCGCGCTCACCCGCCAGGCGCGCCACGGTCTTCACGAAGTTCGGCCCGTGCGCGCCGTAGACCCACGCGGTGCGCACGACCCAGGACCGGTCCCACGCCTCCACCACGCGCCGCTCGCCGGCGAGCTTCGTGCGCCCGTACGCCGAGCGCGGCCCGGTCTCGTCGGACGGCTCGTAGGGCCGCGTGGCGTCGCCGGGGAACACGTAGTCCGTCGACACGTGCAGCAGCGGCACGTCGTGCTCGCGGCAGTGCTCGGCCAGCAGGCCGGGACCGGTGGCGTTGACGGCGAGCGCCCGCTCCTCGTCCGCCTCGGCCGCGTCGACCGCCGTGTAGGCGGCGCAGTTCACGACCACCGGCCGCAGGCCCGCGTCGCGCGCGTTCGCCGCGAAGGCCGCGACCGCGTCGGCCACGACGCGCGCGTCGGTGATGTCCAGCTCGGCCGACGACGGGGCGTGCACGAGGCCGTCCGCCGGGGCGACCGCCACGACGTCCCGCCCGAGCTGCCCGCGCCCGCCCGGCACGAGGAGTGCGAGTGCCACGTCAGCCCGCCAGCGCCGAGCGCTGCTTCAGCGGCTCCCACCACGCCCGGTTGTCCCGGTACCACCGCACGGTGGCGGCCAGGCCCTCGGTGAAGTCGACCCGGGGCGCGTAGCCCAGCTCGGTGCTGATCTTGGTGATGTCGACCGAGTAGCGGCGGTCGTGGCCCTTGCGGTCGGCGACCGGCTCGACGAACGAGTCCCAGTCGCGGCCGGTGGCCTCCAGCAGCTTCCCGGTCAGCTCGCGGTTGGTCAGCTCGGTGCCGCCGCCGATGTTGTAGACCTCGCCGGCGCGACCGCCCTCGACCACCAGCTGGATGCCCCGGCAGTGGTCGTCCACGTGCAGCCAGTCGCGCACGTTGAGGCCGTCGCCGTACAGCGGGACCTTCTTGCCGTCCAGCAGGTTCGTGACGAACCGCGGGATGACCTTCTCCGGGAACTGGTACGGCCCGTAGTTGTTCGAGCACCGCGTGATGTTCACCGGCAGGCCGTGCGTGCGGTGGAACGACCGGGCCAGCAGGTCCGAGGACGCCTTCGACGCCGAGTACGGCGAGTTGGGCTCCAGGACGTGGTCCTCGGTCCACGAGCCCTCGTCGATCGAGCCGTAGACCTCGTCGGTCGAGACGTGCACGAACTTGGCCACGCCGGCCTCCAGCGCGCCTTGGAGCAGCACCTGGGTGCCCAGCACGTTGGTCAGCACGAAGTCCGCCGAGCCGGAGATCGAACGGTCCACGTGGGACTCGGCGGCGAAGTGCACCACCACGTCCGTGCGGGCCATCACGTCCGCGACGACCTCGGGGTCGCAGATGTCGCCCCGCACGAAGGTCAGCCGCGGGTCGTCCGCGACCGGCGCCAGGTTGGCCTCGTTGCCCGCGTAGGTGAGCTTGTCCAGCACCACCACCTCCGCGTCGGCGTAGGCCGGGTAAGCGCCGCCCACCAATTCCCGCACGTAGTGCGAGCCGATGAAGCCGGCCCCACCCGTCACCAGTACGCGCATGCTCTGATCGCCCTTCCGCAGCGGTTCGTGCCATCGCAGTCTGTCAGGGGGTAAACCCGTGCAACCCACCCGGTTGTTACAGCGTCTCCCGTATAAGAAGAGTGTCCGGCGAGGTTCACCCGTCCGCGACTACCTTTGACCAGGCAGGTTGTGCACACGGGGGAGGCAGGCCAGTGGACACCAGTCCGCACGGGAGAGCCGCCGGATCGACAGCGCTGCGTGCCCTCCTGGTCACCGGGCGTTCATTCCTGGCCCTCCTGTCGGCGGCTGTGCTCGCCGTCACGTGGTACGGCTGGTACTACTTCAAGGACCTGGAGGACAACCTCACCACGACCGACGTCATCCCGAACTCGGTGACCGAGTCGCCCGACGGCGTGGCGCGCAAGCCGCTCGACGGCGCGGTCGACATCCTGCTCGTGGGCGTGGACAGCCGCACGGACGCGCAGGGCAACCCACTGTCGGACGAGGTGCTGGCGCTCCTCAACGGCGGGGTGGCGGACGGCACGCTGAACACCGACACCATGATCCTGGTGCACGTCCCCCAGGACGGCACCCGTGCCGTCGCCGTCTCGTTCCCGCGCGACTCGTACGTCGAGATCGCCGACGGGTTCGGCAAGCACAAGCTCAACTCGGCGATGGCGCGGCAGAAGAACGACACCGCGCAGGAGCTGCGCGAGCAGGGCGTGACCGACGAGGCGCGGATCGAGCGGGAGTCGACGCTCGCCGGGCGCAAGACGCTCATCAAGACCATCGAGGGGCTGACCGGCGGCGCCGTGACGATCGACCGGTACGCCGAGGTCAACCTGGCGAGCTTCTACGAGGTGACGCAGGCCATCGGCGGCGTCGAGGTGTGCGTGAACAAGGCCACGAGCGACTCCGACTCGGGCGCGGACTTCGCGGCGGGCCTGCAGACCATCGCCGGCCGGGAGGCGCTGGCGTTCGTGCGGCAGCGCGGCGGCCTGCCCGGTGGCGACCTCGACCGGATCGTGCGGCAGCAGGTGTTCATCGGGGCGCTGGCGAAGAAGGTGCTGTCCACCGGCACGCTGACCGACTTCGACCGGCTCAACCAGCTCGTGACGGCCGTGAAGAAGTCCGTGGTGCTGAGCGAGCGGTGGAACATCACCGAGTTCGCCGAGCAGATGCGCGGCCTGGTCTCGGGCAACATCCAGTTCCGCACCATTCCCGTCGGCGAGCCGATGGACACGTGGGGCGACGGCAACGTGCTGCCGGTCGACCCGGTGCAGGTGCGGCAGTTCATCAAGGGGCTGGCCGCGGACAGCTCGTCGTCCTCGTCCGCTCCTGCGACCACCACTACCCCGACCGGACCGGACGCGTCCGCGATCACCGTGCAGACCTACAACGCGGCGGGCGTGAGCGGACTCGCCGGCACGGTGCTGGACCTGTTGGCCCGCAAGGGCTTCCAGCGCGGCGGGGCCCACACCGGGACGTACTCGGACACCACGGCCGTCCGGTACGCCGAGGGCGAGCGCGCCTCCGCCGAGGCGGTGGTCGTCGCGCTGGGCGGTAACGCCCGGGCCGTCGAGGACGACTCCGTGCCCGGGGGGCAGGTCCACGTCCACGTCGGGGCGGACTACTCCCCGCCCGACTCGTCCGACCCGGCGTCGGCCGACGGGACCCGCACCGCGGTCGCCCCGACGACCGGTCTCACCCCGCCGATCACCGCCGACGGTGTGGTCTGCGTCAACTGAACACCCCACCCAGGCGCTCACCGGCGTCCGACCGGCCGAAGGTGGTTAGCCTGATCGGACAGGTTCGGGGAGCGGAGGAACGCCGTGAAGGCCGCGGTGATCACCGGGCGCGTGCTGGTCGCACTGCTGTCCGCGGCCGTGCTGGCGGTGGCCGGGTACGGCTGGGCGACGGTGCAGCGCGTCCAGGAGAGCGTGAACAAGACGGACGTGCTGACGGTGCTGGAGGACGTGCCCAACGCCCCGCCCGTCGAGGACGGCGCGACCGACATCCTGCTCGTCGGCAGCGACAGCCGCACCGACGCCCAGGGGCGTCCGCTGCCGGACGACGTGCTGCGGCGGTTGCGCACCGAGGCGACCGACACGCTCAACACCGACACGATCATCGTGCTGCGGGTGCCGAAGCACGGCGGCAAGGCGCACGCCGTGTCGATCCCGCGCGACACGTACGTCACCATCCCCGGCCAGGGGCAGGAGAAGATCAACTCCGCGTACGGCGTGACGAAGTTCTTCACGATGGAGCGCCTGGCCGCGTCGGGGGTGCCGCTGGAGGAGCGCTCGCGCGAGGGCGACCAGGCCGGCAGGCGGGCGCTGGTGCAGGTCGTGCAGGAACTGACCGGGGTGCGGGTCGACCACTACGCGGAGGTCAACCTCTACGGGTTCTACCTGCTGACGCAGGTCATCGGCGGGGTGGACGTGTGCTTGAAGGCGGCGACCTCGGACCCGGACTCGGGCGCGAACTTCCGGGCGGGCGCGCAGACCGTGTCCGGGGGCGACGCGCTGGCGTTCGTGCGGCAGCGGAAGGGCGTCCCCAACGGCGACCTCGGTCGCATCACCAGGCAGCAGGTCTTCATGTCCTCGGCGGTGTCGAAGCTGCTGTCGGCGGGGACGCTGACCGACCAGGCGAGGCTGTCGGGGTTGTTGGACGCGGTGAGCAAGTCGGTGGTCGTGGACGAGAACTTCGACCTCACCACCCTGGCCGCGCAGGCGCAGGGGCTGGCCGGCGGGAACGTGGAGTTCGCGACCATCCCGGTGACGGGCGTCGGGGTGGTGAACGAACAGGGCCAGAGCGTGGTCACCGTGGACCCGGCGCAGGTGAAGGCGTTCGTGGCGCAGGTGCTGGGCGAGAAGAAGACGACGGTGGTGCCCACCCCGTCTGTCGCCCCCGGTTCGTCGGCCGCCCCCGGTTCGTCGGCCGCCCCCGGTTCGTCGGCGGCCCCCACCCCGCCGGGGTTCGGCCGCGGTGGGTTGCCGGCCCTGGACGGCGGTGGTCGGGCCCTGGCGGCGGGGTTGCAGGGACCGCCGTGCGTGGACTAGGCAGCGAGGTGACCTGAGCTTTCAGGCGTGGGGAGTAGCTGGATCAGGTGAAGATGCCGGGCGGGGTGTACGGAAACGACGTTACGGTTCTCGGTTGAGAGAATCGGACCCCCGAGACCACCCAGCCGTCCACCACGACCCGGCCGACCCACCACGAGGCCCCACCACCGCCGCCCCCCGGCCGGTGCCACCACCCCACCCGGCGGGTCGCCCCGCCGACCGGGCGTGCCGATCCCGCGGGCCGGGCGCGGCTCCGCGCGGGGATGGTGACGGGACGTCGCGGCCGGCGTGGCAAGGTTGTGCCATGACCGTCACGGATGCGCTGTTCGCCCCCTTGTTCGCCGCGAACCCCGGCCGTCCCCTGATCACCCACTACGACGACGCCGCGGGCACGCGCGTGGAGCTGTCCCGGGCGACCGTGCGCAACTGGGCGGCGAAGACGGCCAACTGGCTGCGCGACGAGCACGACGTGGAGCCCGGCGACCCGGTCGCGGTGCTGCTGCCGGCGCACTGGCAGACGGCGGGCGTGCTGCTCGGGGCCTGGTGGTGCGGCGCGGCGGTGACGGACGACCCGACCGGCGCGAAGGTGGCGGTCGTGGCGCCGGGCGGGGCCGCCCCGGGCGCGGGGGTCGTGGCGGTGGCGTCGCTGCACCCGATGGGGCTGGGCGGCGGCGCCCCGGTCGACTACAACGACGACGTGCGGGTGCACGGTGACGACTTCGCGCCGTGGGAACCGGTGCCGGGGGCGACGCCCGCGCTGCTGAAGTCCACTGTGGACGAGGTGGTGTCCGAGGCCCACCACCGGGCGGAGACGCTGGGCATCACGACGTCCTCGCGCGTGCTGTCCACCCTGGACTGGTCCATGCCGGACGGCCTGCTGAACGGCTTCCTCGCCGTGCTGGCGGGTGGCGGGTCGCTGGTCCAGTGCAGCAACGCCGCCCCGGACCTGCTCGCCACCCGCCGCATCGACGAGCAGACGACCCTGGACCTGGTCGGCTAGGCGGCCACGGCGGCGCGGCGACGGTCCTTCACCACGCGGTCGAGGGCGAGCGAGCCGCCGTTGAAGCCGAGCGCCAGCGCCGCCACGCCCAGCACGAGCACGAGTTCGTAGCCGCCCTGCCCGAGCAGGCCGTTGGGCAGGTGCACGATCACGAGCGCGCCGAGCATGTCCACCGCGAGCAGCACGCCGACGACGGGCGTGGCGATGCCGAGGAGCAGCATCGCGCCGCCGCCCAGTTCGACGATCGCGGCGAACCAGGCGGAGAGCGTCGGCAGCGGCACGCCCATGCCCGCGAACGCGGTCGCCGTGCCGTCGAGCCCCCATTCGGCGACCTTCTGCCACCCGTGGGCGATGAACACCACGCCGACGCCGATGCGGCCGATGAGCGCTGCCACGTCCTTGAGCATTGCGACTCCCCTTCGTCTTCGAACGACCCCCCGAAGGTATATGAAGTTTCAACTATTTCACCGCCTCGACAGGGTCCCGACACGGCCTTGACAGCGACCCGACAGGGCGCTTTGCTTAACCGACCGGTTAGATAACCGATTGGTTAGGTACGAGGATGGCGGACGATCCCCTCAGCCTCACCTTCGCCGCGCTGGCCGATCCGACGCGACGGGCGATCCTGGCCCGGCTCGCGGAGGGCGCGGCGACCGTGAAGGAGCTCTCCGAGCCGTTCGCGATGAGCGGTCCGGCGGTGTCGAAGCACCTGCGCGTGCTGGAGCGCGCCGGCCTGATCACGCGTGGCCGGGACGCGCAGTGGCGGCCGTGCGCCCTCGACGCGACGCCGTTGCGCGAGGTCAGCGAGTGGGCCGAGGCGTTCCGCCGCTTCTGGGAGCCCAGCTACCGCCGCCTGGACGCCTACCTCCGACACATGAAGGAGACCGAGCGATGAGCACCATCGACACCGTGCTGTGGAGCCTGCCGTCCGATGTCGAGGTGGCGATGACGCGGACGTTCGACGCGCCCCGGCACCTGGTCTTCGACGCCTTCACCAAGCCCGAGCACGTCGTGCACTGGATGCTGGGCCCGGACGGCTGGACCATGCCGGTCTGCGAGATCGACCTCCGCCCCGGCGGCCGGTGGCACATGGTGTGGCACCGCCCGGACGGCACCACGATGTCCATGGTCGGCCGGTACCTGGAGGTCACCCCGCACGCGCGCACCGTGCAGACCGAGTCGTGGGGCCCGGAGTGGCCGGAGACGGTGAACACGACCGAGTTCACCGCCGACGGCGACCGCACGACCGTCGTGCAGACGATGAGGTTCCCGTCGCAGGAGGCCCGCGACCGCGCGAGCGGGACCGGCATGCGGGACGGGGCGACGACGAGCTACGAGCGCCTGGCCGCGTACCTCGCCGAACGGTCGTGACGCCGAACGGCCCGGAGGCGCGCGGTGGGCGCACGTCCGGGCCGTCGGCCGGCGGACCGGATCAGCCCTTCAGCAGGGCGCGCGACATCACGACGCGCTGGATCTGGTTGGTGCCCTCGTAGATCTGGGTGATCTTCGCGTCCCGCATCATGCGCTCCACCGGGAAGTCGCGGGTGTAGCCGGCGCCGCCGAACAGCTGCACGGCGTCGGTCGTCACCTCCATCGCGACGTCCGAGGCGAAGCACTTGGCCGCGGCGGTGATGAAGCCGATGTCCGGCTCCCCGCGCTCGGCCTTCGCGGCGGCCACGTAGACCATGTGGCGGGCGGCCTCGATCTTCATCGCCATGTCGGCCAGCATGAACTGCACGCCCTGGAAGTCGGCGATCGACGTGCCGAACTGCTTGCGGTCCTTGGTGTAGGCGATGGCCTGCTCCAGGGCGCCCTGCGCGATGCCGACGGCCTGCGCGCCGATGGTCGGGCGGGTGTGGTCGAGGGTGCGCAGGGCGGTCTTCAGGCCCGTGCCCGGCTCGCCGATGATCCGGTCCGCGGGGATGGTGCAGTTCTCGAAGTGGATCTCGCGGGTGGGCGAGCCCTTGATGCCGAGCTTGCGCTCCTTGGAGCCGACGACGAAGCCCGGGTCGTCCTTGTGCACGACGAACGCCGAGATGCCCTGCGACTTCTTCGGGGCGTCGGGGTCGGTCACGGCCATCACCGTGTACCAGGTGGACTCGCCGGCGTTGGTGATCCAGCACTTGGTGCCGTTGAGCACCCAGTGGTCGCCGTCGAGGCGGGCGCGGGTGCGCATGGACGCGGTGTCCGAGCCGGCCTCGCGCTCGGACAGCGCGTAGGACGCCATGGCCTCGCCGGAGGCGATGGACGGCAGCACCTGCTGCTTGAGCGACTCCGACGCCGCCAGCAGGATCGGCATGGTGCCCAGCTTGTTCACCGCCGGGATCAGGGACGACGACGCGCACACGCGCGCCACCTCCTCGATCACGATGCAGGTGGCCACCGAGTCGGCGCCCTGGCCCTCGTAGGCCTCGGGCACGTGCACGGCGGCGAAACCGGACTTCACCAGCGCGTTCAACGCCTCGACCGGGAAGCGCTCCTGCTCGTCCACCTCCGCGGCGTGCGGCGCGATCTCCTTGTCGGCCAGTGACCGGACCGCCTCGCGCAGCGCCTCGTGCTCCTCGGCGAGCTGGTAGGTACCGAAGCTCGGGTCCACGTTAAGTTACCTCCCGGTAGGGCGTCCTGCCAGGATGTTAGCGCGCGTTCACGCCACTGTCCGCTGTGCCGTCCGCAACAACACCCGCCCGGGCGCGCAGCGCCGCGTCCTTCTCCAGCACCAGGTCCGAGAGGGAGGCCTGGAACTCGGCCATCCGCTCCCGCAGCACCGGGTCGGACGCGGCCAGGACGCGCACCGCCAGCAGGCCCGCGTTGCGCGCGCCCCCGACCGACACGGTGGCCACCGGCACGCCGGCGGGCATCTGCACGATCGACAGCAGCGAGTCCATCCCGTCGAGGTACTTCAGCGGCACCGGCACGCCGATCACCGGCAGCACGGTCGCCGAGGCCACCATGCCCGGCAGGTGCGCCGCGCCGCCCGCGCCCGCGATGATCACCCGGAGGCCGCGCGAGGCGGCGGACGCCGCGTAGTCCAGCATCCGCTGCGGCGTGCGGTGCGCCGAGTACACGCCGACCTCGTAGGTCACGCCGAACTCGGCCAGCGCCTCGGCCGCGGCCCCCATCACGGGCCAGTCCGAGTCGCTGCCCATGATCACGCCGACCTGCGTCACTGCTCTCCTCCGTGGATGTCGTACCCGTCGAGCCACACTCCGTCGGACAGCCAGTGCGCGGCGAGCCTCGCCCGTTCGCGCACCTCCTCCATCCGCTCGCCGAGGAGGGTGACGTGCCCGATCTTGCGGCCCGGCCGCTCCGCCTTGCCGTACAGGTGCACGTGGGCGTCGGGGAACCGGGCGAACAGGTGGTGCAGCCGTTCGTCGGGGCCCATGTCGGACGCGTCCGCCGCGCCCAGCACGTTCGCCATGACGACGGCGGGCGCGACGAGGTCCGTCGCGCCGAGCGGGTAGTCCAGGACGGCGCGCAGGTGCTGCTCGAACTGGGACGTGCGGGCGCCCTCGATGGTCCAGTGGCCCGAGTTGTGGGGCCGCATCGCCAGCTCGTTGACCACGAGGCCGTCGGCGGTGTCGAACAGCTCCACGGCGAGCAGTCCGACGACGCCCAGCTCGTGGGCGATCCTCAGCGCCAGCTCCTGCGCCTCCTCGCCCGGGGCCTCCTCGCCGCCGGCGGCGGGCGCGGGCGCCAGGACCTCGACGCAGATGCCCTCCCGCTGCACGGTCTGCACCAGCGGCCACGCCGCTCCCTGCCCGAACGGCGAGCGCGCGACCAGGGCGGCCAGCTCGCGGCGCATGGGCACGCACCGCTCGACCATCAGCGGGGTGCCGGCGTCGAGCAGCTCGGGCACGACCCGCTGGGCGCTCTGCGGGGTGTTCAGCATCCACACCCCGCGCCCGTCGTACCCGCCGCGCACGGCCTTGAGCACGCACGGCCACCCGTGCTCCGCGCCGAAGCGCAGCACGTCACCGGTGTCGGCGACCTCGGCGAACGGCGGCACGGGCAGGCCCAGCCCGGCCAGCTTCACGCGCATGACCAGCTTGTCCTGGGCGTGCACCAGGGCGTCCGGGCCGGGCGAGACCTTCACGCCGTCCGCGACCAGCGCGCGCAGGTGCTCCTGGGGCACGTGCTCGTGGTCGAACGTGACGACGTCGCACGACTTGGCGAAGGCGCGCAGCGCGTCCAGGTCGGTGTGCCCGCCCAGCTCCACGTCGCGGGCGACGAGCGCGGCGGGGTCGGAGTCCGACTCGGCGAGCACCCGCAGCGACTGGCCCAGGGGGATCGCGGCCTGGTGCGTCATGCGCGCCAGCTGGCCGCCGCCGATCATGCCGACGACGGGGAGACGGGTTCGGGAGTCCACGGGTCGGTGAGTCTACCTGCACAAACAGCGCGGTCCCGCACGCACCCCGGCGCGGGCGGGACCGCGCCGTCAGACGCGGTGCGACCGGCGCACCCACACGAAGACCAGCACGAGCAGCGCCGCGGCCGGCACCGCGAAGACGGCGGACTCGACCCACTGGAACGCCGCCGCGCGGTCGCCCGGCTGGTAGTCCGCGTAGTGCTGCGCCACGCCGCTGTCGGTGACGCACCTGGTGTACGCCGGGTCGACGTCCTGGCCGGTGGGGACGCAGTACCGGGGGAAGTCGACCTCGTCGCCCGCGGCGTCGGCGTACCCGCTGTCGACGACCCAGCTGTCGTCGTCGAGCATCCGCGAGTGCAGCAGGCCGTCCGCCGCGTAGGGCTCCAGCACGCGCTCCGGCTCCCGGTAGTGGGGCCGCCACCCGACGGCCACGAAGAAGCGGGCGAAGGCGAACCCGACCAGCGCGAGCCCCATGGACACCACCGTGCGGCGGGTGAGCGCGCTCAGCGCGAGCCCCAGGGCGAAGGCGAACGCCGCGTAGGCCGCCTGCACGTGCGGCGCGGCCTCGAACGCCTGGCTCTCGAACGGCCGGAACGGCGCGTAGTCGACGCTGGTGGCGTTCACGCTGTCCATGAGCACGACCAGCGACGAGCCGAGGCCGGCGGCCAGGGCGACGGCGAGCACGCCGAGGAGCACGACCTTGCCGGTCAGCCAGCGGACGGCGCTCACGTCCTGGCTCCACACCACGAGGTGCGTGCGCTGCTCGTACTCGCGGGCCAGCAGGGGCGCGGTCCAGAACCCGGCGACCACCGGTCCGAGCAGCAGCGGCGTGAGGGTCAGCACCTGCGCGAGGTCCGGGTAGTCGAACACGCCGAACAGCTCGTGCCGGCTGTGCCCACTGGCGGTGATGTGCGCGGCCAGGGCCAGCGCGAGGCAGGCGGCGCCCGCGACGACGAGGGCGCAGGCGCCGATGCCGCCGCGGTGCTGTCGCCAGGTCAGCCAGGCCAGGTCCCGCCAGCCGACGGCGGACCGGGTGACCGGCGGCGCGGCGGCGGTCGTGCCGGTGGCGGTGGCGTCGGTCATGTCGGCGCCGGTCACGTCGGTGGTCACGCGCCGAACCCCCTCGGTCCCGCACCGGTCGGCGCGAGGCCCTTGCGGGTGGCCGCGAGCTGCGCGAGCACGTAGTCCTCCAACGTCACGGCCCGCTCGGCCCACTGCCCCGCCACGACCGGGCGCGGGTGTCCGTCGGGCAGCTTCACCAGGAACGTCGACTGCTTGCCGCGGTGGCGCGCCTCGACGACCTCGCCCAGGGCCGGCGGCACGTCCGACCGCGGACCGGTGTAGGCGACGTGCCGCGCGAGCAGCTCGTCCAGGTCGCCGCCGGCCAGCAGCCGGCCGTGGGCGAGGAGCAGCAGGTAGTCGGCCACGCCGCCCAGCTCGGCCACGACGTGCGTGGACAGCAGCACGGTCATGCCGGTCTCGTCGACCTCGGTCAGCAGCTCGGCGGTGACCTCGCGGCGGGCCAGCGGGTCGAGGTTGGCCAGCGGCTCGTCGAGCATCAGCACGGTCGGCCGCGAGCCGATGGCCAGCGCGAACGCCACCTGCGCCTGCTGGCCGCCGGACAGCTTGCCGCACGCCCGGTCCGGCGGGACCTCGAAGCGCTCCAGCCAGCGGCGGGCGCGCCCCTCGTCCCACACGACGTTGAGGCGCGCGCCGAGCTTCAGCACGTCGGCGGGGGTGAAGTGCCGGTACACCGGCTTCTCCTGCGACACGAACGCCACGCGGCCGACCGCGCCCGCCGACCCCTCGTCGGCGTCGAGGAGGCCCGCGAGGACCGTCATCAGCGTGGTCTTGCCCGCTCCGTTGGCGCCGACCAGCGCGGCGACCCGGCCGGCGGGCAGGTCGAACGTGCAGTCGCGCAGCGCCCACCTGTCCCGGTAGCGCTTGCCCAGCGACCGCGCGCGCACCGCGAACGCGGTGCCGACGGTCTCGACGGCGGTGCTCACAGGACCGCCACCCCCTCTCCCCCGCGGGTCCGGTCGCCCTCGTCGGGGACGCCGAGGACCGAGCGCACGAGCGCGTCGATGTCCTCCGCGTCCAGCCCCGCCTCGCGGGCTTCGCGGACCCACACGAACAGCCGCGCGCGCAGCGCGGACATGACCGCCGGGTCTGTCGACCCGAGTCCGGCCTTCACGAACGTCCCCGACCCCTGGCGGGCCTCCACCAGACCCGACATCTCCAGCTCCCGGTACGCCTTCAGCACGGTGTTGGCGTTGACCCCGCTCGTGCCGACGACGTCGCGCACGGTCGGCAGCCGGTCCCCGGGCCCCAGCAGGCCGAGTCTCAGCGCCTCGCGCACCTGCCGCACGAGTTGCAGGTACGCGGGGAGACCGCTGGACCGGTCGATGCGGAACTCCACCGCGCCCCCAAAGTGTTCTAGTCAACTAAGACACCGGCACACCGTTCAGGAACACCTGGAGGTTGTCAAGACGCACGGCGGGGTGCCGGTCGCGTCCCGCGTCCGTGACCGGCACGGCGCCCGCGCCTACCGGACGGGTCATTTCCCGTCACCATGGTTGTTCCCGGCGCGCAGGGGTCCTGTCCGGCGCTTGTACTCGACGGTGCACGTGGACGACGACACCGAAGGAAGACCATGAAACTCGGACGACTCATCGCCGCCATCGCCGTGGCCGGTTCGGCGCTGCTCATCGCGCCGACCTCCAATGCCGTCCAGCCCGACACCCGGCAGGACGAGTGGGTGCTGGAGAGCGTCACGCGGCCGGGCGACGTGTGGGACCAGACCAACTGGGCCTGGGACCCCCAGTACCCGATCATCCCCCACCCCCGCCACGGGGAGGACAACCAGACGTGGTTCATCTCCGACGACGGCACCATCAGGGACAAGATGCACGGGTGGTGCGCGACGGCGATCGACGGGAAGCTGGCGGGCCGGCCCTGCGACGGCTCCGAGGACCAGCGGTGGGTCGGCCACTCCCACGACGGCTACCACTCCTGGCTGTTCGAGTCGGGAAGGACCGGGCACTGCGTCACGCACAACGGCGTCTACACGGAACTGGTCCTCGCGCCGTGCGACCGTGAGCGGTCCGACCAGCGCTGGATCATCCACCGGCGGTAGCCGGGAGCGCCCCGGCGCGAAGGGCCCGGGCCGCGCGGCCCGGGCCCTTCGCGCGTGCGGGGTCGGACGACCGCACCGGTGAGGCGGGGTCAGCGTCCGAGGGCGGTGACGAGCCGGGCCGCTTCGTCGTAGGTGCCCGGCAGCTGTTCCAGCCACACCTTCGCCGGGCCGGTGGGCGCGACGTGGGGGTCGACGGCCAGCCTGTGCGCGGTGAGCAGGCGCAGGTTGACCACGGCTCTCGCCAGTCGCCCGTCGCGCCTGAGCAGCACGCACGCCGTGGACGGCCCGACCGAGGCCAGCGTCTCGCCGGCGTCGAAGACCTCCTTCAGCGCGTCCGCCAGCAGCGTCATCGCCACCACCCGCGACCAGCCGGACACCCGGTTCAGGTCGATCGACACGAGCACCAGCACGTGGTCCTGCCGCCCCGCCACGCGCGCCTCCGCGTACACCTCGCGCAGCCGCGTCCGCAGGTAGGCGGAGGTCGCGAGGCCGGTGAGCGGGTTGTCCGCGGCGCAGCTGCCCGCCTGCTCGCTCACCACGTCACCCCAGCCCAGCGCGGTCACGCGGAGCATGCGCGCCGGCACGGCGTCCACGTCCGGCGAGACGATCCCGGTGGCCCCAGGCGGTTCGACGAGCACCGCGTGCAGCGCCGCGAGGTCCAGCAGCGTCTCGGCCAGGCCCGTCCCGGCCCGGGCCCGCGCGCTGCCCAGCCGGTACAGCTCCTCGGCGGGGTCGCGCGGTCCGAGGACCGCACGGCAGACGCGGTCGACCTCGTCCACCGGCCAGTCGGCCGGGAACACCCAGCCGGCGGCCATCGACGCCGTGCGCCACCTCGACCGCAGCGCGCGCGACCTGTCAGCGCCGGAACGCCGTGCCACCGCTTCCCGAACACCCACCCGGATGCCTCCTCGCCGTCGTCCGTCGACCACGAGACGTCGCCGGCGCTCGTCCATGACGGCAGAACCAGGACACAGTTGGGTAGTCGTGCGTGACGATGCCCGACCCGGTGCGTCAGACTGTCGCCGCGCGAGGAGGGATCACAGGTGGCGGCAGTTCCTGCGGACGTCCACGGACCGAGTGACGCGGAGCTGATCGACTCCGTCCGGGGCGGGGCGATCGACGCCTACGGGCAGCTCTACGAACGGCACGTGGGCGCCGCGTACAACCTCGCCCGCCAGCTCGCCAGGTCCGCGGCGGAGGCGGACGACCTGGTGTCGGACGCGTTCGCGAAGGTGCTGGACACGCTGCGCGCGGGTCGCGGCCCGGACACGGCGTTCCGCGCCTACCTGCTCACCGCGCTGCGGCACACCGCCTACGACAAGACCCGCCGGGACCGGAAGGTCCACCTGGCCGACGACGTCGCCGAGGTCGCGCCGGAGGCGACCAGCGTGCCGTTCACGGACACCGCCGTGGCCGGGCTGGAGCGGTCGATGGCGGCGAAGGCGTTCGCCCGCCTGCCCGAGCGCTGGCAGACCGTGCTGTGGCACACCGAGGTCGAGGGCCAGTCGCCCGCCGAGGTCGCCCCGCTGCTGGGGCTGACCGCGAACAGCGTGTCGGCGCTGGCCTACCGGGCCCGCGAGGGCCTCAAGCAGGCTTATCTGCAGGTGCACCTGGCCGAGACGCGGGCCGAGCGGTGCCACGCGACCGCCGACAGGCTCGGCGCGTGGACCCGCGGCGGGCTGTCGAAGCGGGAGACCACGCAGGTCGAGGCGCACCTGGACGAGTGCGGGGACTGCCGCGCGCTGGCTGCCGAACTGGCCGACGTCAACGGCGCGCTGCGCGGGATCATCGCGCCCCTGGTGCTGGGTGTCGGCACCACCGGGTACCTGGCGGCGGCCGGCGCGGGGTCGGCGAAGGCCGCCGCTGCCGCCGCGACGGGTGCGGCTGCCGGGTCCGCGGGGTCGAGCGGCGGCACGACCAACGCGCTCGGCTCCGTGCCCCGCCAGTTCCTCGGCGCGGCGGCCTCGGTGGCCGCGCTCGTCGTGGCCGTGGCGGTGGGCCTGGCGTCCGGCGGTGAGCAGCAGGGGGTGCCCGCCGCCCAGACCGCACCGGTCGAGACGTCCGCCACCCGGACCGCGCCGCAGGTGCCGCCGACCACGCAGGCACCGACCACGCAGGCACCGACCACCGAACCCGCTCCGACGCCCACCGAACCCACGACCACCACCACCACCGAACCCGCTCCGACCAGCGAGCCGGCGCCCACGTCCGAACCGCGGGCGCCGCAGCCCGGACCACAGCCGGAACCCGAGCCGGAACCCGAGCCCGAGCCGGAACCCACGCCGCCGAACCTGGTGCCGACCGTGCCCAGCGGCTTCGCGCTCACGCCCGGCGCGGACCCGGTCGCCCTGCCCGTCGTCGTGCGCAACACCGGTGAGACGACCTCGCAGCCGGCGAGCGCGGCCCTGGTCCTGCCGCCCGGCGTGCGGTCGGTGGGCGGTCCCGCCTCGTTCGCGGGCGGGCGGCTCGCGCGGTTCGACGGGCTGCCCGAGCAGACCGTGGACTGCCCGGCGGCCGTGGGCGCGGTCTCGTGCGCCACCCCGCAGGGCATCGCGCCGGGCGGCACGGCGACGTTCGCCTTCCGCCTCCAGGCCGACTGGGAGGCGATGACCGGTCGCATCACCGGCACGGTCACCGCGGGCACGTCGCTCAGCGTGGACATCGAGGTCGACGTCGCGGTCACGCCGGTCGAGGACGCGCTGGACCTCGACGTGGACGTCACCCGGTGGCACCACGAGTACTGGAGCTCCCGGGTGGACGTGGAGGTCACCAACACCGGTGGCCGCCCCGGTCCCCTGACCCTCGCGGTGGAATCCGACGACGTCCACCTGATCACCCTGACCAGGGGGTGCGCCAAGTCCGACCGGCGGATCGTCTGCGAGGCGCCGCTGGACCGGGGCGAGTCGTTCCGCCTCTCGGTGTGGGCGCTCCGGACGTCGTGGCACCAGGAGCAGCCGTCACGATCGCCCGGCGAGTCGGACGAGCGGGGCCGGAAGGGCGGCGCGGTGACGGTCACCGCGACCCTCGGCGCCGCGACCGCGAGCGAGACGGTCACCGTCTTCACCCGTCCGGGCGAACACCCCGGGCACCCGCCGACCGGCACCCCGAGCACGAGCACGAACACGACGACGGAGCCGAGCACGACCCGTCCGACGACGACGACCACGCCGCCGTCGACCACGACCCGGTCGACCACGCCGACGTCGCCGTCCGGGGAGCCGCCCCGAGTGACCGATCCGACGGCTCCCGCGACCGAGCCCCCGCCCGCCACCGAGCCCCCGCCGGGGTCCCCGACGAGTCCGCCGAACGTGCCCACACCGAGCGAGCCCACCCCCACTGACCGGCTGGAACCGTGCGAACCGGTCATACCGCTGTGGCCACCGCTGCTGGGCGACCTGCTGCCCCTCCCGTGCCGCACCCCTTCGTGATCGACTCGTCACGCGGTCGGTAACCTGCCCCGGTGTTGCCACTCGTGCGCAAGGTGCTGGGGCTCCTCCCGGAACCGGTCCGGTTCCTGATCCGCAAGCACCGCGAGCTGATCCGCTTCGCCGTCGTCGGCGGCACCACGTTCGTGATCGACAACGGCGTCTGGTACGCGCTGAAGCTCACGTTCCTCCAGGACAAGGTCGTCACCGCGAAGGCCATCGCCGTGCTGGTGGCCGTCATCTCGTCCTACGTGCTGAGCCGCGAGTGGTCGTTCCACACCCGCGGCGGGCGTGAGCGCCACCACGAGGCCGCGTTGTTCTTCCTGGTCAGCGGCGTCGGCATCGGCGTGAACCTGCTGCCGCTGTACGTGTCGCGGCACGTGTTCGACCTGCACTCGGAGGTGGCGGACTTCGTCACCGGATCGGTGATCGGCATGCTGCTCGCGACCGGGTTCAAGTTCTGGGCGATGCGGAAGTTCGTGTTCCCCCAGGCCGACGCACGCCCCTCGGTCCGGCCGCTGCACGTCGTCGCGGAGCAGCGCGAAGTAGCCTGACCGGGTGTCCGTAGTCGAAAACGTGGTCCTGCACCTGCCCGAACCGCTGCGCTCGCTCGCGCTCAAGCACAGAGAGCTGCTCAAGTTCGCCGTCGTGGGCGGCACGTGCTTCGTGATCGACACGGCCATCTTCATCGGCCTGAAGTCGATCGTCCTCACCGAGCACCCCGTGACGGCGAAGATCATCGCCACCCTGGTCGCCACGATCGTGTCGTACGTCCTCAACCGCGAGTGGTCGTTCAAGACCCGCGGCGGCCGTGAGCGGCGGCACGAGGCGGCGTTGTTCTTCCTGGTCAACGGCATCGGCATCGTGCTCAACTCGGCGCCGCTGTGGGTGTCGCGCTACCTGCTGGACCTCCAGGAGCCGAACATCAGCCGGGTCGGCGAGGAGGTGGCCGACTTCGTCAGCGCCCAGATCGTCGGCACCCTGATCGGCATGGCGTTCCGCTGGTACGGCTACAAGAGGTGGGTCTTCCCGAACGCCGACGCCCGCCCGCGCCGCGTGACCCGCGCCTACGACCTCCCCGAAGAGGACGAACAAGCCCTGGGCCACTCCTGACCCCCGCGAGTCGTACGTTCACGCCCCGCGAGTCGTACGTTCGCGCCCCGCGAGTCGTACGTTCACGCCCCGCGAGATCGCCGGTCCGCATACCCACCGGTCGGCCCGAGTGCGGACACGCTGGGGCCGGATTTACGACTCGCGGGGCGCGAACGTACGACTCGCGCGGCCCCGGTTTACGACTCGCGGGTGGCGAGGATGGCCAGGGCTGAGCGGTGGAGGTGGCCGTTGGTGGAGAGGACGTTGCCGCCGTCGAAGCGCTCGGCGCCCGTCAGGTCGCTGAACCGGCCGCCGGCCTCGCGGACCAGCACCTGGAACGGGGCCACGTCCCAGGGGTTCACGATCGGCTCGGCCGCCACGTCGATGGCGCCCTCCGCGACCAGGCAGTGCTGCCAGAAGTCGCCGAACGCCCGGTTCTCCCAGCACGCGTCGACCAGCGCCAGGTACGCCTCGCGCGAGTGGTACTGCGTCCACGTGCCCAGGTGCGTGGTCGACAGGTAGGCGTCGGCCAGGTCGGACACCCCCGACACGGCGATCCGGCGGGTGCCGGAGGCGTCGGAGGTGAAGGCCCCCGAACCGGTCGACGCCCACCAGCGGCGGCCCAGCGCCGGGGCCGACACCACGCCCACGACGGGCGTGCCGTCGACCACCAGCGCGATCAGGGTCGCCCAGACGGGCACGCCGCGCAGGAAGTTCTTCGTGCCGTCGATCGGGTCCACGACCCACGCGCGCCCGGCGCCCACCGCGCCGCCGCGCTCCTCGCCCGCCACCTGGTCACCCGGCGCGTCGACGGCCAGCACGGCGCGGATCGCGTCCTCCACGGCCACGTCCGCGTCGGTCACCGGCGTCCGGTCCGGCTTGCGCTCCACGACGAGGTCGCGGGCGCGGAACCGGGCCGTGGTGATCGCGTCGGCCTCGTCGGCCAACCGCAGGGCCAGGGACAGGTCTGCACGAAGGTCTGACACGCACGGGATCGTGCCACGCCTACGCTGGGTGCCGTGAGCGTGGTCTTGTTGGCCGAGGACGACCCGGCCATCGCCGAACCCCTGTCCCGGGCCCTCCAGCGGGAGGGTTACCAGGTGCAGGTCGTCGGCGACGGCCTGGGCGCGCTGGACGCCGCCACGCACAGCGGCATCGACCTGCTGGTGCTCGACCTGGGCCTGCCCGGCATGGACGGCCTGGAGGTGTGCCGCCGGCTGCGGGCGGGCGGGCGCGGCATCCCCGTGCTGATGCTCACGGCGCGGTCCGACGAGGTGGACTTCGTGGTCGGCCTCGACGCGGGCGCGGACGACTACGTGGCCAAGCCGTTCCGGTTGGCGGAGCTGATGGCCCGCATCCGGGCCCTGCTGCGCCGGCGCGCCCCCGGCACGCTGGAGGTCAACGGCGTGCGCGTGGACCTCGCGGCCCGCCGCGTCACCGTGGACGGCCAGGAGGTGCAGCTCGCGAACAAGGAGTTCGAGCTGCTGCGCGTGCTGATCCAGCGCGCCGGCCAGGTCGTGCACCGCGACGAGATCCTCTCCGAGGTGTGGAACGACCCGGAGCTCAAGAGCAGCAAGACCCTCGACATGCACATGTCGTGGCTGCGGCGGAAGCTCGGTGACACCCGCACCGTGGAGCGCCGCATCGCGACCGTGCGCGGGGTCGGTTTCCGCTTCAACACCGCCGACTGATGCGCAGCCGCATCCTGCGGGCCATCCTGCTGGCCGTCGCCGTCACCGGGATCGCCCTGGGCATCCCGCTCGGCTACACCGCCCTGCGGCTGGTCGACGACGGGGCGCGCGGCGACCTCGCGTCCCGGGCGCGGCAGATCGCGGCGCTCATCGACGACCAGATCGCCGACGGCCGCCCCATCGACCTGGAACCCGTGCAGGTCGGCGTGCCCGAGGGTGGTCACCTCGTGGTGACGTCCGCCGACGGCGTGCGGGAGTTCGGCACGACGCCGGGTCCGGACGCGCTGTCGGTGGAGCTGCCGATCGCGCAGCAGGGCACCGTGCGGCTGGAGGTGTCGTCGGCCCCCATGCACACCGCGCAGTACCAGGTCGCGGCCCTGGTGGTGCTGCTGGTCGTGCTGTCCGTGGGCACCGGCACGGTCGTCGCCACGGTCACCGCCCGCAAGCTCGCCCGCCCCCTGCGGCACGTCGCGGCCCGCGCGGCGCGGCTCGGCGCGGGCGACTTCCGGCGTGACGACCGGCGGCACGACGTGCCCGAGCTGGACCTGGTGGCCGACGCGCTGGACAAGTCGGCGGGCGCGCTGGCCCAGCTGGTGCAGCGGGAGCGCGAGCTGGTCGGCGACGTGTCGCACCAGCTGCGCAGCAGGCTGACCGCGTTGCAGCTGCGGCTGGAGGCGCTGTCGCTGCACCCCGAACCGGACGCGGCGGCGGAGGCGAGGGCCGCGCTGGAGCAGGCCGAGCGGCTCGGCGAGGTGCTGAACGAGATGCTCGCCGCCGCACGGGCCGCGCGCGCGGTCGGCGCGGAGCCGCTCGACCTGGGCGCGGAGCTGTCCGCGATCGCCGAGGAGTGGCGCGAACCGCTGCGCGGCGTCGGCCGGGCCCTGCGGGTGCGGGTGCCGGAGGGGCTGCTGGCCCGGGCCACGCCCGCCCGGCTGCGCGAGGCGATCGGCGTGCTGCTGGACAACGCCCTGCGGCACGGCGAGGGCCCGGTCACGGTGTCCGCGCGCCGCGACGACGCGACCGTGGTCGTGGAGGTCGCCGACGGCGGCGCGGGCGTGCCCGACGAGCTGGCCCACCACATCTTCGAGCGCGGCGTGTCCGGCGGCGGCTCCACGGGCGTGGGCCTGGCGCTCGCGCGCGCCCTGGTCGACGCCGACGGCGGTCGGCTGGAGCTGTCCACCGCCCGGCCCGCGACGTTCGCCGTGTTCCTGCCCGTGCCGAAGGCGGAGGACGTGGTCGGGGTGTCCTGGCGGACCGACCTCACGCCCCGTTAGGGGCCTCGTCGGCGGTCGGCAGCACACCCACGGCGCCGCGCACGACCTGCGCCCACACCAGGCGGCCGAACAGGTAGTGGCAGGCGACGTCCTCGCTGGTGAACGCCGCCCAGTCGTACCGGTTGCCCTGCTCGCGCCAGAACACCTCGAAGCCCTCGCCGGTCTGGAGCAGGCACCACGTGTTGTCGGCCTCGGACCCGATCGACACCACCTCCGCGGGCACGCCGACCGCGAGAAGCCAGCCCAGGACCGACTCGACGTTCACCTGATCTCCTCCAGGTAGCCCAGGGCGAGCAGGTCCGCCACCGGGTAGGTCGTCCGGTAGCGGACGCCGCCACCGGGTTGTCCGAACCACTCGGCGGACAGCGTGAACCACACCGGCAGCACGCGGGTCACCCGGTAGCGGTGGTAGCCGGCCGAGGCGAGGGCGGGCGGCAGCGACCGCTCCGGGAACGGGGTGCCCAGCTCGGACAGCACCCGGCCCTCGGGACCGCCGAAGCGGTCCAGCTCCACGCCGGCGGCGAGCACGCCCGGTTGGCCGGCCTCGTACCCGCCCTCGGGGAACAGCTCGCCGGGCGGCCACGCGTACTCGGGCGGGTCCGCCCGGACCAGGAACCGGCGGTCCCACTCGCGTTCGTGCGCCCCGGCCTGCGGGTCGTAGCCGGCCAGCAGGTCCGGGTCCGGCTCCCCGCCGGGCGCGAGGACCAGGCGCGGGCGCAGGCAGGCGGGGACCGGGTCGGTGGACGGGGCGTCGTGCGCGTCGCCCGACAGGCGCGACCGGAGCCGGTCGCCGTGCACGAGGTCCACGCCGGGCTGCGCGGACGCGTCGACCAGGTGCCCGTCCGGGTGGTTCTGCGGCTCGAAGCGCAGGCCCGCGGCGAACGCCGCCTCACCGGACGGCGGGGGCAGCTGCCGCGCGGGCGCGGTGCGCGGGCGGGGGAGCATCCCGCCGGGGAACACGTGCGCGAGGAACAGCGCGGCCGCCTCGGTGGTCGGCTGCGCGGTGGACGCGGCCGGCACCTGCGGCGCGTCGTCCTCCTCGGCCTCCGGTTCGGCGGCCCGGCGGGGTGCGGGGAGCAGCGGTGACCGGTCGAGCACCGGGCCGCGCACCGGGATCGGCACGACGGCGAACGCGAGCGCCCCGTCGGCCACCGCGCCGGCGGCGGCGTCACCCGCGTTCGCCACGGCGGCGCGCAGGTCGTCCAGGTCGACGTCCCGATCGGGTTCGCGGTCGTCGCGGTCGTCGCGGACCGCGGTGGTCTCGCCCTGGGCGAGGCCGGTGGACCCCGCGGCCCCGGCCCCGGCGGACCCGGCGGCTTTGGCGGTCGCGTCGGGCTTGGCCGGCTGGCCCTGGTTCTGGCCCTGCGCCTGGTTCTGGCCCTGCGACTGGCCCTGGGCCTGCACCGGCCCCTGGGCGGAGGCGTGACCCGCCGGCGCCTGACCGGGCTGCCCTGGTTGACCGGCGCGGACATCGGACTTGGGCGCGGCCTGGGCGGGCTGTCCCTGGGGCTGCTGACCGGGGGTGGCCGTGCCGGGGTTCGCCGTCGGGGACTGGCCGACCGCAGCTGCCGCCGCACCGGCCGCCGGGGACGCGGTGGGCGCGCCGCCGGCGGGACCGCCGAACGCCGGTCCCTGCGGCGCGGCCTGGTTCGCGGCCGGGGCCGAGGGCTGCTGCGCGGGGGCGTGCGGGGTGTCCGCGTGCACCGCGGGTCGGTCCAGCACGGCGGCCGAGGACTGGCTGACCGTGCCTTCGGCGCGGGTGACGACGTCCGCGACCGCGCCGGTGGCGCCGCCGACGACCTGGTTCACCGCATCGCCGATCCGACCCACCGGACCGGGGCCGCCGCCCTGGCCGGGACCGTCGTGACCGCCCTGCCCGTGACCGCCCTGCCCCTGGCCACCGGAACCACCGTGACCACCGGAACCGCCGTGGCCGGGGCCGTTGTCGGGCCCGGGGCCGGGGGCGACCGCGCCCACGGTGCGGTCGACGCCGTCGCCGACACCGCGCACGACGTCACCGGTCCGGTCGAGCACCGGGTCGACCACGGCCGCGACCGGCGGCGCGACCGCGCCGACGGTTTCCACGACGGGCTTCGCGACGGCGTCGACCGTGTCGACCAGCCCGTCCACGATCCCGCCGACGAGACCGGGCGAGTTCCCGCCGGGGAGCAGGCCGCCCAGCGGACCACCCCGGCCGCCGCCCTGGTCGCCGCCGGTCCCGGGACCGGCGGCCGGCGGCGCGCCCGCACCGGGCGCCTGGCCCTGTCCTTGGCCGTCCGCCGGGGAACCGCCGCCGAGCAGGTCGCCCAGCAGACCGCCGCCGAGCAGACCACCACCCTGCTGGCCACCACCCTGCTGGCCACCACCCTGCTGGCCACCACCCTGCTGGCCACCACCCTGCTGGCCACCACCCTGCTGGGGGCCGCCGGGCGCACCGGGCCCGTGCGGACCGGGAGCGCCGTCGGCCGGGCCGTGCACGCCGGGGTTGGTGTCGACCGGCGGCTGGTGGCCGACGATCGTCACGCCGCTGTCCAGCCGCACCGCACTGGCCAGCGCCTCGGTCAGGTGGGCGACGTTGAGCGCCGCACCGCGCACGGCGGTGTCCAGTCCGAGCAGCGCCGAGGGGTTGCCCGCGTCGGCCGCCTGCTGCGCCGCGTCGCTGTTCTTGGCGAGGTTCACCAGCTCGCGCACCAGCTCGACCTTGGCCGCGCCGATCTGCTCGGCCGCGTGGTCCAACCGGTCGGCCGCGGCGGTGCAGCCGCGCAGCACGGTGTTCAGCGTGCCGTCGGGCGCGGTGAACGCGTTCCAGTGCCCGCGCGCCGCCTCGCCGGCCGCGCCGGACATCGCGGCGAGCGCCGTGCCCGCCGACCCGTCGGCCTCGCCGGCGAGCGTCGTCAGCCGGTCGCCCGCCTCCCGCCACGCGACGGCGGACGAGCGCAGCGCGTCCTCGTCGGCCTGCGGCCAGACCACACCGGCCTTCGCCGCCACCTCGGCCAGTTCGGCCGGCAGCTCGATCCCCATCACGGCCCCCTGAGTCAGATCGCGCCGAGCGCGGTGCTGTTGCCGTCCTCGACCTCGCGGTAGGTGCGGGCCGTCCCGGCGAAGCGCTCCGCGACGCCGTCGAAGCCACCGCCCAGGCCGTTCAGCCCGGCGAGCACGTCACCGGCGGGCCGCACGTGGCCCGCCGCGAAGCTCTGCCCGATCGCGTCGTCGCCCCAGCAGGCGCCCAGCGAGTCGAGCGTCGCGCCGAGGTCGGCCGCGATCCTCCCGGCGCGCTCGGCGAACGCGCCGAAGTCCTGCGCCCCCCCGGTGAGGCGGGCGAGGTCGGTGCGGAACCCGTTCATCTCGTTCTCCTCGGGGTGGCGCTCGGGGCGGCGACGGGCGGACCGCCCGCGACCGGGGTCGCGGCGTCCACGTCGAGCCAGTCGCGCTGCTCGAAGTCCTCGTCGTCGTCGACGACGGCGGGCCGGCGGGCGGGTTCGGGCGGTCGGATCTCCTCCGGGCGCAGGTCCGCGGTGCCGCGCACCAGCGCCTCCGGGTCGGTGCCGGCGGGCAGCACGGGGCCCAACGCCTGGTAGGTGCGCTCCGCGGCCTTGACCGCGGCCTCCGCGGCGGTGCGCAGGATGAGCCGGGCCAGCTGCGCGGGGCGCATCCGGTAGGCGTGGTCGGCCAGCTCCAGGTCGGTGAGCGTGCCCTGCGCGTCGACGACGGCGGTCACCGAGCCGTCCGGGCTGGTCGCGGCGCCCGACACCTTCGCCAGGTCGCGCTGCACGGACGCCAGCTGGTCGCGGCTGCGCCGGTAGTCGGCCAGCAGCTCGTCCACCTGGGCGCGGTGATCGGTCGTCACGGCCACCTCCGGTTCGAACCGTCGCCGGGCATGGTCGTCGGTCGCGCGTTGGACGTTGCGACCCCCACCCCGGTTCCGGTGCGCGCGGGAAAATCCGGCGCTACCCGCGCAGGGCCCTGACCACCCGCGACGGGCTGGGCCGGCCGAGCCGCTCCGCCATCCACGCGCTGGTGTCGGCGAGCTTGTCCAGGTCGACGCCGTGCGCCACGCCCAGGCCGTCGAGCATCCACACCAGGTCCTCGGTGGCGAGGTTGCCGGTGGCGGACTCCGCGTACGGGCAGCCGCCGAGGCCGCCCGCGGACGAGTCGACGGTCGTGACGCCCGCCTGGAGCGCGGCCAGCGTGTTCGCGAGCGCCTGCCCGTAGGTGTCGTGGAAGTGCACGGCCAGCCGCTCGACGCCGCCGAACGCGGCCAGCAGCGCCGTCACCTGACCCGGGGTGGCCACGCCGATCGTGTCGCCGAGCGAGAGCTGGTCGCAGCCCATGTCCAGCAGCCGCTTGCCGACGCCGACGACCTGGTCGCGGCCGACCGCGCCCTCCCACGGGTCGCCGAAGCACATCGACACGTAGCCGCGCACCGCGAGCCCTTCGGCCTTGGCGCGCGCGACGACCGGGTCGAACATGGCGAACTGCTCGTCGAGCGACCGGTTGAGGTTGCGCCGCGCGAACGTCCCGGTGGCGCTGGCGAAGATCGCGACGTGCCGGACGCCCGCCGCCAGCGCGCGTTCCAGGCCGCGCTCGTTGGGCACCAGCACGGGGTAGTCGACGCCGTCCCGCCGGTCGAGGCCGGCCAGCAGCTCCTCGGCGTCGGCCAGTTGCGGCACCCACTTCGGGTGGACGAAGCTCGTCGCCTCCAGCACCGCGGCGCCCGCGTCGGCGAGCCGGTCCAGGAACTCGAGCTTGGTGGCGACCGGCACGACCGCGGACTCGTTCTGGAGGCCGTCGCGGGGACCCACCTCCCAGATCGTCACGCGGTCGGGGAGCCCTCCCCCGCCGACCGTCTCGGGCAGGCCGACCTCACGCGCGCCCATCGATGACCCCGTCCTCCGGCTGGTAGTCGTCTTCCGGGTTGTCGTTGATCTCCCGCTGGAGCAGCGAGTTCACCGTCTCCACGTCGGGGATGTCGTCGAGTTCGAGCGGCTGGTCCGACGCCGAGTCGATCACCAGCGTGCCGCAGCGCAGCAGGCGGTCGGTCACCCCCTGCTCGAACCGGACGCTGTCGATGCGCCGCAGCGGCAGGTCCAGGCTCACCCGCCGCACCACGCCCATGCGCCACATGACGCGTTCCGTGGTGATGACGAGGTGCGTGGTGCGCCAGCGCAGCACCGGGGCGAGCACGAGCCACCCGACCAGCAGGGCGGCGACGGCGGCCAGCACGAGCCACGCGGTCGACGCCCAGGTCAGGTCGGCGGCCAGCACCGCGAGCCAGGTCCCGCCGGCGAGCACCGCGACCAGCACGGCCACCGGGACCACCAGCGCCTTCCAGTGCGGGTGCTTGTGGATCACGACGTGCTCGCTCGGGCTGAGCAGGTCGTCCGGGTAGGCCACGGCGGTCCCCTTCGGTGGGTGTGCTGGGCCTCACCGTACTCGCAGGTGCACCACGTCCCCGGCGGAAACGGAGTGGTCCGCGCCTCGTTCGTCGCGCACCACGAGCGTGCCGTCGGGCTCCAGCCGGCGCGCCGTGCCGAGCAGCAGCCCGTCCCGGGCCAGTTCGACCCGCACGGGGCTGCCGAGCGTGCCGCAGTGCCGCTCGTACTCGGCGCGCAGCCCCGGGTCGTCGCCGCCGGCGCGGCGCCACCGCTCCTCCAGGTCGGCCAGTTCGCCGAGCAGCGCGACCGCGACGGCCGTGCGGTCCAGCGGGCCCGCGTGGGTCTCCAGGCCGGTGGGCCGCAGGCCGCCCGCGCCGGGCTCCACGTCGTCGGGCGGCTCGGCGACGTTCAGCCCGATGCCGACGACCACGGCCGGGCCCGCGGTGCCCTCGGCCAGCACCCCGGCGGCCTTGGCCCCGTCGACCAGCAGGTCGTTCGGCCACTTCAGGGTTGCGGTGACCCCGAACCCGCGCGCGGTGCGCACCAGGGCGAGGCCGGCGAGCAGCGTCAGCCACGGCAGCCGCGCGGGCGGCACGCCGTCCGGCCGGAACAGCGCGCTCACGTAGAGGCCGCCGGTGGGCGACGCCCAGGACCGCCCGCGCCTGCCCTGGCCCGCGGTCTGCCGCCCGGCGACGAGCGCGGTGCGGTCGGGCGCGCCCCCGGCGGCGGCTTCGCGCAGGTCGGCGTTGGTGGAGCCGGTGCTCTCCACGACGTGGATCGCGGCGTAGCGGCCGAGCAGCTCGCGGCGGAGGACGGCGACGTCCACCGGGACGTCCGGGGTGGGGTGCGAGGTCACCGGCGAAGCGTAGGAGCGACCCGTCCCGCCCGCTGTGTCGGAGCGGTGTGGACGGCGGGCCGGGCCGCCCGCGACAAGCCTGCAACCTCCAGCGTGCTGGAGGTCAACCGGAACGATCGTGACGTGGGCAACTGCGTCCGCCCCGCCTTGGACCGGCCTCGCTAAGCTGCCCGGTCATGAGCAGTGCGACCGCCCCCATCGGCGAGGAGCCGGACGTCCACACCACGGCCGGCAAGCTGGCCGACCTGTACCGGCGCAACGAGGAGGCCGTGCACGCCGGCTCGGCGCGCGCGGTCGAGAAGCAGCACGCCAAGGGCAAGAAGACCGCCCGCGAACGCATCGAACTGCTGCTCGACCCGGGTTCGTTCGTCGAGCTGGACGAGCTGGCCAGGCACCGCTCCACCAACTTCGGCCAGGACGGGAACCGCCCGTACGGCGACGGCGTGGTGACCGGCTACGGCACCGTCGACGGCCGCCCGGTGTGCGTGTTCAGCCAGGACGTCACGGTCTTCGGCGGCTCGCTCGGCGAGGTGTACGGCGAGAAGATCGTCAAGGTCATGGACCTGGCGATCAAGACCGGCCGGCCGATCATCGGCATCAACGAGGGCGGCGGCGCGCGCATCCAGGAGGGCGTCGTCTCGCTGGGCCTCTACGGCGAGATCTTCCGCCGCAACGTGGCCGCGTCCGGCGTCGTCCCGCAGATCTCGCTGATCATGGGCGCGAACGCGGGCGGGCACGTGTACTCCCCCGCGCTGACCGACTTCGTGGTGATGGTCGACAAGACCTCGCACATGTTCATCACCGGCCCGGACGTGATCAAGACCGTCACCGGCGAGGACGTGGGCTTCGAGGACCTGGGTGGCGGTCGCACGCACAACACGAAGTCGGGCAACGCGCACTACCTCGGCGGGGACGAGGAGGACGCCATCTCCTACGTCAAGGAGCTGCTGTCCTACCTGCCCGCCAACAACATGTCCGAGCCGCCGGTGTTCGACACGCCGGACGACCTCGTGCACGGCTCGATCCAGGACTCGGTCACCGAGTCCGACCGCGAGCTGGACGTGCTCATCCCGGACTCCGCGAACCAGCCCTACGACATGCACGAGGTCATCACCCGCGTGCTGGACGAGGGCGAGTTCCTGGAGGTCCAGCCGCTGTTCGCGCCGAACATCCTGATCGGCTTCGGCCGGGTGGACGGTCACTCGGTCGGCGTCGTCGCCAACCAGCCCACCCAGTTCGCGGGCTGCCTCGACATCGACGCCTCGGAGAAGGCCGCGCGGTTCGTGCGCACGTGCGACGCGTTCAACATCCCGGTGCTGACGTTCGTGGACGTGCCCGGCTTCCTGCCCGGCACCGACCAGGAGTGGAACGGCATCATCCGGCGCGGCGCGAAGCTGATCTACGCCTACGCCGAGGCCACCGTGCCGCTGGTCACCGTGATCACCCGCAAGGCGTACGGCGGCGCGTACGACGTGATGGGCTCGAAGCACCTGGGCGCCGACGTCAACCTGGCGTGGCCGACGGCGCAGATCGCGGTCATGGGCGCGCAGGGCGCGGCGAACATCGTGCACCGCAAGACGCTGGCGGCGGCGGTCGGCAAGGGCGAGGACGTGGACGCGCTCCGCGCCCGCTTGCAGCAGGAGTACGAGGACACCCTGTGCAACCCGTACGTGGCGGCGGAGCGCGGGTACGTGGACGCGGTGATCCCGCCGTCCTACACGCGGGCGCACGTGGCGCGGGCGCTGGCGGTGCTGCGCGACAAGCGCGAGGTGCTGCCGCCCAAGAAGCACGGGAACATCCCGCTGTGAGCGGCGGGCCGCACCTCCGGGTGGTGCGCGGGAACCCGGACGACGTGGAACTGGCCGTCGTGACCGCCGTCGTGGCGGGCCTGGCGGCGTCGGGCGGGTCGGCGCCCGAGCGATCCCGCCCCTCGACCTGGGCGGACCCCTCCCGGCTGGTCCGCCGACCGCTGCCGCACGGCCCGGGCGCGTGGCGCGCGTCCGGGCTGCCGGGCTGACCCCGCGGGTCGACGGCCGTCGGGCCGGCTAGCAGTCGACCCGACGGCTGTTGACCCGCACACCGGTGTCCCCCAGCACGGACACCTCGCGGCAGCGCACGCCGTCGGGGACGTGCAGGCGCACCCGCATCCACATGGCGTCCGCCCCGATCCGCGCGGCCAGCACCTCGACCTCCTCGTCGGCGACCGCGTCGGGCACCGCGTCGAGCCGCCCGATCGCCCGCGCGGTGGCCGTGACCTGGTCCATCACCCGCCACTCGACCCGGTCGCTGCCGTTCGCGAAGGGCCAGAACGGCACCCCGTACCCGACCGGGTCACTGGACACGACCGGAACCGCCAACCCCGCCACGATGAGCGCGGACACCAGCGGGAACAACCACCGCCGCCTCCTCCGCCCCCGTTCGGTCCGGCGCACCACCAGAGCCCAACGCTGCACCTCACCGAGGGTGGCCGACGCCGTCGCGGCGCGCATCGGTAGTTCTACGCAGCGCCGGTCCACGCGGCGCCGTGGCACCGCTCGGGCGCGCGGTCCGGCGCGCCCTAGGCTGCACGCCGTGCGCTTCGTCCTCGCCTCGCAGTCCCCCGCCCGCCTCGCCGTCCTCCGCGCCGCCGGGGTCGAGCCCGTCGTCCGGGTCTCCGGCGTCGACGAGGACGCGATCGCCGCGTCGTTGGTCGACCCCACCCCCGACGACCTCGTCACGACCCTGGCGCTGGCCAAGGCCGAGGCCATCGCGAGCGGGTCGAGCGGGGACGAGGTCGTGGTGGGCTGCGACTCGATGCTGCTCACCTCCGACGGCGAGGTGCACGGCAAGCCCCGCACGGTGGACGTGGCGCGCGAGCGCTGGAAGCGGATGGCGGGCACCTCGGGCACGCTGCTCACCGGCCACGCCGTGCTCCGGCTGCGCGACGGCGCCGAGGTCGGCCGGGCCGTCGGCCACGAGGCGACGCTCGTCCGGTTCGGCCGGCCGGCCGAGGACGAACTGGAAGCGTACCTGGCCACCGGCGAGCCGCTGAACGTGGCGGGCGCGTTCACCCTCGACGGCCTGGGCGGCTGGTTCGTGGACGGCATCGACGGCGACCCGTCCAGCGTGATCGGCATCAGCCTCCCGCTCACGAGGCGGCTGCTGCGTCAAGTCGGCGTCGCGGTGTCCGACATCTGGTAGCCGTTGTCACATTTCCCCCGGCCGGGGAAGCTCCGGACCAGGACCGGCGTTGGGGGAAGCGATGAACGAACTGCTGACGCGCCGTCGTCACATCGACTACGGGCGCAGGACGACGGCGAGCTGTCGGGGCTGACGCCCCGCGTCCAGCCAACCCCGCGCACCCATCCGGAGCAGTCGTGTCGTTCGTCCGCACCTACACAAAGCCGAAGGTCTTCGGCGTCACCGTGCTCGCCGCGCTCGTGCTGGGCGCGCTCGCGGGCTTCCTCGCCAAGAGCGCCGGGCTGACGTGGCTCACCACCACGCTCGGCCGGATCGGCGACGTCTTCACCAGCCTGCTGCAGTTCACCGTCATCCCCCTGGTCTTCACCGCGATCGTCGTCGGCATCACGAGCCTGCGGCGCCTCGGCTCGAACCGCGCGGCCCGGCTCGGCGGCAAGACGCTGCTGTGGTTCGCGATCACCTCGTTGATCTCGGTGCTCATCGGCCTGGCCATCGCGCTGGTGTTCAAGCCGGGCGCGGGCGTGCAGGTCGAGCCGTCGCAGGCCGCCGTCGAACGGCTGGCCGCGCGCGACCCCGGCTCGTGGGGCACGCTGCTGGAGACGCTGATCCCGTCCAACCTGTTCGCCGCCTTCACCGAGGGCGAGGTGCTCCAGGTCGTGTTCGTGTCGGTCCTGGTCGGCTTCGCCGCGTACGCGCTGGGCGACAGGGCCGCTCCGTTCGTGAACCTGACCCGGTCGGTGTTCGACCTGATCCAGAAGGTCGTCGGCTGGATCATCCTGCTCGCCCCGATCGGCGTGTTCGGCCTGATCGGCACCGCGTTCGCGACGTACGGCAACTCGTTCGTCCGCCCGCTGTTCTCGCTGATCGCGGCCGTGTACGGCGGGTCGCTGCTGGTGCTGTTCGTGGTCTACCCGGTGCTGCTGCGGTTCGTCGGGCACGTGTCGCCGAAGACGTTCTTCGGCAAGGCGTGGACCGCGATCCAGTTCGCGTTCGTGTCCCGCTCGTCGGGCGCGACCCTGCCGCTGAGCCGCCAGACCGCCGCCAACCTCGGCGTGGACCCCGACTACGCCTCGTTCGCCGTGCCGCTGGGCACCACCACCAAGATGGACGGCTGCGCCGCCGTGTACCCGGCCATCGCCACGGTGTTCATCGCGAACCTGTTCGGCGTGCAGCTCGGCGTCTGGCAGTACGTGGCGATCGTCGCGGTGGCCGTGTTCGGCGCCCTGGCCACCGCCGGCACCACCGGCTGGTTCACCATGCTGACCCTCACCCTGGGCGCGGTGAACATGCCGCCGGAGGTCATCGCGACCGGTGTCGCCGTGGTCTACGCGATCGACCCGATCCTCGACATGGTGCGCACCGCGACCAACGTGACGGGTCAGATCGCCGTCCCGGTACTGGTGGCGCGCGGCGAGGGCCTGATCGACGACGAGGTGCTGAACTCGCCGAGCGAGCCGCCGCTGCTCAACGGCCCGCGCGAGACCGGCACGTCGGGGACCGCTCCCGGGACCGGCACGCGCGAGGTCGTCCGGGTCTGAGCCGGACCGCACCACCACCCGGAGGGGGTCGCCCGCAGGCGGCCCCCTCCGCCGTCCAGGACCCGCCGTCCAGGGACACCCGCCTCGGGTACCCGCCTCAGGGACGGCAGCGCACCAGGGTCGACGCGTCCGGCACCACCTCCGGCCAGCCCGGCAGCTCCTCGGGCGATCCCACGACCACCGTGCAGCCCACCTCGCCCCCGCCCACCACCGAGAAGACCTGCGCGAACCGCCGGCCGCAGTCGTCGACCCCCGGGCAGGCGCGCTGGACCGCGACGACGTCGGCCACCGCGTCCCGGTCCACGTCGGCCAGCGCCAGGTGCGCCCCCGACGACAGGTACGGCACCTGCGCCCGCGTCCAGGCCCCCGACCTGCGCACGATCACCTCGCCGCGCACCTCCCCGCCCGCCGCGCCCCGGACCAGGCACACGGTGACCTCCGCGTCCGCGCACTGGAGCGACCCCTCGGTGATGTCGGCGCCCGAGGCGGCGACGGTCAGCTCGAAGATGTTCGGCCCCGAAGCCCCGTTGGTGCGGATGCGCCCCTCCCCCGACCCCACGAGCAGCTCGACCGAGTCGGCGCCCACCTCGCGCTTGACCAACGACCGGCACGCCGTGGTGCCGCAGCGCAGCTGGTCCTGGGCGGGCGCGGCGCCGGCGTCCGGCTGGTCCGGTGGCCGCAGCGACCAGGCGACGGCCACGCTGGCGACGGTGGTGAGGACTGCGGCACAGGCGACCACCAGCGCGGCTTTAGGCGGGGAGGACACGATTTCGGATTGTCGCACCAAGCGTGACCCGTCTCTCGACCGCGACGTACCGGGGGGTCACTAAACTCCCCGACCACCACCACTCCACACCAGCGTTGCCAGGAGGTAGGACGTCGTGTCGCTGCGCAAGGTCCTCGTCGCCAACCGCGGTGAGATCGCCGTCCGGGTCATCCGCGCCTGCCGTGACGCAGGGCTCACCAGCGTCGCCGTGTACGCCGACCCGGACCGCGACGCCCCGTTCGTCCGCCTCGCCGACGAGGCATTCGCGCTGGGCGGGAGCACGCCCGGCGAGAGCTACCTGTCCGTCGACAAGCTCCTGGACGTCGCCAAGCGCGCCGGCGCGGACTCGGTGCACCCCGGTTACGGCTTCCTGTCCGAGAACGCCGACTTCGCGCAGGCCGTGCTGGACGCGGGCCTGACCTGGATCGGGCCGACCCCGCAGGCCATCCGCGACCTGGGCGACAAGGTGACCGCGCGGCACATCGCGATGCGCGCGGGCGCGCCGCTGGTGCCGGGCACCAAGGACCCGGTGGGCGGCCCGGACGAGGTCGTGGCGTTCGCCGAGGAGCACGGGCTGCCGGTCGCGATCAAGGCGGCGTTCGGCGGCGGCGGTCGCGGCCTGAAGGTCGCCCGCACGATGGAGGAGATCCCCGAGCTGTTCGACAGCGCGGTGCGCGAGGCGGTCACCGCGTTCGGCCGCGGCGAGTGCTTCGTCGAGCGCTACCTGGACAAGCCGCGGCACGTCGAGGCGCAGGTGCTGGCCGACCAGCACGGCAACGTGGTCGTCGTCGGCACCCGCGACTGCTCGTTGCAGCGCCGCCACCAGAAGCTGGTCGAGGAGGCGCCCGCGCCGTTCCTCACCGACGAGCAGCGCGCCGAGATCCACCGGTCCGCGCGTGCCATCTGCAAGGAGGCCGGCTACCACGGCGCGGGCACCGTCGAGTACCTGGTCGCGGTGGACGGCACCATCTCGTTCCTGGAGGTCAACACGCGCCTCCAGGTGGAGCACCCGGTCAGCGAGGAGACCGCGGGCATCGACCTGGTGCGCGAGCAGTTCCGCATCGCCGCGGGCGAGCCGCTGCGGTTCACCGAGGACCCGACCCCGCGCGGCCACTCGATCGAGTTCCGCATCAACGGCGAGGACGCGGGCCGCAACTTCCTGCCCGCCCCCGGCACCGTGACGACGTTCACCGCGCCGTCCGGCCCCGGCGTCCGGGTGGACGCGGGCGTGGAGAGCGGCACGGTCATCGGCGGCCAGTTCGACTCGCTGCTGGCGAAGCTGATCGTCACCGGCGAGGACCGCACCCAGGCCCTGGAGCGGGCGCGCCGGGCACTGGACGAGATGGTCGTCGACGGCATGGCCACCGTGCTGCCGTTCCACCGCGCGATCGTGCGCGACCCGGCGTACGTGGGCACGGACGAGGGCTTCACCGTGCATACCCGGTGGATCGAGACCGAGTTCGACAACACCATCGCGCCGTTCACCGACCCCGCCGAGGCCCAGGGGGAGGAGCCCCGGCAGACCCTCGTGGTCGAGGTCGGCGGCCGTCGCGTGGAGGTGTCGCTGCCCGGTGACCTGGCCCTCGGCGGCAGCGGTGGCGGCGGGGCGAAGGCGACCGCGAAGGTCAAGCCGCGCAAGCGCGGCGGCGGGTCCGGCGCGAACGTGTCGGGCGACGCGGTGGCCGCGCCCATGCAGGGCACCATCGTCAAGGTGGCCGTCGAGGACGGGCAGCAGGTCGAGGCGGGCGACCTGGTCGTCGTGCTGGAGGCCATGAAGATGGAGAACCCGGTGACCGCGCACAAGGCGGGCACGATCACCGGTCTGGCCGCCGAACCCGGTGCGGCGGTCACCCAGGGCACCGTGCTCTGCGAGATCAAGGAATAGGCTCGCCGTGTGAGCGAGCGGGACATCCGGATCGGCGACGCGGAGCGCGAGCACGCGCTCGAACTGCTCGGCGAGCACCTCGGCCAGGGTCGGTTGACCGTGGACGAGTTCGGCGAGCGCTCCGCCCGCGTCGCGACCGCGCGCACCAGGGGCGACCTGCTCGAACTGTTCGCCGACCTGCCCGACCCGCGGCCGCGGTTCCGGCAGGTGGCGCCGGCCGAGCCGCCCGCGCGGCGGTCGTCGTTCGCGCTGGAGCCGCGGATGTCCGGCGTGGTGCTGCCGGTCGTCCTCCTGGGGTGCGTGGCGTTGTTCTTCGTGCTGAAGAACCCGTTCGTGTTCCTGCTGGTCCTGCCGGTGATGCTGCTGCTCGGCCGGTCGGGCAAGCGGTGAGCGCACCGTCGCTGCTGCTGCTCGACCTCGACGGCGTGCTGCGCCGGTTCGGGCCGGACGCGCCGATCGAGGACGAGTTCGGCCTGCCGCGCGGCGCACTGGCCCGGGTGTCGTTCGCGCTGTCCGTGCCCGCCGTGACCGGCCGCGTCACCGACGAGGAGTGGCGCGACGCCGTCCGGCGGCAACTGGTCCGCGAGGACGTGCCCGAGGACGCGGCGACGGCGGCCGTGGCGGCGTGGACCCGCACCGGCGAGGTGATCCCGGAAGCCCTGGACCTGGTGCGGCGGGTGCGGGGGCGCTGCCGGGTCGCGCTGCTGTCCAACGCCACCGACCGCCTGCCGCGCGACCTCGCCGCCCTCGGCCTGGACCGCGAGGTGGACGCCGTCGTGACGTCCGCGCGGCTCGGCGTGGCCAAGCCGTCGCCCGAGGCGTTCCGGCGGGCGCTGCGGGTGCTCCAGCACTCGACGTCCTCGACCCTGTTCTGCGACGACAACGAGGAGAACGCGGCGGCGGCCCGCACCATCGGCCTCGACGCCGTGCACACGCCCGACGCGGCCTCCCTGCGCGAGGCCCTCCGCTCCCGCGGCCTGCTGGACGGCGGGGGCGGCGCCCCCGGTACCACGCGCGGCGGCCCGTTGCTGCTGGTCCTGCACGACCGCGACGACGCCGAGCAGGCCGCGGGGGAACTGGCCGAAGCGGGCTGGGCGCCGTGCGCCGTGCACAAGGACCTGCTGGCCGGCGAGGACGACGTGGAGGACGCCGACTGGGTGGTCGAGCCGACCACCGGTCCCGACGGCCAACCCGCCTCGGCGCACCGCGGCCTGCTCGAAGCGCTGGCCGCCCGTTACGACGGGTTCGTCACCGACTAGTCTCCGCGCCCATGGAGGCGGTCGAGATCAACGCGGGTGAGTTCTACCTGCGTGGACTGCGGCACGACGACCGCGTCGACGACCGCGTCCCGCTCGTCGGCGGCGGGTTGGTCGCCGACCTCGACGCCGCCGCGGCGCACGTGGCCGAGCGGGCGCGGCAGTGGCACGCGGGCGAGAGCTGCTCGTGGGCCGTGTGCGACCAGCTCACCGGTACCGCCGTGGGCGAGGTCGTGCTGACCGCGCGCGGCGAGCTGACCTGCTGGACCACCCCGCCCCGGCGCCGCCGGGGCGTCGCGACCCACGCCGTGGACGCGGTGGCCCGGTTCGGGTTCGGCTTCCTCGACCTCCCCCTGATCACCGCCAGACCCGAGGGCGAAGCCGCCCGGCGACTCGCCGGGCGAACAGGCTTCACAGCCGGGGGTCCACGCGGTGTGTGGACCCGACTACGGTAGGTGCTCATGAGGGCTGCTCGCGTGATCATCGCCACGTTGTGCGCGTTGGCGCTGCCGGCTTGCACGCCCTCACCGGAGAACACCGCCGACGGCCGGTCCGACGAACCGGTCATCGCCAGTGCCACCAGCGTGCCGCCGATGCCGCCGCGCCCCGGTGAACTGCGGTTGGACGACGTCGACCCGTGCGCGGTGCTGTCCGCCGACCAGCGGGTGGCGCTGAGCCTCGACAACCCGCCCAGCGCCTACGTGGAATCGAGCTTCGGCAACGCGAAGGCGTGCACCATGCGCAGCACGATCAGCGGGAACGTGGTGCGCCTCGCGCTCGTCACAGTCGAGGGCATCGGCGTGTGGCTCGACGAGAACGCGCAGGTCGACGCTCGCCAGACGACCGTGAACGGGTTTCCCGGGCTCACCGTCCGGACACCCGGGATGGACCACGTGTGCAACGTCGAGGTGGACGTCGCGGAAGGGCAGTTCCTGGACGTGATGTTCCGCGACGGCGGTAACGAGAAGAAGGCCAAGCAGGACACCCTGTGCCAGGGGGCGCAACGCGCGGCCGAAGCGGCGGTGGCCGGTTTGCTGCAACGGCGCTGACCCGCGCGGGGGATGTGCGGGTGCGCCCACTCCCTGTTGTCGGACCCTGTGGCTAGAGTGACCATGCGCGACGAAACCGCGAAGACGGGGAGGTTGTCCATGCCGCCGGAAGACCGCGGCCACGGTGCCGACTCGGGCTCACCGCCCTTGGCGCACACCCTGAACGTGGACCCCAGTGCCATCCCCAGTCTCCGCAGCGCGTTCTCGGGCGCCCTGACGAGGCTGGACCAGCAGATCGAACTCGCCATCACCGAGGTCAGGGTGCGTCCCTGGGCCGGCGACCCGGTGAGCAAGGACGCCGCGGAGAGGTTCAACGACCGGTCGCTGGAGTCCGGCGACTCGGCGCTGGCCGCGTTGCAGAACTACCAGCAACAGCTGAAGTCGGCCATGGACGCCCTCAACCTCGTGGAACGGCAGTACCAGTCCATCGAAGACGACAACACCGGCTTGATGGGACAGCAGGGCGGCCGTTAAGGGCACCCGGCGCAGGCAAGGGGAATCTTCATGCCCGATGGACACCGCTGGAGCGGGTACAGCCACGAAGAGCTGTACCAAGCGATCAACTCCGGCCCGGGACCGCAGGCGTCGCACTCCTCCATGGAGCGCTGGGCGGGCGTCTCGGCCGCGTTGGCCGAGATCAACTCCGAGCTGCACGCCGGCGTGCTGCGCTCCGGCGCCTCGTGGGAGGGCGCCGCGGCCGACAAGGCGCGGATGGGGATCAACCCGCTGGCCTCCTGGGCGGACGACGCGCGCGCCGGTTCCGAGGTGATGCGGGTCTCGGCGGAGCTCCAGGCCGACTACATCTCCAAGGCGCGCTCCGACATGCCGCCGCCGGTGCCGGTCACCGCGGAGAAGCCGAACCCGCTCGTCAGCGCGATCACCACGCTGATCGGCGGGCAGACGGACTACGAGCTGCAGGAGAAGGCGTCCAACGCGGCCGAGCAGCGCGCCCGCGAGGTGATGACGACGTACGCGTCCTCCACCACGTCGAACACCAACACGCTGGGGCAGTTCCACCAGCCCCCGCAGCTGGTGATCAGCGCCGGTGACGCGGTGCGCAACGACGCTCCCGGCGTGCCCGGTCCCGGGTGGGGCCACGGTGGCGCGCGCGGCGGCCGCGGCGGCTGGGGCGGCGGCCGCGGTTGGCGCGGCGGTGGCGGCCCGGGTGGTCGCGGCTCCGCGCCGGCGGTGCGTCCCCCGTCGCCGACCGGTGGTTCGACGGGCACGTCGTCCGCGGGTTCGGCGCCGTCCACCGGGCAGACCCGTCCGTCGACGCAGCCCCTGGCGTCCGGTCCCGGCACGGGGTCGTTCGGGCCGGGTGGCGTGATCGGCGGCGGCCGGCGTGACGAGGACAAGCGCAAGTCCGACGTGACCACGACCGAGCAGCACGCGGCCGGCAGTGGCGGCGGCGGCGCGGGCGGTGCCGGTTCCGGCGCTCCCGCCGCCGGCCAGCACCTGCTGCCGCTCCCGCCCGGCGCTCCGCTGCCCGCCGGCACGACGTCGACCAGCTCGGCGGACTTCGGCGCGTTCGCGGCGGCCAACGCCCAGCACGCGGCCACGACCGGCACCGGCGTCCCGGCGGCGGGCCTGTCGGGCGGCGCCGCGGGTCAGGGCGGCGGCGACAGCGTGCACAAGCGCACCGTCGGCGCGGTGCCGGCGCAGCCCGCGTTCGACCCGTTCGGCGGGCTGGGCGGTCCGCGCACGGCGGAGGACGAGGAGGACGCGGCGCACGACGCGGCCGACTACCTGCGCGAGACGGACGACATCTACGGGGTGGGCGGGTTCTCGCCGCCCGTGATCGGGGAGAGCACCACCAGCTGATGACGATGTTCGGTGTGGACCTGGGCACCAGCGACCTGCGCGAACCCGTGACGATCTCGGCGCTGGAGTTCGACGTGCTGTGGGAGCACCTGCGGCTGGAGACCATGCCGCTGGTGCTCAAGGTGCCCTCGCCGGGGAAGACGCACGCCGAGCGGGCCGAGCTGGAGCAGCGGGCGTGGACGGACCTGGAGCGGCGCGCTCTGGGCCGTCCGGTGTCGCTCGACCCGATGCTGGAGGACCTGCTGCACCTGCTCAACCGGCCGCAGCGGGAGGTGGACGGGCGGCTGTGGCTGGGCCGGAGCGTCCGCGTGCTGGCGGCGGCCAAGGGGCAGTCCGGTGTGCTGGCCGTGCTGGACGGCGACCAGCTGACCCTGCGCGCCGCGTCCGCCGAGAGCCTGGCCCGCGAGGCCCTGTCGGCCCTGCCCCCGGCCCCCGCGGGCCCCGGGCACTCCGTGACGCTGCCCAGCGCCGACCTGGACGCCGCGGCGGCCGGCTCGAACACCCCGGACGACCTGGTCCGTGCCCTCCTGGCGCGGGGCGTCCGCCGGCAGGACGCCCAGACCCTGGCCGAGGTGTTCCGCGACGCGGACCACCGGGGCCAGTTCGGCGCCGCGTTCCGCGACAAGTACGGCAAGCGCGTCCGCCCGGACCGCGTGATCGGCTTCTTCGACAACCCCCGGGGCCGCTACCTCCAGGTGCGCCGGGCCACCCCCGGCCAACAACCCTGGAGCACCATCTCCCCCGTGGACACCCGCCGCCTCCTCCACCACCTGGACTCCCTGACCAGCGAGTCGTAAGTTCGCGCACGGCGAGTCGTAAGTTCAGGCACGGCGAGTCGTAAGTTCAGGCACGGCGAGTCGTAAGTTCAGGCACGGCGAGTCGTAAGTTCAGGCACTGGATCTTGCACGTTCGGGTGATCCGTGTACGAAATCCCGGCAGGGCCACTCGGTTCTGCATGATCGAACTCCCCGAGGGTCTCCACGGCGCTTACCGCCGTACCGAACTGCGCACTCACTTCAGCCGCAAGGAACTGGAGCGGTTGACCGCCGAAGGACGATTGATCAACTACGGCCGCAAGGTCGTCATCCGCCGCGAGAACATGTCCGAGCTGCGCACACGTGCGGCCGCCGCACTGCTGATGGCCGGTCCCGACGCGGTGCTGTCGAGCCACACGTCGGCGTGGCTGCACGGTTGCACGGCCGCATCGACGCACCGCGTGCACCTGACTGTCGACTACGACCGCCGCCTGCACTCGCGTCCCGGGCTGGACGTGCACCAGCAGGCCTATGACATCGCCGACGTCACCGAGGTCGACCGTCTCCGCTGCTTCACGGTCGCGCACGCCATCACCGAACTGCTTTGCCGCGCCCGCCGGTCCACGGCCCTGGCATGCGCAGACGAGGCGTTGGCACAAATTCCTTCACACGAACGTGCGGAATTCAAGGGCGATATCGCCGCACGAATCACCGCACGACGTGACTCGAGGGGCAAGCGTCAAGCCGCTTTCCTGCTCGACCTCGCGTCAGGGCTACCGGAGTCGCCACCGGAGAGCATGCTCCTGCTGCTCATCGCCGAGGCCGGGTTCCCACTGCCCGAGCCCCAGTACTCGGTGCGCGACCTTGACGGTCGCGAGGTCTGGCGCCTGGACTTCGGCTGGCCCCACGCGCGTCTCGCCCTCGAGTACGACGGTTACGCCGCTCACGTGGACAAGGTCGAGTCGGACCGGGCCCGTGACGAGGACCTGCGACGACGTGGGTGGCGGGTGCTCCGTGCCAGTGCTTCCGACCTCCGCGACCCGACCGCGTTGTTCAACCGCCTGCGGGCAGACCTCAGCGGCCCTCAACGTGCGACACGAGGGTTCTGGATCTAGGACTCATCGGGCCCGGACCTACGACACTCCGGGCCCGAACTTACGACTCGCGCGGCCTGGGTTTACGACTCGCGCGGCCTGGGTTTACGACTCGCGGGTCAGGGGCCTATGCCGCGGCAGGGGCGGGTTCGGAGGTCGGCCACGTAGTCGTCGGGGGCCCCCGCGGCTTCGGCCGCGTCGGCCACCACGCCGATGTAGCGGGCCGACGGGAGCCCGCCCTCGTAGGCGTCCAGGACGTAGAGCCAGGCGGTCACCGAGCCTTCCAGGGTCTGGACCCGGAGTCTGATCTTCTTGTAGAGGCCCAGCGCTCCCTCCCACCTGTCGAGGCGGGACTCGTCGCGCGGGCTCACGTCGTAGAGCACGCAGAAGACCTGCGACTCGGGGTCCTCGACGATGGTGGCGAGCGCGCCCTCCCAGCCCAGGTCCTCGCCACCGAACGACAGACGCCAACCGGCGAGCCACCCGGTCCCCGCCATGGGGGAGTACGGGGCTCGCTCCATCATCTGGTTCGGGTCCATGTTGGACCCGTACGCGGCATAGAGCGGCACGACCACAGCCTAGCGACACCGCGATCACCGCGAGGCACGAGAAGACCGGACGACACGCCCCCGTACCCGACCGCGTACCGTTGACACCGGTCGCAAACGGCGCAAACAGCGCCGGCACCAGCGCCGACAACCCGAGGAGGACGTGTCGTGACCCGCATCGTCATCATGGGCGGTGGCCCCGCAGGTTACGAGGCGGCACTGGTCGCGGCCCAGCACGGGGCCGACGTGACCATCGTCGAGAACGAGGGCCTGGGCGGCGCCTGCGTGCTCTACGACTGCGTGCCGTCCAAGACGTTCATCGCCTCCGCCGGTGGCCGCAGCGCCTTTCGCAACGCCGGTGAGCTGGGCATCCGCACCAACAACGCCGCCGCCGAGGTGGAACTGCCGGTCGTCCACGGCCGGGTGAAGGGCCTCGCGCTCGCCCAGTCCGCGGACGTCCGCGCCCGCCTCCAGCGCGAGGGCGTGCGGATCGTCAACGGCACCGCGAAGTTCTGCGACGGCGCCAAGGGCCTCGCCCAGCACGAGGTGGTGGCGCTGGCGGACGACGGCACCACGGAGGTGCTGCCGGCCGACGTCGTGCTCATCGCCACGGGCGCGACCCCGCGCGTGTTGCCGGGCGCCGAGCCGGACGGCAAGCGCGTCCTCACCTGGCGCCAGATCTACGACCTCCCGGAACTCCCCGAGCACCTGGCCGTCATCGGTTCGGGTGTCACCGGTGTGGAGTTCGCCTCCGCCTACACCGAACTGGGCGTGAAGGTGACCATGGTCTCGTCCCGCGACCGGGTGCTCCCGCACGAGGACGCCGACGCGGCGGCCGTGCTGGAGGACGTGTTCGCCGAACGCGGCACGGCGGTGGTCAAGCACGCCCGCGCGGACCGGGTGGAGAACACCGGCGAGGGTGTCCTGATTCACCTGGAGGACGGTCGCACGATCGAGGCCAGCCACGCGCTCATGACGGTCGGCTCCGTCCCGAACACCGCCGACCTGGGCCTGGACAAGATCGGCATCGAACTGGGCCGCGGCGGCTACATCCCGGTCGACCGGGTGTCGCGCACGAACGTCTCCGGCGTCTACGCGGCGGGCGACTGCACGGGCGTGCTGCTGCTCGCGTCCGTGGCGGCCATGCAGGGCCGCATCGCCATGTGGCACGCCCTGGGCGAGGGCGTGAGCCCGATCAAGCTCAAGACGGTCGCGGCGAACGTGTTCACCAACCCGGAGATCGCGAGCGTCGGCATCAGCCAGCAGGCGATCGACTCGGGCACCGTGCCCGCCCGCACCGTCATGCTGCCGCTGGCCACGAACCCGCGTGCCAAGATGGAGGGCCTGCGGCGGGGCTTCGTGAAGCTGTTCTGCCGTCCGGCGACCGGCGTGGTCATCGGCGGTGTCGTGGTCGCGCCGAACGCCAGCGAGCTGATCCTGGCGATCGCGCTGGCCGTGCAGAACCAGCTGACCGTGGAGGACCTGGCCACCACGTTCTCGGTGTACCCGTCGCTGACGGGGTCGCTCACCGAGGCCGGCCGCCAGCTCATGCGCCACGACGACCTGGACTGAGCCCGGTCCCCCGGGGGGGGGAGGGCGGCAGCACCCTCCCCGGGGGAGCCCGATCACTCCACCCAGTCGAAGGTCCTGGTCACGGCCTTCTTCCACAGGGCGTACTGCGTCTCGCGGGTCTCGTCGTCCATGTCCGGGTCCCACTGCTTGTCCTGGGCCCAGTTCTGCCGGATGTCGTCCTCGGACTCCCAGAACCCGACCGCGAGCCCGGCGGCGTAGGCGGCGCCCAGGGCCGTGGTCTCGCTGACCACGGGGCGGATCACCGGCACGCCGAGGATGTCCGCCTGGAACTGCATGAGCAGCTCGTTCACGACCATGCCGCCGTCGACCTTCAACGAGGTCAGCGCCACGCCCGAGTCGGCGTTCATCGCGTCGATCACCTCGCGGGTCTGGAACGCCGTGGCCTCCAGCACCGCGCGGGCCAGGTGGCCCCTGTTGACGAAGCGGGTCAGGCCGACGATCGCGCCGCGCGCGTCGGACCGCCAGTACGGCGCGAACAGGCCGGAGAACGCGGGCACGAAGTACGCGCCGCCGTTGTCGTCCACGGTGCGGGCGTGCTCCTCGACCTCGGCGGCCGTGGTGATCATGCCGAGGTTGTCGCGCAGCCACTGCACGAGCGAGCCGGTCACCGCGATCGACCCCTCCAGCGCGTACACCGGGTCGGCCGAGCCGATCTTGTAGCAGACCGTCGTGAGCAGGCCGTTCTCGCTCATCACCTTCTCGGTGCCGGTGTTGAGCAGCACGAAGTTGCCGGTGCCGTAGGTGTTCTTGGCCTCGCCCGGCGACAGGCACGCCTGGCCGAACGTGGCGGCCTGCTGGTCGCCGAGGATGCCCGCGATCGGCACGCCCGCGAGCGCGCCGCGCTCGCGCACCCTGCCGTACTCCTCGGACGACGACCGGATCTCCGGCAGCATCGACAGCGGGATGCCCATGTCGGCGGCGATGCCCTCGTCCCAGCTCAGCGTGTCGAGGTCCATCAGCAGCGTGCGGGAGGCGTTGGTGGGGTCGGTGACGTGCACGCCGCCGTCCACGCCGCCCGTCATGTTCCACAGCACCCAGGTGTCCATGTTGCCGAACACCAGGTCGCCGGCCTCGGCCTTCTCCCGGGCGCCCTCGACGTTTTCCAGGACCCAGCGCACCTTCGGGCCGGAGAAGTAGGTGGCCAGCGGCAGGCCGGTCCTGTCGCGGTAGCGCTCCTGGCCGCCGCCCAGCTCGCCCAGCGCGCGGCAGATCGCGTCGGTGCGGGTGTCCTGCCACACGATCGCGTTGTAGACGGGTCGCCCGGTGGTGCGGTCCCAGACCACGGCGGTCTCGCGCTGGTTGGTGATGCCGACCGCGGCGATGTCGCCCGCGTTCAGGTCGGCCCTGGCCAGCGCGCCCGCGGCGACTTGGCGGGTGTTCGCCCACACCTCGGTCGGGTCGTGCTCGACCCACCCGGCCCTCGGGAAGATCTGCTCGTGCTCCTTCTGGTCGACCGCGACCACCCGCCCCGAGCGGTCGAAGATCATGCACCGGGTCGACGTGGTGCCCTGGTCGATCGCGGCCACGTACTTCGTCATGGGGATGCGTCCTTTCAGACGGGCAGAACCAGGTAGAGGAGTCCGGCGAGCACCGCGCCGAGGAGCGGGCCGACGACCGGCACCCAGGCGTAGCCCCACTCGGCGCTGCCCTTGCCCCGGATGGGCAGGACGGCGTAGGCGATGCGGGGGCCGAGGTCGCGGGCGGGGTTGATGGCGTACCCGGTGGGGCCGCCGAGGGAGTTGCCGATGCCGATGACGACGAACGCGACGCCGGCGTAGCCCAGCGCGGAGTTGCCGAGCTGCGGCACGCCGTCGGCCGCCTCCTTCGCGGCCGGGCTGAGCAGCACCCAGGCGACCAGCACGAACGTGCCGATGACCTCGGTGACGACGTTCCACGGCGCGCTGGGCACGGTCGGGCCGGTGCAGAAGATGCCGCGCGTGCCGGCGGGGTCGTCGTGCGTGTCGAACTGCTTCTTGTAGGTGAGCCACGCGAGCACCGCGCCGAGGAACGCGCCGACCAGCTGCGCGGCGAAGTAGACCGGCACCTGGCCCCACGGGAGCTTGTCCGCGACGGCCAGCCCGAGGGTCACCGCCGGGTTGAGGTGAGCGCCGCTCGGCGCGGCGATGCTGGCACCCGCGAAGACCGCGAAACCCCAGCCGAAGTTGATCAGAAGCCACCCGCCCGAGTTGCCGAGTGCACTCTTCAGGGTGACGTTCGCGACGACGCCCGCGCCCATCAGGATCAGCACCGCGGTGCCGAGGACTTCCCACACGAAGATCGCGCCACTGCTCATCCGCCGACCTCCTCGCCTTCGCAGGAGGCAGCACTGTCCGGGTCCGGCGGCGCTGCCCACCCCACAACGCCGCTGACGCTAACTCCGACCTGATCAATTGTCCACGGGTGGCGTACCGGCGGGTAACGTGGTCGAGTCAGTCCTGGTCGGAGTTTCCGGTCGACGTCGGCATCAGGGAGGCGAACAGCGTGGTCACGCCCAACCAGCCCGGACGTCTCGGCCCCGACGAGCGCGAGCGCACGTGGGAGCGGCTCGGCGCGGACACCTTCGACGTGGTGATCATCGGTGGCGGCGTGGTGGGTGTCGGCGCGGCCCTGGACGCCGCGACCCGCGGCCTGCGCGTCGCCCTCGTCGAGGCCCGCGACCTGGCCTCCGGGACGTCGAGCCGCTCGTCCAAGCTGTTCCACGGCGGCCTGCGCTACCTGGAGCAGCTGGAGTTCGGCCTGGTCCGCGAGGCCCTGCGGGAGCGCGAGCTCATGCTCACCCGCCTCGCGCCGCACCTGGTCAAGCCGGTGGCGTTCCTGTACCCGCTGACGCGCCGCGCGTGGGAGCGCCCGTACACGGCCGCCGGCCTGCTCATGTACGACACGATGGGCGGCGCCCGCTCGGTGCCCGGCCAGAAGCACCTGTCCCGCGCGGGCGCGCTGCGCATGGTGCCCGCGCTGAAGCCGGACGCACTGGTCGGCGGCATCCGCTACTACGACGCGCAGGCCGACGACGCCCGCCACACGATGATGGTGGGCCGCACCGCCGCCCACTACGGCGCCGTGGTGCGCACCTCGACCCAGGTGGTCGGCTTCCTGAAGGAGGCGGACCGCGTGTCGGGTGTCCGCGTGCGCGACGTCGAGGACGGCCGGGAGACGGACGTCCGCGCGCACGCCGTGATCAACGCGACCGGGGTGTGGACCGACGAGCTGCAACGCCTGTCGGGTTCGCGCGGCCGGTTCCGCGTCCGGGCGTCCAAGGGCGTGCACATCGTCGTCCCGCGCGACCGGATCGTCTCCGAGACGGGCCTGATCCTGCGCACCGAGAAGTCGGTGCTGTTCGTCATCCCGTGGCGCAACCACTGGATCGTCGGCACCACGGACACCGACTGGAACCTCGACCTGGCGCACCCGGCGGCCACCCGCAAGGACATCGACTACGTGCTCGACCACGTCAACTCGGTCCTCGCGACGCCGCTCACGCACGACGACATCGAGGGCGTCTACGCGGGTCTGCGGCCGCTGCTGGCCGGGGAGAGCGAGTCCACGTCGAAGCTGTCGCGCGAGCACGCCGTGGCCCGCGTCGCGCCCGGGCTGGTCGCCATCGCGGGCGGCAAGTACACGACGTACCGGGTGATGGGCGCGGACGCGGTGGACGCCGCCGGGGTGGACCTGCCGGGCCGCATCCAGCCGTCCATCACGGACAAGGTGCCGCTCGTGGGCGCGGACGGCTACCACGCGCTGGTGAACCAGGCCGACCAGCTGGCCACCCGCTACGGCCTGCACCCGTACCGGGTCCGCCACCTGCTCGACCGCTACGGCTCCCTGGTCCACGAGGTGCTGGCGTCCGCCGGTCCCGACCTGCTCAAGCCGGTGCCGGCCGCGCCCGACTACCTCCAGGTCGAGGTCACCTACGCCGCGTCCCACGAGGGCGCGCTGCACCTGGAGGACGTGCTGACCCGCCGCACCCGCATCTCGATCGAGTACCCGCACCGCGGCGTCGAGTGCGCCGAACCGGTCGCGCGGCTCATGGCGGGCGTGCTCGGGTGGGACGAGGAGCGCATCGCGCACGAGGTGTCCGTCTACACGACGCGCGTGGAGGCCGAGCGCGCCTCGCAGGCCGAGCCGGACGACCAGGCCGCGGACGCCGTCCGCGCGGCGGCGCCCGAGGCCCGGCCGGAGCTGACCGAACCCGTGAGCTGACGTCCCCGCGGGCGACCGGCGTCCCGCGGCCGGCGCGGGCGGTGAACGCCTTGCCGGGGCGCGGCCACGAGTGCGCCGAGGACGGACTCGATCTTCCGCGCGGCGATGGCGGTACCGTCGGTCCCGTGACGTACGAGATGGGTGTCGTGGTGGCCGAGCGGCGGTTGGAGGCGGTGGCCGGGGACGGCACGCGCGCGTCCGTGGTGATCAGGGTCGGGACGCCCCATCCGGACCCGCTGAGCCGGAACGGCGACTGGTGCTGCCCGCACCAGGTGGTGGGGCTGGGTGACGAGGCGGTTTCGGCGTCGTTCGGGGTGGACTCGCTCCAGGCGCTGCTGCTCGGCGTGTACGCGCTGAGGCTGGGGCTGGCCGCGCGGGCGGAGGAGGCGGGGGTGGAGCTGGACTGGCTGGGCGTGCCGGAGCTGGGCCTGACCGTCGTGCCGCCGGAGTTCGTCCCGCCGGGGTTCGTCCCGCCGGGGTTCGTCCCGCCCAGCGCCTGACCCCGAACCCGTCCGGCCGGTACCCGTCCGGCGGCACCCGGTCGGTCGGCACCCGGTCGGTCGGCCGGATCGTCGGTCCGCTCTGGAAGAATCGAGAACAGGGGTCCCCCGGCGGGGACCCCTGCGCAAGCGTTTGCTCCCCCAGGAGCGCTCCGGGTGGTTCGTCGACCGCTTCCTCAGGCCAGCGCGGCCAGCGCGGCGTGCACCATCACGCGCACGCCGACGATCAGCGCCCGCTCGTCCAGGTCGAACTCCGGCTGGTGCAGGTCCCGCTGCTTGCCCACGCCGTCCCACACGCCCAGGCGGGCGAAGGAACCCGGCACGTGCTCCAGGTACCAGCCGAAGTCCTCGCCGCCGGACGACTGCACGGTGCCCGCCAGCGCGTCCTCGCCCAGGGCCGCCTCGATGCCGGCCCTGAGCAGCATCGTGCTCTCCCGGTCGTTGACGACCGGCGGCACGCCGCGGCGGTGGTGCAGGTCGAAGCCGACCCCGGTGGGGGCCAGCAGTGCGCCGACCAGTTCCTTGATCAGCGGCTCCAGCTCGGCCCAGATGTCCCGGTCGCCGGTGCGCAGCGTGCCGCGCAGCACGCCGTCCTGCGGCACCGCGTTGGGCGCCTCGCCGGCGTGCACGGCGCCCCACACGAGGACCGTGCCCGAACGGGGGTCCACGCGCCGGGACAGCAGGCCCGGCAGGCCGGTGATCACGGTGCCCAGCGCGTGCACGAGGTCGGCGGTCAGGTGCGGCCGGGAGGTGTGGCCGCCGGGCGAGGTGAGGCGCAGCTCCAGCATGTCCGACGCGGACGTGATGGGGCCGATCCTCGTGCCGACGCGGCCGACCTCCAGCCTCGGGTCGCAGTGCAGGCCGAAGATGCGCTCCACGCCGTCCAGGCCACCGGCGGCGAGCACGTCGAGCGCACCGCCCGGCATGACCTCCTCCGCCGGCTGGAACACCAGGCGCACCCGGCCGGGCAGCTCGGTCGCCGAGGCGAGCGCCAGGGCCGCGCCCAGCAGCACGGTGGTGTGCGCGTCGTGCCCGCACGCGTGCATCACGCCGTCCACGGTGGACGCGTACGACGAGCCGCCCGCCTCGGTGATCGGCAGGGCGTCGATGTCGGCGCGCAGGGCCACGCAGCGCGGGCCGGAGCCGACGTCGCAGACCAGGCCGGTGCCGCCGGGCATGATGCGGGGCTTGAGGCCCGCCGAGCGGAGCACCCGGGCGATCAGCTCGGTGGTGGCGTACTCCTTGCGCGACAGCTCGGGGTGCGCGTGGATGTGCCGCCGCCAGGCGACGACCTCGGGGGCGTTCGACGCCAGCCAGTCGTCCAACCAGGAGGGCCCGCGGCCCTCACCGAGATCGTCCACAAGGGCAATGCTGACCCCGTGATCGGTCAACAGCACATCGGCCCCCTCCTCCGGCAGGCGCGCGTCCAGGACCGTCATGCCACACCGCCCAGGAGACGGGCGCGCTGATCGGTGTCCACAGCGGCGGAAATTGTCGTCCAGGCGAGGGCGAGCGCCCCGTCGAGCACGGCTCGGTCGGCCGAAGCCGAGGCACAGGCGTTCGCGAACTCGATTTGGTGGTTCACCGCGTCTCCGCAGTCGATGGCGATGGTCGGGTGGATGGCCGGCAGCGCACGGGTGATGTTGCCCATGTCGGTGCTGCCGATCTTCTCCTTGAGCTCGTCTTCGGGGCTCATGGGATGCCGCCCCAGTTCCGTGACCGCGCGCCGGTAGGCGTCCGCGAGCCACGGGTCGGGGGTCAGCTCGGCGTACACGGGCGAGACCTTGACGACCTCGTGCGTGCAGCCGGTGGCCAGGGCGCCGGCCTCGAAGCAGCGGTTGATCCGCTCCTCCAGCCTGCGCAGGGAGTCCATGTCGTCGGCCCGCAGGTCGAACATCGCCGAGGTCGCGGCGGGCACCACGTTGGGGACGGTGCCCCCGCGGGTGACGATGCCGCTGACCATCTGGCCGGGTTCGAGGTGCTGGCGGGCCAGGCCGATGGCGACCTGGGCGACGGTGATCGCGTCCGCCGCGTTCACGCCGAGGTGGGGCGCGGCGGCGGCGTGCGAGGGCTTGCCGGTGTAGTGGACCTCGACGTCGGTGATGGCGAGCGAGCGCGCGGCCACCGCCTCGTACGGGGCCGGGTGCACCATCATGGAGAACGCCACGTCGTCGAAGACCCCGCGTTCGAGCATCAGCACCTTGCCGCCGCCGACCTCCTCGGCGGGCGTGCCGATCACCCGGACCGTGATGCCGAGGACGTCGGCCAGGTCGCGCAGGGCGAGGGCGGCGCCGGTGGACGCGGCGGCGATGACGTTGTGCCCGCACGCGTGGCCGACCTCGGGCAGGGCGTCGTACTCGGCGCACAGGCCGAGGACCAGCTCGCCGGAGCCGAACGAGGCGGTGAACGCGGTCTCCAGGTCGGCGACGCCGCGCTCGACCTCGAAGCCTTCGGCGGCGAGCAGGTCGGCGACCTTGGCGGCGCTGCGGTGCTCCGCGAACGCCTGCTCGGGTTCCGCGTGGATGCTGCGGGACAGGTCCACCAGGGCGGTCGAGTACCGCTCGACGGCCGAGCGCGTGCTCATCGTGAAGTCGGTACTCATTTCACATCCATCCTGCATCAGGCCCGTGAGCCGCGACGCCCCTCACGCCGGTCAACCGGCAACCGGTCGCGGGGGTGCGCCAAGCGGTGCTCGAGTATCGGTCGTACCGATCAACTCTGCGCAGGCACTTCTACAGGGGGACCATATACCGACCGGCCCGTCCCAGTGAGTGGAACGCTATCCCTTCTTGCCCGCCCGCCACTTCGACCACCGCTTCTTGTTGCGCCAATACACGAGGGCGAACAAGAGCAGCGCGATACCGCCGAGCCACAACTTCTTGCGGGTGTCCGTCGACGGCGCGGGCTCCTGCGGCGCGTCGACGGCGGGACCCGGGCCCACCGTGGTGCCGGGCTGGAGCGTCTCGTTGCCCGGCGCGGGGGTGTCCGCGGGCTGCACGACGTGCCGGACCTGCGACGACGGCGCGGCCGACGCTGTGCCCGACACGGTGAGAGCACCGGCCAGCACCACTAAGCACACCGCGAACGCAGATCGCCACATGGTTGCCAAGCCTAGTCACCGCACAGTCCGGTTACCACTGCCCGTGGTCCGCCAAACCGGTGGGTCGTTCACGAAGCGTGTGTACTTGTACGCAGAAAGTGCACACCTTCAGGTCTTATACGTCCCGGAACGCATCCAATATACGATCGGCGGCCAATGTGGGGGTCAGTTCGCCATCCCGCACCTGCCGCTCGACCTCGGGCACGATCGAGCGCACGGCCGGCGCCGACCGCAATCGCGTGAGCAGCCGGTCGTGCACCGTCGCCCACGTCCACTCGACCTGCTGGCGGCGGCGGCGCCCGGTCAGCTCGCCCGCGCCCTCCAGCGCCGCCCGGTGCGCGCCGACCTGCTCCCAGAGCGCCTCCAGGCCCGAGCCGTCCAGGCCGCTGCACGTCAGCACTGGCGGGTGCCACAGCGCGTCGGGCGGTCGCAGCAGCCGCAGCGCGCCCGCCAGCTCCCGGGCCGCCCTGCGGGCCTCGCCCTCGTGCGGGCCGTCCGCCTTGTTGACCGCGATGACGTCGGCGAGCTCCAGGACGCCCTTCTTGATGCCCTGGAGCTGGTCGCCGGTGCGCGCCAGCGCGAGGAAGAGGGAGCAGTCGGTCATGTTGGCCACCGCGACCTCGGACTGCCCGACGCCGACGGTCTCGACCAGCACCACGTCGTGCCCCGCGGCCTCGACCAGCACGATCGACTCGCGGGTCGCGCGGGCCACGCCGCCGAGCGTGCCGGAGGTCGGCGAGGGCCGGATGAACGCCGCCGGGTCCACCGCGAGCCGCGCCATCCGCGTCTTGTCGCCCAGGATCGACCCGCCGGTCCGGGTGGACGACGGGTCGACGGCCAGCACGGCCACCCGGTGCCCGAGCCCGGTCAGCATCGTCCCGAACGCGTCGATGAACGTCGACTTGCCGACGCCGGGCACGCCGGTGATGCCGATCCGGTGCGCGTTGCCCGCGTGCGGCAGCAGTTCGACCAGCAGCTCCTGCGCCGCCGCCCGGTGGTCGGGCCTGGTCGACTCGACCAGCGTGATCGCCCGTGCGAGGGTGCCGCGGTCGCCGGCGAGCACGCCCTTCGCGTACTCGCCGACGTCGAGCCGCCTAGGCATCGGCGGGCTGCTCGTGGCCCAACCGGTCGGCGAGCTTGCGCAGCAGGTCGCCCGCGGCGTCCGCGATGACCGTGCCGGGCGGGAAGATCGCCGCCGCCCCGGCCTGGCGCAGCGCGTCGAAGTCCTGCTGCGGGATCACGCCGCCGACCACGATCATGATGTCCTCGCGCCCCAGCTCCGCCAGCGCCTCCCGCAGCGCGGGCACCAGGGTGAGGTGGCCCGCGGCCAGCGACGAGACGCCGACGATGTGCACGTCGGCCTCGACCGCCTGGCGGGCGACCTCGTCCGGGGTCTGGAACAGCGGGCCGACGTCCACGTCGAAGCCCAGGTCGGCGAACGCGGTCGCGATCACCTTCTGGCCGCGGTCGTGGCCGTCCTGGCCCATCTTGGCGACCAGGATGCGCGGCCGGCGGCCCTCCTCCTCGGCGAAGCGCTCGACCACCTCGCGGGTGGCGTCCAGGTTCGACACGGAACCCGCCTCCTGCCGGTAGACGCCGGTGATGGTGCGGATCTGCGCGGAGTGGCGGCCCCACACGCGGCCCAGGGCCTCGGAGATCTCGCCGACGGTGGCCTTGGCGCGGGCCGCGACGATGGCCAGCTCCAGCAGGTTGCCGTCCCCGCCGGCCGCCGCGGTCAGGGCGTCCAGGGCGCCGTCCACGGCCGCCTGGTCGCGCTCGGAGCGCAGCCGCGCCAGCTTGGCGAGCTGCTGGGCGCGCACCCCGGCGTTGTCGACCTTGAGCACCTCGATCTTCTCGTCGACCTCGACCTGGTACTTGTTCACGCCGATCACCGGCTGCCGCCCGGAGTCGATGCGGGCCTGCGTGCGGGCCGCCGCCTCCTCGATGCGCAGCTTCGGGATGCCCGCGTCGATGGCCTTGGCCATGCCGCCGGCGGCCTCGACCTCGGTGATGTGCGCCCACGCCCGGTGCGCGAGGTCGTGCGTCAGGCGCTCGACGAACGCGCTGCCGCCCCACGGGTCGATCACGCGGGTGGTGCCGGACTCCTGCTGGAGCAGCAGCTGGGTGTTGCGGGCGATGCGCGCGGAGAAGTCCGTGGGCAGGGCCAGCGCCTCGTCCAGCGCGTTGGTGTGCAGCGACTGCGTGTGCCCCTGGGTCGCGGCCATCGCCTCGACGCACGTGCGGGTCACGTTGTTGAACACGTCCTGCGCGGTCAGCGACCAGCCGGACGTCTGGCAGTGCGTGCGCAGGGACAGCGACTTGGGGTTCTCCGGGGCGAAGCCCTTCACCAGCTTGGCCCACAGCAGGCGGGCGGCCCGCAGCTTGGCGACCTCCATGAAGAAGTTCATGCCGATCGCCCAGAAGAACGACAGCCGCGGCGCGAACGCGTCCACGTCGAGGCCCGCGTCCCGGCCCGCGCGCAGGTACTCCACGCCGTCCGCCAGCGTGTACGCCAGCTCCAGGTCGGCCGTCGCGCCGGCCTCCTGCATGTGGTAGCCGGAGATGGAGATCGAGTTGAACTTCGGCATCCGCCGCGAGGTGTACGAGAAGATGTCGGAGATGATCCGCATCGACGGCTGCGGCGGGTAGATGTAGGTGTTGCGGACCATGAACTCCTTGAGGATGTCGTTCTGGATGGTCCCCGCGAGGAGTTCCGGCGCCACCCCCTGCTCCTCGGCCGCGACGACGTAGAGCGCGAGGACCGGCAGCACGGCGCCGTTCATGGTCATGGACACGCTCATCCTGTCCAGGGGGATGCCCTCGAACAGCTGCCGCATGTCGTAGATCGAGTCGATCGCCACGCCCGCCATGCCCACGTCGCCGGCCACGCGCGGGTGGTCGGAGTCGTAGCCGCGGTGCGTGGCCAGGTCGAACGCGACGGACAGGCCCTTCTGGCCGGCCGCGAGGTTGCGGCGGTAGAAGGCGTTCGACTCCTCGGCGGTGGAGAACCCGGCGTACTGCCGGATGGTCCACGGCTGGTTGACGTACATGGTCGGGTACGGGCCGCGCAGGAACGGCGCGATGCCCGGGTAGGTGCCCAGGAAGTCCAGTCCCTCGGTGTCGGCCCCGCTGTAGACGGGTTTGACGCCGATGCCCTCCGGCGTCTCCCACGCGAGCGCGTCGGCGCCCTTGCCGGTCGCCTCCTGGAGCGCCTGCTGCCACTCGGCGGCGGTCGACGGCGTCGGCTCCCCGAGGTCGACGTCGGCGAAGTTCGGGATCATCGCTGCACTCCGAGGAGGTCGAAGGTGCGCTCCAGGACGTCGAGCGCCTTGCACCCGGTGAAGACGTGCTCGTCGATCGACGCGTCGGACGCCCTGCCGGCCAGCAGGACCCGTTCGGCGCCCGCCTCGCGCAGCGCGTCGGCGACGGGCGCGGCCAGTTCGGCGTAGCCCTTGTCGCTGCCGCACAGGCAGGCGACGCGGGCGCCGCTGGCGCGGAACGCCGCGACGACGTCGTCCGCGGTCCTCGTCGGGCCGGCGCTCGGCGTCTCGATACCGCCCGCCTGGAACAGGTTGGCCGCGAACGTGGCGCGCGCGGTGTGCGCGGCGACCGGGCCGAGCGTGGCCAGGAAGACCTTGGGCCGCTCGGGGGCCGCGTCGGCGGCGTCGCGCAGCGCCTCGTACTCCTGGGCGTAGCGGACGCGCGGCAGGCCGCCCGCCCGCTCCCCCGGACCAGGCTCCCCGGCACCCGGCTCCCCGGGCGCGGGCGGGCGCACGACGGGCCGCTCGGCCGGGTCCGGGAACTCGCTGACGCCGGTGATGGCGTCGGTGCGGTCGGCCAGGTTCTCCCGCCGCTTCGCCCACGTCTCCGCGATCTCGCCCGCGACCAGGTCGAACGCCTTCGGCAGGCCGCCCGCGGCCTCGATGCGGCGGAACCAGTCCCAGGCGGCGCGCGCCAGGTCGTCGGTCAGCTTCTCCACGTACCAGGAGCCGCCCGCCGGGTCGATCACGCCCGCCAGCTTCGACTCCTCCAGCAGCAGCGACTGCGTGTTGCGCGCGACGCGCCGGGAGAAGTCGTCGGCCAGGCCGATGGCCGCGTCGAACGGCAGCACGGTCACCGCGTCCGCGCCGCCCAGGCCCGCGCCGAAGCACGCCACGGTGGTGCGCAGCATGTTCACCCACGGGTCGCGGCGGGTCATCATCGCGGGCGAGGTCACCGCGTGCTGGAGCTGCGGGGCGGGTGCGCCGGAGACCTCGGTGACCCGCGCCCACAGCCGCCGGGCGGCGCGGAACTTCGCGATGGTGAGGAACTGGTCGGCGGTGGCCGCGTACCGGAACTCCAGCAGCCGCACGGCCTCGGCCGCGGTCAGGCCCGCCTCGGTGAGGTGCCGCAGGTACGCCACACCGGTCGCGAGGGACGCGCCCAGCTCCTGGGCGTCGGACCCGCCCGCCTCGTGGAACGGCAGGCCGTCCACGACGACGAGGCGCAGCTCGGGGAACCCGCGGGCCTTGCCGAGCAGGTCGGTGAGGGCGGCCAGGTCGGCGGGCTGCCCGGTGCGTGCCCGCACGCCCAGCGGGTCCGCGCCCACGTTGCCGCGCACCTGGCTCGGCAGCACGGGCCGCTGGTCCCAGACCCGGAGCATGGCGCGCCCGGCGGCGAGGAAGTCCGCGCCGCCGTCGACGACCACGGGCGCCAGGTCGAGGTAGACGTCGGCGAGCACGTCGTCGTACGAGGCGGGGTCGAGGCCCTTGAGCCACAGCGACGTGACGCCGTTCTCCAGGTCCGCCGTCACCGCGTCCCGGTCGGCGACCCGGTGCTGCTGGCGGACGTCCCAGCCGTCGACCGAGCCCTGCGGCCGGCCGCCCCTGGTGAAGGGGGGCAGGCCGGGGAACCCGGCGGCCGGGGCCTCGTCGGCGGCGGTGTAGAGCGGCTGCACGTCGATGCCGTCGTAGGTGGTGGTGACCAGCGACCCGAAGTCGGCGCCCGACTTGCGGAGCACGCCGCGCACGAGGTCGAGCCACGCCTCCCGGGCGGGGGTGGGGAACTCGGCGGCCAGCGCCAACTCGCCTGACGGTTCCATCATGCTCCGCAGTGTTACTCACCAGTAGTACGACGGCTATGTGAGGTTCACCGCCGTGAACGATGCAGACGCCAGTCTTCCACGTTGGGGAATGATGGCCCAGTGGAGGAAGAACAGGGGTCGGCCGGGGGCGACCGCCTGATCGCGGGGCGCTACCGTCTCCGGCACGTCCTGGGCCGGGGGTCGATGGGCACGGTCTGGGCGGCGCACGACGAGGTGCTGCGCCGCGACGTGGCCGTCAAGGAGATCCTCCGCCCCGCGGAGGCGTCGGACGGCGAGGCGGCGCTGCTGCGCGAGCGGACGTTGCGGGAGGCCCGCTCGGCCGCGGCGCTGGCGCACCCGAACCTGGTGACGCTCTACGACGTCGCCCAGGTCGACGGCGACCCCTACGTCGTCATGGAACTGGTCGTCTCGTCCTCCCTGGCCGAGATCGTGCGGCAGCGCGGACCGCTCACCGACGCGCAGGGCGCGGTCGTCGCGGACGCCGTCGCCGCGGGCCTGGAGGCCGCGCACCGGGCGGGCATCACGCACCGGGACGTGAAGCCCGGCAACGTGCTGGTCGCCGACGACGGCCGGGTGAAGCTGACCGATTTCGGGATCGCCCGCAACGTCGCCGAGGCGACGCTCACCAGCCGGGGCATCACGCTCGGCACACCCGCCTACATCGCGCCCGAGGTGGCCGCGGGCGAGGCGGTGTCGCCGGTCGCCGACCAGTGGTCGCTCGGCGCGACCCTGTTCCACGCGATGACCGGCCGGCAGCCGTACGAGGGCGCGAACGTGCTCCAGACGATCAACCAGGTCGTCGAGGGCGACGTGCCGTCCGCGACGGCGTGCGGCGCGCTGGCGCCGGTGGTGACCGGCCTGATGACGAAGGACCCGGCCGAGCGGATGCCGCTGGCCGAGGTGCGCCGCCTGGTGCGCCCCCTGTTGCCGGACCCCGGGACGGACGTGTTCCCGGCCGGCGCGGAGACCCGACCGGTCGTGCGGGTGGTGCGCCCGCCGCTGGTGAAGCCGAGGATCGCGCCGGACACGCCACTGGCCGACGACCCCGGCCCCCTGCCGTTCCCGGTGCACCCCACCGCGACCCGCTCGCCGAGCCGGTCGCGCCCCCTGACGTCGGTGCTGGTGGCGCTGGGCGCCGCGGTGCTGTTCGCGATCGGTGGCGCCTCGGGCTTCGCGCTGACCCGGACCGTGGCCGGCGCCCCGCTGCTGCCCCCGCCCGCGGACACCGGGACGCCGTCCCTGCCCGCGATCACCGAGCCCCCGTCGTTCGTCCCGACCACCGCCTCGGCCGCGTCGGCGAAGGGCGAGCAGGGCGCCGGCTTCACCATCGACGTCGGCCCGGACTGGACGAGCTTCCTGGAGCAGCGGACCAACGAGGGCCTGGCGCCGGGCACCGTCGTGCACCTGGTCGCGCCCGGCGGGGTGCGCGAGGTGACGGTGCAGCGCTTCCCGGACTACTACCCGGCGCACGACGTCGGCGACTACATCGCCTTCATCCGGGCGAAGTGGGGCGAGGACTACTTCTACGAGACGCCGGCGGAGCCCACCGACGTCCTCCCGCCGGGCGGCCCCGAGCGGGGGGTCGGCTACAGCTACCGCACGGCCGAGCGCGCCACGGTCCGGTCGCGCGCGGGCGCCCCGGCGCCACCCGACCTGCGCCGCACCCACTACTCCCGCGTCCTGCCGCGCGGGGCCGACCTGTGGGTGGTGGAGGTCGTGGTGCCGACGGAGCAGGAGGCGACGGGGCGGGACCTGTTCACGACGATCGCGCCGACGCTCGTGGTGACCGGCTAGCCGGCTCGCGGGCAGCGGCCGGGAGCGGCGGTTAGGCTGCCGTGCCGTGACCGCCATCAGTGAGAACACCACACCGGAGGCCCTGGCCACGGAGGCCGCCCAGGCGCTGGCCGAGCGGACCGGGGTGGGCAAGCACGACATCGCCGTCGTCCTCGGCTCGGGTTGGCGCCCGGCCGCCGACCTGATCGGGGAACCCGCCGCCGAGGTGCCGATGGCCGAACTGCCCGGCTTCGCGGCGCCCACCGCCGTCGGGCACGGCGGGACGCTGCGGTCGGTGCCGGTCGGCGACAAGAACGTGCTGGTCATGCTCGGTCGGACGCACGGGTACGAGGGCAAGGGCGTGGAGCGGGTCGTGCACGGCGTGCGCACCGCCGCCGCGGCCGGGGTGCGCGCGGTCGTCCTGACCAACGCCGCCGGCGGCCTGCGGCAGGGCATGTCGGTCGGGCAGCCCGTGCTGATCAGCGACCACCTGAACCTCACCGCGTCGTCGCCGCTGGTCGGGGCGCGGTTCGTGGACCTGACCGACCTGTACTCGCCGCGGCTGCGCGACCTCGCCCGGCGGATCGACCCGTCGCTGGAGGAGGGCGTCTACGCGGGCCTGCCCGGTCCGCACTTCGAGACGCCCGCCGAGATCCGGATGCTGCGCACCATGGGCGCCGACCTGGTCGGCATGTCCACCGTGCTGGAGGCCATCGCGGCCCGCGCCGAGGGCGTCGAGGTGTTCGGGCTGTCCCTGGTCACGAACCTCGCCGCGGGCATCACGGGCGAACCGCTCAACCACCAGGAGGTGCTGGAGGCCGGGCAGGCCGCCGCCAGCCGGATGGGCGCGCTCCTGCGCGACCTGGTGACCCGCGCGGACCTGGTGGCGCGGGCATGAGCCTGGCACCGGCGTCGCGCGACGCCGCGTTCCGGTGGATCGCGGACGACCCCGACCCGGCCACCCGCGCCGAGCTCCAGGGCGTGCTGGCGCGGGCCATGGGCGGCGACCCGGTGGCGGTCGACGAGCTGGCCGACCGGATGAACGGGCCGCTCACGTTCGGCACCGCCGGGCTGCGCGGCCCCGTGCGCGCCGGGCCCAACGGCATGAACCGGGCCGTCGTCGTGCGCACCACGGCCGGGCTGGCCGCGTGGCTCGCGGCGAACGGGCACACCGGCACGGTGTTCGTCGGCCGCGACGCCCGGCACGGCTCGGAGGACTTCGCCGCCGCGGCGGCCGGGGTGCTGGCCGCCGCCGGTTTCGACGTGCGCGCGCTCCCCCGGCCGCTGCCGACGCCGGTCCTCGCGTTCCTGGTCAAGCGGCACGGCGCGGTGGCGGGCGTGCAGATCACCGCCTCGCACAACCCGCCCGCCGACAACGGCTACAAGCTGTACCTGGCGGGCGGCGGGCAGATCGTGCCGCCGGAGGACCGGGAGATCGAGGCCGCGATCCGCGCGGTGCCCGCGGCGGTGTCCGTGCCGCTGGCGGAGTCGTGGGGGACCGTGACCGACGCCGAGGTGGACGAGTACCTGGAGCGGGTCGCGTCACTGCCCCGCGGCACGGCGCGCGACCTGCGGGTGGTGTTGACGCCGATGCACGGCGTGGGCGGCGCGACGGCCGTGGACGCGTTGCGGCGGGCCGGGTTCACCGACGTGCGGGTCGTGCGCGAGCAGGCCGTGCCGGACGCGGACTTCCCCACCGTGGCGTTCCCCAACCCGGAGGAGCCGGGTGCGGCGGACCGCCTGCTCGCGCTCGCCGCGGAGGTCGACGCGGACCTGGCGATCGCGCTCGACCCGGACGCCGACCGGTGCGCGCTGGGCGTGCGGGAGCGCGACGGGTCGTGGCGGATGCTGCGCGGCGACGAGACCGGCGTGCTGCTCGGTTCGCTCGTCCTGTCCACGGTGGACCGGCCGGACCCGCTGGTGGCCACGACGATCGTGTCGTCGTCGCTGCTGGGGTCCGTCGCGGCGGCGCACGGCGCCCGGTACGCCGAGACGCTCACCGGGTTCAAGTGGCTGGTCCGCGCGGGCGAGGGGCTGGTGTTCGCCTACGAGGAGGCGCTGGGCACCTGCGTCGACCCGGACGCGGTGAACGACAAGGACGGCATCTCGGCGGCCGTCCTCGCGTGCGACCTGGCGGCGGGCCTGAAGGCGTCCGGACGCGACCTGCTCGACGCGCTCGACCAGCTCGCCGTCGACCACGGCCTGCACCTGACCGACCAGGTGTCGCTGCGGTTCACCGACCTGTCGCTGATCGGGTCGCTGATGGCGCGGCTGCGCGCCGAGCCGCCGGCCGGTTTCGCCTTCGAGGACCTGCTGCCGCGGGCCGACGTGGTGCGGCTGACGGCCGAGGGCGTGCGGGTCGTCGTGCGGCCGTCCGGCACCGAGCCGAAGCTGAAGGCGTACCTGGAGGTCGTCGAACCCGTGTCGGACGACCTGCCGGCGGCCCGCGAACGCGCCACGACCCGGCTGGCCGAGCTGCGCGCCCGCGTGTCGGAACTGCTCGCGACCTGAGCGGCGCCCGGGACCCGACTAGGACATGATCGCGATCACCAGGCACAGCACGGCGACCGCGAGCGCACCGCCCGCCACCAGGTACGGCCGCCTGGTCGGCGGGCTCACGCGGTTCGGCCGGTTCTCGGTGATGGCGGCGATCGAGATGCGCCCGGCGACGTAGCCCGCGGTGCACAGCGCGACGCCGACCGCCAGGATCATCGTGTTGACCTCCCACGGGCTGTGGTCGACGCCCGGCCACAGCGAGATCGCGACCAGCGGCAGGCCGATCAGGACGAGCGAGAGGCCGACGCCGCCGCCCCAGGCGATCCTGCGGTTGCGCTCCATCGTGGCGATGCTGCGAGTTTCCATGACTCCCTCCCGGTCACCATTAAAGACGCGCGGGGGCCGCGCCGGTTCCCCGCGACAGATGTCGATCATGCACCAGGGCGGGTCGACGACGGCCGGTGGGACATCCCCGACCTCCAGCCGACCACACCTCGCCGCCCGCCGCACCACCGCGGGGTCCCCGGTCGACCGCACAGGCGGTCACCACTCCCGACGAATCCGGGCAGCACCGCGATTGCGCGCGGGACCGCTCCACGGCACCCTCGGCGGGATGCCGCGCCTGCTGATCGTCCACCACACCCCGTCACCGGCGATGCACGACCTGTTCGAGGCCGTCGTGGCCGGGGCGAACGACCCCGGGGTCGCGGGGGTCGAGGTGGTGCGCGTGCCGGCGCTGTCCGCGACGGCGTCCGACGTGCTCGCGGCCGACGGGTTCGTGCTCGGCACGCCCGTCAACATCGGGTACGTCAGCGGCGCGTTGAAGCACTTCTTCGACACCGTCTACTACCCGTGCCTCGACGCCACCCGCGGCCGGCCGTTCGGCGCCTACGTGCACGGCAACCAGGGCACCGAGGGCGCGGTGAAGGCGATCCGGGACATCACGACCGGGCTCGGGTGGGCGCCGGTGGGCGAGACCGTGTCGATCACCGGCGCACCGGACCGGGCCGCGCGGGAGCGGTGCTACGAGCTGGGCGGCGTGGTCGCCGCCACGATCATGTGAACGGCCCGGCGCGGTCGACCGCGCCGGGCCCGCTCCGTCGGCTCAGCCGTTGGACAGCTCGAGCATCTCCGGCGTGTACCGCTCGCCGGCGACGGTCGACGCGGCCGCCCCGATCACCCGCAGGTCGTCGTCCGTCAGCTCCAGGTCGGCGGCGGCGACGTTCTCCTCCAGGTAGGCCACCCGCTTGGTGCCGGGGATCGGCACGACGTCCGGCCCCTGGTGGTGCACCCACGCCAGGGCGAGCTGACCCGCGGTGACGCCGCGCTCGGCCGCGAGCGCGCGGAGCGCCTCGACGATCGCGGTGTTGCGGGCGAAGTTCTCCTCCGCGAACCGCGGGAGGCCGCGGCGCACGTCGTCGTCGGCCAGGTCGTCGACGGACCGGACGCGGCCGGTCAGGAAGCCCCGCCCGAGCGGCGAGAACGGCACGAGGCCGATACCCAGCTCACGGCACGTGGGCACCACGTCCGCCTCGACGTCGCGCGTCCACAGCGACCACTCGCTCTGGAGCGCGGCGATCGGGTGCACGGCGTGGGCGCGGCGGATCGTGGCGGCCGACGCCTCGGACATGCCGAGGTGCCGCACCTTGCCCTCCGCGACCAGCTCGGCCATCGCGCCGATGGTCTCCTCGACGGGCACGGTCGGGTCGACGCGGTGCTGGTAGTACAGGTCCACGTGGTCGACGCCGAGCCGACGCAGCGACGCCTCGGCCGCCTGCCGCACGTACGCCGCGTCGCCGCGCGGGCGGCGGTCGGGGTCGGCGAGGGAGAACTTGGTCGCGAGGACGACCCGGTCGCGGCGGTCCGCGACGGCCCGCCCCACCAGTTCCTCGTTGGCACCCGCGCCGTAGACGTCGGCCGTGTCGAGGAGCACGACACCGAGGTCGAGGGCGCGGTGGACGGTGGCGATCGACTCGCGTTCGTCGCCCGCGCCGTACGACTGGCTCATGCCCATGCAGCCCAGGCCCTGCCGACCCGCTTCGAGTCCGCCCAGCAGCGTCACGCCGTGATCCCTTCCGCGAAGGTGTGCTCGATCTGCTCGTAGTGGGAGATCTTGTGGTCAAGCACCTCCAGGCAGGACTGCAACTCGGCGATCCGCGCGCGCACCGACGCGCGGTGCTCGAACAGCAACTGCTTGCGCCTGCCCGCGGTCACCACGCCGCGGTGCCTGAGCTGCGCGTACTCGCGCATCATGCGGATCGGCATGCCGGTCGTGCGCATGCGGGTGAGGAAGTGGAGCCAGCCCAGGTCGTCGTCGCTGTAGGTGCGCCGCCCGCCCGAGTCCCTCGCGGGCGGGTCCACCAGGCCGATGCGTTCGTAGTAGCGCAGCGTGTCGATGGACAGCCCGCTGCGCTGCGCCGCCTGGGCGATCGAGTAAGTCACCGGACGACCGTAGGAGCTGGAGTGCACTCCAGGTCAACCCGTTTCGGGCGACGACCCCACCCGGGCCGGGACGAACGCCGTTCAGTCCTCCTTGGGCAGGCCCCACGCCTCCAGGTGGGCCGCCATGCCGGCGACGTCGATCTGTTCCCGGCCGAGGGCGCGGACGAGGTCGAGCGCCTCGTCCTCCTCCGCGTCGATCCACCAGCCGTTGATGTCGCACAGCGCCACGGCCGCGACCCAGCCGAGCCGCCAGTTGCCCTCGACGAGGGGACGGGTGCGGACGATCGAGTCGAGCAGGGCGGCGGCTTTCAGCCAGAGCGTGTCGTACGCCTCGACCCCCAGCACTGTTGCCCTGGGACGGTGGGCTGCGGAGTCGAGGAGACCTAAGTCGCGCACGACCAGGTCCCCGCCGGTGACGGCGGTCGCCAGCACGAGCAAGTCGCCGGCGTCGAGGTAGTTGACCACTGCTTGACGCGCTCCCTGTCCTGAAGGGCGGGGACTCCGGGACGGCCACGCCGCCGCCGGCATTCTGGCGCCACCACCCACCCCCTCAGGTCCGTATCGCCTCTCCGCCCGCGCGGCGTCGAGGATGGTGTCGGCCGCGCGGCTCACCGATGCGCAACCCGGACGCGGCCCGATCTTCAACGGCGCACCATACCGGGGCCCCCGGCGGCGTCGCGGACGTTCGCACGGGTGCGCACGCAGACGGAGCGGCTGACAGTCGTTGAGCTGCACGGATTCATCGTATCGAACATATGTTCGAACGACGAGGGCAAAAGGAGGTGATCACACGATCGAGTAGATCGACTACGCAGAGCTGCGGAAGTCCGCAATGCGACGAACGGGGGTCAGGCGGAACCGAGCCGGTCGAGCAGGCCGCGGTACTTGGGGAGCACGCGCCCGAGCACCTCGGACAGCTGTTCCTCCTTCTGCAGCCTCGCCCAGCGCTCGGCGAGCGCCAGGCGCACCACCTCTTGCTTGGAACGTCCCTCGGCCGCGGCGAGCTCGTCGAGCCGCCGGTTCTCCTCGTCGCTCAGACGCAGGGTCATCGCCATGGGGAACGACGGTACCAACTTGATACCACGATGGCCAGGAAGTATTTGGTAACGCTGTTTTCATATACAATGCGGGGGTGCCGCGCCCCAAGACGCACGACGACGCTCTCCGCGCCCGCTTGCTGGTCCGCGCAGGCGAGCTGCTGTCCGCGGAAGGGCCGGGAGCACTGAGCTTGCGCAGGCTGGCGGCCGATGTCAACACCTCGACCACCGCGGTCTACTCGCTGTTCGGCGGCAAGCCGGCACTGCTCAACACCCTCTACGAGGAGGCGTTCCACCGTTTCGGTGAACGGCTGGCGGAGGTGCCGCTGACCGACGACCCGGTCGAGGACCTCGTGCAACTCGGCCTCGGCTACCGGCGCGGCGCGCTCGCCGAACCGCGGTTCTACCTGGTGATGTACAGCAAGTCCGTGCCGGGCTTCGAGCCGTCCGCCGAGGTGTTCGCGACCTCCTGCGCGACCTTCGCCCCGCTGCTGGAGCGGGTCCTGCGCGCCCTGGAGGCGGGCCTGTTCGAGGGCGAGCCGACCGCGGAGGTCGCGGCGCGGCTCGCGGTGGGCCTGTGGGGCTCGGTGCACGGCCTGCTGACCCTGGAGCTGAACGGCAACCTGCCGACCACGCTGGACGTGGACGCGATCTACGAGGGTGCGCTGCGCGCCCTCACCGGCGGCTGGCGCCGCCGGTGAGGAAGGTGGGGTCCGGGGGGACGGCCGCCGCGAAATCCCCCCGGACCCCGTGGACTGCCCTTGTCAGGACAGTCCGCTGGTGAGCGCCTTGATCAGCTCGCCGTCGGCGGTGTCGCCGTCGAGCGACCAGATCATCGCGCCGCCGAGCCGCCGGTCCGCCACGTAGCGGCCCTTGCGCTTCATCTCGGTGGGGTCGTCCCAGGTCCAGAAAGTGGTGCCGTCGAACAGCCAGGCGTGCCCGGCCCTGGTGTCGCGGTGCACCGTGAACCGCGGGAGCTGCGCCTTGAGGACGCGGTAGTCCTCGTAGCCCGCCTCGTACGTCGCCGGCGCGGGGCCGGTGGCGTCCTGGAACAGGCCGTTGTTCGCGTTGGTCACACCGGTCCAGCCGCGGCTGTAGAAGGGCACGCCCATGACGACCTTGTTCTTCGGCGCGCCGTTCTTCAGGTAGTGGTCGATCGCGACCTGCGAGCTGAACGGCAGCGGCGCGGGATCGCCCGCGGGCGTGCGGATCGACGACTGCTGGTTGGTCCGCGGGTCCCAGGCGCCGTGGTAGTCGTAACCCTGGATCGTGCCGAAGGTCAGCAGGCCGAACACGCGGGAGACCTCGAAGCCCCGGTCGACCTGGCGCGGGTCTGCGGGCAGGAACGCGGTGAGGTCGTAGGTCCTGCCGGTCCGCCAGGTGAGTTTGCCGAGCTGCTTGCGGTACTCGACGAGCAGCGCGGTGAAGTTCTCCCTGTCCTCGGGGCGCACGACGTTGCCGGGTGCGGCCTCGCTGGCCGGCCACTCCCAGTCGAGGTCGATGCCGTCGAACACGCCGGCCGCCGCGCCGGGCGCGAGACCGGGCAGGTCGCCCTTGAGCCACATGTCCACGCAGGACGCCACGTGGGCGGCGCGCGACCGGGGCGTGAGGGCGGCGTTGGAGAAGTACTTCGAGCCGGTCCAGCCGCCGAGGGAGATGTTGATCCGCAGCTTCGGGTACTTGGCCTTGAGCTGCTTGAGCTGGTTGAGGTTGCCGGACAGCGCCTGGCCCGCCTCGTCGGCCTTGCCGCTGACGGACTGCTCGGCGGTGAACGGCCGCTGGTAGTCGGCCCACGGGTCGGAGCTGACGCACGCGCCGCCCTCGTCGAGGAACCCGAACGCGTAGTTCAGGTGCGTCAGGCGCGGCGCGGTGCCGTTGGTGACGAGGTTCTTGACCAGGAAGTTCCGGTCGTAGCCACTCCACTGGGTGTAGTACCCGACGGTGCGGGTCTTGGTCCCGCCGACGTGGCGGTCGCCGCCGTGCCGGTCGTCGCCGTGGGCGGCGGCCTGGGGCGCCAGGGAGGCGACCAGTGCGGTGGCCAGGAGGGCGGGGAGCACCCATCTCCTGCTCGACATGCTTCTCCTCGCGGGGGTGCGGCGGCAGCATTCCGGTTGTGGTCTGGACCACGGTAGTCATGAGGTCTAGACCATTGCTACGACCGAACGGCCCAATCCGGCCATTCCCGGTTCCCGACCCGATCCCCCTGGGCACACCCCGCCCACCCTGCAAACTTTTGCATGTGCGTGTGACCGCCCCACCGCGCTAGCTTCGGTACTCAAATTTGAACACCGAGGTTCTAGGGGGAACACGTGACGATCCTGGTCACCGGGTCGACCGGCACGATCGGACGCTCCGTGGTGGAACAGCTCGTGGCGGCGGGCGTGCCGGTGCGGGCGCTCACCCGTGACCCGGCGCGGGCGGACCTGCCGGCCGGCGCGGAGGTCGTGGCGGGCGACCTGACCCGACCGGCCGACCTGCCGCTGGCGGGCGTGACGGCGGCGTACCTGATCGCGGTCGTCGAGTCGGACGAGGCGCCCGCGCACGCCGAGGCCTTCCTGGCGGCCGCGCCCGACCTGCGGCGGGTGGCGTTCCTGTCCAGCAGCGCGGTCACCGCGCGGCGGCCGGGCAGCTACGAGCTGCACCGCGACGTGGAGCGGGTGGTGGAGGCGTCGGGGGTGGCGTGGACGCACGTCCGGCCCGGCGAGTTCATGGCCAACAAGCTGGTCTGGGCGCGCGGCATCAGGGAGGAGGACGTGGTGCGCGCCCCGTTCCCGGACTCGGTCGGTGCGCCGGTGCACGAGGCAGACGTGGCCGAGGTCGTCGTGCACGCCCTGCTCCGCGACGGGCACGAGCGTCGCGCCTACACGCTCAGCGGCCCCGAGGCGCTGACGCACCGGCAGCAGGCGGAGGCGTTCGCGCGGGGCCTGGGTCGGCCGATCCGGTTCGAGCGCCTCACCTACGGGCAGGCGCGGGCCGCGCTGATCCGCGACGAGGGCCTGCCCTACGACGTGGCCGAGTACCTGCTGGGGTACATGGCGCAGCACGCCGAGGAGCCTGCCGCCGTGACCCCGGACTTCACCGAGGTCACCGGCAGGCGCGGCCGCACCCTGGCCGAGTGGGCCGCCGACCACGCCGCCGACCTCACCCGCGAGTCGTAACCCCACCCCGCGCGAGTCGTACGTCCACGCCCCGCGAGTCGTACGTCCACGCCCCGCGAGGTCGGCGTTCACGACCGCGAGTCACGCGCTCATGCCTGCCGGTGTGAGCGCGAATGTAGAACTCAGGGGCCCTGGACGTACGACTCGCGGGGTGCGGACGTACGACTCGCGGGGTGGGTGGGTCAGACGGAGCCGTACTGGCGGTCGCCGGCGTCGCCGAGGCCCGGGACGATGAAGCCCGAGTCGTTCAGGCGCTCGTCGACGCTGGCGGTCACCAGGCGCACCGGCAGGCCGGAGTCGGCCAGGTGCTCGATGCCCTCCGGCGCGGCCAGCGCGCAGATCGCGGTCACGTCCGTCGCGCCCCGGTCGGTGAGCAGGCGGATCGTGTAGGCCATCGACCCGCCGGTGGCGAGCATCGGGTCCAGCACGTACACCGGCCGCCCGGCCAGGCTCTCCGGCAGCGACTCCATGTACGGCGTGGGCTGGAGCGTCTCCTCGTCGCGCGCCAGGCCGACGAACCCCATCTGCGCGTCGGGGATCAGCTTGTGCGCCTGGTCGGCCATCCCCAGCCCGGCGCGCAGCACCGGCACCAGCAGCGGCGGGTTCGCCAGCCGGTACCCGGTGGTGCGGGCGACCGGCGTGTGCACCTTCTGCTCGGCGACCGGGGCTTCGCGGCTGGCCTCGTAGACCAGCATCACGGTCAGCTCGTGCAGCGCGGCGCGGAACGCCGCGTTGTCGGTGCGCGCGTCGCGCATGGTGGTCAACCGCGCACGCGCGAGGGGGTGATCGACGACGAGGACGTCCATGGTCGAACAGTATGTGACACCCCCGGTCGGGTCGCCGCCGTCGGCCGACCGCCCCCGCGCCGGCCGCGCGTTCGGCGGCTCGGGGTTGACGAGGCGCTCGCGCGGGTAGCGTCCCTGACATGACCGACCACGTGCGGATCGGGATCTTGGGTGCGGCGCGGATCGCGCCGGCGGCAGTGGTTCGACCGGCTCGGTCCTCGACGGCGGTCGAAGTGGCGGCGGTGGCGGCGCGGGACGCCGGGCGGGCGCGGAAGTTCGCCGACCGGCACGTGGTCGCCAAGGTGCACGACAGCTACGAGGCGCTGTTGGACGACCCCAACATCGACGCGGTCTACATCCCGCTGCCCAACGGGCTGCACGGGAAGTGGACGTTGAGGGCGTTGGCGGCCGGGAAGCACGTGCTGTGCGAGAAGCCGTTCGCCGCCAACGCCGACGAGGCGGCCGAGGTGGCCGAGGTGGCGAACGCGAGCGGGCTGGTGGTGATGGAGGCGTTCCACTACCGCTACCACCCGCTGGTCGCGCGGATGGTCGAGGTCGTCGGCGAGCTGGGGCCGCTGCGGCACGTCGACGCGCGCATGTCGTTCCCGCTGCCGAGGTTCGGCGACATCCGGTACTCGCTGGGGTTGGCGGGCGGCGCGCTGATGGACGCCGGGTGCTACCCGGTGAACCTGGTGCGGCTGCTGGGCGGCGGCGAGCCCGAGGTGCGGTCGGCGCGGGCGCTGCTCAAGGGCGAGGGCGTGGACCGGGCGATGCGGGCGGGCCTGCTGTTCCCGGCCGGGCACACCGGCACCGTGGTGACGTCGATGTGGTCGCGCTCGCTGCTCAAGCTGTCGGCGAGGGTCATCGGGGAGCGCGGCGAGATGCGCGTGCTCAACCCCTTCATGCCGCAACTGGGCCACCGGCTCACCGTGAAGCTCGAAGGGCAGCGCCGGGTGGAGCGCTTCGACCGCCGGCCGTCCTACGCCTACCAGCTGGACGCGTTCGCCGACGCGGTCCTGCACGGCACGCCGTTCCCGACGACGGCCGACGACGCGGTGGCCGGCATGCGGGTGATCGACGCGATCTACACGACCGCCGGTCTCCCGGTTCGCCGGCCGAGCTGATCCCGCTCCCCGGACGCGGCCGGCGTGCGATCCGCGGCCGGTCGTCCGGGAGGCCGTGGGCGGTCGCGGTCCCGGGGCTGGGGACCCCGGCGTGCGCGCGGTGGACGTCGGGCACGTACGGGCGCGCCGACGTGCCCGGCCCCTCGACCTGCCGGACCGACGCGGTGGTGACGCCGCCGGCCGACCGGGTGACCGGCCCGGTGTCGGCGCACCACCCGGTCGCGGAAGGCCGCGAGCCGTCGGTGGCGGACGGTCCGCGCGACGCGCTCCCACCCGGCCCGTTCGGCACCGGTGAGGTGTCGACCAGCGCGTTCTCCCAGGACGGGTGGTGGGCGCGGCGTACCCGGACGTCGGGACGGGCACGCTCGTCCTCACCGCCACCGGGACGTGACCGACGCGACCGCGACCGGTTCCGGCGCGATCCCGCGTTCCGTCGTCAAACGCACGACGTGCTCCTAGACTCACCCGTGTGAGCGACGAGCTGGTCCCGGACCCCCGTCAGATGCGCGCTTCGGACGCCGACCGCGAGAAGGTCGCCCGGGTGCTCCAGCAGGCCCACGGCGAGGGCCGGCTCGACCTGGGCGAGCTGGACGAGCGCCTGGCGGCGGTGTACGCGTCGAAGACCTACGGCGACCTGGTGCCGCTGACCGCCGACCTCGGCGTCGCGACGCCCACCGTGCTGCCGGCTCCGCTCCAGCAGAACCTGCCGTCCACGCGGATCGGCGGCACGCCGGGCTCGGCCACGTCGTTCGCGTTCTGGTCCGGCGTCGAGCGGCGCGGCGAGTGGGTCGTGCCCGCCACGCACAACGCCGTGGCGATCATGGGAGGCGTCCAGCTGGACCTCACCCGCGCCCGGTTCGCGCAGCAGGAGACGACGATCAACGCCTACGCGCTGATGGGCGGCATCGAGATCATCGTGCCGCCGGACGTCACCGTGCGCGTGGACGGCATCGGGTTCATGGGCGCCTTCGAGGACTCGACCCACAAGGGTGAACCGACCATCCCGGGCGGTCCGGTGGTGCGCATCACCGGCTTCGCGGTGATGGCCGGGGTCGAGGTGCGCCGCCCCAAGAAGAAGAAGGTCAAGGGCGTGAAGCGGGACGAGATCGAAGGCTGAGGGGACCCCCGGACCGGCCTTGACCTGCCCGGACCCGCTCACTTAGGACGGCCGTCCCACTCCGCCTAGACTCGGCGGCATGGCTGCTCCATCGACAGAGGCGTCGCTGCCCCCGGTGCTCGCCGACGCCGTCCGCGACGACGCGTCGCTGCGCCGGTTCCTGCACGGGCTGCCCGGGGTGGACCAGGTCGGCGTCGAACAACGCGCGGCCGGTCTCGGGACGCGCAGCATCAAGAAGGCCGCGAAGCTGTGGGCGATCGACACGGCGATCTCCATGGTCGACCTGACCACGCTGGAGGGCGCGGACACGCACGGCAAGGTGCGGTCCCTCGCGGCCAAGGCGCGCAGGCCCGACCCGGAGCGGCCGGAGGTGCCGAGGGTCGCCGCGGTGTGCGTGTACCCGGACATGGTCGCGACCGCCGTGAAGGAGCTGGAGGGCACGGGCGTCAACGTGGCCAGCGTGGCCACCGCGTTCCCGTCGGGCCGCTCGTCGCTGAAGGTGAAGCTGGAGGACACCGCGTTCGCGGTGGAAGCGGGCGCCACCGAGATCGACATGGTGATCGACCGGGGCGCGTTCCTCTCCGGCCGCTACGGCCAGGTGTTCGACGAGATCGTGCAGGTCAAGCACGCGTGCGGCGACGCGCACCTCAAGGTCATCCTGGAGACCGGCGAGCTGGCGACCTACGACAACGTGCGCCGCGCCTCGTGGCTGGGCCTGCTCGCGGGCGGCGACTTCATCAAGACCTCCACCGGCAAGGTGTCGCCCGCCGCGACGCTGCCGGTGGCGCACGTGATGCTCCAGGCGGTGCGCGACTGGTACACCCTGACCGGCGGGCTGCGGGGCGTGAAGCCCGCGGGCGGCATCCGCAGCACCAAGGACGCGATCAAGTACCTGGTGGCGGTGCACGAGGTCGCGGGCCCCGAGTGGTTGACCGCGGACCTGTTCCGGTTCGGCGCCTCCACGCTGCTCAACGACCTGCTGATGCAGCGGCGCACCCAGTTGGACGGCCACTACAGCGGCCCCGATTACGTGACGGTGGACTGAGACATGTGGGAATACGCGCCCGCGCCCGAGTCGCGGGACATCGCGAACCTCAAGCCGACCTACCGGATGTTCGTCGACGGCCAGTTCGTCGAGGGCGGCGGCGAACCGCTCAAGACGATCAACCCGGGCACCGAGGAGGTGCTCGCCGAGGTCTCCACGGCCACCACCGCGGACGTCGACAAGGCCGTGAAGGCCGCCCGCCGCGCCTACGACCGGGTGTGGGGGAGGATGCCCGGCTCCGAGCGGGCCAAGTACCTCTTCCGCATCGCCCGGCTCGTCCAGGAGCGCGGTCGCGAGCTGGCCGTGCTGGAGTCGCTGGACAACGGCAAGCCGATCAAGGAGTCGCGGGACGTGGACGTGCCCACGGCCGCCGCGCACTTCTTCTACCACGCGGGCTGGGCGGACAAGCTCGGCTACGCGGGCCACGGGCCGGACCCGCGGCCGCTGGGCGTGGCCGGCCAGGTCATCCCGTGGAACTTCCCCCTGCTGATGGCGGCGTGGAAGATCGCGCCCGCCCTGGCCTGCGGCAACACCGTGGTGCTCAAGCCCGCCGAGACGACGCCGCTGACCGCGCTGGTGCTCGCCGAGATCATCCAGCAGGCCGACCTGCCGCCCGGCGTGGTCAACATCCTGCCCGGCGCGGGTGACGTCGGCGCGGCCGTCGTGAACCACCCGGACGTGGACAAGGTCGCGTTCACCGGTTCGACGGACGTCGGCAAGGCCATCCAGCGGCAGCTCGCGGGCACCAACCGCAAGCTCACCCTGGAGCTGGGCGGCAAGGCGGCGAACATCGTGTTCGACGACGCCCCGCTCGACCAGGCCGTCGAGGGCATCGTCAACGGCATCTTCTTCAACCAGGGCCACGTGTGCTGCGCGGGGTCGCGGCTGCTGGTGCAGGAGTCGGTGGCCGAGGAGCTGCTGGAGAAGCTGCGCGTGCGCGTGTCCACGCTGCGCGTCGGCGACCCGCTGGACAAGAACACCGACGTCGGCGCGATCAACTCGCGCGAGCAGCTGGTGAGGATCCAGGAGCTGGCGGCGTCCGGCGAGGAGGAGGGCGCCGAGCGCTGGACGTCGGCGTGCCCGCTGCCGGACAAGGGCTTCTACTTCGCGCCGACCGTGTTCTCCAACGTGTCGCAGGCGATGCGGATCGCGCGCGAGGAGATCTTCGGGCCGGTGCTGTCGGTGCTGACGTTCCGCACGCCGGACGAGGCGGTGGCCAAGGCGAACAACACGCCGTACGGGCTGTCCGCGGGCATCTGGACCGAGAAGGGCTCCCGCATCCTGTGGGCGGCGCAGAAGATGCGCGCCGGCGTGGTGTGGGCCAACACGTTCAACCGCTTCGACCCGACCGCCCCGTTCGGCGGCTACCAGGAGTCGGGCTTCGGCCGCGAGGGCGGCCGCACCGGGCTGGAGGCGTACCTCGATGTCTGACCGCATCGCCGTGGCGAAGACGTACAAGCTCTACGTCGGGGGCGGGTTCCCCCGGTCGGAGTCGGGGCGCTCCTACCCGGTCGTGGACGCCAAGGGCGCGTTCCTGGCCAACGCCGCGCAGGGGTCGCGCAAGGACGCCCGGGACGCGGTGGTCGCGGCGCGCAAGGCGTTCGCGGGGTGGTCGGGTGCGACGGCGTACAACCGCGGGCAGGTGCTGTACCGGGTGGCCGAGGTGCTGGAGGGCCGCCGCGAGCAGTTCGCGGCGGAGGTCGCCGCGTCCGAGGGCGTGCCGCTGAAGAAGGCGCAGTCGCTGGTGGACGCGGCCGTCGACCGCTGGGTCTGGTACGCGGGGTGGACCGACAAGTTCGCCACGGTGCTGGGTGCGGCGAACCCGGTGGCGGGGCCGTACTTCTCGTTCTCGGTGCCGGAGCCGACGGGTGTGGTCGCCGTGCTGGCGCCGCAGGAGTCGTCGCTGCTGGGCCTGGTGAGCGTGATCGCGCCGGTCATCGCAACCGGCAACACGGCGGTGGTCGTGGCGTCGCAGGACCGGCCGCTGCCCGCGATCACGCTGTCCGAGGTGCTGGCGACGTCCGACGTGCCGGGCGGGGTGGTGAACGTGCTGACGGGGCGGACGGCGGAGATCGCGCCGTGGCTCGCGTCGCACGCCGACGTGAACGCGCTCGACCTGACCGGCGCGCCGGAGCAGGCCCGCGCCGACCTGGAGCGCTCGGCGGCGGGCACGGTGAAGCGCGTGCCGCGCACCCGGCCGGCCGAGGACTTCACCCGCGAGCCGGACCTGTCCCGCCTGCGGGCGTTCCTGGAGACGAAGACCGTCTGGCACCCCACCGGCACCTGACCCCGGGCCGCCGCGGTCCGACGCCGGGCGTCGGACCGCGGCGGGTCAGCGGCGGGTGGTCCGGGCGGTGCCGGCGAGGAGGCCGGCCAGGCCCAGGACCAGCGCGGTCGTGGTGGCCGAGGTGGTGCCGGCGGGTTGCACGGGCCAGCCGAGCAGCTCCTCGAACCACAGGTCGCCGGAGGGGACCACGAGGGTGGCGCCGGTCCACGTGACGGGCAGCGCCCACGCGGTGCGCGAGCCGAACAGCAGCGCGCCGAGCGCGGCCAGGCCGCCCAGGCCGGCGACGTTGCGCCACACGACCGCGTGGTCGGGGACGTCCGGTCCGACGGTGAGCAGCAGGCCGCCGACGAACAGGCCGCCGAGCAGCAGGTGCGCGGCCCGGCGGGGCGGCCAGCCGAACGCCGCGCCGCGGTCGAGCGCCACGTCGTGCGCGCCGAGGCCGAGCGCGAGCGCCGCCACCCCGACGGCGGCGGCGAACGCGGACAGCCGCAGGTCCCCCTCGGGCAGCCCGAGCAGCGTCACCGCCACCACGACGACCGCGGCGGACGCCGGCACCTCCCGCGACCGGGCGTACAGCAGCGCCCAGCGCATCACGACGTCCCGGTGAGCACGGCGTAGGGGTCGCCGGAGCACGCGCTCTGCGCGTCGCGCGCCGCCTGCACCCGCGCGGCCTGCTCCGCCTCGGGCAGCGCCCGCAGCGCGTCCCAGGCGGACGCGGCCAGCGCGTCGGCCTCGTCCCCCGCCCCCGCCTGGTAGCCGGGCAGCTCCTCCAACCGCCCGGTCGGCCACGAGCCCATCACGGCCCGCGCCGCGGTCTCGCGCACCGCGTCCTCCTGCTCGTGCCGGACGCCGAGGCACGTGCGGGTGCCCGCCCCGGCGAGCAGGTGCCGCACCAGCCGGTCCGCCGGCAGGGGGTCCCGCCGGAAGTAGGTGAACTCGTCCAGGGCCACCCACACCGCGTCGGTCGACTCCGGCCCGCGCGGTTGCCGCTGGTGCACGGGCGCCGCGACCTCACGGACCGAGGTGGGCGGGGACGGCAGCCCCGCCAGCCGCCGCAGCGCCTCGCGAGCCGGTCCGGCGAGGGCGGCCCGCTCGTCCTCGTGTGCCCGGGTCAGGCACAGCCCGTCGGCGCACACCAGTTCGGCGGCGACCGGGTCCACCCGTCGGGCCTCCTGCTCCGAGGTGGGCAGCAGCGGCACCGCGACCGCGCCCGCCAGCAGCACCGGGAGCACCGCGGCCCACCGCCTGCGCGGCAGCCCGACCACCAGGAACGCCGAGGCGGCCAGGGCGGCCCACCACAGCGCCTGCACGGCGCTCACCGTCCCGGTGACGGACGTGAACGCGCTTTCCGGCTGGGGCAGGAACGGCAGCAGCAACGCCCACCGGAACGCCTCCCCGGCGTCCGCTCCCTGGGCGAAGGCCATCAGCACCATGGCGCCCACCGCCAGGACCGGCGGCAGCAGCGGTGACGCGACCAGCTGCGCCAGCGCCCAGCCGAGCCACGCGGCGGCGACCAGGGCGAGCGCCCCGACGAGCGCGGCGGGCACCCAGCGCCAGTGCAGGTGGTCGGTGGCCGACGCGACCTGCACGCCGCCCACCACCAGCACCACCGCGCAGCCGCCGACGAGGCCGACGGCGAGCGCGCCGAACGTGCCGGCCACGCGGTGCGCGCGGGGGCGCGGCGTGGACGAGAACAGCTCCCCGACGCCCGACCGCCGCTCCCGCAGGCCCTGGAGCGCGCCCACGCCGAGCGCGAGCGGCCAGGCGAAGACGAGCATGAACCGCGCCCACTCGGCCATCGTCGACCACTGGCGCGTCCACGCCGTGCTGTTCTTGATCGACGGGGCCCAGTCCAGCAGCCCCACCACAAGCAGCGCCACCGCGGCGCCGAGCAGCAGGGCCGAGCCGCGCCGCAGCTCGATCCCGAGGACCCGCCTCACCAGGCACCCCCGAGCAGCGCCGAGTAGCCGCGCTCCAGCGGGCTGTCGCCGACGTCGTCCGGTCCGCCCGCGGCGGCCAGCTCGTCGGGCGTGCCCTGGAACACGGCCTTGCCCGCGGACACCAGCGCGACGTCCGCGCACGCCGCCGCGACGTCCTCCACGAGGTGCGTGGAGATCACCACGCACGCGTCGGCGCCGAGTTCCTGCACCAGCTCGCGGAACCGGACGCGCTGCGCCGGGTCGAGCCCGGCCGTCGGCTCGTCCAGCAGCAGCACCTCGGGGTCGTTGACGATCGCCTGCGCGATGCCCGCCCGCCGCACCATGCCGCCGGACAGCGTCTTGAGCCGGTCGTCGGCGCGGTCGGCGAGCCCGACCCGTTCCACGGCCCGCTGCACCGCGCCGGGCACGTCGCGCTTGGGCATCTCCTTGAGCCAGGCCACGTACTCGACGAACTCGCGCACCGTGAACCGCTTGTAGTAGCCGAAGTCCTGGGGCAGGTACCCCAGGGACCGCCGCACCGACCTCAGGTCGACGTGGCCGGTCACCGACGAGCCGAGCACCTCCAACTCCCCCGACGCGGGCCGCAGCACGGTCGCCAGCGCCCGGATCAGCGTCGTCTTGCCCGCGCCGTTCGGGCCGAGCAGGCCGTGCACGCCGCGGCCCAGCCGCAGGTCCAGCCCGTCGACCGCCATCCGCCGGCCCGCGCGCACGCGCAGGCCCTCCGCCCTGACCTGCCAGGCGTACCCCGTCGGCGCGACCTCCGCCGCACCCACCGCTCGCACCATTTCCTCCTCCGTCACGATCGCGCGTACGCCGCGGACCTGAAGAACACGGCGGCGGCGCCCCCCGTCAGCGCCGCCGCCCACAGCGGCGCCGCACCGGGTGCGAGCACGCCGGGCACACCGCCGAGCACCACCGCCGGGCCGACCACCAGCGCCGCCCACAGCGACGCGGTGGTGATCGCGGCCCGGCGCACGCCGAGGACGCTGCCGAGCGCGAGCGTCACCGAGGTGACCGCCAGGCACGGGAGCAGCCAGTAGGCCGGGGACGCGCCGGTCAGCCACCCGGCCGCCAGCAGGACCGGCAGCACGACCACGAGCACGGCGAACGTCCGGCGCAGGAGCAGTCGCAGACCGGCGCGCGGCGTCGACACGACCAGCTCGTAGGCCGGGTCGAGGGAGCGCGACCAGGCCCCGGCGACGCCGAGCAGCGGCACGACCGGCGCGAGCAGCAGCACCGCCGACGCCGTCACGCCGCTGGGCGCGACGAGGTCCACGAGCAGCGCCAGGAGCACGACGAACGTGGTCATCGCGAACCACGGCACCAGCGCGGGCGGGGCCCAGCGGGCGAGCGGCCGCCGGTGCGGCGCGGGCGTGCCGGGCGGGTCGAGGTCCGCCCACACGGCCTCGGTCAGCGCCGTGACCCGCGGCGGGGCCGCGTCGGCCAGCCGCAACCGGCACAGCCCGCAGGTCTCCAGGTGCGCCTCGACGGCCCACAGCAGGTCGGCGGGCATGTCGTCGCCCGCGGCGTAGCGGGCGATCAGGTCGGCGGACGCGTGCCCGTCGCCGTTCCGGGGGTCGTTCCCGGGCGCGTGCTCCCTCATGACAGTGCCTCCCGCATCGCGGTGCGCGCCCGCCGAGCGCGGGTCTTGACGGTGCCCTCGGGCACCCCGAGCAGGACGGCGGTCTCGCGCACGGTCAGCCCGTCGAGCACCATCGCCTGGAGGACCTGCCTGAGTTCGGGGGCGAGGTCGCGCAGCGCGCCGCCCACCTCGTCGCCCAGCGCGCCGGCCAGGACCTCGTCCTCGGCGGCGGGGGCGGGGGCGGGGGTCGGGGAGGTGTCGGGCGCCCGGTCCTGCCGGGCGCGCCTGCGGAACGCGTCGACCAGGCGGCGGGCGGCGATCGTCCACAGCCAGCCGACGGCCGTGCCGTCCACCGCCGAGCCCGCGAACGAGCCCGCCGCCTGCCACACCGCCAGGTATGTCTCCTGCATCACCTCGGCGACGACCTGCTCGTCGGAGCACCGGCGGCGCAGGCGCACGGCGAGCCACGGCGACGTCCGCCGGTACAGCTCCTCGAAGGCCGCGCGGTCGCCCCCGGCGACCGCCCGCACCAACCTCTCCTCGTCCACACCCGGCAAGACGACCGGCTGCCCGGACGAGGTTCTCGATTTTACGTGATCTGCGTCACATCAATACCAGCTGTTCTCCTCCGCGGTGGCGCTGGTCTCGGCCTCGGCGGTCGCCCGGTGGGACACCGCGGCGACCGCCTCCGCCAACTCCTTGCGCACGTCACCGCCCTGCTCGGTCTCCACGACGATCACGATCTCGCTCTGCCCGGCGCCGTCCTCGACGACGGTCAGCTCGCCTCGGTAGCCGTTCTCGTCCCACGTCACGACCCGCCTGTCCTGGTCGACGCCCGGGGTCGTCCCGGACAGGCCGGGCAGGTGCTGGGACAGGCTGCCGGGGCGCGCGAGGAACCCGAAGAACTCCTGCGCGGCCATCCCGACCGGCGCGCGGTACTCGTAGCTGGTCATGCCGCCGGGTACCCCGTCAGGCGGGCCTCAGACCTGGTCGAACACCACGCAGGGCGTCCGGGGTCCGGTCGTGCCCGCGCGGCAGGCGGCCGTGAACGCCACCGGGTCCGGCTGGGCGACCGCGACGCGCCACCCGGCCTCCGGCGCCGGCTGCCCGGAGAACGCCCGCCGCGCGCGATCGCTGCCCTCCCGGAACGGGCGCAGCGCGTCGACCTCGGCGAAGTGGACGAGAACCGGTCCGGGAACCGTGCGCGGGCGAGGTGTCGTCGGGGGTGCGGGTCAGCCGGCGGGAGTACCGGGCCGGCACGTCGTGCCCGAGCGACCCGCTGCCGGGCTCGGACTCCGGCAGGTCGCCACGCGCCACGGCTCCTCCGCGTGCGCCATGTCGCTCAGCTCCCGCCTGCCGAAGTGGCCGTACCGCTCGGCCACCGAGCGCACCGCGGTGCGCTCGCGCTCGGCCGGCGCGGCGGGCTCGGACCGGCCCTGGTGGCGGTGGTAGGACCCGGGCACCACCGGGCCGCGCCACCACGCCTCGATCCGGGCGTCGAACAGCGGCTCGTCGTGCCCGGCCAGGTGCCACGCCCGGGCGTGCGGAGGAGCTTCACCGGCGACTCGGACCGGCGTCGAGCACGGCCGCGGCCACGTCGTGGACGTTCGCCATGCCACCGCCAGGCCGTGAGCCGGGAAGACCCGTTCCTCCGGATCACCCGGTCGCGGCAGGGCCGGCGGCCTAGTTCGTGCGCCAGCCCAGGCGGCCGTCGGTCGTGACGAGCGGTTCGCAGTGGCCGAGCGCGCCGCGGTGCTCCAGGGCCGTGGCGATCCCGTCCAGCATCTCGTCGAGGCTCGTCCACTGCGGCTTGGGCATCTCCCCCGCCTCGCGGTCCCACTCGACCACGCAGCCGGACAGCACGCCGGGCCGCAGGTCCACGGCGAGGGCGTCACCGCAGCCGTCGAACGCGATCGGCAGCCACCGGGGGTGGAACCCGGTGGTCGGCGTGCCCGCCTCCGTGGCCGGGTCGCCGGGCCAGAACCGCTCCTTGAGCCGCCACGAGCGCAGCGAGTCCGACGGGCCGAGCGGGGTGTAGAAGGGCGGCAGCACCTCGGCGAACGCCAGGTCGGCGGTGCCGCCGCAGACGGCCCACCACGCACGCAGGTCGTCGGGCGGGTCGAGTCCGGTGGCGGCCACCAGCGCCTCGACGGCGGCGGGGCCCTCGGGGGGCGCGAACACCGCTCGGGTCGAGGGCGCGTGATCGTCGAGCCACGCCACGATCCGTTCCCAATGGCGCACAACACCCACCCCGACATGATCAGGTCGCGATACCCCGCCGCGGTACCGCCCATCGGGGACGATCCGCCGGAACGCGGCACGTCGGCCCGCGCCATCGGGCAGGATCGGCTCGCACGGGCACCCCGGCGACCGGGGGCTCGGGAAGGCACCGCGAGGGGGACGTGAGCGTGGAACGGGGTTTCGGCGTCGACACCGCGGCGCTGTCGGCGTACGGCGGCGCCGCCGCCGGGTTGGCGGGCGAGGTCGGCGAGGTCGGCACGTCGACGTTGGCGGGCACGACGGCGTTGGCCGCGGGCAGCTTCGGGAGGATCGGCGACGAGGTCGGCCTGGGCGCCGCCTTCCAGCGGGCCGCGCAGGCCCAAGTGGACGGTGTCGCCGCGGCGGCCGCCGGGTTGACCGGGTTCGCCGACGCCGTGCGGAAGTCGGGCGAGGCGTACGTGGAGCAGGAAGCGGCGACGGGCGCCGACCTCGGCCGGGCGTACCGGGGCTGACGTGGACGTCGCAGGTTTCCTCGCGGGTCTGGTCCGGCCGATGGAGGACCACCTCGCCCGGCTGGAGGGCGACACCGGCGCCGCGTCGGGCGCGGCCGACGCGTTCGGGCGGGCGTCCTCGGCGCTGACCGAGGTCGACGGCAGGCACACCGGTGCCGCGAACGCCGCGCTGGCCACCTGGTACGGCGAGAAGGCGAACGCGTTCCAGGAGCGGGTGTCGGCGTTCTCCGGCGGGGTGGGCGCGTTGGCGCGCAACGCGACGGCCACCCGGGAGGCGGTGACGACGGCGGTGGACGCGGTGACGTCCGGCCGCACCGCGATCCGGGGGCTCATCGACGAGTTCACCGGGTGGGCCTGGCCCCGGCTCGCGGCCGCCGCGGCGGCGTCGGTGCTGGGCGGGATCGGCGCGGTGCTCGCGGTCGCGGCCGAGGTGACGGCCAAGGCGCGGGAGTACGAGGGGAAGACCGGGCAGGAGCTGGAGCGGGTCCGCGGCGAGCTGACCGCGGTCGTCGCCCTGCTCCAGGGGCTCCGGCAGCCGGACTTCGCCGGGCTCGGGGCTCCGCTGGGTGCCGAGGGCGGCACCACGTCCGTGTCGTCGGTCGGCGACGGCGGGAGCGGCTCCGGCAACGGGAGCGGGAACGGGTCGGGGACCGGTGGCGGGTCCGGCGGCGGCGGTGGGTCGGGCGGCGGCGGTGGGTCGGGCGGCGGGTCGGGCGGTGGCGGCGGCAGCGGTCCGCGGTTGCCGGTGGCCATCCCGCCCCAGCCGGGGACCGGCGTGGGCGTCAACCTGCCGGACGGCAGCTCCGCCGAAGCGCCCAACGAGGTCGCCGCGCAAGCCGTGCGCAACGCGTTGTCGGCGCTGGGCACCCCGTACGTGTGGGGCGGCGCGAACCCGCCGCGGGGAACCGACTGCAGCGGCCTGACGCAGTGGGCGTACGCGGGCGCCGGGTTCGACCTCCCGCGCCCCGCGTCCTCGCAGGCGATGGGCGCCTCCGTGCCGGCCGACCAGCTGCTGCCCGGTGACCTGGTGGTGTGGGACGGGCACGTGGCCATGGTGATCGGCAACGGGCAGATGGTGGAGGCGGGCGACCCGGTGCAGGTCGGCGCGATCCGCACCGGCAACAGCGGCATGTCCTTCTACGGCTTCTACCGACCGACGGGCTGACGACGTGGACGAGGTGGAGAGGGCGGCCCGGCGGGTCGCGGAGGCGGGGCGGCGGGCCGCCGAGCACGTGGCGCGCACGGGACCGGTGTTCGGCCGGGCGTCGTCGCCGGACGGCGCGGTCACCGTGGTGGCGGTCCCGGGAGGACCGCCGCGCGAGGTGCGGGTGTCGCCGGCGGCGCTGCGCATGGGGCCGAGGGCGCTGGCCGACGAGATCCTGCGGGTGTCGCGGCGGGCGTCGCGGGACGCGGCGGACCGGTCGTTGGAGCGGGTCGTCGAGCCGGAGGCGGTGGCCGCGTTGGCGGAGATCGGGTTCGAGCGCGGTCCGGACGAGGACTTCGGCTTCCCGAGGGGTGTGCGGTGAGCGCGGAGGAGAAGCTCGCCGCCGCCGAGGCCCTGACCCGCGTGCTGGCGCGGACGACCGGCAGCGCGGAGCACCCGTCGGGCCTGGCCCGCGTGACGGCGACGGCCGGCGGCGAACTGGTGGCGCTCGACCTGCACCCGGCGGCGTTGGCGCGGGGGCCGCAGGCGGTGGGCGCGCTGGTCGTGGAGACGGCGGCGCTGGCCACCGGGGTGGCGGTGCAGCGGAGCTACGACGAGCTGGCGAAGTCGCTGGGTGACGGCGTGGCGATGGCGGTGGAGGCGTTCGCCGGGCCGCCGCCGTTCGCCCGGGCGGCGCGTCCGCCCGCCGCCGCGGCTCCCGTGGCTTCGGGCCCCGCAGCTTCGGGGCCGGTCCCGCCGGGCCCGGTCGCGCCGGGCCCGTTCTCCCGCCGACCTCGGCCTTCACCCCCCGCGCGCCACCGCGGAGAACCCGGGGAGGTCGACGACGACGACTACTTCGCCGACCCTTTCCGTGGTCAACGGCAGTAGTGGGTGATCGACCCCGTACTCTTGCCCCGCATCGCAAAGGGGCATGGCGTGACCGGGAGGTCGGATGGCACAGGACATCGTCCCGATCGAGCTGGGACTCACCCAGGGTGATGTCGTCACCCTGTGGGCTCCCCGCTGGCGGGAAGAGGGCGAGGAGTGGGAAGCGTTCCTCGGCCACGAGGAGGACCTGTACGTCTTTCCCGATGCCGCGCACCTGGCGGCGTTCGTGCGCACGGCCGAGGAGCACGACCTGGTCGACCACCCGGCGTGGCACGTGGTGCCCGCGCTGACGGTCGGTGAGCTGTCGCCGGACGACAACCACCAGTTCGACCTGGTGGGCGTGCCGGAGCTGGTCGCCGAGGAGCCCGACACCTGGGTCATCGGCGAGCTGGCCGACGTGATCTCGATCGTGCGCTCGCTGGCGGACGTGTGCGACCTGGAGAAGGTGCACGAGATCCTGGACTCGGCGGAGGGCTTCTCGCTGCTGCCGCAGGGCACGTTGCCGTTCACCGGTCGCGAGGGCCAGGCGCTGTGGACCGAGATCGCCCAGGTCGTCTCCGACAAGTGGGACGAGGTGCTCGACGCGATCGACGAGGTCGTGACGACGCCCGACGTGGACGAGACGACGCTGAGGACCACGCGGGAGGAGTTGGCCGCGTTCGAGGAGGCCAACGCCGCCGCCGTCGGGTCGGACGAGGACGACGAGGACTCCGACGAGGAGCCGGTCGGCTTCTGGGGCGAGGTCGGCATCGACCCGATCAAGATCATCACCGGCGCGGGCGAGTACTACACGCTGCGCTGCTACCTGGACGACCAGCCGGTGTTCCTGGGCCGCAAGGGCAAGATCGACGTGTTCGGCTCGCCGCGCGCGCTGGCCCGGTTCATCGTCGAGGCCGACGACAACGACATGAACGAGGTGTCGACCTGGGGCGAGCTGGTCACCAAGGCGACGGGCGGCGACCTGGACGTCGAGGTCGACCCGGACAACGTCTACGTGCTCACCGGTCTGGACGAGGACATCGCCGACGGCCCGGACGCGGTGGACCCGACGCAGCTCGACCTGGTCGTGGAGCTGTTGGAGGACGCCGGCGAGTGGGCCCACGACGACACCGTGAAGGTGGCGCTCAACGGGTCCGAGCGGCTGGGGTGGCTGGTCAACTACGTGCTCAAGCCCGACCCGACGCGGCTGGCGCCCAGTGCGCCGTTCGACGACGAGGTGACGGCGTGGCGCACGCTCGTGGCGCAGTTCGAGGACCGGTTGAAGGTCCACTAGGCGGTTCCACCAGGCGGTGGGGAGGGGGCGGCCTCGCGGGGCCGCCCCCTTCGCTCACCCGCCCAGTTCGTCGAACGCCGGGTTGATCACGTTCCGGATCAGCGCCCCGCGCTCCTCGTGCGTGATGAACGCGGCCTTCGCGGCGTTCGTGGTGAACGCGCGCAGGTCCTCCCAGCCGAAGCCGAAGTGCTCGGCCGCGGTGGCGAGCTCGCCGCTCAGCGACACCTGGCTCATCAGGCGGTTGTCGGTGTTCACGGTGACCCGGAAGCCGAGTTCGTGCATCCGCTTGATCGGGTGCTCGGCGAGGGACGCCACGGCGCCGGTGTGCACGTTCGACGTGGGGCACATCTCCAGCGCGATGCGCCGGTCCCGCACGTAGGCGGCCAGCGGGCCGACCTCGTCGCCCCGGATGTCCTCGGCCAGGCGCACGCCGTGCCCGAGCCGTTCGGCGCCCGCGAGCTGCACGGCCTCCCAGGCCGACTCGACGCCCGCGGCCTCGGCGGCGTGGATGGTGAAGTGCGCGCTCTGCTGCCGCAGGTACTCGAAGGCGGACAGCTCGCGGCTCGGCGGGAACCCGGCCTCGGGGCCCGCGATGTCGAAGCCGACGACCCCCGCGTCCCGGTAGCGGACGACCAGGTCGGCGATGCGCTGCCACCCGTCGTTCTGGCGCATCGCGCAGAGCAGGGTGCCGACGCGGATCGTGCGGCCGGCGGCCTCCTCGCCCTTGCGGAAGCCCTCCTGGACCGCCTCGACGGCCTGTTCGAGGGAGAGGCCCTTGTCGGTGAACAGCTCGGGCGCGTACCGGATCTCGGCGTAGACGACACCGTCGGCGGCGAGGTCCTGCACGGCCTCCGAGGCGACGCGGACCAGCGCCTCCTCGTCCTGCATGACCCCGCAGGTGTGGGCGAAGCCCTCCAGGTAGCGGACCAGCGAGCCGGAGTTGGCGTTGTCGCGGAACCACTCGCCCAGCGTGGCCGGGTCGGTCGTGGGCAGGCCCTGGTGGCCGCAGGCGTCGGCGAGTTCGATCACCGTCTGGGGTCGGAGGCCACCGTCGAGGTGGTCGTGCAGCAGCACCTTCGGCGCGCTGCGGAGGGCCTCCTGGGTAAGCGGGGTCGGCATGGCGTCACCGTATACGGGTGGGTCGCGCGACACGTCGTCCCGCTTGCCGCGTTCGATGATCTTGTTCCGGTATGATCACGTCCTTAACTCGGACGGGTGTGTGTGCAGAACCACTAGATCAGGTTCGTTTGGTTGTTGTGCAGTCGTGATGCAGAACTTTCCGCTACCTCCACCTCGGCTTTAGTCACTCGCACGGCGGATGCTCACGCGACGCAGTCAGACCCGGTCCTGAGGTTACTTTCGGGTAGGGTCGACCTCGGTAACTCGAACGGACTACACGGAAGGTCGAGGCGGGCGGTCCCCGTCGGGGGCTGGTACAGCTTCGAGCCCCAACCTGGTTAGGCTCCCGGAGGTCTCCCCTCCCCTGGACGAAGGCACCCGAGCCGTGAACGAGAACAACAACTCCACGATGTCCTTCGATCGGATGCGCAACATGCTCACGCGCGCCGCGGAGATCCGTGAGAGCGAGCAGCAGCAGATCTTCGACGCACTGGACGAGATCCACGCACGGATGTCCCCGCTCGAGTCGCTGGGTTCCGTTCGCAAGCGCCTGTCCGAGCTGCCCGACCGGACCGAGATCAGCGTGCTGGCCGAGCGGCTGGACGAGGCGCTCGCCAGGTTGGAGGCGCAGGACAACGCCGTCCAGGGCATCGGTCGTGCCGTCGACGGCCTGGTCGACAAGCTGGCCAAGCCGTTCGCGCAGCTCGACGGCCGACTGGACGGGGTGGCCGGTCGGTTCGAGGGCGTCGCGGGCCGCATGGACGGCCTGGAGGACAAGCTCTCCCACATCCACAAGCGGATCGACGACCTCGACCTGCACCTGGACAAGCAGGACACCAAGGTCGACCAGCTCCCGAACGCGATCGTCGCGCCGCTGCGCGAGCGCATCGAGGCCCTGGAGGTCGCGCTGCGCGGTCGCCTGGACGAGGTCGACGAGGGCGTGCACGAGCACCTCGACGGCACCCGCGAGGCGCTCCAGCGGTCGCTCACCGACTCGACGAACGCGCTCCACGGCCGCATCGACGAGACGCGCGACAACATCAACAGCACCCGGGACGGGCTGCACTCCTCGCTCACCGAGACGCGCGACTCGCTGCACTCGTCGCTGGCCGACACGCGGAGCACCGTGACCGGCAAGCTCGACGAGGCGCGCGAGGCGCTGCACGCGGCCCTGGACGAGACGCGCGACCAGGTCGACGCGACGGACCGGCTGGAGGCGCTGGCGCAGCGCCTGGAGCAGGTCACCTCGCGGTTGGACACCATGACCACGCGGCTCGACTCCGTGGAGGACGACTTCGCGGCGCGGTTGGGCGAGCTGTCCGGCGTCGTGGAGCAGGGCATCGCCAAGGTCGAGGGCACGCTGTCCTCGCGGCCCGACGCCGACTCTCTGGCGTCGCTGGTGCGGCGGAGCAACCAGGAGTCGGAGCTGCGGATCGGCGGTCAGCTGGACGAGGCCATGGCCACGTTCGCGGAGCTGATCCTGGGTGGCGGTTCGCCCACCCCGCCGCCGCCCCCCACCGCGCTGCCCCGGCCGCAGCGGCGGACCCGGAAGAACGGGCCCAAGTCCGACGTGCGGGACGACGACGACCTCACGGCCGAGGGCGCCTGACGGTCGGCAGGTCGGCTGACCATCGGCGGATCGCGCCTCGCAGGGGTCCCCGCCACGGGGGCCCCTGCTTCGTCGTGCCCGGGGGTCCGACGATCCCGGCCCCCGCGCGGGGGCCGGGATCGCGAGCTGTGCTCAGCCCCTGATGGTGTCGATGACCAGCGGGGTCGGGCGCGGCGGTTCGTCGCCGATCCCGTGGGCGTCCGCGAGCGTGGCCAGGGCTGCCGGGATGGCCTCGGGGGTGTCGGTGTACAGCTCGAGGAAGGGCTGGCCCTCGGCGAGCCGCTCGCCCGGTTTGGCCAGGCAGAGGATGCCCGCGCCCGCCTGCACCGGGTCCTCCTTGCGGGCCCGGCCCGCGCCCAGGCGCCACGCCGCCACGCCGATCGCGTAGGCGTCCTGCCTGGTCAGGTAGCCGTCGGCGGGGGCGGTCACCACGTGCCGGTGCCCGCCGCGGGGCAGTGCGGCCTCCGGGTCGCCGCCCTGCGCGCGGATCATGCGCGCCCAGGTCTCGTACGCCTCGCCCGAGGCCAGGACGGCTGCCGGGTCGGCGGTGATGCCCGCTCGCGCCAGCATCTCCCGGGCGAGGGCGACCGTCAGGTCGATCACGTCCTGCGGACCCCCGCCCTTGAGGACGTCCACGGACTCCTCCACCTCCACCGCGTTGCCGACCGCCCTGCCGAGGGGGGTGGACATGTCGGTCAGCAGGGCGGAGACGGCCAGGCCGTGGTCCACGCCGATGGAGACCAGGGCCGCCGCCAGGGCACGGGCCCGCTCCTCGGACTTCATGAACGCGCCCGAGCCGACCTTGACGTCCAGGACCAGCGCCTCGGCGCCTTCCGCGATCTTCTTCGACATGATGGAGGAGGCGATCAGGGGGATCGCCTCGACGGTGCCGGTCACGTCGCGGAGGGCGTAGAGCTTCCGGTCCGCCGGGGCCAGGCCCTCGGTCGTCGCGCAGATGACGGCCCCCACCGAGCGGAGCTGCGCCCGGACCTCGTCCACGGACAGCTGCGCCCGCCAGCCGGGGATGGACTCCAGCTTGTCCAGCGTGCCGCCGGTGTGGCCCAGGCCCCGCCCGGAGAGCTGGGGCACCGCCGCGCCGCAGGCCGCCACCAGCGGGGCCAGGGGCAGGGTGATCTTGTCGCCCACGCCGCCGGTGGAGTGCTTGTCGACGGTGGGGCGGCCGACGTCCAGGTGCAGCCGTTCGCCCGAGTCCACCATCGCGCGGGTCCAGCGCGCGGTTTCCCGCGCGGTCATGCCGTTCAGCAGGATGGCCATGGCCAGGGCGGACATCTGCTCGTCCGCCACGAGGCCCTCGGTGTAGGCGTCGACCACCCAGTCGATCTGCTCGTCGGAGAGGGCCCCGCCGTCGCGCTTGGCCCTGATGACGTCCACGGCGGTGTGGTTCACGGCAGGTCTCCGGGTCCGAAGGCGTCGGGCAGGACCTCGGTCATCGGCTTGACGCCGGACGGGGTGTCGATCAGGCAGGTGGGGCCGCCCAGCTCGTAGATCACCTGGCGGCACCGGCCGCAGGGCATGAGCAGGTCGCCCTCTCCGCTGCGGCACGCCAGGGCGACCAGCTTGCCGCCGCCGGTGAGGAAGAGCTGGCCCGCGAGGGTGCACTCGGCGCAGAGCCCGACGCCGTAGGCGGCGTTCTCCACGTTGCAGCCGGTGATGACGCGGCCGTCGTCGCAGACGGCCGCGGCGCCCACCTGGAGGTTCGAGTAGGGGCAGTAGGCGGCTTGGGCGGCCTCGACCGCCTTGGCGCGGAGCGCCTCCCAGTCGACGTCACCCACGGCGGTACACCACGCCGTCGGCCGCGGGCATCCGCAGGCGTTGGGACGCCGCCGCCAGGACGACCAGGGTGACCACGTGCGGGGCGTAGGTGGTCAGCTCGGACGGCACCTCGTCGACGGTGTAGTACACGGCGTAGAGGGCGCCCGCGGCGACGATGCCCGCGGCGGCGGCGAACCAGCGGCGGCGGACGAGCTGCCAGACGACGATGGCCGCGAGCAGCAGGACCGCGCCGTAGATGAGGGCGAGGAACGTCTTGCCGCCGGAGCGGAGCTGGAGGCCGTCGGCGTAGCCGAACAGGGCCGCGCCGCCGAGGAGGCCGCCGGGCCGCCAGTTGCCGAAGATCAGCGCGGCGAGGCCGATGAAGCCGCGGCCGTTGGTCTGCCCCTCCAGGTAGCCCGGTTGGCCCGGGTTGAGGACGAGGGCCGCGCCGCCGATGCCCGCGAGGGCGCCGGAGGCGATGACGGCGACGTACTTGTGCAGGTAGACGTTGACGCCCAGGGACTCGGCGGCGACCGGGTTCTCGCCGCACGAGCGCAGGCGGAGGCCGAAGCGGGTCTTCCACAGCAGCAGGTAGCTGCCGACGACCAGGGCGATGGCGAGCATGGTCAGCGGCGAGACGCCGGTGATCAGGCCGCGGACGATCCCGGCCACGTCGGAGATGCCGACGCGCTGCTGCGCTTCGAGGTCGGCGAGCCAGTCGGAGACGCCCGGCGCCGAGTAGGTGTCGAACTTGGGCACCGCCGGGGACTCGCGCGGGTTGTTCGACAGGGGGAAGAAGATCAGCGTGGAGAGGTACTTCGTGAGGCCCGCGCCCAGGAGGTTGATGGCCACGCCGGAGACGATGTGGTTCACGCCGAACGTGACCGTGGCGAGGGCGTGCAGGAGGCCGCCCAGCGCGCCGAACACGGCCGCCGAGACGAGGGCCGCCCAGGGGCCCCACTGGTAGCCCGCCCACGCGGCGCCCCAGGTGCCCATGATCATCATGCCTTCGAGGCCGATGTTCACGACGCCCGCGCGTTCCGCCCACAGGCCGCCGAGGGCGGCGAGGAGGATCGGGAGCGCGAGGCGGACGGCGGTCTGGATGGTGCCGGTGGAGGTGAGCTGGGGCACGCCGGTCAGGTAGGACGTGGTCGAGAGGAGCACCACGGCCCCGGCCACGCCGAGCGCGCCGACCGCCCAGCCGGGGATGCGCCGGGACTTGCGGGGCGGCGGCACCGTGGTGGGCGCCTCGGAGGGGTTCATCAGGGAAGTACTCATGCCGCACCCACCGTTCCGAGCTGCTTGCCGACCTGGCGCTGCTGCGCGGCCAGTTCGAACCGCCGCACCACCTCGTAGGCGACGACGACGGAGAGGACGATCGCGCCCTGCATGATCGTCACGATCTCGCGGGGCACGCCGACGTTGTCCAGGGCCAGGCCGGACTTGTCCAGGAACGCCCACAGCAGCGCGCCGAACGCGATGCCGCCGGGGTGGTTGCGACCGAGCAGCGCGATGGCGATGCCCGAGAAGCCCAGGCCGGCGGGGAAGTTCAGGTTGTACGTGTGGTCGCGGCCGAGGATCTCGGGCATCGAGACCAGGCCCGCGATCGCGCCGGAGAGCAGCATGGCGATCAGGACCATCTTCTTGGCGTTCACACCGCCCGCGGCGGCGGCCGTGGAGGACTGGCCGGAGGCGCGCAGCTCGAAGCCGAACCGGGTGCGGTTCATCATCACCCAGTAGCCGATGCCGAGCGCCGCGGCCAGGAAGACCAGCCCGAACACGGTGCCGGACGAGCCGAAGGAGATGCCGGGCACCCAGCCGCTCTCCGGGATCTCCGGGGTGCGGATGTTGTTGCCGCGCAGCTCGCCGAACACGTCGGAGCCGATGAGGTAGGCCGCGAGGCCCAGCGCGAGGCCGTTCATCATGATCGTGGAGATGACCTCGTTGACGCCCCGGGTCACCTTGAGGATCGCCGGGACGGCGGCCCACAGGGCGCCGGCGACGGCGGCGGTCAGGATGATCACCAGGGCGTGGATGCCGGGCGGCAGCGCGATCGAGCCGCCGACGACCGCGGCGACGACGGCCGCGACGCGGTACTGGCCCTCGACGCCGATGTTGAACAGGTTCATCTGGAACCCGATCGCGACGGCGAGCGCCGCGATGTAGTACGTCCCGGTGCTGTTGACGATGTCGACGGCCGTGGTGCCCTGGCCGACCTGCGACACCATGACCCCGAACGCCCGCAGCGGGTTCGCGCCGGACACGACCAGCGCGATGCCGCACAGCAGGGCGGAGAACAGGATCGCCAGCACCGGCGGCAGCAGTTTGCCGCGCAAGATTCCCATTACTCGCCTTCCACTTCCGCACCGGGCCGGGCCGCGGTGGCGCCCGTGCCCGTGCCCGCACCGGTCATCGCGCTGCCGAGGTCCTCGGGGGTCACCGTGGCCGGGTCGGCGTCGGCCACGAGCCGGCCGCGCAGCATCACCCGGATGGTGTCGGACAGCCCGATCAGCTCGTCCAGGTCGGCCGAGATCAGCAGCACGGCGAGGCCCCGCGCGCGGGCGTTCTTGATCTCGTCCCAGATCAGGGCCTGTGCGCCGACGTCCACGCCCCGGGTCGGGTGGGACGCGATGAGCAGCACCGGGTCGCCGGACAGCTCGCGGCCCACCACGAGCTTCTGCTGGTTGCCGCCCGACAGGGCGGCGGCGGCCACGTCGATGCCGGGCGTGCGCACGTCGAACTCCTCGACGATCCGCCGGGTGTCCTCCTTGGCCCCGGCGAGGTCGAGCCACTGGCCCTTGGCGACGGGTCGGCGGGTCTGGTGGCCGAGGATGCGGTTGGCCCACAGCGGCTGCTCCAGCAGCAGGCCCTGGCGGTGGCGGTCCTCGGGGACGTAGCCGATGCCGGCCTCGCGGCGCTGGAGGGTGCTCGCCCGGGTCAGGTCGCGGTCGTTCAGCAGCACGCGGCCGTGGTGCGCCCGGCGGATGCCCATGATCGTCTCGACCAGCTCGGTCTGCCCGTTGCCCTCGACGCCGGCGATGCCGACGACCTCGCCGGCCCGCACCTCCAGGTCGATGCCGTCGAGGACGGGGCGGGTGCCCTCCTCGGCGACCAGGCCGAGGTTCTCGACCTTGAGCACGACGCGGTCGGTCACGGTGGACTCGCGCGTCTCGGGGCTGGGCAGCTCGCTGCCGACCATCATCTCGGCGAGTTGGCGGGAGCTGACGGTCTTCGGGTCGACGGTGCCGACGGTCGTGCCGCGGCGGAGCACCGTGGCGGAGTCGGCGATGGCGCGGACCTCGTCGAGCTTGTGCGAGATGAACAGGAACGTGAAGCCCTGCTCCCGCATGCCGCGCAGGGTGGCGAACAGCTCGTCCACCTCCTGGGGCACGAGCACGGCGGTCGGCTCGTCGAGGATGATCACCTTGGCGCCCCGGTAGAGGACCTTGAGGATCTCGACGCGCTGCCGGTCGGCCACGCCGAGCCGTTCGACCAGGACGCCGGGGTCCACGGTCAGGCCGGTGGCCTCCGCCAGCTCCTGGATGCGCCTGCGCGCCTTGCCGCCGATGCCGTGCAGGGACTCCGCGCCGAGCACGACGTTCTCCTGCACGGTCAGGTTGTCGGCCAGCATGAAGTGCTGGTGCACCATGCCGATGCCCGCCTTGATGGCGTCGGCCGGGGTGCGGAACCGGACCTGTCTGCCGGCCACCTCGATGGTGCCCTCGTCGGGCTGCTGCATCCCGTAGAGGATCTTCATCAGGGTGGACTTGCCCGCGCCGTTCTCACCGCACAGGGCGTGCACCTCGCCGGCCTGCACGCTCAGGTGGACGTCGCTGTTGGCGACGACACCGGGGAAGCGCTTGGTGATGCCCGACAGGACGACGGCAGGGGTGGTAGTGCTCATGGAAGCTCCGTCAGTTCTCCGGCTGCGCCGGGGCTAACCACGCACCGAGCCCTGCGAGGGTGCTCGCAGGGCCCGGTGCGCCGGAGGCCGGATTGGGGTGGGGCCCGACGGGGCGGCGCCCGGTGGGCCGGCCCGATGGGTCAGGGCGTGGACTTGACGGTGATCTTGCCCTCGATGATCTGGGCCTTGTAGCCCTCCAGGACCTCCTGGAGCGCCGCGTCGATCTTGCCGCCGGAGGTGGAGTAGCCGACGCCGTCGACCTTCAGGTCGAACACCTTCGGCAGGCTCGCCAGGTCGTTCTTGGCGACCGCGCCCACGAAGTCGTACACCGCGACGTCGACGCGCTTGAGCATGGACGAGACGATCACGTCCTTGGACTCCGCGACGGTGGTCTGGTTGTACTGGTCGGAGTCGACGCCGATGGCCTTGACGTTGGCCGTCTTGGCGGCGGAGAACACGCCCTTGCCGGACGCGCCGGCCGCGTGGTACAGCACGTCGGCGCCGGCCTCGATCTGGCCGGTCGCGGCCTCCTGGCCCTTGGTCGGGTCCTGGAAACCGGTGAAGTCACCGGCGGGGGTGAGGTACTTCTCCTCGATCTTGACGTCCGGCGCGGCGGCCTTGGCGCCCTGCTCGAAGCCAGCCTGGAACTTCTGGATCAGCGGGATCTCCACGCCGCCCACGAAGCCGACGTGGCAGGACTTGGACTGGTAGGCGGCGATGACGCCGGCCAGGAAGGAACCCTGCTCCTCGGCGAACACCAGCGGCGTCACGTTGGCCGCGCCCTCGACGGCGCCGTCCACGATCGCGAACTTGACGTCCGGGAACTCCGGCGCCACGACCTTCAGCGACTCGGCGTACGCGAAGCCGACGCCGATGATCGGGCTGAAGCCCTCACTGGCGAGCTGGCGCAGCCGGGTCTGCTTGGCGTCCTCCGCCTCGTTCGGGGCGGCGGTCAGCTCCTTGACGTTCTCCGGCTTGATGCCGTAGTCGGCCTTGGCCTTGTCCAGGCCCGCCGCGGCGGAGTCGTTGAACGACGCGTCGCCCCGGCCGCCGATGTCGTAGGCCAGACCCACCTTCAGGGCGCTGCCGTCGATCTTCTCGCCGGCGTTGGACGCGCTGGAGGTCGCCGAGGCGGCGGCCGGCTTGTCGGCCAGCTTGCAGCCCTCGGCGGTGTTGGTCGACCCGGACCCGCCGGTGTTGCCACCGGTGTCCTTGGCGCACGCGGCCATCGACAGAACGCTGGTCAACGCGACCGCGGCCACCGCTAGGCCACGCATACGACGACGCACAGCTCGTCTCCCTCCCTGCTCAGTGAGCAGACCAATCCCGACGGCCATGTCGGGTTCCGAGTGGCGAACCGTACCCCGTGGTAATGACGCCCGCGCACCTACCGGCCCGCCGTGACCTAATCGTTGGTGCGACCGGGCGACACCGCCACTCGGCGTGATCCCCCGTGTTCCGCGCGTCGCACTCCGTCACGCAGGGTAAATTGGTGAACCACCGCCCGCGCTCCCCCGTAACCCCTGGTGGAGGTCGGGGCCAACGGCGGGGTCCCGGCCTTCGCCTCGCATACGGCGTTCCGCAGCGTCATCGCCCGGTTAGCCCGTTGGTGACGCGTTGGGCGCGCGTTGGTGGGTGGAGGTGCACTCCAGGCTGCACCGGTATCCACCCCAGGAGGACGACCTTGGACCCCCAGCAGTGGCTCGACAACTTCGAGGCAAAGCTGGCCGACCTCCAGCGCAAGTCGGCGGACCTCCAGGAGAACTTCGAGAACTCCCAGGCCACGGCCACCAGCCAGGACGGCTCGGTGACCGTCACGGTCGGTCCGAACGGGGGCCTGCTCAACCTCCAACTGGGGCACCGCGCCGTCGAACTGGGCGCCGCCCGCCTGACCGCGGTCATCCTCCAGACCGCCCGCACCGCGCAGAAGCAGGCCGCGCAGAAGGTGATGGAGGCGTTCGAGCCGCTGGGCGAGGGCACCGAGGCCATGCGCATGGTCAGCGACTCGATCCCGGACGACGACCAGTCGCAGGTCGACGACCACGACTACGCCGAGCCGGACCCCGAGCCGGAACCGGAGCCCGCCCGCGCGACGCCGCCGTACGCGTCCCGGCAGATGCAGATGCCCGCGCGCCCTGCCCGCAGGTCGCCCGCGGACGACGACGACGACGAGAACCAGCCCTGGTGACGAGGAAGGTCTGAACCATGCCTGAAACCCCCATCGCCTCGCCCCCGGGGATGGAGATCACCGAGGAGAACAAGTTCAAGGGGTCGCTGTTCATCTCGGCCTGGGACGAGATGATCACGAGCATCGGCAAGGACGCCGAGACCGAGACGGAGAAGGCGCTCGACATCACCTTCGCCGCGATCGGCACGGCGTCGTCGATGGCGATGCTCGCCGTCGACCCCTTCGGCACGATCCTCGGCGCGGGCATCGGCTGGCTGATCGAGCACGTGAGCTTCCTCAAGGAGCCGCTCGACCAGCTCATGGGCGACCCCGAGGAAATCAACGCCAACGTCGAGGCGACGAAGGCGCAGGCCGCCGAGATCCGGGTGCTGGCCGAGGACCACCGCAGCGGGCTGGCCACGTTCGACGGGTGGTCCGGCGCGTCGTCCGAGGCGTTCAAGACCAACATGGACAGCATGGGCCAGGAGCTGGACGCGCTGGCCAACGCGGTCGAGCAGAAGGCGAAGATCGTCGCGATCTGCGGCGTGCTGGTGTCGGTGCTGCGCGACATCGTGCGCGACCTGATCGCCCAGCTGCTCGGGTCGCTGCTGGCGGGCGCGCTGATCGCCGCCGCCACCGCGATCATCACGTTCGGCGCGTCGATCGCCGCCTACATCGGCTTCGCGGTCGGCAAGGCCGTGGCGCTCGGCGTGAACATCGCGTCCCGCATCGCCCGCCTGACCGCCGCGCTCACCCGCCAGATGGGCCGGATCAAGAACCTCGACGAGATCACCGAGAAGGTCGGCAAGGGCTGGAACCGGTTCGAGAACATCGCCGACGTCGCCGAGGTCGGCTACGAGTCGTGGAAGGCGCAGAAGGGCGTCGACCGCGAGATCGACAAGGCGCTCGCCAAGGACGCGCAGGACGACAAGGTCACCGAGGCCAACAACAAGGCCGAAGAGGCCAACAAGAAGTACGAAGAGGCCAAGGCGGCGGAGACCAAGGCCGCCGAGGAGGCCAAGAAGGCCAACGAGGCGCTGAACACCGCCTCGGAGAAGGCCGCCGCCGCGAACGACAAGGTCGGTTCGGCCATCGACGAGGCCAACGCCGCCGCCGCGCGCGGCGACCAGGCCGGGTACGACGCCGCGATGGCGAAGTACGAGTCGGCCAAGACCGAGGCCGACGCGGCCCGCTCGGACGCCGCGAAGGCCGCCGAGGCCGCCGCGAAGGAGAGCCGGGACGTCGCCGACGCCGCGAAGGCCAGCAACGACGCGTTGAACGCGGCGAAGCCGTCGGACGAGGCCGCGAAGGCCGCGTACGAGGAGTACAAGAAGAACAACCCGGGCCCGGACGACCCCGGCCGCACGTCCGCCGAGACCGACATGTCGTCGAAGAACGACGCGGCGAAGGCGGCGAACGCCACGTACGAGCAGGCCAACGTGGACTTCGCGGCGGCCAACGCGGCGGCCGCCGAGGCCAACGCCAAGGCGTTCGCGTCGGGCGACGACGCCGACATCAAGGCCGCGGAGGAAGCGTCGAAGAAGGCCGAGCAGGCCGGCGCCGCGGTCGAGAAGGCGGCGGACGACGCGAAGGCCGCCGGTGAGGCCGCGAAGTCCAGCTACGACGCCTACCAGGAGAAGTACTCCCAGAACAGCGGCGGCACGAACGGCAGCAACTCGGTCACCACCTGAGGCCTCGTGCCCACCGGCCCACGAGGTCCGGTGTGCACGAGAGCCCGGTCACGGTCCAAGAGCGCGGAGAAGCATCCATGGCACGCGGTGGCGGCGCAGACCCCAGTTCCCCGGGCAACCCCTCGGGGAGCCCGTCCTCGCCGCCGCCGTCCGCCCCGCCACCCCCGGCCGGTGGGCCGACCGGGGGTTCCGGCTTCGGCATGAACTCCTCCTCCATGGAGGGGCTCCAGCGCAAGGCCGGTGACTTCCAGGCCCGCCTCGCCGCCATCTCCAGCGGCCTCACGGGCCTCAAGCTGGGGCCGAACGCCCTCGGTCCCATCGGCATCGTCGCCGTTCCCGCCCTGAACAACTCCAACGACGCGTCGGTCGCGCAGGCCAACAACGCGTCGACCGCGATGGGCAACGTGCAGTCGGGCCTGAAGGCGACCGCGCAGACCCACGTGCAGAACGACCAGTTCAGCCGCGACCAGTTCAAGGCGATCGACCCGAACTCGAACGCCCAGCGGCAGCCGGGGTCGCCCGGCACCGGTCCGCTCGGGACGAAGGGCCCCGGCGGGCCGCAGGTCTCACCGGTCAACAACCAGCCGGGCGCGTCCGGGCCCAACGGGTCCGGCGGCAGCAGGACGGCCGGCGGGCCGTCGGTCAGCCCGGTGAAGAACGTTCCCGGGGCCACCGGCCCCAACGCGCCCGGCGGCGGCAAGACCACCGGCGGGGCATCGGTCGGCCCCATCACGAACGTCCCCGGGGCCGCCGGCCCCAACGCGCCCGGCGGCGGCAAGACCACCGGCGGGGCGTCCGTCGGCCCCATCACGAACGTCCCCGGGGCCGCCGGCCCCAACGCGCCCGGCGGCGGCAAGACCACCGGCGGGGCGTCCGTCGGCCCCATCACGAACGTCCCCGGGGCCACCGGCCCCAACGCGCCCGGCGGCGGCAAGACCACCGGCGGGGCGTCCGTCGGCCCCATCACGAACGTCCCCGGGGCCACCGGCCCCAACGCGCCCGGCGGCGGCAAGACCACCGGCGGGGCGTCCGTCGGCCCCATCACGAACGTCCCCGGGGCCACCGGCCCCAACGCGCCCGGCGGCGGCAAGACCACCGGCGGGGCGTCCGTCGGCCCCATCACGAACGTCCCCGGCGCCACCGGCACCACCCCCGGCGGCACTCGCGGCCCCAAGGGCGGGGCGTCCGTCGGCCCCATCGCCAACATCCCCGGCGCCACCGGCGCCACCACGCCCGGCGGCGGCAAGACCCCCGGTGGGGCGTCCGTCGGGCCGATCACGAACGTCCCCGGCGCCACCGGCACCACCCCCGGCGGGACGCGCGGGACCACCGGCGGACCCGGTGTCGGCCCCATCGCCGGTGTGCCCGGTGCCCCCGGTGCCACGCCGGGTGGTTCGAAGGGTTCGACCGGTGGTCCCGGCGTCAGCCCGGTGACGGGTGTGCCCGGTGCGTCCGGAGCAGGCCCCATCGCCAAGGGCGGCCCGACGCCGGGGGCGGCCCCGGTCACCGGCGTGACCACGCAGCCCGGCGCGGGCACGGCGGCGTCGAAGATCACCGCCGCTCTCGGTGGCGCGCCCTCGACCGTCACCCCGCCCGTGGGCGGAGCCCCGATGGCCGGCGGCCCCATGGGCGGCGCGGCACCCGGCGCGGCAGGCGGCACGGACCGGTCCAGCAAGTTCACCGGCGGACCCGGCAAGGGCACCTTCGACGCACCCAGGGCACCCACCGCCGACGGCACCATCACCAAAGCCCCGCCCACCTCCTCGTCCACCCCACCACCGGCACCCAAGCCGACGATCAACACCCCGACCACCCCGAGCGTCCCGAGCATCAGCACCCCGGGCGGCGGGGCCCAGGGTGGCGGCGTCCCGAGCACCGGCGCTCCCGGCAGCACGCCCGGCACGCCCACGACCTCCACCCCGCCGTCGACCACGGCCACCGCCCCGCCGACGACGCCGAAGCCGACTGCGGGAACGCCCTCGACCGTCACCCCGCCCGCGGGCGGAGCCCCGATGGCCGGCGGCCCCATGGGCGGCGCGGCACCCGGCGCGGCAGGCGGCACGGACCGGTCCAGCAAGTTCACCGGCGGACCCGGCAAGGGCACCTTCGACGCACCCAGGGCACCCACCGCCGACGGCACCATCACCAAAGCCCCGCCCACCTCCTCGTCCACCCCACCACCGGCACCCAAGCCGACGATCAACACCCCGACCACCCCGAGCGTCACGCCGCCGCCGAATCCGACGTCGACGCCGAGTCCCACGTCGACGCCGTCCCCGGCCGGGCAGCAGCCGAGCACGCAGCAACCGGCCGTGAAGACACCACAGCCGGTCACGCCTCCCCCGGTCGCGGCACCGCCGATCACCGCACCCTCGACCGCAACTCCGTCCACCGCGGTGCCGCCAAGCGCGGTGCCCCCGGCTGCCACGCCGGCCGCGACCGCGCCGCCGACCACGGGCAGCACGAGCGGGACCGCCAAGCCGAGCGGCCCGAACGGCGTCTTCGACGCACCCAAGCCCCCTGCGGGCGACGGCACGGTCAAGTCCGCCCCCGCCGGGTCGCAGGCGCCCCCGGCCGCTCAGCCCAGGCCGGCCACCCCGTCCATCAGCACGCCACCGCCGGTCAACACGCCGCCGGTCAACACCCCGCCGGCCGCGAACACGCCCAGCACGAACCCGCCGGCCCCGAACCAGCCGACCCCGGCCCAACCGGTCGCAAAGACACCACAGGTCTCGCCACCCCCGGTCGCAACGCCGCCGGTCAGCACCCCGCCGGTCAACACGCCACCGGTCAACACGCCACCGGCTTCCACGCCACCGATCTCGTCGCCGACCACCTCGACGCCACCGGCTTCCACACCCCCCGTCTCGACGCCCCCTGCCTCCACCCCGCCCCCCGCCTCGACGCCACCGGTCTCGAAGCCGTCGATCTCCACGCCTCCGATTTCGACGCCGCCCGTCGCACCGCCGCCGGTTTCGACACCGCCGGTAGCGAGCGCCCCTCCGGTCAACGCGCCCTCGGTCGTCCCGCCTGCCGTCACCCCGCCGATCCCCACACCCCCGGCAGCAACTCCCCCGGCCGTCAACACGCCTGCGGCCGGCACGCCGCCGGTCGCACCGCCGCCGGCCTCCACACCACCGGCCCCGCCGGGAACGCCGAACACCACCGCGCCCCACACCAGCGGGCCCAACAGCAATGCGCCGACCGCCACCGCGCCGCCCACTCCGGGCACGCCGCCGAACTCCGGGGCTCCCGGCACGTCGCCCAAGGCACCCGCGACCGACGCGGCACCGGCTGCCAACGCCGCACCGGACGTCAAGACCCGGCCCGCGCCGGACACCCAGGTGCAGACCCCCGCGGCCGCCGTGGTCGTGCCACCGGTCGCACCGCCGGCACCGGCGAAGAACAAGAAGGTCCGCGGCGGTGGAGCGCCGCCCAAGTTGGACGCCCCCACCGGGCCCCGCGGCAAGGACGTCATCGCCGACGAGTCCTGGCGGCACGACCCCGCCAGGACCGCCGACTGGTTCGCGCCCAGCGACCCCGTGTCGCCGGACGTGTGGGCGCCTCGCCGGGCCGACGCGCACTTCAAGACCGTGAACACGGTCGTCGCCGACGTCACCACCGACAGCACGCCCAGCAAGATCAAGTCCTACCAGGGGCTGGTCAACTACGACCTGCGCCGCATCGAGGTCGCGCCCGGCAAGTTCGTGCAGGACTACACGGTCAAGGTCCACCTCAAGCCCGGCAAGGACCCGGACGTCGACGCGCAGACCATCGCGGACCTCAAGGTCAAGGCGAAGACCGGCGTGGACGACCTGCTCAACCAGGGCTTCCGCCTGCCGAGCGGCGACCAGTTCCACCTCAACCTGGAGTTCACGAACGACCCGAAGGACGCCCACACCACCATCGAGGTCGGCAAGACCGGCACCGACCAGACCCACTGGAACCCGAACTCCAGTCCCAACCTCCTCGCCCACGAAACCCTGCACTACCTGGGCGTCCCGGACGAGTACTCGGACTCCACCCGCGTCTTCCAGCAGCACGCCACCAACTCCGGCGTGCACCTGAACGACGGCGGCATGATGGGCCGCGACGTCCTCGGCAACGACCCCGGCCTGCGACCCCGCCACCTGTGGCTGGTCGAGCGCGCGGCCAACAGCCAGGTCGCGGTCCCGGACACGCTGCTCAACGACCCGGGCCCCACGTCGAGGCCCCCGACGACGTACGCGCCCCCGGTGACCACGGCACCGGCCCCGGCGCCGGACCCCGCCAACCCGGGCCCGAACGCGCCGAACCCGAACGCCACCCCGCCGGAGACGCCCGGCAGCCGGCCCGCCCCCAGCGGCGGCAAGCGCAAGCGCGACGGCGAGGACGGCGTCGACACCGACATGGACGTCGACACCGACACCGACGTCCGGGACGTGTCGAAGCGCCCGCGCACCGACACGGACCCGATCACCGGCGTGACGTGGGACAACGACGTCAACGCCCCGCTCGACCCGGCGGCCGACGTCGAGATGCCCGACGCCGGCACCGACGCCGTCGGGGACGTGAACGGCCCGGTGGTCGACCTCCAGAGCAACGCGACGACCAAGTTCAACGACGCCTTCAAGGACCTCGCGAACGGCAGGCCGGTCCACCTGCCGACGCCGGGCGGCTACCTGGCGGACCTCGACGCGAACGTCAAGAACGACAAGCCGGTCGGCTTCGTCGTCAACGCCATCGTGCCGATCAAGGACATCGACGCGAACTCGCTGCGGGACGTGATCGGCCAGATCACGGCGGACGCCAAGGGCCTCGACGGCAAGGTCGCGTTCGTGATCGGCGTGAACACCCGGGGCGACCTGGACCCGAACGCGCAGGCGGCGGTCGAGGCGAAGCTGGCCGAGCTGGAACCGGTGCTCGCGGACATCGACGTGCCGGTGGCCCTGACCGGCTTCACCTGGAAGATGCCGTCCAGCGGCAACCTGCCGTACGGCACGATGCGCAACGAGACCCTGGACAGCACGCCGAACAAGTTCGCGATCTCGGCGATGGCGAACAACGGGAGCCACCCGTACATCGCGGTGCAGGACTTCGACCTGGGCTCGCGCAACGTGCCGTCGGGTCGGCACATCTTCAACCACGTCGTCGACAGCATGAAGGGCCCCGACGGCCTCCCGCCGGCCCGCCCGCTGATGTTCAGCGGCGGCTACCGGACGCCCGACCTCGACACCCTGGTCCAGGACGTGGAGGCCAAGCTCCAGCAGACCGGCGGGACCATCCCGGACCCGGAGGCGTTCAAGAGCGACTTCGCCCGGAAGATCACGCAGGACATGGACGCCCGCGTCGAGCAGGCCAAGACCAGCCCGATGCTGCCGTACACGCCCGAGCCGAACCTGTTCTTCGACGGGGTCGCGCCGCTGGTCGACCCGACCGTGCGGTTCGGCGACGGCGGCGCGGAGTTCTCGATGCTCGGCAGGTCGCTGAACAACTTCTTCGCCAACGAGCTCGGCGCCGTCTACGACCAGAAGATCGCCGACATCGAGGCGAACGCCGACGCCGGGGCGAACGCCGACGCCGACGTCGACATGGACGCCGACGTCGCCGCGGACACCGCCGCCGACGTGGCGGACCAGAAGGACGTCCAGCTCTCGCAGCTGGCGGTCGACGCCCAGAACTACAGCCACCCGATCCGGACCCGGGCGTTCATCTCGGACTTCAAGGGCGGCGCGGTCGAGACCGACCTGACGCGCATCGCGGTCACCTACGTCCAGTCCGGCTCGCTCCCCCAGACGCACGCCGCGCTGGGCGGTGTCGCGGACCGCTTCTTCCACCGGAAGGAGGACAAGTCCGGCACGAGCCTCAGCGGCTTCCGGGACAAGTTCCCGAAGCTCGCCGGCGTCAACCGCGACCCCGCGAACCTCGGGGCCGACCCGGACCCCCAGCTGAACCCGAACCCCCCGCAGACGAAGCCCCCCAGGGACAACCCGACCGCACCCCCGCCCCAGCCGTCGACCGCGCCCCAGTTCAAGGAGGTCGCCAAGGTCGCGAAGGACCTGGGTGCCGGCCCCAGCCGCAAGATGGACTCGGCGATGTCGACGCCGGTGCCCGGCCACCCGGGCGTGACGGCGGGCATCGACCAGCGCAACCGGATCGTCAAGACCGTCGCGGGCGTCAACACCGCGATGTCCGGGCCGGAAGCGTCGATGCAGCGCAGGTTCGGCGCGATGAACAACATCTCGAACCTGCCCTCGACGCTCCCGCCCGCCCCGAACGGCCTGTACGACGCGGTGGGCAAGGCGCAGAACGTCGACCCGGCGCAGCTGCGCGGCGACGTGACCGACTACGTGTCGTCCCTGAGCGCCGACAAGGGCAAGCTCAGGGGTGACGCCAAGGCGCAGGCGGAGGCCGAGATCGAGATCCGCCGGCAGCTCGCGGACTTCATCACGGACCACCCGACCACCAACGGCGACCTCGTCAACTCGGTCGTGCAGCCGGGGCCGAACCCGGAGTTCGACCCGTCCGTCCTGCGAGAAGTGCCCGGCGCGGAGTCCCGCAACGTGATGACGGGCCCCGACGTTCACCCGGACGGTGGACCGGTGGAGACGGGTCCGCTGCCCGACGTGCCGGACCCCGCGCAGGTGAGGGCCGACGCCGAGAGCGCGGCGAACGCCGACCACATCGCCGCCCAGGCGCTCGCGACGCAGCTCCGGACGCCGATCGTGGTGCACCACCCGTCCGGTCCGCCGACGACCTACACGCCGTTCGGCACGGACCTGCCCGAGGTCGCCCCGATCGAGGTGGACGCGGTCCAGGGCCCGAACGGCCGGAGCACCTACACCCCGCACGTCGCCCCGGCCTCCGGGCCGGACGTCGTGGGCACGCGCCCCGCGCCGACCCCGGACGTGCCCGGCACGCGCCCCGCGCCGACCCCCGACGTGCCGGGCACCAGGCCGGCGCCGACGCCCGACGTCCCGTCGACCTCGAACACCACGACCCCGGACACCACCGCCCCCACCAGCACGGCCCCCGGCACCACGAGCCCGGACACCGCGGCCCCGGTCGTGCCCGAGACGCGCTCCCGGGACCTCGGCACCGACACCCGCACGGACACCGACGCGGACGTGCAACCGCCCAACGCGCCGCGCCTGCGGTCCCGGCCCACGCCGAACCCGGTCATCCCGATGGCCACGCTCACCCCGCCCACCCCGGGACCGGTCCTCACCACGAAGAACCTCCCGGACTTCTTCCAGGGCAACCAGGCGCTGGGCACGATCGCCCCGGTCGACGTGCGGGGCGCGCCGAAGGTCACCGAGGCCGTCAACGGCCTGCGCGCCGACGACAAGGCCGCCATCGAGAGCGCCCTGACCTCGGACTTCGAGTCGTTCCTCGGCAACGGCCGGAACTTCCAGGTCAAGATCGGCCGGAACTGGTTCGAGGCCAACGTCCAGGCCACGATGATGCCGCCGGCCGACCCTGCCGCGGCGGTGACGACGCCCGGCACGACCACCAAGGTCGACATGACCGCGCAGAGCGGCACGGCGACGTCCACCACGACCAACCTGACCACGGCGAACGACGTCGGCGCGGCAGCCACTGCGGGTGTCGCGACGGGGCCCTACGGCTCGATCGGCGGCAAGGCCCAGCAGGCGACCCCGGCGACCGGCATCACCAGCTCGACCGCCACCACCGACCAGCGGATCATCCGCTCCGGTGAGGGTTCGACCACGGCGAAGGTGCCGGTCAGCTACCGGGTCACGCTGACCGACGCGCGGGGCAACGCCCAGCCGCCGATCACGGTCGACTCGGACCCGGCCGGCCCGGTCGACGTGACGCTCCAGATCCCGGACGACCTGTCGACCATCGCGGACTCGAAGCCGGCGCTCGCGGCGAACCCGAACGCGCCGCGCGCGGACTGGGGCGCGCGCGTCGAGCACGCCGTGCCCGAGGCCGTCACGGACGTGAACTCGACGAAGGCGTTCTCGGACGTCGCGGCGAAGCTGCACCCGTCGATCACCAAGATCGGCTCACCGGGTCGCGCGGCGCTCCAGACGTTCCTGAGCCCGACCACCATGCGCGACAACATGGGCGCGATGCTCACCGGCTGGGTGACCTCGCCGGACCTGGTCAGCCCGCACGCGAGCAAGGTCTCGGCGGTCCAGGCGCGCGCGACCCTGAAGGGCGCCGAACTGGTCGGCGTGCACGACGCGTCCCAGCTGCGCCTGCACGACTCGACCTCGTCGAGCACGGGTGTCACCGCGACGACGAAGACCGGGTTCGACGCCACCGCCGGGTTCGGCGGCAACATCGGCCAGGCCGGCGTGCTCGGCGGGCAGGTCGGCGTGACGGCGACGTACTCGGCGCGCACCGCGGACAGCTCGAACGCGGGCACGAACACCGTGAACAAGACCGGCATCCAGCTCAAGGGCCAGACCGGCCTCTACAAGGTGACCGCGGACGTCGAGGTGCGCACGCCGAGCGGCGCGAACGTCACCGTGCCCGTCACCACGTACATGCGACTGGGCCTGCCGGAGGCGGCGGCGCTGGACCTGCCGGTGCCCGACGGCACGCAGAAGGGCACCACCAAGCCGACCGACACGCCCCGCTTCGCGCCGCCGTACCTGGACTCCGCGTTCGCCGCGGGCAACGCGCGCGTCGGCGACTTCGAGCCGGCGAACCGCGTGCAGTCGCAGGTCGAGGCCGCGCTGAAGAACGTGGCCGGGTTCAAGGACTTCCTGCCGAACTGGAACGACCCGAACGCGAACCCGCGCAGCGGCAAGGGGCAGGGCTTCGCGGACGTCGCGCAGCGGCTGGCCAACCAGCGCAAGCTGAACCTGCTGTCGCCGACCGCGCTGAAGTCCAACATGGACAGCCTGCTCGGACCGGGCGTCAACGTCCAGCTGAAGAACTCCGACGCCACGACCAACACCTACGTCAACATCACGGTCAAGGCGAAGCTCTCCGGCACCACGCACCTCGGTCAGGCCGACGCCCGCAACATCCGCGGCGCGTCGTCCAGCGGCCCGAAGCTCGACAGCGCCACCACCACCACGAAGGGCTGGAGCGGCGGCGTCGAGGGCAAGGTGGTGATCCCGGCCAAGACCGCGAACGCGACGCTCATGCCGACCCCGCAGTTCGGCGCCAAGTACAACCACTCGTGGACGTCGAAGAACACCGGCGGCCCGACGGTCAACTCGACGTCGCTCAACGTCGGCAGCCCGAACGCCCAGGTGTTCCAGGGCGACGTGGAGTTCGAGGTCGAGATCACCACGTTCACCCGGCCGCGCTCCTGGGTGCAGCGGGTGACCCCCGGCCTGCCCGGTCGGCAGGCGCCGCAGCCGCGCGTCGTGGCGCGCACCGTGGGCGCGTCGCTCGACCCGGCCGCGCCGAACAACCCCGAGATCCTGCCCGCGATCAGCGGCAAGGTGAACGTCTGGGTGTCGGACAGCTCGGCCCTGAAGGTGGACCCGAAGGGCTTCAAGCCCGGCGACCCGCAGGTCACGACGCTGACCGACGCGCCGACGGTGAAGGACCTGCTGACCAACCGCACCAAGCCGGCGTCGCCGGAGTTCCTGCACGTCGAGGCGGTCGCGAACACCACCGCGCTGCGGGACCAGGCGATCGACGCGCTCAACCGCGCGGCGAACGGCGACTCGGCGCTCACCGTGCCGGGCACCGAGTCGCGCAACCAGATCGACCGCATGTTCAGCCCGGAGAACATCAAGGCGAACCTGCGCAAGCTCGTCGAGACGGGCATGCAGGAGCAGGGCCTCAAGTACGACCGGCGGGTCACCGACCGCACCGGCTCGGTCGGCATGTCGATGACCCTGGGCAACCCGAAGCTCGTGTCGATCGCCGACGACACCGGCACGGAGAACGCCGTCACCGGCGGCTACAAGGCGGGCGACGCGTCGTCCACCAGCCGGTCGGTGGACATCACCGGCGGCGTCAACGTGCCGATCAGGCCGAACGCCACCCCGCCGCCCGCCGGCGAGCCGACGCCCGCGAGCGGCGCCGGCGGTGTGGCCGCGGTCGGCAAGTACACGCCGTGGGCCGACTCGAAGTCCGAGGCGCGCGAGGTGGCCGGCAGCGTCGACCGCAACGTGGTGACGCCGCCCGCCGCGCGGACCGTGCTGATCCAGCTCGACGCGGACGTGACGATCGTCGGCGAGAGCCGCGCGGGCAACGTCGTCCACGGCGGCACGCCGCGCGCCGAGGGCGCGTCGGTGAAGCTGCCCAAGTCGGTGTTCGTGCGGGTCAGCGAGGACGTGGCGCGCGAGCTGGGCGTGCTGCCGAACGTCGCGCCGACGGTCGGCTCGCCGGACTTCGGCGGGATGGCGCCGCCGAAGACGCTCGCCAAGGACGAGCCGGGCTCGCTCGGCCTGTCCGCCGTCGACAAGGTGCCGGACCTGTCCGCCGCGGTGGACGACCTCGTGACGCAGGTGAACGCGAAGACGTCGAAGCGGTTCGGCGACCCGCTGGTGCCCGACTCGGTCCTCAAGGACTCGATGAACAACCTCCAGCGCCTGGTCGACTTCTCCTCGCCGGCCTCGGTGAAGGCGATGATCGACAGCGCGCTGGACGGCGGCGTGCCGCTGCTGGTGCACCAGCCGGGGACGTTCGGCAAGGACTCGTTCCAGGTCACGCTGCGCGCGAAGGCGGGCGAGCCGAAGTTCGACCGGGTGGTCAACGACGGCGTCGACGTGGAGCACACGATCGCCGGGGCCGAGAAGGTCACCACCGGGCAGGGCCGGGGCTCCGGCTGGGGCGTGGGCGTCAAGGCGCCGGGCCTGGCCTCGCCGGGCAGCGCGAACCCGAACGTGTCCGGCACCGCGGGCGTCATCGCGTCGGCCAACTACGGGCACGCCAAGTCGAGCACGGTCACCGACGCCACGACGCACCAGTTCGGCCACCTGCGCGCGGGCAGCGGCCCGGCCGCGAAGTACACCGTGCCGGTCGAGTTCGAGCTGGTGGTGGAGCGCGGCGACAAGGAGATCGCCAGGGCGACCACCGGCGCGCAGGAGATGGGCATCCGGCTGCACGCCGACAACCAGCGCGTCGCGGACCCGGCCGCCGGGCCGACGCCGCCGTACATGGCGGCGGCGATCAAGCGCGGCGCCGAGTTCGGCACGCCGACCGCGGCGCGGGCGTGGCAGCGGGCGGGGTCGCCGTCGTCGCTGCCGCCGAACGCGTCGGTGGAGAACCTGCGCGGCGCGAAGGACCTGCGGGACGCGGCGGTGAAGGCGCTGACCGACGCGGGTGCGAAGCCGGGCATCACCGGCAAGGGCACCGGACCGCTGAACACCCTGCTGTCCACGCTCAGCTCGGAGAACCTCCAGCCGGGCCTGCCCGGCATGCTGGACGGGCCGCTGGACGTGCCCGGCCTGCACGAGGCCGCGCTCACGTTCGGCCAGGACGCCGACGTCAAGGTGTACGCGAAGCTGGTCAACCCCCGGCTCGGCGCGCTCAGCGACGGCGTGAACCTGGAGAACCCGGTCTCGGTGGTCAGCACCACCAGCGGCGAGGCCAAGGTCACCGAGAGCGCCGACGTGTCGGTGGGCTTCGCGACCGGCAGCGCGGCCGTGAAGCAGGGGACGGACCCCAAGGACACGGTCAACTTCAACACCGGCGGCGTCGAGGTCAGGCACGCGGCCGAGGACTCGCAGGCGGTGTCCGGCGGCGCGACCGACAACAAGGTCAACAACCTCAAGGCGCAGGGCCGCACCGGCCTGGTCGAGTTCGACGTCGAGTACCGGGTCGTCGCCACGATCGGCGGCAGGACGGGTGTCGTCGACCTGGCCGTGCCGGGTTCGGCCGCGGTGCGGATGCCCGCGCCCGAGGCGCAGGCCGTGCTGGGCAAGGACTTCGACCCGGAGCTGGCCAAGGCGCAGGACGACGTCAAGGCCGCGGCGAAGAGCTGGCGCGACGCGGAGGTCGAGGTCGACAAGGCCCGGCACGCGGCGCAGGACGCGATCAACGCCGCCGCCGCCGAACTGGCGAAGACCGACGCCGAGGTGCACGCGCTGTCCAACGACCTGAACGGCGTGATCGGCGCCGCCGGCGCCGAGTCGGGCAAGGTCGACGGCCTGGCGAAGGCCGTGGACGACGCGCGCGACTCCGTGGCCGACCTCCAGCAGCGGGTCAAGGACCTCAACACCGAGGTCGGCGAGCTGGACGTCGTCGCCCAGAACGCCGACGAGGCGCTGCGCGACGCGACCGCGGACGTGGAGTCGTCCGCCGACACCGTCGCCGACCTGGAGTTCCGGCTCGGCGAGGCGCGGGAGAAGCTCGACACGGCGAAGCAGGACCTCGACGCGGCCGGGAAGGCGCTCGCCGACCACCGGGCCGCGCCGCCGCCCGCCGAGGGCGCGCCGCCGGTGGACCCGGCCGTCGAGCGGGACCTGGCCGACGCGGTGGACACCGCGAAGAGCACCCGCGACGGCGTGCAGGCCGGCGTGGACCGCCTCGGCACCGAGCTGGACGACGCGAAGGCGCAGCACTCGACGGACCTCGACGCCCAGCGCGACGCGAAGGACGCGGCCGAGCGGGCCAACGCGGACCTGGAGCGGGCCGAGGGCGACCTGAAGACCGCCCGCGACGACCTGAAGACCGCGCGCGACACCCTCGACCAGGCCAAGACCGACCTGCGCGACCAGCAGCGGACCGTCCGCGACACGACGGCGGACCGCGACGCGAAGCAGGCCCGCTACGACGTGCTGCTCGCCGCGCGGGACGCGCAGGAGGCCAGGATCGCCGCGGCCGAGGTCGTGCTGAACGACCGCCGGCAGGAGGCGGACGCGCGGCAGCAGGCGTGGTGGGACGCCAAGCGCGTCGTCGACCAGCGCGTCGACACCTACAACGCGACCCCGGCTCCCGCACCGGTCCCGGCTCCCGCGCCGGCCCCCGCGTCGACGAACGACGGCACCCCGCCGCCTCCCGGGACCGCCCCGAACAGCGCGCCGCCGCCCGGGACGCCGGTCGTCACGCCGCCCGCCGCACCGCCGCTGAACCGCGACGTGCCGGTGACGCAGCCGGGCGTCCCCCAGGTGGCCCAGACCGATGCGGCCCAGACCGATGCGGCCGGCACGCCCCCCGCCGCGCGCGCGGTGCGCGGCCCGAGGCCCGAGCGGTCGTTCGACCTGCCGCCCGGCGCCACCGACCTGCCGCCGGCCGACCGCGCGGTGCTCGACACCCTGGCGAAGGACCTGGTCGAGCAGAACGGCATCCGCGACCGCAAGGGCTACCAGCGGCCCACCGTCGCGGTCACCGGCCCGGACGCGCGGCTCGTGGCCGACGCCCTGGCCGCGCACGGCATCGACGCGACCGTCCGCGACACCACGACGCCGACCACCGACGTGCACGTCGACTGGGAGCTCAAGCGCGCCGACGGCTGGACCCCGCCCGCCGCCCCGGTGGGCGCCAAGGTCACCGACACCGTCATCACGTCGTCCGGACCGGCCGCCCCGCACCCGGTGCTGGACGACCCGTCCTGGCGGCACAGCACCGCACCCACCGCCGACTGGTTCGCCAACCCCGCGCCCGCGTCCGACGCCGACATCGGGACCGCCCGCGCCGGCGCGCCGATCACCGGCCGCGTCCGCGGCGAGGACGGCGGTGTCATGAACACCACCACCGTCGGTCGCGACGGCGTGAAGATGAAGGCGTGGCGCGGCCCGATCGCCTACGACACCCGCGTGCTGGACGTCAACGGCACCCCGGTCCGCGACTTCACCGTCAAGGTGCACCTCGACCCGGCAGGCCACGCCGATCCCGCGCAGCTCGCCGACGTGCGCGACCGCACCCGCGCGGGCGTGGAGCACCTGTTCAACCAGGGCCACCGGCTGCCGAGCGGCGAGCAGTTCCACGTCACCGTCGAGTTCACCACCGACCCCGCCGACGCCCACGCCACCGTGGAGGTCGCCGCGCCCGACGGCCGCGCCAACCAGCTGAGCTGGCCCGTGGACACCGACCCGCGCCGCCTCGCGCACGAGGTCGGCCACTTCCTCGGCCTGCACGACGAGTACTTCGAGACCGGCAAGGCGAGGCCGATCTTCCAGCACCAGGACGGCAAGGGCCGGGTCATGGGCGACAACGCGCCCACGACCGACGGCATCGACGAGGCCGACGCGAGCCTCAAGCCGCGCAACCTGTGGCTGGTCGAGAACCGGATGCGCGCGCTGGAGTCGTCCAACGACCCGGCGGCCGTGTGGACGGACCCGAGCGCCGTGGTCCCGGCCCCCGGCGGCACCGCGCCCCGGATCGACCACCGGCCGCCGCGCGTGTCGGACACCTTCGCCGAGGAGGTCCTCGACACGGTCCAGTCGGACGTGCAGGCCCCGAACGCGCCGTTCCGGCGGTCCCGGCCCGCGCCGCCCCCGGCCGTCCCGCTGGTCACGATCACCCCGCCCGTCCCGGAACCGGTCTTCGCCTCGGTGGACCTGCCGGACTTCTTCCAGAACAACCAGGCGCTCGGCTCGGTCGCCGTCAACGGCGTGCGCGGCGCGGAGCAGGTCACGTCCGCGGTGGACGACCTCCTGCCCACCGTGGACGGGGTGACGCCGCGGGGCGTCGACCGCATCGGCAAGGCGCTGGACGACGACTTCGAGTCCTTCCTGGGCAACGGCCGCACGTTCCAGGTCCAGGTCGGCAAGAACTTCTACGACGCCAAGGTCACGGCGGTCCTCAACCCCGCGACGGGCCCCGGCACGGCGTCGCCCGCCAAGGTCGACAGCCGGGTGGACAGCGGCGCGACCACCACGACGACCACGAGCCTGACGACCGGCAACGACGTCTCGCTCAACGCCACCGCGAGCCAGGGCATGGGCGTGTACGGCACGGTCGGTGTGAAGACCACGCTCTCCACCCCCGTCACCGGCAACACCGCCACGACGTCGGCGCTGGACGACCGCGAGGTCCGCGGCGGCGACGGCTCGACCAAGCACGACGTGCCGGTCACGTACCGGGTCACGCTGACCGACGCGCGGGGCGTCGTCGTCGGCAGCACGGACGTCCGGACCGACGGGACCGGCGTCGCCCTCCAGATCCCGGACGACCTGCGCAACCTGGCGAACACCGACAACGCCCTGGGCAAGGTGCGGCCGGCGGACGGGGCCTGGGGCGCGAAGGTCGAGCACCTCGTGCCCGAGGCGGTCACGGACATCGACGCCGACCGGGCGTTCCGGGACGTGGCGGCGCAGTTGCACCCGTCGGTCACGAAGCCCGGCGCGGACGGCCGCACGGTGCTCCGGGACTTCCTCAGCGCCACGAACATCCGCGACAACCTGCACGTGATGCTGAACGGCTGGGTCACCTCGCCGAACCTGACCAGCCCGCACTCGGCGTACGGCTCGGCCGTGCAGATGAAGGCGACGCTGGTGGAGGCCGAGCTCGTCGGCACGCACGGCGGCACGCAGTTCCGGATGCACGACACGGCGACCACGAACACGGGTGTCACGGCCACCGTCGGCTCGGGCGTCGAGGTGAACGCGGCCGTCGGCGGCGGTGTCGGCACGCCGGGCGTGCCCATCGGCACGGCGGGCATCACGGGTTCGGCGTCCGCCAAGACCTCCGAGAGCTCGTCGGCGGGCACCACGTCGGTGAACCGCGCCGGCATGCAGGTCGGCGGGCAGACCGGCCTGTACAGGGTGTCCGCCAACGTCGAGGTGCGCACGCCCAACGGCAGCACGGTGACCGTCCCGGTGACCGCGCACGTGCGGCTCGGCCTGCCGGAGGCCAACGCGCACGGCCTGCCCGTACCGGCGGGCACCCAGGCCCGGGTCACCAAGCCCGGCACCGAGGACACCCGGTTCGAACCGCCCTACCTGGCCGAGGGCCTCGCGGCGGGCAACATCCGCGTCGGCGAGTTCGCCACCGCGAACCAGGTGCAGGCGCAGGTCGAGAACGCCCTCAAGGGCTTGCCGGACTTCGACGGCTTCCTGCCCGAGTGGAACCGGGGCACCGACCCGCGCGCGGACGGCAAGAACTTCGCCGACGTCGTGGAGAGGCTGAACAACCAGCGCAAGCTCGACGCGGAGCTGTCGCCGACCGCGCTGAAGGCGAAGATGGACAGCCTGCTCGGTCCGGGCGTGCAGGTGCAGCTCAAGCGGCAGGGCCTCGCCACCAACGACTTCGTCAACGTCACGGTCAAGGCCAGGCTGAGCGGGGGGAAGCACCTCGGCGAGGCGGACGCCCGCCAGGTGCGCGGCCTGTCCTCCTCCGCGCCGAAGCTGGACAGCGCGACCACCACGACGAAGGGCTGGAGCGCGGGCGTCGAGGGTCGCGGCGGCGCGAACGTCAAGCCGGGTACCGCGGCGCTCGCGCCCACCGGCAACGCGGCCGTGAAGTACAGCAGCACGACGGCGAACAAGACCACCGCCGGGCCGGTGGTGAACGACGTGGCGCTCAACGTCGGCGACCCCAGGTCGCAGGTGTTCGCGCACGACATCGAGTTCGACATCGAGATCACCACGTTCAGCCGCAACCGGTCGTGGGTCAAGCGGGTCACGCCGGGCTCGCCGTTCCTCCAGGTGCCGAAGGAGAAGACCGTCGTCCGGACGGCCGACCCGGACAACCCGCCGGCCCCGAACGCCCCCGGCAACCCGACGATCCTGCCGCAGATCGGCGGCAAGGTGCAGCTCTGGGTGCCGGACGGCTCCGCGCTCAAGACCCCGTCGACCGACTTCAAGCCCGGCGAGCCGGTGGACGGCGCGCTGCCGCCGGGCACCACCATCTCCGCCCTGCTCAAGCCGGGCACGACCCGCCCGCCACGCCACGAGTGGCTGCACGTCGAAGCCGTGACGAACGCGGAGGCGTTGCGGGACAAGGCGGTCGAGTGGCTGAACACCTCGGCGGGCGCGGACGGGTCGCTGACCGTGCCCGGCACGCAGGCGCGCAACCAGATCGACAGGATGTTCAGCCCGGAGAACCTCAAGGCGAACCTGCGCAGGATGGCCGAGACGGGCCTGGTCGAGGACGGCCTGCGGTTCGACCGCCGCGTCACCGACCGCACGGGCGCGGTCGGCATGACCGTCGAGCTGGGCGGGGCGAAGCTGGTGTCCATCTCCGACACCACACCGGTCGAGACGTGGACGACCGGCGGCTTCAAGGCCGGCGACAGCGTCGCGCACGGCCAGTCGGTGGAGGGCTCGGTGGGCGTCGGGCTCGGCGGCAAGCCGAACGACGCGACGCCCCGGGGCGGGGCGACGTTCACCGCGGGCGCGAAGTGGACGCCGTGGTCGAAGACCGGGACGACGGCCCGCGAGGTCGGCGGCAACGTCGACCGCAAGCTGGTCCGCCCGTCCGGTGAGCGGACCGTGCTGGTGCAGATGGACGCGACATTCTCCATCGTCGGCGAGAGCCGGTCCGGCAACGCGATCCACAAGGGCACCCCGCGCGCCGGCGGCGGCACGGTGACCCTGCCGGGCGGCGTGTTCGTGCGGGTCAGCGAGCAGGTCGCGCGGGACATGGGCCTGCTGGAGGACGTGCCGCCGCACGACTCGCCGGACCACGGCACGATGCGCCCGCCGAAGCGGCTCAACCCCGGCGAGCCCGGCGGGCTGGGCCTCAGCCTGGTGGACGACGTGCCGGACCTGTCCCCCGTGGTCGCGCAGCTCGCCGCGGTCGTCAACCAGAACTCCAAGCGCGAGCTCATCCCCGACTCGGTGCTGGACGACTCGATGCGCAACCTCCAGCGGTTGGTCGACCTGACGTCGCCGACGAGCGTCAAGGGCCTGATCGACTCCGCGGTGGACGGCGGCGTGCCGCTGCTGCTGCACAAGCCCGGCGCGGTGATCGGCAAGAACACCTACCAGGTCACGCTGAAGGCCAAGGTGGGGCAGCCGAAGTTCCTGGAGGCGGTCAACGACGGCCGCGACATCGAGCACATCCTGGCCGGCTCGAACAAGAACTCCGACGCCGTCACCACGGGGTCCTCCTGGGGCGTCAGCGCCAGGGCGGGCGGCCAGCACCTGCCGGACGTGAAGAACGGCCAGTCGCCCGCCGCCGGCGGCGCGGTCGGCGCGAGCCTGAACTTCGCGCAGGCCAAGACCACCACCGACACCACGACCGAGCTGTTCGGCCACAAGCACACCGCCACCGGCCCGGCCGTGCGCTACGAGGTGCCGGTCGAGTTCGAGCTGGTCGTGCACAAGGGCGACAAGGAGGTCGCGCGGGTCAAGGCCGACGAAGCGCCGATCACCGTCCGGGTCCACGCCGACAACGTCCGCGTGGACTCGGCGGACGTGCCGGCCGACGGCCGCCCGTACGGCGCGGAGGCGACCGGCCGGCCGCCGACCGAGGCGGCGCGGGCCCAGGTCGACGCCTGGAAGCGGGGCGGCCACGACGTGCCCGGCGGTGCGTCGGTCGAGGGGATGCGCGGCGTCCAGGACGTGCGGATGGCGGCCGTCGCGGCGCTCGAACGCGCGGGTGCGGGCAAGGGCATCACCGGCAAGGGCACCGGCTCGCTCAACTCGCTGCTGTCCACGCTCAGCTCCGAGACGCTCCAGTCGATGCTGCCCGGCATGACGAAGGGCCCGCTGGAGGTGCCGGGCCTGCACGAGGCGACGCTGGGCAGGGCGCAGCACGCGAACCTGAAGGTGTACGCGAAGCTGGTCGACCCCCGGCTCGGCTCGCTCAGCGACGGCGTCAAGCTGGAGAACCCGACCTCCACCACGCACACCACCACGTCCGAGGCGAAGCACACCCAGAGCGGGGACTTCGTCGTCGCGCCGACGGGCGGCGTGAACAAGAAGGCGGACGACGCGCAGGGCAACCCGAACCTGGTCGACTCGGCCAACTCCGCGTTCGCCTTCCCGGAGTTCAAGCACAGCGCCGACGACTCGACCGCCGACTCGGGCGGCCCGGTCAGCGGCACGCAGCAGAACGTGAAGCCGTCCGGGCGCACCGGCCTGGTGGGGTTCACCGTGGAGTACCGGTTCGTCGCCGACCTCGGCGGCGGCAAGGTCGGCGTCTACGACCTGACCGTGCCCGACTCGGTGGACCTGCGGATGCCGCTGGCGGACGTCGAGGCGACGCTGGGCCGCACCGTCCCGCCGGACCTGGCGACCGCGCTGGACGGCGTGCGGGACGTGGCGAAGACGTGGCGCACCACCGAGGCCGCCGTGGAGACCACGCGCCACCAGGCGCAGGACCTGCTGGTCCAGCGCACCGGCGCGGACATCGAGGTCACCAACCGCCAGACCGTCCTGGACACCCGGTCGCGGGACGCGGAGACGGCGTTCGACGCGCTGGGCGCCCACGCCACCGCGGTCGACGAGGCCCGCACCGCCCGTGACGCGGCGGAGACCGCGCTGGAGGACGCCGAGACCCGCGCGGTCGACCTCGACCACGCCTCCCGGCGGGCCGACGAGGCGCTGGGCGACGCGGCGGCGGACGTCCGGACGACGCAGGAGGGCGTCGGGCGGGCGGAGGCCCACGCGCGGGCCGTCGACGACGCCCGCGCCCTGGCGGACCGGGCGCTGCGCGACGCCGAGACGGCCCTGGCCGAGCACGACGAGGCCGACACGTCGACCAGCGATCCCGACGCCGCGCCCGGCACACCGACCACCGACCCGGACACCACGCCCGGCACACCGACCACCGACGCCGATTCCGACGCCGACGCCGACCAGGTGCGGTCGGCCCTGGTGCGGGCCGTCCAGGACGCGACCGAGATCCGCGACGACCGGCAGGCCCGGCAGGAGAGGGCCGCGCTCGACCTGGCGAAGGCCCGGCAGGACCACCGGACCGCCCTCGACCGGCAGCGGACAGCGGCCGACGCGGCCGCGGACGCCAAGGCCGCGGCGGACCGGGCCAGGACCGACCTGGAGGTGGCCGAGCGTGCCGCCGCCGACGCGCGCCGCGACTTCGCCACGGCCGACGACCGGCTCCGCGAGGCCCGCGGCAACGCCCGCCGGGCCGAGCAGGACAGGCAGGCGGCCGAGTTCGACCACCAGCGGGTCGTGCGGGAACGCGCCGACCTGGAGACGCGGATCACCACCGTCGGGACCGACCTGGCGCAGCAGCAGGACGCGGCCGACGTCCAGCAGGCGAACTGGTGGAACGCCAAGACCGAGGCCGACCGGCGACTGGCGACGTTCAACACCCCGTCCACCGGCACCCCGTCCACCGGCACCCCGTCCACCGGCACCCCGTCCACCGGCACCCCTCCGCCCGCCTCCGGGACCACCACCCCCCGGTCCGGCCCCGCCTTCGTCCCCCCGCCCGGCGCGCAGACCTTCGGCGCGCAGACCTTCGGCGCGCAGACCTTCGGCGCGCCGGCGGTCACCGCCACGAGCACCTTCGGCGCACCCGCCGCGGGCGGCACACCCACCCCCGGCACGCCGACGCCGGGCCCGTCGAGCACCGCCGCCCGGCGTGACGCCGCCGCCGCCGCGCTGACCTCGCGCCACCGGTCCGAGCGGACCGCGGAGAGCAACGCCGTCGCGGCCCGCCAGGCGGCCGAGAAGCAGGCCGAGGCGCTGGCGCTCACGGCGAAGCAGCAGGCCGACTACAACGCCGAGAGCGCCGCCGTGGCCGCGAGGCTCGACGCCGAGCGCCTCAAGGCCGAGGCCGACCTGCTCACCAGGCAGCAGCAGGACCGCGTCACCGAGAGCAACGCGCTCGCCGCCCGGCTCCAGGCCGAGTACGACCGCGTCTCCGCCGAGCTGGCGGCCAACCAGCAGGCGTACCGGCAGCAGTTCGCCACCCAGGTCCTGGCGCACCAGAAGCTGGAGCGGGACCAGGTGGAGGCGCAGATCCAGCAGCAGCTCGCCGTCGCGCCCGGGTCGTTCGACCCGGACCAGGTCCGGCAGCAGGTCCTGAACAACCAGGCGGCCTTCCTGCGCACCGTCGAGCAGCAGCTCGACACCGAGCAGGCCGCCGAGCGGCAGCGGGTCGAGAAGGAGCTGGTCGCCCGGCAGGACCAGGACCGCAAGACCGCCGAGCAGCAGCTCGACCAGCGGCAGCTCGTCGAACGGCAGCAGGCCGCCCAGCAGCTCAAGACCGCTCAGGACGCCGAGCGCCTCAAGGCGGAGCAGGACCTCAAGGCCAGGCAGCTGCTGGAGCAGCAGCAGGCCGAGGCGGCGCTCGACGCCCGCCAGGCAGCCGAGCGCAAGGCCGAGGAGGACCGGCTCAACGCCCGGCACAACGCCGAGCACGCGGCCGAGCTGGCCAGGTGGCTGCCGCCGGGCACGAAGCACGCCGCGGCGTTCGCCGACGACAACGCCGCGGCCACGTGGGCGAACACGGCCTACCCCGGCCTGTCGAACGTGAACCGGGTGAACTTCGAGAACAACGTCCCCGGCCACAACGTCAACTGCACGAACTGCGTGATCGCCACGCACGAGACGCTGCACGGCCGCCCGGTCGCGGCGCCGCCGCTGCCCGCACCGGCGCAGGGCTCGTACCTGGAGGCCACCTTCGCCTCGACGTTCCGGACCGTCGCGAACTACCACGAGGTGGTCGACCACCTCGCCGCGCAGCCGGGCAGGCACGTCAGCGTCGGCATCACCCGCCCCGACGGCACCGGGCACGTCTTCAACGCCTGGAACGACCGCGGCGACATCACGTTCTTCGACTCGCAGAACCACCGCCCGGCCGACCTGGAGCGCGACGTGGTCACGATCCAGTTCATCCCGCTGCCGGACCTGCCGCAGCCGGGCCCGCCGCCCACCACCGCGACGCCGACGGCCGGCCCGGTCCCGTAGCGTCCTGCACCACCCCGACCAGAGCAGCAGACAT
>NZ_NSDM01000012.1 GCF_030852425.1 Saccharothrix longispora
GTCATTGCGGTTGGGGAACACCCGGTCCCATTCCGAACCCGGTAGTTAAGCCTTCCAGCGCCGATGGTACTGCACTCGTGAGGGTGTGGGAGAGTAGGACGCCGCCGAACATTCTTCCCTCAGGGGCACTCGGATATCCGAGTGCCCCTGAGGGCTTTTTGCGTTACCGTCGCGCCCGTGGCCGAGGTGACGAAGCACGACGATCTGGCGGAGTTCTGGGGACTCACCGGCGAGTTCTTCAACACGGACCCGGTGTTGCACACCGTTCCGATCGCCGCCGTGGCGCGCAGGTTGGACCACCCCGACCCGGACGACGAGCCGCCGCTGCTGATGACGGTCCACGACGACGGCGTGCTGGTGGCCGCGGCCCTGCGCACACCGCCGTGGCCGTTGACGCTGAGCGGTGTGCCGGCCCGATGGGCGGAGACGGTGGCGGACGCGTTGGCCGGCGACGTGGAACTGCCGGGCGTGAACGGTCCGAGGGACGCGGTGGAGGCGTTCGTCGTGGCCTGGTCGGCGCGCACGGGCCAGGGTGCGCAGGAGCACATGGCCCAGCGGCTGTACCAGCTGGGCGACCTGGTGGTCCCGGAGGTGCCGGGACAGGCGCGGTTGGCGTCGGAGGACGACGTCGAGCTGTTGACGCGGTGGCGCACGGACTTCGCGGTCGAGGCCATGGGAGTGGTGCCCGGCTCGGAGGCCCAGGAGGAGTCGGCGCGCATCCTGCGGGCGAGCCTGGCGGCCGGCGCCGGGTACCTGGTCTGGTTCCACGACGACACGCCGGTGTCGTGGGCGGGGGCGAACGCACCGGCGTCGGGCATGTCCCGCATCGGCCCGGTCTACACGCCGCCGGAGCACCGCGGGCACGGCTACGGTGCGGCGGTCACGGCGGCCTGCGCGGCGTGGGCGCGGGAACGCGGCGCGCAGCACGTCGTGCTGTTCACGGACCTGGCGAACCCGACGTCGAACTCGATCTACCAGCGCATCGGGTTCCGCCCGGTCGTCGACGCGGCCGAGTTCGTGTTCACCCCGACCACTTCCTGACGGGGACGGCCCCCGGCGCGCCCGTGTTCCGCCAGGAGCCGGTCCGGATGCGCCTGGCTGCTCACACGGTCCCCTCCAGGTCGCGGCGCACCTCGGCGCCGGTCCGCGTGATCCGGGCCAGGGCGAGGAGCCCGGCCCCGGCGACGACGGCCCACCACGGCACGTCCCACACCATCGGCAGGGAGCCGTAGTGGTCGGACAGTTCGGGGACGACGGGCTTCACCACCTCGATCCGGACGACGGCCTTCGTCAGGGTGGTGAGCAGCGGCACGACGAGGGTGGCCCAGCCGAGCCGGCGGACGCGGTCCGCGGTGGCGGCGGTGCGGAGGCCGTCGCGGGCGGTGCGCTCCAGGAGCCTGAGCAGCAGGTACAGCAGGGCGGCGTAGCCGGTCACCGGCAGTCCGCGCTCGACGGCGACGAGCACCCGTTCCCAGGTGGTCGGGTCGTCGACGCAGATCCTCAGCGATTGCGCACCCAGGTGGGCCCGGCCCTGTTCGACCGAGGTCAGCACGTGGGTGCCGAGGTCCGAGGTGAAGCACACGCTCGCGGCGGATGCCACCGAGATGGCGGAGACCACGGCGAGACCGGCGCAGACGACGGCGGCCGCCCACGTGAAACGGACCACGCCGATCAGCGCCCCCAGAGGGCGGCGTCGGCCCTTCCGGCCCTCGTCGCCGGCTAACGGGCCGTCTTGCGGGTTCTCCTCCACGACGTCCCCCATGTCGTCCATCGACGTCATCGGGACACGATGCCATCGAGGACGTCGCGGGTCACGGGTCGGTTCCGGGCGTGCGAGGAGAACACCAGGGACGTGGTGGTGTCGCCGTAGCGCTGCGCCACCTCGACGAACTCCTCCAGTTCCGCCATCGACCGGCAGAGCACGCGCAGCAGCCAGCAGTCGTCGCCGGTCACGTGGTCGGCGTCGCGCACCTGCGGCGCGGTCACCACGCGCTCGCGGAAGCGGGGCGTGTCGAGGCTGCGGACCCGCACCCGCACGATGGCCTCGATCGGCAGGCCGAGGCGCCGCGGGTCGACCACGGCCACGTACCCGGTGACGACGCCCGCCTGCTCCAGCCGCCGCACGCGCTCGGTCGTCGCGGGTGCGGACAGGGAGACCCGCTTGGCCAGCTCGGTGAACGTCATCCGACCGTCCCGCTGGAGCAGGTCCAACAACTTCCAGTCCAGGTCGTCCAGTTCCACCGTGGAATCGTAGGCGGGAAGGTGTGAACGCCTGGACTTCCGCCTGGGCCGGCGGGCTCGGCGGGGCGACGATTTCCCCATGACGAACACGCTCCGCTTCCCCGCTGCCGACCCGGCCGCGGCCGCTGCCTTCTTCGCCGCCCAGCTCGCCTTCGAGGCCGACCCGGACGACGTCGTCCGCGACCTGGAGGCGGGTGCGACCGCCGGTTTCCGGCTCGTGGAGACCCGCGGTCGCGCGGCGTTCGAGCGGTCGCGCATCCCCGGCGCGCTCAACCTGCCGCACTGGGAGGTCGACGGGACCACCACCGCCGGCTGGGACCGCGACCTGGTCTACGTCTGCTACTGCGAGAGCTCGGCGTGCAACGCCGCCACCAAGGGCGCGTTGCGGCTCAGCGAACTGGGGTTCCGGGTGAAGCGGCTCTCCGGTGGCATCGTGGCCTGGCAGGCGGCCGGGTACCCGGTGGAAGGCGACTCGGTGGAGGGCGACCTGGCAGGGGGCGACCTGGCAGGGGGCGACCTGGCAGGGGGCGACCAGGCAGGGGGCGACCAGGCAGGGGGCACGGGCCCGTCCGGGGTCGCCTGCGCCTGCTGACCCGTCCGCGCCCTGATCTACCCTCGGCGGCGTGACGCGACTGCTCGTGCTGCAACCCGACCGCGACGACCCGCCGGCCCGCCTCGGCGAGTGGCTGACCGCCGCCGGGGCGGTGCTGGACGTGCTCGACCCGGCCGAGCGGCCGGTGCCCGACACCCTGGACGGCTACCGGGGCGTGGTGTGCCTGGGCGGCGCGATGGGCGCCCTGGACGACGCCGAGCACCCGTGGCTGGCCGACGTGCGGCGGCTGCTGTCGCACGCGGTGTCGAAGCGGGTGCCGGTGCTGGCGATCTGCCTGGGCGCGCAGCTGCTGGCCGTGGCGACCGGCGGGCAGGTGCGGCGCGCGGAGCGGCCCGAGATCGGGGTGCGGCTGGTGGCGAAGCGGGACGTCGCGGGGCAGGACCCGTTGTTCGCGGACCTGCCGTGGACGCCGGACGTGCTCCAGTTCCACCTCGACGAGGTGTCGTCCCTGCCGCCGACGGCGACGCTGCTGGCGTCCTCGCCGGTGTGCGTGAACCAGGCGTTCCGGGTGGGGGACAACGCCTACGGCGTCCAGTTCCATATCGAGACGGCACCGGAGGACGTCTTGAAATGGGCGGAAGGGCACCCAGGTGGTCTCACCGCGCTGCCGCAGTTGGCGGATCGGGAACGGCTCACTGCCGCGCACGAGGACATCCGTGAGGTGTGGCAGCCCTTCGCCGAACGATTCGTGCGTCTGGCGGGCGGAGAGCTGACGATCCAACGGAACCTCCCGCTGGTGTGACGAACCTCCGATGATGTGAGAGTTCACCTGCACGACAGGTAGCGTTCATCCACGACTGTGTCGGTTCAGCCGGAGGAATCAGCGTGGATGCCTCGCTCCTCGTCATCATCGTGGTCATCACGGCATTGGCCTTCGACTTCACCAACGGCTTCCACGACACCGCGAACTCGATGGCGACCTCCATCGCCACCGGGGCGCTGCGGCCGCGCACGGCCGTCGCGTTCTCCGCGGTGCTGAACCTGGTGGGGGCGTTGCTGTCGGTCGAGGTCGCCAAGACCATCTCCGGGGGGATCGTCGACGACGCGCGGATCACGCCCGCGATCGTGTTCGGCGGACTCGTCGGCGCGATCGTCTGGAACCTCGTGACCTGGTACGTCGGGTTGCCGTCCAGTTCGTCGCACGCCCTGTTCGGCGGGCTCATCGGCGCCACGTGGATCGCGTCGGGCGCGGACGCCGTGCACTTCGCGAAGGTCGTGGACAAGGTCGTCGCCCCGGCGATCGCCGCGCCGCTGGTCGCGGGGATCGTGGCGCTGCTGGCGACCTACCTGACCTACCGGCTCAGCCGGGGCACGCGGCGCGCGGTGAGCGAGAAGGGCTTCAAGGCCGGGCAGATCGCCTCGGCCGCGCTGATGTCCCTCGCGCACGGCACGAACGACGCGCAGAAGACCATGGGCATCATCACGCTCACCCTGATCACGGCGGGCACCCTCGCGCCCGGCGCGGAACCGCCCATGTGGGTGATCCTCAGCGCGGCCATCGCGATCGCGCTGGGCACCTACCTGGGCGGGTGGCGCATCACGCACACCCTGGGCAAGGGGCTGACCACGATCGAGGCACCGCAGGGCTTCGCGGCGCAGACCAGCGCGGCGACCGTGATCATGGCGTCGTCGCACCTGGGCTTCGCGCTGTCCACCACGCACGTCGCGTCGGGCGGCATCATGGGCTCCGGCCTGGGGCGGCAGCGCGACGGGGTGCGGTGGAACGTCGCCGGGCGGATGGCGGCGGCGTGGGTGCTGACGCTGCCCGCCGCGGGCATCGTGGGCGCGGTGGCGGGCAAGGTCGCCTCGACGGGCACGGCGGGCGTGGTGGCGGTCGCGGTGGTGGGCGTGGCGGTGGCGCTGGGCATCTGGCTGATGTCGCGGCGGGAGCCGGTGCGGCCGGAGCACGTCGTGGACGAGATCGCGGCGCAGGCCGAGACGCGCGAGGTGGCGGTGTGAAGATCGACTGGGCGGCGCTCGGCGCCGTGTTCGGCGTGAGCCTGGCGGTGGTGCTGGGGCTGGTCGTGCTGTTCTCGCTGGGGCTCCGGGCCTGGTCGGCGCGGGAGACGGCGCGGGAGGGCGGCGGGTCCGCGGCGCTGCCCACGTCCGGCGCGGTGGCCTGCCTGCTGGCGTGCGTGACCGTGGTGTTGTTCGGGATCTACTTGATCGTGGCCGGCTGAGGGCTTCGCGGGGGGACTCGGCGGACTACGGTGTTCGTCGATGACCGATCCTGCCCGCACCCCCACGTCCCCCGCGCGGTTCGGCCTGACCGGGACGCGCAGCGCCGAGGAACTGCGCGCCGCCGGCTGGTGGGAGGACCGCCGGCCCACCGACGGCGCCGAGGCGATCCTGTTCGCCCTGTCCCGCAGCCCCGACCCGGACCTGGCGCTGCGCGGGGTGGACCGGTTGCGGGTGGCGCTGGGCGACGGGTGGCCGGAGCTCGACGGCGCGCTGCGGGACGGCGCCGTGCTGCGCGGCCGGCTGCTGGCGGTGCTGGGCTCGTCCACGGCGCTGGCCGACTTCCTGGTCGCCAACCCGGACCGGTGGCGCGGCCTGGCGGACCCCGAGCCGGTGGACGCCGGGGTGTTCGCCCCCGTCCTGGTCGGTGCGGTCGACGGGCTGACCGGGGCGGACGCGGTGCGGGCGCTGCGGCTGGAGTACCGGGCGCTGCTGTGCCGGATCGCCTCGGAGGACCTGGCGCACGTCGTGGAGCCCGACGAGCGCTACGTCGCCTACGACGACGTGGCGGCGCTGCTGTCGGACCTGGCGGTGGCCGCGCTGCGGGCCGCGCTGGACGTGGCGGACCGGGAGGTGCCGCGTTCGTCGGACTGCGCGCTGGCCGTGATCGCGATGGGCAAGTGCGGCGCGCGGGAGCTGAACTACGTCAGCGACGTGGACGTGGTGTTCGTCGGTGAGGGCGACCTCGGCGTGGCGACCCGGCTGGCCGGCACGGTGATGCAGGTCGCGGGGCAGGCGTGCTTCGAGGTGGACGCGGCGCTGCGGCCCGAGGGCAAGGCCGGCGCGCTCGTGCGCACGCTCGACGGGCACGCCTCGTACTACCGGCGGTGGGCGCGGACGTGGGAGTTCCAGGCGCTGCTCAAGGCCCGGCCGGTCGCCGGTGACGAGGAGCTGGGGCGCCGGTACCTGGAGGTCGTTCGCCCGCTGGTGTGGAACGCGGCCGAGCGCGAGGACTTCGTGCCCGACGTGCAGGCGATGCGCCGCCGCGTCGAGGAGCACGTGCCGCTGGGGTTGGCAGACCGGGAGCTGAAGCTGGGCCGCGGCGGGCTGCGGGACGTCGAGTTCGCCGTGCAGCTGCTCCAGCTGGTGCACGGCCGCGCCGACGAGGAGCTGCGCATCCCGTCGACCACGGCGGCGCTGGAGGTGCTGGGGCGCGGCGGGTACGTGGGGCGCGCGGACGCGGCGGACTTCGGCCGCGCCTACCGGTTCCTGCGCACCCTGGAGCACCGGTTGCAGCTGCAGAAGATGCTGCGCACCCACCTGTTCCCGGCCGACGACGACACCGCGGCGCTGCGCTGGCTGGCGCGTGCCGCCGGGCTGCACGCCGAGGGCGGCATGTCGGCGGACCAGGTGCTGCTGGCCGAGTTCCGCAAGCGCGCCAACCAGGTGCGCAGGCTGCACGAGAAGCTGTTCTACCGGCCGTTGTTGCAGGCCGTGGCGAACGTGCCGACCGAGGCGCTGCGGCTGACCACCGCGCAGGCCGCCGCCCGGTTGGCGGCGCTCGGCTACGCCGCGCCGGACGGCGCGCTCAAGCACATCGAGGCGTTGACCAGGGGCGTGTCGCGGCGGGCGCGCATCCAGGGCGCGCTGCTGCCCGTGCTGCTGGACCTGCTGGCCACCACGCCCGACCCGGACGGCGGGCTGCTGGCGTACCGCAGGGTGTCCGAGGCGCTCGCCGAAACCCCCTGGTACCTGCGGCTGCTGCGCGACGAGGGCACCGTCGTCGACCGGCTCGCGGCGCTGCTGGGCACGTCGAAGTTCGTGCCCGACCTGCTCGTGCGGGCGCCCGAGGTGCTGCGGCTGCTGGCCGACACCGACGCGCTCGTCGGCCGCGACCCGATGACCATCGGCAACCCGCTGCGCAGCACCGTGTCCCGGTACAGCGACCTGGAGCGGGCGGTGACCGCGGCCCGGTCGCTGCGCCGCCAGGAGCTGCTGCGGGTGGCGTCGGCGGACCTGCTGGGCCTCGTGCCGCTGCGCACGGTGTGCGTGTCGCTGTCCGAGGTGTGGGTGGCGGTGCTCCAGGCCGCGCTGGACGCGGTGGTGCGGTCGTCCGGTGAGCGGGTCGCGTCGATCGCCGTCATCGGCATGGGGCGCCTGGGCGGGCGCGAGCTGGGCTACTCGTCGGACGCGGACGTGCTGTTCGTGTGCGAGCCGGCGGCCGGCGTGGCCGACTCGGCGGCGGCGAAGTACGCGTCGACGGTGGTGGAGCAGGTGCGGCGGCTGCTGGCCGCGCCCAGCCAGGACCCGGCGTTGCAGGTGGACGCCGACCTGCGGCCCGAGGGCAGGCAGGGGCCGCTGGTGCGCACGCTGGACTCCTACCGGGCCTACTACGCGCAGTGGTCGGAGCTGTGGGAGGCGCAGGCGCTGCTGCGGGCCCGGTTCATCGCGGGCGACGCGGAGCTGGGCGGGCGGTTCATCGACCTGGTGAACCCGGTGCGGTACCCGGCGGGAGGGCTGGACGCGGCGGCCGTGCGGGAGATCCGGCGCATCAAGGCCCGCGTGGAGGCGGAGCGGCTGCCGCGCGGCGCCGACCCGTCCACGCACACCAAGCTCGGCCGCGGTGGCCTGGCGGACGTGGAGTGGACCGTGCAGCTGCTCCAGCTCCAGCACGCCCACGAGGTGCCCGCGCTGCGCACGCCCTCGACCGTGCGCGGTGTGAAGGCGGCCACCGAGGCGGGGTTGATCCCGGCCGACGAGGCCTCGGCGCTGATGGAGTCGTGGACGACCGCCACCAGGGCGCGCAACGCGGTCGTGCTGGTCCGCGGCAAGCCCGGCGACCAGCTGCCCACCGCCGGGCGCGACCTGGCGGCCGTGGCGTGCGCCATGGGGCACCCGGACGACCCGGGCGAGTTCCTCGACTCGTACCGGCGCACGACGCGGCGGGCGCGGGCCGTGGTCGAGCGCGTCTTCTACGGCTCCTGAGCGCTCCCGCGGCTCTCGAGTGGTGCGCTCCGCCGGAGGTCTGAACACTGGGGTGCGTGAAGGCGATCGCGCAGAACGAGTTCGGAGACGCCGACGTGCTGGTCCTCCGGGACCTGCCCGACCCTCCCATCGCCCTGGACCAGGTGCTGGTCGAGGTGCGCGCGGCGGGGGTGAACCCGGTGGACCTGCTGGTGCGGGCCGGGTACGTGGCGGCGTCGGTGCCCCACCACTTCCCGCTGGTGCCGGGCTGGGACGTGGCCGGCGTGGTGCGCGCCGTCGGGCCCGCCGTCGACGGGTTCGCCGTCGGTGACGAGGTGTTCGGCTACCAGCGCAAGGACCACGTGCAGCACGGCACGTACGCGGAGCTGGTCGCGGCCACCGAGCGGGGCTTGGCGCACAAGCCGCCGTCGCTGTCGTGGGAGCAGGCGGGCGGCCTCGCGCTGACCGGCCTGACCGCGCTCCAGTCGTTGCGCAAGGTCGGTGTCGGCGAGGGCGACGCGGTGCTCGTGCACGCCGCCGCCGGCGGGGTCGGGCACCTGGCCGTGCAGGTGGCGCGGCTGCTGGGCGCGTCGCGGGTGATCGGCACGGCGTCGCCCCGCAACCACGACTTCCTGCGGTCGCTCGGCGCGGAGCCGGTGGCGTACGGGGACGCGCTGGTGGACAACGTGGCGGAGCTGGTCGGCGGCGACGGCCTGGTCGACGTGGCGTTCGACTGCGTCGGCGGCACGGCGCTGCACGACTCGACCGCGTTGGTGCGGGACAACTCCCGGATCGTGTCGATCGTCGACACGAACGTGTTGCAGCTGGGCGGGCGGTACGCCTACGCCAAGCCCGTGCGGGCGGATCTGGAGTGGCTGGCCGCCCGTGCCGGGGCGGGTGAGCTGGAGGTGTCGGTGCAGCAGGCGTTCCCGCTGGACCGGGCCGCCGACGCGCACCGGCTGCTGGAGGGCAGGCACGTGCGGGGCAAGGTCGTGCTGGTGGTGTGAGGGAAGGGCCCCTCGGGTGAGGGGCCCTCCGGTCAGTCGATCAGTCCTCGTCCCCGGTCGGGATCGAGGTGAGCAGCTCCACCACCCACTCCTCGGCGAGCGAATCGGCGTCGTCCTCGTCCTGGACGAGCCGGTTGGACACCTTGACGCCCAGGCCGAGCACGTCGGCGGCGGCGATCGCCTCGATGGCCTCGGAGGCGGAGTCGAAGATGTTGGTGGAGAGCACCTGCGCGGTGGTTGCGACGTCATCAGACACGGCGCGACCCTAACCGCCCGGGTCGGGCGCGGCACGGCGGCCCCGCGGTGGACGGCGTGTCCCCCCGGCGTGGACGGCGCGTTGCCGGCGCGTCACCGACCGTCGATCAGGGGGCGCTCACCATTGACTATTCGTGTTCCGCATGTCAACACTGACGTCGTTTTACGGGAAGATTCATGTTTCGCACGCGTGCGCCCGGACGAAGGACGTCATGGTCGACGGAAGCCACCACCGCAGGAAGAACAACACCGCCCTGAAGGTCGGCGCGGTCGTGCTCGGCGTGCTGGTGCTCCTGGGCGCGGTCCAGGCGGTCACCGCCGGCACCATCGGCGTGGGCGCGCTGAGCGTGACGCTGCGCCAGACCACCTCCGACGCGGCGCCGTCCACCACCCGCCCCGCCACGACCGACGACACGGCGGGCCTGGACGGCGCGGTGGGCGCCGCCGAGTCCTCCCCGTCGCCGGAGGCCCCCGCCGCCGGCGTGGAGGACAGGAGCGCCGAGGGCTCCTGGCAGCAGGCGCGCGGCCTGCTCACCGTGGAGGTCACCAAGGTGGAGAACCGGGGCGGTGCGCTCCGGGTGTTCGTGACGGCCGTCAACGCCAGCACCGCGAAGATGGACCTGCCGGTGGCCTCCGTCGCGGCGGTCGACGACACCGGGCGCGACTACGGAGCGTCCCTGTCGACCAGCAAGTGGCCGGGGACGGTGGCGAAGAACAGCAGCGTCAACGGGTACCTGGACCTGGACCGGAAGGTGCCGGGTGCGGCGGGCGCGTTCTCGCTGACCTTCGCGGGCATCGTCGGTCAACTCGCCCCGACCGGCGGCTCCGTGACCGTGCCGGGCATCCCCGTCCCCCGGTAGCGATCATCCGGATCACGGGGTCGTGTCGTCCTGGGGCCGGGACGAGGCAGGGCCGCCATTCGATATCGATGCGCTCTCCCGGAGATGCCCTGGCCACGCTGTGCGAGCACGGGCGATCACTGGACCGCGAGACGGAACCGCCGGCACAGGTCGGGCACGACTTGCCGGGTGCCGTTCAGGTGCGGATGATCGAGCAGTCCGGCGACGAGTGGGAATGGGTCGATCCCGCGGAAGCCGAAGACGGCCGTTCCCGCTGCGGGTGAGTTCGGTGACTGGCTCGTCACGTTCCCCGACTACCGGCACGCGGACGTTCCCGTCAACGAGTTCACCATGATGTCCCTGGCGCGCGCCGTCGGCATCGACGTGCCCGAGATCAGATTCGGTGCACCGTGACGAGCTGCGCCGCGCCGGCCTACCGGGGGCGGGACGAGGCCCGCTTGGTGGAGGTGGTTCGGAGGCTCGCCTTCTGCGTGGTCGTCGGCAACGGGGACGCCCACTTGAAGAACTGGTCCCTGATCTACCGCAACAAGAAGATGCCCGTGCTGTCGCCGGTGTACGACTCGGTGTCCACGGCTCCGTACGTCCCGATCGGTGAATCAGAGGACCTCGGACCGAAGTTCGCCGGCAGCAAGCGGTTCGCCAACGTGAACAGAGCGAGCTTCGCGGCGTCGCAGAATCACCTGCAACGCCGTCTTCCGGAAATCCGGACGAATCTGGCCGACGTCGCCATGCACGCGGTCGAGGAGGTTCGTTCACACTGGCCGGAACACGAGGCCGAGTTGGCGAAGAGCCCTGAACCGCGCCGAGAGATCGACGACTGGGTCGACTTCCACTCCACCAGGCTGCTGCGCTCGCGGTAGGCGTCCTCCACTCCGGCGAGCCGGAGGCCCGGCCCCCGAGGGGACCGGGCCTCCGCGACGCTCAACCGCTCGCGCGGCGTCGGTCACACGTCGTAGTACAGGGCGAACTCGTACGGGTTCGGGCGCAGGCGCAGGGGGTTGATCTCCTCCTCGCGCTTGAACGTGATCCAGGTGTCGATCACGTCCGGCGTGAAGACGCCGCCCTCCAGCAGGAAGTCGTGGTCCGCTTCGAGGCTGTCCAGGACCGCGTCGAGGGACGCCGGGACCTGCTTGACGTCGCGGGCCTCCTCGGGCGGCAGCTCGTAGAGGTCCTTGTCGATCGGGGCCGGCGGCTCCATCTTGTTCTTCACGCCGTCGAGGCCCGCCATGACCATGGCCGAGAAGGCCAGGTACGGGTTGCCCGACGAGTCGGGGCAGCGGAACTCGATGCGCTTGGCCTTCGGGTTGTTGCCGGTGATCGGGATGCGCACGCACGCCGAGCGGTTGCGCTGGCTGTAGACCAGGCTGACCGGGGCCTCGTAGCCGGGCACCAGGCGGTGGTACGAGTTCACCGTCGGGTTGGTGAAGGCCAGCAGCGACGGGGCGTGGTGCAGGATGCCGCCGATGTAGTGGCGCGCCGTGTCGGACAGGCCCGCGTAGCCGGACTCGTCGTGGAACAGCGGCTGGCCGTCCTTCCACAGCGACTGGTGGGTGTGCATGCCCGAGCCGTTGTCGCCGAACAGCGGCTTCGGCATGAACGTGACGGTCCTGCCGGCCTGCCAGGCGGTGTTCTTGATGATGTACTTGAACAGCATCAGGTCGTCCGCGGCGTGCAGCAGCGTGTTGAACTTGTAGTTGATCTCGGCCTGGCCGCCGGTGCCCACCTCGTGGTGCGCGCGCTCGACGGTGAAGCCCTGGGCCTCCATGTTGAGGACCATCTTGTCGCGCAGGTCGGCGTAGTGGTCGGTCGGCGTGACCGGGAAGTAGCCGCCCTTGTACTTGACCTTGTAGCCGCGGTTGCCGCCCTCTTCCTCGCGGCCGGTGTTCCAGGCGCCGGAGATCGCGTCGATCTCGTGGAAGGAGGCGTTCGCGGTGGTGTCGAAGCGGATCGAGTCGAAGATGTAGAACTCGGCCTCGGCGCCGAAGTACGCGGTGTCCGCGATGCCCGACTCGGTGATGTACTGCTCGGCCTTGCGCGCGATGTTGCGCGGGTCGCGGCTGTACGCCTCACGCGTGAACGGGTCGTGCACGAAGAAGTTGACGATCAGCGTCTTCTCGATCCGGAACGGGTCGAGGCGCGCCGTGTACAGGTCGGGCAGCAGCAGCATGTCCGACTCGTGGATCGACTGGAAGCCGCGCACCGACGAGCCGTCGAACGCCAGGCCCTCGGCGATCGCGTCGGCGTCGAACGCCGAGGCCGGGAGCGTGAAGTGCTGCATCACGCCGGGCAGGTCGCTGAACCGGACGTCGACGAACTTCACGCCCTCGTCGGAGATGTACTTCAGGACCTCGTCGGGATTCTTGAACACCCTCGTCGACTCCTCTGCTGCGGTGGGGGCGTGGTTCTGCGCCGCTGCGTGCTGCGGCCGTGCCATCGTGGCGAAACTAAGACCGCGGTGTTGCCCGGCAGTCACCCTGGTGTTTCGCCAGTGTTAACGGGCGGCCCGTGCGGGGCAACCCGACCGTCGGTCCTCACCGGCTGAGCACGGGCTTACTCTGGTGGGGTGAGCAGGTGGACCGGTTCGTGGCTGTCAGGACCCCGCGCGGCGCTGGAGCCGGGCGCCGACTCCGGTGACGGCACCGGCCAGCGGTGGAAGGGCGAACGCCTCGGCCTGCCGCGGTCGGGACCGGGTTCGGTCGCCTCCACCGGGCGCCGCGCCTTCGCCATCCTGCTGGACTTCGTGCTGTCCGGGGGCGTGGCGGCGGTGTTCACCCAGCCCGAGCTGCCCAAGAACTGGAGCCTGCTGGCCTGGTTCACGATCACCATCGTCGCGGTCGGGTTCTTCGGCTTCACCCCCGGTCACGCGCTGTTCGGCCTCCGCGTCGCCCGACTGGACGGCGCCGGGGCCGTGGGCCTGCCCCGCGCGGCGCTGCGGACGCTGCTCATCTTCCCGATCATCCCGGCCGTCGTGTGGGACGCGGACGGCAGGTGCCTGCACGACAAGGCCGCGGGCACGGTCGTCGTCCGCGTCCGCTAGCCACCGGAACGCCCGGAGCCGAACACCCCAAGGCGCCGAAAACACCTCAGGCCCGGTCGACGGACCGGGCCTGAGGTGCGTGAACGTGGTTCCGCGCGGTCAGCGACGGCGCATGGCGCGCTGCACGTTGCGCATCTTGGCGCCCTGCGGCAGCGGGCCCTTGGGCAGTGCCGCGCTCCGGCTGGCCAGCGCGGCCAGGCGGTTCTCGATCGTGTCGACCTGGGCGGTCGAGATGTTGCGCGGGAGCTTCATCAGGTGGCCCTGGAGCTTGCGCAGCGAGACCTGGCCCTCCTCCGAGCCGACGACGAGGTCGTAGATGGGGGTGTCGCCGACGACCCGCGCCACCCTCTTCTTCTCCTGCGCGAGCAGGCCCTTGACCCGGTGCGGGGCGCCCTCGGCGACCAGGATCACACCCGGCCGGCCCAGCACCCGGTGCACCATGTCGCCGCTGGTCGTGCCCGCCACGGCCTGGGTGACCCGCCACTTGCCGCGCAGGTTGTCCAGTGCCCACGCCGCCGCACCCGGCTGGCCGTCGGCCTTCGCGTAGACGTTGCGCTGCACCCGGCGGCCGAACACGATCACCGCCAGCAGCGCGCCCACCGCGATGCCCATGGGCAGCAGCACCCACTGCATGTCCCAGACGAGGCCGATCAGGAATGCCGCCGCCGTCGCGCCCAGCAGGCACAACAGCATCAGCGGCACGAGCGCCTTGTCCTCGCGGCGCTGCATCTTGAACGCCTCGAAGATCTGGCCGCGCCGCTGCTTCGAGGCCGCGCGCCGCGCCTTCGCCGCTTCCTTGGAGGCCGCCTTGGCGGCGGCCTTGTCCTGCTTACCAGCCATACCCACCAGGATACGGCGCGGCGCGTCGCCCCATGACGGGAGTACGCGCTGTGCTCTGCGAGGATGCACCGCATGGACCGGCTGCTGGAGGGACTGGACCCGGAACAGCGCGCCGCCGTGGAAGCCCCGCGCGGCCCGGTCTGCGTCCTCGCGGGCGCGGGCACCGGCAAGACCCGCACGATCACCCACCGCATCGCCCACCTGGTCCAACGGGGGCACGTCGCCGCGGGTCAGGTCCTCGCCGTCACGTTCACCGCGCGTGCCGCGGGCGAGATGCGGACCCGGCTGCGGGCGCTGGGCGTGCACGGCGCGCAGGCCCGCACGTTCCACGCGGCGTCGCTGCGCCAGCTCCGCTACTTCTGGCCGCGGGTCGTCGGCGGCGAGCAGTGGCAGCTCGTCGACCGCAACAAGCTGCGCCTGATCGCCCAGGCCGCCAACCGCGCCGGCGTGTCCACCGAGTCCGATTCGCTGCGCGACCTCGCCGGCGAGGTCGAGTGGGCCAAGGCGTCGCTCATCGCGCCCGAGGACTACCCGGCCGCCGCCGCCCGCACCAGCCGCGACACCCCGGTGGCCGCCGAGCTGGTCGTGCAGGTCTACCGCACCTACGAGCAGCTCAAGAACCAGGCGCAGCTGCTCGACTTCGACGACCTGCTGCTGCACACCGCCGCCGCGCTGGAGGAGCACGGCGAGGTCGCCGAGGAGTTCCGCGACCGCTACCGGTGCTTCGTGGTCGACGAGTACCAGGACGTGACGCCGCTCCAGCAGCGCGTGCTCGACGCGTGGCTCGGTCAGCGCGACGACCTGACCGTGGTCGGCGACGCCAACCAGACCATCTACTCCTTCGCCGGCGCCTCGCCCGCGCCGCTGCTGAACTTCCCGCGCCGCTTCCCCCACGCGGCCGTCGTGCGGCTCGAACGCGACTACCGGTCCACGCCGCAGGTCGTGACGCTGGCCAACCAGGTCATCAGCTCGGCGCGCGGACGTCCCGCCGGTTCGCGGCTGAAGCTGATCGGGCAGCGCCCGGACGGGCCGCGGCCGTCGTTCACCGAGTTCGACGACGAGACGCTGGAAGCCGCCGCCGTCGCCCGGCGCACCAAGGAGCTGCTCGACGACGGCGTGCCGGCCAGCGAGGTCGCCGTCCTCTACCGGGTGAACGCCCAGTCGGAGGTCTTCGAGCAGGCGCTGGCCGAGGTCGGCGTGCCCTACCAGGTGCGCGGCGGCGAGCGGTTCTTCCAGCGCGCCGAGGTGCGGCAGGCGATGGTCGCCCTGCGCCAGGCCGCGGGGCACGAACCGTCCGGCGAGCTGCCCAAGGTCGTGCGCGAGGTGCTGGCCGGCATCGGCCTGACCGACGACCCGCCCGCCGGCGGTTCGGCCCGGGAGAAGTGGGAGTCGCTGCTGGCGCTCGTCGAGCTGGCCGAGGAGCTGGCGGGCTCGGTCGAGGGCGCCGACCTGCCGAAGTTCGTCGCCGAGCTGGAGATGCGCGCCGAGGCCCAGCACCCGCCGACCGTGGAGGGCGTGACGCTCGCGTCGCTGCACGCGGCGAAGGGCCTGGAGTGGGACGCCGTGTTCCTCGTCGGCCTCGTCGAGGGCACCGTCCCCATCCAGCACGCCGACGGCGACGAGGCCGCGATCGAGGAGGAGCGTCGGCTGCTCTACGTGGGCGTCACGCGTGCCCGTGAGCACCTGTGGCTGTCGTGGGCGCTGGCGCGCGCGGGCGGCGGGCGGCGCTACCGCCGGCGCAGCCGCTTCCTCTACGGCCTCGTCCCCGACGACCACCCCGCTTCGCGTGTCGCGGGGGCCGCCCAGCGCGCCCCGTTCCAGCGCGAACCGCTCCAGCGCAAGCCCAAGCCCCAGTGCCGGGTCTGCGCCTCGGCACTGGTGGACGCGCGGTCGGTCAAGCTGAGCCGGTGCACCTCGTGCCCCTCGGACGTGGACGAGGAGCTGTTGACGCGCCTGCGCGCGTGGCGCGCGGACCGGGCGCGCGAGCTGAAGGTGCCCGCGTACGTCGTGTTCACCGACGCGACCCTGGTGGCCATCGCGGAGCAGCGCCCCGAGGACGTCGCCGGGCTGGTCGCCATCACCGGCATCGGCGCCTCCAAGCTCGACCGCTACGGCGACGACGTCCTGACCCTGGTCCGCGGCAGCAACCACTGACCCGCGCCACCGACCCCGCCCCGGTGGCCCGTGTCGGCGGTCCGCGCCGGCCGTTAATCCGGTGGCGCGCGCGTGACCGGGGTCGCTATAAAGCTCCCGCGGCCCTGCCGCGCGGTGTCCCCGGACCCGCGCGCGGGCGCTGTGCCGGCGTGCCGCCGACCGCCTTGCAGGTGCGGTCGGCGGGGTGCCGGCGGGGGTTGTCGAGGTTGCCCGCCGGCGGGCGGCCCGGTCCTCGACTTGATCGAGCACCGGCCGTCTGTACAGGGCAAACACGGAAACTTCACACGATCGACAGGTATTTGGAAAAACCGGTTGCACCCGCCGTGCGCGGGGTCATAACCTGCTGAGGCCGGGCGCGAAGCGCCCGCTGGGGAATCAAGAGCTGTACCCGACACGAGACCGCCCTAGGAGGTGACCGGCTGTGAACACTCTCGAGTGCTTCGAGAAGCCCGGTTACCTGATGACCGGGGCTCTCATGGTGTCCGGCACGGCTCACGTCGCGGGGGAGAGGTCTGCCCGCGATCGCCACACCCACACGTGGGGTGCGCGAGTTCAGCTGATCCAGGTCCCGGCGCCGTACGCCCCGACCGTTGTCCCGACTCCGATCGTTGCGCCGTCCGCGCAAGGGCGAAGTACCTGACACACCAGTAGTCAGGCCACTGAACCCACGAAGGCCGCGGACCCGTAACCAGGTCCGCGGCCTTCGTGTTTTTTCACCCCGTTTTCCCTGCACGACCCACTTACCCCACGCAAGACCCTGACAGGAGTCCACCTGATGTTGACCGTGACCGTCCCGATAGCCGGGACGCTGTCCACCGAGTCCGACCTGATCGGAGCTGGTGTCGCGACCCTGATCGACACCGCGCCGGACGCCGGCCTGGAGCTCCCCTGCCGCACCAACAACCCCGACCTGTGGTTCGCCGACGCACCGGCGGAGTTGGAGGAGGCCAAGAAGTTCTGCGCCACGTGCCCGGTCATCGCCGAGTGCCTCGCGGGTGCGCTCGCCCGGCACGAGCCCTGGGGGGTCTGGGGCGGCGAGATCTTCGAGCGCGGAACCGTGATCGCGCGCAAGCGTCCCCGTGGGCGCCCGCGCAAGGACGCAGCACCCGTTGTTCCCGCGGCGCCCGCCGCGACCGTTGTCCGGGGGGCTACCGACCAGGAGGCCGCCGCGTGACCACGTACCGAACCACCAGCGACGAAGCCGTGCTCATGGAACTGAACCCCAGGGGGAACCCCATGTTGCTCGAAGAAAACCTGGCCAGATCCCGAATGCACGACGCGGAGATATACGCGCGACAGCATCGGCTGGCCCACCGCCTCGTCGTCGCCCGCAGGTGGCGTCGGCTGGCCGGTTGGGCCGAGCGCAGGGCCCGACTGAAGGCCCGCGCCCTCTGATGCACGACCGGGCCCGCCCTTCCCGTCCGACACGGGGAGGGCGGGCCTCGCCGTTTCGGGGGGAGGGATCGTCCCGTCGTCGGTACGGTGCGTCGTGTGGCTGCTCACTCTCACCACCACCCGGCTCACCACCACCCGGGCCGAACCCCCGACCGGATCGACTGGTCGTCCCGCCTGACGATGCTGCGGCAGGCCGACGAGCTGGACGCGGAGGCCCACCGCGTCGTCGCACGCCGGCTCGTCCGCGCCCTGCCCGACAACCCGACCGTCCTCGACGTCGGGTGCGGTGCCGGGGGGATGGCGGTGGCGTTCACCGAAGCACTGGTCGCCCGCGGCGGGGGGACGATCGTGCTGGTCGACGCCACGCCGGAGCTGCTGGACGCGGCGACGAGCGCGGCACGCTCGGCCGCCGCCTACGGCGGTGACACGACCAGCGCGCCCGTCCGGGTCCGGCCGGTGCTGGCCGACCTGGCCGCCGAACGGCCCGTCGACCTCGCCGGACCCGCTCAGCTGGTGTGGGCGTCGAACGTGGTGCACCACCTGCCGGACCAGCGGTCCGCTGTGGCCGGGTTGGTGGAGGCGGTGGCGCCGGGTGGGTGGTTGGCGCTCGCCGAGGGCGGGCTCGAGGGCAAGTTCCTCCCGTGGGACCTGGGGGTGGGGGAGCCCGGCTTGCAGGAACGACTGGCCGCCGCGCGCGCCCAGTGGTTCGTGCGGATGCGCGAGGACACCCACGGCTCCGTGCGGATGTCCGGTGGCTGGAACACCGTGCTCGCCGACCTCGGGCTGCTCGACGTGACGGCTTTCAGCTACCTCGTCGACCACCCCGCGCCCGCCGGGCAGGCGGTCCGGGACTGGGCCGTCGACCGGCTCCGCTGGTTCGCGGAGATCGCCGGCGACCTGCTGCACCCCGCGGACCGGCGCACCGTCCGGCAGCTCCTGGACCCGGACGACCCCGCCTACCTGGGGGCGCGCGACGACGTCTTCCTGCTCCTGGCCAACACCGTCCACCTCGGGCGCAGGGCATGACCGACGCCGGTGGCGCGTGCGCCCGGTGCGGTCGGACCCGGAACTCGGTCGCCGACGCCGCCCAGCTGCTGGCCTGGGTGCGACAGCGGGAACGCGGCGTCGACCAGTGGCTGTGCCACGTCTGCGCGCGAGAGCACGTGCGGGACATCGAGGGGAAGCTCCCGGCCGACCACTGGGGATGAGACGGCGGCACCGCTCGGGACGAGGTGGTGTGGGGGCTGCGGACCTCCTGGGGGTTCGGGTGTCCCGCCGGGCGGGACACGATCGGTGGAATCCGGCAGGCCGGAATCCGGCAGGCGGGCTCGGGTCGACCGGTGCTCCGGCCGGGGGCCGGCCGACAGCCGGTCAGCGGAGGGTGGCGGCCAGGAGCCTCAGGGCAGACCTGGTGGCCGCCGTGCCGCGTGTGCTGCCCGCCTCCAGCTCCGCCGTCAGGTCCTCGATCGTGCACAGGCCCGCGCGCACCGCCCCGGCCAGGACGTGGTGACGTCTCAGCGGGTGGGGTTCGTGCCGCACCGAGTCCAGGACCGCCCTGGTCGGCTCGCTGAACGGCAGGCCGTCGCGCACGACCACGCCCGGTGGCCGGCTGGTGCGTTCCAGCACCACCCGGGGCGTGCCCTGCCGGCGGCGGCTCGCCGGTTGCAGCAGGTGGACGTGGCGCGGTGGCCGGGTGGGCAGGCCCTGGGCGGCCAGGGCGTCAGCTCCGGTGATCACCGCGCCCGGACCCGCGTAGGCCACGGCGGCCCGGAGGCGTTGGGCGCGGGTGGGCGGCTGGGCGCCGAGCAGCAGCACGCCCGGCAGGATGCGCTGCCACGGGCCGCCGGGGCGGCACTTGAGCTCGATGACGTGGCCGGGGACGCCGGCGGCTTTCAGGTCGGCGGTCCTGGCGACGTCCGCGGTGCGGGTGATGTCCGTGGTCGGGGTGATGTCCATGGGGCAACGGTGGCGGACACCGGAGCGCTGTGCCAGGGAGTGCGGCTTGGTTGTGGACAACTCGGAAAGCTGTGGACAACTCAGTCCGCGAAGCCCGGCTGCCACCGGGACACAATGGCTTTGGCCTGCACGTTCGCGTCGAGCTGGCAGAGGATGCCCGTGGCACCCAGCGTCACCCTGTGGACAAGTAGGTACTGGGGCGGGAGGTTGAGGGACCTTCCCGTTTGCGAATCAGGGCTGCGGAGGTCGCCCACCCGCTCCGCCTGCTGCTGCAACCACCGGCGCGTGAAGTGGAACGTCTCGGTGCGCAGCGGCTCGACGAACGGCGCCAGGTAGTTCAGCACGTCCTCGGCGTGCAGCTCGGTGCCCGGGCGGATGAAGTGCTCGGTGCGCAGCAGCTCCTCCAGGTCCGCCGAACGGCCCTCCAGCGCCAACCTGGTCATCAGCCCCAGGGGCCTGGGCAGGCCGTCGGGCAGGCGGGCCACCGCGCCGAAGTCCAGGACGCGCAGCCGGCCGTCCGCGCCCAGCATGAAGTTGCCGGGGTGCGGGTCGGCGTGCAGCAACCCCGACCGGCTCGGCGCGGAGAAGTGGAACTCCGAGAGCAGCTGACCGGACAGGTCGCGCTCCTCCCGCGAACCGTCGCGGATGATCTTCGCCAGGGGGGTGCCCTCGGTCCACTCGGTGACCATGACCTTCGGCGAGCTGGCCACCACGCGCGGCACGAGCACGTGGTCGTCGCCGGCGAACGCCTTGGCGAACACCCGCTGGCTGGCCGCCTCGGTCCGGTAGTCCAACTCCTCCAGGTACCGGTCGCGCAGCTCCTCCAGCAGCGGCTTCACCTCGGCGCCGGGCATGATCGCCTGCATCAGCCTGCTGAACCGCAGCAGCTGCTTCAGGTCCGACTCCAGGGCCTCGTCCGCACCGGGGTACTGCACCTTCACGGCCACGTCGCGCCCGTCGTGCCACACCGCGCGGTGCACCTGGCCGATGCTCGCGGACGCTGCGGGCGTGTCGTCGAACGACGCGAACCGCTTGGCCCAGCCCGTGCCGAGCTGCTCGGCCAGCACGCGGTGCACGGTGCGCGTCGGCATCGGCGGCGCCGCGGTCTGGAGCTTGGTCAGCGCCTCGCGGTACGGCTCGGCCAGCTCCTCCGGCACCGCCGCCTCGAACACGCTCAGGGCCTGGCCGAACTTCATCGCGCCGCCCTTGAGCTGCCCGAGCACCGCGAACACCTGCTCGGCGGTCTTCGCCGACACCTCGGCGTTGACCTCCTCGGAGCTGCGGCCTGCCAAGCGCTTGCCCCAGCCGCCCACCACCCGGCCCGCCACCCCGAGCGGGAGGCTGGCCAGCTTGGCGGTGCGCTGCACGGCCTTGCGCGGGATTTCAGTCACCCGGGAATTCTCCCCCCGCCGATCCTCGTGGTCGCGCTGGATCGCGTTACCCACCGAAAACCTACACAGCCCTCCCTGAGGGCCCGTCACGTCGCGGAACGGCACTCGCAGCGCGGGTGCACCGGCGCTATCCGGTGCTCCACCGCCCCGGCGAACGCGTCGACCTCCACGACCGCGTCCCAGGTCGGCGGCCGGGTGCGCATCTCGGCGCCGCGGTCGAGCGCCAGCAGCGCCTGGCCGACGGCGAAGCCCGCCGTGGCGGTCACCGTGGCCGCGTCGGCGTGCTGGACGCGGTCGACGAGCTGCGCGGCCAGCACCGGCCACTCGGGGTCCTCGTCGGCGGCGTGCCTGTCCGCGCACCTCAGGCAGCTGCTGCGACCGGGCACGACGAGCGGCCCGACGACGCCGAGGCCCTCGCGGACGCGCACGGCCAGGTGCGGCGTGCGCGAGGCCAGCAGGCCGATGAGCAGTTCCGGCGCGGGCACCAGCACGTCCGCCAGCACGACGAGGTCGACGTGCCGGGGCGCCGGCCGGACACCGCCGCACGCCCGCTCCACGGCCGCCGCCGCGGCGGCGGAGCGCGGCCTGCCCACGTCGTCGTCGGTATAACCCGATCCGGTGTCCTCCGGTCCGACGCGGCCCCGCGCGACCACCCGAACGTGTCCCACGCCGGCGGCGGCGAGGAGGGTCGCGACGGTCACCGCGAGCCGCCCCTCGCCGTGCACGACGACGGCCCGGTCGGCACGCTCGGCGGGTAGCCCGGGCGCGGGGCGACGGGTCCGCAGCGCCCACGACGACACCTCGGCGGTCAGCCGGGCGTGCGGCGCGGGCACCGACTCCTCGACCAGGCCGGCCTGCGCCAGCCCGTGCAGCACGCCCGCCAGCTCGGCGGCCTGCGTGCCGTGGGGCGCGAGCTGTTCGCGCAGCTCGGAGAGGGTGTGCCGGCCGGTGAGGTCGAGCAGGACGGACGCCATGGGCGCGGGCACGTCCTCGACCAGCACGGCGTGCCGGGGGTCGGTGCCGATCTGCACCACGTCGTTCCGGCGGCGCAGCAGCGGCAGGCCGGGCAGGACCCTGGGTCGGTTCGGGAGATCCACACCGGCAGCGTGGCCCCGCCGCCCGGAATCGCGAAATGCCCGTCCACAGGTCCGCGATCCGTCCACAGGCGGCACCGGGGCCCTTGACAGGTGGCCGGGCGCGCGGCCCGGCCACCCGCAGGACGTCAGACCTTCGCCTTGCCGAGAATCCGGGTCACCGTGGTCCCGCAGACCGGGCACTTGCCCTTGGCCATCCTGCGGTTGTTGCTCTCGTGCACCTCGCCCGTGAAATCGCGCTTCTCACGGCACTTGACGCAGTAGCCGTTGTAGGTCTCGGCCACGGCTTCCTCCTTGCTTCGAGAGTGCGGGGCGATCTGCGCCACACTCGGGGCTGACCAGCACGCTACCTGCGGGGAGTCCGTCCCGCTGCACGCCGCGTCGATCGTGTCCAGCCGCCTTTCGGTGGAACCTGATCGTCCGTTGCCCCACACACCGCCGCTTGGCCGCCGCGGATTGTCGGTCCGGGGCCTTACCGTGAATGCCATGCCCGAACCGCAGGTGGAGGTGCGGCGCAGCGCCCGGCGCCGTCGCATGGTGAGCGCGTACCGCGAAGGGGACACCGTCGTCGTCCTGCTGCCGGCCCGCATGACGAAGACCGAGGAGAAGCACTGGGTGGCGGAGATGCTGAGCCGCCTCCAGCGCAGCGAGACCCGACGCCGGTCGCCGACGCGCACGTCCGACGCCGCCCTGCTCCAGCGGTGCGAGGAGCTCGCCGACCGCCACCTGGACGGCGTGCGCCCGAGCAGCGTGCGGTGGGTGCCGCCGATGCGCACGAGGTGGGCGTCGTGCACGCCCAGCGAGGGGACGATCCGGATCAGCGAGCGCCTGCGCGAGGTGCCCTCGTGGGTGCTCGACTACGTGCTGGTGCACGAGTTGGCGCACCTGCGGGTGCCCGGTCACGGGAAGGACTTCTGGCAGCTCGTGCACAGGTACCCGAGGGCGGAGCGCGCCATCGGGTACCTGGAGGGCATCTCGGCGGCCGCGGGCCTGGGCATCACCGAGGAGGACTAGCGGGACCGGTGCGCGGCGACGACGGCGCCGCGCACCCGGGCGCTACTTGGCGTCGCCGCCCGAGGGGCCGTCCTCGTCGGAGGGGCCCGCGCCGGCGGCGCCGTCATCGGGAGCGCCGCCGTCGGACTTGTCGCGCAGCGTGCGCTCCAGCTCCGCCATCGGGTCCTCCAGCGCCTTGCGGGTGGTCCCGAACCGCTCCGCGAACTCCATCGGGTCGTCGAGGTCCTCCGCCGAGGGCACCAGGTCGGGGTGCTCCCACACGCTCTCGCGCTGCTCGATGCCGTGCTGGTCGCCGAGCAGCTTCCACAGCGCCGCCGCCGAGCGGTGCCGGCGGGGCCGCAGCTCCAAGCCGACCAGGGTGGCGAACGTCTGCTCCGCCGGACCGCCGGACGCCCGGCGCCGCCGCAGCGTCTCGCGCAGCGCCTCCGCGCCGGGCAGGCGCTCGCCGACGGCCTCGTTCACCACGACGTCGACCCAGCCCTCGACCAGGGCCAACAGCGTCTCCAGGCGGGTCAGCGCGGCCTTCTGCTCGGGCGTGGTCTGGGGTTCGAGCATCCCGGACTTCATCGCTTCCTCGATGCTCGCCGGGTTCGACGGGTCCACCTGGCCCGCCAGCTGCTCCAGCGCCGAGGTGTCCACCGCGATGCCCTGCGCGAACTCCTCCACCAGGTCCAGCAGCCGCTGCCGCAGCCACGGCACGTGGCTGAACAGCCGCTGGTGGGCGGCCTCGCGGGCGGCGAGGAACACCAGCACCTCGCTGGCCGGGCGCTCCAGGCCCTCGGTGAACTTCTCGATGTTGGCGGGCAGCAGCGCCGCCGTGCCCTCCGGCCCCAGCGGCAGGCCCACCTCGGTCGAGGTCAGCACCTCGGAACCGAGCTGCGCCAGCGCGCCGCCGAGCTGCGAGCCGAACGCCATGCCGCCCATCTGGCCGAGCATCGACAGCAGCGGGCCGGCGGCCTCCTTGGCCTCGGCGGGCATCGCGTCGACCCACGCGCCGGACACGCGCCGCGCCACCGGGTCGCACAGCCGCTGCCACGTCGGCAGCGTGCGCTCCACCCACTCGCGCGCGCTCCAGCTCTGCGTGGTGCGCACCCCCGCGGGCAGCGCCGTCACCGGGTCGAGCCACATCTCGGCCAGGTGCACGGCGTCGGCCACCGCGGTCCCCTGGTCGGGGCCGAAGCCGAGGGCGGTGCCCGGCTTGCCGGCCAGCTGCTGGAGGGCGATCTGCTTCGCCAGGTCGTAGTTGACCGGCCCGGACGACGAGTTCGCGTTGCTGAACATCGCGCCGAGCTGGCTCAGCATCGCGCCGAGCTGGTTGAAGTCGAAGGGGTTCGCGTCCCCCTGGTCCCCTGGCTTGCGGCCTCGGTCGTCGGGGTCCTGCGGGCCGAACCCGAAGGGCAGGTCACTCATGCCACCACGGTACGCGGGATGCGGCGTCGGGGCGGAGCCGAGGAGCGGCGACGCGGACCGGTTCGCCCCCGGCGCAACCGCGTGGTCGTACCCTGTCGGGCGTGACCGAAGGCACCGACACCGTCGTGGACCAGGCACCGCCCACCCCGAAGCCCCCGCGGCGCGGCCTCACCAGGCGCACGTGGACCCTGGTGATCAGCCTCGCGGTGGTCCTGGTCCTCGGGCTGCTCGGTGGGTTCGCCCGGGTGCCGTACGTGGCGCTGGGCCCCGGTCCGACCTACGACACGCTGGGCCAGGTCAACGGCGGCGACGTCGTGGCGATCGAGGGTCAGGAGACGTTCCCGACCGGCGGTCGGCTGACCATGACCACGGTGTCGCTCACCGACGACGTGTCGCTGTTCGGCGCGCTCGGCCTGTGGGTCAGCGGCCGGTACGCGCTCGCGCCGCGCGAGGAGTTCTTCCGCCCCGGCGAGTCCGAGCAGCAGGTCCGCGACCAGAACGTGAAGGCGTTCCAGGACTCGCAGACCAGCGCCGAGGTCGCCGCGCTGCGCTACCTGGACTACCCGATGAAGGTCGTCGCCGCCGAGATCACGAACGACACGGCCGCGGCCGGCGTGCTCCAGCCCGACGACCGGCTGCTGGAGGTCAACGGCAAGCAGGTCGTGACCGCCGACGACGTGCGACCCGCCCTGGAGACCACCAAGCCGGGCGACCGGGTCCAGCTGACCTTCGAGCACGAGGGCGAGCGCAAGACCGCCACGGTCACGCTCGGCCGGGCCGACGGCCGCGAGACCGGCTTCCTCGGCGTGCTGCCGCTGGACCGCGCCGACGTGCCGTTCGACATCAAGATCAGCCTGAACGACGTCGGCGGCCCGTCCGCGGGCATGATGTTCGCCCTGTCGATCGTCGACAAGCTGACCCCCGGCGAGCTGAACGGCGGCCAGTCCGTCGCGGGCACCGGCGAGATCAACGACAAGGGCGAGGTCGGCCGCATCGGCGGCATCCAGTTCAAGCTGGTCGCCGCCGCCGAGGGCGGCGCCACCACGTTCCTGGTGCCGGCGGGCAACTGCGACGAGGCCAGGCAGCACGCCCCGGAGGGCATGCGCCTGGTGAAGGTCGAGAAGCTCGACGACGCCGTGCGGGCGCTGGAGAGCCTGGCCGCCGGCGGCGACGCGCCCACCTGCTGACCACGGCCGCCGGTCACCTCACGGCTGGAGGGTCTCCAGCAGCGCGCGCGTGAGGTTCGGGGCCAGCTCGGGGTGCGCCACGACCTCCTCGGGCACCTCCGTGCTCCCGCGCAGCCGCAGCACGCACGCCGCCGACCCGTCCCGCAGCACGGCCGCCACCAGGCGCGCCTCCCGGCGCTGGGGGTGCTCGGCGGCGAACCGGCGGGCCGCCTCGTCGTCCAGCTCGCCCTCGGCCAGCTGCGCCTCGGCGTCCGGCGGCAGCACCACGATCTCCTGCGCGAGCGCGCACCCGCGCACCACGTCCGGCCACACGATCCCGGCCAGCGCCCGGTCCAGCTCCGAGTCGGGCAGCGAGTCCTGCGCGATGGGCGTCAGCGGCGACGACTCCGGGTCGAGCTGACCGGCCAGCTCGGGCTGCTGCGCGAGCAGCTCCGACGTCGGGACCAGCGCGAACAGCTGGGTCGGCTGGTTCCACCCACCGGTGGACACGAACTCCTCGACCTCGCGGGCGACGGCGGGCAGCACCACGGGCGGCGTTTCACTGGCTGACACGCCCGCCATGGTCGCATCACCCCGAAACGGTCGACCGAACGGGGAACCCCGAGGGGCCTCCGTAGAGTTGGACAGAACGTACGAACGCCACTACCGCGATCCAGGAGCGTGCCCCGTGGCCACACGGCCCCCGGTCGGACTGCCCAGGCTGTCCCGTCGCAGCCGGATATTGCTCATCGTCGGTGCGGTGGTCCTGGTCGGTCTGATCACCGGCTCAAGGCTGCTCGGCACCTACGTCAACTGGCTGTGGTTCGGCGAGGTCGGCTTCCGCAGCGTCTACGGCACCGTGCTCGCGACCCGCCTCGGGTTGTTCGCGGCGGTGGCGCTGCTGGTGGGCGGACTCGTCGCGATCAACCTCATCGTCGCCTACCGCACACGGCCCGTGTTCGTGCCGGTCTCCGGACCCGACGACCCGGTCGCCCGCTACCGCTCGGTCGTCACCCGGCGCATGCGGCTGTTCGCGATCGGCCTGCCGGTGCTCGTCGGCGTCATCGCCGGCACCTCCGCGCAGGGGGACTGGCAGCGGTTCCAGCTGTTCCTCAACTCCACGCCGTTCGGCGTGACCGACCCCGAGTTCGGCCACGACATCGGCTTCTACGCCTTCGAGCTCCCCTTCTACACGTGGCTGCTGTCGTGGCTGTTCATCGCCACCGCGGTGTCGTTCGTGGGCGCGGTCGTGGCGCACTACCTGTTCGGCGGCATCCGGCTCGCGGGCCGCGGCGGTCAGCTCTCCGGCCCCGCGCGCGCCCACCTGGCCATCGTCGCCGGCGTGTTCATCCTGCTCAAGGCCGTCGCCTACTTCTTCGACCGGTACCAACTGCTGTTCTCCGACCGGAACGACAAGTTCGACGGCGCGAGCTACACCGACCTGAACGCGGTGCTGCCGGCGAAGCTGATCCTGCTGTTCATCGCGGTCTTCTGCGCCATCGCGTTCTTCGCGGGCGCGGTGCTGCGCAACCTCCAGCTGCCGGCCATCGCGACCGTGCTGCTGGTGCTCTCCAGCATCCTGGTCGGCGCCGCCTGGCCCGCCGTGCTGGAGCAGTTCTCGGTCCGGCCGAACGCCATCGAGAAGGAAGCGGAGTCGATCGACCGCAGCATCACGTCGACCAGGCAGGCGTACGGGCTCACCGAGGACAGGGTCGAGACCAAGCCGTACGACGGCAAGCAGAACGTCTCGCTGGACGAGCTGAAGGCCGACCAGGCGACGCTGGGCAACGTCCGGCTGCTCGACCCGGCCGTCGTGTCCAAGACGTTCACCCAGTTCCAGCAGCTGCGGCCGTTCTACGGGTTCCCGGACAAGCTCGACGTCGACCGGTACACAGTGGACGGGGACCTCCAGGACTACATCGTCGCGGTCCGCGAGCTGAACACCGCGGGCATCCCGCAGGGCCAGCGCGACTGGATCAACCAGCACCTGATCTACACCCACGGCAACGGCATGGTGTTCGCCGAGGCCAGCAAGGTCAACTCGCCGGCCAACGAGGGCGGCGACGGCGGCTACCCGGTGTTCCAGGTGGCCCAGGTCGGCCAGGACGGGAAGGTCCAGCCCGGCCCGTTCGGCGTCGAGCAGCCGCGCACCTACTACGGCGAGCTGGGCGGCGCGGGCGACTACGCGATCGTCGGCGGCCGCAGCGAGGGCGCGCCGGGCGAGTACGACACCGACGGCTCGCAGTACACCTACACCGGCAAGGGCGGCGTCCGCATCGGCGGCCTGTTCAACAAGCTGGTGTTCGCCGCCGCCTACGGCGAGCGGAACATCCTGTTCAACTCGGCCATCGGCGACGACTCGCGGATCATCTTCGAGCGCAACCCGCGCGACCGGGTGGAGAACGTGGCCCCGTGGCTGACGGTGGACGGCGACCCCTACCCGGCCGTGGTCGACGGCCGGATCACCTGGATCGTCGACGGCTACACCACGCTCGACAGCTACCCCTACGCCCGCCGCACGCCGCTGGGCGACGCCACGAACGACTCGCTGCCGGGCGTCGCGCAGCAGCCGAACCGGGAGATCAACTACATCCGGAACTCGGTCAAGGCCACTGTGGACGCCTACGACGGCACGGTGACGCTCTACGCGATGGACGAGCAGGACCCGGTGCTCAAGGCGTGGCAGGGCGTGTTCCCCGGCACGGTGAAGCCGGGCAGCGACATGTCGCAGTCGCTGCGCGAGCACCTGCGCTACCCGGAGGACCTGTTCAAGGTCCAGCGCGAGATGCTGTCCGAGTACCACGTGGACAACCCGCGCGACTTCTACTCGGGCGTCTCGTTCTGGGACGTGCCGTCGGACCCGACCATCGACAACGCCACCACGGTCGAGGCGCAGCAGCAGGTCAGCCAGCAGCAGCGCGACCGGCAGCCGCCGTTCTACGTCCTGGCGGGCGACCCGACCGGTGACGCGAACGACGTGAGCTTCCAGCTGACCAGCGCCCTGGTGCGGCTCAACCGGGAGTTCATGGCCTCCTACGTGACGGTCAGGTCGGACCCGGACAACTACGGCAAGATCAGCGTGCTGACGCTGAACAACGAGGCCAAGGGTCCGCAGCAGATCCAGACGACGTTCCTCACCAACGGCGAGGTCTCCAGTGAGCTGAACCTGCTCACCCAGCGCCAGACGAAGGTCGTCTACGGCAACCTGCTGACCCTCCCGGTCGGTGGCGGGCTGCTCTACGTGGAGCCCATCTACATCGAACGGGCGAGCCAGAACACCCAGTTCCCGCAGCTCTACAAGGTGCTCGTCAGCTTCGGCGACAAGGTGGGCTACGCGCCGACGCTGAGCGAGGCGCTGGAGGAGGTGCTGACCGGGGCCGGGGTGCAGGTGCCCGACCCGAACACCGGCGAGCCGCCGGCGTCCACGCCGCCGACGTCGCCCTCCACGCCCACCACGCAGCCCCAGGGCGACGGGACCGGGCAGACGGAGCTGGAGCGGGCCGTCCAGGACATCCGGACGGCCATGGACCGGGTGAAGGCCGCGAACGCGAGCGGTGACTTCGCCGAGCTGGGCAGCGCCTACAAGGCGCTGGACGACGCGCTCAAGCGGTTCGACGCGGCCGACGGCTCCACGCCGTCGCAGTCGTCGGCGGTGCAGCCGTCACCCACGCCGACCGGCTGACCAGGCGCTGAGCAACCGGATCGGGTGGCCCCGGGCACGACGGGGCCACCCGATTTGCATCTCCGCCACCCGGCGCGTACAGTTCCAATTACCAACGCGGGGTGGAGCAGCTCGGTAGCTCGCTGGGCTCATAACCCAGAGGTCGCAGGTTCAAATCCTGTCCCCGCTACCACGGCGAAGACCCTCTTCCGGATTTCGGGAGAGGGTCTTCTGCTTTTGGTGCACCGGGTTCCGCGTGTGCCGGGAGCGGATTCGCCGGTTTCGGCAGTACGGCTCCGCCAGGTGGTCTGAACTGCGGAAACGCGCTCGGGTACCCCCCTGTAAAACGGTTCGCGGGGGGTGTGTATAGTTCTACTTGCAGCGCGGGGTGGAGCAGCTCGGTAGCTCGCTGGGCTCATAACCCAGAGGTCGCAGGTTCAAATCCTGTCCCCGCTACCACGGCGAAGGCCCCCTTCCGGATATCCGGAAGGGGGCCTTTTGCCTGTTCGCAGATCACGTCATGTTCTCGGCCCAGTACTGGGCGCAGGTCAGCGAGCACACCCGGCCCTCGCCGCTCACCGTGCGGTGCCGGCGGATCTGCTTGCCGCACACCATGCACTCGTCCTTGCCCGCCTGTTCCGGGATCGAGCCGGACGCCCACGCGCGGGCGTTGCGCACCACCTTGGTGGTCCCGGTCGTCCACTTGGCCCCGGTCGTCCACTTGATGCCCACAGTTGACCTCCCAGAAGAACGAACACCCGCGGTAATGGTCCCACCACCGGACGTACAAGCCACGTCGAGCGGCCGAAACCACCGGGTTGTGCTATTCACGGGGCCCTCGGACCGGGTGGATCGACGCGGCGAGTGACGTACCGCTGCCGTTAGGGTGAACGCAGAAGTGCGGCTTCCCTTGCGGGGCAATGGATTTCCACTCGGCGTGGACAACCCGGGTCAAGCGGCCGAACGCGTGGCGCCGGCCGGCGGCCGGTTACGCAGCGGAGCTTCTCGTTGCTCCGCTTGGCCCAATTCCACTAGCCCGTGATCAGCCACAGTGGACAGAACGGCTGACCATTGTGGACACCGTGCCCACGGCGTGGCACCGTTGGGTGCGTGTCGGACCTGAATGCGACGGCGGCGGCCCTGCTGGGGCTGCTGCACGACGGACCCAAGACCGGTGGCCAGCTCGTGGCTGAGGCCGGGGAGCGCTTCGGTGCGTTCTTCAGCGTCACCCGCAGTCAGGTCTACCGCGAGCTGCCCGCGTTGGCGGACGCCGGCCTGCTTCGCCTCGGCAAGCAGGGCCCCCGCTCCAGCCAGCAGTACGTCCTCACGGCGGCGGGCAAGAAGGCGTTCAAGAACTGGCTGCTGTCCCAACCGGGACCGGACCACCTGCGCAGTCCGCTGATCCTGCGGATGGTGCACGCCGGTTTCCTGACCCCGAAGCAGCGGCAGGGCCTCGTGGACTCGGCGCGCGCGAGCTACACCGCCGACCAGGAGGCCGCCAGGACCGCTGTGAAGACCGCGGAGGACGCCTACTCCAAGGCGGTCGCCGAGTTCGGCCTGGCCCACGCCAAGGCCGTGCTGAAGCTGCTCGACGCCATCCCGCAGGGCTGAGGCGCGCCGACCGGTCGCACTCCGCGGCCGGTCCTGGCGTAATCTTCAGCCGTGAACCCCGACGTCGAAGCAGACATCAAGGACCTCTCCGCCACCCTCGCGAGCATCGAGGCGGTGATGGACCTCGATGCGCTGCGCGCGCAGCTGGTCGACCTGGAGCAGGAGGCCACCCGCCCCGACCTGTGGGACGACCAGGAGAAGGCGCAGCGGGTCACCAGCCAGCTCTCCCACAAGCAGGGCGAGCTGCGCCGGGTGACGAGCCTGCGCGACCGCCTCGACGACCTCGGCATCATGTACGAGCTGGCGGAGGACGAGGGCGACGCGGGCAGCCTCGCCGAGGCCGACACCGAGCGCGCGAAGCTCCGCGAGGAGATCTCCTCCCTGGAGGTCCGCACCCTGCTCTCCGGCGAGTACGACGAGCGCAACGCGCTGGTCACGATCCGCGCCGAGGCGGGTGGCGTGGACGCCGCGGACTTCGCCGAGATGCTCCTGCGCATGTACTCGCGCTGGGCCGAGCGGCACGGCTACTCCGTCGACGTGTTCGACACCTCCTACGCGGAGGAGGCGGGCATCAAGTCCGCGACGTTCCGCGTCAGCGCCCCCTACGCCTACGGCACGCTGAGCGTCGAGCAGGGCACCCACCGGCTCGTGCGCATCTCGCCGTTCGACAACCAGGGCCGCCGGCAGACGTCGTTCGCCGGCGTCGAGGTGGTGCCGGTGGTCGAGCAGACCGACCACGTCGACATCGACGAGAAGGACCTGCGGGTCGACGTGTACCGCTCGTCCGGCCCCGGCGGCCAGGGCGTGAACACGACGGACTCCGCGGTGCGCCTCACGCACATCCCGACCGGCATCGTGGTCTCCTGCCAGAACGAGCGCAGCCAGCTCCAGAACAAGGCCACCGCCATGGCGGTCCTCCAGGCGAAGCTGCTGGAGCGGCAGCGCCAGGAGGAGCAGGCCAAGATGGACGCCCTCAAGGACAGCGGGTCGAGCTGGGGCAACCAGATGCGCTCCTACGTGCTGCACCCCTACCAGATGGTCAAGGACCTGCGCACCGAGCACGAGGTCGGCAACCCGTCCGCGGTGCTCGACGGCGAGATCGACGAATTCCTGGAGGCCGGCATCCGCTGGCGCAAGCAGCAGCAGGCCTGACGCGTTCGGTAGCGATCTCGATCGGTCAAGCCCCTGTCGGGTGAAGTCCGGCGAGGGCGAGACGGAGGCTTCACGGGGGCCGCGAGTAGACTCGCGCCTCGTGATTCGCCTCGAACACGTGTCCAAGGTCTACAAGACCTCCGCGCGCCCCGCTCTCGACAACGTCTCCGTCGAGATGGACAAGGGTGAGTTCGTGTTCCTCATCGGGCCGTCCGGGTCCGGCAAGTCCACGTTCCTCCGGCTGCTGCTGCGCGAAGAAGTGCCCAGCAAGGGCCGCGTGTACGTCTCCAACTTCGACGTCGCCAAGATGTCGCGGCGCAGGGTCCCCCGCCTGCGCCAGTCCATCGGCTGCGTCTTCCAGGACTTCCGCCTGCTGACCAACAAGACCGTGGCGGAGAACGTCGCGTTCGCGCTGGAGGTCATCGGCAAGCCCCGCAACACCATCGTGAAGGTGGTGCCCGAGGTGCTCCAGCTGGTGGGCCTCGACGGCAAGGCGGACCGGATGCCCCACGAACTCTCCGGCGGCGAGCAGCAGCGGGTGGCCATCGCCCGCGCGTTCGTCAACCGGCCCCTGGTCCTGCTCGCCGACGAGCCGACCGGAAACCTGGACCCCGACACGAGCCAGGACATCATGTTGCTGCTGGAGCGGATCAACCGCACCGGCACGACGGTGCTGATGGCCACCCACGACCACTCCATCGTCGACTCCATGCGCCGCCGCGTGGTCGAGCTGGACCACGGCCGCATCATCCGCGACGACGCGCGGGGCGTGTACGGCGTGGGCCGCTGAGCCCGTCCGCCGCGAACCCCTCGTCCCCCCGACCCTGAGGAACGCTCCCCCCGATGCGTACCAGCTTCGTGTTCAGCGAGGTCGTGACCGGCCTGCGCCGGAACGTCACGATGACCATCGCGATGATCCTCACGACCGCGATCTCGCTCTTCCTGCTCGGCATGGGCCTACTGGTCGTGCGCATGGTCGACAAGATGCAGGACAACTACCAGGGCAAGCTGGAGGTCTCGGTCCTGCTGACGAACGACGTCAGCGCGAACGACAAGGACTGCACGCAGCAGCCGTGCGCCTCGCTGCGCAGCCAGCTGGAGACCACCTCCGGGGTCAAGACGGTCGTCTACGAGAACCGCGAGAAGGGCTTCGAGCGGTTCAAGAAGATCTTCGAGGCGCAGCCCGAGCTGGTGAAGCTCGCCCGCCCGGAGGCCATCCCGTCGACGTTCCGGGTGAGTTTGGAGGACCCCGAGCGCTCCGACGTGATCGTGCAGGCGTTCAGCGGGAAGGCCGGCGTGAAGGCGGTGAACGACCAGGGCGAGTTCCTCGCCCGGCTGTTCGACGTGCTCAACGGCCTGCGGGACGGCGCGCTCGGCCTCGCCGCGTTCCAGGCGCTGGCCGCGCTGCTGCTGATCTCGAACACCATCCAGGTGTCGGCGTTCACCCGGCGCACGGAGGTCGGCATCATGCGGCTGGTGGGCGCGACCCGCTGGTACACGCAGCTGCCGTTCCTCATCGAGGCGGTGGTGGCGGGCATCATCGGCGCCATCGCGGGCGTGCTGTGCCTGGTCGGGTTCAAGGCGGTGGCGCTCGACCGGGTGTTCGGCGACCTGTTCGACTCGGGAATCCTGCCGCAGATCGGGATGTTGGACATCCTGGTCATCTCGCCGATCCTGCTCGGCACCGCGGTGGTGATCTCGGCGTTGACGGGCTACGTCACGCTGCGCCTCTACGTCCGCCTCTAGGGTCCGACCACCGATAACCGCTGGCGCGGTCACGTAAGGTTGCCGTCATGGTCAAGGAGCGCGGTCAAAAGGTGATCGCGTCGAACCGCAAGGCTCGGCACGACTACACCATCCTCGACACCTACGAAGCGGGTGTCGTGCTCGTCGGCACCGAGGTGAAGAGCCTGCGGATGGGCAGGGCGTCCCTTGTGGACGCCTTCGCCCAGGTCGACGACGGTGAGATCTGGCTGCACGCGCTGCACATCCCGGAGTACGTCGCGGGCACCTGGACCAACCACGAGGTGCGCCGCAAGCGGAAGCTGCTGCTGCACAAGGGCGAGATCGAGCGGCTGATCGGCAAGACCAAGGAGAGCGGTCTGTCGCTGATCCCGCTGTCGATGTACTTCAAGGACGGGTACGTCAAGGTCGAGTTGGCGCTGGCCAGGGGCAAGAAGTCGTACGACAAGCGGCAGGACCTGGCCAAGCGGGACGCGCAGCGCGAGATCCAGAAGGCGCACGGCCGCGCGCTGAAGGGCCGCTACTGAGCACCCGGCCCCGGCGGACGCGCACGTCCGGGGGCCGGGTGGCCGGGCCTCACCCCAGGTTGAGGTAGGCGAGCACGGCGCGCACGCGGCGGTGCTCCGAGGTGCTCGGCTCCAGCCCCAGCTTGGCGAAGATGTTGCCGACGTGCTTCTCCACCGCGCCGTCCGACACGACCAGCGACGCCGCGATGGCGCCGTTCGACATGCCCTCCGCCATCAGGCCCAGCACCTCGCGCTCGCGCTGGGTGAGCGAGTCGACCGGGTTGCGCCGGGCACGCACCATGAGCTGCATCATCACCTCGTGGTCGATGCTCGTGCCGCCCCCGGCGACCCGGCGGACGGCGGCGACGAACTCCGACACGTCGGCCACCCGCTCCTTGAGCAGGTAGCCGACGCCGTTCGCGCCGCCCGCGAGCAGCTCCACCGCGTACCGCTCCTCGACGTACTGCGAGAGCACCAGCACCGGCAGGCCGGGGACGCGCCTGCGGGCCTCGATGGCGGCCCGCAGCCCCTCGTCGGTGAACGTCGGCGGCATCCGCACGTCCACCAGCGCCAGGTCGGGGCGGTGCTCCTCGACGGCGGCGAGCAGCGCCCCGCCGTCCTCGACGGCCGCCACCGTCTCGATGCCCTCGTCGGCCAGCAGGCGCTGCACGCCCACCCGCAGCAGCACCGAGTCCTCGGCGATCACCACTCGCACGGCAGCTCCGTCCGGATCACGGTCGGCCCCCCGGCGGGGCTGAGCACGACGACGACGCCGTCGATCGTCGCAGCCCGGTCCGCGAGGCCCGCGAGGCCACCCCCGGGACGCACCTCGGCGCCGCCGCGGCCGTTGTCGATGACCTCGACGACCACGGAGCCGTCCGTGCGCGACACGTCGACCAGCACCTGCGTCGCACCCGAGTGCTTGGCGACGTTCGTCAGCGCCTCGGCGACGGTGAAGTAGGCGGTGCTCTCCACGGCTGTCGGCGGGCGCGGCTCGACGTCCACGCGCACCTCCACCGGGATCGGGCACCTCGCCGCCAGCGACGACAGCGCCGCGTCCAACCCCCGGTCGCCCAGCACGGACGGGTAGATGCCGCGGGCCAGGTCGCGCAGCTCGGAGATGGCGAGCTTGGCGTCGGCGTGCGCCTCGGCGATCAGCTCGCGGGCGCCGTCCGGGTCCGTCTCCAGCTTGCCGCGCGCCCGGCCGAGGCCCATGGCCACCGCCACCAGCCGCTGCTGCGCACCGTCGTGCAGGTCGCGCTCGATGCGCCTGCGCTCCACCTCCGCCGCCTCCACGCCCCGCGCCCGGCTCGCCGACAGCCGCTCGGCCTCGGCGGACAGCAGGCTCGTCCGCGACGGCCCCAGCAGCGCGCGGGCGAACGCCCCGTGACCCCGGCCCAGGGCGGTGAGCAGCCGGTACGCCAGGAAACCGAGCACCAGGCCCACCAGGGTCACCGGGAGGGCCTTCACGAACGAGTCGATCGAGTAGACGACGCCCGGCGCGAACTCGACCTCCCACGTCGCGGGCAGCCGGTGCAGGTAGAACGGCAGGGCCACGGTGGCCGCGACCGCCGACCACAGGGCCACGGTCAGCGCGAACTCGATCGCGCCGAGGGGCAGCATCACCACCCAGTACGCGAAGTCGCGCCAGGTCGCCGGGTCCTTGGCGAGCGCCTTGGCACGGGCGACGAAGCCGTCCGGCAGGGGCCGGTAGGGCCGCGCGACCTCCACGCCGAGCGCGGTCCGCACCCAGGCCCGCTCCGCCGTCGCCGCGCCGCGCGCCAGGACCATCGTCAGCACGCCGAGCGGCAGGCCCACCCAGATCAACGCGGTGCCCAGGCTGACCGCGCCCAGCGTCACCAGCAGCACGAACCAGAAGATCCCCGTCACCAGGTTCACCAGGAGGTAACCGCTGGTCCGGAGGATGCCCGGGTTGGTCCGCGTCGTCATCTTCGTCCCCGCTCCTACGCCCGATGTCCCCGACCAGCATCGCCCGATGGGGTGGCGCGGACCATCAGGTGCGCCGGTCGACGGGGGGTGGGGACAGCCCTACCAACCTAATGGGAATGATCGAGGGGGCTCGGCGCGTTATGCTGTACGAGAAGACCCAGGACCAGGGGGTGAACGGTTTCGACTTTGTGCGTCGATTCAAGGGAAGCGTGCCGGTGCAGGCGAGAGACCACCGCAAGCGTCATCGCAAACCAATAAGCGCCGAGTCTAACGACCAGCGCGCGTTCGCCCTCGCCGCCTGAGGCTAGGAGCGACGCTGTCGGCCCGGAGGAGCCTCCGCTCCGGTCGCCGGCATCAGCCAGGAGGCTCACCACCGCCCTCGGCCACGGGGAGCGGTTGGGACACCCACAGTGGCTGGGCCCGTCACGGTCGCTTGTCCGCGTGATGACCGGGGTCGAGTAGAGACGTAGCGGACTGCGCACGGAGAAGCCTTGATGAGCCGGCAGAGGACCCGGGTTCGATTCCCGGCACCTCCACTCGTGGAACGGCGGGTGCTCGCACGACGAGCACCCGCCGTTCCGCTGTTCACAGGTCGTTGGCCAGCACGTGGGCGATGTTGCGCTCGGCCAGGGCGGTGATCGTCACGAACGGGTTCACCCCGAGCGAGCCCGGGACCAGCGCGCCGTCCGTGACGTGGAGGTTCGGGTAGCCGTGCACGCGGCCGTGCCCGTCGGTGACCCGGTCGAGGACCGCGCCGCCGAGCGGGTGGTAGCAGAAGTCGTCGGCGAACGCCCTGCCCCCGCCGAACACGTCGTACCGGTACGTGGTGCCGTTGGCCGCGTTGACCTCGTCGAGCAGGCCCTTCGCGGCGGCCACCGACGGCGCCGCCTGCGCGCGGGTCCACTGGAGGTCGAGGCGGTCGGCGCCCGGGTCGTAGGTGAACCGGCCGCGGTTCGGGTTCCTGGTGATCGCCAGGTAGAGGCTGACGTAGGTCTCGATCCCGGCGGGGACCGGGGCGACCTCGGCGATCACGTCGCGGACCGGGTCGGTGATGGCCAGCACGGGGATCGCGGACTGCTTGAACCCGGTCGGCTCGTGCAGGTTGTTGTTGCGGGCGGCCATGACGTTGCCGTTGGGGCCCCAGCCCTCGCCGACCTCGTCGGGCAGGTCCGGCAGGTCGCCGGTCTCGCGGGCGCGCAGCAGCAGCTCGGTGGAGCCGAGGCTGCCCGCGCCGAGGAACAGGTGGTCGCACGTCAGCCGCTTCTCGGCGACGAGCGCGCCGTCCTCGGTGATCTGGCGGGCGGTGATCGCGTAGCCGGTGGCCGTCCGCGTGACCCGGGTGACCCGGTGCAGGGGCGCGATGGTGACGTTGCCGGTGCCGACGGCCTGGGCCAGGTAGCCCTTGTCCAGGCTGAACTTGCCGTGGTTGTTGCCGTAGAGGACCTCGGTGCCCAGCGCGGACTTCGGCGCCTCGCCGCGTTCCTCGCGCATCATGTGCTCGAACGAGTAGACGTTGGGCAGCAGCCGGGTGCCGTAGCCGGCACGGCCCGCGAGGGTCCGCGACAGCCGGGCGTACCGGTAGTGGTCGGTGCCCTCGAACCAGGGCTCGGGGATGGAGTTGACCCGCAGCGCCCGGTTGGCCAGGGGGAACCAGGTCGAGTACATCTCGTCCGCGTCGACGGTCGGGAACACCTGCTCGAAGCAGGCCCGGTCCGGGACGACGGCCATGCCGCCGTTGACCAGCGAGCCGCCGCCGACGCCCCGGCCGACGTAGACGCCCATCCCGGGGAACTGCACGCGGTCCAGCACGCCGGCCCACCGCCGGATCGGCCGGTTGGCGAGGTCGAGGAACAGCACGCCGTCGACGGGGGCCTCCGTGCGGTCCCGGAACCACATGGACCGGTGGTCCGGGTTCAGCATGTCGCAGAAGACCTTGCCGTCCGGGCCGGGCGTGGTCCACGCGCGGCCCATCTCCAGCACGAGCGTCCCGACGCCCGCCTGGCCCAGGCGTAACGCGGACACCGCGGCGCCGTAGCCGCTGCCGACGACGATGGCGGGGACGTGGGTGCCGGTCGCGGCGGCACGACCGGTGGCGAGGGTGCCGGCGGCGAGCGCGGTGACCCCGAAGAAGGTGCGACGGGAAATGTTCTTCATGTCCGGCGACGCTAGGTCAACGGCCGGCGAGGTACCTCTCGATCAAGCCCGCGACCAGGGCGGGGGCCTCCAGCGCCACGACCGGCCGCACCGGGCACTCCAGAACCCGCAACAGCTCGGAGCGGTCCGACTCCTCCAGCGCCCGCTGGAGTGCGGGCTGCCCGTGCGCGCGGAACGCCTCGCGCGGCCCGTCGACCTCGGCGCGGACCTCGTCGGGCTCGACGTAGCGGACGAGCCGCGTCGGCACGCCGTGCCCGCCGGCGTTCACGACCGCCGGACATTCGGGATGCCGCAGGTCCGCGGGTGCCCCGCCCGCGCCGTGGCTAGCGGCGGGCGGGCGGGGCGGTCATCGGGTCCTCGGGCCAGCGGTGCTTGGGGTAGCGGCCGCGCAGCTCCGCCCTGACCCGCGGGTAGCCGGTGCGCCAGAACGACGCGAGGTCGCCGGTCACCGCCGTCGGGCGGCCCGCGGGGGAGAGCAGGTGCAGCACGACCGGCACGCGCCCGTCGGCCAGCCGCGGGGTGTCCGTCCAGCCGAACACCTCCTGCACCTTCACCGGCAGCACCGGCTCCGGCTGCGAGTAGTCGACGCGGACCCGTGAGCCGGAGGGCACCTCGAGCCGGTCGGGGGCGAGTTCGTCGAAGCGCGCGGCGGCGGGCCAGGGCAGCAGCAGGCGCACGACGTGCTCGCCGCTGATCCGCTGGAGGTCGGCGCGTCGCCTGGCGTCGCCCAGGTCGACCACGCGCAGGAGCGCCTCGTCGTCCACGGACGGCCACGGCTCGCCCAGCACGCGGTGCAGGAACGCCATCCGCTCGCGCGTCCGCAGCCCGTCCGCGTCCCACCGCAGCAGGCCGACCCCCTCCGCGCGCAGACCCTGGCGGAGCGCGTCCGCGACGGCCGCGCGGTCGCGGAGCGGCTTGCTCGACAACGTGATCGCGCCCAGCCTGCGCAGCCGGTTCGCGACCACGTCGCCGTCCCAGCGCACGTCGTCCTCCTCGGCGAGGAGGGCGGGGGCGGCGGTGACGGCCAGTTCCTCGTCGGCCCGCGCGGCCAACCGGACGCGGCCGTGCGCGCGGCCCGGTTCCCGGTCGGCGACGGCGACCGCCAGCCACTCGGCGTCGGCCAACCCGCTGCCCGGCGGCAGCTCGACGGCCGTGCCGCCGGCCATCAGGTACACCGGTGAACCCGGTGACCGCCTGCGCGCCAGCCGCTCGGGGTGGGCGAGGGCGACGACCAGCGCCGGGTCACCGCCGGAATCCCCTGCTCCGGAACCCCCTGCTCCGGAACCCCCGGTGTCGGGACCGCGGTCCGCGACCATCGCCGACAGGCGGCGCACCTCGCGCGGGTCGGCGTCGCGCGGGTCCAGCTCCACGCCCTTGCTCGCGCGGTCGTCGTCCAGCAGCGCCACCACCCGCGCGGCCGTGCGGGCGCCCACCGCCTCCGCCCCGTCCAGCAGGGCGCGCGCCAGGCGCGGGTGCAGGCCCAGCTCGGCCATCCGCCTGCCCCGGTCCGTCGCACCCCGGTCGTCCAGCGCGCCCAGCGCCCGCAGCACCGCCCGGCCCGCGTCGAGCGCACCCGGCGGCGGCGCGTCCCACCAGGCCAGGCCCTCACCGTCCGGCACGCCCCAGCAGGCCAGCTCCAGCGCCAACCGGGTCAGGTCGGCGGTGCGGATCTCCGGCTCCGGGTAGCGCGGCAGCGTGCTGTGCTCGTGCGCGGGCCAGCAGCGGTAGACCCGGCCCGGCGCCTCGCGCCCCGCCCGACCCGCCCGCTGGTCGGCCACCGCCGCGCTGACCCGCACCGTGACCAGACCCGACATGCCGCGCCGGTGGTCCACCCTCGGCACGCGCGCCAACCCCGAGTCCACCACCGCCCGCACGCCCGGCACGGTCAGGCTCGACTCCGCGACCGCGGTGGCCAGCACCACCCGCCGGCGCGGTCCCGGCCTGAGCGCGTCGTCCTGCGCGGACGCGGCGAGCCGCCCGTGCAGCGGGAGCACGTCCACGTCACCGCCGCCGAGCAACCCCGCGCACCGCCGGATCTCGGCCACGCCCGGCAGGAACGCCAGCACGTCGCCGTCACCCTCGGCCAGCGCCCGCCGGACCGCGCGGGCCACCGCCGGCTCGACGCGCTCACCGCGGGCCGGCGGGGTGTGCGCGACGTCCACCGGGAACGTCCGCGCGTCCACCCGCAGCACGGGCGCGTCGCCCAGCAGTTCGGCCAGCCGGTCCGCGGCGACCGTCGCCGACGTGGCCAGCAGCCGCAGGTCCGGCCGCAGCCCCGCCCGCGCGTCGAGCAGCAGCGCCAGCAGCAGGTCCGCGTCCAGGTGCCGCTCGTGGCACTCGTCGAGCAGCACCACGTCCACGCCTGCCAGCTCCGGGTCGTGCTGCAACCGCCGCACGAGCAGACCCGACGTGACCACCTCGATCCGGGTGTCCCTCGACGTCCGCCGGTCGCCGCGCACCGCGTAGCCGACCGTCCGGCCCACCGGTTCGCCCAGCAGGGACGCCATCCGCGCCGCCGCCGCGCGGGCCGCCAGCCGGCGCGGTTCGGCCACCACGACCCGGCCCTCCAGGGCCGGCGGGACGAGCGTCGTCTTGCCGGTGCCGGGCGGCGCGACCAGCACCGCCGTGCCGTGCTCGGCCAGGGTGCCCGCGATCTCGCCGAGCAGCGGGCGGATCGGCAGGTTCGGGAGCTCCACGGTGGGGCAGTGTGCCAATCTGGGCCGCATGGGGAAGTGGGGAGTCCTCGGCGCGGCGGTGGCGGTGGCCCGCGCGGCGGTGACGATGGCGGTGTGGCGGCGGGTCCGGCGGCTGCCGGAGCGGGGCGTGCGGGACGGGTCGGGTCGGTGACCGTCGTCGTGCCCGCCCGCGACGAGGAGCGCTCGATCGACCGGTGCCTCACCGCGCTGCGCGCGCAGGACTACGCCGACCTGCGCATCGTGGTCGTGGACGACGCGTCCGCCGACCGGACCGCCGGGATCGTGCGGCGGCACGCCGAGCAGGACCCGCGCGTGACGCTGATCAGCAGCTCCGGACCGCCCCCGGGCTGGGCGGGCAAGGTGCACGCGCTGCACGTGGGCACCGCCGGCCTGGACACCGACTGGCTGCTCTGCTTCGACGCCGACACCGAGGCGGCGCCGGACCTGGTCGGCAGGCTCGTCGCCGCGGCCCGGCGCGACCGGGTGGACCTGGTGTCCACCTCCGGGCGCGCGGCGCGGCCCAACCCCGGCTGGTGGCTGCTGCTGCCGCCCGTCAACCAGCTGCTGTTCGAGTCCACGACCGTGGACGGGCGACGCGGCAAGGCGCTCGCCGTCGGCCACTGCGTCCTGGTGAGCCGCGAGGCGTACGAGCGGTCCGGCGGTTGGGCGGCCATCGCCGCGCCCCGGGCGGACGACGTCGACTTCGCCACACTGGTCCGCGACACCGGGGGCCGCACGCGGTACTCCGACGGCGCGGACTCGCTCGCCACGTCCGGGATGGACACGTTCGGCGACACGTGGGCGTCGATGCGCAAGTCGATGGTCGCCGGCACGGCCACGTTCGCCAAGGGCCCCCGCACGGCGTTCCTCATGCTCGTCGGCACCGGGACCGCGCACGTCCTGTTCGGGGCCGTGCCGCTGGTCGCGGCGCTGCGCGGGTCCAGGCCCGGCCTCGTCGCCTGGCTCGTCCAGTCCGCGGCGCTGCACGCGTTCCTGCGCCGGGCCCACCAGCCGCGCTCCGCCGCCCTGCTCGGGCCCCTCGCGCCGCTGGTGTTCGGGGCGCTGGCGCTGGAGGCGGCGTGGCACGCCCTCCGCGGCACGACGAGGTGGAAGGGTCGCGACGTGCGAGGCTGACCGGGTGGTTGACCCGCTGCACGACCCAGACGACCCCGACCTGCTCGACCCCTACCGGGCCCGCGACCTCGCCGGGCTCGTCGAGAACGCCAGGCTCGCCTCCGGCGCGGTCCGCTACGGCAAGGTCGGCCGCGTCGGCGTGGCCCGGGTCGTGGTGAACCGGGACGACCCGCTGCCCACCGGCAACCACGCGTGCGCCGTGTACGGGTCGTCCGCCGAGGTCGCGGGCACCCTGATGGAGCTGGAGCGGACCTTCGCCGACGTGGGGCGCGCCGAGGCCGTGGTCTACGCGTCGCCGACGACCGTGGCCGAGATCGAGGGCCTGGCCGACGACACCGGCTGGCACGCCGTCGAGGAGTCGCTGGTCGCCGTGCACCGCGGGCCCGCCGCGACGTCCGCCGGGGTCCGGCGGGCCGGGGACGTCGACCTGCCGGGCGTGGCCGAGCTGCTCGCCGACGACCTCGGCATGGACGGCACGAGGCTGCTGCGGCACCTCGGGCAGCGGTTGGACGACCCCCGGTGCGCGATCCTCGTGGTGGACGACGGCGACCGGCTCGCCGGGTTCGCGTCCGGGTTCGGCGACCGCGGCGTCGGCCTGGTCGAGCACGTCGTCGTGCGCCCGGCCCGCCGCCGGCGCGGGGTCGGCGGCGCGCTGGTCGGCGGCCTGGTGTCCGCGCTGGACGACGCCGGGGCGCTGCTGGTCGCCGCGCAGGTCGCCGAGGGCGGAGCGGGGGAGCGGTTCGCCGAGGCGTGCGGGTTCGAGGTCCGTTACCCCGTGACCGCCTACGCGCGCAGGGTGGACGAACTGCTGGATTGAGTATTTGCCCGCCCCAAGGCATATCCTTAGCAGGGCTAACAGAACTGTGAGAGGGGCGCACGTGCTGGGGAACGACGTGAAGGTGAAACCCCGGCTGCCCGGCGAGGTGTGGGTCCTCGTCGTGGCGAGCTTCATCATCGCCATCGGCTTCGGCATCGTCGCACCGGTGCTGCCCGCCTACGCCAAGAGCTTCGACGTCGGCACGTTCGCCGTGTCCGCCGTCGTCAGCTCGTTCGCGCTGGTCAGGCTGCTGTTCGCACCCATGAGCGGCCGACTGGTCAACCGGTTCGGCGAAACCTGGGTCTACATCGTCGGCATCCTCATCGTCGCCGTCGGCACCGGCGCGTGCGGCTTCGCCACCGCCTACTGGCAGCTCATCGTGTTCCGCTGCTTCGCGGGCATCGGCTCCACCATGTTCACCGTCTCCGCCGTCGGCCTGCTCATCCGCATCACGCCCGCGACCCTGCGCGGCCGCGCGTCCGGCCTGTGGGCCACCGGCTTCCTGCTCGGCAACATCGCCGGCCCCATCGTCGGCGCGGCCCTCGTCGAGATCTCCATCCAGGTGCCGTTCGTCGCCTACGCCGTCGCCCTCGTCATCGCCGCGCTCGTCGTCTGGTGGTTCCTGCGGCGGTCCACGCTCACCGCGCTCGACACCTCCACCGCACAGCCGTCCATGACCGTGCGCGACGCCGTGCGCTCATCCGCCTACCGCGCCGCCCTCGCCTCCGGGTTCGCCAACGGCTGGGCCGTCTTCGGCGTGCGGATCTCGCTCGTGCCGCTGTTCGTCGTCGAGGCGCTGCGCAGCACCCCCGCCATGGCCGGCATCTCGCTGTCCGTGTTCGCCGTCGGCAACGCCGCCGTCCTCATGATCTCCGGGAAGCTGTCCGACAGCATCGGCCGCAAGCCCATGGCCATCGCCGGCCTCGCCGTGTCGTGCTTCGGCACCGTGTGGCTCGGGTTCACCACCGACGTGCCGCTGTTCATGGTCGCCTCACTCGTCGCCGGCGTCGGCGCCGGCCTCCTCAACCCGCCGCAGAACGCCGTCGTCGCCGACGTCATCGGCGCCAAGGCCAAGGGCGGACCCGTGCTCGCCGCGTTCCAGATGGTCGCCGACTGCGGCGCCATCGTCGGACCGCTGCTCGCCGGCGTCCTCGTCGACCACGTCTCCTACCAGGCCGCGTTCACGCTGACGGGTGCCATGGCCGGCCTCGCCCTGCTGTTCTGGCTCTTCGCCCCCGAGACACTGCCCCGCGTCGAGGAATCGCACGTCGCGTCGGACGTGGCCGGCGAGTGCGGCACGCTCGACGAGGGCCCCGAGGTGCCCGTCGGCGAACGCATCGCGGGCCGCCCGCGTCAGCCGGACGCGTGATCGCACTCAGGTTCCGCTCAGCATCCCTCGGTAGCCTGCGTGCGCAGGTGGACCGGGAAGGACTTGCGACGTGGGTGGCGCTGAGCGCAACGCTCGGAAGAAGAAGCAGGAGCAGCGGGCGGCCAAGGCGGTCGTCGCGGCACGGGGTGCCTCCGGCGACCGGAACAAGGTCGTCATCGGCGTGGCCGTCGTCGTCGTGCTCGCGCTGGTCGTGATCGGCGGCGTGATCTGGACCGCGCAGAGCAAGGACTCCGCGGACGGCGCGCTCACGCCGCCGACCGACGTGACGGGCGTGTCCGCGCCCATCGAGCGCCAAGGCGGCGTCGTCGTGGTCGGCGAAGAGTCGGCGAAAGCCACGATCGACCTGTACGAGGACTTCCTCTGCCCGGCGTGCGGCCAGTTCAAGAAGATCTACGGCCCCCGGATCAAGCAGGAGATCGAAGCGGGCACGCTGCGCGTGCGCTACCACGCCCTGCCGTTCCTGATCCGCTACTCCGACCCCGAGGGCTACTCCCGCGACTCCGCCAACGCGGCGCTGTGCGCGGCCGACGAGGGCAAGTTCTGGGAGTACCACGAGTCGCTGTTCGCCGCGCAGCCCGAGGAGGGCGGCCCCGGTTACACCAAGGAGGAGTTGGTGAAGCTGGGCACCGACCTCGGCATCACCGGTGACGCGTTCAAGCAGTGCGTCGACAGCGACGCCCACATGGCCGAGGCCCAGGCCGAGCTGGACGCGGCGAAGGGCACCGGGAACTTCAAGGGCACGCCCACCGTGATGAAGGACGGCCAGGTCGTCGACTTCGGTGACGAGAACTGGTTGAGCAACCTCGTCGGGTAGGCGGGTAGGTCCGGGGCGGTCACACCTGCGTCTAGCTGCCGGAACGTCCTTGGGGGACCCCCGATTTCACTCGGGAGCACCTCGTGATGTACGGTATTGCCACACGAGAACGGCGGGCCGCGAAGCCCGGCGGGAACGTGTGAGGCAAGGGGCTGTGGCGCAGCTGGTAGCGCATCACACTGGCAGTGTGAGGGTCAGGGGTTCGAGTCCCCTCAGCTCCACAATCGAATACAGCATACGAATCGCCCGCTGACCTGCGGTAATGCAGGTGGCGGGCGATCTTGCTTTTCCGTCCACTGTGGACTGTGGTGGCCGAGCTGGAGCAAATCTGGAGCAGGCGGTCGCTCCGCACGAAATGTTGTCAGCGTTGTGCTCCAGGTCTCATGACCCGGTCGGGTGGTTCTGCCCAGCGACTTTTCGACGGCCGTAGCGGCTACCGATGTCCGGCTCGGGTGAATCCACCCCGGAACGGTCATAGACGGCCGTCAGTGGGCGCATGGGCCCGCGTTGTCACTACGCCGCGGGCAACGTCGCTGTCCAGGTCGGCCTGTGCAACCCCGCGTTCAAGCACAGCAGCCCTGCCCTGGTCGAAGGCGACTCCCTGGCCTACCTCACCCTGCGCGGCCCTCGGAGCCCGAGGCCGCCGGACGCCGCTTCCAACTCGGTGCCACCGGCCGCGGCCCACTCGGCGCGGACCTAATCGCCTGGCAGGTCGTCGACAAGCGGTTCGTCCGCTTGGTGATCTCCACCTGATTCTGTTCGACTTCGCCCCTCGGGAGCCGTCGGCGAATGAACGCGGTCGCCGTGTCATCGCCAAAGTTGGCTGACCACGTTCTTCAACACCAGAGCTACACTACGCACACCAGTGTGCCGCTCGTGCAATCCGGGAGTTCGCATGGAAGTCTTTCACGGCGATGACGAGGAAAGGCGGTCGTCGACAACTCCAGTCCGGCCTGCGCCAAACACGGGCGACGATAGCGAGAAGGTGCACGGCGGCGCTCCCGAAGCAGCGGCCACGAGGCTGGCGGATGAAATCCGTCACCGCCGCAACCAAGCCGGCATGAGCCAACCAGAAATCGCCCGCTTGATCGGGTACACCCGCCAGTACGTGTCCCATGCTGAACGCCCTCAAACCAACCTGCCTTCCCTGGAACTCGTTCGAGCGCTCGACAAGACGCTGAAGGCAGGCGGACTCCTGCTGGAACTACGGGAGGTCGCACGACAGGAACGGCACGGTCGGCGCGACAAAACGACTCCGCCGGACACCTCAGGCAATACCGGCCACATCTCCGAAGACCACTCCGACGATGTGCTTCCGCCTCAGCACGTACGAGCGAGCCAAGAGGATTGGTTGCGCGTCCGCAACGCTCCGGGCGTGAGGGGCCGAGAGCTGACGGAACTGGCGGCCTGGTTGTACCCCGAGTCCGACCGCGCTGCCGGCGGCCACGTGCTCGCCGACTCGCACTGGCTCCTGGAAGAACCCGTCGAGCTGGACTCCGTCAAGCTGCGCTGGGACCAGGACGCCGCGCCCTACGCGCTTCCCGAGGCCGCCACCATCGATGGCCTGCTGCCCTTGCGCGACGAGGACAACCGGTACACGGACTACAGCCGGGCGGTACGCGACCTGGTGCGCCCTCGACTGCTGGAGAACCGTCTCAGCTATCGACTGACCGGCGTGCACGGCGAGGCGGACGGAACTTTGGCGCTGCGGTTCGGACGCACCACGTTCTTCGAGGTTTTCAACGTCAAACAGATGGTCGCGCACGAGTTCAAGAGAGCCTGGCTCCTGTCGGGCAGGCAGATTCCCGGATTTGAAAGGCTTCCGCTGCGTGCGGCCATCGGGAACCCGTTCGACCCCGCGCGACTGCTCATGTCACCCGGAATCAATACTCTGACGATACGACGTGGCAGCCCCGGCGAGGGTGCGAGCTTCGTCCTGCACGAACGGGATGGCGGGAAGGTGGCCGACGGTGGCGGGTTGTGTCACGTGATGCCCGCCGGCGAGTTCCAGCCGTCGTCCTCCGCGTCGGTGGATATAGCGAACGACTTCTCTCTGTGGCGCAACATCATGCGCGAGTTCTCCGAGGAGTTCCTGGGGAACCCTGAACACGACGGCTGCAACCCGAACTCGATCGACTACGAGAACAGCGAGCCGTTCGCGCGCTTCGAGCTCGCACGCGACCGCGGAACACTTCGCATGTGGCACTACGGACTGGTCGTGGAACCGCTCGAACTCGGCGCCCTGCAGCTCACCGTGGCGGTCCTGGACGCACCCGAGTTCGACAGGCTGTTCGCCAACATGGTGTCCACCAACGACGAGGGAAGCGTGATCGGCAAGGGCGGCACCAAGCGCATCCCGTTCACCGAAGAGGCCGTCAACCGCCTCGAACCACGCCTGACGGCCAGCGCGTTGACCCTCCTGCGCCTGGCGTGGCGAGACCGGGCCGCCCTCCTCCGGTACTAGCGTTCGGGCCTCCATCGAACCGACCTGCCCGGAAGTCATGGACGACTCACCTGAAACTCGCTGGAGTCACCTCACTGCAGCGCATCCACTTGTGATCGTACGTCCGGGGTGCGATCGACGCGGCTCGTCGAGGCACGGTGCCGGTCCTTGTGAATGGAGTGGAACCTGCTCGCGCAGCACGTGACGGAATCTCGTGCAGTCGATGCGACGTTCGGAGAAACCTTTCCGTCCGACTGTGCGATACAGCCCTCGACAGCACAGCGAACGGGGTGATCCACGTGGGCGTCGAGGCCTTCGGCATCGAGAAGGAGTTCCTGAAGGACCTGCTCACCCAGGTGGACAGGAGCGAAGCGCAGCTCCCCGAGTTCCAGCGCGGCTGGGTGTGGCCCGACCGCAACATCGCCAGCCTGATCGCCTCGATCTCGCTGGGCTACCCGGCGGGCACCGTGATGATGTTGAAGCAGGGCGGTGACGTCCGCTTCAAGACCAGGTCGGTCGAGGGAGTACCCCGTGCCAGCGCCGTGCCCGACCGGTTGATCCTGGACGGCCAGCAGCGGTTGACCTCGCTCTACCAGTCGCTGTTCCGCGACGCCCCGGTGGAGACCCACGACGTCCGCGGCAACACCACGCGCGGCTGGTTCTACATCGACATGGAGAAGGCCCTGCTCGGCGACGGGGATCGTGAGGAGGCCGTGGTCTTCGTCCCCGAGACCAAGGTCCGCGTGGACTTCCGGGGGCAGGCGCTGCTGGACCTGTCCACGCCGGAGCTGGAGTACGCGAACCGCATGTTCCCGTGCACGGCCGTGTTCAACTCGATGCAGTGGATGATGGGGTTCTTCCAGTACTCGCCCGAGCGGCAGTCCGAGAACCTGGCGCTGTGGGGCAAGTTCCACGAGGCCGTGGTCAAGCGGTTCGAGCAGTACCAGTTGCCGGTGATCGAACTGGGCAAGAGCACGCCTCGCCAGGCGGTGTGCCAGGTCTTCGAGAAGGTCAACACCGGCGGGGTCACCCTGACCGTCTTCGAGCTGCTGACCGCCACCTTCGCCGCCGACGACTTCGACCTGCGCCAGGACTGGGCCGACCGCAAGGCGCAGTGGGCCGGCAGTCAGTACCGGATCCTCTCCGAGGTCGCCAACACCGACTTCCTCCAGGCGGTGACGCTGCTGGCCACGCACGAGCGCCACCAGGCCGCCATGGAAGCCGGTCGGGACGAGGTCGCCGCCCCGCGCATCGGCTGTCGGCGCGCCGACATGCTCAACCTCACCTTGCCGGAATACCGCAAGTGGGCGCCCGCCGTGACCGATGGGCTCAAGTCGGCGGCGCAGTTCCTGCACTCGCAGCACATCTTCGACACCCGGTTCCTGCCTTACGGCAGCCAGCTCATCCCGATGTCCGCGATCTTCGCCCTGCTCGGCGGCAAGGCCGGGACCGTCGGGGCACGGGAGAAGATCTCCCGCTGGTACTGGTCCGGTGTGTTTGGCGAGCTCTACGGCGGCACCACCGAGACCCGCTTCGCGCGCGACGTGCCCGGGGTCGTGGCCTGGGTGACCGGCCAGGGCGGTGAACCGCGCACCGTGCAGGAGGCCCAGTTCTTCTCCAGCCGCCTGCACTCCCTGCGCACCCGCGGCTCCGCCGCCTACAAGGGCCTCTACGCACTGCTGCTCCAAGTGGGGCCTGTGGACTGGGCAACGGGCTCGGACATGTCCGACGAGAACTACTTCGACAACGCGGTCGACATCCACCACGTGTTCCCTAAGGCGTGGTGCGAGAAGCAGGGCATCAGCCCCGCCGAGTACAACTCCATCCTCAACAAGACACCGCTGACCGCCCGCACCAACCGCCTCATCGGTGGCCGGGCTCCTTCCGTGTACCTGCGCGGACTGGCCAAGATCGCGGACACCACACCGGAACAGGTCGACCGGAACGTGCAGTCACACCTGATCTCGGCCGCCGACCTGCGCAACGACGACTTCGACGCCGCGATGAGGGCCCGACAGGGTGCCCTGCTCGACCTCGTGGGCAAAGCCATGGGCAAGGATGCGCAGATCGACACCGAGTAGCCGACCGGCCAGGAGGGTCTGACCTGGCGGTACCCGTGCACCGATCCCGACTGCGGCACAGCGGATGAATGCGTTGACCTTGTATGGCGGGATGTTCGTGGTGGTGGACTTCTCCGACAACTCGTTCGTGAATCCGCCACGCTGGCCGATCTCCCGGGAGGACGGAGTGGTCTCGGCATCATGGGGGCTGTCAACCCGCCCCAGGGAGCTCGCTGTGATCGTGTCCTCGGTGATGACCGGCCATCCCTCCTGGCTGTCGGCAGGTGCAACCGCCTATTGCGCCGTTCGTTCCGGAAGCTCCACCTGGGTGTTGATCTCCGCGCTCACCGAGATCGGTGCAAACCGGACGGAGGCACACCCGGTATAGGGCGACGAGGGCTCCCGTGCTCGACGTCGTCGACCGGTCGGGCTGACCGGCGCCGATGAGGTGGCGGATTTGCTGCGCGCTGCCGGCACGGTGAGACGTTGGCGCAACCCCAACCTGTGGGATGCCCTGGCGACCTCGATCGTCCGGCAGGTGATCCGAGCGGGTCAGGCCCGCAAGCTCTACCGGGCGTTCTGCGAGGCGCACGGCGAGGAAGTCCTCACTCCCCATGGGCTGGCGTGGCTGTTCCCGATACCGGAAGCCGTCCTCGAACTCCCGGACGACGAGTTCACCGGCCTCGGGATGGCCTTCAAGCGCCTTCCGCTGAAAGCCGCAGCCGAGGCGGTGCTGGACTTCGGCGCGAAGTGGGCCGAACTCGACCCGGCCGTCCTGCGAGACGAGGTGCAGAGCGTGCCCCGCATCGGCCCGTGGACTGCGGGCGCGACCGTCGCCGACATCACCAACGACTATTCGCTGTACCCGTACGCCGACTTGGCGGTGCTTACCTGGGCGGACCACCTCTCGACCGGGCGAACCTGGCCCGAAACCGAACCGGAGTTCGCCCGCCTCTGGGCACGGTTGGCGGGCAAGGACCTGTCCGCCTGGACGCTGCTCACACTCGCATGGGGAGTACGTCATGCCAACACCTCGGGAGCTGTCGCCATCTGACGTGTCCGCAGCACTGATCATCGGCACAGACCGACTCCTGCCCCATGACCAGAAGTCGCTGGCCCGGTTCTTCCCGCAGGGACCGGACCTCACCGGCTTGGTGCTGCGGTCGATCCGGTTCGAGCGCCGTGGTCCGGGCTGCACGCTGCGGGTCGACCTGCCGGTGGCGTCGGACGTGCCGGGTTACGGCCGGGTGCAGGCGCACCTGGGGTTCCTGGCGGTCGACGACGTCCGGCTGTCCGGCGGCGCGGTGCTGCCCGCCACGGTCTCGGTCGAGTTCGAGGAACGGCCGAGAGCGAGGCTGGCCGTGTCGGTGACCGGCGAGTCGCTGCGCCTGACGCTGACGTGCGCCGAGCAGTTCCGCTTCGGCAAGATCAGCGCCCACAACTCGCCCCCGGAGGCGGTGGACGACGGGCCGCACGAGTTCACCAGCAGGCTGGACCAGCGGCTGTACACGGCGGTCCCGGGGGCGGAGGTCGACACCTACCATGAGCACTTCTGAGCTTTCGGCGTTCGAGCTGTACGCCCTGCACTGGGACGAGCGCGTGCAGGCGGTCACAGTGTCCTTCGAAGGGCCGCTGGACGAGGCCGCGCGTCGGAGGTGGGAGGCGCCGGACGGGCACGACTGGGTCCGGTTTCACCTCCGGTTCGCCGCGGTCGAGGACGTGGAGGTGCGGGGCTGGAGTCACCGGTTACCCGTCAGGGTGGAGCAGGTGGCGGTGGAGGAGCGGGTGTCGGTCACGGTGACGGGAGAGGGCACCGACGTCCGGTTCACCTCCGCCCCGGCCGTGCGGGTGGGGAGCCGAACGTCCCGAGCCGGGTCTCTCTGACCAGCACGCGCCATGGCACCGGGAGTCGACGCGCGTCACTTCACGATCGTGAGCTCGGCGTGGAACTGTGCCGGTCGTTGCCCTAGAAGGTGTCGGCCCGCTGCCAGCCGACGCATGTGGGGCGTTTGCCGGTCCGCATGAACTCGTGCAGGAGGCTGCGAAGCATGCTCAACGGCAGGGCGGCTTCTGCGGGGAACTCGGTGCGGGTGTCCCTGTCGATGTAGAGCGTCACGCCATTGGGGACTCGGGTGTCCGCCTGCCGGGGCAGGGCGATCCATGCCGTGGTGGCGTCCGCCTCGCCTGTCATGTCGGCTGGCAGGAAGTCTCTCGGGCCGAACACGTGCACGGCGACGATGTAGTGCTCGGTGTCGAGGTCGAACTTGAGCTGGTGGTCGGGCAGCGCCGCCGGTCCGATCGTCGGCCGGTCCTTGGCGTACACCACGGTCGGGTGCGGTTGTGGGTTGGCCAGAATGTCTGTCATGACATCGTCCAAGGTGATGTCATCGTCGACGGTGACAGGCTCGTCGGCGCGGTTGTCACCGCTGAAGTAGTAGATGTCGAGCGAGGTCACGACGGACTCCTTCCGCGGAAGGCCTGACACATCTTGTTGCCGACCACGAGTTCGACGCGGCCACGCCGGTGTCGCGCTGTCGCCAGGACATTGTGGCCCGGCGTGCAACCCTGCGGGCAACTGCACGCCCAAGGGGAAATGCGTCCCGACCGAGTACTGATCAAGGACGGCCCATGCTTGCCCGCCGCGCGTACATCCCTGACGACCTACTGCCCTCCGGTCTTCCGGATTCGCGACCGTGGCCGCTCACCGTGCCGTGCGTGGCGCACATGGCCGAGGAAGGCATGGTCTTCGAGCGGCCGATCACCTTCCTGGTCGGGGAGAACGGTTCGGGGAAGTCGACCCTGGTCGAGGCGTTCGCCGAGGCGTGGGGGCTGGACGCGCGCGGCGGGCGAGCGGGTCGCAAGTACGTCAACGACCGGCCGAAAACGGTGCTGGGCGACCTGCTCCGCTGGGAGACCACGGCCGCGGGCGCCCGGCACAAGAGCGGGCCGCGGACCAAGCGCCGGGGGTACTTCCTGCGGGCCGAGACGGCGTTCGGGTTCATGGAGGCCGTCAGCGGGATGCGCGGCTACTGGGAAGAGGACACCAGCGAGATGAGCCACGGCGAGGGCTTCCTCACCGTGCTGGCGAACATGTTCCGTGAACCCGGCTTCTACCTCATGGACGAGCCCGAGGCGGCGCTGTCGTTCACGTCCTGCCTACGGCTGGTCAACCTCCTGTACGACCTCGGTGAATCGGGGGCGCAGGTGATCTGCGCGACGCACTCGCCGGTCCTGGCCGCCACGCCGGGCGCCGACATCATCGAGGTGGGCGAGCACGGGTTCCGGCGGACGAAGTGGGAAGACCTCGCACTGGTCGACCACTGGCGCCGGTACATGAACAACCCGGCCGCCTACCTGCGATACGTCACCGAACAGTGAAAGTGGGCGAGATGCCGATCGACACCAGCGAAGCCGACGCGCGGTTCCGGCAGTGGATGCGCGGCAACCTCGACCGCGCTGTCGAACACTTCGGCGTGGTCGTGACCGGGGACCCGCTGCTCGGCTGGCACGACCGGTCGATCAGCGGGTCCGTCCGCAAGGACGACGCCGAGTACTGGCTGCGCGTCGTGTCCGAGGACAAGCAGTGGATCGGCGGCGACTTCTGGACCGGCAACCTCGACGCGAACGTCCTCGCCGACCTCGCCAAACCGCGCGTCCTGGACGTGGTCGAGTGGGCGGAGTGGCGACAGCAACGCGCCGAACTCATGACCTGGATGCCTGGCCAGCCTTGTTCACCCACCGACGCACTGCGCACCGAGGTCGAACTGCCCGACGAGTGGTGGGCCGAGCTGCGCCGCACCACCGACACCGTCGCGGCGACACCGACCACGCGCGTCAACAGCAGCCAGGACAAGATCACCGACCGGATCGTGCAACGCTTCGGCGACGCCGTCGACCCCACCGTGCCCGAATGGGAGACCGTCCACGGCGATGTCCACTGGGCGAACCTGCTGCGTCCACGGTTCGGCCTGCTCGACTGGGAATGGTGGGGACGCGGACCCGCGGGCACCGACGCGGCGACCCTGCTGTGCTACAGCCTCCTGACGCCCACGATCGCGCAGCGAGTACACGACGTCTACGCCGACATCCTCGACACGGACGCGGGTCGGTTCGCGCAGCTCTACACCATCGCCCGGCTGTCGCGTCGCATCAGCGGCGGAGAGTTCCCCGACCTCGCCGAGCCGCTCGAAAGACACGCGCGAACGTTGCTCAGTTCCTGAGGACCCGCTTTCACGTTGGGGGTCTTCTCGTGAAGGCGGTCGGCGGAGAAGACCTTTCCGTCGAGGACCACGTGGCCCAGTTTCTCGTCCTCGGCGCGTCGTAGGGCGTCGTGCGGGTCCGGGGCTTGGTCGGCGAGCACGGTGACGGCCTCGTCGTGGTAGCGGTGGGCGGTGGCCCTGCTGATGCCGAATCCGGGACCCGGTACGGGCCAGGTCCTCCTGGCTTGGGAACCACACCGGCCACGAACAACGCCTGATTTCAGCAGGTCAACGCCCGGCGCCCGCAGCAGGTGCCACGTGCCCCGCGTTCGGCGGCTGGCGACCGCGACACGTACGTCGCGGTCGGGTGCGGCTGCGGGTGGGCGGGATGTCGGTCAGGACGTCGTCGAGGGTGGCTTCGGAGTGCATGGTGACCGGCTCGTCGGCGTGGTCGTCGCCGTTGAAGTGATGGATGAGGAGACCATGCATCGGCTACGCCATCCTGCGCCAAGAGCTGTCACCGACATCGACGACGGCCTTGTCCCAGCGGTCCTGCAGGCATTGGAGCAGACGGCTGGTGACTTCCGGGGCGACGTGGGAGTAGGTCCGTTGGACGGGGTCTTTGAGGATGTGGCCGAGTCGGAGTGACTGGGCGATCTCGGGGATGGTGTCGGCGATCATCCAGGTCTTGTGGCTGTGGCGCAGCCCGTGGAACGTCAGGCCGGGCTTGACCGACTGGAGGCGCAGGACGGCGCGGGGCTGGTTGAGGTTGCCGTCGGCGGCGGGGCGCAGGGCGCGTTTGCTGAAGTTGCTGCGGCGCTGGAGTGCGCCTTCGGGGGTGGTGAAGACGTGTGGGTGGACGTGGTTGTCGAGGTGTGCCCGCAGGAGTCGGACGAGTGAGGGGGTGAGGGTGATGGTGCGGGCGGAGGTGTCGGTTTTGGGTGGGCCGAGCCAGAGCTTGCCGCCGGCGGATTCGTGCAGGGCGCCGTTCTGGGGGTCGATGACGAGGAAGCCTGTGTCGTCGTCGAAGAGGTGGAGGTTGTGGCGTTGCAGGCCGGTGAGCTCGCCCCAGCGTGCGCCGGTCCAGCCTGCGGTGATGACGAGCACGGCTCCGACGGGTCCGTAGAAGGCGGCGACCTGGTCGGCGATGTGCAGCACCTCGGCGGGCTGGGCCCAGACCTTCTCGGGGATGCGGGCGGCGTGGTTGCGGCGTCCGCGTCGTCGGGGCCGGATGGGGTTGGCGGTGATGAGCTTGTCCTCGGCGGCGTCGGTGAGGATCTGGGAGAGCAGCTTGACGAACCCGGCGACGGTCACCGGTGACAGACGTCCGGCGCGCAGCTGCTTGGCCCATGCCTGAACCTTGAGGTTGGTGATGTCGGCAAGGGCGGTGTCGCCCCAATGGGGCGTGATGTGGTTGCGCACGATGCTGCGGTAGTTGTCCTCGGTGCGGGTGTCGACGTCGAGGGCGTCCCACCAGTCGGTGAGCCACTCCTCCAGGGTCGTGCGTCCGCCGGTGGGGTCGAGCCAGGTGCCGCGACGTTGGTCGGATTCGAGGTCGTTGGCGTGGTCCTGGGCGGCTTTCTCGCTCCTGAAACCGGGGATGGACCCGATGGTGGCGTCGTCGCGGCGGAACCGGACGCGCCAGTGGTTGCTTCCCGACTGCTCCACCCAGGCCATGTGTGCTGCTCCTTCGTTCGGTGGTGGTGTGGTGGTCACGGTGTGACAGGAGGATGAACGCTCCTGTGGCCGAGTAATGCAAGCGTTGCGGCACAAGAACTTGATTCAGTTCCGAAAGGACTTGGTGCGGCTGCTCGGTGGTCGGGTGGAGCGTGCGGGCCGGGCGCCTGTCCGGCGATCGAGGCGAGGTCGTCGGAGGAGAAGCGCAGGTGCCTGCCGAGGAAGGTGCACGGGATCTCCCGGCGTCCTGCCTCGCGTCGAAGCCACGACTCGCGGACGGCCAGCAGGGCCGCCGCTTCGGCGGGGGTGTGCAGCAGGCGGTGGGTGTCGGCGTCTGGTTGAGGCACGGGGCCCCCGGAGGTGGTCGAGGGTGCGATGACACCGCTTAACTCCGGAATAAGGACCGTTGGGGGACACGCGCCGACAAGATCTTTTTGCCGACTTCCGTCCAACCAGTCGCGTGGACCGGTCGGTGAGGCGGGTACCAACCGCTTACCGAACTGGTACCGCGCCTCGTAACTGCTGCTCAAAGCCCTTTGGTGGCTAAATCACCGGGTTCCGACGAGCCGATCTCGCGTGTGACCATGGAGCCTGCCGTTCTCTACGTGCTTGGCGATCTCCGGCGGTGCGCCGCCAACTCGACCTTCTACCGCAGGACCGAGGTCCGGTAGTCGGCTGTCCACTGCGTCGCGTGCCGCTGCGCCGCAACTCTCGACAGCTCGTGAACGTCGATCGTCCAGCCTGCCGCCGATCTCGTTCACGCCGACGTCTTGTACCTCCAGCAGCGCGATTTCCTCACGTCCGGTGCGTGACAGGCAGCCGTCGGCAGCGGCGTGAACTGAATCGGAGTATGCCGCCACTCCCTGAACTACCGCGCACTCACCGGACCAATACGCCGCACGCGGCGGCCGCGTCCTCGCTGGCCAACCTTTCGGTGACCTTGTCCCAGAATGTGCTCCACATCGCGACTAACCGGAGCCTGCCTGGCGGCCCCACCTTCGGACGTCCCGTCAGCGCCGCTACCCGATCTGTTGACCGCCTCGCTTGGCACCGTCGGGATCGAGGTGTCGGGCGATCGGTTGAGTGCGCCGCGCGCCATCGTGATATCGATCATAAATCTATCCAATTGGCTGCTCTGGACTCTGATTCGTCGAAAGCATGTTCAGGCGCACTGGATCGGGTAACCTTCGTCTCTTCGGCAACGACATGCCCACCGCACGTGACATGTCGCCGGAGTAAGAGGAAGAGCCGCTAGTGGCCCTCGACAGCCCCAAGCTGCGCGAACTGCTGAAGAACGTCGCCGCAGCCAAAATCCAATTGCCCGACTTCCAGCGCGAGTGGAAGTGGGACGACGAGCGCATCAGGGCGCTCATCGCCACCGTGACCCTGGACTACCCGCTCGGTGTCGTCATGACCCTGGAGACAGGCGGTGCCGCCCAGTTCCGCGCCCGCACGCTCGCCGGTGTCGAGAGCGAAGCCGGCATCGTCCCCGACCTCCTGTTACTGGACGGTCAGCAACGGCTGACGTCCCTGGTCCAAGCCCTGTACCTGGACCGGCCTGTGGCCACCGTGGACGCACGTGACCGCAAGGTCGAGCGTTGGTACTACCTCGACATCGACAAGGCCATCGACCCGGAGGCTGATCGGGACGACGCGGTCGTCTCCGTGCCGGCCGATCGGGTGCTGAGGGAGGACTTCGCGCGCCGGGTGCGCCTCAACCTCAGCACGAGGGAGGACGAGTGCCGGGAGGGCTATTTCCCGCTCCACTTGGCCTTCGACGACGACGCGGTCAGCGCGTGGCAGAAGTCCTTCGTGAAGTTGGCGGACGAGAACTGGGACCGCTGGGCGGCGTTCAACGCCCGGGTCCTCAACAACATCCGCGAGTTCCTGATCCCGATGATTCGGCTCGACTCCGCCACACCGAACGAAGCGGTCTGCTCGGTGTTCGAGCGGGTCAACACCGGTGGTGTCGCGCTCAACGTCTTCGAACTGCTCACCGCCACGTACGCGGGTGACCGCAAGCACGCCGAGGAGTACGGCACGGAGTACGGCCTCCCGGACGTCTGGCGCGGTACCAAGGAGAAGCTCGTCAGCCAGTACCCGGTGCTCGGTCAGGTGGAGAGCGGTCGTGACGAGGGGCTGACCAACGTCGACTTCCTCCAAGCGGTGAGCCTCGTGCTCTCGTTCGAGCGCAAGCAGGCGGGGAGGGCGAACTCGGTCGCCTGCAAGCGGCGTGACCTGCTTGCGCTCCCGCTCGCGGACTTCAGGCGGCTTGAGCCCGTCGTGGCCGAGGCTTTCGCCTGGGTCGGGGAGTTCCTCGGTACCCAGGCGATCTTCGCGATCAGGGACCTGCCCTACCGCACGCAACTCGTGCCGCTGGCCGCGGTCAGGGCACTGCTCGGGGACCGGGCCGACGAGCCCGACGCCGTGGAGCGGCTCACCCGGTGGTTCTGGTGCGGGGTGCTCGGCGAGATGTACGGCGGGTCGGTCGAGAGCCGCTTCACCAGGGATGTCGAGCAACTCGTGGCGTGGATGAACGGGGAGTCCGTCGAACCGGACACCGTCGTGGAGGCGGCGTTCCTCGCCGAACGGCTCAACACCCTCACCACCCGCAACAGCGCCGCCTACAAGGGCCTCCAAGCGCTGATCATCAAACAGGGTGCGGTGGACTGGCTCCACCCCGAGGAATCGCAGATGACCGGACCGTTCGTCATCGGGCAGGGAGTGGCGATCCGCCAGGTTTTCCCGGCGAGCTGGGTCACGAGGAACGGTTACCCCAAGGCACGTGCCGACTCGATCGTGAACAAGACGCCCATGTCGCACCTGGCGAGTCGTCGCATGACGGGGGCGCCGTCGACCTACGTCGGTGTGCTGGCCCGGGAGACCGGGACACCCGACGAGTGGTTCGACGACATCCTCGGTACCCACCTGGTCGACCCCGTCGCGCTCAGGCGCGATGACTTCACCACCTTCTGCGCCGACCGTTACGAGCGCCTCCTGTCCTTGGTGGAGCGCACGATGGGCAAGCGGGTCATCCGCAGGGCGGGTGAGACGGCGTGACCGACGGTTTCCAGGCGATCGAGCCCGCGGAGTTGAAGAAGAAGGTGGGGAAGACGATCCCGGCGGGGGAGTTCCTGACCCTGTTCGGCGTACGGGTGCGCAACCACGACAACGTGGCGCGGATCAGCGCGTGCCTCGCGGAGGCCGAGGTGGGTACCATCCCCTCCTTCGCCACCTGCGCCGGCACCGCCGAACTCCACCTCGTCAAAGCCAAACCGACTGCGGTGTCCGCCGAACAGGACGAGGACGAGCTGTCCCCGACGGCGATGCCGCACCGCGCACTCCAGGTCGGCGACCTGCCCAGCGCGCGCAACGGGGTGGAGTCGGTGTCGCCGGACACCGACCTCGCCGCCGCGACCATGTTGATGAGGGTCAAGAACTACTCGCAGCTGCCGGTCATCAGCGGCACGGCCGACCTGCGCGGGGTGCTCACCTGGAGCAGCATCGCCGTCAACCTGGAGACGGGGAAGCAGCCGACCCTGAGCAGCGCGATGGTGAAGAATCCGGTGTCGGCCGAGGTGCACCACCAACTGCTCGCCCACCTGCCCACCATCACCGAGCACGGCTACCTGCTGGTGCGGGCCAATGACGGGAAGTTCTGCGGCATCATCACCTCCGCGGACGTCAGTGGCCACTTCGAGATCATGGCCAGGCCGTTCTTCCTGGTGGGCGACATCGAAGCGCGGCTGCGCAAGTGCCTGGCAGTCCTGGACGAGGAGGCAGTCAAGGCCGTCCAGAGGAGGAAGACCGGGAAGATCGCCGACCTCACCTTCGGCGAGTACAAGTACCTCATCGACAACGAGGTCAACTGGAAGCGGATCGGCTGGCCAGGGGTGCCACGTGACCAGTTCGTGCACCGGTTGGACAAGGTGCGCGTGATCCGCAACGAGATCGCCCACTTCCGTCCTCAGCCCCTCACCAGCGCCGGCCTGACCACGTTGGAGGAGTTCGCCGGACTGCTCAGGCAGTACGTTCCCTGACGCGTTCCCCCGTGGACCACCCGCGTCGCGGGCCCACCTCCTCGGCATCGTGGTGGGGCAGCGGTCTCGCGGCCAGGTGGATGCCGCCGGAAGCCGGCGTCGGTGATCGCGCGACAGCGATTGCCGGTGGCGGCGCCCGGGGTCACCATCACGGTCCACTCGTCGTGTGGAAGACCTTCACGCCGAGCGTCATAGTCCATTCAGGTGAATTAACGATCGAGTGCGCGGTGGTGACGATTGCATCGGTCGCCGTTCTATTTGACAGAAGACCAGCTCGGCCACGTTCTGTGACTGCGCTTTTCGCTCGTCCGGTCTAGGATTCGGACATCCGAGGCGGCCTCTGGTTGCACTCTGCTGCAACGTTCCCGATATGCCCGGCGATGTGAGACCCGAGTGGTGGTCACCACCGGGGTGACCACATCGTGGAGGCGCTGATGGGGCAGGTCCTGGGATCCGATCCCGATCAGCTCGACGGCCTGGGGCGAGCTTTCGCCGATGCGGCCGACCAGCTCGACGCGATACGCGCGGATGTCGGCCACACCGTGGGGTTCGGCCCGTGGGAGGGCGTCGACGCCGACGAGTTCCGCTCGCAGTGGCACAGCCAACTGGCGGTGTCGCTGGGGTCGGCCGCGTCCGCGCTGCGGGATCGGGGTGGTTGGCTGCTGGCGCAGGCGGACCAGCAACGCATCGCCAGCGGGACCGCCGGGCTCGACGTCCGTTCGTGGCCCGCCGGGCAGCCCGGTGCCGAGTGGCTCGCCGCGGTGGGTGGACTCGCCGGTGGGGCCAGGTCGCTGCTGGACGCTGTGGCGACGGGCAAGTACCCGATCGACGTCTTCGACGCGATGCGCAATGGCTACCTGGGCGATCGGCTGCACGACGCCGCCAAGGGCGTCGCCCGCTTCGCCGACGAGGTGGTCGGCAGCACGCCGCTGAGGATCGCCGGTGAACTGTTCCAGAAGTTCAGCGTGCCGGTGGACGGCGCGGCCGCCGTGGCGGACACCGGGGACTTCCTCCACGGCGCGGTGACCGATCCGCGCTCCCTCGAGACGTTCGACGACGGGGTGGGCGCGGCCCTGGGCATCGCGGGCGCGACGCTCGGGGTGGCCGGCCTCGTCGCCGTCGGGACGGCCGCGGCGCCGGTGATCGCCGTCGGCGGGCTCGTCGTCGGCGGAGTCGGCCTGGCCTGGGAGCACCTGGTGCCGCAGGAGTGGAAGCAGGACCTGCACGACGACCTCCTGGGTGCGGTGGACGGCGCGGGTGAGCTGGTCGGTGACGTGGTCGACGTGGTCAGTGACGGCGCGAAGGCCGCCGCCGACGTGATCTCGGGCGGGGTCCGTTCCCTGCTCGGCAAGTTCTGAAGGAGACCCGTCCGTGGCTGATCCGCTCGTGCTCACCTTCGCCGAGATCGGTTTCCTGCTGCGTGCCAGGCCACCGTCACTGGCCTCGCTCGCGGGGGAGCTGCGCCTGCCCGAGGCCGATCCGGCCACCGCGGCGGCGGGCTTGGCCTCGCTCGCCGCGCGCGGCCTGTGCGAACCGGTCGACGGCGAACTCGTCCCGGCCGCGTCCGTGCAGGCGGTGCACGCGGCGCTGTGCGGCGCCGATCGCGTCACCCGGATGCTCGGGTGGGAGGGCGGGCGCCCCGTGCTGGCACACCTCGTGACCGGCCCGCACCTCGATGTCGGGCTGTTCCCGGTCGGCCTGGGCCGGTTCTCGGTGAGCCCGCTGGACCGGGCCACGCCGCTCGGCGACCAGGCCGCGAGGTTCCTCGACCGGCACCTGGCGGGTGCGCGGGGATCGGCCGTGCTGGTGCGCACCACGACCGCACGCCGAACGGCCTCCCTCGCGGTGGCGGTCGACGAGCACGGCGCGTGGTTCCTGTCGGACTCGCTGACCGGGGACGCCCGCACCGACCCGTCCTCAAGGGACCTCGCGGTCGCGCGGCTCGCGGAACTGGTCGGCCGGTGACCGGCGTGCTCGACACCGGGTGGGCCACCTCCACCGGCCTCGTCCGGGCCTCCAACCAGGACAGCGCGCTGGTCGGCACGCGACTGTTCGCCGTCGCGGACGGCATGGGCGGGCACGCGGCCGGCGAGGTCGCCAGCGCCATGGCCACAGCGCACCTGCGTCTGCTCGACGAGCGCGCGGACCTGGGGCCGGACGGCATCCGACTCGCGCTGACGGCCGCGAACGCCGCCATCCGCGCAGCCGCCACCGAGAACCCCGAACAGGCGGGCATGGGCAGCACGGTCACCGGCTTGGCCCTGGTCTCGCTGGCCGGGTCACCGCACTGGGTGGTGTTCAACATCGGCGACTCGCGCGTCTACCGGTACGCGGCGGGCGCGTTGACCCTCCTGACCGAGGACCACTCCGAAACCGCCGAGATGGTCGCGTCCGGGGCGCTCACCCCCGAACAGGCGCGCACCTCACCGCGCCGCCACGTGATCACCCGAACGCTGGGCTCGGTCCGGTCGGAACCGGACCAGTGGGTGTTCCCGGCGGTCGGTGGCGACCGGTTCCTGCTGTGCTCCGACGGGCTCACCGGCGAACTGGAGGACACCGAGGTCGCCGAGGTGCTGCGGAACGCACCGGACGCACAGCGCGCGGCCGACGAACTCGTGCGCCGCGCGGTTGCCGCCGGCGGGCGCGACAACGTGACGGTGGTCGTCGTGGACCACCGCACCGCCGTGGCCGCGTCCGAGGACACCGCCCCGCGGAGTGCCCGGTGATCACGTACCGGCCCGGGGCGGTGGTGGCCGTGGTCGGCGGGGGGACGTGGCTGCTGATCGACGCGGACCCCGCTTCCGAGCTGGTCCGGCGGTGCTGGGAGCTGGTGTCGTTCGGCGCGGGACTGGACGACGTGCTGAGCGCGATCGTGCACGAGGGCTTCCGGGCGGTGGGCAGTTTCGCGCTGGTGCGGTGGACAGAGGAGGAGCGGCGCGCGGTGCTGCGCGGTGCCGCCCGGGTCGACGCCGTAGGCGCGGACGGCACCGTCTGCGAGCTGCGGGCCGAGGGCGTGGCCACCTGGTTGGACCGCGCCCTGGACGCCGGGCTCACCGGACTCAGGCTGACCGCCGGTGACGGCACCGGGCCGGAACTGCCGGTGGAACGCGGCGTCGTGCTCGCGGGCGAGGTCGTGGTGCGGCTGGTGGCGGGTGCCGCCGACAGCGACGTGGCGCCTCCGATCCGCACCACTCCCCCGAGCGACCCCTCGCGCTCGACAGCGCCTCCCGCCCCGGTCGCCGAGGCTCCGGCCAGCGCACCGGCACCGGCGATCGCACTCGCACCGCCGCCCACCGGGGAGACCTCTGCCGAGCCGGTCGACCTGACCGACTTCAAGTACGACCACGTCTTCGGTGCGTCCGGGGACGACCGGCCCGTGGAGCCCTCACCCGTCCGACCGGACTCGTCGCCCGTCCAACCGAGGGGTGCGTCCGTCGAATCGGAGGCCGAGCCGCCGTCCCGGCCGGAGGCCGAGCCGGTGCCGCCACCCGCTCCCGTGCAGGTGCGGCGCGACCCCGACGGCGTGATCGAGACCTTCGGCTGGGGGCGTCCCCCGGCCGAGGAGACGATGCTCCGCCACCGCGGCGCACCCGACGAGACGCACCACGTGAGCACGCTCGGCGCACCCAGGGTTCGCGCGGTCACCTGCCCGAACCAGCACTTGAACTCCGAGTACGCCGTCTCGTGCCGCGTCTGCGCCCAGGACATCGCGCCGCAGGAGGCGTTCGTCGTGCCGCGCCCACCGCTGGGCGTGCTGCGCCTGTCCACCGGAGGGCTGGTCACCCTGGACCGGGGCGTCGTCCTCGGTCGCGACCCGCAGGCCGGCCCACGCGGCTCGCACGCGATCCGGTTGGCCGTGCAGGGCAACGACATCTCGCGCAACCACGTCGAGGTCCGCCTCGACGGCTGGGACGTGCACGTGGTCGACCTCGGCTCCAAGAACGGCACGTCCGTCATCACCCCGGGTTGGCCGGCGCAGGAGCTGGCCGCGCTCATCCCGCACCCGCTGCCGCCCGGCTCGCGGGTCGTGCTCGGGGAGAACACCTTCTTCACCTACGAGGTGACCGCATGACGCCTCCCGACATCCCCGGCTTCTCGCACCGCCGCGAACTGGGCCGGGGCGGTTTCGCCACCGTGCACGCCTACTTCCAGCACAGCACCGAGCGCGAGGTCGCGGTCAAGGTGCTCAACGACGCCGGCCTGCCCGAGCAGGTCCGCGACATGTTCATCGACGAGGCCAAGGCGATGGCCAAGGTCGGCAGCCACGACAACATCGTGACCGTCTACTCCGCGGACCAGGCCGCGGACGGTCGGCTGTACCTCGTGATGGAGTACTACTCCGGCTCGGACCTCAAGGAGGCGTCGGCCCGGCAGCCGCTGCCGGTACCGCGCGTGCTGGACGTGGGCGTCAAGATCGCCAGTGCGGTGGAGACCGCGCACCGGGCGCACATCCTGCACCGGGACATCAAGCCGGCCAACATCCTGGTCAACTCCTACCAGAAGCCCGCGCTGACCGACTTCGGCATCGCCGAGAAGCTCGTCGGCCCGGTCAAGGGCGACCACGTGATGCTGTCGGTGCCGTGGTCTCCGCCGGAAGTCGTGCGTCCGACCGGGGGCGAGCCCGGCGTGTCCGCCGAGGTGTACTCGCTCGGCGCGACGCTGTGGCACCTGCTGAGCGGGCACGCGCCGTTCTTCGCCCCTGGTGGGGACAACTCGCTGGCGGCGATGGAGACCCGCATCCTGCGCGGCGGGCCGCCGCCGACCGGCAGGGCACCGCGGTTGCTGGAGGTGCTGCTGCACCGGGCGATGTCGGTCGACCCCGCGGCCCGTCCCCGGAGCGCGGTCGAGCTGGCGCGTCAACTCCAGGCCGTCCAGGCGGAACTGGGACTGCCGGTCACGGAACTGGCGCTGGAGTCCGAACCGGTGCGGCTGCTGGAGACGCCCCGCGAACCCCTCCGCGAGGCACCGGCCGACCTCACCGCGACCCGCCACCGCGCCGTGCCGCACGAGGCCGCGCCCCGCCAGGCCGGCCCGATCTTCGAGGTGGTTCCGTACCGGCCGGTGGTCCACACCGGACCGGCCGCACCGCGGCCCGCGCCCCCGTCGGCCACCGTGCTGAGACCGAGCCCGCCGAGCCCGCCGACCTCACCACCGACGCCGCCGCGTGCCGTGAAGTGGCCAGTCGTCTTGGCGGTCGGCGGGGTGCTGACGCTCGTGGTGGTCGGCGGGTTGGTGCTGAGCGCCTCCGGTGACGAGGGCGCCGTGCCCACCTCGTCCTCACGGGTCGCCGACGTCGGAGGGGATGTCGACGCCGGCGGTGACGACACCCCGCCCGGCAAGCCGACCGTCACCGCCACCCGCGTCGACCCGGCGACGCTGAGGTTCGCCTGGACGTACTCGGCGGCGCAGGACAGCGACACCTTCGCCTGGCGCACACCCGACGGCACGCTGTCCGGCACCGCCGAGGAACCGACCGCGGACGTGCCCTCTCCCGGTCCGCTGTGCCTCCAGGTCAAGGTCGTGCGCGCGGACGGCAGGAATGCCGCAGTCGACTGGTCCCCGCAGGGGTGCGGTTCCTGAGAAACATCGGTGACAAATGCTCGTCGAACTTCTGCAACGTATTCACCCGCGCGCCCGATAGTTCGGGTTGATAGCCGTTTCCGCTCCCGAACCGGGGGATTCCCTTGGCATTCCTGCGTCGCCACCGCACGGCCATCGCATCCGGTGCCGTGCTTTCCGTGGCCGCCGCGCTGCTGGTCGCCTATGCGTTCACCTCGCAAGGGGCTCCGATCCGCCAGGTCGACCTGAACGACGGCGGTATCTGGGTCACCAGTGATCGCGACGGCCTTTTCGGGCGCCTCAACAAACCGGTCGGCTCGCTCGACGCGGCCTTCGGCCCACCCGGTGGCGCGCAGGAGTCGTACCAGCTCGACATCGCCCAGGACGCGGGCGCGGTGGTCTCCTGGGACCGGGCGAGCGGCATGCTGCACCCGGTCGACACCGCTCGTGCGGTCACACTCGGTGAGCAGGGCGTGGCCGTTCCGGGCACCGCGCAGGTGCGGCTGGCGGGCGGCACGCTCGCCGTGCTCGACCCGGTGGCGGGCAAGGCATGGGCCATCAGGGTCGACACCCGCGCGGGGATCACGGCGCTCAACGGGCTGGACGTCTCCGCGCCACCGGTGGCGGAGGTCGGCGGTGAGGCGGCCATGGCCGTGGGCGTCGACGGCGCGCTGCACGTCGTGGGGGCCGACGGCAAGACCGCCCTCGTGCGCCCGGACGGCACGGCGTTCACCGCGACCGAGTACGGGAACCTGGGACGCCCCGTCCGCGCACCGAGGGCCACCGCGGTCGGTGACCGGTTCGTGGTGCTGGACTCCGCGAGCGGGACGCTGCTGCTGCCCGGCGGCGTGACGGCCCAGGTCGGTCAGGACGCGGTGCCGCAGCAGGCCGGGCCGGACGCCGAGTCCGTCGTCGTCGCCACCGGCAGCTCCCTCAAGGCGGTGGCCCTGGACGGTGGCGCGATCACCGACCTGTACGAGACCTCGGGCGAGCCCGCCGAGCCGGTCAGGTCGGGGGACTGCGTCCACGCGGCCTGGGCGGGCGCCGAGGGCGGCTACGCCCGCTCGTGCGGCGGCGCGCCCGCGGCCCCCGGCAACCTCAAGGACGCCAAGGCCCTGGTCAAGCCGGTGTTCCGGGTGAACCGGTCGGCGGTCGTGCTCAACGACCTGGCCACCGGCGCGCTGTGGGACCTCGGCACGCAGCGCAAGGTCGACGACTGGTCGTCGGTCAAGCCGCCGCCCGAGCAGCGGCAGAGCGACAAGGACAAGGACGAGAACACCACCGACGCGGCCCACGACAAGCCGCCCAAGGCCACGGACGACACACTGGGCGCCCGACCCGGCCGCACGACGGTGCTGCACGTGCTGGACAACGACTCCGACCCGGCGGGCAGCATCCTGTCGATCTCGGCGATCACCGCGCCGGACGTCGCCGGGGCCACCCTCGCCATCGCACCGGACGGCCAGACCGTCGAGGTGACCCTGCCCGAGCAGAGCGGGGACGTGCACTTCACGTACACCGTGGACGACGGCAAGGGGCTCAACGCCACGGCCGCGGTGACCGTGGAGGCGCGCGCCGCCACGCAGAACGAGCCCCCCGCCACGCGCAAGGGCGCCGAGCCGCGCGAGTGGACCGTCGCCTCCGGCGGCCGGCTCTCGCTGCCGGTGCTGGCGGACTGGCGCGACTACGACGGCGACCCCGCCGTGCTGGTGGACGCGAGCGCCCAGGCAGGCGTCGCGACCACCACGTCGACCGGGTTCGTCGAGTACACCGCACCGGTGGCGGGCGGTCCCCAGCAGGTCGACTACCAGGTCACCGACGGCGTCGGCGAACCGGTCACCGGCTCGGAGCGGGTGGCGGTGCAGGACGCGTCGGAGTCGACCTCGATCGCGCCGGTCGCCCAGCCGGACGTGGCCCGGGGACAGGTCGGCAGCCCGGTGCGCATCCGCCCGCTCGACAATGACCTGCCCGGCTCGGACCCCACCGACCCCACCGCCGTGCTGCGGCTCGCTGCCGAGCCGGCCGTCCCGGCGGGCACGACGGTGACCACCGACCTGAAGACCGGCACGGTCGTCCTCACCGGCACCAAGCCCGACTCGCTCGTGCTGGAGTACACCGCCGCGTTCGGCAACGCGCCGTTCGCCAAGGCCGCGATCCGGGTCGACCTGGTGGCCGCGCCGGGCTCGCCCGCGCCACCGGTCGCCATGCCGGACACCGCCGTGCTGCGCGGTCAGCAGCCGGTGCTGGTGGACGTGCTCGCCAACGACTTCAGCCCGGCCGGCGCCCTGCTCGCCGTGCAGCAGGCCACCGCGCCGGGCGAGCAGCCGCAGGTCGAGGTGGCCGTGGTGAAGGGCCGCTGGCTGCGGTTCAACGCCCTGGACCCGCGGTTGCGGCCCAATCCGCAGCTCGTCCGCTACACCATGACCGACGGCGTGACCGGGCCGGTCACCGGCGAGGTGGCCGTCACCCAGCTGCCGCCGCCCGCCGACGACACGCCGGTGCCGAAGGACGACCACGCCACCGTGCGCGCGGGCGACTCGGTCGCGATCCCCGTCCTGGACAACGACACCTCGCCGGGCGGTGGCGTGCTCACCCTCCAGGCCAACGTGCCCGGCGCGCCGGAACGCGGCCGGCTCGCCGCGGCCACCCGCGACGGCCGCACCGACGTGGGCGCCGCCTACGTCGCCGGCGCGGTCGTGCGGTTCGTGGCGCCCCCCGCGGTGGAGACGCCGACGACGGTGACCGTGGACTACGTCGCGCAGAACCCGGCGGGCGACCAGGCGGTCGGCCGCGCGCACGTCACCGTGACCCCGGCACCCACGCCGACCACCCCCGACCAGCCGCCCGCACCCCGTCCGGTGGAGGTGCGCGTCGTCGCGGGCGACACGGTCACCATCCCCGTGCCGACCAGCGGCGTCGACCCCGACGGCGACACCGTGGCGGTGACCGGCATCGGCTCCGCCCCGACCCTGGGCCGCGTGCTCGGCCTGGGCGCGACGTCCCTGACCTACCAGGCGTTCCCGACCGGCGGCGGCACCGAGCAGTTCGACTACCTCGTGACCGACCCGTTCGGCAAGAGCGGCACCTCGACCGTCCGGGTGGCGGTGGTGCCACCGGGCGACCCTCAGCCGCCGGTCGCGGTGCCCGACGTGGTCACCGCCGCACCCGGCGCACGACTGGTGATCGACGTGCTGGCCAACGACGTGCGCGACGACACCACCGAGGTCGAGCCGCTCGCCGACCGCAACCCCGGTGTCGAGGTCGGAGGTGGGAACGGGTTCGTCGAACTGACCGCGCCCGCCGCCGACGGCAAGCCGACCGTCGTCGCCTACGGCATCACCAACGGCATCGGCCGCGCGTCCGTGGCGACGCTGACCGTGCGCGGGCAGGAGGACTACAACGCCCCGCCCACCGCCGCGGACCTGTTCCCGCGCCCCGAGCGGGACGCGACGACGGTCGAGGTGGCCCCGCTGGAGGTCGCGGGCGACCAGGACGGCTCGGAGCTGAAGGTGACCAGGGTGTTCGCCGACGGCGCCTCCGTGTCCGGCGATCGGATCACCGTGCCGGTGGGGGAGCACCCGCGCGCCTTCGCCTACGAGATCGCCGACGACGGCGGCGCGACCGCGGTCGGCGTCGTCCACGTGCCCGCCCCCGGCTCCGGCGCCCCCTACGCCACGCCGGACCGGACCATCGAGGTGCCCGCGGACGGTGTCGCCACCGTCGCCATCGCGGACTACCTGGTCGTGCCGTCGGGCAGGCAGCCGCGGTTGACGCTCACCGACCGGGTGTGGGCCGCACCCTCGGGGCTCCAGGTCGTCAACCAGGGCGACCGCGAGCTGGTGCTCACCGCCCGCGACGGCTACACGGGGCCGGCCGCGGTGACGTTCGAGGTCACCGACGGCGAAGGGCTCACCGACGGCCTGACCGCCGTGGTCACCGTCCCCGTGCAGGTCGGGCCGGACACGCCGGTGCTGCGCTGCCCGGACGGTGCGCTGCCGGTGGTCGAGGGGGGACCGCCGGTGCGGGTGGACGTCACGTCGGTCTGCCACGTGTGGGTCGCCGACCGCTCGGCGGCGGCCGACCTGCGGTACACCGCGTCCTGGCGCGAGCGACCCGCGAACGTGTCCGTGGACGGCTCCGGCAGCCGCACCCTGTCCATCGCCGCGGACGGCGGGGCCGCCCCGGGCTCCACGGGATCGCTGGCCATCGGCGTGGAGGGCTTCGACGTGGTCGAGGCGGTGCTCGCGGTGCGGGTGACCGCCGCACCACCGCCCGCCCTGGCGCCGGTGGTGGTGGACGGCGTGAAGGCCGGCGACACCGCGACCGTGGACCTCCGGCCGCACGTGCGCTCGGCACTGCGCGACCCGGACGTCTCCGTCGTCTCGGTCGACCAGGTCTCCGGCGGTCCGGCCGCGGCGACGCCCGACGGCTCGTCGGTGCGGATCTCACCCGACGCGGACACCAACGGCGTGCTCGCCTTCGACGTGGTGGTCACCGATGTCGCCGACACCGGGCGCGCCGACCGCAGGACCACCGGCCGGATCACGCTGAACGTGCTGGGCGTGCCGGACGCGCCCGGCGTGCCGGTGCCCGGCCGCGCGGTGCTGAGCAAGGTCGTCGAGCTGTCCTGGACCGCCCCGGCCAACAACGGCGCGCCGGTCGACTCGTACGAGGTCGACTACGGGAGCGGCAAGCAGACGTGCGCCGCGTCGCCGTGCTCGATCACCGGCCTGTCCAACGGCGAGCAGTACTCCTTCACCGTCCGCGCCCACAACCTCGTGGGGTGGGGCAAGCCGAGCGGCCGGTCGGAGTCGGCGCAGCCCAACACCGTGCCCGGCGCGGTGACGGGCCTGTCGACCGCCGACCCGCAGGACGGCACGCTCCGGCTGAGCTGGACGGCCGCGCAGAACGACGGCACGCCCGTGCTGCGGCACGAGATCTCCTGGGCCGGCGGCGGGCGGATGACCGCCACCGGCACCAGTGCCACGGTCTCCGGCCTGGACAACGACGCGAAGTACGTCTTCACCGTCATCGCCGTGAACTCCCAGGGAGCCGGCCCGGCGGCCACCGTGGAGGGGCAGTCGGCGGGCGCGCCCGCGGCCCCGGCCGCGCCGACGTTCACCGCGGCGGACTCGGCCGACTCGTCCTCGCGCGCGGTGACCGTGTCGTGGACACCGGTGGGGGCCAACGGACCCGCGCCGACGACCTACACGCTGACCCGCGCCGGGGCGGGGGACAAGGTGGTGTGCGCGGACGTGCAGGCCACGACGTGCTCCGACGACGGGCTGGCCAACGACGGCACGGTCTACAGCTACACCGTGACCGCCGCCAACGGCGCCGCCGCCGCGCAACCGGCCGGGCACACCTCGCCGCCGTCGCCGCCCGCGCGGATGGAGGCCACCGCCACCCCCGACCCGATCACCGGGTTCACCGCGACCCCCACCGGCAACGACGGGCAGGCCACCGTGTCGTTCGACGCGCCCGCGTCGCACGGCCGGAGCAACACCGTGAGCTGCACGTGGAGCGGCGGGTCGTGCGGCACCTGGACCTACCCGACCGGCGGGCAGGCGGGTGCGACGCAGACGGTGAACGGCCTGCCCAACGGGCAGAACGTCACGCTGTCGCTCCAGGCGTGCAACGGCAGCGGGGGCGGCGCGTACGCCGGGAACCCGTGCAACAGCCCGGTCGCCGCCGCCGTGACCCCCTACGGGCCGATCCGGGACCTGGCCATCGCCACCTCGGCGAGCGGCGAGGTCGTGAACTTCACCGTGTCCGTGAACCCCAACGGCAAGCCCGCCACGGTGCAGGTCCAGACGAGCCAGCAGAGCCAGACGTTCACCACCGGCGTCGGGGCGTGGAGCTGGAGCGGCAGCGACCACGTCGGCTACAGCGCCTCGGACACGATCACCGTGACGGTCTCGGACGGCGGACGCGCCCCGATGAGCCAGTCCAAGACCCAGAACACGCCTCCGCCACCTCCGCCGCCACCCAGCGTGACGGTGTCCAAGGGCGCGGCCTGCCCGGCGAGCGGGTGCAACGGCTCCGGGATCTGCACGAGCAGCGCCTGCGCCTACGTCGTCGTGCGGACGGCCGATTTCGGCGGGTCCGTCACGTGCACCTTCAACAGCGACCACGGTCCGGTGGGATTCGTCAACGAGAACTTCGGGCCGAACGAACAACGCCAGACCCGCAATTACTACGGATATCCCGGCGAAAACGTCTACGTGACCTGTGGCGGTGTCCAGGGGTCGGTGCGCTGGTGATGACGAGAGAACCGAGAAGGGGAATCCCCATGCCCGCCACGCCCGACCAGGTGCGCACCTTCGCGCACGCCTTCGACCAGATGACGCTCAACATCTCGCGCGCCGTCGTCGGCAAGGAGGACGTGGTGCGGTTGGCGCTCACCTGCCTGCTGTCGGAGGGCCACCTGCTGCTGGAGGACTACCCCGGCACCGGCAAGACCTCCCTGGCGAAGGCGCTCGCGGCCACGGTGCGCGGCACGAACGCGCGCATCCAGTTCACGCCCGACCTGCTGCCCTCCGACGTGACCGGGGTGCAGGTCTACGACCAGCGCACCCAGCAGTTCGAGTTCCGCCCCGGACCGATCTTCCACTCGATCGTGCTGGCTGACGAGATCAACCGGGCCTCGCCCAAGACCCAGTCGGCGCTGCTGGAGGTGATGGAGGAGGGCCAGGTGACGGTGGACGGCACGACCCGGCCGGTCGGGTCCCCGTTCATGGTGATCGCCACCCAGAACCCCGTCGAGCAGGCCGGCACCTACCGGCTGCCGGAGGCGCAGCTCGACCGGTTCCTGATGAAGACCAGCGTCGGCTACCCCGACCACAACGCCACCGTCGCCCTGCTGGCCGACGCGGCGAACCGCGACCGCACCGCGGGACTGCGCCCGGTGCTCTCCGCCTCGGCGGTGTCGGAGATGGCCGCGGTCGCCGACCAGGTGCACGTGGACCCGGCGGTGCTCGGCTACATCAGCAGGTTGGCCGAGGCGTCGCGGACGCACCCGCACGTGCGGCTGGGCGTGTCGGTCCGGGGCTGCCTGGCCTACGTGCGGTGCGCCAAGACGTGGGCGATCGCGCACGGCCGCGACTTCGTCGGCCCGGACGACGTCAAGCAGCTCGCGGTCCCGGTGCTCGGCCACCGCGTCCTGCTGCGGTCCGAGGCGCAGTTCGACGGGGTCACCGTCGAGCAGGTGATCGCCCAGCTCCTGACGGACGTGGCGGCCCCGATGGAGCGCGTCGCGTGAGGCTCCGGGAGGCGACGGCGGCCGTGGGACGGGTGTCGCGCGCGGTCACCCCGTTCGGCCGGCTCGTCCTGGTCACCTCGGTCGCCGGCTGGTGGCTGGGCGGTGAGCTGGGCTGGTCGGAGCTGGTGCTGGTGGGCGCCACCGGCGTGGTGGTGTTCGCGCTGGCGTGCCTGCTGACGCTGGGCCGCGCGACGCTGCGGGTGCGGGTGGGCCTGGACCGGCGACGGGTGGTCGTCGGCGGGGTGGCGCGGTGCCGGGTGGACGTCGAGCCGACCGCGGCCGGGCGCGTGCTGCCGTCGGCGCTGGAGCTGCCCGTGGGCGACCGGGTGGAGTCGTTCGACGTGCCCGGCGGGAACCGGGAGCACACCGAGCACTTCGACATCCCCACCGACCGCCGGGGCGTGGTCGTGGTCGGTCCGGCCACGACCGTGCGCGGCGACCCCCTCGGCCTGCTGCGCCGCACGGTCACCTGGACCGACCCGGTGGAGCTGTTCGCGCACCCGGTGACCGTGCCGCTGGAGTCGATGGCGTCCGGGCTGCTGCGGGACGTGGAAGGGCGCACCACGGCCGACCTGTCGATGAGCGACCTGGCGTTCCACGCGCTGCGCGAGTACGTGCCCGGCGACGACCAGCGGCACATCCACTGGCGGTCCTCGGCGAAGCTGGCCACGCCGGGGACGTTCCTGGTGCGGCAGTACCTGGACACCCGGCGCGCCCACCTGGCCGTCGTCGTCGACGGCGACGCCGCCGCCTACCCCGACGCGGAGCACTTCGAGACCGCCGTGTCGGTCGGCGCGTCGATCGCCGTGCGCGCCATCGCGGACGAGGTGGAGACGAGCGTGCTGGCCGCCGGGCAGGTGGCGCACCGGGCGGCCGCGCGCCCCGCGCTGGACGCGTTCACCCGCGCCGTGACCGGACCCACGCCGTTGATCGCGTCGGTGACGCGGGTGGTGCAGGTGGTGCCCGACATGACCACGGCGATCGTCGTCACCGGGACGGGGCTGTCGTTCGCCGAGCTGCGTGCGACGACGGCCGCGTTCGCGCCCGAGGTGCGCAAGGTCGTCGTGCGGGTGGACCACTCGGCCCGGACCGCGCTGTCCGGCGACGTGCTGACCCTGGGGCGACTGGCCGACCTGCCCGCGCTGCTGGTCGGAGGTGGTCTGGGATGAGGTCGCACCTGCCAGGCCGGGCGGACCTCGTGGACGCGGGATTCCTCACGGCGCTGTTCTCCCTGGCACTGCTGGGCTTCCGCACCACCTTCACGGGGTGGGCGTTCCTCGGTGTGGGGCTGGCCGGGCTCGTGCTCGGACTCGTGGTGGGTCACGTCGCCGTCAGGACGCGTCATCCCGTGGTCGCCGCGGGCTTCCTGGCGGTGGTGGTGTTCTTCCTGCTGGGCGGCGTGGTCGCCGCCCGGGAGCAGGTGGTGGCGGGCGTGCTGCCCACGCCGGGCAGCGTGGCGCGCCTCGCGGAGCTGCTCGTGCACGCCTGGATGCTGTTGCTGACCACGCTGCCACCGGTGGACGGCGCGGGGCCGCTGCTGGTGATCCCGTACGTCCTCGGCCTGATGTGCGGGGCGGGCGGTCTCACCCTGGCCCGGAGGGTCGGGGCGAGCGCGGCTCCGGTGGCCGTCCCGCTCGCGGTGCTGCTCGCGGTGGTCCTGCTGGGCACCGGGCTGGAGTCCTCGGGGGTTCCCGGCGTCGCGTTCGCCGTGGTGGCGCTGGCCTGGAGCGGGCTGCGCGGCCGTCGGCAAGGGCGTCGCGTGCAGGCGGGCCGGTCGGGCCGCTCGTCCGCTGGGCTCCGGCGGGCGGTGACCGCCTGCGTGCTGCTCGGCGTCGCCGGTGGCGCCGTGGCGCTGGTCGGCGGCGCGCTGCCCGCTCCGGCGCACCGCGTCGTGCTGCGCGACTACGTGCGGCCGCCGGTGGAGGTGGGCGTCTACGCCAGCCCGCTGGTCGGGTTCCGCCGGTACACCAAGGACGCCAACCAGCTCTGGGACCAGACCCTGTTCACCGTCGAGGGACTGCCCGCCGGGCAGCGGGTGCGCATCGCCGTGCTCGACGACTACGACGGCTCCGTGTGGGCGGCCACCAACGACCTGACCGGTGCCGACGCGCTGCTGCGCAACGGCTTCCAACGGGTCGGCGCGCGCATCCCGACGACCGGTGACGGCGAGGAGGTCGAGGTGACGGTGACCGTGGGAGCGGCGTTCGCGTCCGCCGAGGAGGTCAGCGCCTGGCTGCCGACGGTGGGGCGGCCGACGCGGGTGTCGTTCACCGGCGACCGGGCGGCGGCGCACACCGAGCACCTCCGCTACAACCTCGCCACGACGTCCGCCATCGTCGGCGACCGGCTGCGCGCCGACGACCGCTACACCGTGCACGCGGTGTTGCAGTCCGAGGAGCTGCCCCCGGACGTGCAGCCCCACGGCCGGCCCGCGGTCGACCCGGCCGACCTGGCGTTCGTGCGGAGCAAGGTGGCGCAGTGGGTCGGGGGCGCGTCGACCACGGGCGACAAGCTGCGCGCCGTCGCGGCGCACCTGCGGGACAACGGCGCGTACACCGACGGTGGTCCGGGGGAGAGCGAGTACCTCCCGGGACACGGTCTGGCCCGGCTGTCCAGGTTCTTCAACGCGGACAAGCCGGCGGGCAACGACGAGCAGTACGCGGCGGCGTACGCGCTGGTCGCCAACCAGCTGGGCGTGCCGGCCAGGGTCGTACTGGGCGCCACGCCCGGCGCGGACGGCGTGGTGCGCGGCGAGCACGTGCACGCGTGGGCCGAGATCCACGTGGCGGACGGCCGGTGGCTGCCGGTGACCGACTTCATGCCGGACCGCTCCAAGCGCCCGGACCGGCAACCGCCGCAGCAGGTCGAGAACACCGACGCCTCGATCGTGCCGCCGCCGAACGCGGTGCGGACGCCCGACTCGCTGACCGACGCCGACCAGGTCGACGCCAACACGGGCCGCCGGGTCGTCGACGGCGGTGGCTTCCAGCTCCCGGCGTGGCTGGTGGCGGTGTTGGCATGGGGATCACCACCCGTGCTGGCGGTGGCGGCGGTGGTCGGCGCGATCACGGGGCTCAAGGCGCGGCGGCGGACCCGCAGGCGCACCACCGGGCCGACGGCCCGGCGCCTCGCCCGCGGCTGGCGCGAGCTGGTCGACCACGCGCGCGACCTCGGCGCGCGGGTGCCGACCGGCACCACCCGGCTGGAGGAGGCCGAGCACCTGGTGCTCGCGGCGAACACGTGGACCGCGCAGCCCGCCGGTCCTGCCACCACGCCGGTCCAGCAGCAGTTCCGCGACCTCGCCCGCGCCGCCGACTCGCTCGTCTTCGGCCCCGGTGACCCCGCCGAGGCCGCCGTCGCGGACTTCTGGGCGCGCGTGGACCAGGCACGGCGGGGGATGGGCCGCAGCGTCGGCCGGTGGCGGCGCTGGCGCGGCGCGGTCAACCCGCGCTCGTTGCGGGGCGGTCTCCGGTGAAGATCAAGTTCACCCTGCGCCGGTCCGGGTTGCCGGACGTGGACCTCGTGGCCGCGGTCGACTCCGCGACCACCGTCGCCGACCTCGCGGGGCACCTGGTGCGCACCGAGCCGACCGGTCGGTCCGACCCCGGCACGAGGACGCTGGACCTGCTCGGCGGCGGTGTGCTCGACCCCGCTCTGCGGGTGGCGGACAGCGGCCTGCGCTCCGGCGCGATCGTCGCCACCAGCCGGGGTGGCGAGACCTACGTCGATCCGCGTCCGGGCGGTGCCGCGGTGGTTGAGGTGGTGGCGGGCCCGGACCGCGGGCGGACGTTCCCGCTGCACCGCGGCAGCAGCGTCATCGGCCGCGACCCGGCCTGCGAGGTGCGGTTGACCGATCCGCTGGTCTCGCGCAAGCACGCCCGGGTCAACATCACCGACGTGGCTGAGGTCATCGACCTGGGCTCCGCCAACGGCGTGCAGTTCGGCGACGCGGCCGTGTCCCGGTCGGTGCTGCGGCCCGGTGACCGGGTGCGGGTGGGCGACACCGAGCTGACCGTGCGCGTGCTGCACGCCGCCGAGCGGCAGGGGGCGGTGCTCCCGTTCGTCCGGTCGCCGCGCCTGGACCCCGCGTACGAGGGCGTCGAACTGGTCGCCCCCGAACCGCCCCAACCACCCCCGAGGCAACGTTTCCCGATCGTCCCGCTGCTCACGCCGGTGCTCATGGGTGCGGTGCTCTACCTGATCACGAAGTCGGCGACCTCCCTGGTGTTCGTCGCCCTCACGCCGCTCATGGTCATCGGCTACGCCGTCGAGTCGGTGCTCGCCGGGCGCTCGGCGCACCGGGCCGCGCTCAAGGTGTTCCGCGCCGCCGTCGACGACCTCGTCACCCGCGCCGTGCGCGTCAACACCGAGGAGGTCCGGGCGCGCCTGCGCCGACACCCCTCGTCGGCGGACTGCCTGGACGCCGCGAGGCAGGGCGGCCCGCTGCTGTGGACGCGCCGCCCCGGTGAGCCCGGCTTCCTGGAACTGCGCCTGGGCACGGGCAGGCAACCGTCGCTCAACTCGATCGAACTGCCCGACCCGAGGCGGCTGCCACCGGACCTGTACGCCGAACTGGTCACCGCCACCCGGCCGCACACCGAGGTCGACGACGTGCCGGTCGTCGCTACCGGCGCCCTCGGCGTGGCCGGCCCCCGCCAGGTGGCGCTGGGCGTGGCCAGGTCGCTCGTCGCCCAGGTCGCCGCGCTGCACTCCCCGGCCGAGGTGGTCCTCACCGGGTTCGCCTCGGCCCACTCCGCGGTGGACTGGGACTGGCTGAAGTGGCTGCCGCACACCACCTCCCCGCACAGCCCGCTCACCGGCAGGCACCTGACCTCCGACGCCACCGCCGCGACCGCGCTGATCTCCGAGCTGGAAGACCTCCTCGTCAAGCGCGCCCAACCGCTGCCGCACGTCTTCGTGCTGGTCGAGGACGACGCGCCGGTCGAGCGCAGCAGGCTGGTGCGGCTGGCGGAGGTCGGCCACGCCCACGGCGTGCACGTGCTGTGGCTCGCGGCCGACACCGCGCTCCTGCCCGCCGCCTGCCGGACCTTCGCCTCCGTGCGGCCCGGCGGTGCCGAGGCCGGGTTCGCCGGTACCGGCGAGCAGGTCGCGCCGTTGAACCCCGAGGTGCTCGACGCCGCGGCCGCCCTCGACCTCGCCCGACGGCTGTCCCCCCTGGTGGACACCGGTGTCCGCGCGGACGACCAGAGCGACCTGCCGCACTCGGTGTCCTTGCTGACCGTGCCCGAACCGCAGCTCCGGGCCTCACCCGACGCCGTGGTGGAGCGGTGGCTGGAGAACCGGTCGATCATCACCGGTCCGCTCGCGCCCGAGCGGCCGATCAAGCAGGCGGGCACGCTGCGCGCCGTGATCGGCACGTCCGCCCTCGGCGCGCACGCGCTGGACCTGCGGGTCGACGGCCCGCACGCGTTGGTCGGCGGCACCACCGGCTCGGGCAAGAGCGAGCTGCTCCAGTCGTGGATCCTGGCGATGGCCGCCGCGCACAGCCCACAACGGCTGACGTTCCTGCTGGTGGACTACAAGGGCGGCTCGGCGTTCCGCGAGTTCGTCGACCTGCCGCACACCGTCGGGCTGTTCACCGACCTCAGCCCGCACCTGGTGCGGCGCTCCCTGGTGTCCCTGGTGGCGGAGCTGAAGCACCGCGAGGAGCTGTTCGCCAAGTACCGCGTCAAGGACCTGGTGGAGCTGGAGAAGCAGGGGCACGTCGACGCGCCGCCCAGCCTGGTGATCGTGGTCGACGAGTTCGCCGCCCTGGTGACCGAGCTGCCCGAGTTCGTCGACGGCGTGGTCAACGTGGCGCAACGCGGCCGTTCGCTCGGCGTGCACCTCATCCTCGCCACCCAGCGGCCCGCCGGCGTCATCCGCGACAACCTGCGCGCCAACACCAACCTCAGGCTGGCGCTGCGCACCGCCGACGAGGCCGACAGCACCGACGTGCTCGGCTCGCCGCAGGCCGCGTTCTTCGACCCGGCGCTACCGGGCCGCGCGGTGTCGAAGAGCGGACCCGGCAGGCTGGTGCCCTTCCAGGCCGGGTACGCGGGCGGGTGGACCCCCGAGGTGGCCCCGCCCCCGGACATCCTGGTCGAGGAACTGCGCTTCGGCGGGGGCGCCGCCTGGCGCGCGCCGGTCGAGGACGACGGTCCGATCGAACTCGGCCCGACCGACATCACCCGCATGGTCACCGCCATCCGAGGCGCGTCGGCCCGCGCGCGCATCGCCCCGCCGCGCCGCCCGTGGCTGCCCGAGCTGGCGGCCCACTACGACCTGTCACCGCTGTTGTCCACCGGGCACGAGCCCGGCCTGGTCTTCGCGCTCCGCGACGACCCCGAGCACCAGAGCCAGCCGCTCGTGCGGTTCCGGCCCGACGTGGACGGCAACCTCGCCGTCTACGGCACCGGCGGTTCCGGCAAGACCACCCTGCTGCGCACGCTGGCCATCGCCGCCGGCGACGCCGCCCGGAGCGGGCGCTGCCACGTCTACGGGCTGGACTTCGGCGCGCGCGGACTGGCGGTGCTGGAGGAGCTGCCGCACGTCGGCAGCGTCATCCCGGGATCGGACCACGAACGCGTGTCCCGGCTGCTGTCCTGGCTGCGCGAGGTGGTGGACGAACGCGCCGCGCGCTACTCCGGTCGCGACGCGGGCACCATCGTCGACTACCGCGCGCTGCCCGGCGCACCCGACGACCCGCGCATCCTGCTGCTGCTCGACGGCGCGGCCGCGTTCCGCCAGGCGTACGAGACGGGCGAGCGGGCCAAGTGGTTCGACACCCTGGTCGGCATCGTGAACGACGGCCGCCCGGTGGGCGTGCACCTGCTGCTGTCGGCCGACCGCGTGGCCTCCGTGCCGTCCGCGCTCGCCTCGGCGATCCAGACCAGGGTGGCCCTCCGGCTCGCGGACGAGAACGAGTACCTGCTGATGGGCCTGCCACCGGACGTGCTCACCCCCGCCTCGCCGCCCGGTCGGGGCCTGCTGCGCGGTGCGGAGATCCAGGTCGCGGTGCTCGGCGAGGAGACCGACGCGGGCTCGCAGGCGGCGAACGTGCGCCGGTTCGCGCGGGCCATGCGGCGCCACGCCCCGATCGAGGCGCCGCCAGTGCAGCGGCTCGCGGACCGCGTGGAGCTGACGACGCTGCCCGCGTCGCTGGACGGCAGACCCGTGCTCGGCCTGCGGTCGGACACCCTGGGCCCCTGCGCGTTCGAACCGCGCGGCAGCTTCCTGGTGGCCGGCCCGCCGGGTTCCGGGCGCACCACCACCCTGCGTGCCCTGGTACTGGCCCTGCTGCGCTGGGACCCGGCGGCACGACTGCACTACCTCGGCAACCGCCGGTCACCACTGGCTGACCTGGACGTGTGGGCCACCAGGGCGTTCGGTGCCGCCGAGGTCGCGGCTCAGACCGAGGCGGTGCTGGAACAGGTCGCCGCCGCACCACCCGGACAGTTCGTGGCCGTCGTCGTCGAGAACCTCCCCGACTTCGCGAACACCCCCGCGGACCAGCCGTTGCAGCGCCTGGTGCGTACGTGCGTCAACGAGGAGCGGTTCGTCGTGGCCGAGGGCGACGCGACCGCGTTGCAGAGCGGCATGCTCGCGAACACCGTCCGAGCGGGGCGCGCAGGGCTTGCCCTGGCCCCGGACGCCAACGCGGGCCCCCTGTTCCAGACCCCGTTCCCCGCGCGCCTCAACCGCGCCGACTTCCCGCCGGGACGGGCACTGCACGTCACGGGGGGCAAGGCCCAGGTGGTCCACATCGGACTGCCGGACTGACAGAGGAGGAGCTATGCCCGGTTTCTACGGGATGGACGTGGACGCGATCCGCGTCCTGGCCGGCCAGTTGGCCTTCAAGGCGGACGAGATCGACACCATCGCCACGACCCTCAGCACCCAGATCGACGGCGCCAGCTGGTCAGGCCCGGACGCCGACTCGTTCCGCTCGGACTGGGCCACCAGCTACCGGACCCAGCTGACCGCCGTGGCCGGGGCTCTGCGCGACGCCTCGACGAGGGCCACGAACAACGCCAACCAGCAGGCGGAGGTCTCCTCCACCTGACCGCACACCGGTGAGGTCCTCCACCGGCACACCGGTGGAGGACCTCACCGAGTCCGTCGACCGCTGCGGGGTCGTGGGTGACGGACCCGCGTAGCCGGGCGGCTTTCCCGGTCGGCCGCACACGGCCACCGGTCCTCCGGCATGCGGAATCCACGTCGAAGCGCGCCGGTGCAGGGGGTCCCGCACCGCCATCGTGGTGACACCCGGTCGTACGACCGAGGGACCCGCAGCGTGGAACGTGGTCGCCGACGGCTTCGCCGGATCCGGGGTTCGGCGTGGTCGCAGTGTCGCCGTGTCCGCGGATGCCCGGCTTCGTCGAGCTCCGCTGTGATCTTGACAGGTTCTCCCGCCTGACGCGGGTCCATGCTCTCCGAATTCCGGCGAAATCGCCGCGAATCGGCATGCAAAAAATCGCTTGCAACTATTTCTACGGAAAGGCTGTCGAGGGTGACATCGGTTTATGAGGTGCTGTCCGGGTTGCGCGTCTCCGCGCGTTCGGAAGTGGACAAGGGGAGTCGGTTCGAACGGCTCGTGCGAGCTTTTCTCGTAACCGATCCCGTCTACGCCGGCCAGTTCAAGGACGTCTGGTTGTGGGGTGAGTGGCCCGGCAACGGGGGTAGGCACGATGCCGGGATCGACCTGGTCGCCCAGGACCGGCTCACCGAGGGGTACGTCGCCATCCAGTGCAAGTTCTACTCGCCCGGTTCGATCGTCTCCAAGGCGGACATCGACAGCTTCCTCTCCGAATCGGGGAAGGAGGGGTTCGTCGAGCGCGTGGTCGTCTCGACCACCGACAAGTGGAACACTTTCGCCGAAAACGCGATCAAAGGCCAGCAAATTCCCGTCCGGCGCATCGGGCTGTCGGACCTCGAAGCCAGCCCCATCGATTGGGCGCGGTTCGACATCGAGGCGCCGGAGGTGCTGACCACCGTCGGCAGGAAGGCCCTGCGCCCTCATCAGGTCGTGGCCGTCGACTCGGCTGCCGCGGGGTTCGTCGAGCACGACCGCGGCAAGTTGATCATGGCTTGCGGTACCGGCAAGACCTTCACCTCCCTGCGGCTGGCCGAGCAGGTGGTGGGCCCTGGTGGTTCCGCGCTGTTCCTTGTGCCGTCGATCTCGCTGCTGTCCCAAACGCTGCGGGAGTGGTCAGTCGAGGCAGAGATCCCACTGTCGCCGCTCGCGGTGTGCTCCGACCGGAAGTCCACCGCCCGGTCACGCAACGAGAACGAGGACATCGCCACCGTGGACCTGGCGCTGCCGGCCACGACCGACATCAAAGTGCTCACCGAGCGACTGAGACGCGCGACGGCCGAGCCCGGGGCGATGACCGTCGTGTTCTCCACGTACCAGTCGATCGACGTCGTGGCACGCGCGCAGGCCGAGAGCGGCATCCAGCCGTTTGACCTGATCATCTGCGACGAAGCCCACCGCACGACCGGCGTGACCCTCGTCGACGAGGACGAGTCACCGTTCGTTCGCGTTCACGACGCGGACTACGTCAAAGGCACCAAGCGGCTCTACATGACGGCAACGCCGCGCATCTACGACGAGTCGACGAAGGCGAAAGCGGGCGACGCCGACGCGGTGCTCGTGTCGATGGATGACGAGGCCGTCTACGGTCCGGAGTTCCACCGGCTCGGCTTCGGTGAGGCCGTTGCCCGCGATCTGTTGACGGACTACAAGGTGCTCGTCCTGGCCGTCGACAACAAGATGGTCGCCTCGACGTTCCAGGCGCAGCTCGCCGACGAGAGCGGCGAGCTCCAGCTCGACGACGTGGCCAAGATCGTCGGCTGCTGGAACGGCCTGGCCAAGCGCGGGCAAGCTGAGCACGACTTCGGCGCCGACCCCGAGCCGATGCGTCGCGCAGTCGCCTTCGCCGGGACGATCAAAGCCTCGAAGAAGGTCGAGGGCATGTTCGAAAGCATCGTCGACCGGTACGTCGAGGTCCACGAGACCGACGACGCAGGCAGGCGCAACGGGCTCGACTGCGAGGTGAAGCACGTCGACGGCACTTTCAACGCGCTGGAGCGCAACGCCAAGCTCGACTGGCTGCGTGCCGAGGTACCGGACGGGGCGTGCCACGTCCTCGCCAACGCCCGCTGCCTCTCCGAGGGAGTGGACGTGCCGGCGCTCGACGCCGTCATGTTCCTGTCGCCGCGCAAGTCGGTCGTCGACGTCGTCCAATCGGTTGGCCGGGTGATGCGCAAGGCACCCGGCAAGAAGTACGGCTACATCATCCTCCCGATAGCGATTCCAGAAGGCGTCACACCCGAAACCGCCTTGCGGGACAATACCCGCTATCAGGTGGTGTGGGAGGTCCTCCAGGCTCTTCGCGCGCACGACGAACGGTTGAACGCCGAGATCAACAAGATCGACCTCACCAAGAAGCGCTCGGACCGGATCAACGTAATCGGCGTCGGCGGCGGAGCACGCGCCCGCAACGGCGAAGGCGTCCAGCAAGCGCTGACCTTGAGCCTCCGCCAGCTCGACGAGTGGCGTGACGCCGTCTACGCCAGGATCGTCACCAAGGTCGGCTCGCGCCGGTACTGGGAAGACTGGGCGAAGTCGGTCGCGCGCATCGCGGAAGCGCACATCACCCGCATCACAGGTCTGCTCGACACCAACCACGCCGGAGCGGCGGACGCGTTCGAGAAGTTCCTCGACGGTCTGCGAGCCAACCTCAACGATGGCATCACGCGCGCCAACGCGGTCGAGATGCTGGCTCAACACCTGATCACCCGCCCGGTGTTCGACGCGCTGTTCGGAGGCTACGACTTCGCCGCCCACAACCCCGTCGCCCGCGCCATGGAGCAGATGCTCGCCACTCTCGATGAGCACAATCTGGAGTCGGAGAACGCCGACCTGGTCAAGTTCTACGAGTCGGTGCGGACGCGCGTACAGGGCATCGACACCGCCGAAGGGCGACAGCGGATCATCGTCGAACTCTACGACACGTTCTTCTCGACTGCTTTCAAACGCACCGTCGACAAGTTGGGCATCGTCTACACCCCGATCGAAATCGTCGACTTCATCCTCAGGTCGGCGGACGATGTGTTGCGCGCGGAGTTCGACCAAGGGCTCACCGACGAGAACGTGCACGTGCTCGACGGTTTCACGGGCACCGGCACCTTCGTGACTCGATTAATCCAGTCCGGTCTGATCGAGGCGGCGGATCTCCCACGCAAGTACCAGTCCGAGTTGCACGCCAACGAGATCCTTCTTTTGGCCTACTACATCGCCGCGGTGAACATCGAGACCACCTACCTCGATGCCGTGAACGGGCACCTCGACAGCGCGGACTACAAACCCTTCCCCGGACTGATCCTGACCGACACCTTCCAGTCGTGGGAGGACGGTGCCCAACTGGACTTCGAGGTGCTCCGCGAGAACAACGAGCGGCTCGAACGGCTGAAGCGGCTCCCGATCACTGTCATCGTGGGCAACCCGCCGTACTCGGTGGGACAAGAATCGGCCAACGACGACAACGCCAACGAGGCCTACCCAGAATTGGATCAGGCGATCCGGGACACCTACGCGGCTCGGGCCGCGAAGTCCTCCATCCGAGGGCTCTACGACAGCTACGTCCGCGCCATCAAGTGGGCGACCCTGCGAATCCGCGAGCGCGGCGTCATCGCCTACGTGACCAACGGAGGGTTCCTGGACTCGGCATCTGCCGACGGCATGAGGAAAGCCCTGACCGACGAGTTCAGTTCGATTCACATCTTCAACCTCCGCGGCAACCGTCGCAACGCGGGCGCCGAGGGCCGACCGGTCTTCGAGGCGTACGCCAAGGGCGCCGGCGGCTCCATAGCCGGCATCGCCATCGTCGTCCTGGTGAAGAACCCGGCGGCGACGGGAGGGTGCCGGATCCACTACGCCGAGGTCGGGGACTTCACGACTGCTCAGGAAAAGCTCCAAGAGGTCGTTGACGCCGGGTCGATCCTCCGCGCCGATTCCCGGCGGATCATCCCCAACGCACAGGGTGATTGGCTACGGCAGCGCCGCGACGACTTCGCTGCTTTCTTGCCGTTGTGGGAGAAGGGAACCGACGGGGTCTTCGCACTGTCATCGAAAGGGCTCACGACCAACCGGGATTCATGGGTCTACAACTTCTCGCGCTCGACCCTGGCCGACAACGTGCAGCGCGTGATCCGGACGTACACCGAGGCCAAGGGGAGTCCCACTCCCACCAAGGACCCACGACTGATCAGTTGGTCGCGGCGCCTGATCGCGCGACACGACCAGGGACGGGACCTGGCGCACGACGACACCGCGTACCGGCTCGCCATCTACCGACCCTTCCAACGCCAACACGTCTACTTCTCTGCGGACCTCAACGAGGATCGACGTCGACTGCCCCTCGTGTTCCCGTCCGACGACCTGCCCAATAAGGGCTTCCTGCTGACCGGCGTCGCGTCCCACTACGACTTCAGCGTCATCGCGACGGACACCATCCCGGATCTCCACCTGCTCGACACGGGCCAGTTCTTCCCCCGCTGGACATACGAGTCGAAGGCGCCCTCGGCTTCGAATTGGGAGGCGGTGACATCGTCAACGGGCACCGACGTGTCGACAACATCACGGATCACACGCTCGCGTTGTTCCGCGTTGCTTACGGTCAGGACATCACCAAGGACGACGTCTTCCACTACGCCTACGGGATGCTGCACTCACCCGAGTACCGCGAAACCTACGCCGCCGACCTGAAGAAGCTGTTGCCGCGCATACCCCTGGTCATTGACGCGCGACCGTTCGTCGACGCTGGCAAGGAACTGTTCGAGCTGCACGTCGGGTATGAGTCGCTCGCCCCGTACCCGCTCGGCGGGACGGACGTCGTGGCGACAGGTGATCCGTTCGAGTTCTTCCGTATCGAGAAGATGGCGTACGCCAAAGTGCGCGAGGGCGGCAAGCTCGTCCCGGACAAGACAAAGATCAAGTACAACAGCAGGATCGAACTGACCGGAATACCGGCCGACGTCCAGCGGTACCTGCTCGGCCCGCGGACCGCCGTGGACTGGTTGATCGACCGGTACCAACTGCGGGTCGACAAGGCATCCGGAAACATCAACGACCCGAACGACCGGTCCAAGGAGTCGGGCAACCCGCGCTACGTGCTCGACCTATTGGCGCGTATCGTCCGCTTGAGCGTCCGTACGGTTGAGATCGTCGATGCCCTGCCCGCGCTGATCCTGCGTACTGAGGCGACGACCTGATCGGCCGACGAGCCGTCGTTCCGCGCGTGATGTCGCTCGCGTAGGACGAGCCGGGGTGTTTCGGCGCGCATCGCGCCGAAGCACCCCACTCGCGATGCCTGCCATGCCGCATGATGCCGTGGTCCGGAGCGGCGCATCAACGTGCACAGCCGCTTCGAAGCCGCCATCGCCACCAGCTGGACGGAAGCCGATCGGTACGCCGACACCACTCATGGTCTGACCCGAGGCAACTACCCGCGGTCCACACGACGAAGGCGCAATGGGGAGGTTATCGGCATGATTGTCGAAAATCGCCCCAGCTGAGGGCTGGTTCCGCTGGCGAATCGCACACCTCGTAAGCTGCGCCGGTCCCAGACCGCGTAAGCAAACGACGAGGACCCATGGCCGACCGACACTTGATCGACGTACACGTCCTCCTCGTCCGAGACGACGACATCCTGCTCACCCGCCGCCGCGACACCAACCCACTCTTCGACGGCCTCTGGCACCTGCCCTCCGGCAAGCTCGACGCGGGAGAGTCCGTCCTCGACGCCGCCGTCCGCGAGGCCGAAGAGGAAGTTGGTGTCCATCTCGACCTCGAAGACCTGCGCCTGGTGCACACCCTGCACGTCAACGGCTCCGGTCCCGAACCCCGGCTCGGCCTTTTCTTCGAAACCCGCCGTTGGATCGGGACACCGACCAACCGGGAACCCGACAAGTGCTCCGCGGTCCGCTGGTTCCCCCTCGACGCCCTGCCCGACCGGCTCATCGACTACCCGGCCGCCGGCATCCACGCCTACCGCACCGCCAGCACCTTCAGCACTCGAGGTTGGGCCAAACATGCAGGGACGTTCTGAACGCGTCGGCCAGCTTAGTGGTCCTTGTCCCGCAGGTTTTTTCCTCGCCCTCGAAAGGTATGGATTGCCTCAATGGGTCCTTGCTGACTCGCGAATCAACTGAGCCGTCTGCATCCTCTTTAAAGGGCGGTCCATGACCATGGTTGTCTGACCTCTCCTTTCAGGCAAGCTACTCGATGGTGTGCTTGCTCCCTCGTTTTGGAATCGGTGCTGGCTTTGTTCAGGGCGAAGGCGGTCCAGCGGAGTTCGGTTGTGGTAGCCAGTGTGCGGTAGCCGGGCCAGGTGGTGACGTCGTAACCGCCGTATGCGTCGACGAACGCCGCGTACTCCGAAGATGTGACACGAGCGAAGTCGGTGAGGTCGACAGCCAGAGGGATGAGGTCCCACTCGCGAAGGCCGAGTCCTAGGTTGTCGAGATCCAGGAGCACGGGGACACCGTCGGCGGGGACGGCCACGTTACCTTGCCAGGCATCGCCGTGGACCACGCACCGGGGTGATCCGCTCTGCAGTTGCGCGTACTCGCGGTGCAACCTCTTCAGCAGGTCTTTGAGCCACGTCCGGTCGTGCTCCGAAAGTGTGGCGGCGGCAGTGAGCGCCTCGTCCAGCCCAGCGAAGGGATCGAGCACAGGCAGAGGCGGTGAGAGGGGCGGAGCCAGTGTGTGGAGTCGTTTGAGCACGGTGCCGAGTTCGGCGGGGGTGGCGTATCGGTGTTCCGGGATGCTCACCCACCAGGTGACGGGCCGATTGTCGACCATGGTGGGCTGGCCGATGTCGTCGAGTGCTTGGACCGCGGGTATGCCGGTGCGGGCCAGCCAGTGCGAGGTGTGCAGCAGGCGGGTGGCGGTCTCGCGGGAGCCGTCGGGGCCGATGCGGGCGATGATGTCGCCCGGTAGTCGGTAGAGGACGTTGACGCCGTCGCGAATCAGTTCCGCGCCGGAGATCGGTACACCTGCTTGTCCGCCTGCGGCGGCCAGTACTCGGTAGGCGGCCTGGTCTTTGTCGACGTCGGAAACGTCAGGCATCGTTGATCGCCGATGCCAGCGAGTGCGACAGGTCCGCCACCTCAGGGATCGCCAGGTGCTGTTCGCCGGCGCGCATCAGGGCGCGCAGCTCCTCGTTCATCCGCTGGGAGTGGAAAATCGCGGCGTTCGCAACGGCCTGTCGCCCCAGTGCGGTGGCTTCATGTGGGTCGCCGATCGACATGTGCAGTGCGGCCAAGCGCGTCCTGGAGAACGCCCGCGACCGCGGATAGGCGTCGCTGTGCAAACGGATCGCCGTCCCCAGGCGTTCAGCGGCCTCACCCGGCCGCCCGGTAGCGATGGCGATAGGGATCAGCGCCCTGGCGCTGCTGCCTGCGTGTTCGGCCTCGTCGTAGTAGACCAGCCAGGCGGGTGCGGTGGCCGTTTGGTGCTGCGCGAAGTCTGAGTCGGCGCGGTCCACCTCTGTGATCGCGCTTCTTCGTGACGCCGAGCATGGCCGGCAGTGAGCGTTACGGCACCGCATGCCAGCCGCTCCACGGCCGGGAGCCGTGTTGACCGCGTAGGCAGGCGAGTCGGTGTGCGGCCTGGTGGGCATAGCGCGCCGGGTTGCTGCTTGCTACTTGGATGGCCATGGTGGTCATGCGCAGTTCGCGGATGTCGCGCAGGGTGTTGAATCCGGCCCAGGTGGTGGCGTCGAAGCCGTAGGCCCTGCTGTAGGCGGCCCATTCGGCGGTGTTCATCCAGTTGGTGGTGACGTGCGAGACGGCGGTGGAGACGAGGTCCCATTCCGGTGGGCCGAGCGCGCAGCGCTCGAAGTCCAGCAGCACCACGTTGCCATCACGAGTACGGACCACGTTGCCTTCCCAGGCGTCGCCGTGGACCACCGCGTGTGGCAGGCCGGGCGGTAGGGCGTCGTAGGCCTCCTGGAGTGCTGCCAGCCGCCCCAGCATCCAGGCCCGGTCATCGTCGCTCAGCACGGACGCGGCCTGGATGCGTTCGGCGAGCCGCACGAATGGGTCCAGTTCGGGCAGCTCGAAGTCTTGCGGCGGTGAGAGGGCGTGAAAGCGGCGCAGGACGACGGCCACGTCGACACTGGAACCGGGTTCGTGCGGGGGCAGTTCGTGCCAGAACGTCACGGCTCTGCCCTCGGCCACGACCGGCTGTTCCACCTCCCGCAGCACGCGTACGGCCGGCACGCCGCCGTCCTCCAGCCACCGGGCTACCTGTACCTCTTTGGCCGCCGCAGCGTCCTGCCCGATGCGCGCGACCCGGGCCACCAGGGAGCCGGGCAGTCGGTAGAGATCGTTCTCCCCGAGCCGGATCACCGCGGTACCTGCCGTGTCCAAGCCCGCTTTCGCGGCGGCGCTCTCGAGGGCCGCACGGCTGCTGCTTCGTTGGGCGTCGGTCATCCGACCACCGCCGTGCCGATGCGGTGCCGCAACTCGGCCACCTCCGTGACGTTGTCGTGCACAAGCGCGAAGCGGTGAAGATCGCGAAGGTCGTCCGCGGCGCGTCGTGACTTCACGGTGCCCGCCCAGTCCAGCGCCAGGCTGCCGAGCATGGCGGCTTCCGTCGGATCTCCGACGGCCATGACCAGGGAGGCGAGTTTGGTCTGGCTGATCGCACGGGCACGGGCGAACTCGTCACCGTGTCCGGTCACTGCCGAGGCGAGCCTGTCCCGGGCTTCCGCGTAGAAGTGTCCTCGGACGGCGGTGTCCCACAAGGCGTGCCCGGTGTCCCCGGCGTGTTGCGCGGTGTCGTAGTACTGCATCCACGGCGGGTCGTCGTCCGGGCGGCTGTGGCCGAATTCCTCGTCGGCGGCACCGACCGCGCTCGCCGTCTCCTGCATCCTGGCGAGCTTGGCCAGCGCACGGGCACGACCGGTGTGCAGCATGGCCCGGCTCGGTGGAGGTCAACCGATCGGCACGCACCAGTGCCAACTCGGTGAACGTCAGCCCACTGTCGGGATCACCGCACCAGATCGCCTGGCGTGCCATCGAGGAGAGCACCTTGGCACGCAGGTGCCAGTCCCCTGCCTCCTCGGCACACGCCAGGGCGAAGCGGAACATGCGACGCGCGTCGTCGTGGGCGTAGGCGTCGAAAGCCATGAACCCGGTGACGTGACCGAGGTACCCCACGGCCGAGAACAGGGCGGGGCGGATCTTGTCCGAGCACCGTGCGCCCAGCAGGTCGGCGCAATACCGCAGTTGCGCGGTGACGGCCGTGCGGACCAATCCTCCGCCGTAGAGAGCGTCCCAGTTCTCGAAAGACCGTGCAGCGGTACGCACCTCCTCGACTTCCGTCAAGCCGACCACGGAAGGAAGAGGCTCAGACTGGATCGGCACGATGAGCTTGGTCAATCCGGACCAATCGTTCGTTGTCCTCACGCGGAGGGTGCCGCATCGCCCGTTGACATTGTCACAGCAGTGTCGTCTGAGTGAAATTCGATTCGTGCGCGGCTGCCTGCATCGCGGACGTCGGCAACGTCGTCTAGTAGGTTTTTCTGCTGTTCATTAGCTGCTCGACCATATTGCTGGCGAAGTCGCTTCTGTTCATTCCTTCCTTCTTCTCGCAGTGCCATCAGCGCACCTCCGGTCCCCAAGGCGTGGTCGAGAGCTCTGACCACCTCGGCTGAAGGGAGGTTGTGGCCAGCGCGTTCGGCCAGGGACACGTACTGCCTGGTGTAGCCGATCTTTCGGGCCAGTTGTGGCTGACTGAGTCCGGCTTCGGTGCGGCGTCGGCGGATCTCGCGGGCGAGTCGGACGCCGGCCGGTTCGGTCATGTCGGAGTGCTCGTCGTCGCTCATGTCGCCTCCGCCTGCGCTAGGGGGCAAATAGGGGGCAAATCCGCGTGTCGGCTGTTTGCGTTGTTCCCTGATCGTACCGGTCCTGGTTGAAATGCGTATCTACCGATTTCGGCGGGGTGAAAGGGAAGGCGATGGATGCTGGTTTCGTCAGGACGCGCGACTGGGCGGGTTCTGATGCTCGATGGCGCGAAGACGGCCAGGTTCGACCGGAGTTGCTGTCCGCTGGCGATCACGACCGACTCCTCGAAGCCGTCCTCGACTTGATCTTCGCTCGCTTTCCCTGCGCCGGCAGGACCCCGACAGCCGACGGAGCGGTCGACACAAGCCCACGCGCTGAACGTGGACGCGCCATGCCGTTCGTATGCGGCCGCGCTCGGCCGGGCTTATCAGCCTGGTCCGCACCGCATCAGACCGAAGCTTGATCATCGCCGTCGGCAGTGTCGCGGCACCCGAGCACAACTGAGGAACGTCGATGGACACCGACGACGAGAAGTCGCCCGTCAGCACGAGGTTGAGCACCGCTCACAGCCGTGAGCTCGGCGAGGAACTACGTCGCATCCGCCACACCGCCCGCCTGGCCTCCGCAGTCGTCGCCGAAAGCCTGGGCTGGTCGCTGGGCAAGCTCAGCAAACTCGAGACCGGCAGCCGCGGCACCAGCCCGTGGGAGATCGCCACCCTCCTCGGCCGCTGCGCCGCAGACAAGGCCACCCGTGACCGCGTCATGGCCATCGCCCACGAGCCCGACACCGGCACGTTCACCCGGTCCCACCACGGCAGCCCCGACACCCTCACCGCCCTGACACTGCACGAACACCTCGCCCACAGCGTCACCGTCTACGAACCGCTCACCGTCCCGGCCCTCGCCCAGACCGCGGCCTACGCCCGCGCACTGACCGGCGACGAGAACCTGGCCGCCGCACGCGTCGCGCGTCAGGACAACCTCCTCCACCGCCGCACCCCGCCGGACACCACCCTCTATATCCACGAAACCGCCCTGCGGCTGGTCGTCGGCAACCGCGCCGTCATGCGCGACCAACTGCTCCACCTCACCCTGCAAGCCGGTCAACCCCACATCACCGTCCACGTCATCCCCATGACCGCACCAACCCACCTCGCCCTGCGCCACCACGCCGCACTGCTCACCTTCGCCCCACCACTGCGCCCGCTGGCCTACAGCGAAAGCGGCATCACCACCGTCTTCCACGACAAGCACCACGCCGTCGAACACCACCAGCGCCGACTCCGCGAACTCCACGCCCGCGCCCTGCCCGCAGCCCAGTCCGGTGAAGTCATCGCGCACTGGGCCGACGCCTACGACAAGGGGATCCGCTGATGGGACTGCGCCCGTTCCGCTGGCAACCCCACGACGGCGAACGTCATGCCATCGACGACAACGCCATGCCGACCCAGGAGACGGCCACGCTGTGCGGGGCGGAGCTGACCGTTCCCGCTGCGCGCCCCACCAAGCAGCAGTGGTGCTGGCCCACCTGCACGGCGTGCGACGCCGCCTGGCGCCTCGCCGAGGGCATCCCCCTCTTCCTCCCGCAGCAGCGCGACACCAACCGGAAGACGGCGCAGCCCTGCGAAAGCCGCCGTCCAACGCGTACCTAATCCGCCTGACAGTCAAGCCCGCCGATCCTCGCTACGCCTGTTTCGGAGCCCTGGCTGCACGGGAATCATTGTTTGTGGCAGACGCGGCGCGGCAGTCGAACGGTATAATCAGCTAAAAATAGGTGAGGTGCTTCCGGTGCACTTCGGGTACATCTCCTTATGTCGCCTCGATTTTATGCTCGGTGTGCCAGTGTTTGTGAGTGTGGCTTTGGTGGAATTGTGTCTACATGACGAACTTTTAACCGATCGCTCTGTGTGGTCAGATTGAAGATCGATTACGCGTACGGTGACTTCCGTCGCGGGTTCACATGGAGGATCACATTGGGGATCAGGTTGGGGATCCTGTTAGAACGCCACCCCCTCCGATCGACGAAGAGCCTGCTCACGGGGCTGTAGGGGGATCCGCTGGTATCCCAGACTCGCTTGCCCACAAGCCTGTGACACATCGGGGCGGGCTGGTCGTCAGCGGCCACTCAGTCTGCCCTGGTCGTCTGTGCCGGCTAGGATGGCTCGGTCAATGCACCGGCTTCGTCGCCTAATCCCACTGATACCGCGGGCTCCCGCACTGTTCGCGGAGGATTTGTTGCGGGCCGACGGCCGAGGGCGGGGCTGATGGTGCAGGCTCGTACTCCATGATCGATGACTTTGCGAAGGAGTACCTGCACGGCGACCTGCGGGAGGTCCGCGAGGTGATGCTGCGGAAGCTCGACGGGCTGTCCGAGTACGACGTCCGCCGTCCCCTGACGCCGACCGGGACCAACCTGCTCGGCCTGGTCAAGCATTTGGCCTTGTCGGAGGCCCGGTACTTCGGCGAGGTCTTCGGTCGACCGTTCCCCGAGCCCGTCGCCCGCTGGGACGACCCGGAGCGGCGCGGCGCCGACATGTGGGCGACCGAGCACGAGACGCGCGAGGAGATCACCGGCCGCTACCGGCGCGCCTGGGCGCACTCCGACGCGACCATCACCGCGCTCGCCGTCGACTCGCCCGGTCACGTGCCCTGGTGGCCGCGTCCCGGCGTGATGCTGTTCAACGTCCTGGTCCACGTGCTCACCGAGACCAACCGGCACGCCGGGCACGCCGACATCCTGCGCGAACAGCTCGACGGCGAGGTCGAGATGGACTGGGAGGGCATGGCCCGGCGGGGGCAGGACGCGGCCTTCTGGGAGAACCAGCGCGCGCAGATCGAGAGAGCAGCCCGGGCGGCTGGCTCAGTCGAGGCTTGACCAGGCGATATCGGACAGGTGGCGTCCAGCCGTTGTGCCCGTCGAGCGAGTGGTAGGTCTCTCCGCTTCGCCGATCATGATGTTGACCTGGACGACCGGCAGGCGCAGCGCCTGCCGGTGGTGGTCCTATCCACTAAGCAGCTCGCCGTCGACTCCGGCGAGCACCCCTTCATCGACTAATCGCTCGGTTCACGCTTGTGGCGTCGTCGCTGCGGGCGGCATCGGCGAGGGCGGTGGGGTCGTCGAGTGCGGCGAGTTCGGGGCGGGAGCGGCCGCAGCATCATCGTCGACGACGGCCGGGGCCGCGACGTGAGCCCAGACGTCGGACAGCTCGGACAGCGACCGCCGATAAGTGTCGCCGGCCGGCGTGCCGAGAGGAAGCCAGACTTCGTCGGCCGGACTGGGATGTACGGCGTTGGGGTCGAGTAGCTCGGCCGCCGCGGTGGCGACCGGTACCGAGCGTGGGTCGTGCAGTTCGCGCCAAGCTTGGTGGAGCAGCTGGCGAGTGGTTGCTTCGCGGCGCGAGGTCGGCAGCCAGACGAGCAGTGGTGTGGTGATGCCGGTGGACTGTGCGAGGGCGGCGTAGCCGGTGAGTTTCCCGACGAGCTTGGTCAGGACCTCGGTGCCGAAGTCGTACTCGAGAAACCAGTCGATCCGTCGGTTGCCGTCAAACCAGCGGCCGTAGCCGTCGGGCTTGACCAGGTCGCCGAAGTAGCGGGCGCAGCGGGCCTCCGACCACCACGCCGCCAGCGCGACCTGCTCGCCCTGTCGAAGGTGGCGGGCGCGGTCGACCAGGGCGGTGAACCACTCGTTGACGCCGACGGTATGGGCGAGGCGCAGGCTGTGGGCGATGCCGAAGGCGCGGTCGTGCCGGTAACCCATCCTCTTGACGTCCAAGCCGTCCTCGGCCGCAAGTACGGCCGCACCGGCGGGTGCCAGGACGTAGTGCATGGGTGCGGTGCCGAGGCTGATGAAGGGCTGGAAGCGGTCGACGACGCTCCAGAGGTAGAGCTCGCGTAGCCGCTGGCGCCCGGAACGGGAGCTGGGGAAGGCCAGTGCGGTGATCTGGTGGGCTGTAAGGACCCGGTGCTCCCAGAGCATCCTGACGATCCACCTGTCTCGTGGGGTCAGCCGCCCCGCGAGCAGGGCCTGGTGTTCGGCGGTGTTGGCGGCGCGCGGCGTGGGACGGGTGGGCTTGTGGCCGCGTAGTGTGCGTTGGCGAGTCGGGTTGGTGATCACGACGAGCACCTCCGAACAGGCTGATCCACGCAAGGGCTTCCTTGCTTGCACTCCTGAACTCCAGAAAATTGGCCCTATGGGGACACGCGGCCCCGAATCGTGATCGATCGAATGTCCTGTTGCCGCGTCTGGTCGACATGATCGTTGATCGATCGAGCGGACCCGGTACGTCATCCGCCCTGGAAGCACCTCAGGGTGGATGACGGAGGCTACTCCTGCTGTGCTGGCCGGTCGTAGGGCGTGCCGTCACTACCCAACGTTCGAGTGAGAGGCCCTGGCCTTATGTCTCAAAGTGGATCAACCGTGGCAGTCTCAAGTACGCCCATAGTCCGAGAATCGGATGTAAGAGATGTGAAGCTGCTTGTTGCCGCTGAGCTGAATTTCCACTGACGTGTTTGCCCGAGGGCGGTGCCCACGTAATTTGGCAGTCGCCGTACAGGGGTGATGGTTACGGCGATTTCGGCTTAACGTAGGTGAGGCGGGAGTCTTGTCGGGGTAGCCTCTTGTCCATCGCTAAAGTGAAGCTTCGATTGGTCAGCTTCCTGTTGACTCGAAGTGGTGTGCTGATCGTCTAATGGACATTGCAGGCACAGTTCATGTCGCCAGCGGGATGGTCTCGGTCGTTGCATTTGAACGAATTGACGATCGCTTGCCTTGTCGGCCGGTCCGTCGTTTATTTGTCACTTTGGTGGCCTTGCTGGCGGTCTTAACGTGATCCACGATCGCAGCTCCAACGGCTTTGGCAAGCTGAGGGGGTACGGCGTTTCCGATGAGCCTGCCAAGTGGGGCAAATTGAACCGGCTTGTTTGGGGCCACGAACTCGTAATCCGATGGGAAGCTCTGCAGGTTAGCAGCCTCCCGCAAAGTGAGGGCGCGATCCTGCTCGGGGTGACCAAACCGTCCCGTGCCGAAGTTGTACGACATGGTGGTGATGGTAGGAGATGGTTCGTCCCACGCCATGCGCGCGTAAACATTGCGGAAAGTTGATCCGGATTCCTTGCGATGGCATGGAGCTCGCAATTCTTCGGGCCACTCTTCCCAGGTGCCGCCGGGTGTAGACTTTTGGATGCGTTCGAAGTTCGTCTCGCTCAAAGTGCGGCTTTTGTGGAATCGATCGTGTGGGTGCGTCTCCCCATGAGCTACCGGGGGCAGGTCGTGGATCGCCTGACGGACGGTGGCGTACTCACTAGGGCTGACGGTGCCCTTCGGTACCTTGATCTCGCCGAGCAGTGAGGCGAGGAGGACCAGTCGCCTACGGTGTTGAGGTACGCCGTACGTCGGGCAGTGGCACGACTTGAAGTCCACGTGGTACCCGAGGGTCCGAAGCTGGATGACGAAGTCCTTGAAGACCGAAGCGCTCCCTATGCGAGGAACGTTCTCCATCGTCACGATCTCCGGCATCGTCCCTTCGATCAGTCGTCGTACCTCATTGACCAGGGGCCACTGGCGCTCCTGTGAGGTGTCGACCCCTCGACGGTAGGACGAGAACGGCTGGCACGGAGCGCAGCCCGCCAGGATGCGGATGCGGGTGTCGTCAGGCCACATCGCAGCCAGTTCGCCTGCTTCGAGGTCGCAGACATCCCGCTGGTGGAACGGCGCCTGAAGGTTGGTGCGGAAGGGGTACGCGCAGGCCGGATCAAGGTCAAGGCCGGCAGCGATGTGGATCCCGGACTCCCGTAGGCCGTAGGAGAGTCCGCCGACACCGCAGAACAGGTCGACTGCAGAGATCTTGAGGGGTCGGGCGGCCATGCCGGCACTGTAGTGGATCTACAGAGCGTAGTGCGGGTGATACCAGGTTGTGAGAGCGGGGAGCCGCCTTGAGCGATCCACATCGGCGTCTTACGAGGTGACCGGTCGATCCGTCCAGGACGTTGCGGTCGTGAGCATCGCAGATGCGGCAGGTATCGAATCACGATTTGATCAACAGGTCGCTACGCGCGTCACGTTGGTAGCTCTTCCACCGATGAGCCTCTGGACCGAGGAGGTGCTCATGGCGACCCCGATGCGAGCCTCAGCGCGCTGTCCGGCGAACGCGCCACGCGTCAACGACCTCGCGGGCGAACTACGCGTGATCCTACAGAAACATGAGGCCGGCTCGGGTCGACGGTTCCTGGCCGAGTTCGCCGCGCGGCACCGTTTGACCCACCGCGACGTCGATGCACTGTTGTCGGCTTTGGAGGGGAATGGTGCCGACTCGCCCGGCTCTGGCGCTGTCGACGTGAAAGAGGTTGGGCCGGCTGAAGCGACGGTCGAGGAGCCGATGGCGGCGGTGCCTGCTCCTGACTTTGCCTGGATATTCGGGGACGAGCCGGAGTCGGCTCCCCTGCGGGCTGTCGACGATGTCGTTGGTCGGGCGTTCGACGACCTCCTCGGGGATTGGTCACGAAGCGGGGGACAACTCGCTCGGGCGGATGTCGCACTTCTCGCGAGTGCGCGAGGATTGAACTCTGTCGAACAGGGGCAACTGCTGGTCCTTCTGGAGGGTGCGGGGATTGAGTTGTCGGTTCCCGGTGATCTACGTCCGGAAAGGGCCGCTGAGTGGGGGTACGAGTTCCGTGCGGATGTGGTCGGCCAATACTTGGAGGCGATCAAGCGCTACCCGCTGATCGACGGTTCCCGAGAGGTGGAACTGTGGGCGTTGATCTCCCAGGGCGTCGCCGCCCGGCGTGAACTGGACGAGACCGGGAACAACGCGTTGCCTGCGGATCTCCGGCGCAACCTGCAGGCTCAGGTCGCCGCAGGGCGACGCGCCCATGCCGAGTTGGTGTGCGCCAACCTACGACTCGTGGTCTCGATTGCCAAGGCCAGGCATTACGACGTCTGCGGAGTGGAGTTCGCCGACCGCATCCAGGACGGCAACGTGGGACTGATGCGTGCGGCGGACAAGTTCGACGGGTCGAAGGGCTTCAAGTTCTCGACCTACGCCACGTGGTGGATCAGGCAGGCGATCGAACGCGGTATCGGTGACAGGGGAAGCACTATCCGTGTTCCCGTCTACATCCACGAGCAGGCGCACAAGATCCGAAAAGCAATATCCGGATTGACCGCACGGCTCGATCGCTCACCCGTCCTGAGCGAAATCGCCGACGCGACGGGTATCGCCCCCGGACAGGTTCAGGCGGTGCTCGACTTCACGCGGCCCGTCATCAGCCTCGACCGCCTACTGGGAGAGGAGGGGGATCTTCGCCTGTCCGACGTGCTGATGAGCGAAGACGAGCGCGACGGCCGTGCCGATCCAGCGGAAATCGTCACTCACGCGGTGATGCGGGAGGACTTGACGCACACGCTCGCCGCGATCCTTCCCGCGCGGTCAGTTCGGGTCCTCGAACGGAGGTTCGGCATAGGCACGGGTGACGAGGAGACGCTGGACGAGATCGGTGCGATCTTCGGTGTAACGCGCGAGCGCATACGGCAGATTCAGAACCAGTCCTTGGCAACTTTGCGTCAGAACCGGTGCGTAGCCGCCCTGCGGTCCTACGTCGTGAACGACTGAAGCTGGTGGGCGGGCCAGTGACCACCTGGAGGGAACAGGCAGTGAACAACACCAGCGGCCAGTCGCCGCAGCAGGCGTACCAGGCGTTCGTCGACTGGCTCGACCGCCGGGTCGTCGCTGCTGGGCGGGGCGACGGGCTCGACCGTTTGGAGGTCGCGCCCGCGGGAACGTTCTGGCTGGGCCGGTTGGCGTGCGAGGACGAGGTCCGCAAGGGTGCCGGCGACGAACGGTCGGAGCGGCTGGATCCGTGTGCGATCGGTATCCGGTTGCGGCCCGCGAGCGAACCGTCCTGGTCGATGACCGTGACGGTGCGGGCGCGGGGATGGGTGCAGGACCCCAAGGACGGGCCCGTCCCGGACAAGCGCTGGTGGCGCACCGACCCCGTCGAGGAGCGGGTGCTGGTGAAGGTCGACCGAAAAGGCGGGGTGTTCGGCGCTCGGCAACTGGCCGACGCGTTCACCGCCGTGGGCGCACCGGGCTTGACGGCCGAGGTGCGCGTCGACGTGGAGGACTGGCACCGGCAGATGGAACTGGTGGTGCAGCTGGTCAACACCAGTCCAGAGAAGGCGAAGGACCTGACCGATTCGCACCTGTACGAGACCCAGATCGAAATCTCGGCTCTGAAGACGGTGCCGTTCCAACTGGAATCGCTACCGGACAGCTTCCGCTACGACCGGACGATACCTGCGTACGGCATCAACGTCGGAGTCGAGGTGCCCGAGCCTGGCGTCTTCCGCAGTTCGGACACCGTCGGCGTGCAGACCTTCCGACCCGGCTACTGGAACAGCACGCACCAGGAGCCGGACCTGTCGTTCTCGACGCTGGCCGATAACCCTCTGCCGCAGCTCGCGGCCCTGCTCGAGGCGCTGACCGCCTACGACGACGCGCACTGGTCGCCGTCGGTACTGGATGCCAGACAGGCAGCCGAGGAGTGGACGCCGACGATGCGCGAGGAGGCGGACAAGTCGGCGGAGGAGGTGTTCGCCGAGCTGGGGCGGCTGCGGACCGGATTGGGCCTCATGGAGACCCACCCGAAGATCCTGCGCGCCTTCCGGCTGATGAACGAGGCGATCGGGCTCAGCGCACACGGGCGGTACACCGGGTGGCGGCCGTTCCAGGTGGGCTTCCTGCTGTCGACGGTCCGCTTCCTCGCCGAGCCGGAGGAAGAGGCGAGCTACGTCGACACGGTGTGGTTCGCCACCGGTGGCGGCAAGACCGAGACCTACCTCGGGCTGCTGTTGACGGCGGCGTTCCACGACCGCCTGACCGGCAAGCCCCTGGGGGTGACGGCGTGGTCGCGGTTCCCGCTGCGGCTGCTGAGCCTGCAACAGACCCAGCGGTTCGCCGACGCGCTCGCCGCGGCCGAAATCGTCCGCCAGGATCGGACTGTCGGGGGTGCCCCGTTCAGCCTCGGCTTTCTCGTCGGTCAGGCCGGCACGCCCAACAAGATCGTCCCGAAGGCGGAGAACGACGAGGACATCACCCCGGACAGCGCGGGAATGCCCGACAGGTACCGAGTGCTGCTGCGCTGCCCGTTCTGCCGGGACGAGAACCTGCGGATGCACTTCGACCGCCAGCGGTGGAAGCTCGAGCACTGCTGCACCAACTCGGACTGCCGGATGTACCGTCGGGCCCTGCCGGTGTACGTCGTGGACCAGGAGGTGTTTCGATTCCTGCCTACGGTGGTGGTCGGCACCTTGGACAAGGCCGCTTCGATCAGCATGCAGCAGGCCATGCGCGGCCTGGTCGGTCCGCCGCGAGCGCAGTGCCCGGAGCAGGGGCACGGCTTCACCTACGCTGAGCGGGCGAAGACCCCGAACGGCTGCCTGGTGCCCAACTGTCAGGGGGGGCTGGTTCTCAAGCCGCTGCCCATGGATGCGCAGCGGTTCGCGCCGTCCCTGAGGTTGCAGGACGAGCTGCACCTGCTGCGCGACAGCCTGGGGGCGGTCGACTCCCACTATGAGAGCCTGCTGGACCACCTCCAGCAGGAACTGTCCGGCAGGCGCGCCAAGATCGTGGCGAGCAGTGCGACCCTCACTGGCTACGACCGCCAGGTCAACGTGCTCTACCGGCGGAAAGGCCGAGTGTTCCCGCAGCCGGGTCCACGGGCGGGCGAGTCGTTTTGGACCGTGCCGACCGCGCAGCCGCTGCGTCGGTTCGTGGCGGTCGCCCCGCGCGGCGTAACGCTGGAGCACGTGAGCGACCGCACCCTGGACACGCTGCAGCGCTGCATCAGGGAACTGCTGGACGACCCGGCCGCGGTGTGCGCGGAGGCAGGCGTCGAGCCCCGGTACGCCGACATGGTGATCAGCCAGTACGGCACCAACGTCGTCTACGGCACGACCCTCTACGACGTGGAGGCCGCCGGACGGAGCTTGGGCAGCAACAACACCGTCGCCGGCATCAACGTCGAGCAGCTGACCGGCCAGACGGACTTCGACGAGGTCCGCGGCATCCTCGAACGGCTGGAGAACCCCGAGGAGGACTTCGCCGAACGCGTCCACGTCGTTGCCGCCAGCTCGATGCTCTCCCACGGCGTGGACGTCGACCGGCTCAACACGATGGTGATGCTGGGTCTGCCGCTGACCACGGCGGAGTTCATCCAGACGACCGCACGGGTCGGGCGTCGACACCCCGGACTGGTCTACGTCCTGCACAAGATCGGCCGGGAGCGGGACGCCCAGACATTCCGCCACTTCGGGCCGTACGTGCGCCAAGGCGACCGGTTCGTCGACCCCATCCCGATCACCCGACGCAGCCGCCGCGTCCTGGACCTCACGATCCCCGGCGCCGTGGCGGCACGGACGCTGATGATCCGCGAACCGGAGAGCCGACAGAAGCTGAGCACCCCTGCGAGGCTGCGCGACTACATCCGCGGTACAGGTCTGACGCCTGAGGCGGAAGCCGATGCGGTGGCGGAACTTCTCGGCTTGAACGGCCCCGAGGACACCCTGCACCAGCAGCAGATCCTTGAGTGGCTGCAGGACTGGTTCGCTGATCTGGAGGACCCGACCTCGAAGGCCCGGTTCATCGGTGAACTCGGTCCGAATGCTCCGATGCGGAGCCTGCGGGACGTCGAAGCCAGCGCTCCTATCCACGACTGACAGGCGGACGACATGACGATTCTGGGGAGCCGGAGCGGCAGCCAGATTTTGCGGATCTTCCTGCCCGACAACACGGTCGACCTGCGCGGGGAGATCTACCGCGTCGTCGAGTGGTCGGCAGCGAACCCGATCCAGGTGGACACGGATCTCGTCCGTCGGCACCTGATCCGCGAGATCGGTGCGTGGACCGCTCACGGCACCGACGGTGATGTCGGCAAGGACCTGCTGAGCGGAGCCTCGATCGAGGTCGTGGAACTCGACGAGCGGCGTGGCGTCACGGTCGAGCGGTATCCGGAGGTGTGGCTGTGCAAGAGCTGCAAACGAATCGGCAAGTCCGTCGAGCGGCCCTGCAAGTGCGGGCAGCGCAAGTGGGGGCAATTGCACTTCGTCGGTATTCACGACTGCGGCGCGATCACCGAGCCGTGGATCCGTCGCTGCCAGGAGCACGACGATGTGAAGGTCGTCATCCCCAAGAGCGCCAAGGCGGCCGACATCACGTTCGAGTGTCCGGTCTGCCACAAGCGGACCATGCAAGGGCTGGGGTTCAAGCCCTGTGCGTGCGGCAACGGCACCATGCGGTGGAACGTCCACAAAGCCCGCACCGTCTACACGCCGCGTGGCATGGTGTTGATCAACCCGCCCCGACCGGAGCACCGCGAGAACCTCAAGCTCGCGGGCGGCGCCCGCAAGGCCCTGGCATGGGTGGTCGAAGGGCTGGTCGCTAAGCGACCCGCGGACGTCAACGCGAAGCAGACCAGAGAGGACCTCATCGCGACGCTGATCACCAGCGGCATGCCCCGAGCTCTCGCCGAGAGCATGGTGGACTTCGCAGAGAAGGCCGGAGAGCTCGCCACCCCAGGTGACCACCCGGTCGACTCACTGCCCGCGACGCAGCGGGAAGAGGCCGAGCGGGAAGCCGTCGATATCGCCATGGCGCTGGCCGAGAGTCGCACTCCGACGACCGAGCTGCGCAGCACCGATTCCGGGGACGCGCTCGACCTGCGCTATCGCAACGGCTATCCCGCGGCGTTGGCTCGGGCTGGCCTGGACGGCTTGGACCTGGTCGATCGGTTCCCGGTGCTGAGCGCCATGTACGGCTACACGCGAGGCGAGGACGATCCGGCCAAGTCCCACCTGGTGCCGTTTCGGCGCAAGCGGGGCGTCTACCGCCTCCACAGCAACCTCGCGGAGACGGAAGCGTTCCTGGTGCGCTTGGACCCGGTGCGGGTGGCGACCTGGTTGACGGGGCGTGGTCACGCGCTGACCGGCTGGTCCGTCGGTGACACCGATCCGGTCGCGGCGAGGGTCGCGATCCTGCGGTCCGCGGAGATCCCCGACAAGCGCGAGAGTCAGTCGGACGAGTCGGCCGGCGCCGACTTGCTCAAGCTGGTGCACACCTACGCGCACCGGTTCATTCGCCAGGCCGCGGTCTTTTCCGGTATCGAACGCGACGCGTTGAGCGAATACCTCCTCCCTGGGCACCTGGCGTTCTTCGTGTACGCCTCTGCTCGAGGTGACTTCGTGCTGGGCGGCATGCAGGCGGTCTTCGAATCCAACCTCGACGACCTGTTGGCCGCGTTCGTCGACGCCGAGCACCGTTGCCCGCTCGATCCCGGGTGCAGTCGCGGCAGCGGGGCGTGCAGCGCATGCGTCCACCTCGGGGAGCCGTCGTGCCGGTTCTTCAACCGCTTCCTGAACCGGGAGGCGCTGTTCGGCCCCCACGGCTACTTGCGCACGCCGGTCAGCCCGTGACCGTGAGGGCGACACCGCCGGGCCGGCGGGCGCGGCTTCCTCGGCTTCGTTCCGGGTGATGTCGTGGCCGGGTTGACGTCGTGGGGTCAACGGCGTCGGCGGGGGTCACCGTCCACCGAACAGCTTGGCTTTATCCGAAGAGGATGTGAAGTTATGCTTCGGGTGGACGTCGAAATTTAATTATGAGTAAAACTTTTCATGACTTTTGATGACGGAGAACCTACCTGTGACGGCAACGAACGCTGAAGCCCGCGTGGCACTCGCGCCAGGATCGATCGTCGTGATCCGTGACGAGGAGTGGCTGGTCCAGGCAGCCGAGGAGACGGCTGACGGCAGCCTCGTCCACGTGCAGGGGCTCAGCGAGCTGGTTCGCGACACCAGCGCTTCGTTCTACACCAGCCTGGACAAGATCGTCCCGCTGGAACCCGCCCGTGCGCAGGTGGTGGCCGATGACAGCCCCCGCTACCGCACTACCAGGCTGTGGCTGGAATCGACCATCCGCAAGACCCCCGTGCCCCTCGGTGAGCGTTCGCTGTCGGTAGCCGTTCGAGGGCTGGCCGACCCGCTGAGCTACCAGCAGTCGGCGGTGCGCAAGGCCCTCGACCCGGCAAACCTGCGCCCGAGGATCCTGTTGGCGGATGCGGTCGGCCTCGGCAAGACGCTCGAAATCGGCATGATCCTCTCGGAGTTGGTGCGCCGCGGTCGCGGTGAACGAATTCTCGTGGTGACGCCTCGACACGTGCTGGAGCAGATGCAGCACGAATTGTGGTGCCGGTTCGCGATCCCGTTCGTCCGGCTGGACTCCGCCGGCATCCAGCGCGTGCGCCAACAATTGCCCGCGACGCGAAACCCCTTCACCTATTACAAGCGTGTGATCATCTCGATCGACACTCTCAAGTCCGACCGGTACGTGGCGAGCCTGCGCAAGCAGCGCTGGGACGCCGTGGTCATCGACGAGTCCCACAACCTGGCCAACGCCGCGACGCTCAATAACCGGCTGGCGCGGTTGCTGGCCCGCAACGCCGAGGCACTTGTCCTCGCGTCGGCGACTCCGCACAACGGCCGCGCCGACTCGTTCGCCGAGCTGCTGCGGCTCCTGGACCCCTCGGCCGTGCCCGTCGACGGTCAGCTCAACCCGGACGAGGTACGGCGACTGGTCATCCGACGGCACCGGCACAGCCCCGAGGTCGCCCAGGTCGTCGGCGCCGACTGGGCCGAACGACGGGAGCCGGACAACGTCCTCGTGCCGGGCACGAGCGAAGAGAACGCCGTCGCCCGTGAGCTGGAGGAGACCTGGCTGTGGCCTGGTCAGGGTGGGAGCCCGTACTCCGGCCAGAACGCCTCGCTGTTCCCCTGGACGCTGGCCAAGGCGTTCCTGTCCTCGCCGGCGGCGTTGAAGGAGACCATCGACGGGCGGTTGGGTCGCCTCGGGCACGACGATCGGGCTGAGGTCGAACGACGCGCGCTGCGCAGGCTGGCTGAGTTCAACGACAAGACACGGCAGCGACCACCGGCCAAGTACCAGCGGCTCGTCGAGCACCTCAAGGAGATCGGTGTGGGCCGTGGCTCACCGGTCCGGGCGGTGGTGTTCGCCGAACGGCTGGAAACCCTGCGCTGGTTGCACCGCGCCCTGCCCGTCGACCTCGGAGTGCCCGCCAACGCCGTCGAGATCATGCACGGTGGGCTTCCCGACGATCAACAGCAGAGCGTCGTGGAGGCGTTCAAGCAGGAACAGGCGCCGGTGCGGGTCCTCGTGACCGGCGACGTGGCCTCCGAGGGCGTCAACCTGCACGCCCAGTGCCACAACCTGATCCACTACGACATCCCCTGGAGCCTCATCCGCATCGAGCAGCGCAACGGTCGCATCGACCGGTACGGGCAGAAGCACGCCCCGCGCATCACCGCGCTGCTGCTCGACCCCGCCAGCGAGCGGTTCGCCGGAGACGTGCGGATCCTCGCCAAACTGGTGGAGAAGGAGAACGAGGCACACACCGCGCTCGGCGACGTCGCCTCCCTGATGGGGCACTACGACGTCAAGAGCGAGGAGGACGACATCCGCGCCGTGCTGGCCGGTAGCAAGAAGCTCGACGACGTGGTCCGCCCGGTCGCCGCCGTCGCGGCGGGCAACAACCTCGGTGCGTTGTTCGCCCGGATCTTCGACTCGCCCGCCACCACCGCACCCGAGCCGACGACGGCAAGCCGGTCGGACGCGGACACCGGGATCGACCTCGGCTCGGTCGTCTACGACGATGACGTGTCCTACCTGGAGGACGCGCTGCAGGAGGCGTTCATCGACCCGACGGCCCCGCCGGCGCGTGGCGGGGTGGGGTGGCGGCGGGACACCGCCTTCGGCACCGTCGAACTGACTCCGCCGCCCGATCTCGCGCAGCGCCTGAACGTGCTGCCGCAGAAGTACCTCGCCGAGCGTAACGTCACCGAACGGCTGGTACTCGCCACCACCCTGGCACGCGGCAAGGACCGGCTCGCCGCCGCGTTGCACGACGACAAGAAGCTGAGCTGGCCGGACGCGCATTACCTGGCTCCACTGCACCCGGTCCTCGACTGGGCAGCGGACCGCGCTCTGGCCGCCCTGGGCCGCAACGAGGTCTTCGCCGTGCGCGGAAATGTGGACGCCCCGACTGTCCTGCTCGTCGGCACGCTCACCAACAGGCGTGGCCAGGTCGTGTCGGTCGCCTGGCTGACCGCGCAGTTCCCGACGGAGGACAACCCGTCCTTCGCGCTGATCGCCCCGCACGGTTCGGCTCGGGAGGCGCTGGCTTCGCTGGGCTGGGACAGCCCGCGGGCCAATCCGGGACCGATCGAGAACGTAGCGGCTCTCCAAGGGCTCGTGGCTCCTGCAGTTGATCATGCCGAGAAGCACCTGATCACTCTCTTCACAGCCGCCGCCGATGACGTGGCAAGTCGAGTGGAGCACTGGTCCACTCGGTTGGACAGCTGGGACGACGAAGCCGATGCGCTCATCCAGCGCAGCGAGATCAAGCGCAGGCGAGCGAGCGTGGAACAGGAACGGGCCATGGTGCAGGCCATGGCACCGGACCGGCAACTCGTACGGCCGCTGCTGGTGGTCGTTCCCGACGTGGAAGGTGTGGCGCTGTGAATGGGTCGGACGCGATCCTCGTCGGCGAGGGTTGGATCTCGGAGCACTACTTCACCACCCAAGCCAAGGGTGAGTCGTTCCACGCGAAGGTGCTGGAGCGACGGGCGTTCTGGGACGCCGAAGCCAAGGAGGGGCGGGCGACACCCCGATCGCGGTTCGTCGAGACCCGGCAGAACCTGGAGAGCGATCTCGCCGCCTTGGCCGAATTGCTCGACCCGGCCGCTGAAGTCGACGCACGCGACGGGCGCACCGCGGACGACGCCGCTGCCGCGGTTCACGAACGGCTGCTCGACGTGCTCGAACTGACCGGTCATGGCCTCGTCCTCGACCGACAGGGTCCGCTCCTGCGCGTGTCGCCCCCCGGTGTCACCGGACACGCACCGCTGGTCGTCGTGTCAGCCCGCCCGGTCGCCGCGGTCGAGGACTTGCTCGCCCGTGATGCGGTCACCCTGCGTGAGCCGGTGCAGCTCACCGAGGACGCCGAGGAGGTGAAATCCGCCGCGCGGCTGACGTCGGCGCTGTTCGTCGCGGACGACGCCCCCGACCTGGTCCTCCTACTCGCGGGCCGCTGGGTGCTGCTCGCCGAGCGGGAGCGTTGGGCCGAGGGCCGCTACCTCGCCGTTGACGTGCAGTTGGTGTGCGAGCGCAACGACGGCAAGAAGGGCGGGGAAATTGACCGGGCGCTTACCTGCCTGTCCGCCCAATCGATCGCACCAGATGCGGATGGGACGCTGTGGTGGCACAGCGTCCTCGAAGCGTCCGTCAAGCACACCGTCGGCGTCTCCAAGGACCTGCGTGACGGTGTCCGCCTGTCCATCGAGATCATCGCCAACGAGGTCGTCGCCCGCTGGCGCGACAAGGGTCTCGACCCGCTACCCGCCAGCGAGGCTCAACCGCTGGCTAAGCAAGCACTGCGATTCCTCTACCGCATCTTGTTCCTGCTCTACGCCGAGGCGTCGCCTGAGCTGGGCGTGCTGCCCGTGGGCGCCCGCGAGTACGACCAGGGGTACAGCCTGGACCGGCTGCGCGAGCTGGTCCAGGTTGAGTTGGCCAGCCCGCGTGCCCGCAGCGGTACCCACCTGTACGAGTCGCTGACCGCACTGTTCCGGCTGGTAGACAAGGGGCACACCCCGAAGACAGTCAGCGGTGACAGCGAAGATGAGCAGGACGCGGCGTTCGGCGAGGGGCTGACGTTCAACCCGCTGAAAGCCGACCTGTTCCGGCCGGAGGCGACTGCCCACATCGACGCTGTAGGGCTGGGCAACGCCGCGCTGCAGCAGGTCCTCACCCACCTGCTGCTCAGCAAGGAGTCGCGCGGCAAGGACCGCGGCTTCATCTCGTACGCGGAGCTTGGCATCAACCAGCTCGGCGCGGTCTACGAGGGCCTGATGTCATACACCGGCTTCTTTGCCGAGACCGACCTCTATGAGGTGGCCAAGAACGGCGACGCTTCCAAGGGTTCATGGGTCGTCCCCGTCGAGCGAGCAGACGGGATTGCACGTGCCGACTTCGTGAAGACTCCCGACCCGCACACGGGTGAGCCACGACCGGTGCTGCACAGGAAGGGCACGTTTGTGTTCCGCCTTGCTGGGCGAGAGCGTCAGCAGTCCGCGTCGTACTACACCCCAGAAGTGCTCACCCGCTTCACCGTCGGTCAAGCGCTCGAAGAGCTGCTCGACCAGGGTGGCCGCACGACGACTGCGGCGGAGATCCTGCAGATGACCGTCTGTGAGCCAGCCCTCGGCTCGGGCGCGTTCGCCATCGAGGCAGTGCGGCAGCTCGCTGAGCAGTATCTCAAGCGCCGCCAAGCCGAACTGGGCGTGCGCCTCGACCCGGACGACTACCCGCGTCGGTTGCAGGAGGTCAAGGCCTACTTGGCGCTGCATAATGTGTACGGCGTCGACCTCAATGCCACTGCCGTCGAACTGGCTGAGATCTCCCTATGGCTGGACACCATGGTCGAGGGACTCTCCGCGCCCTGGTTCGGTCTGCACTTGCGGCGCGGCAACTCGCTCGTCGGCGCCCGACGGGCGGTGTACCCACGCAGCCACGTTAGCAATAAATCCTGGCTGACCGAAGCACCGCGAGTCGTCCCCATAATGTCCCTCGCAAATGACATCGAGACTGGACGAGTTTCCAATGAAGGCATTCACCACTTCTTGCTACCGGCCGATGGTTGGGGTGCCGCTGTCGAAGCCAAGGAGGTAGTCGCGCTGGCCAGCGAGGCGGCCGACCGACTTAGAGCGTGGCGGAGAACTGTGCGATCCAAACCGACGCAACAGCAAGTGAACACGCTGGTCGAGTTGGCACATCGCGTGGAGGTGCTGTGGCAGATTGCGCATCGCCGGTTGAACATGGCTGAACAAGAGGTCCACCGAGTCATCCCAGTTTGGGGCGCCGACGACCTGCCGTCCGGTGGCGGCACTGTGCAGCGGAAGCAAATCGAAGCCGCGCTCACTGACCCGAATGGTGCTTATCAGCGGCTGCGGCGGGTAATGGACGCGTGGACCGCACTGTGGTTCTGGCCACTCACTGACGAGATCGTTACAGTCCGCGGGGTACGCGTGGAGCCCCCGACCTTCGCACAGTGGATCGCCGCACTGCAGGCACTGCTTGGACGCAGCCCGGAGGTGCGCAAGAAATCGCTACCGCGAGAGACCCTTGCCAGTAGCGCCGACTGGGGCCAGCTGAACGATGCAGAAAAATTGGAGCTTTTCTTCTCAAGTGCGCTACCGGTAGAGAATGTGTTGCAGGAGCACCCCTGGCTTGTCGTGTGTGACCGAGTCGCCAAGCAGCAGGGATTCTTTCACTGGCACCTGGACTTTACGACCGTCTTCGCTCGCGGAGGATTCGATCTTCAGATAGGAAACCCTCCATGGGTGAAGCCCGAGACCAACATCAAAGCGCTCCTTGCCGAGGGAGACCCTTGGTGGCAGCTCGCATTGAAGCCGTCGGAGGGAGAGAAAAAGAGGAGGCAAGACGCGACACTGGACCTGCCTTCGATCAAGGATCTCGTAATCGACGGCACTACCGAGGTAGTAGCAACGTCCACATTCATTGGCGCAATTTCACAGTATCCAACCCTCAGAGGATTGCGGCCTGATCTTTATCGGTGCTTCATGGCACAATCTTGGACGCATGCGACCCACCATGGCACCATCGGTCTCATTCACCTGGACACACACTTCACCGACGACAAGGCGGGCGACCTTAGAGAGGAGACATACGCGCGACTGCGACGCCATTGGGAGTTCGCAAATGAGTTGAAACTTTTTGAGATTGGCAACAGAAAGCACTACAGCGTAAACATTTATGGATCACCAGTTGACAACCCGCGATTTCTTCACGCCGTTTCCCTCTATCATCCCGACACTGCAAAGCGATCGCTTGAGCACGACGGCACAGGCGAGGAGCCTGGCCCCAAGGGATCTGATGGAAACTGGGATCTTCGACCTCACCTCAAGCGGGTAACCGAGGTAACAGACGACATCCTTCGTACATGGCATGCGATCGCCGAGTTGCCTGGTGCACCCATTCGACGCACGCGAATGGCCTACACGATTAACCAAGCCGCTTCCGGCGTACTGAAAAAAATTTCCTCCGCCGAACGGCTTGGAGGTTTGGGATTGGTCTCTTCTGCGGGATGGAACGAAACTATCGATCGAAAAAAGGGTCGCCTTGAAGTCAGATGGGGTGCTCCACAGTCGTGGAACGATGTAATCCTTGGCGGCCCGCATCTGTTCGTGGCAACACCGTTTTACAAAACCCCGAACCCCACGATGAAGAACTATAGAGACTGGTCAGCTACCGATTTCGAGAGCCTTCCCTTTGACGCTATTCCTATCACGACGCACAAGCCGGCGGGCGACCGATCCTTGTACGACCGACACTATACGAATTGGGGGGAGGGTGATCGCCGAAAGCCAGCGCGTGCGCAGTATCGGATAGCCTGGAGAAGAATGGCCGACAACACGGCGGAACGCACTCTTATGCCCGCGATCATTCCTCCTGGAGCTGCACACGTGGGGACCGTACACAGTCTTGGCCAGGCGGATGGAGGCTGCAATAAACTACCTGTCGTAAATGCAATTATGGCATCCCTTGTCGGTGATTTTGTAATTCGCTGTGTACCAAAAGACGACATACTCCTGGCGGCAGTCAACCGTCTCCCGTGGTTTTCCCCTTCGAGACGAGTTCGAGATATGATAACATTGCGGATGCTGCGACTTACATGCATTACTGATGCATATCTCGAATTGTGGCAAGCCTGCTATTCGGACACCTTTATCGACGATAGCTGGGCTGGTGGATACAACCACTCACGCCGGTTTCCCCTAGGCAACGTTGGCCCTGTTCTGACTCAAGACACTTTGTTGCGCATTGCTGTCGACCGTCGGCAGGCCCTGGTGGAGATCGATGCTCTTGTCGCAATGGCGCTCGGACTTAGCGCTGATGAACTGTGTGCAATATATCGCAGTCAGTTCCATGTTCTGTACGGGTACGACCATTATGAGTATACCTACGATGTCAACGGACGTCTTGTTCCTAATCAGGTGCTGACCCGGTGGCGCAAGAAGGGGCACCGGGTCAGCCGGGAAGATCGGACCGCGACCAACCAGCCGGGTAACACCTATACCTACGAACTGCCGTTCGTGACGTTGGATCGGGAAGCGGACATGCGGCAAGCGTATGCCCACTTCCAGCAGTTGCTGAAGGAGCGTTCGTGACTGAACTGCTGCCCACCCTGCAGGCGGCTCGGATCCGGACCAGCCTCGTCGACTACCTGACGACGACCTTCGGGCTCACCGACGGGGACGCTCGCGATGGGTTGGACCGGTTCCTGTCCGATCCGGATACCGGCATGTTCAAGGGGCCGTACGTGCGGCTTCGGTTGCCGTTCCGTGCGGCCGATGCGGGGTGGCGGGACACCCTCGGCTGGTACGAAGGCTTCCCGCCCTACGGGCACCAGGCAGCGGCGTTCGCCCGGCTGGCGTCCGCCCCGCAGGGCGAACCGCGTCGTCCGCTGCCGACACTGGTCACCACCGGTACCGGCTCGGGCAAGACCGAGGCGTTTCTCTACCCGATCCTCGACCACGTGCTGCGCGCCCGCCACGAAGGCGTATCGGGCATGAAGGCGCTCATCCTCTACCCGATGAACGCGCTCGCGAACGACCAGGCGGCGCGATTGACGAAGCTGCTCACCACGCAGGCCGACCTCACGGGAGTTACGGCCGCGCTCTATACCGGTCAGGTCGGACCGACCCGCACCACGGTCACCTCGGACGGGCTGATCACTGACCGGGCGATAATCCGGGACACCGCACCGGACATCCTGCTGACCAACTACAAGATGCTCGACCAGCTGTTGCTGCGCGCCGAGGACCAGGACCTGTGGCGGCAGTCGGCGACCAGCCTGCGTTACCTGGTGCTCGACGAGTTCCACACCTACGACGGCGCGCAGGGCACGGACGTGGCGATGCTGCTGCGCCGGCTGGGGCTGGCGCTCAAGAGCCACTGGCAGGAGGACGACCCGCGCGTTGACGATGCGGCTCGCGCTCGGCCGCTCGGCCTGGCCACCCCGGTCGCCACCTCGGCGACGCTGGGTGACAAGGGCGATCCCACGGTGATGCTCGACTTCGCCCGCGCTGTCTTCGGGGAGCGGTTCGACGCCGACGCGATCGTGACCGAGACCCGGGTGAGCCTCGACGAGTGGGCCGCAGGCGCGGCGGAGACCATGTCGGCTATCGGTCTCACGCCGGTGGAGGTTGACGACCTCGACGTGGTGGGGGCGGTTGACGAGGTGTCGGCGCTCGGCCACGACCCGGCCAGCGCACGGATCGCCCGGACGGTCCTCGGCGTCCTGTACGGGATCGAACCGGATCGGTTCATCGACCAGTCTCCGGAGTTCCTGCTGGCGGCGAGCCGTGCGCATCCGCTCGTGCAGAAGTTAGCGCGCCAAGCGGAGCATGCGGTCGGCCTCGACACGCTGGCCGCCCGCGTGTTCGGTCGGGGTGACGGGGACGTCGTCCCCGTGGAGACCCTGCTGTCCTTGGTGCTGGCGGCACTCGCCCACGTGCGCGCGGTCGCGGGTCGGCCCGCGCTGTCGGTGGACGTGCACCTGTGGGTGCGTGAGCTGACGCGCATCGACCGGGTCGCGGCGGCCTCGGCACGGTTCCGCTGGGGTGATGACGGTCCGCCGGTCGCCGACGTCTACGCGGAAGAGGCCCGGCCGTCTTTTCCGGCGATCTTCTGCCGGCACTGCGGCCGCTCGGGTTGGGGCATAGGTCTGGCACCCGTGGGCACGAGCCTGGCCGTGAATGACGACGACATCCGTCGTGACCACGCGGCTAGGGAAGGTCGTTTCCGGCCGTTGCTGTACGCGCCTGCAGAGGCAGCCGTCAACCTCGACCAAGGCCAGCGAACCGACGGGTTGATGTGGTTCTCGGTGCGTCACCGGGAACTGCTCACCAGCGTGGCCGAGGACGACCCCGACCTCCGTGACGGCTGGATCCTGCCGGTGCTCACCAATCTCGGCCCCGAGGCCGACGAGCAGAGCCGCAAGGACACCTGCCCGTCCTGCGGTCAGGAGGACGGCATCCGGTTCCTCGGCAGCGCGATCGCCACACTGCTGTCGGTGTCCCTGTCCACGCTGTTCGGCTCGCCCATCCTCGACGCGAGGGAGAAGAAGGCGCTGGTCTTTACCGACTCTGTGCAGGACGCCGCGCACCGAGCCGGGTTCGTCCAGGCCCGCTCGCACACCCTGACCCTGCGGTCGGTGTTCCGCGACGCGGTGGCTGAGGGCGCGCTGACCCTCGACGAGTTGGTCGAGGAGGTGATCCGGCAGGCGGGTGACGACCCGTTCGCGCGCTACCGCATCCTTGCCCCCGAGTGCGCCGACCGGGAGTCCTTCGTCGAATTCTGGCAGGCAAAGTCGCTGCGCTCGGTGGGCTCACCGGTGCGCTCCCGCGTTCGCAAGCGGCTCGCGCTGGACGCCGCGCTGGAGTTCGGCCTCAACTCACGCATCGGCCGCACCCTGGAGCTGACCGGCTCGGTGGCCGTCGAGGTGGCGGCGGGGCAGCCCGCGCGGATGGCCGGCGTCGCCCGTGCCGCCATGCAGGGCACGTCGTGGCAGAACCAACTCGACGCGGAGGACCGGGACGGCACGATCCTGGTGCAGTGGGTTCGTGGCGTGCTAGACCGGATGCGCGCACAAGGCGCGATCGACCACCCGTGGTTCGACCGGTACCGCGCCGAGGACGGGCGGGACTGGTCGATCTGGGGCGGGCGGCCCCGCGGCGAGGGGATGCCCGCGTTCCCGCGTGACCGGCCCGCTCCCGCCTACCCGAAGGTCGGTGGACCGAGCGGGGCGACCCGAGGCCTGGACGCCGTCACCTCGGCCCAGTCCTGGTACGCCCGCTGGACCGCTCGTGTCCTCGACGTCTCCCCGCTCGACGGCGGGCGGCTGGCGCGGCTGCTGTTCGACCGGTTGGCCCGTGACGGCGTGCTCATGACCACCACCAGCGAGTCCGGTGCCACCGTGTACGCCATCCCCGTCTCCGGCGTCGTCGTCGCCCCCACCGGGCCGGCGGCCGCTACGTCCGCCGACCAACGCCTGCTGGTCTGCGACACCTGCCGGGCCACGACCCCCGGATCCCCTGTCACGGTCGATCAGCTGACCGGAGCGCCGTGCCTGCACGTGCGGTGCCGCGGCAGGCTGGCACCCGAGCCGTTGCCGGACAACTTCTACCGCCGCCTGTACGCCTCCCCGGACATGCGTCGGGTCGTGGCCCGCGAGCACACCAGCCTGCTGGACGACAAGACCCGCTTGGCGTACGAGGACGGCTTCCGCACCGCCGGCGGCAACCCGCAGGCGCCCAACGTGCTGGTCGCCACGCCCACGCTGGAGATGGGCATCGACATCGGCGACCTTTCGGCGGTGTTCCTGGCTTCCCTGCCGCGCACCGTCGCCTCCTACCTTCAGCGCGTCGGTCGGGCCGGGCGGCTCACCGGCAACGCTCTCGACATCGCCTTCGTCACCGGCCGCGGCGAGCAGCTGCCCAAGCTCGGTGATCCGCTCTCGGTTGTGGACGGTGAGGTGCGACCGCCGGCGACGTACCTGGCCGCCGAGGAGATCCTGCGACGGCAGTACACCGCGTACCTGGTAGACGCCTTCGCCCGCGACCCTCGCCGCCGCCACCCGCACAAGGCTTCCGGAGCGATCGGGTCCTGCAAGCCGGCCTCGTTCCTCGGCGACCTCGTCCTCCACGCCGAGCAGGGTGCCGATGAGGACCTGCCCCGGTTCGTCGCCACCTTCGACGGCCTGCCCGACGAGGTGGTGGCCGGGCTGCGCGACTGGCTGCGTCCCACCTCTGGGCCGCGCACCAGCGGCTTCGCCGCCCACGTCCACGCCGCGAGCCTGCGGTGGCAGGAGACGGTGCAGACGCTGAAACAACGGCAGGTCGCCATCGCGGCGTTGCTGCCCGACCTGGAGGCACGGGTGGCGTCGCCTGCCGTGACCGACGACGACCGGCAGGCGCTGCGTTCGGCCAAGGCCACCGGCAAGCTGACCGCCGGCCAGCTCGCGCACCTGCGCGGTGCGTACTGGATCAGCGTGCTGGAGGAGTACGGACTGCTGCCCAACTACACCCTGCTCGACGACTCAGTCACCCTCGACGTGGGCCTGTCCTGGGTCGACCCGGACACCGGAGGCCACAAGTACGACGCCGCGCAGTTCCAGCGCGGATCGGCGCACGCCCTGCGCGAGTTCGCCCCCGGTGCCACGTTCTACGCCCGCGGCTGGGAGATCACGATCGACGCGGTCGACCTCGGGTTGGACGGTGCCTCCATCCGCACCTGGGCGTTCTGCCCCCACTGCGGCTACGCCGCCGACGTCGCCGAATCCGGCCGCGAGCTGCCCGTGCCGTCCTGTCCCCGGTGCGGCAGCCGGGGGATCCAGGACACCGGCCAGCGGCTCGACGTCGTCGAGTTGACCCGCGTGTCGGCCGAGGTCCGCCGGGACGAGGTGGCGATCTCCGACCGCCGTGACGAGCGCGGTCACGCCGCCTTCCAGATCGTCACCACCGCCGACATTGATTCCGCCAACGCGGTGCGCCGCTGGTTCGTCGAGGACAGCGGGCTCGGCTGCACCTACCTGCGCACGGTCGACCTGCGGTGGATCAACCTGGGGGCGCCAGGCCACGGCGCGACCCGGACCATCGGCGGCGACGACCGGCAGGGCATGCTGTTCCGGGTCTGCTCCGGCTGCGGGAAGAAGGACACTGAATCCGGCCGTAACCGGCCGCACGAGCACCGCCCGTGGTGTCCGCACCGGACATCGGCCACCGAGGTGACGAGCACGATCGCCCTGTCGCGGACGCTGCGTACCCAGGGACTGCTGATCCGACTACCTCACGCGATAACCGTCGGCGACGACTTCGCCGCACCCAGCCTGGCTGCCGCGCTCCTGCTCGGCCTGCGCGAGCAGATGGGCGGCCACCCGGACCACATCCGGGTCGAACACGTCGTGGACCCGACGTTGTCGGACGGCACGGACAACCACGAGGCGATTCTGCTGCACGACGCGGTAGCGGGAGGCACCGGCTACCTCGCCGAGAACGCCGACCCCGCCCGCCTGCGCGAGTTGCTCGTGCTGGCGTGGAACAGGGTCCGCGACTGCGAGTGCCGGCACGAGGAGCGACTCGCCTGTCACCGGTGCTTGCTGCCGTTCGCCGCCCCCGGTGCGATCCGGCGCGCCTCCCGCGCGTCGGCCGACCGGCACCTGCGCACCCTGCTCTCATTGACTCCCGACGCTTCGACCGCCGAAGGGATTGCGTGGACCGTGACCGAGGTGGCGCCCCACGAGGAGCCGGAGTCGCACCTGGAACGTGCCTTCCACCGGCTGCTTGTCGGCCGGTTGCGCCGCAGTGGCGCCGCCGTCACCGAGACACCGGGACCGACCGGCAACGTCGTCCGCTTCACGTTCCCCGGCGCGCACCGGCAGTGGACGCTCACCCCGCAGGTGAACGTCGCCGACTCGCGACCGGACTTCCTGTTGCAGACCACCGACATGAATGTGCCCGACGTGGCGATCTTCACCGACGGTCGGGCCTACCACGCCAGTCCCGCCTGCAACCGCCTCGCCGACGACGCGGCCAAGCGGGCGAACCTGCGCGACGCCGGCCTGATCGTCCTCGCCGTCACCATTCACGACCTCGCCACTGACGATGTCGTCCGCCATCCGGCGTGGTACAGCCCCGACCTCGCCGGCAATCTGATGAACGTGCCGCAATTCCAGGCGCCGCCGGAGGCGTACCGGGCGCTCGGCCGAGGGCCGGTGGACTGGCTCGTCGACTGGGTGACCGCTCCCAACCCGGACGCGGTCCGTGCCGTCGCCCGGGCCGTACCGATGTTCCTGTCCCCAGGAGCACAGGCGGTGCAGGTCCCCGACACCGCAAGTTTGGAGGAGGTGGCCCGGGCTGTCCTGCTCGACGAGCACCTCCCGAGCGGGGATCGCAAGGTCTACCTCCACCGCGCGGGTGCCCTCGCTGCCGTTATCGAGATGCTGCCCACGATGGTGGTGCGCGCAGCCTTTGTGCTCGACGACCGCGACGAGGTCCTCGACGACGCGCACACTGCCGCCTGGCGGGGCTGGCTGCGGCTGTCCAACGCCCTCGCGGCGCGGGACTGGCCCACCGTGGTGACCACGACCAGCCTCACCGCCCCGGCGGACAGCGCCGAAGAAGAAACCGACCAGCACGGCAGCCGACCGGCCGGTGCGTGGGCCGACGTGTACGACGCCGCCCAACCGGGGGTGGAACGCACGCTCGTGGCAGCCCTCGCCGCTCATGCGATCACTCCGCCCGTGGTCGGTGCTGAAGGCCCCGACGGCATTCCGCTCGACGTGTCCTGGCCCCGGTTGCGGGTCGTCGTCGGCTTCCCGCACATGACGCCGCAGGACCGTGCCGACCTGGCCGCAGCGGGTTGGCTGGTCGTGGACCCCTCACCAGAACTCGTCGTCGCCGCGGTAGCGGACGCCATCTCACACCGATCCGGGGAGCGATAGTGCCGACTATCATCATGGGCAAGCTCGCCAGCAAGATCGACGGCTCGATCCGTGCCAAGGCCATGACGTTCCTGCAGAAGCTCGGTGCTGACGACACCACTCCCGGTCTGCACGTCGAACCCATCCAGAAGGCCTCCGACCCTAGGGTCCGGACCGGTCGGGTCGACGGCTCCTGGCGGGCTGTCATGTTCCGCCTCGACAGCGGCGGCGAGCGCCACTACGTCATCCACGGCATCTGGCCGCACGACGACGCGAACGCCGTGGCGCAGCGCGTGCGGCTGAGCGTCAACCCGATCAACGGCCTGCCGCAGATCGAGGAAATCACCGTGCCGGTCGTGCCGGTCACACCCGGCACGACGCCACCGGTGAATCAGCCGCTGTTCGCCCGCATAGGTCACGACCGCAGCGCCCTGGTCGACACCCTCGGCCTGCCCGAGGAGGTCGTTGACCAGGCCTTCGCCGCCGCTGACGAGGACGCCGTGCTCGATCTCGCGCAGCGCCATGACGGGTGGATCGGCACCATCCTGGTCGACCTTGCCGCCGGTGACACGGTGGAGGCGATCGTCGCGCGCATGCAGCTGGAGAAGGCTCCTCCGTCCGGCGACACCGATACCGACGTCCTGAACTCGTTCAAACGGCCTGCCGCGGCACTCCAGTATGCCTTCATCGGTGACCAGGAGGAGCTGCGTCGTGTCATCGAGCAGGGCGACTTCGGTGCGTGGCGGATTTTCCTGCACCCCGAGCAGCGCCGTTACGTCGAACGCAGCTACAGCGGCCCGTTCCGACTGTCCGGGGGCGCGGGCACCGGCAAGACGGTGGTGCTCGTCCACCGGGCCCGCGCGCTGGCCCGGCGCGACCCGCAAGCCCGGATCGTGCTGACCACGTTCACCACCAACCTCGCCGAGGCGCTCGGCGACAGCCTCGCGCAGCTCGACCCGCGCATCCCTCGGACCAAGGCATTCGGCCAACCCGGCGTGCACGTCACGGGAGTGGACGCTCTCGCCTCCGCTGTGCTGCGCGGCGCGGGCAGCGGTCTGGCCACCGCCATGCGCGAGGTCCTCGGCGAGGAGCGCTCCGCACCGATCGTCCGCACTCCGGGGACCCGGTGGCGGGAGGCCATCGAGTCGACTGACACGTCGCTGCCGCACGAGCTGGTAAACGAGACGTTCCTGTCCACCGAATACGCCCACATCGTGTTGCCCAACAAAGTCCACGACGAGGCCGGTTACCTCCGGGTGCGCCGCCCCGGGCGAGGCGTGGCCCTCGACCGCGCCAAGCGCTCGGCGGTGTGGGCGCTGATCGCGGCGTACCGGGCGCAGAGCCGCATCGACGGCAGCCTCGACTTCACCGAGGCCGCTGCCGTCGCCGCCGCACACCTCGCCCATCAGGCCGAGAAGCACGCCGATCACGTCCTCGTCGACGAAGGCCAGGACCTCTCACCCAGCCACTGGCAGCTACTGCGCTCCCTCGTCGGACAGCACCCTGACGACCTCTTCATCGCTGAGGACACGCACCAGCGCATCTACGGCACTCGGGTGGTCCTCGGCCGGTACGGCGTGGCCATCGTCGGTCGCTCGCAGCGACTCACCCTGAACTACCGCACCACCGCCCAGAACCTGCAGTACGCGATGAGCATCATCGACAACGGGCAGTACGTCGATCTCGAAGACCAGCCCGAGGCCACCGGCTATCGCTCCGCCCGCACCGGCCCCGCCCCGACCATCGAAACCGTCGACTCCCTCGGCCAGGAGTTGCAGGCCATCGTCGGCCACGTCAAAGCCTGGCTGGAGGCTGGAGACACCCCTGACACCGTAGGGGTCCTCGTCCAGGACCGCTTCCACCGCGACCGAGTGGTGACGGCGCTGACCGAACAGGGCATCGACGCACGGGCGGTCGATCGTGAACGGCCACCCTCGGGACGGGTGCCGATCATGACCATGCACCGGGCCAAGGGCACCGAATTTTCCAAGGTTGTGCTGGCGGCCGGTCGGCCTTCGCCCGCAGAACTGGCCCGTTTGGAAGCGCTGGAGCCCTCTGAGCGGGCCGATGCCGAGCTGCGAGCCCGATCGTTGCGCTACGTGGCGGCGACCCGCGCTCGAGACGAACTTGTGGTTGTGAGTCGTTTGTGACGCCTGCACCATTGAATCGGTGTCGTTAATGCAGGCGCCGTGCGACAAACAAGGTCGAGTGTTCGACGGTTGAGTCCGGCATTGTTTCCGTCATTCATGCCACTACGCTGGAGCAGATCTGGAGCAGGCGGTGGAGTTGTGACGTTCAGGCTCGAGGCGCCGCAACCCACTGCGGACCGACCTCAGTGTGCAGGCGAGGACTGTAGGTGCGAACTGAACAGGTCGATCGCGGATGGGTAGACAAGCATGCGAAGCTCATGTCGATCGCCTTGCGCTTGGTCGGTAAGTCATTTACCGGGAGCTCCACCATGTCTCCGCCAATCGCAGCTCCACGTCACCAGGTTGGGAAAGGTCAACTGACCTTTATCTCAACCCAATTCACGATGGTTGGCGGGGGCGGTCGCGGTGTCACTCACAACCGCGCCGGTGAGCTGGAACACGGCATCCCGTAGGCGCAGTGCCGCTGAGACTGCTCGCTGTTGTTGTTCGATGTGGATGTCGGCAGCGTCGACCGTGCCCGCGATCTCTCGTTGCACCGTCATCGGCGGCAGCGGCACCACTAGCTCTCGCATGGTGCTCGTGCTGATGTTCGGGATTGCGGTGCCGTGGGAGCGGTTTCTGATCCACTCCTGGGCTTCGGGGGAGTTCAGGTAGTGCACGAGATATTTGGGATCGACCTCGTCGACCGACGGTCGTAGGCGAATGCGCATGCAACTTGGACCTAGGAGCCATCCGGCCTCTGTCTCTCGGACGAGTCCGTGCCGGCCGAGCGTTCCTGATCGTATGCATACAACGTCACCTGGGCGGAGTACGTACTTCGCAAGCTTGACGGCAGTCTTGGGGTCCACGGTGTCCAGGTCCTCATGGCTGAGGTAGCCGACTTTGATGTTGCGGGGCAACACAAGCCGCGTCCAGTTCTCGGTGAAGTGACCACGTGTGCGATCCACTGTGCCAGGTCCTGCCTGGACGTCGCAGATGTCGCCGAGAGGAACGTTCAGCCTCTCCTTGGAAGCATTATTGTGAAGCGTGGAAATGCGTATGGCGATGTCACGGCGGACCAAGTCCACCCGACTCGCTAGCTCGTCCAACTCTCGCTGCAAGGACTCGAACGCGGTTGACGCCGTAGCGGCAGGTGGGGCAGTTCCCTCGCTCATGTAGCGCCGAGGTTCGAGGTTGTAATTCTCCTGCTGAATCTCGGCGATGCCGACTGATCGACTGAAACCCTCGGAATCGCCGTGCTTCCATGAGTCGCCGAAGTCGTGCCAGTCGCGATAAGCTTGCACGATCTTGGTGCGAAGCTCGGTGTGTAGGATACCGCGGCCGTCTCTGTTCACCTCACCGCGAGCGGTCGTGGCGTCGATGAAGAGAATCTCTGATCTCTTCGGCTGGCTGGATTCCGGTCGTTGGAGTAGCCAGAGCGACACCGGAATCCCGGTGTTGATGAACAGGCCTGCGGGCAACGCGATGATACTCACGATCATGCCCGCATCGACCATCGCTCGTCTGATCTTGGCGTTTACTCCGCCGGTAAATGATGCGCCATTTGGCATGAGTACACCTGCGCGCCCGCCGGGCTTCAGGCGCATCACCGCGAGCTGGAGCCACGCGAAGTTGGCGTCACTCTTCGGTGGTGGGCCGAAGGGCCACGAGTTCCGCTTTGCCTCGTCGGACATTGGTAGGTTGAAAGGTGGATTAGCGAGAACGAGGTCGAACTGCTTGTCGGTGAACGCTCCGTCCCTCGTCAGAGGGTCACCAAGCCGCACGTCCGCCTTGCTGCCGTGCAAGGCAATGTTGAACAGCGACAGCCGCTGCGACCGGTCGTTCAGCGCTTGTCCGGACACCGATGCCGCTCCCCGCTGCGCCGCAGCCACCAAGAGCTCGCCGGAACCGCACGCCGGGTCGTACACCGTGTTCGATTCACGAGGATCGAGGACTTCGATCATGAAGTGAACCAGCGAATCAGGGGTGAAGTGACCGCCCCGACGTCCGAGATCCCGATGAAAGCTATTCAGCAAGGCATCGAAGAGAGTTTCTGGACCGACGGCTTGTAGATCGATCTGGTTAAAGAGATCGATCACCTGTAGCCACTGCTGTCCGCGGAGAGTGTCCTTGCCGTCAGGTATCAGCAGCGGAGTGCCCAGGTCGTCTGTCGGGGCGGAACGCAGCAGTCCACTCGCGTCGTTCCAGTGTCCTTGGGCGGTGACTTCCCGCCATAGTGCCGGGGCAGTGGAGCGAACGTAGAGGAGGCTCATCACGAACTCGGCAGCCGACGCTTGGTCCAGGTCGCCGCGCACCAGGTCCACGATCTGCCACAGCAGAGCAGGCGTGTCCCGAGGGACATCTGGCCGCGCCTGCGATGCCGTCGGCTGCCCAACCGGGACGGGCGCCCCACTGTTACGTCTGAACCTGTCTCCGTAGGTGGTGCCGGGAGTCTCCTCGGGTTGGAGTCCGTTGCGGGGGATCTTCCTCTGGTCGAGCCAGCGCGCGACCTCGGTGAGAGAGAACAGCTCCTGGCCGGCCACCACAACAGGGCTAGGGAAGTCGGTGTGCCGCTTGCGCCAGTTGCTGGCCGCGCTCACACCTACTCCCGCCAGTTTCGCGATGTCGGTGAGGGGAAGCCCTTGGCCACTCTCAGTCATGGATGCATCCTCGCTGATCAACGGAGCCAGAGCACATTCGGGACCTGGTCGATCTCGCGCATGGCCTGGCTCAGACCAGACGACAAGTAGTCGTACAGCCGGTAGAGTGCAACGTGATCGGCACGCAGATCACGTTCGTTGAGCGGCGCGTAGTGCATCACGAGATTGCGTAGATTCCGCAGGTTCTCGAGCTCAGCGTAAAGGTCGTCCCTGCGTTGTCCATAGTGCGGGAACGCGCGGTGCAGGGCCGGAACCCACAGGTCGCGGTCGTATGTTTCGCTGACAAGTGAGACCCAGAAGCCGAGCGTCAGCTTGGCCACGACCTTATTGGCGTTCTGTGCTGACTTCCGAACCGAGACCTTCTCTTGCGCCTTCTTCACCAGGTTCTGGCCGTGGCCGGTGAGTGGAGCCACCGCCCACCAGTCCTCGCGACCGAACTGAGCGGCCAGTTCGCTGTGCAAAGCGTTGCGCAGGGTGATCTCGGCGAAGTGCAGCAGCGGATAAAATGCCCCGCAGACGCGGACGGTCCACACGTACAAGCGGAAGGCAGCAGCTACATCACCCCCACATGCCTCCATGTACTTGCCGAAGCGCGCATCGGAGAGCGCCTTGGGGATCCAAGCGTGCGAGTCGTTGGTAGCGGTCATGGTGATCCCCCAAAATGCGCAGCACGGCAGCCCACGCCGTGGTATGGTGGTTAAGTAGGCCCCAGGTTCGCCTCTGCTTCGGCATGCCGCCTGGGGCATCGTCTTGCAACGGCACTCTGTTCAGAGTTGCCGATGACTTAACTGCGTTGGCCCAACGATAGCCAGGCGTGGGACGTATGGCAAGTACTTACCCGTACTCTAATCTGTGAAGTCGACTCTGTACGGCGTGGTACACCACGTGTATCGGCTGGTTGCGGAGTCTGTCAATGGCTCGCCGTCGAGTCAGTTCTCCTCGATTACCGCAGCTCAGAGGGGTCTCGCGACGCTCTGAGGCTGGCTAGTTCGATCACGTGACCGGCTAGATGCGAGATCAGAGTGCACACCAGGACGTCTTGAAACCTGCGTCCGACCGGTCGAAGTGTGAAGTGTCAGCGGTCCCTGCACACGCAACCACCATCTACGCTCGGATGACCCATGGACTCCAGGGTCCCAGGCGAGGTGAGGACGGCGGCATGCTATGGCCGGGCCCGCAGTTGGCCGAGAGGCTGACTGCGGCGTTGCAGGTCCGGCTCAAGTTTCGCACCGTGTGTGAGGGTTGAGTGTTCGACGGTTGAGTCGGTGCCTGTCGCCGTTTCACACTGGGGTGTGTGGAGCAAATCTGGAGCAACTGGCAGAGCCCGATGACGTGCGACGGCCTCGAACGGCGGTGAACGGCACCGGCTGACGTGCACGTTCTCTGTTTGCCCTGGTCAGGGAAACGGCCGGACCGCGCTGGCGGAGTGAGGCTCTGCTTCCTGTTGGCTGCACTTCTCCGCGGTCGGCGTGCATTGGCGGGTGTTGGGCGCGGTTCGTTGATGTGGTGGGGTCCGTGCGTCTCGGTTATGACTGAGCCATTTTCATCGTGACGGTGCAGGTCACGGTGCGGGCTGAGCAGTGGGGAGCGTGGTGGGCGAGGCTCTCGGTAAGACAGCAGTCGACCAAGATCTGATGCCCCAACCGGGAGCCTCGCCGTGCTGTCTTACCCTGCCGCGATTCCGCTGTCCAACCGCACCCTCGTCCGCCTGGCCGATCTCATCCGCGCCGAGCGGGCACGGCGCCGGTCCCGGTGGCGGCGGCTCGATCCCGGTCGTCAAGCACTGCTCGTGCTCGCGCACCTGCGCAACGGCGACACCCACACCCGCCTCGCCGTCGGGTTCGACATCTCCTGCAGCACCGCCTGGCGCTACGTCCGTGAAGCGGTGGACCTGCTCGCCGTCCTGGCCGACGACCTCCACGCCGCCGGCGAACGGGCCGCCCGCCTGGCCTACGCGATCCTGGACGGAACCCTGGTGCCAATCGACCGCGTCGCCGACCAGAAGCCGTACTACTCGGGCAAGCACCATCGCCACGGCGTCAACGTCCAAGTCCTCGCCGATCCGGCCGGGCGGCTGGTGTGGGCCTCGGCCGCGCTGCTCGGCGCCGTCCACGATCTGACCGCGGCCCGCACCCACGGCCTCGTCGAAGTGCTGTCAGCCAACAAGGTCACCACGTTCGCCGACAAGGCGTATCAGGGCGCGGGTGGCACGGTGCGCACGCCGTTCAAGCGCCACGCCACACGCCCCCACCTGTCACGCGGGCAGAAGGCGGTCAACCGGGCCCACGCCCGCATCCGCGCACTCGGCGAACGCGCCGTCTCGCTGCTCAAGGGCTGGAAGGTACTGGCCAAGCTGCGCTGCTGCCCACGTCGGGCCACCGCGATAGTCGCGGCCATCCTGGTCCTGCACCACATCGAGACCCGTCGCCACCCAGGATGAAAAGCGTTCACTGCAGCGCGCGGATTGTCTGGCTGACCGGACCCGGTAGGTGTGCTGAACCGCGCATCCCAATCTGCGGGGCGGTGGTCAGGTCGTGGGCGTGTCGTCGGTGGGAGGCCGGTGCAGGGCTTCGACCTTGGCGTGCAGGTGGCGCGCCGCCGGGTCGTCGTAGGTCGCGAGCAGGGCTGCTGCCTCGTCCAGGTGGGTTGCTGCGGCCTGTGAGTCACCAGTGGTGAGCAGGGCCGTCGCCAGGTTGTGCAGTGCGACGGCCAGTGCCCATCTCTCGTTGAATCGCCGGAACGTGTCCACCGCGTACCGGTGGAACTCGGTGGCGTCCTCGTGCCGGCCCAGGGCCTGGTACGCCTCGCCGGTCGCGTCGAGGGCGGCGGCCTCCCGGACGCGGTCGTCCAGACGCCGTTGAAGCGATGCGGCACGTTGGTAGGGCGCCAGGGCCTGGGCGGGAGTGTCGAGCGCGACCAGCACCCGGCCCTCCTCCAGTGACCAGAACGCCTCCCAGGCCGGGTTGCGGTGGTCGCGGGCGATGGTCAGTGCGTCCTGGATGAACTCGCGGGCTCGTGCGGCGTCGCCGAGGAGTCGGTGGGCGTGGCTCAGGCCGCGCAGCGCGTCGCCCTCGCCACCGGCGATGGACAGGCGGCGGTACCCGTCCAGTGCCGCGGTCAACAGTGGGACGGCTTCGGAGGGGCGGTCCAGGTCGATGAGGGCGTTGGCCGTGTTGGTGGAGACGGCGAGTCTGTAGTCGTCGTTCAGTTCGGCCGCGATCTCACCGGCGCGTTGGAAGAAGTCGAGTGCCGCTCGCGGTTGGTGGTCGCGCAGGAGTGCCAGGCCGAGCGCGTTGGTCGAGACCGCCTCGCCCCGGCGGTCGCCGATCTCGCGTCTGATCGTCAGTGCCCGCTTCTGGAGCTCGACGCCCTGCCTGCGGTCACCGTGTTGGACGTGGGCTTTGCCCAGGCTTTCCAAGGCGGTGGCCTCGCGTCCGGGGTCGCCGAGTCGGCGGGCCGCTGACAGCGCTGCCGTCGCGGTGGCGGTCCAGTCGTCGAAGTGGTTGTAGCGCGCGTGGACCTTGCGCAGGACGTCCGCCAGGAGCCACACCAGGTCGTCGGCCTCCCGTCGTTGCAGGGAGCGGACGAGGAAGGTCAGGTTCCGGCGTTCGCGCTCGTACCAGAGGACGGCCTGCTCGTGATCGGGGAACACCGGAGCCGGCAGCGGCCCGGGCAGGGCGGGCAGTTCGCGCTCGGCGGTCTCGGGGGCGAGTACACGGACCGCGTTGGCGGCGGTGTGGAGGTACCACAGCGCCAGGCGGTCGAGCGCTTCGGTGGTCGATCCGGGTGGTTCCTCGGCTCTTGCCTGGTCGTGTGCGTAGAGCCGGAGCAGGTCGTGGAACTCGTACCGGTCGGGTGCGGTGGGTTCGAGCAGGTGTGCTCCGGCGAGGTCGTCGAGCAGGCGGCGGGCGGTCGCCGCGGTGTCGCCGAGCAGCGCCGCGACCGCGTGCGGGCCGAAGTCCTCGCCGGGGTAGAGGCCGAGCAGTCGGAACAGGCGGCTCGCCGGCTGCGACAGCGCCCGGTACGACCACGCGAACACCGTCCGCACGGCGTCGGAGTCGTCGTCCGATGCGAGGGCGTCCCACAGGCTCGACTCGTCGCGCAGTTCGTCGACCAGGTCGCGCAGGGGTGTCCGGGGTCTGCCGGCGGCCCGCTCCGCCGCGATCCGCAGGGCCAGCGGCAAGCGGGCGCACAGCCTGGCGAGCTCTGCCAGGTCTCCTTCGTCGTCGTGGGGGCGGTGCTCGGCGAGCAGTTCGCGCAGCAGCGCGGTGGCTTCGTCGAGGGGAAGGACGTCCAGGCGCACCCGGTGCGCGCCGTCCCTGGAGACCAGGCCGGCGAGCGTGCTGCGGCTGGTGACCAGCACCAGGCAGCCGGCCGTGCCGGGCAGCAGCGGGCGAATCTGTCCCGGGGTTGCGGCGTTGTCCAGCAGAATCAGGAAGCGCTTGCCCGCCAGGAAGGACCGGAACAACGCCGATCGCGCGTCCAGGTCCGCGGGCACCCGGTTGCCGGGCACAGCCAAGGCGCGCAGGAAACGGTCCAGCGCCTCCGCCGGGCCGACCGGCGGCCCGGCGTCGTAGCCGCGCAGGTTGACGTACAACTGGCCGTCCGGGAAGTCGTCCGCCACCTGATGCGACCAGCGCACCGCCAGGGACGTCTTGCCCACACCAGCGGTGCCCGCCACGACGCACACCACGACGCGCCTCGCGGCCTCGGCGGACAGCTGCGTGAGCAGGTCGAGGGCTTCGGAGCGGTTGACGAAGCCCCGGACGTCGGCGGGCAGTTGGCGCGGCACCGGCGTGGGAGTCCGCCCGGCGCGGTGGAAGTGGACGCCCCCGCTGACGTCGCGGGCCAGCACCACGTCGTCCGCGGAGCCGCTCAGCTCGTTGCGGGACTCGTCGCCGGCGCGTGCGGCGTGCTCGTTCACGACGCGGTCAGCCGGTCGACGGCAGCCGCCGGGCCACCTCTCGGTGGAAGAACGCGCTGAGTTCCTCGCCCCGGTCGTACAGATCGGCGACGAGCGCCTTCCAGCGCCCGACCTCGTCGGGGACGACGCACTTCACCGCTCCGGCCAGTGCGCCCTGCTCGTCGTAGAGGACCTGGTAGGCGATCGGCCGCGCCAGCAGGAAGAGTTCGGGCAGCGTTGTCCTGCCGCTTTCGAACGGCTCGATCTGCTCGGGACCGACCACCCGGATTCTCCCGCCCACCTGGTGGCGGACGTGGAGGGAACTCAGCTCCCAGAGCAGGTAGGAGCTGATCGGCTGCTCCACCACCCGGACCCGCCGGACCTCCATGCCGTTGTCGGTGATCCTGCGCTCGTAGTCCGCGAGCTTCGCCCGGCGCTTCTCCAACAGGTCCAGGGAGGTCGTCCAGTCATTGCGGCGGGACGCCTCCCAGCTCGCGTTGTCGGACTCGACGAATTCCTGACGGCGTTCCAGCTTCCAACTCACGCCGCTGTTGTCGTGCCAGAACTCACGGTTGAAATCGGCGAGGTACTCGTCCGGGGTCAGTTTGGTCCCGGGGAACACGGTGGTCAGCTCACTCATCGGGGATGTCCGCCTTCGCGGCGCGGAGCATGACGCCCGGGATCACGACGAGCCTCTCGTCCGCGCCGATGTGCACGCCGTCGGGCAGCCGTGCGGCGTAGTCGTCGGTGAGGTCGCGACCGATGACCGCCACGTCGCCGTTGGTCAACTCCCAGACATCCGGGCAGGTGGGGTCTTCATCGGTGACGCCCAGTTGCAACGGGGATTTGCCCAGCCGTTTCTTGAACTGGGCCACTGGATCGGCTTCCCAGGCGCGACTCATGACATCCCCTTGCAATCTGGTGTAAACCAGGAACACTATGCGCGTGTAGTTGGGGTCGGACAACCTCGGCCCCTCACGGTAGAGCGTAGTGATCACCAGTCGCGGTCAGTCCGCAGAAATGCGGTTACCTCTACGTTTGGTCAGTATTCCACTACTGTGTGACAGTTCTCCGTGTTCCCTTGAGTGGAGACTTCGGCAAAAGCTCCATGCACCGGGTGGAGTCTGTTTAGATTTTTGGTCCAGTCAGGTGACACCCGGTTGGGACAAGTGGCCGGGCGGCGGTAGTGGTGCCAATCGTCCAGGAGAAGTCGTGGACGCCGACATCGGAACCCCGGACGGGCTGTGCGGCAGCCACGTCCGTTGCGTGGCTTCGCCGTTCCAGCGCCCGTACGCATGGGACGACGAGAACCGGTGGCGGCCGCTGTGGGACGGCATCGCCCGCGCCGCCGAGCTGCTCGACGACAGGACCGCCACGCCATAGGTGCCGTGCGCCGCATGCCCTTGGTGTCGTCCTGCGGCAGGAGGAGAGCGGCACAGGATTCGTCGGATCGCACTCGGTGATCGGCGAGGACGTCTCACTCGCTTGATCGCCTCGATCGGCAGCGCAGGTGTTCAGGAGTGGGTGACCGCTCGTTCGTGGATCAGGCCCACGTGCTGGCGTCCAGTTCGGCGAAGGCGAGCAGTTCGTCGACCGATTGGAAGGGAACGGGGTGTTGTCGGCGGGCGCGTTCGATCTGCTCGGCTGCGCGGTCGTCGAGTCCGCAGCACTGCGCGATGACGGAGGGTGGCGCGGTGTTGATGTCGACCAGGCCGCCGTCGTCGTACTGCCGTGGCAGGTCCGGTCGGCCGATCCGGAGGTCCCGTGCGAGTGCCGGGTCGCGTGCGACGAGCGTGCGGGCTTCCTCTCTCGTTTGGTCCGCAGGGCCAGTGCCGCGGTGACAGCGGTGACGCTTGGGGGGAGGAGTTCCGGGCTGTTCTATGACCAGGACGATCCAGCGGGCTTTCGATTTCCGGACGAGGCGACAGCCGCGGCATGGCACGAGCGAGGCTCGCGGTTGGTCGGGCGGTTGGCGTCGGCGCTGCGGTTGCGGACCGAGCTTCACGCTGCATGTGGGGGAACGCGTGTTCGACGGTTGAGTCCGGCCTCTTCGGCTATTCATGCCGCGGTGGGTGGAGCAGATCTGGAGCAGGCGGTGGAGTTGAACGACGTGCGACGGCTGCGAACGGCGGTGAACGGCACCGGCTGACGTGCTGGTTCTCTGTTTGTGCTGGTCAGGGCGTTTCTCGGACCGCGCTGGCAGAGTGAGGCTCTGCTTCCTGTTGGCTGCACTTCTCCGCGGTTGGCATGCATTGGCGCGTGTTGGGCGCAGTTCATTGATGTGGTGAGGGGACTTCACCCAAGGCCGGGTAGTCAGCGTTTTGCTGGTCACGCGACCGAGCTGCAGGAATCACGACGCAGGACAACGGAGTTCGTTGGTACAGGAAGTCGACCAGGACAGCTTGTCCCAAGGAGTTCCGTTGCCCTCTCATTGTGTCCTGCCGCCTGCGCTGACGGCCATCACCCGCACGATCACCGTGGCAGCGGGCCGGTTCGCTCCGGGCACCCGGGGGAACTGACGCGGGTGGTCCCGTTCGAACTCGTCGACGCGATCCCGGGGAAACCCGGCGCGTACAGCGTCGGGTACGGGACCTGCCCTCGCGGGTCGGTGTCTACTTCCTGCGCACCGTCATGGTTGACACCGCGCAATCCCGGCCCGGCACCGATCCCGACCGCTGCGGGTTCACCATCGCCCCGCACGCCGCCCGCGGCCAGGCCGTCCAGGCGACAGGAATCATCGTCGACGGCAACGAAGAATCCGGGGTCATCGCGCATCGTCTCCTGGCCGCGCTCCTTCCGCCCCGACACCCACGCGTGAGCACCCGCAAGGGCAGATCCCCGATCTCCCGCTACAGCGAACGCCGCGCCGACGGCAGACCCCACCGAAACCGCACCGTCACCGCCCTCGACATCGACGTCCTGGAACCCCCGGATCCGCAGCCCGCGCTACCCACCGCTTCCCGGGACGACCGCCATATCACCCCCCCGCCGAACGTCGCAGACACCGGATTCCGGTCCTGCCACAGGAAGATTCCACCCGTCTCCGGCGACCCCGCGACATCGCGGCCCACTTCGGCGACACCACCCTCGACACCATGTGCAGACAGCTCTCCCGATGGGCCGACAGCGGACTCATCCACAAGATCGGCCCCGGCCTCTACGCCGCCACGACATGGTCGCCGACTTCCCTGCAGGAGCACGGAAATCCTCAACTACCCGGCCTTGGGTCAAGTCCCTCTCGAGCGGAAGGGTCGACGGGTGGAGGGAATCGGCACGAGGCTCGATCACCTCCGGAAGCCGGGCGGGGACTTCGCGCCGGTCACGGCTGAGCCCCCGCGCCCACTGCGGCCACGTGGTCGGCTTCGGACGCCCTGCGTGCGGGACCGAGCGAGGCCAGCACGCCGGCCGACACCATCGTGACCAGGGCGACGCCCACTGCCTGCCAGGGGACCGTGGTGGCGGTCAAGGCTCGGTCCAGCATCAGGTGCTGCACCACCGCGCCGAGCCCCAGACCGGTCGACACGCCCAGCAGGCCACCGCAACCGGACAGGACGAGGCTTTCGGTGCGGATCAGGCGGCGGATGAGGGCCGGGGTGGCTCCGACGACGCGCAGCAGGCCGATCTCGCCGCGCCGCTCGACCACGGAGAGCGTCAGGGTGTTGACCACGCCGAGCAGCGCGATCAGCCCGGAGGCCGCGAGCAGTCCGTAGACGGCCAGCAGCAGTTGGTCCGTCGCCGCCGCCGTGATCTCGACCAGGCCCGCGACGTCGGTGACCAGGACTTCCTCCGCGTCGGCGAAGGCCCGGTCGGCCGAGGTGCGCAGCTGTGCGGGGGGTGTGTCCGCGGCGAGGGCCAGGTAGACGGCCTGGTACTCGTCGGACAGGCCGGAACCGGCTGTGGAGTCGGCCAGCAGGACGCCGTCCAGGACGTCGGTGGACCGGTAGACGCCGGTCACCGGGAGCCGTAGCGCGGTGTCGCCGACGCGGATGGCCAGCTCGTCGCCCACACCCAGGCCCAGTTGCCCGGCGTAGCCCTGCGGGAGGACCGCTCCTGTCGCCACGTCCGCCCGTCCGCTCACCACGGGAGGGTGGACGGCCGTGCCGATGCTGTCGGGGTCGACTCCGGTGACCGGCACGCGCACCTCGCCGACCAGCCCATCACCGAGGCGAAGGGCCGCCACCGGTCCCCGGCCGGGAAGTCCGCGGGCCCGCACCACGGTGTCGTGGTCGAGCCTGCTCCCGCCCGCGGGCAGCAGCACGACGCTCGTGGCGGGTAGTACCTCCTCGACTTCCTCTGCCGACGCGGCGGTGGCGGACTCGCCGAAGGTGGCGAAGGCGCAGACGAGGGTGAGTCCGATGGCCAGGGTGACGACAGTGGCCGCGCCGCGACGAGGATCCCGGGCGATGCCGCGGCCCACGAGCTTGGGAACGGTCCGGCGGGTCCGCTGCAGGGGGATCACGACCACCGACAGCAGAACGGGGGTGAGCAGGAGCAGCCCGAGCCAGGCCGACAACGCCGCGCCGACGCCCACGGCCGTGGCGTCGGAACCGGAGGCGACCGCCACACCGCCCACGCCGAGCGCGACCAGCCCGACTCCGACCCACACCGCCGCTCGGCGTGGGCGTGCCACCCCGTCGGTGGACGTGCTCACCGGGGGCACCGAGGCGCCGCGTCGAGCCGCACCGAGGGCGGCGAGCACCGTGACGAGCACCCCGACCGCGTACCCGGACACGACGGCCGTTGGGGGTACCGCGAATACGAGTGCCTGACCAGGAGGTCGCACCGCGACCGCCACGGGGTACGCCGCGGCCACGCCCACGGCCGTGCCGAGCGTGGCACCGGACAGGCCCACGGCGACCGCCTCCAGCAAAACCGCCCCCAGCACCTGCCCGCGCGTCGCGCCGACGGCACGGAGCAGGGCCAGCCGCCGGGTCCGCTGGGCGACCTGCACCGCGAACGCGTTGGCGATGACCAGCGCGGCGACCAGCGCCGCGATCGCGCCGAAGGCCAGCAGCGGCCCTCGGACCTCGTTGGACTTCCGCTGTGCCCACGACGCCACGCCGGCGGCGGCCTGGTCCCGCGTCACCACGCGGGTATTCGGCAGCGCCGCGGTCAGGTCGACGGCCACCCGGGCGGCGTCCGCGTCGGAGGACAGGACGACCTGTGCTTCCCGGTGGCGCTCGCCGAACAGGACACGGGCAGTGCCGGGGTCGAACGCCACGTCGGGGGAGATGTCGAAGCCGAACGGTCGGAACGCGAACACGCCCACGACGGTCGCCTCGTGCACGCGCCCGCCCCCGAGCCGCACGGTGGCGCGGGTTCCCGGGGCGAGACCTGTCAGCTCGTTCACGGCGACCTCGTCGCGCGAGCCGGGCGCCCGCCCCGTGACCAGCGCGAAGGCGGGGGAGTCGGTCCACCCGATCCCGCCGTTCTCGCCGCTGTCGGAGACGAGCTTGCCGTTCGCGCCCGGCACCGTGGCGTACCCGCGCGTGACAGCGGTCGCCGAGACCACCCCGCGGTGGGCGCGAACGCGGTCGAGGTCGGATTGGGTGAGCCCTTCGGTGGCGGGGGCGAACACCACCAGGTCGACGTCGGTGCGGTGGGCGCCACCGGTCAGGGAGCGCTCGGTGGAGTCCCCGACCACCCAGGCCAGCACGACGAGGGCCACGCTCGTCGCCACCGCGAGCAGCGTCAGCACCGTGCGCGTCCGGTGCGCCAGGAGTTCCCGCAGCGCGAGCCGCCTCATCGGACCACCTGCTCGTCGAACGCGCGCAGGCGCGTGAGCACCGCTGCCGCGGTCGGCTCGGCCATGTCCTCGACCACGCGGCCGTCGGCGAGGAACACCACCCGGTCGGCGTAGCCGGCGGCGACCGGGTCGTGCGTGACCATGACGACGGTCTGCCCCGCCGCGTCCACGCTGTCGCGCAGCAGCCGCAGCACCCCCGCGGAGGCCCGCGAGTCCAACGACCCGGTGGGTTCGTCGGCGAACACGACGTCCGGCCGCCCCACCAGCGCGCGGGCGCAGGCCACGCGCTGCCGCTGACCGCCGGAGAGCTGCGAGGGACGGTGGTCGAGCCGGTCGAGCACCCCGACCGCCCCGGCCACCGAGGTCAAGTCCTGCGGGGGCACGTCGCGTCCGGCGAGGTCCGCGGGCAGGGTGATGTTCTCGGCGGCGGTCAGCGTGGGCACCAGGTTGAACGACTGGAACACGAAACCGACGCGGTCACGGCGGAAGTGCGTCAACGCCGGCTCGCCCAGCCCGGTCACCTCGACGTCGTCGATCCACACCTGCCCCGCGTCGGGTCGGTCGAGTCCGGCCGCGCAGTGCAGCAGCGTCGACTTGCCCGAACCGGACGGTCCCATGACCGCGGTGAACCGGCCGCGGTCGAAGGCCACGTCCACGGCGTCCAGCGCCAGGACTTCGGCGTCCCCACCGCCGTAGCGCCTGGTCAGCCCGGTGACCCGAACCATGCTCGATGAATTGGTCATGCGGCGAGCCTGGAGCCGCGGCGACCGGCGGGCATCGGCCGGCCGGTCATCGGGGGCTTCGACAAAAGTCGCAGTCCGCGCGTGGTGACCCACGACGAACGGCTGAGGTGCGCACCCCGAGCCCGCGCTTAGGCTCGAGCTGTGGTCACCACGGATGCGGGTGGGACACCGGCGTCGCCTCGGTGGACCCGCCCACTCGTACCGGTCGTCGTCGTCGCCTGCTCGTTCGCCGGCCCCTTGACGCCCGCGGTCACCGTCAAGGCCGGGCTCACCCCGCACGTGCTGGTGCTGCTGTGCGCGGTGGCCTCCGGATTGGCCGCGACCGCGGTGCGGCGGGTTTGGTGGCCCGTGGCGGTGGTCGGATCGTTGGCGTGGCTGACGGCATCGATGTGGCCCGCTCTGGTGCTGGCCTCCTACACGGTCGGCACACGACAGCGGCGGACGAGTGCGCTGGTGGTCTGCGGAGCGCTGGGCGGCCTGGTGGTGGGCGCACCCCTCACCATCGGTTCCCTGGCCAAGAACAAGTACCTCTGGGAGGCGCCGCTGGTCTCGGTCGGACTCGCCGCGCTCGTGGTGTGGCTGCCGATGCTGCTGGGCTCCTGGCGGGTCGCCCGGAGGGAACTGCTGGACCAGTTCCGGGAACGCGCCGAGCGTGCCGAGCGCGAGCAGATCCTGCTGGCCCAGCAGGCGCGTGCGGACGAGCGGGCCCGCATCGGGCGGGAGCTGCACGACGTGGTCGCCCACCGGGTGAGCCTCATGGTGCTGCAAGCCGGAGCGCTGGAGGTCGGCACCGGCGACGAGCGGGCAGCGCACTGCGCGCAGGTGATCCGCGAGACCGGCCGTGACGTGCTCACCGAACTGCGCCAGGTCCTCGGCCTGTTGCGGACGCCCGGCGGTGACGTCCCCCTGACCCCGCTGCCCACGCTGGCCGACCTGGACGCGCTGCTGCGCGAGTCGAGGGCGGCGGGCATCCCGGTGGTCAGGCGGGAGGTCGGTGAGCTCACGGGCATCCCGGCCGCGATCGGCCGCACCGCCTACCGGGTGGTCCAGGAAGGGCTGACCAACGTGGCCAAGCACGCGGGCACCGCGGCGACCGCGGTGGAACTGCGCAGGACGCCCACCGAACTGGAGGTAGTCGTGCGCAACGACCGACCGGCCGTGGCCGTGGCCGCACCGCCCACGAGCGGCTACGGGCTGGTCGGGCTGCGCGAGCGCGTGGAGCTGCTGGGCGGGTGGCTGCGAGCCGAACCCGTTCCGGACGGCGGGTTCACCGTCTCGGCGCGCCTGCCGCTCGGGGCGCGGCCGTGATCCGGGTCGTCGTGGTCGACGACGAAGCCCTGATCCGCTCCGGCCTGCGGATGATCCTGGAGGCTTCCGGGGACATCAGCGTGGTCGCCGAGGCGGGCGACGGGGCCGAAGCGGTGCGCGTGGCCCGGAGCCACCGCCCGCACGTGGTGCTCCTGGATGTGCGGATGCCGGTCATGGACGGGTTGGCCGCCACCAGTCGGCTGATGCGCCTCGACCCGGCGCCCAAGGTGGTCATCCTGACCACCTTCGACCTCGACGAGTACGTGCACACCGCGCTGCGGCACGGCGCGGTCGGCTTCCTGCTCAAGGACACCCCGCCCCGCGACCTGGCCGAGGCCGTGCGCACGGTCGCCGCGGGCAACGCGATGCTGGCACCCGGCGTCACCCGCCGCCTCATCGCGGCCTTCGCCGCGCGGGAACCGGACGGTCGGGAACTGGCGAGCCGCCGGTTGGCCGCGTTGACCGCGCGGGAATTGCAGGTGGCGCGCCAGGTCGCCGCCGGCCACTCGAACGTCGGGATCGGAGCGCGGCTGACGATGTCGGAAGCCACGGTCAAGGCTCACATCAGCCGCGCCCTGGCCAAGCTGTCCCTGGCCAACCGCGTCCAACTCGCCATGCTCGTCCACGACGCGGGTCTTGATCGCGAGCCCGACCGGGGCTGAGCACCCCCGACGCCCCACCGCCGGGGGCGTACCAGCCGAACCGCCGACAGCCCTGAGCTTCCGGCGAGGTCGGCCCGGTGCCGGACCGCACTCGATGCGGTCCACTGCCCGATCACGACCAGGCGGGAAGGTACCCGGGGGTGGTGCGCCGAGCCGCCGGCGAAGGGAACGCACGTGCTACCACCGAGGCAGGCGGTCACCTGGCCGGCCGGTCTTCGGTGCCGAGCGCGACACCTGGACCCGGTCGGGCAACCAGCTCGCCACCTTCAACGACGCGATCGGCAAGGCGATCACGGTGAGCGGGGCCGACTGGGGCGGCGGGGTGGGCGACAAGGCCCGGCGCGCGTTGGCGGACACGGGCGACCGGGCCGGCGGGACGGGGACGACGGCGCGGCTCGCGGGCACGTTGTTCGCCCGGCAGTCGCGCGCCCTGAGCACGGCCAGGGCGACCGTGCCGCCACCGCCCGCCCACCCGTTCGACGCCCGCACCGTCCACGAACGACTGATGACGATCACCGATCCGGTGGTGTTCGGGCAGCAGCCGGCGGCCGATCGGGCGGCGTTCGACCGGCAGCGCGAGGACCACCCGGCCGCCGCGCGGGTCGTGGAGGCGTACGACCGGACGGTGGCGCGGACCGCTGCCGCGCAACCCGCGTTCGCCCCGTCACCCGAGGCCCCGCCCCGGCCGGAACCCGCGGCCCCGGCCGCGACCGGGGGACCCGTCGAAGCCGATCCGGGTCGAGGAGCGGGAGCGCGGCGCGGTGCCCCCCGCCGGTCGGGGGTCTTCCGGGTGACGACGACGATCCGGGCTCGGCGCGGGAACCGGTGCCGGACCGGGCGCGGGGTCCCGGGGAATCCCGGGCGGCGGGTCCACCGGGTTGCTCCCGCACGGCGGTGACGCCCAGGCCGGCCGAGCCGGCGGCACGGGCGCGGGCGGCACGGGCGCGCCCGGCCGTGGGGGTGCGGGAGCCGGGGTGGCGGGCGGCGCGGGCGGCGGCGCCGCGAGGGGGCAGGGCGACGAGGACGTCGAGCGGAACGCGCCGTCGTACCTCCTGGAGCCCGACCCCGACGGCATCGTCGGCAACGACCAGGTGGTCGCACCGCCCACGATCGGCGGGTAGGCGAGCGGCACCCGGACGTCGCCGCGCGTCCGGGTGCCTGCCGGTTAGTCCGCTCGGAGTAGCGGGTAGGCCGTCGGTGGTGCCGATCCAGGAAGGACTACCCGACGGTCATGACTGATGTGGCGAGCAAGGGACCCGAGCAGGGTGACGACCGCCCGGTGCTGACCAACCGGCAGGGGCACGAGGTCTACGACAACCAGAACCAGCGGACGGTCGGGGCGCGCGGGCCGGCCACGTTGGAGAACTACCAGTTCCTGGAGAAGATCAGCCACTTCGACCGTGAGCGGATTCCCGAACGGGTGGTGCACGCACGCGGGGTCACCGCCTTCGGGTACTTCGAGAGCTACGGGGCGTGGGGGGACGAGCCCGTGGAGAAGTACACGCGGGCGAAGTTGTTCCGGGGACGGGGCAAGCGGACCGACGTCGCGGTCCGGTTCTCCACGGTCATCGGCGGGCGGGACTCGTCGGAGTGCTCGCGGGACCCGCGCGGGTTCGCGGTGAAGTTCTACACCGAGGACGGGAACTGGGACCTGGTCGGCAACAACCTGGCCGTGTTCTTCATCCGCGACGCCATCAAGTTCCCCGATGTCATCCACGCCCTCAAGCCCGACCCGGTGACCTTCCGGCAGGAGCCGAACCGGATCTTCGACTTCATGTCGCAGACGCCGGAGTGCATGCACATGCTGGTCAACCTGTTCAGCCCGCGCGGCATCCCCGCCGACTACCGGCACATGCAGGGCTTCGGGGTGAACACCTACAAGTGGATCGACGCAGACGGCGGCTCGCACCTGGTCAAGTACCACTGGATGCCCAAGGTGGGCGTCAGGAGCATGACCGAGGCGGACGCGGCGGTCCTCCAGGCCACCGAGCTGGGCCACGCCACCAAGGACCTCTTCGACTCGATCGGGCGCGGCGAGCACCCGGAGTGGGAGCTGCTCGTCCAGCTGATGACCGACGACGAGCACGACGAGCTGGACTTCGACCCGCTGGACGACACGAAGGTGTGGCCGGAGGACCAGTTCCCGGCCAGGCCGGTCGGCCGCATGGTGCTCGACCGCACCGTCGACGACTTCTTCGCGGACAACGAGCAGATCGCGTTCGGCACCGGCGTGCTGGTCGACGGCCTGGACTTCTCCGACGACAAGATGCTGGTCGGCCGCACGTTCTCCTACAGCGACACGCAGCGCTACCGGGTCGGCCCCAACTACCTCCAGCTGCCGGTGAACCAGGCGCGCCACGCCGAGGTGCGCACGAACCAGCGCGACGGCCAGATGTCCTACGGCGTGGACGGCGGCGGCGGCAACCCGCACGTCAACTACGAGCCGTCGATCATCGACGGCCTGCGGGAGGGGCAGTACCCGACCCACGACGAGCAGGGGCCGGAGATCCGGGGCAGGTTGACCCGCAAGCGCATCCCCCGCACCGACGACTACCGCCAGGCCGGGCAGCGCTACCTGCTGATGGACGACTGGGAGCGCGACGACCTGGTGCACAACTTCGTGACCCTGCTGTCGCAGTGCGACCGGCCCATCCAGGAGCGGATGGTCTGGCACTTCCTCCTGGTCGAGGACGACCTGGGGCTGCGCGTCGGCGAGGGTCTGGGGATCGGCCCGAAGGACGTCGCGCACCTCGAACCGCTGGCGAGCCAGGACCTCACCGCGGAGGACCGCGGGAGGCTGGCGAACCTGGGCGCCAACGGTTCGAGGGACGTGTCCGGGCTCCGGATGACCCACTGCGTGCCGAACGAGCGGGTCCGCTTCAGCTGAGGCCCGCGGGTCTCAGCCGGTCGGCACCACCGACGGCACCACCGGCGAGGACTGCTGCGGGGCGGACTGCTGCGGGGCGGACTGCTGCGGGGCGGACGGGTCCACCGACGGGGCCGGCGTCGCGGACGGCGACCCGCTCGGGGTGGTGGTCGTCGGCACGACCACGGCGAACGGCGCGCCGCTCACCTCGCGGCAGCCGTTCTCGTCGCGCACCACGCGCGGACGGGGGTAGCGGTTGTCCTCGCGGTACTCGTCGCACCCCGACCACGACGTGTCGAGCGGCCGGCCGTCCTCGTCGTAGAGGTGGACGCCGGTGAGCGGTCGGCCGTTCTCGTCGAACACGTACACGTTGGTGGGCAGCACGGGCGCCGGGGCGTAGGAGACCTGGGTGGGCGGCCCGTCCGAGCGGTGGGCCAGGGAACCGAGGATGAGCAGCAGCACGCCGAGGGCGAAGCCGGAGGCGGGCACGCTGATCCACAGCCAGCGCCGGTCGGTGCGGGACTTGGGGCCCGCCAGCAGGCACAGGGCGCCGAACGCCAGGGACACCAGGATCGCCGACGGCTCGCTGAAGACCAGCGCGCCCGAGGCGGCCACCACCAGCGCGCGGACCACCCACCAGGCGGGTTGCAGCCCGCGCAGCGACTGCACGAGGCGCTCCGGGTCGGTGCGGGCGAGGGCCCGCCGCGCCGCCGCCAGCTCGGGCAGGCGCGCGGCCTTGTCCACGAGGTCGCGGCGGGTGAACACCAGGACCAGGGAGACGAGGCCGCACAGGCAGGCCAGGGCCAGGAGCAGTTCGCGCTCGAAGGCGCCGACGCCGATGACGAACGCGGCCGCGGTGCCCGCGGCGAGGCTCCACAGCGCGAACCTCGCGTCGGCCACCGCGCCGGTGGTGGTCGGCGGCGGGGTGGCGGTGCGGTCGGGGTAGCCGGCGGCGGCGCGCAGCTCCCGCGCGTACGCCTGCGGGGTGCCCAGCCGCCCGGTCAGCGCGGCGGTGGAGGAGGCGTCGCCCAGTTCCTCGGCGACCTCGGCCACGTGCGCCTCGGCGTCGTCCATGATCTCGCCCACCTCGGCCGGGGGCAGGTCGGACAGCTCGTCGCGCATGCGGGCCAGGTAGTCCCGCACCTCGGTGTTCGTCTGCGTGTTCATGCGGATTCCCCCACAAGGTCGTCGAGCGCCTGTGCGAACGACCTCCAGGTCCGGCCCGATTCGAGCAGGCGGGCCCGGCCGGGTTCGTTGAGGCTGTAGTACTTGCGGTGCGGGCCCTCTTCGCTGGGCACGACGTACGAGGTGAGCAGGCCGGCGTTGTAGAGCCGGCGCAGGGTGCCGTAGACCGACGCGTCGCCCACGCCGTCCAGCCCGCCCTGGCGCAGGCGGCGCAGCACGTCGTAGCCGTAGCCGTCCTCCTTGCGGAGCACGGCGAGGACGGCGAGGTCCAGCACCCCCTTGAGCAGCTGACTGGTGTCCATGACCCTCCCCGGTGGTGTGCGTCGGATACTACTACGGAATGCGCAGTACCGTGTAGAGGGTAGTAGAGCGGGGTGGGTGCTCCGTCCCGTCGGCGGACCCGGGTCAGCGGTCGACGGTCAGCGGCCGATGGTCAGCGGTCGATGGTCAGCGGTCGGCGGCGTGCGGGTGGGGGCCGTCGAACACGTCCACCTGCGGCAGGTCGTGACCCAGGCGGTCGCGCTTCGCGGTCAGGTAGGCGATGTTGTGGCGGTTCGGGGGCATCAGCAGCGGCACGCGGGCGGTCACCCGGATGCCGTGCGCCTCCAGCGCGGCGAGCTTGTCCGGGTTGTTCGACATGAGGCGCACCGAGCGCACGCGGAGGTGGCGCAGGACGTGCGCGGCGGGGGTGTAGTCGCGGACGTCCACCGGCAGGCCGAGCGTGGTCGCCGAGTCGAGGGTGTCGAGGCCCTGGTCCTGGAGCACGTGCGTGCGGACCTTGGACACCAAACCGATGCCGCGCCCCTCGTGACCGCGCAGGTACACCAGGATGCCGCCTCCCGCGGTGACGATGCGGTCCAGCGCCGCGTCGAGCTGGTCGCCGCACTCGCAGCGCATCGCGCGGAAGATGTCACCGGTCATGCACTCGGAGTGCACCCGTACCAGGACGTCGTCACGGGAACGGAGATCCCCGTGCACCAGCGCCATGTGCTCGTGACCGCTGTGCCGGAACGCGATCGCGCGGAACACGCCCCGGCGCGTGACCAGTTCGGACTCCGCGACGTCGGCCTCGTCGAAGACCCCGCCGTTCAAGGCTTGCTCGTGCATCCGGCTCCTCGTTCCCCGACACCGCCCGCGCCGTTCACTAGGCTCGGCGGCACTGCACCGTAACCCCCTCACCGGCGGAGGTCACCCTGTTCAGCATCACCGTTCGCGACCACGTGATGGTCGCCCACAGCTTCCGCGGCGAGGTGTTCGGTCCGGCACAGCGCCTGCACGGGGCGACGTTCGTGGTGGACGCGAGGTTCAAGCGGACCGATCTCGATCCGGACAACATCGTCGTCGACATCGGACTCGCGACCGAGGAGCTGCGGTCCGTCCTCGGTGCGCTGAACTACCGCAACCTCGACGAGGTCCCGGAGTTCGCCGGGATCAACACCTCCACGGAGTTCCTGGCCAAGCACATCGCGGACAGGCTCGTGGAGAGGGTGCACGCGGGGCGGCTCGGCGAGGGCGCGAAGGGCCTGAGCGGCGTCGAGGTGTCGCTGCACGAGTCGCACGTGGCGTGGGCGAGCTACGAACGGGCCCTGTGACGGTCCGCTTCGCGGTGCCGGCGGGCATCGACGACCCGGCGCGGCCCAGCGGCGGCAACGCCTACGACCGCCGGGTCGCCGACCTGCTCGGGCTGCGGGTGGTCGAGGTCGGCGGCGACCTGCCCCGGCCCGCGCGGGCGGACGACCTCGAGCGCGTGCTGCGGGACGTGCCGGACGGGGACGTCGTGCTGCTGGACGGGCTGGTGGCGTGCGGGGTGCCCGAGGTCGTCGTGCCGCACTCCCGGCGGGTGCGGGTCGTCGTCCTGGTGCACCTGCCGTTGGCCGACGAGACCGGGTTGCCCGCCGCGGTGGCGGCGGACCTCGACGCGCGCGAGCGGCGGGTGCTGCGGGCCGCGTCGGCGGTGGTCGCGACCGGTCCCGGGGCGGCGAGGGGGGTCGCCGCGCGCCACGGGCTCGGGCACGTGCACGTGGCGCCGCCCGGTGTCGACCCGGCTCCCGCGTCCCGCGGCACGGACGGTGCCTCGCGGTTGCTGTGCGTCGCCTCGCTGACCCCGCGCAAGGGTCACGACGTGCTGCTCGACGCGCTGGCGGGGAACGCCGACGCGCCGTGGACGTGCGCGTTCGTCGGCGCGGGGAGCCTGGGGCACGACCTGGGCGACCGGGTCGAGCTGCCCGGTCCGCTCACCGGTGACGCGCTGGCCGCGCAGTACGACCGGGCGGACCTGTTCGTGCTGGCCTCGCGCGCCGAGACCTACGGCATGGTGGTGACCGAGGCGCTGGCGCGCGGCGTGCCGGTCATCGCGAGTGCCGTGCCGGACGCGCTCGGTGACGGCGGTGTGCTGCTGCCCGCCGGTGACGCCGAGGCGTTCACGGGGGCGTTGCGGCGGTGGTTCGCGGACGCCGGGTGGCGCGCCGAGCTGCGGGGACGGGCCCTGCGCCGCCGAGCCGCACTGTCCACTTGGGAGGAAACGGCGGACGCGCTGGCGGGGGTGCTGGCTAGTCTGCGGCCATGAGCACCCCTGGCTTCGCCCCGGAATGGCTGGCACTGCGCGAGGGGGCCGACGCCGACGCGCGCTCGACGGCCCTGGTGGACCGACTCGTCGGGATCCATCTGAACCGGGACCCCCTCGTGGTACGTGATCTCGGGTGTGGGACGGGATCGCAGGGACGGTGGCTCGGCCGGCGGCTGGGCGGGGCGCAGCACTGGGTGCTGCACGACCGCGACCCCCGCCTGCTCGACCTGGCGAGGTCGGGCGTGACGGGGCCGGGGGTGACCGCCGAGACGCGGGAGGGCGACCTGACCGCGCTCACCGCCGCCGACCTGGCGGGCACGTCGCTCGTCACCGCGTCGGCGCTGCTCGACCTGCTGACGGCGGACCAGGTGCGCGGCCTCGCCGGGGCGTGCGCGGGAGCCGGGTGCCCGGCGCTGTTCACGCTGTCCGTGGTGGGCCGGGTCGAGTTCGCGGCGGCCGAGGCGCTGGACGCCGCGTTCGAGGCCGCGTTCAACGACCACCAGCGGCGCGGCGGGCTGCTCGGCCCGGACGCGGTGGGCGCCGCCGCGGCCGCGTTCGGGGAGCTGGGCGCGACCGTGACGACGAGCCCGAGCCCGTGGCGGCTGGGGCCGGAACGGGCGGCGCTGGCGCGGGAGTGGCTGCGCGGCTGGGTGGGCGCGGCCGTCGAGCAGGAACCCGGGCTGGCCGACGAAGCCCCCGACTACCTGCGGCGCAAGGCCGCCGACCCGCGCGTGGTCGTGCACCACGCGGACCTGCTGGCGGTGCCGTCGTGACGCGCCTGTGGCCGTGGCTGCGGCTCGTCCTCGCGGTCGGCGTCCTGGCGGCGCTGGGGTGGCGGCTCGGCACGGACGCGTTCCTCGACGGGTTGCGCGCCGTCACCGGCTGGTCGGTGGTGACGGCGCTGGGCATCGGGCTGCTGACGACGGTGCTCAGCGCGTGGCGGTGGTGCCTGATCGCCCGCCGGCTCGGCCTGCCGCTGACGCTGCGCGCGGCCGTCCCCGACTACTACCGGGGCCTGCTGCTCAACGCCGTGCTGCCCGCCGGGGTGCTCGGCGACGTGCACCGGGCGGTCGACCACGGCCGCCAGTCCGGCGACGTGGCGCGCGGCGTGCGGGCGGTGCTGTTCGAGCGGTCCGCCGGCCAGGTGGTGCTCGTCGCCGCCGGCCTGGTGGTGCTGGTGGCCGGCACGGCGGACGTCGACCTCTCCGGACCGGTGGCCGCCGGACCGGTGGTGGCCGGGCTGGTGGTGGCGGTCCTCCTCGCGACCGGGTCGCGGCGGGCGCGGCGGGCGCTGGCGGCGGTGTGGGCGGACGCGCGGGTCGGCCTGCTCGCGCCGGCCGTGCTGCCGAAGGTGCTGCTGGCCTCGGCGGCGACCCTCGCCGGGCACGTGGCGCTGTTCGCGGTCGCCGCCGACGCCGCCGGGGTGGACGCCCCCCTCGGCCAGGTGGCGGCGCTGGCCGTCCTCGCGCTGCTGGTGATGGCGGTGCCGGTCAACGTCGGCGGGTTCGGGCCGCGCGAGGCGTTCCTCGCGGTCGCGTTCGGCGCGGCCGGGCTGGGCGCCGCGCAGGGCCTGACCACCGGCGTGGTCTACGGCGCGCTCGCGCTGGTGGCCGGCCTGCCCGGCGTCGTGCCGCTGCTGCGCACCCGGTCAGAACAGCGCCAGGTAGCCCCCGAACGCCTCGACGAGCGCCGCGACGACCAGCTCGCCCTTGCGGGCCGACGCCAGTGACGGCCTGCCCACGACCCCCGACGCGGTGTACGCGGACATGCCGAGCGTCAGCAGGTGCCGGCGGTCGTCGGCGAGGTGGTCGGCCCCCTCGAAGCCGGGGCGGACCAGCTCCGGGTGGGCGTGCAGCAGGATCGACGTCTCCAGCTCGCCCGCGTGCATGTCGGCGTGGTTGGACGTCTCCACGCCCGCCGCGGCACGCGCCGCCGCCCAGTCCGCGCCGCTCGGGAACAGCGCCATGCCCTCGGACTCCTGCACGACGTTCGACAGGACGTAGTTGCCGCCGTGCGCGTTGACCAGCACCAGGTTCGGCACCCCCGACCGGCGCAGGGACTCCGCCACGTCCCCCACGACCGCGTGCAGGGTGCGGGCGGAGATGCTCACCGTGCCGGGCCACGCCCCGTGCTCGTGCGAGCAGGAGATCGTGACCGGCGGCAGCACCAGCACGGGGTGCGCGTCCGCGACGGCGCGGGCGACCGCGCACGCGACCAGCGTGTCCGTGGCCAGCGGCAGGTGCGGGCCGTGCTGCTCGTGGCTGCCGACGGGCAGCAGCGCGACGGTCGCCCCGCGGTCCCGCACGTCGGTCGTGGTGTCAGTCGGGAACATGCGCCGAACCGTAGCCAACACCGGTGGTCAGCGCCGGTAGTCCACGCGGTGGCACAGCGCGGGCAGCTCGCCGCTCGCCAGGCGCGGCAGCACGTCCGGCAGTTCGTCGAAGCTGCTCTCCCCGGTGATCAGCGCGTCGAACGCGGGGTCGGCGAGCAGTTCCAGCGCCAGCGCCATCCGCTCCGCGTACGTGCGGTCCGGGCGCGCCACCGTGCCGACCTGGCTGGCCCGCAACCGCAACCGCCGCGAGTGGAACGCCTCGCCCAGCGGCACCGACACCGGCCGGTCGCCGTACCAGCTCAGCTCCACCACCTCGCCCTCCGCCGCCGACAGCCGCAGCGACGTCGCCAGCCCGGCCCCGGTGGCCGACGCGTGCAGCACGAGGTCGAGGTCGCCCCGCGCGTCGTCGGGCAGCGCGAACGGCACGCCCAACGCCTCCGCCACCGCCGCCCGCGCCGGGTCGGTGTCCACCAGCTCCAGGCGCACGCCCGGGACGCGCCGCAGCAGCGCCGCCACCGCGCACCCCACCATCCCCGCGCCGACCACCGCGACCCGGTCGCCCACGCGCGGGCGGGCGTCCCACAGCGCGTTCACCGCCGTCTCCACGGTCCCCGCCAGCACGGCGCGCCCGGCGGGCACGTCGTCCGGCACGGGCGTCACCGCGTCGGCGGGCACCACGTAGTGCGTCTGGTGTGGATGGAGGCAGAACACCGTGCGCCCCAGGAGGGGACCCTCCTCGACGACGCCCACGTTCAGGTAGCCGTACTTGACCGGCCACGGGAACTCGCCGTCCTGGAACGGCGCGCGCATCACCGCGTGCTGGCTCTCCGGCACGCCACCGCGCAGCACCAGCGCTTCCGTGCCCCGGCTCACGCCCGAGAACAGCGTCCGCACCAGCACGTCACCGGGTCCGGGTCCGGGCAGTTCCGCGGACCGGATCTCACTTTTTCCCGATCCGGTGAACCACAGGGCCCTCCCGACGCGTGTCATCCAACAACCTCCGGAAAACGGGGCCCACAGCGACGAGGGGCACGATGACCACACTTCAGCACAGCGCGGCGCCGGCCGTGCGCGAACCCGCGCTCGGGAAGCCCTTGATGCGGGAACCTTCCCTCTGGGCGGGTGCGCAGGTGCTCCTGCTCGGCGTGCTGGACGGCACCGCCGGCCTCGGCCCGGTGGGCTGGGTCGCGGGCATCGCCCACGCCGTCGCCACCGCGACCCTGCTCGGCGGCGCGCTCCAGCGGTCCGCCACCGGCCTGGGGCCCGCCGACCGCGTCACGCTGGGGCGCGGCCTGCTGGTGGGCGGGGTGACCGCGCTCGTCGCCGGCGGTTCCGGCGCGACCGCGCTGCTCGTCGCGCTCGCCGCCGTGGCGCTGTCGCTGGACTTCGTCGACGGCCGGGTCGCCCGGCGCACCGGCACCGCGTCCGAGCTGGGCGCGCGGTTCGACATGGAGGTCGACGCGTTCCTCATCCTCGTGCTGAGCCTGCACGTCGCGCTCGCGCTCGGGCCGTGGGTGCTCGCGATCGGCGTGCTGAGGTACGCGTTCGTCGCCGCCTCGTGGGGGCTGACCTGGCTGCGCGCGCCGCTGCCGCCGAGCCGCGCGCGCAAGGTCGTGGCCGCCGTGCAGGGGATCGTGCTGGTGGTCGCCGCGTCCGGCCTCGCGCCGCCGGCCGGCGTCCTGGTGGGACTCGCGCTCGGCGCGCTCGTCTGGTCGTTCGGCCGTGATGTCGCCCGGCTGCGGCGGGACGCCGCCGTCCGGGTCGTGGGAAGGGGAGTGGCCCGTGTCTGACCGTGCCTCGACCGCGCGCGTCGCGGGCGACGTGGTGCTCTGGGTGGTCCAGGTGCTGCTGGCCGCGTACTTCGTCCACAGCGGGCTGTCGCTGTTCGGCGACGGGTACGTCGGCAAGTTCGAGAAGATCGGGTTCGGCCAGTGGCTGCGGTACGCGACGGGGGTGCTGGAGGTCGCCGGGGCGCTGGGCCTGCTCGTGCCGCGGCTGTGCGGCCCGGCGGCGCTCGGGCTGGTGGGCGTGATGGCGGGCGCGGTGTGCACCGAGCTGTTCGTCCTCGGGGACACCGGGGGCGCCGTGCTGCCGGCCGAGCTGCTCGTGGTGGCGGCGGTGATCGCGTTCTTCCGCCGCGACACCGTGCGCGACCTGGTCGGGGGGCCGCGGTCTCAGCGCTTGGGGAAGTAGCGCAGGACGGCGACGTCACCGAGCCTGGCGACCTCTTCGAGGTGGAAGCGGCGGGCCGGGCCGCCGGGGAACCCGGCCGGCTGGAGGAAGCGCGGGGCGGTGGCCTGCCCGATCAGCATGGGTGCGACCGCCATGCGGATCTCGTCGGCCAGCCCGGCGGAGAGGAAGCCGGTGTGGATCGCGCTGCCGCCCTCCACCATGAGCCGCCCCACGCCCCGGCCGCCCAGGTCGTCGAGCAGCGCGCCGAAGTCGACGCTCGGGCCGAGGGGCACGACGTCGGCGAGGTCGGCCAGCGCCGAGGCCGTCCGGTGGCCGGAATCCGTGGTGTAGACGACCTTGTCGCCGCCGCAGTGCCAGAACGCGCGGTCCCGGTCGAGCTCCCCGCTGCCGGTCACGACGACCTTGAGCGGGAACTCCGGCCGCCCGGCCCCGACGCGCCCGGCCCGCCGCTCGGGGCTGTTGACCAGCAGGCGGGGGTTGTCGCGGCGCACGGTGGCCGCGCCGACGAGGATCGCGTCGGACTCGGCGCGGACCCGGTCGACGTGGTCGAAGTCCTCGGCGTTGGACAGCGGGAACCGCTCGGTCCCGTCGTCGTCGATGTGGCCGTCCACGCTGACCGCGACGCTGAGCAGGACGTACGGGCGAGTCACGCCCCCAACCTACCCACGCGGGTCGTTCGCCGAACCCCCTCGACGAGAGCCGAGTGCCGAACCAGGAGGACCGCATGGCGGTGGCCGAGCCCGACCCCGGGTCCACGCCCGACCCCGGGGCCGCCCCCGGGTCGGGGACCGTCGGACCGGGGACCGCGGGCGTCGCCCGGGAAGCGCGGCCGGGGCGGGGGAGGCGGGTGGCGTCCGCCGCGCTGACCGGGTCCGCCGCGCTGCTGGTGGTGTTCGCCCTCCTCGCGCCGGCCGACCTCGACCGGTTCACCGCCGCCGCGTTCCTGCGCATCCCGGTGGAGGGCCTGCTGTTCGCGCTGCTCCTCCTGGTCCTCCCGCCGCGCGCCCGCGGCCCGGTGGCGTCGCTCGGCGGGGTCCTGCTGGGGCTGCTGCTCGTGGTCAAGGTCGCGGACATCGGGTTCGACCTGGTGCTGTACCGGCCGTTCGACCTCGTCCTCGACTGGCCGCTGCTCGCCCCCGCCGTCGACTACGTGGACGTCACCGCGGGTCGGTTCGCGGCCGTCGCGGCCGTGGTGGGGACCGTGCTGCTGATCGGCGCGGTGGTGCTGCTGACGGCCCGGTCGGTGCTGCGGCTGGGCCGCCGTGCCGCCGCGCACCGGGTGGGCGTGACGCGGGCGCTGGTCGCGGTGGCCGTCCTGTGGGTCGGGTTCGCGGCGCCCGGCGTGGGCTTCGAGCCCGGCGTGCCGGTGGCCTCGCGCAGCGCGGCGGCCTTCGTGGGCGACCACGCCCGCGCGGTGCGGGTCGGGCTGCGCGACCGGGAGGCGTTCGCGGCCGAGGCGTCGACCGACGCGTTCCGCGACGTGCCCGCCGACGAGCTGCTGACCTCGTTGCGCGGCAAGGACGTCGTGCTCGCGTTCGTGGAGAGCTACGGGCGCTCGGCGGTGGAGGACCCGGCGCTGGCGCCGGTCGTCGGGGCAGCCCTGGACGACGGCACGCGCCGCCTCGCCGCCGCCGGGTACGCCGCGCGCAGCGCCTACCTGACCTCGCCCACGGCGGGCGGCGGCAGCTGGCTCGCCCAGGCGACCCTGCTGTCCGGGCTGTGGGTGGACAACCAGCAGCGCTACCGCACCCTCGTGTCGAGCGACCGGCTCACGCTCAACGGCGCGTTCCGGCGCGCGGGATGGCGCTCGGTGGGCGTCGTCCCGGGCATCACCCGCGCCTGGCCGGAGGGGGAGTTCTTCCGCCACCACCGGATCTACGCCGCCGACGACCTCGGCTACCGGGGACCCCGGTTCGGCTACGCGACCATGCCCGACCAGTACGCCCTGTCGGCGTTCCAGGAGCGCGAGCGGCAACCCGGTCACGAGCCGGTGGTGGCCGTGGTCCCGCTGCTGTCCAGCCACGCCCCGTGGACGCCCCTGCCGACCCGGCTGCCGTGGGAGGACGTGGGCGACGGCGCGGTGTTCGCCGACATGGCGGCGGGCGAGGAGCCGCCGGACGCCGTCTTCGGCCGCGACCCGGACGTGGTGCGCGCCGACTACGCGAGGTCCGTCGCGTACGCGGTGGACACGGTGGTGTCCTACGTGGAGACCTACGGCGACGACGACACCGTGCTCGTCTTCCTCGGCGACCACCAGCCGGCGCAGGTGGTGACCGGGGAAGGCGCCTCGAAGGACGTGCCGATCACCGTCGTCACCCGCGACGCGTCCCTCCTGGCGCGCACCGACCCGTGGGGCTGGACCGACGGCCTCACGCCCGCGCCGGACGCGCCGGTGCGCCCGATGGACGCCTTCCGCGACCAGTTCCTCACCGCCTTCCGCTGACCCGCCGAGCCGGAGCGGCCCCGTGGTCCGGCCACCGGGTCGCGCCGGGCGTGAGGGGCGGTGGCCGGCGGCTACGTGCGCATCTCCTGCGTGCGCCACAGCACCAGCACGAAGTACGGCGTGCCGATCAGCGAGATCACCAGGCCGGCCGGGATCTGGGCGGGCGAGATGACGGTGCGGCCGACCGTGTCGGCGACGCTGACCAGCACCGCGCCGAGCACCGCCGCCACCGGCAGGACCCGCGCGTGCCGCCCGCCGACCAGCGAGCGCGCCAGGTGCGGCGCGACGAGCCCCACGAAGCCGACCACGCCGATCGCGGACACCGCGGTGGCCGCCAGCACGCCGGACGCCACCAGGACCACCAGCCGCGACCGCTCGACCCGCAGGCCGAGCACGCGCGGCGTGTCGTCGTCGAGGCTGTGCAGGTCCAGCTCGCGGTGCCGCGACCACAGCAGCGGCAGGAGCAGCGCCAGCGCCAGCAGGGTCGGCACGACCTGCTCCGGCGTGCGCCCGTAGGTGGACCCGGACATCCAGGTCAGCGCCTTCGCCGTGTTCCACGGGTCGGAGGTGGTGATGAGCAGGGTGATCAGGGCCGTTCCACCGGACCAGGTCGCGATGCCGATGACGACCAACCGGTCCGAGTCGAGCCCGGCCCGCCACGCCAGGCCGTAGACCAGCGCGAACGCGAGCGTCGCGCCCACCCCGGCGGCCCCGGCGACCTGCCACGCGCCGGCCACCGGCACCAGCGTGATCAACCCGATCGCGCCCAGGCCCGCGCCCGCCGTGATGCCGAGCAGGCCGGGTTCGGCGAGCGGGTTGCGGCTCACCGACTGGATGCCGCAGCCGGCCACGGCCAGCGCCGCGCCGGCCACCAGCGCCGCGAGCACCCTCGGCAGGCGCTGGTCCACCACGAACGTCAGGGCCGTCCCGGTGCGCCCGGACACCCAGTTCGCCAGGTCGCCCAGCAGCACCAGGCGGTCGCCGAGCATCAGCCCGACGACGGGCGCGGCCACCAGCAGCGCGCCCAGCGCCACCCACGTCACGACGAGCCGCCGCGTCGAACCGGCCACGCCGACCCGACCGGCGGGCGCCTGCCGCGGCGCGGCGCTCGACCGGGTGCGCCGCGCCAGCCACACCAGCACGACCGCGCCGAGCACGGTCGTGGTCACGCCGGTCGGCACGCGCACCGCCGCCGCCGAGCCCATCACGGCCCGCAGCAGCACGTCCGCGCCGAGCACGATCAGCACGCCGACCAGGCCCGACACCGGCACCAGCACGCGGTGCCGCCCGAAGCCCGGGACGAACCGCACCAGCAGCCGGGTGATCACCGGCGCGCTCAGCCCGACGAACCCGAGCGGCCCGGCCACGGTCACCGCCGCCGCCGTGAGCGCCACCGTCAGCAGCACCGCGCCGACGCGGGTGCGCCGCACCCTCAACCCGAGCACGGTGGCGTTGTCGTCGCCCAGGGCGAGGACGTCCAGCGACTTGCCCATCGCGACCAGCGCGACGACGGCGACCGCCACGACCGGCGTCATCTGCGCGGTCGCGTCCAGGTCGCTCACGGTCAGCGACCCGCTGCCCCAGCCGAACAGGCCGGTCGTCTCCTGCTCGAACAGGAGCAGCAGCAGGTACGTCGCCGACTGGAGGGTCAGCGCGACCGCCGACCCGACGAGCACCAGCCGGGGGCCGGCCGAACCGCCGCCGGACAGGGCCAGCACCACCACCGCCGCCGCGAGGCCGCCGACGAACGCCGCCGCGCCCGAGGACAGCACGGGCAGGCTCAGCCCGAACGCCGCGGTGGCGACCACGGCCAGGTGCGCGCCCGCGTTCACGGCGAGCGTGTCGGGCGAGGCCAGCGGGTTGCGCGCCACGGACTGCATGCCGGCGCCCGCGACGCCGAGGGCCACGCCGAGCAGCAGCGCGGTCAGCAGGCGCGGGACGCGGGAGCCCTCCAGCACGGCGAGGGTCTGCGCGTCACCGTCGCCCAGGACCGCGGCGAGCACGTCGAGCACGCCGGTGGACGACGTGCCCTGGGTGAGGTGGACGGCGGAGAGGACGGCGATGGCCGCCACGATCCCCGCCGTCGCGGCGGCGGTGCGGAACATCAGCCGGCGAGCGCGCTCGACAGTTGGTCGGCGACGCGCTCGACCGACTTGGGCCCGCCGAACGTCCAGGTGCCGGGCTCCAGCTTGTGGACCTTGCCCGAGGTGACGAACGGCAGCCGCTGCCACACCGGGTTGTCCGCGAGGCCGGTGGTGAACACGTCGTCCTCGGAGGCGCTGTAGAACAGGACGGTCTTCGGGTCGGTGAGCGCGGTCAGGCCCTCGACGTCGGTCTGCCCGAGGCCCCACTGGGCGTCGACCTCGCCGGTCCAGGCGTTGACCAGGCCCATCCGCTCGGCGACGTCGGAGACCAGCGAGCCCTTGCCGAACGGGCGGATGTTGACCGTGCTGCCCTTGAGCCAGCCGTCGGCCACGAGGAACGGGGTGCCCGCCAGGCCGCGCTCCTCGACGGACGCCTTCCCCTCGTCCAACGCGATGTTCATGTCGGCGAGGAGCTTGTCGCCCTCGGCCTCCTTGCCGACGGCCTTGGCGACGATCTCCAGGTCGTCGGCGAGCCGGTCGAAGTTGCGCGCCGCGTCGCTGCCCTTGGTGACGACGACCGGGACGTACTTCTCCAGTTGGCCGGCGAGCGTCGCGTCACGGCCCTCGGGCATCACGACGACGTCCGGGTCGAGCGCGACGATGGCGTCCACGCTCGGTTCGTTGCGCGTGCCGACGTCCTTGACGGTGTCGGCGAGCGGGACGGAGGCGTTCCACGTCTTGTAGCCGGCGACGTCGGCGACGCCCACCGGCATGACGCCCAGCGAGGCGGCGACCTCGGCCTCGGCCCACTCCAGGGCGACGACCTTCACGGCGGGCGCTTCCAGCTCCACGGCCTTGCCGCGGGCGTCGGTGACGGTGACCGGTCCGCCCGCGCTCGCGGTCGGCGTGCTCTCGGCCGGTGGCTCGGTGGTGCCGCACGCGGACAGCAGCACGGCCGCCGTCACGAGGGCAGGGGTCAGCAGGCGCATGGCGCTTACCTCTCTCGGGGGTTTCGGGATCAGGCGTGGCGGGGCGCGTGCCGGCCGAGCGGGCGGCAGTGGACGGCCCCGGTGACGGGGTCCTCGGCGACGTGCACCGCGACGCCGTAGGCGCGGGAGAGGTGGTCGGTGGTCAGCACGTCGCGCACGCCGCCCGCGGCGACCACGCGGCCCTCCGACAGCAGGACCACCTCGTCGGCGATGATCGCCGCGTGGTCGAGGTCGTGGAGCACCACGCCGACCGCCACGCCGTGGTCGTCGGCCAGGTCGCGCACCACGTCCAGCACCTCGACCTGGTAGCGCAGGTCGAGGTGGTTGGTCGGTTCGTCGAGCAGCAGCACGGAGGTCCGCTGGGCCAGGCACGAGGCGAGCCAGACGCGTTGCAGCTCGCCGCCGGACAGCTCGTCCACGCCGCGCCCGGCCATCGCGGAGACGCCGGTCAGCTCCATCGCGCGGGTGATCGCGGCGCTGCCGTCGGGGTCGACCCCGCGCCAGCCGGTCCGGTAGGGGTGGCGCCCGTAGGAGACGACGTCGCGCACCGACACCCCGGACGGCGTGGGCCGCTGCTGGGTCAGCAGGGTGACGTTGCGGGCGAACTCCTTGCCGGACAGCGCGGCGTGCCCCCACACCGACCGCTCGCCGAGCCGGACCTGCCCGTCGCGGGGCTTGTGGAGCCGCGCGAGCGAGCGCAGGACGGTCGACTTGCCGGACCCGTTGGGCCCCACCAGCGCCGTCACCGCTCCCGCGCGCAACTCCAGCGAGACCCCCTCGACCACCGCCCGGTCGTGGTGCGCGAGCACCAGCGACTCCCCGGCGAGCAGCGTGTCTCCCATTGACATGAGGCGAGCCTAACCTAAGCCGAACCTCACCCGTCCGGGCGTGATCCACCGCACTCGGCGGTTCGTCCGGGTGACGCGCGGGGTCAGCCGCGGAAGTGGCGGCGCGTGTCGGCCGCCAACGACGCGAACACCCGGTCGTCGAGCGCGGCCCCGGCGCGGCCGGCGCGCACGCCGGGCTCGTAGGCGAACGTCCAGGTGAACCGGCACCCGCCGCCCGCCGGCTCCACCAGGTAGTCCTCGCCGAACCGGCGGAACACCGGCAGGTTCGCCCCGTCCACCGTGAACGTCTGCCGCCGCCCCTCCTCCCAGCGGAAGAAGCGCTCGCGCAACCGCAGCACGCCCAGCACCGACGCCTGGCGCGTCGTGCCCACGCCGAACGGGCGCGGCGACGTGTACTCGACCGACGACATCAGCCGGCACCACCACAACGGGTTCGTCGCGGTCAGGCCGCGCCAGACACGTTCGGGTGACACCGGCAGGTCCAGCACGAAGGTGCGGCGCTCCGGCGCGGTCTCGAAGAACTCCGCGTCCACCGGCTCCATCAGGGGCACACCACCCAGTGTGCACCCGAACCCGGTCGGGCACCCGCTGCGCGGAGCGCGCGCACCGGGAGCACCAGCGCGTTGCGCCACCAGGGGGACGGGTGCGCTCGAACGTGTGGATCAGTGCGCCGAGGTCTTGGCCGCCCGGCCCGGCACTGGTTGCGTACACCCCCGACGCCACACGACCGAGAGGTGCGAGCAGATGCCGCAGCCGTTCCAGTTGCCGCACTTCTACACGCCCTACCCGGCGCGGCTGAACCCCAGCCTGGAACGCGCCCGCGCACACACCAAGGCGTGGGCCCACGAGATGGACATGATCGACGTGCCCCAGCACGGCACGGTGATCTGGACCGACGACGACCTCGACTCCCACGACTACGCCCTGCTGTGCGCCTACACGCACCCGGACGCGTCACCGGACGACCTCGACCTGGTCACCGACTGGTACGTGTGGGTCTTCTACTTCGACGACCACTTCGTCGAGCTCTACAAGCGCAACCCCGACGTCGCGGGCGCGAAGGCGTACCTCGACCGGTTGCCGCTGTTCATGCCGGTCGACGGCCCGATCACCGAGGAGCCGGCCAACCCGGTCGAGAAGGGCCTCAAGGACCTCTGGGAGCGCACCGTCCCGGCCCACTCGGCCGACTGGCGGCGCCGGTTCGCCGACAACACCGAGCACCTGCTCGACGAGTCGATGTGGGAGCTGCTGAACATCTCCGAGGGCCGCCTGTCCAACCCGATCGAGTACATCGAGATGCGCCGCAAGGTGGGTGGCGCGCCGTGGTCGGCCAACCTCGTCGAGCACGTCACCGGAATGGAGGTCCCGGCGCGCATCGCGCTGTCGCGGCCGATCGGCGTGCTGCGCGACACCTTCTCCGACGCCGTGCACCTGCGCAACGACCTGTTCTCCTACGAGCGCGAGGTGCTCGACGAGGGCGAGCTGAGCAACGGCGTGCTGGTGCTGGAGAAGTTCCTCGGCATCCCCACCCAGGAGGCCGCCGAGGCGGTCAACGACCTGCTCACGTCCCGCCTGCACCAGTTCGAGCACACCGCCGTCACCGAGGTCCCGCCGCTGCTCGACGAGCACGGCGTCGACCCGGCGGGCCGGCTCGCGGTGCTCGCCTACGTGAAGGGGTTGCAGGACTGGCAGGCCGGCGGCCACGAGTGGCACGCCCGCTCCAGCCGCTACATGAACGAGGGCGCGGTGACCGCCTCGCCCGTGCTCGGCGGCCCCACGGGCCTGGGCACCTCCGCGCTGCGCTCGCTCGTCGCCACCGCGCCGCGGCGGCTGCGCGGCTTCGTCCACGTCCCGTTCCGCGAGGTGCCGTCGCTGCCGAGGCCCGCGCTGGAGATGCCGTTCCCGCTGCGGGTCAGCCCGCACTGGAAGGAGGTGCTGGAGCGGGGGGTGGCCTGGACGCGCGAGACGGGCGCGTTCGACGACGTGCCGAGGGTGTGGACCGAGGAGCGGTACCGCGACATGGACCTCGCGCTGTGCTCGGCGGGCATCGACCCGGACGGCACCCCGGAGGAGCTGACCACGTCGGTGATGTGGCTGACCTTCGGCACGTACGGGGACGACCTCTACCCGGTCGTGCACGGCCGCACGCCCGACATGGCGGGCGCGAGGGCCACCGACGCGCGCCTGCGCCTGATGATGCCGCTGGAGGGACCGGCCCCGGTGGCGGTGACCCCGCTGGAGCGGATGCTCGCCTCGGCGTGGGCGCGCACCACGGAGGGGATGCCGGTGGAGAACCGGCGGCAGCTGTCCGACGCGGTGGGGGTCATGCTCGACGCCTGGCTGTGGGAGCTGAAGAACCAGCACGAGAACCGCGTGCCCGACCCGGTGGACTACGTCGAGATGCGGCGGCAGACGTTCGGGTCCGACCTGACGATGAGCCTGGCGAGGCTCGGCCACGGCCGCCTGGTGCCGCCGGAGATCTACCGGACGCGCGCCGTCAGGAACATCGAGAACTCGGCCATCGACTACGCGACGCTGCTCAACGACCTGTACTCGTACCGCAAGGAGGTGCAGTACGAGGGCGAGGTCCACAACCTCGGGGTGGTCGTGGAGAACTTCCTGGACGTCGACCGCGACCGGGCGCGGGCCGTCGTGACCGACCTGGCCAACGCGCGCCTGCGCCAGTTCCGGCACTCGGTGGCGCACGAGCTGCCCGCCCTGTTCGAGGAGTTCGCCCTGGACGGGGAGGCCCGCGCCGCGCTCACCGCCCACGTCGCCGAGCTGGAGGACTGGATGGCGGGAATCCTGAACTGGCACGAGAACGTGGTGCGGTACCACGACGCGGACCTGCTGAAGCACCACGGCCGGCCGCGGGTGGCGCTGTCGCCGACGGCGCTGCGCGGCCCGACGGGACTCGGCACGGCCTCCACGCGCCTGCTGGTCGGCAAGGGCTGACCCGCCCGGGTCCGCCGGGGTCAGCCCACGACCCTGGCGGCGGCCACCGGCCGCCGGTCCGCGGGGTAGGTGCCCGCGGACGAGGTGTTGACGCTCCACCGGTAGCGGGTGAACTCGCCGGTCTCGTCCGAGGCGTAGAACATCATGTGCCCGTAGCCAGCGCCGTCGGTCCGCGCGCCCGCGTTGAAGATCCGGTTGTCCGGGTACCGCCGGTAGTCGCCCACCCCGTACAGGCCGTGCGGCTCGGACGTGCAGTCGGCCACCTCCACCGCGTACTGCGTCTCGCCGGGGAAGTTCAGCCTGCGGCCCGGCGCGGTGTAGGTGCCCTTGAGCGAGCGCACCATCACCACGTGCCCGGTGTTGGTGTCCTGGTCGTTGCGGTAGTCCACCGCGATCAGGTCACCCGGCCGCAGGTCCGCGACCCGGGTGACCCGCTCGAAGTGCGGCACGTCCCGCTCGGCGAACACCCGGCGGTAGTCGCGCGCGAACGGGCTGGCCAGGCCGAAGTGGGTGCGGAAGAACCGGCCCGTCGCCCACCGGTAGGTGCGCTTGAGCACCGCGGTCTGGAACGACGCGCACTGGCTCCGGTTGACCCAGTCCGCGGCGTCGCCGGGGGCGCCCCAGCGGACCACGTTCGGCTGGTGCGGCTCCTTGTAGGTGTTGTTGGCCAGCGGGCACGTGGGCAGCGACAGGTAGCCGATCAGCTGCTCGGCCTCCAGCAGGTGCGGTGTGGACGTCCGGTGTGGACGCCGGTCGGGGAGCGGCACCGCCCTGGTGGCGACGGCCGTTCCCCCGCGCGGCGCTCTGCCAGACAGGTCCATCGTGCGACTCCCCTTCCGATCACGGGCCCGCACACCGTAGTCGAAGGGGAGCCGCGGCACCGGGATGTCGGCGCCCGTGCACGCGCCGGTCAGCGGAGGTACACCAGCATGACCGTGGTGAGGACCGAGCAGAAGGCGAGCACGGTGGCGAACCCGGTCAGGACGGCCCCGGCCGAGACGAGCAGCTTCGTCAGGATGCCGAGCACCCGGCGCAGCAACCGGGCCATGCCCAGGACCAGCGCCATGGCGCCCGTCATGATCATCACGGCCAGCGGCGTGTAGGAGGTGGTCGCGGTGGACTGTGCTAAGGCGGCGAGCGTGTTCATGGCAACCCCCGGATGGCTTCCTGGGTGAACTTCAGCTATGCCTACTGAAGTTCAGTGAACCTCAGTAAGTTGAGAGTAAGACCACATGTGCTTGATTGACAAGGCCCTTTCCGGGTTCCGGCTCGTTGTTTTTTCCGGTGTGGTGTATGTTCTCCGCTTCAGCTACTGAGCTGAAGTTCACTGAAGGGCGTGCGGACGTGGTCGTTCCGGGTGATCCCAGCTCACTGGCTCGCCGTCTGAAGGCGCTGCGCAAGGCCGAGTGGCCCGAGGTGGGCATCACGCAGAGCGAGCTGGCGACCGCCTTCAGCGCCGAGAAACCGACGAGCGTGCCCCTGCTGTCCTCGTGGGAGAGCAGCTCGAAGCCCAAGGTCCCGCCCCTGTCGCGACTGGCCGCCTACGCCACGTTCTTCGCGACCCGGCGCTCCGTCGCCACCCGCCCCTACCGGCTGCTCCCGCCCCACGAGCTGACCGAGGACGAGCTGGCCCGCCGCGAGGAGCTGCTGGAGGAGCTGACCGACCTCCACGAGAGCACCGGGCGGGGCGGGGCGCGGCCGGACGGCGCAGGCGGCGAACGCGGGTTCTGGTACTTCGACGACCGGTACGACATCACCATCGTGGTCGCGCAGCTGCCGGAGGAGATGCGGGCGAGGATGCCCTACTCCGACCCCACGCAACCGGACTACGTCGAGCTGTACACCTACGCCGACCTGGACGCGCTGATCGAGCTGTACGGCCACATCCGGGCCGTGAACCCGAACAGCCAGGTCAACTTCCGCACCGCCTCCAGCCTCACGCACGACGACTACACCACGCACCTGGTGCTGCTCGGCGGCGTGGACTGGAACCTGGCCACCCGTGAGCTGCTGGACCGCCTCGACATGCCGATCGCCCAGGTGGGCAGGCACGACGAGTCCGACGCCGGCGGTTTCCTGGTGCGCGAGCCGGACGGCGGGGAACGCCTCTTCGCGCCGAAGCTCGGCGGGGGAGCGGGCCGCGAGGAGCTGCAGGAGGACGTCGCGCACTTCTACCGCGGCGTCAACCCGCTCAACGCCAGGCGCACCGTGACCATCTGCAACGGCATGTACGGCCGGGGGACCCTCGGCGTCGTGCGCACCCTGACCGACACCCGGTTCCGCGACCGCAACACCGCCTACCTGGTGGAGCGCTTCGGGGACAGCGATTCCTACAGCATCCTGACCAGGGTGTTCGTGGTGAACGGCCAGGTCGTCACCCCTGATTGGACCCAGTCGGCGTTCCGGCTCTTCGAATGGCCGGAGGGCCGGGGTTGACCGTCGCGACGCGCGCGCCCGTGAAGCACCACGAGTCGCACGGGAAGCTCCTGACCACCGTGGACGTGGGCGACTGCCCACCCGGCTCGGTGGACGCGATCGTCGTGCCGACGAACCGCCCGGCGTCCTGCCTGGACACCGCCCTGGGGGTGGCGGCCGACCTGGGGCGCCCGCTCGTGGTGCTCACCAGCGGCAGCGCGCAGCCCGAGCGCCTGGCGAAGTCGGCACGCGCCGGGGGCGTCGAACTGCTCGTCGTCGACGTGACCGCCCTGCCGCGCACCGCCCTGCCCCGGTTGGCGACCACCGAGGTGCTGCGCGGCACCGAGTTCGAACGCGGCACCGACACCAGCCTCAAGCGCAACCTCGGGTTGCTCGTCGCGCGCGTCGCGGGTTGGCGGCGGGTGGCCTTCCTGGACGACGACATCAAGGTGCCCGCACCCGGCGACCTCGACGCGGCGGCCGGGCTGCTGTCGGCCGGGTACGCGGCGGTCGGCCTCGCCGTCGGCGGGTTCCCCGACAACTCGGTCGTCTGCCACGCCCACCGCGCCACCGGCGGCGCGCAGGACACGTTCATCGGCGGGGGAGCGCTCGTCATCGGCCGGGAGTCGATGTCGTCGTTCTTCCCGACGATCTACAACGAGGACTGGTTCTTCCTGCTGGACGACGAGGGCCTGCGCCGCTCCGCGATCACCGGGCGGGTCGTGCAGAAGCCCTACGACCCGTTCGCGAACGAGGTCCGCGCGCAGGTCGAGGAGTTCGGCGACTGCCTGGCCGAGGGCGTGTTCGCGCTGCTGGACGACGACGGCGGCTTCGGCGCGGCGACCGACGAGGACTACTGGTGGGACTTCCTGCTGGGCCGGCTCGACCTCATCGACGGCATCCTGGGGCGGATCAAGGTCCGCGACCACGAGTCGATGCGGATGGAGATCGCCCTGCGGGCCGCCCGCAAGCGCTGCGACGCGATCCCGCCGTCGCTGTGCGTGCGGTACCTCGAGGCACTGGCGCAGGACCGCCGCACCTGGGCCGCGCACGTCGCCACCCGCCCGGTCGGCGCGACCGACCTCAGGGGCGCGCTCCCCACCCTCGGTCTGGCGGCGCACGGCACGTACGTCGCCCGTTGACCGGCGCTCCCACGTGGCGGAACGCCCGGCTCGGGCCGCCGACCGCCGGTTAAGCTCGTCCGCCGGGACCGCGGACGCGCAGGAGGCAGTGGATGACGAGCACCGATGGCCGGCAGAAGTGGCTGACCGTCGCCGAGGAGCTGGCCACCGGGCTGCGGGTCGACGCGGCCGAGCGCGACCGGCGGGGCGCCGAACCCGTCGCCGAGGTCGAGGCGCTGCGGAGGTCCGGGGTGCTCGGCATCCGCGAGTGGCCCGTGCAGCAGGCGGTCACCAGGGTCGTCGGCGCGGCGGACGCCAACATCGGGCACCTGCTCGGCTACCACTACCTCCAGGTGTGGCGGCAGGGCCTGTTCGACGGCCCGCCCGCCGAGGCGCCCGACGACATCTCCGGCGCGGACCTCTTGTGGGCCGGGGTCAGCAACCCCCTCGACGCCGCCCTCCGGTTGACCCCGGTCGACGGCGGGTTCGCGGTCGGCGGGCGCAAGACGTTCGCCACCGGGGCGTCCGTGGCCGACCGGCTGGTGGTCAGCGCGACCCGGGCCGACACCGGCGACAAGCTGACCTTCACGGTCGACGCGAAGGCCGACGGCATCACCTACGCGGGCGACTGGGACAACATCGGCCAGCGCCTCACCGCCAGCGGCGGCGTCGTGTTCGACGAGGTCTTCGTGCCCGCCGGGCGGGTGCTCGGCGGCGAGGCCACCACCCCGCGGCTGTCGCTGGCCGCGCTCGGCTTCCAGCTCGTCCTCGCCCAGCTCTACGTGGCGCTGGCCGAGGGCGCCCTCGCCGAGGCCGCCCGCTACACCCGCACCACCACCCGCCCGTGGTTCCTCAGCGGTGTCGACGCGGCGACCGACGACCCGTACATCCTCGCCGCCTACGGCGAGCTGGTCGCCGACGCCAGGGCCGCCGGCCTCCTCGCCGACCACGCCTCGGCGCTGCTGCACGCGGCCTCCGAGCGCGGAGCCGACCTCACCGCCGACGAACGCGCCGACGCCGCCGTCGCCGTCTCCTCGGCCAAGGTCGTGGCCACCCGGGTCGCCAACACCACCACCGCCCGCGTGTTCGAGCTGTGCGGGGCCCGCGCCACGGCCGCCGGCTACGCGTTCGACCGCTTCTGGCGCAACGCCCGCACGCTCACCCTGCACGACCCCGTCGCCTACAAGGCCCGCGAGGTCGGCGCGCACTTCCTCACCGGCGAGCAGCCGCCGTTCACCGGGTACAGCTGATGGAGCCGCTCCTCGCCCGCAGCGTGCGCCTGGAGGACGACGGCGTGCACGTCCTCGACCGCCGCGACTTCCCGTTCGAGCGCACGTGGGTCCGCTGCACGACGGTCGCCGAGGTCGCCAAGGCCATCGAGGACATGGTCACCCAGTCCTCCGGCCCGTACTTCGCCGCCCTGTGGGGCATGGTGCTCGCCGCCCGCGAGGCCCGCGGCCTGCCGCGCGACGAGGCCCGCGCCCACCTGGACAGGGCCGGACGGCTGCTGGTGGAGACCCGCAGGACCAACAACCACCTGCGCAAGGCCGTCGCCGCGGTGCTCGACGGCGTGGACGCGCACGACGACCTCGAAGCCGGGGCGCTGGCGGGCGCGCGGGCGGGCGACGAGCGCTACCGGGCGCGCAGCCGCAGCCTGGGCCGGCACACCGCCGCCCTGCTGCCCGACGACGGCGCGGTGCTCACCCACTGCTGGGCCGACCTGTACCTGACCGAGACCGTCACCGCCGCCCGGGGCATGGGCAAGCGCTTGCGGTTCGTCTGCACCGAGACCCGCCCGTACCTCCAGGGCGCCCGCCTCACCGCCGAGACGCTGGGCGAGATGGGCGTCGACACCACCCTGATCACCGACGGCATGGGCGCGGCCGTGATGTCCACCGGCGACGTCGACGTGCTGCTCACCGCCGCCGACCGGGTCACCATGGACGGGCACGTGGTGAACAAGGTCGGCACGCTCGGCCTCGCCGTCGCCGCGCACGCGTTCGACGTGCCGTTCCTCGCCATGGTGCAGGCGCCCGACCGGCTCGCGCCGACGAAGGACGACGTGCCGATCGAGCACCGGTCCGGCGACGACGTGCTGCACACCCTGGGCCGCCGCACGGCCACCGACCGGGCGCGCGGCCTGTACCCGGCGTTCGACGTCACCCCGCCGCGGTTCGTGACGAGCGTGGTCACCGACCGCGGTGCGTACCCTCCCGGTCGGCTGGCCGACTACTACGACGAGGACGTTCATGACTGAGTGGGTTGTGCTGGACATCGAGGGCACGCTCAGTGCCACCGACCAGGTCCTGGTGACCCTGTACGACTACGCGCGGCCCCGGCTCGGCCCGTGGATCGACGAGCACGGCGACGACCCGGCCGTGCGCGAGGCCGTGGCGCAGGTCCGCGAGCTGTCCGGGGTGGCCGGCGGCACGGACGAGCTGGTCGCCGTCCTGCACGGCTGGATGGACGCGGACCGCAAGGTCACGCCGCTGAAGGCGTTGCAGGGCCTGATCTGGCAGCGCGGCTACGCCGAGGGCGACCTGGTGGCCGAGTTCTTCCCCGACGTCGTGCCCGCGCTGCGGAAGTGGCACGACGAGGGCGTGCGGCTCGCCGTGTTCTCCTCCGGCTCGGTCGCCGGCCAGGTGGCGTTCTTCGCCCACACCACCGACGGGGACCTGACGCCGCTGTTCGAGCACCACTTCGACACCGCGAACGCGGGACCGAAGCGCGAGGCGTCCTCGTACCTGGAGATCGCCTCCGTGCTCGGGGCCGAGGACCCCGGCACGATCACCTTCTACTCCGACGTCCCGGCCGAGCTGCACGCCGCCGCCGAGGCCGGCTGGCGGACCGTCGGCGTGGCGCGCGAGGGCGAGCCGCACGGCGGCGACGACTTCGCCCCGCACCGCACCGTGGCCGCCCTGTGACGGCCGACGTCCGCGCGGCGGGGGAGGCGCTGGCCGCCGAGTGCGCCCGCTACACCGCGATGGGCTGGATGCGCGGCACGTCCGGCAACCTGTCGGTGGTCGTGGGCCGCGACCCGCTGACCCTCGCGGTGACCGTCAGCGGCAAGGACAAGGGCGAGCTGACCGCCGACGACGTCGTGCTGGTCGACGCGCGCGGCGGGACGGACGACCCGGTGCGGGTGCCGTCCGCCGAGGCCGGTCTGCACGGCCGGATCGCGGCGGTCTCCGGCGCGGGCGCCGTCGTCCACGTGCACGCGCTGGCGCCCGTGGTGGCCGCCGAGCGCTGGCCGGGCGGCGTCGAGCTGCGCGACCTGGAGATGCTCAAGGGCTTCGGCCGGCGCGCGGACGACGTGGTGACCGTGCCCGTCGTGCCGAACAGCCAGGACATGGGCGTGCTCGGCGACGCGTTCGAGGCCGGGTTCCGCGCGGACGTGCCCGCCTTGCTCGTGGCGCGGCACGGGGTGTACGTGTGGGGTGACGACCTCTCCCGGGCCCGGCACCGGCTGGAGTGCCTGGAGTGGCTGCTGCGCTTCAAGGTCGAGACAGGAGGCGTGCGATGACGTTGCTCACCGTGTGGCCGGACACCGATCCCGCGAACCCGGTGCTCCGCACCTCCGACCCGGTGGAGGTCGCCGACGCGTTGAAGCGGCTCGGCGTGCGGTACGAGCGGTGGCCCGTCGTGCCCGGTGTCACCCGGGAGAACGCCCTGGAGGTGTACGCCGAGCAGGTCGCGCGCGTCACCGAGACCGAGGGCTACGTGCTGGTCGACGCCATGGAGATGGCCCCGTCGGACGACCCGGCGTGGCTGGAGGAGGCCGGGCGGGCGCGGCTGAGGTTCCTCGCCGAGCACACCCACGACGACGACGAGGACCGGTTCTTCGCGCGCGGCGCCGGCGTGTTCTACCTGCACGTCGGGGGCAGGGTGCACGGCGTGCTGTGCGAGGAGGGCGACCTGCTCAGCGTCCCCGCGAACACCACCCACTGGTTCGACATGGGGACCCGGCCCGACTACGTGTCGATCCGGTTCTTCCACGACGACGACGGCTGGGTCGGCAACTTCACCGGCAGCGACGTGGCCGCGTCCTTCCCCACGTTCGACCAGCTCATGGCGGGTCACCGAGCGAGCTGAGCTCGGCGGCCAGGTTGACCCGGGCGCGCCGCCCCCACCGGTCGCGCGCCCGCGCCGTCGCGTAGAGCGGGTCGCGGTCCAGCAGCGAGCGCAGCACCCGGCCCCGGCCCGCGCGCCACGCCGCGTCGTCCACGTGCGCGTACTCGGCCCGGACGGCCGCCCGGTACCGCTCGTAGGCGTCCGGGGCCGAGCCGAGGACCGCCAGGTCGGCGTCGAGGAGCAGGCGGGTCAGGTCGTCGTCCGACGCGTGGTCGGTGGTGGCGAGCACGATCCCCGCCACCCGGTCGGCCGCCGGCAGCCCCGCGAGGCGTGCGCGCGCCCACTCGGCGCTGCGCCGCTCGTCCTCGCCGGGCACGCCGTCGTAGACCACGTCGTGCGCCAGGGCCGCGAGGGTGAGCACGGCCCGCTCGCGGTCGGTCCGGCCGGCCGCCAGGTCCAGCACGTCGCGCACGACGGCCAGCACGTGCGCCGTGCCGTGGTAGCCGCGGTGCGGTTCGGCGTACCGCTCGTCCAGGTCGACCGGCTCCGGCCCCACGTCCCCGCCCAGCACGCGCACGGCGTCGCGCCACAGCCCCGCCAGCTCACCCACCCGGCACCCCCTCGACGGCCGCCCCGGCCCCGGCGCCGATCGTGCCACGGCGCAGGTCGAGCACCCGTGACCAGCCGACCGCGAACAGCCGCCGCAGCTCCGTCCAGAACTCCGGGTCCGCGGCCCCGAGGGGGAGCACCCCGGCGGACGACGGGCTCGGGTTCGCGCACGCCACGTCCCAGCCGACCGGCCCGCGCCCGGTGTCCTCGAAGTCGTTCCAGACCGGCCCGGACGCGGTGACCAGCAGGTTGCGCGGGTGCGCGTCGCCGTGCAGCTCGGCGAGCGCCGCCGCGAACGACGCCGGGTCGAGCAGCGCGCCCGGCTCGTGCGGCACGTGCCGGGCGAACGCGACGACCAGCCCGTCGTGCCGGACCACGCCCGGTCCGACGGGCTCGACCACCGGCACGCCCCGCGCGGCGAGGAACCGGCTCACCGCGTCGGCCCGCCGGAAGTGCCCGGCCACGTCCGGGCGAACGGCCGCCGTGACCGCGGCCACCCGGGCGACCACCGGCGCGAGCCGCAGGTGCACGAGCAGGTTGCCGCCGTTCCGCAGCACCACCGGGTCGTCGCACGGCAGCCCCGACCGGTGGGCCAGGACCCGGAGCCGCGCCAGGGCGGAGACGACGTCCACACCCGAGGTTGGCACGCCGCCGCGCCGCGGCATAACGAATTGGTGGAGCGTGAATCACCCGGATGGTCCTGGGCGATGATTCGGCGGACGGTCCAGTACCGTCCGCCGATCGGCCCCTCGACCGCACGGAGCGCACCATGAACCTGATCGTCCGCGGCCTGACCGGAGCAGCGCTCCTGCTGGCCCTGGTGACCGGCACCGCCGCCGCCACCCCGCCCGGGCAGGCCCCGCCCCAACCGGGGGACGACCGGGCGACCGCCCACGTGGACAACGTCGACATCGGCCGGCCCGGGAACGCCTGCGAGGTCGTGGGCCTGCCGGGTGGCGAGGGCACCCTGCCCGCCGGCACGTTCACCAGCGACGGGACGTACCTCGACGTCATCGCCCTGCCCGAGGGCTTCACCATCACCGGCGTGGTGGTGAAGGGCGGCGACGCCTACAACGTCTACCCGAACCTCGGCGACCTGCCGTGGGCCGACCTGCACGCCCCCCTGAACAACGGCGGCAACGTGCCGGAGATCAGCCACTGGTTCGCCTGCTTGTCCGAGCGGACCACCACCACGACCACCACCGCCCCCACCACCACGACCGCCGGCTCCACGACCGCCACCACCACGACGACCACGACCGCCGCGGCCGGTACGACCACGGACGTCGCGGGCACCACCACGACCACGCCCGCCCCGGCCGTCGTGCCCGGTGAGTCGCCCGACGAGCTGGCCTCCACCGGCTTCGACGGCACGTGGCTCCTGATCTCGGGCCTCGTCCTGGTCGCGGCCGGTCTCGCGGTCGTGCTCACGCTGCGGTCCCGCCGCCGGCCCTGACCGCGCATAACGAATCGATCGCACATCGAAGCGCGCGGACGGCGGCGAGCGATTGCACGGTCGGGAGCGGTTTCCCCGCGCCGATCAGCTCACCCAGTCGTGCGGAGCGTGTGCGATGCACCTGACAACCCGCGTCCTCGGCGGAACGGCACTCCTGCTCGCCCTCGGACTGGTCGGCGGCCCCGCCGCCCTGGCCGATCCGGGGCCGAGCGCACCGGTGTCCGCCGTCCGGTCCGAGGACCCGACCCCCACGCCCGAGCCGGGCCCGGAGCTGCCCGAGCCCGGTCCCGACCTGCCGACGGCCGAGCCGGGAGCCGAGGTGTCGGAGCGGCCCCCCGACCCGGGCACGGCGGAACCGGACGTCCCGGCCCCGCCTCCGCCGCCCGCCGTCGTGTCCGGCGACAGACCCGTGACCAGCCCCGGCTCACCGGTCGGCGGCACCGCACCCGGCCCGCGCGAGGCGACGCGGGCCACGTCGCCACCCCCGACGCCGGCCCTGGCCACCACGCCGGCGGCGGCCCCGGTCGCCGAGGCGCCGCCGGCGGGCCCGCCGGCGGCGGGCCACCGGTCCGGCGCCCTGGCCCGCACGGGGGCGGACCCGTTCGTCCCGCTGCTGCTGTCCCTGGTCCTGATCGGCACGGGCACGACCCTGGTGGCCGCCACCCGCCCGCGTCGACCCTGACCCGTTCGGGCACCCGCGGCCGGGTCCGCCGCGCCCGACGGACCCGACCGCGGCGTGCCCGCTCCACGCGGTCGACGCTTGTGACCTGCGCTACCTCACTTGATCCAGCAGCCGGCCCAGCCGAGACCCCCGGAACGCAGCCGTCTACGATCCGGGGAGCCGGTGGCGCTCCCCGCCGGTCAAGCCAGTACCAGACAGTGCAGGAGGCACCGTGACGGCCGTAGCCCCGCAGCCGATCGCTACGCGGCCCTTCGGGACTCGCAAGGCGGTCAAGGGTTCGTTCCTGCTGCGGATGTTCCGCACCACGGACCACAAGCAGATCGGGTTGATGTACCTGGTCACCTCGTTCGCCTTCTTCATGGTGGGCGGCGCGATGGCCATGCTGATGAGGACCGAACTGGCCCGACCGGGCATGCAGTTCCTCTCGTCCGAGCAGTACAACCAGCTGTTCACCATGCACGGCACGGTGATGCTGCTGCTCTACGCGACCCCGATCGTGTTCGGTTTCGCCAACTTCATCCTGCCGCTCCAGATCGGCTCGCCCGACGTGGCGTTCCCGCGGCTCAACGCGTTCTCGTACTGGCTGTACCTGTTCGGCGGCCTGATCGTCATGGCGGGCTTCATCACGCCGGGCGGCGCGGCCGACTTCGGCTGGTTCGCCTACACGCCGCTGTCGAACGCCATCCACTCGCCCGGCGCCGGCGCCGACCTGTGGATCTCCGGCCTGGTCGTCGGTGGTCTCGGCACCATCCTCGGCGCGGTCAACATGATCACCACGGTGGTCTGCCTCCGGGCGCCCGGCATGACCATGTTCCGCATGCCGATCTTCACCTGGAACATCCTGGTGACCTCGGTGCTCGTGCTGCTGGCGTTCCCGATCCTGACCGCCGCGCTGCTGGGCCTGCTGGCCGACCGCCACCTGGGCGCCCACGTGTTCGACCCCGCCAACGGCGGCGTGATCCTGTGGCAGCACCTGTTCTGGTTCTTCGGCCACCCCGAGGTCTACATCGTCGCGCTGCCGTTCTTCGGCATCGTGTCCGAGATCTTCCCGGTGTTCAGCCGCAAGCCGATCTTCGGCTACAACGGCCTGGTCTACGCGACGCTCGGCATCGCGGCCCTCTCGGTCGCCGTGTGGGCGCACCACATGTACGCCACCGGCGCCGTGCTGCTGCCGTTCTTCGCGTTCATGACGTTCCTCATCGCCGTGCCGACCGGCATCAAGTTCTTCAACTGGATCGGCACGATGTGGAAGGGGCAGTTGACGTTCGAGACGCCCATGCTGTTCAGCATCGGCTTCATCGTCACGTTCCTCTTCGGCGGTCTGTCGGGCATCCTGCTGGCCGCGCCGGCGATCGACTTCCACGTGTCGGACACGTACTTCGTGGTCGCCCACTTCCACTACGTGCTCTACGGCACGATCGTGTTCGCCACGTTCGCGGGCATCTACTTCTGGTTCCCGAAGTTCACCGGCCGGATGATGGACGAGCCGCTGGGCAAGCTCCACTTCTGGACCACGTTCATCGGCTTCCACGGCACGTTCCTGGTGCAGCACTGGCTGGGCAACGAGGGCATGCCGCGCCGGTACGCCGACTACCTGGCGACCGACGGCTTCACCACGCTGAACGTGATCTCCACGATCGGCGCGTACGTCCTGGGCGCCTCGACGCTGCCGTTCATCTGGAACGTGTTCAAGTCCTACCGCTACGGCGAGACCGTGCACGTGGACGACCCGTGGGGCTTCGGCAACTCGCTGGAGTGGGCGACGTCCTGCCCGCCGCCGCGGCACAACTTCACCGAGCTGCCCCGCATCCGCTCGGCCCGCCCGGCGTTCGAGCTGCACTACCCGCACATGATCGAGCGCCTGCACGACGAGGCGCACGTGACGTTCACCGGCAAGGCCATCTCGCACGAGAAGGCCCTGAAGGCGCCGTCCGAGAAGGCCGCCGAGGCGGTCCAGTCGGGTACCGCGTCCGAGGGCACCGAGGGCGACCACCGGTAACCTGATCGCAGGTTCGACGACGAGCCCCGACGACCGCCGCCGGTCGCCGGGGCTCGCCGCTGTCCGCCCCCAGCCCACCGCTGTCCCGGCACAGGCATAGGAGCCGTCGTGACCAAGCCCAGCGCCACGCCCGTCCTGATCACGGTCACCGGACCGGACAAGCCGGGGGTGTCCTCGGTGCTGTTCGCGGTGCTCACCCGGCACGGCGTGGAGATCCTCGACGTCGAGCAGGTCGTCATCCGCGGTCGGCTGGTGCTCGGGGTGCTCGTCGCCGCCGACCGCGACCCGGAGGGCCTCCAGGAGGCCGTCGAGCAGGCCATGGCGACGGTGTCCATGCAGGTGGAGGTGGAGGTCGGGGCCGACTCGAAGCGCACCGCCCGGCTGGAGTCGAGCCACGTGGTCATCGTGATCGGCCGGCCGGTGACGGCGCGCGCGTTCACCGGGGTGGCGCGGCGCCTCGCGGCGCTCGGCGTGAACATCGACGCCATCCGCGGCGTCGCGGACTACCCGGTGACCGGTCTGGAGCTGCGGGTGTCGGTGGCGCACGACACCGAGGAGAGCGACGCGGACCTGCGCTCGGCGCTGGCCGAGGTGTCGTCGCGCAACGGGCTGGACGTCGCCGTGGAGCGGGCGGGCCTGACCCGGCGGGCGAAGCGGCTGGTCGTGTTCGACGTCGACTCCACGCTCATCCAGGGCGAGGTGATCGAGATGCTCGCCGCGCACGTCGGGGTGGAACCGCAGGTCAAGGAGATCACCGAGGCCGCGATGCGCGGTGAGCTGGACTTCACGGAGTCGCTGCGGCGCCGGGTGGCGCTGCTGGAGGGCCTCGACGAGTCGGTGCTGGACGAGGTGGCGGCGTCGCTGGAGCTGACGCCGGGCGCGCGCACGACCGTGCGGACGCTCAAGAGGCTCGGCTTCACCTGCGGCGTGGTGTCCGGCGGGTTCACCCGGGTCATCCGGAGCCTCGTGGAGGAGCTGGACCTGGACTTCTGCGCTGCCAACGAGCTGGAGGTCGTCGACGGCAAGCTCACCGGGCGGGTCGTGGGCGAGGTCGTGGACCGGGCGGGCAAGGCGGTGGCGCTGCGGCGGTTCGCCGAGCGGCAGGGCATCCCGCTGGCGCAGACCGTGGCCGTCGGCGACGGCGCGAACGACATCGACATGCTCGGCGCGGCCGGGCTGGGCATCGCGTTCAACGCCAAGCCCGCGCTGCGGGAGGTCGCGGACACCGCGCTGTCGCACCCCTTCCTGGACGCGGTGCTGTTCGTCCTCGGCGTCACCAGGGCCGAGGTGGAGGCCGCGGACGCGGCGGACGGGCTGGAGCTGAACCGGCTGTGAACGACGTCCTGCGGATGCTCGTCGACCGGCACTACGCCACCGACGAGGAGGACCCGGCCGCGGTGCGGGCCATGCCGGTCGTGCTGCGGATCGAGAAGGCCGACCCGCCGTCGCGGACCGAGGTGCTGGAGGCCGCCGCCGCGGCGGCGGTCGCGGTGTGCCTGGACGAGCGCGCCGCGCCCGGCGGCGAGTGGCACGACGAGCTGGTGGCGTGGGTGCGCGGGCGCATCCGGAAGGTGTCGCGGCGGGCGCGGGGCGCGCACTGGGAGGCCGTGCTGGCGCTGCCCGGTGTGACGGTCACCGTGGGCGGCGCGCAGGTGCGGGCGTTCGTGCCGGGGAAGGTGTCCGAGCTGCCCCGGGAGCTGAGCCGGTTGCAGGTCTCCGGCAGCGAGCTGCCCGCCGACGAGCCGGGGCCGGTGCCGCCCGGCGCGCACGAGCTGTGGCTGAACCCGCGGGTGGGGATGACGGCGGGGAAGGCCGCGGCGCAGGTCGGGCACGCCTCGATGCTCCTCGCGCCGCACCTGTCGCCGGTCGAGCTGGAGGAGTGGGCGGAGCTGGAGTACCGGTGCGCCGTGCGCACGCCGTCCGCCGCGGACTGGGACGCCCTGGTGGCCCGTCCGGACGTGGTGGTCGTCCGTGACGCGGGGTACACGGAGGTCGCTCCCGGCACCGCCACCGTGGCGGTCAACCGCGCGTAGGTGTTTCGTTTGTCCGCATTGCGGCAACCATGGGTGACGTGGGCCTGCTGGATGTTGTGGACGAGAAGCTCGGCGACGGGCTGGAGACCCTGCTGTGCGCGCACCACTCGCGGAGGCTGCGCAAGCTGGGCTGGGACGTGACCTCCGGTGACGGCTGGTGGACGCCCCACCGGCCGGTGCGGACCGGCAACCGGGTCGAGGTGCTGGTCGACGGGCACGAGGTGCTCCCGGCCATCGCCGAGGCGATCACGTCGGCGAAGCGGTTCGTGCACATCGCGGGCTGGTGCACCAGCCCCGACTTCCGGTTGACCCGCGAGGAGGGCTCGCCGACGCTGCGCGACCTGCTCGCCTCGGTGGCGACCCGCGTGCCCGTGCGGCTGCTGCTGTGGGCGGGGCCGCCGGTGCCGATGTTCCAGCCCACCCGCAAGCGGGTCCTCGCCCACCAGGCCGAGTTCACCCGCGACAGCGCCGTGTCGTGCGTGATCGACGCGCGGGAGCGCACGCTGCACTGCCACCACGAGAAGATCGTGGTGGTGGACGACGAGGTGGCGTTCGTCGGCGGCATGGACCTCACCGCGATCGAGGGCGACCGCCACGACACGTCCCGGCACCCCGCCCGCGACCCCATCGGCTGGCACGACCTGGGCACCCGGCTGCGCGGCCCGGTCGTCGCGGACGTCGCCGACCACTTCCGCTCCCGGTGGCAGGAGATCGCCGGGGAGGAGCTGCCCGAGCCGTCCGTGCCGGAACCGGCGGGCACGTCGTCCGCGCAGCTCGTGCGCACCATCCCGGAGCGCACCTACGACTTCGCGGCCAACGGCGAGTTCAGCCTGCTCGACTCCTACCTGCGCGCGCTGCGGTCCGCCGAGCGCCTGGTGTACCTGGAGAACCAGTTCCTCTGGTCGCCCGAGGTCACCGAGGTGCTGATCGAGAAGCTGGCGAACCCGCCGCACCCCGACTTCCGGGTCGTCCTCGTGCTGCCGCGCAAGCCCAGCAACGGCGCGGACACCACCCGCGGCCAGCTCGGCCGCCTGCTCGACGCCGACGACGGCGGGCGGCGACTCGTCGCGGGCACGCTCACCTCGCACGACGGCGAGACCTCGTGCCCGGTGTACGTGCACGCCAAGCTGGCCATCGTGGACGACCGCTGGCTCAGCCTCGGGTCGGCCAACCTCAACGAGCACTCGCTGTTCAACGACACCGAGGTCAACGTCGTGACCGACGACGACGCCGTGGCCCGCGACACCCGCCTGCGGCTGTGGTCCGAGCACCTCCAGCGCCCGGTGGAGGACGTGTCCGGCCCGGCGCACGAGGTCGTCGACGGGCTGTGGCGCGAGGTCCTGGAGTCGGACGGCGAGCACCGGGTGACCGCCCTGCCCGGCGTGTCACGCCGCGCGGGCCGCCTCCAGGGACCGCTGCGGGGCCTGCTCGTCGACGGCTGACCGGTCGTGTGACGTCACCCCGCGGGCGACCAGGCGGGCCCGCCTGGTCGCCCGCGGACCGGGCCGGCCCCCGTCCTGCTGCTCCGGACCGCCCGCGCCGCCGCCACGCCCCCGTGCCGAGCACCGGACCGACGACCGCCACCGACGACGTGACCCGTGACCCGCGTCCACCGACCGCTACGGGTTCGCGGCGTCCAGGCGCTTGAGCGCCGCCCGCACGACCTCCGGGTCGTAGGTGGTCCAGAACGGCGGCAGCGAGGCGCGCAGGAAACCGCCGTAGCGGGCGGTCGCCAGGCGCGGGTCCAGGACGGCCACCACGCCCTTGTCGCTCATCGAGCGCAGCAGGCGGCCCGCGCCCTGCGCCAGCAGCAGGGCGGCGTGCGTGGCGGCCACGGTGAGGAAACCGTTGCCGCCGCGCGACTCCACGGCCTTCTGCCGCGCGGAGGCCAGCGGGTCGTCCGGGCGCGGGAACGGGATGCGGTCCATGATCACGAGCTGGAGCGCCGGACCGGGCACGTCCACGCCCTGCCACAGCGACAGCGTGCCGAACAGGCACGTCTCCGGGCTCTCCGAGAACCGCTTCACCAGCTGGCCGGTCGAGTCGTCGCCCTGGCACAGCACCGGGTAGGACAGCTTGCCGCGCAACGCCTCCGCCGCCGCCTTCGCCGCGCGCATCGACGAGAACAGGCCCAGCGTGCGCCCGCCCGCGGCGTTGACCAGGCCCTCGATCTCGTCCACGTACGCCGGGGGCAGGCCGTCGCGGCCCGGCGGCGGCAGGTGGCGGGCGACGTAGAGGATGCCGCTGCTGCCGTGCTCGAACGGCGAGCCCACGTCCAGGCCGGTCCACTTCACCGCGCCCAGGTCGGACGGCGGCTCCTTGTCGGTCGCCGTGCCCCCGGCCTTCACCGCCTGCGACGAGGCGGGCAGCCCCCACTGCCGGGCCAGCGTGTCGAACGTGCCGCCGAGGGTGAGCGTCGCCGACGTCAGCACGGTCGTGCGCTTGCCGAACAGCCGCTCCCGCAGCAGCCCGCCGACGCCCAGCGGCGCGACCCGCAGCGACGGCGCCTTGCCGCGGTCGGCGAAGTCGCCCGACACCCAGACCACGTCGTGGTCGTCGTCGAACGCCCCCAGCACGCGCGCCGCGCAGTCGTGCACCTCGTCGAGCAGGGACAGCGCCAGCTTGCGCGCCGTCGCGCCCTCCGGGTCCTCCTTGCGCTCCGGCCCCAGCGACGTGATGCACGCGTGCGCGGCGTCCTTGGTGGCGCGCAGCGCGCCCGCCAGCGCCTGCGGCAGCGAGTCCAGCCTGCCCGGCGGCACGTCCTCCAGGATCATCGCGAGCCCGTCGGACGCCTCCGCCATCCGGTCGGCCACGGACTGGTCGATGAGCCGGCCGCAGCGGCGGGCGGCGGTGGCCACCAGCGCCCCGCTCAGCTCCTCGGTCGCGACCGAGGTGACCCGGTCGACCAGGTCGTGCGCCTCGTCGATCACCACCACGTCGTGGTCGGGCAGCACCTGGTAGCCCTCCAGGGCGTCCACGGCGAGCATCGCGTGGTTGGTGACGACGACGTCCGCCCGGCCCGCCTCGGCACGCGCCCTCTCCGCGAAGCAGTCCGTGCCGATCGGGCACTTGGCCACCCCCAGGCACTCGCGCGCGGTCACCGACACCTGCCGCCACGCCTGGTCGGTGACGCCCGGCACCAGCTCGTCGCGGTCACCGGTCTCGGTGTCGGAGGACCACTCGTGCAGCCGCTTCACCTCGCGGCCCACCCTGGACACCGCGAACGGGTCGAACAGGGCCGCTTCCCCGGGCTCCTCGGGCGCGCCGGTGTGCAGGCGGTGCATGCACAGGTAGTTGCGGCGCCCCTTGAGGATCGCGAAGCGCGGCTCGCGGCCCAGTTCCTTCTTCAGCGCCTTCGCGAGCCTCGGCAGGTCGCGGTCCACCAGCTGCCGCTGGAGCGCGATCGTGGCGGTGGAGATGACGACCGTGGACTCCTCGGCCACGGCGTGCCGCAGCGACGGCACGAGGTAGGCCAGGGACTTGCCGGTGCCGGTGCCCGCCTGCACGGCCAGGTGCTCGCCGGTCCGGATCGCGCGCTCGACGGCCTCGGCCATGTCGACCTGGCCTGGTCGCTCGGCCCCGCCCACGGCCTCCACGGCCACGGCGAGCAGGGTGCGGGTGTCGGGGATGGAGGCGGTGGCGGGCACGGCGAAGACCGTACCCGCCGGCACCGTCAGACCTCGGCGAGCACCCGCCTGCCCAGTTCCACGGCCGCTTCCCGGTGCGCGGCGGTCAGCTCCACGTCCGCGCCCCGCCGCGCCGCGACCAGGTCGAGCAGTTCCCCGGCCAGGTCCGGCCAGTGCGCGGCGGCCAGCTCGCCCGCCCGGGACTTGGACACGATCCCCCCGGTGCGGATGGTGTGCCACTGCCGCGCCGGGCCGAACGCGATCCACAGCACGCCCTGCGGGAAGCCCGGTCCGGTCGCGGCGGCGGCCAGCTCCACCAGCGGCCGCCAGTACTCGACGAGGTTGCGCCGGCAGTAGTCCTCGACCTCGGCGCGGGTCACCTCGAACGACGGCCGCGCGCCGCGCAGCGTGGTCGAGTGCTCGTTGAGCTGGAGCAGCACCACGGGCGTGACCTCGCCGCCGGACACGCGGAACTCGCCGTCCCGCGCCCACGGCCCGGGCTCGCCGTCGACGAGGTAGACGACGTCGAGGTCGAGGGTCTGCGCGGCGGCCAGCGCGGCGAGGTCGGCGGGCGTCGGCGGGCGGGACAGCTCGACCACGAGGTCGAGGTCGGAGCCCGGCTGGTGGTCGTCGAGCGCGGCGGAACCCACCACGTGCGCGGCGGCCACCAGGCCGGGGGCCGACTCGTCCAGCGCCCTTAAGTGCGCGTCGTTCACTTGCGCTTGACCAGCTTCACCAGCGCCCACGCGGCGGGCAGCAGGCCGGCGGCCAGGGCGATCTTGAGCACGTCGCCCAGCAGGAACGGGGTCACGCCGAGCTGGAGCGCCTTGCCGAACCCGACGCCGGCGGCGGCCATCAGCCACGGCACGCCGCACGCGTAGATCGCGAGGTTGCCCAGGGCCATCGTGCCGACGGTCCGCAGCGGGGTCCGGTCGCCGCCGCGCGCCGCGAGGTGGCCGACCAGCGCGCCCGCGAGCACGAAGCCGACGACGTAGCCGAGGGAGGCGGGCAGGCCGGAGGAGGCGCCCTGGAACCACGGCACGCCGGCGACGCCCGCCACCAGGTACAGCGCCATCGACGCGCCGCCGCGCCGCCAGCCCAGGGCCGCGCCGACGAGCAGGGCGGCGAACGTCTGGCCGGTGATCGGCACGGGGCTGCCCGGCACCGGCAGCGCCACCTGGGCGGCCAGGCCGGTCAGGCCGGCGCCCGCCACGACCAGGGCGATGTCGCGCGCGAGCGCGCCGGGGACCAGGTCGGCGAGCACCGCGCGACGGCCGGGAACGGCGAGGACGGACACTTGGGGACCTCCAGAGGATCGACTTCGTCCCGGAGGTTAACCGGCGGTCACAGCTCCGGTCTTCGTCGGAAGCCGACAAAGTCGGGCACGTCACGCGGTGCGTCCCACACCGTGGTCGGTCCGGTCGGCAGGGGCCGCCCCAAGGTCATCGGACGCCCGTACGGCGAACCCGGTCCCGGATCGGGTGAGGACGCGACGTCCACCGAGGGGCGACGTCCACCGACCGTGGGCGTGGCTGGGCGCATCGGGTGGAGTCGATCATCCATTAAGGGCAGTAACCCTTAATGCGATCGAAGGAAAGCCGATAGGGGCAATTGCTCGGCAGATCATCCGGAGGAGGGGGCACAACGTGGAGGAAGTCCTGCTGCTCGCGGGGACCCGTCCCGAAGCGGTGAAGATCGCACCGGTGGCCCTGGCGCTGGCCGACCACCCGGTGCTGCGGCCCGTCATCGTCCGCGGCGGACAGCACGCCGGCGTGGTCGACCAGGCGCTGCGCGCGTTCGGCCTGCGCCCCGACGTGGAGCTGGACGTGCCGCGGCCCACCGGCGGCCAGGCCGAGCCGGTGGCCGGCCTGCTGCCCGAGCTGGACCGGGTGCTGACCACCCGCGAGCCGTCCGCCGTCCTCGTGCAGGGCGGCACGACCTCGGCGAAGGGCTGGCGACCGCGCCATCGTGGTCACCGGCAGCACCGCCGTGGACGCCGTCCAGCGCACCGCCGTCGCCGACCCGCCCGCCCGCGACCCCCGCCTCGCCCTGCTGGAGCAGGTCCTCGACGAGCGCTCCGAGCGGCTCGTGCTGGTCACCGCGCACCGGCGCGAGTCGTGGGGCGAACCGCCGGAGCGCGTGCTGCGCGCCGTGCGGGCCGTCGTCGACCGGCACCCCGACGTGCGCGTGCTGCTGCCCCCGCACCCGAACCCGGCCGTCCGCCCGGCGCTCGTGGACGTCCTGGGCGGCCACGAGCGGATCGTGGTGACCGGCCCGCTGGACCACTCCGACCTGGTGCGCGCCCTGCGGCGGGCCGCGCTCGTGCTCACCGACTCCGGCGGTCTCCCGGAGGAGGCGCCGTCGTTCGGCGTGCCCCGTGCCGGTGCTGCGCGACAGGACCGAGCGGACGTCGGCGGTCGACTCGGGCTCCGCGTGCTCGTCGGCACCCATCCCGTCCGCGTCCTCGCCCGCCGGACGGCTTCTCCGCCGCACCGCTCCCGGTCCGCGTCCCCGTTCGCGGCCCACGGTCATTCCTCACCCGACCGGGTATCGGACTTTCCTCGACCAGGTGATGTACGGGCGAGATCCGCCGCACACGCGGGCCGGTCTCCGATCATTCGAGCACGAGACGAAGGGCATCCACCATGAACCACTACCGAGCGCGCCGGGTCGGGGCGCTGACCGCGGCGCTCGCGCTCGGCCTGCTCACGGCACCGCCGGCGTGGGCCACCCCGGCGGGCGTCGCGTCCGTCGGCTCCGCCGACTTCACCAAGGCGGGCACCCGCATCGCGATCGCACCCCTGGCCGCCTGCGCCGTGGACGGCACCACCACCGCCGCGTCCGAGCCCGTGACCCGCGCCGGAATCCGCTTCGGGGAGGGCGGCTCCAGCTGCACCACCACCGTCGTCGACCCGGCCGCGGACCGCACGACCACCACGTCCGAGGCGACCGGCCGGGACTTCGAGCTGTCCGCGCTGGTGTCCGCCGGCGGTCCGCGCCTGCGGATCGCCGAGTGGAAGACCTCCTGCTCGGCGACCGACCGCACCACCCAGGTCGGGTGGGGCGCGAACGGCCTCGGCGGCTTCGCGGGCCTGCCCGAGCAGGTGCCGAACAACCACGTGCACGAGGTGCGGAAGGCCGACGGCACCGTTCTCGCGCGGGCCACGTTCGGCGAGACGGTCATGCCCGAGCCGAACGACGGCAGCATCGCCATCACCCTGCTGCACATCCGCTTCACCGAGGCGTCCGGCGTGACCGGCGACGTGGTCGTCGGCTCGGCTGCCTGCTCGCCCACCCCGTGACACGGCTCCGGGGGGTCGCCCGGCGAGGTGACCCCCCGGACCGGGTCAGGCCACGGTCGGCGTGCCCCGCAGCGCCACGCCCGCCTCGCCCAGCCGCGCCAGCGCGGAGTCCACCGTCGGCCGGGCCACGCCCGCCGTCAGGTCCAGCAGCACGGTCGTGCCGAAGCCCGCCGCCGCCGCGTCCAGGGCCGTCGCCCGCACGCAGTGGTCCGTCGCGATGCCCACGACGTCCACCTCGGTCACGTCCCGCGCCCGCAGCCAGTCCACCAGCGACTCGCCGCCGCCCGCCGTGCCCTCGAAGCCCGAGTAGGCCGCGGCGTACGCGCCCTTGGAGAACACCGCCTCCACCGCCGTCACGTCCAGCTCCGGGTGGAACGACGCGCCCGCCGTCCCGGCCACGCAGTGCACCGGCCACGAGTCCACGAAGTCCGGCGTCTCGCTGAAGTGGTCGCCCGGGTCGACGTGGTAGTCCCGCGTCGCCACCACGTGGTCGTACGACCCGGACGCGATGTGCGCCGAGATCGCCGCCGCCACCGCCGCGCCGCCCGCCACCGCCAGCGACCCGCCCTCGCAGAAGTCGTTCTGCACGTCCACCACGACCAGTGCCTTGCTCATGTCCAACCCCTCTCAGAGGAACGTCGTCGGGATCGCGGGCTCGCCGCGGGACAGCTTCAGGCCCTCCCACGGCACGGTCACCAGGGCGGCGCGCAGCCGTTCCCGGCTCTCCGCCAGGGTGTCCAAGCCTTCCACCCGCCGCCCCTCCCGGACCAGCGCCACCGGCAGCAACCGGTCGTGGTCGCCGGGCTCGGGCCGCTCGTCGTGCGGGAACACGACCTCCTCCAGCGCGGTGCCCGTCTCCTTGTGCCGCCGCAGCGCGTTCTTGCGCCCGCCGCGCGACTCCTTGTGCGAGCTGCGCTTCGCCACCGGCCGCCCCTCGACCTCGACGAGCTTGTAGACCATGCCCGCGGTCGGCGCGCCCGAGCCCGTGACCAGGGACGTGCCCACGCCGTAGGCGTCGACGGGCTCGGCCCGCAGCATCGCGATCGCGTACTCGTCCAGGTCGCCGGACACCACGATCCGGGTCTTCCGCGCGCCCAGCGAGTCGAGCTGGTCCCGCGCCTGCCGCGCCAGCACGCCCAGGTCGCCCGAGTCGATCCGCACCGCGCCCAGCTCGGGCCCGGCCACCTCGACGGCCGTCCTGATGCCGTTGGTGATGTCGTAGGTGTCGACCAGCAGCGTGGTGTCGACGCCCAGCGCGTCCACCTGCGCGCGGAACGCCTCCTCCTCGGTGTCGTGCAGCAGGGTGAACGCGTGCGCGCACGTCCCGGCGGTCGGGATGCCGTGCCGCCGGGCCGCCTCCAGGTTCGACGTCGCGGTGAAGCCCGCCAGGTACGCGGCGCGCGCCGACGACACGGCCGCCTCCTCGTGCGTGCGGCGCGAACCCATCTCGATCATCCGGCGGCCGTTCGCGGCGCCCACCATCCGGGCGGCGGCCGAGGCGATGGCGCTGTCGTGGTTCAGGATCGACAGGGCCAGCGTCTCCAGCACCACGCCCACCCCGAACGGGGCGCGCACGGACAGGACCGGCGAGCCCGGGAAGTACAGCTCGCCCTCCGGGTAACCGTCGACGTCACCGGTGAAGCGGTAGTCGGCCAGCCAGTCCAGGGTCGCGCGGTCGACCACGCCCGTGCGGTCCAGCAGTTCCAGCTCGTCCGGGCCGAACGTGAACGAGGTGATGGCGTCGAGCAGCCTCCCGGTGCCCGCGACCACGCCGTAGCGCCTTCCCTCGGGCAGCCTGCGGGCGAAGACCTCGAAGACGCACGGCCGGTCCGCGGTGCCGTCGCGCAACGCCGCGGCCAGCATCGTCAGCTCGTAGTGGTCGGTGAACAGGGACGTCGACATGGCCAGAGCCTAAGCCGATCGGCGGAGACGGACCTGTGGGCTCCGCCACGGACCGGCCCATGACACCATTGGCGGTATGACCACGCCCGTCGAGCAGGAGCGGACGCAGGTTGAGCCGACCGCCGAGGAGGTCCGCTCCGAGGACCGCCCCTGGCAGACCCTGGTCTGGAACGACCCGGTCAACCTGATGTCCTACGTGACGTACGTGTTGCAGAAGCTGTTCGGCTACAGCCGCGACCACGCGACGAAGCTGATGCTGGACGTCCACCACAAGGGCAGGGCGATCGTGTCGTCCGGGAGCAAGGACAAGGTGGAGGCCGACGTGGCGAAGCTGCACGCGGCGGGGCTCTGGGCGACCATGCAGCGTTCGTCGTGAAGAAGTGGAGCCGCACCGGCGACCAGGTGCTCGGCCGGTTCGACCGGCAGGAGGCCGCCGTGGTGCGCGGCCTGGTCAGCCAGATCCAGGACATGCTCGCCGCCCGCGCCGACGAGGCGCCGCAGGACGAGCTGGCCGAGCTGACCGGCATCCGCACCGGTCCCTCCACGCCGCCCGACGACCCGATCCTCGGCCGGCTGCTGCCCGACTTCCACCGCCTCGACCCCGACGCGCCCGACCCGTCGGACGTCGACTCGGCCAACGCCCTGCGCTCGCTGCACGAGCCCGAGCTGCTGGACCTGAAGACCGGTGTGGCCGCCGTGGTGCTGGACACGTGCCCGGCGGACGGCGGCGAGGTGCGGTTGGGGCTGGAGCAGGCGGAGGCGTGGCTGTCGGCGCTCAACGACGTCCGCCTGGCCCTGGGCACGGCGCTGGACGTGCAGGAGGACATGCCCGAGGAGCTGCCGCCCGACGACCCGCGCTCGCCCCACCTGGGCGTCTACCACTGGCTCACCTGGGTCCAGGAGACCCTGGTCGAAGCGGTCATGGACTGATGCTCGTCGGCCGGGCGCCCGGCGTCGTGGTGCTGCTCGCGCCGGGTGGCGCGGTGGCGGGCGTCGACGTCCGTGGCGCGCCGGTCGGCACGCGCGAGCTGGACCTGCTGGACCCCACGACGCTGGTGCGGCACGTGCACGCGGTCGTGCTGTGCGGTGGCGGGCTCGCCGCGGCGGAGGAGGTCGTGGGGTGGCTGGCGGCGCGCGAGGTGGGGTTCCCGGTGGGCGCCGCGCCGTCCGAGGTGGTGCCGATCGTGCCCGCCGCCGCCGCCCTGGGGCTGGCCGCGGGGGACGGGCGCGCCGCCTGCGAGGCCGCCCGGGAGGAGCCGCCGGCGGCCGTGGCGCTGGTCGGCGACACGGCGGTGGGATTGGTGGTGGTCGAGGCCGACCTGACCCAGGCCGAGTGCCGGCGGGTGGCCGTGTCGGCCCGGGACGGGTTCGCGCGGGCCGGGGTGCTCGTGCCCGCCACGGTGTTCGCGGTGGCCTCGGGGATCGTCTCCGAGGCGCCCCTGGACGTGCTGTGCGCCCGGGCCGCCGAGGCGCTGGAAGGCGCGGTCGCGGTCGGCTGACCCCCGGCGGACCGGTCCGCCGGGGCACGTTCCGACATCGGGACGGCGGGGTACCCGACCCCCATGTCTGGCGTGCGGAAGCTGCTCAAGTGGGTCGAGACCAGTCCAGCGGTGGACAAGGCGGCCGGTGCGCTGGCCGAACTGGTGCCCGCCGCCCTGCGGCGGCAGGAGGTGACGAACCTCCTGCGCAAGCGCGCCCTGGGCAGGCCGGTGCACCCGGCCGTCGTGGTGCTGCCCATGAGCTTCTACGCCGCCTCCGCCGCCCTCGACCTGGCGCCCGGCGGGAGCACCGCGTCCCGTGCGCTCATCGGGGCCGGCCTGGCCACCGCGCCCGCCGCGCTGGCCACCGAGCTGGCCGAGTACGGGACCCTGGGCCGGGCCGAGCGGCGCACGGCGTTCGTGCACCTCGCGGCCAACGCGACGGCCACCGCGTGCTACCTCACGTCGTTCCGCCTGCGCGGGCACGGGTTCGGGCTGGTCGCGCGGGTCGTGTCGGCGGTGGGGCTCGCGGCGCTGGCCACCGGCGGGGCCCTCAGCGCCCACCAGGCCCTGATCAGGTCCCCCGAGGCGGTGGCCGCGAGCGGCGGCCGGCCGGCCGAGGAGCCGGTGTAGCGGCGCTTCCCACAGGGCGGAACACCTTCCGCCACCACGTAGGATGAGGGACGTGCTGGTGATTCGCCGTGACCTCGTGGACGCGATGGTGGCGCACGCCCGTCGCGACCACCCGGACGAGGCGTGCGGGATCATCGCTGGTCCGGAGGGGTCCGACCGCCCCGAGCGGTTCATCGCGATGGACAACGCCGAGCGCTCGCCCACGTTCTACCGCTTCGACTCGATGGAGCAGCTCCGGGTGCACCGCGAGCTGGAGCGCAACGACGAAGAGACGATCGTCGTGTACCACTCGCACACCTCCACCGAGGCGTACCCGTCGCGCACCGACGTCTCCTACGCGTCCGAGCCGAACGCGCACTACGTCCTGGTCTCCACCCGCGACCCGGAGCAGCACGAGCTGCGCTCCTACCGCATCGTGGACGGCGTGGTGACCGAGGAACCGGTCGAGGTCGTCGAGTCGTACATGTTCGCGCACACCGGCTCCGACGACACGCCCGACTGTCCCTGAGCACCAGCAGCACCCGCGAGCACCAGGGCGGCTCGCGCCGCGCGTTCTTCGTCGCACGTCACCGAACCACGCTCCTCGGAGGTCCCAGCATGGCCGTCACCGTCTCCATCCCCACGATCCTGCGCACCCACACCGGTGGGCAGAAGTCCGTCGAGGCCGCGGGCGCCACGCTCGCCGAGGTCATCGACGACCTGGAGACCAACCACGGTGGCCTGAAGCAGCGCCTGGTCAAGGAGGGCGCGCTCCACCGGTTCGTCAACGTCTACGTCAACGACGAGGACGTGCGCTTCGCGGGTGGCCTGGAGGCCGCCGTGAAGGACGGCGACACCGTGACGATCCTGCCCGCCGTCGCGGGCGGCTGATCCACCCGTGGCCAGGTACGACTCCCTGCTCGACGCGGTCGGCGGCACCCCCCTGGTGGGGCTGCCGCGGCTGTCGCCGTCGAAGGACGTGCGGCTGTGGGCGAAGCTGGAGGACCGGAACCCGACCGGCTCGATCAAGGACCGCCCGGTCCTGATGATGATCGAGGAGGCCGAGCGCTCGGGCGTGCTCACGCCGGGCTGCACGATCCTGGAGCCGACGTCGGGCAACACGGGCATCGCCCTGGCCATGGCGGCGAAGCTCAAGGGCTACGGCCTGGTGTGCGTGATGCCGGAGAACACCTCGGCGGAGCGCAAGCAGCTGCTCCAGGCGTACGGCGCGCGGATCGTGTTCTCGCCCGCCGCCGGCGGCTCCAACCAGGCCGTGGCCACCGCCAAGGAACTCGCCGCGCAGAACCCCGACTGGGTGATGCTCTACCAGTACGGCAACCCGGCGAACCCCGGCGCGCACTACCACGGCACCGGGCCGGAGCTGCTGAAGGACCTGCCGACGATCACGCACTTCGTCGCGGGCCTGGGCACCACCGGCACCCTCGTCGGCGTCGGCCGCTACCTGCGCGAGCACAAGCCCGACGTGCAGGTCATCGCGGCCGAGCCCCGGTACGGCGAGCTGGTGTACGGCCTGCGCAACCTCGACGAGGGGTTCGTGCCGGAGCTGTACGACGCCGAGGTGCTGACCGGCCGCTACTCGGTGGGCTCCTACGACGCCCTGCGCCGCACCCGGCAGCTGCTGGAGGTGGAGGGCATCTTCGCGGGCATCTCCACCGGCGCGATCCTGCACGCGGCGCTGGCCGCGGCGGAGAAGGCGGTGGCGAGGGGCGAGCCGGCGGACGTGGCGTTCGTGGTGTGCGACGCGGGCTGGAAGTACCTGTCCACCGGCGCGTACGCGGGCACGTTGGACGAGGCGGCGGAACGCCTCGACGGCCACCTCTGGGCCTGATCGGACAGCGGAAGGGGCCCCCGCCGGGCAAAGCGGGGGCCCCTTCGTCGTGCGCCCGGGCCGGGACGGGCTCAGGCGACGGTGCAGGCCGCGCCGTTGAGGGTGAACGCGGACGGTTTTCCGGTGTTGCCGTTGTGGTTGGCCTGGAGGCCGATGCCGACCGACGCGCCGGCGTTGATGGTCGGGTTGTAGTTGACGTTGCGGGCCGTCACCGCGCCGCTGGTGGGCGAGTAGGTGGCGCTCCAGCCACCGGTGATGGTCTGGCCGCTCGGCAGCGTGAAGGCCAGCTCCCAGCCGTTGACCGCGGTGGCGCCGGTGTTGGCGATGGTGATGTTCGCGGTGAGGCCGGTGTTCCACGCGTTGACCGAGTACGTGACGCGGCAGGCCCCGCCGGGCGGGGGCGTGGTCGTCGTCGTGGTCGTCGTGGTGGTCGTCGTGCTGGTGGTGCTGGTCGTGGGGTCGGTCCGGTCCAGGCCGAAGAACTGGATGGCCCGCAGCGCCATGCCCGAGCCCAGCACGTTGTGCCCGGTGCCCTGCAAGGAGATCGCCTCGACCACCGTCCCGTAGCGGGTGCGGGTCCAGCCCGACTGCGGGCTGTCCGTGGACGTCGGCGTGGTCGACAGGCCGTGGACGTTGGTCCACTGCTCGATCTCTTCGGTGAAGTTCGGGTAGCGCAGCGTGTCGTCGGCGGTGCCGTGCCACAGCTGCACCCGCGGCCGCGCGCCCGAGTAGCCCGGGTAGGCGGCGCGCACCAGGTTGCCCCACTCCTGCGGGGTCTTGTCGACCTGCCCGTTGGCGCACGCGCTGTTCCACGACGAGCCGTCGGTCGTGGCGAAGCAGCTCGCCGGGACGCCCGCGAACGCCGCACCGGCCGCGAACACGTCCGGGTAGTTGGCGAGCATGACGTTCGTGGTCATCGCGCCCGAGGACACGCCGGTGACGAACACCCGGGACGCGTCGCCGTTGTGGCGCTGGAGCGCGTACCGGACCATCGACACGAGACCGACCGGGTCGCTGCCGCCGTCGCGGCGCAGGGCCTGCGGCGAGGACACGTCGTAGCAGCCGCCCGACCGGGTGGCCGTCGGGTAGATCACGATGAACCCGTACTGGTCGGCGAGCCGGGCGAACTCCGTGCCGGAGTAGAACGCCTGGCCCGTGCCGGTGCAGTAGTGCACGGCCAGCAGCACGGGCGGGCGGGCCTGGGTGCGGTCGGGCACGTAGATCTGCATGCGGAGGTTGCTGGGGTTCGCGCCGAACCCGGTGACCTCGGTGAGCGTCGCGGCCGACGCCTGCGGTGCCGCGACGACGGCCAGCACGAACGCCGCGGTCGCGGCGACGGCGGCCAGGACCGCGCTCAGCTTCGCCCTCACGGCGCTACCACCCGTCCGTTGTCGTCGATGCGGCCCGGGCACAGCCCCTTGGCGGCCAGGCCCCGCACGATCCGCGGCACCGCGTCGACCGTGCTCTGGTACCCGTCGTGCATCAGGACGATCGCCCCCGCGTTCGCGGCGGTCACCGTGCGGACTATGGAGTCCGTCGACGCGCCGTTCCAGTCCTGCGAGTCGACCGACCAGGTGACCTGGGTCAGGCCGAGCTTGCGCGCCTCGTTCTGCACGGTCGCGTTCGTCGCGCCGTAGGGCGGGCGGAACAGCGTCGGGGTCCGGCCGGTGGCGTTGCGGATCGCGTTCTGCGTGTCACCGAGTTCCTTGGCCACGGCCGCCGCGCCCAGGTTCGTCAGGTACGGGTGCGACCACGAGTGGTTCGCGATCCACATGCCCGCCGACGTGGTCTCGCGCGCCAGGTGCGCCTGCTGCTGCACGCGCGACCCCAGGTCGAAGAACGTCGCCCGAGCGCCCGCCGAGCGCAGCGCGTTCAGCAGGGGGCGGGTGAACTGCGCGCTGGGCCCGTCGTCGTAGGTGAGGGCCACGTACCCGCCGCACGCGGGAGCGGCCTCCGCCGCGACGGGGGCCGCCGTCGTGGAGACCGCCGCTGTGGGGACCACCGCCAGCACGGCGGCGGCGAGAAGGGTTCTCAAGAGCATCGTTGCTCCTCGAAACGGTGAAGGTCATCGCACTATGTGTCCGGCCGGTCGGCGCTGACAACGGGTTTCGCGGAAGTTGCGAATCTCAAATGGCGTAGTGAGCTGCTGGAACCGGACATGCACCCATTCGGTCGGGTGCGGCGGTAGCGGAAACTTTCGTAGGCTCGCCCGGTGCAGCCGACCGACGACGACCGCGCCCTGCTGGCCACCGCCCTCGCCGCGGCCCGCGCGCGCACGAGGTGGCGCCACCACACGGTGGCCGCCGCCGGCCGCGCCCCGGACGGGCGCGTCTTCACCGGCCTCAACGTCTTCCACTTCACGGGTGGCCCGTGCGCCGAGCTGGTCGTCCTCGGCGCCGCCGCGGCGGAGGGCGTCTACGAGCTGGACGCGATCGCCGCCGCCGACACCACCGGCGTGATCACCCCGTGCGGGCGCTGCCGCCAGGTCCTGTCGGACCTCGTGCCCGACGTGCGCGTCGTCGTGGGCGTCGACGAGGTCGTCCCGGTGACCGTGCTGCTGCCCGGCGCCTACCGCTGGTCGGAACACCTGGCGGACCTGGAGCGGCGCAGCCGGGAACCGTAGCCGGTCCGCCGGCGGTCCCCGCCCCACCGTTCCCGCCGGCGTCAGCCGCCCACCAGGTCCAGCACCCGCTCCAGTTCCCGCGCGACCTGCTCGCGCGGCAGCGGGGCGAGCGCGATGGCGCCACCCGCCTCCAGGTCCTCCTTGGCGTAGACCTCCACCGGGATCTCCCGGTGCGGCCCCTGGAGGACCAGGGAGACCGTGGTGCCGCCGGTCGGGGCCACCACGCGGTGCAGCACGTCGGTGGTCAGCAGGTAGCTGCTGCCGCTGCTCAGCTCCGCGTCGAACGTGCACCGCAGCCGCGCCTCGCCGGTGGGCGACATCGAGTACGTCCGGCCCCCGTCGTGGCCGTGGTAGAGGTAGCCGCGGAAGTCCTCGCCCCGCGCGTCGTGCGCGAACTCCTGGAAGCGGTAGCCGCCCGCGAGGACCGCCGAGGCGAAGTCCCAGCGGTGGCCGTGGACGTTCTCCGTCGCCGCCGGGTATTCCGGCGCGGGGCGCCACACGTGCAGCCTCAGCTGGAATTGCGGATCGGCCAGCAGGACGATCTTCAAGAAGCCGTTCGGGTGTCGGTACGCGCGATCGGGCACCTCCGCCGCCGCGTGGTGCGCGAGCAGTGGGCGCAGGAATTCCGGCGCCGCCACCCGGCGCAGGCAATCGACCAGGGCGGAGTCGTCGCCCGACCGGTAGTCGGTCACGAACCCCGCGATGTCGCGCAGTTCCATGAATGCCGCCGTCCGTTCAGCCCAGGGCGATGTGGGCGTTGCGATATGCCGCTTCACCGGTGACCTCGCGCACCACCGGCAGGAATTCCGGAATCGCCACCTCGTCGTCCCGCCGGTCGACCTGCACCTCCAGCAGCCAGCACGCGCGGCTCACCGGGTCGGTGATGTGGTCGACCTCGTACACGTGGTCACCCCACGGGAACGTGGTGCGCGTCTTGCGGATGACGTGCCTGGCGCCGTCACGCCCGGCCTTCAGCCGTTCGTACTCGGCGCCGTCGATCCCGACCTCCTCGACGGTCCGCTCGCCGCCGCGCGCGGGGGTCAGGCTCGCGTACTCGTAGCTGACCCGACCGCCGTCCACGCGCCGCCTGATCCGCTTCTCGACCGCTTCGGTAACCCGCAGATAGACCTGTTCGAACTCGATCCTGCGCAGTGCCCCGGCATCCGCCGACGGCCAATCGGGTTCCGCGCCGAGGAGGAACTTGCGCTCGATCTCGACCGACACCCGCACCCCCGGTTGATGCATTCGAGTGAACCCATCCGCCAGTGATATTGGCAGCTCCGCCGCGTCGCCTTTCCGCATTTTTGCCGACTGCGGGCTGCTATCGTTCCGCGCATGCAATTGACGGTGCTCGGGTGTTCGGGCAGCGCGCCCGGACCGCGACTGCCGACGTCCGGCTACCTGGTGTCGGCGGGCGGGGTCCGCATCGTGCTGGAGCTCGGCGGCGGCGTGTTCGGCGCGTTGACGCGCCACTGCGACCCGTTCGACCTCGACGCCGTGCTGCTGTCGCACCTGCACCTCGACCACTGCGCGGACTTCAGCGCGCTCACCGTCCACCGCCGGGGGCACCCGGAGCCGCCGTTCGACGTGCGCGAGCGCCGGCTGCCCGTGTTCGCCCCCTCGCACGCCCCGTCCCGGCTGGCCGCCGCGCACGCCGCCGACCGGGCCGAGTTGGCGCGGCTGGACCTGCGCACGACGTTCGACTTCGTGCCGCTCAAGCCCGGCCGCTACGAGGTGGGCGACGTGGTCGTCGAGGTGGCCGCCGCGAAGCACATCTGCGAGGCGTACGCGTTCCGCCTCACGCACGGCGGCTCGTCGCTGGTCTTCACCGGCGACACGGTGCCGTGCCGGGAGCTGGTCGAACTGGCCCGGGGCGCGGACCTGCTGCTCGCCGACGCCGCGTGGCGCGCGCAGGCGGGCCGCGCCAACTACCTGCACATGAGCGGGCGCGAGGCGGGCGAGGTCGCGCGGGAGGCGGGCGTCGGGCGGCTCGTGCTCACCCACGTGCTGCCGTGGTCGGACAGCGCGGGCGTGCTCGCCGACGCGGCCGAGGCGTTCCCCGGCCCCGTGGCGCTCGCCGCGCCCGACGAGGTGTACGAGGTCTGACCCGGCCGGCGAACGGACCGACCTCAGCCGGCGAACGCGGGGGACGGCAGGCCCTCGCCCGCGCCCGGCAGCACGAGCACCGACCCGGCCAGCTCGCTCAGCGCGTCCCCGCTCAGCCCGGTGCGCGCCGTCGTCACGTACAGGTCGGTGAAGTCGTGCCCGCCGAAGCAGCACGCCGTGGGCCGGCCCACGGGCAGTTCGACCTCCGCGTCCAGCTTCCCCGCCGGGGTGTACCGGCGCACCGCCGAACCACCCCACAGCGCCACCCATACCGCGCCCGACGCGTCCACGGTCAGCCCGTCCGGCACGCCCCGGTCCACGGCGACGAGCGGGCGGCGGTCGCGCGCCTCACCGGTGTCGCGGTCGTAGTCCAGCACGTCGACCCGCCGCTCCGAGGAGTCGACGTAGTACATCAGCGAGCCGTCCGGGCTCCAGCCGATGCCGTTGCTCACGCCCACGCCGTCGAGCACGACCTTCGCGTCGCCGCTCGGCTCCACGCGGGCCAGCCACCCGCCGGGGTCCTCGTCGTAGCGCATCGTGCCCGCCCACAGCCGGCCCGCCGGGTCGATCGCCGCGTCGTTGCCGCGCACGCCGTCCCGCGCCCAGTACACCAGCCACGTCTTGGTGCCGTCGCGGTCGACGAGCGCCACGCCGTCGCGCAGGTTGAGCACCAGCCCGCCGCGCGTGCGGGGCTTGGCCGCACCCACGTGCTGGGGCACCTCCAGCACCGCGTCGTCCCCGTTGTGGGGGCTGTAGCGGTGGACCTCGCTGCCGAGCACGTCCACCCACAGCAGGGTCCCGCTGGAGTGGTCCCACGTGGGCGCTTCGCCCAGGGCGGCTTCGGTCCTCACCGCGACATCGATCGGCACCGGGACAGCCTACGGGGCGTTACGGAGCGCAAGAGCGCTCTCACACGGGAAGGGGGAACCCCGCGCCGGAACCACCGCACCCCCGCCCGGTCCGCGCGTAACCTGGACCGCGTGGACCCCACCGGCCCCTTCGCCTCACCGGCGCCCGCGCCGGTCCCCGCCACGCCCAAGGCGGCCAAGCCGCTGTCCAAGCGGGTCGTGCCGCCGAGCCCCGTGCTCTCCGCCGCGGTCGTGCTCGGCTTCGTCGGCCTGCTCTACGTGGTCGAGGCGCTGGACTTCGTCCTCGGCGGGCGGCTCGACGACGGCGTCATCCCGCGCGACTTCTCCGAGTGGGACAACATCCTCTGGTACCCGTTCCTGCACGGCGACTGGGCGCACCTGACCGGCAACGCGGTGCCGCTGCTGGTCCTGGGCTTCCTGGCCACCTCGGGCGGGATCAAGCAGTTCTTCCAGGTCACCGCGGTCATCTGGCTCACCAGTGGCCTCGGCGTCTGGCTCTTCGGCTCCTACGCCAGCCACATCGGCGCGTCCGGCCTGGTCTTCGGCTTCCTGGTGTTCCTGCTGGTGCGCGGCGTGTTCGCGCGCAGCCCGCTCCAGATCCTCCTCGCGGTCGTGGTGTTCGCCCTCTACGGCGCGGCGCTGTGGGGCGTCCTGCCGGGCCAACCCGGCATCTCCTGGGAGGGGCACCTGTTCGGCGCGCTCGGCGGCCTGCTGGCCGCGTGGGGCGTCTCGCGGGACGCCCGGGCCGGGAACGCGAGGGCCGCGGCTAGTCTCGGGGCGTGAGCACAGCCGACTCGCCCATCGGGATCTTCGACTCCGGCGTCGGCGGGCTGACCGTGGCGCGGGCGATCATGGACCAGCTGCCCGGCGAGCGGATCAGGTACGTGGGCGACACGGCGCGCGCCCCCTACGGCCCGCTGCCCATCGCCGAGGTGCGCCGCAACGCGCTCGCCGTCGCCGACCAGCTCGTCGAGGACGGCGTGAAGCTGCTCGTCATCGCCTGCAACACCGCCTCCGCCGCGTGCCTGCGCGACGCCCGCGAGCGCTACGACGTGCCCGTGGTCGAGGTCGTGCTGCCCGCCGTGCGCCGTGCCGTGGCGGCCACCCGCACCGGCCGCGTCGGCGTGATCGGCACGCAGGGCACCGTGACCTCCGGCGCCTACCAGGACACGTTCGCCGCCGCGCGCGACATCCGGGTGACCGCCGCCGCGTGCCCGAGGTTCGTCGACTTCGTGGAGCGCGGGATCACCTCCGGCCGCCAGGTCCTCGGCCTCGCGCAGGCGTACCTGGAACCGCTCCAGCGGGCCGAGGTCGACACGCTCGTGCTGGGCTGCACGCACTACCCGCTGCTGACCGGCGTGCTCCAGATCGTGATGGGCGACGGCGTGACGCTCGTCTCCAGCGCGGAGGAGACGGTGAAGGACGTCGTGCGCGTGCTCACCGAGCGCGACCTGTTCCGCGACGGCCCCCCGGACCAGCGGTTCGCCTGCACGGGACCCGTCGAACCGTTCGCCCGGCTGGCCCGGCGATTCCTGCCCCGGTTGGAAAGCGCCTCCTTCCACGCCCACGCGTGACCTGGCAGGCTCCACGGGTGCTGTTGACCATCCTCGGCTGCTCGGGCAGCCTGCCGGGCCCGCACGGGCCGGCGTCCGGCTACCTCGTCGAGGCGGATGGCTGCCGACTCGCGATCGAACTGGGCGGTGGTGTGCTCGCGGCGCTCCAGGCGCACCACGACCCGTTCTCGTTGGACGCGCTGCTGTTCTCCCACCTGCACCCGGACCACTGCGCCGACTTCACCACCCTGGCCGTCACCCGCCGCTACCACACGCACCCGCCCCACGACACGCGTGCGCGCAAGCTGCCCGTGCACGCGCCGGTCGAGGCGCCCGAGAGGTTCGCGCGCGCCTACGCCGAGACCGCCGAGGAACTGCTCACCACCGACCTGTCGGACGTGTTCGAGTTCCACGCCCTCGCCGACCGCGGCGTGACGCGCGTCGGGCCGTTCGAGATCACCGCCGTCCGGGTCGAGCACCCCACCGAGTCCTACGGGTTCCGCATCGCCGCCGGGCGGACCACCCTCGCGTACACCGGCGACACCGGGCCGTGCGACCAGCTGCGGTTCCTCGCTCAGGACGCGGACGTGCTGCTGTCCGAGGCGACGTGGACGCACACCGGGGACCGGCCGCCCGGCAGGCACCTGTCCGGCGTGCAGGCGGGTTCGCTCGCGGCGGCGGCCGGGGTGGGCCGGCTGCTGCTCACGCACGTCGCGCCGTGGACCGACCGGGAGGCCGTGCTGGCCGAGGCGCGCAGCCGGTTCGAGGGCCCCGCGGAACTCGTCTCACCGGGCGCGAAGTACGTGGTTGACGAGCCGGTGACCCGGGTAATCGGCGGCCATGGCAACTGACGTCGTCGACCTCATCCTGGCGGACCACCGCAGGTTCGAGGAGCTGTTCCGCGCCCTGCGCGACCGGGGGTCCGACCGGTCGACGCTGCTCGGCGAGCTGGCCGCGTTGCTCATCGCCCACGCCGAAGCCGAGGAGAGCGAGGTGTACCCGGCGCTCAAGCGCTACAAGGAGGTCGACGACGACGAAGTCGACCACGGCGCCGAGGAGCACGCCGAGGGGCACCAGGCCCTGCTCGCCCTGATGGAGATCCCCGACACCGAGTCCGAGGAGTGGGAGGGCAAGCTCGAAGAACTGGTCGAGGCGCTCAACCACCACATCGACGAGGAGGAGCGCACCATCCTCAACGACGCCCGCGAGCAGGTCGCCGAGGAGCGCCGCGCGGAGCTGGGGGAGAAGTTCCTGGAGATCCGCCAGGACCGCATCGACGACGACTGCGGGGACCTGGAGTACGTGCGCAAGGTGGCGCACGCCACGGCCGACCGGATCGACTAGCTTTTCCCCCGTGTCCAACGTCGAGGTCCGCCGCACCGGCCGGCACGAGTTCACCGCGACCAACGACCGGGGCGCGTCGGTGCGCGTCGGTCGGAAGGGCGCCGAGGGCGCGTTCACGCCCGTCGAACTGCTGCTGGCCGCTGCGGCGGGCTGCGCGGCGGTGACGGTGGAGACGCTGGTCACCCGTCGCGTCGACGGCGACCTGGTGGCGCGCGCCGACGACGTGCGGCCCGAGGGCGCGCACCAGCTGGGCGCCGTCCCGGTCACCCTCGACTACGACGTCTCGTCCCTGGACGACGCGCAGCGCGCGGTCCTGGAGACCGCCGTCCGCCGCGCGGTCGCCGAGCTGTGCACCGTGACCCGCACCCTGAAGCAGTCCTCGCCCACCCCCCTGAACCTCCCCTGACCGCGGGAGTCCAACCCCCAGGTCGGGCGAGTCCGACGTCCAGGACCCGTGAGGTCTTCACTCGCGAGTCGACAACTCACGGGTCCTGGACGTAGAACTCTCGGATCCTGGGGGTTGGACTCCCGGGTCAGGAGGTGGCCACGCCGTTCCAGACGGCGGACGAGCCGCTGTGGCCGATGCGGACCACCTGGACGGTGGTGGCCACGCCGGCGGCGACGACGAGGACGCTCACGACCACCGCGATCCGCCGCCACGTCCTCGGCACGGGCGTCGTGCTCTCCGTCGCCGCGCTGCGCTCCCGGTCGGCGAGCCGACCCGCGACCAGCAGCGCCACGACCACCACCCCGAAGCCCAGCGCGAACGGCAGCAGGTCGTTGCCCAGCTCCGCGTGCCGGTCGATCTGCGGGTTGCCCAGGTCGGCCATCCGCGCGTACAGCTGGTCGCCGGAGGCCTGGGCCAGTGGCACCGAGCCCACGCCCATCAGCGTCACCCCCGCCAGGGGCCACGAGTACTTCTGCCGCCACCGCGGCACGACGGCCGCCGCGACCGAGCCCAGGGCGGCCAGCGGCAGCAGCACCACCACCGCGTGGACCAGCAACGGGTGCGCCGGTGGACCGAAGATGGTCACCAGGTCGTCTGCGAGTGCCATGCCTCTCCCTACGCCGGTGGGCTGTCCCCGGGTTCCGCGCAATAGGGTAGTGCCGTGCTGAGGACCGATGGCAGGAACGACGACGCGCTGCGCGACATCCGGATCACCCGCGGCTTCCAGCAGTGGCCCGCGGGATCGGTGTTGATCGAGTTCGGGAACACCCGCGTGCTGTGCGCGGCCAGCGTGACCGAGGGCGTGCCGCGGTGGCGGTCCGGCTCGGGCCTGGGCTGGGTGACCGCCGAGTACGCGATGCTGCCGTCGGCGACGCACAGCCGCAGCGACCGCGAGTCGGTGAAGGGCCGGATCGGGGGACGCACGCACGAGATCAGTCGCCTGATCGGGCGTTCCCTGCGCGCGTGCATCGACCTGGCCGCGCTGGGCGAGAACACCATCGTCATCGACTGCGACGTGATCCAGGCCGACGGCGGGACCCGCACCGCGGCGATCACCGGCGCGTACGTGGCCCTGGCCGACGCCGTCACCTGGCTGGGCGCGGCCAAGCGCCTCGCCGACCCGCAGCCGCTGTCGTGCGCCGTGTCGGCGGTGTCGGTCGGCGTGGTCGACGGCCGGGTGCGCCTCGACCTGCCGTACGAGGAGGACTCGCGCGCCGAGGTCGACATGAACGTCGTCGCGACCGACGCGGGCACCCTGATCGAGGTGCAGGGCACCGGGGAGGGCGCCACGTTCGCCCGCTCGACCCTCGACCGGATGCTCGACCTGGCGCTGGCCGGCTGCGCCGAGCTGAACCGCGTGCAGGCCGAGGCGCTGGCCCTGCCCTACCCCGGCGTGCTGCCCGAGCCGAAGGCGAAGAAGAAGTGAAGCTGCTGCTGGCGTCCCGCAACAAGAAGAAGCTCGGCGAGCTGCGCCGCATCCTGCTGGCCGAGGGACTGGACGGCATCGAGGTCGTCGGCCTGGACGACGTGCCCGGGTTCCCGGAGGCCCCGGAGACCGAGCCGACGTTCGAGGGCAACGCCCTGGCCAAGGCGCGGGACGCGTACAACGCCACCGGCCTGCCGTCGGTCGCCGACGACTCGGGCATCGCCATCGACGCCCTGAACGGCATGCCCGGCGTCCTGTCGGCCCGCTGGTCGGGTGCGCACGGCGACGACGAGGCCAACACGCGGCTCGTCCTGGGGCAGCTCCGCGACGTCCCGGACGAGCGGCGCGGCGCGGCGTTCGTCTGCACGGCGGCGTTCGTGAACGGCGACGTCGAGACGGTGGTGCGCGGCGAGTGGCGGGGCACGATCACCCGCGAGCCGCGCGGGACCAACGGCTTCGGCTACGACCCGGTCTTCGTGCCCGAGGGCCACGACGTGACGTCGGCCGAGCTGTCCCCGGAGGAGAAGGACGCCCTCTCCCACCGGGGACGCGCGCTGCGCCTGCTGCTGCCGCACCTGCGGGAGCCGGCCCGGGGGTAGTCCGTCGCGCGGCCGCCGACCCGGTGGTCAGGAGGTCGGCAGCTCGCGCAGCAGCTTGGCCACGTGCCCGGTCGCCCGCACGTTGTAGAGGGCCTTCACGACCCTGCCGTCCGGACCCACCAGGAACGTCGACCGGATCACGCCCATCACCGTGCGGCCGTAGTTCTGCTTCTCCCCGTACGCGCCCCACCCGGTGAGCACGGCGCGGTCGACGTCGGACAGCAGCGGGAAGTTGAGGCCCTCCGCCTCGGCGAACTTCGCCAGCTTCTCCGGCTTGTCGGGGGAGATGCCCACGACGTCGTAGCCGGACGCGGCCAGGTCGCCGATGCTGTCGCGGAAGTCGCACGCCTGCTTGGTGCAGCCCGGCGTGCTCGCGGCCGGGTAGAAGTACACGACCACGGATCGGCCGAGGTAGTCGGACAGCGAGACGGGCTTGCCCGTGCTGTCGGGCAGGGTGAACGCCGGGGCCTGGTCGCCGGGCGACAGGCGCTTCTGCTCGGTCATCGCACAGACGCTACAAGAGCCGCCGCGCGGTCAGCCGGTGCCCTCGAACACCGCGCGCGGCTCCTGCCCCGCGCCGTTCGGCTCGACCGCGACCCGGATGGGCACGGTGTGCTCGGGCACGGCGAACGCCACGGTCAGCACGGTCTCGCCACCGGCCGCGACCTCGGCGACCGCGGCGGCCACGCCGCCCAGCCCCTGCACGGAGTCGCGCACCTCGGCCGCCTGCTCGCCGTTGACGGAGGCGCGCACGACGAGCTGGTTCGTGCGGTACGGCACGGTGGTGCCGTTGACCAGGGTCAGGGTGAACACGGCGGTGCGCGGCGACTTCGGGAACGAGGTGTCGCTCGGCTTCAGCGACGAGGGCGGCGACACGGTGACGGCCATGCCATTGGCCCACACCCGCTGCGCGCCGAACGCGGTGTGCGGCGAGGTGGCGGACGAGTCCTGCGCGGCCACTTCGGACGGTGGCTCGACGGCGGGCAGCCCGGTGTGGTCGGCGCACCCGGCCAGGGCGAGGACGAGGCACGCGCCGGCGGCCAGTCTGGCGATTTCCACGAACCTCCCCTTCCTGCCCCGGCGGTGGGCTGATTGCGTCCAGCCACCACCATGGCGGGGAGGAGGGGGGAGCGGGGGCCGATCCAGGGCCTTGAAGCGCACCTGGTGCCTGCCCGTGGCCAAGCCGTGATGACGCGCGGCTGCCCGCGTGGGCGGCGCCACAGCGGGCGGCACCCACGCGGGTCGGCGGCGGCCGAAACCCCGAACGGCGGACCGCCCGGGAGTTGACGAGCGCGTCGGGGGGCGTGCGCGCTCATACCGATCATCGCGGTCCGGTGGCGAACCGCTACACCTCTACTTCGGTCTTCACTCGTTCGGATGAACGTTGGGCGATCTGGGCGAGGAGTTCGTAGGACCGGAGCCGGTCGGACTGCTCGGCGACCATCGTGGTCACCATCAGCTCGTCGGCGGCGGTGTCGGCGAGCAGCGCCTCCAGCCCCGCCTCCACGGTCGAGGGCGACCCGATGACCTGCGAGGCCATCCGGTCCTCGACGATCAGCCGCTCCACGTCGGTGTACGGGTAGGCGTCGGCCTCCTCGTTGGTGGCCATCGGCCCGGGCCGGCCGCTGCGCAGCCGGAGGAACGACAGGGCGCCGGGCTGGGCGAGGTACCGCGCCCGCTCGTCGGTGTCGGCGACCAGCACCGAGGCGCACACCAGCGCGTACGGCTCGGACAGCCGCGCGGACGGCCGGAACCGCTCGCGGTACAGGGCCAGGGCGGGCAGCGTGTTCTCGGCGCTGAAGTGGTGGGCGAACGCGAACGGCAGCCCGAGCAGGCCCGCGACCTGCGCGCTGTACCCGCTCGACCCGAGCAGGAACACGTCCGGCTTGTTGCCCTGCGCGGGCACGGCCAGCAGCTGCTCGGTGCCGTCGAAGTACCCGTTCAGCTCGGCCAGCTGCTGCGGGAAGTCGTCGACCGACAGCGGGCCGGTGGTGCGGCGCAGCGCCTGCGCGGTGCGCTGGTCGGTCCCCGGCGCGCGGCCGATGCCGAGGTCGATGCGACCGGGGTGCAGGGCGGAGAGCGTGCCGAACTGCTCGGCCACGACCAGCGGCGGGTGGTTGGGCAGCATCACGCCGCCGGAGCCGACCCGCAGCGTCGTGGTGGCGTCGGCGACGTGGCCGATGAGGATCGCGGGGGAGGAGCTGGCGATGCCGGGCATGTTGTGGTGCTCGGCGAGCCAGAACCGGGTGAAGCCGAGCCTCTCGACGAGCCGGGCCAGCTCACGGGTGTGCGCGAGGGCCGTGCGCGCGTCCGTGCCCGTGGTGATCGTGGCCAGGTCGAGTGCGGACAGCGGCACGTCGCGGAGTCGGCTCATGCCCGTGGACAACGCCCGGGGCGCCGGATGTCTTCCGCCGCCCGGTGTGACCGTCGCGACCGCGCCCGCGGGAAGCGCGCCGGCGTCGAGGGCGTTGACCAGGACATGGACGTGGTGGTCATCGGCGCAGGTCAGGCGGGCTTGTCCACCGCCCACTTCCTCGGGCGGGCCGGCCTGGACCACCTCGTCCTGGACGCCGAGGACGGACCCGGCGGCGCGTGGCGGCACCGCTGGCCGACGTTGCGCATGGCCACCGTGCACGCGATCCACGACCTGCCGGGGACGCCGTTCGCCGAACCCGACCCGGACGCGCCCGCCAACGAGGCGCTGCCCGCCTACTTCGCCGAGTTCGAGCGTCGCGAGGGCCTGGACGTGCTCCGCCCGGTCCGGGTGCGCGCCGTCCGCGACCACGTCCCCGGCGACCGGCGCGGCCCGCTCGACGTCGAGACCGACCGGGGCACCTTCACCGCCGACGCCCTGGTCAACGCCACCGGCACGTGGACGCGCCCGTTCGTGCCCCGCTACCCCGGCCAGGAGCTGTTCCGGGGACGGCAGCTGCACTCCTCCCGGTACCCCGGGCCCGGGGAGTTCGCCGGCGAGCACGTCATCGTCGTCGGCGGCGGCACGTCCGCGGTGCAGCAGCTGCTGGAGATCGCCGCGCACGGCGGCACCACGACGTGGGTGACCCGCCGCGAGCCCGAGTTCTCCGACGAGCCGTTCGGTCCCGGGATCGGCCGCGCCGCCGTGGCGAGGGTCGAGGAGCGCGTCCGCCGCGGCCTGCCGCCGCGCAGCGTGGTCAGCGTGACCGGCCTGAGCCTCACCCCGGCCGTCCGCGAGGGGCTGCGCACCGGCGTGCTGGCGCGCAGGCCGCTGTTCGCCCGGATCACGGAGGACGGCGTGGTGTGGCCGGACGGCCGGTCCGAGCGCGCCGACGCGATCCTGTGGGCCACCGGTTTCCGCGCCGCCCTCGACCACCTCGCGCCGCTGCGGCTGCGCGCGCCCGGCGGCGGCGTCGTGCTGGACGGCACCCGCGTCGTGGCCGACCCCCGCGTGCACCTCGTCGGCTACGGCCCGTCGGCCAGCACGATCGGCGCGTCCCGCGCGGGCCGGGCCGCCGCCCGCGAGATCAGGGACCTGCTGTCCGCGCGGCGGGCCGCTTGACCCCCTGCCCGCCGGACCGCCACCCGCCGAGCTTCTGCCCGACGACCCGCAGGCCCACGTCCAGCTTGTAGCGCAGCACGTCGAGCCTGCCCACGTCGCACCGCGCCAGGAACTCCCGCGCCGCCCCCTCCTCGAAGAACCACGGGAACAGCGACGACGGGTCGTTGAACCCCTCGAACAGCTGCTCCCCGATGCCCTCCCGCCGCGACGCCGCGAGCAGCACGTCCTGCTGGAAGTCCCGCAGCGGCGCCAGCAGGCCGTTGGTGAAGTCGCTCGCGAACCGGCCGCGCTCCCACCACTCGTCGAACCGGTCGGTCAGCCACGACGCGGTGTAGGGCCCGTCGAACGCGGTCAGCCGCTCGGCGAAGAAGCGGGCCATCCGGGTCGCGTTGTTCGCGCCCTGCCCGGTCAGCGGGTCGTTGAGCACGACCGCGTCGCCGAGGCCCAGCACGTGCCGCCCGGACGGCAGCACGGCCACCGGCCGGCGCACCACAGGCACGACCTCGCCCTCGATCCACGTCACCGGGCTGGTCGCCCGCGCGGGCCGCAGGAACGCCGACTCGTGCGGCAGCAGGTCGTCCACCAGGCCCTTGAGCACGTCCACGCCCTCGTCGGCCGACGTGACGCCGCGGAACCGGTCCGCCGGTCCGCCGGGCGCGGCCTCCAGCACGACGCTGCGCGACTCGCCCACGTCCTTGTCGTGGAACGGCACCCAGAACACCTCCACGGTGCCCGGCAGGAACGAGAACACGCCCCCGCGGTGCTCGGGGCGGGCCTCCATGTCGTAGCCGTGGACGTTGACCATGAACAGCCTGCGCTGCGCCCGGGAGTGCGCGCACCGCGTCGGGTCGCGCTCGAACAGCCCGGTCAGCGACCGGCACCCGGCGGCCACCACCACCAGGTCGTGCGACGCCGCCAGCCGGTCGAGGTCCGCGACGGTCACCTCGCCGACCACCACCTCCGCCCCGCGCCGGGCCAGCTCGGCGAGCCCCTCGGCGAACTTCAGCCGCTGGTCCACGGCCAGCGCGGGTTTGCGCAGCGGCGCGTCCACGGAGAACGCCACCCCGCCGGTCGCGGTGAACAGGTCGAGGTGGATGCGGCGCATCCGGTACGCCTCGGGGTGGAAGTCGAGTCCCAGTTCGGCCTCGTACTCGACCTGGTCGCCGAACAGGCAGGCGGTGGGCCGGCCCCGGTCGGCGAGGAGTTCGTCCGCGGTCCGGTCGGAGTGGATCGTCACCCGCCTGCCCGCCCGCAGCAACGCCGCGGCTAGTACGAGACCCGCCTGACCAGCACCGATGACCGCTATTCCGCCCACGACTACGGATCCTCGGTGGACTCGCGCGTTCCGGCCAATAGCACGATCGGGTCTTATAGCCTGATGTAGGTGCACAGGGCGTTGCGCGTTGTCGTCGGTTTGTCACTCGGATTCCTCACCGCGGGTGTGAACGTGCTGGTCGTGGCGTTCGCCCGGAAGTGGGCCCGCCCGGTGGCGCGAGCGGAACGCCGACGTCTCGCCTGGGCGCTGGACCTGGGCACCGCCGAGCCGACGCAGGAGCAGGCGGTCCGGTACCTCGCGGTGCGCTGGCTCGTCGGCCTGTTCGGCGGGGTCGTGCTGGCGTGGCTCTACTACGGCCTGGCGATGGTCGGGGTGATCACGTACCGGCTGGTCGCGGGCGCCACGGGCCCCGAGCTGAACGCCGACGACGACTGGGTCGAGTACCTGTGGACGGCCCTGGTCGGCGTGGTCCTGCTCTACATCGAGGTGCAGGGGATCATCGGCGTCGCCGCGCTGGAGGAGAAGGTCGCGCACCGGTTCCTCGGGCCGAGCGAGGCCGAGCTGCTGCGCCGCCGCATCGACGAGCTGGCCACCAGCCGGGCGGGCATCGTCGCGGCGGTGGACGCCGAGCGCCGCCGCATCGAGCGGGACCTGCACGACGGCGTCCAGCAGCGGCTCGTCGCGCTGGGCATGCTCCTCGGCCGCGCCCGCCGCAACCCCGACCACGCCGCCGACCTGCTCGTGCAGGCGCACGAGGAGTCCCGGCACGTGCTGGAGGACCTGCGCGAGGTGGCCTGGCGGGTCTACCCGTCGGCGCTGGACTCGCTGGGCCTGGTCGAGGCGCTGGAGGCGGTGGCGGACCGCTCGGTCATCCCGGTGCGGATCAGCTGCCCCGCGCTGACCGTCGCGCCGCAGGTGGGGACCGCGGTGTACTTCGTGGTGTGCGAGGCGGTGACGAACGCGGCCAAGCACTCGGGTGCGACGATGATCGACGTGGACGTCGACGAGGACGGCGGCGCGGTGCGCGTGCGGGTCGTCGACGACGGTGTCGGGGGAGCGGACCCGGCGGGCGGCGGGCTGGCCGGCCTGTCCCGACGGGTGCTGGCGCTGGACGGCGAGTTCACCGTGACCAGCCCGGCCGGCGGCCCCACCGAGATCAGGGCGGGCATCCCGTGCGCGTGATCCTGGCCGAGGACTCCACGCTGCTGCGCGAGGGCCTGGTGCGCCTCCTGGTCGAGGAGGGGCACGAGGTGCTCGCCGCCGTCGGCGACGCGCGGGCGCTGCTCGACGCGGTGGCCGCGCACCGGCCGGACGTCGTGGTGACCGACGTGCGGATGCCCCCGACGAACACCGACGAGGGCCTGAAGGCCGCGCTGGAGGTCCGCGAGCGGTTCCCCGGCGTCGGCGTGCTGGTGCTGTCGCAGTACGTCGAGCAGCGCTACGCCGTCGACCTGCTCACCGGGCACGCCGACGGCGTGGGCTACCTGCTGAAGGACCGCGTGGTCCAGGTGGAGGAGTTCCTCGACGCGCTGCGCCGGGTGGGCGCGGGCGGCGCCGCGTTCGACCCGGAGGTGGTGCGCCGGTTGCTGGCCCGCACGACGAGCCCGCTGGACGTGCTGACCGCGCGGGAGCGGGACGTGCTGGCGCACATGGCCGAGGGGCACACGAACAACGCGATCGCGGATCGGCTGCACGTGTCGCGCAGCGCGGTGGAGAAGCACATCAACTCGATCTTCGACAAGCTGGGGCTGTCCGCCGACGGCGGCTACAGCCGCCGGGTCCTGGCCGTGCTGCGCTACTTGCGCGCGTGATCCTTCTTCTGCTGCAACACCCGGGACACGACGAACCAGACGACGGCGATCACCACGAGGCCGAGCACGACCTTCGACACGACGCCCAGGTACTGGTCGACGAGGTGGTAGTTCGCGCCGAGCAGGTAGCCCGCGAGGATCAGGGCGGTGTTCCAGATCAGGCTGCCCGCCGCGGTGAGCAGGGTGAACTGGAGGATCGGCATCCGCTCCACGCCCGCCGGGATGGAGATGAGGCTGCGGAAGACCGGCACCATCCGGCCGAAGAACACGGTGGCCTTGCCGTGCCGGTTGAACCACTGCTCGGACCTGTCCACGTCGGACACCTTCATCAGCGGCATCCTGCCCGCGATGCGGCGGATGCGGTCGCGGCCCAGCGCGGCGCCCAGGTAGTACAGCAGCAGCGCGCCCACCACCGACCCCGCGGTGGTCCACAGGATCGCGGCGACGAGACCCATCCGACCCTGGCTCGCGGTGAACCCGGCCAGCGGCAGGAACAGTTCGCTGGGCAGCGGCGGGAACAGGTTCTCCAGCGCGATGGCCAGGCCGGCGCCCGGCGCGCCGAGCGTTTCCATCAGGTCGGTGACCCACGAGACGATGTCCATATTGTCCACATTACGAACGCACCGGCGTGCCCACCATGAAGCCGGCCGCACGGTCGGGTGCGGAAAACCTCAGTGCGGCCGCGCGGCGAACGCGGCCAACCCCTCGGCGTACCGGCGGATCACGGCGCGCAGGACCAGCCGGTAGAGCCACCCCGTGCCGCGGACGTCGGGTTCGAACGACGAGCACCAGCGGATCACCGTCCCGCCGCCGTCCGGCGCGAGCTCGATGGAGGCCCGGTAGTCGTGGATCGCGAGGCCCGACAGCAGCACGTAGCCCACCCGCCGGTTCGGCGTCAGTTCGACGATCTCCTCCCTCGTGAGGGCCTTGCGGCCTTTGTTGTGGAATACCCGGATCTCGCCGACTCCACGCGCGTCGCCTTCGCGTTCCCGCTCCCGGCGCACGACCGGCGACCAGTCGGGCCAGGTGGAGCTGTCCGCGGCCAGCCGGTACACCGCCTCCGGCGGCGCCGCGCTGCGCGCCCGCACGTCCACTTTCTGTACCATGCGGTACATGTACCATTTGGTACATGTCGGGACAAGGGACCGCGCGGCGGCGGTTGCTGGACGCGGTCGTGGCGCACCTGGCCGAGCACGGGCTGGGCGAGGTCAGCCTGCGGTCGCTGGCGACCGCGGTCGGCACCAGCCACCGGATGCTGCTCTACCACTTCGGGTCCAAGGAGGGCCTGCTCGTCGAGGTGGTCAAGGCCGTGGAGGCGCGGCAGCGGGAGGTGCTGGCGGGGCTGCCGGCGGACGACCCGGCCCGGGCCGCCCGGGAGTTCTGGCGCGTGCTCACCGACCCCGCGCTGCGTGCCCACGAACGGCTGTTCTTCGAGCTCTACGGGCAGGCCGCGCGGGGCAGGCCCGGCACGACGGCGCTGCTGGACGGCATCGTGTCGGACTGGGTGGAGCCGGTGGCGGCGGCCGAGCGGGCCCGGGGGTTCCCGCCGGACGTGGCGACCGCCCGCGCCCGGCTCGGCCTCGCCGTGGCGCGCGGCCTGCTGCTCGACCTCGTGGCCACCGGCGACCGCGAGGGGGTGGACGCGGCCATGGAGCAGTTCATCCGGCTGGTGAACCCCGACTAGGCTTCGCGGGCGTGAAGCGCATCCCCGTGGTCGTGGTGGCGGGATTCCTCGGCTCCGGCAAGACGACGCTGCTCAACCACCTCCTCACCGCCGCGCGCGGCACCCGGATCGGCGTGGTGGTCAACGACTTCGGCGCCATCGGCGTGGACGCGATGAGCGTGGCCGGGCAGGTCGACTCCACGGTGTCGCTCAGCGGCGGCTGCCTGTGCTGCGCGATCGACGTGAGCGAGCTGGACGGCATGCTGGCCAAGCTCGACTCGCTGGTCGACGTCATCGTGATCGAGGCCAGCGGCCTGGCCGAGCCGCAGGCCATGGCCCGCATGGTGCTGGCGAGCGAGAACCCGCGGCTGTCGTACGGCGGGCTCGTGCTGCTGGTGGACGCCGCCGAGCCGCCCGCCGACCTGGCGCGGCACCTGCGCGTCGCGGACCTCGTGGTGCTCAACAAGGTCGACCGGGTGGCCGACCCGGACGCCGTGGCCGCCGGGGTGGACCGGCTCAAGCCCGGCGTGCCCGTGGTGCGGGCGGCGTTCGGGCGGGTGGACCCCGAGCTGCTGTTCGACCGCCGGGAGCGCACCGCCGTCGGCCAGCTGTCCTTCGACGACCTGCTGGCCGAGTCGGACGGGCACGCCGAGCACGACCACGTGCGCTACGAGAGCGTCGAGTTCACCGCCGACGCCGTGAACCCCGCGCGGCTCATGGCGTTCCTCGACGCGAGGCCCGCCGGGCTGTACCGGATCAAGGGGTTCGTGTCGTTCGACGTGCCCGGCCACCGGCAGCGGTTCTCCCTGCACACCGTGGGCGCGTTCCTGCGGTTCGAGCGCTCGGCGTGGCCGGGTGCGCGGCGCACCGAGCTGGTGCTGATCGGCACCGGTCTCGACGTGGCCGGGGTCCGCGACGCACTGGCCGCGTGCGTCGAGCCCGACCCGTCCTCCGTGGACCCGCAGTCGATGCTGGAGGTCCTGCGCTACCTGGCGTGAGCGGGCCCCCGGCCGGTGTCGGGGGCGCTGCTGCGACGTGGGCCCGGAGAGACTCGAACTCTCACTGGCACGGACCTAAACCGTGTGCCTCTGCCAATTGGGCTACGAGCCCGCCGGCCGCAGCTTATCGGCACGCGCCGGCGGGCCGGTCCCGAGGGACCGTTCCGCCGGTCCGCTCAACGGCTCGGACGCCTCTCAACTACGGTTGTGGCCAGACCGCAGCTAGGAGGAGATGTGGCCCGCGACCCCGACACCATCCAGCGCGAGATCGAGCAGGCTCGCGACGCGCTGGCCGCGACGCTGGACGAACTGGGCACCAGGGCGAACCCCCAGCGCTTCGTCGAGTCCGGCAAGGAGAGCGTGCGCGCGAAGCTCGACGAACCCAAGATCCGGTACTCGCTGATCGCGGTGGCCGTGCTCATCGGGTTCGCCCTGCTGCGCAAGCTGTTCCGGTGATCCACTCGTTCCGGTGACCTACTGCCCCTTGGCGACGAGGGGCAGCAGCACCTGCTCGACCACGCGGTCGACGAACGGGACGTCCAGCGGGTCGCCGGTGAGCATCAACCGGTAGATCAGCGCGGCGCCCGCGATCTCCACCGCCATGCCGCGCGGCGCGTCGGGGCGCAGTTCGCCCCGGCCGTCCGCGCGCTCCAGGATGCCGCGCAGCACGTCGCGCTGCGCCGTCAGGAACGTCTCGCGGAACGCGGAGGCCAGCTCCGGCTCGTGCGGCAGCTCGCCGACCAGCGCCTGCGCCGCCTTGCCGCTCGGCCCGGACAGGAACGCGGCGAACGCGGCGAGGAACTCCCGCAGGTCACCCGCCAGCGAACCGGTGTCCGGCTCGGCGAGGTTCTGCTGCGCCAGTTGCGTGCAGGTGTCGATCACCAGGTCGAGCTTCGACTCCCACCGCCGGTAGATGGTGGCCTTGCCGGCACGCGCCCGAGCGGCGACGGCGTCCATCGTCAACGCCCGGTAGCCGACCTCCGCCATCACCTCCAACGCCGCCTGGCGCAGCGCGTCGTCCCGTGACGCGTCCCTCGGTCTACCCCGTTGCGGGGTGGTTCTGGTCGTCTCGCTGTACACCGGTGTCGCCATCTCGCGCTCCCGTCGCCTCTTTGGCCGGACATCCTAGGCCGGTTGAATCGGTCCTAGGCGTCGATCACCTGGTCGTGAGTGGTGCTCGCTTCACGCCTCCGCTGTGCCGGTGGCGCGAGCCCCGCACGGGTGTGCAGGTACGCCACCGAGAACGCGAGCGCGTCGCCGTCGAGCAGGTGCACCACGGTGCGGTCGGCGTAGCGGCCCGCGATCTCGTCCGCGAACTGGTCGGCGGCGAGCCGCGCCGCGATGAGGCCGGGCGCCGTCGCGGCGAGCTCTCTGCCGTCGGCGCGCACGACGACGGCCCAGTCGTCGCCGTCGCGCCGGTAGTTCGCGGTGATGGGGAGTTTGGACATGCCTGCGCCCTCCGTCGGTCCTCTGTCCCCATCTGACCGGCGTTTCGGGCCGAGCACGTCGTCTGTCCCTCTAACGAGTGAGAGGTTCCGGGGGTTGCCTCCCACCTGCGGGGGATGGCGTCCCGACGCCATTCGCCGGGCGTCGGGACGCCGAACGAACCATTACCCGGTCGTGTACTGAGGGTGCGTGATCGTTAACGGCGGGAATTGAGGTGCCGATAGGCCGAACGGAGCAACATCGTCAGCCTTGGAGGTCTGCGTGAGTCGTCGAACCGCCGTCGCGGTGAGCCTGTCGCTCGGTCTGCTGCTCGTGCCGGGGGTGGCGCTGGCGTCCCCGTGGTCGCCGCCCGCCGATCCGCCGGGGCGGGGTGACGTCTGCGATCGCGGCGAGCCGCCGTGTCACACCACCACCACCACCACCACCCGGCCGACCACCACCACCCGGCCGACCACCACCACCCGGCCGACCACCACCACCCGGCCGACCACGACGACCACCGGGGTCTCGGGCACGTCCGCGACCTCGACCACGACGACCACCACGCAGGTCTCCGGCACCTCGGCGACGTCCACGACCACGACCACGACCGCCGTGTCGGGCACGTCGGCGACGTCGTCCACGACCGACCCGGTCACGTCCGCGACGTCCACCGGCCCCACCACGGGGCAGCTCGCGTCCACCACCACCGCCGCCGTCGCGCCGGCCGGGGGGCGGTCCGTCCTGGTCGCGGCCTCGGACGAGCGGCGGGCGTTGGCCGACACGGGCGCCACCCCGGCGCTGACGGCCCTCGCCGGCCTGGCGACCGTGCTGGCGGGTGCCGTCCTGCTCCTCTTCGGCCGCCGCAGGCGAGGCGCCTGAACCCCTACCCCAGCCGGGCCGCCACGCCACGCCACACCACGTCCATGACGTAGCGGGTGGCCCGCTCGGGGCCGATGTCGGGACGGCGCTCGCACCACAGGGCCAGCCGCTCGGTGGACCCGACCACGATCTCGGCGAACGCCTCCGCCTCCACCGCGTCGACGTCCGGGGCGAAGGCGAGCAGCACCGCCGCGATCAGGTCGGTCTGCTGCCGCCGGATGCCCTCGACCTCCTCGACGGCGGACGGCACCGTGATCGCCGCCTCGTGGCGCAGCAGCGACCACGACTGCTTGTGCCCGGCGATGAACTCGAAGAAGGCGAGCAGGCCGCGCCGCAGGACCTCCTCGGGGCCGTCCGCGCCGGCGATGGCCTGCTGCGTGCGCTCCAGCAGTTCGGTGCGCGCGCGGTGGATGCAGCCGATGAGCAGGCCCTCCTTGGAGCCGTAGTACTCGTACAGCATCGGCTTGGACACGCCGACCCGTTCGGCGATCTCGTCCATCGACGCCGCCAGGTACCCGCGCTCGGCGAAGACGGTCTCGGCGACGTCGAGCATCTGCGCCTTGCGCTGCGCCTTGGGCATCCGGCGGCGCTTCGGCCGGGCGTCGGCACGTTCGGCGTCGGCGCGCCCCGCGGAAGTCACGAACCGCAGACTACCGGAGGTAACTTACTTCGAGTAACCTACTGAGCAGTATGTAGCCGGACTTGGAGGACGGGCATGCACCGAGAGGTCAAGGTCCTGGTCATCGGCACGGGTTTCTCCGGCCTGGGCATGGCGATCGAGCTCAAGCGCAGCGGGGAGCGCGACTTCGTCGTGCTGGAGAAGGCGTCCGACCTCGGTGGCACCTGGCGGGACAACTCCTACCCGGGCTGCGCGTGCGACGTGCCGTCGCACATGTACTCGTTCTCCTTCGAGCTGAACCCGCGCTGGTCGCGCATGTTCGCCAAGCAGCCGGAGATCCGGGACTACCTGCACCGCGTGGCCGAGAAGTACCGCCTGCGCGAGCACATCCGGTTCGACAGCGAGGTGGCCGGCGCCCGGTGGGACGAGGACGCCAAGGTCTGGCACGTCTCCACCGGGAACGGCGACACCTACACCGCGAAGGCCGTGGTGGCGGGCGTCGGGGCGCTGCACATCCCGAACGTCCCGGTGCTGCCCGGCATCGAGAAGTTCGAGGGCAGGGCGTTCCACTCGGCCCGGTGGGACCACGAGCACGACCTCGCGGGGCGGAAGGTCGCCGTCGTCGGCACCGGCGCGAGCGCGATCCAGTTCGTGCCGCGGATCGCCGACCAGGTCGGCCGCATGACGATCTTCCAGCGCACGCCGCCGTGGATCATGCCCAAGATGGACCGGTCCATCAGCGGCTGGGAGCAGAGGCTGTTCGGCGCGCTGCCGTTCACCCAACGCCTGTACCGCGACTACGTCTACTGGGTGCGCGAGTCCAGCGCGCTGGGCTTCGCGGTGAACCCGAAGATCATGGAGTTCGCCCAGGGCGTCGCCCGCCGCCACCTGCGCGGTCAGGTCGAGGACCCGGCGCTGCGGGAGAAGCTGACGCCCGACTACACCATGGGGTGCAAGCGCGTGCTGATCTCCAACGACTTCTACCCGGCGCTGAACAGGCCCACCGTGGACCTCGTGACCGACGGCATCGCCGAGGTGCGCGAGCACTCGATCGTGGACAACGCGGGCGTCGAGCACGAGGTCGACACGATCATCTACGGCACCGGCTTCCACGTGGTCGACTCGTACGACTACCTCGACATCACCGGCAAGGGCGGCGTCGACCTGTCGAAGAAGTGGCGCGAGGAGGGCATCGAGACCTACTACGGCATCACGGTCTCCGGGTTCCCCAACTTCTTCTTCCTGCTCGGCCCGAACACCGGCCTCGGTCACAACTCGGTGGTGTTCATGATCGAGTCGCAGATCCGCTACGTCCGCCAGTGCCTGGACCTGCTGGACCGGCACCGCGCGGACGAGTTGGACGTGCGACCGGACGTACAGGCGCGGTTCAACCGGCAGTTGCAGCGCAAGCTCACCAAGGGCGTGTGGACCGAGGGCGGCTGCAAGAGCTGGTACCTGGACGCGCGGGGCGTCAACCGCACCGTGTGGCCCGGCTTCACCTGGCGCTACTGGATGCGCACCAGGACCGTGAACCCGGCCGACTACACCCTGACCAGGGCCCGCCGCGCCAAAGTCCACGCCTGACCCGAGTCGTACGTTCAGGCCGCGCGTGTCGTACGTTCACGCCGCGCGTGTCGTACGTTCAGGCCCGGTGTGTCGAACGTTCAGGGCCTTCGAGTCCCCACTTCCGGAGGGGGAACTCGGGGGTCCTGAAGTTACGACTCGCCGAGCGCGAACGTACGACACGCGCGGGCTGAACGTACGACACGCGTGGTGCGAACGTACGACTCGCGGGTCAGAGGCCGGCGGCCTTGGTGCGCTCGGCGCGCAGGCGGGTCACGTCGGCCAGTTCGAGCGGGGCCGGCTTGACGCCCGTCGCCCACTCGATCAGCAGGTCGGCGATCTGCGGGTTGCGCGGCAGCACGGGACCGTGCAGGTAGGTGCACAGGATGCGCCCCTGCACCGCGCCCTCCACCGAGCCGTCGTTGCCGGTGCCCACCTTGACGTGCGCCAGCGGCTGCGCGGACGGCCCGAGCACGGTGCGGCCCTGGTGGTTCTCGAAACCCGTCAGGACCCCTTCGAACAGGCCGTTCGCGGGCGTCGCGACCACCTCGCCGATCGCCCGGCTGCCACCCGCGTGCGACGTCGAGTCGATCAGGCCCAGACCGGGGTGCGTGACCTGGTCGGCCCGGGTGAACGACTCGCCGAAGATCTGGATGCCCGCGCACACGCCGAGGACCACCGCGCCGCGCGCCGCCGCCCGCTGCATGCCCGGGTGCTCCCGCAGGTGCCGCACGGCCAGCGTCTGCGCGGTGTCCTCGCCGCCGCCGACCACGTAGATGTCGCACGAGTCGGGCACCGGCTCGCCGAACCGCACCGTGACGATCTCCGCGGCGATGCCGCGCCACGTCATGCGCTTCTCCAGCACGACCGCGTTGCCGAAGTCGCCGTAGGTGCCGAGCAGGTCGGGCAGCACCAGGGCGATCTGGACCTTGGACGTCGTCACTCGGCGGCCCTCGCGTTCAGGTCCCGGAAAGCGGTGTAGTTGGCGATGACCTCGACGGGGCCCGGCGGCATCTCGTCGATCGCCTTGAGCGGGTCGGGCACGATCGTGTGCTGCACCTCGGCGTAGGTGAGCCGCACGGCCAGGTCGGTGGCGCGCTCGCCGGACGCGATGACCCGGCGGCCCTGCAACCTCTCGAACGGCACGTCCCACAGCCACGACAGGTCGCGGCCGTCGGCCTCCTGCGCGTTGATCACCAGCACGGCCGGGTGGTCGGCCTCGCGCACCACGGTCAGCGTCTCGCTCCAGCCCGCCGGGTTCTTGGACAGCAGCAACCGGGCGCGGTGGCCAGACCGCTGGATCGTCCGGTACCGGCCCGCCACGTTGGACACGCCGCGCAACCGCTGCACGGCCTCCTCGACCGGCACGCCGAGCGCGACCGCCGCCGCGGCGGCCATCACCGCGTTGGCCTGGTTGAACTTGCCGGGCAGCCGCAGCGACAGCTCGACCTTCGCGCCGTTCGGCGTCACCAGCCGGCCGTCACCGGTGATCCAGTTCGGCCGCGGCCGGGCGAGGTCGCAGCCGGTGCAGTACCAGTGCTCGCCCTCCCAGCGGATCGGGTCGCCGCAGCGCGGGCACGAGGCCGCGTCGTTGTGCCAGCCCGTCCCGGTCGCCACCCACACCACGTTCGCGCAGTCGCGGGCGGCCGAGGTGACCATGATGTCGTCGCAGTTGGCGACCACGGTCCCGGTCACCGCCCCGAGGGCGGCGCGCAGCGACCGCTCGATCGTGCGGACCTCGCCGACCCGGTCGAGCTGGTCGCGCGACAGGTTCAGCAGCACGGCCACGGCGGGCGACGCCGCCCGCACGACCTCGGGGAAGTACCCCTCGTCGACCTCCAGCACCGCGTACGGCGCGTCGGGCTGCTTGGACAGCGCGGTCACGTGCCCGTCGGGCATGTTCGCGCCACCGTGGTTGGTGGCCACCTCGCCCAGGTAGGACACGGCGCGGCTGAGCATCATCGTGCTGGTGGTCTTGCCGTTGGTCCCGGTCACCAGTGCGACGGCACGACCCTGGGTGAGGTGCGCCAACGCCTGCGGGTCCAGCCGCAGCGCGACCCGGCCGCCGATCATGCCACCGGCGCCGAGGCCCATCTTCTGCGACAGCTTCGAGCTCATGTTGCCCAGTCGCACGGCGGCTGCGGTGCGCAGCGGCAGGCGGGCTGGGTCTGCACCTGGAGTGTTCGGCAAGCGACTTCCTGCACGGTCAGGGGTGGGGAGAGTGCCCCGATGCTACCGGGGGCGGTTGCCGTCCAGCTCCCGCAGGGTCCTGATCAGGTCCACCGTGCTGAGCTGGCACAACTGCGCCATGTACTCCAGCGCGGGCAGGTCCAGGTGCACCTCGGGGGAGTGCCCCGGCACGAGCTGCGCCAGCCGGCCCTGCGCCCACCGCCGCAGCGGCAGCAGCTGCGGTCGCGTGTCGGCGACGACCGCGCTGAGGTTCACCGCCAGGTGGCCCGCCGGCGCGTCCCCGAACACACGTTCGTGTACCCGGGCCAAGACCTGGTGCGCGGGGACGCCCAGGGCGACGCAGATCTCGACCAACCGGACCACCGAGCACTGGCGCGTGCCCAGCTCGTAGGTGGCCAGGGTTTGCAGCGAGATGTCGCTCTGCAGCCGTCGGTTGAGCTCCTTGCGGGTCCATCCGCGCTGCTTGCGCAGGCTGCGCAGCTCGTCGCCGAGCACGCGCTGGTACGCCGCTGTGTCGATCTGCACCGTCGATCCTCCGTCCGCGGGGGCCCCGACAGACCCCACGCAGATGGAAAGCGCGATACGGCGATTGCTTACGCGAGTTGTCCCATTTAACGCCCGATCGGGCTAATGGAGTGGTACCGAAAGTAGTGTTTCACGGGGTCAGGGCACGGGTGACGCCCTGCTCCGCCGGGCCGAGGAACCGGGGGTCCGGCCGGGCGACGACGCCGTCCCACATCGCCTTGCCCGCCGCGAACACCTCCCGGAAGTGGCCGTAGGCGGTCGTCGTGGCCCAGCCCCGCGACGTGTCGTGGCCGACGCCGTGCGCCTCCAGGCCCGCCGACCGGCACAGCGCCACGGCGCGCGGCAGGTGGAACCCCTGCGTCACCACGGTCAGCCGCTCGACGCCGAAGACCCGCTTCGCCCGCGTGCACGAGTCCCACGTGTCCAGTCCCGCGTAGTCGGCCACGACCACCCGCTCGGGCACGCCGCGGCTGACGAGGTAGTCGCGCATCGCGCTCGGCTCGTCGTAGTCGGTCCTGCTGTTGTCGCCGCTGACCAGCAGGACCTCCACCTTGCCGGTCCGGTACAGCTGCGCCGCCACGTCCAGCCGGCCGGCCAGGAACGGCGTCGGCTTGCCCGACCGGGTCAGGCCGGCGCCCAGCACCAGCGCCACCGGCGCCTCGGGCACGTCCGCCGCGCCGTGCACGTACGGGGCGCTGCTGGTGCGCACCCACACCCACGGCGTGGCCGCCAGCACCGCCAGCAGCCCGGTCACGACCAGCGCGAGCCGCCACCGCCGCCGCAGCAGCCGTGCGCCGGCCGCCGGCAGTGCGCGCACCCGTTCCGCGAAGTCCCCCACGAACGCCCCCGAGTCCTGTCAGTTGACGCAGCGCACCCCGTCGGCGGTGATGGGCTGCTCCGGCGTGGTCGTGTCCGGCGGCTGCCGCCTGGCGCCGTCCAGGCCGACCAGGGGCCCGCCGGTGAGGCCCTGCACGCCGGGGCCGTCGTAGTCGTCGCCCAGGAGCACCAGCGCCTGCCCGGCGGGCACCTCGGGGTCCTCCTCGACGTCGATGCCGCCGAGGAAGTCGGCGACGGCCGCCGCGCCCGCCTCGCCGCCCGTGCCGTGGCGGACCACGGAGGACAGCACCTCCTCGGTGGCGTTGCCCGAGCCGCCGCCGACGTAGCCCTCGGCGACGAGGGACCTCAGCACGCGGCCGGCCAGCCCGCCGATGCCGGAGGCGTTGCGCACCTCGACGGTCACCGTGCCGGGGTCGACGGTCGGTGCGGTGGAGGAGCCCACCGCGGTCGGGTCGGAGCCCAGGTTCTTGAAGAACTTCTTCACGTCGCGCTCGTTCACCTCGACCGCGAGGCCGTCCTCGGGCGTCTGGAGTTCCGGGTCCCCGGTCGGGATCGTCTCGAACTTCAGGTTGCCGCCGGTCAGGTCCTTCATCTGGGTGGCGAACCGCAGCACGTCCCAGCCCTCGTCGAGCACGATGGACTTGCTCAGCGCATCGATCAGGTCGTTGAGCTTGCCCGGGTCGGACAGCGTGCCCGCGGACAGGACCTGCTTGGCCAGGCCCGCCATGAACACCTGCTGGCGCACGATCCGGTCGAGGTCGCCGCGCAGCAGCCCGTACCGCTGGCGCACGAACGCCAGCGCCTCGCGGCCCTGGATCTTCTGCGGCCCCGCGGCGAAGTCCGCGCCCGAGAACTCGTCCTGGGTGGCCTGGTTGAGGCACACGTCCACGCCGCCGACGGCCTTGGTGATCTCGTAGAACCCGACCAGGTTGATCTCGGCGTAGTGGTCGACGGTGACGCCGGTGAGGTCCTGGATGGTCGCGATGAGGTTCTTCGCGCCGTCCTTGCGGGACTTGACGTCCAGCTGGGCCGGGTCGGACTCGCCCTCGCGCTTGAGGCGCTCGATGGCGGACTCCTTGCCGTACCCGTACGCGGAGTTGATCTTGTGGCGGCCGTAGCCGCCCGCGATCTTCACGTACGAGTCGCGCGGGAACGACACCGCGACGGCCTTGCCGCCGTCGTTCGGCACGTGCATCAGGATCAGCGTGTCGGTGTTCAGCCCGCCCGCCGTCTCGTCACCCGCCTGGAGCTCGTCCAGGATCTCCCGGGGCAGCGGGTTGCCCTTCGCGTCGGTGCGGCTGTCCATGCCCACCATCAGGATGTCGACCGAGCCGTCGGCGGGCTTCTCGCCGCCGCCCTCCAGGCCGATCACGTCCGTGGTGCTGATGTTGTCGATCAGCGCCTGGAAGTTGGCGTACGCGTACCCCGTGCCGAGCAGCACGGCGACCGAGGTGACGGCCAGGATCGTGCGCCCGATGAGCGCGCCGCCGCTCACCGTCGAGGTGGTCGTCGGGCGCTTGCGCGCGGGGGCGGGCGCGGTGCGGGCGGGCGCGGCCCGGCCTTCGGCGCCGTCGCGGTCGGCGCGGGCCCGTTCGGCGGGGCGCGGTCGTTCGGGGCGCGGTCGTTCGGCGGGGCGCGGTCGTTCGCCGGAGCGGTCCGGCGCGGGGACGCGACCGGCCGCGGGCCGACGGCGCTCGCCCGGGCGCTCGTCCCCCGCCGGGCGCGCACCGGACCGCCCGGCGGCGGGCGCGGGGCGTTCGCGGCGCGGCGGCGGCTCGGGGCGACCGGCCGGCTTGACCGGCTCGACGTGCTCGGTGGCCTCGTCGGCGGACGCGCGGGGGCGCGCGGGACGCCCCGGCGGCGGGTCGAGGCGACGGCGCGGGTCGGGTTCGAACGGGGCGCCACCACCCCCGCCGCGTCTGGGCTGACCTGCGGAGGAGCTCCGAGGGGGAACTGGTCGCCCGCGGAACCCGTCGGGCTCGCCTGGCCCCGGCGGCCGGTTGTCCACTCCCACTCCTCCCTGGTACCCGGGTACGCCCCCAAGGACGCCTCAGGGGGCGCCCGGGTTGCGCACAGCGTCGCACAGGCCGTCCCGGTGACGTCGTGATACCGGGTTTGGCCGCGCCCTGACCAGCGCGGTAACCCGATTGTGAGGTCGGGTGCACCGCGTTCGTAGACTGTGCCCCCGTGCTGACCATGCAGGACGCGCTGCTCGCGCTGACCAGGTACTGGACCGACCGGGGCTGCATCGTCGTGCAGCCGTACAACACGGAGGTCGGCGCCGGTACGTTGAACCCCGCCACCGTGCTGCGGGTGCTCGGTCCCGAGCCGTGGCGGGTGTCCTACGTCGAGCCCAGCGTGCGGCCCGACGACGCGCGGTACGGCGAGAACCCGAACCGGCTCCAGACCCACACCCAGTTCCAGGTGATCCTCAAGCCCGACCCGGGCGACCCCCAGGAGCTGTACCTGGGCAGCCTCGAAGCCCTCGGCATCGACGTGCGCGCCCACGACGTGCGGTTCGTGGAGGACAACTGGGCCTCGCCCGCGCTCGGCGCGTGGGGCCTGGGCTGGGAGGTGTGGCTCGACGGCCTGGAGATCACCCAGTTCACCTACTTCCAGCAGGCCGGCGGCATGTCGCTGGACCCGGTGTCGGTGGAGATCACCTACGGCATCGAGCGCATCATGATGGCGCTCCAGGGCGTCGACCACTTCAAGGACATCGCCTACGCGCCCGGCATCTCCTACGGCGAGGCGTTCGGCCAGGCCGAGTACGAGATGAGCCGCTACTACCTCGACGACGCCGACGTCGAGGCGACCAAGCGGATGTTCGAGGAGTACGCGGCCGAGGCGCGCCGCATGCTCGACGCCCGCCTGCCCGTGCCCGCGCACAACTACGTGCTGAAGTGCTCGCACGCGTTCAACGTGCTCGACGCGCGCGGCGCGATCAGCACCACGGAGCGGGCCCGCGCGTTCGGTCGGATGCGGGGGCTGGCCCGCGAGGTCGCCCAGCTGTGGGCTGCCCGCCGCGAGGAGCTGGGCCACCCGCTCGGCCTGGCCGAGGCACCCGCGCCGGCCGTGCTGCCGGAGGCGTTCGCCGAGGTCACGGGCTCGAACACGCTGCTGTTCGAGATCGGCGTCGAGGAGCTGCCGCCGCACGAGGTGACCCGCACGGTCGAGGCGGTCGCGAAGGCGGTGACCGAGAAGCTCGGCGCCACCCGCCTCGCGCACGGCGACGTCGAGGTGCACGGCACGCCGCGCCGCGTCGTCGTGCTCGTGCCGGGCGTCGCGGCGCGCGAGCCGGACGCCGAGAAAACCGTGCGCGGACCCCGCGTGTCGGCGGCGTTCGACGCCGACGGCAACCCGACCAAGGCCGCCCAGGGCTTCGCCCGGGGGCAGGGCGTCGACGTGTCCGAGCTGGGCCGCGTCACCGAGAACGGCGTCGAGCACGTCGCCCTCGCGCGCACCGACCCGGGCCGCGGCGCGGTGGAGGTCCTCAGCGGACTGCTCGGCGAGGTCGTGGCCGAGCTGCGCGCCGAGAAGAACATGAAGTGGAACGACCCGAAGCTGTCGTTCACCCGCCCGATCCGCTGGCTGCTCGCGCTGCTCGGCACGACACCGGTCCCGGTGGCCGTGTCGTCCCTGGCCGCCGAGCCGAGGACCCGCGTGCACCGCACGGCCGACACCCCCGTCGTGGAGGTGTCCACGGCGGACGGCTACCCGGAGTTCCTCGCCGGGCACGGGATCGACGTGTCGGCCGACGCGCGCCGGGCGGCGATCGTGGCGCGGGCCGAGGAGCTGGCGGCGTCCGTCGGCGGGGTCGTGGACTTCGACGGGGTGCTCGACGAGGTCACCAACCTGGTGGAGCGGCCGACGCCGATCCTCGGGTCCTTCGAGGAGCGCTACCTGGAGCTGCCCGCGCAGATCCTGACCACGGTGATGCGCAAGCACCAGCGCTACCTGCCGGTCCGGGCGGCCGACGGGTCGCTGCTGCCGCACTTCGTGGCCGTCGCCAACGGCGAGGTCGACGAGGACCTGGTGCGCGCGGGCAACGAGGGCGTGCTGCGGGCGCGCTACGAGGACGCCGCGTTCTTCTGGCGGGCGGACCTGCGCACGCCGCTCGCGGACATGAAGTCCGGGTTGGCCAAGCTCACGTTCGCCGACAAGCTCGGCTCGATGGCCGACCGGGCGGCCCGCATCGCGGTGCTCGCCGGGCGGTTGGCCGAGGAGGTCGGCGCGGCCGACGGGACGCTGGCACGGGCCGGAGAGCTGGCCAAGTTCGACCTGGGCTCGCAGATGGTCATCGAGCTGTCGAGCCTCGCGGGCGTGATGGCCCGCGAGTACGCCGAGCGCGCGGGGGAGACCCCGGAGGTGGCGGCGGCGCTGTTCGAGATGGAGCTGCCCCGGTCGGCGGGCGACGCGCTGCCGTCGTCCACGCCGGGCGCGCTGCTGTCGCTGGCGGACCGGTTCGACCTGCTGGCGGGCCTGTTCGGGATCGGCGCGAACCCGACCGGCAGCTCCGACCCGTTCGGCCTGCGGCGGGCGGCGCTGGGCGCGGTGAGCGTGCTGCGGGCGTTCCCGGAGCTGAAGGGCATCACGCTGCCCAAGGCGCTGGCGCTGGCCGCCCGCGGCGTCGCGGAGCAGGGGCCGGAGCTGTCGGCGGAGTCCCTGGAGGTGGCGCGCGAGTTCGCCGTGCGGCGCTACGAGCAGCAGCTGCTCGACGCCGGCCACGACCACCGGTTCGTCAACGCCGTGCTGCCGCTGGCCGACGCGCCCGCGGTCGCCGACACCACGCTGGCCGAGCTGACCTCGCTGGCCGGTGACCCGGACTTCGCCGCCCTGGTCGCCGCGCTCCAGCGGGTGCGGCGGATCGTGCCCGCCGACACCGCGGGCGAGTACGACCCGCAGGTGCTCACCGAGCCGGCCGAGGTGGCGCTGCACGAGGCGCTCGTCGAGGTGCCCGCCGGCGTGACCGGGCTCGCCGCGTTCGCCGCGGCGGCGTCCGGGCTCACCGCGCCGGTGAACACGTTCTTCGACGAGGTGCTGGTCATGGCCGAGGACGAGCGGGTCAAGCGCGCCCGGCTCGGCCTGCTGGCCGCGATCCGCGACCTGGCCGCGCCGGTGCTGGACTGGCAGGCGCTGGGCACCGCCCTGGGCTGAGCCCCGGTGGCAGGTCCCTCGACCTGCGGACATGCGAAAGTCCCCGCCCCCCGGTCGAACCGGGAGGCGGGGATTTCCGCATACCTACATGTCGCGGTTGTCCTCGGCGTGGACCACCTGGGAGTAGGTGGGCGACTTCGAGGCAGCCACGACCTGGTCGTGGGCCGGCGAGACCTGTGCTGCGGCGGCCGGCCCGGCGCCCAGGGCGAGCAGGGCCGCGGCGATCGCGGCCACCAGCGCTGCGGGGACGATTCTCACGCTGTCTTCTCCTCACACAACCGGCCAAGGTTCGGCAGGCGACACCTTCGCACAAAAATAGCAGGAAGACGAGCCCTGCTTTGACCGTGCCGGCTCCGTAGTCAATCGGGTGCGGAGGGTGATATTTCGCCCGAAAGTAACGTCTCGACCAGCGGGTTCGATGTCCCGTGAGGGGCTCCGGCGCGGCTGGTGCGGACCATTTGGAGCCGGCTCGTTGCTACGTCTTGACGAACCCGTACGCCGGGGGATGGAATTCCGCAACATTCTGTTTTCCGGTCATCGACGTCCATGTGCCCGTGCAAGGGGTTGGCGAATGCGAAGGCTAACCGCAGCCGTGTCCAGCGGCCTGCTCGTCCTGTCCGTCGCCTCGTGCTCCGACGCACCCGACCCGCTCGCCCCGGCGACCGGCACGCCCGCCGGGAAACCGGTCGTCGGCGTCATCCTGCCGGACAGGTCGTCGTCGGACCGCTGGGACGAGCAGGACGCGCCGCTGCTGAACCAGGCGTTCAGCTTCGCGGGCATCGAGGGCGACATCCAGAACGCCGACGGCGACGAGGCGAAGTTCGCGAGCATCGCGGACGAGATGATCGCCCGCGGCGTGAAGGTGCTGATGACGACGCCGCTGTCGCCCGAGGGCGGCGCGGCCGTCGAGCGGAAGGCCCGGGACGCGAACATCCCGGTCATCAACTACGACCGGATCAGCCTCGGCGGGTTCGCCGAGTACTACGTCTCGTTCGACAACCTCAACGTGGGCGAGCTCCAGGCGGAGGGCCTGCTGCGCTGCCTGGGCGAGAAGCCGGGCGCGAGCATCATCGAGATCCAGGGCGCGCCGCAGGACAACAACGCGACCCTGTTCGCCGACGGCCAGCGCCGCAAGCTCGGCCCGAAGTACGACAGCGGCGCGCTGGAGCTGGTCGACAGCAAGGCCATCGACAAGTGGGACCCGGTGATCGGCAAGGCGACGTTCGAGCAGATCCTCAACGGCAACGGCGGCAAGGTCGACGGCGTGGTGGCCGCCAACGACGGCCTCGCCGGCGCGGTCATCGAGGTGCTCAAGGCCAGGGGCCTGGCCGGCAAGGTGCCGGTGACCGGCCAGGACGCCACGCTGGAGGGCCTGCGCGCGGTCCTGCGCGGCGAGCAGTGCATGACGGTCTACAAGCCCATCCGCGACGAGGCGGAGGCCGCCGCCCGGTTGGCCATCGCGGTGGCGCGCGGCGACCTGGCCGGCGCGGACGACCTGGCCACCGGCAACACCCGTGACCTGGTGTCGCGGCGGGACGTGAAGTCGGTGCTGCTCGGTGCCGACCTGGTCGCCCGCGACAACGTGCGCGCCCTGGTCGGCGAGGGCGCGGTGAAGCCGGCCGAGCTGTGCGACGGGGACACCGCGGACGACTGCGCCGAACTGGGCATCCTGGTCAACTGACCCGCGAGTCGAACGTCCAGGACCCGCGAGTCGAACGTCCAGGACCCCTGAACTCCACGTTCACGGCGCGCACCGCCGGCCAGGAGCGCGTGACTCGCGGGGTCAGTCGTCCGGGTCCAGGTCGTGGCGGCCGGAGATGAACTCCTGCACGCGGATCTTGGCCCGGATCAGGGGTTGCCGGAAGCGGGCCTCGCGGCGGTACGCGCGGCGCAGCTTGCGCGAGCCCTCGGTGTAGCGCCAGCGCGCCCACGGCGATCCCGGGCGGGCCAGGCGCACGGCCCCGATCTCGGGCAGCACGGGCACCAGCAGCCCGAGCAGGCCGGTCCACACCTTGCCCTTGAGCAGCGCCACGACGGCGAACCCGAGGTTCACCAGGATCAGCACCACGCGCAGCGGCCGACCCTCGCCGTAGAACTCGTCGTAGCCGAGCGGCCGGGCGCCGAGCAGCAGCAGGCCGGTCATGCCGACGGCCAGGAACACCGCGTCGACCGACAGCCGGCCGTCCTTGGTCCAGTACACGTCCCGCAGGTGCAGGATCAGCGCGAACTCGTCCAGCACGAGCGCCGCGCCCACGCCGAGCAGCGCGGCAGCGGCAACCCGCAGGCCGTGCTCGTCGTCCGGCACGGCCAGCCCGGTCACCCCGCCGAGCATCATGAACACCGCGCCGAACACGACGTGGTGGATGTGGGTGCCGCCGGGTGTGAAGTTGCCCGGCCACCAGCGCACACCGGCCCGGATCATGCGGACGCTGATCCGGATGAACACGAACGTCAGCACCAGGCCGAGGAAGAAGAACAGCAACCTGGACTGGGGCAGGTCGAGCGGGTACATCACCCCATCTTCACCCCGGAGGGCTACGTGAAGCTGACGCCACCCTGGATGTCGCCTGCTTGCAGCACGTTCCCGTGCACCGTGCCCGAGATCTGGTTGACCACCCGGCCGGTCTGGGTGACGGACCCGTACTCGCGGCCCAGCGCCTCGGCGAAGCCCGGATCAGCGGACGTGGTCCGCTCCAGCGCCTCGCTCAACGCCCTGACCTGTGGCGAGTCCTCGGGTTGGCCCTCGGCGGCGGTCAGTGCCGCGCTCGCCTCGGGATCTCCCGCGAACCTGGCCCGGACCAGGTCGTACAAGCCGGCCACCGCTCGCGTGGCGAGCGAGGCGGCGATGGAGACCAGCATCGGCTCCGGCATGGCAGACCCCCTGTGATCGAGCCCGGACCCACCGTAGCAGCGCGACTCGCCGCATTCTGCCGCTCGACTGCGGGCGGCAGGTCGTGGTTGACTGTCTGCGGTCGTACCTTTCTGTGTTCGTGTTCCACCACGCTCGCGGAACGGAGTTGCGGGCGCTGAACACTCCTCCTGGAGGGCCGGAGCCCGCAGCAGCGGACCCGGTGGTCGCAAGCGCGATCCGGCACCTGTTAGAGGAGAAGTAGCAAGATGGCAGTTCAGGGCACCGTCAAGTGGTTCAACGCGGAGAAGGGCTTCGGCTTCATCTCCCCGGACAACGGTGGCGCCGACGTGTTCGTGCACTACTCGGAGATCCAGAGCAACGGTTACCGCACGCTCGAGGAGAACCAGCGGGTGGAGTTCGAGATCGGCCAGGGCCAGAAGGGCCCGCAGGCGCAGGCGGTTCGACCGCTCTGACCCTCTCCGGGTCCTCGCCGACCCGGAACCGGATTCGGGCCGCCACTCCGGCGACGGGGTGGCGGCCCGTTTTCGCGCCCTTCGGCCGGCTTCAGCTGGTCAACGCCGGTTCCGCGGCGGCGCCGGTGGTGGTGCCGTCGGGTGCGCAGCCGTGCTCGCCGTAGAGCCGCTGACCGACCAGGCGCGCGCCGTCGAACAGGAAGAACGCGGTGGTGCGCACCCGGAACGGCCGTCCGGCGGGCTGCCCGCCGCCCAGGTAGGTGCCCTCCACCTCCAGCTCCGCGATCGCCGCGTCGTCGGCGTGGTGCAGTGCCACGAGCGTGCTGCGCCGGTCGGGGACCGCGCGGAGCACCCGCGCGTAGTACCCGGCCACCTCCTCCCGGCCCTCGAACACCTGGCCGGTCGAGACGACCTCGCACCGCGGGTGGTCGAAGGCCCCCACGGCGGTGTCGAACTCGTGTTCGTTCTCCGAATCGAGCAGTTCCAGCACGATCGCCTCGCGCAGGGCGCGCAGTGCCTTGGACGCGGTCACGACCCGCGACCCCCTCTCGAACCGGTAGGAAGCGACCCAACACCGGTCCCGCCCGACCAGTCAAGACGCTGCCCTCCGCCGGCTCCGCCGTCCCGCCGCGGTTCCCCCGCCGGCGCGGGCGCCCTCGTCCGATCGGCCCAGCCGGCCCGCCGACGCCCGTCGGCGTGCGCGACGGCCGGTCGGGCGCACTCGCGCCCGACCGCGCCGGCCGCCGTTCACGGGCGCATCTCGTACACCCCCGACAGCGCCGCCACCGCCTGCCACACCCGGTCGAACCGCCCGTCGTCCACGACCGGTTTGCGCACCACGCCCAGCGCCCACGCCTGCTGCGCCCCCGTGGACGACGCCTTGCCGTGCAGGGCGACGGCGTAGGCGGAGAAGTCGCGCACCAGGACGTCGAAGACCTGGTCCAGCAGGTCGTCGCCCACGCCCGCGATCGCCGCCTGCTCCAGCACCAGCTGCCCGTACACGACGAGCGTGAACAGGTGGCCGAGGTTGAGCAGGAAGTCCAGGTCCCGTTGCTGGTCCTCGTCCGGGGCCGCCCCGGTGAGCAGGTCGCGCAGGGCCCGCGCCTGCTCGTGGAACAGCGCCGCGTTCGGTACGCGGGCGTGCTCGCGGTAGGGGGCCTCCCAGTCGTGGAAGCGGACCTTCCCGAGGCCGCGGGCCGGTCCCTGGCGCCAGAAGAACGCGTCGTCGGCCGGGTCGTGCCGGGTCGGCACCGCCTCGTGCTCGGCGGGGGCGAACAGGTGGTTGGGCATGAACTTCAGCACGAGGGCGAGGTTGACGTGGACCGTGCCCTCCAGCTTCGGCAGCGCCCGGATGTCGCGGGCCGCCATCGAGAAGTAGGTGTCCTTCTCGAAGCCCTTGGCCGCGATCACGTCCCACAGCAGGTCGACGACCCGCTCACCCTCGCTGGTGACCTTCATCTTGGTGATGGGGTTGAACAGCAGGTAGCGGCGGTCCTCGGGGGACGCGCTGCGGAAGTAGTCCACGGCGCGGTCCGAGAACAGCTTCATCGCGGCCAGGCGGGCGTAGGCGTCGACGAAGTTCTGCCGTACGTGCGGGAACTCGGTGACGCGCTTGCCGTAGAGCACCCGGTTGTGGGCGTGGGTCACGCTCTCGTGGAACGCGTGCTCGCCGATGCCGATGGACGCCGTGCACAGGTTGAACTTGCCGACGTTCACCGTGTTCAGGGCGGCGCTGAAAGCGTCCGCGCCGGTGTGCAGGACGTCCTCGGCGCGCACCGGGTAGTCCTCCAGCCGGAACTCGCTGACGAACATCTGCGAGTCGACCACGTTCTTGACCAGGTGGAACGCCTCGTGCTGCGAGTCGACGGCGAAGAACACGTACCCGTCGGGGCCCTCCACGTCGGCGCGGCGGCCGAACACCGAGACCATGCCCGCGACGTTGCCGTTGCCGATGTAGTACTTGCCGCCGTTGGCGACGAAGCCCGTGCCGGTGGGCGTGAGCACCATGTCGGTGGAGTAGACGTCCGCGCCGTGCTCCTTCTCGGACAGGCCGAACGCGAACACCGCGCCGTCGTCCAGGAGCGCCGCGGCCTTCGCGCGGGCGGCGGCGTTGTCGCTCATCCAGATCGGGCCGAGGCCGAGGACGGTGACCTGCCAGGCGTACCAGTACTGGAGGCCGTAGAAGCCCAGCACCTCGCTCAACGCGGCGTTGCGGGCGGCGTCCCAGCGCTTGTCGGGGTTCCCGCCGGCCTCGGCGGCCGGGGTGCAGAAGGTCGCGAACAGCTTCTCGCGCGCGACGAAGTCGAGGAACTCGGCGTACCAGACCCTGGCCTGGTCGTCGGCGATCAGCCGGCGCTTGCCGCGCTCCTCGAACCAGTCGATGACCGCGCGCAGCAGGCGGCGGCTCTCGGGGTCCAGGTGACCGGCGTCGTAGGTGTCGGGGTTGAACAGCACCGGGGTTCTCCCTTCGTCGTCGCCGCACGTTACCAGTGAGTAACTTGCTGGGCCGCCGGGCTCTCGTCCCGGGAGCCGCCGGACGCCCTCCGCTGTGCCGTTCGTCACAGTGGAAGGAGGGTCACGCCCTCGCCGGGGCGCGTCGGTGCCCGGCGCTCACCGCTCGGTCCCGCGCGGCGACCTCCCGATGAGCCGGTAGAGCGGGCGGAGGTCGTCGGTCAGCGATCGGCCGTCCACCACGAGCGGGTCGAGCTGGTCGAGCAGGGCGTCCGGGCGCGTGGGCACCGGCTCCGCGACCTCCGGCACCGCCGCGGACGTCGTCCGGCGCACCCAGAACCCGGCGAACCCGTCGACCTCCGGCTCCGGGTCCGGCACGGGTACGGGCGCCGGCTCCTCGTGCGGCAGGGGGGCGCGCAGCTCCCGCAGCCGGTCCAGCAGGTCCTCCCGCGACCGGCCGCGCCAGGCGAGGATCTCGAACGGGTCGGTGTCGAACGACTCGGCGAGCAGGTAGCAGGTCGCCGCGAGGTGCTTGCACGGCACCTCCCAGTCCGGGCACGTGCAGTCCATCGACATCTCGCGCAGCGTGCTCGGGAACAGCGCGAGCCCCAGGTCGGCGAACACGTCCTCGATCTCCGGCGGCATCTCGCCCGCCAGCAGCTTCGCCGCGAAGACCGCGCGGTCGGCCAGCGCGTGCTCGATGCGCGACCACTCCTGGTCGGTGAACTTCCGCACCCCGACCCGCGCCCGGTACGGCTCGCGTCGCGTCCCCATCACCAGCGCCACGACCAGGCTCGTCGACAGCGACAGGCTCATCACCTGCCCGGTCCGCGCGTACCCCCGTCCGCGCGCCAGCCGCCCACCCATGCCGAACGACTCCAGCACCTCCACGAACCGCCGCGACCACCACGTCCGGGCCACGTCGCCGCGCTTGCTGCGCAGCGTCAGGCCGCCCTCGACGCGGATCGCCCGGCGCGCGGACGGCCGTTCGCCGTGCCAGTCGCGATCAGGCACCGACGGCCTCCCCGGACAGCGCGAACAGCTCGCGCAACTCGTTCGTGGACAACTCGGTCAACCAGTCCTCGCCCGCGCCGACCACGAGCTGCGCCAGCCCCCGCTTCTCCTCGATCATCCGGTCGATGCGCTCCTCCAGCGTCCCGACGGTGACGAACTTGCGCACCTGCACGTGGTTGCGCTGACCGATCCGGAACGCCCGGTCGGTCGCCTGGTCCTCCACCGCCGGGTTCCACCACCGGTCGAGGTGCACGACGTGGTTGGCGGCCGTCAGGTTCAGCCCCGTGCCGCCCGCCTTGAGCGACAGCACGAAGATCGACGGCCCGTCCTCCCCCTGGAACCGCCGCACCATCTCGTCCCGCCGGCCCTTCGGCGTCCCGCCGTGCAGGAAGAGCACCTCGGTGTCGAACCGGGCGGCCAGGTGCGGCACGACCAGCGAGCCGAACCCGGTGAACTGGGTGAAGCACAACGCCTTGTCGCCGTCGGCCAGCGCCTCGTCGAGGATCTCCTCCAGCCGCGCGACCTTGCCCGAGCGGCCCGCGACGCGCGACCCGTCACCGAGGAGCTGCGCCGGGTGGTTGCAGACCTGCTTGAGCCGCGACATCGTGGCCAGCACCAGGCCCTTGCGCTTGACGCCCTCCGCCTCGGCGATGCGCCCGAGCATGTCGTCCACCACGGCCTGGTACAGCGACGCCTGCTCGGGCGTGAGCGTGCACAGCTGCTTGACCTCGATCTTGTCCGGCAGGTCGGTGATGACCCGAGGGTCGGTCTTGAGGCGGCGCAGCACGAACGGCCCGGTGATCCGCCGCAGCCGCACGGCCGCCTCCTCGTCGTGGTGGCGTTCGATCGGCACCGCGAAGCGGGCGCGGAACGCGCTGATCGTGCCCAGCACACCGGGGTTGACGAAGTCCATGACGGACCACAGCTCGGCCAGCCGGTTCTCCACCGGCGTGCCGGTCAGCGCCACCCGGTGCCGCGCGGGCAGCGACCGCACCACCTGCGACTGCCTCGTCGAGCTGTTCTTGACGTTCTGCGCCTCGTCGAGCACCACCCGGTCCCACTGGACCCCGGCGAGCGCGCCGGCGTCGCGCGAGACCACCGCGTACGTCGTGATGACCAGGTCGCAGTCGACGTCGAGCACCCGGCCCGCGCCGTGGTAGACCCGCACCTCCAGCCCGGGCGTGAACCGCGCCGCCTCGCGCTGCCAGTTGCCGACCACGGACATCGGGCACACCAGCAGCGTCGGCAGCCGCGCCCCGTGCTGCCGGTTGTGGGCCTCCAGGGCCAGCAGCTGCACCGTCTTGCCCAGCCCCATGTCGTCGGCCAGGCACGCGCCCAACCCGAGCCGGTCGAGGAACGCGAGCCACGCCAACCCGCGCCGCTGGTAGGGGCGCAGGTCGGCCACCAGGCCCGCCGGGTGCTCCACCGGTTCCAGCTGGTGCTCCACCCGGCCCGACAGCAGGTCGCCCAACCAGCCCGTGGCGTCGACGCCGGCGAGCGGCAACGGCAGCTCGGCGTCCTCGGCGTTCACCAGCAGCACCTGGGCGGCCGTCATCTGCCCGCCGCCGCGCTCCAGGAACGCGAGCCCCGCCGCCAACCGCTCGCGGTCGACGTGCACCCACTGCCCGCGCACGCGGACCAGCGGCACCTTGGCGCGGGCCAACGCGGTCAGCTCGGACTCGCTCAGCACCTCGTCCCCGAGCGCCAGCTCCCAGCGGTAGTCGACGAGCACCTTGAGCCCGAGCTCGCTCTCCTTCGCGACCACGCCCGCCGTGCCCCGGCTCTCGGCCTCCAGCCGCAACCCCAACCGACGGGGCTGCCGCCACCACGAGGGCAGCAGCACCCCGAACCCGGCCTGCGCCAGCAGCGCCGCGTGCTCGAGGAACTCGTGGGCGCCCTCGACGTCCAGCTCCACCTCGGCCGGTCGCTTGGCCCGGAGCGCCCGGTCGAGCGCCGGGTACAGTCGGCTCGCCCGACCGAGGTCGCCGAGCAGCACGTCCTCGGCCCGGTCGACCCACCGCCGCAGCACGGCCGCCTTGCCCCGCCACACCTGCTCGGCGTGCACCAGGACGCTCGGCTCGTCCACGGCCTGGAGCAGGAACTCCAACCGCCAGCCGTCCTCCAGGTGACCGCCGTGGTCGGGCGAGCTGAGCCGGAAGCACGTCCGGACAGGACTCTCGCGCAACCCCCGGGACCGCCACTGGTCGAGCGCGTCACGCAGCCGGCCGACCCCGCCGTCCGCGTCACCGCCCACCTCGCCGTGCGCGCCCACGACGTCCGGCGGGCCGGCCAGCGCCCGCACGAACGCCCCGATCACACCGCCCCGCCGGGAGCCGGTCCCGGCGTCGGGCAGCGCGGCCCGCACGTCCCGGTCCACGAGCGCGTCGAGGACCCCGGGGACGACGTCCTCCGCGCCGCCCGCGGCCAGGAAGGCCGGCGGCGTCTCCGCCACCAGCGCCGCCCACCGGGTCGAGTCGGCTCCGGACAGCGCGGCACGCCACCGGGCACGCCCCCGGTCGTCGATCGAGGGCAGCACCCGGCCCCGCCGGACGAGGGCGCGCCCGAACCGCACCACGTCGTTCAGGAAGCGCGCGGAAGCGCCCAGTCGGCAGTCGGCGAGCCCGTCGGCGACCTCGCCGTCCCACCGGACGACGGGCACCTCCCACTCCCGCCACCGCACGACCCCGCGGCCGGACCCCTCGCGCACCAACCCGGGAGAGGCCACCGGCCCGGAGGCGAAGGAGGGCAACCGGACCGTCATCGCCCCGCCCGGGACGCCCCCGACCAGCGACCGCAGCTCGTCGCCGTCGACCGCGAACGGGTGGGCCACCACCCGCCGGCCCGGACGCCCCTCGACGCGGGCGGGCAGCACCGAACCCTCGGCCCAGAGGGCCACCCGCCCACCACTCACGCCCACGGCGTGCAGCACGAACACGGGGCCACTCTAGGCACCGCCCCCGACACCACCCGGCCCGCCGCGTCCGCTCCCGGGAACACGTGGCCGGTCGGGTGGTGCCGGTGGCCGGTCACCGGTACTGGTGGGCCCTGGAGCGGGTCAGCGCGGTGACGCCCACGCCGGCCAGGCCGACCTGGAGGGCCGCCTCGACCCAGTCGACACCGCTCGTGTCGGACACGCCCAGCACCGAGGCCGCGAAGGTCCCCACGAGAGCCGCCGCGATGCCCACCAGCAGGGTCATGAGCATCGAGATCCTCTGCCTGCCCGGCACGACCAACCGCCCCAGGCCGCCGACGACCACACCGATGACGAGCGCCGAGATGAGCCCGGTGATCTCCACGAGACGTCCTTTCCCCGATCTTCGAAGTCCACGTCGAGCATCACCCCGCCCCCGTCCCGCGCGAATCGGGTGTGTCCCCGACCCGGCCCTGATCCCGACCCTGGACGCCGAACACCTCGGCGGCCCGCTCCGACAGCGCCCGCCCCGGCACGTCGGGGTCGCACCCGACCTTCGCCAGCCTCGACCTGAGCGACGCGGGCGAGCGCTCCAGCCGCCGGGCGAGGTCGCGGATCAGCCCGGCCGTCCCCGCGTCCGGGGCCGCGCCCAGCCAGGCCGCGCGCAGCGACTCCTCCGCCTCCGCCGTCCACGGCTGGTCGGCGTTGGCCGGACGGCCCCGCGCCGACCCGGGGGACGGGGCGCCCAGCGTGCCCAGGGCGTCGAGCACCTGGCCCAGCAGCTTGCCTATCCGCGCCCCGGCGTCCGCGGGCAGGCGCAGGGCGCCCTCGGCCACCAGCGCGCCCGCCGTGTCGGTGCCGGCGAGCTCCAGGCGCAGCTCCGGGTCCGCGGTCGCCACCAGGCGGTAGGTGGTGGAGCCGATGCGGACCGAGTTCTCGTACGTGGTCGTCGTCATGGTGACGACGTTAGCGAGGGGGTCCGACAATCCGGGGTCGGCGGCAGAGGTCGCAGGACCTGTCCGCCGGGGATTCACCCGTCAGGTACGGCTTGAGGTGCTCGGCGATGGCCCGCGCCAGCGACGGCGGCACGGCGTTGCCGATCTGGCGGGCCACCTCGACCTTCGACCCGCACCACTCGAAGGAGTCGGGGAACGACTGGAGCCGCGCGGCCTCCAGGTGCGTGATCGGCCGGTCCACGCGGTGCCCGGACAGCCCGGGTTCCCACTGCGGGTGCAGGTAGCGGCCCTTCTCCGGCTTGTAGAACTCGGTGCGGATGGTCAGCGACGGCGCGTCCCACCGCATCCGGCCCATGACGTCCGTCGTGCCGGTCTTCTTCTCCCGCCAGCACCGGGGCAGCAGCTCGTCGGGCAGGTCGAACCGGCCGCCGCCGGGCGGGACGTGCCGGTACCGCTCCAGTGACAGCGCGGTCGGCGTGCGCCCGATGTGCAGGTCCGCGCTCGCGAACGCACCGGGCAGCTCGCGGCCGAAGAACTCGACCACCGACGCGGGCAGCGCCGTCGTCAGCGGCTTCTCCGGCAGGCCGCGCAGCACGTCGCCCACGGTGTGCCAGCGCTCGCGCGGGTGCGTCGGCGAGGGCAGCGGGATGCGCCCGACCCGCGACCCGATCACGATCGCCCGCCGCCGCCGCTGCGGCACGCCGAAGTCCGCCGCCAGCAGCACCCCCGCCGACAGCTCGTAGTCCTCGGTCTCGGCCTGGAGCAGCGCGAACTCGGTCGAGGACAGGAACCGGTCCACGTTCTCGATCACGAACACCGCGGGCTCCGCGCGCCGCACGAACCGCAGGTACTCGCGCCACAACGAGTTGCGCGGGTCGTCGACGTCGCGCGACCCGAGGTTGGAGAACCCCTGGCACGGCGGCCCGCCGACGATCACGTCCGCCTCGGGGATCTCCCCGTCGGGGATGGAGGCGATGTCGGACCACCGCATGTGGCCCTCGCCGAAGTTCGCCGCGTACGTCGCCGCCGCGTGCAGGTCCCACTCCACCGCCATGACCGGCGCGTAGCCGCCGGCCGCGACGAACCCGGAGGTCATGCCGCCACAGCCGGCGAACAGGTCGATCATGGACAGCACGGACCTCACGGTAGCCGACCGGCCCCGCCCGCACCCCGCCGCTCCAGCACCGCGGCCCGCACCCGGTCCGCGGCCTCGGTCGGGTCCTCGTGCTCCCACACCCGCACCGACAGCCACCCCTCCTCGGCCAGCCGCTGGTCGGTGTTCGCGTCGCGCGCCCGGTTGGCCTCGATCTTGGCGCGCCAGAAGTCGCCGTTGCGCTTGGGCCACGTGCCGTGCTCCGGGCAGCCGTGCCAGAAGCAGCCGTCGACGAACACGGCCACGCGCGCGGGCCCGAACACCACGTCCGCCTCCCGCCGCACGGCGCGCACCGGCCGCCGGTGCACCCGGTAGCGCAGGCCGAGGCGGTGCAGTGCACGCCGCAGCGCCACCTCGATCCCCGTGTCGCGCGAGCGCTGCCTGCTCATCCGGGCGCGGACGTCGTCCGTCGTCTCCAGGTTCGGCACCGGGCCATGATGGCTCACACCGGGTGCAGCACCTCCCGCAGCCTCCGCGCGGCGCGGTCCAGCGCCGGACGCGCGTGCAGCCCCGTCCCGGACGAACCTGATCGGGACGACCCCGTCCCGGACGACCCCAGCCCGAGGTCGACGAAGAAGAACGGCGGCATCGCGTGCGCCAGCAGCGCGTCGGAGCGCCGCGGCCCGCCGCGCGGGGCGAGCAGCAGCCGGTCGACCCACGCGTCCACCCCGAACACCAGGTCCGCCAACGGGTGCGCGCGCACGTCCAACCCGTGCCCGCGCAGCACCGCGAGCACGTGCGCGTCGCGCAGGAACGCCCGGAACTCGCGCACCACCCGGTCGCGCACCGCCGCCCTGCCCGCCGAGGCGGCGACCTCGCGCGCCGGCGTCCACAGCATGGCCCGCGCCCGCTCGTCGGCCGCGCAGAACTCCCGGAACTCCGGCCACGTCGGTAATCGGCCCAGCGACTCGACGGCGTGGTGCGCGACGAGCGTGAAAGGGAACCGCGGCCGCCAGCCCGGCACGCCGGGCGACCGGGGCGCCGGCGCGCTGCGGCACGCGGCCTCGACCTCTTCGGCGGTCACCCGCTCGACGGCGGCGCACTCGTGCGCCATGACGAGCGCCACCACCTCGTCACGCCGGCCGAACCAGCCGTTGAACGCCCAGCGGCTCTCCTGGGTGACGTTGAACAGCCTGCGGACCTCCGGTGCGGTGGTCATGGCGGCGAGGCTACGGACGACCACCGACAGCGGCGGCGGAAGCGCAGGTCAACCGACCGACAGGTTCGCCCGGTCCGCCGCCGAACGGCCCGCGTCCCACCCCGCCGCGCTGCGCACGGGCGTCGTCTTCGCGACCGTCCGCGTGAACATCGCCCCGAAGTACTCGTCCACCGCCTTGCGCCGCTCGGCCAGCACGGGCAGCAGCCGGTCGTCCTCGGGCACCGCGTTGGCCGCCTCCAGCCGTTCCCCGACCCGGTGCGCGTAGGAGAGCAGGAACGACTTGCGGTACGCCGCGGACCGCGCCTCGTCGCCCTTGCGCGCCCCGTCGCCCGCCGCCACCATCGCGCGCGTCGCCTGCACCAGCAGCGACGCCGACAGCAGCTCCACGATCTCCAGGTCCAGCTCCTCGCCGACCAGCGCCACGAACCCCAGGTCGTACACCACGGCGCGGCACCGGTTGGCCCGCGCGACGACGTGCACGACCTGCGCCTTCCCGTCGAAGTACTTCCGGTCGAGCCACAGCCGCCGCGACGTCGTCGACGCCGCCTCCACCGGCATCCGCTCCAGGGCGTGCCGCGTCACCAGCTCCTGGGCCTTGGCCGACAGCGCCTCCGCCTCCTCGGGGAACGCGGTCGACTCGGCCTTCGCCAGCAGCCCGCGCACCCGGTTGAGGACCTTCGGGTCCACGCCGCGGTGGTCGAACGCGGCCATCGGCGTGCCCGGCCGCGGCACGATCACCGGCAGGCCCGGCAACGAGATCAGCACGCCGAGCACCGCCACCGCCGCGGCCACCGCGTCCTCGCGCAGCTCGATGTGCCGCCGCGCCCACTGCTCCAGGTGCGGTTCGCCGGTGTCCCACCAGACCTCGGCCCCGATGCCGTCCACCTGGGCCCGCCAGCGCGGGTGCAGGGCGGTGTGCCGCGCGGTGTCCGCCGCGACGGCGTCCACGAGGAACGACAGCGCGCGCTCGTCCGCGTCGCGCCGCACCGCCTCGTACACGTCGTGCGGCATCCAGCCGTGCTCCCAGACGCGCTCCAGGGCACGCCGCAGCACCTCGCCGACCGCGGCGTCCACGTCGGCGGCCGGCAGTCCGGAGGTGCGCGGCAGCCTGGCCCGGCGGTTCGCCGCGGCCCGCCACAACGCCTCGTGCAGGGAGTCCACGAACGCCGATTGTCCTCTTTCGGGTGCGCTGTCGACGAACCTGCTGCGTGCCGCTCCCCACACCGGGCCGCACGTGCCAGCCTCGCGCCGTGAGCCGGAACACGCAGCGCCCGACGCGTCGACCCCTCGTGGTGGTGCACCGTCCACTGGGGACGCCGCTGACACCCGTCCAGCAGCGCGTCGTCCACCGCTGCCGGGCCCTGTCCCAGGTGACCGACCCCCTCGACGCCGAGCTCACCGTCAGCACCGCCGTGGCCGACGCCCGACCGGACGAGGAGTTCTGGGCGGGCCTCATCGAGCACGCCGTGTCCCACCCGAGCCGCCGCAACCACGCCCTGCTGCGCGTCCTGGCCGCCGCGCTCACCGGCCGCCCCCGCGAGTGGGCCGCCGGCGCCGTGCTCCCCGCCTCCCCGCCCCTGACCGCGGGCGGGGCCTGGATCTGCGACCGCTCGCTCGACGCCGGCTACCTGGCCCTGGTGTGCGCCTACGCGTTCGCCGAGGACGAGCACGCCATGGTCTTCCTGATCGACGAGCTGGCCGGCGGCGTGATCAGGAAGGCGTTCGTGACGAGGGACCAGCCCGCCGCCCGCGCCCGCCTGGCCCGGCAGGGCGAGCTGACCCCGATCGGGGCCGAGGCGGCGCACTGGCTGCTGGCCAAGTCCTATCGCCGCCTGGATCGCGACAAGTGCGCGCCGGTGGACGTGGACGTGCTGCGGACCAGGCTGCTGGTCGACCGGCGGATAGCGCTCGCTTTCGGGTAAATGCGATCGCTTCGAAGTGGGCGAGAGGCGGCGGGTCGGTCGCCCCATTGGTCCACGCGTGCCGAAGCTTTACTCATTTGGGCTGTTCATTACCGGCATCGCCATACCGTACGTTCGTCCTGTCGGTCGGCCGGACACGTCACGGGGAGCACGGATGTCGCCATCGGATCAGGTCAGCACGGGCAACACGCTCTCCGGATCGGTCTCCGGCGGCGCCGTGCAGGCCACCGTGGTGCACGGTGGCATCACCTTCCACAATGCACCGTCCACTCCGCCCCCAACACCCCGACAATTACTCGCCGCGCCCATGCACTTCACCGATCGGAACGCCGAGATGCGTGAATTGGATGAGGTTTTGACACAGACCCGGGAGCACGTCACTCGCATGTTCGCGGTCCTCAGCGGCCCCGGGGGGATCGGCAAGACCGCCCTGGCCCTGCACTGGGCGCACAGGAGGCGCGACCTGTTCACCGACGGACAGCTCTACGTCGACCTCGCCGGGGTCAGCGGGGCGAGACCCGTGCCGCCGGAGGAGGCGCTCGGCTTGTTCCTGCGCAGTCTTGGCGTGCGGTCCCACGAGGTGCCGGTCGAGGTCGCCGAGCAGGCGGCGCTGTACCGCTCGTTGACCGCCGACAGGAAACTGCTGGTCCTCTTGGACAACGCTCACTCGGCCGCGCAGGTCCGCCCGCTCGCGCCGAACTCGCCGTTCAGCGCGGTCCTGGTGACCAGCCGCAACCGGTTGACCGGGCTGGTGGCCGAGGGCGCGCGGCTGCTCGACGTCGGTCCACTGGCCGAGGCATCGGCGCTGCGGCTGCTGGCGCAGGTCGTCGGTCGGCGCGTCGAGGAAGAACCCGATCGCGCCGAGGCGCTGGTGGGCATGTGCGCCGGCCTGCCGATCGCCGTCCGGGTGGCTGCCGCGCGGCTCGCCAGCCGGCCTCACTGGTCCGTTCGGAAGGTCCTCGTCGAGTTGAGCGACGAACGTCGCCGGCTGTCGGTGTTGTCCGCGCCGGAGCTGTCCGTCCAGACCACCTTCGACCTGTCCTACCGGGCGCTCAAGCCGGCGGCTGCGGCGCTCTACCGCAGGCTGGCACTGCACCCCGGTCGGGAGTTCGGCGCCTCCGTGGCCACGTCGGTGCTGGATCGCGACGACCCGCACGCGCTCTTGGAGGAACTGGTGGACGAGAACCTGGTCGAAGCAGTGGGCGACGGTCGGTACCGGTTCCACGACCTGCTGCGGCTGCACGCCCGGGCCAAGGCGGGTGACGACGAGGAGGTGCGCGCCGTGCGGGGGATGGTCGAGTGGTACCTGGCCGCCGCGATGGCGGCGGACCGCGTCGTCACGCCCCACCGGCGCACCCGGCCCTACGCGTTCCAGGTCCCGCCCGCCGACGTGCCGGACTTCGCCGACCGCCGGGAGGCGTCGGCGTGGCTCGCGGAGGAGCGGCGCAACCTGATGACGTGCGGCGCGGTCGCCGAGGAGCGCGGCTGGTGGGAGTTGTCCTGGCACCTCTCGGACGTGCTGTGGCCGCTGTTCCTCATCCACAAGCACCACCGCGACCGCTTGGAGGCCGACGAACGAGGGGTGCGGACCGCGCGGCGATGGGGTGACCGGTTCGGCGAGGCGGACATGCTGAAGCGCCTGGGCATGGTGTGCACCGCGGTGCGGCGGTTCGACGAGGCCGAAACGCACCTGCGGGCGTCGGTGGCGATCGCCGAGGACATCGAGGACCGGAGAGGAGCGGCGGACGCGCGGGAGGCGCTGGCCCTGCTGCACGTCGCACGCGGTGAGCTGGACGAGGCCGCGACGGTGTTCGGGGAGTTGGTCCTGGTCAACCGCGACCTGGCGGCCCGTCGCAGCCTCGGCCTCGTCCTGATCAACCTCGGCAGGGTGCTCAGCGGGCTGGGGAGGGTCGAGGAAGCGCTGGACGCGCTGGACGAGGCGACGGCCCTGTTCCGCGACCTGGCCCCGCCGGACCGGTACAACCAGGCACGGGTGGTCGTGGCCCAGGCCGAGGCGTACCTGGCGGCCGACGACCCCGCCTCGGCCGATCAGGCGGCGCGGCGCGGGCTGGCCGAACTGACCGACCTCGGGGCCGAGCAGGGCATGGCCGAGTCGCACGAGGTGATCGCCGAGGCGGCCGAACGGCGGGGCGAGCCGGTGCGGGCCGCAGAGCACTGGGAACGCGCCCTGCGGCTCTACACCCGGCTCGGTTCGTCACGCGCGGCGCAGGTCGCCGCGCGCCTCGGCGTGCCCGAGGGCGACCCCGAGCCGCCCGCAGGCGACGGCTGACCGCCCTGCCCGGTGCTCCGCGCACCACACGGGCAGGCCGCGGCGCAGCAGGGCACGCAGGTCGAGCCGGGCCGCGTGCCACGCGTAGAGCGAGCGGGCGGCGGAAAGCACGACCTCATCGCCGCCGAGGCACGGCGCCTCGACCGCGACGGGCGTCAACCCGACCACCTCGTCGAGCGCGGTCCGCACGACCAGCCGACGCGGTGCGACGGCCACGGCCAGTGCGGCGAACCGGTTGCGCCGCAGGGCGTCCGCGGTCGACGCGACGGCGTCGGCGTCGCACACCTCGCGCACGACGACGTCGGCCAACCCGTCGACCCCGGTCGTCCAGCACACCACGGGGTCCGTCACCGCAGGCCCCCCGTCGGGAGGGGCACGCGTGGCACGGCGCGGTGCCGGCCCGGCTCGGGGAGGTCGAGCAGCCGGTACATCAGCCGCCGCAGTTCGGCCGCCGCCCTGCCGGGCCGCGAGGTCAACCGCGCGCCGACGACGTCGCGCAGTCCCACGGCGCGTGTCGCCGCCGCCGCCAACTGCGGGCCCGCGGGCACCCTCGACAGGAACCGCGGCGCGTGGTGGCGGAGCAGTTCCTGCGCCGACCCGCTGCTCGTCGCCACCCCGACCGGCGCGTCGACGAGCAGCACCGGTCGCCCGACGGCCGCCGCGTAGACGCCCACCGACCCGTGGTCTGCGATCACGTGGTCCGCGGCGACGATCGCGGCCCGCCAGTCGACCTCCGGCCCCACCACCACGAGACCCACTTCCCGGCACTCCGCGAGCCATGCGTCGACCTGTCGTCGACCGTGGCCGAACCACGCGGCCGGGTGCACCAGCGCGACGACGTCGAAGCCCTGTGGCACCAGCTCTTCCAGCAGATCCGGTAGCAGGTCCTCGAACCGCGCGAACAGCGAGTCCAGGCCCCACGTGGAACTCACCACCACGACCTGCCGCCCCTGTCCGACGCCCAGGGCGGCGCGGTACTCGTCCCGGTGCGGCAGGCTCGCCACCAGCCGGTCGTAGGCCGGGTCGCCGGCCACCACGGCCGCGTCCAGGGCTTCCGGGCACTGTCGGCGCAGCGCCTCCCGCTCGTCGTCGTGCGAGAGCACCACCGCGCTCGCCACCACCCGACCGTTGTGCAGCAGCCGCTGGCCGTCCAAGCCGTAGACCACCGGTTCCCGACCGGTGGTGAAGGACTTCCCGTACCCGGCGCCGTGCGGCATCACCACGAGCGGCGCGTGCAGTTCGTGCAGCCCGCCGTACGCCGTCGCGACCGCCAGGTCGAACCGCTCCCGGACCGCCATCTCCCACGGCAGCACCAGCCCGTCCGCGGCGCGCAGGAAGTCGGCGACGCCGTTGCCGAACACGTCGGGCGCCTGGGCGAAGACGACCTGCACCCTCGTGTCGCTCTCGATCAACTCCACGGCCTCCAACAGCCTCTGCCCACTGGTGACCGTGTGGACCACGGCCAGCACCGTCGAGCAGTTGGCGCGGCTCACCCACCTGGCCGCGTCAAGCCCTATCGGCACCCTGGGCCACTCTGAACGCGTCATGCACTCTCCCCCTTGCGTGACAACCTGGGACGAGCGTGGCGGTCGGGTTTGCCGAGAACTTGCAGTCCGCTTGCAGCCTGCCGATCGTCGCCCGGTCGGGTCCTCAATTCGGACGAATACCAGTAAAGAGGCCTGCGAACGTACCCCGAGATGAAGCACACTGTGTTCCCGGGCACGTTGGCCAGCGAAAGGTGGCGCTGGTGGAGTTCAAGATCATCGGCAGGACGCGATTACACATCGACGGGAATGAGCGCGACCTCGGGTCGGCCAAGCAGCGTGGAGTGCTGGCGATGTTGTTGTACGCCTTCCCGGGGTCGGTGCAAGTTGCACTCATGGCCCAGGTGCTGTGGCCGGATAGTGCCGCAGAGCAGGTGAAACGCAACGTGCAACCGATCATCAGCAGGTTGCGCACTATTCTGCGCGAATCTTGTGGCGGTCGGGTGGACAAGGGTGGTGATGCCTATCGTTTGATCCTCGAATCTCCGGAAATGATCGACTTCCATCGTTTCCGCAAATTGGCGGAGCAAGCACGCGTGGCAGTCGGTCGAGGTGATCACGCGGCCGTGCGCACATTGCTGGGGGAAGCGCTGGCCTTGTGGGATGATCGCCCGCTGCACGAACTTCAGGGAAACTGGGCCGATCACTGCCGCGAGCAGATGGAGCACTTCGAACTCCGGCCCGCGAAGTACGTCCTGTTGGAGAGCCTCTTCCAGCTGGGCGAACACTGGGAGGTGGTCGCCCGGGCCGGGCGCCTGGCCACGGAGGCGCAGCCGAACGAGCACTCCGCCGGGTTGTACATGCGCTCGCTCAAGGCGTTGGGCCGGTATGCGACAGCGGTCGACTTCTACGCGGACTTCCGACAGCGCTTGGCCGAGCACGTCGGCACCGAACCAGGCCCCGAGCTGACCGGCATCTACCGGGCGATCATGCGCGAGCAGGCGAGCACGGCCGCGCCGCCGCGCCAACTTCGCCGCCGTGCCAAGAACTTCATCGGCCGGGACGACCTGCTCGCCTACCTCGACTCGCGACTGGAGGGGGGTGGCCGCGGCCAGGTGGTCGCGCTGGACGGCATGCCCGGCGTCGGCAAGAGCGAACTCGCGCTCCAATGGGCGCACCGCCACGCGCACCGCTTCCCGGACGGGAACCTCCACCTCGTGCTGCGCGGTCGAGGCGCGGGAACCCCTCTCGCCCCCGACGACGCGCTGGCGTCGCTGTTGAGGTCGCTGGGTGCCGAGCGCGTCCCGGCGTCCAGCGAGGAGCGGCAGGAGGAGTTGCGTCGGGCACTCGGCACCCGACGCATGCTGATCCTGCTCGACGACGCCCAGGACGTGGCACAGGTGCGACCGGTCGTAGAGGCCGTCGCGGACTGCTTCACGATCATCACCAGCCGGAAGCGACTGGTCGGCCTGCGCGTGCGCGACCAAGCGGACCTGATCCGGGTGCCCCCGCTCCAGCCCGGGGACTCGATCCGCCTGCTGCACGACGAGATAGGCCACGCGAGGTCGGCGCGGGACCTCGACGCGTTGCACGAGCTGGCCTGGATGCTCGCCGGCCTGCCCCTGGCCCTCCAGATCGTCGCGCAGCACATCGCGCACCGACCCGGTGTCCCGGTCGCGGAACTCGTCGACGACTTCCGCCGCCACGACGGTCTGGGTGTCCTGGGGGCCGGTCCCCAGGACGACGATGAGAGCGTCACGCTGCACACCGCCTTCTCCTGGTCTTTCCGCGACCTGCCGGAAGCCACCGCCCGCATGTTCCGCCTGCTCGGCCTGAACGCCACGGCGGAGTTCAGCGTCGACGCCGCGGCGGCGCTGCTCGACGAGCCCGTCGACGTCGTGGTGGGGCACCTCAACACGCTGGTGCGGGCCAACCTCTTGGAAGCGGTGAACGCCCGCAGGTTCCGCCTTCACGACGTGCTCCACAGCTATGCGATGAGGCGGGTCCGCAGCGAGGAACCCGTGGTGTCCCGCCGGCATGCGACAACCCGCCTCCTGGACTGGTACCTCGCGTCATCGGCCCTCGCCGCCCGCCTGCTCGACCCGCAAGCGTCCCCCGTGCCACGGCTGTCGGGCATGTCCGCGGCGGCCGCGGACCTGACCGACCGCGCCGATGCGCTGGACTGGCTGACCCGGGAGCGGGCCAACCTCGTCGCCACCGTGCCGCAGGCGGTGAGCCGGGGGTTCCACGAGCACGCCTGGAGACTGGCCGCGAACTTCTACGAGGCGTACGACAGGTCCGGTCAGTACGAAGACCTCCTCGTCAGCCTCCAGGCCGCATTGGAATCCGCCGCCTTCCTGAAGAATCCCCAGGCTTTGAGCGGCACGCACAACGACCTCGGGATGACCCAGTACCGGCTGGGGCGGATCGCGCAAGCCCGTGACCACTTCTCGACGGCACTGCGGATCGCGCAGGAAGCAGGTTTGTCCGAGATATATGCCATATGCCTGCACAACGCTGCTGCGGTGCACTTGGCATTGGGGGATACGGCGACGGCGGTGAAACTCTACCGGGAGGTGCTCGACTCGGCAAGGGAATCAGGTTACCGAAATGTCGAGGCATACGCGATGGACCAGTTGGCCAATGCGTACCGGAAAATGGAGCAGGACGACCTGGCCATGGCTCACCACTACGGAGCCCTTGAAATTCGACGCGCTATAGGGGATGTCCGCGGCCAGGCGATCACCCTTACCGAGTTGGGCAGGTTCCACCATTTCAAAGCTGAGCACGAAGAAGCGCTCGAGCGCCTGCGGGAAGCATTCGCGGTATTGCCGCTCAGCGGCGACCAGGCGCGGACCGGAGAGGCGCTGACGGCGGTCGCCGAGGTCGAGTACGACCTGGGGCGGTTCTCCGACGCCATCGGTCACGCCGCGAAGGCGGTGTCGTTATGCGCCGCCTTGGGTGCGCGCGAGCACCACGGCCGGGCGCTGCACGTCTGGGGTCACGCGCTCGTAGCCACGGGCCGACTCGACGAAGCCTCGGAGTTGTGGGTTCGGGCGACGGAGGTGCTGGACGAGGTGGCGGAGACGGAGGTGCTGGACGAGGTGGCGGAGGTGGAGGTCCGCGTCCTGCGTGAGCACTTGGAAAGTCTGGAAGTTGTCCGCAACGCCATTCCGGTTCCTCGTGCGCCTGATTTGACCACCGCACCCTCGAGGGAGGTTGCAGAGCGTCACTCGCACGGACGAGTTCAACTCGTTCGTGAATGATTAATTGACGACCGAAGTAAAATTATGCTGCGTTTTCGGCTTGCTGCTCGTGTGAGTAGGAGTCGGGCTGTGGCGTGCCCGCTACGGGGGACCCTGGAGGGCTGAGAGCGCAATGGTGCGGCTATGCTCCCGCGCATGTTTAAAGATTCATCCTTTCGGGCTGTTTCCGGGGTCTGTTTGGCCGCCGGTCTCATGTTCTCGCCGCTCGGGCCCGGAACGGGTGTCGCCGCTGCCGAAGCCGGGTTGGTGGGCAGAGCCGCTCCTGCGACCGTCGTCGCTTCTGGAATCGCCGCTACGTCAGGGATCGAGCGCCAAGCCGTGGTCTACCGGCCTTGGCCCTCCATGATCAACGGGATTATGTCCGTGCTCTGACGGCGACTGGTGGGCAGGCCTACCTGCCCACCACGCGCAAGACTTCGGCTGCGCCTCGAAACGCGAAGAGGGCCACCGGAATGGTGGCCCTCTTCGCTGTGTTGTGCGCCGCCAGGGACTCGAACCCCGAACCCGCTGATTAAGAGTCAGCTGCTCTGCCAGTTGAGCTAGCGGCGCTCGGACCTTGTTGCTCCGTCCGACGTGGAGAACATTAGCACAGCATCTCTCGCAGCTCCCAATCGCCTGGTCAGGGCGGGTGTGCCCGCCTTCGTCCAGGGGGAACTTCGCCTTGGTAACGATCCAGTATCACGGGCAACATCGTCAACCCCCCGGGCGTCACCTTGTCAGGGGATACCGAAGCACTCGTGTGCAGGCAGTACCGGTGTTCCGAGGACTTGAGCGGAGGACGTGGGATGGCTCGTAGCCGGGGGGCGCGTGCAGCGCTGGGGATCGTCGCGATGGGTCTGGTCGTGACGATGATCACTGCTTGTTCGTCGGGGGAGGCGAGCACGGGGGCGGGCGGGGAGCCGTCCGGGACGTCGACGTCGTCCGCTCCACCACCCAAGCCCGTGTCGCTGAGCACCGGGCCCGCGGACGCGGCGGTGGACGTGCCGCCCGGGCAGCCGGTCGTCGCCACGGCCGCCGACGGGAAGATCACCTCGGTGTCGCTGACCAACCCGGAGGGCGTGGCGGTCGCCGGGCAGGTGAGCCCGGACGGTCTGCAGTGGACCAACACCGAGCCGCTGGGGTACCAGAAGACCTACACCCTCGCGGTGACCGGTCAGGGGGCCGACGGGGCGACGGTCACCAAGACCTCGACGTTCACCACGGTCAAGCCGCGCACGCTGACCTACCTGTCGATCAACCCGCTCGACGGCACCACGGTCGGCGTCGGCCAGCCGCTCGCGTTCTACTTCGACGAGCCGATCGCGGACAAGCCGGCCGCCGAGGCGATGATCTCCATCACCACGGAGCCCGAGGTCGAGGGCGCCTTCTACTGGTTCGACGAGAAGACCGTGCACTGGCGCCCGCAGAACTACTGGACGCCCGGCACCAAGGTGACCATCAACGCCGAGATCTACGGCAAGCACGTCGGCAACGGCGTGTACGGCGAGGAGGACCGGGTCGTCACCACGACCATCGGCGACGCCGTGGTGCACGAGGCCGACGGCGCGACGCACCAGGTCGTCACCAAGGTCAACGGCCAGGTCGTGCGCACCATGCCCACCTCGATGGGCGACGCCCAGAACCCGACGCCCACCGGCACCTACGTGCTGACGGAGAAGCACGCCCACATGGTCATGGACTCCCGCACGTACGGCCTGTCGCTGGAGGCGGGCGGTTACGTGACGCCGGTCGACTGGGCGTTCCGGATGTCGAACAGCGGCATCTTCTTCCACGGCGCGCCGTGGTCGGTGGGCGACCAGGGGCACCGCAACGTCAGCCACGGCTGCCTGAACCTGTCGCCGGAGAACGCCAAGTGGGTGTTCGACAACTCGAAGCAGGGCGACGTGGTGATCGTCACCAACAGCGGCGGGCCGCCGCTGCAGCCCTGGGACGGGTTCGGCGACTGGCAGATCCCGTGGGACCAGTGGGTCAAGGGGAACCGCTAGGGGCACCGCGGAACCGCCGGAACGGCAGGACCGCTACAGCACCAGGTCCGTGACACGACCCGCCGCCACCTCCAGGCGGCGGGTCGTGCGCACCGCGGTCAGCATCCGCCGGTCGTGGGTGACCAGCAGCAGCGTCCCGGTGTAGGACTCCAGGGCCGCTTCGAGCTGTTCGATCGCGGGCAGGTCGAGGTGGTTCGTCGGCTCGTCCAGCACGAGCAGGTTCACGCCCCGCGCCTGGAGCAGCGCCAGCGCGGCACGGGTGCGCTCACCCGGCGACAGCGACGCGGCGGGCCGCAGCACGTGCGCCGCCTTCAACCCGAACTTCGCCAGCAGCGTGCGCACGTCGGCGGGCACGAGGTCGGGCACGGCCGCGCCGAACGCGTCCAGCAGCGCCTCCGGCCCCAGGAACAGCCCGCGCGCCTGGTCGACCTCGCCCACGACCACCCCGGAGCCCAGCGACGCCGAACCGGACGTCACCGGCACCCGGCCGAGCAGGGCGCCCAGCAGGGTGGACTTGCCCGCGCCGTTCGCGCCGGTGATGGCCACGCGGTCCGCCCAGTCCACCTGGAGGTCGACCGGGCCGAGGGTGAAGTCGCCGCGGGTCACCACGGCCGACCGCAGCACCGCCACCACCGAGCCGGACCGGGGCGCGGCGGCGATCTCCATCCGCAGCTCCCACTCCTTGCGCGGCTCCTCCACGACGTCCAGCCGCTCGATCAGCCGCTCGGTCTGCCGGGCCTTCGACGCCTGCTTCTCGGTGGCCTCGGTGCGGAACTTGCGGCCGACCTTGTCGTTGTCGGGGGCCTTGCGGCGGGCGTTCTTGACGCCCTTCTCCATCCACGCCCGCTGGGACCGGGCGCGGGCCTCCAGGGCCGACCGGGTGTCGGCGTACTCCTCGTAGTCCTCGCGGGCGTGCCGGCGGGCCACCTCGCGCTCCTCCAGGTACGACTCGTACCCGCCGCCGTAGGTCCGCACCTGCTGCTGCGCCAGGTCCAGCTCCACCACCCGGGTGACGGTGCGCGCCAGGAACTCCCGGTCGTGCGACACCAGCACGGTGCCCGCCCGCAGCCCGGTGACGAACGCCTCCAGCCTGGCCAGCCCGTCGAGGTCCAGGTCGTTGGTCGGCTCGTCGAGCAGGAACACGTCGTACCGGCTGAGCAGCAGCGACGCCATGCCCGCGCGGGCCGCCTGACCGCCGGAGAGGGCCGTCATGGGTTGGTCGAGCGACACGCCGAACCCGAGCGACGCGGCGACCTCCTCGGCGCGCTCGTCCAGGTCCGCGCCGCCGAGGGCCAGCCACCGCTCCAGCGCGCCGGAGTAGCTGTCGTCGTGGTCCTCGCCCGCCGTGAGCAGCTCGGTGGCCCGGTCGAGGGCGGCCTGCGCGTCGGCGACGCCCGTGCGCCGCGCCAGGAACCCGCGGACCGTCTCGCCGGGGCGCCGGTCCGGCTCCTGCGGCAGGTGGCCGACGGTGGCCGTGGCGGGGGAGAGGCGGACGGTGCCCTGTTCGGCGGGCAGCAGGCCGGCGAGGGTGCGCAGGAGGGTGGACTTGCCCGCGCCGTTGGCCCCGACGAGCCCGATCACGTCGCCGGGCGCGACCACGAGGTCCAACCCGGAGAACAGCACGCGGTCACCGTGCCCCGCGGCCAGGTCCTTCGCGACGAGCGTGGCGCTCACAACAACTCCCCTGGGCAAAAGAAGACGCCCCCCGACGTGGTGTCGGAGGGCGTTCCGCTTGGGGTGAGTGACGGGACTTGAACCCGCGACACCTGGGATCACAACCCAGTGCTCTGCCAGCTGAGCTACACCCACCAAGACCGGTTGACCCGGCGGGGAGAAGCATACAGTGCCCTCCCACCGAGTTCGAAATCGGCCCTACTCCACCCCGTCGGCGGCCAGGAGTTCGCTGGCCACGGCCTGTGCCTGCTCCGAGGTCGGCCCCGGCTGCGGCACGAACGCGGTGCGCCGGTAGTACGCCAGCTCCCGGATGGACTCCCGGATGTCGGCGAGCGCCCGGTGCGCGAGGCCCTTGCCCGGCTGCGCGTAGTAGATGCGCGGGTACCAGCGCCGGCACAGCTCCTTGATGGACGACACGTCGACCATCCGGTAGTGCAGGTGGGCGTCCAGCTCCGGCATGTCGCGGGCGATGAAGCCGCGGTCGGTGGCGATCGAGTTGCCGGCCAGCGGCGCGGTGCGCGGGTCGGGCACCCACTCCTTGACGTAGGCGAGCACCAGGGCCTCGGCCTCGGCGAGCGACACGGTGGACCGCCGCACCTCCTCGGTGAGGCCCGACTTGGCGTGCATCTGCACGACGACGTCCGGCATCGAGTCGAGCGCGGTGTCGTCGGCGTGGATGACCACGTCGACCCCTTCGCCGAGCACGTTCAGCTCGGCGTCGGTCACCAGCGCCGCGATCTCGATCAGCGCGTCCTTGCCGAGGTCGAGGCCGGTCATCTCGCAGTCGATCCACACCAGTCGATCCATCACCCGCGCGAGCCTAGTCGCCTGGTGGCGCGGGTCCGCGTCCCTCCCGCCGGAGGCCGCTGCCGATCCGGTCACGCCCGCACCGGGTCGGTGTCGGGCGTCGCCGGTTCCGGCCGCCGGCCGCGCACCTTCATCGACAGGAACGCGGCGCCGATGCTGAGCGCCCCCGCCACGTACCAGGCGGGGGCGTAGTCGCCGAGGTGGTCGCGGGTGAGGCCCGCGGCGGTGGCGGCGAACGCGGCGCCGATCTGGTGCGAGGCGAACACCCAGCCGAACACGACGGGCGCGGACAGGCCGAACACCTCGCGGCACAGGGCCACGGTCGGCGGCACGGTGGCCACCCAGTCGAGTCCGTAGAAGATGATGAACACGAGCATCGACGGGTGCACCGAGTCGTGGAACAGCTGCGGCAGCACGAGGAGCGACGCGCCGCGCAGGGCGTAGTACACGGCCAGCAGGACGCGGCTGTCGACGCGGTCGGTGAGCCAGCCGGACAGCACGGTGCCGGCGATGTCGAACACGCCGACGAGCGCGAGCAGGCCCGCGGCCGTGGTGGTGGGCATGCCGTGGTCGTGCGCGGCGGGGATGAAGTGGGTGCCGACCAGGCCGTTGGTGGTGGCGCCGCAGATCGCGAACCCGGCGGCGAGGAACCAGAACGGGCCGGTGCGCGCGGCGGAGGTCAGCGCGCCGATCGCGCGGCGGGCGGCGCCGGGCCCGGTCGCCGGGACGGGCACGACCTCGGTGCCGCCGTAGGGCGGGATGCCGACGTCGGCGGGGTGCTCGCGCAGGAGCAGCAGCACCAGCGGCACCACCGCGAGGGCCGCCGCGGACACCACCAGGGACGCCGTGCGCCAGCCGGACGACTCGGACAGGGTGGCCACGACGGGCAGGAACACGAGCTGGCCCGTCGCGCCGCCCGCGGTGAGGACGCCGGTGACCAGCCCGCGGTGCTTGACGAACCAGCGGCCGGTGACGGTCGCGACGAACGCCAGCGCCATCGAGCCGGTGCCGAGCCCCACCAGCACGCCCCAGAACAGCACCAGCTGCCACGCGGTGGTCATGAACACGGTCAGGCCGCTGCCCACGGCGACGAGCGCCAGCGCGGACGCCACGACGCGGCGGACGCCGAAGCGCTCCATCAGGGCGGCGGCGAACGGCGCGGTCAGGCCGAAGAGGAGCAGGTTGACCGACACGGCGAGGCCGATGGTGCCGGTGGACCAGCCGAACTCCTCCCGGAGCGGCTGGATCAACGCGCCCGGTGTGGCGCGGAACGCCGCCGCGCCGACGAGCGCGACGAACGCGACACCCGCGACGACCCACGCCAGGTTCTGCTTGCTGCGGACACCACCCGGAAGGCTCACGCCGAGAAGGGTGCGCGACCGGGTCGGTCGACGGAAGTGGCCTGATGGCCATCATGTGCAAGAATCGGGCCATGGAGCGTCGCCACCTGGTCGCCGTGCTCGCCCTGGACCACGTCGTCGGGTTCGACCTGGGCACGCCGACGCAGGTCTTCAGCGCCGCGCGCGACGAGGACGGGCGGCGGCTGTACGACGTGCGGGTGTGCACGCCGGGCAGTGCGCCGGTGCGCAGCTCGGCCGGGTTCACGATCACCCCGGATTACGGCCTGGAGCTGCTCGCCGAGGCGGACACGGTGGTCGTCTCCGGTGTCGGCCACGGCTCGCGGGTCCTCGCGGACGGCACGGTCGAGCCGGAGGTGCGCGACGCCCTGCGCGCCGCAGCCGACCGGGGCGCGCGGGCGGTGTCCGTCTGCACGGGCGCGTTCGTGCTCGCCGCCGCCGGTCTGCTGGACGGCAGGCGGGCCACCACGCACTGGGCGCACGCCGACAAGTTCCGGGAGCTGTTCCCGCACGTCGACCTCGACCCGGACGTGCTGTTCGTCGACGGGGGCGAGGTGCTCACCTCCGCGGGTGTCGGCGCCGGCGTCGACCTGTGCCTGCACCTGGTCCGCAACGACCACGGCAGCGAGGTCGCGAACATGGCGGCCCGTCGCTGCGTCGTCCCGCCGTGGCGGCCGGGCGGCCAGTCCCAGTACATCGTGCGCCCGGTCCCGGAGGTCGCCGACACCTCCACCGCGGCGGCCCGCGCGTGGGCGCTGGAGCACCTCGCCGAACCGCTCGACCTGCGTTCGCTGGCCGACCGGTCGCGGATGAGCGTGCGCACCTTCACCCGCCGGTTCCGCGAGGAGACCGGCGCGAGCCCCGGCAAGTGGATCACCCAGCAGCGCGTGGAGCGGGCCCGTCACCTGCTGGAGACCACGGACCTGGCGGTCGACCAGGTGGCGCGGCACGCCGGGTTCGGCACGGGCGCGGCGCTGCGCCAGCAGATGACGGCGGTGCTGGGCGTGCCGCCGAGCGTCTACCGCACCACGTTCCGCTCGGCCGGCTAGCGCCTCACCGCTCCAGGAAGGGGCGCAGCAGGTCGGGCACGGCGGCGTCGGCCAGGGCCAGGCCGTCGGCCTCCCCGATGTCGACCGCGTGGTACGCGCCGTCACCCGCCGCGGTGGTGGCCGAGACGGTGAGCAGGTTCGCGCGGCGCTGGAAGAACGAGCGGGAGAAGCGCCAGCCGATGATGCCGGTGCGTTGCAGCGCGACGGTTTCGCGGATCGCGGAGCCCTGGCGGACGACCAGGTAGCGGTCGGTCAGCGCGTGGCCGAGGGAGCGGTAGCGGTCCCAGCCGAGCAGCGCGGAGAACGGCACGAGGGCCAGCGCCGCCTGCCACGTCCACGCCGGCGCGGTCCAGGCGAGCACGCCGGCGAGCACCGGCAGCGGCACGACGGCGCGCACGAGCCGCCTGCGCAGGGCGGCGATCGGGTGCCGGCGCAACGGGACCAGCGTCGGCGACGACTCCTGCCGCAGCACGGTCGCCGACACGCGGTGGGCCTCCGCGATCGGCGCGGCGGGCAGCAGCAGGTTGCTCTCGCCCTTGCTCCCCAACCCGGTGGTGACGGTGCGGGCGTGGGCGCCGCGACCGGCGCGCAGCAGCAGCGGTTCCACGAGTTCCACGCCGCGCAGCCGTTGCTCGGCCACGGACACCGAGCGCGTGGTGAGCAGTCCGCGTTGGACGCGCACGGTGTCGTCGGGCTCGCGGGTCAGCCGGTAGCCCCAGAACTGCACGACGTACACGAGCACCGAGCCGAGGGTGGCGATCAGCGCCACCACCCCGGTGACGAGCGCGACGGTGAGCAGCACGGGCTGGTCGACGACCCAGTGCGCGGTGTCGGTCAGCGGGCCGAGGACCTCGACTTCCAGCTCCCGCGCGAAGTTCATGGCGAACCCGAACAGCGCGCCCGCCGCGACCAGGCCGGACAGCGTCAGCGGGGCGTAGCGCAGCCAGCGGGTGTCCCACGTGGACAGCACGACGCCGGGCCGCTCCTCCCCTTGTCCCGCAGGGGTTTCCGGGCGCACGACGGTGAGCAGCAGCACGCGCAGCCGTTCGGCCTCGGCCGAGGACACCGCGTCGAGCGTCAACCCGTCCTCGCCCGGCTGGTCGCGCTGCCCGGTGCCGACGCGGACGGCGGACAGCCCGAACAGCCGGTGGCCCAGCTTCGCGGTCAGGTCGACGGTGCGGATGCGGTCGCGCGGCACGGCGAGGCGCTTGCGCACGAACAGGCCGGTGCGCAGTTCCACCTGCTCGGCGGTGATGCGGTACCGGGTGGTGATCCAGCGCAGCAGGCCGAACAGCACGATCGCCACGACCACGCCGACGCTGCTCAGGATGCGCCACGTCTCACCGGTGCCGAGCACCAGCAGGCCGACGAACAGCGGCACGAGGCCCAGCAGTTCGTTGAGCGGTCGGACGATGAGCATCCGCACGTCGAGGCGGTGCCAGTCGACGACGGGCTCCACGTACGCCGGGGCGGCGGGGAAGTCCGCGGGCGCGGGAGGACCGGCGGGCGCGGTCGGCGGCACGTCGGCGGTCACGTGGCGTCACCCGGCGTCGCCTGCGTGGTGGTGGTCAGCTCGTCGGCCAACCGGACCGCGTCGTCGTGGGCGAGGCCCTCGATGTGCACGGGACCGGCGGCCGACGCCGTCGTGACCGTCACGGTGGACAGCCCCAGCAGCTGCTGGAGCGGCCCGCGCTTGGTGTCCACGGTCTGGATGCGGGACACCGGGGCGATGCGCCACTCCTGGTTGAGCCAGCCGGCCAGGGTGTAGACGGCGTCCGGGGTGGCCTCCCAGCGGTGCACCCGGTACCGCCAGCGCGGCATCACCAGGGTGTGCGCGGCGCCCAGGACCAGCGTCCCGACCGCGGCGGCGACCTGCCACGGCGACCGGACGAACACCAGCGCGACCGCCTGGGGCGCCAGCAGCACCAGCCAGCCGATCAGCGCGTGGAGGGTCCAGAGGGTGATCGACTTGCGGCTCACCTGGTGCCGCGGCGCACGCAGGCGCAGGACTTCGCTGCTCACGCCGTCCACTGTGCCTCAAGGCCGGGTCCGCGCGTGCGCGAACCCGGCCTCGAGCGGTGTCACGGCTGTGCTGAGTAGGGTGGGTGGAAGACCTTCGAGGCATCGGCCGTCGCGGCGTCCGAGGCGGACGCGGTGGGCGCGACGACGACGACCGCGAGGCCGGCGCAGAGTGCCAGCGCGGCCAGGACCTTGCGCAGGGAGGGCACGACCATCGTCGAACTCCGTTCGATAGGGAGCGGTGCGCCACGGGCGAGGGGCCGTGCCACGTGACACCCGCCGGCGGCGGCGCGTCCGAACCTCATCGCACCACCGCCGCTTCGTCGGGAACGCAGGGGAAACGTCCAAGCGGAGCATGGCACACCGGGTCATCGCGGTCATCACCCACTTTCGTCGTCGTCCGCTGGGCAATGCCACTGGGGTGGCGGCCTCCACCGCACCCGGTCGTCGCCGACCGCGCGGGCCTGCGGGTGCGGCGACCGCGATCCGCTCCGGCGCGTCGGCCGCGCCGGACGGGAACCGTCATGGGTCGCCCCCGCGGACGGGGTGCTCACGCCAGTTCGCGCTTCAGCACCTTCCCGGTCGCGTTGCGGGGCAGCGCTTCGAGGAAGACCACGTCGCGCGGGACGGAGAACCGCGCCAGGTTGTCGCGCACGTGGTCGCGCACCGCGTCGGCGTCGAGCGAGCCGGGTTCCTCGCGCACCACGTACGCGGCGAGCCGCTGCCCGAACCGCTCGTCCGGCACGCCCACGACGGCGACCTCGCGCACCCCGTCGAGGGCGGCCAGCAGGTCCTCGACCTCGCGCGGGTACACGTTCTCGCCGCCGGAGACGATCATCTCGTCGTCGCGGCCCACCACGTACAGCAGGCCCTCCTCGTCGCGGTGGCCCAGGTCGCCGGTGGACATGAGTCCGTCGCGGACCTCCTTGCCGCTGCCGTTGGTGTAGCCGTCGAACAGCATGTCGTTGGCCACGAAGATGCGACCCGTGACGCCGGGGGGCACCGGCCGGCCGTCGTCGTCGAGGACCTCCAGGCGGGTGCCGCGCGGCGGCCGGCCCGCGGTGTCGGGGTGGCGGGCCAGCTCGTCGGGCCGGGCGATGCTGACCCAGGAGACCTCGGTGGAGCCGTAGAGGTTGTAGAGGACGGGGCCGAACCCGGCCAGGCACCGGCGGGCCACCGGCGGCGGCAGCGCCGAACCGCTGGAGGCGATCACCCGCAGCGCCGGCAGCGCGGGCCGCGACTCCAGCTCCAGGAACCGCTGGAGCATCACGGGCACCGCGAACAGCGCGTCGCTGCGGTGCGTCCGGGCGTCGTCGAGGGTGAGGGCGGGGTCGAACTTCCGGCGCAGCACCAGCGTCGCGCCCAGCACGAGCGCGATCTGGAACGCCGCGAGCCCCCAGGTGTGGAACAGCGGCGCGGGCACGGAGAACCGGTCGCCCGCGCGGAGCGGGATGCGCGAGAGCAGCGCGGCGGCCGGGGTGAGGCTGGCCGGTTCGGGCCGCCTGGCGCCCTTGGGCGCGCCGGTCGTGCCGGAGGTCAGCACGACCATCCGGCCGCGCGGCGGGCGCCTGGGCAGGGGCGTCGTGGGGGAGGACGCGATCAGGTCCTCCAGGGTCCTGCCCCCGGCGGCCCCCTCGACCCAGGCCACGAGCCGGTGGACCTCGCGCGGCGCGTCGGCCAGCAGGTCGCCGAACTCGGTGTCGGCGACGACGACGGCCACGTCCTGCTCGCGCAGCACGGTGGCGACCTGGCCCGCGCTCAGGCCGGTGTTGAGCAGCACGACGTGCGCGCCGAGCTTCACCGACGCGGTCACGGTCTCCACGAACCCGCGGTGGTTGCGGCACAGCACCGCGACCTTCGCGCCCGCGCCCACGCCGAGGTCGCGCAGGCCGTGGGCGAGGCGGGTGGTGCGCTCGTCGACCTCGGCGAAGGTCAGCGCGCCGCCGTCGTCCACGATCGCGGGCCGGTCGGGGTGCCGGGCCGCGCCGTGGGCGTAGCCGAAGGCGATCGTCAGGTCCCACCGGAGGTACGCGCCCAGCACGCCCAGCAACCGGCCCGGCGCCATCGGCCGCACCACCCCGGCGCGCACCAGCGTGACCAGGGCGCGCAGCGCTCCCGCGGCCCGGTTCACCGGACGGCCCGCGGGTCGAGGCCGGTGGAACCCGTCGAGCCGGTGACGAAGTAGGTAGCCACGACCCCGATACTGACATTACCTACCCGCGAGTAGGAAGAGTGCGCGGTGAAATCGGGGCGTATCCGGTCAGTTCTCGGGCGTGCCGGACGCGTTCACCACCGCGTCGCGCAAGGCGGCGCGCAGGCGGCCGACCTCCAGCGGTGTGAGGACGGCCGCCTCGCCCGGCGGCACCGTCACCACCACGTGCCCCTGGCTCACGAAGACCGTCATGTCACGGCGACGGGACGCGATGTCGCGGCACGCGATCTGCCACTCCTTGCTCATGTCCACGGTCCCTCTCCCCACTGCTCGACACGGGTGCTCGGGTCGACCCGGGCGCTCGCGAAGGGGAGGCGCACGCGGATCGGTGCCATGACGGGAAAGTCCCGGGCAGCAGTGCCGAGCTGCCGACAGCGTCGCACGAGGTCGTCGATCAGGTCACCTGGGTGGGTGAAAAACAGCGGACCCTCAGCGGATCGTGACAATCGGGCGGCGGTCGGACCTGGGCGACAACCCCGGTCAGAGGCAGGACCCGTGGTCCGGGCGGTGCGCGGAGGCGATCAGGCGTTCGAGCAGGCCCCGCAGGAGGGGCAGCTCGTCCGGCGCCAGCTCGGCGGTGAACTCGGCCTCGGCCTCGGACTGGAGGCGTGCGACCTCGGCCTGCACGGCCCGGCCGCGATCGGTGAGGGCGGGCACGCGCACGCGCCGGTCGTGCGGGTCCGGCTTGCGCACGATCAGCCCCGCCCGTTCGAGGCGGTCCAGCTCCGCGGTCAGCGTCGTCTTGTCCACCGCCAGCGCCTGGCCGAGGGCCAGCTGCGTGCGTGGGAAGTCGTCATTGGCCAGGGCGCCGAGCACGAGCTGCCCGCGCGTGGTGACACCGTGCCCGGCCGCCGCCTCCTGGGCGATCGCGCCCAGCTTCTGCGCCGCGCGGTGCAGGAGCCAGTTGAGGTCGGCCCGCTTGGCGCACGCGGACTCGGCGACGGAATCGGGCATGAGGGGATCATACGCCGCAGGTCAGACGTTCCCGACTGAGAAGTTCTTGACTCGGAACAACTGTGGTCGTAAGTTCTTGGTTGAGAAGTTCTTGGGAGGAACAATGTCCGAGCTGTTGCACATCGACACGAGCCTGCGCACCGGGGGATCGGTGTCCCGCGAGGTCACCGGGGCGTTCGCGCGGGCGTGGCGGGCCGCGCGCCCGGATGCCGGCTACACCTACCGCGACCTGGCGGCCGACCCGCTGCCGCACGTCGACCCGGCCGTGCTCGCCGCCCGCGCGGGGTCGGGCGACCGCTCCGCGGAGGAGCGCCTGCGGGCAGAGCTGCTGGCGGCGGACACGCTGCTGATCGGCGCGCCCATGTACAACTTCGGCCTGCCGTCCACGCTCAAGGCGTGGCTGGACTGGGTGATCGTGCCCGAGCTGTTCGTGGACCAGCGGACCGGTGAAGGCCTCCTGGTCGGCAAGCGGGTCGTCGTGGTGACCGCCCGCGGCGGCAGCTACTCGGCGGGCACGCCGCTGCACGCGTTCGACTTCCAGGAGCCCTACCTGCGGGCGGTCTTCTCGATGATCGGCCTGGACCGCGACCTGGAGTTCGTGCACGCCGAGATGACCAAGGCGCACGACGCGCCGGAGTTCGCCGAGCACCGGGGGCACGCCGACGCGTCCCGCGAGGACGCCCACCGCGCCGTGCTCGAGCTGGCCGCCGCCTGACGCGGGTGGCGGGAACCGCCGGGGAGTCGGCTCCCGCCACCCGCTCGTCACCCGAACGTGGGGACTTCTCCCCGCCGGCACACTGCTCCCATGTCCGAGCCGATCGCCGCGGCCGTGGTCCGCGCCGCCGAGCTCACCGCCCGCGGCCTGCCCCGGCAGGCGATCGACGTCCTCCGACCCGCCCTGGCCGCGAACCCCCGGCACGCCGAGGCGTGGTGCCGGCTCGCCGCCGCGCACCTCGACGCGGGCGAACCCGACCCGGCGCTGGACGCCGCGAAGCGCGCGCTCGTGCTGCACGGCGACCACGCGTGGGCGCAGCGGCTCACCGCGCTGGCGCTGAGCGAACTCGACCGCCACGCCGAGGCGACCGTGGCGGCCCGGGAGTGCGTGCGCCGCAAGCCCGACGACTGGCGCTGCCACGTGGTGCTCGCCGAGGTGCTGGCCGCCGACCCGCGCGGGCGCGCCGAGGCGGTCGACGCCGCCCGGCGGGCCGCCCGCCTCGCGCCCGGCGAGGCCCGCCCCCACCAGGTCCTCGGCGACGCGGCGCTGCGCGTGCGCGACTGGGGCACCGCCGAACGCGCCTACCGCACCGCCCTGCGGCTCGACCCGCACGACGACGACGTGCGCGCCAACCTCGCCACCGTGCGCCGCAAGCGCGGCGGGAAACCCGTCGAGGCATCCGGCGACGCGTTGAGCACCGCGCACGCCCTGGTGTGGCCCGCCCTGTCCCGGCTGGCCGTGCTGCTGGTCGCCGGCGGGCTGCTGTTGCTGCTGGCCGGCACGCCCCGGCCCACGCCCCTGCTGGCCTGGTTCGCCACCGCGCTGCTGCTCGGGGTCCTCGCCGTCGTGGGCCGACTGCTGCTGCGGGCGCGCCGAGGCGTGCGGCGGGCGTTGTCCCGACTGCCCCGGCACCGGCCACGCGTCGCCGTCGTGGTGGTGCTGTTCGGGCTGGCCGCCCTCGTGCTGGCCGGTTGGGCGGTGGCGCTGTTCCTGGGCGCCACCACCGTGCAGCCGCTCGTCGTCGCGTGGCTGTGCTCGCTGCTCGGCGGGGCCGTCGTGGTGCTGGGCGGCCCGCGCTGACCCGGTCGGACGACTTCGCGCCGTCCGCCCCGGCGCACCGCTAGCCTGGGTGGCGTGACCCGACGCGCCCTCCTCGCGATCCTCGCGATGATCGCGGGCTTCGTCGTGGCCGGACCCGTCCCCACCACGCCGGTCGAACCGGTCGCCGCCTCGGCCACCGCGGACGCCGCGCACCTCCCCGGTACGACGACGCGGTCGACCACCGCGCACCCCGTGCAGCAGGTCGCGGGCCACCTCGGCCAACCGCTGGACGGCGTCCAGCCGCCCGTGCACGTCACCCCCGCCCGGCCGGTGCGCGCCGACGTCGTCGACCCGACCCACCGCACCCCCGAGCGCGACGGCCTCACCCCGCTCGGCGAACGCGCACCGCCACCCACCTCCGGAACCTGAGCCCCCACCGTCCACCTCGTCCGGAGGTCCCCCAGCCATGCCGCGCCCCGTCGCGCGGCGAGAACTCCTCGTCCGAGGGCTGCTGTCCCTCGGCGTGCTCGCCGCGTCCGCGTTCACCCTGCTCACCGTCCAACCGCGCCTCGGCCTAGACCTGCGCGGCGGGACCCAGATCGTCCTCGAAACCCCGGCGGAGGCCACCTCCGACGCCACCGACCGGGCCATGGAGGTGCTGCGCCGCCGCGTCGACGAACTCGGCGTCGCCGAACCCGTCCTCGCCCGCTCCGGCGACCACCGCATCGTCGTCGAACTGCCCGGTGTGCAGGACCCGACCGAGGCCATCGAGGTACTCGGCCGCACCGCCCAGCTGCGCGTGCAGCCCGTCACCGGAGCGGGCGACAAGCCCACCCCCGACGGCGACTCGGTCGCGCTCGGCGACGTCGTGATGACCGGCGAGGGCATCAAGGACGCCCGCGCCACCCCCAACCAGCAGGGCGTCGGCTACCTGGTCGGCGTCGACTTCCAGGGCGACGCGCCCGGCGCGTGGCAGCGGGTCACCGCCGAGGCCGCGTGCGCCCAACCCGGCGCGTACGAGCGCCGCGTCGCGTTCGTGCTCGACGACGAGGTCGTGTCCGCGCCGCAGGTCGACCCGTCCGTCGGCTGCGGCACCGGCATGATCGGCGGCAGCACCCGGATCACCGGCCGGTTCGCCCAGGCCGAGGCCGAGGAACTGGCCCTGGTGATCCGCTCCGGCGCGCTGCCCGTGCCGGTCGAGGTCGTGGAGCAGCGCACCGTCGGCCCGACGCTCGGCGCGGACGCCATCGAGGCCAGCGCGCGGGCCGCCGTCATCGGCATCGCCCTGACCGGCCTGTTCCTCGTGTTCGTCTACCGGCTCGCCGGCCTCGTCGCGGTGCTCGCCCTCGTCGCCTACGCCGGCCTGTCCTGCGCGGCGCTGCTCGCCATCGGCGCCACGCTCACGTTGCCCGGCCTCGCCGGGTTCGTGCTGGCGATCGGCATGGCGGTGGACGCGAACGTGCTGGTGTTCGAGCGGTCGAGGGAGGAGTACGCCCGCCGCAAACGCTTGCCACGCGCCGTGGACCAGGGTTTCCGGGGCGCCCTGAGCGCCGTCGCGGACTCCAACATCACCACGCTGCTCGCCGCCGGCCTGCTGTTCTGGCTGGCCACCGGCCCGGTGAAGGGCTTCGGCGTCACGCTGTCCATCGGCGTCCTGGCCTCGCTGTTCAGCGCCCTGGTGCTGACCCGCGTCCTGCTCGGCCTGGTCATGCCGCTGCTGGAGAAGCGACCGTCCTGGTCCGGCCTCCACACCCTCGGCCGCGTCCGGACCTGGCTGACCACCCGCGGCTACACCCTGTTCCGCCGCCCGAACCGCTGGCTGCTGACGGCGGGCGGCGTGCTCGTCGTGGCGGTCACGGGCCTGCTCGTGCGCGGCCTCCAGCTGGGCGTCGAGTTCACCGGCGGTCGGATGCTGGAGTTCACCGCGCCGGCGGCGGACGTCGGCCGGGTGCGGGCGGAGCTGTCCGCCGCAGGCTTCGGCGACGCCCAGGTCGTCACCTCCGGCACCGACGGCCTGTCCGTGCGCACCGGACCCATCGACTCGGCCGCCGCGGCCAGGGTGGGCGAGGCCGTCGACCGCGCCACCGGTGGCGCCGAGCAGCTCAGCAACGACCTGATCGGGCCCAGCCTGGGCTCCGAGCTGAGGCGCAACGCCCTGATCGCGCTGGCCATCGCGGTGGCCGCGCAGCTCGCCTACCTGGCCGTGCGGTTCGACTGGCGGCTCGGCCTGGCCACCGTGGTCGCCCTGGTGACCGACGTGGTCGTCCTCGTGGGCGCCTTCGCGTGGCTGGGCAAGACCGCGGACGCCGTCTTCCTGGCCGCACTCCTCACCGTCATCGGCTACTCGGTCAACGACTCGGTGGTGGTCTTCGACCGGGTCCGCGAACTGCGCCGGGAGGGAGGCCGCCCGTTCCCCGACGTGATGAGCGACGCGGTCCTGCAAACCCTGCCCCGCACCGTGAACACGGGCATCGGCGTCCTGTTCGTCCTGGCCGCCCTGCTGTTCCTGGGCGACGGCTCGCTGGCCGACTTCGCCACCGCGCTGCTCATCGGCCTGGTGGCGGGCACCGCCTCGACCGTCCTCACCGCCGCGCCGGTGGCGATCGCCCTGGAATCCCGGAGCCCGACCAGGACCCCGACCCCGCGCGGGAAGGTCCGCACCTGACGCGGCGGGCACCCGTGTAGCAAGGTGTCCGCATGACCTCCTTCGCCGCGTACCAGAACGAGATCTACCTCCAGGGCCTGGCGGGCAACGTGCCGCCGTTCACCACCGACCCCGAGGCGCTGGAGGCGTCCGCCCGGGAACGGCTGGGACCCGGGCCGTTCTGGTACGTGGCGGGGGCCGCGGGGAGCGGGGCCACGGCCCGGGCCAACCGGGAGGCGTTCGACGACTGGCGGATCGTGCCCCGGATGCTCACGGACGCCACCGAGCGGCACCTCGGGACGACCGTCCTCGGCACGCAGATGCCCGCCCCGGTGCTGCTCGCGCCGGTCGGCGTGCAGTCGATCCTGCACCCGGACGGGGAGTTGGCCACCGCACGGGCCGCCGCCGGGCTGGGCGTCCCGTTCGTGCTGTCCACGGCGTCCTCGCACACGATCGAGGAGGTCGCGGACGTCGCGGGCGACGGGGCGCGCTGGTTCCAGCTCTACTGGCCCAACGACCCGGACGTGGCCGCGAGCATCCTCGACCGCGCCCGCCGGTCCGGTTACCGCGTCCTCGTCGTCACGCTCGACACGTGGACGCTGGCGTGGCGCCCGCACGACCTGGACCAGTCCTACCTGCCGTTCATCCGCGGCATCGGGACGGCGATCCCGTTCTCCGACCCGGCGTTCCGCGCGGGGCTCGCCGCCTCGCCCGAGGACGACAAGCCGATGGCGATCCTCAAGTGGGTGCAGATGTTCACCGGCACCGACAAGTCGTGGGACCGGTTGTCGTTCCTGCGCGAGCACTGGGACGGGCCGATCGTCCTCAAGGGCATCCAGCACGTGGACGACGCGCGCAAGGCCGTCGACGCGGGCGTGGACGGCATCGTGGTGTCCAACCACGGCGGGCGGCAGGTGGACGGGGCGGTCGCCTCGCTGCACGTGCTGCCGGAGATCGCGGACGCGGTGGGGGAGCGGGTGGAGGTGCTGTTCGACTCCGGCGTCCGCTCCGGCGCGGACGTCGTCAAGGCGCTGGCCCTGGGCGCGAAGGCCGTGCTCGTCGGCCGGCCGTTCGCGTACGGCCTCGCGCACGGCGGCGAGGTCGGCGTGCGGCACGTGCTGCGCAGCCTGCTCGCGGACTTCGACCTGACGCTCGGCCTGTCCGGGCACCGCAGCCCGGCCGAGCTGAACCGCGAGGCGCTCCGGGAGCGGTGACGGGTCGGGGGCGCGTCCGATCCGTTCAAGACGGCGGACCACGCCCCCGCCTACCGTCGTCGGCATGATCGACGCAGCACGCACCTTCCTCTGGCACCACGCGCGCGTCCTCGAGCAGCGCAGGTTCGCGTTCCTCTTCGACGGCGGTCCCGCCGAGCCCGTCGCGCACGCGGTGCTGTCCCACCGCAACGACGACGGCGGGTTCGGCCACGCCCTGGAGCCCGACGGCCGCGGCCCCACCAGCCAGCCGCTGCACACGTTCACCGCGCTGACCCTGCTGCACGAGGTCGGCGCGGCCGGCGACCACGCCCGCGCCGCCTGCGACTTCCTCGCGGGCGTCACCAACGACGACGGCGGCGTGCCCAACTGCCTCGTCACCGCCCGCGACCACCCCAAGGCGCCGTGGTGGCAGGTGGGCGAGGACAGCGACCTGCTCATGACCGCGCTGCTGGCGGGCGTCCTGCACGACGTCGGCGTCGCGCACCCGTGGCTGGACCGGGCCACCGACTTCTGCTGGGAGCGCGTCGACGGGCTCGACGAGTCCCACCCCTACGAGGCCGCCGCGTGCGCGCACTTCCTCGACGCCGTCCCGGACCGGCCGCGCGCGGAGGCCGCCTCGGCGCGGCTCGGGGCGTTGGTCCGCGACCAGGGGCTCGTGGACCTCGGCGAGGGGCGGGCGCACGAGGGCTACGCGGCCGGCGAGACGCACAAGCCGCGCCAGTACGCGTCGACGCCGGACAGCCTCGCCCGCCGCTGGTTCACCGACGAGGAGATGTCCGCGGACCTCGACGCGCTCGCCGCGGCACGCCAGGACGACGGCGGCTGGACGTTCCCGTGGCCGGCCTGGACCCCGATCACCACCTACGAGTGGCGTGGCGTCGTCACGATCGAGGCACTGCTCACGCTGCGCGCCTACGATCGGATCAGCTGACGCAGCGGGACGCCGGCCAGCCCGCGCACCTCGCGGGACAGGTGCGCCTGGTCGGCGTACCCGGTGCGGTGGGCGACCTCGGCGAACGCCACCCCGCCCCGCGCCATCCGCACGGCCCGGTCGAACCGCAGCACCCGGTGCAGCACCTTCGGGCCGTAGCCGAACGCCGCCAGGCAGCGCCGGTGCAGCTGGCGCGTGGACAACCCCAGGTCGTCGGCCAGGCCGGCCGCCGTCACCCGACCACCGACGCCGAGGGCCGACACCACCGGGTCCACCAGGGGGTCGGCCGGGGACCGGCGCAGCCGGCGCACCGCCTCCGCCGCCAGCACCGCGCCGGGGTCGGCGGCCTCGCCCAGCGCGTCCTCCAACCGGGCCGTCGGGCCCCACAGCTCGGCCAGCGGCACCCGCTGGTCGCGCAGCGCGTCCCCCGGCACGCCGAACGCCGCGGGTCCCACGCCCGGCCCGAACCGCACCCCGTGCAGCACGTGCGGCCGCGACGACGACGTCGCGTGCGCCACCGTGTCCGGCCCCGCCACGAACAGCTCGCCGGTCGACGAGAACATCACGTCGGTGCACCCGTCCGGCACGACCAGGCCGACCCCGGGCGAGGTCGTCACGCGCCGCCACACGCAGGCGAGACCGGCGAAGGGGCGTTCCGCGTACACCGCGCCAACCTAACCCCCCGCCGTTCCACCCGCCCGGGGCGGCGGGCCGCTCGCGAGAACGGCCCGCCGCGACCGGTCACGTCCCGAACCGCACCCAGTTCACGCTGACGTACGCGTTCGGTTGACCGCTGGTGAAGGTGACGTAGACGTCCTGCGTCCCGCTCACCCCGGCGATGTTCGCCGGGATCGTCCGCCAGCTCTGCCACCCGCCGGTGTTGCCGACGGCGAAGCTGCCGATCGGCGCGGCGGTCGGGCTGCCGAGCCTGACCTCGACCAGCCCGCTCACCCCGCCCGCGGCGCCGGACGCCACGCGCGCCAGGAACTGCGTGGCCGTGCGCGACCCGAACCGCGTGCCGGAGAACCGCAGCGAGTTGCCGTTGCGCAGCTGGGCCACCGCCTGACCGCCCTCGGCCGCCTCGATCGAGCCGCCGTTGCGGGCCGTCGCGGACTCGGCCTGCATGTCGGAGAACGCGTCCCAGCCGCTGCCGCCGGGCGGGGTCGTGGTCGTCGTGGTCGGAGGGGTCGTGCCCCCGCCGCCGGCCGACCACACCGCCACGTAGTCCACCACCATCGAGTGACCGGGGACGGTGGCCGCGGTGGGCGTGCCGAAGCCCGCCACGCCGTTCGGGAACGCGCCGCCCATCGCCAGGTTCAGCAGCAGGAAGTAGCCGGCGTGGCCGGTCATGTTGTTCCACGTCGTCGCGTCGAACTGGTTCTGGTTGACGCTGTGGAACTGCTGGCCGTCCACGTACCAGCGCAGCGCCTTGGGGCTGACGCTCTCGTCCCACTCGAACCGGTACGTGTGGAACGCCGACTGGCACGAGGCGCCGGGGCACGCGCGGCTCGCGCCGAGGCCGTTCGTCTCGTTGCACGGCCCGCCCGGGTTGACGCCGCAGTGCAGCACGCCCCAGACCGAGTTGATGCCGTTGACGTTCTCCATGATGTCGAACTCGCCGATGGCGGGCCAGTTCCAGTAGTTGCCCCGGTAGGGCTGGCCGAGCGCCCAGAACGCGGGCCAGTAGCCGAGGGCCGCGTCGCCGGTGACGTTCGGCATCTGGATGCGGCCCTCGATGGCGAGCTTCCCGCCGGCCGGGGGCCGGAAGTTCGCGCGCTGGGTCTCGATGCGCGCGGAGGTCCAGTTGCCGGAACCGTCGCGCAGCGCCGTGATCCGCAGGTTGCCGGAGCCGTCGAGCTTGATGTTGTTGGTGGAGTTCGTGTAGTTCTGGATCTCCCCGGTGCCCCAGTTGCCCGGACCGCCCGGGTAGCCGTGGCCGAGGTCGAAGATCCAGTTCGAGGACGACGGCAGGGTGTTGGCCGCCCCGTTGAAGTCGTCGCTCCACTGGAGGGTCCAGCCGGGCGGGGTGGACGGCACGGACGCGTTGGCCGACATCGTGGCGGCGACGGCGAGCGGCACGGCCGTGATCACGGCGGCGGCGATCGCGAGCGCGCGCCGTCGGCGGCTCAGGCTGAGCACCATGCGCGGTGACCTCCTTGTCACTGTGTCCTGCTCATGGGTGTCCTGCGCGACGGACCTTCATGAGAGCGCTCTCACGATGATCGTTCAATCGGCCGATCGGCCGAACACGCGCGCATCCGCCGTTCCGGACCCGGACGCCGTACCCCGACGCGGCCCCGGACGCCGGACCGGACGCCGGACCCGAACGCCGACCGCGGATACCGGCTCCGGATGTCGGCCCCGCCGCCTACCATCCGCTCGTGATCACCGAACCCCCGCTGCCCGCCGACCTGGGCGCGTTGTTCGCCGATGCCGCCGGCCGCACCCTGTCGGTCCCGCTGCCGCCCGGCCGCGCCGTGCGCCCCGACGGGGAGGAGGGCGGCCGACCCGCGTTCTGGCTCAGCGACGGCCCGGCCCCCGCCGGCCGGTGGGCCGCGCTGCGCGCGCAGCACGCCCGCTCGGGCCTGTGGCCGCTGCTGCTCGACGCGCTCGACGACGAGGACGACGAGTACCGCCCGTGGGGCAACGGCGAGGTGGCGCCGGACGAGATGTCCTCGCCCGGCGAGCACGACCCGGCCGCGCTGCTCGCGACCTGGTGGGCCGACCACACGACGGCGGACGACGACCCGCTGCCCCCGGCCGAGCGCGACGCCGTCACCGCCCCGCACGGCCGCACGTGGCCCGGTGTCGCACCGGCCGGGCGGAGCACCGCCGACCCGGACCGCGTGGCCGACGACCTGGCCGGGGAACTGCTCGCCGGCCACCCGTCGCTGCGCCTGGGGCTGGTGGCCGCCGAACGCGGGGCCGACGCCCTCACCGCCGCCGGCTGGACCGGTCCGGCCAACTACGTCGAGGACGTCGCGCAGGTCTCGGCGGTGCTGCGCGACTGGGAGGCGCGGTTCGGCGCGCGCGTCGTCGGCGTCGGGTTCGACACCCTCCTGCTCAGCGTCGCCGCGCCGCCCACCACGGCGGAGGCGGCGCTGGCCGTCGCCGCCGAGCACTTCGCGTTCTGCCCGGACAACGTCTGGCAGGGCGCCGAGCCCCGGCCGCTGGCCGCGTACGCCGAACGCCTCGTCGGCGACCACTCGTGGACGTTCTGGTGGGACTGACCGGGGCTCACTTGGCCTCGGCGTAGGTGTCCACCGCGACGGCCTTCAGCGGGAAGCGCACCGGCGTGCCGGGGAACACCAACCCGGACGCCTCCTCGCCCGCCGCGACGACGTTCGCCGCCACCGGGCCGGCCTGACCGGCCGGGCAGTGCACCAGGACCTCGTCGTGCTGGAAGAAGACGAGGTGCGCCTCCGGCGTGTCCTGGTGCAGCCGGCGCCGCAGCGCGCCCAGCAGCGCGGCCGTCCAGTCGGCCGCGCTGGCCTGGACCACGAAGTTGCGGGTGAAGCGGCCCCAGTCCCGGGCCGCCCGGCGGGAGCGGCGCAGCGAGTCCTCGTCGTCGTCCGCGCTGCCGGTGGCCGCGCGCCACGCCTCCGACGGCGACGGGCTGGTGCGCCCCAGCCGGGAACGGACGATGCGGCCCTGCTCGCCGGCGAGGGCCGCCGCCTCCACGTAGCCGACGGCCTTCGGGAACCTGCGCCGCAGCACGGCCATCGCGGGGGCGCCGTCACCGCCCGTGCCGCCGTACATGGCCGACAGCATCGCGAGCTTCGCGCGGCCCCGGTCGCCGTCGAACGCCTCGGCCGCCAGGGTCGTGTACAGGTCGTCGTCGACCGACACGGCGGCGAAGTCGGCGTCCTCGGCGAGGGCGGCCAGGACGCGGGGCTCCAGCTGGGCCGCGTCGGCGGCGACCAGCTTCCACCCCGGGTCGGCGCGCACGGCGGTGCGCAGGACGCGCGGGATCTGGAGGGCCGCCCCGCCCCGGGTGGCCCACCGGCCGGACACCACGCCGCCCACCACGTAGTCGGGGCGGAACCGGCCGTCGGCCACCCAGGTGTCCAACCAGGACCAGCCGTGCGCCACCCACAGCCGCGCGAGCTCCTTGTACGCCAACAAGGGCTCCACGGCCGGGTGGTCGACCGACCTCAGCGTCCACGCGCGGGCCGAGGGCACGTCGATGCCCTCGCGGGCGAACGCGCGCACGATGCCGGGCGGGTGGTCCGGGTTGACGGCCTTCCCGCCGAACGCGGCCGTGATGCGGTCCGCCAGCTCGGCCAGCACGCGGGGCCGCGCGCCCGGCGCGGGACGCGGGCCGAGGGTGTCGGCGAGCAGCCGCAGGTGGACGTCCTCGCGCCACGGCAGGCCGTGGTGGGTCATCTCGGCCGCGGCGAGGGCGCTGGCGGACTCGGCGGCGAACAGCAGGCGCAGGCCGGGGTGCCCGAGCGACGCGGCGAGCGCCTGCTGCGCCGCGTGGACCTCGACCACCGCCGCCAGCGGGTCCGCCCCGCCCGGCAGCGGCTCCTGCTCGGGTTCGAAGAGGGTGGGCTGGGCGGTGCGCTTGCGCGGCCCGTGGTCGTCCGGCACGGGCAGGCCGCGCAGCCGGGCCACGGCGGCGGCCAGCCCGCGCGGTTCGCGGTGGCGGTCCTGGTGGGCCAGCAGCAGGTGCTCGGTGTGCGCGAGGTCGTGGCAGCGCTCGACCCGGACGCCGCGCGCCAGCAGCTCCGGGTAGACCTCGGCGGTGGCCGGCCACACCCACCGGGGGCGGTGGCGGGCTTCGAGGTCGCGGACGGTGGCGGCGAGGTCGTCCGTCCGCACGGCGGGCCCCGCGGGTGTCCCGGCGTCGGAGAGCGGACGCACCTCGCCCGCGTTCTCCGCGTGGGACACCAGGGCCATGAGCACGCCCTGATTGTGCAAGGCCGGTCCGACAGTCGTCGCACGTGCGGTCACCCGATCGTGCAGCACGCCGCCGGGCACTATGTGCGGGTGGACCGCACCCTGTCGCCCGGCGAGCTGCTCGACCCGCGGCACGAGGTGGTGCCCTTCCTGGGGCGCGCCGGGGAGGTGGCGGCGCTCACCCGGTGGCGGGACGCCGGCGGCGCGCGGTCCGTGCTGCTGCTGCACGGCCCGGCGGGCGTGGGCAAGACCAGGCTGGCGGCGCGGGTCGGCGGCGTCCGGGTGGTCGACGACGCGGACCTCGTGCCGTGGCGCGACCTGCACGACCTGCTGCTGGAGGGCGGGGAGCGGGTGCTGCTGGTGGCCCGCGCGACGGGCTGGTGGTGGTCGGCGGTGCGGCAGCGCGCGGCCGACCTGGGCTACGCGGCCGAGGAGCTGGCGCTGGCGGCCGGAGCGGAGCCGCACGACTTCGGCACGGTGTGCGCGTACGTCGCGAACGCCTTGGGGCTGCCCGCGCCCGACGCGGCGACGACGTCCCGGGTGGCGTCCTCCGGGGCGGTGCCCCCCGGGGCGACGTTCCACGACCTGCACGTGGCGGCGGTCGCGACGGCGCACGGCGCGGTGCCCGACGACCCGGCGGAGCTGGTGCGGCGGGTGATGAGCGCGGACCCGGCGCCGCCGCGCGGCCGGTTCGCCGAGGACGTGCTGGCCGTGGCGCTGCTGGGCGACCGCATCGCGCCCCAGCCGACGGCGGACGCCCTGGAGGTGCTGATGCGCGCGGCGGACCGCTGGCCGCACGTGTCGCGCCGCGCCGACGAGCTGTTCACCGCCGACCCCGGCCTGGCGGCGACCGCGTCCGCCGCCGCGCTGCGCGCCCTGGTGGAGCTGGGTTCGCCGGCGTCGGCGCGGGCGGTCGCGCGGCACGTGTTCCACGACGCCCGCTTCCACCGCGACCCGCTGCCCGCCCTGCTCACGCGCGTCCTGCTGGAGGACGCGGCGCCGGTCGTGGGGACGGTGGAGCTGGCCGAGCTGCACGGGGCGCTGGCCGCGCGGGCCGCGCTCGCCGGGTTGCGCGAGGAGGCGGTGGGGGCGTCGCGGCGCGAGGTGGTCCTGTACCGGCGCGTCGCCGGGGACGACCCGGAGCACCGGCTGTCGCTGGCCGACGCGCTGGGCGACCTGGGGCTGCGGCTGGTCGCGGTGGGCCGGGCCGGGGAGGCGCTGGAGGTGGCGCGGGAGGAGGTGCGGCTGCTGCGGGTCGTCGTGGCCGGGGACGACGACCACCTGCCGCGCCTCGCGGTCGCCCTGGACCGGCTGGGCCTGCGGCACGCGAGCCTCGGCAACGGGGAGGAGGCGCTGGCCGCGGTGGCCGAGGCGGCGGCCCGGTACGGCGAGTCGGTGAAGCGCGACCCGGCGCTGTTCGGGCCGGAGCAGGCGAAGGTCACGCACCACCACGCGGTGCGCCTGCTCGACGTCGGGCGCCGGGAGGAGGCCGTGCGGACCGCGCGGCTGGCGGTGGCGCGGTGGCGGGAGGTGGCGGAGGGCGACCCGAGGTTCGAGGCGGAGTCGGCCCGCGCGCTGCGCTCGATCGCGTCCCTGCTGTCGGCCGCCGACGACCCGGCGCGCACCGACGACCCGGCGCGCACCGGCGACTTCACCCGCACCGACGACCCGACCGGCACCGACGAGCCGCTCGGCGTCGTCCAGGAGTCGATCTCGCTGCTGCGCAGGCTCGCCCGCGCCAACCCGGCCGACTTCGAACCGGAGCTGGCGTCGGCCCTGGGCGAGGCGAGCGCGCTGCTGCGCCGCCGGCACCGGTTCGCCGAGGCCCTGGCCGCGTCCGGGGAGGCGGTCCTGCTGCGCAGGCGGGCAGCGCGCGACGCCGACCCGGACGCCGTCGCCCGGTTGGCCTCGGCGCTGGTGGAGCACGTGGACGTGCTCCGCGAACCGGAGCGGTCGGCGGCGGTGGAAGAGGCCGCGGACCTGCTCAGGCCCCTGGCGGCGCGGCTGCCGGCGCACCGGGTGGCGTTCGCCGTCGCCCTGGCGCGGGTGGCGCGGGTGCTGCTGGACGCGGACCGCGACCACGAGGCGCGCCGCGTCGTGGACGAGGTGACCTCGATCGACCCGCGGCTGCCGAGGCCGCTGCTGGTGGCGCGCGGACCGGCGCTGGCGTCTGCGCTGGACGCCCTGGCCGGCGCGCTGGCCGACCACCGGCACGGCGAGCGGGCGCGGCGCGTCGCCGAGCGGGCGGCGGAGGTGTGGCGCGAGCTGCTGGGCCACCACCGGGCCGCGCCGGCGGCGTACGCGGCGGCCGTGCACCGGGCCGCCGGGTACGCGACCGGGGACGACGCGCTGCGCCGGGCGCGGGGCGCCGTGCTGGTGTGGCACCTGACCTGCACGCCGGAGGAGCTGGCCGTCGACGTCGGGTACGCGGAGGCGCTGTCCCGCTACGCGCGCCGGTGCGTGGCGGCGGGCGCGGAGGTCGACCGGGGGCTGCTGCCCGCGCACCGCGCAGTCGTGGTGCTGCGGGCGGCGGGCGTGCCGCGGGAGGTGCTCCTGCGGGCGGTCGAGGTGGTGGACGACGTGGTCCGGGCGCACGCCGACCCGGAGGCGGCGCGCGCCCGGCTGCGCGACGAGGTGGGGCGCGTCAGCCCGTGGTGACCAGGGACCGCAGGAAGAACGCCACGTTCGCCGGGCGCTCGGCCAGCCGGCGCATGAAGTAGCCGTACCACTCGTCGCCGTAGGGCACGTACACGCGCATCCGGTTGCCGGCGGCGGCGATGCGGCGCTGCTCGTCGGGCCGGATGCCGTAGAGCATCTGGAACTCGTAGCTGTCGGCCGACCGGTGCGACGCCAGGTCGTGGGCGATGGCGACGAGCCGCGGGTCGTGCGAGGCGACCATCGGGTAGCCCCCGCCCGCCATCAGCACCTTCAGGCAGCGCACGTACGACAGGTCGACGTCCGCCTTGTCCTGGAAGGCCACCGACTCGGGCTCCTGGTAGGCGCCCTTGCACAGCCGCACGCGCGACCCGGCGTGCGCCAGGTCCCGGCAGTCCTGCTCGGTGCGCCTCAGGTACGCCTGGAGCACCGCGCCGACCCACGGGAAGTCGACGCGCAGCTCGCGCAGGATGCCGAGCGTCGAGTCCGTGGTGGTGTGGTCCTCCATGTCCAGGGTGACCGTGGTGCCCACCGCGCCCGCCGCCTCGCAGATGCGGCGGGCGTTCTCCAAAGCGGTCTTCTCGCCGTCCACGGGCAGGAACTGGCCCACCGCGGACAGCTTCACCGACACCTCGGCGCGGGCGGTGTGCCCGGCCTCGTCCAGCCTGCGCAGCAGGTCGAGGTAGGCGTCGACGGTCGCGGTCGCCTGGGCGGCGTCCCGGGTGTCCTCGCCGAGGTGGTCGAGGGTGACGTAGCGGCCGTCGGCGAGCACCTCGCCGGTGGTGGCCACGGCGGCGTCCACGTCGTCACCGGAGATGAAGCGCTTGACGACGGGCCTGGTCAGCGGTGTGCGCTCGACGAGGCCGCGGATCGACCCCGACCGGGCGGCGGCGAGCAGCGTTGAGCGGAGCACGGTCACCCCTGGTGCGGGTAGCGGGACGACGTGGGCGCCACGAACGTCTCCTTGATGGAACGGGGGCTGACCCAGCGCAGCAGGTTGTGGATCGACCCCGCCTTGTCGTTGGTGCCGGACGCCCGGCCACCGCCGAAGGGCTGCTGGCCGACGACCGCGCCGGTCGGCTTGTCGTTGACGTAGAAGTTGCCCGCGGCGAACCGCAGGTCCTCCTGCGCCTTCGCGATGGCCTGGCGGTCGCGGGCGACGACCGCGCCGGTCAGGCCGTAGGGGGCCGCGTTCTCCATCTGCTTCACGACCGCGTCGTAGTCGGCGTCGTCGTAGACGTGCACGGCGAGCACGGGGCCGAAGTACTCGGTGGTGAACACCTCGTGGCCGGGGTCCGAGCCGACGAGCACCGTGGGCCGCACGAAGAAGCCGTCGCCGTCGTCGGCGGTGCCGCCGGCCACGACCTCCAGCGCGTCGTCGTCACGGGCCGCCGACAGCACGCCGGACAGCTTGTCGAACGAGCGCCGGTCGATCACCGCGCCCATGAAGTTCGACAGGTCGGTCACGTCGCCCATGGTCAGCGCCTCGACCTCGGAGACCAGGTCGTCCTTCACCCGGTTCCACACCGAGCGCGGCACGTAGGCGCGCGACGCCGCCGAGCACTTCTGGCCCTGGTACTCGAACGCGCCGCGGACCAGCGCGGTGCGCAGCACGTCCACGTCGGCCGACGGGTGGGCCAGCACGAAGTCCTTGCCGCCGGTCTCGCCGACGATGCGCGGGTAGGAGCGGTAGCCGGAGATGTTCGCGCCCACCTGGCCCCACAGGTGCTGGAACGTCTTCGTCGACCCGGTGAAGTGGATGCCCGCCAGGTCCGGGTCGGCCAGCGCCACCTCGGACACGGCCAGCCCGTCGCCGGGCAGCAGGTTGATCACACCCGGCGGCATGCCCGCCTCTTCGAGCAGGCGCATGGTCAGGTGCGCGGCGAAGCTCTGCGTGGGCGACGGCTTCCACAGCACCACGTTGCCCATCAGGGCCGGGGCGGTGGGCAGGTTGCCCGCGATGGCGGTGAAGTTGAACGGCGTGATCGCGTAGACGAAGCCCTCCAGCGGGCGGTGGTCCGTGCGGTTCCACACGCCGGGCGAGGACTGCGGCTGCTCGGCGAGCAGTTGGCGGCCGAACGAGACGTTGAAGCGCCAGAAGTCGATCAGCTCGCACGCGGCGTCGATCTCGGCCTGGATCGCGGTCTTGGACTGGCCGAGCATCGTGGCGGCGTTGAGCGTGGACCGCCACGGGCCGGCCAGCAGCTCGGCGGCGCGCAGCAGGATCGCGGCGCGGTCGTCGTAGGACATCGCGCGCCACGCCGGGGCGGCCTCCTTGGCGGCCGCGATGGCGTCCCGGGTGTCCTGCCCGGTGGCGCCGTGCAGGGTGCCGAGGACGGCCCGGTGGTTGTGCGGCTGCACGACGTCGAAGCGCTCACCGCCGCCGACGCGCTGCTCGCCCCCGATCGTGAGGGTCAGGTCGAGGGGCTCCTTGGCCAGCTCGGCCAGCTTCGCCTGCAGCTGCGCGCGCTCCGGGGTGCCGGGGGCGTAGCTGAGGACGGGCTCGTTCACCGGTGCGGGCACCCTGGTCACGGCATCCACGGGCAGCTCCTTCTGACGACGATCCGGGGGTACCCAACGGTAGGACCGCCGACACGACGCTCCGTTGTCCGCACGTCTAGGCTTGTTCACCTGCGGTTGTGGGATCGGACGAACAGGGTGGGGCGGCGATGAGCCTGCGCCAGGTGTTGATCGCGTTGGGCGACCCGCTCGTCGAGGTGCAGGCCGCGCCGCACGGGCTGGAGGGCGACGTCCTCGACGTCGTGATCCTCGACCCCGACGACGTGCCGGACGTGCGGCCGGGTGATTTCGCACTCGTCGTCGGCGCACGCGGTCGCGCGGCGCTGCCACTGGTCAGGGCCGCCGGGGCCGGGGGCGCGGTGGCCGTGGCGGTCAAGGTGGACACACCCGCCCCGGTGCTGCGCCAGGCCGCCGCCGACGCCGGGGTCGCGCTGCTGGCGGTGCGCCCCGAAGTGCGGTGGGAACACCTCGAAGCGCTGGTCAGGGGCGTCGTGCAGACCGCGAGGTCGAGCGCGGACGCGGGCGCGGTGGAGGTGCTCGGCGACCTGTTCGGGCTCGCCCAGACCATCGCGTCGCTGACCGGCGGCATCGTGAGCATCGAGGACACCGCGAGCCGCGTGCTGGCCTACTCGCGCTCCTCCGACGAGGTCGACGAGCTGCGCCGGCTGTCCATCCTCGGCCGCCAGGGGCCCGAGCCGTACCTGTCGATGCTCCGCGACTGGGGCGTCTACCAGCGGCTCCGGTCGGGCGAGGAGGTCGTGCGCATCGACGAGCGCCCCGATCTGGGCATCCGCCGCCGCATCGCGGTGGGCGTCCACGCGGGTGCGCAGCCGCTCGGCACGATCTGGGTGCAGGAGGGCGAGACGCCGCTGACCGAGGAGTCCGAGCGGGCGCTGCTCGGCGCGGCCCGCGTCACCGCCCTGCACCTCGTGCAGCAGCGGGAGCCGGCGGCGGCGTTCCGGGAGAACCTGCTGGCCTCGCTGCTCGACGGCCGGATGGACGCCGGGTCGATCGCCGAGCAGATCGGCGCCGACCCCGACCGGCCCGCCGCCGTGGTGGTGTTCGCGCTGCGCGGCCAGGAGCACGCCGACCGCACCCAGCACGAGCTGCGCCGCACCGAGATGACCAGCCTGATCTCCGTGCACGCCGCCGCCTACCGCCGCATGGCCCTGGTGAGCAGGCAGAACGGCCGCACCTACGCCCTGCTGCCGGACCTGCCGCCGAAGGCGCCGCTGCTCGCGCTGACCCGGGAGATCGTGGCCGCGGCGCGGCGGCACATGGGGCTGGTGGTGCAGGCCGCCGTCGGCCGCACGGTGCCCGTGGTGGACGAGGTGATGCTCTCCCGGGCCGAGGCCGACCGCGTGCTGGACGCCATGGCGCGCGACCTCGACGCCGAGGTGGCGACCCTGGCGGACGTGCGGTCGCGGGTGCTGGTCAGCGAGACCCTGGCGCTGCTCGCCGAGCACCCGCGCATCCGCGACCCGCGCCTGGACCTGCTGGACGCGGACCTGGCCAGGTCCCTGCTGACCTACCTCGACGAGTTCGGCGACGTGCGCACCGCGGCGGCCCGGCTGCACGTGCACCCGAACACGCTGCGGTACCGGGTGCGCCGCGCCGCGGAGGTCGGCGGGTTCGACCTGGACGACCCGCTGCTGCGGTTGTTCGCACAGCTGCAACTCAGGCTGACCTGAGGAACGCGCGCCCGCGCCGTACCCTGACAGGGGTGAGCACCCAAGCCCGCGGCAGCGACTTCGCCGAGTTGTCCAGGTTGGTCAAGCAGCAAGGTCTGCTGGACCGGCGCGTCGGTTTCTACGTCCTGTACCTGGTAGGCGTGCTGTGCGCCTTGGCACTGACCGTGGCCGCCATGGTGCTGATCGGTGACTCGTGGTGGCAGCTGGCCGTCGCGGTCGTCCTCGCCGTCGTCTTCACCCAGATCGCGTTCCTCGGCCACGACGCCGGACACCGGCAGGTGTTCGCCGACGGCCGGGCGAACCACACCACCGGCCTGTTGCTGGGCAACCTCCTCGTCGGCGTGGGCTTCGGCTGGTGGATGGGCAAGCACAGCCGCCACCACGCCAACCCCAACCACGAGGACGAGGACCCGGACGTCGACATCGCCGTCCTCGCGTTCAGCGCCGAACAGGCCCAGCGCAAGCGCGGCTTCTTCCGCTGGGTCGTCAAGCACCAGGCGTGGCTGTTCTTCCCCCTGCTCCTCCTCGAGGGCTTCAGCCTGCACGTCATCAGCACGGCCGCCGCGGTGCGCCGCGAGGTCAAGGGCTGGAAGCTGGAGCTGGTGCTGCTGGCCGTGCACTTCGCCGGCTACCTGACGATCGTGTTCGTGGTGATGTCGCCCGGCAAGGCCCTGGCGTTCATCGCGATCCACCAGGGCCTCTTCGGCGTGTACATGGGCATCTCGTTCGCGCCGAACCACAAGGGCATGCCGGTGCTCCAGGCCGGCCACCAGCTGGACTTCCTGCGCAAGCAGGTGCTGACCTCCCGCAACGTCAAGGGCGGCTGGTTCACCGACATCCTGCTCGGCGGCCTGAACTACCAGATCGAGCACCACCTGTTCCCGAACATGCCGCGACCGCACCTGCGGCACGCGCAGGCGCTGGTCCGCGAGTTCTGCGAGCGCCACTCGGTGTCCTACGCCGAGTGCGGCCTGTTCAGGTCCTACGGGTACGTGCTGAGCTACCTGCACGAGGCGGGAGCTGGATTGCGCGGTGCAGGAAAGCTCGCTCCAGCAGGCTCCAGGTAGTGCCGACCGCCAGGTAGATCCCGGCGGCCAGCGGCAGCACGGCGGCGACGAGCACCGTGCCGAACGGCAGGAGCCGCAGCAGCCCGGCGAAGGGCGGCTGCGGCCCTCCCGACCTCGCGGCCACCGCGGCCTGCCACCGCGAGGTGGCGAACGCCACCACCGCGAGCAGCGCGAACAGGCCCAGGAACACCGGCGTGTGCGTCCACGTGCCGAACCAGTGCGCACCCAGCGGCGCGCCGAGCAGCGTGCCGTCGAGCAGCGGGTTCGGCGTGGTGACCAGGCGGTACACCAGCATGAAGAACGGCGCCTGCACGAGCGCCGGCAGGCAGCCCGCGAACAGCGGGGTGCCGTTCTCCCGGTACAGCTCCAGGGTCTTCTCCCGGAGCTTCACCTGGTCCTTCCCGTACCTGTCGGTGAGTTCCCGGATCTCGGGCGCGAGCGCGGCGCGGGCCTTCTCGCCGCGCACGGCGGCCCGGCTCAGCGGGTGGGTCAGCAGCCGGACGGCCGCGGTGAACAGGACGATGGCCAGGGCGGGCGTGGCGATCCCGGCCAGGGCAGAGCCCAGGGCGTGGAACATCGGTCGAACTCCGTCTTCAGAGCAGGAGAAAGAGGACTCAGGCGCTCAGGCCGAGTCCCGGTGCCCTGGGACGGGGACGCCCGGCGGCGTCGGGGTCGCGCAGCCGCAGGAACGCGGCGCGCAGCGACTTCTCGCGGATCGACAGCGACCGCACCCACGCGGGCGCGGCGCGCACCACCGGTGCGGCGGTGAGCAGCAGCACGACCACGGCCACCGCCGTGACGGCGGCGATCAGCTCGGTGGGGGAGTGCACGAGGGTGAGCGCCCAGAGCGCGGTCAGGCACAGCGCCAACAGCGGTCGCAGCCGGTCCATGCCCACCTCCTCCGCTCACACCATACCGACGAGCGCGGGCCGCGCGGGGTGGTCGTAGCGCACCGTCACGTCGGCGTGCGGCTCGTACCCCGCGTACGCGGGCAGCGTCCACCGCTCCCCGTCCGGCACCTGCCGCTCCAGCGCGCCCGGCGACAGCCGCAGGTGCACGGTCAGCTCGGCGGGCAGCCACTTGTCCAGCAGCAGCGTGCCGTCGAGCAGCAGCACACCGCCCGCGCCGAGCACCACGTAGTCGGCGCGGCTGGCCCGGTCGGTCTCCGCGTTCCACAGCGACGGCAGCACCCGTCCCGACCCGCCGGGCTCCAGCGGGTCGAGCACCTCGCGGGTCAGGCCGCCCACGTCCAGCCACGAGTCGCGGAACGAGTCCGGGTCGTGCCGGCCGAACTCCAGGCGCACGGACGCGGGCCGCAGGAAGTCGCCCGCCGAGACCCGCAGCACGGGCCTGCCGAGCGCGCGCAGCGGCTCGACCAGCGCGTCCGCCAGTCCGCCCGGCCTGGTGGGCGCGGCGCCGTCGACGATCACCCGGGACCAGGTGTCGCGGGGCAGCGCGTCGACCCGCGCGACCAGCTCGTCCACCAGGCCGCTCGGGGACAGGGGCGTGACCTTCAGCAGTCCTCCCACCCCTCGGGCAGCGCGGGCGCCGGCCACGCCGGGTCGGGCGCCCAGTCGCCCCACGCCGGGTCCCACCACGTCGTGCCCGCGGTGAGCATGGCCGCCACCTCCTCGGCGGTGCGGCCGATCGCCTCGGCCTCCGCCGCGTCGTACCTGCCCTCGGCGACGTACCGCTCGAACTCGTCGCGGTCCAGCTCTCGCCAGTCGTCGTCGACCGGCAGCCAGAAGTCCAGCGCGTGGTCGAGCGTGTCGAAGCCCCGCGCGGTGCGGTGGAACGGGGCCTGGAGGTTGAGGTAGAACCCGGCGAACCGGCGGTCCTCGCCCTGCCAGAACAGGTCGACGGAGTAGGCGTCGCCCGGCCGGTGCAGCTGGAGCCTGCCGTGGCCGCGCCAGTGCGTGCGGCCCAGTGCGCGCCAGTGGTGCGGTCGCGGGTGCGGCGGGTAGCCGATCCCGGTGTCCGGCACCGTGAACACGACCAGCAGGTCCGGTCCGTCGAGCACCACGCGCGTCGGCGTGACCGACCACGGCCGGCCGTGCAGCACCTCGCGGCGCAGCGCCACGTCCCCCGGTGCGAAGTACCCCATGCGATCCAGCGTAGGACGCCGCTACACCGCCATCACCGGCAGGACGGCCACCCCGTGCCGCAGCGCGACCTGCGTGTACGAGGCCGCGTCACCCCGGGGCAGCCGCACCCACAGCGTCTGGCCGCCCGGCGCCGGGTCGAACGCCCAGTCGGGCGGCTCCCGGCGCAGCCCGGCGGCGAGGTGGTCGTGCCGCTCCCGCAGCAGCGCCACCCGGCGGTCGCGCACCGCGTCGAAGCCGGTCAGCAGCTCGGCCGCCGCGAGCTGGTCGAGCACCGACCCGCCCAGGTCGTGCACGGCCCGGAACCGGGCCAGCCGCTCCACCAGCGCGGGCCGCGCGCGCACCCAGCCGGTGCGCAGCCCGCCCCACACCACCTTGCTCAGCGAGCCGACGGTGATCACCTCCGGCGCGTGCGCGGCGGTGGCCTCGACGGGCCCGGCGAAGGCGAGTTCGGCGAGCACGTCGTCCACGACCAGCGGCACCCCGGCCCCGACCGCGGCACGCGCCAGCCGCCGCCGCTCCAGGGCGGGCATCGTGGTGCCGACCGGGTTCTGCACGGCGGGCATGACGTAGGCGAGCGCGGGCCGGTGCCGGGTGAGCGCGTCGGCGAACGCCACCCCGTCGCCGGCGGGGGAGTGCCGGACGACCGCGGCGGCCTCCCGGAGCAGGTCGAGCGCGCCGGGGTACGTCGGTGCCTCCACCAGCACCTCGTCACCCGGTGCGACCAGTGCCCTGACCAGCAGCGCGAGCGCCTGCTGCGCGCCCGTCGCGACCAGGACGTGCGCCGGGGTCGTCGGCACGCCCAGCGCGGTGTACCGGGCGGCCAGGGCGGCGCGCAGCTCCGGTTGGCCCAGCGGGTGGTGGCCCAGGTCGGGTCCGCCGAGCCGGTCGAGCGCGCGGCGGTGGGCCTCGACGTACTCCGGCGGCGCCCACAGCGGGCCCGCGCAGGCCGGCTGGAGGACGCCGTCCGGCGGTTCCAGCAGGTTGACGAACATCGGGTTGGCGGTCCGTCGCGGGCCGCGTCCACCGCCGGGCGCCACCCACGTGCCGCTGCCCCGCCGCCGGACCAGCCTGCCCTCCTCGCGCAGCAGGTCGTAGGCGGCGACCACGGTCGTGCGGCCGACCGCGAGCCCGGCCGCCGGCGCCCGGTCCGGCGGCAGCGGCGTGCCCGCGGGCAACCGGCCCTCGTCCACCAGCTCGCGCAGGCGGCAGGCCAGCAGCAGGTGCAGCGGGCCCCGACCCGCCGACCAGCGGCCGAGCCGCCCCGCCGGGTCGTCCACCGGTATCGGCCTCATCGGCGGACCAACCCAGCGGTATTGGCGCTGTCGCCCCGACCCGCCGGCCAGCACGATCGGCACATGCGACCGGAGACCCGCCTCGTGCGCACCGGAATCCCCCGACCCGCCGGCACGCCCCTGACCGTGCCCCTGTACCAGACCTCCGGGTTCTCGTTCGACGACCTGGAGACCTTCGCCGACGGCATGGGCAGGCCGGACGGCGCGTTCGTCTACACCCGGATGGGCAACCCGACCGTGCGCGTGCTGGAGGACGCGGTCGCGGACCTGGAGGGCGGTGCGGCCGGGCTGGCCGCCGCCTCCGGCATGGGCGCCATCGGCAGCGTGCTGCACGGCGTGCTGCGGACCGGCGACCACGTGGTCGCCCAGCGCGACCTGTACGGCGGCACGCACGCGCTGCTGCGCGACCTGGCGGAGCGGTGGGGCGTCACGGTCACCCGCGTGTCCGGGCACGACCCCGACGAGCTGCGCGCCGCGCTGGGCCCGCGCACCCGGCTGCTGTACCTGGAGACGATCGCCAACCCCACCGGGCACGTCAGCGACCTGGCGGCGCTGGCCGCCGTGGCGCGCGAGGCGGGCGTCCTCGTCGCCGTGGACAACACCTTCGCCACGCCCCTGCTGTGCCGCCCGCTCGAGCACGGCGCGGACGTGGTGGTCCACTCGACCACGAAGTACCTGGCGGGCCACAGCGACGTCATCGGCGGGCTCACCGTGTTCGCCGACGCCGCGCTCCACCGCGAGGTGTGGGAGCACGCCGTGTCGGCGGTGCACTGGCCGGGGCTGCCCGACCAGCCCGGCCACGAGGTGGCCGGCCGCCTGCTGTCCGGGTGCGGCGGCACGTTCTCGTTCGACCTCGTCGGCGGTCGCGCGGCCGGGGAGGCGTTCGTCGGCGCGCTGCGGCTGGTGAAGCCGGCGCCGTCGCTGGGCGGCACCGAGACCCTGGTGCTGCACCCGGCGCGCACGTCGCACCGCCGGCTGGACGAGGCCGAGCTGCGGGAGGCGGGCATCGCGGGCGGCACGATCAGGCTCTCCGCGGGCGTCGAGCACGTCGACGACCTCTGGGACGACCTGGCGAACGCCCTCCCGTAGGGCTCAGCCCGGGGCCAGCGCCCGGCGCAGCCGGCCGATCGCCACCTCGCGGCGCGGGTCGGCGCGCGGCAGCAGGCGCACCAGCCGTTCGAGCACCTCGACGTCCTCCGACACCAGGCCGAACGCCCACAGCGCCTCCGCGTCGCCCCGGTCCAGCACGCCGCGCCGCACGGCCGCCGCCAGGTCCTCGCGCTCCTCGCGCACCACCGGCGCCTCGGACCGGGGCAGCAGCTCGCCCCGGTACGCCGCCGCGACCGTCGCCACGTCGCCCTCCGCCAACGCCTCGCGCACCGCGAGGAAGTCGCCGCGCACGTCCGCCGACAACCGGTACGGCCTGGTCGGCAGCACGCCGCGGAGCCGGTCGCGGAGCCGGTGCAGCTCGGCGCGCACCGTCGTCGGGTTGCCGCGCTCGCCGTAGACCCGCAGCGCCAACTGGTCCGCGGTCAGCCCCTTCGGGTGCAGCGCCAGCGCTAGCAGCAGTTCCGCGTGCCGCAGCGACAGCGGCAGCTCGCGCCCGTCCAGCGAGGCCGAGGCCGAGCCCAGGAACCGCAGCACCAGCACGGGGCTCCGGTCGCCCCCGCGCGGCACGCGCAGCAGGTAGCCCTCCTCCAGCGGCTCCAGCCGCGCCTCCCGCCCGTCCGCCAGCCGCACCCGGTCGCCGGACACGTCCACGCGCGTGCCCAGGGCCTCGCCCGACGACGAGGCCAGCACCCGTCCGCTGGGGCTGAGCAGCGCGCCCGGCTCGCCGCGCAGGGCCACGAGGTGCCGCATCCCGGTGGCGCGCAGCCGTTCGTCCCGCGCCTCCTGCCGGACCCGCAGCTGGCCCTCCGCCAACCGCGCCGCCGCCGACACCAGCGCCACCACCGCCGGGTGCACGCTGGTCAACGGCCCGCTCACGTCCACGACGCCGATCGTGCGGCCGGTGTCCGGGTCGCGCACGGGGCTCGCCGCGCACGTCCACCCGTGGTAGGTGCGCACCAGGTGCTCGGCCGAGTGCACGGTCACCGACCGGCCGAGCGCCAGCGCCGTTCCCATCGCGTTCGTGCCGATCGCGGCCTCGGTCCAGCACGCGCCCTCGGCCAGCCGCACCCGCTCGGCCAGTCCGCGCACCGACGCCTTGCCCTCGCACCACAGGACGTTTCCGTCCGCGTCGGTGATCAGCATGACGTGCTCGGCCTCGTCGGCGATGCTCACCAGCGTCTCGCGCAGCAGGGGCAGCGCCGCCGCGAGGGGGTGCGCCCCGCGCAGGTCGGCCACCTCGGCGCGGTCGAGCACCACGGGCGCCTCGTGCCGCTCCGGGTCGACCCGCGCGGCCAGCGAGCGCCGCCACGACTCGACGATCAGCTCTCGCGCGCCGTGCGCCCGGTCCCCGCCCAGCACCAGCTCGTGCAGGTGCGCGAGTCGTCGCGGGTCCGGTCCCATGGGCGCCTCCTCGATCCAGGATGACTGTCCATCGACACGCCGGGCAAGCCGATCGTCGATCCGTCCGGGTGCAACGCGCTTGCAACGTGGGACCGCGCACGCTCCACGCCACCACCAACGCGGGAGGCAGACATGGCGAGGTACGCGGCGCCCGGGCAGAAGGGCAGCGTCGTGTCGTACCGGGACCGGTACGACCACTTCATCGGCGGCGAGTACGTGGCCCCGGCCGAGGGCGGCTACTTCGAGAACCGCACCCCGGTCACCGGCGAGGTGTTCACCGAGGTCGCCCGCGGCACCGCCGAGGACGTCGACCGCGCGCTGGACGCCGCCCACGGCGCCGCGCGGGCGTGGGGCCGCACGTCGGCCGCCGAGCGCGCGAACGTGCTCAACGACATCGCCGACCGGATCGAGGACCACCTCGAAGCCCTCGCCGTCGCCGAGACGTGGGAGAACGGCAAGCCGATCCGGGAGGCGCTGGCCGCCGACCTGCCGCTGGCGGTGGACCACTTCCGCTACTTCGCGGGCGTCGTCCGGGCGCAGGAGGGCGGCATCTCGCAGATCAGCGAGGACCTGGTGGCCTACCACTTCCCGGAGCCGCTGGGCGTGGTCGGCCAGATCATCCCGTGGAACTTCCCGCTGCTCATGGCCACCTGGAAGCTCGCGCCCGCGCTGGCCGCGGGCAACACCGTGGTGCTCAAGCCCGCCGAGCAGACCCCGGCGTCGATCCACGTGCTGATGGGCCTCATCGCGGAACTGCTGCCGCCCGGCGTGGTCAACGTCGTCAACGGCTTCGGCGAGGAGGCGGGCAAGCCCCTCGCGTCCAGCAGCCGCGTCGCCAAGGTCGCGTTCACCGGCGAGACGTCCACCGGCCGGCTGATCATGCGGTACGCGAGCGAGAACCTGGTCCCGGTGACGCTGGAGCTGGGCGGCAAGAGCCCCAACATCTTCTTCGACGACGTGGCGGCGCGGCGGGACGCGTTCTACGACAAGGCGCTGGAGGGCTTCACCATGTTCGCCCTCAACCAGGGCGAGGTGTGCACGTGCCCGTCGCGGGCGCTCGTGCAGAGCGGCATCTACGACCGGTTCCTCGCCGACGCCACCGAGCGCACGAAGGCGGTCAGGCAGGGCCACCCGCTCGACACCGCGACGATGATCGGCGCGCAGGTCAGCCGCGAGCAGTTCGACAAGGTCATGTCCTACGTCGAGGTCGGCAAGCGGGAGGGCGCGCGCCTGGTGTGCGGCGGCGAGCCCGCGGACCTCGGCGGCGAGCTGTCCGGCGGCTACTACGTCACGCCCACGATCTTCGAGGGCGACAACAAGATGCGGGTCTTCCAGGAGGAGATCTTCGGCCCGGTCGTCGCGGTGACCCGGTTCGACGACTTCGACGACGCGGTGAAGACCGCCAACGACACGCCGTACGGCCTGGGCGCGGGCGTGTGGTCGCGCGACGGCGGCGTGGCGTACCGGGCGGGCCGGGAGATCCAGGCCGGCCGGGTGTGGGTGAACAACTACCACGCCTACCCGGCGCACGCGGCGTTCGGCGGCTACAAGCAGTCCGGGATCGGCCGCGAGAGCCACCGCGTCATGCTCGACCACTACCAGCAGACGAAGAACCTGCTGGTCAGCTACTCGCCGGACGCGCAGGGCTTCTTCTAGGAGCGGGAGGGGGAGCCGGCGCGGACCGGCTCCCCCCCGGCGTCACCCCCGCCAGGGCACCTGCGGGTGGCGGTGGTAGTTCACGCCCTGCACGTCCCACCGCTCGCCCTGCGCGGCCAGCCGGACCCTGAACCCCTCCCAGTCGTGCGTCGACCACGGCGACCAGCCCAGCTCGGCGATCGCGGGCAGGCGCGGGAACGCCATGAACTCCACGTCCGCGGAGTTCGTCAGCGTCTCGCTCCACAGCGGGGCCTCCACGCCGCGCACCGCCTCGGCGGGCAACCCCTCGACGTACGCGCCGGGGTTCCAGTCGTAGGCGTCCTGCACGTCGGTGTACCCGGCCCAGGACAGGCCCAGCGGCGTGCTCGCGTCGTACTTCATGTCCAGGTACGCCTTGTTGGCGGGCGACAGCACGACCTCGTTGCCCCGCGCCGCCGCCTCGACCACGTCCGGCGCGGTGGTCCTGGTGCCCCAGAACTGCGGCACCGCCGACGCGGGCGGACCGGCCTTGACGAACTCGTGCCAGCCGGTGGCGACCTTGCCGTGCGCGGCCACCAGCGGCAGCACCCTGTCCATGAACAGGTCGTAGTCCGGGTCGGTGGTGGCGTGGGCCTCGTCCCCGCCGATGTGGACGTACTTCCCCGGCGTCAGCGCGGCCAGCTCGCGCAGCACGTCGTCCACGAACCTGTACGTGATGTCCTTGTCGATGCACAACGAGCTGAAGCCGACCTCGATGCCGGTGTAGAGCGGCGGTGCGACGCCGTCGCAGTTCAGCTCCGGGTACGAGGAGAGGGCGGCGTTGGTGTGGCCCGGCATGTCGATCTCCGGGATCACCGTGATGTGGCGTGCGGCCGCGTACGCCACCAGGTCCCGGTACTGCTCCTGGGTGTAGAACCCGCCGGGGCCGCCGCCGACCTCCGTGCTGCCGCCGTGCGCGGTGAGGTTCGGCCAGCTCTTGATCTCCAGCCGCCAGCCCTGGTCGTCGGTGAGGTGCAGGTGCAGCCGGTTGACCTTGTAGAGCGCGATCTGGTCGATGTACCGCTTGACCTCGTCGGGGGAGAAGAAGTGCCGGGCCACGTCGAGCATCGCGCCCCGGTGGGCGTAGCGCGGGTAGTCCAGCACCCGGCCGCCGGGGGCGGTGAACGGCCCGCGCTGCTTCGTCCTCGCCTCGACCTTCGCGGGCAGGATCTGGCGGAACGTCTGCACGCCCGCGAACAGGCCCGCGGCGGTGCGGGCGCGGATGACCACGCCGAGCCGCGTCACGTCGAGCTGGTAGCCCTCGTCGCCGACCCTCGGGTCCGCGCCGGCGAGCAGCAGCGTGATGCCGCGGGCGGACGCGCCGGGCACGACGGGCAGCCGGTAGCCGGTGGACGGCCGCAGCACGCCCGCGAGGAACTCGCCGACCTGCTCGGCGCCCGCCGAACCGGGGTGGGTGTGGATGCGGGTGTCCGCGCCGAGGGTGAAGGTCACCCCGGGGCGGGGGGTGGCGCTGACGGGGGCGGGCACGATGTGGCGCAACGGGTTCTCCGGAGCTGCGTGGGCGGGCGCCGCCGCGCCCACCGCGCCCACGACCAGCAGCGCGACGAGCGCTCGGCCGAGCCCGCGTCGTCCGGAACCTGCTCTCGGCAACCCTGACGTCCGGGTCGTTGATCTGCTGGGCAACTGACGACCTCCTGGCCGGTGCGGATCACGGGCGGCGGCCCAGTCACCGTTTCAGCCGCACCAGGAGGTGTCAAGGTCCAGACCAATTCAGGAGAGCTTCGGCTTCCCGACGCCCCGCCACACGACGGCGAAGCGGTCCTCCACCCGTCGGGCCAGGCCGTCCTCCAGGCCGTGCAGCACGCCGAAGGTGAACCCGTTCTCGCCGTCCAGCTGCGCCTTCGCGCCCAGCTCCCGCAGCACCGGCCGCGCCACCACGCTGTCCTGGTGCTCGCCCAGCAGCGTCTGCACGTCCTTGACCTGCTTGCGGTACTTCTTCGCCCGCTTGCCGAACGCCGGCTCGGCCACCTCCACGGAGTACCGCAGCCGCTTGGCCGCCTTGCGCGCCTCGTGCAGGCCCGTGTCGTCGGTCGCCTCCGCGACCCGCTCGGCCAGCCGCCGGTGGGTCTTCGCGACCAACCCCGGCAGCACCTTCCCGGCCTTCCCGCGGCCCAGCGGCGTGACCGGCGGGTCGGCCAGCAGCGCGTCCACCGCGTCCAGCAGCGCGAAGTACCGCGCGCTGTCCAGCGCGGCCACGGACGCCTCGTGCGCGGCGGCCTCCAGCGGCGCGAAGTGCCGGGTCAGCTGCGCCCGCACGGGACCGAGCACCAGATCCGGGTCCAGCTCCGCCACCGCGTTCTCGAAGCGGTCGCGCAGCACCTCCAGGTCGCGCGCGTCGCCCAGCACGCCCGCGAGCCACTTCAGCTCGTCGGTCAGCGCCCGCGTCCGATCGCGCTCGACCACCGCGCCGAACGCCTGCAACGCGCTGCGCATCCGCCGGGTCGCCACCCGCAGCTGGTGCACGGCGTCGTCCTCGCCGCGGCGCACCCGCGGGTCCTGGTGCCGCAACGCCTCCGCCTGCTCCCGCACGTAGGCGAGGACCACGTCGGCCGCGCTCGTGCCCCGGACCGGGGCGGGCGCGGCCGGCGCGAGGCGGTCGGCCAGCAGCCGGGTCAGCTTCGCCGACGACGTCGACCGCCTGATCCCGGCCTCGGACAGCCGCGCCTCGACCCGGTCCAGCAGCGCCGCGTCGCCCCGGTCGCCCAGCTCCACCTCGATCTCGCGCCACGAGTCCGCGGTAGAGCCGTCCGCCACCGCCTGCCCCGACACCAGGTCCTCGACCACCTCGGCGAGCAGCTCGCCCTTGGCGTCCACGAGCTGCCAGCGGTGCCGCGTGGTCCGGATGCGGGCCACCGGCGACAGCTCGTTGCCGCGGGCGTGCACCTGCACCAGCGAACCCAGCTCCTTCGGCGGGTGCTTGGCCGCCCGGCCCGGCGGGAGCCGCACCTCCTCGCGGGTGTCCACGCCGACCGGCAGCTTCAGGTGCCAGCCCGCGTCGTCACCCCCGGTGCGCCGGCGCAGCGTCAGCCCCGCCCGCGCCAGTCGCAGGTCCTCCGTGTCGTAGTAGACCGCCTCCAGTCGCAGTTCCTCGGGCCCCGCCACAGCGGTCACGCCGGGCAGGCCGGTCAGGTCCGGCAGCGCGGTGCCGCCGGGAGCTTCGTACTTGCGTTCCGTCTCTCGCACCGACGTCGACATGCACCAGGCATACACCGATCGGCCGCATTTCACGCGTCATGACGGTGCGTGACGGCGCGTTGACCGAAACGGTGGGAGTCGACAGCCCGTCCGCGTGGTTTTCCGGTTCCGTACCTGGACAGGGGCTGGCGGTGCGGTTGGCTGGCGGTGTGGCCACCGAGAAGGAACGGCTCGACGAGATCGAGCCGACAGTCGCCGACCTCGTCGCGAACACCAAGATGGTGATCGACGAGGTGAACCGGTTGGGCGCGCGCCTCCAGGTGCTCGAACGCAGGCTGGCCGGCGCCGGCTCGGGCCCGGACGAGGACCTCGACGCGGTCACCGGGATCACGGAGATCGTCGAGGCGCTGCGCGCCGCGTGGGACGCCGAGCAGGAACTGCTGGCCGACTCGGTCCGCGCGGACCTGCGCGCCGAGGTCGCCGAGTACGAGTCGCTCAAGGAGCAGTTGGACGCGGGCCTGGCCCGGCTGGCGTCGGGCCGCATGCCGCGCTTCGAGCGCGACGCCCTCCAGCACGAGGTGCAGAACCTGGAGTGGCGCGTCAACGCGCAGGAGTTCAGCGCCGCCACCGCCGCGCAGCGGCTGGCCGCCGACGAACTGGCCGCCGAGGAGCCGTGGCGGGCCGAGGCCGTGCTGGCCGGTGAGAAGGCGCGCCAGGAGGTCGTCGACACCGCCCGTCGCCGCCTGGAACGGGCCCTGGCCGCGGACGCCCGACTCCCCCTGTGGTTCCGCGTGGGCCTGGGCGAGATCACCAGCCCCGACCCGACCCAGTGGGTGGAGGCCGCCGTGGCCCTGGTCGCCTACCGCCTGGAGTACGCCGTCACCGACCCGATCTCACCGCTGGGCGAGGTCCCGTCGGCCTCCTCCGGCTTCGCCGCCTGGGTCCGCCGGGCCGAAGCGCACACCGACATCGTCGACCAGCTGGAAACCCTCCGAGCCTGACCGGGAGTCCACCCCCGGGTCGCGAGAGTCCGACGCCCAGGCTCGATGAGTTCTACGCCCGGGGTTCTCGCGACCCGGGCGTCGGACTCTCGGGGTCAGCAGGTCTTGAGCATCGTGGCCAGGGCGTCGCGCTCCGCCTCGTCCACGGTCAGCGAGTACAGCGTCTTCACCGACACGACGGCACGCGCGTAGGTGCACCAGTACGACTCCGCCGGTGGCTTCCACTTCGCCGCGTCCTGGTCGCCCTTGGAGCGGTTGCTGCTCGCCGTCACCGCGATCAGCTGCAACCCGCCCAGGTCGTTGGCGAACTTCCCGCGCTCCTCGTCGGTCCACTTGTCCGCGCCCGACCGCCACGCCTCCGCCAGCGCCACCGTGTGGTCGATGTCGAGCTTGCCCGCGTCCTCCACCACGACCCCGTCGTACGGGCTGGTCCACGTCCCCGACGTCGCCTTGCACGCCGAGTCGGTCCGCACGTCGGTGCCCTGCCGCTGGAGCACGACCTCGCGCGTGTCGCACGAGTCGCCCTGGCTGCTCCAGTGCGGGAACCGGTCGCGGCTGTAGCCCGTCATCTTCCCCTCGGGCGCCACGGTGAGCGCGGCCAGCTGCGCGGCCGGGTCGTCACCGGGCGCGGCCGGTCCCGAGGTCGGCGCCCCCGTCGGCGAGGGCGGCTCGGAACCCTCCTCCCGGGTCAGGAAGTAGCCGATCACGATCAGGACGATCAGCACCACGACGCTGCCCACAGTGGTCGTCCGCTTGCCGCTCATGCACCCAATGATCAGTGATGAACGGCGTCACGGGAACACCGGGCAGGACACGTTCCTGACAATCGCGGGCCGCTGGGCGCGTTCGACGGCTGTTCGACGGGGCGGGCCCGGCTTCAGGGCCGGCTCGTCAGGTAGCCGCCCATCGTCGTGAAGTACTCCGTCGCGCCCAGCTCGCGGCCGTCCTCGGTGCGGACCTTCTTCACCAGCAGCGCTCGGTTCTTCCCGCGCCGCGCCAGGGCGCCCGCCACGATCGCCACGCCGTCGCCCTCGCGGTAGAAGATGCGACCGGGGGTGCCGCCGTAGCACTCCCTCGACACCTCGGCCTGCACGATCTCCAGCCGCTTGCCCTTGTGGAAGCAGAACGCGCTGGGGTACGGCGCGCACTGGGCCCGCACGAGCCGGTCCAGCTCGGCGGCCTCCCACGTGAAGTCGATGCGCAGGTCCTCCTCGGCGCGCTTGTGGAAGAAGCTCGCCTTGGAGCGGTCCTGCTTCCGGAAGTCCGTGCGGCCCGCGGCGATCTCGGCCAGGCCGTCCACGGTGATCGGCCCGAACAGCTCCAGCGTCTTGTGGAACAGGTCCGCCGTCGTGTCGCGCGGGCCGACGGGCACCGACCGCTGGAGGACGATGTCGCCGGCGTCCAGCGTCTCGTCCATCATGTGCGCGGTGACGCCGACCTCCTTCTCGTCGTTGATCAGGGCCCAGATCAGCGGCGAGAAGCCCGCGTAGGCGGGCAGCAGCGAGTCGTGCACGTTCAACGTGCCGTGCTTCGGGAGGGTGAAGATGCGCGGGGGGATCCAGGTGCGCCAGTTCGTGGCGACGATGACCTCCGGCGCGATCTCCTCGAGGCGCTGGAGCAGCTCGTCGTCGTCCGGGCGGTTGCGGACGATCGTCTCCACGCCGTGCTCTGCGGCGAGGTCGGCGACGGAGTCGCTCCAGATGCGCTCGTAGGCGTGGTCGCTCTTCGGGTGGGTGACCACCGCGACCACCTCGTGCTCGGAGTCCAGCAGCGCCTGGAGCGTCCGGTGGCCCCAGGTCTGGTAGCCGAACATGACGACCCGCATGGGTTTCTCCTTAGTATCGCCTAAGTTATCCAACCCTAACCTAACTTGGCGTGAGCTAGCCTCAGCGGGTGATCCTGGACCTGAAGTTCGTGCGCGGACGGGTCGTGACCATGGACCCGGCCCACCCGGTGGCGTCCGTGATCGGCGTGTGGGCGGGTCGGATCGCGGGGTTGGACGACGACGTCGCGGACCTGCCCGCCCGGCGCGTGGTCGACCTCGGCGGCGCCACCGTGCTGCCCGGCTTCATCGACGCCCACAACCACCTCGCGTGGGCCGGCCGGGCGTCGCGCACCCTCGACATCTCCGCGTGCCGGACGGTCGCGCAGGTCGTCGACCTGCTGCGGGTCGCCACCCGGTCGTCGGACTGGCTGGAGGTCGCGGGCTACGACCACCGCACGCTCGACCGCCCGCTCACCTCGCGCGACCTCGACCGGGCCGGGACGCGGGTCTACGTGCAGGACCTGTCCGGGCACGCGTGTGTCGTCAGCTCCGACGTCCTGGCCGTGCTGCCCGGCCACGTGCTGCGGGACGCCCCGCGCGGCGACGACGGCGCGCCCACCGGGTTCCTCGCGGAGGGCGCGCAGACCGCCGTGCGCGCGTTGCGGCTGCCCTACTCGCTGGACGACATCGCCGCCGACGTCGAGCTCGGCGCACGCCAGTGCGCCCGCGAGGGCGTCGTGCTCGCCGCCGAGGCGGGTGTCGGCGGGGGGCTGATCGGCAGCAGCCCGCTGGAGGTCGAGGCGTACCAGCGGGCCGCGCTGCCGATCCGGGTCCAGCTGATGGTGTCCGCCGACCGCCTCCAACCGGTCGCCGCGCACGCCGACGACGGTGTCCGCCGCGCCGTGCCACTCGGCCTGCGCACCGGGTTCGGCGGCGACTGGCTGTCCATCGGCCCGCTCAAGCTGTGGACCGACGGCGGCATGATCGCCCGCACCGCCGCCCTCACCTGGCCGTACGAGGGCATGGACACCGCCGGCCAGCTCCAGGACGACCCCGACCTGATGCGCGCGGCGATCCTCGACGGCCACACCGCCGGGTGGCAGCTCGCCGTGCACGCCATCGGCGACCGGGCCGTCGACTTCGCCCTCGACGCCCTGGCGGACGCCCAGGCCGCCCACCCCCGCCCCGACGCCCGCCACCGCATCGAGCACTGCGGCCTGGTGCGCCCGGAGCAGCTCGACCGCATCGCCGACCTGCGGGTGATCCCGGTGATCCAGCCGACCTTCCTGCACGCCTACGGCGACGACTACTCGCGCGTCATGGGCCCCGAGCGGGCCCCGTGGATGTACCGCGGCCGAGCCTTCCTCGACCGCGGCATCACCGTCGCCGGCAGCTCGGACCGGCCGGTGGCCGACGGGGCCCCGCTGCGCGCCATCCAGTTCATGGTCGAACGCCTGTCCGGCAGCGGCCTCCCGGTGGGGCCGGACGAGGCCGTCACCGCCCGCGAAGCCGTCGCCGCCTACACCACGGGCGCCGCCCGCGCGTGCCGGGTCGAGGACCGCCTGGGCACGATCACGCCGGGCAAGCTCGCCGACCTGGTCGTGCTCGCCGACGACCCCCTGACGTGCGACCCGGCCCGGATCGCCGACATCGACGTCCTCGCCACCGTCGTGGGCGGCACCTTCCCCCACGACCGGGCGGCCCTCGCCCGCTGACGACCTGCCCGGATCGGCCTCAGGCGCTCATCCGCCAGTGCACCACGTACCCGGCGGCCTCGGCCGCGATCAACGCGTCCAGCTTCGCCAGGTTCGTCCGCCGCGACATCCGGAACGCCCGCCCGCGCCGCGCGTCCAGCACCAGCGGCGTCGCGCCGGGCAGCACGTCCGCCATCGTCTGCTGCATCACCCGCAGCGCCACGTTCGCCGCCTCCTGCGTCAACGGCGCCTCCTTGACGTACACCGTCACCGCGGCCCGCGACCCGTCCGGCGCGATCAGCCCCAGGTGCGGCCGGACCCGCAGCGTCAGGTCGCCCGCCTGCCACCGCGCCGCGCCCGTCGGCACGCCCGTCGCCCGGGTCGACCGCAGCCACGGCACGAACCCCTCCCGCACCTCCTCGAACGCCCGCGCCTGACCGGACCGGCCGTGCTCGTGCGCCGCCGCCACCGCCTTCTCCAGCTCCGCGGCAGGGTCGGGAGAGTTGGCCGCGCGCCGTATCGCGTCGCGCACGGGGTTGTAGAACCCGGCCACCCACTGCTCCGAGGACAGGTAGATGCGCCGCTGGTCGGACACGATGCTGATCCGGCCCCGCTGGCCGCTCATGGCGTACTCGGTGAAGGACAGTGCGGTCACGCTGATCGGCTCCACGACAGGCTCCCCTCGCGCGGTCGAACTCGTGTTCGATTCTACCGGCGGGGTCCGACGAAAACGGCCTGCGAACGGGCTACCCCCGGACCCTCGCGAGCAGCGGTCCCAGCTCCGGGTCCTCCGCGATCTCGGCGAAGGTCGCGACCAAGGTCTCCTCGTAGAACGAGGACGCGGTCGCGTGCACCTCGCGCCCGGCCGCCGTCAGGCAGCCGAACACCCCGCGCCGATCGGTCTCGCACACCACGCGCTCGGTCAGCCCCGACTGCTCCAATCAGGTGATGAGCCGGCTCACCGAACTCTGGTTGAGCCCGACCGCCCCGGTCAGCTCCTGCATGCGCAGCTCGCCGTCCGGCGACCCGGCCAGGGCGGACAGCGCGTCGAACTCCGACATCCCCAGGCGGAACCTGCGCCGGAGGGCGCGCTCCAGGTCGGCGTCGACCCGGTCGTGCAGCGCCCGGAGGTCCGACCAGGTGGCGCGGACGGACAACTTCGACCCCCTGGGCGACGGGTGCGGGGGCCCATCGTAGGTCGGTCCACCACCCCGCGGGTCGCGGTCGGGCCCACGGCCTAAGCTGCGGCCGGGGAAGGGAGCCGAGCGTGCCCGAGCGACCGGACATCGACCTGACCAAGCCCAGCGCCGCCCGCGTCTACGACTACTACCTCGGCGGCGCGCACAACTTCGCGGTCGACCGCGAGATGGCCGAGCAGGCCATCCGCATGTGGCCCGAGCTGCCGCTGATCATGCAGGCGAACCGGGCCTTCCTGCGGCGGGCGGTGCAGCACTGCGTCGAGCGCGGCGTGACCCAGTTCCTCGACCTGGGCTCCGGCATCCCCACCGCGGGCAACGTGCACGAGGTCGCCCGCGCCGCCGACCCGGGAGCGCGGGTCGTCTACGTCGACAACGACCCGATCGCGGTCACCTACAGCCGCACCATCCTCGGCGACGACCGGCAGACCGCCGTCGTCCAGGAGGACCTGCGGCGACCCGCCGACGTGCTGTCCTCCCCGCAGGTGCGCGACCTGCTCGACCTCTCCCGCCCGGTCGTCGTGATGATGGTCGCGGTGCTGCACTTCGTGCCCGGCGACGCGACCGGGGTCGTCGCCGCCTACCGCGACGCCGTGCCGCCGGACAGCCTGCTGGTCGTGTCGCACGCCACCCACGACGGCCAGGACCGGCAGGCCGACGAGCACACCGACCTGTACCGCCGCCGCACCGCCACCCCCATGACCATGCGCACCAAGGCCGAGGTCGAGGAGCTGTTCACCGGCTTCGACCTGGTCGAACCGGGCGTGGTGCACCTGCCCCTGTGGCGGCCCGCGTCACCGGAGGACGTCGGCGAGCACCCCGAGCGCGTCGCCGGCCTGGCCGCCGTGGGCGTCAAACGCCGGACGAACGGCCCGGTTCCCACCTTCGAGTGATCGAACAGCCCGCTGACCTGTCGATGTCGTAGTTTCGAGACCTGGCAGGTGCGGCTGCCACCGAGGCTCCTCCTGACCCGGTTGGAGCGAGTGCCTCCAGAGCGCGTCCGACGGCGGCGTGCCCGCATCCCCACCGACTCCCGCGATCCGGCGTGCCCGGACCGCGGTGGCGCCGACCGGGCGGCGGCCGGAGGTCCCTCGTGCTGACAAGCTCCGATCTGCGCAAGCGCTGCCGGTGCACCGGCGAGACGCCGAACGAGGTCCGCAGACAGCGCGGCGGCGGCGACCCGGGTCCGCTCGTGCCCGTCGCCGGTCCGGGTCAGCAGCGCTTCGAGGCCGGGATGCTCCAGGCGGTGGTCCGCGCCATGGCCCGCATGCGGCGGCGCGGCCACCCGCTGCGCCCGACGGCCATGGTGGACCGGGTCCGGCTGGACGCCGGCACGGTCGGCCTGCGCGTGCACGACACCGCGCTCGACCACCTGCTCGCGGAGGTGCTGCCGGTGCTGTCCGGCGACCGGCTGCGCGGCGTCCCCGGCGTGCGCGCCCACCCCGGCCGCGACCACCTCGACCTGCGCGGCCCCGACGGCGGGCTGCGACTGCTCGGCGTCACGCGGAAGCGCTGGCGACAGGCCGTCGAGGCGGGCCTGCCCACCAGGGCGCCGGACACCGGACCCGACCGGCGCACCTCGTGGCCCACCGCCGTGATGAGCGGCGTCCTGCGCAGGCTCCCGCTGTGGCGCGGCGCGGCGTGGCTCGACGGCGTGGTCGTCGGCGACGCGCTGGAGCTGTACTGGCGCAACGGCCCGCCCGCCGAGGCGGTCGCCGCGATCCTGACGCGTTCCGCCTGCGCGGTCCCCGGCGCGGCGGCGCGGCCCTACGCGTTCCGCGACGCCGTGCGCGGCGTGGCCCTGACCGAGTGCGCCGAACCGGCCGGGCGGGTCGACCACCCGGACCCGAAGTGGGCGTGGGACCTGTGGCTCGCCACCACCGCGCCGGGCGGCGCCGTGCACGAGCGGGCCGTCCGGCCGGTGCGCCCCGCGGCCGACCTGCCGGACGTGTGGGAGCAGCCCGAGATGCGCGCCGCGCTGGCCCTGCGCCGCATGGACGCCGTCTACCGGCTGCTGCTGCGCCACGGCGTCACGCGCCACCGGCTCGCCACCCTGACCGGCCAGTCGCCGCGCGAGGTGGACGACGTCCTGGCGGGCGGCCGGGTCGAGTCCTACGACGCCCTGGCCGGCATCGCCGAAGCGCTCGGCGTGCCACCGGGCTACATGGGCCTGGCCCACGACGAACGCCCCGTCCACGACGAGCCGTGCCACTGCGAGCACCTCGACGAGCGCACCAAGCGCGACCGCTTCCTCGCCCACGCGGCCCTGGTCACGGTCGGCGCCGACCTGCCGACGTGGGGCTGCCGCACCCCGGTGTGCCGCTCGAACCCGCCCCGGTGACCCGGTGCGGGCCGACCACCGGCCGGCCCGCACCGCGCGGACTAGCCTGCGGCCTTCTCGCCGTCGAACAGCCGCTCCCGCACCCGCTCCTCCTCGGTGACCTCGATCCGGCGCACCGCGTACCGCAGCATCGGCGGCGCCATCAGCGACGTGACCACGGCGACCAGCACGACGATCGTGTACCCGGCGGTGGTCAGCACCCCCAACCGCAGGCCCACCATCGCCACGACGACCTCGATGACGCCGCGGGCGTTCAACCCGGCCCCGAGCGCCAGCCCCTCCCAGTGGCTGAGCCTGCTCAACCGCGCGCCCAGGTAGGCCCCGACGAACTTGCCGAGGATCGCGATGACCAGCACCACCACCGCGGCCAGCAGGACCGGGGGCTTGGCCAGCTCCGTCAGGTCCATCCGCAGGCCGGCGGTGGCGAAGAAGATCGGCGCCAGCACGCCCATCACGAACGTCCGCAGCGGCGCGATCTTCTGCCGGTCCAACAACCCGGAACTGCTCAGCAGCACGCCCATCACGAATGTCCCCAGGATCGGCTCCAGGCCGAGGGCGTGCGTGCCCGCCGCCGAGGCGAACAGCAGCAGCGCCACCACCGCGACCGTGACGGCGGGGTCGTCGGACCTGTTGGCCCGGGTCAGGCCGAACTTCACCACGGGACGCCCCAGCAGCAGGGCGACCGCGAGCACGCCGACGAGGCTGCCGATGGTCAGCGCGAGGTGCCCGGCCCGCATGCCGGTGGTGGCCATGGCCGACACGACCGACAGCAGCGACCAGCCGACGACGTCGTCCACCGCGGCGGCGCTGATGGTGAGCTGCCCGATGTTGCGGTGCAGCAGCTTCATCTCCAGCAGCGTCTTGGCGATGACCGGGATGGCGCTGACGCACATCGCGACGCCGAGGAACAGCGCGAACACCAGTCGCTCGCTGCCCCCGGCGACGAGGGACTCGGGCAGCACCATGCCCACCGCGACACCCAGCCCGAGCGGGATGAACAGCCCGCCGGCGCTGACCCAGGCCGCGGTGCGCCCCTTGCGGCGCACCAACCCCATGTCGACGTGCATGCCGGTGAAGCCGACCAGCATCAGCACCCCGAGTTGCCCCACCGCGTCCAGCAGGTGGATCTGCGCGGCGTCGGACGGGAACAGCCAGTTCGACAGAGGGGGGATGACGTGCGCCAGCAGGGAGGGTCCGAGGATCACGCCCGCAGCCAGCTCACCCACCACCGCGGGCATGTTGAACCGGGCCGCGAGCTTGCCCAGGGCGAAGGCGACGCCCAGCAGCACGGTCAGCTGCAGCAGGAAGACGAGCATCGGGTGCGCGGCGATGGGCGTGGGTGGTGCGGCGAGCACGATCATCCTTAGTCCTCCCCGGCGAACGAGACCTGCCTCACGACCTTTCGCGCATCCGGGGGCGTCGCGAAAGCCAAAAGAGAGCACTCGCATCGTCTTGCCGAACCGAGCGGCCGACGGGAGTTGACAGGCGGGAGGTGACAGGCGGCGGGGGAGACCGCGCCGCCGCGCAGGGGTGGAGCGGACCGGGCGTGTGTGGGCCGATCCCGACCGGAGACCGGCCCCACCGCCATCAACAGCGCTTGCGCGCCCCCGGCAGGATTCGAACCTGCGACCTCGGGATTAGAAGTCCCTCGCTCTCTCCACTGAGCTACGGAGGCTTGAGGGGCTGGTGACCACGCGGTGTAGCAGCGTAGCCGCCCCACCGGACACATCGTCCGGAAGACGTCCGGTGTTTCCGTCCAGGCGTCGGAAGCGTGATCAAGACGGGTGTAAAGTGACCCAGATCACGGTTTGGGGGCCGTGGAGGCCCGCTGGACGAGTGAAACACCGAGTCTCGTCGGCTCGTCCGGTCTGCCCCCGTCGAGCAAGCGGAGCGCCAGTTCACCCGCCCGGCGGCCCTTCTCGGCCAGGGGTTGACGCACCGTGGTCAACGGTGGGTCGGCGTGCTCTGCCGCGGGGACGTCGTCGAAGCCGATCACCGACACGTCGTCGGGCACGCGCAGGCCCAGGTCGCGCACGGCCTGGAGGGCGCCGAACGCGAGTTCGTCCGACATGCACAGCAGCGCGGTCGGCCGGGTCGGCGACGAGAGCAGTTCGCGCGCGCCCTGCCGGCCGAGTTCGCGGCTGCTGCGGGCGCACTCCCACACCGGTGCGCCGTGCCCGACGACGTCGAGGTAGCCCTGCAGCCGCTCCGTGGTGACGCGGAACGGCGACGTCGCCGCGCGCTCCGGCGTCACGCGGCCGCCGCGGCCGTCGGGGTGCAGGGCGAACGCGACCACGCCGACGTGCCGGTGCCCGAGCGACCGCAGGGACGACGCGGCCAGCCGCGCGCCGCCGGCGTCGTCGACCTCGACCCGCGCCGTGCCGTCGAGGACGGGCTGGTCGATGACGACCAGCGGCAGCCCCCGGACGCGCACGGCGTCGAACGCGGGCGCGTCGGAGGGCAGGGAGTAGGCCACCACGACGTCGGCCTGGGCGCGGGCCACGGTCTCCCTGCGCGGACCGCCGCGGTCGCGGCCGGGCATCAACACCAACGTGTGGTCGTGGCCGTCCACGGTCGAGGCCAGGCCGTCGAGCACCACCGACAGCGCCGGATCGGAGAACGAGGCGGACAGTTCCTGTCCGAGCATGAACCCGACGGCGGCGCTGTGCCGGGTCGCGAGGCTGCGCGCCACCGGGTCGGGGCCCGCGTAGCCGAGGGTGGCCGCGGTCTCCAGGATGCGCTCGCGCAACGCGGCGGACAGCTGGTCGGGCCGGTTGTAGGCGTTGGACACGGTCGCCCGCGACACGCCGACCACGCCGGCCACCGTGTCGAGCGTCGGCTTCCGAGGGCGGTCCACGCGCTGAGCGTAGCCAGGTAATCGAGTGGAAGTTCTGAAGCGCTTCAGACACACTGGCCCGCATGCCCACGCCACGCCTCGCCGTCTTCGCGGTGTTCCTGTTCAACGGGGCGCTGTTCCTGTCCTGGGCGGCCCGCATGCCCGCCCTCGCCGCGCAGGTCGGCGCCACCGAGGCCACGCTCGGCCTCGCCCTGCTCGGCGCGAGCCTCGGCCTGGCGCTGACCGCGCCGTTCGCCGCGCGCGCCTGCGCCCGGGTCGGCGCGCGGAACCTGGTCGTCGTCGGCGCGGTGGTGACCGTGTTCGCCGTGCCCTCCCTCACGCTGGCCGCGTCACCGCTGCACCTGGGGCTGGTCCTGTTCGTGCTCGGCTCGTGCAACGCGATGCTCGACGTCGGCATGAACGTCGCCGCGGTCGCCGTCACCCGCGCCCTGGACCGGCCGCTGATGCCCCAGTTCCACGCGGGGTTCAGCGTCGGCGGTCTGGTCGGGTCGCTGGGCGCGGCCGCCGCCGCGAGCGCCGGCTGGGGCCTCACCCGCCACCTGCTCACGGCCGCCGTCGTCGGCGCGGTCGTGGTGGCCTGGGTGGTCAGGGCCGTTCCCGGCGCGACCGGCGAGGCGACCGCGCGGCCGGCGGGCGACCGGCCCGTGCTCACGCGCCCGCTGCTGTGGCTGCTGGCCGGCGTGACGCTGTGCTCGGCGATCGCCGAGGGCGCGGCGTCGGACTGGTCGGCCCTGTTCTTCGTCACCGAGCGCGGGCTGGACGAGGCCGCCGCGGCGGCGGGGTACGCGGGCTTCTCGGTCGCCATGGCCGCCGCCCGCCTGCTCGGCGAGCCGGCGCAGCGCCGCCTCGGGCCGCACCGGCTGCTCGCGGCGGGCGCGGTCGTGGCGTCGGCCGGGTTCGCGCTGACCGTGCTGGTGCCGGTGGCCGCGGCCGGCTTCGTCGGGTTCGGGCTCGCGGGCCTGGGCCTCGCCTTCGCGTTCCCCGTGGTCATGGACCTCGCGGGCGACGCGGGCAAGCGCGCCGACGGCACCGGCGGCGAGCGGGAGATCGGCCTGGTGACGACGGTCGCCTACACCGGTTTCCTGGCCGGTCCGCCGCTCGTCGGCGGCATCGCGCACGCGAGCAGCCTGTCGGTGTCGCTGGGGTTCGTGTCGGTCGTGATCGCGCTGATCGTCCCGGTGGTGTGGCTCGCGCGCCGGTCCCGCGACCGCGAGTTCACGCGTTCGGGAGCCGGTTCAACCCTGCCCTGAGCAGCGGTTGCATGGTGGCGATCATCTGCTCGTCGACCCCGCCGGGCTGGGCCATCGCCACCAGGATGCTGCGGTTGGCGTTCACCGCCAACGTCGCCGTGCACGTCATCTCCTGGCCGCTCAGGTCGCAGTACACCCAGGTGGAGTGCCCCTCGACGACGACCTCGTGCCCCCGCTCCTGCCGCTGCCGCACCTGCTCGTACTTCTGGTAGAGCGCGGCGACGACCGTGCGGCCGGCGGGCGTGCCGTCGTCCAGGACGTACTGGCACGACTCCTGGATCACGTCGTCCTTGCGCGCCGGCTCCTTCCTGAGCGGCCCGATGGCCTTGAGGTCGTCGGCGCTGAGCAGCGAGCACGGCTCGACCCCGACGACAGTGCGCGGCCGGGCGATCCTCGGCGCGCCGCCCCCGCCCGCCGGCGTCGTGGTGCCCGCCGTCGACGTCGTGGCGTCGACCTGCGGCAGCGCGTCGCCGTTGACGGTGTAGCTGCACCCGGCCGTCACGATCAGGGCGAGGGCCAACGCGGGTGCCGAGCGGGAGCTGGTCACGTCGGGCAACGGTAGCGGGTGTGATCTGCGCACGTCCGGCGGTTGGTCGAGCGCCACCCGGGCCGCCTAGGCTCGTGTCGTGCCCACTGAAGCGCCCACCAGAACCCAGCGCACCGGCCTGGTCCCCCTGCTGGCCGTCGGCGCGACGATCGCCGCGCTGATCGCGGCGGGACTGCTGGCGGTCACCGGCGACGACCGGCCGGGGCTGATCGTCGTGCGCGTGCTGACCGAGTCGGCCGCCGTCGTGACGATCGGGTCGCTGCTGCTCGCGGCGTTCCTCGTGCCGCCGCAGGGCAGCGGGACGCTCGCCGCCGACGGGTACGCGGCCCTGCGCACGGCCGGCTGGGCGGCGCTGGCGTGGACGGCGGGCGCGGTGGCGTCGGTGCCGTACACGGTGGCCGACGCGCTGGGCCAGCCCGTGTCGGTGCTGCTGGAGCCGTCCGTGCTGTTCCGGGTCGCGGGCCTGGTGGAGCAGGCGAAGGCGTGGATGATCACCGCCGTCCTGGTCGCGCTGCTCGCGCTCGGCTGCCGCCTGGTGCTGTCCTGGGGCTGGACCTCGGCGCTGTTCTTCCTGTCGGTGTTCGCCCTGGTGCCGGTCGCGGTGACGGGGCACTCGTCGGGCGGCGGCTCGCACGACGTGGCCACGAACAGCCTGCTGTACCACCTGGTCGCGGCGGCGCTGTGGGTCGGCGGCCTGATCGCGCTGCTCGCGCACGGCCGTCGCGGCGGCGACCACCTGGGCCTGGCCACGTCGCGGTTCTCGAAGCTCGCCCTCGTGTGCTGGATCGTGATGGCCGTCTCCGGCGTGGTCAACGCCTACGTGCGGCTGCCGCTGGACCAGCTGTTCGGCAGCGACTACGGGCTGCTGGTGCTGGGCAAGACGGTGGCGCTGGTGGTGCTCGGCGTCGTCGGGTACTTCCAGCGCGAGAGGGGCGTGAAGGAGGTCGTCGCCACGGGCTCCGGGCGGTCGCTGCTGCGGCTCGCCGGCATCGAGGTACTGCTGATGTTCCTCACGCTCGGCCTGGCGTCGGCGTTGAGCCGCACGCCCCCGCCGGTGGAGGGGAGGGCCCTGCCCAGCTCGGTGGAGCTGAAGATCGGCTACGACCTGTCCGGCTCGCCCACGCTGGCCCGCACGCTGTTCGACTGGCGGTTCGACCTGGTCTTCGGCACGGTCTTCCTGGCGCTGGCCGCGGTCTACGTGCTGGGCGTGCTGCGGCTGCGCAAGCGGGGCGACGCGTGGCCGGTCGGCCGCACGGTGGCGTGGGTCGCGGGCTGCCTGACCGTGGTGTTCGCCACGTCGTCGGGCCTGGGCCGGTACGCGCCCGCCATGTTCAGCGTGCACATGGAAGCGCACATGCTGCTGTCCATGCTGGCGCCGATCCTGCTGGTGCTGGGCGGTCCGGTGACGCTGGCGCTGCGCGCGCTGCCGACCGCGGGGAGGGGCAACCCGCCGGGGCCGCGCGAGTGGCTGCTGGCGTTGACGCACTCGCCGGTGGCGAAGCTGCTGACCAACCCGTTCGTGGCGCTGGCGCTGTTCGTGGGCTCCTTCTACGGCCTGTACTTCTCGGGCCTGTTCGACGCGGCCCTGGACTACCACTGGGCGCACCTGGCGATGAACGCCCACTTCATCCTGGTCGGCTACGTCTTCTACTGGCCGGTGATCGGCATCGACCCGTCGCCGAACAGGCTGCCGCCGCTGGGCCGGCTGGGGCTGCTGTTCGCCTCGATGCCGTTCCACGCGTTCTTCGGCATCGTGCTGATGAGCTCGCAGACGGTGATCGGCGAGGACTTCTACCGCTCGCTGGCCCTGCCGTGGGTGCCGTCGCTGCTGGAGGACCAGCGGCTGGGCGGCGGCATCGCGTGGGCGGCGGGCGAGGTGCCGCTGGTCGTGGTGATGGTGGCGCTGCTCGTGCAGTGGGCCCGGTCGGACGGCCGCGAGGCCCGTCGGTCGGACCGGCGGGCGGACGCGGACGGTGACGCGGACCTCGCCGCGTACAACGCGATGCTGCGCAAGATGTCCGGGAAGAACGACTAGAGCGGCCCGCGGGCCGCTCCTCCGCCGAGTTGTCCACAGGCCGCCGAGTTGTCCACAGTTCGCCGACTCGCCCTGTCGCACCGCCTCCACCAGCGGCAACCTGGTCTCGTCCGACCACTTCGGAGGAGGAGACATGGCCTACAACGAATCCCGCGTCACGGTCTGCGGCAACGTGGCGAGCGGCATCGCCCACAGCAAGGCCCGCACCGGCTACAGCAGGGCGAGCTTCCGGCTGTTCACCGCCGAGCGCCGCTGGGACGGCGAGCAGCGGGCCTGGGTCGACGGCGACCAGATGTTCCTGTCGGTCACGTGCTGGCGGGCGCTGGCCGACAACGTGCACGCCTCCCTGGACAAGGGTGATCCGGTGGTGGTCAGCGGCCGGATGACGATCAAGGAGGTGGAGTGGGAGGGCAAGCCGCGGCAGGTCCTCGACATCGAGGCCACCTCGGTCGGCCCCAACCTCGCCCTGTGCACGTCGATCACCACGCGCCCGCGACGGACACCCGGAGTCGTCGGGGCACGGGCCGCGCCGGAGCCGGAGCGGCCGGAACCCGCGCCCGTGGCCGCCGAGGCACCCGCCCTGCCGAAGGCGCGCAGGTCGGGCGGGGCGGCGGCGGTCCGGGAGGGCGAGCCGGCGCTGGTGCGGGCGGACGACACCGCACGTCCGAAGGAGGTGGCCGAAGCGCCGCTCTGAACCAATCGGGCCACGAAACCTTCCCAAGACCCGATCGCGGCGGAGAATGCCCGGGCAGTCGTCGCCGTTGCGAGCGTGGAGGAGGGAGGTCGTGGGTCGGCGCCAGGGGCGTGACCCGCGCGCAGGCATCGGGGGTTGACACCGCTACGAGTTCGCGCATCCGACCGGACGTGCTGGTCGCAGGGTCGCGCCTGAGCGGCTGAAGGGCCGTGTGACAGGTGTGGGTGACCCACGTTCGCGTTAACTCTGCGTTGTCCCCGCGTCGTTGCCGGCGTCCGAGGTTAGGGCCCGATCGGCACCGCTCTACGATCGCGGGCATGGCCGAGTTCATCTACACCATGAAGAAGGTGCGCAAGGCGCACGGGGACAAGGTCATCCTTGATGACGTCACGATCATGTTCTACCCCGGTGCGAAGATCGGCTTGGTCGGCCCGAACGGCGCCGGCAAGTCGAGCGTGCTGAAGATCATGGCCGGCCTGGACACCCCGGGCAACGGCGAGGCCTACCTGTCGCCGGGCTACTCGGTGGGCATCCTCCAGCAGGAGCCGGCGCTCAACGAGGACAAGACCGTCCTGGGCAACGTCCAGGAGGGCCTGGGCGAGATCAAGGTGAAGCTCGACCGCTACAACGAGATCGCCGAGAAGATGGCCGTCGACTACTCCGACGAGCTGATGGAGGAGATGGGGCAGCTCCAGGAGGAGCTGGAGCACGCCGACGCGTGGGACCTCGACTCCCAGCTGGAGCAGGCGATGGACGCCCTCCGCTGCCCGCCGCCCGACGCCGACGTCAAGGTGCTGTCCGGTGGTGAGCGCCGCCGGGTGGCGCTGTGCAAGCTGCTGCTCAGCAAGCCCGACCTGCTGCTGCTCGACGAGCCCACCAACCACCTGGACGCGGAGAGCGTCCTGTGGCTGGAGCAGCACCTCGCGCAGTACCAGGGCGCCGTCCTGGCGGTCACCCACGACCGGTACTTCCTCGACAACCTGTCCCAGTGGATCCTGGAGCTCGAACGCGGTCGGGCCCACGTCTACGAGGGCAACTACTCCACGTACCTGGAGAAGAAGGCCGAGCGCCTGGCGGTCCAGGGCAAGAAGGACCAGAAGCTCCAGAAGCGGCTGAAGGACGAGCTGGACTGGGTCCGGTCGGGCGCCAAGGCCCGCCAGGCCAAGTCCAAGGCCCGCCTCGGCCGCTACGAGGAGATGGCCGCGGAGGCGGAGAAGACCCGCAAGCTCGACTTCGAGGAGATCCAGATCCCGCCGGGCCCGCGTCTGGGCAGCGTCGTGGTCGAGGTCAACAACCTCAAGAAGGGCTTCGGCGACCGGGTGCTGATCGACGGCCTGTCGTTCAGCCTGCCCCGCAACGGCATCGTCGGCGTGATCGGTCCGAACGGCGTGGGCAAGACGACGCTGTTCAAGACCATCGTCGGGCTGGAGAAGGCCGACGCGGGCGAGGTCAGGATCGGCGAGACGGTCAAGCTCTCCTACGTCGACCAGAACCGCGGCGGGCTGGACCCGAAGAAGAACGTGTGGGAGGTCGTCTCCGACGGTCTCGACTACATCCACGTCGGCAGCGTCGAGATGCCGTCGCGGGCGTACGTCAGCGCGTTCGGCTTCAAGGGCCCCGACCAGCAGAAGCCGGCGGGCGTGCTCTCCGGTGGCGAGCGCAACCGGCTGAACCTGGCGCTGACCCTCAAGGAGGGCGGCAACCTGATCCTGCTGGACGAGCCGACGAACGACCTGGACGTCGAGACCCTCGGGTCGCTGGAGAACGCCCTGGAGCAGTTCCCCGGCTGCGCCGTGGTCATCTCGCACGACCGGTGGTTCCTCGACCGCGTCGCCACGCACATCCTCGCGTGGGAGGGCACGGACGAGAACCCGGCGAGCTGGTACTGGTTCGAGGGCAACTTCGAGGGGTACGAGAAGAACAAGATCGAGCGACTCGGTGCGGACGCGGCTCGTCCGCACCGCGTGACCTACCGCAAGCTCACAAGGGACTGAGGGCCGGGTACGACACGTGGCGGCGAGGGGCGAGGCGCAGGCGGACGTCGAGGTGAGCACGCTGGTCGTGCCCGCCTGGCGGCTGCGTTGGCGGGCACCGGAGCTCGCTCTGGTGCTGGGCGAACGCGCCGTCGCCCTCGCCTCCACCCGGCGCGACGAGGTCGACAGGTTGCGCGCGGAGGCCCTCGTGGTCTTCGCGAGCAACCGCATGGGCCGCGGCGTGAAGACCGCCGACCGGGCGCTCGACGCCCTGAAGGCGGCCGAGGCCGCGGCCCAGCACGAGACGGCCTGGCGGCTGCGGGTCGAACTGGCGGACAGCGCCAGGTCGGTCGGCGCGCCGCTGACCGGCTTCGCGGCCGTGCGGCCGGTCCTGGAGGCGGACGGCGTTCCGGCGGGTCTGCGCGCCGGTGCGCTGGTGCAGGCCGCCGAGTGCCTGGTCTCGGTCGGCAGGGGACCGGCGCTGGGTCGGGCGCTGGACGAGGCGGACCGCCTCTACCAGGCCGACCCGGTGCTCGACCACGACACGACTTTGCTGCACCGCGGCCTGCTCCGGGCCGTCGCGGCGGGCCGTCACCGCCGCTGGGGCGACCTGGCGGCGGCTGTCGAGGCGTGCCGGGAGGGCCTGTCCTTCCTGGCGGGTCTCCAGGACCCCGAGTCCGACAACGGCCAGGTGAGCGGCAGGCTCAGCGTCGAGCTGGTCTGCGCCCTGCTCGACTCGGGCAAGCCGGGCGAGGCGTCCGAGGTCGGCACCCCGCTGCTGGAACGCCCCGTGCGCGCCCCGTCGGCCACCGCCGCGGGTTGGCTGAGGCTGGCGCTCGCGACCCGCGTCCACCTGCCCGCCGGCCGGGTCGCCCTGGCCCGCGACCTGCTGCGCGACGTGGCCGACAGCGCCGAGCGCCACCAGCTCGACACCCTGCTGGCGGAGAGCCTCCTGGCGCTGGCCCACGTCCACGAGGTCGCCGGCAACCTGACCGACGCCCTGACCGACCTGCGGTCCGCGCACGCCGCCGAACGCAGGCGCGCCCGAGCCGTCTACGCCGTGCGGGCCAGGCTCGCCGCGGAGTTCTCGGGTGTCCACCGCCACCCGGCCGGCGGACTGCACGACGACCTGATCGCCCTCCTCGACGCGGGCAGCACCGCCACCACCGCACCGCCCGCGGCACCCGCGGACGCGAACCTGACCCCGGAGGCCAGGCAGCAGCTGCGCCAGTGGCGCCCGGTCCAGGTGCACCGCAACGAGGGCATGCGCGTGAAGCGCTCCCGCCGGGCCGCCGAGGACATGACGGTGGACGGCATCTCGGCGGCGAGGGCCCACGCCGCCGACCGCTGGCGCCTGGTCCAGCCCTTCGGCACGGACGAGCCCGACCACACCCCGAGCACCAGCGCCCCGGCCGCCGACGCCCAGGCCAGGGGAACCCAGACCGCCGGAACCCAGGCCGCCGAGGCTCCGGTCGGCGGCGCTCCGGGCGCCGATGCCTCAGTTGCCCACGCTCCAGGCACCGACGCTCCAGGCAGCGGCACCTCGGGCACCGGCGGCTCGCCGGCAGCGCTCCAGGCCAACGCACATCAGGCCAACGCACATCAGGCTGCCGCGCTCCGGATCGACACGCCTCAGACCGTTGCAGCCCGGACCGGCGCGTTCCCACCCGCCGCGCCGACTGGGGGCGCGCCGACTCCTGCTGGGCCGATCCCTGCCGCGCAGGCCTCGGCCGAGCAGCCACCCGCGAGCCAGCCACCCACGAGCCAGCCGCCCTTCGGGCAGCAGTTCGCGAGCCGTCCGCCCGGCAACCCGCCGCAGTTCGGCAACGCACCGCAGGCCGAACAGCCGGGCGGACGACGCCGGGCACCCGACCCACCCCCGCAGCAGCCGACGCAAGGCCGTCCCGAGCACGCCAGAAGCGGCCAGGCCAAGCCCATCGCACCAACCGCCCTCTCCCAACCCCCCATTCCTCCAGGCGGCTTGGCACAAGGCCCCACCACTCCTCCCGGCGATCGGCTTCCGGGTCCTCTGCCCGGCATGCCCCTGCCGGTGTTCCCCACCCCGCCCGTTCCGCCGGCCTCGGCTGCCTTCCCCGCGCCGCCCGTCTTCCCGCCCGCGCCGGACGTGCCCGTCAGCCTCGACCCGTCCGCGATGTCGAGCGCCGAGAGCCGTCCGCGCGTCGAACCGGAATCCGTGGTCGAGAAGACCGCGTTGATCCCACGCATCCCGGCTGAGCCCTCGCCGACCTCCGAGCCGGTCGTCGAGGCCGGCCCTCCTGGTGCGGCGGGCGAGGACGGGGAAGGGGGGCGGAGCGTTCCCGCTGCCGGGTTGATCGCTGCCGCCGGCGCCATGCGCAGCGGGCGGCGGCGTGCTCGGGAGGCTTCCGAGGAGGAGGCCGAGCGGGACGCCGGGGAGTCGAACGTGCTCGACAACCTCAAGGCCGCCGGGCTGCTCGACCCGCAGCGTGCCGGTGGGCGGCGTCGGGCTCCCGAAGTCGAAGCCGCCGAAATCGAGGCCGCGCAGGTTGAAGCAGCACAGGTCGAAGCGCCTGAGGCGCCGGGAACTCCTGGGGCACCGGGAACTCCCGAGGCGGTGCGGGCGGTCGGGACCTCCGAGGGCGAGACGGTGAAGTGGAAGGTCGAGGCCCCCGCCCGGCTGCGCGCGGACGGGCCTGCCGCCGACGAGCCTGCTGTTGACGAGCCCGCCGTTGACGAGCCCGCCGCCGATGAGTCGGTTGCCGACGAGCCCGTCGCAGACGAGCCCGTCGTGGACGAACCGGTCCTCGACCCGCCGGTCGGGGACGTCGACATGTTCGGCTCTCCGACGATGGTGCAGCCCGCCATCCGGGATGATGTCCCGCCTGTCGGACTCGGTGCCGCATTTGCGAAGGGGCCGCTCATCCCCACGGCACGGGTACCCGACCCGCCGGATTTCCCGGCGTCCGCCGTGGACGCGTTCCCAATGCCGCCGCTCGGCGTCGACCCGCGTCGGGATGACGTCTCGGTGACACCGGTCCCGAGCAGTCACGAACCGGTTACCGGAACATTCCTGACGAGTGGTGGAACTCACTCCGCCGCGCCGCAGAATTCGTGGCTCGGCGCGGTCGAGCGTGACGGGGTTGCGCCCTCCGCAACGCCTGGCGGGCCGGTGGGGGCGGATGCGGTCCTGGAATCCGACCGATCCGTCGACCTCGGACACCATCAGCCGCAGCCGGTGCCGGTGCCGGTGCCGGTGCCACAGTCGGAGCCAGAGCCGGTGCGCGAGCCGGAGTCGGACCTGGAGCCGAGGTCCGAGCCGGACCCGGAGCCGCTACGGGAGCCGGAGCCCGTCACGCCGCCCGCGCCGGAGCCCGTCACGCCGCCGTCCGTGCCCGAGCCGAGTCAGGTGCCACCGGTGCCCGAACCCGACCAGGTGCCGCCGGTGCCGGTCCCGGAGCCCGTGCCCCCGAAGCCGTCGCCCTCCGGGTTCCTGGGCGCGGCCGACGTGGAGGACGAGGGGCCGGAGCAGCCGTTCGTCACGTCCGTCGTGGTCGGCGGTCGCACGATCGACCTGCCCGCCGTGGTCCAGCCGCCCGTGCTCGAATCGCCCAGTGCCACCCGGGCCGCCCGCGCCGCCCGCCGCCCCAAGGGCGACCTGACCCTCGCGGAGTTGCTGGCCGAGGCGCTGGTGGCCTACGAGGACGCGCGGCGCGAGGGCGACGGGTTCCCGGATGACGAGATGGACGAGGACACCGCGCCGGTCCGGTCCCCGGAGCCCCAACCCCTCCCGGTCGAGCCGCCGCAGGCCGAACGGCCGCCGGTCGGACCTCCGCCGATCGCACCGCCCGGGGTCGAGCCCGTCCCGGACAACGAGACGACCGCACCCATCCGCCGCCTGGACGCACCCCGGTTCGACACCTGGACGCTTCCCGAATCTTGAAATGATTTGAGGTTCTAATAAGGTTTCCCGCGGGTAACAAAGTGGGAAATGCACCGGGCTGCGGTAAAATTCTCACTTTCGCGCAAGTGGTTCGATTCAGTGCGAGGGTTGCGGGTAACGGGTTCGCGCGCGTCTGGTTAAGTGGTGCGCGGACCCGGTACACAGAGGTACCGGATAGCGTGGAGTCGCCTGAACATGACCTCGACTGGAGTCCCGTCCCGATCCGAGCACGCCACCGGCAACGGCGCCGTGGCCCGCACGGCCAGTCCTGAACAGGCCCGTGACGAATTGATCGAACGGGCCGCAGCCAACGCCCCCGAGCTCACCGACCTGATCCGCCTGTACTACCGGCACGTCCCGGCCGAGGAGGTCATCGACGACGACCCGGTGGACCTGGTGGGCGCGGTGCGCTCGAACTACCAGCTCGCCGAGGCCCGCGTGCCCGGGCGCCCCGTGGTGCGGATCATCAACCCGACGCGCGCGCACGACGGGTGGGCGTGCCCCGCCACGGTCGTGCAGGTCGTCACCGACGACATGCCGTACCTGGTCGACTCGGTGGCCTCCGAGCTGACCCGCGGCGGCGTGCAGGTGCAGCGGGTCGTGCACCCCATCGTGGTGGTGCGCCGCGACCTGGTCACGGGCGCCCTGCTGGAGGTCCTGCCGACGGCGGACCCGGCCAAGCCGCCCGCCGACGCGATCGCCGAGTCGTGGATGTGCGTCGAGGTCGACCGGCTCACCGACCCGGACCGGGCGCGCGAGCTGGAGACCAGGCTGCACACCGTGCTCAACGACGTGCGCGAGGTCGTCGAGGACACCGACAAGATGGCCGGCACGGCGCTCCAGCTGGCCGACCAGCTGGAGGCCGACCCGCCGCCGCTGCCGAAGCACGAGGTGTCCGACGGCGCGAACCTGCTGCGCTGGCTGGCCGACGAGCACTTCACGTTCCTCGGCTACCGCCGGTACGAGCTGCTCCACGACGACCCGGCCACGGACGGCGAACCCGCCCTGCGCGCGGTCCTGGCCAGCGGGCTGGGCGTGCTCCGGCAGGACAGCCTCGCGGCGCGCAGCCTCACCGCCGGCCCCGACGCGGGCGCGCAGGCGCTGTCGCCCGAGCTGCTGGTCCTCACCCAGGCCAGCGCCCAGTCGAGCGTCCACCGCTCGGTCTACCCGTACTACGTCGGTGTGAAGACCTTCGACGAGAACGGCGCCGTGACCGGCGAGCACCGGTTCCTCGGCGTCTTCTCCACCACCGCCCTGCACGAGGACGTGCTGGACATCCCGGCCATCGAGCGCCGGGTCCGCGACGTCATCCACCGCGCCGGCTTCCCGCTGCACTCCTACTCGGGGCAGCGGATGCTGGAGGTGATCCAGAACTACCCGCGCACCGAGCTGTTCTCGGTCGACACGGACACGCTCTACCAGACCGTCACGGGCGTCATCGCGCTCGCCGAGCGCCGCAGGCTGCGCCTCTTCCTGCGCCGCGACCCGTACGGCCGCTTCTACTCCTGCCTGGTCTACCTGCCGCGCGACCGCTACACCACGACGTCGCGCCTGGCCATGCAGGAAGTGCTGATCGACCAGCTCGGCGGCCTGAACCTGGAGTACAGCGCCCGCGTCGGCGAGTCGGCGCTGGCGCGCGTGCACTTCACCGTGCACACCGACCCCAAGAGCCTGGTCGAGCCCGACACCGGGTACATCCAGCAGTTGCTGGCCGAGGCCGTGCGGTCCTGGGACGACCGCATGGTCGAGGCCGTGCTGGACGACCAGGGGCAGGGGCTGGGCGCCGAGTCGTCGTCGGAGCAGGGCCAGCGGTTCGCCGCGGCCTTCCCGGAGGCCTACAAGGAGGACTTCACCGCGACCGAGGGCCTGGCGGACTTCCGGCGCATCGAGGCGCTCAAGCCGGGCGACCTGGACATGGTGTTCTACGTGCCGCGCGCCGCCGAGGCCGGTGAGCGGCGGTTCAAGCTGTTCCTGGTCGGCGCCCGGATCACGCTGTCCGACGTGCTGCCGATGCTCCAGCGCATGGGCGTGGTCGTGGTCGACGAACGCCCCTACCAGCTGGTCCGCGAGGACGGCGCCGAGTGCTGGATCTACGACTTCGGCCTGCGCATCGACCAGGGCGTGCTGGACAAGCTGTCCGGCGACGACCTGGAGTCGGTGCAGACGCGGTTCCAGGAGGCGTTCGCGGCGGCGTGGCGCGGCGAGGCCGAGGTGGACGGCTTCAACACCCTCGTGCTGAAGGCCGGCATCACCTGGCAGCAGGCCGCGATGCTGCGCGCCTACGCCAAGTACCTGCGCCAGGCGGGCACCCCGTACAGCCAGGACTACATCGAGGACGCCGTCCTCGCGCACACCGACGTCGCCAAGGCCGTGGTGGAGCTGTTCGAGGCCCGGTTCGACCCGGGCCTGACCGAGGAGCAGCGCGACAGCCGCACCGAGCACCTGGCGTCCGGGATCACGGCGCTCATCGACGACGTGACCAGCCTGGACGCCGACCGCATCCTGCGCAGCCTGCTGACCCTGGTGCAGGCGACGCTGCGCACGAACTACTTCGTGCGCGACGCCGGTGGCAACCCCCGCGCCTACCTGGCGGTGAAGCTGGACCCGCGGGCCATCCCGGACCTGCCGCAGCCGCGTCCCCGCTTCGAGATCTTCGTGTACTCGCCGCGCGTCGAGGGCGTGCACCTGCGGTTCGGGCCGGTGGCCCGCGGCGGCCTGCGCTGGTCCGACCGGCGCGAGGACTTCCGCACCGAGATCCTGGGCCTGGTCAAGGCGCAGGCGGTGAAGAACGCGGTGATCGTGCCGGTCGGCGCGAAGGGCGGCTTCGTCGTGAAGCGCCCGCCCGCCGGGACGGGCGACCAGGGCCTGGACCGCGAGGCGTTCCTGGCCGAGGGCATCGCGTGCTACCGCATGTTCATCTCCGGCCTGCTGGACCTGACCGACAACCTGAACTCCGGCACCGTCGTCCCGGCGCCGCAGGTCGTCCGGCACGACGGCGACGACACCTACCTGGTGGTCGCCGCCGACAAGGGCACGGCGCAGTTCTCCGACATCGCGAACGAGGTGTCGGCGTCCTACGGCTTCTGGCTGGGCGACGCGTTCGCCTCCGGCGGCTCGGTCGGCTACGACCACAAGGCCATGGGCATCACCGCCCGGGGCGCGTGGGAGAGCGTGAAGCGGCACTTCCGCGAGCTGGACCTCGACACCCAGTCCGAGGACTTCACCGTCGTCGGCGTCGGCGACATGTCCGGTGACGTGTTCGGCAACGGCATGCTGCTGTCCGAGCACATCCGGCTCGTCGCGGCGTTCGACCACCGGCACGTGTTCATCGACCCGGACCCGGTCGCCGCGACGTCCTACGCCGAGCGCAAGCGGCTGTTCGAGCTGCCGCGCTCGTCGTGGGACGACTACGACCGCTCGCTGATCAGCGCGGGCGGCGGCGTGTGGCCGCGCACCGCGAAGTCGATCCCGGTCAGCGAGCAGGCCCGCGTCGCCCTGGGACTGCCCGAGGAGGTGACGAAGCTGTCGCCGCAGGAGCTGATGAGGGCGATCCTGGTGGCCCCGGTCGACCTGCTGTGGAACGGCGGCATCGGCACCTACGTGAAGGCGGGCGTCGAGTCGCACGCCGAGGTCGGCGACAAGGCCAACGACGCGATCCGCGTCAACGGCGCCGACCTGCGGGTGAGGGTCGTCGGCGAGGGCGGCAACCTGGGCCTGACCCAGCGCGGCCGCATCGAGTTCGCCCGTTCCGGTGGACGTGACGGGCAGGGCGGCAAGGTCAACACCGACGCCCTGGACAACTCGGCGGGCGTGGACTGCTCCGACCACGAGGTCAACATCAAGATCCTGCTCGACGAGCTGGTGCGCGACGGCAGGCTCGACAACGGGCAGCGCAACGAGCTGCTGGGCCAGATGACCGACGAGGTCGGCGAGCTGGTGCTGGCCGACAACTACTCGCAGAACTTCGTGCTGGGGGTGTCCCGGGCGCACGCCGCGCCGATGCTGCCGGTGCACGCGCGGCTCGTCGCGGACCTGGAGCAGCGGGGCGTGCTGGACCGCGCGCTGGAAGCGCTGCCCAGCGCGGCGGAGTTCAAGGCGCTGGAGAAGGCGGGCCAGGGCCTGACCTCGCCGGAGCTGGCCACGCTGCTCGCGCACGTGAAGCTGGCGCTGAAGGAGGAGGTGCTGGCCGGCGACCTGCCCACGGTGGACGTGCTGGCCCGCAAGCTGCCCGCCTACTTCCCGAGCGAGCTGCGCGAGCGGTTCGGCGACGCCGTCGCCGGGCACCCGCTGTCCCGCGAGATCATCACGACGGTGCTCGTCAACGAGGTCGTCGACGGCGGTGGCGTGTCCTACGCCTACCGGTTGGCCGAGGAGATCAGCGCGTCGGCGACGGACGCGGTGCGCGCCTACGCCGTGGTGACGTCGATCTTCGACCTGCCGTCGCTGTGGCGGGAGATCCACGCCCTGGACAACGTGATCGCCACGCACGTCCAGGACGACATGGTGCTGGAGACGCGCCGCCTGCTGGACCGGGCGTCGCGGTGGCTGCTCACCAACCGCCCGCAGCCGTTGCCGGTGGGCTCCACGATCGCCCGCTTCCAGCCGGTGGTGGCCGCGCTGGCGCCGCGCGTGCCGGACATGCTCCAGGGCAACGAGCGGGAGTCGCTGCTCGGGCAGGTCGAACGGCTGGTGTCGCACGGCGTGCCCGAGGACCTGGCCCGCCGGGTCGCCTCGCTGCTGTTCACCTACGGCCTGCTCGACGTGACCGAGGTGGCGGAGCTGGCCGAGCGCGACGAGCGCGAGGAGGGGCGGACCGCCGGGGCCGAGCGGACGCACGAGGAGACGGCCGAGCTGTACTTCGCGCTGTCGGACCACCTCGACGTGGACAAGATGCTCAGCTCGGTGTCCGGCCTGGAGCGCATCAACCGCTGGCACGCGCTGGCGCGGCTGGCGCTGCGGGACGACTTCTACTCGTCGCTGCGGTCGATCACGATCGACGTGCTGCGGTCGGGCGACCCGGGTGACGGCCCGGTGCAGAAGATCGCCGAGTGGGAGCAGGCGAACGCGTCCCGCCTGAGCCGCGCGCGCGCCGCGCTGGAGGAGATCAACCGGGTCAGCAAGCTCGACCTGGCGACGCTGTCGGTGGCCGCGAGGCAGGTCCGCAGCATGATCCGCTGACGACGCGACCCGCTGACGACGGGGGCGCCGCGGGACCTCCCCGCGGCGCCCCCGTCGTCGGTCGGTGTCAGCCCAGCAGCCACGGCCCGGTGTAGTTCAGGTCGTACGGCATGTCCGCGGGCGTGCCCGCGGCGTCGAAGCAGCGGACGTTGATCCCGCTGGTCCCGCTCCAGTGGTCCACCTTGCAGAACTGGCCGTCCCAACCGCCGGACGCCGCCGCGTGGACGTTGCCGGTGGCGAGGTCGGCGTGGGTGAAGCGCAGGGAGTAGGCGCCCGTGCCCAGTCGGGTGGCCGTCGCGCCGCCCGCCGGGACCTCGTGCAGGTAGGACGCGGCGGGCGGGTACGACGCCTCGGTGGGCCGGTGCGCGAGGGCGTAGCCGGACCGGTGCCCGTCGGTGTTGCAGCACCCGCTGAGCCCGAGGGTGTTGGTGCGGTCGGTGAAGGTCAGCGCGAACCGGCTGTCGACCGGCGTGCCGGCCACCGAGTGGCACCGGACGGAGATCGAGATGACGCTCCCCGGTGTGGTCCAGCCGAAGCTGAAGACCGCGCACCGCTCGCCGCCCGACCCGTAGGCCGTCACCTGGGCGTGCCCGCCCCGCACGAGGTGGCCGATGCCCGGCACCAGGACCTCGTAGGTGCCGACGCCCGTGCGGAGGACGGTGTTGGACTCGCCGACCGAGTTGTACTGGTACGTCGGGGTGGGCGTGTACGACGGGCTGGTCGGGTTGCCCGCGAACAGGTAGGCGCCCGGGTAGGTCTGCCCGTACTCCAGGCCGCGCCACTGCGTGACGTTGGTGAAGTTCGCGGTGAACCGGCTGTCGACCGGCGTGCCGGCGTGGGTGGAGCAGCGGACGGTGACGACCTGGTCGTCGCCCGACACGAACCAGTTCCCCACCTTGCACCGGTGCGTGCCGGGGCCGTACGCCGTGGCGTGGGCGACGCCCCCGACCACCCCGAGGCCGGGGAAGCGCACCGCGTAGACGCCTAATCCCGATCGGGTGATCGTGTTGGCGGCGGTCAAGCCGGTGCTGTTCATCTGGTAGGTCGGGTGGGGTGCGTAGGACGCGGCCGTGGGGTTGTCCGCCCACACGTAGCCCGCGCCGCGCACCGGCCCGCTGTCGGCGCTCGCTGAGCCGCCGGTCACGACGGCGGTCAGCGCGATCACGGCGACCACCGCCGAGTTGATGAGTGCCCGCATCCGGTTCCCTTCGTCCTGGTCGAGTCCCGGGATCGTGGCGCACCGCGGCACCGGGCACCAGCGAAGCCGACGGATCATGCGGAAGGGGACGTGGCCGGGGCGGGGGCGCCGGGCGCGTCCCCGCCCCGGCGGGCGCGCTAGTTGCGCCAGGTGTCGTCGAGCGCGGCCGGCGCGGTCGCCGTGCGGTTGCCGCCCGACTCCCACGTGACGTTCCCCGACGCGTCCTTGCGGACGTACTTGTACTGGAACGCCGTGCCGCTCGGCAGCGACACCGACGCCCGCCACGTCGGGTAGGTCGCCGGGGACAGCGCCACCGCGTCGGCCGGGTTCCACGAGCCCAGGGACGGGTGGTCGCCGACCACGAAGACGTTCTGCCCGGTCACGGTCGTCGCGTTCACCGCGAACGACGACGCGCCGGTCGGCGGGGGCGTGGTGCCGCCGGTCGAACCGACGTGGATCGCCAGTGCCTCGCCCGCGCCCAGGGTGGCGGTGAACTGGCCGTTCGAGCCGACCACCACACCGGCGCAGCCCTCCCGCTGCACGTTGCAGTAGGTGCCGGCGGGCAGGGACGTCTGGAACGTCCGGGTCAGCGACGAGCCCTCCCGGTTGATCGCGACGAAGCCCTTGTTCCCGCGCCCGAACGCGATGGCGTCACCGCCGTTGTCCCACCAGTTCACCACCGCCGTGCCGGCCACGGTGTTGCGGAACGGCACCATGTTCGCGATCTGCGTCCACCGGTGCTGGCACTTCCAGCCGCCGGTGTAGCACTCCGAGCCGCCGGGCGGGCCCGCGTCGTGGTCGGAGAACTCGTAGCCGGAGTACACATTCGGGGCGCCGTAGGGCCAGGCCAGCATGAAGACGTTGGCCAGCGTGTAGGTCGACCCGTCCTTGTAGGTCAGGGTGGAGCCGTTGCGCTCGGTGTCCCAGTTGTCGACGAACGACCGCGCCCGGTTGCCGGGCAGGAACCCCCAGGACTGGCCGAACGTGCTCAGGTACGCCAGGTTCTCGTTGGCGAAGATCCGCTTGATGTCGTAGGCGTAGCGGAACTCGTCCACGTCGCCCGACCCGGTGTACTCGCCCGGCTGCACGGCCTCGCCCGCGCCGTAGATGACCTCGTGCACCCAGAACACGTTCGGGTTGCTCAACCTCGACTTGATCGCCGACAGGTCGGCCGCCGCGATGTGCTTGGCCGCGTCGATGCGGAACCCGTCGACGCCCATCGCGATCAGCCGGTTCAGGTACTCGGCGATCCTGCCGCGCACGTGGTCGCTGCCCGTGTTCAGGTCGGACAGGCTGACCAGCTCGCAGTTCTGCACGTTGTCGCGGTTGCGGTAGTCGGTGATGTTCGTGCGGCAGGAGTGGAAGTCCTGGTCGGCGTAGTAGCCGGGGTAGTTGTACTTGGTGAACGACGAGCCGCCGGTGCCGGTGCCGCCGGAGATGCCCGCCATGTGGTTGACCACCGCGTCCGCGATGACCTTCACGCCGGCCGCGTGGCAGGTGTTGATCATGTTCCGGAACGCGGCCTCGTCGCCGAGGCGACCGGCGATGCGGTAGCTGACCGGCTGGTAGGAGGTCCACCACTGCGGGCCCTGGACGTGCTCGGTGGCGGGGGAGACCTCGACGAACCCGTAGCCCTTGGGGCCCAGGACGTTCGTGCACTCGGTGGCGACCCGGGAGAACGGCCACTGGAACAGGGTGGCGGTGACGTCCTTCGGGCCGGGCGGGGTTGCAAAACTTTGCGGAGCCGACAGGAGGCTCAGCGCGAGCACGGTTATCGCGAGCAGTGCTCGCCGGGATGCGGAAACCACGGTGTCTCCTCGATGGCAGGGTGTGCTCTAGGTCATACCAGCTGCCAGACTTGCTGAAAACACTTGCAAAGTATTTCATTGCCCTCCGGCCGAAGCCGAACCGATCCGGAAGGACTCCCCATGGCTCAGGACTGGTGGCGCGAGGCCGTCATCTACCAGGTGTACGTGCGCAGCTTCGCCGACTCGAACGGCGACGGCGTCGGCGACCTGCCCGGCATCCGCTCCCGGCTGCCCCACCTCGCCGACCTCGGCGTGGACGCGGTGTGGATCACCCCGTTCTACGCCTCCCCGATGGCCGACGGCGGCTACGACGTGGCGGACTACCGCGACGTCGACCCCTCGTTCGGCACCCTCGACGACGCCCGCGCGCTCATCGCCGACGCGCACGACCTGGGCATCCGGGTCATCGTGGACCTCGTCCCCAACCACACCTCCGACCGGCACGAGTGGTTCCAGGAGGCGTTGCGGGCAGGCCCCGGCTCGCCCGAGCGCGCCCGCTACCACTTCCGCGACGGCCTCGGCGAGGGCGGCGCGACCCCGCCGAACGACTGGGAATCGGTGTTCGGCGGCCCCGCGTGGACCAGGGTCCCGGACGGCCAGTGGTACCTGCACCTGTTCGCGCCCGAGCAGCCCGACCTGAACTGGGACCAGGCGGAGGTGCGCGACGAGTTCCTCGACGTGCTGCGGTTCTGGCTCGACCTCGGCGTGGACGGGTTCCGCATCGACGTCGCGCACGGGATGGTCAAGGCCGACGGCCTGCCCGACGTCGGCACCCCGAACCACCTCACGCTGCTGGGCACCGAGGCGCTGCCGTTCTTCGACCAGGACGGCGTGCACGAGATCTACCGCGACTGGCGCAAGGTGCTCGACTCCTACCCCGGTCAGCGGATCGGCGTGGCCGAGGCGTGGACGCCCACCCCCGAGCGCACGGCCCGCTACCTGCGGTCCGACGAGCTGCACCAGGCGTTCAACTTCCACTACCTGACCGCCGACTGGGCCGCCGCCGACCTGCGCGAGGTCATCGACGACTCGCTGGCCGCGATGGCGCCGGTGGCCGCGCCGACGACCTGGGTGCTGTCCAACCACGACGTGCGACGGCACGTCACCCGGTACGGGAGCGTGGCGCGGGCGCGGGCCGCCGCGCTGCTGATGCTCGCGCTGCCCGGCAGCGCGTACGTCTACCAGGGCGAGGAACTGGGCCTGCCGGAGGTTCCGGACCTGCCCGAGGAGGTCCTCCAGGACCCGGTGTGGGAGCGGTCCGGGCACACCGACCGGGGCCGTGACGGCTGCCGCGTTCCCATCCCGTGGACGTCCGACGGCCCGTCGCTGGGCTTCGGCGACGGCGACCCGTGGCTGCCGCAGCCCGCGGACTGGGGGCGGCTGAGCGTGGCGGCCCAGACCGGCGACCCGAATTCGGTGCTGGAGCTGTACCGGTCGGCGCTGGCGGCGCGGCGGGCGCACCCGGACCTCGGCGCGGGCTCCGAAGTGGAGTGGCTGGACGCGCCGGCGGACGTGCTGTCGTTCCGCCGCAACGGTTTCACCTGCGTGGTCAACACCGGTGCGGGGACCGTGCGGCTGCCCGCCGACGGCGAGGTGCTGCTGTCCTCCGCGGGTGTCGCGACCGAAGGCGCGGACCTCCTCGTGCCGCCGGACACGACCGTGTGGCTCACGCGCCCGTAGAGTCACGGGGTGTGACAGCGCGCCTCAGTGACATCGCGAACCAGGCGGGCGTGAGCGAGGCGACCGTGAGCCGGGTGGTCAACGGCAAGCCGGGGGTCTCCTCCGCCACCCGGCAGGCCGTGGTCGCCGCGATGGACGTCCTCGGCTACGAGCGCCCGCCCAGGCTCCGCCAGCGCAGCGCCGGGTTGATCGGGTTGATCACCCCCGAGTTGAACAACCCGATCTTCCCGGCGTTCGCGCAGGTCATCGAACAGGTGTTGACGCGCGACGGCTACACGCCGGTGCTCTGCACGCAGACGCCCGGTGGGTCCACGGAGGACCAGTTGACCGAGATGCTGGTCGACCGGGGCGTCACCGGCATCGTGTTCGTCGCGGGCCTGCACGCCGACACCACGGCCGACATGGACCGGTACGTGAAGCTGGCCGGGCGCGGCGTGCCGTTCGTGATGATCAACGGGTTCACCGACCAGGTGTCCGCGCCGTTCGTGTCGGTCGACTACCGGACCGCCGTGCGACTCGCCGTGTCCCACTTGGTGGAACTCGGGCACGAGAAGGTCGGGCTCGCCGTCGGCCCGCCGCGGTTCGTGCCCGCGCAGCGCATGGTGGAGGGCTTCACGCTCGTCCGCCCGCACGCCTCCGACCTCGTGGAGCACTCCCTGTTCACGGTCGAGGGCGGCCAGGCGGCGACCGGCGCGCTGCTCGACCGGGGGTGCACGGCGATCGTGTGCGGCAGCGACCTGATGGCGTTCGGCGCGATCCGCGCGGCCCGCCACCGGGGCCTGTCCGTGCCCCGCGACGTGTCCGTGGTCGGGTTCGACGACTCGCCGCTGATCGTGTTCGCCGACCCGCCGCTCACCACGATCCGCCAACCGGTCGAGGCGATGGGGCAGGCCGCCGTGCACGCGCTGCTGGAGGAGATCGGCGGCACGCCCGCGCCGCACGCCGAGTTCGTGTTCCAGCCCGAGCTGGTGGTGCGCGGCTCCACGGGCGCGGCCCGCGGCCGGTGAACGTCCCCGCCGCCCGGATGAGGGCGCAGCGGCTCTCGCCGACCCGCTCGACCGGCCCGCCCCCGCCGCCCGCCTGGCGGAGGTCGGCATCCCGCTCGACCCGGCGTCGCAGGCCCCCGCGCACCCGCTCGCGTTCGCCGCGCACTCCGGCGTGCTCCGGCGGGACCTGGACGACACCCACCGGCTGCTGCGCGCCGACCGCGAGCCGCGCCGCGCGGACGACGGCGTGCGCGAGCTGTGGCGGCGCTACCGCCGCGCGTACGGCCCCGCGTGCCGGACGACTTCGCCGCGTGGAGCGGCCTGCCCAAGAGGATGGCCGGGGACCTGCCCGAGGTGGTCGGCGAACCGGCCGCGCCCACCGGCGCGGTGCGGCTGCTCGGCCACTTCGACCCCTACCTGCTCGGCTACCGCGACCGCTGCGCGGTGCTCGACCCGGCGCACGCGCGGCTCGTGCGGACCGGCGGCGGGTTCCTCACCCCGCACGTCGTGGTCGACGGCCGGGTCGTGGCCGTGTGGCGGCGGGTGCGCGGGCGCGTCGGGGTGATCCCGTTCGGCGACCGCCCGGACATCGCGGAGGAGGGCGCTGACCTGGGCCGCTTCCTCGACGTGGACGCCGCCTCAACCCGGCGGTAGCGCCTGGATAGTGTTCCTGCCAGGCATCGACACCGGGAGGCGCGTTCAAGTTGGGTGTGTTCGTCACGGGTGTGCGCCCGCGCTGGTCGGACATGGACGCCTACGGCCACGTCAACCACGCCAACACGGTGACGCTGCTGGAGGAGGCCCGCATCGACCTGCTGTTCACCGAGGCCGCCCGGCACGGCGTGCCGGACATGGCGCGGGGCGTGGTGGTGGCCAGGCTCGTGGTGGACTACCTCGCGCCGCTGGTGTTCACCGGTGACGAGGTCGTGGTGGAGATGTCGGTGCGGGAGCTGAAGGCCGCCTCGTTCACCCTCGACTACAGCGTGCGGGACGGCAAGCAGGAGGGCAGCGCCGTCGTCACGACCGCTGAGACCCTGATGGTCCCGTACAACTTGACGGCCGGGCGCCCCCGCCGTCTCCTCGAAGCCGAGCGCGACTTCCTCGCGGGCTGGCGTGCCGGAGGTAATGGTGCCTGAACTGGTCTTCACCGATCCCGCCGAGCGGGACGACCTCGGCGCGTTCGTCGCCCGCGCCGTGCGCCTGGACCCCCAGTCCGTGGTGCGGCTGCGCAACCGGGAGTCCGGCGACCTGCTGGACGCCTGGGTGGCGACCCCGTTCGACGCGCTGGCCACCCGCACGGTGGCCGGCCGGGTGACCCCCGCCGACGTGACGGTGTCCGCGACCGACCTGCTCACCGGCCTGGCCGTGGTGCGCGACGCCACCGTCGACCCCGGTCCGGCCCGGGACATGATGTGGCGCTCCGCGCTGCCGCCCGCGACCGGCTGGCTGGCCGTGGACCGGCTGCCCGGCAGCGTGGTGTCCGACCTCGCCGAGAAGGGCGTGGCGGTGGCGCGCGAGAACGCCGGGCCGCGAGGCAACCCGCCCGCGTCGCTGCTCGACCAGACCGTGCTCACGGTCAGCGGCTCCGGCCTGGACGTCAAGGTGCCCATGCGGTGCCTGTTCGCGCTGTCCGGCATGGGCTTCCTCGGCGGCGACGACGTGCGGATCACCGCCACCGACTCGTGGCTGCGCATCGACGCCCGCTTCGGCGCGGTGGTCCGCCGCCGTCACTCCATGCTCCCCCTGCTGGTCTGATCCCACTCACGTTCGAGTGCCCTTTCGGGGTCAGCCGACTACTTTGGGTGGTCGAGCTGGTTGTGGGGGTACTGCGTGGAGTTCAGGGTGTTGGGGCCGGTCGAGGCCGTGGTGGACGGTGGCACGGCCCCGGTCGGCGGGCCGAAGCCGAAGACGTTGCTGGCATTGCTGGCCGTCCACGCCGGCAGGGTCGTGTCGCTCGACCAGCTGGTCGACGCCGTGTGGGGGGAGCACCCGCCGGAGCGGTCGCGGTCGGCGATCTACACGTACGTGTCGTCCCTGCGCCGGGCACTGGGCGACGTGCTGTCCCGCTCCGGCGGCGGGTACCTGCTGGCCGCCGATCTCGACCAGGTCGACCTGCACGTGTTCACCGCCGAGGTCGCGCAGGGGCGCGAGGCGCTCGCCGAGGGCGACCTGGAGGGCGCGGCGGCCCGGTTCGCCGCGGCCCTGGGCGCGTGGCGCGGCACCCCGCTGGGCGGCGCGCAGGGCGCGTGGGCCGAGGGCGAGCGATCGAGGCTGGAGGAGCTGCGGTTCGGCGCGCTGGAGGACCGCTTCGACGCCGACCTCGCGATCGGGCGCGGCGAGTCCCTGGTCCCCGAACTGAGCGCGGCGGTGGCCGAGAACCCGCTGCGCGAGCGGCTGCGCAGCCAGCTCATGCTCGCCCTGCACCAGGCGGGGCGGCAGGGCGACGCGCTCGCCTGCTACCAGGAGGGCAGGCGGGTCCTGCTCGACGAGCTGGGCCTGGAGCCGGGCCCGGCGCTGCGGGCCACCCACGAGCGCGTCCTGCGCGGCGGGACGAGGACGCAGGACGTCGAGCCGGCACCCCGCGCCGCCCGGACACCCGGCCAGCTGCCGTTCGACATCGCCGACTTCACCGGTCGCGTCGCGGAGCAGGACCGCCTGGTGGCGCGGCTGACGACGGCCACCGGCGCGGTGCGGGTGTGCGCGATCTCCGGCCCGCCGGGCGCGGGCAAGTCCACGCTCGCCGCGCACGTCGCCCACGTGGTGCGTGACCACTTCGCGGACGGCCAGCTCTACGCGGACCTGCGCGGGGTGCACGCCGTGCCCGCTGCGCCGGCCGAGGTGCTGGCGGGCTTCCTGCGCGCCCTCGGCGTCGCCGACGCAGCCATCCCGGCGGAACCGGAGGAGCGCGCGCAGCTCTACCGCACCCTGGTCGCCGACCGCCGGGTGCTGATCGTCCTGGACGACGCCCGCGACGAGCGCCAGATCCGCCCGCTGCTGCCCGGCGGCGCGACCTGCGCGGTGCTGGTCAGCAGCCGCGAGCGCCTGGGCGCGCTGAGCGGCGCCGCCCAGCTGCACCTGCGGGTGCTGCGCGAGGACGAGGCCGTGGAACTGCTCGACCGGGTCGTCGGCGACGACCGGGTGCCCGCCGAGCACGGCGCCGCCCGGGAGATCGTCCGGCTGTGCGGGCGCCTGCCGCTGGCGCTGCGCATCGCGGGTGCCCGGCTCGCCGCGCGGCCCCAGTGGAAGTTGTCGCGGCTGGCCGACAGGCTGGGCGTGCAGCGGCGCGTGCTCCAGGAGCTGACCCTGGGCGACCTGGAGGTGCGCGGCAGCCTCGCGCTGAGCTACGACGGCCTGGGCGAGCGGGAGCGCACCGCCCTGCGCCGCCTCGGGCTCCTGGACGTGTCGACGTTCGGCGGCTGGCTCCTCGCGCCGCTGCTGGACTGCACCCCGGACGAGGCGGAGGAGGTCGTGGAGCGGCTCGTGGACTCGCAACTGCTCGACCTGACCGCGTCCGACGACGGTGCCGCGCTGCGCTACAGGCTGCACGACCTGACCCGCGCGTTCGCCCGCGAGCGCGGTGAGGCCGAGGAGCCCGAGGGGCAGGTGCGGGCGGCGTGCACGCGCGCCGCCGAGGCGTGGCTGTCGCTGGTGGAGCTGGCGGGTAGCCGGATGCCGCACGCCAGCTTCGGCGACGCGGTCAGCGCCCTCGACCCCCGCTACTTCGACCCGACCACCGCCGACGACGTGCTGGCCGACCCGGAGGCGTGGTTCGGCGCCGAGCAGGCCGGTCTCGTGGGCGTCGTGGAGCGGGTGTCCGAGCTGGACCTGACCGACGTGGCCGTCCGCCTCGCCGCGGCGCTGTGCTCGTCGCGGTTCTCGGTGCGCAACCTGTTCGGCCAGTGGTGGCGGACGCACTCGGCCGCCCTGGAGGCGGCCCGGCGCGCGGGCGACCGGGCGGGAGAGGCGCGGCTGCTGTCCGGCCTGGGCTGGCTGCGCTACGAGCAGGACCGGTTCGACGAGGCCGCGTCGTACTACCAGCAGGCGCTGGAGGCCTACCGCGAGGACGGCGACGTGCCGAACCAGGCGTCCACGCGGCTGGCGCTGAGCACGGTGCTGCGCGAGCGCGGCGCGCTGGACGAGGCCGTCGCGCTGCTGGACGAGGCGCTGCCGGTGCTGCGCTCCTCGGGTGCGCGCCACCTGGAGGCGCAGGCCCTGCACGGCCTGGGCCGCGTGCTGACCGAGCGGGGCGAGCTGGGGCGGGCACTGGACGCGTGCGAGCAGGCGGTGCGCGTCTACCAGGCGGTCGGCGACCGGCGGGCCGAGGCGATCGCGCTGCGGTCGGTGGGCATCGCGCACCGCGCCGCCGGGCGCTGGGCCGAGGCCGCCGAGTGCTGCGCCCGCGCCGTCGAGCTGCTGCGCCCGCTCGACGACCGGCTGATGTCGGCCTACGCGACCCAGGCGCTGGCGAAGGTCCGCATCCGGCAGGGGCGCGGCGACGCGGTGCGCAGCGAGTTGCTGGAGTGCCTGGCCACGTGCAACGAGATGCAGGACGGCTTCGGCCAGGCGCTCGTCCTGCGCACCCTGGGGGAGTTGGAGCTGGCCGTGGGGCGCCCGGACGTGGCCCGCCGCTACCTGGACCGCTCGCTGTACTGGTGGGAGGCCTTGGCGCTGTCCGTGTGGCGGGCCCGGACGCTGCGCGACCTGTCGGCCACCCTCGCGGCCCTCGGTGAGCCCGACGCGGCCGACGCGGCGTGGACCGAGGCCCTGGGGATCTTCACGACGCACGGCAGCCGCGAGGCGCACGAGCGGCGCCCGACCATCCCGGCACCGCGGGCGAACGCGATCGTCTGTACCGTTTAAGGTCGGCTGACCTGTGTAATTCGGGCCGGGAACCACACGTTCCCGGCCCTTTTCACAGGTCGTGGCCGCCTCAAAACCGACTCAAAACGCGCTTTGAGCTTTCTCGCAGACCTCCCGGACAGAGTTGTGCCGACACCAGGGCACGACCGAGGAGGAACCGAGATGAAGGTCCTGACCAGCACGAGCGCGACCAGGGTCGCCACCGCCTCCGTAGTGGCGGGCCTGCTGACAGCGGGACTGTCCGCCGGTGCGCTCACGACCGCCGCGCAGGCCGCCGAACTGCCTCCGGGGGCCGGCCGCGTCGGCGTGCTGTCCGGCAGCGGCCAGGTGCACGTCAAGGAGGGCAACCTCCACTCCCCGTGGGTGCTGGACATCGCCACCGGCATAGACCGGTTCGACCTGGCGGGCGACCGGGTGGGGGTGCTGGACACCGGCGGCACCCTCTGGGTGAAGAAGGACAACCTCCACACCCGGTGGGAGCGCTTGGCCGACGGGGTGCGGGACTTCCGGCTCGCCGGCGACCGGGTCGGCATCGTCCGCACCGACGGCACGGCGGCCGTCAAGGAAGGCCCTCTCGACTCCCGGTGGGACGAGCAGGCCAACGGCGTCGGGGAACTGGAGATCACCCCCGACCGCATCGGCGTCGTCGCCACCGACGGTCAGGTCAACGTCAAGGAGGGCGGCCTCGACGCCCCCTGGGTCCCCCAGATCGGGTCGATCGCGAACCTGGAGCTGTCCGGTGACCGCATCGGCGTGGTGCGCACCGACGGCACGGCCGCGGTGAAGGAGTCCAACCTCTGGTCGAACTGGGTCGAGCAGACCAATGGCGTCGTCGACCTGGAGCTGTCCGGCAGCCTCGTCGGCGTCGTGCTGGACACCGGCCTGGCCACGGTCAAGGAGGGCAACCTCTACGCGGGCTGGGTCGACCAGCTCGGCGGCGCCGCGGACCTGGAGATCTCCGGTGACCGCATCGGCGTGCTGCGCACCGACGGCTCCGCGGTCGTGAAGGACGGCGGCGTCCACGGACCCTGGGTCGAGCAGACCAGCGGTCTCAAGCAGCTCCGCCTGGCCACGGCCGCCCCGACGTCGACGGCCGGCCACGTGTCGATCGGCGACATCACCGCGATCTACGGCTCCTCGTACTCCACGGACACCGTCGCGGCGGGCCTGCCGAGCCTCAACCAGGTCATGGCGGAAAAGGGCATCACCACCCCGACCCGCAAGGCCGCGTTCCTCGCGACCCTCAAGCACGAGAGCGGCTTCCGCTACAACGCCGGTGAGGCGGGCAACAGCGACGTCTACCGCGGTCGCGGGTTCATCCAGCTGACCTCCGCCGCCAACTACGGCTCCGCCGGTCGGGACCTGGGCCACGACTTCCTGAACAACCCGTCCGACGCCGCCTCGCTCCAGTGGAGCGCCAGGATCGCCGGCTGGTACTGGACCGTCGCCCGCAACATCAACGCCGCCGCCGACGCCTACGACATGGGCGCGGTCGGCCGGGCCATCGGCTACTCCTACGCGCTCGACCCGACCGAGACCGGCAACCGCTGCACCTCCTACAAGCGGGCCCTCGCGCACTTCAACGGCGGCAGCCTGCCCGTCCCCGAGTCCGCGATCGACTGCACCCGCTGACCCGGACCGCTCGACCGACACCCCTGGCTCGACCCGACAGCCCTGAGAGGAACACGACGATGTCGATCAAGACCACCGTGCGCCGCGCGGTGACCACCGCCCTGGCCACCGCCCTGCTGGCCCCCGCCCTGACCCTGCTCGGCGGCACCGCCTTCGCCGACACCCGCACCGACATCCGCGACCTGGCCAGAAACAACATCGGTAAACAGACCTGCAGCACGAACAGCCTGGGTGGCCAGGGCTTCATCGACTCCTGCCGCATGGCCCACCCGTGGTGCGCGGACTTCGCCCGCTGGGTCTGGGGCAAGGCGGGCCTGAACACCGACCGCCTCACCCCCGCCGCGGGCAGCTTCTACCTCTACGGCCAGAACAAGGGCACCCTGCACAACGACGCCGGCTACGTCCCGCAGGTCGGCGACGCGGTGGTGCTGAACTACCAGGGCAACGGCTACGCCGACCACGTCTCGATCGTCGACTCGGTCACCGCGACCGCGATGACCACGATCAACGGCAACTACGGCGGCTCCGGCCCCACCACCTCGTCCGTCCAGTACGCCACCGGTGGCAACCGGGTGGGCCAGTACATCGCGGGCCAGCGGATCTCCGCCTTCGTCAGCCCGGTCGGGGTCGGCAACCCCGTCCCGACCACGACCCCGCGCATCGGCATCCTCACCACCACGGGGGCCGTCCTCGGCAAGGAAGGCGCGCTGAACACCGGCTGGACCACGGTCCACGGCGGCGGCATCGCGAAGGCGAAGTTCGACGGCGACATGGTCGGCGTCCTCGACGCGGGCGGCACCCTGCACGTCAAGCAGGGCGACATGCACCAGGAGTGGTTCCCGCAGATGGGTGGCGTGAAGGACTTCGCGCTGGAGTCCGCCTCCGGTCGCATCGGCGTCCTGCGCACCGACGGCACGGTGGCGGTGAAGGAGGGCGGCCTCCAGGGCAGCTGGGTCGAGCAGACCAACGGGGTGGCCGAGCTGACGCTGTCGGGCAATTGGATCGGCGTGGTCTACACCAACGGCGTCGCCTCGATCAAGCAGGGCAACCTGTACGACTCCTGGGCCGACCAGCTGGCCGGCGTCAAGAACCTGGCGATCGACGCGACGTCCGGTCGCATCGGCGTCCTGCGCACCGACGGCACGGTCACGGCGAAGGACGGCGTCTACGGCACGAACTGGACCGAGCAGACCAACGGCGTGGTCGACCTGGAGATCTCCGGTGACTGGATCGGTGTGGTGTTCGCCAACGGCATCGCCTCGGTGAAGGCCGGCGGCCTCCAGGACGGCTGGGCCAACCAGCTCGGCGGCGTCCAGGACATGGAGATCGACGCGGCCACCGGCCGGCTCGGCTTCCTGCGGCCCGACGGCACGCTGGCGGCCAAGGCCGGCGGTGTCCACGGCACCGAGTGGCACGAGATGGCCGACACCGTCGTCGACTTCGACGTGACCGGCTACTGACGACACCCCGCCCCGCTGGGCCCCCGACCGGAAACGGTCGGGGGCCCAGCGGTCGTTCACCGGGAGGCGCGCGTGGTCGTGCCGATCAGCAGGGCGGAGGTCCTGCGCCGGGCCGCCACGTGGGTGGGTGTGCCCTACAGCCAGTGGGCGTTCCACACGAACGCCCACGGCACCTACCGCACGGACTGCTCGGGATTCGTGTCGATGGCGTTCGGGCTGCCCGACGTGCCGCACGGCGGCCTCAACACGGTCGACCTGATCGGGGTGAGCACGCCGATCGACAAGGACGACCTGCTGCCCGCCGACGTGCTGATCGACCCGACCGGCGACCGCACGACGCGGCACGTCGTGCTGTTCGAGGCGTGGGCCGACGACGAGCGGGCGCACTACCTGGGGTGGGAGCAGTGCGGCGGGCTCGGCACGGTCCGCCGCACGCTGGTCTACCCCTACCACGGCGGGCCGCGCGGCTACCGGCCCTACCGGCTCCGCCACGTCCACGACCTGGACTTCTGACTCCCGGGGGACGCTCGGACCGGGACGCCCCACCCCGGGGGAGTGGTGCGGGCGCGGGCGAGGGGACCGGGCCCGCACCACGTCCGCCCGGGGATCGGCCGGGGCGTCGTGTCACACGAGCCAGACCGCCGTGTCAGGGGGCAGCTGGTTGCCGTCCATCGGACCGCTGGCCAGCAGCACCCCGCCGGGCGGCAGCGGCACCGGGCCGCCGGAGGTGTTCAGGGCGCAGATCAGGCCGCCGCCCTTGCGCCGGAACGCGAAGCAGCCCGCCGGTGCGCCGTACCACTCCAGTTCCTCGCCGTTGAACGCCGCGTTCGACTTCCGCAGCTCCAAGGCGTGCCGGTAGAACGACAGCATCGAGCCGGGGTCCTCCAGCTGCGACTCGGCGGTCAGGCCCGCCCACTCGCCCGGCTGCGGCAGCCACGTGCCCGCGGCCTCCGAGAAGCCGAACGGCGGCGTGTCGCCCTCCCACGGCAGCGGCACCCGGCAGCCGTCGCGCCCCCGGTCGGCGTGCCGCGAGCGGACCCAGATCGGGTCCTGGAGAGCCCAGTCGGGCAGCTCGACGTTCGGCAGGCCCAGTTCCTCGCCGTTGTAGAGGTAGACGACGCCGGGCAGCGCCAACTCCACCAGGACCATCGCCCGCGCCCGCTTCGCGCCGAGCGCGCCGCCGCCGTAGCGGGTGACGTGCCGGGGCACGTCGTGGTTGGACAGCGTCCAGGTCGGCGGGGTGCCGAGGCCGCGCACGGCGTTCAGCGAGTGGTCGACGGCCGCGCGGACGGCGTCGGCGTCGAACGGCGCCTCCAGCAGCCGGAAGTTGAAGCCCAGGTGCAGCTCGTCGGGCCGCACGTACGCCGCCCACCGGGCGTCGTCCTTGACCCAGATCTCGCCGACGGCCATCCGGTTGGGGTACTCGTCGACGACCTTGCGGATCAGCCGGTGCACGTCGTGCACGGCGTCGTTGTCGAACCGGGGGTCCACGGCGTTGTCGTGCCGGACGCCCGAGCCGAGTTCGGCCCTCGGGTCCACGTTCCGCAGGTCGCGGGGCTTGGCCATGCCGTGGGCCACGTCGATGCGGAACCCGTCCACGCCCCGGTCCAGCCAGAACCGCAGGGTGCGCGCCAGGTCGGCGGCCACCTCGGGGTTCTCCCAGTTCAGGTCGGGCTGCTCGGGCGCGAACAGGTGCAGGTACCACTGGCCGTCGGGCACCCGCGTCCACGCCGGGCCGCCGAACTGGCTGGGCCAGTTGTTGGGCGGCACGGAGCCGTCGAAGCCACCGCCGTCGCGGAAGACGTAGCGCTCCCGCTCGGGAGAGCCGGGAGCCGACCGCAGGGCGGCCTGGAACCAGGCGTGCCGGTCGCTGGTGTGGTTGGGCACGACGTCGATCGTGACCTTGATGTTGTGCTCGTGGGCCTCGGCGACCAGCCGGTCGAAGGCCGCCAGGTCGCCGAACAGCGGGTCGACGTCACGGGGGTCGGCGACGTCGTAGCCGTGGTCGGCCATCGGGGAGGTGAAGAACGGCGTGAGCCACAGCGCGTCGACACCCAGCAGTTCGAGGTAGCCGAGCCGGGACCGGATGCCGTCGAGGTCGCCCACGCCGTCACCGTTCGCATCGGCGAACGACCGGACGTAGACCTGGTAGAAGACGGCGTCACGCCACCAGGCGGACTCGTCGGCGATCTCTTGGGGGAGGTCGGAGGATCGTCGCACGAGAGGTCATCCTGCCATTCGCAACCGACAAGCCGTCCCCGTTCGGGTGATCACCGGTTCACGACCAGGCGTTCATGAGGCTGTTCGCGGCCATGTCGAGGTACGCCCAGAGCTGCTTGCGGTGCTCGTCGGACATCTCCTCGGCGTCCACCGCGACCTTCATGCAGCGCAGCCAGGCGTCCCGCTCCACGGGCCCGATGACGAACGGCGCGTGCCTCATCCGCAACCGGGGGTGACCGCGCGTGTCCGAGTACGTGTGCGGGCCGCCCCAGTACTGCATCAGGAACAGCCGGAATCGCTCCTCGGCCGGGCCGAGGTCCTCTTCGGGGTAGAGGGGGCGCAGGACCGGATCGGTAGCCACCTCTTCGTAGAAGCGCTTGACGATCCGGTGGAAGGTGTCGTACCCGCCCACCGCGTCGTAGAAGTTCTCCGGAGGAGTGGTCACCCCTCCATCCTGCCACCCGCCCCCGACGAACCCCGATCGAGAGTCCGACCCCCGGGTCCCGGGAGTCGGGCTCCCGGGTCCTGGGACCCGGGGGTCGGACTCCCGGCGCGGCTAGGACTTGAGCGAGATCCCGGCGTCCTCCAGGGCCGGCATCAGCTTGGCCCGCAGGGCCCGCTGCACGGCCCACTGGCGGCCGGGGCGGACCTTCACGGTGACGCGCATCGTGATCCCCTCGGGCGTGACCTTCTCCACACCCAGTACCTGTGGCTTGTCGGTCACGTCCTTCGCCATCAGCTCCTCCGCGGCGGCTTTGTCGACCGCCGCGGTGAGGACCTCGGTCGCCGTGCTCAGGTTGGCGCCGTAGGCCAGCGGCAGGTCGACGACCGCCACCGCGAAGCCCTGGGACGAGTTGCCGACCCGCAGGATCTCGCCGTTGCGGACGTACCAGACCGTGCCGTTGGTGTCGCGGATCGTGGTGATCCGCAGCGCCACCGCCTCGACGGTGCCGGTCGCGGGCCCGAGGTCGACCACGTCGCCCACGCCGTACTGGTCCTCCAGCATCATGAACATGCCTGCCAGGAAGTCCTTGACCAGGTTCTGCGCGCCGAAGCCGATCGCGACGCCGAGGATGCCCGCCGACGTGAGGATCGGCGCGACGTTCATGCCCAGCTCCGTCAGGACCTGGATGAACGCCACGCCGAACACGATGATCGTGATGAACGACTTGAGCACCGAGCCGATGGTCTTGGCCCGCTGCTCGCGCCGCTCGGAGACGAACGCCCCGAGGGCCTGGGGCGCCCGCTCGCGCAGGGGCCTGAGCAGCTTGGGCTTCTTGCCGCCGTTGCCGCGGGTCATCCGGTCGATCAACCGCCGCAGCACCGCCCGGACCACCACGGCGATGATCACGATCAGCGCGATGCGCAGGGCGCCCTCGGCCATCTTCGGGCCGTTGGTCAACCACCACTCCACGGCGAGGGTCGACTCCACGTCCACGTTCACCCGCTCAGTCCTCCTAGCTAGCTCACAGCTCCAGGCCCGTCGCCCGGGCCAGGAAGGTCAACTGGTCCACGGCCAGCCCCACCGACCGGCTCACCGATCGTCCCGCGTGCCCCACCTCGGTCTCCCGGCGGATCAGCACCGGGTGCTTGGTCGGATCGCTCGCCGTCGCGCCCTGCAGCGCCGCGCACATCTTGCGGGCGTGGTTGGGGTCCACGCGGCTGTCCGACTCGAACACCGTGAACAGCACCGAAGGGTACTCAACACCCGGCCGCACCCGGTGGTACGGGGAGTAGGCCAGCAGCCACTCCAACTCCTCCGGCACCGACGCCGAACCGTACTCCTCGGACCACAGCCGCCCCAGCAGGAAGCGCTCGTACCGCACCATGTCCAGCAGTGGCGCCGAGCACACCACGGCCGCGTACAGCTCCGGCCGCTGGGTCAGCGCGGCGCCGACGAGCAGGCCGCCGTTCGAGCCGCCCATGATCGACAGCTGCTGCGGCGTGGTCCACCCGTCGGCGATCAACCGCTCGGCGGCGGCGTGGAAGTCGTCGAACACGTTCTGCTTCGACTCCCGCATGCCGGCCCGGTGCCACTCCTCGCCCTCCTCGTCGCCACCGCGCAGCGACGCGTGCGCCCACACCCCGCCCGCCTCCGCCCAGGCCAGGGTGGTGGCGCTGTAGCCGGGGCCGCGGCCGACCGCGAAGCCGCCGTAGCCGGTCAGCAGCGTCGGCCGGGGCAGGTCGGGGTGCCGGGACCCGGACACCACGAACATCCGCACGACCGTGCCGTCGGCCGACTCGTAGGCGACCTGCCGGGTGGACAGGTCCGGGATGTCGACCGCGCCCGGCGCGGCGGCGTGCAGCTCCACGGCCCCGGTCGCGACCGAGAACCGGTACACCGACGTGGGCGTGGTGAAGTCCGACCAGCCGAACCACAGCACGTCGCGGTCGCCCGGCGTGCGCACGTCCGCGGTGGACATGCCGTGCAGCGAGCCGGTGCCCGGCAGCGGCACCTCGCGCACCCACGTGCCGTCCGCGTCGTGCAGGTGCAGCTCGGACACCGCGTGCCGGGTGCGCGCCAGCACCAGCGAGCCGTCCAGCCACACGGCCCCCTCCAGCACCGAGTCCGGCTCCTCGGCCACCAGCTCGGTCCAGTCGCGGGGGGACGCCGGGTCGGCCGAGCACAGCCGGAACCGCGGCGCGTCGAGGCTGGTCAGCAGGTACAGGCGCCCGTCGGGCTCGATCCACGCGGTGCACTGCGCGCCCTCCTCGGTGAGGACCACGGGGTTCAGCGCGCCGTCGCCGTGCAGGTCCGCGATCCACACCGAGTCCTTGCGCACGGTCCCCGGTGCGCCGTTCACCACGAGCCACCGGCCGTCCTCGGACACCGACAGCCCGTAGTAGTACGTGTGGTCGAGACCGTCGCCGTGCACGTTCACGTCCTCGGACGCCGGCGCGCCCACGCGGTGCCGCCACACGCGGCGGTGGAACTGCCGCTCGTCCTCGGGCACCAGCGCGGGGTCGACCCGCCGCACGTAGAAGAACTCCTCGCCGCCGGGCAGCCAGCCGACCGGCGAGTACCGGCAGCGGTCGACCGGGCCGTCCAGCAGCTCCCCGGTGTCGACGTCGAGGACGTGCAGCAGCGAGTGCTCGTCACCGCCCACGGACACCTGGTAGGCCAGCCGAGTGCCCTCCCGCGACGGCGACCAGCGGTCGAGCGTCGTCCGACCGGACGGGTCGAGCGCCGAGGGGTCCACCAGCGCCCGCTCCACGCCGTCGACCAGCACGTACAGCACGGCGTGGTCCTGGTCGGGGTCGCGGCGCGCGTAGAACGCCCGCCCGGCCCGCCACACCGGCGTGCCCACCGAGCCGGTCCGCATCAGCTCGGCCAGCCGGGCGCCGAGCCGTTCCCGGCCCGGCATCGCGTCGAGCCACGAGCGCGCCAGCGCGTCCTGCGCCTCGGACCACGCGGCGGTGCGCGGGTCCGCCGGGTCCTCGAGCGCGCGGTAGGGGTCGGCCACCAGGTGCCCGTGCAGGTCCTCGACGAGGTCGAGCCGCTCGGCGGTGGGATAGGTGATCGTCGCAGGCAGCGCTGCGCGGGAGTCCTCGGTCACCCGGGTCAGCGTAACGACCCTGATGAAAACGATCACCAATTGGGGTGTGTTCACCGAAGTTTCGGCCACGACTCCGTGACACGTCACATATCACAGGTGATTTTTGAGGGTGATCTGTGGTCTTCTGTAGTTGAACCGGTGGAGGTGGTCGCGTGCCAGACCGACAACCCACCCCGATCGGCGCCCTGGTGAACGCCGGGCTCGCGCCGTCGGTCCCGTCCGGCCAAAAACAGCCCGGTGTGCACGCTGTGGTCGGCGGGGAGGGAGCCGGTCAGGCGCCCTTGGTGCTGCCCTGGGGAAGACGCAAGGTCCTCCTGCTCAACGCCACGTTCGAGCCGCTCACCGCCCTGCCGCTGCGGCGCGCGGTGGTGCTCGTCGTGTGCGGGAAGGCCGAGGTGGTGCACGGTGACCCGGCGGGTGCCGTGGTGCACTCCTCGACGTCCGAGGTCGTCGTGCCGTCGGTCATCAGGCTGTCGAGCTACGTGCGGGTGCCCTACCGCGGCCGGGTGCCGCTGACCCGCGCCGGGCTGATGCACCGCGACCGGTACCGCTGCGCCTACTGCGGCGGGCGTGCCGAGACGATCGACCACGTGGTGCCGCGCAGCCGGGGCGGGCCGCACACGTGGACCAACTGCGTGGCGTGCTGCGCGAAGTGCAACCACCGCAAGGCGGACAAGCTGCTGTCCGAGCTGGGTTGGCGGTTGCGCGTGGTCCCGAACGCGCCCCGCGGGCCGCACTGGCGGCTGCTGGCCGGCGTCACCGAGGCCGACCCGCTGTGGCTGCCCTACCTGGGCGAGCCCGCGGCCTGAGCCGATCCGGTGGTCACGCCGCGAGGGCGAGGTCCCCGCGGCGCGCCGTGATGCGCACCGAGTCCGAGGCCGTGATCCGGACCGAGTCCGACGCGGTGATGCGGACGGAGTCCTCCGCGGTGATGCGCACGGAGTCGGCGGCGGTGATCCGGACCGAGTCGTCCTTCGCGGTGATCCGGACCGAGTCCGAGGCCGTGATGCGCACGGAGTCCGAGGCCGTGATGCGCACCGAGTCGTCCTTCGCGGTGATGCGCACCGAATCGGCCGTCGCCGAGAGGTGCCAACCAGCCGTAACTGCCTCGCCCGATTGGGTGTACGGCAAAAGAGTGACGGTGGCGACCTGGGCGCGGTTTTCGGTGTACATGTCGTGTCCTCCGAGGCTCAACGGGCGCAAAGTAGAAACCAGCAGTCGATGCGCAAGACCCGTACAGGTGAAAAGCTAGAAGCCGAGTGGGCCCAGGACAAGACGCCAAACCGGCCGCCATGAACCCCCGTACGGCGGCAGACCGCCTGGGTGTACGCACTGCGACGATCGAGAGTCCGAACTAGTACATCCGGCACTGATCGACACCGACCGTGACGTTCTCCCAGGTAGGACGTAGTCCACATCACACCGGCACGTGGCGTGCGGCGGAGCCGCCGGCCGTGATCGACGCGGGCTCCGGCCCCCGCCGGGCCGCGGTCACCACCGATCACCGCGCGGAGCGTGATGGGCGGTGCGCGCACGAGGGGCCCGTTCACAGTTGTGCGCCCGGCGCGACCCGCGCGAACGGTGCCCTCACCCGGACTGGTGCGGGTCGATCGGTTACCGTAACCGCCGTGACCATCGTGGAGACCGTGCTCGTCTTCGCGCTGATCCCGCTGGCCATCTACGGCGTGATCACGCTACTGACGCTGAGGCCGAAGGCCACCCGCATCCAGCGGTACCGCCCGGGCCAGGAATGGGGCTACGCCCCCGTGTGGTGGACCGCGAACCCCGCCGGGCTGTCCGGTGGCGCGCACGCGCCCGCCGCGGTCCCGGGTGAGGGCCGCACCGCCAAGGGAGGCGCTCGTGGCAACTGGTGAGCTGAACCGGGTCGAGGTCGACCCGTCGACCCTGCCGGTCGGCGCGGCCGTCACCAACAGCGGCCGCGTGTCCGTCGCGAGGATGCACGCGCCGCACGCGCCGAGCCTGCCGTTCACGCCGGTGCAGCTGGCGACCTTGGACGAGGCCCTGACGCTGGCCAGCCGCACCACCGGGCTGGACTTCAGCGTCTACCTCGGCGCCCTCGGCTCCGACTCCCGCGCCCGCGCCGAGGAGCTGCACGCCGCCACGCCCCGCCCCGCGCACGCCGTGCTGGTCGCGGTGTCGCCCGGTGAGCGGGTCGTCGAGGTCGTGACCGGCGAGGAGTCCCACCGGCGGCTCGCCGACCGGGGCGCCAAGCTCGCCGTCATGAGCATGGTCGCGTCCTTCAAGGAGGGCGACCTCGCCGGCGGTCTCCTCAGCGGCCTGCGCATGCTGGCCGACCAGGCCGGACGCCCGGCCCGCTAGAACATCCGGAAGTGGAAGGCCCCGGTCACCCGACCGGGGCCTTTTTTCTCACGATTTCTTGGCCACCTGTACGAACGCCCGCAGTCGTCGGGGGCTGATCTCCAGCACCGCGGCGGGGTTCTTGCTGTCCCTGAGCGCGCCCAGGTGGCTCGCCACCTCGACGCAGTCGTTGGCGCTACCGCTCCTGCTCGACTTCCTCCACCGAACCTCCATGCGCACCCTCCAGGCCGTCGAGGTGCCGCGTGATCAGGGAGGCCGACTCCTCCCGGCTCAGCGCGGTCTCCAGCAACCTTGGCACCCAGCCGCGGTAGCGGGCCACCACGTCCTCCTCCTGGACGAACAGGCAGCTGACGTTGTTCTCGAAGTGGACGTAGGAGACCGCCGCGTCGTCGATCAGCAGCGAGAACTGCCCGTCGTGACCGGGGTGCCAGTCGGTGGCGCTCGGCATCACGCGCAGGTCGACGTGGGGTTCCGCCCCCATCCTGAGCAGGTGCGACAGTTGTTCCAGCATGACCTCCGGGTCGCCGAACCGCTGGCTCAGCACCCCTTCGCCGATGACGGCGGTGTAGCGGACCGGGTCGTCGCGCGTCAGCACCGCCCTCCTCCCCATCCGCAGCGCGACCCGCGCGTCGATCTCGTTCCGGGGCTTCCGGGCGCGCTCCATGATCGACCGCGTGTAGCCGGGGACCTGGAGCAGGCCGGGCACGAGCTGTGGCGACCAGTTGACGATCTCCGCCGCCATGGCCTCGATGTCGATCAGGCAGGCCAGTTGGATGCGCTCCTGCGGAACGTCGATGACGTGCAACGGCGAGCCGCTCGTGTCGGCGGCCAAGTCCAGGATTCCGTCCCGCTCCGGACCCGCCACCTCCAGGGCGTTCAGGATCAATTCCACTTCGTCCCGGGCGAGGAACCTGCTCCCCGTTTCGCTGCGCGAAAGCAACGAATCTGATACTCCTAGTTGTCGGGCGAGCTTGCGCTGGCTGAGCTTGCGACTTTCCCGGGCGTTTCTGATACGCGCACCAAGCGCGATGGCCCGGGAGGTGCTTCGATGCATAACCCAAGCTTAAGGTGGGACCACCGGTACTGGTGGTCGCCCGATGAGGGTGTTGACGAAAATTCCGGCTCCCTACATCCTGCTGCGCAAATCTATTCCGTTGCGGGGGGAAATGTTGGAGCAAGAGGAAAAGGTCCCGGCGCGCCTGAGCACGGCGCGGAGCAGGGAGTTGGGGGAGGAGCTGCGGAGGGTGCGGCACCGGTCGCGGATGTCCTCGGCGCAGGTCGCCGAGGCGCTGGGGTGGTCGCTGGGCAAGCTGTCGAAGCTGGAGACCGGCAGCCGGGGCACGAGCCCGTGGGAGATCGGCACGCTGCTGGGCCGCTGCGGTGCGGACAAGGCCACCCGGGATCGGGTGCTGGCCATCGCCGTCGAGGCGGACACGGGCAACTTCGTGCGCCGCAACACCCCGTCGGCCGACACGCTGCTGGCCCTGACGTTGCACGAGAACGCGGCGCGCACGGTGATGGCCTACGAGCCGCTGACCGTGCCGAGCCTGGCGCAGACGGAGGACTACGCGACCGCCCTGACTGGTGACCGGTCGGTCGCCCGCGCCCGCGCCGCCCGCCAGGACAACCTGCGCCGCCCGACCGGCCCGGAGACGGTGGTCTTCGTGCACGAGGCGGCGCTGCGGCTGGTCGTGGGCGGGACGAAGGTGATGCGCGACCAGATGCTCAGGCTGGCCCTGATGTGCGGCTGGTCGAACTTCAGCCTGCTGGTGGTCCCGATGGCGGCGAACTCGCACGGCGCGCTGAGGAACCCGGCGACCCTGCTCACGTTCACCCCGCCCACCAAACCGCTGGCCTACACCGAGACCGACAGCGCCACCGTCTTCCACGACGACCCGGCCGTCATCGCCGAGTACGAGGCGAAGATGCGGGCGCTGAGCCACCTCGTGCTGTCGGCGGAACAATCCAGGGAAGTCTTCGCCCACTGGGCCGACGCCTACGACAAAAGGGGCCGCTGATGTCATTCCGCCCGTTCCGCTGGCTGCCGCACAACGGCAAGCGCCACGCCGTGAAAGAGGACGCCGTGGCCTACGAGGAAACGACCACCCTGTGCGGCGAGGAAGTCACCATCCCGGCCGGCCGGCTCGGCAAGGCGGAATGGTCGTGGCCCACCTGCCGCGACTGCGACGCCGCGTGGCGGGCCGCGGAGGGAATCCTCCCGATCCCGCACCAGCTCAGCGCGGCCGACGTGTCCGCGCGAACCCCCGGAATTCCCGCGGTGACCCGGTGACGGTGCCCGTCCCGCCCACCCGTGCGACCTCCCGACCGCCGCCTCGCAGTTCCACCGCCTCGCGGTTCCGCCGACACCGGTCCGGGAACGGCTGAGGGGCGGCACCCGTGGATGCCGCCCCCCACCTCTCCTGCCCGGCCGCTCAGGACCGGTCGAACTCCTGGGCCGCCAGGGCGCGCACGATGCCCGCGCGCCCCTCCGACACCAACCGCCGCAGGGCCGGCGGACGCTCCTCGGCCAGCCACGCGTCAGCGGCCTTCACGGTCTCCTCCGCGATCGACCACGACGGGAACAGGCCCACCACCATCGACTGGGCGCGCTCGCTCGAACGGCGGTCCCAGACGTCGGCCACGTCGGCGAAGTAGCGCTCCACGAACGGCTGGAGCAGCGCCTTCTGGCCGGGGTGCTGGATGCCCGCGATGACGGCCTCCGACACCGCGTTGGGCAGCTCGTCGTCGTTGACCGCGCGGTCCCACGCCTCGGTCTTCGCCTCGACCGTGGGGCGAAGGGCGCGTGCCGACTCGGCACGCCGGCGACCGGTGGCGGTGGGGTCGCGCTCCTCCTCGGCGGCGATGTCCTCCAGCGAGGCGGCGCCGTGCGCGACCAGCGCCTGCAACAGCCGCCACCGCAGGTCGGTGTCGACGTCGAGGCCGGGCAGCGAGTCGGTGCCGTCGAGCCAGCTCCGCAGCACCGCGACGGTCGCGTCGTCGAGCACGGACCCGGCCAGGGCGTTCACGAACGCCAGCTGGTGGTCGGAGCCGGGCTCGGCGGCGCGGGCCAGTTCCAGCGTCTTCGCGGTGAACCGCGCCCAGCCCTCGTGGCGCCACGAGGCGTCGGCGTACGACGACAGCGCGGTCTGGGCCTGGAGCAGCAGCCGCTGCACGACGCCGACCTCGGTCTCCGCGTGCAGGCCGCCCAGCACCAGGTTCACGAAGTCGCGTGCCTTCAGCTCGGCCTCGCGGGTCATCTCCCACGCGGCCGACCAGCACAGCGTGCGCGGCAGCGGCTCGGCGATGTCGGCGATGTGGTCGATCAGCGACGCCAGCGAGTCGGGGTCGAGCCGCATCGTGCAGTACGTCAGGTCGTCGTCGTTGACCAGCACGATCTTGCCGCGGTGCACGCCGACCAGCTCGGGCACCTCGGTGCGCTCGCCCGACACGTCCAGCTCGACGCGGTGGGTGCGCACCAGCTTGCCGGACTCGTCGGCGTCGTACACGCCGACCGCCAGCCGGTGGGTGCGCAGCTCGCCCGCGCCCGGCCGGGCGCCGCCCTGGAGCACCGCGAACTCGGTGAACCGGCCCTCGGCGTCGACCGAGTACTTCGGCCGCAGCAGGTTCAGGCCGGTCGTCTCCAGCCACTGCGCGCTCCACCACGACAGGTCGCGGCCGGACGCCTCCTCCAGCGCGCCGAGCAGGTCGGCGAGCGTGGCGTTGCCCCAGGCGTGCTTGCCGAAGTACACCTTCAAGCCGGACAGGAAGTTCTCCAGCCCGACGTAGGCCACCAGCTGCTTGAGCACCGAGGCGCCCTTGGCGTAGGTGATGCCGTCGAAGTTGACCTCGACCGCCTGGAGGTCCGGGATGTCGGCGGCCACGGGGTGCGTGGACGGCAGCTGGTCCTGCCGGTAGGCCCACGACTTCTCGATCTTGGCGAACGTCGTCCACGCCTGCCGGTACTCGGTGGCCTCCGCCTGCGCCAGCACGGACGCCCACGTGGCGAACGACTCGTTCAGCCACAGGTCGTCCCACCAGCGCATGGTCACCAGGTCGCCGAACCACATGTGCGCCATCTCGTGCAGCACGGTCTCGGCGCGGCGCTCGTAGAGGTAGCGGGTGACGCGGCTCCGGAAGACGTAGTCCTCCAGGAACGTGACGCAGCCGGCGTTCTCCATCGCGCCCGCGTTGAACTCGGGCACGAAGCACTGGTCGTACTTGCCGAACGGGTACGGCACGCCGAACGCGCCGTGGTAGAAGCCGAAGCCCTGCTTGGTCTCGGTGAACAGGCGCTCGGCGTCCATGTGCGGGGCCAGCGACGCGCGGCAGTAGATGCCCAGCGGGATCGTGGTGCCCCCGTCGGTGAACTCGTCGCGCCACTCCGCGTACGGCCCCGCGACCAGTGCGACCAGGTACGTCGACATGGGCTTGGTGGTCTCGAAGGTGTGCACGTCCGCGCCGCCCGGACCGTCCTCAGTGGACATGATCGGGGCGTTGGACACCACCTTCCAGTGGTGCGGCGCAGTGACCTTCAGTGAGTAGACCGACTTCAGGTCGGGCTGGTCGAAGCACGCGAACATGCGCTTGGCGTCCGCGGTCTCGAACTGCGAGTACAGGTACACCTCGCCGTCGACCGGGTCGACGAACCGGTGCAGGCCCTCGCCGGTGTTCATGTACCGGCAGTCGGCCTCGACCGTCAGCTCGTTGACGTCGGCCAGGTCGGGCAGGTGCAGGCCGTCCTCCTCGCGGTAGGACGACACGTCGATCTCGCGGCCGTTGAGCACGGCGCGGTGCACGGTGGCGGCCACGACGTCGACCCACGATGACGCGCCCGGCGTCCGGCTGCGGAACGCCACCGTCGTCGTGGAGCGGAACGTGTCCGACCCGGGCTTTCCGCCGCCGTCGGTCAGGTCCAGCTCGATCCGGTAGGAGTCGACTTCCAGCAGCGCAGCCCGCTGCTGCGCCTGGTCGCGGGTGAGGTTGGGTGCCGCCATGGTCACCTCGTCTGCCGGCGCACGGGGCGCTGACCTCGTCGGAACGGGGAAGGGTGTCGTGCGGGTGAACACGACTCCCGCATCCAATCACGTGGGACGACCGGAAGTGGACTGGCGTCCGAGGGAAGACTGCGCGGGTCCGGTTGGTTGTGCAGGATCGGGGGACCGCACCGGCGGTCGGCCCGCCGCACGCACGGATGGAGAGCACCGCATGTCGACAGAGGGACGCACGAAGGTCGACTTCTACTTCGACCCGATCTGCCCGTTCGCGTGGATCTCGTCCCGATGGATCCTCGAAGTCGAGAAGCAGCGGGACATCGACCTCGACTTCCGGGTGATGAGCCTGTCGGTGCTCAACGAGGGCCGCGACCTGGACGACCACTACCGCGACATGATGGACCGGGGCTGGGGGCCGGTGCGCGTGGCCATCGCGGCGGCGAAGCTCAAGGGCGACGGCGTGCTGCGCGACCTGTACACCGCGCTCGGCACCCGCATCCACAACCAGGGCGACAAGGACTGGGACGCGGTCGTGGTGGAGGCGCTGGCCGAGGTGGGCCTGCCCGCCGAGCTGGCCGGGGCCGCGCACACCGACGAGCACGACGCGGACCTGCGCGCGTCCCACCACCGCGGCATGGACCCGGTGGGCACGGACGTCGGCACGCCCACGATCCACATCGACGGCGTGGCGTTCTTCGGGCCGGTGCTGAGCAGCATCCCGCGCGGCGAGGCCGCGCTGAAGGTCTTCGACGGCGCGGTGGCGCTGGCGAGCTACCCGGAGTTCTACGAGCTGAAGCGCACCCGGACCGGCAAGCTGAACTTCTCCTGAGCCGCGCGGCGTGACACTCTGAGGCTGTTTTCTTCGTGGAGTGTCACACCGTCGTCCGGGAGTCGCAGTGATCGAGGTCGTCAACCCGACCACCGAAGAAGTCGTCGGCACCGTCCGCGCGGGCACCGCCGGTGACGTCGACACCGCCGTGACCAGGGCGGTCGCCGCGTTCCCCGGGTGGGCGGCGACGTCCGTGGCCGACCGGCTCGCGGTCGTGCGGGCCGTGGCCGACGGACTGGCGGCGCGGGCCGACGAGCTGGCGTCCACGATGACGGCGGAGATGGGCACGCCCATCACCTTCGCCTCGAAGGTGCAGGTCCCTAATCCGATCGGCATCGTCCGCGGCATCGAGACGACACTTTCGAGTGGTTATTTCGACGGTGAGGAGATCGGCAACTCGCTCGTGCTGCGTGAGCCGGTCGGCGTCGTCGCGGCCATCACGCCGTGGAACTTCCCGTTGCAGCAGATGGTCGCCAAGGTCGTGCCCGCCCTCGCCGCGGGCAACACCGTGGTGCTCAAGCCGAGCGAGCTGGCGCCGTTCACCGCCGACCTGCTGAGCGAGGTGCTGCACGGCGCGGGCGTGCCCGAAGGCGTGTTCTCCCTCGTCCACGGCACGGGCCCGGTGGTCGGGGAGGCGCTCGCGGCGCACCCGATGGTGGACATGGTGTCGTTCACCGGGTCCACCCGCGCCGGACGCCGGGTGTCCGCGCTGGCCGCCGAGACGGTCAAGCGGGTCGCCCTCGAACTGGGCGGCAAGTCCGCGAACGTCGTGCTGGACGACGCCGACCTGACCCGCGCGGTGAAGATCGGCGTGGCCAACGCGTTCATGAACAACGGCCAGGCGTGCAGCGCGTGGACCAGGCTCCTCGTGCCCGCCGACCGGCACGACGAGGCCCTGGAGGTCGCCGCGGCCGCCGCCGCGAAGTACGAGCCGGGCGACCCCGCCCTCCCCGCCACCCGCCTGGGCCCGGCCGTCTCCGCCGCCCAGCGCGACCGCGTGGTCGCCCACATCCGCGCCGGCATCGCCGAGGGCGCGAAGCTCGCCCTGGGCGGCCCGGACCGCCCCACCGAACGCGGCCACCACGTCGCGCCCACCGTCTTCGGCCACGTGGCACCCGACATGTCGATCGCCCAGGAGGAGATCTTCGGCCCGGTCCTGTCGGTCATGCCCTACCGCGACGAGGACGACGCCGTCCGCATCGCCAACTCCACCATCTACGGCCTGGGCGGCGCGGTCTTCTCCGCGGACCCCGACCGCGCCCTCGCCGTCGCCCGCCGCCTCCGCACCGGCCAGGTCGACATCAACGGCGCGGCCTTCAACACCAGCGCCCCCTTCGGTGGTTACCGCCAGTCCGGCAACGGTCGCGAGTTCGGCCCCCACGGCCTGGCCGAGTTCACCGAGCTGAAGTCCGTCCAACGCTGACCCCACCCGCGAGTCGTCCCCCCAGCCCCCGCGAGTCGTACGTCCGGGCCGCGCGAGTCCAACGTCCAGCCCCCGCGAGTTCTACACTCGCGAGTAGGTAAGGCGGTCCTGAACGTAGAACTCGGGGGTCCCGGGCGTACGACTCGCGCGACCTGGACGTACGACTCGCGCGACCTGGATTTACGACTCGCGCGGGTCGGGGTTACGACTCGCGGGTCAGGTGGGGCGGAGGACGCCGTCGACCAGGCGGGGGACGGCGGTGCTCACGTCGACCTCGCAGGCCAGGGCCACGTCGGCGGCGTGCCCGGCGGCGATCAGCTCGCGCCCCGACACGCACCCCGCCACCGCGTCGACCACGGACGTCCGCCGGTACGCCTCGGCCGCCATCCCCGCCTCGACCGACGCGGAGCCGTGGTCGAGCAGCGCGGACACCACCGCCCCCGCGCCCAGCAGGTCCTCGACGGCCGGGCGGAGCGGCCCGAACGCCGCCGTCCGGGGGCTGGCGACGTCGATCCCCCAGCGCTCACCGGCCGGCACCACGCCGATCGGCCCGCCGTCCGCCGACGACAACGCCGCCGCCGCCACCGCACGCGCGTTGCGCAGGCACGCCGCCAGCACGATCGACCCGGTGTCCGCCGCCATCGCGCACAACGTGGCACCGTTGGGCGACGGCAGCTCCAGCTCCACCCCCGCCGGCACGCCCACCAGCGACGACGGCCGCAACGACCACGACGGGTCGACAGGCCGCGCGGCCCGTTCCCGGTCCACCCACCGCACCGGCCGCACCGAACCGCCCCGCGCCACCACCACGTCCGTCGCCGTGGTGAACGACAGCACGTCCACCACGACGAGCACCGCGCACCGCCCCCCGAGCGCGGCGACGCCCTCGCCACCCCACTCCAGCCGGAGCCGGCAACCCTCTTGACCGAACATTCGGTCGAGGATGGCAGACTCCCTGACGTGCGCGTTTATCTGGGATCGGACCACGCGGGCTTCGAGCTGAAGACCGCCCTCGCCAAGCACCTCAGCGACGCAGGCCACGACGTCGTGGACGTCGGCCCGGCGGTGTACGACGCGGAGGACGACTACCCGCCGTTCTGCATCGAGGCGGCCACCAGGGTCGTCGCCGACCCCGGCAGCCTGGGCATCGTGATCGGCGGTTCCGGCAACGGCGAGCAGATCGCCGCCAACAAGGTGCCCGGCGCCCGCGCCGCGCTCGCCTACAGCGTGGAGACCGCGAAGCTCGCCCGCGAGCACAACGACGCCCAGCTGATGGGCATCGGCGCGCGGATGCACACCACCGAGGAGGCGTTCGCGATCGTCGAGGCGTTCCTGGCCACCCCGTTCTCCGGGCAGGAGCGGCACGCCCGCCGCATCGGCATCCTCGCCGACTACGAGCGGACCGGCGAAGCCCCCGCCCTGCCCTGATGATCCGCGAGCTGCTGTTCCGCGACCTCGACGGCACCTACCTGACCGAGCCGCGGACCGTGATCGAGGCCGCGTTCGACGAACCCCGTTACCTCGAACGGGTGCCGGCCCTGCGCGCCGTCGTCACCGACGACTCGGCGCGGCGCCACCACCGCTACCTGGCGGTGGTGGCGCTCGCGTCGTGGGGCCACGACCCGGTCTACCCGGTGGTGGAGGGCATCGCCGAGGCCGGTCGGCGCTCGCCGTGGTTCAACACCCTGGTCGCCGAGGACCGCGACGGCACGTTCCCGGAGCTGGCGGGCGCGGTCGCCGAGGGTCGCCGGTTCACCTCGTCGGCCGCGCGGCTCGCCGCCGTGAACGCCCTGATCGGCCTCGGTGACGAGGTGTTCTTCGGCTGGCCGCTGCGGTACGCCGCCGACGAGCCGGGCACCGCCGACGCGCTCACCGCCGTGCTCGACCGAGGCCTCGACCGGACCGACGAACCGGACTTCGACCGGAACGCCCAGCTCGCCGCGCTGTGCTCGGTGCTGGCCGCGCACGCCCCCGAGCGCGCCGTCGAACCCGCCCGCCGCCTGCTGCGCCGCGACTCCCGGCAGCTCGTCCGCCTCTACCTGAACCCGGTGGTCCCGTTCCGTGCCTGAAGGCCACACCCTGCACCGCCTCGCCCGCCTGCACCAGCGCCGCTACGCCGGTTCGGTCGTGCGGGTGTCGAGCCCGCAGGGCAGGTTCGCCGCGTCCGCCGTCGACGGCAGGCTGTTCGAGCGCGCCGAGGCCCACGGCAAGCACCTGCTGCACGTGTACGGGCCGGACGCGACCGTGCACGTCCACCTCGGCCTGTACGGCGGGTTCACCGAGTCGCCGCACCCGGTCACCGAGCCCGTCGGCCAGGTGCGGATGCGGGTGGTCGGCCCCACGCACTGGACCGACCTGCGGGGGCCCACCCGGTGCGAGGTGCTGACCGACGACGAGGTCGCCGCCCTGCGCGCCCGCCTCGGCCCCGACCCGCTGCGCCGCGACGCGAAGCCCGACCTGGCGTGGGCGAAGGTCTCCAGGTCCCGCCAGTCGATCGCCGTGCTGCTGATGGACCAGTCCGTGCTCGCGGGCGTGGGCAACGTCTACCGCGCCGAGGTGCTGTTCCGGCACGGCCTGAACCCCTACGTCCCGGGCCGCGACCTGGACGAGGCGCTGTGGGACGACATGTGGCTCGACCTCGTCGTGCTCATGCGCGCCGGGGTGAAGGTCGGCCGGATCGACACCGTGCGGCCCGAGCACCTGCCCGAGGTCACCGGCCGCGCGCCGCGCGAGGACCGGCACGGCGGCGAGGTCTACGTGTACCGGCGCACCGGGCAGCCGTGCCTGCTGTGCTGCACGCCCGTGGCCGCCGCCGAACTCGCCGGCCGCAACCTCTACTGGTGCCCCCGCTGCCAGCCGGCGCGCTAACGGAATACCGTCCCCGCACGATCCTGTCACGCAGGAGATGGAGGGGGCGTGCGGTGACCGATCCCGTGTTCGGTGGCGACGAGGTGCGCACGGAGCAGGAGATCGCCCGCTGGGCGGCGGGCGTGACGGCCAAGGCCGAGAAGTACCAGGAGATGAGCAGGCAGGTCGCCGGGGTGAGCATCACCGAGGTGTCCCGCGACGGCCTGGTGCGGCTCACCGTGGACGCCACCGGGGCCATGCAGACCCTGGAGATCAGCGAACGGGCCTCCGGCGGCGCGCAGCTCGCCGCGACCATCCTGACGACCATGCGCCGTGCGCAATCCCGAATCGCCGGCGCGGTCTCCGACGTGGTGGGCGCGGTCGGCATCCGGGAACCGGGAACCGCCGACGCGCTGGTCTCGTCGTACCGCCGGCGCTTCCCCGAACCACCGTCGGACACCCCGCCCTGGGCGGACCAGGTCCGTCCGACCGCACCACCACCGCCGCCGCCCACGCGGCGACCCGTTCAGGACGACGACGACTGGGAAGGCCCCTCGGTCACCGAGTGAGGGGCATCGAGTGCTTGAGGGGCGGAACGTGAGCGGTTACGAGGTCCCGGTCGAGGAGCTGCGCGGGCACGCGGACCGGCTGCGCGGGGTGGAGGACCAGCTCAACCAGGCGCTGGACGCGGCCCGCCAGGTCAGCATGTCCGGTGAGGCGTACGGGAAAATCTGCACGATGTTCCCGCCGATCGTGTCGTTCGTCAGCGGCGCGGGCATCGAGTCGCTGAGCGAGTGCGTGACGTCCGTCGGCGACACCATCGCCTCCGTGCGCGGCGCGGCCGACGACTACGAGGACGTCGACCGGGGCAACGCCTCCGCGTTCGCGGGCGGTGCGGCGTGAACAACCCGTTGGTGGCGGAACGCCGCGACTCCACCACCGGTTACACCGGGATCGGCATCGCCGAGTCCGCCGCGGACCTCTACAACGGCGTGTCGTCCGGGTCCTGGGTCGAGGGCGGCCTCGGGTTCGCCGGCACCGGCCTGGAGATGCTCTCGCTCGCCCTCGACCCGCTGGGCACGCTGCTCCAGTACGCCGTGTCGTGGATCATCGAGCACGTCGGGCCGCTGCGCGACGCCCTGAACTGGCTGGCGGGCGACGCCGACCAGATCGCCGCGTACGCCGCGACGTGGCAGAACGTGTCGCAGTCCGTCGGCCGGGCGCACGAGGCGCTGACCTCCGAGGTCGGCCGCGGCACGGCCGGCTGGACGGGCGCCGCGGCCGACGCGTACCGCCGGTCGGTCGCCGAGCAGGCCGAGCACATCACCGCGGCGGCCGGGTGCTCCGCCACCGTCGGCACGGTCGTGCAGGTCGTCGGCGTGCTGGTCGGGACGGTGCGCGGCATCGTGCGCGACCTCGTCGCCGAGTGCGTGGCCACGCTCGTCGCCCGCATCCCGCAGTGGCTGGCGGAGGAGGCCGTGACGCTCGGCTTCGCCACGCCGCACGTGGTCGCCTCCGCCGTGGCGATCATCGCCAAGTGGGTCAACCGGATCTCCGACGTGATCACGAAGCTGGTCCGGTCGGTCGGCAGGCTCCGGCCGCTGATGAACCGGCTCGGGGAGATCTGGGAGGCGATCAAGAGGGGCCTCCGGGCGCTGAAGCGGGCGGACGCGCCCGGTGCGCCGCGCACGCCCGACCCCGTGACGCTGCCCGGTTCGCCGGACGTGAAGCCGCGGGGCGGGACCACGCCGTCCGGGACGACCGCGCCGTCGGGCACGTCGGGCACGTCGGGACCGACCGTGTCCGCGCCGCCGACGACGCACACCCCGCCCGCGCACACCCCGCCCGCCGGCACGACCACGCCGTCCGGCGCCCCCGTGTCCGCGCCGCCCGTGACGCACGCACCGTCCGGCGGCACGACCCCGTCCGGGACCACCTCGCCGTCGAGCGCGCCGGTGACCGCGCCCCCGGTGGCGCACGGACCGTCCGGCGGCACGACCACGCCGTCCTCCACGACCGCGCCGCCCGTGACCCCGGTGTCGGGTGGTGGCGGCGGCGGGTCCGGGCCGAAGATCATCCGGCGCGACGACCACTTCCCGAACACCGTCAACAGCGGCGGCATCCGCAAGTCGCACCTCGACGCCGACGGCAACCTGGTGCCCGCCAACCCGCACGGCAAGACCGAGCCGTGGCAGCACGTGCTGGGCGGCAAGGACAAGGCGGCCAAGGCCGACAGCCCGTACACCTCGTTCAGCGTCGAGGGCGCGGACGCCAAGCTGTACGGCAACAAGGAGGTCCGCCTCGACCACGAGCGGCTCCAGGCCGACATCGACGCGGGCAAGGTCACCGACGTGGAGATCCTGCCGCCGGCCAAGGTGGAGGCGTCGCTCCAGGGCGAGGTGGACCGGCTCGCCGGGCGCGACGTCGACGTGACCCTGCCGCACGACGCCACCCCCGACCAGGTGCGGAGGTTCGCCGAGGACCTGGGGCTGTCCAAGGGGAAGACCGAGTCGATCATCAGCCGCCTCCAGGGCCTGCTCAACACCCGTCGCGACGGCGAGTGGCTGATCAAGGGCACGGTCCCGGCCGAGTACATCCAGGGGCCATACGATGTCTGAGGTGGACAGCCGGGTCAGGGAACTGCTCTACACCGACTTCGACGGTCACCCGGTGGGCGACCCGGACGAGGTGATCAACGCCGCGTTCGACGACGACCGGTACACAGCGCGGATCGAACCGCTGCGCCAGGTCCTGGCCACCGGCGCGCCCTACGAGCGGTTCCTGGCGTGCTGCGCGCTGGCCACGTGGGGCGAGTTCGACGGCTACCGGGCCGTGGTGGACGCGGCGGCCGACCCGGACGCCGCGCCGTGGCGCGGCGAGCTGGTCGACCGGCGCTACTCGGTGGACGAGACGTTCGCGCACCTGGCCCGCGCGGTCGGGCTGGGCGAGGACTTCGCCGACCCCAAGGGCACCGAGGACGAACGGGTGGGCGCGCTGCGGGCGCTCGTGCGGATCGCCGACACCGAGTACTTCGACTGGCAGCTGGCGTTCGCCCTGGACAAGCGCGCGCTGCCGCGCGTCGTGGACGACGTGGCGGCCGTGGTGCGGCGCGGGACCGACCGGCTGGCGTCGGGCGAGCGGCCGTCGTTCGACCTGGGCGTGCAGCTCGCGGACCTGGCGGCGGCCGTGGCGCAGGTCGACGAACGCCTCGCCGTCGGCCTGGGCGGCGACCTCGTGCGCGTGGACAGCTCGCCGAAGGTGCTCGTGCACCTGGCGGCCGTCGTGTCGCGCGGCACCGGGGCCCCGAGCCTCAAGTTCGCCGACTACCTCGCGTCGGTCGGCGACGGCTCGGTGCGCAAGGCGCTGGCCGACGCCCTGACCCGCCGCGACGGGTAGGGCGCCGGCCGGAGCGCGCTAGAAGTCGAACCCGCCGAAGTCGCCGCCGAAGTCGCTGCCGCCGTAGTCGCCGCCGAAGTCGCCGCCCGTGTCACCACCGTCACCGCCGTCGGCCGCCTGACCGTCGGCGAACCCGTCCGCGTAGGCGACGCCCGCCATGCCCGAGAACATCGCGCTGAACAGCAGCATCGAGCCCACGCCCCAGGCGCCCGCGACCAGCGCCGGCTTCCACCACGGCTCCGAGTACCAGCCCTGCGGCACCGGCCGACCGGCCACCATGCCGCCGGGGTAGTAGTGCGGCGTGCGCGAACCGGGCTGCGGCGAGGCCACGTAGCGGTGGCCCTCCACCTCGACGTCGCGGTTCTCCGACACCTTGCCCGCGCGGCCCTGACCGGTGAGGTCGGGCAGCTCGGGACCCGGGTCGATGCCCATCGCGGTGCGCGCGGCCCGCACGTAGTACAGGCCCTCCATCGCGGTCTGCGTCACCAGCCGGCACTGCTCCACCGTGCGTGCCTGCTCCATCTGCGACCCGGCCGCGGTGAACCGCTCCGAGGCGTCCGCCATCGCCTGCTGCGAGGCCACGTCCGTGCCGGTCAGGTTCATCACCTGGCCGCCGAGCCGCTCCACCCAGCGCCGTGCGTCGGCCTGCGCGTCCTCCAACTCCCGCTGCCGCCTCGCGGCGGCCGTCTTCGCGTAGTACCAGCCGGCGCCCACGACGAGAACCAGCAGCACGAGCAGCACGATCCCGGTGCCCATCAACCCTCCCGGTGCCTGTGCCACGACAACGCACGGTGACCGGTGTGGGTTCCCGAAGGGCCTAGAAGACCTCGGGGCAGTGCGGCTCGTGATCACCCAGGAAGGCGTGCGAGAGGGCGGTCACGGCACCCGGCGCGACCTCGTGCACCTGCTGGGCGCGGGCGAGCGTGGCCAGCCTCGTGCCGCCCAGGTACGCCGCGCCCAACGCCCGCGCGGTCAACCGCACGTCCGGATCGTCCGTCACCCGTTCGAGAGTGGCCTTCCCGCTCTTCACGGTGAACCTGACGCGACCCGCGTTCCACGGGCAGAAGTCGTCCTCGACCTCCAGCACCACGTCGACGTCGGAGGAGTAGCGGCGGGCGGCGAGCGCGCGGTCCACGTCCACCAGGCGCACCCACAACGAGTCCGACCGGCCGCGCAGCGCCAGCCGGGGATCGACCAGCAGGTGCGTGACCGGGTCGTCGGAGGCGGTGTAGAACTTCAGCTCGCCCACCATGTCGAGGTCCAGCAGGTAGCGGTACAGGGAGGCGTACGCCTCGGTGGTGCGGGCGGCGATCTCGCGCACGTGCACCTCGTTGCGCGGGCCGCGCTCCTGCCAGTCGCCCCTCACCCGGTACACCGCGTACCCGTCGGGGTGCAGCACGTACCGGTAGGCGGTGAGGCCGCCGCGGTCGCGCTCCTCGTCGGCCAGTTGGTGCTCCCAGTTGGCGTCCACGCGGCTCAACCAGCCCGTGCGGCCGGGGCGCAGCTCCTCGTAGAGGGCCTTGAGCACCGGCATCGCCTCGTCGCGCTCCACCTCGCGCACCCTGGCGTCCCCGGTGCGGACGTCCGCGCGGAACGCCGCGCCGCGCGGCACCGACAGCCGCGTGAACTCCGCCGCGAGCCCGTAGCCGAACCGGCCGTAGATGCCCGCCTCCGACGCCCACAGCGCCGCGACCGCCTCACGGCCCTCCTCGTGCAGGCCGTGCAGCTGGGCCGTCATGACCCGGGTGAGGACCCCGCGCCTGCGGTGCCCCGGCTTCACGGCCACCGCCGTCACCGCCGCCACCGGAACCGGCCCCGCACCCGGCACCGTGACCTCGCGGGTCTGGATGCCACCGCCGCCGACCAGTTCGTCCCCGTCGAACACCGCGTGGTGGCGCTCGGGTTCGAAGAGGTGGCGCCACCGCTCCGCGTCGACGGTGTCGGACTGGAACGCCGAGTCGATCATGCGTTGGAAGCGCGGCAGGTCGGCCGCGGTCAGGGTGCGAACGGTGAGCGCCATGACCACGTTCATACGCCGGTCGTCGCCGCCGCGCGAACCGATTGAGGGTCGCGGTGGGTGGTCGTGGTCGGCGATGCTGCACCCGTGGACCGGCAGGAGTTGAACCCGCACGCGTTGGCCCTCGCGCTCCGCGCCGAGGCGACGGCCCTGGCCGACGCGGTCGACCCGACCCGCCTGGGGAACCCGGTGCCCGCGTGCCCCGGGATGACCGTGCGGGACCTCGTCGAGCACGTGACGACGGTCCACCGGCACGTGACGCGCTGGGTGACCGACGGCGCGCGCCCGTCCACCGAGCCGGCGCCGGACGGCCCCGACCCGGCCGACATCGACTCCGCCGACACCGCCCCGGCCGCCGACCCGGTGGACCGCTACCGGATCGGCGCGGCGTCGCTGCTGATGGTCCTCGACCCGGCACGTGCCACGGCGACCGCGCCCACGTGGTGCCCGTGGGACCGGACCCTCGGCTTCTGGTTGCGCCGCATGGCCCACGAGACGGCCGTGCACCGGGTGGACGTGCAAGCCGCCAACGGCCGGGGGGGCACCCCTGGAACCGGCGTTGGCCGCGGACGGCGTCGACGAGGTGCTGAGGCTGTGGCTCGGCTGCCACCAGCCACCCCGCGCGCACACGTCCGGCCGAGCCGTGGCGCTCCGCGTCCCCGGCCGCGAGTGGACCGTCGCCCTGCACCCCGGGATCGTCGACTTCTGCCCCGACGCCACCCCGGACGCCGTGGTGAGCGGCTCGGCGTCCGACGTCGACCTGTGGCTGTGGGGACGCGGGGACGAGTCGGCGCTGTCGGTCGAGGGCGACGTGGCGGCGGTGCGCGCGCTGCGCGAGGCGGTGGCCGGCGTGACGGTGTAACCCGGTCGGCCCCGTTCCGGCGCGGTTCACCGCAAACTGCGGTGAACGGGCCCCTCGGGGAGGACACTGTCCGGGTGCGCAACCTGTCGCTGGTCCTGAGATGCCTGGTGACCGTCGCCGTCGGCGTGCTCATGGTGTTCCTGGCGGTCAGGTTCGGCGAAGCCCTGTGGCGAGCGGTCACCGCCTACGGCAGGTGACGGCCCCGGCACGTGACCGGCGAGTCATGTGGTGACGAAGCAGAACTCGTTCCCCTCGGGGTCGGTCAACACCTGGAAGCTGCCGGCCTCGTCGGTCTGCACATCCCCCTGGCGGGTCGCCCCCAGTTCCACGGCACGACGCGTGGCCTCGCCGATGTCGTCGACCGCGATGTCGAGGTGGAGCCGGTTCTTGACGGCCTTGTCCTCGGGCACGGGCTGGAAGGCGATGCGCGGCCAACCGGGCGGCACGACGTGCGACCACCCGGAGGACCGGTCGACGGCGTCACCCCCGAGCAACGCCGCCCAGAACCGCACGAGCGCCCGGGGATGCCGACAATCCACGACGAGCTGATCGAGTCGCATGGCTCCATCATGTGCGACCCGGAGGCCGTCCGGCACGTCGACGAACGCTCTCCCGATCACCTGCCGCCAGTCGGCGGCACGAGCACCGGGACAGTCCGATGTGGACTCACGGCGCACCGCGCCGCCGTGACCGCCTCCGACCTCGTCCCCGTGGCGGAAGGGAGAGCCGACGAGTTCCTGTCGGCGGAGGGGCGGGTGCGGCCGCGTCCCCCGGCCCGTCGGCGGGCCGGCGCGCGAGGGGCACGGAAGATCGCCCGAAAGCACAAGATCGTCCACGTGGGACGGTCCGCAAGAGGCCTACCAGGAGTTTTGAGGAAGAGCGAGTGACGGGAATCGAACCCGCATGACCAGCTTGGAAGGTCTGGCAGCGATCAAGCTCCTGACCAGCTAACCCTCTGACCAGCACTGATGCTGCCATCCTGACCGTCCGTACCCCTGATTGACCGCTGTTGACCCTGAGATGGGGCACGCGAGGGGCACGGGCGGCGATGGCATGTCGCAGCCTCCACCGGGCACCACCCCGACACTCGGCCACCGTGCTGGCCGCCTCGGGGTGGTGCCCGTTTGCGTGCCTGCGCCTGGGCCTTCATCGCCGAGTCGCCTACCTCGATGGCAAGGCGGCGCAGCCGTCGCGGCAGTCGATCGCCGTGCCCAGCCCGATCAAGCCGCATGACCACGCGATCGTCCCGACTGTCGAGCTGGCAAATCTGCGGTGACCTGACCGCCCCAGCTGTAGCGCGCCGCCACCCGGCCACGTGCACCGACTCCGCGCGCGGCCGACGGGCGGAGCGAAGCGGAAGCCCGGCGTGCCGTGATGTGGGAGTCGGTGCCAACGTGAGCAGGTCTCAGCCGCGCGCTGCCGCAGGCGGCGCGCCTTGATCCCGTAGAGCTAAATTCGGCAACGTTCGTTGCACCAGGCGCTTCACACGTGAAATATTGCATGTCGTTGCGTCGTGAGAGGTAGATTATGAGAATTGATCAGAACAGCGGCCCTGGTCAACCTGAATTTGGTGACGCCAGGGACGGGCTCGTGACGCTGGCAATAGCGGCCGGCCTCGATTATGTCGCCAAAAAAGATGGCGGCACGACATCCTTAACTTTGTCGATCCCGAATGGAAGAAATACGCGCGCTCTTCATGTCAATCCAGCTATTGCTCGCGTGCTCATCAGAGATGGCATCGGCGACGTGGTATTTCTGGGCGAGTATCAAGCAATATTCGACCGATCAACAGGGGTGATCGAAGCTTTTGTGCGGTCGGTGGGCAGATTCGGGTCTATTCCTCGGGAGTTGCGCCACCTTCCAGGCGTCCAGGCGGTGAAGAAAGATGACAGCTCTCAGTCAGAGGAAGCGCACGAGTTCGAGGATGTTGATGAATCTGCACTCGCCGATGTCGATGAAGACGTTCTGTACAATTACTGGAAGTTAGAAGTATCTTCTGCGGCAACTCCCTTGGCGATCGAATTTTCTCCTGCGACGGAACGTCTCGCAGCTCTCGCGAGGCGGCCATACCGGGAACCTAACCCACTGGTCAGTATGGAGATTAGAGGTGTGACAATTGATCGTCACGACGACCTCCTCGATTTGCTTGAGCGCTACGCAAGCGCATTATTCTTCGAGATCGATATTCGGTTCGGTGTCGCTATTATTCTCCAGCGAGAATCTCGTTCGCCCATCGGCGGGGGAGGCTACCTCCGCCGGAACGATGAAAGCGCCCCTTTGGCGATGCCGAAAAATCGCTATGCAAAGCCAGCTACGGACCTCTACTTCTATGCGCGCTCCGCTACCGGGATGCCGCTACTGCAATATCTCGCCTATTATCAGGCGATCGAGTTTTTCTTCCCCTCGTTCTGGAATGCTGAAGTTCTTCGGAGACTACGGCAGGAACTCAGAGATGTTCGGTTCAACGTAGATGACGACGGTGAATTGCAGCGGTTGGTCAACATCGCTAAAAACTCCGGACGCGGCGGAACGACGGAACGTCAACAACTGCAAGCTACAATCTCTACGTGCGTAGATGACGCAAGTGTCACGGATTTTCTGAAGAAGAATATGTTTGCAGGGAAATTGCTTAGGGTAAAAAAGATAATCGAAGATGTTCCTGACATCAACGAGCGGGCTAGTGGTTCGTTGATTGATCAGATATCGGATAGGGTGTA
>NZ_NSDM01000013.1 GCF_030852425.1 Saccharothrix longispora
TAAATTTACTGGCTATTCGGCACGCTGTTGAGTTCTCAAAGAACACGCGCTCACCATCTTGTCCCGCGTCTTACCGCGGTTCATTCCGGGGCTTTGTGTTTCCGGTGTTTCGCTTGTGTCTGAAGCTTAGCCGGTTCGTTTTCGCGGTGTCAAATCGGCCGGTTCCGGCTTCCTCGCTCCGCGTTGAATCCCGCTTCGCATTCAGTTTATCCCGCTCCCGGTGCCCGAGGCAGCACGCTGTGCTGCTTGTTCTTGCTCCGGGGGTTTCGCCGCGCTCCGTTCCGGTCTGTCCCGGCCCGTTCCGCGCTGGCAGGGAGAAACTTACACGAGCGGGTCCCGATAGTGAAATCGGGGGGCGGTCCGGCGTATCCCCGCAGCTAGACGTGGTGCTGTCCCCCGCATCGGAGGATGCTGTGCCGGTGCCGCCCTCCCCCAGCCCGCGCCCGTGGGGCTCGTACATCGTCCGCGTGCTCGTCGTCGCTGCGTGCTACTACCTGGGAGCGCGCCTGGGTCTGCTCCAGGCGCTGGTGAACGACCAGGTGACCCCGTTGTGGCCGCCGACGGGCGTGGCGGTGCTGGCGCTGCTGGTGGGCGGGCTGCGGTTGTGGCCCGGTGTCTCGCTCGGGGCACTGGTGGTGAACGCGTCGCTGAGCGACCTGCCGTCGGTGCTGGCGATCTGCGCCGGCAACACCCTGGCGCCGGTGGCCGCCTGCCTGCTGCTGCGGCGAGCGGGCTTCCGCCTCGAACTGGACCGGACGCGGGACGCGATGGCACTCGTCCTCCTGGGCGCGCTCGCGGGGATGGCGGTGAGCGCGACGATCGGCTCGGCGGCGCTGCTGGCGAGCGGGGTCGTGGGCGGCGACCGGTTCTGGTCGACGTGGGCGGTGTGGTGGACGGGTGACGCGCTGGGCGTCCTGGTGCTCGTGCCCCTCGCGCTGGCGCTGCGGTCCCCGCGGTGGCGGCGGCCGGCGGTGCGGCGCTGGGTGGAGGCGGCGGCGCTGGTGGGCAGCCTGACGGTGGTGATGCTGATCGCGACGACGACGGACGTCCGCCTGATGTACCTGGTGTACCCGTTCCTGATCTGGGCGGCGCTGCGCTTCCAGCACCTGGGCACGGCGCCGTGCGCGTTGATCGCGACGACGTTGGCGGCGCGGGGCGCGGCGATGAGCACGGGTCCGTTCGCCGGGATGGATCTCCTCGTGCGGATGGTGGGTCTCCAGGCTTATAACGGGACGGCGGTGCTGACGGCACTGCTGCTGTCGACGGTGATCGCGGAGCGGAACGCGGCGCGGGCGGCGATCGAGCGGACGGTGGAGCAGTTGACCGAGGTGGTGGGTCGCTACCAGCCCGCGCCGTTGGGCGACCTGCTGCCGCCGCGTCGGCCGGAGGGGCCTTGAGCGTGGACGTGGTCGTGGTGGGTGGCGGTCCGGCGGGTCGGGCGTTGGCGCGGGCGTGCGTCGAGCGCGGGTTGGGGACGGCGCTGGTGGACCCGACCCCGGAGCGGAGGTTCCGGGCGACGTACGCGGCGTGGGCGGACGAGCTGCCCGAGGGCGCGCCGGTCGCGGTGTCGGCGTCGCGGTCGCGGGTGGTGACGACCGAGGAGCACGCGGTGGCGCGCGGGTACGCGGTGCTGGACAACGAGCGGCTGTGGCGGTTGCCGGCCTCGGTGGACGTGGTGGCGGGCCGGGTGGTGGGCCGGTCGGCGTCGTCGGTGCGGTTGGCGGACGGCCGGGTGCTGTCGGGGCGGGTGGTGGACGCGTCGGGCGCGGTGGGCGGGTCGGGTGCGGCGCAGACGGCGGTGGGCGTGGTGGTGCCGGCCGGGGCGGCGCGGTCGTTCGTGGACGCCGACGAGGCGGTGGTCATGGATTGGCGCAAGCCGCCGGTGGCGACGACGGTGGACCCGACGTTCCTGTACGCGATCCCGGTGTCGGCGACGCACGTGCTGCTGGAGGAGACGTCGTTGGCGCGGCGGCCGGGGCTGCCGCTGGCGGAGCTGCGGCTGCGGTTGCACGGGCGGTTGGCGGCGCGCGGCGTCGCGGTGCCGGCGGACGAGGAGCGGGTGCGCATCCCGCTGGACGGTCGACCGAGGGACTGGGCGTTCGGGGCGGCGTCGGGGTTGATCCACCCGGCGACCGGTTACAGCGTGGCGGCGGCGTTGCGGCGGGCGCCGGTGGTGGCGGCGGCGTTGGCGGAGGGGCGACCGGTGGTGCGGCCGGTGGCGGAGCGGGTCGTGCACGCGATGTGGTCGCGTGGTCTGGCGTCGTTGTTGGCGATGCGCCCGGACGAGGTGCCGGAGTTCTTCCACCACTTCTTCCTGCTGCCGGACGACCACCAGCGCGCGTACCTGGGCGGGCACGGCGACCTGCGGGGGACGCTGGCGGCGATGCTGCACCTGTTCCGCGACGCGTCGTGGGCGATGCGGGCCCGCATGGCATTTCCTGTGCGAACGGCCAAAAGTGCGGGAACACCCGGTTAACGCCCTCGCCGGCGGCGGGTCGGGCGGGCACGATTCGGAGGTGCCCGCCTTGCTGGACGACGTTCGCTTCGCCTTCCAGCCGCTGTTCAACCTCCACACCGGGGGTGTCGTCGCGGTCGAGGCGCTGGCCCGGCCGCACGACGGCAGCGTGCAGGACCTGCTCCAGGCCGCTTTCCGCGCGGGGTACCTGGCGAACACCGACGTGGCGCTCGCGTGCCGCGCGGTCCGCCACGCGGCCGACCACGGGCTGGGCGTGCCGCTGCACGTGAACCTGCTGGCGATGACGATCGCGGACCGGCCGGAGCTGGTGGCGCCGCTGTACGCGGTGCTGCGGGAGACCGGTCGCGACCCGTCCGACCTGGTGGTGGAGGTGGGGACGCCGTACTCGCGGGCGCCGCGCCGGCTGCTGGTGAAGGGGCTGCGGCGGTTGCGCGAGGACGGGTTCCGGTTGGGCCTGGACGGGGTGGGCGAGGGTGATTCCCCGCTGTCGCTGCTGACCGAGGTGCGGCCGGATGTGGTCAAGCTCGACCGCGAGGTGGTGGTGGCGCTGCCCGCGGACCCTGCGCGGTTCGCGCTGGTGCAGGCGTTGCAGCACCTGTGCGAGCACACCGGGTCGCTGGTGGTGGCCGAGGGTGTGGAGACGGAGGCGCAGCTGGCCGCGCTGCGCCGGCTGGGCGTGCGGTTGGCGCAGGGCAACCTGCTGGCGGCCGCGCAGCGGCGGCCCCGGGTGGACGCGACGATCGCGGCGGTGCTGAGCGAGGTCAGCGACCCCGAGGCGACGACGAAGACGATGACGGGGCCGGTGCGGCGCGGCGCGGGGCCGCGGGTGACGGACTTCCTGCACCCGGCGACGACGTTGCCGGACTCGGCGACGTCGGAGGAGGTGCTGGAGGTCCTGGGCAGCCGGCCGACGGTGACCGGGGTGGTGCTGGTCGACGCCGAGGACCGGCCGAGCTGGACGGTGGACCGCAACCGGTTCCTGCTGGCGGTGACGGGGCCGTTCGGGCACGCGCTGCACGCGAAGCGCGAGGCGGCGCGGCTGGCGGACCGGCCGAAGCTGATCGGCGCGGAGTCGAGCGCGTTGGAGCTGCTGGACGTGGTGGCGCACGCGCACCGCGAGCGCACGAACGACGACCTGGTGGTCGTGGACGCCGACGACCGGTGCCTGGGCGTGGTGCGGGTGGCGGACGTGGTGCGGGGCATCGCGGAGCTGAAGGTGGAGCAGGCGGCGGCGTTGAACCCGTTGACGCGCTTGCCGGGCACGGACTCGTTCGCGCGCGAGGTGGACCGGCGGGTCCTGGGCGGTGAGCTGTTCGCCGTGGGCTGGTTGGACGTGGACGGGTTCAAGCGGGTGAACGACTCGGTGGGGTTCGCGGCGGGCGACGACCTGATCCGGGCGATCGGGCGGGCGTTGACGGAGGGCGCGGGGTCCCACCCGGGCGTGCACGTCGGTCACGTGGGCGGTGACGACTTCCTGGTGGTGGCGGGGTTGGACGAGATCGTGCCGTTCTCGGCGGCCGTGCTGGACGCACCGTTCGACGCGGAGGGCCACGCGGTGACGTTGTCGCTGGCGACGTTGATCTGCGCGGCGGGGTCGGTGGTCTCCTACCGGGAGGTGTCGCGGTTGCTGGCGCCGTTGAAGGAGCACGCGAAGTCGTTGCGCGGCACGAGCTGGGTGCTGGGTCGGCCGGGGAGCGACCACGTGGACGTGCTGCGCGGCGGGCCGCACCTGGCGGTGGGCTGACCGTCCGCGTGGTTCACCGCATAGGCGCCTGTGCACCCACGCCGATCACTCATAGCATCCAGGGTGTCACCCTGTGCGAGGAGGCCCTCGGTGAGCAAGGCGACCGCCATGCCGCTCCCGCGTCCGGTGTCGGACCTGCCCCTGTCGGTGGGCGTGGAGGAGGAGTTCCTGCTGGTCGACCCCGGCACGGGCGCGTTGCGGCCGATCGCGGGGGCGGTGCTGGGCGGGGCGGACGGGGAGCTCGACCTCCAGCCCGAGATGACGGCGTTCCAGGTGGAGAGCGCCACGGCGGTGTGCCGGACCATGGCGGAGGTGCGCGAGCAGCTGTCGGCGGCGCGGCGGGAGCTGGCGGCGCTGGCGGCGCGGCACGGGGCGCGGGTGGTGGCGACGGGCACGCCGGTGCTGCCGGAGCGGAGGCCGCCGCCGTTGACCGAGGGCGAGCGGTACCGGGCGATCGCGGCGGAGTTCGGGTCGCTGGTGGACTCCCTGACGATCTGCGGGTGCCACGTGCACATCGGCATCCCGGACCGGGAGACGGGTCTGCTGATCTGCAACCACCTGCGGCAGTGGCTGCCGGTGCTGCTGGCGGTGAGCTCGAACTCGCCGTTCGGGGAGGGGCGGGACACCGGGTACGCGAGCTGGCGGTACCTGCTGTGGAGCCCGTGGCCGTCGGCGGGCGCGCCGCCGTGGTTCTCGTCGGTGGAGGACTACCGGTCGGGCACGCGGTCGCTGCTGGAGTCGGGGGCGGCGCTGGACGAGGCGATGGTCTACTGGGACGTCCGGTTGTCGGTGAAGCACCCGACGGTGGAGCTGCGGGTGTGCGACGTGGCGGCGACGGTGGACGAGGCGGTGCTGGTGGCGGCCCTGGTGCGGGCGGTCGCGGCGATGGCGGTGGCGGGTGCGCCCGCGTTCCCCGTGTCGGACCGGGCGTTGCGGGCGGCGCTGTGGCGGTCGGCGCGGGACGGATTGGCGGGGGCGGGCTTCGACCCGCGCAGCGGCCGGTTGGTGCCGGCGGCGGACCTGCTGCGGGGGTTGGTGGACCGGGTGCGGCCGGCGTTGCGGGCGGCCGGTGACGAGGAGCTGGTGGTGGACGGGGTGGAGCGGTTGCTGGTGGACGGCACGGGGGCGGCGCGCCAGCGGCGGGCGTTCGCACGGCGCGGGGAGATCTCGGACGTGGTGTCGTTCCTGGTGGAGCAGACCCTGCGCTGACGGCCGGGCGTGGTGGCGGCGGGGACGGTGGGCGTGGCCGGCCAGGGCATCGCACCACCCTGGTTCCCCGCAAGCGTTCGCGGGCCGGTTCCACCGGTGGTCGGAGTGACAGCAGGGGTCCCCGGACGGGGACCCCTGCGGAGCACGTGGGCCGTCAGGTCGACGGCGGTGGGTGCGGGTGCTGCCTGTGTTGCCGGTGCCGCCCGTGTCAGACGGTGAAGCCGAGGGCGCGCAGCTGCTCGCGCCCGTCGTCCGTGATCTTCTCCGGGCCCCACGGCGGCATCCAGACCCAGTTGATGCGGAAGTCGTCGACGATGCCGCCGCCGCCACCGCCGACCAGGGCGGACCTGGTCTGGTCCTCGATGACGTCCGTCAGCGGGCACGCCGCGGAGGTCAGGGTCATGTCGATGACCGCCACGTTGTCCTCGTCGACCCGGATGTCGTACACCAGGCCCAGGTCCACGACGTTGATGCCCAGTTCCGGGTCGACGACGTCGCGCATGGCCTCCTCGACGTCGTCCAGGGCGGCCACCTCGGCCTTCGGCGCGGGCGGTTCGGGCATGCCCTCGACGCCGCGCACGACGTCCTCCTCGGTGCTGCTCATGGGTTCGCTCCCTCGCTGCGCGCCACGGCGTCCTTGAAAGCCATCCAGCCCAGCAGCGCGCACTTGACGCGCGCCGGGTACTTCGCCACGCCCGCGAACGCGATGCCGTCCTCCAGGACGTCCTCGTCCGGTTCGACCTTGCCGCGGCCCTGCATCAGCTCGACGAAGGCGTCCATCTTCTCGAACGCCTCGGCCACCGGCTTGCCGACCACCAGGTCGGTGAGCACCGACGTGGACGCCTGGCTGATGGAGCAGCCCTGGCCGTCGTAGGACACGTCGGCGACCGTGCCGCCGTCCAACCTGACCCGCAGCGTCACCTCGTCGCCGCACGTCGGGTTGATCTGGTGCGACTCGGCGTCGAACGGGTCGCGCAGGCCGCGGCCGTGGGGGTTCTTGTAGTGGTCCAGGATGATTTCCTGGTACATCTGCTGGAGCTGCATCAGGCCACCCCGAAGAACTTCTGCGCCTCGCGCACGGCGGCCACCAGGGCGTCCACCTCGTCAAGGGTGTTGTAGAGGTAGAAGCTGGCGCGGACGGTCGCCGCGGCGTCCATCCGGCGGTGCAGCGGCCACGCGCAGTGGTGGCCGACGCGCACGGCGACGCCGAGGCTGTCGAGCACCTGGCCCGCGTCGTGGGCGTGGACGCCGTCCACGACGAACGACACGGCGCCGCCGCGGTCCACCGTGACCAGCGGGCCGACGACGCGGACGCCGGGGATCGCCGAGAGGCCCCGGAGGGCGGCCTCGGTGAGCTGGTGCTCGTGGGCCGCGACGCGGTGCATGCCGATGCCGTCGAGGTAGTCCACCGCCGCGCCCAGGGCGACCGCCTGCGAGGTCATCGGCACGCCGGCCTCGAAGCGGGCGGGCGGGGGCGCGAAGGTCGAGCGGGCCATCCGGACCATCTCGATCATCGACCCGCCGGTGAGGAACGGGGGCAGCGCCTCCAGCAGCTCGCGGCGGCCGTAGAGCACGCCGATGCCGGACGGGCCGAGCATCTTGTGGCCGGAGAACACCGCGAAGTCCACGCCGAGGGCGTGGAAGTCGACCGGGGCGTGCGGGACGGACTGGCACGCGTCGAGCACGGTGAGCGCGCCGACCCGGCGGGCGGCCTCGACCAGCGTGGCCACCGGGTTGACGGTGCCGAGCACGTTCGACTGGTGGGTGAACGCGACGACCTTGGTGCGCTCGTTGACCAGCGAGTCGATGTCCGACAGGTCCAGGCGGCCCTCGTCTGTGACGCCGAACCAGCGCAGCGTGGCGCCGGTGCGGGCGGCGAGCTGCTGCCACGGCACGAGGTTGGCGTGGTGCTCCATCTCGGTGACCACGATCTCGTCGCCGGGGCCGATGCGGAAGCGCTCCGCCTCGGGACCGGCGGTGGCGGCGTTGCCCATCGCGTACGCGACGAGGTTGACGCCCTCGGTCGCGTTCTTGGTGAACACGACCTCGCCGGGGTCGACGCCCACGAAGTCGGCGATCTTCTGCCGGGCACCCTCGTAGGCGTCGGTGGCCTCCTCGGCCAGTTGGTGCGCGCCGCGGTGCACGGCGGCGTTGGCGGTCTCCAGGAACGCGCGCTCGGCGTCGAGGACCTGCCTCGGGCGCTGCGAGGTGGCGCCGGAGTCCAGGTAGACCAGCCGCTTGCCCTCCCGCACGGTGCGGCCCAGGATCGGGAAGTCCGCCCGGACGGCAGCGACGTCCAGTGGAGCTGCGGTGGTGGTGGTCACGGCCCCGACGCCTCCTCTCAGAACGATGGACACAACAGGTGCAACGTCAGCCGACCTTGGCGGCTTCCTGCTTCCCGATGTACTTCACGTAACCCTCGGCCTCCAGCTGGTCGGCCAGCTCGGGGCCGCCGGACTCGGCGATGCGGCCGTTCGCGAAGACGTGCACGAAGTCGGGCGAGATGTACTTGAGGATGCGGGTGTAGTGCGTGATCAGCATGATGCCGACCTCGCCGCTCTCCTTGTACCGGTTCACGCCCTGGGAGACGACGCGCAGCGCGTCGACGTCGAGGCCGGAGTCGGTCTCGTCGAGGATCGCGACCTTCGGCTTGAGCAGGCCGAGCTGGAGGATCTCGTGGCGCTTCTTCTCGCCGCCGGAGAAGCCCTCGTTGACGGAGCGCTCGCCGAAGGACGGGTCGATGTCCAGGTCGGCCATCGCGCCCTTGACCTCCTTGACCCAGTGGCGGAGGTTCGGGGCCTCGCCGCGCACGGCGGTGGCGGCGGTGCGCAGGAAGTTCGTCATCGAGACGCCGGGGACCTCGACCGGGTACTGCATGGCGAGGAACAGGCCCGCGCGGGCGCGCTCGTCGACGGTCATCTCCAGCACGTCCTCGCCGTCCAGCAGCACGCTGCCGGAGGTGATCTCGTACTTGGGGTGGCCCGCGATGGCGTAGGACAGGGTCGACTTGCCGGAGCCGTTGGGACCCATGATGGCGTGCGTCTCGCCGGCCTTGATGGTCAGGTCGACGCCCTTGAGGATCTCCTTGGCACCTTCCTCGGTGTTGACCGAGACGTGCAGGTCCTTGATCTCCAGAGTGGCCATTGGTGCTCAGTTCTCCTGGTGTGGCGGGCGGAAGTCAGTTCGTGGTGGTGGCGACGTCGACGTACACGTCGTCACCGCGGAGTTCGACGGCGAACACGTCGACCGGTTCGGTGGCGGGCGGCGAGGACGGGCGGCCGGTGCGCAGGTCGAAGCACGACCCGTGCAGCCAGCACTCGACGCCCTTGCGCGTCACCTCGCCCTCGCTGAGCGCGACCTCGGCGTGGGTGCAGAGGTCGCGCAGCGCGTGGACGGTGTCGCCGTCGCGGACGAGCAGGACGGGGGTGGGCTCGTCGCCGACCTCGAACGCGACCGGCTTGCGGTCGTCGAGGTCGGTGACGGAGCACACCCGGAGCATCAGGCCCCCACCGCTTCCAGTTCCGCCTCGATGGCGGCTTCGAGGCGCTCGCGCACCTCGGGAACGGTGATCTTGAGCAGGATCTCGTGGAAGAAGCCGCGCACGACGAGGCGGCGGGCCTGGTCCTCCGGGATGCCGCGGGCCTGGAGGTAGAACAGCTGCTCGTCGTCGAACCGGCCGGTGGCGCTGGCGTGGCCCGCGCCCTCGATCTCGCCGGTCTCGATCTCCAGGTTGGGCACGGAGTCGGCGCGCGCGCCGTCGGTGAGCACCAGGTTGCGGTTGAGCTCGAAGGTCTCGGTGCCCTCGGCCGCGGCGCGGATCAGGACATCGCCGATCCACACGGTGTGCGCGCCCTCGCCCTGGAGCGCGCCCTTGTAGACCACGTTGCTGCGGCAGTTGGAGACCGCGTGGTCGACGAAGGTGCGGTGCTCCAGGTGCTGGCCCGCGTCGGCGAAGTACAGGCCGAGCAGCTCGGCGTCGCCGCCGCGCCCGGTGTAGGTGACCACCGGGGTGAGCCGGACGAGGTCGCCGCCGAGGGTGATGACGGTGTGCCTGAACGAGGCGTCGCGGCCCAGCTTGGCGTGGTGCGCGGAGACGTGCACCGCGTCGTCGGCCCAGTCCTGGATGGCGACGACGGTGAGGTGCGCGCCGTCGCCGACGACGAACTCGACGTTGTCGGCGTAGGCACCGGAGCCGCGGTGGTCGAGGACGACGACGCCCTCGGCGAACGGCTCGGCGTTCACCTGGAGGTGGCCGTAGGCCACCTGGCCCCGGCCCGGGCCGGTCACCGTGACGGTGGTCGGCTCGGACTTCGCGTCACCGGGGAGGGTGATCACGGTGGCCTCGGTGAACGAGTTCCACGCCTGGGCGGCGATGCGGTCGCCGGGGGTGCCGGCCACGCCGAGGCGCGCGTCGCCGCGGGTGGCCGTCCCGACGGCGACGCCGCCGGGGGCCTGCACGTCGACGGTGGCGGCACCGGTGGCGGGGGCGCCGTCGTGCAGGCCGGCGAGGCGCTTCATGGGGGTGAAGCGCCAGATCTCCTCGCGACCCCCGGGCACCTCGAAGGCGTCCACGTCGAACGACGCGAAGTGGTCGGCCCGGGAGGAGACGGGGGCACCCGCGCCGTGCGAGTGCGCCGTCAGGCCGTGCTGGTCTTCGGTGGTGACGGCCATGTCAGCCGACGGCCCCTTCCATCTGCAGCTCGATCAGGCGGTTCAACTCCAGCGCGTACTCCATGGGCAGCTCGCGCGCGATGGGCTCGACGAACCCGCGCACGATCATGGCCATGGCCTCGTCCTCGTTGAGACCGCGGGACATCAGGTAGAACAGCTGGTCCTCGGACACCTTCGAGACCGTGGCCTCGTGGCCCATCGACACGTCGTCCTCGCGGACGTCGACGTAGGGGTAGGTGTCGGAGCGGCTGATGTTGTCCACCAGCAGCGCGTCGCACTTGACCGTGGACTTCGAGTGGTGCGCCCGCTTGTTGACCTGCACGAGGCCGCGGTAGGAGGTGCGGCCGCCGCCGCGCGCCACCGACTTCGACACGATCGTGGACGACGTGTGCGGCGCCATGTGGACCATCTTCGCGCCGGCGTCCTGGTGCTGGCCCTCGCCCGCGAACGCGATCGAGAGGACCTCGCCCTTGGCGTGCTCGCCCATGAGGAACACGGCCGGGTACTTCATGGTGACCTTGGAGCCGATGTTGCCGTCGATCCACTCCATGGTCGCGCCCTCTTCGGCCTTGGCGCGCTTGGTGACCAGGTTGTAGACGTTGTTCGACCAGTTCTGGATGGTCGTGTAGCGGCAGCGACCACCCTTCTTGACGATGATCTCGACGACGGCGGAGTGCAGCGAGTCCGACGAGTAGATCGGCGCGGTGCAGCCCTCGACGTAGTGCACGTAGGCACCCTCGTCGACGATGATCAGGGTGCGCTCGAACTGGCCCATGTTCTCGGTGTTGATCCGGAAGTAGGCCTGGAGCGGGATGTCGACGTGGACACCCTTCGGCACGTAGATGAACGAGCCGCCCGACCACACCGCGGAGTTCAGCGCCGAGAACTTGTTGTCACCCGAGGGGATGACGGAGCCGAAGTACTCCTTGAACAGCTCCGGGTGCTCCCTGAGGGCGGTGTCGGTGTCGAGGAAGACGACACCCTGCTCCTCGAGGTCCTCGCGGATCTTGTGGTAGACGACCTCGGACTCGTACTGGGCGGCGACACCGGAGACGAGGCGCTGCTTCTCGGCCTCCGGGATGCCCAGGCGGTCGTAGGTGTTCTTGATCTCGTCGGGCAGGTCTTCCCAGGTCGCGGCCTGCTTCTCGGTCGACCGGACGAAGTACTTGATGTTGTCGAAGTCGATGCCCGACAGGTCGGAGCCCCACGTGGGCATCGGCTTGCGGTCGAACAGGCGCAGCGCCTTGAGGCGGAAGTCGAGCATCCACTCGGGCTCGTTCTTCTTGCCGGAGATGTCGCGGACGACGTCCTCGTTCAGACCTCGGCGAGCGCTCGCGCCTGCGGCGTCCGAGTCGGACCAGCCGAACTCGTAGTTGCCGATGCTCGCCAGGGTCTCCTCCTGGCTGAGCGGGGCTGTGGTGGTGCGCTGCTCGGCAGCGGCAGTCATGCGGGCTCCCCTCCATCTGAAGTCCGTGCGTCGGCGTCGCCGACCCGGTTCGGGCCGTCGGCGTGCGCCGGAGCGGTCCTGGGTGTGTTCGGGATGTGCGTCGTGCACACGGCATCGCCGCGGGCGATGGTGGCCAGGCGCTGGACGTGCGTGCCGAGCAGGTCGGCGAACGCCGCCGTCTCGGTCTCGCACAGCTGCGGGAACTCGGCGGCGACGTGCGCGACCGGGCACAGGTGCTGGCAGAGCTGCTCGCCCGCTCCCACGTGTCGCGCCGAGGCAGCGTAGCCCTCCCGGGTCAACGCGGCCGCGAGGGCCTTGGCCCGGTCGGCCGCGTCGGGTTGGGCCACGATGGCCTCCCGGTGCTGGTCCACGAACGCGGTGACGCGGCGCTGCGCGAAGGCCCGTACCGCCTCCTCCCCGCCCTGTTCGGCGAGGAATCGCAGCGCGGCGACGGCGAGGTCGTCGTAGGCGTGCCCGAAGCGGGACCGCCCCTGCTCGGTCAGCAGGAAGAGCTTGGCCGGGCGCCCCCGGCCGCGCTGGGTGCGCCGGGGCGCCTCCCTGCTGGTCGCCTCGCCGTCCGCCACCAGCGCGTCGATGTGCCGGCGCACCGCCGTGGGGCTGAGGCCCAGCCGGTCCGCGACCGAGGCCGCGGTGACGGGGCCCTGCTCCAGCAGCAGCCGGGCGACGGCGTGCCGGGTCCGGCCGTCGTGCCCCGCGGGCACGCCGGTGGAGTCGGTCCCGACGTTTTTCACAACACCAGTGTTGCCTATTTCGGCGACGCTCGCAAAGATCACCCTGCATCGGGTGACCCGACTCACGCGCCGGGGGCGGTCGCTACCCTTCGGACGTGGCGGCGGGCGGAGTGGTGATGGCGAACCGGAGCGCGATCGGCGAGGCCGCTCCCCTCGACGCGCCGGAGCAGCGGCAGCTCGACGTGATCCGCCGGTGGGGCACGGTCGGGGCGCTGCTGCTGGCCGTGGGCTCGCTGGGCTCGGGCGCGGCGCCGGTGTTCAGCCCGCTGCCGGGCACGCCGGTGCTGGGGCTGTTCCCGCGGATGCCCAGCGCGTCGATGGCGGTGGCCTGGACGGGCATCTTCCTGATCGTCTCGGCGTGGCTGTGGCTGGGCCGGTTCGCCCGGCCGGGCCGGCCCCGGCTGATGACCCGCAGCCAGCTCGACCGGACGCTGCTGATGTGGATCACGCCGCTGGTGTTCGTGCTGCCGATGTTCAGCCGGGACGTCTACAGCTACCTGGCGCAGTCGCAGATCGCGGCCAACGGGCAGGACCCCTACGAGCTGGGGCCGGCCACGGCGCTGGGCGTGGACCACCCGCTGACCACGAACGTGCCCAACATCTGGCGCGAGACGCCCGCCCCGTACGGGCCGCTGTTCCTCGCCGCGGGCCGGGTCATCTCCATGGTGACCGGCGACAGCGTGCTGCCCGGCGTCTTCCTGCACCGGCTGCTGGTGCTGCTGGGCCTGGCGATGATCGTGTGGGCGCTGCCCCGGCTGGCCCGGCGCTTCGGCGTGCCGCCGGTGAGCGCGCTGTGGCTGGGCGCGGCGAACCCCCTGGTGCTGTTCCACCTGGTCGTCGGCGTGCACAACGAGGGCCTGGCCATCGGCCTGATGCTGGTGGGCCTGGAGCTGGCGCTGCGGCGCATGCCGACGACGCCGGGCGCGCCGATGACCCGCGACGAGCTGCTGTGGATCGTGCTCGGCACGACCATGATCACGATGGGCGCGGCGGTGAAGATCCCCGCCGCGCTGGCGCTGGGCTTCCTCGGCGTGATGATCGCCCGCCGGTGGGGCGGCCGGTTCCCCGACCTGCTCAGGGCGGCATTGCTGCTGCTGGTCATCTCGGGCGTGGTGATGGTCGGCACCTGCGTCGGCACCGGCCTCGGGTTCGGCTGGGTGCAGACGCTGAACACCGCCGGCACGGTCAAGAGCTGGATGTCGCCGCCCACCGCGATGGGTTTCACGGGCGGCGGCCTGGGCCTGCTGCTGGGCCTGGGCAACCACACCGAGTCGATGATCGTGCTGATGCGCCTGGTCACGCAGGGCGTGTCGGTGGTCATCGCGGCGACGCTGCTGTGGAAGGCGTTCCGGGGGCGCATCAAGGCCGTCAACGGCCTGGGCGCGGGCCTGGGCGCGGTGCTCGTGCTGGGGCCCGTGCTCCAGCCCTGGTACGTGCTGTGGGCGGCGTTGCCGCTGGCCACGGCCGTGCTGGCACGCCGCTTCCGGGTGTTCGCGACCACCGCCAGCGCGGTGATCGCGGTGATCCTGCCGCCCACGGGCTCGGCGTTCGACGGCCGCGCCTACATCGTGCCGCAGGCCGTCACCGGCGCCCTGATCGCGTTCGCGGTGTGCGTGTTCGTGGCCCGCAAGCAGGTGTTCCCGCTGATCAGGAAGGACCCGCTGCCCGGCTCGGCGTGACCCGCGCGGGCGTGTAACCCCCTGCCCCGGCCGGGCGAGGTAGGGGTATCGGTGTCAGGTAGGACGTGGCCTCGGGGGAGGAGCGCGCGATGTCCGACGTGCCGCAGGAGCAGATCCGGTTCGCGGTGGTGCTCAACGGCGGGGTGAGCCTGGCCGTGTGGATGGGCGGGGTGGTGCTCGAACTCGACCGCCTGACCAGGGGCGACGGCCCCTACGCCGCCCTGCTCGACATGGTGTGCGGGACGGCGCGCGCCGACGTCATCACCGGCACCTCGGCGGGCGGCATCAACGGCGCCGCGCTGGCGTTGTCGCAGGTCAACGCCAACGCGCGGGTGGAGCGGCTGCGGGACCTGTGGGCCGAGCAGGGCCGCATGGAGCAACTGCTGCGCACCCCGTTCCGGGGGCAGCCGGTGTCGCTGCTGCGCGGCGACGAGTTCTTCCTGCCCCGCCTGCACGAGGCGCTGGAGCGGCTGACCGCCGACTTCGAGCCGACCCCGCGCGACGAGCGGCCGGTGGACCTGCGGATCACCACGACGCTGCTGGCGGGCGTGCCGACGGTCACCCACGACGACCTGGGGCAGACCATGGTGCAGTCCACGCACCAGGGCAGCTTCTCGTTCCGCCGCGACCCCGGCGAGGGCGACCGGGACGACTTCACCGCCGAGGACCTGCCCGGCCTGGTGGGCCGCATGGCGCTGGCCGCGCGCTCCTCGGCGTCGTTCCCGTTCGCGTTCGAACCGTCGTTCATCCCGGTCGCGCCCGGCGCCCCGGACGGGGCCAGGCCGAACATGGACGGCGTCGCGTCCTGGTCCAACGGCACCGACAACCGGTCGCGCTTCGCCGTGGACGGCGGCGTGCTGGTGAACACCCCCACCCGGGAGGCGCTGGAGGCCATCGACCGGATGCCCGCCGAGGGGCCGGTGCGGCGGGTGATGCTGCTGGTGTTCCCGCACGCCCCCGAGGCCGTGGTCGAGCCGGTCGCCCCGGTGGACGGCGCGCTGCCCAGCACCGTCGCCACCGGCGCGAAGCTGCTCGCCGCCCTCACCGGCCAGAGCGGCCGGACCTACGTCGACCGCATCGAGCAGCACAACCGGGACGCGGCGTCGCGGCGCGGCGGGCGCAACGCCCTGCTCGACCGGCTGGCCGCCGACGGCCCGGTGGTGGAGAAGCTCTACGCGCTGGCCGGCACCCTGCACGAGCACTACGAGGACGTGCGCATCCGGCACGCCGCGCGCGACGTGACGACCCGGCAGTTCGAGGTGCCCGGCGCGAACGCCGCAGGCTGGACGTTCGAGCGGGTGCGCGCGGCGGCCGAGGCGGCGCAGCGGCGGCACCGCGCCCGGCACGGCGGCCTGCCGTACGTGCCCGCCCGACCGCAACCCGCCGCGCTGCCCGCGCACGGCTGGCCGTGGGGCATCACGATGGCCGAGCGGCTCGTGTCCGCCGCGATGGACCTGCTCAAGCGCCTGGTGTGGGTGATGCCCGACGCGCAGCGGCTCGCCCTGGCCCGCACCGACCTCTACGACGCGCGGACGCGGCTGCGCGCGGCCCGCGCCGAACTCGACGGGCACTGGACCACCGCCACCACCGAGGAGCTGGACCAGGGGTACTGGGAGCTGCGGGTCCGGCGGTTCGCGGAGAGGATGCTGGACGAGCCCGACGGCATCGGGCAGCGGGTGCGCGAGCAGGTCGACCGGATCGCCCGCGTCCTCGGCGAAGCGCACGACACCCTCATCCGGTTCGACGACGACGGGCTGCGCGTCGGTGTGCTGCGGTCGTGGCACCGGCTGCTCACCGACCCGCCCACCGCCGGGGAGACCGCGGCCGGGCTGACCGGGGACGCGCTGCGGCTGTCGCGGGTGCTGGCGCTGGAGGTGGCGACCACGTGCCTGGCCGACGACACCCGCGGCGGCCTCGACCAGGCCGTCGAGCTGGTGCAGATCAGCCTCCGGACGCGCAACGCGTTCGCCGAGTACAGCCTCACCCCCGACGACAAGGCCGGCGGCGCGTCCCTGGGCCGGTTCTCCGGGTTCCTCAAGCGGTCGTGGCGCGTCAACGACTGGATCTGGGGCCGCATGGACGGCGCCACCATGCTGTGCAGGGTCCTGTTCGACCCGAAGCGGCTGCTGCGCGCCGACCGGCTGCGCGGCGGCGACGGCGACTCCGCCGAACGGGCGTCGCGGCGGGTGGACGAACTGGTGCGCGAGCTGTTCGGCGACTCGCTGCCCGACGAGCTGGCGCCGTGCGCGGCGCGCGCGAAGACCGCGCTGGCCGCCGTGTACGCCGACCCCGACGGGGACCACCCGCCGACGTGCGCGCCGCTGGCCGAGCTGGCCGCGTGGGCGCTGCACACCCGCATCGCCTGCGAGGAGCTGCCCGCGCTGCGCGCCGCGATCCTGGCCGACCGGCACGAGGGCGCGGACCGGCGCTCGCGCGGCGAGCTGTTCCTGGAGGAGCAGGCCGCGCTGCTGGCGAAGCTGCCCGCGCGCACCGACGCCGAGCGCGTCGAGGTCGGCGTGCGGGCGCTGGCCGCGTTCGACCGGGCCGGCATCGGGCGCGAACCCCTCGTGCAGGAGGCGAGCAGCGACCAGGTGATCCGCACGGCGGCGACCGCGGCGGCGGTCGCGATCACCGTGGCCGACAGCGAGAACTCCGGCCTGGGCACGGCGAAACCGCTGACCAGGACGTTGCGCGGGGCGGCGCTGCTGCCGTACTGGACGATCACCGGGCTGACCCGCGGCGGGCAGCTCGCCCAGTTCCTCGGGCTGCTCGGGTTCGCCCTCGGCGGCGCGCTGCTGGTGCTGGCCCTGTTCGACCTGCTGCCGCCGTGGGCGGTGGGCCCGGCGGCGGCGCTGGGGTCGGGCACCCTGCTCGCCGCGTTCGGCTACGCCGCGCTGCGCTCCGGCACCCTGCTGCACGGCCTGGTGCTGCTGTCGCCGGTGATCCCGCTGGTCACCGTCGCCATCGACCGGGTGCGCGACGAGATGGCCGACGGCAAGGCCGCGGCGCAGGCCACCACCGGCATGGTCGCCGTGGGCGGCGTGCTGCTGGTCGTCGTCGCGCTGCTGGTGATCGGCAGCCTGCCCGCGCCCGTCGGCACGCCGCTGGCCGTGCTCTCGAAGATCAGGCTCAAGCCCAGGCTGCTGCTGCGGGTGCTGGTGGCGGCCGCGATCGTGGTGGGCGTGTGGGCGTTCGTGCGCTTCCGGCTCTACGACCTGCCGCCCGCGCTGGTGATCGCCGGCACGGTCGTGGCCGTCGTGTTCGGCGGCGTCACCTCCTACGCGCTGGGCAGCTCGCTGCGCCGGTGGCGGCAGGTCGGCGACCGGTGGGAGACCGAGGCCGCCGAACCGCCCGCGTCGGCCACCGCCGGCTGGGCCGCCGTGTACGGGGCCGTACTGCTGGTCGTGGCGGCCGTCGTGCAGGTGTTCTCGCTGCGGTTCACCGGCTGGGAGGCGGTGCTGGCCACGGCGCTGTCGTTCGGCCTCGTGCTGCTGCTGGTCACCACGTGGTGGGTGCCGCTGCGGGCGCGCCGCACCATCGCCACGTCCCTGGTGGAGCAGATGTCCGTCGTGGACTTCGACCCGGACGAGGTGGCCGACGCGCTGCTCAAGCGCCTGGAGGGGCACGGGATGCTGTTCAAGTTCCTGACCGAGCTGGACCCCTCCTCGGGCAGGCCGCGGCTGGGTCCGGCGGGGCACCGGGTCGCGCAGCGCGCCGCCCGCCTGTCCAGCTCGGGCGTCGACGTGGACTGAGCGCCGACGTGGGCCGGGCACCGGTGTGGACCGGGCGCGGGGGCGCCGGACCGCTCGGGGAGAATCGCCGCCCGTGACGGTTCTCGCGGTGGCCGAGCGGACGGCAGGCACCTCCGACCCCCGGACGCTCGACGTGTACGGGCGGTCGGTGGTGCGCGACGCCCTGGGCGTGGACGCGCGCGGCACGGGCGACGGCGTGCGCCTGTGGTCGCTGCTGCTGGCCGGCGCGGCGCGGTTCGGCGAGTCGTTCCCCGGCGCGGTCGCCGAGGTCCTGCGCACCTCGGGCGACCGCCTCAGGACCCTCGTCCACGACCCGGCCGCGCGGACCGCGCTGGCCGACGCCGACCCGGTCGACGACACCGACCACGCCCACCACCTGGCGCTGCTCGCGACCGCCGCGGCCGAGGGCGTGGACCTGGCAGACCCCCGCGCGCTGGCCCTGCTCGGCATGGACGACGGCCACACGACGGACTTCGCGCTGCGCCTGTGGGGCTGGACCGTGCTGGGCTCCGACCTGTCGGACGGCACCCTCACCCTCACCGCGGCGGTCGAGGAGCGGACACCCCTGTTCACCGCCCTGGCCGCCGCCGTGCCCCACCACACGCCCGGCGCCGACCGGATCGTCGTGGAGCTCAACGGCGAGCACCGCCTCGCCGGCCCGGTGGAACCGTGGGCGGCGTTCCACACCCGCTCCCCCGACGCCGACCGCGTGCTCGTCCTGGTCGAACTGCTGGGCACCTGGACGTTCGACGACCAGCCGGCCATGACCCGCGCGGTGAGCCGCCGCCTGCTGGCCGGCTGGGTGGAGGAAGCGGGCACCCGCGACCCGCGCGCCGCGGTCTCCCGCCTGCGCCGCCTGCGCGAGGCCGCCGTGCGACTGGGGGACGACGAGCTGGCCGCCGCGATCCGGTCGCGCATCGCCGCGCTGCGCGACCCGGCGTCGATCTCGTTGGAGGACCTGGTGAGGTTGCGCGAGTGGCGCACCGCCCCGATGCCGGGACCGGAGGCGCTGAGCGACGACCTGCGCTCGCTGAGGACCGCGCGCGGCCTCTGACCGGTGGACCGGGACCGTCGGTGGTCGCCGGCAGGATGAAGAACAGGGGTCCCCCGGGCGGAGGACCCCTGCACGGCGTTCACCGGTTCCGGCCGGCCGCGCCGTCACGCCGCCAGCGGCTCCCGCGCCACCGCCGGCAGGCCGAGCGCCGTCGCGTACAGCGACTCGAACGTGTCCAGCGTCGTGCCGATGGCGTGCGCCGCGATCAGCTCCCCCGACGCGGCGCCCATCCGCGCCGTCACCGCCGGGTCCGCCGTCACCGCGCGCAGCCGGTCCGCCAGCCCCCGCACGTCGCCCGGCGTGAACAACCACCCGTTGCGCCCCGGCCGGCACAGGTGCGGCAGCGCCATCGCGTCCGCCACCACCACCGGCTTGCCCGCCGCCATCGCCTCCATCGTCGCCAGGCTCTGCAGCTCCGCGATCCCCGGCATGCAGAACACGTCCGCCGCCGCGTACGCGTCCAGCAACTCCTCCTCCGGGACGAACCCCCGGAAGCGGACCCGGTCGGCGATGCCCAGGTCCCGGGCCAGCAGCTCCCACTCCGCGCGGCACGAGCCGTCACCGACCAGGTCCACCCGCAGGCCCGGCACGAGCGCCGCCGCGCGCAGCAGCTCGTCCACCCGCTTCTCCTCGTCCAGGCGCCCCACGAACAGCACCGTCGGCCGGTCCGACGACGCCACCCGCCGCCCCCGGTAGCGGTCGATGTCGATCCCGCACGACACCGGCACCGCCCGCGCCGGGAAACCGTTGTCGTGCAACAGCTCCACCGCGCGCGGCGTCGGCGCCGTCACCACGTCCGCCACGCCGAACACCCGCCCCAGGTCCCGCCACGCCCACCGCGACGCCACCCCCCGCAACCACGCCGGCACCCTGGCGTGACCGAACAGGTTCTCCGGCATGAAGTGGTTCGTCGCCACCGTCGGGATGCCCGCCGCGACCGCCTGCCGCAGCACGTACCGCCCCACCACGAAGTGCGCCTGCACGTGCACCAGGTCCGGCTCCACCTCCCCCAGCAGCACCTCCACGTCGCGCCGCACCTCCCACGGCAGGCCGATCCGGAACGTGCGGTGGAACGGCGTCCGGTGCGACCTCAACCGGTGCACCGTGATGCCGTCCACGCGCTCCGTGCGGGCCTCCCCCGACGGCGACACGCACACCACGTGCACGTCGTGGCCGCGCCCCGCCAGGCCGGTGGCCAGGCGGTGGGCGAACCGGGCCGCGCCGTTCACGTCAGGCGGGAACGTCTCCGCGGCGATCACGATCCGCAAGGCGCGTCCGTCGTTCACTGTCGTCTCCGATCTGGTGGTGACTGCTTGGGTGGCGACCACCTGGGTGGTGCCTGCCTGAACTGGAACCGACTGGGCCGGGACCGACTGGGCCGGGGCTGCCCGACGAGCGGGGAGCGCACGGGGTGCGCGGGCCAGCGCCACCACGCCACCGACGGCGACGAGGGCGCAGGCGAGTTCGGCCAGGGCCACCGCGCCGCTGGTCCGGGTCGCCTCACCCAGCACCCCCGCACCCAGGCCCACGGCCACGAGCGGGTCCACCACGGTGAGGCAGGCGACCGCCACGTGCGGCGGTCCACTGGCGTAGGCGTGCTGGATGAACCAACCGCCGAGGACGAGGGCGACGCCGATGCCCGCCACCGAGAACGCGGTGCTCCACGACACCCCGCCGCGCTGCACGTCCTGCGACACCGCGCGCATGAGCACCGACACGAAGCCGTACGCCACACCGCCGGCCGCGCCGAACCCCAGCGACCGCGCCACCGGCCCCGACGCCAGGACACCCACCAGCCCCGGCACCGCCACCAGGCCCAGCGCCACCAGCGCCGCCCTCAGCTCGGCCTCCGGGGCCACCACCGTGGCCGTCGCGCTGCCCGCCGCCAGGAACACGAACGCCCCGACACCGGCCGTGGTCACCACGACGGCGGGCAGCTCGCGCCGCCGACCGTCCAACAGCGCCGTCACCCCGATGGCCACCACGCCCACCGGCTGCACCACGCTCAACGGCGCCATCCCCAACGCCGCCGCGTGCACACCGGCCCCCGCGACCAGCAGCACCAGCCCGGACAACCAGCGCGGCCGGCGCACCAGCTCCAGCACCCGCAGCGGCCCCCCGCCCGCCCGCACCGCCTCGTGCTGCAACCGGGCCGCGAACGCGAAGAACACCGCGCCCACCACCGCCAGCCCCACGGCCAACCACGTCACGACCGCACCTCCCGGCGCAGCGCCGCGACCGCCAGGAGGAACAGCACGCAGTACAGCAGCGCGAACAGGACCCGCTCGAAAAGACCGATGACCACCGCGCCGGAACCCGGGAACAACACCGCCACGTGGCTCAACATGAATACGACCGACGTGATACCCGCGGCCACCGAAAACCGACGCAGAGCCGTACTCGCGATGAACGTCCGGGAAATCAACCACCCCGCCAGCGGCAACGCCGCGAACATCACCGCCCCCGCGTACCGGTGCACCGCCCCCGAGAACGACGTCGGCGAACCGGACGGGTCCGTCGGGAACACCGTCGCCACCGCCAACCCCGCCGACCACAGCCCCAACAGCACCGCCACCGGCCCCCGCCTGGGCAAACCCGACCGGACCAGCGCCACCAGGAGCGCCGCCGACGCCGCCGCGAGCGACAACGCCGTCACCGCCAGCAGCCCCGCCCCGTCGTCCACGAAGATGTAATCGCTGATCGTGTGCGTGATCGGACTCAACTCGCCCACCGACGACACGTGCAGGTAAACAATCGGGAACAACGACAGCACAAGCCCCCCGACGGCCAACGGCACCACCGCCGCCCGCCGGTCCCCCCGGATTTCCGCCATACCGGGATCCTGCTGCCGAAAGGACGCCGGAGGATATCCGGAACACCCCCGAGGAAACCCTGACCCCACCCGGAGAACCCTGGTGGGGCTGACCCCACCACCCGCACGGCACGCCGACGCCCTAGGCTTCCCCGTCGTGAGCCCGCACCCCCAGAGCCCTGCCGTGGAAGTGTCGGGGCTGGTCAAGCGCTACGGCTCCACCCACGCGGTGAACGGGCTCGACCTCGCCCTCCACACCGGCACCGTCCTCGCCCTCCTCGGCCCCAACGGCGCCGGCAAGACCACCACCGTCGAGGTGTGCGAGGGCTTCCGCAAGGCCGACGCCGGCACCGTCCGCGTCCTCGGCCTCGACCCCGCCCGCGACGGCGACCGCCTGCGCCCCCGCATCGGCGTCATGCCGCAGGGCGGCGGCGGCTACCCCGGCATCCGCGCCGACGAGATGCTGCGCCTCGTCGCCACCTGCGCCGCCGACCCGCTCGACCCCGACTGGCTGCTCGACGTCCTCGGCCTCACCGGCGCCGTCCGCACCCCCTACAAGCGGCTCTCCGGCGGCCAGCAGCAACGCCTCTCCCTCGCCTGCGCCCTCGTCGGCCGCCCCGAACTCGTGTTCCTCGACGAACCCACCGCGGGCATGGACCCCCAGGCCCGCCACCTCGTCTGGGACCTCGTCTGCGCCCTGCGCGACGACGGCGTCAGCGTCCTGCTCACCACCCACCTCATGGACGAGGCCGAAGCCCTCGCCGACCACGTCGTCATCGTCGACGGCGGCCGCGTCGTCGCCCAGGGCAGCCCCACCGACCTCACCTCCCACCACGCCGACGACCAGCAGCTGCGCTTCCGCGCCCGCCCCGGCCTCGAACTCACGCTGCTGCGCGACGCCCTCCCCGAGGGCATGAAGGTGCGCGAGGCCACCCGCGGCTCCTACCTCGTCGAGGGCCGCATCACCCCGCAGGTCGTCTCGACCGTCACCTCGTGGTGCGCCCAGCAGGGCGTCCTCGCCGAGGAGCTGACCGTGGCCAGGCGAAGCCTCGAAGACGTGTTCCTGGAGCTGACCGGCAGGGAGCTGCGCCCGTGACCCACCCCCGCTTCACCCCCGGCACCTTCACCCCCGCACCCGGCCGCGGCCGGCTCGGCCGCATGCTCCTCGCCCAGGCCCGCACCGAAACCCTGCTCACCCTGCGCAACGGCGAGCAGATCCTGCTCACCGTCCTCATCCCCGTCGCGCTGCTCGTCGCCATGACCCTCATGACGATCATCCCCGCGCCCGACCCGCGCGTCGCCACCTCCACCGCGCGCGTCCTCGCCCTCGCCGTCATCTCCTCGGCGTTCACCGGCCAGGCCATCGCCCTCGGCTTCGACCGCCGCTACGGCGTCATCAAGCGCCTCGCCGCCACCGCCCTGCCCCGCTGGCTCCTCGTCGCCGGCCGCGTCACCGCCGCCCTCGCCGTCGTCGCCGTCCAGGTCGCCATCATCACGGTCGTCGCCCTCCTGCTCGGCTGGGACCTCCCGCCCGCCGGCGGCCTGCTGTGGACCGTCGCGCTCCTCGTGCTCGGCACCCTGTCCTTCGGCGCCCTCGGCGTCCTCCTCGGCGGCGCGCTGCGCGCCGAGATCGTCCTCGCCCTGGCCAACATCGTCTGGTTCGTGCTGCTGCTCATCGGTGGCGTCGCCCTCGGCGTCGAGGACCTCCCCGGCCCCCTCGCCACCGTCGTCGACCTGCTGCCCTCCGCCGCACTCGCCGAAGCCCTCACCACCACCGTCGTCGACGGCGCCGCCCCCGGCGCCGGGCCCGTCGCCGTCCTGCTCGCCTGGGGCCTCGCCGCCGGAGCCCTCGCCACCCGCACCACCAGGGTCGACTGACCCCGCCCGGCAACCCTCAGGAACCGGTACCTACCATCGGGACGTGTCCGTCCCACCCTGGTTCACCCGCTTCCTCGGCACGTTCCAGCGCGCCTTCGCCATCGCCGTGGTCATCGCCCAGGGCGGCATCGCGGTCACCGGCTCGATCGTGCGGGTGACCGGGTCGGGCCTCGGCTGCCCCACCTGGCCCCAGTGCTTCGAGGGCAGCATGGTGCCCGTCGAGCACCCCGAGGTCGCCTCCCTGCACCAGTGGGTCGAGTTCGGCAACCGCACCCTCACCGGCGTCGTCGGCGTCATCGCCGCCCTCTGCGTCCTCGCCGCCTGGTTCGACCGGCCCCGTCGGCGCCGCGTCGTCACGCTCGCGCTCATCCAGTTCGGCGGCGTCGTCCTCCAGGCCGTCGTCGGCGGCCTCACCGTGCTCACCGGCCTGCTCTGGTGGACCGTCAGCGTCCACTTCCTGATCTCGATGGCGCTCGTCTGGTTCGCCGTGCTGCTCGTCGCCGCGCTCCGCGAGGGCGACGAACCCGCCCGCCCCCTCGTGCCCCGGCCCCTGATGGCGCTCCAGGTCGTGCAGGCCGCCGTCCTCGGCCTCCTGCTCCTCGCCGGGACCTTCGTCACCGCCGCGGGCCCCCACGCGGGCGACGCGGACACCCCCCGCCTCGACGCCCCCGTCGACACCCTCGCCCAGTTGCACGCCGACCTGCTGTTCCTGTTCCTCGGCATGCTCGTCGCGCTCGGCTTCGCCCTGCGCGGCCACCCCGTGCCCCGCCGCCCCTACTGGCTGCTCGTCGCCGTCGTGCTCGCCCAGGGCGTGCTCGGCATGGTCCAGTACTGGACCGGCGTGCCCGAGGTGCTGGTCTCACTGCACGTGCTGGGCGCGGGCGCGGTGGTCGTCGCCACCGCCGCCCTGTGGACCTCGACCCGCGAACGGGCTCACTTCGTCGACGACGGCCTGCGCTCCCACACGGCGGGCAGCTCCGTCGCCAGCCACGCGTAGAGGTCGTCCACGGCGCGCAGCCGCATCGCCCGCTCCGGGTCGCCGCTCATCAACCGCATGCCCGACTCGGTCAGCTCGCGCACGCTGATCAGCGCGTCCAGCTTCGTCTGCACCAGGTCGGCCCAGCGCTTCTCGTTGATGCGGTACTGCGACGCCTGCCGGCCGCGGCGCGTGCGCTTCGTCACGAGGCCGGCGTTGACCAGGAACTTCATGTTCGTGCTGATCGAACCGCTGCTCGCCTCCAGCTCCTGGGACAGCTCGGCGGCGGTCCGCTCGGTCGGTTGGCACACCAGCAGGTAGCCGAGGATGCGCCCGCCGATCAGCGGGATGCCCTCCTTCTCGAAGTGCGCCGCGAACCGCTCGATCCACGCGGACAGCCGGGTTTCCCGTCCCACGCTCATGCGTCCCCCTCAGCTCCGGTCGACCGTCTTCTTCGGTAGACACTGAAGCCATAGTAGGTCGCATGCCCGATCTTCTCGCGAGGCGCGCCGGGTTCAGAGCCGGCGCAGGCCCGCGAGCACGCGCTCCATCAGCCCGAGGTCGGGTTCCCCGCCGTCGCCGGAACCGGTCCGGTGCACGTCGATCAGGCCCCGCTCGGCCATGTCGCCGAGCAGGACCTTCGCCACCCCCAGCGGCAGCCGCAGCAGCGCCGCGACCTCCGCCACCGACCGCGGCGCCCCCACGAGCGAGATCACCTCGTGGTACTCGGCCTTCAGGCCGCCCGGGTACTCCCAGTCGACCGCGGACACCAGCGTCTCGACCTCCAGCTGGTACGACGAGGTGGTGCGGCCACCGGTCCACGAGTAGGCGCGGACGATCGACGCCGCCTCCTCGCGGGGGTAGTCGAAGTCGTCGTCCTCGTCGTCGAACACCGGGCGGTGCGGCCTGGTGTCCCCCGTCGCCCCGGCCGGTGGCTGCTCCGGCACGGCCTTGCCCGACCGGCGCCGGCGCGAGTCGAAGCTGAACCCGTTGAGCAGGTCGGCGAACGCCTGCTCGTTCGGTGGCTCCCGATCGCTCATGACCACCTCACGCGGAAGGGCGGGCCATCATCCGCTTCGCGCCGTGGAGCTGAGCGCGCAGCTCTGGGGTGAGGAGCTGGCCGACCTGCTCGACGACGACCGTCATCTCGTAGGCGACCTGCCCCACGTCGGCGTCCGGCGCGGCCAGCACCGCGAGGCACGAGCCGTCCCGGATCGACATCAGCAGCATGATCCCGTACTGCATCTCGATCACCGAGCGCAGCACCGCGCCGCCGTCGAAGCAGTGCGACGCCGACTCCGTGAGGCTCGCCACGCCGGCCGCGATGGCCGCCAACTGGTCCGCCCGGTCGTTCGGCAGCCCGTTCGACGCGGTGAGCAGCAGGCCGTCCACCGAGATCACCACGGCGTGGGCCACCCCCGGCACGCGCTCGGCGAAGTTGCCCACCAGCCAGCCGAACCGGTCGACCTGCCGCGACTTCTGCGTGCTCATCCACTCTCCTGCCCAGCTCTGTTCCCACCGGATTCCCGCTCACCTTGCCGGACGCCGGTCTGGTAGCTGGCGAGGAAACCGCGTGTCGCCTGCGGATCCCTCCGTACGGGTGCCACCACATCGGGCGCACCCGGCCGTTCCGGCACAAGGTTGGTGCGGGGCCGCCTCTTCGGCAGCCCCGCCGGGTTCTCGTCCACGGGCGCCTCCCCGCGCTCGTGGGTGTCCGCGGCGCGGTGCCGCGCGGGTTCCGCGGGGCTCGACGGCGCCCTGGTGCCGCCGAACCAGACCGACCCGGCGCGCCCGGGGCCGTCACCGGCGGGCGTGGCCGGGGTCGGCGCGTCGGGGGCGGTGGTGCCGCGGAACGGCGCCCAGCCGTCCTCCTCCAGCGGCACGACGGGAGGCAGGCCGGGCTTCGGCAGGACGGGCTGCGGCAGCGACGGCCGGCCCGAGCGCGGCGGCAGGTCCACCGCCGCGCCGTCGGGGGGTCCGGCGTGCGGCGCCGCCCGGTGCGCGCCGGGCACGGGCAGCCGGCCCGGACCCGGTCGGCCCACGACCGGCAGGGGACCGGACGGCGGTCCACCGGCCTGGGGCTGTGCCAGCCGCTGCGCCACCGGACCGCCGACCTGGGCGGGCACCGGGCGCGCGGGTGCCGAGGAGACGGCGCGGACCAGTTCGGCGGGCAGCGCCACGACGGCGCGCAGGCCGTCGCCCTGCTCGCGCAGCACGACCTCGATGCCGTGCCGCCCGGCGAGCCTGCCGACCACGTACAGGCCGAGCTGGCGGGACACCGGCAGCTCGCCGGACTCGTCCTCGGCGGCGAGCGCGATCCGGCGGTTGGCCTGCGCCAGGTCCTCCTCCGCCATGCCGACGCCCAGGTCGACCACGTCGACCAGCACGCCCCCGCCGGGGCGCGGCCGGCCGCCCACCACGACCTGGGTGCGCGGCGGCGAGAACGTGGTCGCGTTGTCCAGCAGCTCGGCGACCAGCCGGACCAGGTCGCCCGCGGCGTAGCCGACGACCTCGACGGACGGCGTGGTCTGCACGACGACGCGCTGGTACTGCTCGATCTCGGACGCGGCGGCGCGCAGCACGTCGCCCAGCGGCACCGGGCGGGTGAAGCGGCGGGCCACGTCGCTGCCGGAGAGCACCATCAGGTTCTCGTTGTTGCGGCGCATCCGGGTGGCGAGGTTGTCCAGCTTGAACAGGTTCGCCAGCTGCTCGGGGTTCTCCTCCTGGCGCTCCAGCTCCTCCATGAGCCGGAGCTGCCGCTCCACGAGGCCCTGGCTGCGGCGGGACAGGTTGGTGAACGCGTTGCGCATGCCGGTGCGCAGGGCGGCCTGCTCGGCCGCGGAGCTGACCGCCTGCCGGTGCACCGCGTCGAACGCGCGCGCCAGCTGGCCCAGCTCCTCCCGGGTGTGCACGGGCACGGGCTCGACGGTCACGTCGTGGGCGCTGTTCTCGCGCAGCTGCGCGACCAGCGCGGGCAGGCGGTGCTCGGCGACGTCCAGCGCGGCGGTGCGCAGGGCGCGCAGCGAGCGCAGCAGGTAGCTGCCGACCACGAAGCCGATGGCCGCGGCGGTGAACAGGGACGCCAGCAGGATCACCGAGGCCGCGCCGGCCAGGTCGGACGTGGAGTCCTGGAGGCGGGACGCGGTGGTGTCCAGCCGCGCCTCCAGGCCGCGCATCACGACGCCGAGCTGCTTGAGCGTGCCCTGCGAGCCGCTGTTCCACTCGTCGACGTCGACGTCGCGGACCGCGGCCGGGTTGGCGCGCACGTCCTGGAGGACGCGGTTGCGCACGTCGACGTCGGGGCCGGAGACGGCGGCGCGGTAGTCGGCCTGCTGCTCGGGGGTGGCGACCGCGGAGAAGTCGGCCAGCTTGTCCTGCTGGCGGGTCCAGGACTGCTCCAGCGAGGTGCGCTCGGTGTCGAGCAGGGAGCCGCGGCCGGCGCCCGCGAGGACGACGGCGTGCTGCCAGGACACCTGCTCGCCCGCCATGGCGAGGTTGTGCAGGGCGGTGGCCGTGCCGGACAGGGCCGGGTCGCCGAAGTCGCCGACCATGGCCTGGTCGAAGTCCATCAGGGCGCGCAGCACCACGCTGTAGCCGCCGATGCCGCCGGAGAGGTCGACGCTGCCCGCGAGCACCCGGTCGCGCAGCTGCGGCAGGCCGTCGAGCTGCACGACCACGTCCCGGTACCGGGCGGCGGTGACCTCGCCGAGCGTGCTGGTGCGCCCCATCAGGTTCTTCACGCCCGCGGCCGCGGTGTCGGTGGCGCGGGTCAGGTCGCGGTAGTCCCGGGCGTCGACGCCACCGTCGTCCGCGCGCCGGGCGGCGAGGGCGCGTTCGGCCTGGACGCCCTCGATCAGCGGGTCGAGGCCGGCGCGCAGCGTGACGAGGCGCTGCATCGCGGAGTAGTTGTCCGCGCTCGTGACGTAACCGCGGATCTGCACGAGGCCCGCGCCGACGGCGACGAGGACCGGCACCGCCAGCACGGCGGCGAGCTTGACCGGCAGACGCCAATTCCGCCAGTCCGCGACGGCTCTCCACCACTGCCCGCGCGCGTTGTTGTCGCCAGTCACCAGACAAGCCCCGGAAAGTCCGTAGTTGTTTCACAGTCGAACGACGCCGCAACCTTTTCGGCGCGGACGGGCGGATGTTGCTGCGCGATAGTAGGTGGTGGACAGGCGGGGGACAACGACCTTGCGGTAGGTCCTCATCCGATCGGCGGAGCGTGACGGTCGGAAGTTTTCCGGTTAACCGCGCAAGCGGGGGGCCGCTGCCGGCCAGGGCCGGTGGTCGTGTCCAGGTCGGCGGGGGCGTTGACTAGCCGGCCGGCGCGGTTACGCTGAGCGCCCGCCGGCTGCCGGAGCACCCCGTTGCGCGGCGTGCACAATTCCCGTGGAGGATTGATGACGAAGGCGATCCTGCCTCCGACGGATTCGCGACACGCCCGCGGCGGACGCGGCTTCGCCACTTTCGACGAACCGCCGCCGCCGTTGTTGGTCGACGAAGCGGGAGAACCGGACTTCGTCGCCCTTCGCGACAGCGCCGATTTCCAGGAGCTGCGCCGACGAACGATGATCTTCGTCGTGCCCGCCACGTGCGGATTCCTGCTCTGGTACCTCGGGTACGTGTCGCTGTCGGCGTGGGCGCCGGACTTCATGGGCACGCCGGTGCTCGGGGTGATCAACGTGGGCCTGCTGTTCGGCCTGCTCCAGTTCGTCACGACGATCGCGCTGACCCTGGCGTACGCCCGCTACGCGCGGCGCAGGCTGGACCCGCAGGTGGCCGCGGTCCGCTCGCTCACCACGGAGGACCGCGCCTGATGGGCGGCAACACCGCGATCAACCTCGGCGTCTTCGGCGTCTTCGTGCTGATCACCCTGTTCATCGTGTACCGCGCGGGCAGCCGCAACTCGACGGCGGCGGACTACTACGCCGCGGGGTCGAGCTTCACCGGGCCGCAGAACGGCATCGCGCTGTCCGGCGACTTCCTGTCCGCCGCGTCGTTCCTCGGCATCTCCGGCAGCATCGCGGTCAACGGCTACGACGGGTTCCTCTACTCCATCGGCTGGGTCGTGTCCTGGCTGATGGGCCTGATGATCATCTCGGAGCGGCTGCGCAACACCGGCCGGTTCACCCTCGGCGACGTGCTGGCGTTCCGGATGCGGCAGCGGCCCGTGCGCGCGGCGGCGGCGAACGTGACGCTGGTGATCTCGCTGTTCTACATGATCGCGCAGATGGCGGGCGCGGGCGCGCTGATGGCGCTGCTGCTGGACGTGCACACCAAGGGCGGCCAGGCGGTCGTCATCGCCGTGGTGGGCATCGTCATGGTGCTGTACGTGCTGCTGGGCGGCATGAAGGGCACCACGTGGGTGCAGATCATCAAGGCCGTCTTCCTGATCCTGTGCGTGACCCTGATGACGGTGTTCCTGCTCGGCAAGTTCGGGTTCAGCCTGTCGGCGATCCTGGAGACCGCGTCGCGCAACACCCCGCTCGGACCGGAGGTGCTGGAGCCCGGAGCCCGGTACGGCGGCACCACGCTGAGCCGGCTGGACTTCCTGTCCCTGGCGCTGGCGCTCGTGCTGGGCACCGCGTCGCTGCCGCACGTGCTGATGCGCTTCTACACCGTGCCGAACGCCCGCGAGGCGCGCCGCTCGGTGGTATGGGCGACGTGGATGATGGCGATCTTCTACCTGTGCACGCTGGTCATCGGCTTCGGCGCGCTGGCGCTGGTGGGCGCCGAGGACATCAGGTCCGCGCCGGGCGGCGAGAACTCCGCCGCGCCGCTGCTGGCCTACGAGGTCGGCGGCGCGGTGCTGCTGGGCGTCGTCAGCGCCGTGGCGTTCGCGACGATCCTGGCGGTGGTGGCGGGGCTGACGCTGACGGCGTCGGCGTCGTTCGCGCACGACGTGTACGCCAACGTGATCAAGCACGGCCGGGCCGACCCGAGCTCGGAGGTCCGCGTCGCCCGCCTGACCGCGGTGGTCGTGGGCGTGCTCGCGATCGCCGGCGGCATCGCGGCCAACGGGCAGAACGTCGCGTTCCTGGTGGCGCTGGCGTTCGCGCTGGCCGCGTCGGCGAACCTGTCGACGATCATCTACTCGATGTTCTGGAAGCGGTTCAACACGCCGGGCACCCTGTGGGCGGTCTACGGCGGGCTCGGCTCGTGCATCGTGCTGATCGCCTTCTCCCCCGCGGTGTCGGGCACGAAGACGTCGATCTTCCCGGACGTCGACTTCGCCTGGTTCCCGCTCGGCAACCCGGGCCTGGTCTCGATCCCGTTCTCGTTCCTGTGCGGCTACCTGGGCACGGTCCTGTCGAAGGAGGAGCCCGACCCGGTCAAGCAGGCCGAGATGGAAGTCCGCTCCCTGACCGGCATCGGCTCGGGCCTCCGCCCCTGACCCCCGAGAGTCAGCGGGAGAGGGCGGTTCGGACGGCGGAGGCGAAGCGGAGCGGGGCGGTGGGGTCGTTCTGGCGGAAGCCCAGCGAGGGTTCGACCAGTTCCAGCTCCATCAGCACCGGGGAGCCGGTCGCGTCGGGGACCAGGTCCACGCGGGCGTAGAGCAGCTCGTGGCGGGGCACGGAGAGCAGGGCCGACGCGGCGTCCAGGACGTCCTCGGCCACGCGGCGCTGGGCCGGGGTGGGGGTGGCGCCGGAGAGGCGTTCCAGGACGTAGAGGCCGGACTCGTCGTACTCGGCGTCCGGGGTGAGCATCGCGCCCTTGGCGAAGGCGTGCGAGTACTGGCCGCCCAGGAACACCACGGCGGTCTCGCCCAGGGAGTCCACCCGGGACTGGTACGGCTGCACGAGCGCCGGGCCGTCGAGGGACGCCAGGTGTCGCGCCGCCGTCCCGTGGTCGCCCGCCGCCACGCGCAGCACGCCCCGGGAGCCCGCGCCGACCGCGGGCTTGACGACGAACTCGCCGTCGGGCCAGTCGGTGAACCCGGGGGTGGCCAACGCGGTCGGCACGATCGGGACGCCGGCCCGCGCGAGGTCCACCAGGTACGCCTTGTCCGTGTTCCACCGCACGACGGAGGCCGGGTTCACGAGGCGGGGTTGCGCGTCGCACCACGCCAGGAACTCGGGCAGCCGCTCGGGGTAGTCCCAGGTGGACCGCAGCACGACGAGGTCCGCGTCGAGCGGCGTGCCCCACTCGGCCCACGCGGCGTGCACGCCGACGTCGGCGAGGGCGTCGATCAGCGCCGCGTCGTCGCCGTCGCCCTCCGGCAGGGACGCGCAGGTGGCGAAGAGGACCTTCACCGGCCGGCCATCTTCCGCCGGTGGGCCGGGCCGATCTTCACCGCGGCCGTGGTCTCGCGGTCCCACTCGTGCTTCTCCACGTCGGCCGCCGCCTCGACGACGGCCTCGGCCGTCGCCACGTCCGGCAGCACGACGTCGCCCATCGCGCCGTCGTCGCCCACGAGCACGATCCGCGCGCCGGCGCGGCCGACGTTCTCCACGACGGCGCGCACGGGCTTGCCGTGCGCGGCCACGAAAGCGGACGCGGTCTTCACACCGCGCTCGACCTTCCGGGGGTCGACCTTCCTGTCCTCGCCCTTGTCCTCAGCACCCTTGTCCTCAGCCACCCGCCCAGACTAGAACCTGCCGGTAACTTCCGTGCCGTGAGCGGCCTCACCCGGCCGGGGACGAACGTCAACGGGCAAAGCCGAACGGGCACCGCGCCGCCGCCCGAACCGACTGACCTGCGGGTAACTTGCGTGGTCGTGACCGAAACCACGAGCCTCGACCAGCTGGTCGCGCAGTTCCTGACCTGGCACTTCGACCACAACCCGGGGATCGCCGCGATGCTCGGCTCCCCGGCCCACGACCACACCCTCGGCGACTTCGGCGCCGCCGCGTTCGCCCGGCGGGACCGCGAGGCCGGCGCCTGGCTCGACCGGTTCGCCGCGGTGCGGACCGACGACCTGGAGGGCTCGGTGGACCGGGACCTCGTGATCTCGGTGCTGCGCGGCCTGCGGGCGAGGGCGTCCTGGCCGGAGTGGCGGCGCGACCCGTCGGCCTACACCGGCGCCGTGTTGTTCCCGCTGTTCACGGCGTTCCTGCACCGGTTGCGGCCGGAGCCGGAGCTGGTGGCGAGCGTGGTCGGGCGGCTCGCCGAGGTGCCCTCGGTGCTGGCCGCGTGCCGCGCGAACCTGGACCCGGGGCTGGCGTCGGCGAAGATCGTGCGCCGGGGCGCGGCGCAGGCCAGGACGGGCCGGGCGTTCCTCACCGGCACGCTGCCCGCCGAGGTGTCCGACCCGGCGCTGCGGGCGGAGTTGGCCGAGGCCGCCGAACCGGCCGCGCGCGCGTTCGACGAGCTGGCCGCGTTCCTCGACGAGTTCGAGACCCGGGCGGCCGGCGACTGGCGGATGGGCGAGGAGCTGTACTCGCGGTTGCTGGTCGACCAGGAGGTGCTGGGCTACGGCGCGGCGGAGCTGCACGAGCGCGGCAAGGCGGCGTACGCGGAGCTGGAAGCGGAGATGCGCGAGCTGGCGGGCCAGGACGACTGGCACGCGGTGATGCTGTCGCTCCAGGACGACTACCCGCCGACGCCGGAGGACATGCGCGCCGAGTACGAGGCGGAGACGCGGCGGGCGCGGGAGTTCCTGGCCGAGCACGGCCTGGTGACGCTGCCCGAGGGCGAGGACTGCCGGGTGGTGCCGTCGCCGACGTTCCAGCGGCCGGTGCTGTCGGTCGCCTCGTACATGTCGCCGCCGCCGCTGACCGACCGGCGGACGGGGCACTTCTTCGTGCCGTTCCCGCCGGACGGGTTCACCGCCGAGCAGACCGCGCAGCGGCTGCGCACGAACTCGCGGGCGCAGATGGCCTCGATCGCGGTGCACGAGGCGTACCCGGGCCACCACTGGCACCTGTCGTGGCTGGCCGCGCAGGACCGGCCGGTGCGCAAGGTGTTCCGCACGCCGTACTTCTCCGAGGGCTGGGCGCTGTACGCGGAGAAGCTGCTGCGCGAGCACGGCTACTTCACCACGCGCGAGAAGGAGCTGGCGCACGTCGAGGCGCGGCTGTTCCGGGCGGCCCGGATGATCGTGGACACCGCCCTGCACTGCGGCGACATGGGCGTCGAGGAGGCCGAGCACTTCATGACGACGAAGGCGTCGCTGACGCCCGGCACGGCCGCGGGCGAGGTGACGAGGTACTGCGCGTGGCCGACGCAGGCCCCGTCCTACCTGACGGGAGCGCTGGAGATCGACCGCATCCGCGGGGAGTACACGGGCTCGCTGCGCGACTTCCACGACACGTTGGCCGGTTCCGGCGCGCTGCCGCTGGGACTGGCGCGCCGGGTCGCGCTCGGCGGGTGACGGATCAGGACACGCACGGAGGAGCGGTTATGCCCAAGGCTGTGGTGGTGCGCGCGACCGGTGGCCCGGAAGCGCTGGAGTTCACCGACGTGGAGGCGGAGTCACCCGGCGCGGGCGAGCTGCTGGTGGACGTGGCGGCCGCCGGGGTGAACTTCATCGACTGCTACCACCGCGAGGGCCGCTACCCGCTGCCGCTGCCGTTCGGCATCGGCCTGGAGGGCACCGGTCGGGTGAGCGCGGTCGGCCCGGACGTGTCCGGGTTCGCGGTGGGTGACCGGGTGGCCTGGGCGCAGGCCCTGGGCAGCTACGCCGAGCAGGCCGTCGTGCCCGCCGCGGGCGCGGTGCCGGTGCCCGACGGGGTGGACGACGACACGGCGGGCGCGCTGCTGCTCCAGGGGCTCACCGCGCACTACCTGGTCGTGTCCACCTACCCCGTCCAGCGGGGTGACGTGGTGCTCGTGCACGCCGCCGCGGGCGGGGTGGGGCTGCTGCTCGTGCAGTTGGCGAAGGCGCGCGGCGCGCGGGTGGTCGGCACGGTGTCCACGCCGGAGAAGGAGGCGCTGGCGCGCGGCGCGGGCGCCGACGAGGTGATCCGGTACGACGAGGTCGCGGACTTCGCGCCGGTGGTGCGGGAGCTGACCGGCGGGGTGGGCGTGGCGGCGGTGTACGACGGGGTCGGCCGCACCACGTTCGACGGCAGCCTGGCGAGCCTGCGGCCGCGGGGCGTGCTGGCGCTGTTCGGCGGGGCCGGCGGCGCGGTGCCGCCGTTCGACCCGCAGCGGCTCAACGAGGCGGGTTCGGTGTTCCTGACCCGGCCGTCGCTGGGCGCGCACGTGGCGACGCGCGAGGAGCTGGAGTGGCGCGCGGGCGAGCTGTTCGCCGCCGTCGCGGACGGGTCGCTGCGGGTGCGGGTCGGCGGGCGTTACCCGCTGGCCGAGGCGCGGCGGGCGCACGAGGACCTGGAGGGCCGCCGCACGACGGGCAAGCTGCTGCTCGTGCCCTGAGCACGGGCGTCCGGGGCGGGGTCCCGGGAGCGGCGAGGGGGCCCGCACGTCGGCGGGCCCCCCTCGCGCGCGGTGGTGCGGGATCAGCCCTCGACCTTGACGGCGTCCACGACGAAGATCAGCGTCTCGCCGGGCTGGATGTCGCCCTTGCCGTTGGGGTAGCCCTTGTCCGACGGCACGACGAGCAGGCGCCGGCCGCCCTCCTTCAGGCCGATGAGGCCCTCGTTCCAGCCCTGGATGACACTGGCCTGGCCGATGTTGGTCAGCTCGAACGGCTGGCCGTTGTCCCACGACGCCTCGCGCGTGCGCTGGTCGCGGAAGGTGGCCAGCACGTAGTGCAGCGACGCGGTGGAGCCCTGCTTGATCTCCGGGCCGGTGCCCTCGGTGATGTCCTCGACGAGCAGCCCGTCCTGCGGGGTGCAGCCGGTGGGGACGGTGATGGCCGGCTTCTCGCCGGGCGCGCCGGTCACCACGTACTGGGCGACCTCGCACGGCGGGCCGCTGGGCTCGGGCAGGTCGGCCTCGCTCGCCCTGGTCGGGTCGGCCTGCTGCTGGGCCGTGGCGCTCGGGGTGTTGGTCAGGGTGGACGGCCGGTCGCTCGCCGTGCACGCGGTCAGCGCCAGACCGGCGGACAACAGGGAGACGATGGCCAGGGCCGTACGGCCGACAGTACGCATGGTTGCCGATGTTATGGGTCGACCCCGGGCGACCCACGGCAGGCCCCACCGGCAGGCCCAACGCCGGTCACCGTGCGCTGTCGTCGATCTACGAAATTATCCGCAAATGTGCCACTAACTACCGCTTCCGCCGTTGCCTACGCGCGCGTACAGTAACTGCGCGCACTTGATCGGATACCGAGGGCATTCGGCCGTTCAGGTGGAAGCCAAGGAGGTGACATCGTGTCCGCGGAGCCGCGGGGCGTCCGCAGCAACCTGTTACAGGAATTGTTCTGGACCCGTACGGGCTTGCTCCTGCTGACCCTCGTCGTGACTTCCGGTATCTGCCTGACCATTTCCAGCGCGATGGATCAAGGTGTGGCCCGGACGCTCGTCACCGCGCTGGGCACCGGCACCATGGTGTCCGCGGTGGTCGGGTTCGGGCAGACGCTCATCACCAGCTCCGCGACGCAGCGCGCCCTCGTGGCGCCGGTCGTCGAGGAGAGCCGGAAGGCGCTGCGCGAGCTGACCGCCGAGTACCGCGCGCTCGACCGCGAGTTCTTCCCCAGCCACGTGTTCGAGCCGACGGCGAGGCCCGACCCGGCGTTCAACCAGGTCATGATGCAGGACCTGGAGCGGACCCGGCTGTACGTGTTCCGCGGCTTCGCGGGTCGCTACGCGGCCTGCCGGCTGCTGCTGTCGCAGACGGAGTGCGAGCTCAAGGCCGTCCTGGCCGATCCACGGGACGGCGACGCGATCAGCGGGCGCGCCCGCTACCTGCTGCGGCACGAGGGCGCGGACGGCGACTACGACACGATCGTGGCCCGGTTGCGCGAGCAGATCCACGTCGGCCTGGTGGGCCTGTTCCTGGCCCGCGGGCGCTGCTCGAACATCGACCTGACGATCGTGTCGGACCCGCCGCTGGACCGGCTGGAGCTGTTCGACGACAGCGCCTGGCTGACCCTGTACAGCAACACCAGCGCGGGCGTGGTGCGCCTCTACCCGCGTACGCTGCGGTTCACCGAGGGGTCGTTCGTCTACGGGATGGAACGCACCGAGTTCCTGCGCATCAGCAATTCCAAGGCAGGGCTCCACATCTCCATCACCCCGGGCACCAGCCGGTTCGACTTCCTCGCCCTGTTCGAGAAGATCACCGGGACTCCGCTCACCGACGACGGGTTCCGAGAGCTGGAGGAGAAGTTCCACCGGTTCCGCAAAGAATTCTCCGCGTCCGCTCAGTTGGGGAGCTGATAAGTCGTGCCGACCGAGTCCACCGGGTTCTCCGCCCTCGCGGAACTCGCCACGCTCATCTCCGTGGCCGACCTCCCTGTCGTCGACCACTGGGGACACGTCGAGAGGCGTTTCCGGGAGTGGGCGGACCGCCCCGGGCTGCGGGAGGGGTTGCGCGGGCACCTGCGCGCCCTCTCACCGCAGGACGAGATGCGGGTGGTGGCCAGATCGCGCGAGACCACGACCCACTTCGCGTGGTGCCTGCGCGACGAGCCGGCCGAGCCCTTCACGTTCTGGCTGCACGAGTACAAGCCGCAGTGCGACTGGCGGCCGGGCTACGCCGACTCGATCCACAACCACCGCTACCACTTCTGCACCACCATCCTGCAAGGCTCCTACCTGCACGAGCGCTTCGACGCCGAGGTGGCCCACGACGACCGGGCGATCCTGGCGACCACGCTGCTGCGCAGCGCCCAGGCGGTGGAGGGCAACTCGGGCACGATGCTCGCGCACGAGTTCCACCGCATCCCGAAGGCCGCCGACGACACCTTGACGTTCCTGGTCAAGTCGCGCGCGGTGCGCCCGTGGAGCCTCAGCTACGACCCGGACACCCGCACGAGCCACCGCCACGTGCCGGTCGAGTCGAGGTTGGAGGTGCTGACGCAGAGTCTTTAGGCCCCATCGCGGTCCTGCGCGCGCTTACCATCGGCCCACCCGACACGGGAGGGGCCCGATGAGCACTGCCACGACGAACGGCGCCGCGACGGTCGCGACGAGGTCGATCACCGAGGTCGAGCGCGAGGTGTGGCGCCTGTGCCACGACCTGGCCGCCCGCCTCCAGTTCCACGGCTGGCACCACGTCAGCTTCGTGCGTGACAAGGCCGTCCACTTCGCCCGGCGCAACGGCTCCGACGTCGCGCTGGTCGAGGCGGCCGCCCTGGTCCACGACGTGAACTACATGGTCCGGCGCAACTCGCTGCCCGTGGACGGGCGCAACCTGCGCCTGGACATCCTGGCCCGCGCGGGCGTCCCGGACGACGTCGCGGCGCGCGTCGACGAGGTGGTCGAGGAGGCCGAGATGCGCACCCGCCACCGCGACATCTCGCCGGAGGCGCAGGCGCTGTCCGACGCGGACACCCTGTTCAAGGCCCTGCCGGTGACGCCGGTGGTGCTGGCCCCCAAGTACCTCGAGGAGAACGGGATCACGCTGCGCGAACTGGCGCACAAGATCGTCGGCGAGCAGCGGAACAAGCACGACGCGGGGTACTACTTCTACGACCCGGAGGCGGCGGCGACCTACTCCCGGTGGGCGACGGCCAACCTGGAGCTGTGGTCGTGCATCGTGGAGTCGCTGGACGACCCCACGGTGAACGACCTGCTCACGGCCGTGTCCTGAGGCGTCAGTCGTCGGTCGCCCGCAGGTCGGTGGTGCGCTCCCGCCTCTTCGACGGTCCCGACGGGCTCGACGAAGTCGCGCGGCACCGGCCTGCGCCCCTCTCCGGATCGACGGGGCGCGGGGGTCGGCGCGGGCACGCCGAACACGTTTGTCCGCAATCATGCGGAAAGGGGGTCACGTGGTGAGCACGGAACGTGACCGCGATCGACGCGGTTACCACGCCGGTGTGATCAGGGGGATCAGAACGGCCAGCCGAGGACCGGCAGGCCGACCACCGCGTCCACGGCGAGGCCGCAGAACACGAGCATCAGGTACAGGTTCGACAGGTGGAAGAACTTCATCGTGTTCGTCGACCCGCCGCGCCGCACGACGCCGTGCAGGCGGTGCGCGAACACCGCGAACCACACGCCCGAGGCGGCGGCGACCGCGAGGTAGATCCACGACGTCACCGGAGCCAGCAGCAGGGTGCACACGACCGTGATCCACGAGTAGATGACGATCTGCCGGGTCACCTGCTGCGCCGTCGCCACCACCGGCAGCATCGGCACGCCCGCCCGCGCGTAGTCCTCCTTGAACTTCATCGCGAGCGCCCACGTGTGCGGGGGCGTCCAGAAGAAGATCACGCCGAACATCACCAGCGCGGGCCACGCCACGGTGCCGGTCACCGCCGACCAGCCGATGATCACCGGCATGCAGCCGGCCATGCCGCCCCAGATGATGTTCTGGGAGGTCCGGCGCTTGAGCACCAGGGTGTAGACGAAGATGTAGAACAGGATCGTGGCCACCGCGAACACGGCGGACATCAGGTTCGTGGTCAACCACAGGAACCCGAACGACACGACGCCGAGCACGATGCCGAAGACCAGCGCGTTGCGCGGCGGGATCGAGTCCTTCGCCAGCGGCCGGGCGCTGGTGCGCTTCATCACCGAGTCGATGTCGGCGTCCACGTAGCAGTTGAGCGCGTTCGCCGAACCCGCCGCCAGGGTGCCGCCGGCCAGGGTGCAGGCGATCAACCACAGCGGCGGCAGGCCGCGCTCGGCCAGCAGCATCGCCGGGATCGTGGTGATCAGGAGCAGTTCGATCACCCGGGGCTTGGTCAGCGCCACGTACGCACCGACGACCTGTCGGGGCGACCGCGCCGGGGCCTCGGTGACGGCACTCATGACAGGGCGCTCCTCGTCGGTCCGGGGGAATGAGCAGATCGTAACCGCGTGTTGGAGACGAAGCCCGTTCGGGTAGTCCCTGAACGCACCAACCACGCTTGTGCGTACACCCACAGAGCGTGAGTCGCACGAGCGTCCGCTGTCCGGACTAGGCTGGCCGGTGGACCTTGGGAACCGCGGATCGGGCCTGACGGACACGATTAAGTTCACCGCCAGCCGTCAACCGCCGCCTACTGAGTTTGGAGCTGGAAGTCAGTGTCCGTCACCGATGACATCGCCCGGTTGACCGAAGCCCGCCTGCCCGACGACTGGACCGACCTGGACCGCCGTGCGGTGGACACCGCGCGCGTGCTGGCGGCGGACGCCGTGCAGAAGGTCGGCAACGGCCACCCCGGCACCGCCATGAGCCTCGCGCCGCTGGCGTACACCCTGTTCCAGCGGGTGATGCGGCACGACCCGGCCGACCCCGACTGGATCGGCCGCGACCGGTTCGTGCTCAGCGCGGGCCACTCCAGCCTGACCCTCTACATCCAGCTGTACCTGAACGGGTACGGCCTGGAGCTGGACGACCTCAAGGCGCTGCGCACCTGGGGCTCGAAGACCCCGGGCCACCCCGAGCACCGGCACACGCCCGGCGTGGAGATCACCACCGGCCCGCTCGGCCAGGGCCTGGCCTCCGCGGTCGGCATGGCGATGGGCGCCCGCCGCGAGCGCGGCCTGTTCGACCCGGACGCCCCCGTCGGCCGCAGCCCGTTCGACCACGACATCTTCGTGATCGCCTCCGACGGCGACATCGAGGAGGGCGTGACCAGCGAGGCGTCGTCCCTGGCGGGCACGCAGAAGCTCGGCAACCTCACGGTGATCTACGACGACAACAAGATCTCCATCGAGGACGACACGACGATCGCGCTGTCCGAGGACACCGCGAAGCGCTACGAGGCGTACGGCTGGCACGTGCAGGTCGTCGAGGGCGGCGAGAACGTCGCCGGCATCCTCGAGGCCCTGGAGAACGCGAAGGCCGAGACCGAGCGCCCGTCGTTCATCCTGCTGCGCACCATCATCGGCTACCCCTCGCCGAACAAGCAGAACACCGGCGCGGCGCACGGCGCGGCCCTGGGCGCGGACGAGGTCGCCGAGGTCAAGCGCATCCTCGGCTTCGACCCGGAGCAGACCTTCGAGGTCTCCGACGAGGTCATCCGGCACACCCGCGCGGTGATCGGGCGCGGCGAGCGGGCCAAGGCCGAGTGGCAGGAGTCGTTCGACGCGTGGGCCGCGAAGAACCCCGAGCGCAAGGCGCTGCTGGACCGCCTGATCGGCCGGAGCCTGCCCGAGGGGTGGACCGACGCGCTGCCGTCGTGGGACCCGGACCCCAAGGGCGTGGCGACGCGCAAGGCGTCCGGCGAGGTGCTGAACTCGCTCAAGGACGTGCTGCCGGAGCTGTGGGGCGGCTCGGCCGACCTGGCGGAGTCGAACAACACCACCATGAAGGGCGTCGACTCGTTCGGCCCCGAGGGCATCTCCACCAAGATGTGGAACGCCAACCCGTACGGCCGCACGCTGCACTTCGGCGTCCGCGAGCACGCCATGGGCTCGATCCTCAACGGCATCGCGCTGCACGGCCCGACCCGCCCGTACGGCGGCACGTTCCTGGTGTTCAGCGACTACATGCGCCCGGCGGTCCGGCTGGCCGCGCTGATGAAGTCCCCCGTCGTCTACGTGTGGACGCACGACTCCATCGGCCTCGGCGAGGACGGCCCCACCCACCAGCCGGTCGAGCACCTGGCCGCGCTGCGCGCCATCCCCGGCCTGACCGTGCTGCGCCCCGGTGACGCGAACGAGACGGCCGCCGCCTGGCGCGCCACGATCGAGAACCCCGAGGGCCCCAAGGGCATCGCGCTGACCCGGCAGAACCTGCCGGTGCTCGCGGGCACCAGGGAGAAGGCCACCGAGGGCGTCGCGCGCGGCGGCTACGTGCTGGCCGGCGAGGGCGACCCGGAGCTGGTGCTGATCGCCACCGGCTCGGAGCTGCAGATCGCCGTCGAGGCGCGCGAGGTGCTGGAGGCCGAGGGCGTCGCGACCCGCGTGGTGTCCATGCCGAGCGTCGAGTGGTTCGACGCGCAGGACGAGGCGTACCGCGAGAGCGTGCTGCCGCCGTCGGTGAAGGCGCGCGTCGTCGTCGAGGCGGGCATCGCCCAGCCGTGGCACCGCTTCGCGGGCGACGCGGGCGAGATCGTCTCCATCGAGCACTTCGGCGCCTCCGCCGACTACCAGACGCTGTTCCGCGAGTTCGGCTTCACGACCGAGAACGTCGTCGCCGCGGCGCGCCGGTCGCTGGCCCGGACCAAGTAGAGACTTCAGGGAGTTGACGAGATGAGCAACAGCAATCCGCTGGCCGAGCTCAGCGCCGCGGGCGTGTCGATCTGGCTGGACGACCTGTCCCGCGAGCGGCTGAGCACCGGCAACCTGGCGAGCCTGATCGCGGAGAAGAACGTGGTCGGCGTGACCACGAACCCGACGATCTTCGCCGCCGCGCTGTCCGACGGCGCGGCCTACGACGAGCAGGTCCGCGAGCTGGCCGCCCGCGGCGCGGACGTCCACGCCACCGTGCGCGAGGTCACCACGACCGACGTGCGCCACGCGTGCGACCTGTTCCGCGACACCTACGACGCCACCGACGGCGTCGACGGCCGCGTGTCCATCGAGGTGGACCCGCGCCTGGCCAAGGACAGCGAGCGCACCGCCGCCGAGGCGCTCGACCTGTGGAAGACCGTCGACCGGCCGAACCTGATGGTGAAGATCCCGGCCACGATCGAGGGCCTGCCCGCGATCACCCGCACCCTCGCCGAGGGCGTGAGCGTGAACGTGACGCTGATCTTCTCCGTCGAGCGCTACCGCAAGGTGATGGAGGCGTTCCTCACCGGCCTGGAGCAGGCCAAGGCCAACGGCCACGACCTGCGCACCATCCACTCGGTCGCGTCGTTCTTCGTGTCCCGCGTGGACAGCGAGATCGACAAGCGGCTCGACGCGATCGACAGCCCGAAGGCGAAGGAGCTGCGCGGCAAGGCCGCCATCGCCAACGCCGTGCTGGCCTACGCCGCCTACGGGGAGACCTTCACGGGCGAGCGCTGGGAGGCCCTCGCGGCCGACGGCGCCCGCGCGCAGCGTCCACTGTGGGCGTCCACCGGCGTGAAGGACCCGAACTACTCCGACACCCGGTACGTCGACCAGCTGGTCGTGCCGAACGTGGTCAACACGATGCCCGAGAAGACCCTGCACGCGGTCGCCGACCACGGCAGGATCGAGGGCGACACCGTGACCGGGCGGGCCGACCAGGCGCAGCAGGTCTTCGACGAGCTGGTCGAGGTCGGCATCGACCTCGACGACGTGTTCATCACGCTGGAGACCGAGGGCGTCGACAAGTTCGAGAAGTCCTGGGCGGAGCTGCTCGACACGGTGACCGGACAGCTGGACCAGGCCAAGGGCTGAGGACGAGGACAACATGACCGAGGTGATCTCCGTGGAGATCGTCCGCACACCGAACCAGGACCAGGTCGACACCGTCATCGGTGACCTGGTCCGGGATTCGGCGCCGAGCAAGCTGACCGCCGGCGACGCCACGCTGTGGGGTCCCGACGCGGAACCCGAGGCGTCGATCCGCCTGGCGTGGACGACGTTGCACGAGACGTCCCGCCCGCTGGTCGCGGAGATCACCGCGCTGCGCGACGAGCTGCTCGCCGAGGGCGTGGACCGCGTGGTCCTCGCCGGGATGGGCGGCTCGTCGCTGGCGCCCGAGGTGATCACCGGCACCGCGGGCGTGCCGCTGGTCGTCCTCGACACGACGGACCCGGGCCAGGTCGCCGACGCGCTCGCCGGCGACCTGGAGCGGACGGTGCTGGTGGTGTCGTCCAAGTCGGGCGGCACCGTGGAGACCGACAGCCACCGGCGCATCTTCGAGCGGGCGTTCGCCGACGCGGGCGTCGACGCCGCGTCGCGGATCGTCGTGGTGACCGACCCGGGCTCGCCGCTGGAGCGGGCCTCGCGCGAGGCCGGCTACCGCAGGGTGTTCCTGGCCGACCCGAACGTGGGCGGCCGCTACTCGGCGCTGACCGCGTTCGGCCTGGTCCCCTCGGGCCTGGCCGGCGCGGACGTGTCGGCGCTGCTCGACGAGGCCGCCGCCGCCGCGCCGCTGGTGTCCGCCGACTCGGCCGACAACCCGGCCGTGGTGCTGGCCGCGACGTTCGGCGTGGCGCACGCGCAGGGCGCCGAGAAGGTCGTCTTCGCCGACACCGGCTCCGGCATCGCGGGCTTCGGCGACTGGGCCGAGCAGTTGATCGCCGAGTCCACCGGCAAGAACGGCACGGGCCTGCTGCCGGTCGTCGTGGAGGGTCCGGGCGCGCCCGGCTTCGTCGACGCCGGTTCCGACGCCACGACCGTCGCCATCGGACCGGCCACCGGCTCGTCCACGCTGTCCGTCGAGGGCAGCCTGGGCGCGCAGTTCCTGGTCTGGGAGTACGCGACCGCACTGGTCGGGCGGGTGCTCGGGATCAACCCGTTCGACCAACCCGACGTGGAGGCGGCGAAGAAGGCGGCGCGCGCGCTGCTCGACTCCCCCGCCTCGTCGTCGGCGGCGCCGCTGTTCACCGACGGCCCGATCGAGGTGTACGCGAGCGAGGGCTGGCTGTCCACCGACGTGAAGACCACCGCCGACGCGCTCGCGGCGCTCGTCGCCGCCTCGTCGCCGCACGGCTACCTGTCCGTGCAGGCGTACCTGGACCGGGTCGACGACGCCTCGTTCGCCCTCGTCCGCCCGGAGCTGGCGCGGCGCTCGCACCTGCAGACCACCTTCGGGTGGGGCCCGCGGTTCCTCCACTCGACCGGGCAGTACCACAAGGGCGGCCACCAGAACGGGGTGTTCCTCCAGCTCACGGGCGTGTCGGAGACCCACCTCGACGTGCCGGAGCGCCCGTACGACCTCAGCACGCTGCAACTGGCCCAGGCCATCGGCGACGGGCAGGTGCTGGCCGAGCGGGGCCGTCCGGTGCTGCGGCTGCACCTGACCGACCGCGTCGCCGGGCTCGCGCAGCTCGTCGAGGCAATCCAGGAGGACGGTTCGTGAGCACTCCGCTCAAGCGCAACCCGTTGCGCGACGCGCGGGACAAGAGGCTGCCGCGCATCGCCGGCCCCAGCGGCCTGGTGATCTTCGGCGTGACGGGCGACCTGTCGCGCAAGAAGCTCATGCCCGCCATCTACGACCTGGCCAACCGGGGCCTGCTGCCGCCGGGCTTCGCGCTCGTCGGCTTCGCCCGCCGCGACTGGGCCGACCAGGACTTCATGCAGGTCGTGCACGAGGCCGTCAAGGAGCACGCGCGCACGCCGTTCCGGCAGGAGGTCTGGGACCAACTCGCCGAGGGCATGCGGTTCGTGCAGGGCACCTTCGACGACGACGTCGCGTTCGACACGCTGGCCACGACGCTGGCCGACCTCGACCGCGACCGCGGCACGGGCGGCAACCACGCGTTCTACCTGTCGGTGCCGCCCAGCGCGTTCACCACGGTCGTCAACCAGCTCAAGCGGGCCGGCCTGGCCACGCCGCCGACCGACAGCCCCGGCCAGTGGCGCCGGGTCGTCATCGAGAAGCCGTTCGGCCACGACCTGTCCAGCGCGAAGCAGCTGAACAAGATCGTGAACGACGTCTTCCCCGAGGAGTCGGTGTTCCGCATCGACCACTACCTCGGCAAGGAGACGGTGCAGAACATCCTGGCGCTGCGCTTCGCGAACCAGCTGTACGAACCCATCTGGAACGCGAACTACGTCGACCACGTGCAGATCACCATGGCCGAGGACATCGGCCTGGGCGGTCGCGCGGGCTACTACGACGGCATCGGCGCCGCCCGCGACGTGATCCAGAACCACCTGCTCCAGCTCCTCGCGCTGACCGCGATGGAGGAGCCGGTGTCGTTCCGGCCGAGCGACCTGCGCGCCGAGAAGGTCAAGGTGCTGTCGGCGACCCGGGCGATCGGGCCGTACGACGAGACCACGGCGCGCGGCCAGTACACCGGTGGCTGGCAGGGCGGGCAGAAGGTGCCCGGCCTGGTCGAGGAGGGCGGCTTCGCGAAGGACTCGGTCACCGAGACCTACGCGGCGATCACCTGCGAGGTGAACACCCGCCGCTGGGCGGGGGTGCCGTTCTACCTGCGCACCGGCAAGCGGCTGGGCCGCCGCGTCACCGAGGTGGCCGTGGTGTTCAAGCGCGCGCCGCACCTGCCGTTCGACGACACCGCCACCGAGGAGCTGGGGCAGAACGCCCTGGTCGTGCGGGTACAGCCGGACGAGGGCGTGACCATGCGGTTCGGGTCCAAGGTGCCCGGCAACAGCATGGAGGTCCGGGACGTCACGATGGACTTCGGCTACGGCCACGCGTTCACCGAGTCCTCCCCCGAGGCGTACGAGCGGCTGCTGCTGGACGTGCTGCTCGGCGAGCCGTCGCTGTTCCCCAAGAACGACGAGGTCGAGCTGTCCTGGCAGATCCTGGACCCGATCATCGACCACTGGGGTCGCCACGGCACGCCCGAGAAGTACAAGGCGGGCACCTGGGGCCCGGTGTCGGCGGAGGAGATGCTGGCGCGGACCGGCAGGAACTGGAGGCGTCCGTGATCATCGACCTGCCCTCGACGACCACGTCCCAGGTCAACAGCAAGCTCGTGCAGCTGCGCGAGGAGGGTGGCGCGGTCACCCTCGGCCGGGTGCTGACGCTGGTGATCGTGACGGACGACGGCGCGAAGACCGAGGACGCCGTGGACGCGGCGAACGACGCCAGTCGCGAGCACCCGTGCCGGGTGATCGTGGTGGCCCGCGGCGCCCGCAAGGCCGCGCCGCGGCTGGACGCGCAGATCCGCGTCGGCGGCGACGCGGGCGCGTCCGAGGTGATCGTGCTGCGCCTGTACGGCGAGCTGGCCAACGAGGGCGCCTCGTGCGTCGTGCCGCTGCTGCTGCCGGACACCCCGGTCGTGGCGTGGTGGCCGAACGAGGCTCCCCCGGTGCCCGCCGAGGACCCGATCGGGCAGCTCGCGCAGCGCCGCATCACCGACGCGGCGGCCGAGAAGAACCCGATCAAGGCGCTGGAGCAGCGGCGCGCGTCGTACACGCCCGGTGACACGGACCTGGCGTGGACGCGGCTGACGCTGTGGCGGGCCATGATCGCGTCGGCGTTCGACCTGCCGCCGTACGAGAAGGTCACCGAGGCCGAGGTGAGCGGGGAGAGCGACTCCCCGTCGACCGACCTGCTGGCCGCGTGGCTGGCCGCGTACCTGAAGGTGCCGGTGAAGCGGTCCAAGGCGGCGCGCGGCGAGGGCATCGTGGACGTGCGGCTGGAGCGCCGGTCGGGCGTCGTGGAGCTGGCGCGCCCGGACGGCAAGGTCGGCACGCTGTCGCAGCCGGGCCAGCCGGAGCGCCGGGTCGCGCTGCAACGCCGCCAGGTGCGGGACTGCCTGGCGGAGGAGCTGCGGCGGCTCGACCCGGACGAGGTGTACGAGACGGCGTTGAAGGCGCTGGGCAAGGTCGTGCGCGGCCGGACCGCGGTGAAGTCGACCGCGGCGTCGCGCAAGCAGGCCCCGGCCGCCGCGCCGGCCACGCCCGACGCGGGTGCGACCTCGTCCGGTCCGTCGCCGAAGGCGGCTCCCGTGAAGGCGACGGCGAAGGCCGCCGCGCCGAAGACCGCGACCCCCAAGGGCTCGGCTCCGAAGGGCGCGGCTCCCAAGGCCGCGTCCCCGAAGGCGAAGGACGACGGCGCTGCCGACCCGAAGGCCGCGAAGTCGCGCGCCAAGGCGTCGAAGTCGAAGGCGGGCTCGTGAGCGTGCCCGAGGTGGTGGTGCACCGTGACGGCGACCTGCTGGCCGCCGCCACGGCCGCGCGCCTGCTGACCGCCCTGGTCGACGCCCAGGCCGCGCGCGGCACGGCGTCGCTCGTCCTCACCGGCGGGCGGACCGGCATCGCCGTGCTGGAGCAGGTGCGCTCCTCGCCCGCCCGCGACGCGGTGGACTGGAGCCGCGTCGACCTGTGGTGGGGCGACGAGCGGTTCCTGCCCTCCGGGCACCCGGAGCGCAACGAGACCCAGGCGCGCGAGGCGCTGCTCGACCACGTCCCCGCCGCGCGGGCGCACGTGGTGGAGCCCTCGGACGGCCGGTTCGGCGACGACCCGGAGGCCGCCGCCGCCGCGTACGCCGAGGAGCTCGGCTCCGCGCCGGAGTTCGACGTGTGCCTGCTCGGCGTCGGCGAGGAAGGGCACGTGGCCTCGGTCTTCCCCGACTCCCCCGCCGTGCGCGAGCGCGACCTGGCCGTGGTGGCCGTCCGGGACTGCCCGAAGCCGCCGCCGACCAGGGTGAGCCTGACCCTGCCGACGATCCGCGCGTCCCGCGAGGTGTGGCTGATGACGACGGGTGCGGCGAAGGCCGCCGCCGTCGCGACCGGCCTGGGCGGCGCACCCGAGGCGGACCTGCCCGCGGCCGGCGCGGTGGGCCGATCTCGGACCCTCTGGCTGCTCGACACCGCCGCGGCGGCCAAGCTCCCCTGACCCGTTCGACCCACGACTGCCGCCGCGCCCCTCCGGGGCCCGGCGGCAGTCGTGTCCGTGCCCTCACCCTCATCGTGTCCGCTCTGCGGACGTTCACGCTCGCAACTTTGTCCTCCGCGCCGCGTCCCGTATACGTGATCAGGCTGTCTCGAAGAGTGAGGATGCGGAATCGGACCTGGTCCGGGTCCGACTCGGGGTCGTGATCGGGAAGGGCGGGTCATGCCAAGCACGATGACGGCGCAGTACGGTGAGGACCGGCGGATGGCTGACGCGGGAGGACCCACCCTGTCCGGCAACGCTGTCGAGAGGCTGCCGGGCGGTCGGGTCGACGGTGCTCCGACCGAACCGGTCCCGCGCGCTGCCCTGCGGGCCCTCCTCGGCCGGTACCGCCAGTGGGCGTTCGACGTGGCGGCCGTGGTGGTGGCGGCGCTGGACGTGTGGCTGCGGGTGGTGCCCGAGGCCGAGGCGTACAACTACGTGCTGTCGATCCTGTCCGTGGTGGCGCTGGTGCTGCGCCGGCGGTTCCCGTTCCTGGTGGTGCTGCTGACCGTGCCCGGTTTCCTGGCCGGGTGGGCGCAGCTGGCGGCGATGATCGCGCTCGGCACGCTGGCGCGGCGCAAGCTGCTGACGACGCAGACCTTCATCGCGGCGGGGCTGGTGTGGTTCAGCCGGTTCTTCCTGTGGCCGATCGACCAGTTCCTCGCGCTGGAGTGGTCGACGCACGTCCACGACGCGATCTACGGGTGCCTGGTCGCCGGGATGCCCGTGGCCATCGCCCTGCTCGCCCACGCCCGCGAGGAGCTGTCCGCGAAGATCGCCGACCTGGCGGTCAGCCGCGAACGGGAGCGGGTGCTGCACGCGCACGCCGTGCGGGCCGACGAACGGGCACGCCTGGCCCGCGAGATGCACGACGTGGTGTCGCACCAGGTGAGCCTGATCGCGATGCAGGCCGGCGCCCTGCGGGTGGCGGCGGACGACCCGAACGCCCAGCAGGTGGCGGGGGTGATCCGGAACCTGAGCACCCGGACGTTGGACGAACTGCGCCAGCTCGTCAGCGTCCTGCGCACGACCGACGGCGACGACTCCCCCCAACCGGGGATCGAGGACCTGCCGGCCCTGGTGGCCGGCGCGGGCATCCCGACCACCCTCACCGTGCGGGGCGAGGTGGAGGGCCTGCCCGCTGCCATCTCCGGGGCCGCCTACCGGACGGTCCAGGAGGCCCTGACCAACGTCCGCAAGCACGCGGGGAGCGCCCCGACCACCATCCAGGTGACCACGACGGAAGAACACCTGCGGGTGACGGTGGAGAACAGCGCCCCGGCCGACCCCCACGCCGGGGGCGCCTTCCCCAGCGGCGGCCACGGCCTGGTGGGCCTGCGGGAACGGGCCGCGCTGCTGGGCGGGGAGTTCGAAGCCGAGCACACCGCCGCCGGCGGCTACCGGGTCCGGGTCACGTTCCCGCTGCGCCACCCGCGCTCGACCTGACACACCCGGGCAGGCCTCCCGCCGCCTCGATGCCCCGCTCTCGCCCGCCGCGACCTGCGCGTACCCGGAGCCGCCAATCGCGATCGGGTGGGCATCAGGCCGACCACCGGCTGACCGCGGCCCGGCGAGTGGCCACGGCCGTGCACACGGCCGCCACCACCCCGACCCCGCCGCGCACGACCGCCTGCCACAGGTCCGGCGTGTGCCGGAGCAGGACCGAGGCCAGCAGCCACACCGCGACCCCCGCCCCGAACCCCGACGGCGCGGCCGGCACCACCGCCGCGGTGCCGGCGCGACGTCGCCGCAGGGCGCGCAGCCCGGACTCCAGGTACGCGAGCGTGAACAGCAGCAGCAGCACGCCACCCGCGCCCATGAGGCTGACCGGCGGGTGGGTGGTGGGCTGGAGCGAGTACTCCCGCGTCTCGCCGCCCGCGGTCACCGCCGCGACCACCGCGCCGCCGATGACCCAGCGGCCGGCGCCCGGGAGCTCGAACGCCGGCGGCGAGGCGGTGGGGTGGCCGGGACGTCGGCGAGCGTGATCCCGGCCGCGGTCAACGTCAGGCGGGTGGGTGTCCGGGTGTCCGAGGTGGCGCCGGGGGCGGCGCCGGTGTCGGGGGCGGCCGGGGCCGGGGGCGGCCGGGGCCGGGACGGGTTTGCCCAGGTCCGCGGTCAACACGGGGAGGGACCGGGTCGGCAGGGTCAGCGGGAGGCTGACCAGCAGGACCGCCGCCAGGGCCGCGGCCAGGGCGAACCAACGCGCGGGTGCGGGGCGGGCGGGCACCTGTGCCGCCGGGACCGGGGGGTGGGAGCCCGGTCGCGCCGGTGCCGTCGGGGTGGGCCGGGGGGTCGTGAGGGGCTCGGACCGGGAGGTCCGGGGACTCGCGCGGTACGGGCCGTGTGGGGTGGGTGGCGGCGGGAGGGCGGGCGGTTGGCGGCGGTGGCCACGTGGGGGGTCAGGTGGACGGGGGTGGTGAGGTGGAGGAGCCAGTCCCGGCCCGAGAGGTCCGCCGCGGCCTGGGCGAGGTCCGCGGCGAAGGTTTCCGCGTTGCGGTAGCGGGAGCGGGGTCCCGCTCGATGCTCCGCATGATCACACCCGCGAGCGGATCGGGTACCTCGGTCAGGGGCGGGGTTCCCGGTGGACGTGCCGTTGGATCATCGCCGGCGGGCCGCCTCCGGTGTCGAACGGGAGCCTGCCGCTGAGGAGCTCGTAGAGGACGGTGCCCGCTCCGTAGACGTCCGCCGCCGGGGTCAGGGGGTGCCCAGCGGCTGCTCGGGCGACAGGTAGGCGGGCGTGCCCAGCACCTGGCCGCCGTGGGTGACCAGGGTGGCGGCCTCGCTCACCACCTGGGAGATGCCGAAGTCGGCGACCTTGAGCACCCCGCCGGCGGTGAAGAGGAGGTTCTTCGGCTTCACGTCCAGGTGCAGCACCCCGGCGCCGTGGGCGGCGTGCAGGCCGGCCGGCGTCGCCAGGCCGAAGGCGCACGACTGGGCTGGTGTCACACCTTCGGCCGTGAACTTCGACCACACCGTGCCACCGTCGAGCTTCTCCATCACCAGCAGGTGCTCACCGCGGTCCTGGACGTAGTCGTGGACGGGACTATGTGCGGGTGGTCGAGGTGGGCCGGCAGGCGTGCCTCGTGCTCGAACCGGGCGCTCATCCGGGCATCCTCGGCGAGCACGCCGGGTAAGCGCTTCACCGCGACCGGCCGCCCAGTGGCCGGTGCACCGCCGCGTACACGACGCCCATGCCGCCGCGCCCGATCTGCCCGCCCACGTCGTACTGGGGCAGTGCGGCCACGACGTTCGGCGGCGCGGGCGGGGCCGGGGAGGGCGGGGTGCCGGTCACGCCGTGCCGCCGGGCAGGGGGCGGGTGATGCGCTGGGTCGCCTCGGGGTCGTGGACGGGGCGGCTGTCGGACCGGTCCGCGGCGGGGTGCGGGGATCGCGTCGGGGTGGGCGGCAGGTCGTTCGGTTCGTCCTCGGGGTGCGGGGTCAGGTAGCCGAGCAGCAGGGCGGCCGCAGCAGCACCGAGGATGAACGGGATCTCCGCGGCCGGCGACGGTGCCGCCACGCGCAGCACCGACAGGGAGATGACGGCCACCAGGCCGGTGCCCACACCGGCGGGCAGGAAGCGCATCGCCCGCTGCCAGCGGTTCTCGGGCAGCCTCCGCCGGGCCAGGGCGAGCAGGGCGCCCGTCCACGCCAGGACGGTCAGGCCGAACACCGCCAGGCCGAACACGCCGTACACCGACCACGCGGAGCCGCGCACGTCACCGGTCGCGCCGACGGACGCGATGACGTCGCGCCGCACGTCCAGCACCTCCAGCGACGTGGGCAGCAGCCCGGTGGCCTGTGCCGCCAGCTGTCCCAGGTCCAGGACGAACGCGCGGGTGACGCTCTGCTTCGGCGGCACGTCGAACGGCACGGTGGTGTCGTAGGAGAAGAACGTCAGGGCGAGCGCCGTGCCGGACAGCCGGACCGTCTTGACGTGCTTCACCGTGTCGGTCCCGTTGTGGATGGTCACGGAGATGCGGGACGCGGCGGTCGGGTCGAGCACCAGGACGTCCTCGCCCACCGGGGTTCCGTCCACAGTGGCGCGCATCGTGACGGTGTCGCCCGCCTGGAGCGCCGAGGGGTGCGCGGCCGAGGACACCGCCGGGGCGGCGGCCAGGAGCATCCCGCACAGGAGCAGTGAACCGGCGCTGCCCATAATGCGTCTCACAGGGGCACCTCGAAGTGGTACGCGGACTGGTCCGGGGGTCGGTATGCGATCGGCAGGAACATTAGCTCTACTCGGTGCCCTGGCGGGTGGCGTTGCCGTGCTCGTGGCCGGACCGGTGTCGGCGCGGCAGCAGGCGGTCGCGGTGGTGTCTCCGGAGTCGGGTCCGGTGGGCAGCACGTTCACGCTGAGCTGGTCCGGTGTGTACCTCGACCCGGACTGCTCGGACTACGCCGTGCAGATCCTGTGGGACGCGCGGCAGGTGGTCGGCAGCGGGCGGCACTCGGGGCGTGGTCGGGGTTCGGGGACGGGGACGGTGCCGGCGGGGGCGTCGGTGGGCGCGCACCGGGTGACGGCGCGGCCGGTGTGCGCGGCGTCGGCGCACCCGACGGACGGCTTCACGGTGACCGGCACGCCGGCGACGACCACCACGACCACGGCCGCGGTCACGACGACCACGACCGCTCCCCCGCCCGCGACCACCACGGCGACCGCGGTCACGACGACCACCTCGGCCACGAGCACGACGACCGCGACGACGACCGCTCCGGTGACGACGACGGACAGCCCGCCGCCCCCGGGTGCGACGACGACGGCGCCGTTCGACGGTGACGGCGCGTTGACGCTCGACCGGGACGACATCCAGCCGGGCGACCCGCTGACGGCGACCGGCACAGGCTGCGAGCCGGGTTCGGTGGTGTCGCTCAGCTCGTTGGGCGAGGACGTGGGCACGGCGAAGGCGGACGGGGCGGGCACGTTCAGCGCGCGGGTGGAGTTCGCGACGATCCAGCCGGGCAGGCACGTGGTCCGGGCCGATTGCGGGGTGGTGCTGGTGGGGAGCGTGGACGTGGCGCTGACCAGTTCGACGGGCGGGACGACGTCCACGCTGGTGGTGCTGGTGTTCTTCCTGCTGGTGGGGGCGGTGCTGGTGCGGCGGCAGTTCGCGGGGGTGTTCGGCGGGCGCGACCGGGAGGTTCACGCCCGGGAGGATCGCGCCTGAGGGAGGGGACCACCCGGTCACGTGCGAAGGCCCCCGCCCGACCGGGTGGTCGGTGGGGGCCTTCGCGTGTCCTCGCGAGCGACTAGGGCTCTTCGCGCTGCTTGCGCAGCTTGGTGAGCGCCTCTTCCAGGATCGCCTCGCCGTCCGCGTCGGAGCGCCGCTCCTTCACGTAGGCCAGGTGCGTCTTGTACGGCTCGTTGCGCGGCGGAGCAGGGGGTGCCTGCTCGTCGCGCCCCGCCGGAAGTCCGCACCGGGGGCAGTCCCAGTTCTCGGGGATCTCCGCTTCGACCGCGAACGACGGCCGAGACTCGTGCGCGTTCGCGCACCAGTACGACACCCGACGTCGGGGCGCGGACTCGCCGCGCTCCGATTCGCCCATCGGGCCTGCGCCGACGCGGGTACCGCGAATCGCGTTACCACCAGCCATCGACCCTCACACCCCCACCACGTGGTTTCCCTGTGTCTGTCAGATCAGAGCTTGTTGAGCAGACCGACGCCCACGATGGCGATGACCCAGACCGCGCCGACGAACAGCGTCAGCCGGTCGAGGTTCTTCTCCACCACGCTGGAACCGGACAGGCTCGACTGCATACCGCCGCCGAACAGCGAGGACAGACCGCCGCCGCGCCCTCGGTGCAGCAGCACCAGCAGGATGAGCAGCAAGCTGGAGACGATCAACAGGATCTGAAGGAACAGGATCATTTCTTCCTCGCTGTCAGGCAGGTGACGCCACAGAGTACCCGGTCGACTGCCGACCGTGGACCACCTCGGTGGGATGCGTGTCTACCGGATCAGGGTAGTGGTCCGCCGGCGGCGAGTGCGCAGAGCTTCGCGAACTCGTCCGCGTCCAGGCTGGCGCCGCCGACCAGAGCACCGTCGACGTCCTTCTGGCCGATCAGCTCGGCGATGTTGCCGGACTTGACCGAGCCGCCGTAGAGCACCCGGACGGCCGAAGCGACCTCTTCGCCGTGCAGTTCGGCGAGCTTGGCCCGCAGGGCCGCGCACACCTCCTGCGCGTCGGCGGACGAGGCGACCTTGCCGGTGCCGATGGCCCACACGGGTTCGTAGGCGATGACGACCCCGGCGACCTGCTCGGCGGTGAGGCCCTTGAGGCCCTCGACGAGCTGGGTGGTGCAGTGCTCGACGTGGCCGCCGGCGTCGCGGACGTCGAGCCGCTCGCCGAGGCAGAAGATCGGGGTGACGCCGTGCTTGAGCGCCGCCTTGACCTTCCTGTTGACCAGGGCGTCGTCCTCGCCGTGGTACTCGCGGCGCTCGGAGTGGCCCACGGTGACGTAGGTGCAGCCGAGCTTGGCGAGCATGGGGCCGGACACGTCGCCGGTGTAGGCGCCGGAGTCGTGGGGCGAGAGGTCCTGCGCGCCGTACTTGAGCAGGAGCTTGTCGCCGTCGACGAGGGTCTGGATGGACCGGATGTCGACGAACGGCGGGAGGACGGCCACCTCGACCTTGGCGAAGTACTTCTCCGGGAGGGAGAAGGCGATCTTCTGCACGAGGCCGATCGCTTCGAGGTGGTTGAGGTTCATCTTCCAGTTGCCCGCGATGAGGGGCTGCCGCTGTGCCATCAGTCCTCCAGGACCTTCACGCCGGGCAGTTCCTTGCCCTCGAGGAACTCCAGTGAGGCGCCGCCGCCGGTGGAGATGTGCGAGAACCCGTCCTCGGGGAGGCCGAGGGCGCGCACGGCCGCGGCGGAGTCGCCGCCGCCGACGACGGTGAACGCGTCGCTCTTCACGAGGGCCTCGGCGACGGCGCGGGTCCCGCCGGCGAACGCCTCGAACTCGAACACGCCCATCGGGCCGTTCCAGAACACGGTCTTGGCGTCGGCCAGCTTCGAGGCGAACAGCTCGCGCGTGGCCGGGCCGATGTCGAGGCCCTGCCGGTCGGCGGGGATGGCGTCGGTGGCGACGACCTCGTGCTCGGCGTCGGGCGCGAAGTCCGCGGCGGCGAGGACGTCGACGGGGAGGACGAGCTCCACCCCGCGCTCCTCGGCCTCCTCGAGGAAGCCCGCGACCTGCTCGACCTGGTCCTCCTGGAGCAGCGAGCCGCCGACCTCGTGGCCCTGGGCCTTGAGGAAGGTGTAGGCCATGCCGCCGCCGATGAGGAGCCGGTCGACCTTGGTGAGCAGGTTCTTGATGACGCCGAGCTTGTCGGAGACCTTGGAGCCGCCGAGGGCCACGACGTACGGGCGCTGGAGGTCGTCGGTGAGCTTGCGCAGCACCTCGACCTCGGCGAGGACGAGGCGGCCCGCGTAGTGGGGCAGCTTCTTCGCCACGTCGTAGACGCTGGCCTGCTTGCGGTGCACGACGCCGAAGCCGTCGGAGACGAACGCGTCGGCCTTGGCGGCGAGCTCGTCGGCGAGGGCGGCGCGCTCGGCGTCGTCCTTGCTGGTCTCGCGGGCGTCGAAGCGGATGTTCTCCAGCAGCACGACGGTGCCGTCGCCGGCGGTCCCGGTGCCGATCTCGACCGGGGTGCCGAGCAGTTCGCCGAGGCGGACCGCGACGGGCGCGAGGGAGAACTCGGGGTCGGGTTCGCCCTTGGGGCGGCCCAGGTGGGCGGCGACCAGGACGCGGGCGCCCGCGTCCACGAGCGCCTTGATCGTCGGCACCGACGCGCGGACCCGGCCGTCGTCGGTGATGCGGTCGCCGTCGAGGGGGACGTTCAGGTCGGCGCGCACGAGGACGCGCCGACCCGAGACACCCTCGCTGAGCAGGTCGTCGAGAGTCTTCACAGCGAGTGGTCCGCCTCTTCGCTCAGAGCTTGGAGGCGACGAGGTCGACCAGGTCGACGAGGCGGTTGGAGTAGCCCCACTCGTTGTCGTACCAGCCGACGACCTTGACCTGGTTGCCGATGACCTTGGTCAGCGGCGCGTCGTAGATGCAGGACGCCGGGTCGGTGACGATGTCGGCCGACACGATCGGGTCGGTGTTGTAGCGCAGGTAGCCCTTGAGGGGGCCCTCCGCGGCGGCCTTGTAGGCGGCGTTGACCTCGTCGACGGTGGTCTCGCGGCCCACGGTGACGGTGAGGTCGGTGGCGGAGCCGGTGGGCACGGGCACGCGCAGCGCGTAGCCGTCGAGCTTGCCCTTGAGCTCCGGGAGGACCAGGCCGATCGCCTTCGCGGCACCGGTGCTGGTGGGCACGATGTTCAGCGCGGCGGCCCGGGCGCGGCGCAGGTCCTTGTGCGGCGCGTCCTGGAGGTTCTGGTCCTGGGTGTAGGCGTGGATCGTGGTCATCAGGCCACGCTCGACGGTGAAGGCGTCGTGCAGCACCTTGGCCAGCGGGGCCAGGCAGTTGGTGGTGCACGAGGCGTTGGAGATGACGGTCTGCGAGCCGTCGTACTGGCCCTCGTTGGCGCCGAGGACGACGGTGAGGTCCTCGTTCTTGGCCGGGGCCGAGATGATGACCTTCTTGGCGCCGCCCTCGTCGACGTGCTTGCGCGCGACGGTGGCGTCGGTGAAGAAGCCGGTGGACTCGACGACGACGTCGACGCCCAGGTCCTTCCAGGGCAGCTTGCCCGGGTCGCGCTCGGCGAGGGCCTTGATGACCTTGCCGTCGACGGAGATGCCCTCGTCGGTGACGGCGACCTCACCGGGGAGGCGGCCGAGGATGGAGTCGTACTTCAGGAGGTGGGCCATCGTGTCGACGTCACCGAGGTCGTTGAAGGCGACGATCTCGATGTCGTGCCCGCTGGCCTGAACGGCGCGCCAGAAGTTGCGACCGATGCGGCCGAAACCATTGACACCTACGCGAACCGTCACGGTGAGTCTCCTCGATCTCGACTGGCGGAAAACACCAGGGGCGTGCAGTCAGGGGCTGACCAGGCAGCCACGGTCAGCCTAGCCGCCGTGGTGCGGTCCCGGTCACTCGCACCACCAGGATCTCTTTATCGAACAAGAAAATCCAGGTTGTCAGCCTTGTTACTTGGAGGTAACCGAGGTCGGCACGATTCAGACCGCGTCAGTCCGCGGAAAGTTCACGGAAGGTGCCGCGCCCGTCACCCGACCACGGCCGCGGTCACGGTCGGTGAGCGCCACCCGGCGCGGGCGGTGAGGAGCGGCTGGAAGAACCCGGTGTCCGCCGGTTCGTGCCACACCGCGTCGGTGAAGCCGGCGTCGGCGGCGAACCCGGCGAGGCGGTCCCGGCCCAGCGCCCAGTAGGTGGTGCGGTGCACGCTGGTCGACCACCGCCCGTCCGCGGGGGCGAGCTGGAACAGCTCCAGGTCGTAGTGCTCGCCGTCGTCGTGCCAGTCCCACAGCTGGAAGCTGACCGCCCGGCCGCCCGGCCCGGCCGAGGCGTGCACGGGGGTGGCGGTGGGGCGGTCGCGCAGCAGCTCGTCGTACGGACGGGTGGTGACGACGAGCAGACCGCCCGGCACGAGCACCCGCCGCATCGACGCGAGGGCCGCGCGCACGTCCTCGGCGGTGAGCAGGTGCGGCAGGGAGTTGTCCGCGCACACCACGGCGTCGAAGCGCCCCGACCGCACCGGCAGCGCCCGCATGTCGGCCGCCGCGCACGGCAACCCCAGGTCGCGGTTCCGCGCCTCGCGGGACGCGCGGACCGCGGCCGCCGGGCTGACGTCGGTGGCCACGACGCGGTGGCCGAGCGCGGCCAGGCCCACGGCCTGCGTGCCGATGCCGCACGCGCAGTCCAGCACGTCCTTCGGACCGGGCCCGAGGGCGCGGCGGAGCACCCCGTCGAGCGCGGCGGCCTGCCGGGCCACCGAGGCCTCCCAATCCGCGTAGAGCAGGTGGTAGCGCTCGGCGATCCCGTCGTAGAACCCGCGCGGCGACGTCACGGCGCGGACGGTACGCGCGTCAGACCTCGGCTTCGAGCATGTCCGCGGTGACCGCCGACTCGGTGTCGGGCATGCCCAGCTCCCTGGCCCTCTTGTCGGCCATCGCCAGCAGGCGGCGGATGCGGCCGGCGACCGCGTCCTTGGTCATCTGCGGGTCCGACAGCTGGCCCAGCTCCTCCAGCGACGCCTGCCGGTGCGCCAGGCGCAGCGCGCCCGCCGCGGCCAGGTGGTCGGGCGCCTCCGCGCCGAGGATCTCCAGGGCGCGCTGCACGCGTGCGGCGGCGGCGACGGCGGCGCGGGCCGAGCGGCGCAGGTTCGCGTCGTCGAAGTTCGCCAGCCGGTTCGCCGTGGCGCGCACCTCGCGGCGCATCCGCCGCTCCTCCCAGGCCAGCACGCTGTCGTGCGCGCCCAGGCGGGTCAGCATCGCGCCGATCGCGTCGCCGTCCCTTATCACCACGCGCTCCGCGCCGCGCACCTCTCGCGACTTCGAGCCGATGCCCATCCGGCGGGCCGCGCCGACCAGCGCCAGCGCCGCCTCCGGTCCCGGGCAGGTCACCTCCATCGAGGAGGAGCGGCCCGGTTCGGTGAGCGAGCCGTGCGCCAGGAACGCGCCGCGCCACGCCGCCTCCGCGTCGCACACGCCGCCGGACACGACGGGGGCGGGCAGGCCGCGCACCGGCCGGCCGCGCGGGTCCAGCAGGCCCGTCTGGCGGGCCAGGCCCTCCCCGTCCTTGACCACGCGCACCACGAACCGGGTGCCCTTGCGCAGCCCGCTCGAGGTGATCGTGAAGACGTCGGACTGGTGCCCGTACAGCTCGTGGATCTCCCGGCGCAGCCGCCGGGCCGTCGAGCCCAGGTCCAGCTCCGCCTCCACGACGACCCGGCCGCCCACGATGTGCAAACCGCCCGCGAAGCGCAGCAGCGACGCGACCTCCGCGCGGCGGCAGCAGGTCTTGGAGACGGCCAGCCTGCTCAGCTCGTCCTTGACCGCAGACGTCATCGCCACGGTGCCTCGCCTCCCCTGGTCTCGCTGTCGTCCGACAGCGTTCTACTCGACGCCCCGGTGGCCCCGTCGGCGGGGCCGTGCAACGCCGCCCGGATGCTCGACGCCAGCGCGGCCGGGTCGTGGCGGTCCGGCGTGCCCTCCCGGGCGATCCGCGCGAGGTGCGCTTCGGCCCCGAGAGCTGCGGCGGCGCGGCGCAGCCGGTCCGGCACGGGCACGGCGCCCGCGTCGGCGATCACCGCGTCCACCCGCAGCCGCGGGGCGTGCTCGCTGAGCACGTCCAGGTGCAGCTCCGGGGAGAAGCCCGCTGTTTCGCCCGGTTGGGGGACGAGGTTGAGCACGACGACCTTGCGCGCGGGGGTGCGCACGAGCGCGTCGTGCAGTTCCGGCACCAGCAGGTGCGGCAGCACGCTGGTGAACCACGAGCCCGGTCCGAGCAGCACCACGTCCGCGCCGAGCACCGCCTCCACGGCGTCCGGGCAGCCGCGCGGCGCCTCGCCGGGACCGCCCGGGCCGTGCAGGCGGATGCGCTGCACGCGGCCCGGCGTGGTGGCGATCGCGACCTGCCCGCGGATGCGGCGCGGCACGTCGGCGTCCTCGTCCAGGCCGGTGACGTCGGCCTCGATCTCCAGCGGCTCGGTGCACATCGGCAGCACGCGCCCGCGCACGCCGAGCAGCCGGCCCGCCTCGCGCAGCACCGCGACCGGGTCGCCGAGCTGCTCCAGCAGGCCCGCCAGCACGAGGTTGCCCACGGCGTGCCCGGCGAGCGCGCCCGTGCCGCCGAACCGGTGCTGGAACAGGGCCGACCACATCGCGCCCGCCTCGTCGTCGGAGGCCAGCGCCACCATCGCCTTGCGCAGGTCGCCGGGCGGCAGCAGGCCCAGCTCCCGGCGCAGCCGCCCCGAGGAGCCGCCGTCGTCGGCGACCGTCACCACGGCCGTCACGTCGTCGGTCACCCGGCGCAGCGCGGTGAGCGTGACGTGCAGCCCGTGCCCACCGCCCAGCGCCACCGCTCTCGGGCTCACTCGCGTCCCAGGTCCCGGTGCACGACCTTCACGGCCATGCCGTCCTCCGCGGCCAGCCGGCCCGCCAGCTCCTCGGAGATGGCGACGCTGCGGTGCTTGCCGCCCGTGCAGCCCACGGCCAGCGTCAGGTACCGCTTGCCCTCGCGCCGGTAGCCGGCGCCGATGAGCCGCAGCAGCTCGTGGTAGCGGTCCAGGAACTCGTCCGCGCCCTCCTGCGTGAGCACGTAGTTGCGCACGTCGCCGTCCAGGCCGGTCTGCTCGCGCAGCTCGGGGATCCAGAACGGGTTGGGCAGGAAGCGGACGTCCATGACCAGGTCGGCGTCCATCGGCAGGCCGTACTTGTAGCCGAACGACAGCACCGTGACGCGGGTGCGGGTCGCCGACTCGGTGCCGAAGGTGTCCTCGATCTTGGCGCGCAGCTGGTGCACCGACAGTGCCGAGGTGTCGAGCACCAGGTCGGCTTCCTCGCGCAGCGGCGTGAGCAGGGCCCGCTCGGCCTCGATGCCGTCCGCGAGGCGCCCGTCGGCCTGGAGCGGGTGGCCGCGGCGCACCGACTCGAACCGGCGGATCAGCACGTCGTCGGTGGCCTCCAGGAACAGCACCTTCGGCTTGTAGCCGCGGGCGTCGAGGTCCTTGATCACCGCCGCGAGGTCCTCGGTGAACGCGCGGCTGCGCACGTCCATGACGACCGCGACCCTGGTGATGGCACCCCTGGCCTGCGCGCCCAGCTCCACCATGGTCGAGATCAGCTCGGGCGGCAGGTTGTCCACCACGAACCAGCCCAGGTCTTCCAGGCACTTCGCGGCGGTGCTGCGGCCCGCTCCCGACAGGCCGGTCACCACCGCTACCTCGATGCCGGACTTCTCGCCGGCCGGTGCGTTCACGTGTGCTCCCTCTGAAGGTCGGCTGCGCCGACGCCTTCGGTGCCGGCCGTGTCCGACGTGGTCGGGCCCGACGGGGCCGCACCCAGCGTCGCGTGCACGGCCTCCGCGGTGCGCCGGCCCACTCCGGGCACCGCGGCGATCTCCTCGATGCTCGCCTCACCGAGCTTCTTCACCGAGCCGAAGTGCTTGAGCAGCGCGGCCCGGCGCGTCTGCCCCAACCCCGGCACGTCGTCCAGGGCCGACACCGTCATCCGCTTGGACCGCTTCTGCCGGTGGTAGGCGATGGCGAACCGGTGCGCCTCGTCGCGCACCCGTTGCAGCAGGTAGAGGGCCTCACTGGTGCGCGGCAGGATCACCGGGTCGGGTTCGCCCGGCACCCACACCTCCTCCAGCCGCTTGGCCAGGCCCACCACGGCCACGTCGGTGATGCCCAGCTCGGCCAGCACGTCGGACGCGGCCTGCGCCTGGGGCGCGGCGCCGTCGACGACGAGCAGGTTCGGCGCGTAGGCGAACTTGCGGGGGCGGCCGGTCTCCGGGTCGATGCCGGGGTTCGAGCCGCCGGACGCGGTCTCCTTCAGGTACGCCTGGAAGCGGCGGCGCACCACCTCGGCGATGGAGGCGACGTCGCCCTCCTCCGCGGCCTCCCGGATCGCGAAGCGGCGGTACTCGGACTTGCGGGCCAGGCCGTCCTCGAACACCACGAGCGAGGCGACCACGTCGGTGCCCTGCACGTGGCTGATGTCGGTGCACTCGATGCGCAGCGGGGCCGTGTCGAGGCCCAGCGCCTCCTGGAGCTCCTGGAGGGCCGCGGACCGGGCCGTGAGGTCGCCCGCGCGGCGCAGCTTGTGCTGCTGGAACGCCTCCTTGGCGTTGCGCTCCACGGTCTCCATCAGCGCCCGCTTGTCACCCCGCTGCGGGACGCGCAGCGACACCTTCGCGCCGCGCAGGTCCGACAGCCACCGCTCCACGGCGGGCGCGTCGTCGGGCAGCTCCGGCACGAGCACCTCGCGCGGCACCGGCGCCGCCTCCACGCCGCCGACCTCGGCCGACTCGGCCTGGGTGCCGTAGAACTGGGTGACGAACTGGTCGACCAGGCCCGCCGTGCCGGTCTCGTCGACCTTGTCGACCACCCAGCCGCGCTGGCCGCGCACCCGGCCGCCGCGCACGTGGAACACCTGCACGGACACCTCCAGCTCGTCCTGCGCGAACGCGACGACGTCGGCGTCCGTGCCGTCGCCGAGGACGACGGCCTGCTTCTCCAGGGCCCGCTTGAGGGCGGCCTGGTCGTCGCGCAGCCGGGCGGCCCGCTCGAAGTCCAGGTCCTCGGCGGCGGCGGTCATCTCGCGCTCCAGCCGGCGGACCAGGGAGTCGGTGCGGCCGGCGAGGAAGTCGCAGAAGTCCTCGACGATGTCGCGGTGCTGCTCGGCGCTGACCCGGCCCACGCACGGCGCCGAGCACTTGTCGATGTAGCCGAGCAGGCAGGGCCGGCCGATCTGGCCGTGCCGCTTGAACACGCCGGCGGAGCAGGTGCGGGCGGGGAAGACGCGCAGCAGCAGGTCGAGGGTCTCGCGGATGGCCCACGCGTGCGCGTAGGGGCCGAAGTGGCGGACGCCCTTGCGCCGCGGGCCGCGGTAGACGTACAGGCGGGGGAACTCCTCGTTCAGCGTCACCGCGAGCACCGGGTACGACTTGTCGTCGCGGTAGCGGACGTTGAAGCGCGGGTCGAACTCCTTGATCCAGTTGTACTCCAGCTGGAGCGCCTCGACCTCGGTGCCGACGACGGTCCACTCGACGCCCGCCGCGGTCGTCACCATCTGGCGGGTGCGCGGGTGCAGGCCCGTGATGTCCGCGAAGTAGGAGTTCAGCCGCTGCCGCAGGTTCTTGGCCTTGCCGACGTAGACCACCCGGCCACTGGCGTCGCGGAACTTGTAGACGCCGGGGGCTTCGGGGATGGTGCCTGTCGCGGGGCGATAGGTCGACGGATCGGCCACGCGACAAGCGTACGTGCGGGCACCGACAGCGCATCGCCTGGCCACTCCCGGCGCAGGTCAGTGCGTCTGCTAGGCGGGGCGGCCCCGGGGGCGGGCCGCCCCGCCGGGGCGCGGGGCGCGGGTCAGGCGAGGACGACCTGGCCGTCCCGGACGGTGACGGGCACCGCGGTGAGGCCCTTCGTCGCCGGTCCCTTGGTGACCGCGCCGTCGGAGGTGTTGAACCGGCTGCCGTGCGCCGGGCAGGTCAGCACGCCGTTCTCCGGCGGGGCGACGGCGGTGCCCTGGTGGGGGCAGGCGGCGTCGTAGGCGGTGACCGAGTCGCCGGTGCGGACGATGACGAGCGGCTTGCTGGTCGCCGGGTTGCCGGCGATGGCGCCGCCGCCGTCGGGCACGTCGGCCAGGGCGATGATGCTCGCCTGCCCGCCCCCGGCGCCGCCGGTCGGGGTGCCCGCGCCACCCGTGGTGCCGCCGCCGGTGGTGGCGCCGCCGGTCGACGCGGGCTCGCCGCCGCCGCACGCGGCCAGCCCGCCGGGCACGGCGAGCGCGACCAGTACGCCGCACAGCATCGAGCGACGGGACAGCCCTGCTTGCTCCACGGAACTCACGACAGGTCCTCCGCAACGTGGTGGGTGGTGGTGGTCGTTCGGATCACACAGGCAATACGACACCACGTGAAGCGGGGTTCAACATCCCGGGGAGCGCCGGGTGTTCTTCAGGAAAGCAACACGTTCGGGCAACGGTGGGCGACCCAGGGGGCGGCGCGTCAGGCGAGCAGCACGTCGCCACCGGACACGGTGACCGCGACCTCGGCCAGGCCCTTCGGCGACGGGCCGGACAGCACGGCGCCGGACGACGGGTCGAACGCGCTGCGGTGCGTCGGGCAGGTGATCACGCCCGCCGTCGGCGGGTTGACCGTGGTGCCCTGGTGCGGGCACGCCGGGTCGAACGCGCGCAACTCCGACTCCGACGGCCTGACCAGCAGCAACCGGCCGTCCGCGCCGACGTCGACCAGGGCGCCGGAGCCCACGGGCACGTCGGCGAGCGCGGCGACGCGGTCACCCGGCCGGGCGGAGCCGACACCGGGGCGGCGGGTCGGTCCCCCGGTGCCGCAGGCGGTCAGGGCGAGCAGTCCGCACAGCAGCGTCCGTCGGTCCACACCTCCATCTTCACCCATCCGGTGGAGTCGGCGACGCCGCGGGTCCGGTGGGACCCGCGGCGGGTGACGGGACCGTCAGCGGTCCTGGGCGACCGCCGCGCGCGCGAGGGCGAGGACCGCGGTGAACGGCGGGAACCAGTGCCGCGAGTGCGACGGCGGGTTCGCCCACCTCAGCGACCCGTAGCGGGTCATGGTGGGCGGCAGCGCGATGCGCTGCGGCGAGCGGACGAACTGGACCTCGGCGGGCGCCTTGAGGTGCGTGGGCAGCAGGGCGACCAGTTCGGCGAGGAAGATCCAGTGCTCCCGCGGGCCGGGGATCACGGTGACGGGACCCGCGAGCATGCGGGCCTTGAGGTCGGCCAGGACCCGGGACCCGATGCGGGCGGGCATGGCCAGTGCGGTGGTGGCGGGCCCCAGCGGCAGGAACACGCCCTGCTCGGTGACGGAGACCTTCCAGCCCAGCAGCCGGTAGCCGGCGATGGCCTCACCCAGTGCCTGCTGGTGCGCGCGGTCGCGGGGCCCGAATCGCGGGCCGTTGTCTGCGGTGGTGGCGGCGGTGACGCTCATCGTGGGTTCCTCCCGGTCGGGTGGAGCGGGTGGTCCGCGGGCCGCGGGGTCTGCCCGGCCCGCACACGCAGGGTCGGCGCGATCGGGGCCGGGCGCCACACCCGTGTCGGGTAGGGCGCATGCACCGGATGGATGACGCTCATCCGGCACGCGGTGTGACAGGCGGCCGAATGGGGGGTCTACCGCGTCTTATGCACGGGATGCATGGACTCCCGATCACATCTCTATATGCTGGTGACCACGCTCAGTGACGGGAGCGAGCCATGGACCGGAGAGCTCGGAGTACCAGTACCAGGCGCGCATGCCCGTCGTGCGGGGCGTGGATCGCCGCCGACAACACCGACCGCCTCTGCCAGCGGTGCCGGCGCACCGCGCGCACGGAGCTCCACGGACCGCCCGAGGTGCCGGGGGACTTCTGGGACCACGAGGCCATGGCCGCCGCGTTCGCCGACCGGGACATGGGCGCCCTCCTCGCCGCCTACCGGCACCACCCCCAGCACGTCAGCCGCGTCACCCAGGACCGCATGGCGTCCTGGCTGGGAATCTCCCAAGCACAGCTGTCGCGGTACGAGACCGGTGAGAACCCGATCGACCGGATCGACCGCCTGCGGCACTTCGCGCGGGTGCTCGGCGTGCCCGGCGACCGGCTGTGGTTCGACCGCGTCGGAATCCCAAGCCAGGCGGGCCCCGACCGTGGTGCCCCGCCCGATGTGCTCGCCGCGGCGTGGGACGCGTCGAGCATTGCCAGATCGGTCGAGGAGACGGCGAGGAACGACTTGGCGATCAGCAGACGAGCGGCGCTCACCGGAGCTGCCGCGGTGGCAATGGGACCCGCACTGGTCGAGCCGTTGCAGAAGTGGCTCCACCCCCTGCAGCCCCTGTCCAAGTGGTCGTCCAGCGCGGCGATCAGCGAGGAGGAGCTGGCGGCGCTGCAACGCGTCGCCGACGGGCTGCGCGGGTGGGGCGGGCGGGGCGGGTACGGGTTGGCGCGCAAGGCGGTGCTCGGCCAGTTGGAGGAACTGGCCGAGCGCTTGTCGCGGGCGCCGGCGGGTCCGACCACGGAGCGGGCCTTCTTCATCGGCGCGGAGCTGTCCAAGGTCGCGGCGAGCATGTCCTGGGACGCGGGCATGCACGACGCGGCGCAGCGGTACTACGTGCTGGGCGTGCGCATGGCCAAGGCCGGGCGCAACGACCCGTTCGCCGCGCTGTGCCTGGCGGCGATGGCGAGGCAGATGTTCGACCTGGGCCGCCCGGAGGACGGTCTGGAGCTCGTGCAGCTGGGTCAGTACGGCACCCGGCGCACGGCTACCCCGACGTTGCAGGCGCTCCTGCTGACCCGCGAGGCGTGGGCCTACGCCCAGATGGGTCAGGTACGGGAGTTCCACCGGGCGGTCGGGCAGGCGCAGGACAGCTTCGCCCAGCGGCGGGACGGCTCGGAGCCGTGGTGGCTCCACAGCTTCGACGAGGCGGAGCTGGAGGGCGTGATCGGCGCCCGGATGCGGGACCTGGCGGGTCACGACCCGAAGCAGGCGCCGCGGGCCGAGCAGCACATCAGGCGGGCGCTGGACCTGCGCGACCCGGCCCGGGTGCGCAACCGGGCGTTCGACGTCATCGGGTTGGCCCGCACCATGATGGTGGCGGGTGAGCCCGAGGAGGCGTGCGGGCTGATCCAGCAGGTGGTGCCGACCGCGGCGGGCCTGGCGTCCGGGCGGGTCGTGCGCAAGCTCCAGGACTTCGCGAAGGAGGCGGAGCGACACCGGGACCTGCCGGTCGTGCGCGACGCGCGCGAGGCGATCCGGGGATTGCGGACGGCCTAGTGATGCGGGTGGGGATCACCGGGCACAGCAAACTGGTGCCCGACTGCGTCGACGCGGTGAGCGCGGCGATCCGCGCGGCGTTGGAGGCCGAGGCGGCGGGCGGGTCATCCCTGGTGGGGGTGACCTGCCTGGCGCCCGGCGCGGACCAGCTGTTCGCGCGCGTCGTGCTGGACCTGGGCGGGCGGGTGGAGGTCGTGCTGCCCGCGACGGACTACCGGGACCGGCTCAAGCCGGACAAGCGCGCCGCCTACGACGAACTGCTGGCGCGGGCGCACGTGGTGAGCGTGCTGCCGAACGAGCTGTCGGGGCGGCACGCGTACGTGATGGCCAACGAGCGGATGCTCGCGTCGGTGGAGCTGCTGGTCGCGGTGTGGGACGGGCAGCCGCCCGACGGCCGGGGCGGCACGGCGGACGTGGTGGAGACGGCGCGCGCGTCGGGGGTGCCGGTGGTGGTCGTGTGGCCGGAGGGCGCGGCACGCGGCTGATCGAGGACGGTCGTCGTCCGCGATGGCCGGCAGACTCGGCGGCATGTTGGAGACCTCGGCCCGGCTGCTGAAGCTGCTCTCGCTGCTCCAGGTCCGCCGCGACTGGACCGGGCCGGACCTGGCGGCGCGGCTGGGCGTGGACGTGCGGACCGTGCGGCGTGACGTGGACAAGCTGCGCACCCTCGGCTACCCGGTGAACGCGGCGCCCGGCGTGTCGGGCGGCTACCAGCTGGGCGCGGGCGCCGAGCTGCCGCCGCTGCTGCTGGACGACGACGAGGCGGTGGCCGTGGCGGTGGGGTTGCGGACCGCCGCGAACGGCACGGTCGCGGGCATCGAGGAGACGTCGGTGCGGGCGCTGGCGAAGCTGGAGCAGGTGCTGCCGTCTCGGCTGCGGCGGCGGGTGAACGCGCTCGGGCAGCACACGGTCGCGCTCACGCCGACCGTGGCGCGGGTCGACTCCGGCACGCTCACCGCCATCGCCGGCGCGTGCCGCGACCGCCGGCGGCTGCGGTTCCCCTACGCGGGGCGCGACGGCGGCACGAGGCGGCACGTCGAGCCGCTGGGCCTGGCCCACACCGGTCGGCGCTGGTACCTGGTGGCGTGGGACGTGGACAAGGGGGACTGGCGCACGTTCCGGGTCGACCGGATCGAGGGCGAGCCGGCGCCGGGCGCCCGGTTCCCGCCGCGCGAGCCGCCGGCGGAGGACCTGGCGTCGTACGTGTCGCGGCAGCTGTCCGTGGCGCCCTACCAGCACCGGGCGCGGCTGGTGATGCACGCGCCCTACGACGTGGTGGCGGCGCGGACGTCGATGACGTCGGTGCACCTGGAGCGCATCGACGACGGGCGGACCCGGTTGACGGTCGGCACGCCGTCGCTGGAGGAGGTGGTCCTGTGGATCGCCATGATCGGCGTCGACTTCGAGGTGGAGGGACCGGAGGAGCTGCGCGAGCACCTGCGCTCGCACGCCGCGCGGCTGCTGCGCGCGGCCGGCGACCGACCCGGGTGAGGGTCGGCCGCCGGCGTCACGCGGTCCCCGGACCGGTCGCGGTCAGGAGCGGGCGCAGGCCAGGCGGTAGGCGGCGGCGCCGATGAGCTCCAGCGACACCTGGAGGCGCTCGGGGCTCACGTTCTGCGCGATCGTGTCCTCGGGCGTGTGGTAGAGCGGTTCCAGCTCGTGCGGGCCGCCCTCGCCGCGCCAGCTGAAGTTCGCCGCGGCGATGCCCTTCTCGTGGAACGGCACGTGGTCGCTGCTGCCGCGCGCCACGGGGCCGTGGACGCGGGAGCCGTAGCCGAGGCGGGTCGCGGCGGCGGCGACCTGCGCGGTGGTGGCGTTGTCGCCGCCGTCCACCGACAGCAGCCAGTAGGCGGTGGCCGGGCCGTGGCTGGTGGCGACCATGTCGTTCTGGAAAACCCCGGCGATGCGCGCCGCCTCCTCCGCGGGCAGTCCGCCCACGTAGTGGCGCGATCCGAGCAGGCCCTGCTCCTCCGAGCCCCACAGCGCGAACCGCAGCGCCCGCCGCGTCGGCAGGTGGCGCAGCACGCGGGCCAGTTCGAGCGCGAGCACGGTGCCGCTGCCGTCGTCGTTCGCGCCCGGCGAGCCCGGCACGGTGTCGTAGTGCGCGGTCACCATGACCACGCCCCGGTCGCGCCCGGGGAACGTCGCGGGCCGGTCGGCGATCACGTTGTACGAGGTCAGGCCCGTGTGGTGGGTGGTGGTGACGGTGATCGTGACGGGACCGGCCGCGCGCAGCCGCTCCACGTGCACCTGGGCGACGCCGAGCACCGGCACGGCGACGACCTCGGTCAGCGCCGGGGAGAACGCGCCGGTCCTGCCCGCCGGCGGGACGGGGACGCGGCCGACGAGCACGGCCGCCGCGCCCCGGCGCGCCGCGTCGAGCACCGCGGTCGAGCCGGTGGGCACGTTGACCAGGAGCACGACCGCGCCGGTGAGGTCGTCGGGCAGCGGCGCGGCCGGGTCCAGCTCCCGCACCGGACCGGTCGCGGTGACGCCGAGCGCGCCGGAGCGGGACGCCGCCGCGTGCCACGTGTCCCCGCCGACGACCAGCGTGGACAGGTACTTGTCGGGCACGGCGAACGGCTGGAGCGTCACCCGGTAGCGCAGGCCGCGCAGCACGTCCGCGAGGTAGTCGCGGGCCCGGTGCTCCGACTCGGTGCCGCCGATGCGCAGGCCCATCCGGTCGCTGAGCACCCGCAGGTGCTCCATCGCCCGGCGGGCCCGCACCCGGCCCACCACGGGCAGGTCGCCCAGCCCCAGGTCGGGCAGGTCGGAGGCGCCGGGCCGCTGCGCGCGGGCGACCGGGTTCAGGCCGAGCGCGGCCGCGCCCGCCGCCGCGGCGGCACCGGTGAGGAGTGAACGTCTGCGCATGTGCGCCCCCTGGTTCGTCGACCACCCGAACGTAGGCAGGGGTCGCGAAGCGGACAAGGTGCCGTTGGCGGACACGGAATCCGCCAACGGCACCACGTCGACCAGGGGTTGCGCGGCCGCGGGACGCGGCCTAGGGGGTGGCGGCGCGGTGCAGCTCGCGCAGGGCCCGCACGGCCGCGACGGCGTGCTCGCGGTCCACCGCCTGCACGGCCATGACGGACACGTACTCGTCGTCGGGCAGCTCCAGCCGCGCCCAGGACGCGCCGTCCGGGAAGGACACGTGCAGCACGTCCGACCACGCGTACCGGTGCGCGGTGACGACGTTGCGGACCTCGACGCCCTCGGCGTCCGCGCGCACCCGGGGCCGGGCCAGCAGCAGCGCCCCGCACGCCAGCAGCACGCCCAGGCAGATCATCGCCACCTGGTCGGAGGTCCGGAAGATCACGCCGGTGGGCGTGTCCCCGAGCAGGAGGCCGACGACGGTGAACGAGGCGACCAGGAACACCGCGCAGGTCACGGCGACGAGGCGGATCTTCTTCGGGCGGAACTCGACGGCCACGGCGGTGCTCACGTCCCCGCCCGCAGCCCGCGCAGCACGAGCGCCGCGTCCAGCGCCGCCACGCACGCCTCGAAGCCCTTGTCCTCGACCGAGTCCGCGAACCCGGCGCGGGCCAGGGCCTGCTCCTCGTCGTCGGTGGTGAGCACGCCGTTGCCGACGGGCGTGGACTCGTCCAGCGCGACCCGCGTCAGGCCCGCCGTCACCGCGTCGCACACGTACTCGAAGTGCGGGGTGCCGCCGCGGACGACGACGCCCAGCGCCACCACCGCGTCGTGCGTGCGGGCCAGCTCCTGGGCCACCACCGGCAGCTCCACGGCGCCCGCGACGCGCGCCACGGTCGGCGAGGCCACCCCGGCCGCCGCCGCCGCCTCCAGGGCGCGGGCCACCAGGTTGTCGGTGATCTTCGCGTGCCAGCGCGTGGCCACGACGGCCAGCCTCAGGCCCGCCGCGTCCGGGACGTCGGCCTCGGGCCGACCTTCGCCGCTCATTCCGCTCCTTCGGTGGTGGACACGATCGCGCCGCCCTGGCCCAGCGCCTCGTACTGTTCGAGCTGGTGCAGCTCGTGGCCCATCCGGTCGCGCTTGGTGCGCAGGTAGCGCAGGTTCTCCGGGTTGGGCGAGATCGGCAGCGGCACGCGGTCGAGCACGGTCAGGCCGTAGCCCTCCAGGCCGACGCGCTTGGCCGGGTTGTTCGTCAGCAGCCGCATCGACTTGACGCCGAGCCGGCACAGGATCTGCGCGCCGGTGCCGTAGTCGCGGGCGTCGGCGGGGAGGCCCTGGGAGAGGTTGGCGTCCACGGTGTCCGCGCCGCCGTCCTGGAGCTGGTACGCCTGGAGCTTGTGCATCAGGCCGATGCCGCGGCCCTCGTGACCGCGCATGTAGAGCACGACGCCGCGCCCCTGCGCCGAGACCGCCTCCAGCGCGGCGTCCAGCTGCGGGCCGCAGTCGCAGCGCAGCGAGCCGAAGATGTCGCCGGTCAGGCACTCGGAGTGCACGCGGACCAGCACGTCCTCGCCGTCGCCGATGTCGCCGCAGACGAACGCGACGTGCTCGATGCCGTCGAGCTTGCTGTCGAAGCCGACCGCGGTGAACGTGCCGTGCACGGTCGGGATGCGGGCCTCGGCGACCCGCTCCACCTGCGTCTCGACGCGCCGCCGGTAGGCGATCAGGTCGGCGATGCTGATGAGCGCGAGGTCGTGGTCGGCGGCGAACACCTCCAGCTCGTCGCGCCGCGCCATGTCGCCCTCGTCCTTCTGCGACACGATCTCGCACAGCACGCCGGCCGGCGAGAGCCCCGCCAGGCGGGCCAGGTCGACGGCGGCCTCGGTGTGCCCGGGGCGGCGCAGCACGCCGCCGTCGCGGGCGCGCAGCGGCACCACGTGACCGGGGCGGCTGAAGTGGCGGGCCGTCGAGGCCGGGTCGGCCAGCAACCGGATCGTGTGGGCCCGGTCGGCGGCCGAGATTCCGGTGGACACGCCCTCGCGGGCGTCGACGGTCACCGTGTACGCGGTGCCGCGCTGGTCCTGGTTCGTGTGGTACATCGGCGGCAGGTCGAGCCGGTCGCAGTCGGCCTCGGTCAGCGACACGCACACGTACCCGGAGGTGTAGCGGACCATGAACGCGAGCAGCTCCGGCGTCGCCTTCTCGGCGGCGAAGATCAGGTCGCCCTCGTTCTCGCGGTCCTCGTCGTCCACGACGATGACCGGTCGGCCGCCGGCGATGTCCTTGACGGCCCGCTCGATGTCGGCGAAGTCCTTCACCTGGTCTCCTCGGCGCGCAGGTGGGGCTGGGCGAGGCGCTCCACGTACTTCGCGACCACGTCCACCTCCAGGTTGACGGTGTCGCCCGGCGAGCGCCGGCCGAGGGTGGTCAGCTCCAGCGTCGTGGGGATGAGGCTCACCGAGAACTCGGTCTCGGAGACGTCCACGACGGTCAGCGACACGCCGTCCACCGTGATCGAGCCCTTCTCCACCACGTAGCGGGACAGCCGCGGCGGCAGTCCGATGTGGACGAGCTCCCAGTGCTCGGCCTTCTCCCTGGCCAGCACGGCGCCCGTGCCGTCCACGTGGCCCTGCACGATGTGGCCGCCCAGCCGCTGGCCGACGGCCGCGGCGCGCTCCAGGTTGACCTTGTCGCCCTCGGCGACCTTGGCCAGGCTGCTGCGGGTGAGCGTCTCGCGCATCACGTCGGCGGTGAACGCGCCGCCCTCGACCTCGACCACGGTGAGGCACACGCCGTTCACCGCGATCGAGTCGCCGTGCTTGGCGTCGCTGGTCACCAGCGGGCCCGCGATGGTGACGCGGGCCGCGTCCGGCAGGTCGGCGACGGCGACGACCTCACCCAACTCCTCGACGATCCCCGTGAACACCGTTCCTCCTCTAGCGCGCGGCACCGGACGCGACTGCGGAGACCCGCACGTCCGGTCCGCACATACTGACCTGCTCCACGACCAAACCCACGGCGTCGGTGACGGTCGACACCCCGGCGTCCCGCAGCGCGGGCGGTCCGTCCCCGAGGAACTTGGGCGCGAGGTAGGCGAGCACGCGGTCCACGCGCCCCGCCCCCGCGAACGCGCCCGCCAGCGTGGGGCCGCCCTCCAGCAGCACGTCGACCACGCCGCGTGCCGCCAGTTCGGCGAGCACGACGTCCGGGTCGTGCGTGCGCAGGTGCACGGTCTCCGCCTCGTCGTCCAGGACACGAGCCCCCGGCGGCAGGTCGCTGGTCCCGACGACGACCCGCAGCGGTTGGCGCCCCCCATACTGCACGCCGTCCGGGCCGCGCGCGGTGAGTCGCGGGTCGTCGGTGCGGACCGTGCCGGTGCCGACCACGATCGCGTCGACCCTGGTGCGCAGTTCGTGCACCTCGGCGCGGGACTCGGGGGAGCTGATCCAGCGGCTGGTGCCGTCGGCGGCCGCGACCCGGCCGTCCAGGGTGGCCGCGTACTTCCAGGTCACGTGCGGGCGGCCGGTGCGGGCGAAGTGCAGCCAGGCGCGCAGCGGACCCCGCGCCACCTCCCGCGCCAGGACGCCGCCGACGACCTCGACACCGGCGGCGCGCAGCACGCCCGCCCCGCCCGCGGCCCGCGGGTTGGGGTCGGCCACGGCGTGCACGACGCGGGCCACACCGGCGTCGAGCAGGGCGTTCGCGCACGGCGGCGTGCGGCCCTGGTGGGCGCACGGCTCCAGCGTCACGACGGCCGTGCCGCCGCGGGCCCGCTCGCCGGCCTGCGCCAGGGCGACGACCTCGGCGTGCGCCCGGCCCGGCGGTCGCGTGGCGCCCTCGCCGACGACCGCGCCGCCGGCGTCGAGCAGCACGCACCCGACGGGCGGGTTGGGGCTGGTCGTGCCGCGGGCCCGCTCGCTCGCCGCGATCGCCCGCGCCATCGCCTCCTCGACGTTCACCGGGCGCGGGCCGCCTGCGCGCGCAGCCGCTCCAGGGCGGCGCCGGGGTCGGCGGCGTCGTACACGGCCGACCCGGCCACGAAGCAGTCGACGCCCGCCTCGGCGGCCTGCTCGATCGTGTCGGCGTTGATGCCGCCGTCGATCTCCACGAGCAGCGTCAGGTGGCCGGTGTCGACCAGGCGGCGCGCCTCGCGGACCTTGTCCAGCACCTCGGGCATGAAGCCCTGCCCGCCGAAACCGGGCTCGACGGACATCACCAGCAGCGTGTCGTAGTGCTTGAGCACGTCGAGGTGGGGCGCCAGCGGGGTGCCCGGCTTGAGCGACAGGCCGGCCTTCGCGCCCGCCGCCCGCAGGTCCTTGGCCAGCCGCACCGGGTCGGCGGCGGCCTCCACGTGCACGGTCACGTTGTGGGCGCCCGCCTCGGCGTAGCCGACGGCCCAGCGGTCCGGGTCCTCGATCATGAGGTGGCAGTCGAGCGGCAGGTCGGTGGCGGCGCGCAGCGACTTCACCACCGGCAGGCCGATGGTCAGGTTCGGCACGAAGTGCGCGTCCATGACGTCCACGTGCAGCCAGTCGGCGCCCGCCACGGCGGCGGCCTCGTCGGCGAGTCGGGCGAAGTCGGCGGACAGGATGCTCGGGGCGATCATCGGCTGGTGGACCACGGCTCGTGAGTCTAGGCTTCCCGCCCCCCGCCGCCGCGCCGGGAGGCACGTCCCACCCGCCACCCGATCGTGGAATCCGGTGCGTCGACCGGGTGTCGTCCGACTACTCACGCGGGTAGTTCCCCCGGGGTGTGGTGGCCGTTACCTTCGGGCGGGGGCAGGAACTGGGAGCTTGGGGATGAACGCCGAATCGCGGCACCGGGTCGCGCTGGTGACCGGAGCGTGCTCGCCGCTGGGCGGCGAGGTCGTCGAGGTGCTGGCCCGGCAGGGCGTGCTGGTGGCGGCCGTGGACAGCGACGGCGCGCGGCTCGCCGACCTCGTCGAACAGCTGCACGCCGCCGGGGTGCGGGTCGCCGGCAGGCAGGTGGACGTGGCCTCCGGCGCCGCCGTCGACGCGCTGGTCGACCAGGTGGAGCGCCAGTTCGGGGCCATCGACGCGCTGGTGGCCGTGGCGAGCGCGCTGCGGCCCGGCCCGGTGCTGTCGATCACCGACGAGGACTGGGCGCGCAGCTTCGCGGTCAACGTGGACGGTGTGTTCAACACCTCTCGCGCGGTGGCCGCCCGCATGGTCGTGCGCGGTCACGGGACGATCGTGATGGTGCCCGCGCACGCCGTGGCCGTGCCCCGGTCGGGGATCTCGGCCTACGTGGCGTCGCGCGCGGCGGCCATCGCCTACACCGAGTGCCTGGCGGTGGAGGTCGCGGCGCACGGCGTGCACTGCGCCGTGGTCGCGCCCTCCGACGCGCGCCGGGTGGCGGACGAGGTGCGGTTCCTGCTGGGCGACCCGGTGTCGGACGCGCTGGGCGCCTGACCCGCCGGGAGCCCGCCCCGCGGGGCTCGTGACGGGTCCGGTCAGACCGACGAGGTCTCCTGCTCGTGCGCGAGCCGCGCCAGCTCGACCCGCGAGCTGATGCCGAGCTTCCGGAAGATCCCCCGCAGGTGGTAGTTCACCGTGTGCGGCGACAGGTAGAGCTGCCGGGCGACCTGCCGGTTGGTCAGGCCCGCGCCGACGAGCCGGGCGATGTCGCGTTCCGGCTCGGACAGCCGCTGCCAGTCCGCGACGCCGGCACCGCCCGCCCCGGCGCGACCGGGGCCCCGGCGCAGCCGCTGCGCCTCGCCGTCCGCGCCCATCCGCTCGAAGGCGCCCAGGGCGAGCGCGGCGTGCGCGGCGGCCCGCTCGGTCCGGCCGGCCTCGTCGAACAGCACGGCCAGGTCCTCGTTGGCGGTGGCCCTGGCCCACGGGTGGCGGTGCCGGTCCGCGACCTCCAGCAGCCCGTCGACGTCCCGGTCGAGCAGGGCGCGGGCGTGCCCGGCGGCCACGGACACGGCGGTGAACCCGGGGTTGTCCGCCGCCAGGTCCTCGGCCGCGGCCACGACGTCGGCCGCGAGGCCGCTGTCGCCCACGGTGAGCGCGAGCCGCACCAGCCACGCCGCCGCGCCCGGTTCCTCGACGAGCATCCGCCGCGCCGCGTCCGCGTCGGCCACCCGCCGCCCGGCCAGCTCCACGGCCCGGCCCGGCCCTGCCCGGGCGTGCGCGACGAGCAGTTCCACCCAGTCGTACTGCCCGGAGTGCAGCACCGCCTCGCCCGCCGCGAGGTCGCCCCGGTAGCGGCGCACGTGCTCGGCCGCCGCCGCGACCTCGCCGCGGAGGACCGCGACCGTCGCGAGCACCGTCGAGGCGAGCGGCACCAGCAGCCGCAGGCCCCGGTCGCACGCCTCCGCCAGGCCCGCCCGCGCGGCCACCCCGGCCGGCCCGAGCCGGCCCGCCTGGGTCAGCACCCTGGCCCGCGCGATGGTGCGCGCCGCGGGCGCGCCGCCGGTCACCGCCTCGTCCGGGGGAACGCCGCCGGAGCCCTCGTCGGGATCTCCCCCGGCCGGACCTTCCCCCGCCGGGTCCTCCCCGACCGGGCGGTCGTCGCGGACCAGGCGCTCGGCGTCGTCGAACTCGCCCAGCGCGGACAGCTTCAGCGCGAACGACACCGCCGACTGCGACTGCCACCACGCGGTGGGCCGGTCCACCTCCCAGCGGGTCGACTCGCGACCCCAGTACACGCCCTCGGCGAGGTTCCCGGAACTCCACTCCAGGCACGAGTGGACGGTCGCGGCCATCACCACGTCGGCGTCGCTGGGCTCCCGGTCGCGGGAGGTCAGCACGGACAGGGCGTGGGCGCCCGCCCGGCTGCCGCCGGCGAAGTACAGCGACAGCAGGCGGCCCGCCGCGGCGAGCCTGCGCAGCGGGCCGGGGACCCCGGTGGTGACCAGCGCGTGCTCCAGCTCGGTCACCGCGTCGGCCGGGCGCCCGTCGGCGAGCAGGATGCCCGCCAGCACCACGCGCAGCTCGGCCGCCCCACCCGCGTAGACCCGGCCGGCGAGGCTGTCGCGGGCCAGCGCGATGGCGGACCCCAGCCTGCCGCCCGCGGCGAGCGCGCGGACGCCGCGCACGGCCACCCGGTCGCGGTCCGCGTCCCCCGCCGGCTGCTCCCCGGCGCACGGCGCCCCCTCGACGCGCGGCACGTCCCCCAGCGCCGTCCGCAGCACCGCCGCGTCGTGCCGCAGGGCGTGCAGCACCGAGGCGGGCATCGACTCCACCACGGCGCGCCACACCAGCGCGGAGGCGAACCCCAGCCGTTCGTCGACGCACACCACCAGGCCCGAAGCCAGCAGCTCGTCCACCGCGAGCAGCAGCGCGCCCGTGGTCTCGCCCACCATCGTGGCCACGTCCGCGAGCCGGAACGACCTGCCGATCACGGCGGCGACCCGCAGCACCTGGGTGGCCTTGGCGGAGAGCGAGTCGGCCTGTCCGCGCACCAGGGCGGTCACCCGCTGCGGCAGCCACCCGCCGTGCAGCCGGGCCACGCCGTCACGGACCTCCAGCTGCCCCTCCTCCCGCAACCCGGCGACCAGTTCGGCGACCAGGCGCGGGTTGCCGCCGGCGGCGGCCGTGAGCGCGGCCAGCTCGGCGGTGGGCGCGGCGTCGAGCTGGGCCCGCACCAGTGCCTCGACCACGTCGTCGGCGACCGGTCCGAGCAGCAGCACCTCCCCGGCGGCGGCCACCGCGCGGCGCACCTCGGCGCCCGCGAACGCGCCGGACAGCGCGAGCAGGACCGTGACCCGGTGCTCCCCCAGGCCGGATAACAGCGCGAGGACCGAGGCCGGGTCGCGGTGCGCCTGGTCGACGGCGATCAGCGGGCGCGCGCCCCGGTCGACCCCGACGCGCTCCAGGGCGCGGGCCACGTCGGCCGAGCCCGCCAGGTGCTCGCCGGCGACCAGGACGACGGAGTAGCCGCGGTCGCGGGCGGCGCGGACCGCCTCGTGCAGCAGGAGCGTCTTGCCGGAGCACGGCGGACCGTCGATGGCCAGCAGGCCACCGGGGGCGGACAGGAAGCGGAGAACCGAAGCCCACTCACGATCCCGGCCGTGCAAATTCGACACGATCAAGCCTGCTACGCGCCTCGACCGACTGTCAATTCACCCGCCCCGCGCCACGACCCCTCACCCGCGGGGCCGCGCGACCCGGTCGAGTTCCGCGAGCACCGCCGCGAGGTCTGCGGCGAGCACCACCCCCGCGGACCGCAGCACGGCCAGGTGCCCGCGGTGCGCCGGGTGGCCGGCCTGGTCCTCCGACAGTTGCGGCAGCACCACCATCGGGGTGCCGCGCCCCAAGCCCTCGCACAGCACGGTGAGCGCCTGGTTGTCGCCGACGCCGAGGGCGAGCTTGGCCAGCGAGTTCGCCGTGGCCGGGGCGAACGCGAACGCGTCGGGCACCGGGTGCGGCTTGGGCTCGGTCGGCAGGCGGGACGTCCAGCGCACCGGCAGGTCGGTCGTGCTTTGGAGGGCGTCCAGGTGGGGTTCGAGCCACCGGGCGGCGGTGGGCGTCACCGTGATCGCCACCCGCCACCCGCGTTCGGCCAGCGGCCGGGCGAGCCCGTCCGCCAGCCACCGCTCGACCCCGCCGGCCGCCGACGCGACCAGACCCACCACCGGGCCGCCCCCCACCGGGCCCACCGTCACGCGGGTCGGCGCAGCAGGGCGCAGAACATGGCGTCCGTGCCGTGCAGGTGCGGCCACAGCTGCACCTGCGGCCCGTCGCCCAGGTCCGGCACACCGGGGAAGAACTCCCGCGTGTCCAGCCGTTCCGCGCCGGTCCGCCGGGCCACGTCCGCGACCACGCCGACCGTCTCCGACAGGTGCGGCGAGCACACCACGTACGCCACGACCCCGCCGGGCCGCACCAGCTCCAGCGCGGCCGTCAACAGCTCGCGCTGGAGGCGGGCCAGCGGCGCGACGTCCGACGGCTGCCGCCGCCACCGCGCCTCCGGCCGCCTGCGCAGCGCGCCCAGGCCCGTGCACGGCGCGTCGACCAGCACCCGGTCGAACGACCCCGCCGGCAGCCCCGACTCGCGGCCGTCGCCGACGTGCACCGCGATCGGCAGGTCGCCCGCGGCCTTGCGGATCAGGTCCGCGCGGTGCGGCGCCTTCTCCACCGCGTCCAGCGACGCGCCGGACAGGGTCGCCAGCGAGGCCAGCATCACGGCCTTGCCGCCCGGACCCGCGCACAGGTCCAGCCACCGCTCGTCGGGCCCCTCCAGCGGGGCCTTCGTCAACGCCACCGCGCACAGCTGGCTGCCCTCGTCCTGCACGGTGGCGAGCCGCTCGCGCACCGCGTCGAGGTCGCCCGGGTCGCCCGACCCCGGCTCCAGGTGCACCCCGTACGGCGAGTACGGGGCCACGTCGCCGCCGGTCATCGCGGCCAGCTCGTCCGAGCTGCACTGGCCCGGCCGCGCCGCCAGGTGCACGGCGGGCCTGGTGTCGTCGGCGACCAGGGCGTCCCGCAGCGGCTCGCCGCGGCTGCCCAGCGCCTCGGCGAACGCCTGCGCGATCCACCGCGGGTGGGCGTTGGCCATCGCCTGGTAGCCGATCGGGTCGGTCTCCTCGTCGGGCGCGACCTCGTCGACCCAGCCCTGCTCGTCCTGGGCGGTGACGCGGCGCAGCACGGCGTTGGCGAACCCGGCCGCGCCGGACCCCATCGCCGCGCGCACCAGGTCCACGGTCGAGGCGACCGCGGCGTGCGCCGGGACGCGGGTGCGCAGCAGCTGGTAGGCGCCCAGCCGCAACGCGTCCAGCACCGCCCCGTCCACTTCCGACAGCGGGCGGTCGGAGCAGCTGGTCAGCACCGCGTCCAGCAGGCCCTGGGCGCGCAGCGAGCCGTAGGTCAGCTCGGTGGCCAGCGCCGCGTCCCGCCCGGTGATCCGGCGGTCGCGCAGCAGGCCGGGCAGCACGAGGTTGGCGTAGGAGTCGCGCTGGCGCACCGCGCGCAGCGTGTCGAGCGCGGCCAGGCGGGCCGGGTCCTCCACCGGGGGACGCGCCGGGCCGGTCCGCCGGCGCGGCGGGTGGGGCCGGTCGGGGCGCGAGGGCCGTGATGAACGCTGGGTCATGAGATCCGCTCCCCTGCCTCGACCCGGACGCCGCGCGCCCAGTCGGTGGCCGCCATCCGCTTCTTGCCCTGTGCCTGCACGTCACCCAGCACCACCGGTCCGGTGGCCGTGCCCACCAGCACGCGCGTGCGCTCCACCCGGACCTCGCCGGGCGCGAGCGGGTCGTCCGCCTCGACCGGGGTCACCGGGCCGAGCTTGAGCCGTTCACCGCGGAACTCCGCCCACGCGCCCGGGTCCGGGGTGACCGCGCGGGCCACCCGGTCCAGCGCCGCGGCGGGCGTGGAGAAGTCCAGCCGCGCGTCGTCCACGGTCACCTTCGGGGCGTGGCTCACGCCCTCCTCGGGCTGCTCCACGGGCCGCAGCGTGCCGTCCGCGATCCCGTCCACAGTGGACAGCAGTAGCTTCGCGCCCGACTCGGCGAGCCTGCCGAGCAGGTCACCGGCCGTGTCGCGCTCGCGCACCCGCTCGGTGACCACGCCGAACACGGGACCGGCGTCCAGCGCCTTCACGATCCGGAACGTCGTCGCACCGGTGATGTCGTCCCCGTGCCGCACGGCCGCCTGCACGGGCGCCGCGCCACGCCACGCGGGCAGCACCGAGAAGTGCAGGTTCACCCACCCGTGGGTGGGGATGGCGAGCGCGGACTCGGGCAGCAGCGCACCGTAGGCGACGACCGGGCACAGGTCGGGCGCCAACTCGCGCAGCCGCGCCAGGAACGCCGGGTCACCCGCCCTGGGCGGGGTCAGCACCTCGATGCCGTGCTCGTCGGCCAGGGCCGCGACCGGCGAGCGCTCGACCCGGCGGCCCCGACCGGCCGGCGCGTCGGGCCGGGTGACCACGGCCACCACCTCGTGCCGGTCGGACTCCAGGAGGGCGCGCAGCGACGGCAGCGCCGGCTCGGGCGTGCCGGCGAAGACCAGGCGCATGTCAGGCCCCTCCGGACGGCAGGTGGCTCCGGTGGTACCGCGGACTGGCTTGGACGAACACGCACTCTCCTAGCGTCGGGGCAGACGACAAGTCTAGGAGAGCGTCCCCCGGCTAGCTCGCCCCGCCGAACAACGGGTGCGGCGACTGCTTCATCGTCGGCATCCCGCCGTCGAACCACGACTGCTGCCGGATGGCCCGCATGGCCTCCTTGCGCGTCGCGTCGTCCAGCCGGTCCAGGAACAGCACGCCGTCCAGGTGGTCGACCTCGTGCTGGATGCAGCGCGCCAGCAGGTCCGTGCCCTCGACCTCGACCGGCTCGCCGTGCATGGTGAAGCCGCGGGCCACGACCCGGCGGTGGCGGCGGCAGTCCCACGACATGCCGGGGATGGACAGGCAGCCCTCCGGGCCGTCCTGGTACTCGTCGCCGACCACGTCGAACGTCGGGTTGACCAGGTGGCCGGCGAAGCCGTCGCAGTGGTAGGTGAACACCCGCAGCCCCACGCCCAGCTGGGGCGCCGCGATCCCGGCGCCGCCGGCCTCGCTCATCGTGTCCCACAGGTCCTTGACCAGCTTGCGCAGCTCCGCGTCGAAGTCGGTGACCTCGACGGCGGGCGTGCGCAGCACCGGGTCGCCGAACAGCCGGATCGGTTGGACGGTCACGCGCTCTCCTCGCACTGGGCCTCGGTCGCCCAGTCTACGAAAGCGGGGTCAGTGCTCCAGGTCACGGCCGAGGAAGGCGACCCCGACCAGGGCGGCGGCGAAGTGGCCGACGAAGCGGGCCGCCGTGGCCGCGCCCGAGGCCCCGCGCGCCGTCGTGCCGTGGCCGGTCGCCCCGCGGGTGGTCGGCCTGTCGATGACCTGCCTGGTGGTCATCGGGATGGTGGTCATCGGGATGGTGGTCATCGCCGGCTCCTCGTCTCGTTCGTGCCTCCAGGTTCTCCCCCCGGGGCCTGCGCGTGCGTCCACTCGGAGTAGCGAGCGGGCCTCATCCCCGGGGATGAGGCCCGCGTGCGGCACCACCGACCGCCGGGCCGGTCGCCTGCGACCGGTCAGGGGCGTGAGGGCAGGACCGCGCGGGCCGCGCCGCCGCCACGCCTCGTCGGTTCGGCGGCCGCGCGCCAGCGGCCGTCGGGCAGGCGTTCCACGGCGGTGACGGCACCGATCTCGCCCGACGAGGTGAAGCGGTGCCCCAGGTCGCGCAGCGGCTGGGCCTCGGGAGCGGCCAGGAAGGCGGCTTCGGCCTGCGTGCTCGCGGTGTTGCGCTGGGAGGCGCGCGGCGCCGCGATGGCCTGCACGAGCGGCTGACCGCGGTCCAGGCGCCCGATCAGCACCTGGAGGACGGTGGTGATGATGCTCGCGCCGCCCGGCGAACCGAGGGCCAGCACCGGTGTGCCGTGGTCGAGGACGATCGTCGGCGACATCGACGAGCGCGGCCGCTTGCCGGGACCGGGCAGGTTCGGGTCGGGCACCCCGGGCGTGACGGGGGTGAAGGAGAAGTCGGTCAGCTCGTTGTTCAGCAGGAACCCGCGGCCGGGCACCACGATGCCGCTGCCGCCCTCCTGCTCGATGGTCAGCGTGAACGCGACGACGTCGCCCCACCGGTCGGCCACCGTCAGGTGCGTGGTGTCCGTGCCCTCGTACGGGGTCGCGGCCGGCTCGCCGCTCGTCCCGCACGGCACCGGGTTGCGCGGGTCACCGGGGGCGACGGGGCCGGTCAGCGCCTTGGTCGGGTCGATCAGGCACGCCCGGCTGTCGGCGAACCGCTGCGAGAGGAGTTCCCGGGTCGGCACGTCGGCGAAGGCGGGGTCGCCCACCCAGCGGTTGCGGTCGGCGAACGACAGCCGGGACGCCTCCAGGAACCGGTGGAGGTACTGCACGGGCGACTCGGCCCCCGGGTCGGTGGTCTCCAGGATGTTGAGGGCTTCGCCGACCGTCGTGCCGCCGGAGGAGGGCGGCGCCATGCCGAACACGTCGAGGCCGCGGTAGCGGACCTGGCCGGGTTCGCGCCGCGGGGCGTCGTAGCGGCGCAGGTCGGCGGCGGTGAGGTCACCCGGCCGCACCTCGCGGGTCGTGCCGGGCACGACCGGCGGCTGCCGCACGGCGGCGACCAGGTCACGCCCGACCGCGCCCCGGTACAGCGCGTCGACGCCGTCCCGTCGCAGCTCGCGGTAGGTGTCGGCGAGATCCGGGTTGCGGAACGTGCTGCCGACCGGGGGCGGCGCGCCGGCCGGCAGGTACAGCGCGCGGGTCGAGGTGAAGTCCGCGAACCGCGCCGCGTTGTCCGTCACCTGCCGGTGGAACGTCGCGTCCACCGTGAACCCGCGCCGCGCCAGGTCCTCCGCGGGACGCAGCGCCCGGTCCAGCGAGTAGGTGCCCCACCGCTGCAGCGCCCGCTGCCACAACCGGGGAGTCCCCGGCACACCGACCGACAACCCGCTGGTCACCGCCTCGGCGAACGGGATCGCGACCCCGTCCTCCACGAACAGTTCCGCGTCGGCCGACGCGGGCGCCGTCTCCCGACCGTCCAGCGTGGACACCCGCCGCGTCCGGGCGTCGTAGTGGACGAGGAACCCGCCGCCGCCCATGCCCGCCGAGAACGGGTCGGTGACCCCGAGCGCGGCAGCCACGGCCACGGCGGCGTCCACCGCGTTGCCGCCGCGCCGGAGCACGTCGACCCCGATCTGCGAGGCGTCGGGGTCGACACTGGACACCACCCCGCCGACGCCCACCGCCTCGGGCAGGCGCGGCGCCTCCCGCGCGGCGTGGGCGGGGCTCGTGACGAGCGGGACGAGGAGGAGGGATGCGAGGACGCTTGCGACAGTCGACCGGAGCATCATCTCCTTCTACTCCACCTCGGACGGGCTGTGCACCCCCCGAGGTCGCAAGTCCCACTCCGCGACCGTCCGCCACGAGTCGGGCCGGTCGCCGCCCGCGATGAGCCGGACCTGCCCGACCTCCGCCCGGAACGGCAGCGCCCCGGCCAGTTCGCGCTCGGCGTCCCGCAGCGCCGCCACGCCACCGACCGGCGTGCTCCCGACGGTGAGGTGCGGGACCGTCTCGGCGAACGCGCCGCCGTAGGGCGGGCACTCGGGGAACCTCCCCCACACCGCCTCGGTCAGCCGCCGGAACGGCGACGCGGGCTCGGGCGCCAACCACAGCACGTCCTCCCCGAACCACGCGGTGCGCCGGAACGCGCACTCGAACGCCCCGACCTCCTCGACCAGCCCGCCGAGCACCTCGACCACCCCGAGGGCGTCGACGAGGTGGGGCGGCACGAACGGGTAGAGCACGGTGACGTGCGCCGGCACCCCCCAGGCGGCCGAGTGGTCCAGCCGCCGCCGGTACCGCCCGACCACCTGATCGGCGGCGGGCACCGGCACGATCACCGCCGTCTCATCCGCCCAGCCCGGGTCCTCCACGGGCCGCATCGTCGCACCGAGCGCCGGCCACGACCACCTCTTCCGCCACCGGGCCGCCACGGCCCACCCGGTCAGAGCACTTCGAGGGGGTCGAGCTTGACCCGGACGGCCTCCGGCTCCTTGCGGGCGCTGCGAATGGCCTGGACCTCGCTCAGGGTGGCCGCCAGCGCCCGGCCTTCGGTCCTGGGCACCCGGACCAGGGCGCGTTCCCGGTCGTCTGCCAGGGGGACGGGGCCCAGGATCTCGCCCGAGGCCGGCAGGCGGAGCTCTCCGAGGAGGCCGGCCAGGGCGTCCGGCGAGCCGTCGACGGTGGCCATGCGCACCGCCGGCGGGAAGCCCAGTTCCCCCCGGGCCGCCAACTCCTGGCGGGCGTGCCAGACCGGGTCCCAGCGGACCAGCGCCTGGACCGGGGCCAGGGACGAGTCGGCGATGACGACCACCCGGCCGGCCTCGTGGACCAGGGCGGCGGCGGTCATCCACCGGCGCAGGGCTTCCTCGGAGGCCCTGAGGTCGGCGCGGGTGAGCAGGGCCCAGCCGTCGAGGAGGAGGGCGGCGCCGTACCCGCCCTCCGCCACCGGTTCGGCGCCGGGGGTCGAGACGACCAGGGACGAGCCCCTCGGGACGGTGGACAGCACCTCGTCCCCGCCCGAGGTGCGGACCGGGACGCCGCTGAACGCCCGCCCCAACTCCTCCGCCGTGCGGCGGGCGCCGATGACCTGCCCCCGGAGGCGCCGGGAGCCGCAGGCCGGGCAGCGGAACGCCGCCTCGGTGGCGCCGCACCACCGGCAGTAGGCGGGCCTCGGCACCCCGTCCTGGGTGCCGCCGGGGAGGGCCAGGGGGCCCGCGCAGCGACGGCAGCGGGCCGGCGCCCGGCACTGACCGCACGCCAGGGCGGGCACGTACCCCCGCCGGGGAACCTGGATCAGGACCGGGGTGTCCGCCGCGAGCGCCGCCCGGGCCGCGTCGAAGGCGATGGACGGGAGCCGCGCCGACCGCGCCGCCGGGTCCTTCACCTCCTGCCAGTCGTTGTCGCCCACCGCGGCCACCCGGGGCGCCACCGCACGCAGGGTCTCGCGCGCGGCCACCACCTCGTGCGCCCAGCCGCTGTCCACCAGCAGTTGCGCCTCGGCGGTCCGCGCGAACCCGCCGACCAGCAGCGACGCCCCCGTCAGGTGGGAGCGCTGCACCAGCACGTCCCGCACGTTCGGGTACGGCATCCGGGGCTCGGTGTGCAGGTCGTCGCCGTCGTCCCACACGGCGACCAACCCCAGGTCGTGCACGGGCGCGAACGACGCCCCGCGCGTGCCGACCACGACCCGCACCGCGCCCCGCCGCACGGCCAGCCACCGCTTGTACCGCTCGGACGGCCCGAGGTCCGCCGAGAGCGACACCACGCCGGCCTCGCCGACCAGTGCCGCGCACGCCGCGTGCAACCTGGCCAGGTCGCGGTGGTCGGGCACGACCACCAGGGCGCCCTTGCCCGTGCTCGCCACGGAGGCCACCGCCTCGGCCACCCGCGCCGGCCAGTCCTCGGCGGGCAACGCCTGCCACACCGCTCTCGCGGCACGGCCGGACCGCAACGCGTCGAGCAGGTTGGGCCCGAACGGGTACCGCGCCCACCCCGTGTCCGGTGGTGCGTCCGGCACGGGCGCCGGCTCGCCGGACGGCTTCGCCTCGACCCGCGCGTGCCGTGGCGGGATGGCCATCCTCAGCACGTCGATCAACGACCCCGCGTACCGGTCGGCCACGGCACGCGCCAGCTCCGCCACCTCGGGCGAGAGCACCGGTTCCGGCGATATGACTTTGTCGAGGAACGTGAGCTTGCGCCCGTACTCGGAGGATTCGACCCGTTCCAGCAGGTAGCCGTCGACCAACTGCCCGGCGAACCGCACCCGGACCCGGCAGCCGGGCACCGCGTCCGCGTCCTGCTCGGTGGACACCTGGTAGTCGAACGGCCGGTCGAGGTGCGCCAACGGCACGTCGACGGACACGCGGGCAACCGGCAGCGAGGCGGCGGGGACCCGCTCCCCGCGCCTTGCGCTCGCCCTGCCCGCCACCACGGGTGGAGGTCTACCAGAGACCGGTCCGGCGGTCCTCGACCCGGGTGGCCGCGCCCGGACCGTCCCGCACGCAGGCCGACCCGCGACACGGCGAGGTGGCGGAGGCGGGGAGACCGGGGGCTCGGTGCTGCGGTGTGCGGGCCATGGAACCGAGTATCGAACTTGTGTTCGATTGGCGCAAGATCACGATCAGGTGATCACGGGCATGACGAGCAGGGGTCCCCGGCGGGGACCCCCGCATCGGCTCGACAGCCGGTCGATCCGGGAGCGCGGTCGCGAACGCACGACTCACTGGTCCTGGACGTACGACTCACTGGTCCTGGACGTACGACTCACTGGTCCTGGACGTACGACTCGCGGGTCGTGGACGCACGACTCGCGGGTGGATCAGGCGCCGGCGGCGGCGCGGAGGGCGTCCGCGCGGTCGGTGCCCTCCCACGGCAGGTCCACGTCGGTGCGGCCGAAGTGGCCGTACGCGGCCGTCGGCGCGTAGATCGGGCGCAGCAGGTCCAGGTCGCGGATGATCGCGGCCGGGCGCAGGTCGAACACCTCCGTGATCGCCTGCTGGATCTTGAGCGGGTCCACGGTCTCCGTGCCGAACGTCTCCACGAACAGGCCCACCGGCGCCGCCTTGCCGATCGCGTAGGCCACCTGGACCTCGATGCGGGTCGCCAGGCCGGCGGCGACCGCGTTCTTCGCCACCCAGCGCATCGCGTACGCCGCCGAGCGGTCCACCTTCGACGGGTCCTTGCCCGAGAACGCCCCGCCGCCGTGTCGCGCCATGCCGCCGTAGGTGTCCACGATGATCTTGCGGCCGGTCAGGCCCGCGTCACCCATCGGACCGCCGATGACGAACCTGCCCGTCGGGTTGACCAGCAGACGCACGTCGGAGGTGTCCAGGCCCAGGGACTCGACCTCGGGGGCGACCACGTGCTCGCGGACGTCCACGCCCAGCAGCTTCTCCAGGTCGATGCCGTCGGCGTGCTGGGTGGAGACCACCACCGTGTCCAGGCGGACCGGCTGGTCGCCCGCGTACTCGATGGTCACCTGGGTCTTGCCGTCCGGGCGCAGGTACGGCACGGTGCCGTCCTTGCGCACCGCGGTCAGGCGGCGCGACAGGCGGTGCGCCAGCGCGATCGGCAGCGGCATCAGCTCCGGCGTGTCCGTGCACGCGTAGCCGAACATCAGGCCCTGGTCGCCCGCGCCCTGCTTGTCGATGTCGTCCGACGCCCCGCCGAGGCGCTCCTCGTAGGCGGTGTCCACGCCCTGGGCGATGTCCGGCGACTGGGAGCCGATCGCCACGTTCACACCGCAGGAGTAGCCGTCGAAGCCCTTGGCCGACGAGTCGTAGCCGATCTCCACGATCTTCTCGCGCACGATCGACGGGATGTCCGCGTACGCCTCGGTGGTCACCTCGCCCGCGACGTGCACCTGACCGGTGGTGACCAGCGTCTCCACCGCGACGCGCGACCGGGGGTCCTTCGCCAGCAGGGCGTCCAGGATCGAGTCGCTGATCGCGTCGCTGATCTTGTCAGGGTGCCCCTCGGTCACCGACTCACTGGTGAACAGCCTGCTGCTGTGCTGGCTCACGGCACTCCCTAACTGTCTGGATCTCGGGTACGGACCCCAAGCTTGCCAAGCTTACTGAGCGTTCGGACGGCGAAGCCTCAAAGTTCCGCACGCGGGCGGATGGCGTCCCACACTGCGGACGCCAGTTGCGCCTTCGACCCGTGCGGGATAGGCGTCTCGGCGCCGTCGGCGGACAGCAGCCACCCGGCGTTGTCCTCGACCTCGAACGCCCGGCCGTCGCCGACGGCGTTGACGACGAGCCAGTCGCAGCCCTTGCGCGCGAGCTTCGCCCGGCCGTACTCCAGGACGCCGGTCGTGGCGTCGCCGGTCTCGGCGGCGAACCCGACGACGACCTGGCCGGGCCGACGGGCGGCGACGAGCTCGGCGAGGATGTCGGGGTTGCGGGTGAGCGCGACGGGGTCGGGGTCGCGGTCGGTCTTCTTGATCTTGTGCTCGACGAGGGCGGCGGGCCGGAAGTCGGCCACGGCGGCGGCCATCACCAGCACGTCGGCGGTCCCGGCGACCGCGTGCATGGCGTCGCGCAGCCCGGCGGCGGAGCCGACGCGGACCAGGTCGACGCCCGCGGGGGTGACCAGGTCGGCGGTGTGGGCGGCGACGAGGGTGACGCGCGCGCCGCGCTGGGCGGCCACCCGGGCCAGCGCCCAGCCCTGCCGGCCGGACGAGCGGTTGCCCAGGTAGCGGACGGGGTCGAGCGCCTCGCGGGTGCCGCCGGCGGACACGGCGACGTGCAGGCCCTCCAGGTCGCGCGGCAGCGCGTCGGGGCGCGCCAGCAGCAACCGGGCCAGCTCGACGATCTCGGCGGGCTCGGGCAGCCTGCCCTTGCCGGTGTCCTCGCCGGTGAGCCGCCCGCTGGCGGGTTCGGCGACGACGACGCCGCGCGAGCGCAGCAGGGCCACGTTGGCCCGCGTGGCCGGGTGCTCCCACATCTCGGTGTGCATCGCCGGGACCAGCAGCACGGGGCAGCGCGCGGTGAGCAGCGTGTTGGTGAGCAGGTCGTCGGCGAGGCCGTGGGCGGCCTTGGCGAGGAGGTTGGCCGTGGCGGGGGCGACGACGACCAGGTCGGCGGTCTGCCCCAGCTTCACGTGCGGCACGGAGGGGACGTCCTCGAACACGCCGGCCTGCACGGGCTGCCCGGACAGCGCCTCGAACGTGGCGGCACCGACGAACCTGAGCGCCCCGTCGGTGGGCACGACGCGCACCGAGTGGCCCGACTCGGTGAGCCTGCGCAGCACCTCGCAGGCCTTGTACGCGGCGATGCCCCCGCCCACCCCGAGGATCACCCTGGGACGGTCGGGGGCACCTTCGGTCCGGGTCACTCGCCTTCGGTGTGCTCGAGGAGACCCGCGTGGATCTCCCGGAGCGCGATGGACAGCGGCTTCTCGCGCGGGCCCGGCTCGACCAGCGGGCCGACGTACTCGAGCAGGCCCTCGCCGAGCTGCGCGTAGTAGTCGTTGATCTGCCGCGCCCGCTTGGCCGCGTAGATCACCAGCGCGTACTTCGAGCTGACCTGCTCCAGCAGGTCGTCGATCGGCGGGTTGGTGATGCCCTCCGGGGAACCCGACAGCGGGCCCAGCTCGGTGTGCGTGGTCACTCGTCAACGCTCCTGCGGTTGGTGTGTCTGGGGTCGTCCCGTGCCGCTCGACGCGTGGTCGCTCACGCGCCGGGCACCGGGCCGACCACCAAGTTTAGCAAGCTCGTGGCCGCCGACCTCACGTCGGCGTTCACCACGACCTCGTCGAACTCCGGTTCGGCCGCCAGTTCCTCCCTGGCGATCTCCAGCCGGCGGGCCACCACGGCGGGGTCCTCGGTGCCGCGGCCGGTCAGCCGGCCCACCAGGTCCTCCCACGACGGGGGGGCCAGCATGACCAGCTGGGCCTCGGGCATGGCGGCCCTGACCTGGCGCGCGCCCTGCAGCTCGATCTCCAGCAGGGACGGCGTGCCGGACGTCAGCGCGCGTTCGACGGGCGCGCGGGGGGTGCCGTAGCAGTTGCCGGCGAACTCGGCGTGCTCCAGGAGCTCGCCGTTGTCGACCATCTTGCGGAACTCCTGGACGTCCACGAAGTGGTAGTGGACCCCGTCGACCTCGCCCGGCCTCGGCTTCCTGGTGGTCACCGAGACGCTGAAGTGGATGTCGGGTCCCATGCGGCGCAGCTCGGCCAGCACGCTGGACTTGCCGACGCCGGACGGCCCGGAGAGGACGGTGAGGCGGGGCCGGGCGCGTGCGCCCGACCCCGCCCCGGTGCCATCACTCACTCGCCGCTGAACTCGGTGAGCAGCGCCTTGCGCTGCCGCTCACCCAGGCCGCGCAGCCGACGCGACGGAGCGATCTCAAGGCGCTCCATGATCTGCTGCGCACGCACCTTGCCGACGCCCGGAAGCGCCTCGAGCAGCGCGGACACCTTCATCTTGCCAAGGACCTCGTCGCTCTCGGCGGCCTTCAGCACGTCCGTCAGGGTCGTGCCGCCACGCTTGAGGCGCTCCTTGAGCTCAGCCCGAGCGCGACGAGCGGCAGCAGCCTTCTCCAGCGCTGCGGCCCGCTGCTCCTCGGTAAGCTGGGGAAGGGCCACGATTTCCTCCGTGGTGTGGGAATTTCAATTCTGGATCGGTCCCGCGACCGTACCGAGCGCAATTGCCTGGGTACAACGTGGGTCCCAGTCAGGTGAATCTTTCAGCGCCAGTGCGGTGCGGCGGGTGGTAGTAGTACCAACACCCCCCAACAGGCCCACCACCGCCACCGGTAACGCGGTGCGCACGACCTGTGTGGTATGCGCTCGACGGTGGGTGGACCCGTTGGTGGGTGGACCGTACCAGGCACCGTTTGCGCAGGTGAGCGGACCACGTGAAGCGTGTCGCGATTTGATCGTGATCACATCTCCAGGGAGCGTCGGACCGCGTCCACCGCCGACCGCAAAGATGCGGCCCCGGGGCCGTGCCTGAGCACGTCCCGGGAGGATGCCGGGAGCACCCCGCGCAGTTCCGGGCCGAACACCGCGCGCAGGTCCGCCACGGTCGCGCCCTGCGCGCCGAAGCCGGGCGCCAGGACGTATCCGTGCAGGTCGGAGAGGTCCAGACCGTGGTCGCCGACGGTCGCGCCGATCACCAGCCCGACGTCGCCGAGCGGGTCGAGGCCGGCGTTCGCGCGGGCCGCCGCGTCCACGACGGCCTGCGCGACGGAGCGCCCGTCGGGGCCCGTCGCGCGCTGCACGGAGGCCCCTTCGGGATTGGAAGTCAACGCGAGCGCGAATATTCCGCGACCGTTGGCGGCGGCCGCGTCGAGGGCCGGGGCGAGCGATCCGAACCCGAGGTAGGGCGACACGGTGACCGCGTCGCCTGCCAGCGGCGAGCCCTCGGTGAGGTACGCGGCGGCGTACGCGGCCATCGTCGAGCCGATGTCACCGCGCTTCGCGTCGACCAGCACGAGCGTCCCGCTGTCGCGGAGGTCCGAGATGACGCGTTCCAGCACGGCGACGCCGCGCGACCCGTGCGCCTCGAAGAAGGCGGACTGGGGTTTCACCACCGCCACCCGGCCGCCGAACGCCTCCACGCACGTCAGCGCGAACCGCTCCAGCCCCGCGACGTCCGGTGCGAGCCCCCAGGACGCCAGCAGGCCGGGGTGCGGGTCGATCCCGACGCACAGCGGCCCGTGCTCCGCGACCGCCGCGCCCAACCGCTCCCCGAACCTCACTCGCCACCCCGCAGGGCCGCCTGGAGGGCCTGGAGGGACCGCACGCCGATGTCACCGCGGATCGCGGCCTCGATGCCGTGCACGGCCGCCGCAGCGCCCTGGATCGTGGTCACGCACGGGATGTCCTTGGCCACCGCCGCGGTGCGGATCTCGTAGCCGTCCACGCGCGGCCCGGCGTTGCCGTACGGGGTGTTGATGATCAGGTCGACGGTGCCGTCGAGGATCGCGTCCACCACGTTGCCGGCGCCCTCGAAGTGCTTGCGGACGACCGTGCACGGGATGCCGTTGCGCCGCAGGACCTCGGCCGTTCCCGTGGTGGCCAGCACCTCGAAGCCCAGGTCGGCGAGCCTCTTGACGGGGAAGATCATGGCCCGCTTGTCCCGGTTGGCCACCGACACGAACACCCGGCCCGAGGTGGGCAGGGAGCCGTAGGAGGCGGTCTGGGACTTGGCGAACGCCATGCCGAACGACACGTCGATGCCCATGACCTCGCCGGTCGACTTCATCTCCGGGCCGAGCAGCGAGTCCACGCCCTTGCCCTCCGGCGTGCGGAAGCGGTGGAACGGCAGCACGGCCTCCTTGACCGCCACGGGGGCGTGCGGGGGCAGCTTGGCGCCGTCGCCGGTCGCCGGGAGCAGGCCCTCGGCGCGCAGGTCGGCCACGGTCGCCCCGAGCATGATCCGGGCGGCGGCCTTGGCGAGCGGCACCGCCGTCGCCTTGGACACGAACGGCACGGTGCGCGAGGCGCGCGGGTTGGCCTCCAGGACGTAGAGGACGTCGTCCTTGAGGGCGTACTGGACGTTGAGCAGGCCGCGCACGCCGATGCCCTCGGCGATGGCCAGGGTGGAGCGGCGGACGTTGTCGATGTCGGTGTCCCCGAGGGTGATCGGGGGCAGGGTGCAGGCGGAGTCGCCGGAGTGCACGCCGGCCTCCTCGATGTGCTCCATCACACCGCCGATGAACACGTCGTGGCCGTCGTAGAGGGCGTCGACGTCGATCTCGATGGCGTCGTCGAGGAACCGGTCGACCAGCACCGGGTGCTCCGGGCTGACCTCGGTCGCGCGCTTGATGTAGCCGTGCAGCGAGTCCTCGTCGTAGACGATCTCCATGCCGCGCCCGCCGAGCACGTACGACGGCCGCACCAGCACGGGGTAGCCGATCTCGTCGGCGATGGCCTTGGCCTGGTCGAACGAGGTGGCCGTGCCGTACTTCGGGGCGGGCAGGCCCGCGTCGGTCAGCACCTGCCCGAACGCGCCGCGGTCCTCGGCGAGGTGGATGGCGTGCGGCGGGGTGCCGACGACCGGCACGCCCGCGTCGGCGAGGCGCTGCGCGAGGCCCAGCGGCGTCTGGCCGCCGAGCTGCACGATGACGCCCGCGACGGTGCCGGAGCGCTGCTCGGAGTGCACGACCTCCAGCACGTCCTCGAAGGTCAGCGGCTCGAAGTAGAGCCGGTCCGAGGTGTCGTAGTCGGTGGAGACGGTCTCCGGGTTGCAGTTGACCATCACGGTCTCGTACCCGGCGGCGCGCAGCGCCATGGCCGCGTGCACGCACGAGTAGTCGAACTCGATGCCCTGGCCGATGCGGTTCGGGCCGGAGCCCAGGATCAGCACCTTCGGCTTGTCGGGCTGCGCGGTGACCTCGGTCTCGGCGTCGGGGTCCAGCTCGTAGGCCGAGTAGTGGTACGGGGTCTTCGCGGCGAACTCGGCGGCGCAGGTGTCGACGGTCTTGTAGACCGGTCGCACGCCCAGCCGGTGCCGCAGCGCCCGCACGCCGTCCTCGCCGGCCAGTTCGTCGCGCAGGGCGGCGAGCTGCCGGTCGGACAGGCCGGCCCGCTTGGCCCGGCGCAGCAGGTGCTGGTCGAGCACGGGAGCGGTCTCGATCTCGCGCCGCAGCCCCACCAGCCAGGCCATCTGCTCGACGAACCACGGGTCGATGCCCGACGCCTCGTGGACCTGCTCGATCGTGGCGCCGAGCCGCAGGGCGCGGTCGACGGTGTAGAGGCGCCCGTCGTGGCCGGCGCGCAGGGCGTCCAGGGCGGACTCCAGCGTCCCGTCCGCGCCCGAGGGGTCGGGCAGGGTCCAGAAGCCGGCGGCCTTGGTCTCCATGGACCGCAACGCCTTGCCGAGCGCCTCGACGAAGCTGCGGCCGATCGACATGGCCTCGCCGACGGACTTCATGGTGGTGGTGAGGGTGCGGTCGGCGCCGGGGAACTTCTCGAACGCGAACCGCGGCACCTTCACCACGACGTAGTCGAGCGTCGGCTCGAAGGACGCCGGGGTCTCGCCGGTGATGTCGTTGCGGATCTCGTCGAGGGTGTAGCCGATGGCGAGCTTCGCGGCGATCTTGGCGATCGGGAAGCCGGTGGCCTTCGACGCCAGCGCGGACGAGCGGGACACGCGCGGGTTCATCTCGATGACGACCATGCGACCGTCGCGGGGGTCGACGGCGAACTGGATGTTGCAGCCGCCGGTGTCCACCCCGACCTCGCGGATGACCTTGATGCCGACGTCGCGCATGTGCTGGTACTCGCGGTCGGTGAGGGTCATCGCCGGGGCCACGGTCACCGAGTCGCCGGTGTGCACGCCCATCGGGTCGATGTTCTCGATGGAGCAGACGACGACCACGTTGTCGTTGCGGTCGCGCATCAGCTCCAGCTCGTACTCCTTCCAGCCGAGCACGCTCTCCTCGATCAGCACCTCGGTGACCGGGGACTCGGCGAGACCGGTGGCGGCGAGCCGCTCCAGCTCCTCGTCGGTGTGCGCCATGCCCGAGCCGAGGCCGCCCATGGTGAACGAGGGCCGGATGACGACCGGCAGGCCCAGGTCGGCGACGGTCGCGCGGACCTCCTCCATGGACTTGCAGACCGCGCTGCGCGGGACCTCGGCGCCGATCCTGCGCACCAGGTCCTTGAAGATCTGCCGGTCCTCGCCGCGCTGGATGGCGTCGATGTCCGCGCCGATCAGCTCGACGTCGTACTTCTCCAGCACGCCCCGCTCGTGCAGGGCGATGGCGGTGTTCAGGGCGGTCTGCCCGCCCAGGGTGGCCAGGATCGCGTCCGGGCGCTCGGCGGCGATGACCTTCTCGACGAACTCGGGGGTGATCGGCTCGACGTAGGTGGCGTCGGCGAACTCCGGGTCGGTCATGATCGTCGCCGGGTTGGAGTTGACCAGGGAGACCCGCAGGCCCTCGTCGCGCAGCACGCGGCACGCCTGGGTGCCGGAGTAGTCGAACTCGCAGGCCTGACCGATGACGATCGGGCCGGAGCCGATGACCAGAACGTGCTTGAGATCAGTCCTCTTCGGCATCAGCGACCCTCGCTCATCATCGTCACGAACTCGTCGAACAGCGGTGCGGCGTCGTGCGGACCGGCCGCCGCCTCCGGGTGGTACTGCACGCTGAACGCGGGCACGTCGAGCGCGCGCACGCCCTCGACGGTGCCGTCGTTGGGGCAGAAGTGGCTGAGCTGGACGCGGCCGAAGTCGGAGCCGAACTCCTGCCCCGGCTCGCCCTCCAGCGCGAACCCGTGGTTCTGCGACGTGATGGCCACCTTGCCGGTGGTCACGTCGATGACCGGGATGTTGATGCCGCGGTGGCCGTAGCGCATCTTGTAGGTCTCGCGGCCCAGGGCGCGGCCGAGGATCTGGTTGCCGAAGCAGATGCCGAACAGCGGCGTGCGGCGCTCCAGCACGGCGCGGGTCAGGCCGACGGCGTGCTCCTGGGTGGCGGGGTCGCCGGGGCCGTTGGACAGGAACACCCCGTCCGGGTTCAGCGCGGTGATGTCGTCGATGGTCGAGGTGAGCGGCAGGACGTGCACCTCGATGCCGCGGGCGGCCATCATCCGCGGGGTGTTGGACTTGATGCCCAGGTCCAGGGCGGCCACGGTGAACCGGCGCTCGCCGACCGCCTCGACCACGTAGGGCTCGGGGGTGGTCACGTCGCCCGCGAGGTCCGCGCCCTTCATGCCGGGCGCGGTGCGGACGCGCTCCACCATCTCCGCGTCGGCGCCCAGCTCGTCACCGGAGAACACGCCCGCGCGCATCGCACCCCGCTCGCGCAGGTGGCGGGTGAGCATGCGGGTGTCGATGCCGGCGACGCCGACGACGCCCTGCCGGGCCAGCTCCTCGTCGAGGCCGCGGCGCGAGCGCCAGTTGGACGGCACGCGGGACGGGTCGCGCACCACGTACCCGGCGACCCAGATGCGGCCGGACTCGTCGTCCTCGTCGTTCCAGCCGGTGTTGCCGATCTGCGGTGCGGTCTGCACCACGATCTGGCGGTGGTAGGAGGGATCGGTCAGGGTCTCCTGGTAGCCGGTCATCCCGGTGGAGAACACCACCTCGCCGAGGCTGGCGCCGAGTGCGCCGTAGGCCTCGCCGCGGAACACCCGGCCGTCTTCCAGGACCAGTGCCGCGTTCGTCATCGCTTGCCTCCCAGCGCCTGCACCCACTGCTCGTACACGTCCTTGTCGTCGCCCCGGAACCCGGTGTCGAGCACCCGGTCCCCGAGCTGCCAGCGCACGACCAGGAGGCCGTCCGCCGTCATCACCTTGCCCGCGAGACCGCGCGCGGTCCGGGCGCCCTCCACCCGGTCGGCCGGTATCCACAGCGGGCTCGCGCCCGTGCGCTCGACCAGCACGCCCCGCTCGGTGAGCCTCAGGGTGCCCTCGGCGCGGTGCCCGACGTCGCCGACGGCGACCCGGTCCTGCCAGTTGTCGCCGATCGTCGTGCCGACGTAGACGCCGGTCGTCTCCAGCACGGTCGCGCCCGGCTCGGCGGGCGGCGCGGGGAACTCCGGCAGGTCGGCCTGGCGGCGCTTGCGGTTCTGCCAGCCGCGCCACATGCCGTAGAGGCACAGCAGGAAGACGGCCAGCACGGCCAGGGACAGCAGCACGCGGCTCATGCGGGAATCCTTCCGCTGCTCGCCGTCACGCGTCCGCGCAGCACGGTCGCGACGACCCGGGCCGGCAGCTCCATGCCCTCGAACGGGGTGTTGGCGGCGACGCCGGCGAACTCCGCGCCGCGCACCACCCACCTGGCACCCGGGTCGACGAGGGTCAGGTTCGCGGGCTCGCCCACCTCGATCGGGCGTCCCTGGTCGGGCAGGCCCGCGATGGCGGCGGGCCGTTCGCTCATCACCCGCGCCACGCCCCGCCAGTCCAGCAGGCCGGTGTTCACCATGGTCTCCACCACGATGGACAACGCCGTCTGGAGGCCGAGCATGCCGGGACGTGCCGCGGACCACTCGCAGTCCTTGTCCTGGACGGCGTGCGGCGCGTGGTCGGTGGCCACGCAGTCGATGACGCCGTCGGCCAGCGCCCGGCGCAGCGCCTCCGTGTCGGCGGCGGTGCGCAGCGGCGGGTTGACCTTGTTCACCGGGTCGTAGGTGGCCAGGCGCTCGTCGGTGAGCAGCAGGTGGTGCGGGGTGACCTCGGCGGACACCTCCGTGCCGCGGGCCTTGGCCCAGGCCAGCACGTCCGCGGTGCCCGAGGTGGACACGTGGCACACGTGCAGCCGGGCGCCGACCTGCTTCGCGAGCAGGCAGTCGCGCGCCACGATCGCCTCCTCGGCGGCGGCGGGCCAGCCCTGGAGCCCCAGGCGGGACGCCTGCTCGCCCTCGTGGGCCTGCGCGCCGACGGTGAGCCGGGGCTCCTCGGCGTGCTGCGCGACGACGACGTCCAGGGCCTTGCTGTACTCCAGGGCGCGGCGCATGAGCAGCGGGTCGTGCACGCAGTGGCCGTCGTCGGAGAACACCCGGACGCCGGCCTTGGCCATGGTGCCCAGCTCGGCGAGCTTCTCGCCGGCCAGGCCCACGGTGACCGCGCCGACCGGGTGCACGTCGACCAGGCCGACCTCGCGGCCGCGGCGGGCGACGTGCTCGACGACCACCGCGTTGTCCGCGACCGGGTTCGTGTTGGCCATGGCGAACACCGCCGTGTACCCGCCGAGCGCCGCCGCGGCCGAGCCGCTGGCGATCGTCTCGGTGTCCTCGCGGCCGGGTTCGCGCAGGTGGGTGTGCAGGTCGACGAAGCCGGGCAGCAGGACCGCGCCCGCGCCGTCGACCTCCTCGCCCTCCTCGGCGACCTCGCCGATCGCGGCGATCACGCCGTCGCGGACCAGCACGTCGACCGGGTCGCCCTCGCCGTACGGTCGCACTCCCCTGATGATCAAGGGACTCACGCGGTTTCCTCCTCGTGGGCAAGCAGGTGGTAGAGGACGGCCATGCGCACGTGGACGCCGTTGCGCACCTGGTCGGTGATGGCGGCGCGGGGCGAGTCGGCGACCGACGAGGCGATCTCCATGCCGCGCAGCATCGGACCGGGGTGCAGCACCACGGCGTGCCCCGGGAGCAGCCCGAGCCGGTTGTCGTTCAGGCCGTAGGCGATCGAGTACTCGCGGGCCGACGGGAAGAAGTGCCCGTTGCCCCCGGAGCCGGCGGGCCCGCTGTACATCCGCTCCGCCTGCACCCGCAGCAGCATGACGGCGTCCTGGCCGGGCAGCTCGGCGTCCAGCTCGTGCGACACGTGCACGGGCCAGTTCTCCACGCCCGCGGGCAGCAGGGTCGGCGGTGCGACCAGCGTCACCTCCGCCCCGAGGGCGGTGAGCAGGTGCACGTTGGACCGGGCGACCCGGCTGTGCAGCACGTCGCCGACGATCGCGACCCGCTTGTCGCGCAGGTCGCCGAGGCGTTCCCGCAGCGTGGCGGCGTCGAGCAGGGCCTGGGTGGGGTGCTCGTGGGTGCCGTCGCCCGCGTTGACCACGGAGGTGCCGGCCTCGCGCAGCCAGCCGGCCAGGCGGTGCGCCGCGCCGGACGCCGGGTGCCGCACGACGACGCAGTCCGCGCCGGCGGCGGCCAGGGTCAGCGCCGTGTCGCGCAGGGACTCGCCCTTGTTCACGCTCGACCCGGACGAGGAGACGTTGACCACGTCCGCGCTCATCCACTTGCCCGCGATCTCGAAGCTCACCCGCGTGCGGGTGGAGTTCTCGTAGAACACCGTGACGACCGTGCGACCGCGCAACGTGGGGAGTTTGCGCACCTCACGGCCGTCGAGGGACTGCTTGAGGTTCGCCGCCGTGTCCAGGATCGCGGTCGCCTGGGCCGGGTCGATGCCCTCGGTGGTGAGCAGGTGCTTCACCTCAGCACCACCCCGTCGCGCTGGTCGAACTCCTCCAGCAGCACGTGGACCTCCTCGGTGCGCGCGGTGGGCACGTTCTTGCCCACGTAGTCCGCGCGGATGGGCAGCTCGCGGTGGCCCCGGTCGACCAGCACGGCCAGCTGGACGGCACGCGGCCGGCCGTGGTCGCGCAGGGCGTCGAGGGCGGCGCGGATCGTGCGGCCGGAGAACAGCACGTCGTCGACCAGGACCACGAGGCGGTCGTCGACGCCGCCCTCGGGCAGCTTCGTCGCCTCCAGCGGCCGGGTCGGGCCCCGGCGCAGGTCGTCCCGGTAGAGGGTCACGTCCAGGGTGCCGGTCGGCACCTCGATACCGCTGAACTCCGCGATCCGCACCGCAAGTCTGCGGGCCAGGGGGGCACCCCGGCTCGGAATCCCCATCAGGACTACTTCGGGTGCGCTGGGTGCATCCAGAGCGGTCTTCTCGATGATCTGATGGGCCATTCGGGCGACGGTGCGCGCGACGTCGCCGGCCGACAGGAGCTCTCGCTCCCCGGCCGGGTCCGTCGCGCCACGTTGACGTGACGCCACGGTTGGACCTCCTTCCCCGCCTCGCTGGACGGGTCCTTAAAGGACGTCGGACACCCGGCTGCGACCGGGCTGACCAGCACGGTATCAGGCTCGGGCGGTCAATCTTCCGGGTGGTGCGCGTGGTTTCCCCCACCTGGACCGACGAGATCAGCTTGACCTGGTGACCACGGAGAGCAATCATTACTCTGCGTATTGATCTAAGCCTCCCCGCGGCAGTCCCCTACCGGCTGACGGGGCGAATGAACGGAGAACCGCCACATGGGCGACTACGCCAAGGCGCTGGGGGCAAAGCTCCGCGCGATCCGGCAGCAGCAGGGCTTGTCCTTGCACGGCGTCGAGCAGAAGTCCGGCGGTCGCTGGAAGGCCGTGGTAGTCGGCTCGTACGAGCGCGGCGACCGCGCCGTCACCGTGCAGAAGCTGGCCGAGCTGGCCGACTTCTACGGGGTGCCGGTGGCCGAACTGCTGCCCGAGGGGCGGGTGCCGTCCGGGGCGGAACCCGCCACGAAGATCGTCATCAACCTGGAACGGCTGCAACAGCTGCCGGCGGAGAAGGTCGGGCCGCTCGCGCGGTACGCGGCCACCATCCAGAGCCAGCGCGGTGACTACAACGGCAAGGTGCTGTCGATCCGGACCGAGGACCTGCGGTCCCTCGCCATCATCTACGACATGACGCCGGGCGAGCTGACCGAGCAGCTCATCGACTGGGGCGTGCTGCCTCCCGAGGCCCGGCCGGCCAAGGAGGACTGAAGGCGCGCGAGAACGGCCCGACCCCGTTCGGGGAGGTCGGGCCGTTCTCCCGTGTCCCGGGACGGTGCCCTGGGGAGGGCGCCTAGAGGACGGCGCGGAGCTGGTCGGCGATGACGGCGATCCGCCCCAGCACGCCGTTGACGAACCGCGGCGAGTCGTCCGTGGACAGGCCCTTGGCCAGCTCCACCGCCTCGTCGATCGCGACCGCGTCGGGGACGTCGGCCGCCCACAGCAGCTCGTAGAGGCCCACCCGCAGGACCGCGCGATCGACCGCGGGCATCCGCTGGAGGGTCCAGCCCTCGGCGTGCTCGGAGATCAGGTCGTCGATCCGCGCGCGGTGCGCGGTGACGCCCTCGACGAGGCTGACCGTGTAGTCGTTCACCGGGGGCACGTCGGTCGAGCCGACGCGCTCGGAGACCAGGGTCACCGCGTCGATGCCCCGCAGGTCCGCCTCGAAGAGGACGTCGACGGCGCGTTTCCGGGCCTTGCTGCGTGCGCCCATCTCAGCCGTTCACGCGGCCCAGGTACCGGCCGTCGCGCGTGTCGACCTTGATCTTCTCGCCGGTGGTGACGAACAGCGGGACCTGGATCTCCGCACCGGTCTCCAGCGTGGCGGGCTTGGTGCCGCCGGTGGAGCGGTCGCCCTGGAGGCCCGGGTCGGTGTGCTGGATGACCAGCTCGACCGAGGTCGGCAGCTCGACGTAGAGGGCGATGCCCTCGTGCACGGCGACGACGGCCTCCTGGTTCTCCAGCATGTAGTTCGCCGCGTCGCCGACCGTCTCGGCCGGGATGCTCATCTGGTCGTACGTGTCCCCGTCCATGAAGACGAAGTCGGTGCCGTCCTTGTAGAGGTAGGTCATCCCGCGCTTGTCCACGGTCGCCGTGTCGACCTTGGTGCCCGCGTTGAAGGTCTTGTCCACCACCTTGCCGGTCAGGACGTGCTTCAGCGTGGTGCGCACGAAGGCGCCGCCCTTGCCCGGCTTGACGTGCTGGAACGCGGTGACGGTCCAGAGCTGGCCGTCGAGGTTCAGCACCAGGCCGTTCTTCAGGTCGTTGGTGGTGGCCACGGTGGTGGGCTCTCCTGTTGCGTAGGTGAGGGCGAGCGCCGGCGTCGGCCGGCGTTCCGACATCAGACGACCACGAGCTCTTTCGTGGTCAGGGTGAGGAGCTCCGGGGCGCCTGCGCGCACCACGAGCGTGTCCTCGATGCGGACACCACCCCTCCCGGCCAGGTACACACCGGGCTCGACGGTGACCGCCATACCGGGCAGAAGTGTACCGGCACCCGCCTTCGAGAGTGCTGGAGCCTCGTGGATCTCCAGGCCGACGCCGTGGCCGAGGCCGTGCGGGAACTGCTCGCCGTGCCCGGCCCGCTCGATCACGCCGCGCGCCGCCGCGTCCACGTCGCCCACCTGCGCGCCGACCGCCAGCGCCGCCCGGCCGGCCGCCTGCGAGGCCGCCACCGGCTCGTACAGCTCGCGCTGCCAGTCCGCGGCCCGACCGACGACCAGGGTGCGGGTCATGTCGGAGTGGTAGCCGTCGACGAGCGCGCCGAAGTCCAGCTTGACGAGGTCGCCGGCCTTGACGACGGCGTCGGTGGGCCGGTGGTGCGGCACGGCCGAGTGCGCGCCCGCCGCCACGATCGACTCGAACGAGGGCCCGGCCGCGCCGTGGTCGAGCATGCGGCCCTCCAGCTCGCGCGCGATCCCCCGCTCGGTGCGGCCGGGTCGCAGGCCGCCGTGCTCGACCAGCCCGGCCGGCGCCCGGTCGGCGGCGGCGCACGCCATCCGCAGCGCCTCGACCTCGGCGTCGTCCCTGACCAGCCGCTGCTCCTCGACCAGGCCGGGCGCCCGCACCAACTCGGCGGAGGGCGCCGCGCCGGCGAGCGCGTCGAGGCGGTCGACGGTGACGTGGTGGCTCTCGTACCCGATCCGGGCCGCGCCCCCGACCCGCGCGAGCAGCGCCGTGTCGCACGGCCGGTCGACGACCCGTTCCAGGTCCGGGACCTGCGATCCGGCCTGGGTGCGGTAGCGGCCGTCGGTGCAGAACACCGCGTCGGCGTCGGGGTCGGCGGGCACCAGCAGCGCGGCGTTCGACCCGGTGGACCCGGTCAGGTAGCGGACGTTGAGCAGGTCGGTCACCAGCAGCGCGTCCAGCTCGCGCTGCCGGAGCGTGGCGCACAACCCGGCACGGCGGGTGGTGTGGGGCACACCACCCGGCCCAGGGGCCGCCGCGGCACTCCACCGGATCGCTCGATCGGGCGAACCGGTCGGCTTACGCTGGGCCCATGCGCGCGTGGTTGGCCAGGGGTTCCTGGACGGGGTTGGTCCACGGCGGGGTGCAGGTCGGCACCTCGGCGGTCGAGGTGCACAGCCCCGGGGCGGCGTCCTCCGTCCGGTACATCGCGCTGGGCCTGCTCGTGGTGGTCGGCCTGCTGTGGGCCGCGCTCGACGCGTGGCGCGGGCTGGAGGACCGGGGGATGGTGTGGTTCTTCGCCGGGCTGGTCGCCGGGCCGCTGGCGGGGCTGGTGGGCGTGGTGGGCCGGTCGTGGGTGGACCGGACGGGTCCGGAGGCGCTCGGCCCGGCGCTGACCGGCGGCGCGGCGTTCACCGCGCTGCTGGTGATGGCGACCGCGGTGGTCGGCCTGGCCGTCGGCGGCGCGCTGCCGCACCCCCGGGAGGTCGGGTCCGGCGAGCAGCGCGCGGGTGGCCCGCACCCGGGCACGCCCTAGCGCTTCGGGTCGTTGGACTTGGCGTGGGCGTCCCAGGCGGTCTGCGACACGTCGGTGACCGGTGAGGAGTTGAGCGCCGCGACCTCGGCCGAGGCGATCACCCACAGCCGGGCGTCGGCCAGCAGCAGCCCGATCCGACCGTCCGGGGCGCGCAGCGCCCGCACGCCGGCGGGGATGCGCGCGACGACCTCCATCCCGTCCACGGCCGGGGGGCGCCGGTCGAGCACGCGGGTGGCCAGCCGGGCGGCCACCGATCGCCGTTCGACGCGCACCACCTCGCCGCCGGTCACCAGGTCGACGGTGTTCTCCGGGGACGGCACGGCGAAGCCCTCCAGCACCCGCGCCGCGTCCGCGTCCGCGCAGCCGGGCGCGCCCGCGACGTCGAGGCCGAAGTGGGCGAGGTCGGTGGGCGCGGCGGAGCGCGGGTCGAGGGTGGTGGCGCGGACCAGGTCGAACGGGACCCGGCCGCACGGGTCCTCCGGCGCGAGGGGCGCGTGGCCGGTCGCCGTGCGGACCAGGCCGGGCCCCTCCTCCCACGGTCCGGGCACCAGTACCGGCGGGTGCGGGTTGGCGGTGAACTCGCGGTTCCAGAACGTCAGCGTCGTGCCGTGCTCGGTCTCGTGGGCGATGGCGAACGCCCGCAGCGCGTCGACGTACACGAGGTCGGCGCTGAACGCGTCCACCACCGACCGGGTGCGCGGTTCGCGGGTGCCGGCGACGGGGGCGAAGCCCCCCTCCCCCAGTGCCTGCACGCCCGAGGCGAACAGCGGGTCCTTGGAGCGCAGCACGAACTGGCCCGCGCCGTTCCACCCGGCGGCGGCGCCCGTGGTGTCGGTGAACATCAGGTGGAACCAGCCGTCCAGCCACAGCGCCGACGGCTGGCCCGCGCCGTAGGTGTTGTCGCGCGTGCGGTCGTGGGACGGGTTCAGGATCGGGGCGCCCCCCGCCGCGCGGGTCCACGTCAGGCCGTCGGTGCTGGTGGCGACGCCGATGGCGTTGCCGTGCGCGTGGTCGCCTGCCGCCCCCGTGTAGTAGAGGTAGTAGGTGCCGCCGACGCGGATCACCGACGGGTCGCAGGTGTGCATGCCGTCGAAGCCGCCGACGCTGCCCGAGAGCACGGGGGTGGGGGGACCGCCGCCGGGCGCGGCGAACGGGCCGCCGGCCGACGCGGCCTCGGCGTAGAGGATGTCGTCGCCCGCGGGCGCCGCCGCCATCAACTGGCCGCACCACCACATGCGGTGCCGGCCGCCGTCGAGCATGACCGTCGGGCCGTAGTTGTAGGGCGAGTCGCCACCGGGGGCGACCACGCCGGGCCCCTGCCTGCCGCGGTCGGTGGCGAGCGCGACCGGCGGGGCGGCGGGCGTGGCCGTCGCGTCGGGCGGTGCGTCGCCGGCCGCGACCGGCCCGGTGGCGGCGGACCCCGGCGTGGCGGGCGCGGGGTCGGCGGCGATCGGCGTGCAGGCGACCAGCAGTGCGACGACGAGCGCGGAGCCGAGCAGCCTCGCTCCCACGACGGGACTGCGCATGCGGGACGGGTCTCCACTTCTGCGGCGGGGTCGGACACCGGGGAAGACGCGCGGCACCCGGCTCCGGTTCAGTCTAGAGAGCCCGTACTACGTACGAGTGTCACCCGCCCGAGGCGACCCCCTCGACTTCGAAACCGTCCGCGTTCTCCACATCGCCCGCGTAGTGGTCCGGTCCACCCGCATGGGGGTACTTGTCGGCGAACAACGGCGACCAGCGCCCGTCGCGAGCCAGGTCGGGCACCCGCGGCTCGACGTGGTGCAGCGCTCCCGTCGTCACGTGCCCGCGCTCACGCCGTGGCGGCCAGGTGCCGGATCGCGAGGGCGTAGCCGTCCACGCCCAGTCCCGCGATGACGCCCTCGGCGACCTCGGAGATGTAGCTGTGCCGGCGGAACTCCTCGCGCTTGTGCACGTTCGAGATGTGCACCTCGACGAGCGGCGCGGTGAGCTGGGAGCACGCGTCGCGCACGGCCACCGAGTAGTGCGTCCACGCCGCCGGGTTGAGCACCACCGGCAGGCCCTCGTCGGCCGCTCCGTGCAGCCAGCCGAGCATCTCGCCCTCGAAGTCGGTCTGTCGGACCTCGACCTCCACGCCCAACTCGCGGCCGGTCGCCTCGCACAGCTCCACGAGGTCCGCGTAGGTGGTGCGGCCGTACACGTCCGGCTCGCGCGTGCCGAGGCGGCCGAGGTTGGGGCCGTTGAGCACCAGCACCTTCACAGCAGCACGCTCCCGCCGGACCTGCCCTCGGTGGCGACCGCGGAGTACGCGGCGGCGATGAGCGCCGGGTCCGGACCCTCCAGGCGACCGGGCTTGGCCAGTCCGTCGAGCACGACGAAGCGCAGCACGCCGGCGCGGTTCTTCTTGTCGCTGCGCATGCCCTCCAGGAGTTGCCCGAGGGCGTCCGGGTCGTAGCCGGTGGGCAGGCCGAGCGAGGACAGGACCGAGCGGTGGCGGTCGGCGGTGGCGTCGTCCAGCCGCCCGGCGAGGCGGGCGAGCTCGGCGGCGAACACCAGGCCGACGCTGACCGCCGCGCCGTGCCGCCAGCGGTAGCGCTCGCGGCGCTCGATGGCGTGGCCGAGCGTGTGGCCGTAGTTGAGGATCTCCCGCAGGTCCGACTCGCGCAGATCGGCGGACACCACGTCGGCCTTGACCTGGATCTTGCGGCGGACCAGCTCCTCGATGACGTCGCCCGCCGGGTCGAGCGCGGCGGCCGGGTCGGCCTCGATGAGGTCGAGGATCACCGGGTCGGCGATGAACCCGCCCTTGACCACCTCGGCCATGCCGGCGACCAGCTCGTTGCGGGGCAGCGTCTCCAGCGTGGCCAGGTCGACGAGGACGGCGGTCGGCTCGTAGAACGTGCCGACGAGGTTCTTGCCCGCGTCGGTGTTGATGCCGGTCTTGCCGCCCACCGCGGCGTCGACCATGCCGAGCAGGGTCGTCGGCACGTGCACCAGCCGCACGCCGCGCATCCACGTGGAGGCGACGAACCCGGCGAGGTCGGTCACCGCGCCGCCGCCGAGGCCGACGACGGCGTCGGTGCGGCCCAGGCCGATGCGCCCGAACACGTCCCAGCAGTACCCGGCGACCCGCAGGTCCTTGCCGTCCTCGGCGTCGGGCACCTCCACCCGGTGCGCCTCGACGCCCGCGGCCTCCAGCTCCTCCCGGACCGCCTCGGCGGTCTCGGCGAGCGTGGGCGTGTGGACGATCGCCGCCTTCGCCGCGCCCCGCAGGGTCTCGACCAGGTCGCCCAGCAGGCCCCGGCCCACCACCACGTCGTACGGTCGTTCCGCGGCCACGCGGATGCGCACCGGATCGCCCATCACCACTCCCCTTCGTCGCTCACCATTCGACCACGACCGCCTCGGGCGCGTGACCGCACCGCGGTCGACCCCGCCGGTTCAGCCACTGCGGTCGAGCACGGCGTCGACCACGCCCTCCGGGTCCAGGTCGTCGGTGAGCACCTCGATCGTGGCCACCTCCCGGTACAGCGGCAGCCTGGCGTCGAGCAGGGCCTTGAACGTCGAGCGCGGGTTCACCCCGGCCAGCAGCGGCCGCGCGGTGGACAGGCCGGTGCGCCGCACGCCCTCGGCCGTGCCGACGCCGAGGAACACCACGGTGTGGCCGGCGAGGCGTTCCCGGGTGGCCGCGGACAGCACCGCGCCGCCGCCCAGGGCGAGCACCCCGTCGTGGTCGGCCAGCCCGGCGGCGACGGCCTGCTCCTCCAGCGCCCGGAACGCGGGTTCGCCGTCGGTGGTGAAGATGTCGGAGATCGGCTTGCCCGCGGCGGCGACGACGTCGTCGTCGGTGTCCCGGAAGGTCACGCCGAGGCGTTCGGCGAGCAGCCGCCCCACCGTCGTCTTGCCCGCGCCGGGCGGGCCGAGGACGACGAACCGGGGGCTCACAGCCCCGCCCACCGGGCTTCGAGGGCCTCCAGGTAGGAGGCCACGTTGCGCTTGGTCTCGGCGATCGAGTCGCCGCCGAACTTCTCCAGCGCCGCCTCGGCGAGCACCAGCGCCACCACCGACTCCAGCACCACGCCCGCGCGCGGCACGGCGCACACGTCCGAGCGCTGGTGGATGGCGACGGCGGGCTCTCCCGTCCGGACGTCCACGGTGGACAGGGCGCGCGGCACGGTGGAGATCGGCTTCATGGCGACGCGCACGCGCAGCGGCTCGCCGTTGGTGATGCCGCCCTCCAGGCCGCCCGCCCGGTTGGAGCGGCGGGTGACGCCCTTCGGGCCGGTGCCGCGGTCGATCTCGTCGTGCGCCCGGCTGCCCCAGCGCCGGGCGGTGGTGAAGCCGTCGCCGACCTCCACGCCCTTCATCGCCTGCACGCCCATCAGCGCGCCCGCGAGCCGCGCGTCCAGCCGGCGGTCCCAGTGCACGTGCGAGCCGAGGCCCGGCGGCAGGCCGTAGGCGATGACCTCGATGACGCCGCCGACCGTGTCGCCGGCCTCCTTGACCGCCTCGACCTCGGCGACCATCGCGTCCGTGCCGCGCGGGTCGAACGCGCGGACCGGGCTCGCGTCGATCGCGGCCAGGTCGCCGGGGCCGGGCACGGCGGCGTCCTCCGGCGTGGCGGCCCCGCCGATCGACACGACGTGGCTGATCACGTCCACGTCGAACACCTGCTTGAGGAAGTGGCGCGCGACGGTGCCCAGCGCGGTGCGGGCCGCGGTCTCCCGGGCGCTGGCGCGCTCCAGCACGGGGCGCGCCTCGTCGAAGCCGAACTTCTGCATGCCGGGCAGGTCGGCGTGGCCGGGCCGGGGCCGGGTCAGCGCCTCGTTGCGGCCGGTGGGCTTGAGCTCGGACGGGTCGACGGGGTCGGGGGACATCACCTTCTGCCACTTCGGCCACTCGGTGTTGCCGATCCGGACCGCGATCGGGCCGCCCTGGGTGAGGCCGTGGCGGACGCCGCCGAGGACCTCCACCTCGTCGGCCTCGAACCCCATGCGCGGGCTCCGCCCGAAACCGAGCCGGCGGCGCTCCAGTTGGGCGGTCAGGTCGGCAGTGGTGACCTCGACCCCGGCGACCATGCCTTCCAGCACGGCGACGAGAGCGGGCCCGTGAGACTCACCAGCGGTGATCCAGCGCAGCACGCGTGAATCCTTCCACAGCGCCGGCGCGGGGGTGTGCGCAGGTCAGCGACCGTGGCCGCGTCTCGACAGGTGGACGTCCGGGCCGCGTCAACCGCCCACCGCCACCGCCAGCCAGGTGGCCGCCAGCAGCCCCGGGCCGTGCGGCACACCGCCCTCCCGGAACCACCGCGCGAGCACCAGGGTCACCGCGCTCGCCACCACCAGCGCGCCGGGCAGGGCCCACCACGACACCGAGGCCAGCACCGCGCCCAGCGCACCCGACAGCTTGACGTCCCCGCCGCCCATCGAGGACGGCGCGAGCAGCCGCACGGCCAGGTGCACGGCGAAGAACGCGGCCCCGCCGAGCAGGACGCGCGGCGGGTCGGCGCCGGAGCACCACAGGCCGGCGCCCAGCAGCGGGTACGCGGGCAGCGTCAGCGCGTCGGGCAGGCGGCGGTGGCGCAGGTCCACCGTGGACAGCGCCACGCCCAGCGCGCAGAGCGGGAGCGCCACCGGCAGCCACCGGGACGGGACGAGCAGGGCACTGGCCCAGCACAGGACGGCCGTGCACCACGCCCAGTGGACCACCGCCGTCGCGGGAGCGGAGCGGGGGAAGCGGACCAGGGGCGCGAGGGGGCGTGGACCGGACGACGAGGTGATCATGCGTCCAGGGTGCGCGGGCCGCGGGGGGCGGTTCAAGGACGGGCGCGGGTGAACGGTCCGTTCACCCGCGCCCGTCCCCGTCCACCGGCCGCGGGGTTCAGCGCTGCCAGGAGAACAGGGCGTCCCCCACCGCGACGGGACCGCCGGCCCGGTCGCCGAGCACCTCGGGCGTCGCGTCGAGCGCGATCACCGGGCAGATCGGGGCGAACCCGGCGGCCTCGACCTCGGCCGGGTCCCAGCTCACGACGGGCTGGCCGGCGCGGACGGTCTCGCCCTTGACCACGTGCAGCGTGAAGCCCTCGCCCTTGCGCTTCACCGTGTCGATGCCCAGGTGCACCAGGACCGCCGCGCCGTCCTCCGTCGCCACGACGAACGCGTGCGGGTGCAGCGTCACGACCACGCCGTCCACCGGGGACACCACGTCCGCGGCGCCCCGGTCGGGCTCGACCGCGACGCCCGGCCCGACCATGGCCTGCGCGAACACCGGGTCGGGCACCTCCGACAGCGGCACCGCGCGCCCGCTGACCGGGCTCGTCACGCGCAGCGTCACAGCAGGTCCTCGATGTCGCTGGCGATCGTGTCCGCCTCCGGCCCCACGACGACCTGGACGACGTTGCCCGACCGCATCACGCCGTGCGCGCCCAGGCCCTTCAGGGCCTTCTCGTCGACCAGGGAACCGTCCTCCAACTCACAGCGCAGGCGCGTGATGCAGGGCTCGATCTCCACGATGTTGTCCGCGCCGCCGAGCGCGGCGAGGATCTGCACAGCCTTGTCGTCCGCCACTTCAAGTCCTCTCTCGACACCTGTCCCGAGGGCAACAGGTCCTGAGGGTGCCACCGCTCGGGCACGGTCCCGTAACGGCGGTTGACACCCGGCCGGCGCGCGGAGCATCCTCCCCGCACCAACTGGTCTAGACCGGAAAGTACCAATCTCGGTCCGGGCCCGCGAGCGTCGGGGGAGGTGTCGTGGACCGCGCGGAGATCGTCGACGGGCCCAAGCCCAAGCACGCCCAGCTCCGCGACATCCTGCGGCGCGCGGCCGAGCAGGAACTCCCCCCCGGTTCGCCCATCCCGTCCGAGCGCGACCTGGCCCGGCAGTACCGGGTCTCCCGCATCACGGTCCGCGCCGCCGTCGGGCAGCTCGTCGCCGAAGGGCTCCTGACCAGGGCGAAGGGCCGGGGCACGTTCACCGCCCGCCGCCGGATGGACGTGCAGCTGTACCTGGAGTCCTTCACCGACGACATGCGCAGGCGCGGGTTGAGCCCGGCGACCGAGGTGCTGTCGTGCGGCGAGGAGGAACCACCGCCCGCGGCGTCCGCCGCCCTCGGCCTCGGGCAGCACGAACGCGCGTGCAGGCTCGTGCGCCTGCGCCGCGCCGACGGCGTGCCGCTGGCCGTCGAACGCGGCTGGTACAGCCCCCGGGTCGTGCCCGAGCTGCACAGCCACGACCTGACGACCTCGCTCTACGCGTTGATCGCCGACACCTACGGGGTCCAGCTCGACCACGCCGGCCAGACGGTGTGGGCCGAGGGCGCGGACCCCGAGACCGCGAAGCTGCTGGGCGTCCGCACGGGCTCCCCGCTGCTCGTCTTCCGCAGGGTCGCCGGCTCCCGGGGCAGGCCCGTCGAGGACATGACGTCCTGGTACCGGGGCGATCTCTACCAGGTGACCATGCAACTGGACCGGACCGACCCGGAGTCCGGACCGCACCGTTCCCACAAGGGAGGTACCCCATGAGCGCCAGCGCCCCTCAGGCGACCGGCGGTCGTGAGATCAAGGGACTGGCCGCGTTGCAGCGCTTCGGTCGCAGCCTCATGCTGCCGATCGCCGTGCTGCCCGCGGCCGCTCTCCTGCTGCGACTCGGCCAGCCCGACATGCTGGGCGAGGACGGCCTCGGCTGGAACAAGGTCGCGGCGGTCATCGGCAACGCGGGCGACTCGCTGTTCGCCAACCTGCCGCTGCTGTTCGCGGTCGGCATCGCGGTCGGCTTCGCCCGGCGCGGCGACGGGTCCACCGGTCTGGCCGCGGTGGTCGGCTACGTGGTGCTCCAGGGCGTGTTCAAGGCGATGTCACCGCTGGTCCTCGACCAGCCGGACGACCCGGCCGCCAAGGCGAACCTGATCGACTACAAGGTCCTCGGCGGCATCGTCGTGGGTCTGCTCACCGCCGTGCTGTGGCAGAAGTACCACCGCATCAAGCTGCCCCCGTACCTGGCGTTCTTCGGCGGACGGCGGTTCGTGCCGATCCTGGTCGCGGGCGTCGTGGTCGTCATCGGCGTGCTGATGGGCCTGGTGTACCCGGTCTTCGCGGCGGGCCTGGAGAACGTCGGCGAGGCGATCACCGGCAGCACGATCGTCGGCGCGGGCCTCTACGGCTTCGTCAACCGGCTGCTGATCCCGCTCGGCCTGCACCACATCGTCAACAACGTGCTGTGGTTCCAGTTCGGCGAGTTCGAGGGCAAGACCGGCGACATCCCCCGCTTCCTCGCCGGGGACCCGACCGCGGGCACGTTCCAGACCGGCTTCTTCCCGATCTTCATGTTCGCCCTCCCGGCGGCGGCGCTGGCCATCGTGCACACCGCCCGGCCGGGCCAGAAGAAGATCATCGCCGGCATCATGGGCTCGGCGGCCCTGACCGCGTTCATCACCGGCGTCACGGAGCCGCTGGAATTCGCGTTCATGTTCGTGGCGTGGCCGCTGTACCTGATCCACGCGTTCCTCACCGGCACGTCGCTGGCCGTCAGCAACGCGCTGGGCATCCACGACGGGTTCGGGTTCTCCGCGGGCGCCATCGACTACCTGCTGAACTTCAACATCGCGACCAAGCCGCTGCTGATCCTCGTGCTGGGTGCGATCTATGCGGTGATCTACTACTTCCTGTTCCGCTTCGTCATCACCAAGTGGAACCTGAAGACCCCGGGCCGCGACGCCGACGAGGACCCCGAGGCCGACCAGAGCACGGTCGAGCCGGTGGGCGCCGGCGCCGAGCAGGACCGCGCCCGGAAGGGCCGTGCCCGCACCGACGAGGACAACGGAGAAGACAGGAATGCCTGAGCGACGGGTCACCGTGGCGAGCAAGGTCGGGCTGCACGCGCGACCGGCGGCGCTGCTGGCCAAGGCCGCGGCCGGTCAACCGGTCAAGGTCACCATCCGCAAGGACGACGGCCAACCGGTCGAGGCGGCGAGCGTGCTGGGCCTGATGACGCTCGGCGCGATGCACGGCGACGAGGTCGTGCTGGCGGCGGACGGCGACGGCGCGGAGGCCGCGCTGGAGGCGATCGCGGAGATCATCGCCACCGACCTCGACGAGGGCTGATCCACCCGCGGGGGCACCGCGCGCACCGGTCGTGCGGGCGGTGCCCCCGCGGTCCGAGGGGGAACCGTGACCGTCCTGGTGATCACCGGGATCATGGCGGCCGGCAAGTCGACCGTCGCCCAGCTGGTGGCCGAGCGGCTGCCGAGGGCCGTGCACGTGCGGGGCGACGTGTTCCGCAGGATGATCGTGTCCGGGCGGGCCGACCCGACTCCCGGGAACGCCGACGAGGCCGAGGCCCAGTTGCGGCTGCGCTACCGGCTCGCCACGAGCACGGCCGACGAGTACGCCGCCGCCGGGTTCACCGCCGTCGTGCAGGACGTGGTGCTCGGCGGGCACCTGCGGACCTTCGTCGACTCCGTGCGCACGCGCCCCCGCCACGTCGTGGTGCTCGCCCCCTCGCCCGAGGCGGTGGCCGTCCGCGAGGCCGCGCGGCCGAAGAGCGGGTACGGGGCGTGGACGGTGGCGGACCTGGACCGCGGGCTGCGCGAGGGCACGCCCCGGATCGGGTGGTGGTTGGACACGACCGACCTGACGCCCGAGCGGACCGCCGACGCGATCCTCGCAGACCTGGAGCGGTCCCGGGTCGACTGACCCCGCGGACCGGGCCGCCTAGAGCGGCAGCGGCAGCACGTCCCCGGTCGCCGCGCGCAGCGCGCGGCGCATCTCCTCGCGCGGCGCGGGCAGGCCGGTGAACTGCTCGCACTGGCCGAACGCCTGGTGCAGCAGCATGTCCAAACCGGTCGCCAGGGTCCGGCCGCGCTTCTCCACCGCGGACGCCAGCGGCGTCGGCCACGGGTGGTAGACGACGTCCAGGACGCACGGCGACTCGGCCAGGGCGTCCGCGACCGGTCCGGTGGCCTCCGGCGGCACGGTGCTGACCAGCACGTCCGACGACGCGGCCAGCGCGGCGAAGTCGGCGTCGTCCCACGTCACCACGTCCAGCGCCACGCCGAGGCGCGACGCGCAGGCCTCCGCCTCCGCCGCCCTCGACACCGACCGCACGACGAGGGTCACCGCGCGCACGCCCACCGAGGCCAGGGCGACCAGCGCGGCCGTGGCCGTGCCGCCCGCGCCCAGCAGCGCGGCGCGCGTGCCGGTGGTGAAGCCGCACGCCGCGCCCAGCGCGCCCAGCACGCCGTCCACGTCGGTGCAGTCGGCGCGCCAGCCGCCCTCGGCGCGGACCAGGGTGTTCGCGGCGCCCACGAGGGTCGCCCGGGACGTCGCGGACGTCGCCACCGCCAGCGCGGCGCGCTTGTCCGGCATGGTCACCGACAGGCCCACCCACTCCGGGGACAGCCCCCCGACCAGTGCCGGGACGTCGTCGGCGACGCACTCGACCCGCGTGTAGGACCAGTCGAGGCCGAGCGCGGCGAACGCGGCGCCGTGCAGCACGGGCGACAGCGAGTGGGCCACCGGCGAGCCGATGACCGCGGCACGGCGGGTCACGTCAGAAGACGCCCTTCCGCCTGGCCTCGGACACCGCGGCGTCGTGCTCGTCGAACGTGACGTTGAAGCACGTCGTGCCGTCCGTCTCGCACTTGACGAAGAACAGCCAGTCGCCCGCCTCGGGGTTGATCGCGGCCTTCACCGCCTCCATGCCCGGCGACCCGATCGGCGTGGGCGGCAGACCCCGCGTGTCGGCGCTGTAGGTGTTGTACGGACCGGACCGCGCGCGGTCCTCGTCGCTGGTGGTGATGATCGGCCGGTCGAGCTTGTAGTTGACCGTGGAGTCCAGTTCGAGGATCTGCCCCTTGGCCAGCCGGTTGTAGATCACCCGGGAGATCTTGCCGAAGTCCTTGGTCTTGCCCTCCTTCTCGACCAGCGAGGCGACGACGAGCACCTCGTAGGGCTTGAAGCCGGTCGCGCCGGAACCGGAGGGGATGCCGTAGCCCTGGAGGCGGTTCAGCGACGTGGTGAGGACGCTCCGGATCAGCTCGACGGGGCTCGCGCCCGGGTCGAGGTGGTACAGGCCGGGGACGATGAGCCCTTCGAGGCGGTTCTCCCGGGGCGCGGCGTTGATCGACGGCAGCGCCCAGTCGGGGATGCCCAGCGCCTGCGGGTCGGCGTTGTCGGCGACGTCGCGCAGCTGCTCGACGGTCGCGCACTTCTTCGCGCCGTCCAGCTCGACGCACGAGGCGTCGGACAGCATCGACAGGATGCCCTTGGTGACGGAGCCGTCCAGCGCGGTGATGTCGTGCAGGACGTTGCCGCCCTTGACCTCCAGCGGCGTGATCTTGGCCGCCGGGTCGACCATCCGGGTGACCGCGGCGGCTCCCGACATCCTGGTCTTCATCAGGTAGAAGCCGGGCTGGATGGCGGTGAGCCGGTCGTCCTGCGCGCCCGCCTCGGTGAACGCGCGGGCACTGGCCACGACATCCTGCTCGTGCAGGGTGGTGGCGATCGCCGAGACGAAGTCGCCGTCCTTGACCTCGACCACGACGTCGGCCTCGCCGGCGCCGCTGTAGTCCTCGTACGAGCCGATCCCGCTCAGCACCCGGTACCCGTAGTACGCGCCGCCGGCGCCTCCCGCGAGCACCAGCGCCACGACGATCCACAGGATCGTGCGCTTGCGCTTGGCCTTGGCCCGACGCGCCGCCGCGGCGGCGCTCTTCCTGCCGCGCGCCCGCTCGTCGGCGCGCGCGTCGGGATCGGCGAACAACCCGAGGTCGTCGTTCACGAGCCGTCCTTAGCTCCGGGGGCTCGTTCCTCGTCGGCGGAACGGGCCACGTGTCGCGCCCGTGCGTCCAGCCATGACTGCAGGATCTCGACCGCGGCAGCCTGGTCCACGACAGCACGTTGCTTCTTGCCCCGAACACCGCGCTCGGCCAGCACGCGGCTCGCCGTGACGGTGGTCAGCCGCTCGTCGGTGAGCCGCACCGGCACCGGGGCGACGAGTTCGGCCAACGCCGCAGCGTACGCCGCCGCCTTCTCCGCCGCCGGCCCGTGCCTGCCCGCCAGCGTGCGGGGCAGGCCGACCACGACCTCGACCACGTCGTGCTCGGTGACGAGACCGGCCAGGTCGGAGAGGTCCCGACCGGCCTTCTCGTCACGGGACAGGGTAACCAGCGGGGTCGCCAGGAAGGCACCCGGATCGCTCAGGGCGACCCCGACGCGCACCGCGCCGACGTCGACGCCCAGCCTCCTGCCGAGGCCCGGGTCGTCGACGCCGGCACGATCAGCGCTGTTCAAGGACGCGGTCCACCTCGGCGCGCAGGGCGGCCACGGCCTCCTGCACACCGGCCGGGTTCGTGCCGCCGCCCTGGGCCAGGTCCGGCTTGCCGCCGCCGCGACCGCCGACGGCCGGGGCGAACGCGGGCACCAGCTTGCCGGCGGCGAGGCCCAGGTCGCGGGCGGCGGCCGTGGTGGCGACCACGAAGCTGACCTTGTCGCCGTCGGGGGCGAACAGGCCGACGACGCCCGGCTTGGCGCCGAGCCGGTTGCGCACCTCGTTCGCGAGGGTCCGCACGTCGACGGCGGCCGTGCCCTCGGGCAGGGCCAGCGCGACGAGGGACAGCCCGCGCACGTCCAGGGCCTGCTCGGCCAGGGACCCGGCGGAGGACAGCAGCTGGGCGGCGCGGACCTTCTCCAGCTCCTTCTCGGCCGCGCGCAGGCGCTCGACCAGGGCCTCGACCCGGGCGGGCACGTCGGCGTCGGGCACCTTCAGCAGGGCGGCGACGTTCTGCACGAGGGCGCGCTCGCGGGCCAGGTACTGGAACGCCTCGATGCCGACGTAGGCCTCCAGGCGGCGCACGCCGGAGCCGACGGACGACTCGCCGATGAGCGTGATCGGGCCGATCTGGGACGAGTGCTCGACGTGCGTGCCACCGCACAGCTCGCGCGACCAGGGGCCGCCGATCTCGACGACGCGCACGGTCTCGTCGTAGGTCTCGCCGAACAGGGCGACCGCGCCCATGTCCTGGGCGCCGCCCATATCGGTGTGCACGACCCGCACCGGCAGGTCCTTGCGGACCGCGAGGTTGGAGACCTCTTCGATCTCGCTGCGCGTCTCGCCGGACAGGCCGCCGGTCCAGGCGAAGTCGAGCCGCAGGTAGCCGGGCTTGTTGTAGGAGCCGCTCTGGAGGGCGGACGGGCCGAGCACCTGGCGCAGGGCGGCGTGCACGACGTGCGTGCCCGAGTGGCCCTGGCGGGCGCCGACGCGCCACTCGGGGTCGACGCGGGCCTCGACGTGCTCGCCCTCGGCGATCTCGCCGCTGACCACGCGCACCTGGTGCACCCACAGCTTGCGGGCGACCTTCTGGACGTCGACGACCTCCAGCTCGGCGCCGCCGGTGACGATGGTGCCCGCGTCGCTCTCCTGGCCGCCGGACTCGGCGTAGAGGGGGGTGCGGTCGAGGACGACCTCGACGATGTCGCCCTCGCGGGCCGAGCGCACGCGCTTGCCGTCGCTGACGATGCCGCGCACGGTGGCCTCGGAGGCCAGCTCGGTGTAGCCGGTGAACTCGGTGGCGCCGAGGTCCAGGAGCTCCCGGTACACGGTCTGGTCGCCGTGGCCGGTCTTCTTGCCGGCGGCGTCGGCCTTGGCGCGGGCGCGCTGCTCGGCCATCAGCTTGCGGAAACCGGCCTCGTCCACGGTCAGGCCCGCCTCGGCGGCCATCTCCAGGGTGAGGTCGATCGGGAAGCCGTAGGTGTCGTGCAGCTGGAACGCCTTGTCGCCGGGCAGGGTGGCGCGGCCCTCGGCCTTCACCGCGCCGGCGGCGGTCTCGAAGATCCGCGAGCCGGCGTCGAGGGTGCGCAGGAAGGTGTCCTCCTCCGCCTTGAGCACCTGCTCGATCCGGGCGAAGCCGCCGACCAGTTCGGGGTAGGTCGCGCCCATGGTGTCGCGGACGACGGCGGCGAACCGGTTGAGCACGGGCTCGGTGACGCCGAGCAGGCGCGAGGACCGGACGATGCGGCGCAGCAGGCGGCGCAGCACGTAGCCGCGGGCCTCGTTGCCGGGGGTGACGCCGTCGCCGACGAGCAGCACGCCGGAGCGGGCGTGGTCGGCGATGACGCGGAAGCGCACGTCGTCGACCTCGTCGTCGCCGTAGCGGCGGCCGGACAGCTCTTCGGCGGCGGTGATGACGGCGCGCACGAGGTCGGTCTCGTAGACGTTGTCGACGCCCTGGAGCAGGAACGCCACGCGCTCGACGCCCATGCCGGTGTCGATGTTCTTGGCGGGCAGCTCGCCGAGGATCGGGTAGTCCTTCTTGGCCCCGCCCGCGCCGCGCTCGTTCTGCATGAAGACGAGGTTCCAGATCTCCAGGTACCGGTCCTCGTCGACGACCGGGCCGCCCTCGGCGCCGTACTCGGGGCCGCGGTCGTAGTAGATCTCGGAGCACGGGCCGCACGGGCCGGGCACGCCCATCGACCAGTAGTTGTCCTCGACGCCGCGGCGCTGGATGCGCTCCGGCGGCAGGCCGGCGACCTTCTGCCACAGGTCGGCTGCCTCGTCGTCGTCGAGGTAGACGGTCACCCACAGGCGCTCCGGGTCGAACCCGTAGCCGCCGTCGTCCTGGGACTTGGTGACCAGCTCCCAGGCGAGCCGGATGGCGTCTTCCTTGAAGTAGTCGCCGAAGCTGAAGTTGCCCGCCATCTGGAAGAACGTCAGGTGGCGGGTGGTCTTGCCGACCTCGTCGATGTCGGGGGTGCGCACGCACTTCTGGACGCTGGTGGCGCGCTTGTACGGCGGCGGGGCCTCGCCGAGGAAGTACGGCTTGAACGGCACCATGCCGGCGTTGACGAACAGCAGGTTGGGGTCGTCGAGCAGCAGCGACGCGCTGGGGACCACGGTGTGGCCGGCGTTCTCGAAGTGCTCGCGGAAGCGCTTGACGATCTCGTGGGTCTGCACGGGCTTTCCTTCGAAGTGCTGTGGTGTGGGGGCGCGGTGAGGCGAACGACGGCCGTCAGTCGTTCGCCCTGCGCGCTCGCCGCCCGGTGGTGTGACCGGTCTGGCGCTCCACGGTGTCGTGCAGCTCCTGCTCGCGCTCGGACATGCCGGCGCGCACGTCGGCGCCGAAGGACCCGAGGGCGCCCGCCAGCTCGCGCAGGCCGTGGCCGACGTTCTCGCCGATGCCGGCGGGGGTGGCGGCGTGCGCGGCCTGCCCGGCCTTGCGGGTGGCGAAGACGCCGGCGGCGATGCCGAGGCCGAACCAGAAGATCCGCTTCATCGCCTGCCCCTGCGCCGGAGGTGCTTGCCGGGGGCTTCCTTGGCGGCGCGGCGGGCCCGGACGGCCTTGCTGAGGCCGTAGGAGAGCGCGGCGGCCTTGACCAGCGGGCCGCCGAGGGTCGCGGTGAACAGCGAGGTGAGCGCGGAGACGTTCCCGGTGACCGCGCGGGCGTTGGCGGTGATCCCGTCCACCCGCTCCAGCTGCGTGTTGACGTGCGTGATCGTCGTGTTCGCGCCGGTGAAGATCGGGTCGCTGTTCTGGTGGGCCTTGCGGATGGCGACCGTGGCCTCGTCCAGCGTCCGGCCCAGCTTGATCAACGGGATCGCCAGCAGCAGCACAAGCAGCACGAACGCGCCGGCGGCGACCAGCGCGGCGATCTGCCCTGGCGACACGGACCCTCCTGGTGGTTCTGGCGAGACGTGGGTGGGGGCCAAGGCTACCGCGCTCCGCCGCGCGGGTCCGCACGAGATCGCCCGCGCGCCGTGCCAAGGGGTGGGACGGTCGACCAAGACCCCCCATTTGGCGTCGATTCGACCGCGCGGTCGGCGGCTAGCGTGACCGGGGTGATCGTCACGTCGATCACGAAGCGCTTGACACCCACCACGCCGAGTAGATGAGGTAAGGCTAACCTTTATCGCATCGTCGGAGGTGCCGTGTTCGCCGCCAGTCCCTCCGGACGCCCGATCCCCGCCGGACGCCCCGCCGACGTGCTGGCCTCGGCGATCGACCGCCTCGGCGAGCTGCCCGAGCACGGGCTGGGCGCGAACGCGGCACTGGCCCGGCTCACGGAGGTGCTGGCCGAGTACGACGTGGACCTCACCCACCCGTTCGCCGCCGCCCACCTGCAACCGCCGCCGCTGGCCGTGGCCGTCGCGGCGGACGCGCTGGCCGCCGCGGGCAACGCCTCGCTCGACACCTACGACTCCGGGCCCGCCGCCATCGCCGTCGAGCGCTGGGTCGTCGCGGCGCTGACCGGGCTGGCCGGGTTCGGCCCGGGGGCCGACGGCGTGTTCACCCCCGGCGGCACGCTGTCCAACCTGACCGCGCTGCTGCTGGCCCGGGACGCCGCCGCCGCGCGGCTCGGCGTCGACGTCCGCTCCGACGGCGTGGCCGCGCTGCCCGACCCGGTGGTGCTGTGCTCCGAGGCGGCGCACTTCTCCGTGCAGCGGGCGTGCGCGGCGCTGGGCATCGGCGAGCACGCCGTGCGGCCGGTGGCGGTCGACCCGCTCCGGCGGATGCGCCCCGACGCGCTGGACTCGCAGCTGCGCTCGGGCGGCACGCCGGTCGCCGTGGTCGCCACGGCGGGCACCACCGACTTCGGCTCGGTGGACCCGCTGCACGAGGTGGCCGAGGTGGCCCGCGAGCACGGCGCGTGGCTGCACGTGGACGCCGCCTACGGCTTCGGCGCGCTGTTCTCCGCGAAGCTCGCCGGACTGGTCGACGGCCTGTCGCTGGCCGACTCGGTGACCGCGGACCTGCACAAGATCGGCTGGCAGCCGGCGTCGGCGAGCGTGCTGCTGGTGCGGTCCGCCGCGTCGTTCGGCGCGCTGGAGCGGTCGGTGGCCTACCTCAACCCCGAGGACGACCGGGCCGAGGGCTACGACGGCACGCTGGGCCGCACGCTCCAAACCACGCGCCGCGCCGACGCGGTGAAGGTGGCCGCCACGCTCCTCGCGCTGGGCCGCGCGGGCCTGGGCGCGCTGGTGGACCGCTGCCACGAGCTGGCCCGCCACGCCGCCGGGCTGATCGCCGCCGACCCGGCGTTCGAGCTGGTCGGCGGGGCGACGCTGACCACGGTGGTGTTCCGCTACCGGACCGCGGACGAGTCGCGGTCCGACGAGGTGAACGCGGGGCTGCGCCGGCGGCTGCTGCGCTCGGGCGAGGCGCTGGTCGGCCGCACCGAGGTGGACAAGGCGACCTGCCTGAAGTTCACCCTGCTCAACCCGAACGCCCGGGAGGCGGACCTGGTGGCGCTGCTGGCGCTGGTCCGCGAGGCCGGCTCCGCCGCCGAACGGCTGTTGGAGGGAGTGGCATGAGACCTGACGCACTGGAGGGCGACCCCCGGTCGGCCGCCGAGCACGCCCACCTGGAGGCCCTGCTGCGCTGCTGGGTGCGCGAGCGGGGCGTGCCGGTGGGCGAGCGGGTGCGGATCGAGGCGCTGGGCGTGCCGCTGGAGGCGGACGTCCGGTACCGCTCGGCGACCGGCTGGCACCGGTTCGGCCCGGTGACGCTCGCCGGCCGCCCGGCCGACCCGGTGGTGGCGGTGGCGCTGGTCGGCGCCGAACTGGGCGGAGACACGGCCGACCTGGTGGAGCGCACCGCCGAGTCGGTGCGCCGGGTGGCCGGGTTCGTGGAGCAGCGCAGGCGCGAACCGGTCGGTCCCGCCGACCGGTTCCTCGACGCCGAGCAGCGCCTGATGCTCGGTCACCTGCACCACCCCGCGCCCAAGAGCCGCGACGGGCTGTCCGACACCGACAACGCCCGGTACGCGCCGGAGCTGCGCGGGTCGTTCCCGCTGTTCTGGTTCGCCGCCGCCGAGGAGGTCGTCTCGCACGGCTCGGTCGCCGGGCCGGACGCGCCGTCGCTGATGGCCGCGCTGGCCGGGCGCAGCCCCGAACCGGGCCGGGTGCTGGTGCCCGCGCACCCGTGGCAGGCGCACGACCTGCTGCGGCGCCCGCGCGTCGCGTCGCTCGTCTCGCGCGGGCTGCTGGAGCCGCTGGGCGAGTTCGGGCCCGCCTGGTCGCCCACGTCGAGCCTGCGCACGGTGTACCGCACGGGCGCGCCGGTGATGCTGAAGCTGTCGCTGGGCCTGCGGATCACCAACTCGCGGCGCGAGTCGACGTCCACCGAGCTGCGCCGCGGGTCGGAGGTCCACCTGCTGCTGGAGTCCGGGTACGCGGCGGGCACCGGGAAGGCGCACCCGGAGTTCTCCGTCGTGCGCGACCCCTCGTGGCTCGCGGTGGACGAGGGCGGCGAGGTGACCGGACTGGACGTGGCGGTGCGCGAGGTGCCCGACGGCATCGGCGACTCGCGGTGCCTCGCCGGTCTCGTCGCGCCGCGGCCGGGCATCGGGCGCAGCCTGCTGGGCGAGCTGGTGCTGCGGCTCGACGCCGCCGAGTGGGTCGCCTCCTACACCGACCACGTGCTGGTGCCGATGCTGCGGCTCTACGCCGAGACCGGCATCGGGCTGGAGGCCCACCAGCAGAACACGCTGGTGCGGCTGGACCCGGCGGGGCGCGTGGTCGGCGGCCGGTACCGGGACAACCAGGGCTACTACCTGGCGGCGTCCCGCCTGCCGGACGTGCTGGAGCGGCTGGGCGCCGCGTCCTCCACGCTGGCCGTCGTGGACGACGCGGTGGTGGACGACCGGCTCACCTACTACCTGCTGCGCAACCAGGCGCTGGCCGTGGTCGGCTGCCTGGGCGTGGAGGGGTTGGCCGACGAGCGCGACCTGCTCTCCGTGATGGCGTCCCGGCTGGAGTCGGCGCTGCCCGCGCTCGCCGAGGCCGGTCCCGACGGCGACCGGCTGGCGCGGCGGTGGCTCACGGCGGACCTGCTGCCGTGCAAGGCGAACCTGCTGACCAGGCTCCAGGGCATCGACGAGGTGCTCGCGCCGCTGGACGCCCAGTCGGTGTACTTCGACGCGCCCAACCCGCTCGTCCCCGATCGCCCCCGGGAGGGGAGGTGCGCCCGGTGACCCACCTCGACGCCTACCGGCCGACCGACGACCTGTCCGGCGTGCCCGGTCCCCCGCTGCCCGTGCTCACCGACGGGTGGCACGCGCGGGCCGTGGACCCCGACCGGGACCTGAACCTGGTGCACCGCTGGATGCAGGCGCCGCACGTGGTCGCGTTCTGGCACCAGGCGTGGCCGCGCGAGCGGTGGGACGCCGAGCTGCGCGGGCAGCTGGCCGGCGCGCACTCGCTGCCGCTGCTGGTGGGCCGCGACGGCGACCCGCTGCTGTACGTGGAGGTGTACCGGGCGGCGCGGGACGTGGTCGCGGGCGTGTACCCGGCCCGACCGCACGACCTCGGCCTGCACCTCGCCGTCGGGGAGCTGGCGATGACCGACCGGGGTCTCGTGCGGTCGCTGCTGCCCGTGCTGGCCGACGCGCTGTTCGCCGCCGACCCGCGGTGCACGCGGGTGGTGCTGGAACCCGACGTGCGCAACCGGCGGGCGATCAGCTCGTTCACCGCGGGCGGGTTCGCGCCGGTCGGCGAGGTGCTGCTGCCGGACAAGGTGGCCCTGCTGATGGTGCGCACCCGGTGATCGACGTGCTGGCGATCGGCTGCGGGCCGTTCAACCTGGGACTGGCGGCGCTGGCGTCGACGGTGGACGACGTGGACGTGGTGGTGCTGGAGGCGCGGCCGGAGCTGCGCTGGCACCCCGGGATGATGTTCGACGACGCGGTGCTCCAGGTCAGCTTCCTGGCCGACCTGGTGACGCTGGTCGCGCCGACGCACCCGCTGTCGTTCCTGGAGTACCTGCGCGACGCCGACCGGCTCTACCCGTTCTACGTGCGGGAGAGGTTCCACCCGACGCGCCGGGAGTACGAGGACTACCTGCGGTGGGCGGCGTCGCGGCTGCCCGTGCGGTTCTCGCACCCGGTGACCTCGGTGCGGTGGGAGGACGACCGGTTCGCGGTGTCCGGTGACGGGTTCTCGTGCGAGGCCCGCAACCTGGTGCTGGGCGTGGGCACGGAGCCGTTCGTGCCGCCGGCGCTGGACGGGCTGGGCGACCGGCTCGTGCACACCTCCGGGTACCTGCACCGGGACGTGGACGCGGCGCGGGTGACCGTGGTCGGGTCCGGGCAGTCGGGGGCGGAGGTGGTGCTGGACCTGCTGCGGCGCAACGCGTCCCCCGGCGGGCCCGCCGTGTCGTGGCTGACCCGCACCCCGGTGTTCGCGCCGCTGGACTACACGAAGCTGGTGCTGGAGATGACCACGCCGGCGTACGTGCGGCACTTCCACTCGCTGCCGCGGGAGCGGCGGGACGCGGTGCGCGCCGAGCAGTGGCGCCACTACCGGGCGATCTCCTCGGAGACCATCGAGGAGCTGCACGACCTGCTGTACCGGCGGGAGTGGGCGCACGGCCTGGCGCCCGTGGAGCTGCGGCCCGGGGTGGCCGTGGTGTCGTCGCGGGTGACGGCGTCCGGAGTGGAGCTGACGTGCGCGCACCGCGACACCGGGCGGACGTTCACGCACGTCACCGACCTGGTGGTGGCCGCGACCGGGTACCGGCAGGCGGCGACGCCGTTCCTCGCGCCGCTGGAGCCGCTCGTGCGGCGGGACGACGCCGGCCGGTACGTGGTGGCGCTGGACCACTCGGTCGCGCTCGACCCGTCGGTCACCGGCCGCGTGTTCGTCGCCAACGCCGACCTGCACAGCCACGGCGTCGCGGCCCCCGACCTGGGCATCGGCGCGGTGCGCAACGCCACGATCCTCAACGCGGTGACCGGCCGCGAGGTGTACCCGCTTCCGAAGCACACCGCCTACACCAGCTTCACCGCACCGGGGGACGACCGTGACTGACCTGTGGCGCGAGTGCTCGGCCGCGTTGCTCGCCAAGGCGATCGGCGAGCTGTGCTTCGAGGAGCTGCTGGCCCCCGTCGGGGGCGTTCCCGGCGGGGAGACCGGGCCGGGCCGGTACGAGCTGCGGTTCGACGACGCGGTGTACGCGTTCTCGGCGTCGCGGACCGCGTTCGGCGGGTGGGCCGTGCGACCGGGGTCGGTGCGGCGGGGCGCGGCGGGCATCCTCGGCGACGACGTGGTCGAGCCGTGCGACGACGTCCAGCGGTTCGTGGTGGACGCGTTCCGGTCCCTGCGGGTGGATCCGGCCACCACCGCCGGGTTCCTCGCCGAGGTGACCTCGACGCTGGCGGCGGACGTGGCGCTGGCCGAGACCGCCCGCCCGGTCTCCGAGCTGGTCGCGCTGCCGCACGCCGAGCTGGACGGCCACCTCACCGGGCACCCGTGGCTGATCGCGAACAAGGGGCGGATCGGGTTCTCGGCGGAGGACGCGGCCCGGTACGCGCCCGAGTCGCGCACCCCGCTGCGGGTGCCGTGGCTGGCCGTGCACCGGGGGCTGGCGGAGTTCCGGGGCACGTCGTCGCTGTCGGAGGCGGCCGTGCGCGCGCACGAGCTGTCCCCCGGCACGATCGAGCGGTTCACCGAGGCGCTGCGGGAGGCGGGCGCCGACCCGGCGGCGTACGTGTGGCTGCCCGTCCACCCGTGGCAGCTCGACCACGTCGTGCGCACCCTGTGGGCGCCGGAGCTTGCGCTGGGCCGCATCGTGGAGCTGGGCGAGGCCCCCGACTTCCACCTGCCCACCCAGGCGATCCGCACGCTGTCCAACGTGGACTCGCCGGGGCGCTACCAGGTGAAGCTGCCGCTGCGGGTGCTCAACACCTCCGTGTACCGCGGCCTCCCGCCGCACTGCACGCTCGCCGCGCCGGTCGTCACGCAGTGGCTCCAGGGCCTGTGGGAGTCGGACAAGCTCATCGGGGAGTGGGGCACGTCGCTGCTCGGCGAGGTCGCGTCGGTGACCGTCCGCCACCCGGGGCTGTCCCGCGCGGGCGAGGTGCCGTACCAGTGGCTGGAGACGCTGGGCTGCATCTGGCGCGAGCCGGTCCCGCTGCGCCCCGGCGAGCGCTCGTGGTCGCTGGCCGCCCTGCTGCACGTGGACCCCGAGGGCCGGCCGCTGGTCCGCGAGTTCACGGGCTCGCACGACCCGTCGGTGTGGTTCGCGGCCCTGCTGCGGGCGTTGTTCCGCCCGTTGGTGCACTTCCTCTACACGTACGGGATCACGTTCAACCCGCACGGCGAGAACGTCGTGGTGATCACCGACGAGTCCCACCTGCCCGTCCGCGTGGCGGTCCTGGACCTGGTGGACGACGTGAACGTGTCGGTGGACCGCGTCCCCGCCCGCGGCCCGGAGCCGGACACCGACGACCCGGTGCTGCCGCGCAAACCGTGGCCGGTGCTGCGCCAGTACATCGTGGACGCCCTGCTGGTCGGCGTCTTCCGCCCCCTGTCCACCCTGGTCGACCTGCCCGCCGACACCTTCTGGGGCATGGTGCGGGGCGAGGTGGACGCCTACCGCACCCGCTTCCCGGAGCTGGCGGACCGCGTGGACGAGGGCTCCCTGACCGCCCCGGAGTTCCTCCGCTTCCCGCTCAACGGCTACCGGATCACCCTGGGCTACCGCGACCTGGCCGCCCGCCCGCCGGTGCCGAGGACGGGCACCCTGCCCAACCCCCTGCACGACGTGCCGCCGATCGCGCCCCGTGACGGGTGGTGAACGGACGCACCCCCGATCGACCGCGAGCACCAGAAGGCCCTTCCGAACAGCGCACACGGCGTGCGGCCATTCGGGGGACAAAAGTCCGTTCCCGGCTGCGGCAGGCGTAGCGTCCTGTTCCCACCCCAGACCTCGGTGACGTGACACACCCGCCACGCTCGCGGGCACACATCACGAACCGAGGTCTTTTCACGTGCGGATGAAGTGGCACCGGCAGTCGATCGGATCACGCTGCGCGAGCCACCGCCGACAACGCATCGAGGAGTGAACCACCATGGGAATCCAGCAGAGCCAGGTCCGCCGCGGAGCCGTCGCCACGCTGGCCGGCGTCCTCGCGGTCCCGTTCTTATGGGCGGTCAGCCCGCTGACCGCCCACGCCGCCGTCGACTGCGTCGTGAGCGCCGGCGTGACCCAGACCGACACCGTCGTCACCGGCACCCCCGGCAACGACACGATCGACTGCGGCGGCACGAACCCCGCCAAGACGATCAACGGCAACGGCGGCAACGACACCATCACCGGCTCCGACCTCGACGACACGATCGACGGCGGTGACGGCAACGACACCCTCACCGGCGGCACCGGAGCCGACACCCTCACCGGCGGCCTGGGCATCGACACGATCTCCGGCAGCGCCGGCGACGACACCCTCGTCGGCGCCTCCAACGACGGCAGCCAGGACAGCCTCGACGGCGGCCTCGGCACCGACACCTGCCAGGGACCCGCGCCGGACCCCGACATCCACGCCAACTGCGAGAGCACGAGCACCCCGCCGACGACGGGACCGGGCTCGGGCACGGGGAACGCGACCGCGCTGTGCGCCGCGACCGGCGGCGTGCTCTCCCTGACCCTGAACCCGGTGGGGTACACCTGCGTGTTCAACCCCCTCGGCGCCGGCAACCGCCGCGTCAACGAGGCCCGCGCCATCTGCACCGGAGCCGGGGGAACGTTCGTGAACCTGCTCCCGCTCAGCTACGCCTGCCTCCTGCCGACCACGCCGTGACCCACTCCACCCGGTGACGGCCGCTCCGAACGGCAGGGAGGGGACGGGCGTCCGGCCGCCCCGCCCGGTATCCCCGGCCGGGCGGGGCGGCCGGAGGGTCAGCGGCGGGCCAGGGTGAGGTAGGCGAAGCCCAGGGCGCCGCGGTAGCCCCTGAGCCAGCCCTCGCGGTGGTCGTCGACGATCCCGCGGACGGCGTCGGCCTCAGGGTGGTCGGGGTTGGCCAGCAGCCAGCGCTCGCGGGAGGCGCACCAGCGGGACTCGAAGTCGTCCCACTCGTCCAGGGTGGCGGTGGTCAGGTTCAGCAGGCGGTAGCCGCCGGCCAGGGCCAGGTCCACCAGGTCGGGCAGCGGGGTGAAGCCCGCGTCGCCGAAGATCCCCCGGGCCAGGGCGTTGGGTTCGCGCTCCCAGAAGCCGTCGCCCAGCAGCAGGGTCCCGCCGGGCTTCAGGCGGGCGCGCATGGCCTCCAGGGTGGCCTCCGCGCCACCCCACGCGTGCGACGCGCCGATGGAGACGGCCACGTCCGCCGGGTCGGTGTCGAAGGTCGTCACGTCGGCCAGGGCCAGGGTGACGCGGTCGGCCAGGCCGCGGGACTCGACGTTCGCGCGGCCCCGGGCGATGGCGTGGTCGTCGCTGTCGACGCCGATGCCGAGGACGCCCGGCTGGTGCTCGACCGCCCTGAGCAGCAACTCGGCCCAGCCGCAGCCGTAGTCGACGATCGACTGCCCCGGGGTCGGGTGCAGGCCGCCGATCAGGCCGTACGCCTTGGCGTCGGAGAGCGGGGAGTTGAAGTCGAGCAGGGCGTGGCCGTTCAGCGGTGCGTCCGTCACGGCCACACCGTGGCAGAGAACCGGTGTTCCGGAAACGGATTTACCGCTCCTGGCCCCGCACGACGCGGCGCAGCCTCGGCAGGCGTTCGGCCAGCACCCGTTCGTTGCCCCGGCCGGTCGGCTCGTAGTAGTCGCGGCCGACCAGGTCGTCCGGCGGGTACTGCTGCGTCAGCACGCCCTCGGGCACGTCGTGCGGGTAGCGGTAGCCCCGGGCGTTGCCGAGCTTCTCCGCTCCCGCGTAGTGGCCGTCGCGCAGGTGCGCGGGCACCGAGCCGACCGCGCCCCCGCGCACGTCGGACATGGCCGCGCCGATGGCCGTGGTCACCGCGTTCGACTTGGGCGCGGTCGCCAGGTGGATGGTCGCCTGCGCCAGGTTCAGCGCGCACTCGGGCAGCCCGATCAGCTGCACGGCCTGCGCGGCGGCCACGCACGTCTGCAACGCGGTCGGGTCGGCCATGCCCACGTCCTCGCTGGCGTGGATCACGAGCCGCCGCGCGATGAACCTCGGGTCCTCGCCCGCCTCGATCATCCGGGCCAGGTAGTGCAGCGCCGCGTCGACGTCCGACCCGCGGATCGACTTGATGAACGCGCTGGTCACGTCGTAGTGCTGGTCGCCCTGCCGGTCGTAGCGCACGGCCGCCCTGTCGACCGTGGCCTCCAGGGTGGCCAGCGTGAGGACCCCGCCCCCGTCGACGGCGTCGGCGGCGGCCTCCAGGGCGGTCAGCGCGCGGCGGGCGTCACCGCCCGCCAGCCTCACCAGGTGGTCCTCGGCCTCCGGTTCCACGGTGATCGCGCCGTTCAGGCCCCGCTCGTCCTCGACCGCGCGCCGGACCAGCACGCGGACCGCGTCGTCGGTCAACGGCCGCAGCTGGAGCACCAGCGACCGCGACAGCAGCGGCGACACGACCGAGAAGAACGGGTTCTCCGTGGTCGCCGCGACCAGCAGCACGATCCGGTCCTCGACGGCGCCGAGCAGCGCGTCCTGCTGGGTCTTGGAGAACCGGTGCACCTCGTCGATGAACAGCACGGTCGACTCGCCGGAGCGCACCAGGCGGCGGCGCGCCTCGTCGATGACCGCGCGCACCTCCTTCACGCCCGCGGACAGGGCCGACAGCGCGGCGAACCGGCGACCGGTGGCCTGCGACACGAGCGTGGCCAGCGTCGTCTTGCCGGTGCCGGGCGGGCCGTAGAGCATCACGGACGCCGGTGACGAGCCCTCCACGAGCCGCCGCAGCGGCGCGCCCGGTCCGAGCAGGTGGTCCTGCCCGACGACCTCGTCGAGGGTGCGCGGGCGCATCCGGACCGCCAGCGGCGCGTTGGCCGCGATGCGCTCGGCGCGCTCCTCGTCGGTCGCGCCGAACAAGCCCTCGTCGTACAGCCCCTCGTCCACGCGTTCGACTGTAGCCGCCCTGTGCAGTGCCGCTGTCCAGGCGTGCAACAGCCGTTCCGCGCAGGTGGGACGCGGTGCAGGGTGACCGCCATGAGCACGTTGAGCCCGGAGCGGATAGCCCGGCACGCCCACGACGCGGGGTTCCGCGGACAGGACCTCACGATCGCCGTGGCGGTCGCGCTGGCCGAGTCCGGCGGCGACCCGCGTGCGCACAACTCCACCCCGCCGGACGACTCCTACGGGCTGTGGCAGGTCAACATGCTGGGTTCGCTGGGGCCGGCGCGGCGGCGCGAGTTCGGGCTGGATTCCGACAGCGACCTGTTCTCCCCGGCGGAGAACGCGCGGGCCGCCAACCGGATCTCCGGTGACGGTCGCGACTGGACGCCGTGGAGCACCTACACCAACGGCGCCTACAGGAAGCACCTGGACGAGGCGCGGCGCGGCGTGGAGGCCATGAAGCGCGGCGGGGGTTCCGGGGGTTCGGGCGGCGGCGGGCGCGGGGGCGGCGGGCGCGGGGGCGGCGGCGGCTTCTCGGTCGACCTCGCCGTGCTGCGCGACTACGCCCGCCGGACGCGGAACTCCGCCGACGACCTGACCGCGCTCGGCAGGCGGCACGTGCGGGAGGTCCGGGAGATCGCCGACGACAGCTTCGGCCGGATCGGGAAGCAGTCGGGGTTCGCGGACGCGCTGGACGACTTCGGCGCGGCGCTGCGCAAGCAGGTCAAGGCGGTCGCGCACAACACCGACGCGCTGGCCGCGTCCGCGCGGAACTCGGCCCGCGCCTACCGGGAGCAGGAGGACGACGTGGCCGGTTCGCTGCGCGGCGGCCGCGTCGTGCGGGGCGGGGGCGAGGGGTGATGGACGCGCGCGCGATGGCCCGGCACTTCGCCGAGAGCATGATCGGGCACCGGAACTCGCTGGCCGGCAAGGCCGAGGACGCGGTGAAGGCGCAGTACGCGCTGCACCGGACCGCGACCGCGCTCACCGACCAGGCCGAGGACCAGGGCAAGGCCGCCAGGACCGTGCTGGAGCACTGGAAGGGCGACAACTCCGAGGGGTTCGAGCGGCGCTCGGCCGGGCTCGGCAGGCAGCTGCGGACCACCGCCGACGCGGCGCGGGACGCGGAGAAGGTCGTCGCGGGCGTCACGAGCGCGTTGACCACGGGGCACGCGCGGGCGCGGCTGGCCGTGGACGAGTACCTCGACAAGGCCGCGGGGCTCCTCGACGCGGGGCTGAAGGTGGGCACGCGGGCCGCGCTGCTCAAGGCCGTCGGCCAGGCCGCGGACCTGGAGCCGAGGTACACCAAGGAGACCGCGGAGGCCGTGCGGCACGCGCGCGGCGAACTGGAGGACGCGGCGCGGAGGCTGCGTGCCCTGGAGAAGGACGTCGAGCACGACGGGGTCGCCGACGGCCGGGCCGAGCGGACCCGGGGCGGCGCCGGTGGCCGCACCCGACCGTCCAACGCCCGCGGCAAGGGCCGGTCCCGCACGATCGTCTCGGCCGCCCGGCGCGAGCTGGGCACGCGCGAGAGCCCGCCCGGCAGCAACCGCAACCCGTACGGCCCGACGGCCGCGTGGTGCTCGTCGTTCGCCACGTCGATGTGGCGCAAGGCGGGCGTGGACATCCCCGTGCTGCCGTTCACCGGCGACGTGTTCCGCTGGGGGCAGCGCAACGGCAAGGCGTACACGTCGCTGAGCGCCGTGCGCCCCGGTGACGTGCTGCTGTTCGGGACCGGGCCGTCGAGCCCGGCGACCAGCAGGCACATCGGGATCGTGGAGAAGGTCTCGGGCGGCACCGTGACGCTGATCGAGGGCAACTCCGGTGACGCCGTGCGGCGCAACACGCACAAGCTCAGCCCGGCCACGTTCTACGGAGGGGTGCACCCGTGATCACCGCGAACGCGCACGACCCGGACACCGGCATCGCGGTCGAGGTGGGGCCGGGCGGCGGCCTGCGCGGGCTGACCTTCGACACCCGGTCGCTGCGGCTCGGACCCGGCGGGCTGGCCAGGGCGGTCCTGGCGCTGGTGGACACCGCGACCGCCCGCGCCAACGCCCGCGCCCAGCGGGAACTGGGTGACCTGTCCGCCCTGGGGCTCTCCGTGCAGGAGCGCCTGGTCGAGTCGGTCGAGGACACGACCCCCGAGACGTGGCGGGTGTGACGGTGGGGTTGAGCGAGCGGTTGGACGCCGTGCGGCGGGGGGCGTCGGCGCGGGGCGTGACGGTCGTGGTGGACCTGCACGGCAAGCTGGTCGACCTGGCTTTCGAGCGGGAGGCGCTGTCGATGCGGCCGCATGAGCTGGCCGGCGTCGTGCGCGCCCTGGCGGAGGAGGCGTCCGAGGCGGCCCTGGCCGAGGGCACGGCCCTCCTGGCCGACGTGGTGCCGCCGACCTGGTCGGCCGGCGAGTCCGACGTTCCCGCCGGGTGAGTCCCACGTTCAGGGCGCGTGTGTTCTTCACTCGCGCGTGAAGAACACAGGAGCCCTGGACGTGGGACTCACCCGGCCTGGACGTTGGACTCTCGGGGGCTGGGGTTACGACTCGCGGGTGGGTCGGGTCACGGTGGACAGGAGGGTGGCGACGTGGCGGGCGAAGCCGGCGGTGTCGGTGGGGGTCACGCGCACCCACTGCTCGGCGCCCGAGCGCTCGGTGGTCGTCGCGTACCGGCCGGCGGCGGTGTCGGTCCAGCTCAGCACGGCGGACCGGCCGGCGCGGCCGGTGGCGGCGAGCTGGCCGGTGGCGACGCGGGGCGAGTCGACGAGGGTCGTGATCGCCCGGGTCGCGCGGCCGGTGACGCCCGCCTGCGCGAGGGCGCGTTCGAGGGCGGCGTGACCGCCGGTGGCGTAGGCGTGCATCGCGGCGGAGAACGCCGGGCGCGGCAGCGAGACCGGTTCGCCGGGGCCGGGCGCGGCGTCGCCCACGACCCTGGTGACGGCGGCCACGAGGTCCGTGACGGGTTCCAGGGCCACCTCGCTGTCGTTGAGCACGGCCAGCACGGCACGGGAGCCGCGGGCCGTCGCCAGCACGCGCCAGGGCGTCGGGCGGAACACCAGGGCGTCGATGCTCGGCGAGCCGTGCGCCAACAGCCCGAACAGGTCCTCCAGCTCGGGCGAGACGTCGTCGCCGTCGGCCAGGCCCGCCCCGGTGAGCGTGCGCAGCACCTCCGCGCCCAGGTCGTCGCGCTCGTCCTCGGTGCGGCCGTGCGAGGGCACCTCCAGCGGGTACGGCGGGTCACCCTCCCCCAGGTCCTCCCAGAGCAGGTCGAACTCCAGGTGGGACAGCACCACCGCGGTGGTCGAACGTCGCGCCATGACGCCAGAAGGTAGTGGTCCGACGGCGCTCGCGCGGCGGGTTGGGCACAACAGGTGGCTAGGCTGCCGCACGTGGACGTCGCCGGTGGGGTGCTGACCGTCCGCGCCTCCGGAGCCGCCGCCGCGAGAGCGGCGCTCACCGGGGGCGCGACGACGCCCGAGCACATCCAGCTGCTGCTGCGCTGCCCGGTGCCGGCGGGTGTCGGGGGCGCGGGCGCCGAGCTGCGGTTCCCCGACTGCTCGCTGCACGTGCTGCCGGCGGGCGTGGTGGCGCTGACGGTGGCCGAGGCGCGGCTGACGGTCGGGTTCGGCGAGCTGAAGCCGCTGATGTTCCAGCCGGTGCCGGTGGACGCGGCGCTGCGCTCGGTGTTCTCCGGCGCGGTGGCGCACGTGCTGGCGGCCGCGCACGTGCTCGACCCGCACGGTCTGGCGCACCACCTCGTGGGGCTGGCCGAGCTGGTGCTGCGCAGTGCCCTGCGCGCCGAGCTGGACCGGGTGGACGCGCTGGCGGCGCGCCGCCGCGAGGCGCTGGAGTACATGCGGGAGCACCTGGCAGACCCGGAGCTGGGCGCGGACCGGGTCGCCGAGGCGCTGTTCATCTCCCGGCGGCGGCTCTACCAGCTGTTCGACGACGGGCAGGGCGTGGCCGAGCGCATCCGGGGCCTGCGGATCGACCGGGCCAAGGCGCTGCTGGCCGACCCGGCGAAGGCGGGCCGCGGCATCGGCGAGATCGCCCGGGACTGCGGTTTCGTCAGCGCGGCGCACTTCTCCCGGACGTTCCGCCAGGTCGTGGGGTCGACGCCGAGCCAGTACCGGGCGCGCTGAACTCCACCCCGGACACGAACCGGCCGGCGACGCCCGCCACGTCGAGCCAGCCGCGCCCGGTCGGCGAGTGCAGCGTGAACACGGCGACGCGCGGGTGGTCCGGGTCGGTCACCACGACCTGGAGCTGCGCGCCCGGCCCGGTCACCGGGACGCGTTCCACGATCACCACCGGGTAGCCGGTCGCCGTCTCGCCCCGGGTCACGTCGCGGATCGACGGGCCGTCGATGTGCAGGCCCAGCTCGCCCGGGTCGGCGGGCCGGTCGACGCCGACGACGGCCGCGACCAGCAGCGCCGGGTCCGCGTCGGGGTGCTCGACGACGGCCAGCAGCCCCGCGCCCTGCCGGTGGGCCATCTCGGCGGCCTGCGTCGCGGACACCTCCAGGCCGGGGTCGCGCGTGCCCTTGACGCGGCGCAGCACGGCGAGCAGCTCGTCCGCGGTGCGTTCGGGCGTGCCCAGCGACACCGGGGTGACCCCCGGCACGGGTGCGAGTCTCACCCCAGGCCCGCCCGGAACGCCGCCGCCGCGCCCCTGCCGGACGCCGGTCGAGGTGGGCCGAGCAGCACGGACGCCAGCTCCGCGGTGAACGCCGAGAACCCGGTGAGGGTGTCCGCGACCAGCGTGGGCGGTTCCTCGGCGCGCAGCCGCTCGACGACCCGGCGGGCCTCGGCGCGGTGGTCGCGCTCCAGCAGGCGCGCTTCGTCCAGCACCTCGTCCAGCTGCCCGGTCAGCTCGTCGTGCCGGGCGGTGGCGCGGGCGTGCGCCTCGGCGTGCGCGGGCGTGAAGCGGGCCAGCGCGCCGGTCTGGTCGAGTTCGTCGGCCGCCTCGGCGAGCGCCCGGCGCAACCGCAGCGCCCGCCGGTCCAGCTCCTCGGCGCGTCGCTGGTTGCCGAGCAGCGTGGTTGCCCACTCGTCGAGGACCCCGGCCGCCGCCCGCATGGCGCGCCGCACCGCCGTCAACTCCGACACCACCGCCTCCAACCGCGTCCTGAACCCGTCCGCCGCCGCACCCTGCCACCGCGCGGGGGGCGCGTCGGGCACGGCGAACGCGGCCGAGCACCGCTCGCTGACCGCCGCGACGGCGCCCGCGTTGCCGGGGGCGGGGTCGAAGCCGAGCCCCGCGTAGTCAGTCATGGCGCAGCTCATCGGCCTGGCGGTAGGCCTCCCCGGCCGCGCGCAGGGCGTCCGCCTCCGCCGCGGGGTCGACCCCCGCCAGCACCCTCGTCCACTCGGCGACGAGGTGCTCGACGGCTTCGGTGAGACCTTCGGGGCCGAGGTCGCCGACGGGCTCGGCCAGCCCCGCCGCCGCGGCGCGCACCTCGTCCCCGGCCTCGTCGAGCCGGGCGGCGAACGCGGCCAGCTCGTCCGGGTCCGCCCGGAAACCGCCCGCCGAGCCGCCCGTGAAGTGTCCCGGCCGGGGGCCGTCGCTCATTCGCCCAGCACCGGCGGGAACGCCGGGGGCAGGTCGTCGAGCAGGTCCAGGCCGAGGTCGTAGCGGTTGCGGTGCTCGACGTCCTCCTCGCGGCCGCCGCCGGGGGCCGTCGGCGGGTACATGCCGAAGCCCTGCGGTCCGCCCGCGCCCGCCACCGGTCCGACGCCGCCGCGCGCCGCCGCGCCACCGGGCACCGCTCCGATCACGCCGGACGAGCCGCCGGGACCGAACCCGGGCGCGCCGCCGCCGGGGCCGCCCGGCCCGAAGCCACCCGGCCCGAAGCCACCCGGCCCGAACCCGCCGGACCCGGTGCCGTAGCCGCCCGCCCCGTAGCCGGGGCCGTGACCGACCGCCGTGCCGCCGGGACCGAACCCGGGGCCGAACCCGGCCCCGCCCGCGGGGCCGCCGGTGGCCGAGGCGACCGCGGTGGTGTCCGCGGGCCGCGGGCCGGGCTGGAACGGCGAGGGCGACGGGTCGTCCACCCCGGGCCCCGGCGGACGCGTCGACACGGGCGGAACGGGCGGCGGCGGCACGGGCACGGGCGGGAGCACCGGCAGCGACCGGTGGTCCGGCGTGATCCGCGTGGCGGCCGGCGCGTCCTCGAACTCGGGCAGCCGGTCGTGCACGCCCCGGCTGGCATCCTCGAAACCGGTCATCACGCGCACCGCCTCCTCGTGCGCGCGCTGCTGCTCCCGCTTGGACGGCAGGTGGTCGTCGAGGAGCTGGTCGATCATGTACGCGCCCTGCGGGCCGTCCAGCACGGACACGTCGCGGCCCTCGCGGAACCAGCGCTCCGCGGTCGGGTGCACCGGTTCGGGCATCCGCGCACGGGCCTCGACCAGCGCCGACGTGTACGTGTCGAGGCCGTTGCCGACGCGGTAGGCGCGCTCGGACGCGTCCGCCGCCCACGACGTGAGCCGGTTCACCGAGTCGGCCGCCGCGCCCGCCGACGGGCCGCGCCAGGACTCGGCGAGCTGCCGCACGATGTGCTGCACCTCGTTCGTGGCCTGGTCCACCGCGGAGGCGAGCACCTGCCACTGCGCCGTGCGGGTGGCCATGAGCGGCACCTCGGCCGACATGACCATGTCCCACATCTGGCGGTGCTCGTACACCCTCCAGTTGATCTTGCCGAAGTTCTTCAGCCGGCGGTTGGCCCTGACCCGCTGCTTGCGCACCCGCCGCGCCCCGCGCTTGTTCACCCCTGCCGCCTCATGGCCTCGGCGATCATGGCGTCCTCGGCGCGGTGGGTCGCGCCCACCTGCCCCAGGGCGTCGCGCAGCGCGACCAGCTCGTCCAGGTAGGACTTGAGCGCCACCTGCACGCCGCCGCCGACCGCGCCGCCGCGCTCCCGGAACGCCCGGCGCATGTGCAGCGCGACCGGCCCCTTGCCGTCGCCGATGGGCTCCCCCAGGTCCTGGGCCTGCCGCAGCTGCTCGACCAGCACGTCCTGGAGCTGGTCGAGGCGCGCGCGGGCCTCTTCGAGCCGGTCGAAGTCCAGTTCGATCCGGTCGCCCGCCTCCGCGACGATCCGCGGCGCGTCCGCGCTGGTCGGCCGTCCCGGCGCGGACCGGACGGCCACGACCTCGTCCCGCTCCTCGCGCAGTTCCCCGCGCACCCGCTGGGCGTCCTCGACGCCGCGCACCCTGACCATGCGCACATCGTGGCCCCCGGGCGGGTGACAGACCAGACCGGGTGCACAGCGGGAGCAGCGCCGGTGCACGGACGGACAAGGGTGTGCGAAAATCGTGCCCCGTGCCGTCACCTTCCGTTCACGCGCGAGCCGTGCTGCTCGCCGGCCCCTCGGGTTCCGGGAAGTCCCACCTCGCCGCCCTCCTGGGGTGGCCCGTGCTGCGCCTGGACGACTTCTACCGCGACGGCGACGACCCGCTGCTGCCGCGCGACGAGTCGGGCCGCGTCGACTGGGACGCCGAGGGCTCGTGGCACACCGACGCCGCGCTGGCCGCCGTGGTCGAACTCGCCACCACCGGCTCGGTGGAGGCGCCGGTGTACTCGATCAGCGAGAACGGCCGGGTGGGCTGCCACACGGTGACCGCGCCCGGCACGTTCATCGCGGAGGGCCTGTTCGCCGACCGGCTGGTGACGGGCTGCCGGGACGCGGGCGTGCTGGCCGACGCGATCGTGCTCACGCCGAACGCCCTGGTCACGTTCGCGCGGCGGTTCGCCCGGGACGTGGTCGAGGCGCGCAAGCCGGTGCCGTTCCTGCTGCGCCGGGGCCTGCGGCTGCTGGGCGAGCACGGTGACGTGGTGCGCCGCTGCGCGACGGCGGGCATGCGGTCCGTGCCGCCGCACCGGGCCCGCGCGGAGCTGGCCACGATCGGGGCCGCGCGCCCCGCCGCGGTGTAGTCGCCCCGCGCCGCGGGTACGGGTGCGGCATGGCTGAGTTCGAGCACGAGCAGAGGATTCCGGTCGACGCGCGCGCCGTGTTCGACGTGGCGCGGGACGTGGGGTCGATGGACGCCTGGCTGCCCGACGGGCTCCAGGTCGAGCCGAGCGGTCCCGAGCGGGTCACCGGGCGTGTGTCCATCGGCGACGACATCGACGAGGCCGAGGGCTACTTCACCGCCGACGCGGAGCAGCGCAGGCTGGAGTGGGGCGACCTGGACGGCGAGGGCTACTCGGGCTGGCTCCAGGTCGACGAGGACGGTCCGGGCGCGAGCCGCGTCGTGCTGCACCTCGACGTGCGCGGCGAGCACCCGGAGGCCGTGGGCGGCGAGGCGCACGAGCTGACCGACGGGTACCTGGGGCAGGCCCTCCACCGGTTGGCCGCGCTGGCCGCCGACCAGGCCACGTGAGCCGTTCCTCCTGATCGACCCGCGCGGCCGGCGACGCCCGCCGGCCACGCGCGGGGCCCGTCCCCGGCGCTCCGGGAGCCCTCCCGGGCGACGTGCCCGCGTCCGGGGGTAGCGGGACACCTCCTTCCGGCTGCTCCGCCGCCGCCATCCGGCTGCACTGGGTAGCTGAAGATTCACACAGCGCATCACCCGCCGTTACAGTCGTGTCCCGTTCCTGGGAGCGTTCCCAGAACCTCAACGAGGAGGTGAACGACGTGACGGCCCGACGATGGATCTCGCTGGCCGCGGCCGGTGTGGCCGGCCTGCTGGTCGCGGTGCTCGTGAACGTGGTCAGCCCGACGGCGGCGAACGCGCACGGCGCCATGATGAAGCCGGGCAGCCGGACCTTCCTGTGCTGGAAGGACGGCCTCAGCCCGCAGGGCAACATCGTTCCGCAGAACCCGGCGTGCTCCGCCGCGGTGACGGCGGGCGGCACCAACTCGCTCTACAACTGGTTCGGGGTGCTGCGCTCCGACGGTGCCGGCCGCACCCGCGGCTTCATCCCGGACGGCAAGCTGTGCAGCGGCGGCAACCCGACGTTCTCCGGGTTCGACATCGCCCGCGGCGACTACCCCGTGACGCACCTGACGGCGGGTTCGAGCTTCAACTGGTCGTACAACATGTGGGCCGCCCACCCGGGCACCTTCCACCTGTACGTCACCAAGGACAGCTGGAGCCCGACCCGTCCGCTGGCCTGGGACGACCTGGAGAGCACGCCGTTCCACAGCGTGACGAACCCGCCGTCGCGCGGGTCGGTGGGCACCGTGGACGGCCAGTACTACTGGAACGCGAACCTGCCGTCCGGCAAGTCGGGCCGCCACATCATCTACTCGGTGTGGACCCGCTCGGACAGCCAGGAGACGTTCTACAACTGCTCCGACGTCGTGTTCGACGGCGGCAACGGCCAGGAGACCGGCGTCGGCAACGGCGGCGGCGGCACGACCACCACGACCACCACGACCACGACGACGCCCACGTCGACCACCACCACGACCCCGACGACCACCACCACCACGAACCCGCCGGGCGACGCGAACTGCATGGCGATCTACAAGATCACCAGCTCGTGGTCGGGCGGCTTCCAGGGTGAGGTCGAGATCATGAACCACAGCACGAGCACCTACAACGGCTGGACCGCGAGGTGGAACTACGCCAACGGCCAGACGGTCAACAGCGTCTGGAACGGCGTGCGGTCCGGTTCCGGGTCCGAGGTGATCGTGAAGAACGTCGACTGGAACAAGTCGGTGGCGCCCGAGGCGTCGGTGAAGTTCGGCTTCACCGCCAGCTACACCGGCACCAACTCGCTGCCGACCGTCACGTGCACCAGCCCGTGACCGGGTAGTCGTCGACACCTCCGCACTCCGAACGCGCCGTCCGGGTCCACCCGGGCGGCGCGTTCGCGCGGCGATCGCCGATCTTCGCCCGATCGAGTGATGAAATGGGAACTGGTGTTCGAATAGCCATGGATTCATGGACGTGTCGCCCGCGCTGCTCTCCGACGATGGTGTGTTCGCCGCCATCGCGGAGACCGAAGCCGCGGCGCGGGCGCTGCACCTGCGGCGGTTGCGGCTGCTGGCCGAGGTGCTGCGGCGCGGGCTCGACACCGACACCCATCGGCGGTTGGTGCGCGCCGACGCACGAGAGGTCAAGCGCTGGACGGCGCAGGCGACGCTGTTCCTGCCCTCCACCAGTCCCACCGGACAACCACTCCCACCCCTGCACCCGGTGACCGGGGTGGTGTTGGAGGAACTCTCCGACGGCCACCTCACCCAACTGGCGCGGGCCATCTCGCTGCGCCTGCCGGACGGGTCGGAGGAGATCCCGGTCGAGGCCGCTCGATCGGTGGAGCCGAAAGCGGTGCGGCAGTTGGCCGACCGGATTCGCGACCGCGCCGAGCAGGACCGCGTGGACGAGGTGGACGAGCCCGCCGCCGACCCCGGCGACACACTGCACCTGCGCGACCTGCCCGACGGACGACTCGAATTCTTCGGAGAACTGTCCGCCGAGACCGGCGCGCGGTTCACCGCACTGCTCGAACCACTCCCCACACCCCACCCGGACGGCCCCCGCGACGCGGCACGACGGCGCGGTGAGGCGTTCGCCGACCTGATCCCACTGGCTTCGCGGTCGGGCGACCTGCCGTCAGAAGCGGGGGAACGGCCGCACATCAGCGTCACCCTGGACTATCGGGCGCTGCGTCGCGGTGTCGGGCACGCGGTGCTCGACAGCGACCGCCACCTCAGCGCAGCACAAGCCCGCCGCATCGCCTGCGACGCCAAAATCCTCCCCGTAGTACTCGGCGGCGACTCCGAAGTGCTCGACCCCGGCCGCGCCAAACGGACCGTGAGCACCGCCCAACGCCGCGCGCTGCACGCCCGCGACCGGGGATGCGCCTTCCCCGGCTGCCACCGACCACCCCAGTGGTGCGACGCCCACCACATCCAGCACCGGGCAGACGGCGGCACCACCGACCTGTCGAACCTCGTGCTGCTCTGCCGCACCCACCACAGCCTCGTCCACCACACACACCGGCAAGTCACGATGACCGGCGGCACACCGACCTTCATCCCACCCCGACACGTCGACCCCGCCCAGAGGCCACGCCAGAACCTGCTCCACCGACCACCACCGCTCGCCGCCTGAAGAGGTGGAGGACGGCGGGGTGCCAGTCCAGGCGAAACCCGAACGGGAGTTCAGCCGGTGCCGGGCGAGCAGCGCGGCATCGGCCAGGATCTCGCGGCCCTCGGGTCAGCGGCCGTTCAGGGCCGCTCGGAATCGCGCGAACCCCGTCGCACCGAACACCAGTTCACCGGAGGCGGGCGACTTGCTGTCCCGGACGCGGGCGGTGGTCGCGCCGAGCGCCACCTCCACGCAGTTGTTGGCACCGGAACCCGATCGACTGCTCTTGCGCCACGTCGTGGTCATCGCTGCTCAAGCACCTCTATCCGATGTCGGATTGCCTTGGCTGTGTCACCTTCGGAGAGTGCGACGGCGTCCAGCCCGCGCATCATGCGGGTGTAGTGCGCCACCGCCTCCCCATCCTCCACCCACACACCGCCGCCGGCGTGCTCCAAGTAGGCGACCGGTGGGTCCTCCGCATCACTGAAACCGAGGATGGTCACTCCTCCGGAATTCGTGCCGTACGCCCCGACGCCGAACGGCACCAGCTGAATCCGGACGTTGTCCAAGTACCCGATCTCCAGCAGGTGGCGGAGTTGGCCGAGCAGCACCTCGACGCCACCGACCTCGCGCCTGAGCGCGGCCTCGTCCAGGAAGGCGTGGAGTTCGAGCGGCCTGTCGCCACCCAGCCGCCGCTGGCGGTCGAGCCTGGATCGCACGTACTGCTCCACGGTCTCCTCGTCCTCCTCGAACGGCGAGGCGACCTGCGTCTGCACCGCCCTGGCGTAGTCGAGCGTCTGGAGCAGACCGGGCACCAGGTGCATGTCCAGGGCTTGCAGTGTCGTCGCTTCCGCCTCGGCTTGGAGGAAATTGCGGAATGCGCTCGAACTGCGCGCGGGGAATCGGACCCAGGTCGCGTCGTCGCTCGCGTCGTCCCACAGTCCGACCGCTTTCGACCGCTGCCGCTCGTCCGCTCCGTAGTAACCGAGGATCGCGTGCAGTTCGACGCGGCGGCACCGCGTGTAGCCGCCTTCCATGCGGGTCACCGTCGGTCGGGAGACACCGAGCAGGTCGGCCACCGATTCCAGGCTCCGTCCGGCGTTCTTGCGGAGTTCTTGCAGGTAGACACCCAGCTTTCGCCTGCGCCGGGTTTGCGCGTTCGCCATGCGAAGACCTTATTGGACACCTGGAGGGCACGCGCATCACTCGATCGATGACTATCCACGAAGAACGTACTTCAATAACGTCTGGCGAATGAAGTCGATTCAGCAGGAAATCGTTGCGGCAAAGCAACGCATGGCCGAGGGGGACGTTTCCGCGGCGATCGGAGTGGTCGGCGGCCTGTGGGCGTCCGGCGCGGTTCCGCACGACCTGACCCTCGAACTGGCGGACCGCTTCCCCACCTCGGAGGAGGTGTCCGCGCTGCTCGGTTTCGCGGCCGACCGGCACGTCGCCCGGGGCGAACTGGTGGCGGCGACCGAGCTCGGGAGGCGGCGGGTGGGTGTGTGGCGGGCGCGTTGCCAGGAGGAACCGTCGCCGGACAACCTCGACGGCCACCTGGGCGCGCTGGACGCGCTGGCCGTCGTCTACCTGGCCCGGAACCTGCCGGGTCAGGTCGTGGGGTGCCTGGCCGAGGTGGCGGACTGGCAGGTCTCGCACGGCCACCGCATCGGCGTGGCCTGGGCGTACCGGGAGATGGGCGCGGTGGCGCTGCGCGCGGGCGACCTGCCGTCCGCGATCAGGCGCCTCACCCGCGCGGACGAGGTGTACGGCGAGCACGCCGACGACCCGGACGCGCGCTGCGAGCGCGCCGGGTGCCGCGTCCTGCTGGGCCGGGCGGCACGGGCGCGGGGCGACGACGCCGGCGCGCGCGGGTGGTTCACCGCCGCCCTGCCCGACCTCGACGGCGACGCCGCGACCGAGGTGCACGCGCTGCTGTGGGCGATGGAGGTCGGCTCGCCGCTGCCGGAACCGGTGGCCGTGGGCGCCGGCGAGTTCGGCCGTCCCGACCGACCACCGGCGCACGGCTGACCACCGACGATCACGGCGACGTCCCCCACCCCGGGTTGCCACTATGCTCTGCCTGCGATGACTCTCACCGACCGGCTGCCGCCCACCCCCGAGCCCGACCTCCTCTACGACGCGTTCGCCGAGTGGGCGTCCGACCGGGGGCTGTCGCTGTACCCGGCGCAGCAGGAGGCGCTCATCGAGATCGTCTCCGGCTCGAACGTCATCCTCAGCACCCCGACCGGCTCGGGGAAGTCGCTGGTCGCGACCGGCGCGCACTTCGCCGCGATGGCCGAGGGCAAGCGGACGTTCTACACCGCGCCCATCAAGGCGCTGGTCTCCGAGAAGTTCTTCGCGCTCATCGAGACGTTCGGCGCGGAGAACGTCGGCATGATGACCGGCGACGCGAGCGTCAACGAGACCGCGCCCGTCATCTGCTGCACGGCCGAGATCCTGGCCAACATCGCGCTGCGCGACGGCACGGCGGCCGACGTCGGCCAGGTCGTGATGGACGAGTTCCACTTCTACTCCGAGCCCGACCGGGGCTGGGCGTGGCAGGTGCCGCTGATCGAGCTGCCGCAGGCGCAGTTCCTGCTGATGTCGGCGACGCTGGGCGACGTCTCGTTCTTCGAGAAGGACCTGACCAGGCGCACCGGCCGCACGACGACGACGGTCCGCTCCGCCGAGCGCCCGGTCCCGCTGAACTTCCAGTACGTCACCACGCCGCTGCACGAGACCATCGAGGAACTCCTGCACGGCCGCGAGGCCCCCGTCTACGTCGTGCACTTCACCCAGGCGTCCGCCCTGGAACGCGCCCAGTCGCTGATGAGCGTCAACGTCGCCACGCGCGCCGAGAAGGACGCCATCGCGGCGATGATCGGCCGGTTCCGCTTCACGTCCGGGTTCGGCAAGACGCTGTCGCGGCTGGTGCGGCACGGCATCGGCGTGCACCACGCGGGCATGCTGCCGAAGTACCGGCGGCTGGTCGAGCAGCTCGCCCAGGCCGGCCTGCTGAAGGTCATCTGCGGCACGGACACGCTCGGCGTCGGCATCAACGTGCCGATCCGCACGGTGGTGTTCACCGCGCTGTCGAAGTACGACGGGCAGCGCACCCGGCACCTCAAGGCGCGCGAGTTCCACCAGATCGCGGGACGCGCCGGCCGCGCGGGCTACGACACCGTGGGCACGGTCGTGGTGCAGGCGCCCGACCACGTCGTGGAGAACGAGAAGGCGCTGGCCAAGGCCGGTGACGACCCGAAGAAGCGGCGCAAGGTGGTGCGCAAGAAGGCGCCCGAGGGCTTCGTGTCGTGGAGCGACCAGACGTTCGAGCGGCTCAAGAACGCCGAGCCCGAGCCGCTGACCTCCAGCTTCCAGGTCAGCCACGCGATGCTGCTCAACGTCATCGGCCGGCAGGGCAACGCGTTCGCCGCGATGCGCCACCTGCTGGAGGACAACCACGAGGACCGGCCGGCGCAGCGCCGCCACATCCTGCGCGCCATCCAGATGTACCGGGGGCTGCTGGCGGCGGGCGTGGTGGAGCGGCAGGGCGACGACATCCGCCTGACCGTGGACCTCCAGGTGAACTTCGCGCTCAACCAGCCGCTGTCGCCGTTCGCGCTGGCCGCCGTCGAACTGCTGGACAAGGAGTCGCCGTCGTACGCGCTCGACGTGCTGTCGGTCGTGGAGTCGACGCTGGACGACCCCCGCCAGGTCCTGTCGGCGCAGGAGCACAAGGCGCGCGGTGAGGCCATCGGGGCGATGAAGTCCGAGGGCATCGAGTACGACCAGCGGATGGAGCTGCTGGAGGAGGTGACGTACCCGAAGCCCCTCCAGGAGCTGCTGGAGGCCGCGTTCACCACCTACCGGCGCGGCCACCCGTGGGTCGCCGACCACCACCTGTCGCCGAAGTCCGTGGTGCGCGACATGTTCGAGCGGGCCATGACGTTCGCCGAGTACGTGTCGCACTACCAGCTCGCGCGGTCCGAGGGGCTGGTGCTGCGGTACCTGGCCGACGCCTACAAGGCGCTGCGGCAGACCGTGCCCGAGGACGCGAAGACGGAGGAGCTGAACGACCTCCAGGAGTGGCTCGGCGAGCTCGTGCGGCAGGTGGACTCCAGCCTGCTCGACGAGTGGGAGAAGCTGCGGAACCCGTCCGACGACCCCGAGAGGACGGTGCAGGACGACGTGCCGCCGGGTGTCACGCGGAACCTGCGCGCGTTCCGCGTGCTGGTGCGCAACGCCCTGTTCCGGCGGGTCGAGCTGGCCGCGCGGCGCAACTACTACGAGCTGGGTCAGCTCGACGGCGACTCGGGGTGGACCGCCGAGGAGTGGCAGGACGCGCTGGACCCGTACTTCGAGGAGCACGACGAGATCGGCCTGGGTCCCGACGCGCGCGGCCCGGCGATGCTGGTGATCACCGTCGAGCCGGAGCGCTGGCTGGTGCGGCAGATCTTCGACGACCCGGCGAAGGACCACGACTGGGGGTTCAGCGCCGAGGTGGACCTGACCGAGTCCGACGAGCTGGGCACGGCCGCCCTGCACATCACCGAGGTCGGGAGGCTGTAGGGGGCCATCCGGTGGTACTCCGGTACTGGCGGGAGCACCAGCATGTCCCAGGGTCGGTCGGTGTGAACGGAGGCGGGTGACGCTGTCGCAGGACGAGTTCGGCGTGCTGGGACCGCTGCTGGTCCGCCGCGACGGCCGTCCCGTCCCGGTGACCGCCGCCAAGCACCGCATCGTCCTGGCCACCCTCCTGCTGGGCGCGAACCGGTCCGTGCCCGCGAGCGACCTGATCCGCCGGGTGTGGGGCGAGTCGCCGCCGGACCGCGCCGGGCAGACCCTGCCGGTGTACGTGATGCGGCTGCGCCGCGCGCTCGGCGAGCCGCGGCTGATCCACACCACGCCCACCGGCTACCGCGTCGACGTGCCGCCCGGCGCGCTGGACCTGCACCGGTTCGAGGAGTGGTCCGCGCGGGGCGCGGCGCTGGCGGCGGCGGGCGACTTCGCGGCGGCGTGCACGGCCTACGAGGACGCGCTGGACTGCTGGCGCGGCGCGCCGCTGGCCGACGTGCCGTCGGAGTCGCTGCACGAGTCCGAGGCGCCGAACCTGGCCGAGCAGCGGCTGCGGGTGACGTCCGAGCTGGTGGACGTGAAGCTGCTGCTGGGGCGGTGCGAGGAGGTGATCGCCGACCTGCGCCGGCTCACCTCCCGGCACCCGCTGCGGGAGCGGTTCTGGTCGCAGCTGATGGTGGCGCTGTACCGGGCGGACCGGCAGGCCGACGCGCTGGACGCGTACCGGCAGGCGTCCACGGCGCTGGCGCGCGAGCTGGGCGTGGACCCGAGCGACTCGCTGCGCGCGGTGCACCGCGCGATCCTCACCGGCGACCCGGCGCTGCACCAGCCGGCGACGAACAGGTGGGCGCCGGTGTCGCAGCTGCCCGCGCCGGTCGGGAACTTCGTGGGCAGGGCCGCGGAGCTGACCCGGGTGGAGGGGCTGCTGACGCGCGCCGCGGCGACCGTCGTGGTGTGCGGGCCGCCGGGGGTGGGCAAGACGGCGTTCGCGATCTCCGTGGCGCACGCGGTGCGCGACCGGTACCCGGACGGGCAGCTGTACGTGAACCTGCGCGGGCACTCGACGTCGCCGCCGCCGACCACGTCCGCGGTGCTGGCGCGGTTCCTGCGGGCCATGGGCGTGCGGTCCGACCACATCCCGGTGGACGAGGCGGAGCTGGTGCGCGGCTACCGGGCTCGGCTGCGCGGCCGGCGGGTGCTGGTCACCCTGGACAACGCCGCCTCGGTCGAGCAGGTGCTGCCGCTGCTGCCCGACGACCCCGGCTGCTCGGTGCTGGTGACCAGCCGAAACGAGCCGCGCCGCCCGCTGCGGGCGACGACGGTGCGGCTGGACGTGCTGCGCGGTGACGAGGCGTGGAAGCTGCTGGCCCGCTCGCTGGGGCCGGAGGCTGCGGTGGCGCAGTTCGACGCGATCAGCGAGCTGGCCCGGCTGTGCGGCTACCTGCCGCTGGCGCTGCGGATCGCGCTGGGGAACCTGGTCGGCGCGCCGCACCTGGACATCGCGGCCTACGTGGACGACCTGCGCGACGGCGACCGGCTGTCCGCGCTGGCCGTGGACAACGACGACACGGCGGCCGTGCGGCGGGCGTTCGACCTGTCCTACGGCGCGCTGACGCCCGACGCGGCGAGGCTGTTCCGGCTGACCGGGCTGCTGCCGGGACCCGACTTCAGCGTGTTCGGCGCGGCGGCGCTGCTGGACGCGCCCGAGCCGGTGGCGCGCAGGCTGCTGGAGGACCTGGCGTCGGCGCACCTCGTGCAGCGGGTCGGCGCGGACCGGTTCGCGGTGCACGACCTGCTGCACGACTACGCGGCCGAGCGGGCCCTCGCGGCGGGCGAGGACCTGGCGTCGGCGCGGCGGCGGCTGTTCGACTGGTACCTGCGCACCGCGGTCGAGGTCGGTGACGTGCTGTACCCGGAGCTGGGCGTGTCCGGGCCGCCGCGGCTGAGCCCCGAGGTGGCCCGGGCGTGGCTGGCCGCGGAGCGGGCGAGCGTTCTGGCGGCGGTCGAGCACTGCGCCGAGCACGGGCCGCGCGAGCTGTCGTGGCGGCTCATCGACGCGGTCAGCGGGTACTTCGGGTCGCACGGGCACCACGTGGAGTTCCTGCACGCCATCGACGCGGCCCTCGGCGCGGCCCGTGCGGCGGGCGAGCACGACGCGGAGACGTCGATGCTGGTGTGGCTGGCCGCCGAGCACCGCAACCTCGGCAACCTGCGGCTCGCGCAGCGCTACCTGCGCGAGGCCCGGCCGGTCGACCGCCGGCTGGTGTGGCTGCACACCGGCCTGGACGGCGTGGTGAACCTGGAGCTGGCCGACTTCACGGCCGCGGCGGCGGCGTTCGACCGGATGGAGGCGCTGGCCGGGGAGGACTGGGCGGGGCCGCACGTGCGGATCGGCGTCCTGGCGGGTCGGGGCGCGCTGCGCCTGCTGCGCGGCGACCCGGAGGGCGCGGCCGACCTGCTGGCGCGGGGCCTGGAGCTGGCGCGGGCGGTGGACGGCGCGAACGTGGAGGCCACCTGCGCGGCCCTGCTGGCCCGGTGCCGCACCGCGACGGGCGACTACCCGCGGGCCGTGGACCTGCTGCGCGGCGCGCTGGCCTCCTGGCACCGCACGGGCGCCCGGCACGCCCGCGCCGAGGGCATGGCGCACCTCGCCGCGGCCCTCTGCCTGGGCGGCGAGCACCCGGAGGCCCTGCGCACCGCCCAGCGCGCCCTGGCGCTCGTCCAGGAGCTGGGCGGCAGCCCCCGCATCGAGTCCGAGGTGCACAACGCCCTCGGCCTGGTCCTGCGCCACCTGGGCAAGCCGACCCGGGCCGTGGCCGCCCACCTGCGCGCCCTGGAGCTGGCGGGGTCCTGCGAGTACGGCTACGGCGTGGTCCGCTCGCACACCCACCTGGTCCGCGCCCTGGCCGCCGACGGCCGCCGCGACGAGGCCCTCCACCACGCCCGCGCCGGCCGGGAGCTGGCCGCGCGCGGCGGTTTCGGCGCCTTCGAGCGGATGATCGACCGGGCGATCGACGATTCGACCTGAGAACGCGTTTCCGCGGTGTTTCGGAATGCGGCACCGACTGAGACCACCCTCCCGTGTTGTTGACCTCTTCCACAACGGGCGAGAACATCGGGTTTCGATGCTTCTCGAACGTGTTTGGGGGATCTCATGACGACCGATCCGCACATCGCCCTGGCGCGGATCGCGGAGGGGGTGCCCCGGGGGCCCGACGAACTGGTGTCGGCGCTCACGGAACTGGCGCGGATGGCCGACGAGTGGTCCGAGGTGGTGCGCCGGTTGCAGGAGCCCACCCGCCGGTTCGTGGGCAGCGCGGCGGCGGCGTCGGTGTCGCTGGCGGCGCGGCGGGCCGAGGAGGCGTTCCTGGAGCTGGAGATGACGCTGGGTGACGCGCAGGCGGCACGGCGGTCATTGCCTCTGGCCACCCCCGCGGGTGAGGATGGGCGTCCACTGGTCTGATCGACGACGCCGACCACCGCATTGGAACTCCATGACCTCAGGACTCCCCTGCCCCCTCTGCGAGGGCCCGGAGCGCCGCGGGGCGCTCGAACGGACGCTGCGGGTGCTCGCGGTGGACGACGAGGCCCCTGCCCTGGACGACCTCGTGTACCTGCTGCGCCGCGACCCGCGGGTGGCGCACGTGGAGGCGGTGGGCGACGCGACGAAGGCGCTGCGCACGCTGCACCGGGCCATGGACGCCGGGCAGCCGGTGGACGCGGTGTTCCTCGACATCCGGATGCCGGGGCTGGACGGGCTGGACCTGGCGCGCGTGCTGTCGCGGTTCGCGCAGCCGCCGCCCATCGTGTTCGTCACCGCGCACCAGGAACCCGCGGTCGAGGCATTCGAGTTGAAAGCGCTCGATTACCTCCTCAAGCCCGTGCGGCCGGAACGCCTGGCCGAGTCGGTTCACCGGATCGTGCACGAGGTGCTCGATTCGAAATCCGCGGAACCCGCGCCCGCCGCACCCGCGGAGAAAACGCCGGACGTGGGCGACGAGGTCATTCCGGTGGAACTCGGCGGCATCACGCGGTTCATCCGGCTCGCCGACATCCGGTACGTGGAGGCGCACGGCGACTACGCCCGCCTGCACACCGCGACCGGCAGCGGGCTGGTCCGCGCCGCCCTCAACGGGCTGGAGGAGCGCTGGCGGTCGGCCGGTTTCGTGCGCATCCACCGCAGCCACCTGGTGTCGCTGGGGCACATCGACGAGCTGCGCCTGGAGGACGGCCACCTGAGCGTGAACATCGGGGGCGCGGTGCTGCCGGTGAGCCGGCGGCACGCCCGGCACCTGCGGCAGCTGCTGGTGCGCCGCAACCGGCAGCCGCTGTGACCGGCCCGGGCTCCCCCGGCTCGCACCCGCCCGGCCCGCCGAAGCAGCGGGTGGTGGTGACGAGCCCCCGCACCCGCGCGCCGCGCGCGCCCCGCCCGTACCCGGCGTCGCGGGAGATCGACGAGCAGAGCGAGCTGGGCGCGGTCTACATGAGGTCGCTGATCCGCACCCAGCGGCGGCTCGGGCTGCTGCTGTGCGCGGTGGTGTGCGGCAGCGTCGCGGCCCTGCCGCTGGTGTTCACGCTGGCGCCGTCGATCGCCGTGCGGCGCCTGCTGGGCCTGCCGCTGCCGTGGCTGCTGCTGGGCGTGCTGGTGTTCCCGGTGTTCGTGCTGGCCGGCTGGTTCTACGTCCGGCAGGCCGAGCGCGGCGAGCGGGAGTTCGCGGAGCTGGTGGAACGTTCGTGAGCAGCACCTACGGCATCATCGCCGTCCTGGTCGTGGTCGTCGGCACGGTCACCATCGGCACCTACGGCCTGCGGATCTCCCGCACCACGTCGGACTTCTTCGTCGCCTCGCGGACGGTGTCGCCGTGGTGGAACGCCTCGGCGATCGGCGGCGAGTACCTGTCGGCGGCGTCGTTCGTCGGCATCGCCGGGCTGATCTTCGCGCACGGCCCGGACATGCTGTGGTTCCCGGTCGGCTACACGGCCGGCTACCTGGTGCTGCTGGCGCTGGTGGCCGCTCCCCTGCGGCGCAGCGGCGCCTACACCCTGCCCGACTTCGCCGAGGCCCGGTTCGCCTCGCCGGTCGTGCGCGCGGTGGCGTCGGGCTTCGCGCTGGGCATCGGGTGGCTCTACCTGCTGCCGCAGCTCCAGGGCGCGGGCCTGACGCTGAAGTACGTGACGGGCGCGCCGGACTGGGTGGGCGCGCTGGTGGTGGCGTCCGTGGTGACGGTCAACGTCATCTCCGGCGGGATGCGCAGCATCACGTTCGTGCAGGCGTTCCAGTACTGGCTCAAGCTGACCGCCATCGCGGTGCCCGTGGTGTTCCTGGTGCTGGCGTGGCACGCGCACGGCGCGCAGGGGCTGGCCGGGCCGGAGTTCCCCGAGTTCCCGGAGCGCACGACGGTGTCGTTCGACACCGCCACCGCGTTCCACGTCTCCGAGACCACGCCGTTCAGCGGGACGGGCGTCGTCGACGGGCAGCGGGTCCAGGGCGGCGGCGCGCTGGCGGTGGGCGACCACACCGTGGCCGCCGGGTCGCGCCTGACGTTCTCGGAGGGGTCGGCGGTGCCGCACGTGCGGTCGATCCCGTCGACCACCAACGAGGTGTGGGCGCTGCCGATGCGCGGCGGGGAGCGGTTCCCGCTGTACGCGGTGTACTCGCTGATCATCGCCACGTTCCTGGGCACGATGGGCCTGCCGCACGTGATCGTGCGCTTCTACACCAACCCGAACGGCCGGGCGGCGCGGCGGACCACGCTGATCGTGCTGGGCATGCTCGGCCTGTTCTACCTGATGCCGCCGATCTACGGCGCGCTCGGCCGGCTCTACACGCCGGAGCTGCTGATGACCGGCGACACGGACGCGGTGGTGCTGGCGCTGCCGAGCCGGGTCATCGACGGCCTCGGCGGGCAGCTGCTGGGCGCGCTGGTGGCCGGTGGCGCGTTCGCGGCGTTCCTGTCCACCTCGTCGGGCCTGATGGTGTCGCTGGCGGGCGTGCTGAGCCGGGACGTGCTGCGGCTGCGGTCGGTGCGCGGGTTCCGGCTGTCGACGGTGCTGGCGATCCTCGTGCCGCTGGGCATGACGCTGCTGGTGGGCAAGGTGCCGGTGGCGGACATGGTGGGCCTGGCGTTCGCGGTGGCCGCGTCGTCGCTGTGCCCGCTGCTGGTGCTGGGGATCTGGAGCACCCGGATCTCCACGGCCGGCGCGGTGGCCGGCATGCTCGCGGGCGGGGTGCCCGCGCTCGTGGCCGGCCTGGTGACGATCAGCGCGGGCGGCTCCGGGGAGTGGTACCACGTGTTCCTGGCCCGGCCCGCGGCGTGGACCGTGCCGCTCGGGTTCGTCGTGATGTTCGCGGTGTCGCTGCTGACACCGCGCAGGGTGCCACCGGGGGTGAACCACGTGATGGTGCGCTTGCACGCGCCGGAGAACCTGGGCCTGCGCAGCCAGGACCGGTTGTGACGGCGCTGTGGACGGCGGGCGCGGTGCTGCTCGCCGGGCTCGCCGTGGTGCTCACGCTGTGGCGGAAGTCATTGTCCCGCAACGACTTCCTCACCAACGAGCAGCGGATCACGTTCGAGACGCTGCACACGGCGTGGTCGGCCGCGCCGCCGCTGCGCGCCGGGCTCGTGCCGGAGGCGGCGAAGAAGTCGGCCAAGCACCTGCGGACGCTGCTCGGCACGCCCGCGCTGGCGCTGACCGACGAGACCGCGGTGGTCGCCTGGGAGGGGGAGGGCGAGCGCCACGCGGGCGAGGTGATGGAGCTGGCGCGGGACGTGTTCGCCACCGGTCGCACGCGGGCGTTCGACATCGCCTGCGCGACGGCGGACTGCCCGGTGCACACGGCGGTGCTGGCGCCGCTGACCGTGGAGGGCCGGGTGGTGGGCGTGCTGGCGGCCTACAGCCGGGAGGCGTCGGCGGGGCTCGTGCGGGCGACGAACGAGGTGGCGCGCTGGGCGTCGGGGCAGTTGGAGCTGGCCGAGCTGGACCGGTCGCGGACCAGGCTGGTGGAGGCGGAGGTGCGTGCGCTGCGCGCCCAGATCTCACCGCACTTCATCTACAACTCGCTGTCCGCCATCGCGTCGTACGTGCGGACCGACCCGGAGCGGGCGCGCACGCTGCTGCTGGACTTCGCCGACTTCACCCGCTACTCGTTCCGCCGGGCCGGTGACTTCACCACGCTGTCGGAGGAGCTGAAGTCGATCGACCAGTACCTGGCCCTGGAGCGGGCGCGGTTCGGCGAGCGGCTGAAGGTGACGCTCCAGATAGCGCCCGAGGTGCTGCCGGTGACCGTGCCGTTCCTCTGCCTGCAACCGCTGGTGGAGAACGCCGTGCGGCACGGCATGGAGGGCAAGGCCGGTCCGGGCCACATCACGATCCTCGCCGCCGACGCGGGCGAGGAGGCGCACATCACCATCGAGGACGACGGCATCGGCATGGACCCGGAGGCGCTGCGCCGGACGTTGGCGGGGCAGGTCGGCGCGACGGCGGGGATCGGCCTGGGCAACATCGACGAGCGGTTGAGGCGTTGCTACGGCGACGACTACGGGCTCGTGGTGGAGACGGCGCAGGGGTTGGGCACGAAGATCAGCGTGCGGGTGCCGAAGTACTCGGCGGGCGTGCACGCGTAGCGCCCCGGGCCGCTCGGGGCCGGCACGGGCGGGGCGGACGTCCCGGTCCGGCGTGGGACGCCCGCCCGTCACCCGTCGTGCCCGGCCGGGGTTCCGGCCGGTGTCGCCTAGCCGGCCGCGCGGGCGCCGCGTCGTTCCGCGGCGTCCAGGACCAGCCCCAGCCACTCCGAGTCGTCGGACGTGCCGTCCGCGACCACCCGGCGCAGGCGCAGCCACAGGCCCGCCTCGGTCCACTCCTGGAACCGCCGGTGCACGGTCGGCACGGTCACGCCGAACGTGGCGGGCAGGTGCCGCCAGGCGCAGCCGCTGGTCAGCACGAACACGATCGCCGTGAAGATCGCCCGGTCCGACACCCGACCCCGGCCGCCGCCCTGGCGGCGGACCTTCGCGGGTGGGATGAGCGGTTCGACCGCGGCCCACAGGCCCGGCGGCACGAGCCGCACCGCCAACTGCTCGATCACGTCGGCGTGCGGCGGGCGGGGAGGCGCTTCCGGCGCCCGGCGGACCCACGGCTCCTGCCTCTGGGCGTCGCCGCGCTGGCGGGCGCGCAGCAACATGGCCAGGGCGGCGTCGTCGGTCCTCCGGGGCGCCACCGCCGGGTGCGGGTGGTGCTGCACCTGGCGGGCGATTTCGGCGCCCACCGTTCGCCCGAACGGTTGAACAGGTCGTACGTGGTTGCTCATCAGGTCCTCCGCCCAGGACTGTCGTGATGCCCATCACGCTAGGAAGTCGGACGCTCACGGGTAAGGGAACGCGCGCCGAACGGGACGGACGAGCGTCACGCGGCCCCCCGTTCCCCGCCGAACGGCGTCGCGGGAGCGACGAGCGGATGAGCGGTCACTCCCCGAGGCCGTCCGCCGGGGATACGCTCGCGGTGTGACCACCCCGCCACGCCTCCTCGCGACGAGCGACCTGCACGTGACCTACCAGCAGAACCGGCAATTCGTCGAAGCGATTCGACCGCACTCCCCCGACGACTGGCTGATCGTGGCCGGTGACGTGGCGGAGAAGTTCGACGACGTCGAGTGGGCGCTCGGGGTGCTGCGCGGGCGGTTCGCCGAAGTGGTCTGGTCGCCCGGCAACCACGAGCTGTGGACGACCAAGGACGACCCGGTGCAGTCGCGCGGCGAGGTGCGCTACAAGCAGCTGGTGGAGCTGTGCCGCGGCCTCGGCGTGCACACCCCCGAGGACGCGTTCCCGGTGTTCGAGGGCTCGGGCGGCCCGGTGGCGGTGGCGCCCCTGTTCACGCTCTACGACTACACGTTCCGCCCGGCCGGGACGACCGACAAGGCGTCCGCGCTGGCCGTGGCGCAGGAGGCCGGGGTCATCTGCACCGACGAGTACTTCCTGCACCCCGACCCGTACCCGAGCCGCGAGGCGTGGTGCGCGGCGCGCCTGGAGGAGACGGAACGACGGTTGTCGGCGGTGGACCCGTCGTTGCGGACGGTGCTGATCAACCACTGGCCACTCGTCCGTGATCCCACGTTCGTGCTGCGGTACCCCGAATTCGCGTTGTGGTGCGGTACCGAGAAGACCGCGGACTGGCACCTGCGGTTCCGGGCGGCGGCGGCGGTGTACGGCCACCTGCACATCCCGCGGACCATCCGCAAGGACGGCGTGCGCTTCGACGAGGTGTCGCTGGGCTACCCGCGCGAGTGGCAGCCGCGCGGCTGGACCGCGGCGCCACTGCTGGACGTGCTGCGCGAGGGGGATGCCCGGTGATCACCGACCTGCTGCCGCCGCCGATCTCGGCGGTCGACTACTTCGGCGACCCCGACGGGGTGGTGCTGTTCCCCGAGGAGGAGGAGCACGTCGCCAAGGCCGTGGACAAGAGGCGCAAGGAGTTCGCGACCGGGCGGCACTGCGCGCGCGCCGCACTGGCGGGCCTCGGCCACGCCCCCGTGCCGCTGCTGCCCGGCCCCAAACGCGAGCCGACGTGGCCGGCGGGCGTCGTCGGCAGCATCACGCACTGCCGGGGCTACCGGGCGGCGGCCGTGGGGCGCGTCGGCGAGGTGTGGACCATCGGCATCGACGCCGAGCCGAACGAGCCGACGCCGGAGGGCGTCCTGGAGGCCATCGCCGTGCCCGGCGAGCTGGCCAGGATGCCCGCGCTGCGCGCGGCGGGCGACGAGGTCGCCTGGGACCGGCTGCTGTTCAGCGCGAAGGAGACGGTCTACAAGGCGTGGTTCCCGCTGACGCGGGCGTGGCTGGGGTTCGAGGACGCCGAGGTGACCATCAACCCCGACGACGGCACGTTCAGCGCGCGCGTCCTCATCGACCACCCGGTCGTGGACGGGACCACCCTGGACGGGTTCACCGGCCGGTGGCTGGCCAGGGAGGGGTTTGTGGTGACCGCGATCGCGGTACCCGCGCGCTGATCATCGGCGAGGAGCAGACATGGGCGACGAGGTCGGGCGGCACGAGTTCACCCGCGATGACCGCACGCGGTACCGCACCAAGGTGCGGCGCTGCCTGGACGTGTTCGCCCGGATGCTCCGCGAGTCGCGGTTCGAGTTCGACCGGCCCATGACCGGGCTGGAGATCGAGCTGAACCTGGTGGACGGCGCGGGCGACCCGGCGATGCGCAACGCGGAGGCCCTGGAGGCGATCGCCGACCCGGACTTCGTCACCGAGCTGGGCCAGTGGAACCTGGAGATCAACGTCGCGCCCCGGCAGCTCACGGCGGGCGGGATCACCGAGTTCGAGACCGTCGTGCGCGACTCGCTCAACGAGGCCGAGCACAAGGCGTCGGCGACCGGCTCGCACATGGTGATGATCGGCATCCTGCCGACGCTCCAGGCCAAGCACCTGGCCGTGGGCGCGCTGTCCGGCAGCCCCCGCTACGCGCTGCTCAACGAGCAGGTGCTGGCGGCGCGCGGCGAGGACCTCCACATCTCGATCGACGGCGTCGAGCGGCTCCAGATGACGGCCGACTCGATCGTGCCGGAGGGCGCGTGCACGTCGACGCAGTTCCACCTCCAGGTGTCGCCGGACTCGTTCCCGGCGTACTGGAACGCGGCGCAGGCCATCGCGGGCGTGCAGGTGGCGGTGGGCGCGAACTCGCCGTTCCTGCTGGGCAAGGAGCTGTGGCGGGAGACCCGGATCGCGCTGTTCCAGCAGGCCACGGACACCCGCAGCGACGAGCTGAAGGAGCAGGGCGTCCGGCCGAGGGTGTGGTTCGGCGAGCGGTGGATCACGTCGATCTTCGACCTGTTCGAGGAGAACGTGCGGTACTTCCCGGCGCTGCTGCCGATCTGCGACGAGGAGGACCCGGTGCAGGTGCTGGAGCGCGGCGACACGCCGTCGCTCGCCGAGCTGCGCCTGCACAACGGCACCATCTACCGCTGGAACCGGCCGGTGTACGACGTGGTGCGCGACAAGCCGCACCTGCGCGTGGAGAACCGGACGATGCCCGCCGGCCCGACGGTCGTCGACACGCTGGCCAACGCGGCGTTCTACTACGGCCTGGTGCGGATGCTGGCCGAGGAGGAGCGCCCGGTGTGGTCGCAGATGTCGTTCAGCGCGGCGGAGGAGAACTTCCTGGCGGGCGCGCGGCACGGCATCGACGCGCAGGTGTACTGGCCGGGCCTGGGCACGGTGCCGGTGGCGGAGCTGGTGCTGAGGCGCCTGCTGCCGCTGGCCCACGAGGGCCTGGCGAAGCTGAGGGTCGCGGCGGACGACCGGGACCGGCTGCTGGGCGTGGTCGAGCAGCGGTGCCTGACCGGGGTCAACGGGGCGACGTGGCAGGCGCGGGTGTTCCACCGGCACTACGACCACACGGCGCTGGACCGGCCCGAGGCGCTGCGCCGGATGCTGCGGACCTACCGGGACCTGATGCACGCGAACGAGCCGGTGCACACGTGGCCGGTGGGCTGAGGGTCCCCGGGCCCGCCGAGCGCTCCCGGCCCCGCGGGGCGGGTCGCGCGCGTCGGCACGGCCCGCCCCGCGGGGTGGTGGTCAGCTCGTCGGGAAGTCGTCCGGCGTGCGCATCCGGTCGCGGACCCAGACGCCGGCGGGCTTCAGGACGCCCGTGCCGGTGAAGTTCGACCCGGCGCAGGTGCCCTCCTTGAACACGGCTCCCGAGCGGAAGTCGTCGGAGAAGTTCCAGTTCGTCCAGCCGATCTTGTTCGCCGCCAGGAAGTCCAGGTACTTCTGGCTGTACGCGAAGTCGTTGCCGCCGTCACCCGTGTAGGTCTGGGTGCCGAACTCGGTCACGAAGATCGGCAGCCGGGCCGCCGCGCGCGACAGGGCGGCGAAGTACTCGTCCTGGTGCGAGGCGGCGTAGAAGTGGAACGTGTACATGAAGTTCGTGGCGTTGATCGGGTTCGAGACGATGTCCTGCTCGCTGCGCCCGTCGGAGATGCCCAGCGAACCCCAGCCGTGGGTGCCGACGAACACGACGCCGTCCGGGTCCTGCGCCCGGATCACCGGGATCATCTGCTCCGCGTAGGACTTGATGCCGGCCCACGAGACGTTGTTCGGCTCGTTCGCGATGTCGTAGATGATGTTCGTCTTGTTCTTGTGGCGCGAGGCGATCTCGGTGAAGAACGTGCGCGCCAGGGCGATGTTCGCGTTCGGGTCGCCGGGGTCGAGCTGGTGCCAGTCCACGAGGGCGTACAGGCCGCGCCTGGTGGCTTCCTCGATGTAGCCGTGCACCAGGTCGGTGAACCTGCGCGGGTCGGTCTCGTACCCGCCTTCCTGCACGTACATCGAGATGCGCAGGACGTCGGCGCCCCAGTCGTTCGCGAGGGCGTCGAGGGACGCGGGCTTCACGCACTGCGAGTACCACTGGATGCCGTGCGTGGACATGCCGCGCAGCTGGATCGGCTTGCCGTACTGGTTGCACAGCTTGGTGCCGCACACCCGCAGCTGCCCGTTGACGTCGGCGGGTCGGCCGGCCTGGGCCGCGCCGGTCTCCACGTCGAGGCGGTCGAGGTTGGGGCCGCCGGCGGCGGTGGTGGCGGTGGCGCGGATGCGGTTGGCGCCCGCGGCCAGGGTCACCGGGGTCGTCCTGGTCGCCCACGTGCTCCACGCGCCGGTGGCGGCGAACGGGAGGGCGCCGGCGGCGGCCGTGCCGTTGACGGTGATGGCCAGGGGGCGGTCGGCGGTGCTGCCGTTGGCGTACCGGAGGGTCAGGGTCGCCGGACCGGCGGTGGCGGCGGTGACGGTGAACTCGACGTACGAGCCGGCCGCGTTGTCGTAGTTGACGAAACCGCCGCCGGTGTAGCCGGCGTGGTTGGACTCGACCAGGCCCCTGGAGATCGAGGCGTTCTCGGCCTGGTGCCGGGTGACGGCCTGCGCGACCGGCTCGGCCGCGGCGGTGGCGGCGACGAGGGCGGGCGCGGGGACTGCGAGCAGGGATGCCGCGGCGGCTGTGGCCAGCCAGCGCGTACGGGGTGCCACGAGGTGCCTCCCACGGGGACGGGGACGGGGTGAGCTCGGCGGCGGCGCGTCAGTTAGGAAAGTTTCCTATCTGTTGCCAGGATCACAGCACCCCCGGGAGCCGCTGTCAACACGGGCGGTCCCCCGCGGCCCTGCCCGGCGTCAGTAGTCGTCGCCGCCGAAGAAGGTCTCCTCCAGCCGGTCCGCCGTGCCCGCGAGCAGCGCCAACGGGTCGGTGAACTCGTGGATGTCGAGGTCCTTCAAGGGCAGCGAGTGCCGCAGCACGACGTGGTCGCCCATGATCGCCGCGCCGCACGCGATGGTCGAGTTGCCCACCTCGGTGAGGAACGCGGACAGGTCCACCCCCGACGCGAGCCCGATCGGCGAGGCGATCTGCACCCACTCGTGCAGCTTGTCGAGCACCTCGCGCACCAGGATGATCACCTGCGTCCGCTCGTCGTCCTCGTCGAACTGCTCGAAGTTGAACAGGATGCGGATCTCGTCCTCGTTCTCGGAGATCACGTCGTACGTGTCGTGGACGTACGCGGCTAGGTCGCCCCAAGTGGCCATGCGGTCACCCTACGGGCGCGACGGCGCCCCACACCGCATCGGCGACGGGTTCCGCGCACGCGCCCAGGTCGAAGCCGTAGGCGAGGTGCCGGCGGGCGCACTCGTGGGCCGGTCCCATCACGACGGGGTCCAGCGCCCACGGCGGGTAGGGGCGCAGCGCGCCCTCCTCGGCGCGGGCGGCGAACCAGGCGGCGACCGGCTGGAACACCGACGCCTTCACGGCCGGGTCGGCGGTGAGTGGCGCGGCGTAGAGGAACCGGGCGCGGCCGGTGTCGCCGGCCACCCAGCCCAGGTAGCGGGCCACGAGTTCGCGCACGGCCCGTTCCGGCTCGTCGTGCTCCAGGGCGGGCAGCAGGGTGGTCACGCAGTGCTCGAAGCTCTCCCGGTACAGCACCGCGAACAGGCCCGACCGGCTGCCGAAGTGGTGGTAGACGCTGCCGTTGGACACGCCCGAGCGGGCGGTCAGCGCGCTGATCGTGACGGCGTCCAACCCGCCCTCGGCGACCAGTTCGAGCGCCGCGTCGAGCACGGCCCGCCGACTGGTCGTCCTCACGAGGGCTAGAGTACCGCTCTAGAGCGTCGCTCCAGAGGAGGCACCGTGGCCCGTTCGATCCCCGACCTGCTGCGCGAGCGGGTCCGCGCGACCCCGGACCGCGAGGCGCTGCGCCGCCGCGACGGCGACACCTGGACGTCGCTGACCTGGGCCGAGGTGGCCGAGCGGGTGCGGGTCAAGGCGCTGGGCTTCCGACGGCTGGGCATCCACGACGAGGCGCGCGTGGCGATCATGGCGGCCACCAGCGTCGACTGGATCATCACCGACCTGGCGGTGCTCGCGGCGGGCGGCGTGACGACGACCATCTACCCCAGCAGCACGCCGCAGGACGTGGAGCACATCCTCCGCGACTCCGGCAGCGTGCTCGTGGTCGCCGACCCCGGCCTCGCGGACCGGGTGGACGTGGAGGTCGTCGCCCCCGACTGGGAACCGGACACCGTCGAGGGCGACTACGACGCCATGGTCGACGAGCTGACCCCCGACCGGCTGGCCACGCTGATCTACACCTCCGGCACGACCGGCACGCCGAAGGGCGTGGAGCTGACGCACGACAACTGGCTGCACACCGCCGACGCCATCGCCGACGTGGGCGTCCTCGGCCTGGACGAGCTGCACTTCCTGTGGCTGCCGATGTCCCACGCGTTCGGCAAGGTGCTCCAGGTGGGCCTGATCGCGACCGGCGCGCCGACCGCGGTGGACGGCGACGTGGACCGGATCGCGGCGAACCTGGCCGAGCTGCGCCCGACCGTGGTGGCCGCCGCGCCGCGCATCTTCGAGAAGATCCACCAGCGGGTGGTCGCGTCGATGCGCGAGGCGGGCGGGGTGAAGGCGGCGCTGTTCGACTGGGCGCTGCGGGTCGCCGAGCACCCGGAGTGGAAGGTCCGCCGCGCCATCGCCGACAAGCTCGTGTTCAGCAAGCTGCGCGAGCGCGTCGGCGGCCGGATCAAGTACTTCGTGTCGGGCTCCGCGCCGCTGTCCCGGCCCGTGGGCGAGTTCTTCGAGCACGCGGGCATCACGATCCTGGAGGGCTACGGCCTCACCGAGTCGGCGGCGGCGAGCTTCGTGAACCGGCCCGGCGACAACCGGCTCGGCACGGTCGGCAAGCCGCTGGCGGGCACCGGGGTGCGCATCGCCGAGGACGGCGAGGTGCTGATCGGCGGGCGCGGGATCATGCGCGGCTACCGCAACCTGCCCGGGGAGACGGCCAAGGCGCTGGTGGACGGCTGGCTGCACACCGGCGACATCGGCGAGCTGGACGAGGACGGCCGGCTGCGGATCACCGACCGCAAGAAGGAGCTGATCAAGACCTCCGGCGGCAAGTACGTCGCGCCGCAGTCCGTGGAGGGCCTGGTGAAGGTGGGCAGCCCGTACATCGGCAACGTGCTGGTGCACGGCGACCAGCGCAACTACTGCGTCGCGCTGGTCACCATCGACGCCGAGACCGCGCCCGCCGACCTGGACGCGGAGGCCGAGGTCGGCCGGGCCGTCGAGGCGGCCAACGCCAAGCTCGCCCGGCACGAGACGATCAAGAGGTTCGCCGTGCTGCCGAAGGACTTCAGCGTCGAGGACGGCACGCTCACCGCGAGCATGAAGATGCGGCGCAAGGAGATCGAGAGCCGCTACCGGGACGTGCTGGACGGGCTGTACCCGGGCTGACCGGGCGGGACCGGGCGTGGGCGGGAGGACACCGCGCACGCCCACACCCCGACCACGAACACCGCCACGACCTCGGTGAGCACGAGCACGCGCTCGACGTAGCCGAGCGGGAACACCCGCCACCACGACGTGCCGGTGACGGCGTCGACCAGGATCGCGTACAGCAGCGGGGTGAACGCCAGCGCGGACAGCGCGCCGAACCGGAACGCCCAGCGGGCGTGCGCGCCCCACGCGGCGTCGCGCACCCAGGGGCGGGCCAGCAGCATGGCGGCGATCGGCAGGCTGACGAACGCGAGCATGCTGCCGAAGCGGTGGATGCTGCCGCTCATGCTGGGGCCGACCGCCCAGTCGTTCTTGGGGAAGACCACCACCAGGGTCAGGCCGACCGACCACGCGGCGAACGCGATCGCGCCCACCGAGTTCCACCGGCTCACGCCCCGGCCGACCAGCACCGCGAGGATCGCGAGCGACCCGAGCACGAGCAGCACCACGCCGGTGTCGAACACCCAGCGGTAGGGGCCGAGGGCGTACTCGCTGATCGTGCGGCGCAGGTGGTGGGCCGAGTCGGAGAGCCGGACGAGGTCGAGCCCGCCCACCAGGACGACGGTCAGCACGACGGCCACCGCGCCGGAGCGGGCGAGGACGCGGGCCGGGGAACGGGTGGTGGCGGGGTCGTCGGTCAGCACACCGGGCAAAACGGACGGTGACCGCGCTGTGTTCCGCCGTTCAGGAACCCGACAGCTTCGCCAGGTAGCCGCGGCGCGCCCCGTCCAGGTCGCCGGCCAGCGCGAGCAGCGCGGCGTCGCTCCCGGCGGCCAGCTCGGCCCTGGCGACGGTCGCCGACTCCTCGAAGTGGGCGCGCAGCAGCGCGCGGGCCCGCGCGTCGAAGTCCGCGCCGGTCAGCCGGCCGGCGGCCTCGACCTCGTCCGCGGTGATCATGCCCGGCATGTCGTGCCCGCGGTGCTCGTCCAGGTAGGCCACGCCGGCGTCCGCGAGCACGGCGCGCAGCCGTGCCAGCTCCGCGCGGTGCCCGCCGCCGACCTCGGCCACCAGCGCGGTGAGCGCCGGGTCGCCCGACCGCGCGGCGACCAGGTCGAGCAGCGGCAGGGCGGACTCGACCTGCGGGATCGCCAGCTGCGCGTAGGCGGTGTCGGTGGCGCTCAGGCCGCCCGTCCCGGTGGGTGACGCGCCGGCGGTCGGCGCGGTGCCGGTCGGCGCGCCGGCGGGCGGCGCGGTGGTGGCGGGTGACGTCGCGGGTGGCGCCGGGGAACACGCGACCAACGCGGTGACCAGCGAGGACAGGACGAGCGACCGGCGCACGAGCACTCCCGGGGACGGTGAGCGCGTGGACGGCTAGCTGGACCGGCGGACCACGAGGGTCGGGGCGAACACGACGGAGGCGTTCGGGCGGTCCGGTCGCTCGACGCGCTCGACGAGCAACCGGGCCATCTCGGCCGCCATGTCCTCCACGGGTTGGCGCACCGTGGTCAAGGGCGGGTCGCACTCGACCGCGGGGCTGCTGTCGTCGAAGCCGACGACCTTCACGTCCTCGGGCACCCGCAGCCCGCGGTCGCGCAGCACCGGCAGCGCGCCGGTCGCCATCAGGTCCGAGGCGACGAACAGGCCGTCGAACACCTCCCCGGCGAGGCGGCGGGCCGCGGCGGCCCCTCCCTCGCGGGAGAAGTCGCCCTCGACGACCAGTGGCTCGGGCAGGCCGTGCCGGGCCACCGCCTCGCGGAACCCGCGCAGCCGGTCCTGGCCGGCGGGCGCGTCCAGCGGGCCGGTGATGGTCGCCGGCCGGCGGCAGCCGCGGTCCACCAGGTGGTCCACGGCCAGCGCCGCGCCCGCGGCCTGGTCGACGTCGACGTAGGTGATCGCCATCGGCCTGACCGGGCGGGCGGCCAGCACGACCGGCAGGTTCGCCTCGGTCAGCAGGCGCGGCAGCGGGTCCGCGCCGTGCGTGTGGATCAGGATCACGCCGTCCAGCCTGCGCTGCCGGACGTCGTCGACCACCTCCTGGTGGCCGCCGGGGTCGGTGGTGGTGAGCACCAGTTGCACGCCCAGCGGCCGGATCACCGGCATCACGCCGCTGACCACCCGGCCGAAGTACGGGTCGTGCAGGGTGCGGCCCTCGTCCGGGAGGACGAGGCCGACCGCGCCGGCCCGTCGGGTGACGAGCGAGCGCGCCGCGCGGTTGGGCGTGTAGCCGGTCGTGGAGATGGCCCTCTCGACGACCTGGCGCAGCTCCCGGTCCACCGTGGCGACCCCGTTGACGACCCGGGACACCGTGGCCCGGGAAACGCCCGCGACCCGCGCGACCTCTTCCAACGTGACTGGTCTGCGGTCCACGCCAGTCTTTATACCGGGCGGTGCGGCCCCGCCGAGGCGGGGCCGCACCGCGCCGTCACTGGTAGACGCGGACGTAGTCGACCAGCATGCGCTGCGGGAAGACCGTGGTGGCGTCCGGTGGACCGGGCCAGTCACCGCCCACCGCGTTGTTGAGGAGGATGAAGAAGGGCTTGTCGAACACCCACGGGCCGCGGGTCGCCTCCACCGTCGCCTTGTCGATGGTGATGACGGTCACGCCGTCGATGCTGAACGTGATGCCCCGGCTGTTCCAGTCGACCCGGAACAGGTGGAACGCGTCGCGGTAGTCCCGGCCGATGTCCCTCACGTTGCCGATCCCGCCGCCGCCGTGGTACGCCGGGCCGTGGATCGTCTGGTACGCGGTGTTCGGTTCGCGGCCCAGGTGCTCCATGATGTCGATCTCGCCGCTGGCGGGCCACGGGGTGCCCTGGAAGATGTCGTCGCCGAGCATCCAGAACGCGGGCCAGAGGCCCTTGGTGCCCGAGACCTTGATGTTGGCCTCGATGCGCCCGTAGGTCCACGACGCCCTGCCCTCGGTGATGATCCTCGCCGAGGTGTACTGGCACGTGCCGCTGCCGCTGACCGGGTCGACCGGGCACGCCGAGCCCGGCGTGACCTGCCGCCTGGCCTCCAGCACCATGTTGCCCGCGCCGTCGGTGAACGCGTTGTCGTTGTCGGTGTAGTACTGGAGCTCCGCGTTCTGGCCGGTGCCGACCTCCGGGCGCCACTTGCCGGCGTCCGGCTTCGTGCCGGCGGGGGCGTTGAACTCGTCGCTCCACACCAGCCGCAGCGGGGTGCCCGGGTCCGGTGCCCGCGCCGGAGGCGGGGTGGGGTTGCCGCCGGTGCCGTAGACCTGGAACTCCCACAGCGAGTAGCCGTACTGGCCGCTGCGCTTGGTCAGGTTCACCCGCACGTAGCGACCCGTGCCCGAGACGGTGAACGTCTGCTTGAACCCGGTGCCGTTGGTGACCGCGTGGATCGTGGTCCAGCTCGACCCGGTGGCCGAGGTCTGGATCTCGAACCCGGTGGCGAACGCCGGGTCCCACTGGAGCACGACCCTGCTGACCTGCGCGGTCGCCCCGAGGTCGACGGAGATCCAGCCCGGGTCCACCCAGCCGGTGGTCGTGCTGGTCGCCCACCGGGTGGCCGGGTTGAAGTCCAGCGCCTTGGCCGGGGTGCAGCCGGGGCACGCGCCGTCGTCCTGGAACGAGGAGGCGGTGGCCGGCTTGTTGTACGACAGCAGCCGCTCGGACCCGCCGGGCGGGTTGCCGGTGCCGGTGCGGATCGCGAACTCCCACAGCGACACGCCGTACTGGGTGGCGCGGGCGGTGGTGTGGAGGCGGACGTACCGGCCCGTGCCGGTGAAGGCGACGTCCTGGACGCCGCCCGTCCCGGTCGTGGTCTGGTAGACCGTCGTCCACGCGGTGCCGTCGGCGGACGTCTGGAGCTGGAACGCCGTCGCGTGGGCGGCCTCCCAGGTCAGGGTCGCGCCGCAGACCTCGCGGCTCGCGCCCAGGTCGACGCGCAGCCACTGCGGGTCGCTGAACGCGCTCGACCAGCGGGTGCCCGCGTTCCCGTCCACCGCCGAGGCGGCGGTGAACGGGCTGCCGGTCTCCACCGAGGAGGCGGTGACCGGCGCGTTGAGCGCCGCGTTGGCCGTGCCGCACTCGGCCGCCCGGGCGGGCTGCGCGGTGACGGGCACGACCAGCGCGCCGAGCAGGGCGAGCGAGGTGATCAGACGCTTCACGGCCGGCCGTCCGCACCGCACTTGATGATCGGGTTGATGCAGTCGCGGACCCGGCGGGCCAGCTCGGCCTCCGGCCACGCGTTGAAGAAGTCGCCGTGCATGGTGAAGCCCGCTCCGGACGACAGCCGGAACCTCGCGGGGTCGCCGCTGACCGGGTACCGCAGCACCTGGCGGAGCTTCGGGACCGGCACCGGGTGCGTCGACGGGCAGGTGCCCGCGACCGGGTAGGACATGTGGCTCTTGTGGTCGGCCGAGTCCAGGTCGCGGCCGTTCCAGCACTGCGGGAAGTCGAGGTAGGACTCCAGCATCGTGCCCGCCGGGCAGTGGACGAAGTCCTTCGACGCGCCCACGTGGCCCGCGTGCAGGCACGACCACCGGGAGATCGTGGTGGCGTCCGGCGCGGTGGCCTTGGCGTTGCCGGCGACGACCCGCAGGCCCAGCGGGAACGGCTGGATGCGGGCGATCACGTCGTCCCGCACGCCCTCGCCCAGGTAGTAGAACGTGGTGCCGGTGGGCTCCACGGCCTGGCCGTCGGCGTACAGGGTCGGCACCCAGTACGACGACAGGTCGACGGACGGGTTGCAGTTGCTCGTGCCGGCCAGCAGCGACTGGACGGTCGAGTGGGCGTTCGTGGTGCGGTTGCCGAAGAAGCTGTGCATGTGCGAGGCGCCCGGCAGGTTCGGCACCACGATCGGGTCGTCGGGCAGGCGGTGCGTGAACGGGCAGTCGGCGAGGAACTCCGCCACCCGCACGATCGGGCCGGACGGGGCCGCGTCGCCGAAGACCTGGAACTCCCACAGCGACACGCCGTACTGCGTGGCGCGCTGGGTGGTGTAGAGGCGGACGTGGCGGGCGGTGGTGTTCACGGCGAGCGTCTGGACGCCCGCCGTGCCGCCGGCGTTGAGGACCGTGGTCCAGTTCGCGCCGTCACCGGAGGTCTGGAGCTGGAAGGCCCGCGCGTAGGCGGCCTCCCAGTTCAGGACGACCTGGTTGATCGGCTTGGCGGAGCCCAGGTCGACGGCGATCCACTGGGGGTCGGCGGCGGCGCTGGACCAGCGGGTGCCGGTGTTGCCGTCGACCGCGGCCTGGACCGGTGTGCCGCCGTTCTCGACGGAGGAGGCGGTCACGGGCCTGCCCTGGGACAGCAGTTCCGGCGCCGCCGATGCGGGTGAGGCGGCGAAGGTCACCACCGACGCGGCGGAGACCGCGACGGCGAGCGCTGTGACCATACGACGCCATCGGCGAATGGTGGGGATCACGACTCCCCTTCCGTAGGACGTTACGAGTGGGTTTCGGAGAGCGCTCTCACAGCGGAACGTAGGACGGCCCCCTGTATCAGTCAAGGAAAGTGGCGGGTTCCGGTCGTACCGGGACACCCCGCCAGAGAGCGCTCTCTCGCCCGCCCGCACCCCACCGACCCGCGAGTCGTGCGTTGAGGACTCGCGAGTCGTGCGTTCGGGTCGGTCAGGCGGGGGCCGCGGCCGGGGGGAGGGCGGACGCGGAGGCGGTGGGCCAGGCCAGCGGGTCGGGGCCCAGCTCCCACAGCTCCGCCACCTGGAGGACGCACCACGGGGAGACCGGGCGGGCGCCCGCCAGCACGGCCGGCGCGAACTCGGCCCACGGGACCCACTCGACGGCGTCGACCTCGTCGGGGTTCGGGTGGGGCTCACCGGTGACGAGGCCGCGGAACACCGGGCACATCTCGTTCTCCACGACGCCGTTCTCCATCTCCGCCCGGTAGCGGAAGGCGGGGAGCACGAGGTCGAGGTCGACGTCCTCCAGGCCCAGCTCCTCCACCAGCCGCCGCCGCACCGCGGGCGCCGCGGCCTCCCCCGGCGCCGGGTGGCCGCAGCACGAGTTCGTCCACGCCCCCGGCCAGGTCTTCTTGTGCAGCGCGCGCCTGGTCAGCAGCAGCCGGCCCGCGCCGTCGAACAGGTAGGAGGAGAACGCCAGGTGCAGCGGGGTGGACGCGTGGTGCACGGAGAGCTTGTCGGCCGTGCCGATCGCGACACCGGACTCGTCGAGGAGGACGACTTGTTCCACGCGCCCACCCTGCCACACGGACAGCGGTCACCGCGCGTCGGCGAGGCTCCTCGGGTTGCGCACCAGCTTGCCGCTGGAGGTGCGCGGCAGCGCGGGGAGCACGTGGACGCGCTCGGGCACCTTGAACTCGGCCAGCCGCTGCGCGCACCACGCGAGGACGGTGTCCGGCCCCAGCACGTCGGACCGCGTGCCGACGTACGCCTCGACCGCCCCGTCGTGCACCACGATGGCCTCGGTGACCAGCGGGTGCGCCCGCAGCGCCGCCTCGACCTCGGTCAGGTCCACGTTGAAGCCGCGCACCACGACCAGCGAGTCGGCGCGGCCGAGCAGCCGCAGGTTGCCGTGCGCGTCGAACTCGCCGCGGTCCCCGGTGCGCAGCCACCCGTCGGAGAAGCGCGACGGCCCGTCCTCGTGCAGGTAGGGCGACTCGTCCAGGGCGACCTCCACCAGCCCCTCGCGCACCCGGATGGTGGTGTCGGGCATCGGCCTGCCCACCGAGGGGCGGGACGCGCCGGTCACGTCCATGGTCAGCGCGCCGGTCTCGGTGGTGCCGAAGCACTCGCCCACCGCGAAGCCGTGGGCGGCGGCGAACCGGTCGGCGACCTCCGGGGGCATCAGCTCGCCGCCGGCGAACGCGGCGCGCACCGACCGCAGCGCCTCCCGGTCCGCCGCGCCGGCGAGCAGGTCGAAGTGGAACGGCTGGCCGCTGAGGAAGTCCACCCGGTGCCGGGCGGCGGTGGCCAGGACGTCCTCGGCGGAGGAGGGCCGCGCGGCGAACACCAGCTCGACTCCGGCGGCGAGGGAGTGCAGCAGCCCGCCCATCAGGCCGAAGCTGTAGGCGGTGTTGTTGAGGATGAGGAACTTCTCGCCGCGCCGGGTCATGCCGTCGGCGGCGGCGAACCGCATCACCTCGCGGGTGATCGACCCGGTGCTGCGGCCGACGACCTTGGGCCGCCCGGTCGAGCCGGAGGTGAACTGCACCAGGCGGTGCGGGGTGGCGGCGGGCACGCCGTCGGGCATCCGCTCGGTGACCAGCTCGTAGTGCTCCCGGAACACGCCCGCGAACCGGTCCGCCGCCCGCACGGCGAACTGCGGGCGGGTGAGGTCGCGCAGCACGTCGAACTCGTGCGCGGTGAGCCGGTGGTCGATCGGGACGACCCGCGCGCCGAGGCCCCACAGCGCCAGCACCGCCTCCAGCTGGGTGAAGCTGGGGGGCACCTGGATCGCGACCGCGCTCCCCTCCCCCACCCCGGAGGCGGCGAACCCCGCGGCCAGGTCGGCGACCGCGGCGCGCAGGGTCCCGTGGGTCGCGGTGCGCTCGTGCGTGAACACCGGCACGTCGTCGCCGTGGCGGCCCAGCAGATCGGTGACGAACTCTCGCATGCGGTTCAGGACTCCTTGCAGAACTCGCCGATGGGGATGCCCACGTGCCGCTGCTCGGTCGCGATGTAGCCCAGCAGCTCGTCGCCCCGCTGCAACTCGGTGACGTTGCGGACCTTCCCGCCGGGACCGAGCACCCGCACGTGCCAGTCGTCCTGCACGGTGAGGCTGACCTCGACGCCCTCGGGCGAGTGCGCGGTGATGGTCAGGATCGGGCGCGACTCCAGCTTGGCCCGGCCGACGGTGAGCTTGCGGGTGCGGCCCTCGGAGTTCACCGCGAGCACCGTGCTGCCCGAGCGCAGCTCCGACAGGTAGTTGGTGCGGTTGTCCGGGCCGAGCACGTAGGAGTGCAGCGCGCCGGCGTTGACCCGGAACGGCCGGGTCGGCATGTACGGCAGCGGGTGGGTCTCGGAGCAGCACAGGATGAAGCCGGAGGAGAAGGAGCCGACGAGGATGCCCTCGTCCTCCCGGAAGTGCGAGGCGGTGTCGACGCACACCCGGTCGCCCAGGCCGTTGTGCGCGATGCCCTCGACGACGAGCGTGGTCAGCTCCAGCGGCGGGGTGGTCGCCTCCAGCAGCCTGGCCAGCTTGAACACGTCGTTGGCGTCGCGCGGCGCCATCAGGACGCCGTCCGAGCCGTGCTCCAGCACGTCCAGGACGATCGCGGCCTCCTCCAGGTCCGCGACGACGGTGACGAGCTTGCCGGCCGCGCCGTCGGCGGCGGCGATGACGATCTCCAGCGGGATCTTCGTCGGGTCGGTGAACCCGACCACGGCGTGCCCGAGCCGCACGGCCGCCGCGCACGCGAGCTTCAGCGTGCGGTCGTCCTCGACCTGCACGAACGCCGAGTCGACGGGGAGCCGGTCGAGCTGGTCCTGGTCGCGCACCACGACGGTGACCAGGTGCGGGCTCTCCACGGGCTCGTCGGCGACGAGGACGCGGGTGATCGTCGGCGGCAGGGTGTCGAGCAGCGCCGGGTCGTCGGAGACGACCCCCGCGAGGCGGGCGTGCACGGCGGCGTCGACGACGGCTTCGCGCTGCGCGTCGGGGACGGTTCTGAGGTCGATCCAGGCGAACTTCAACGGTTCTCCAAATGGTGGGCCCGCACGCCGGCCGGACCCGCGGAAGGGGGTTTCGCGGGTCCGGCCGACGGCGGGGTCAGGACGAGGCCACGGCCCCGGTCATCGCGCGGACGAGGTCCGCCTCGCTCTCCTCGTGGACGATCGACGCGAGTTCCGCGACCAGGGACATCGGTGTCGGCGAGGTGAACACGCGGCGGCCCACGGCGAGGCCCGCGCACCCGACCGCCATCGCGGTGCGGGCGTGGTCGACGAGACTGCCGCCGGTCGCCGGACCACCCGCCACCAGCACCGGGATCGGGCTGGTGGCGATCACCTCGGCCATCCGCTCGGACGGTGCGGCGAGGTTGGTCTTGACGATGTCGGCGCCGAGGTCGGCCGCGATGTTCACGACGTGCGCGAGCAGCGCGGGGTCGTTCGGGTCGACGATGCGCGGACCGCGCGGGTAGGCCATGGCGATCAGCGGGACGTTCCAGTCGTCGCACGCGGCGGCGACCGAGCCGAGGTCGGCGAGCTGCCGGGCCTCGGTGTCGGAGCCGATGTTGACGTGCACGCTGACCGCGTCGGCGCCGAGCCGCAGCGCCTCCTCGACGTCGCCGACGAGGACCTTGGCGTTCATGTCGGCCATGTGCGCGGTGCCCGCGCTCAGGTGGACGACGAGCGCGCACCCGGCGAGCACGTCCGGGTCGATCGTCCGCACGCGTCCCTTGTGGACGATGATGGCATCGGCGCCGCCCACCACGACCGAGTCGACCAGGTCGCGCCACCGGTCGCGCGACACCACCGGACCGTCCGACACGCTGTGGTCCAGCGGCACGAAGAGGTACCTGTCGTCGCGCGGTCGGGAAAGGCGTCGCAGCCGCAACGCTTTCCTCATGTCGCTCACACCTCCCCAGATCGGTGATAGCCATCAGCAGGGTGGTGGAGCGGGAGAGCACGGCGGTAGGTGTGAGGTGGCGATAACTCGCCAGTTATGCACCTGTTGGACTAACGGTGCGTACGAGGCCACAACGGAGCGTCATCCCCCGGTACCCGCGCGGTCGGTGTTTGTCGTGTGCGAATTGCCCTAGGCTGCCGCAGTGCACATGGAGCTGAGGCACCTCCACGTCGTGCTGACCGTGGCGGAAGCGGGCAGCATCAGCCGTGCCGCCTCGCTGCTGAAAATCGCGCAGGCGGGGTTGACGGCCCAGTTGCGCCGCATCGAACGCGGTTTCGGCGGTCCGCTGTTCCTGCGGCGCACCGACGGCGTCGAGCTGACCGAGCTGGGCAGGCACGTCGTGCTGCGGGCGCGGGACCTGGTCGAGCGGTTCGACGAACTGCTGGTCACGGCGCGCAAGCTGGCCGCGGAGAGCGGCGCCGCGGGCATCCGGCTCGGCGGGGTGGCGGGGGCGCCGACCCCGTTGTTGGTCGGGGTGGTGCGCGGGCTGTTACCGACGCACCCGCAGACCACGCACATCGAGCGCAGCGGAGACGCCGTACTGGAACTCGTGCGCACCGGCAAGCTCGACCTGGCACTGGTCACCGAGTTCCCGCAGAGTCCACTGCGGATTCCCGAAGAAGTCGACTTCCGCACCGTCGCCACGGAACACATGGTGGTCGGAATTCCGGTGGGGCACCGGTTGTCCGGGCGTGCCGAGATTCGGCTGTCCGAACTGGCCGATGAGGAATGGGCCGTGCCGGACGAGAACTACGGCGGCGGGCGGTTGAACCTGCACCTGGCCTGCGAGGCGGCCGGATTCACGCCGCGTTGCGCGCATTTCGGCGTCGACCCGGCGTCGGCGGCGGAACTGGTGCGTTCCGCGCACACCGTGGCGGGGTTCTTCCCCACCGGCCACGACCTGCCCGGCGTGCTGCTCAAGCCGATCGCGGGCAACCCCGTGCACCGGCGCGTCACGCTGGTGTGGAACCGGGGCTGCGAGGCCGCCGAGCACGTCGACGACGTCCACGCCGCGCTGCTGCGCGCCCACCACGAACGGCTCCGGGGGCACGGCCGGGCGGCCAAGCTGGCCGCCACGGGGTTGACCGTGGCGGCCAGCTGAGCGAGGGGTCGGCTGGGCGCGGGGTCAGCAGCCGCCGCAGTTGTAGTACGTCACGTCCCAGTGGTTCGACTCCAGGAAGTAGATGTTCCCGGAGCCGGAGCGCCACTTGTTGCCGCCGATGGACGTGAAGGTCCCGCGCACGTAGTTGTTGATGCAGGTGGACAGGGCGAAGTCGAGCTTGTAGCCGTTCCAGTGGCTGTAGGTGCCGCTGGCGTGGCCGGTCTCCGTGCCGCCGGTGATGCGCAGGGCGCAGCCGCTGGCGCGCTTGAGCGTGATGCCGCCCTGCACGGTGGTGAGGTTGATCTGCTCGAAGCTGGTGCAGGTCGGGTTGTTGCGGTCGCTGCAACCGCCGCTGGACGACCAGGTGAGGCCGGCCGCGCTGAAGCGGCTCGCGGCGTCGGAGTGGCTGAGCTTGGTGACGGCCGCCTGCACGTCGGCGGTCGCGACCGCCGTGGTCAGGGTCATCCCGGCGAGAGCCAGGACGAACGCGGCGAGGGCGCGGGCGAGGCGCATGGTCTTTCCCCTTCCGGTCGCGGCGGAAGCTAACGGCGCGCGGTAAAAACCGGCCTAAACGCCCAGCGCATCGCGGTACAGCGCGCGCAGTCGCGTGCTCGGGCGGACGCCCAGCTCGTCGGCCAGGGTCCGGCGCACGTCCTGGAACACGCCGAGGGCCTCGGTGCGCCTGCCGCACGCGAGCAGCGCGGTCATCAACTGGTGGCGGAGGTTCTCGGAGAACGGGTGCTCGGCCACGAGCGGGGTGAGCGCGTCGACGGCCTCGGCGTTGCGGCCCAGCGCCAGGTCGAGGTCGATGGCCGCTTCCAGCGCGGCCAGGCGGTGGGCCTCCAGGGGCGCGCACAGCCAGGCGCGCAGCGGCTCGGACTCCGCGCCCGCCAGCGGTGCGCCGCGCCACAGGTCGAGCGCCCGCGCGTACACCTCGCGTCGCGCGGCGAGGTCGGCCACGTCGGCCGCCCGCGCGGTCAGCGCGCGGAACCGCAGGGCGTCGACCTGCTCGGGTTCGGCGGCCAGCAGGTAGCCCGCGTCCTGGTGGCGCACCGGCACGCCCTCGGCGCGCAGCGCCGAGACGTGCACCTGGAGGGACTTGCGGGCGCGCGGCGGCGGGTCGTCGCCCCACACGAGGTCGAGCAGCCGGTCGACCGGGACCGGCTTCCCGCACTGCGCGGCCAGCACGGCGAGGACCTGGCCGGGTTTGCGGCGCAGCGCCCGGGGCGCCCCACCGGTCCGCCGCACCTGCACCGGTCCGAGTATCCGAAACTCCACTCCGACCCCCATGTCGCGTTGAAGTTTCACCAACAGTGCCGCGATTCTGACGGATTTTCGCGGAGCGTGGTTCCCCCGGACGGTCGGCGTGCCGGCCGGGGGTTCGCGGCGGTGGGGGTGGGCGTGCGGAGGGCCGGGGTCAGTCGGAGTGCCGCAGCACGCTCTCGACCTCGGTGCGGAACGCGGTGACGCCGTCCTCGCCCTCGGGCGCGCCGTGCGCCTGGAGGAGGTGCAGCAGCGCCACGCCGTTCGCCGAGCGCCGGGACAGCGCGCGGAACGAGAAGGCGGCCTCGTACACCGCCACCGCCGTGGCGCCGGCCGCCGCGACCGTGGCCAGGAACGCCCACAGCTCGCGCCGGGGCGCGTCGGCCACCGCGACCGCGCCCAGCGCGGCGGCGGCCGTGAAGAGGAGCACGGTGCCGGCCGTCGTCCACCGCCGGGCCGAGGTGTAGCGGGCGCGGGCCTGCTCGAACCCCGCCAACCGCTCCCCCACCCGGTGCCGGAGGTAGGCGCGGACGAACTGCTCGCGGTGGTCGTCGACCGAGTACGGGGCGGGGGGCTCCGGGGCCGGAACCCCGGGGGCGACGGGCTCGCGGGCGGGCGCGGGCGGTGCGGCCTTCGCGGTGGGCTGCGGTTCGGAGACCGTGCGCGGCCTCGGTGACGGCTTGGTCGCCGGTTCGGTCGTCGCCGGTTCGGTCGTCGCCGGTTCGGGACCCGCCTGCTTCGGGGCGGTGGCGCGGGTGGTCCTGGCCCGCGGCGTCCGGGTGCGGGTGGCGCTGTCGTCCTGGGTCTCGTCGCTCATGCCCGGCTCACCGGTTCGTGTCGGTACCGCGCCACCGCGGTCGCGAGGTCGCGGGCGCGCTCGTCGCGCTCCGCGTCGTCGGCGGCCGGCGGCGCGGCCAGGTGGTCGAAGTACAACGCCCGGAGCTGCTCGGCGCGCGCCCGCACGTCCGGGTCCTCCCCGTTGCGCGCCACCACCGCGAGGACGGCGGCCACCGCGCCGGACACGGCCAGCAGCACGCCCGGCCACGGCTCGGCGCCCAACCACACCTGCAACGCGGCGAACACCGTGGTCGCGAAGCCCGCGCCGATGGCCAGCACGACCAGCAGCCGAGCGCGCTCCCGCGCCCTCAGCGCGGCCACCTCGCACTCGTGCAGCACGGGCGCCACCACCTGGTTCGCCTCGTGGATCGCGTCGGCGAGCAGCGGGTAGTCGAGCACGTAGCCCGGGTCGACCACGGGGTGCGGCTCGGGCGCCCGGAACCGCAGCCTCGGCCACACCGGGGGCGGCGGCGCGGGGGCGTGCAGCTTCGCGCCCGGCCGGTCGGCCAGCACCCGGCGCAGCACCGCCACCACCCGGTCCGCGCCCTCGTCGAGGTGCACGACCGCGACCCGGCCGCTGCGCACCAGCACGGCGAGGTCGTCGTCCTCGCCCAGGCCGCCGAACGCGACCTCGTCGGCCAGGCCGCCGGTGCCCGCGAGCACCAGCAGCGGCCGGTCGCGGCCCAGGTGGTCGACCAGCGCGGCGCGGGCCACCGCACCGCCGCCGACCAGCAGGGCGAGCACGGGCCGCTTCGTCCCGGCGACGGCGTCGACCACGCGGAACAGGGCGGGCACCTCCTCGCCCCACCGCGAGCCGGGCACCAGCACGGCCGTGTCGTGGTTGGCGTCGAGGCGCACCTCGTCCTCGCCGGGCTCGGTGTCCCCCGCGGCCACCCGGCCGGACGGCGCCACGCCCACGAGCCGCGGCCGGCGGCCCTCCAGGGACTCGACGGCCAGGCCGACCAGGTGCGTGACGCCGATGTCCGCGCCCGCCGTGACCACGACCGAGTCGGACCTGGCCACGTCGGCGAGGACGGCGCGCAGGACCGGCAGGACGGCGGCGGCGAGATCGGTGCCCAGGGCCTCGACCGGGCCGAGCACCGCGAGGACCGGTCGTCCGCGGGGGAGTCGCAGTGCCCTGGTCCGGACGGTGTCGTCGGGGTGGGCCAACCGCTGCACCCGCGGTCCATCACCCGCTGTAGGCATGCGGGGCACGATAGCGGTGCCTAACGCGAATTTCACCCGTCCAGGGGTGGTTTTTCGCACGGGTAGACTCCCATTCCGTGTCGATTGACCCCGCTGAGCTGGAGATCGCCCTGAAGGTGCTCGCCCAGGTGGATGATCTGGAGACCGAGCACCCCGACGCGGTCGCCGTCCGCCGGGCCACCGCCGGCATCTGGAAGAGCCTCCGCAAGCGCCGCAAGGCCGACCGGCGCGCCGCCGTGACCGCCGCCGACCGCGCCGTCATCGAGGCGACCGCGACCGGGTCGCCGTCGCGCATCGACGACGAGACGCGCGGCGTCCTGCTGCGCGAGCCCGACCCGGGCGCGAAGGCGGGCACGCTGCTGCGCGCCCGGTCCTGCTACACGTGCAAGCGCCGGTACACCGAGGTCGACGCCTTCTACCACCAGCTGTGCCCCGCCTGCGCGGACCTGAACCGGGCCAAGCGCGACCAGGGCGCGGACCTCACCGGCAAGCGCGCCCTGCTCACCGGCGGTCGCGCCAAGATCGGCATGTACATCGCGCTGCGACTGCTGCGCGACGGCGCGCACACCACCATCACCACCCGGTTCCCGCACGACGCGGTGCGCCGGTTCGCCTCGATGCCGGACAGCGCCGACTGGCTGCACCGGCTGCGCGTGGTGGGCATCGACCTGCGCGACCCGAGCCAGGTCGTGCGGCTGGCCGACTCGGTGGCCGCCGCCGGGCCGCTCGACATCCTGATCAACAACGCCGCGCAGACCGTGCGCCGCTCGTCGAACGCCTACGCGCCGCTGGTCACGGCCGAGTCGGACCCGCTGCCCGCCGGCCCGCTGCCCGAGCTGGTCACGTTCGGCCACACCACGGCCGCGCACCCGGCGGCGCTCACCGGTTCGCTCGGCGACACCGGGCCGGGCCTGGGCGCGACGGTGACCGCGCTGGCGCTGACCGCCGGGTCGACGGAGATCGACGCGGGCGGCCTGGTGCCGGACGTGGCGGACGTCAACAGCTGGGTGCAGCGGGTCGAGGAGGTCGACCCGGTGGAGCTGCTGGAAGTGCAGCTGTGCAACAGCACGGCGCCGTTCATCCTGATCTCGCGGCTGCGCGGGGCGATGGCGGCCTCCCCCGCGCGGCGCAAGTACGTGGTGAACGTCTCGGCCATGGAGGGCCAGTTCAGCCGCGCCTACAAGGGGCCGGGGCACCCGCACACGAACATGGCCAAGGCCGCGCTGAACATGCTGACCCGCACCAGCGCCGAGGAGATGCTGACCACCGACGGCATCCTGATGACCGCGGTGGACACCGGCTGGATCACCGACGAGCGCCCGCACCCGACCAAGCTGCGACTGGCCGCGGAGGGCTTCCACGCGCCGCTCGACCTGGTCGACGGCGCGGCCAGGGTGTACGACCCGATCGTGCGCGGCGAGCTGGGCGAGGACCTGCACGGCTGCTTCCTGAAGGACTACGAGCCCGCCGCCTGGTGATCACGCCGGGAGGCGTCGCGCACAACCTGGCGACGCGCCGCGCGTGATCCGCGGAGTTCCCCCGTCCGGCGGTGATACTGCCCGCCATGCTCACCGCCGACGGCCACCTGGTGCACTCCCCGTCGGACCTGGTGGACCTGCTGGAGTGCGAGCACCGCAGCGTCCTCTCGCACGCCCTGGCCACCGGCGTGCCCGGCGCGCCCGCGCCCGACCAGCGGCAGGGGCTGCTCGCCGCGCGCCACGGCCTCGCGCACGAGCGGGCCGTGCTGGAGCGGTTCCGCGCGGAGCACGACGTGGTGGAGATCCCGCAGCCCGCGCCGACGCACGAGGCGCTGACCGCGGCCGCCGAGCAGACCGCGCGGGCGCTCGACGACGGCGTGCCCGTCGTGTACCAGGCCGTCTTCTACGCCGACGGCTTCCACGGCCGGGCCGACTTCCTGGTCGCCGGCCCGCACGGCTACGAACCGCACGACGCGAAGCTCGCCCGGCACGCCACGCCGGCCGCCGTCGTGCAGCTCACCGCGTACGCGGACGCGCTGGGGCACCGGGCCGGACCGGCCATGCACCTGCTGCTCGGCGACGGCACCGGCCGCGCGTTCCGGGTCGGCGACTTCCTGCCCCTGGTGCGCAACCTCCGCGACCGGCTGACGGCCCGCCTTGCCGTGCCGGCCGCGCTGCCCGACCGCCTGTGGGACGACGAGCGCCCGGCGTGCGCGACGTGCCGCTTCGCCCGGCACTGCGCCACCGGCCGCGAGCGGGCCCGCGACCTGTCGCTGGTGGCCGGCATCCGCGCCGACCAGCGGCGCAAGCTCGTCGCGGCGGGCCTGGGCACGATCGACGCGCTGGCCAACGCCACCCGGTCCGAGAAACCGGCCACGATGTCGGCCGCCACGTTCACCGGCCTGCGCGCCCAGGCCGCGCTCCAGGTCATCCAGGACGACTCGCGCACCGAGGACGACCCGGTCGGCAAGGTCGCCTACGAGGTCGTGGCGCCCGAGGCGCTGGCCGCGCTGCCCGAACCGAGCCCCGGCGACCTGTTCTTCGACATGGAGGGCGACCCGTTCGCGCTCGACGGCGAGGGCCTGGAGTACCTGTTCGGCGTGGTCGACGCGGACGCCGCGTTCACCCCGTTCTGGGCGCACACCCGGCCGCAGGAGAAGCGGGCGTTCGAGCGGTTCGTCGACCACGCGACCGCGACCCTGGAGGCGGACCCCGGGGCGCACGTCTACCACTACGCGCCCTACGAGGTGAACGCCCTCAAGAAGCTCGCCGCCCTGCACGGCACCCGCGAGGACGCCGTCGACCACCTGCTGCGCTCGGGCGCGCTGGTCGACCTGTACTCGGTGGTGCGCAAGGCGCTGCGGGTGTCGCAGCGGTCGTACTCGATCAAGTACCTGGAGCCGCTCTACATGCCCGGCGCCCGCAGCGGCGAGGTGAAGACCGCGGTGTCGAGCATCGAGGCGTACGAGGAGTTCCTGTCCCTGCGCGACGTGGACCCGGCGCGCGCCGAGGACGTGCTGAACGGCATCGCCGAGTACAACACCGACGACTGCGTGTCGACGCTGCGGCTGTACCGGTTCCTGCTGGAGGTGCGGGCCGAGGCGGGCATCGAGCCGCACGTGCCCGAGCCGTCGTTCACGCAGGAGGTCGAGGACGGGATCGCGGCGCAGCGCCGCGCCGAGCGGGCCGAGCGGCTGGCCGCCGTGGTGGACCCGCTGATCGAGGGTCTGCCCGACAACCCCGCCGAGTTCACCGACGACGAGCGGGCCCGCGCGCTGCTGGCCGCCGCCGTCGGCTACCACCGCCGTGAGACCAACCCGGCGTGGTGGGACTTCTTCCGGCAGCTCGCCGCGCCCCTGTCGGAGCTGGAGGCCGACAACGCGTGCGCCGTGGGGACGCACGTGCGCGCCGAGGACTGGGCGATGCCGTCGGGGCGGGTCCGCAAGGCGAAGCGCCAGGTCACCGTGGCGTGCGACCCGGACCGGCCGCACCCGTTCGCCACCGGGGACCAGGTGCGCCTGCTCTACCCGGGCACGCCGAACACCACCCGTGACGCCGTGGTGCTGGCCGAGTCGGCCGAGGACGTCGTGCTGCTGGAGAGCGCCGGGCCGGAGTCGGTCGACGGCGCGGTGCCGGTGGCCGTGCTGCCGGGCAGCCCGGTCCGGCCGACGCCGAAGGACGAGGCGGTGTACGACCTGGCCGCGACGGTCGTGGACCGGTTGCCCGAGCTGCCGCCGCACCCCGGGATCGACCTGGTCCGCCGCACGCCGCCGCGCCTGCGGGGGTCGCGGGACCTGCCGCGCTCCGACGACCTGATCGCGGACGTGATCGCGGCCGTGGACGCGCTCGACGGTTCGACGCTGGCCGTGCAGGGGCCGCCGGGGGCGGGCAAGACGTACCTGGCGGGTCGGCTGATCGCCCACCTGATCCGCGGCGGTCGCAGCGTCGGCGTGACGTCGACCAGCCACAAGGCCGTGGAGAACGTGCTGTCCGCGGCCCTGGCCGCCGGTCGCGAGCTGGGCGTGCCGATCCCGACCGCGAAGCGGGCCAAGGGCGCGCCGGCGCGCGACTGCGCCTGGGAGCAGCCGCGCGACAACCCCGCGTTGGTGCGCTGGCGCAACGACCAGGGCGCGGGCCACCTCGTCGGCGGCACGTCGTGGACGTTCGCGAACACCGCGCTGCGCGAGCAGCCGTTCGACGTGCTGATCGTGGACGAGGCGGGGCAGTTCGCGCTGGCCGACGCGCTGGCGGTGTCGACGTGCGCGCGCAACCTCGTGCTGCTGGGCGACCCGCAGCAGCTGCCGCAGGTCGTGCAGGGGACGCACCCGGCGGGCGCGGAGGCGTCCGCGCTGGGGCACCTGATCGGCGACGCCGACGTCGTCCCGCCGTCGCTCGGCTACTTCCTGGACCAGACGCGGCGGATGCACCCGGCGGTGTGCGAGCCGGTGTCGAACCTGTCGTACGCCGGTCTGCTGCGCGCCCACCCCAGCACGGCGGCGCGCGGCATCGCGGGCGTGGGGAGCGGCGTGTACGTGCACTCCGTGGCGCACTCGCACAACACCACCGGTTCGGTCGAGGAGGCCGCCGCCGTGGTCGGGCTCGTGCGGTCCCTGATGGGTCGCCTGTGGACGGACGGCGCGGGCGCGCGGGCGCTGGACGACTCCGACGTGCTGGTCGTGGCGCCCTACAACCTCCAGGTCAGGCTGGTGCGGCGGGAGCTGGAGAAGCACGGCCACGAGCATGTCCGGGTGGGCACCGTGGACCGCTTCCAGGGGCAGGAGGCGCCGGTGGTGATCACGACGATGACCTCGTCCGCCGCCGTGGACCTGCCGCGCGGGCTGGACTTCCTGCTGTCGCGCAACCGGTTGAACGTGGCGCTGTCGCGGGCGCAGGCGGTGGCCGTCGTGGTCTGCTCGCCGCGCCTGGTGGAGGCCGACATCCGCGACGTGGAGCAGTTGCGGCTGGTGTCGGGCATGGTGGGCCTGCTGGCCGAGGCCCGGCCGTGGGTGTTCCCGGAGTAGCCCGCGGCTCCCGTCCGCACGGGGGCGTGCCGCCCCTCCGCGTCGCGGCGGTCGTGATCGTCCTCAGGCGACGTCTGCGAAACGCCCATAAGGGACTCAGAGCGGGCCTCATGTGGACGTTCAGTAGTTACCAATACCCCGATCGGGTTGTTATCTAACCCCGTATAGGGTGACCGCGTTCTCCTCAGCCCTCCCCTCAGGAGCAATTCATGCAGCTCGCCAGAGTCGGCGCTGTCCTCGGTGTCGCCGCGGCCGTCGTCACGACCGGCCTCCTCACCGCTCTGCCGGCATCGGCACACGACAAGATGTTCCGCGCGGAGTGCATGGACGGCAAGGCCGTCCTCCACGTCAACCTGACCCGGTACGCGCCGAAGACCGACGACAAGACGAACTACCTGAAGATCACGCTCGACGGGAAGCACTTCAAGATCATCGAGTTCGGCGACAAGCTGGTCGAGAAGTACTCGGCCGAGGTCGACCTCACCGTGCAGCACAAGTTCTACGCCGAGGTCGACGCGTACGACGGCCACAACGGCACGCAGTTCGACCACAAGACCGACCCCGACGACAAGAACATGATCGTCAAGCCGTGCCCGGAGCAGGTGCCGCCGGTCGAGGAGCCCCCCGCCGAGGAGCCGCCGGCGGAGGAGCCGCCCGCCGAGGAGCCCCCCGCCGAGGAGCCCCCGGCCGAGGAGCCGCCGGCGGAGCAGCCCCCGGCCGAGGAGACCACCCCGGTGACGACCACCGAGGTCGCGCCGACCACGACCACGACCACCACGGCCGCGGTCGTGCCGGTCGCCGAGAAGGACGAGCTGGCGAGCACCGGTGCCAGCATCGCCATCCCGCTGGGCATCGGCGTCGTCCTGCTCGGCGGTGGCGCCGGCCTGCTGTTCTTCCTGCGCCGCCGCGCTTCGAACAGCTGAACGACCTGATCGGCCGGGACGACGGCCGACCGACCGGAGCCCCGGTCACCCCCTTCGCCGGGGTGACCGGGGCTCCGTCGTGCGAGCGGCGCCGCGGGTTCGGGCGCGGGCTCAGACGCGGGCGTCCTCCAGGGCCGGGTAGTCCGTGTAGCCCTGCTCCGCGCCGCCGTAGAAGGTCGCGGGGTCCGGCGTGTTGAACGGGCCGCCCGCCGCGAGCCGGACCGGCAGGTCGGGGTTGGCCAGGAACAGCACGCCGAAGCTCACCGCGTCCGCCGTCCCGTCCTCGACCAGGGCCAGGTGCTCGGGGCCGGTCGTCCCGCCCGGGGTGAACGGGTTGAGGATCAGCACCCCGCCGAACCGCTCGCGCAGCTCCAGCGTCAACGCGCGCCGGTCCGCCTCGCCGATGTGCAGGTAGGCGATGCCGAACGGCTCGATCGCGTCGACGAGGGCCGGGTACAGCACCTCGGGGTCGTCCTCGACCATGTCGTTGTACGGGTTGGCCGGGGAGATCCGCAGCCCGACGCGGTGGGCGCCGATCGCCTCGGACACCGCGCGGACGACCTCGACGACGAACCGCGCGCGGTTCTCCACCGTGCCGCCCCACTCGTCGGTGCGCCGGTTGGTACCGCTCGCCAGGAACTGGTGCAGCAGGTAGCCGTTGGCCCCGTGCAGCTCGACGCCGTCGAACCCGGCCTCCACGGCGTTGCGCGCGGCGGTGGCGAAGTCGGCGATCGTCCGTCGCACCTCCTCGCCGGTCAGCTCGACGGGCGTCACGTAGTCGTCCATGCCCGCGCCGGTGAACAGGGTGCCCGCGGCGCGCACGGGGGACGCGCCCACCGGGTGCAGGCCGTCGGGCAGCAGGCTGGGGTGGCCGATCCGGCCGGTGTGCATGAGCTGGGCGAAGATCCGCCCGCCCGCGTCGTGCACGGCGCGGGTCACGAGCTTCCAGCCCTCGACCTGCTCGGGGGTGTGCAGGCCCGGCGTGTCCGGGTAGCCCTGGCCGACCGCCGAGGGCTGGATGCCCTCGGTGATGATCAACCCGGCGCCGGCGCGCTGCGCGTAGTACTCGGCCGTGGTCGTGGTCGGCACGGTGCCGTACGCGCGGCTGCGGGTCATCGGGGACATCACGACGCGGTTGGGCAGGGTGGTGCCGGCCAGGTCGAGCGGCTCGAACGCGGTGGTCATCGGGTTCCCTCCGGTGGACGCGGTGTGCGCACTTACCTGTCCGAACAGCAATCACCGGCGGATCTATTCCGAGCAGGTCACCGTGACGGCGCTCACATCGCACGGCGGCTACACTGGAGACATGGCAGAAGCAGCCCAAAAGGCCATGTCGACGCCGGTTCCGCAGTCCGCCGAGGGCGGCCGGATCAGTCACGCCATCTTCCGCGTGGCCCGTCTCCACCGACTGCTGGCCGGACAGCTTCTCAGACAGGCAGGACTGCACCCGGGGCAGGAGGTGGTCATGATGCACCTCTGGGACGGCGGGCCCCGCCGCCAGGCCGACCTGTGCGGCGAGCTGGGCACGGACTCCGCGACGATGACGCGCACCGTGCAGCGGCTGGAGCGCGCGGGCTTCGTGCGCCGCTCCCCCGACCCCGGCGACGGCCGCGCCACGATCGTCGAGCCGACCGCCGCGAGCCAGGCGCTGCGCCGCGAGGTCGAGCGCATCTGGGCCGAACTGGAGGAGGCCACCATCGGCGCCATGGACGCCGACCAGCAGGCCGAGACCCTGGAGGTGCTCGGCCTGCTGGAGTGCAACCTGGCGAAGCGGACGGGCCGCGACCAGGTCGTCGTCCCCCCGGAGGACTAGCGGGACAGGTGCAGCCAGGCGGCGGTGTCGGTCGGCAGCAGGCCGTCGGCGTCGAGCGGACCGCTGGTGAGCAGCACGCCGTCGTGGTCGGGGAGGGCGACCGGGTCGGCGGACAGGTTGAGCACGCACGCGAAGTGCCCGCCGCGGCGGAACGCGACCACGTCCGGCCCGAGGTCCAGCCACTCCATCGGGCCGTCGCCCAGGTCGTCCCGCTCCCGGCGCAGCGTCAGCACCGCGCGGTAGTGGGCGAGCATCGAATCGGGGTCGCCGCTCTGCGCGGCCACCGACAGCGACCGCCAGTGCGCGGGCCTCGGCAGCCAGGACGGCCCCTCGTCACCCCACGGGATCGGCACGCGGCACCCGTCGCGGCCCCGGTCGGTGTGGCCGGAGCGCACCCACACAGGGTCCTCGCGCAGCTCGTCGGGCAGGTCGTCGACCTCCTCCAGGCCCAGCTCCTCGCCCTGGTAGACGTACACGCAGCCGGGCAGCGAGGTGGTCAGCATGATCGCCGCCCGCGCCCGCTCGCGGCCCAGCTCCAGGTCCGTCGGGGTGAGGTGCTGGCGCCGCCCGAAGTCGAACGACGAGTCCTCGCGGCCCATCCGCGACACGTGCCGCGTCACGTCGTGGTTCGACAGCACCCAGGTGGGCGGCGCGCCGACCGGGGCGTGCGCGGCGAGCGTGGCGTCGATGACCCGGCGCAGCTCCCCCGGCTCCCACGGGCAGCACAGGAAGTCGAAGTTGAACGCCGAGTGCAGCTCGTCCGGCCGCAGGTAGCGGGCGAACCGCTCGGGGTCGGGCAGCCACATCTCGCCGACGAAGACCCGTTCGTCCGGGTACTCGTCGAGCACCCGCCGCCACGACCGGTAGATCTCGTGCACGCCGTCCTGGTCGGAGTACGGCGTCTCGGCGTCCGGCCGGGAGAAGTCCTTGACCAGGCCGTCGGCGACGTCGATGCGGAACCCGTCGACGCCCCGGTCCAGCCAGAACCGCAGGATCGACTCGAACTCGGCCCGCACCTCGGGGTTGGTCCAGTTCAGGTCGGGCTGCTCGGCGGCGTAGAGGTGCAGGTACCAGCTCCCGCCGTCGGGCGTGCGGCTCCACGCGGGGCCGCCGAACCGGGACTGCCAGTCGTTGGGCGGCTCGTCGCCGTCGTGGAACCAGAACCGGTCCCGCCCCTTGCCGGCCAGCGCCTCCCGGAACCAGGGGTGCTGGTCGGAGCAGTGGTTGGGGACGATGTCGATGATGACCCTGATGCCCAGCGCGTGCGCCTCGCCGATCAGCTTCTCCGCCTCCACGAGGGTGCCGAACTGCGGCTCGATGTCGCGGTAGTCGGCGACGTCGTAGCCGCCGTCGGCCAGCGGCGACGGGTACCAGGGGCTGAGCCAGATCGCGTCCACACCCAGCCCGGCGAGGTGGGGGAGCTTCTGGCGGAGTCCCGCGAGGTCCCCGATCCCGTCGCCGTTGCCGTCGGCGAAGCTGCGCGGGTACACCTGGTAGATGGCCGCACCGCGCCACCAGTTCATGTGGATTCCTCCCTCGGTGAAGGTGGTCAGCCCTTGACGCCGCCCGCGGTGAGACCCGCGAGCACGTGGCGCTGGAACACCAGGAACAGACCGATCATCGGCGCGCTGGAGAGCACCAGGCCCGCCAGCAGCAGGTTGACCGGGGTGTCGGGGGCGAAGCGCTGCAACGCGACGCTGAGCGTCTGTCGAGCGGGGTCGGAGAACACCAGCAGCGGCCAGATGAAGTCCTTCCAGGCTGCCACGACCGCGAAGATGGACACCACCGCCAGGACGGGCCGGGACAGCGGGAGCACGATGCGCCACAGCATGGTGAGCTGACCGGCGCCGTCGATGCGCGCCGCCTCCAGCACCTCCGCCGGCAGCTGGTCGAAGAACCGCTTGAGCAGGAACACCGTGAAGGCGTTGGCCGCGCCGAGCAGCCACAGCGACAGCGGGTTGTCGAGCAGGCCCAGGTCGGAGATGGTCAGGTAGGTGGGGACCAGCAGCACCGACGCGGGCATCATGAGCGTCACCAGCATCGCGCCGAGGATGCCGCCGCCCAGCACGGGCCTCAGCCGGGACAGCGCGTAGGCCGCGGGCACGTCGACGGCCAGCTGCACCGCCCACGTGCCGACCGCGACGACGAGCGTGTTCCGGAAGTACCGGCCGAGGTCCATCAGGTCCCACGCCTCGGCGTAGGTGCCCGGCACCCACGTCTCGGGCAGGACCGTCGGCGGCACCCGGGCCAGCTCCGCGGCGGGCTTCATCGCCGAGAGCACCACCCAGACCAGCGGCACCACGAAGACCGCCGTGAGCACCACCGCGGTGACGACGAGCGCGACGGTGTGGCCGGCGCGCGAGCGCCCCGGCGCGATGAGCGTCCTCACGCGTCCGCCTTCCGCGTCACGCGCAGGTACAGGGCGGTGAACGCGCCGAGCACCAGCAGCAGCAACAGGCTCAGGGCACTCGCGGTGCCGAAGTCGTTGTAGTAGAAGGCGTAGCGGTACAGCAGCAGGAGCACGGTCACCGTGGAGTCCTCCGGGCCGCCGCCGGTCATCACGTACGGCTCGGTGAACACCTGCATGGTCGCCACGACCTGGAGCAGCGCCAGGACCAGCAGCACGAACCGGGTCTGCGGCACGGTGACGTGCCACAGCCTGCGCCACACGCTCGCGCCGTCCAGCTCTGCGGCCTCGTACAGGTCGCCGGGGATGGCCTGGAGGGCGGCGAGGTAGACGAGCGTGGCGGTGCCCAGGTTGGCCCAGGTCGCCACGACCACCAGCGACAGCATCGACGTGTCGGCGCTGTCGAGCCACGCCGCGCCCTCCAGCCCGAGCCCTCGCAGCGCGGTGTTGAGCAGGCCCGGACCGGGGTCGTACATCCACTTCCAGATCAGCGCGGCCACGACCGGCGGCAGCATCACCGGCAGGTACACGACGAGGCGGAAGTACGCCCTGAAGTGCCGCAGTTCGTTGAGCACCACCGCGAGCAGGAACGGCACCACGAAGCCGAAGACCAGGGCGAGCGCGGTGAACAGCAGGGTGTTGCGCCACGCCGTGGCGAACAGGGGGTCGGCGAAGAGCCGTTCGAAGTTCTCCCAGCCCACCCACACGGGGTCGTCGACGAAGTCGACCTGCTGGAAGCCCAGCACGGCCCCGCGCGCGATCGGGAACCAGGAGAACACCGCGAAGCAGACCAGCGCGGCGGACAGGAACCCGTACGCGGCCAGGTTCTCCGCGACGCGGCGCCGCATCACTTGACCTGCGCGAGCACGGGGTTCACCTTGGCCTCCGCGTCCGCCAGCAGCCGGGCGGGGTCGGCGTCGCGGTCGGTGAGCACGGCCTGCATGACGTTGTCGAGGATCGCGTAGACCTGCTGGGCGTTCGGCGGCTCGACCAGGCCCTGCGGGGTGGCGTCCACGTAGGACTTGAAGTTCGCCACCGGCACGGTCGCGAGCTTCTCCTTCAGCTCGGTCTGCCTGGCGGCGATGTCACCGGTCCAGACGTCGGACACCGGCGGCACGGGCAGACCGATGGGCTGTCCCTGGTCCTTGTAGCGCTGGAGGTTCTTCTCGAAGCGGTCCGGGTTGAGGAACTTCCAGGAGATCCACTTCAGGCCGGCCCTGATCTTCTCCGGCGACGCCTTCGGGTTGAGCATGTAGCCCTCGCCGCCGATCAGCGTGCCCTTGCCGTCCGGGATGCCGGCCAGGCCGTAGTCGGCGTAGTCGCCCTTGAACTGGTTGACCAGGGTGGGGATGTTGTCCGGTGCGGCCAGGTACATGCCGAGCCGGCCGGAGCCCATCATCTGCTGGACGTCCTCGATGACGAGGAGCTGCTTCTCGCCCATGGTGCCGTCGGTCCAGCGCATGTCCTTGAGGTGCTGGAGGACGGCCTTGCCCTTGTCGTCGTCGAAGTCGGCGACCCACTTGTCACCGTCCTGCCTGGCGATCCGCCCGCCCACGGAGTACATCCACGCGGTGAAGTGCCAGCCGCCCTGGTTGTTCTTGGAGTACTCGGCGAAGCCGACCTTGCCGTCGCCGAGCGCGGTGATCTTCCGGGCGGCCTCGCGGACCTCGTCCCACGTCGCCGGCGGCCGGTCCGGGTCCAGGCCGGCCTCGGTGAACAGGGCCCGGTTGTAGACCAGGCCCATCGAGTAGTTCGCGGTGGGGACGCCGTAGACCTTGCCGTCCTTGGTGAAGACCTCGCGCAGCTCGGGGCGGATGGCGTCGTAGTGCGGGACGTCCCGGACGTAGTCGGTGATGTCGGCCGCCTGGCGGCGGGCGATGAGGTTCGCGGGGTCGGTGAAGTACGCGTAGAACACGTCCTCCAGCTGACCGCCGGCGAGCTTCGCCGAGAACGTTTTGGGGTCCATGAACCCCTCGCGCGGCTCGATGTCGACGTCGGGGTTGGCGGCCTCGAACTCGGCCACGTCCTCGTCGAAGACCTTCCGGTCGAACGCCTGCGTCCGCGGCGGCTGCCCGTTGACCGTGATCGTGACCTTGCCGCCGGCGGCGCTCTCCCCGCCGCCCGACGAGCACGCGACGGCGGCGAGGCCCAGGCTGCCCGCGAGCAGCAGCACCGCCGCTCCGCGAAGGCTGGATGAGTTCATGGGCGGACCCTCTCCCTCGGGTGTGGTGTGGCGCACACGGTAGGTCCGCCCGACACACCTCCGCAAGATGTCTACGAAGTTCCGCAAACTAACGACATCATCTCGTAAGCCCGCTGCCGACGCCCGGCAAAAGACCCGGCTTCCACCGGGCCCTCACCTCCACACGAGAGTCCAACCCCAGGCAGCGAGAGTCCAACGCCCAGGACCCGTGAGGCCCACGTCCAGGCCTGGCGCGGCAGGGCCTGGACGTGGGACTCACGGGTCCTGGACGTAGAACTCAGGGCCCCCGGAGGTCGGACTCTCGGGACCTGGGGATTGGACTCTCGGGTCAGCGGGGGGCCGGTGCCGTGGAGGAGCGCACCACCAGCTCCGGCTCGAAGAGGAGTTCCTCGTCCGGCACCGGGGTGCCCGCGATCTGGTTGGCGAGCAGCTCCACGGCGGCGCGGCCCATCGCCTCGATGGGCTGGCGGACGGTGGTCAGCGGCGGTTCCGTGCAGGTCATGAGGGGCGAGTCGTCGTAGCCGACCACGGACACGTCGCGCGGCACGTTGAGCCCCTGGCGGCGCACGGCGCGCACGGCGCCCAGGGCCAGCGGGTCCGAGGCGCACAGGACCGCCGTGACGCCGCGGTGGAGCAGGCGGGTCGTCGCGGCCTGGCCGCCTTCGAGGGAGAACATGGCGTGCTCCTCGAACAGCTCCACGCCCGCCGCCGCCGCGCAGGCGGTCAGCGCGGTCAGCTTGCGCCGGGACGGCATGTGGTCGGTCGGGCCGAGCACCGCGCCGATCCGCACGTGCCCGAGCGCGACCAGGTGCCCGAACGCCTGCTCGACGGCCACCGCGTCGTCGCACGACACGCGCGGGAAGCCGAGGTCGTCGATCGCGGCGTTCACCAGCACGGCGGGCAGCTTGCGGCGCGTCATCTGGCGGTAGTGCTCGTGCGAGGCGGCGGCCTGCGCGTACTGGCCGCCCGCGAACACCACGCCCGACACGTGCTGCTCGAACAGCAGCTCCAGGTAGTCCGCCTCGGTCACGCCGCCGGCCGTCCGGGTGCACAGCACCGGGGTGAACCCGCGCTGCGCCAGGGCGTTGCCGACCACGTCGGCGAACGCGGGGAAGATCGGGTTCTGGAGCTCCGGCAGCACCAGGCCGACGAGCCGCGCGCGTTCGCCGCGCAACTGGGTGGGCCGTTCGTACCCGAGCACGTCGAGGGCGGTCAGCACCGCCGACCGCGTCGCGTCGGACACGCCGGGCTTGCCGTTGAGGACACGGCTGACCGTCGCCTCGCTCACACCGACCTTCGCGGCCACCTCGGCCAACCGCCGTTGCGTCATGGAGCAACTGTACGGCAGGATTTTCACCCTGCTTGCGCCGGCTTGCACTCGTTTGCGAGCGATTCGACAGGGGCGACCACGGCGGGGCCTCACCCGGTTGTCGCGCTTCCGGCCACCACCGGGTGGTCCGTGGGGTACAAATCCCCTGTGAAGCGGTGGGTGGTGGCAGTGGTGGCGCTGGCAGGTCCGATCCTGGCCGGCTGCGGCACGCCGGTGGAGGGCAGGGCCGTGCCGGCCCCGCGGTCCTCGACCGCGGGGGCCTCCCCCGACCTGGTCCGGTGGATGAACAACTACTGCGGCGTGGCGAACTACCTGATCGCCTCGGGCGGCGTGCAGTTCCCGCAGCCGGAGGGGGACCCCGCCGCGCTCAAGAAGGCGTTCTCCGACTCGCTGGGCCGGGTGGAGGACGTGCTGGAGGTCGCGCTGCACGACCTGGACGAGCTGACGCCCGCGCCGCAGCCCGCCGCGGACACCGCCGTCGAGGTCATCGCCGGGCCGCTGGGCCGGGCGCGGGACAAGTTCGTCTCGGCGAAGTCGACCGTGGACGGCGCGCCCGAGCTGACCGCGGACGTGTTCTCCTCCGTCATGCAGGACCTGACCGAGGCGGTCACCGTGATGAACGAAGCCGTGGAGAAGCTGGACGTCGTGTCGCTGCCCGACGAGTTCAAGGACGCGGGCGAGCAGGCCGAGAACTGCGCGAGCTGACCCGCCGCGCGGCGCCCGCCCCGCCGCGTCCGCCGGTCGGCCGGACCCTCACCGGTGCGGGTGACCTGCGACGACGCCTTTTCCGCATTGGTGCGGAGACGACCGGCCGCCGCCCGCAAATCTGGGGGCGACGCCCCCATGTGCGACGGGTTCGCGCATGACAACTTTGGCCGCGTGTTCCCCTCCGCCGTAGACCGACCCCCCGCCGAGTGGTGGCTCAGCGGCGTCCGCGGGAGCACCCACGAGCTGGTCGTCCCCCGTGGACGGCCCTCATGGGCCGCGTTCGTGGAACGCGCCACCGCGACCGCGGCCCGTGCAGACTTCCCCGGCGGCGACTGGGCCGGGGCGTTCGCCGCCGCCCTGCGCCCGCTGGTCCGCGAGGCGCTCCGCCGCGACCCGCGCCTCGACGACGCCTTCGCCCGCGACCTGGGCGCGCGGCTCGCCCGGGTCGCCGCCCGCACGCTGGTGCTGGAGCTGAACCTGGCGCGGGTCGCCGGCCGGCTCTCCGGGGACACCCCGCAGGCCCGGTTCGCCGACTTCGCGCGCACCGTGGACCTGCGCGCGCTGTTCGCCAAGTACCCCGTGCTCGCGAGGCTGCTCGGCCAGACCTGCCTCCAGGCGGTGGCGTCGCACGTCGAACTGCTCGACCGGTTCGCCCGGGACCGGCGCGAGATCGTGCGCGCCCTGCTCGGCGGCCGCGACCCCGGTCCCGTCGCGCGCGTCGAGACCGGCCGGGGCGACCCGCACGCGCGGGGCCGCTCGGTGGCCGTGCTGACCTTCGCCGACGGCCGCCGGGTCGTCTACAAGCCCCGCCCGGTCGCGCTGCACGTCGCGTTCACCGACCTGCTCGCGTGGTTCGACGGGCACACCGACCTGGGGCTGCGGGTGCCGCGCGCGGTGGCGCGGCCCACGCACGGCTGGCTGGAGTTCGTCGAGCACGCGGCGTGCGCCGACGAGGCCGGCGTCGGGCGGTTCTACCACCGGCTGGGCGGGCTGATCGCCCTGCTGTACGCGGTGGACGGCACGGACATGCACTACGAGAACCTGGTCGCGGCGGGCGACCGGCCGGTGCTGGTGGACGTGGAGACGCTGTTCCACCCGACCGTCGACACCACCGCGGACCCGGCGGCGCGCGCGCTGGCCCGGTCGGTGCACCGCACGGCCGTGCTGCCCAGCGTGCTGCTCGGCGAGCACGGCGCGCTGGACGTCGGCGGCACGGGCGGCGACCGCGAGCGGTACGCGGCCGACGGCGTGGCCTGGCTGCACCCCGGCACCGACCGGATGCGCCTGGTCCGCAGGCCCGCACCCGCGCCGACCGCGCACAACCGGCCCGTGGTGGACGGCGAGGAGGCCGAGGCCGCCGACTACCGGGACGCGCTGCTGGCCGGGTTCCGGATCGGCTACGACGCCCTCGCCGACCACCGCGCCGAGCTGCTCGGGAGCGGCGGCGAGGCCGGTCTGCTGGCCCGGTTCGCCGACCTTCCGGTGCGGTTCGTGCCGCGGATGACCCAGCTGTACGCGACGCTGCTCGACGAGTCCACCCACCCGGACGCGCTGCGCGGCGCCGATGCCCGCGACGACGCCCTCGACGTGCTGTGGGACGACTCGGCCGACCAGGAGGTGCTGCGCGCCCTCGTGCCGCACGAGCGGGCGGACCTGTGGGCGGGCGACGTGCCGCTGTTCACCACGCGGCCGGGCAGCCGCGACGTGTGGACCTCGACGGGGCAGCGGCTGCCGGACCTGCTGCCGGTGCCGGGCCTGGCCGCCGCGACGGCGAAGGTCGCCGCGCTGGACGAGGTGGACCGGCACGACCAGCAGTGGCTGATCAGCGCCGCCCTGGCGAGCCGGCCGCGCCCGGTGGAGCACCGCACCGGGCCGGGCGTGCCCGCGCCGGTGGAACCGGGCATCCCCGACCAGCAGCGGCTGCTGGTGGCCGCGTGCGGCATCGCCGACCAGGTGCTGGCGCAGGCCGCCGCCGACGACGGGCGGGTCAACTGGGTCGGGCTGGAGCTGGTGGACGACCGGCACTGGGCGGTGTCCGCCATGGGCGCGGGGCTGTCCAACGGCTACACCGGCGTCGCCCTGTTCCTCGCCCAGTTGGGCGCGCTGACCGGCGCGGACCGCTACACCGCGTTCGCCCGCGACGCGCTCGCCCCGCTGCCCGGCCTGCTGGCCGCGTTCGCCGAGGACGCCGAGCCGGCGGTCGCGGTGGGCAGCGGCGGGATGCACGGCCTGGGCGGTGTCTGCTACGCCCTGGCGCGGCTCGCGAACCTGCTCGACGACCCCGACATCACCGACTGGCTGCGCACCGCGCTGACCGTGGCGGCGACCGTCGAGCGGATCGGCGAGGACCCGGCGAACCTGGTCGAGGGCTGGGCGGGCGGGCTGGCCGCGATGCTGTCGGTGCGGGCGGAGAGCGGGCTGCCGGAGGCCGCGCCGCTGGCCCGCGCCTACGCCGACCGGCTGCTCGCCGCGTCCCCCGGCGGCGACGGCTTCGCCCGCGGCCGGGCCGGGGTCGGCTGGGCGCTGCTGCGCTACGCGCGGGCGACCGGCGACCAGCGCCACGGCGTGGCCGGGCGGGCGAACCTGCGCGCCGACCACGCGCTGCGCCAGCGGCTGCTGGACGTGACGGAGGCCGACCACAGCTGGTGCTCCGGCCTGTCCGGCGCGGTGCTCGCGCACGCCGCGCACCCCGGCCAGCCGGTCGACACGCACACCCTGCACCTGGACCGCTGCCTCAACGCCCTCGCCGTGCACGAACCGCTGCGCGACCTGAGCCTGTGCCACGGCGAGCTGGGCGTGCTGGAGTCGCTGACCTCGCTCGCCGAGCAGGGGCACGCGCTGGCCGCGGCCGCGCGGACCCGGCGCGCCGGCCTCGTGCTCGGCGTGCTCGACCAGTACGGGGCGCACTGCGGCACGCCGGGCGGCGTACCGTCTGCCGGGCTGCTGACCGGCCTCTCCGGAATCGGCTACGGGTTGCTCCGGCTGGGCTTCCCCGACCGGGTGCCGTCCGTGCTGCTGCTCGACACCCTGCGAACCACACACACCCCCGAGGAGAACACCCGATGAGCGACGCCACCCCCGCCGAGGTCACCACCTGGAGCGAAGACCAGGACGGCGACCACCCCGCCGGCGAGATGGCGCTGACCCGCAAGACCAAGGCGGGTGCGCGCGCCCGCGCGCTGGCCGGCCTGACCCTGGCCGTCGGCGCGTACGCGGTGGTCGCCGCCGCGGCGGGCAGCCAGACCGTGAGCGCGCCCGGCATGCCGTGCTGACCGCCTAGCGGTCCGGATCGCCGAACTGCCCGCCCGCACTGGGGGTGCGGGCAGTTTGGCGTGCGGTCGATCAGCTTGGCTAAGGTCGGGACATGCACACCCGCGCGCCGGTCGTGGTCGGCCGCGACGAAGAGGTCCGCGTCCTCCAGCAGGTGCTGGCCGACGCCGAGGCGCGTCGCGGTCGTGCCGTGTTCCTCGTCGGGGAGCCGGGCATCGGGAAGACCCGGTTGGCGCGCTTCGCCGCCGCCGGCGCGTTCGACCGCGGGATGCGGGTGCTCCGCGGGCGCGGCAGCACCATCGGGCCGATCGTGCCGTTCCGGCCGCTGGCCGAGGCGCTGATGTCCTTGTTGCGCGCGGGTGACGGCCCGGACCTGCGCGAACTCGGCCCCTACCAGTCGGCGCTGGGGCGGTTGGTGCCCGAGTGGGGTGTCGAGGAGCAGCGGCAGGTGCCCTCGGTGGTGGTGCTCGCCGAGGCGGTGCTGCGGCTGCTGGCCGTGGTCGGCCGGGACCGGCCGTGCCTGCTGGTGCTGGAGGACCTGCACGACGCGGACGCCGAGACGATGGCCGTCGTCGACTACCTGGTGGACAACCTGGACCAGGTGCCCGCCGCGCTGCTGGTGACCACCCGCGCGGACCCCGGGCCGACGCTCGACGTGGTGCGCCTGGCCGCGCAGCGGGAAGCCGGCGTGCTGCTGGAGCTGGGCCGGTTGGACGAGCGCCAGGTGCGCCGGATGGTGGCGCTGTGCCTGGAGGTCGACGACCGCCGCGTGCCCGACGAGGTCGTCGAGCGGGTGTGGGCGGACAGCGCGGGCAACCCGTTCGTGGTCGAGGAGATCCTGCACGGCCTGGTCAACGGCAACCTGCTGGTGCGCGGCCCCGGTGGGTGGCAGGTGCTGGGCGAGCTGCGCATCGGCGTGCCGTCCGCGCTGGTGCGGTCGATCGCGCACCGCACCGACCGGCTCGGCCCGCAGGGCCGCGAGCTGCTGTCGGCCGCCGCGGTGCTGGGGCACCGGTTCCCGCTGTCGGTGCTGCGCGTGGTAATCGGCATGGACGACCGGACCATGCTGTCGCACCTGCACGCGGGGGTGGCGGCGCAGCTCGTGACGCCGGACGAGCCCGTGCCCGACTGGTACGCGTTCCGGCACCCGATGACGGCCGAGGCGCTGCTCGCCCAACTGCCGCCGCCGCACCGGGCGGAGCTGGCCCGGCGGACGGCGGACGCCGTGCGGCGGCTGCACCCGGACCTGCCCGGCGAGTGGTGCGCGCTGGTGGCGTCGCTGCGGCTGGACGCCGGGCAGACCGCCGAGGCGGGCGCGCTGCTGGCCGAGGCGGGCAGGCGCGCGCTGGCCGACGGCGCCGCCGGGTCCGCGGTGCGGCTGCTGGACCACGCGCACCGGCTGCTGGCCAGCGGGGTGGACGTGTCGGTCCGCGCCGAGGTGCTGGACTCGCTGCTGCCCGCGCTGGCCGAGGCGGGCCAGTTCGAGCGGGCGTTCGCGCTGGTCGACGCGGTGGCCGAGCTGAGCGCCGCGGGCCTGGACCGGGGGCGGCGGGCCGACCTGCACGCCAGGCTCGCGATGGTCGCCAACACCGCCGGCCGGTGGACCGACGCCATCGGGCACGTGGGGACGGCGCGCACCCTGCTCGGCGCGGACGTGGACGACGAGCGCGAGGCGCGGCTCGACGCGCTGGCCGCCTACACCACGATGCACCTGGACGAGCCGAACCGGATCGAGGCCACCGAGTTCCTGGCCCGGCGCGCGGTCGACGCGGCGGAGCGGGTGCCGCTGCCCGAGGTGGGCTGCGAGGCGTGGCAGCTGCTGGGCGTGCTGGCGCGGGAGCGGGACCTGGGCGAGGCGGCCGAGTGCTTCGGCCGGGCGCGGGCGCTGGCCGAGGAGCACGGGCTGACCATCCCGCGGGTCCACTCGGTGGTCCGGCAGGCGAGCCTGGCGTGGCTGGCCGACGGGTCGCCGGCCGAGCTGGCCGAGGCGCGCGAGGAGGCGCTGCGGGTCGGCGCGATCAACCTGGCGTACAACGTGGACTGCATCCTCGGGCTGGACATGGTGCTGCGCGGGCACTACGACGAGGCGGCGGACCGACTGGCCCGGATCGCCGCGGACACCCGCCGGCTCCAGCTCAAGCACCTGACGCTGTACGTGCTGATGGCGCAGGCGACCGCGGCGGCGCACCAGGGCAGGCGGGCCGAGATGGACGCCGCGATCGAGGCGTTCGACCGGGTGGGCGGGGTCGGCTCGCAGGAGCGACCGCTGTGCTTCGGGTTGGCGCGGGCGTTCTGCGCGCTGCTGGAGGAGGACCGGGCGGCGGCCGGTCAGGACCTGGCGCGCGCGATGGCGCACGAGGCGGAGACGCCGACGGTGTACCACCTGTCCGGCCGGCACGGGATGCGGTTGCTGCTGGGCGCGCTGTCCGGCGAGCTGGACCTGGACGGGTACCGCGCGGTGACGCGGTCGGCCGCGGCCGGGATGCGGTGGAACCGGGTGTTCGCCCGGTTCGCGCTGGCCGTGCTGCTGGGCCGGGCGGGGCGCGAGGCGGAGGCGGCGCGGGCGGTGCGCGAGGCCCGCGAGGCGGCGTCGACCTTCCCGCTGGCCCGGAACCTGGGGCTGCGCCTGGTCGCCGAGGGCGCGGTGGCCGACGGCTGGGGCGAGCCCGTGGCGTGGCTGCGGACCGCCGAGGAGTACTTCCACCAGGCCGGTCACGCGGCGGTGGCCAGCGCGTGCCGCGGGCTGCTGCGCCAGGTGGGCGCGTCGGTGCCGCAGCGCCGCACCGGCACCGACCGGGTGCCCCGCGTGCTGCGCGCGCTGGGCGTGACGGTGCGCGAGTTCGAGGTGCTGGAGCTGCTGGCGGGCCGGTTGGGCAACAAGGCCATCGCGACCCGGCTGCACATCTCGCCGCGCACGGTGGAGAAGCACGTGGCGAGCCTGATCACGAAGACCTCGCAGCGGGACCGCGAGGCGCTCAGCTGCTTCGCGGCGTCCCTCGGACCCGCCGACCGGCCCTGGTGACCGCCGCACCGCTGCGCTAGACCTGTGCCGGTGAAGACTCTCGCAGCGGCAGCGCTCCTGCTCGGCACCCTGCTCACCGGCGGGGTCGCCCACGCCGCGCCCGGCGCCGAACCCGGCACGACCCCCGGTCCCTGCGGTTACGCGGCGACGCCGGACGACCCGGCCGCGCGCCCGGTGCCCCTGCCGCCGGACCCGCGCCGCACCCCCGACCGGGGCCACCCCGTCGTGCTGCTCGCGACGAACCAGGGCCCGGTGCCGCTGGTCCTCGACCGGGCGCAGGCCCCGTGCACCACCCAGAGCTTCCTGCACCTGGTGCGCGAGCACTTCCACGACCGCACGACGTGCCACCGGCTGACCGCCTACCCGACGTTGAAGGTGCTCCAGTGCGGCGACCCGTCGGGAACCGGGGAGGGCGGCCCCGGCTACCGCTACCGGGACGAGCTGCCCACCTCGCTGCCGCCCGCGCCGAACGACCCGACCGGTGAGCGCCGCACCTACCCGCGCGGCACGCTCGCGATGGCCAACGCGGGTCCCGACACCAACGGCAGCCAGTTCTTCCTGGTCACGGCCGACTCGGTGCTGCGGCCGAACTACACGGTCTTCGGGCGGGTCACCGACGCGGGCCTGGCCACCCTGGACCGCGTCGCGGCGGGCGGCGTCGCGCCGAACCCGGACAGCGAGCTGGACGGCCGCCCCGCGCTGCGCACGGACATCCGCCTGGCGCTGCGCCTGCTGTGACGGCTCGCGGGCGGGTCACGGGACGGGGGCGGTCACCCGGACGTCGGCGTTCCAGTTCGAGAACCGGTGCACCACGCGCTGGAACGTGGTGTCCTCCAGCGTCGTGAGCACCTGCTCGACCCGCACCGGCAGGTCGCCGGGGCCGACCCACACGACGGCGGTCGCGGTGAACCCGGACTCGTCGGCGGCGAGGAGCTGGGCCCGGCGCGTGGCGTCGGGCGTGCGCTCCGCCTGGACCCTCAGGTCGACGAGCATCGTGTACCGGTGCGTCGGCACGCCGTCCAGGACCTCCTCGGCGCGGGCCACGACCAGCGCGCCGGCCAGCGACCGCACGACCGCCGCCGGGTCGACCTCGTCGGGCAGGTCCCCGATCGTGGCGTCCGCCCGCACCGGGACGCGCTCCCCCGGGTCGTGCCTGGTCCAGGTCCCGCCGGCGGTGCGGCTGTACCCGGCGTCGGCCAGCACGACGACGTCGGTGCCGTCCTCGGTGAGCGACAGCAACCGGCCCTCGGGGGCGCGCAGCAGGTCGCCGTCGAGGCGCACCTCGCGGCCCGCCACGGCGTTCTCGGCGGCGAACCGCACGGAGCGCTGCTCGTCGGCGCGCGCGGCCGCGGTGGCGACCAGGGCCGCGCTGTCCTCGGCGACCGGCCCGAGGGCCGGGGCGGGCAGGCCGCGGGGCTCCGCGCACCCCGCCGCCACCAGGGCCAGCACGAGCACCGACACCGACGTGACCACGGACCTGCGCATGTGCCTCCCACCGACGGTGATCCACCGCCATCCTCCCCCACCGCGCCGGGTGACGGGTCGGAACCCCGCGACTGCCCGGGTTACCGTCGGGCGCATGTCCCACGTGCTCTCGCTCAACGTCGGTTCCCGGGTCGGGTGCGACCAGGCGGAGGTCGGTCACACCGGCATCGGCAAGCGCCCCGTGACCACCTCCGTCGAGGTCCGCGCGCCGGGCCCCGCCGGTGTCGGCGGCAGCGGCCTGGTCGGCGACCACATCTCCGACCTGCGCCACCACGGCGGCGACCACCGGGCGGTGTACGCCTACGCGCGCGAGGACCTGGACGGGTGGTCGGCCGAGCTGGGCCGCGACCTGCCGCCGGGGCTGTTCGGGGAGAACCTGACCACGGTCGGCGTGGACGTGTCCGGCGCGCGCATCGGCGAGCGGTGGCGCGTCGGCGACCTCGTGGTGCAGGTCACGAGCCCGCGCATCCCGTGCCGGACGTTCGCGGCCGTGATCGGCGAGCGCGGCTGGGTGAGGGCGTTCACGCGGCGGGCCGCCCCCGGCGCGTACCTGCGGGTGGTCGAGCCGGGGACGATCGTGGCGGGTGACCAGGTCGCGGTGGTGCACCGGCCGGGGCACGGCGTGACGGTGCGGACCGCGTTCCAGGCCCTCACGCTGCGCCCGGAGCTGCTGCCCGACCTGCTCGCGGCCGGTGACGACCTGCCGGAGGAGCTGCGGCGCCGGGTCGGGCGGCGGCTGCCCGACCCGGCGTGAGCGCTACCGCTTGGCCACGAGCGTCAGCACGTCGTACTTCGCGACCGACTCGCCCTTCTGGTTGACCACGTCGGCGTCCCAGCGCACCTCGCCGTAGTCCTGGTCCTCGCGGGGCGTGATCTGCTTCGCCGTCAGCGTCACGGTCAGCTCGTCACCGGGGAACGTGGGCGTGAGGAACCGCAGGTTCTCCAGGCCGTAGTTGGCGAGCACCGGCCCCGGCTCGGGCGAGACGAACAGGCCCGCCGCGAACGACACCACCAGGTAGCCGTGCGCGACCCGGCCGCCGAAGAACGGGTTCGCCGCCGCGGCCTCCTCGTCCGTGTGCGCGTAGAACGTGTCGCCGGTGAACTCGGCGAAGTGCTCGACGTCCGCCAGGGTCACGGCGCGCGGCCCGGCGACGACGGTGTCGCCGACCTTCAGCTCGCGCAGCGACTTGCGGAAGGGGTGCACGTCGGACTCGGTGCGCGGCGCGCCCGCGACCCAGCGCCCGGTGACCGCGCCGAGCACGCGGGGGCTGCCCTGCACGGCGGTGCGCTGCATGTGGTGCAGCACGCCGCGGATGCCGCCCAGCTCCTCGCCGCCGCCCGCGCGGCCGGGGCCGCCGTGGACCAGCGCCGGGAGCGGCGAGCCGTGGCCGGTGGACTCCTTCGCGTCGTCGCGGTCGAGCACGAGGACGCGCCCGTGCCACGGCGCCAGGCCCAGCACGACCTGGCGCGCGAAGTCCGCGTCGTGCGTGACGACGGAGCCGACGAGGCTGCCCGAGCCGCGCGCGGCCAGCTCGACGGCGTGCTCGACGCCGTCGTAGGCCATCAGCGTGGACACCGGGCCGAACGCCTCCACCTCGTGCGGCTGGGCGTGGTCGGGGTCGGCCTTGAGCAGCACCGGCGACAGGAACGCGCCGCGCTCGGCGTCGGCGTCCACCACGTCCACCCGGTCCGGTGAGCCGTGGACGACCTCGCCGACCTCCAGCAGCGCCTTGAGGGAGCGCCGGACCTCCTCGCGCTGCTCCAACCCGGCCAGCGCGCCCATCCGCACGGTCTCGTTGGCCGGGTTGCCGATGACGACCTTCGCCAGCCGCGCGCTCGCGGCCTCCGCCACGGCGTCCAGCAGGTTCGAGGGGACCAGGGCGCGCCGGATCGCGGTGCACTTCTGGCCGGCCTTGGCGGTCATCTCGGCGACGAGCTGCTTGACGAACAGGTCGAACTCGGGGGTGCCCTCGACCGCGTCCGGGCCGAGGATCGAGCAGTTCAGCGAGTCGGCCTCGGCGTTGAAGCGCACGCCGTGGCGGATGACCGCGGGGTGGGTGCGCAGCAGCTGGGCGGTGGACGCGGAGCCGGTGAAGCCGACCAGGTCCTGCGGGGTGAGGTGGTCGAGCAGGTCGCCCGCGCTGCCCGAGACGAGCTGGAGGGAGCCCTCGGGCAGCAGCCCGGAGCCGATGACCAGCTCCACCAGCCTCTCCGTCACGTACGCGGTCTGCGAGGCGGGCTTGACCAGCGACGGGACGCCCGCGAGGAACGCCGGGGCGAACTTCTCCAGCGGCCCCCAGACCGGGAAGTTGAACGCGTTGATCTGCACGGCGACGCCTCGCAGCGGGGTGCAGACGTGCTGGCCGACGAACGTGCCGCCGCGGCTGAGCGGCTCCACCGCGCCGTCGACGTGGACCGTGTCGTTGGGCAGCTCGCGCTTGCCCTTGCTCGCGTAGCCGAACAGCACGCCGATGCCGCCGTCGACGTCGACCAGCGAGTCCGTCCTCGTGGCGCCGGTGCGCGCGGACAGGGCGTACAGCTCGTCGCGGTGCTCGCGCAGGTGCGAGGCCAGCGCCTTGAGCAGGGCGGCGCGCTGGTGGAACGTCAGTTCCCGCAGCGCCGGGCCGCCGACGCGCCTGCCGTGGTCCAGGGCCGCGGCCATGTCGATGCCGGCCGAGGAGATCCTGGTGATCTCCTCGCCGGTCACGGCGTCGTGCAGCGGTGCGCCCTCGGCGTCCGGGGTGTGCCAGCGTCCGGACACGTAGCTGCGCAACTTGGCCATGGGGTGTCGACCTCCTCGTCGGGCCGGTGGGTGTCCCGGCATGACCGACAGTAAAGCGCCCGCACTTTCATCGTGACTTGATTAAAGGTCATGCAGTAACTTCCGACCTGGCCGCCGCCAAAGTGAAGGGAGTGTCGATGAGGACACGAGTGGTGGTGAGTGCGGTCGCGCTCGCCTTCGGCGTGATCGCGGTACCGGCCGCGCAGGTGGGCGCCGCGCCGTCACCCGCCGCGGACCCCGGCGTGGGCACCATGGCGGTGACGTTCGCCGAGGAGTTCAACGGCGCCGCCGGCACGCGGGTCGACGGCTCCAGGTGGAACACGGAGACCGGCGACAACAACGGCAACAACCGCGAGCACCAGTGGTACACGGACTCCGCGTCCAACGCGGCGATGGACGGCGCGGGCAACCTCGTCATCACCGCCCGCAAGGAGAACCCGGGCAACTGGAACTGCTGGTACGGCCGCTGCCAGTACACCTCCGCGCGGATCAACACCGCGGGCAAGTTCACCTCCACCTACGGCAAGGTGGAAGCCCGGATGAAGATGCCGCGCGGCAAGGGCATCTGGCCCGCGTTCTGGATGCTCGGCCAGGACATCAACTCCGGCAACCCGTGGCCGGGCAGCGGCGAGATCGACATCATGGAGTTCCTGGGCCACGACCTCGACACCGTGTACGGCACCATCCACGGACCCGGCTACTCGGGCGCGGGCGGCATCGGCGCGGCGTACAACGGCCCGAACTTCGCCGACGGCTTCCACACGTTCGCGGTCGAGTGGACCCCGCAGGGCATCGCGTGGTCCGTGGACGGCAACGTCTACCAGCGCCGGGGGCCGGGTGACGTCGGCGGCAACCAGTGGGTGTTCGACAAGCCGTTCTTCATCATCCTGAACCTCGCGGTCGGCGGCGAGTGGCCGGGCTACCCGGACGCGAGCACCACGTTCCCGCAGCAGTTCCTGATCGACTACGTCCGCGTGTCCACGATCGACGGCAACCCGCCCGCGGGCGGCCCGATCACCGGGATCGGCGGCAAGTGCGTGGACGTGGCCGGCGCGAACCCCGCCAACGGCACCCCCGTGCAGCTCTACGACTGCAACGGCACCAACGCCCAGCGGTGGACGCGCCAGGGCGACACGCTCCGCGCCCTGGGCAAGTGCCTCGACGCGGCGTCCGGCGGCACCGCCGACGGCACGCTCGTGCAGCTGTGGGACTGCAACGGCACCGGCGCGCAGCGGTGGGCCGTCAGCGGCGCGAGGGACATCGTGAACATCCAGGCGAACAAGTGCCTGGACGCGAAGGACAACAGCTCCGCCAACGGGACCAGGTTGCAGATCTGGACCTGCGGCGGAACCGCCAACCAGAAGTGGAACGTTGCGGCATGATCGGGACGTGCACCCACTGATCAGGGCCGAGGCGGCCACGTCCGAGCGCGACCGGCGACTCTCCCCGGCGGTCGTGGCGGAACTGGTCCGGGCGGGCGCGACGCGGATGCTCGCGCCCGCCTCCCTCGGCGGCCGTGAACTCGACCTGCCCACGTGGGTGGCGGAGGTGGAGGACCTGGCGCGCGCCGACGGCTCGACCGGCTGGACCGCCATGACCACCAGCGCCACCTCGTCGCTGGCCTGGTACCTGCCGCCCGAGACGGCCGAGGAGGTCCTCGGGTCGCCCGGGTCGGTGCTCGCGGGCACCGCCGCGCCGCTCGGCCGGGCCGTCGCGGTCGACGGCGGCCACCGCGTCACCGGCCGGTGGGGCTGGGGCAGCGCCGTGCCGCTGTGCGACTGGGTGGTGGGCGGCGTGGTGACCGACGCCGGACCGCGCCTGGCGATCTTCCCGGCGGCCGACGTGACCGTGCACGACACGTGGCACGCGGCGGGCCTGCGCGCCACCGCCTCCCACGAGTGGGAGGTCGCCGACGCGTTCGTGCCGACCCGCCGCCAGGTGTGGCCGCCCACCGCGACCGCGGACGCGCCGCTCGCGCGGTTCCCGTTCCTCGCCTTCCTCGCCGTGGGCGTCGCGGCCGTCTGCCTGGGCGTCGCCGCCCGCGCGGTCGAGGAGGTCGAGTCGCCGGCCCGCGCCAAGACCCGCCAGTACGCCACCGCCGTCCTGGCCACCGAGACCGGCGCGCAGCTCGACCTGGCCACCGCCGAGGCGAAGCTGTCCGCGGCGCGGGCGTTCCTGCGCGCCGAGGTCGCCGCCCGCTGGGCCGACGCGGTGGCGGGCGTCCCGGCGGACACCAGCGCCCGCGCCCGGCTGCGCCTGGCGTGCTCCCACGCCGCCGCCGAGGCCGCGGACGTCACCAGGCTGGCGTTCGCCGTCGGCGGGGGCAGCTCGGTGTTCGAGGACTCGCCCCTCCAGCGGTGCCTGCGCGACGCCCACGTGGCCGCGCAGCACGCGATGGTCTCCCGGCGGCACTTCGAGACCTACGCCAAGGTCAGGCTGGACGTGCCCGTGGACACCACGCGCCTCTAGCCCGCGCGGCTCCGGAATGCGGGCTCCGGCGGGGTCGTTGCACGGGGTGTGGAGCTCTCGGTGCTGGACCGCTCGCGCGTGCGCGCCGGGCACACCCACGCCGAGGCGCTGCGCGACACCGTGGCGTTCGCCCGGGAGGTCGAGGAGCTGGGCTACCACCGCTTCTGGGTGGCCGAGCACCACGCCGTGCCCGGCGTGGCGGGGTCGGCGCCCACCGTGCTGGCCGCCGCGGTCGCCGCCGCCACGTCGCGCATCCGCGTGGGCACCGGCGGCGTGATGCTGCCCAACCACCGGCCGCTGGTCGTGGCCGAGCAGTTCGGCGTGCTCGAATCGCTGTTCCCGGGCCGGATCGACATGGGCCTGGGCCGCTCGGTCGGCTTCACCGGGGCCGTCCGCCGGGCGCTGGGGCACGACCGCGAGGACGCGGAGGAGTTCGGTCCCCGGCTGGCGGAGCTGCTCGCCTACTTCCGCGGTGACGGGCCGGTGCGCGCCTACCCGGCGCACGGCCTGCGGGTCTCGCCGTTCGTCCTGGCCACCGGCGCGGGCGCGCTGACGGCCGCGGCCCACGGCGTGCCGCTGGTGATCGGCGCGTTCCGCGGCGAGGACGCCCTGCTGGAGGCCGTCGACGCCTACCGCGCCCGCTTCACCCCGTCCCCCTGGGCGGCGGAGCCGTACGTGGTGGTGTCCACGACCGTCGCCGTGGCCGACACCGCCGAGGAGGCCTGGCGCCTGCTGCTGCCCGAGGCCTGGGCGATGGCCCGGTCGCGCACCCGCGGCGACTTCCCGCCCCTGGCCGCGCCGGACGACGTCCTCGCGGCCACCATGACCGCCCGCGAGCGCGCCTACTTCGAGCAGGCGCTCCGGGGGCACGTGCACGGCACCCCCACCGAGGTCGCCGAGGACCTGACCGCCCTGGTGGAGCGCACCGGCGCCGACGAGGTCCTGGTCACCACCAGCACCCACGACCGCGAGGCCCTCCTGACCTCCTACCGCCTCCTGGCCACCCTCGTCGAGAGTCCGGCGCCCGGGCTTCGGGAGTCCGGCACCCGGGTCCGCTGAGTTCTCCATCCGGACCAACCGGTCTGCATGCCCGGATGGAGAACCCGCGAAGCCCGGAGGTCGGACTCCCGGGGCCTGGGCGTTGGGCTCCCGGGGTCAGTCGCGTTGCTGCTCGGCGAGGAAGCGCTCGAACTCGGCGCCCAGCTCGTCCGCGCTGGGGAGTTCCTCGTCGTCGGCGATCAGCAGGTTCTCCGCCTTCTCGGACGCCTCGGCGAACGCGTCGTACTGGCGCTCCAGCGCCTCGACGACCTGCGCGACCTCGGCGGACTCGGCCACCTGGCGGGCGATCTCGGCGTCGGTCCGCCGCGCGGCCTCGTTGAGGTCGGCGGCCTGGATCACCAGGCCCGTCGACTTCGTCAGGGCCTTGAGCAGCCCGAGCGCGGCGGTCGGGTACGCGCCCTGCGTGAGGTAGTGCGGCACGTAGGCGGCGAAGCCCATGGCGTCGAGACCGGCCTGCCCGAGGCGCAGCTCCAGCAGCGCCGACAGGTTGCCCGGCACCTGCACCCGGTTGAACGGCGACTTCTCGACGACCAGCTCGGGCCGGGTGGCGTGCGAGATCACCGACAGCGCGCGGGTGTGCGGCACACCCATGGGGATGCCGTGGAAGCTCACCGCGAGCCGCACGCCCCACCGCTCGACGAGGGCGCGCACCGCCGCGACGACCGCCTCCCAGCGCCGGTCCGGCTCCGGGCCGGTCATCAGCAGGAACGGCGTGCCGACCGCGTCGTGCAGCAGGTGCACCACCAACTCGGGCGCGGCGTAGTCCTCCCACCGGTCCGTGGCGTAGGTCATGGTGGGCCGCCGCGCGCGGTAGTCGATCAGGTCGTCGACGTCGAACCGGGCGATCACCCGGTGCTCGTGCGCGTCGAGCAGGTGCTCCACGAGCGTCGAACCGGCCGACCCGGCGTCCATGAAACCGTCGAAGTGGTGCAGCAGCACCGCTCCGGTCAGGTCCGGGACGTCGGAGTCGACCTCGAACAGCTCCTCCGGGTCCTGCGCCACGTCGTGCCTCCCCAAGTGCTCACCCTGCGGTCTTCTCCCGGTCAACGCCCGACGACCGCAGGGCATTCCCGGAATCGTTGACCTCCAGTCCGCTCCAGGTCATACCGTCCCGGCATGGACATGGAAACCACTGCCTGGATGTCGCTCTACCACGCGGCGAACGCGCACGACGACAAGCGCCCGTTCTCGGCGGCCACGCTCCGGCGAATATGGGCGTTCGCCGCACCGCACCGCGCCCCGCTGTACCGCTACCTGGCGCTGAGCGTGGTGGGCGCGGTGCTGGCGGTGGTGACGCCGGTGCTGGCGGGGCGGGTGGTGGACGCGATCGTCAACGGGTCGACCACGGGGGTGGTGCTGGGGCTGGCGGGCGTCATCGCGGGCATCGCCGTCGCCGAGGCCGGGCTGGCCCTGGTCACGCGGTGGCTGTCGGCGCGCCTCGGCGAGGACCTCATCCTCCACCTGCGGACGACGGTGTACGACCACGTGCAGCGGATGCCCGTCGCGTTCTTCACCCGCACCCGCACCGGCGCGCTGGTGAGCAGGCTCAACAACGACGTGATCGGCGCGCAGCGGGCGTTCAGCGACACGCTGTCCAGCGTGGCCGGCAACGTGGTGACGCTGGCGCTCACGCTCGTGGTGATGATCAGCCTGTCCTGGCAGATCACGCTGCTCGCGCTGGTCCTGCTGCCGGTGTTCGTGCTCCCCGCCCGGCGGATGGGGTCGCGCCTGGCGCGGCTGGAGCGCGAGGCCGCCAACCACAACGCGACGATGAGCACCCAGATGACCGAGCGGTTCTCCGCGCCGGGCGCGACGCTGGTGAAGCTGTTCGGCAGGCCCGCCCACGAGTCGGCCGAGTTCGCCGCGCGGGCACGTCGGGTGCGCGACATCGGGGTGCGCTCGGCGATGGTGCAGACGGTGTTCCTGACCGCGTTGACGCTGGTGTCGGCGCTGGCGCTGGCGCTGGTGTACGGGCTTGGCGGGTTCTACGCGCTGCGCGGGCAGCTCGACCCGGGTGCGGTGGTGGCGCTCGCGCTGCTGCTCACCAGGCTGTACGCGCCGCTGACCGCGCTGGCCAGCGCCCGGGTGGAGGTGATGAGCGCGCTGGTGAGCTTCGAGCGGGTCTTCGAGGTGCTCGACCTCGAACCGCTGATCGGCGAGAAGCCGGACGCGCGGCCGGTGCCGGACGGACCGGTGTCGGTCGAGTTCGACGACGTCCGGTTCGCCTACCCGGCGGCAGACAAGGTGTCGCTGGCCTCCCTGGAGGAGGTCGCGGTGCTGGACGGCCGCGGCGGCGAGGAGGTGCTGCACGGGGTGTCGTTCCGCGCCGAACCGGGGCAGGTGGTGGCGCTGGTCGGCTCGTCGGGCGCGGGCAAGTCCACGATCGCCTCGCTGCTGCCCCGGCTGTACGACGTGGACTCGGGTGCGGTGCGGCTGTCCGGTGTGGACGTCCGCGAGCTGACCGGGGAGTCGGTGCGCGACGCGCTGGGCGTGGTGACGCAGGACGGGCACCTGTTCCACGAGTCGATCCGGGCGAACCTGCTGTTCGCGCGGCCGGACGCGGAGGAGGACGAGCTGTGGGACGTGCTGCGGCGGGCGCGGTTGGCCGACCTGATCCGGTCGCTGCCCGACGGGCTGGACACGGTGGTCGGCGAGCGCGGGTACCGGCTGTCGGGCGGTGAGCGGCAGCGGTTGACGATCGCCCGGCTGCTGCTGGCCAGGCCGCGCGTGGTGGTGCTGGACGAGGCGACCGCGCACCTGGACTCCACGTCGGAGGCGGCGGTGCAGGCGGCGCTGGCCGAGGCGCTGGAGGGGCGGACGGCGGTGGTGATCGCGCACCGGCTGTCGACGATCCGGGCGGCGGACCTGATCCTGGTGGTCGAGGCGGGCCGGGTCGTGGAGCGCGGCACGCACGCCGAGCTGCTCGCGGCGGGCGGGCGTTACGAGGAGCTGTACCGGACGCAGTTCGCCGAGGAGGCGGAGCCGACCACTCGTACGGGGGCGGAGCCGACCACGCGCGCAGGGGTGGGGCCCGCTGTGCGCGCGTGATCGCGACGGCGGAATTCCGCAGCCCGGCAGGGGGGTTACGGGGCAGAATCGCGCCATGAGGACCATCGGGTTGATCGGCGGGATGAGCTGGGAGTCGTCCGCCGAGTACTACCGGCTGCTCAACGAGGAGACGCGGCGCAGGCTGGGCGGGCACCACTGCGCGCCGAGCCTGCTGCTCACCGTCGACTTCGCCGAGGTGGAGGAGCTCCAGCGGACGGGGCGGTGGGAGCGGTCGGGCGAGCTGCTGGCCGACGCGGCACGCCGGTTGGAGGGCGCGGGCGCCGAGCTGGTGCTGCTGTGCACGAACACCATGCACAAGGTCGCCGACGCGATCACCGACGCCGTGGACGTGCCGTTCGTGCACATCGTGGACGCCACCGCGCAGCGGCTCGCCGGGTTCCGGAAGGTCGGCCTGCTCGGCACCCGGTTCACCATGGAGCAGGACTTCTACCGCGACCGGATGCGCGGGCACGGCATCGAGCTGGTCGTGCCGGAGGAGCCGGACCGCACGCTGGTGCACGACGTCATCTACCGGGAGCTGACCCGCAACCGGGTGGAGCCCGCCTCGCGCGCCGCGTACCGGGACGTGATGGCCCGGCTGGTGGAGCGCGGCGCGGAGGCGATCGTCCTCGGCTGCACGGAGATCACGCTGCTGGTGGACGCCTCGGACGCGACCGTGCCGTTGGTGGACTCGACCCGCGCCCACGTGGAGGCGGGCGTCGACCGGGCGCTCGCCTAGGGCCCCGGTACGGCAGAGTGGTGGCATGGAGCTGACCCCGCGCGCCCTGTTCTCACTGGCGCGGACCACTGTCGAGACCGCCGTGTCCGTGCCCGGCCGGGTGCTGGACCTGCTGGGGGCCGCCGAGTCCGTGGTGCGCCGGGCCGACGACCTGGTCTCGCGCACCGAACGGGTGCTGGAGGAGACCGAGGCGCTGGTCGGACGGGCCCGCGCGGTCACCGGCACGGCGGAGGGCGTGACGGCCGACGTCGCCCGCATCGCGCGCACCTCGCGGGAGCTGGCGGACGACTACGCGCCACTGGCCCGGAAGGCGCACCCGCTGGCGCAGCGGTTCGTCGACGAGCTGTCCCCGCAGGAGGTGGACGCGGCGGTCGAGCTGGTCGACCGCCTGCCGGTGCTGACCCGGCACCTGATCGAGGACGTGCTGCCGATCCTGTCCACGCTGGACCGCGTCGGCCCGGACATCCACCAGCTGCTGGAGGTCACCAACGACCTCCGGCAGGCCATCATCGGCATCCCCGGCTTCACCTGGATGCGGCGTCGTGGCGAGGAGAAGGACGAGGACTGACCGATCGGGGTCACCGGGAGAAGTCCGCCCGATCACGAGTATCCCGCCAACCGTTCTTGTCACGCACGTGAGCACCACGCCCGAACAATGTGCGGAACCCATTAGCGACGCATTACCCGAGAAGGTTCGGAGAGTCTCAGCGGGGCGACCAACCCCACCTGAGCGGCCGGTTTGTCACCTGGGTGCGCATTCCGGAACCCGGAGTTGTGATGCCGCCGCAGGTCACCCGCCACTCGAAAGGACGAGCGCCGGCCCGGTGCCGGAAGAATGTTTGACACGTCGTCACGGCTGAATTTATCGTCAGCCGGGCGGAGTCCCGGGACGGTGCTCCGCCCGGCGGAGGCGGTGGCATGGCGATCTCACCGAACGGCGCGTTGGTGGGGCACAGCGCGGCGCTGCGGCTCTGGGCCCAGGTCCCGGCGGAGCTGGCGGAGAGGATGGCCCCGCTGTCCGGGGTCATGGTCCGGGACGCGGTGGGCGAGATCCGCCGGGTGGTGCCCGCGTACGCGCAGCCCCTGGAGGGCAAGTTCCGCGAGGTGCTCGTGGGCGCGGTCGAGATGGCGATCGTGAAGTGCTTCGACCAGATCACCGACCCCGACGGCGGGCAGGACGACTGGAAGGACGTGCTGCGCCGCAGCGGGCGCATCGAGTTCCTGGAGGGCCGGACCATGGACTCGTTGCAGACGGCGGTGCGGGTCGGCGCGCGCGTGGTGTGGCGGCACCTGAGCCGGCACGGCCGCGACCTGGGCGTGCCGACCGACACCCTGTTCACCCTCGCCGACGCGGTCTTCGCGTGGGTCGACGAGCTGTGCCGGGTGGCCGTCGAGGGCTTCGCCGAGGCCCAGGCCAACGCCAGCGGCGCGCTGGAGCGCCGCCGGCGGCAGCTGCTCAAGCTGGTGCTCGCCGAGCAGCCCGCGTCACCGCGCTCGGTGGCGGACCTGGCCGGCAGCACGGACTGGCCGCTGCCCGAACGCGTCGCCGTGGTCGCCCTGGAGTACCGGGAGGACCAGCACCAGCTGCCGTCGGTGTCGCTGGGCCGGGACGTGCTGGTGGACCTGGAGAGCTCCACGCCGTGCCTGGTGGTCGCGAACCCCCGGGGCGGGCTGGAGCTGGACCTGCGCGGCCGGCGTGCCGCCGTGGGGCCCACCGTCCCGCTGGCCGAGGCGCGGCAGTCGCTCGCGGTGGCCCGGCGCGCCCTCGGGTTCGTGCGGCGCGGCCTGCTGCCCGACGTGCCGTTCACCTCGTGCGACGAGCACCTGGCCACGCTGGCGCTGCTGTCCGACGAGTTCCTGGTGGGCCGGCTCAGCGCGCGGGCGCTCGTCGCGTTCGCCGGGCTCACCGTGAAGCAGCGGGAACGGTTGGAGACGACGCTGCTGGCGTGGCTGGAGACGCGGGGCGGCGTCGGCGAGATCGCCCACCGGCTCGACGTGCACCCGCAGACCGTCCGCTACCGCATGCACCAGCTGGAGGAGCTGCTGGGCGACCGGCTCGCCGACCCCGACGAGCGGCTCACGCTGGAGATCGCCCTGCGCGCCCGCAGGCTGCTCGACCGCGCCCGCGACGCGCGGCCCCCGGCCCGGCCCGCCTGACCGGCGCCGGACGCGGCCCGTCAGGGGTTCAGCTCGTGCCCCGGCAGGCCGGACGTGGTGTTGCGCTGCTTCATCTCGGCCTCGAACACGTGCCGGGCGCCGCCGAGCAGCCGGTCCCGCGCGTCCCGCTCCCACTCGCGGAAGGTCCGGTAGTAGCCGTCGTCGTAGTCCTCGACGAGCTGGAACGTCCACCGGCCGCGCACCACGTTGCGGCCGACCAGCTCGGCGTCGAGCCGGTCTGCCAGGTCGTCGTGCCCGGCCTCGCGCAGCAGCCGCACGGCCTCCTGCACCTGTGCGTCGGCGGTGCCGGTGAGCTGGTGGAACGAGAACAGGTGCCCGCGTGCCCGCTCGGTGGTCTCCAACGCCTCGGTGAGCTTGCCGACCGCCTCGACCGTGCCGTCGTCCACGCCCTCCGGCCGCCTGCCCTCGGCCCGTCCCAACCCGTTCCCATTCCCGTTCACCTCGCCCATAGCCGTCCTGGTACCCGCGTCCGGCGGCACCAACCCACCCCGAACGGCGGAACCGCCCGCGAGCCCGAGCCCGCGAGCCGCGCGTCCGGGAGGCGTGGGTCCGCCGTTCAGGACCCGGCCGCGTCCAGCAGCAGGGACCGGGTCGAGCCCACGCCGTGCCGGTCCTCGTCGGCGGACATCGCGGCCACCTCGCGCAGCACCGGCTCCAGGGCGATCCCCTCGTCGCGGGCCGCCTCGCACACCGCGCGCAGGGACAGCAGCTCGTCGCGCGGGTCCGATCCCAGGTCCCGCAGGGAGATCAGCAGCAGCGACGACCGCACGCCCTCCGCCGTCGCCGGGAACGCCCGGTTCACCGCCCACCGGAACGACGAGCACCGGCGGAACAGCGCGCGCAGCCCCGGCCGGGACGACTCGTCGGCCGCGTACCGGGCGAGCACCTCGGCGAGCAGCGCCTCGGCCTCCTCGCGCACCCCGGCCTCGTCCAGCGGGGCGGGGGCGGCCATCATCTTCTCCGCCCAGTCCGGGTCGTCGACGTCCACCGGCCTCTTCGCGATGGGTTCGAGCACGGCGTCCAGTCTCGCGACACCCTCTTCGACGGCGCTCAGGTCTCCGTTCACAGGGCGACCGTATCCGGCTGGGGTCCGAGGTCCCCCGCAATTCGGGACTTTGGTCCCTGCCGAGCACCCCCCTCCGTGCCGAAACCATGTGCACAGGCGGCGAAGGGGTGTCGATCCGAATGCTTCTGGTGAGTTCGCGCGGTGCGGTGGACGTGACCCGTCACCTCGACGCGGTCGTGGCGAACCTGAAGTCGGCGGGCGTGGCCGTGGCCCGCGTGGAGGTGGACCTGGACCCGTCGGCGCCCCTCGAGGCCCGCCTGGTGACCGAGCGGGGCAACGTCCTGCGCTGGGACCAGGACCGGGGGTGGGCCGGGCGGCGGGAGGGGGAGACCGCCGCCCGGCCCACGAGCGGCTACAGCGGGATGTAGACGCCGAAGTCCCGCGAGGCGGTGCGGAAGTCCTGGAACCCGATCCGCGCGCCCGCCGTGCGGGTCACGGTGCCCTTGGCGATCACGCCGCCCGACGACGACGGCCCGTAGACGGGCCCGCCGCTGTCGCCCGGCCGGGCGGCCTGCTGCCCGTTCACCTGCTCCCCCTCGACGAGGTCCTCGCGGTCCGCGTAGAAGAACAGCACCTTGATGTTGCACACGGGGTTGCCGGTCACGCGCGCGCTGGTGACGCCCGACTGGCACAGGTACTCGCCGGTGTAGACGTCGCCCCAGCCGCGCACGACCTCGACGGAGTTGCTGTCGCCGCCGCCGACGTACTGCTGGTTCACCACGTTGCCCGTCGGGACGAGCATGATGTCGTGGTCGCCGTGCTTGGCGCCCGCCGTGCCGATGTACTCGCCGGTGGGGTCGGTGACGCGGACGCCGGGGTTGCCGCAGTGGCCCGCGGTGAGCAGGAAGCGGGCGTTGTCGCCGTTGCGGACGGCGAACCCGGACGTGCACGCGGCGCTGCCGAGCACGATGGTGGCGCCGCCCTTCCACGGCGGGTTGTCGTTCTGCCGGGACACCGGGACGAGCGGTTCCTCGACGACGGTGCGCACCGGCACGTCCACGGCCGCGTCGAGGCCGCGCGCGGCGGCCTCGGACGTGGTGCCGAGGACGAGCCCGCTGCCGTCCGCGGGCACCTTGATCGCGTGCACCCCGGCGCCGCGTCGGGCGTCGAGCACCTTGGCGGCCTCGCGCAGCTCCGCGTCGGAGTGGGCGGCGGCCTCGAACTCGACCGGCGCCTCGGCCCGGGCGGCGGCGTCGCGCACGGCGGCGGGCACGTCGCCCTTCCACCACAGCGCGACGTGGTCGTCCTCCAGGACGAGGCCCGCGAACCCGGCGTGACCGCCGCGCAGCACCTCGGCCCGGATGGTGTCGGCGGTGCGGACGAGCGGCTGCTGCGCGAGCATCCGGTCCCAGTCGCTCACGGGCTTCTCGGCGGCGGAAGTGGGTGCGGTGCCCAGGGCGGTCGTCGCGGCCAGGGCCGCGAACAGGGCGAGCGTCCTGCGTGCTGTCCTCACGAGCGGTGCTCCTTCGGGTCGCTGAGGCGCGGACAGCGGCGGAACACCCAGAATATGGTCCAGACCAATAGACTGTCACTGACACGACCGGACAGGAACGCCCTGTCCCCCCGGCGCCCGGTCAGAACCTCAGGCGGGTCAGGTACTCGTAGCCGATCCGGGCGGTGGCCAGGGCGTCGGCGGGCTGGTCGTTCTCCACGATGTACTCGGCGACCCTCGTCGAGCGGAAGACGCGGGCGAAGTCGATCGTGCCCTTGCCGGGGTCGGCGAACGAGCCGTCCGGCGCGCGGTCCTTCACGTGGAACTGGCGCACCCTCGGGAAGTGCTCGCGGCACAGGGCGACCGGGTCCACGCCGCCGACCACCGCCCAGTACAGGTCCAGTTCCAGGTGGACGTTGCGGCGCGACGTGCCCGAGGTGATCACGTCGAACGGCCGCGCGCCCTCGACGGCGGCGAACTCGTGGGCGTGGTTGTGGTAGCCCAGGCTCAGGCCCGCGCGGCGCAGCTCCGCCCCCGCCGCCTCCAGGCGGGTGGCGAACGCCCGCCACTCGGCCAGGGTCGCGTGGTCGACCCACGGCACGACCACGTAGGTGTGGCCGAGGGTGCGGGCGTCGGCGATCACCTGGTCGAGGTCGCCGTCGATGCCGACGTGGGCGGACGTGGCGCGCAGGCCGGTGCGGCGCAGGACGCGGGCGAACTCGGCGGCGGTGCGCCCGTAGGTGCCGGCCAGCTCCACGCGGCGGTAGCCGATGTCGGCGAGCGCGGACAGCACGGGCTCCGGGTCGTCGCCCACGACGTCGCGCAGCGTGTAGAGCTGGATGCCGATCGACTGCCGCGGCACGCGGCGGTGGGGGCGGGGCGTCGCCGACGCGGTGACCGGGAGCGCGGCGCCGGTGCCGGCCGCCAGGGCGGCGCTCAGGAACGTGCGGCGAGTGGGCACAGGGGACTCCTCGTCATCGGGGCGACAGCCCTTGCAGGGAGAGCAGCAGGTCGCGGACGGCGGTCGCGGGCAGCAGGCCGGTGCGCTCGACGACGTCCGGCGGGGTCGGGGCCGAGCACAGCAGCACCGGGCCGTCGGCGGGGTCGTCGGGCAGGCGGCCGTGCGTGCCGCGCACCACCGACGGGTCGAGCGGCACGGTCTTCATGGCGTAGCGCAGGCCGAGCTTCTTGCGCACGAGGTTGCCGCCCGCCTTGGCCTTGGCGAGCCGGTCGGCGGGGTCGAAGAACAGCTCCGCCGGGTCGTAGCCGGGTTTGCGGTGGATCTCCACGCCCCGGGCGAAGTCCGGCGCGCGGTCGTCGTCCAGCCAGTAGTAGTAGGTGAACCAGGCGTCGGGTTCGGCGACCAGCACGAGTTCGCCGGACCGCTCGTGGTCCAGCCCGACGCCGGCCTGCGCGCCCCGGTCGAGCACCGCGTCCACGCCCGCCAGCCCCTCCAGCACGGCCCGGGTCCTGGCGACGTCGGCGGGGTCGGCCACGTAGACGTGCGCGACCTGGTGGTCGGCCACCGCGAACGCGCGGGACGTCCACGGGTCCAGGTACTCCATCCCGGCCTGGCGGTGCACCTGGAGCAGCCCGGCGCGGCGCAGCGCCCGGTTCACGTCGACCGGCCGCCGGGCCGGCGTGATGCCGTACTCGGACAGGGCGACGACGGTGGCTCCGGCGGCGTGCGCGTCCCGCAGCAGCGGCTCCACCGCGCGGTCGACGTCCCGGGCCGCCCGCACGGCCTCGGGCGAGTCGGGGCCGTGCCGCTGGAGGTCGTAGTCCAGGTGCGGCACGTACACCAGCAGCAGGTCCGGCCGGTGCGCGGCCAGCACCCGGCGCGCCGCGCCGACGATCCACTCGCTGGAGGCGATCGAGGCGGTCGGCCCCCAGTACCGGAACAGCGGGAACTCGCCCAGCTCCTCGACCAGCCGGTCGTGCAGGTCGGGCGGTCTGACGTAGGCGTCGGGCGACTTGCGGCCGTCGGCGTGGTAGACCGGCCGGGGTGTGACGGTGATGTCCGTGGTGGCGCCCATGGCGTACCACCAGCAGATGTTGGCGGTGGTGTGGTCCGGGTCGCGGCGGCGTGCGGTCTCCCACACCTTCTCGCCGCCCACGAGGCGGTTGTGCTGCCGCCACAGGAAGACCTCGCCGAGGTCGCGGAAGTACCAGCCGTTGCCGACGACCCCGTGCCCGGCCGGGGTCAGGCCGGTGAGGAAGGTGGACTGGACCGAGCAGGTCACGGCGGGCAGCACGGTGCCCAGCCCCGCCCGGAACCCGCGTTCGCCGAGCGCGCGCAGGTTCGGCATGTGCGGCAGCAGCGCGGGCGTCATGCCCACGACGTCGAGCACGACCAGCGGCGTCGTCACGAGCGCACCTCCAGCGGCAGTTCGGCGGCGGCCCAGCGCAGCTCGGCCGCGATCCCCTCGACGAGGTCCCGGTCGGCGAGGTCCCCTGTGCCGCGCTCCCCCGCGCCGGGCAGGACGGACCAGGTGTAGGTCTCCACCTCGACGTCCGGGTCGTGGCCGACCTCCCGGACCGCCGCGACCGCCTCCCGCAGCACGTCGGTGGTGGCGCGCAGCGGCGCGGGCGGCGCGGCGTGCAGCGGCACGTGGAAGTGCACGCGCCACGGCCCGCCGGTCGGCAGTTCCGCGAACGCCTCGGGCAGGTCGTCCGCCCGGTGCACGCGCCCGTCGACCAGCGCCCGCACCTGGTGCAGGTAGCGGGGTTCGGCGAACGGGCCGAGCACGGCGGGCGCGCCGGCCGGGTCGGTCAGCTCCAGCGCCGCCGACGCCTGCACCTTCACCACGCGCAGCCCCGCGTCGGCGATCGACCGCACGGCGGCGGCCGGGTCGGCGAACGACACGGCCAGGTGGCACGTGTCGAGGCAGATGCCGACGTGGTCGGGGTCGACGCGGCCCGCGAGGACCCGCACGGCGTCCGCGACGGTGTCCACCACGCAACCGGGCTCGGGTTCGACGGCCAGCCGGATGGTGCGGCCGGTGCCGTCGGCCAGGGCGCGCAGCCCGGCGACGGCCTCGGCGAGCACGTCGAGCGCGCGGGCGTGGTCGACCTCGGACCACGGGTGCCGCCACGCCAGCGGCAGCGTGGAGATGCTGCCCGCGCCGCCCTCCGGGACCAGGTCGGCCAGCACGGTCGCGCAGTCGAGCGTGTAGTCCAGGCGCGCGGTGGTCGTCCAGTCCGGGTGGTAGACGGCGTGCTTGACGACCTCGTCGTGGAACCCGCCGTGCGGGAAGGCGTTGAGGGTGCGCACGACCAGGCCGCGCGCGTCGAGCGCGGTGCGCAGCCCGGCCCGCCGCGCGGGGTCCTCGGCGAGCGCCTTCGCGACCGGGGCGGACAGCCACAGGCCGAGGCCCAGTTCGCCGCCGACGCGGTCGCGCACCGGCACCGCGTACCGGTCGAGCTGGGCGAGCACGCCGCGCAGGTCCTCGGCCGGGTGGACGTTGGTGCAGTAGGAGAGGGTCACGAGCCACCCCCGCCGGCGGGGGTGCCGCGCAGGATGGAGTTGCCGGCGAACGTCGACGGCGCCTCGGGCCCGTCCAGGACGAGTCGCCCGCTCTGCCCGTAGAACGCGACCGGGTTGTGCCACAGCACCGCGTCCACGTCGGACTGGTCGAAGCCGGCGTCGAGCATCGCCCGCCCGGTGCGGTAGGTCTTGAGCGGGTCGGAGCGGCCCCAGTCGGCGGCCGAGTTCACCAGCACCCGCTCGGTGCCGTACTCGCGCAGGATGGCCACCATGCGCCGCTCGTCCATCTTGGTGTCGGGGTAGATGGAGAAACCCGCCCAGCACCCGGAGTCCTTCACCGCGCGCACGGTGACCTCGTTGAGGTGGTCGACGACCACGCGTTCCGGCGGGAGCCCGGACTCGCGCACCACGTCCAGCGTGCGGAGCGTGCCGGCGTGCTTGTCGCGGTGCGGGGTGTGCACGAGCGCGGGCAGGTCGTGCGCGACGGCCAGTTCGAGCTGCCGGGCGAACGCGTCGTCCTCCTCCGGCGTCATCGAGTCGTAGCCGACCTCGCCGACCGCGACCACGCCGTCCTTGGCCAGGTAGCGGGGCAGCAGGTCGACGACCTCCGCGCACCGCGGGTCGTTGGCCTCCTTCGGGTTCAGCGCGAGCGCGCAGTGGTGCCGGATGCCGAACTGCGCCGCCCGGAACCTCTCCCAGCCGATCAGCGAGTCGAAGTAGTCCACGAACGACCCGACGCTCGTGCGCGGCTGGCCGAGCCAGAACGCGGGCTCCACCAGGGCGGTGACGCCCACCGCGGCCATGGACTCGTAGTCGTCGGTGGTGCGCGACGTCATGTGGACGTGCGGGTCGAAGATCCTCACGGCGTCCTCCCCAGCAGGCGCAGCGCGTCGGCGGGCACGTCCCGACCGGCGGCCTCGCGTTCGGCGGCGTAGTCGGCGGTCATGCGCAGCAGCTCGTCGTCGGTCCGGTCCCGCAGGCCGTGCACGGCGGCCAGCGGGATGCCGGTGAACAGGCACTTGAGCACCCCGTGCCGCCAGGCGTGCCGGTCGAGGTGGCGGGCGGCGAACGGGCCGAGCGCGGCGGCGACGAGGCGGGTGTCGTTGGCGCGCAGCGCGTCCCGCACGATCGGCAGGCCCACGTCCGGGTCGGTGTCCGGGGTGAGGGCCCGCAGCACGCCGCGCCGCTCGGCGTCGTCGCCGTACCGGTAGAGGGCGGGCAGCTCGGTCGCGTCGGGCAGTGCGGCGACGAGCCGGGCGCGGGCCGCGTCGTCCACCGTGCCGTGCACCAGGCCGCCGGGGTCGTCGGCCCGCAGCGGTCCCCGGCCGACCTCGCGGCCGACGGCGGGGAAGAGGGCGCGGATCGCGGCGGGGTCGGCGCGGACGCGGCGTTCGGCCTCGGCCAACCAGTCCGGGTCGGGGACGTCGGGCGCGGTGGCGGCGGTGAGCGCGGCGAACGCCCGGCGGGCCACCCGCGGCGCGGCGTGGCTGTGCCGGGGCAGCTCGACGGCGGCCAGGCCGCGGTAGCCGGTGTCGTCCAGGGCGGCGAGGGTCCCGCGCAGGTCCAGGTCGCCCTCGCCGAACTCCAGGTGCTCGTGGACGCCCGGCAGCATGTCGTCCAGCTGCACGTTGACCAGCAGGTCGCCGGCCCGGCGGACGCACGCGGCGGCGTCCTCGGGTTCGACGGCCACGCAGTGCCCCACGTCGAGCGTGATGCCCAGCGGCGCGGGGTCGCCCAGCTCGGCGCGCAGGGCCAGGGCCTGGTCGAGCCGTTCGACGACGTGGCCGGGTTCGGGCTCCAGGCCCAGCCGCACGCCGGCCCGGTCGGCGAGGTCGACCACCCGCGCGACCCCGGACCGCAGCCGGTCCCACGCGCCGTCCGGCCGGGCGGCGACGCCGGACCAGAAGGACACGCAGTCCGCGCCGAGGTCGCGGGCGACGAGGATCGCCCGGCCGAGGAAGTCGACCCGCCGGTCCTGCCCCTCGGACACGAGGGTCGGGTGGTGCTTGCGGTGGGCGTCGAGCAGGTAGCGGGCGCCGGTCTCGACCACGACGGTGAGGTCCAGCTCGGCCAGCCGCCGGGCCACCGCGTCGACCCGGGCGGGGAGGTCGTCGGCGTACGGGTCGAGGTGGTGGTGGTCGAGCGTCAGCGCCACGCCCCGGTAGCCGAGGTCGGCGATGACCGCGAGGGCGTCGTCGAGCCGGTGGCCGGCGAACCCGTTGGTGCCGTAGCCGAGCCGGAACGTCACGTCGGTCCCACCTTCCGCCCGAAGCGCCGCGCGAGCGGCAGCGCGCACGCCACGGCCAGCGCCGACCGCAGCGGGCCGCGGGCCACCAGCGCCGCCTGGAGGGGCACCATGCCGTGGATGCCGGCGACGGTCGCCGCCCGGACCCGCCCGGCGGAGGGGTCCTCCAGCGCGGCCAGCTGCGCGCGGCCCACGAGCGCCGCGTACCCGAGTGCGCCGACCGCGGACCGGGGGCCGCGCGCGGCGACCGCCACCGCCGTCGCGCAGGTCCCGACCAGCGCCGCCCGCGCCACCGACGGCGACGTGCCGTGCACCTCGCCGCGCGACAGGGCGGTCACGCCGAGGGTGTGCGCGGCCAGCGCCCCGGCCGCGGGCAGGGCGGCCCGGCGACCGCCGGGTCCGGCGCCCAGCAGCACGTCGAGCCCCCGGCACGCGGCCATGGCGACCGGCCCCAGGACCGTGTTCTTCAGGACCGCGTCGTAGGCCCAGACCGCGCCCGCCAGCGCGCCCGCCGTGGCCAGCGAGCGGCGACCCCCGGCGTACGCCGCCAGCCCCAGGCCCACCCCGGTGAGGCCGCCCGCCACGGCCAGCGCGGCCCCCGGCGACACGTGCCCCGACGGGATGGGCCGCTCCGGGCGCTCCACCGCGTCCACCGCGCGGTCGGACCAGTCGTTGAGCGCCATCCCCGCCCAGTACAGGGCGACCGACGACAGCGGCAGCAGGAGCCGGCGACCGCGCAGGACGCCGCCGGCCCCCGCCACCGCGTCGCCGAGCACCGTCAGCGCCGCCGGCGCGCGGACCAGCCGCAGGTAGGGGTTCACAGGCCCTCCACCCACTCGGCCAGGTCGCGGGTCTGCCGGGCGAACCCGTGCTCGGTCGACCCGAGCGGGTCCTTGAAGAAGAACCCGAGCGCGCCCTGCACGCCCACCCGCCCGGCCCGGTGCGCCGCGGCGAGCAGTCGGGCCAGGTCGAGCACCAGCGGCGCGGCCAGGGCCGAGTCCAGGCCGGACCAGGTGAACTGCAACGACATGCGCGCGCCCAGGAAGCCCTCGAACGACACGTGGTCCCACGAGGTCTTGCGCTCGCCCAGGTCGGGCACGTTGTCGATGTGCAGCGGCGCGACGACGGGGTGCCCGAGCAGCGCGGCCAGCCCCGACGCCTTGGTGCGCAGCTTGCTCGACGCGTGGTCGGGGTCCTCCAGGGTGGCCCCGTCGCCGCCGCCGAGCAGGTTGGTGCCCGCCCACGACAGCACCCGCAGCGCCCGCGCGGTGAACATCGGCGCGAGCACCGTGCGGACCAGGGTCTCCCCCGTCTTGCCGTCGCGCCCCGCGTAGGGCACGCCGACGACGGCCGCCAGCTCGTCGAGCGCGGGCAGCGTCACCCCGGTGGACGGGGTGAAGTCCACGAACGGGCACCCCGCCTCGAACGCGGCGTAGGCGGCCAGGGAGCTGGGCGGCAGGACGTCCTCCCCGGACGACAGGGCGCGTTCCAGCGCGGCCAGGTCGGCGTGCTCGGGGCGCGGCGGCGCGGGCGGCTCGGTGGAGGCCACGTTGACGACCACGACCCGGTCCAGCGAGTGCCGCGACCGGAACGACGCGAGGTCGGCGACCATCCGGGCGGCGACCTCGACCTGCGGGCCGAGCTGCGGCACGTCGCGCAGCTCGGCCTGCACCTCGGCGAGGCCCGCGGCGATGGGGCCGAGCAGGTCGGCCGGGACGACGCCCGCCCGCGCCAGGTGCTCGGCCCGCTTCGCGAGCGGGGTGGACACCACGTCGTGCCCGCCCACCACCAGCGAGTCCCACGGGGGCAGCACCCCGTCGGGCACGTGGGTGTCGAGCAGGGCGGTGACGCTGCCGGTCGGCGGCACCAGGCCGGCGCGCAGGCCCAGGAGCCCGCACACCGCCGTGGTCGCCACCGAACCGCGCGCGCCGATCAACCACAGACCGGTCCGTCGCACTCACAGCTCCTTGATCCGGATGTCGCGGGACCACACGTCGTCGCCGTCACCGTGGTCCTGGAGGCCGATGTGCCCCCGCGCCAGGTCGCGCGGGGTCCGTGCTGGTGACGTCGTCGAGCACGTCGCCGGTGGTGGAGGGCCAGACGACCGCGTCGAACCGGGTCGGGTTGGCGTCGGGGTGCGCGACCGCGGGAGCGGTGGCCGGCGCGGCCAGGCGGGTGGGTGGCCTCGTGGACGTGCTTCGCTTACCTCGCACCGCGTACTCCTCGTTCGCACGTCGCCGGGCTCGAACGGTGAGGCTGTGGTCCAGCTCACAGCTGGACGTGAGGGCAATTCTGTTTGTGTAGTACTTAAGTCCGCAAGACTTTTGTCTTATATTGACAAAAGTCTTGCTCGAATGGACGAAAGTCCCGGACCGGCGGATACCGAGCGTCAGGACCCGGCCAGGCGCGCAACGCCCGCGCCGCGGGCGTGGATCGCGCGGCGCTCAGGCCGGTGGCCGGGTCCACGGCGGATCAGGGCGGGCGAGGTCGAGCAGCGCGGGACCGTGCGCGGGGTCGGGCCGTGCCCGCCGCACGACACACTCGCGCCAGGGCGGCCGCGACCACCGCCTGCGGTGCTCCGCGCACCCCTCGGACGGGGTGCGGACGGGGTGCGGACGGCGAACGGGTGCGACGGCCCGTCGACGTCGATCAGCGACAGTGGCCGCACCCGACGGACGCTACCCGGCACCGCCCCCTCGGCACCGCCCCCTCGGCACCGCCCCCTCGGCACCGCCCCCTCGGCACCATCCCTCTCAGCGGCGGCGGCGGGTCGCCCTCGCCACCAGCTCCGCCAGCAGCGGCTTCGCGGCCTGGTCCATCGCGGCGGTCCGCAGCGCGCTCAGCGCGCGGTCCACGCGCACCGAGATCAGCTGCTCGGCCCGCTCGACCGCGCCCGTCGACCGGACCACGTCGCGCAGCAGCTCGGCCCGCTCGTGGTCCAGTTCGGGATCGCCGTGCAGGGCCTCGATGACGTCCCGCTGCCCCGGCGTCGCCTGCTGCCACGCCAACGCCAACAGCACGGTCGGCTTGCCGTCGCGCAGGTCGTCCAGCGCGGGCTTCCCGGTGACCAGCGGGTCGCCGAACATGCCCAGCAGGTCGTCGCGCAGCTGGAACGCCTCGCCCACCGGGCGGCCGTACGCGCCGCACGCCCGCGCCAGCGCCGCGTCCCCGCCGGCCAGCGCCGCGCCGATGCGCAGCGGCAGCTCCACCGTGTACCGGGCGGTCTTGAGCCGGGCCACCCGCCACGCCGCGCGCACCGGGTCGACGCTCGGCCGCCCCGTCCCCACCAGGTCGAGGTACTGCCCGGCGATCAGCTCGGTGCGCATGGTGTGCAGCAGCTCGCGCACCACGGGTTGCGGGCCGGCCGCGGCCTCGGCGCGGCGCAGCAGCTCGTCCGACCAGGAGTGGCACAGGTCGCCGAGCAGGATCGCCGCGCTGACGCCGAACCGCCGCGCGCCGCGCGCCGCGCGGGAGCGGTCGGTGCCGAACCGCTCGGTGCCGAACCGCTCGGCGAGCAGCCGGTGCACCGTCGGCCTGCCGCGCCGCAGCGCCGAGCGGTCCATGACGTCGTCGTGGACCAGCGCGAAGGTGTGGAACAGCTCCAGCGACGCCGCCGTGCGGAGCAGCGCCGGGTCGCCGGGCGCACCGCCCGCCGCGAGGAACCCGCTGTGGCAGAACAGGGGCCGCAAGCGCTTGCCGCCCGCGATGAAACCGGTCAGCACCTCGACCATCGGCGGCAGGCACGGGTCGGGCGCGAGGCGCGCCTGCTCGGCCAGGAAGTCGTCGATCACGGAGTCCACGTCGGCGCGGACCGAGTCGAGGTCGCTCCGCACGGCGTCGATGACGGTCATGGGTTCCTCCACGGGGTGGCGCACGTGCGCCGACACCGACGGGTTCCCGGTCGCCGGACTGCCACACACCACGTGCGCGTGATCGTGACCTGCACGTTCGTGTAGTTGCGGTGACGCTGGGATGACCACCGGCGAGAACGGTCGAGGACCGATCGGGGACGAAGGGCAGCACGGGGACCGTGAGCGGATTCCCCGGTGACCCGATTGGGTATGCCAGGACCATGAAGTGGCGCATCGGTGCGGCGGCGGTGGCCGTGGTCGGGATCGTGGTCCTGGTGGGGGCGCTCGTCGTCGTGCCGAGGTTCGGCACCGACACCATCGACCGCAGCCAACCGGCGCTGCTCCAGTCGCTGCGCGACCTGAGCCAGTACCACGCCGCGGCGGGCGACTTCCAGGTCGTGCTCGACATCGAGAAGGACGTCCGCCACGTCCCGGCGGCGCTCGCGGGCCGCCGCACCCTGTTCGTGGCGGCCGGCACGGTGAACGCCTACGTCGACTTCTCCGGCCTCGCCGAGGACGCCCTGGAGGTCGACGCGGAGAAGAAGACCGTGGAGCTGGCGCTGCCCGGCGCGACGCTGGACAAGCCGAACCTCGTGCAGGAGCGCTGCTACGTCTTCGCCGAGGAGCGGGGCCTGTTCGACCGCCTCGCCTCGCTCGTCGAGACGCAGGACCAACAGCCGTTCTACGTGGCCGCCGAGCAGAAGATCGGCGACGCGGCCCGCGAGTCCGACCTCACCGGCCGGGCCGACGAGAACACCCGCACGATGCTGACCGGAATGTTCACCGCCCTGGGCTACCAGCCGGTGTTCTCCGACGCCGCGTAGGCTCCCCGCCCGATGAGGCGGACACGATGAGGCGCAAGCAGCGGCCGGCGCTCCTGGCCCAGCGCCACGGCCTCGACCCGGCACGCCTGCGGCTGCCACCGGACGGGACGTGGGCGACCGTGCGCGACCACCTGGTCGAGCGGCTGCCGCGGGTCGCGCCCGAGCGCATCGACGCGATGCTCGCCGAGGGCGCGGTGCACGACCTGGCCGGCCCCCTCGCGCCGGACGCCGCCTACGTCCCCGGCTCGTCGGTGTGGTTCCACCGCGACCTGCCCGACGAGGTGCCGGTGCCGTTCGACATCCGCGTCGTGCACCGCGACGACGCGATCCTGGTGGCGGACAAGCCGCACTTCCTGGCCACCATCCCGCGCGGCAGCCACGTCGTGGAGACGGCGCTGGTGCGGCTGCGCACGAGCCTGGGCCTGCCGCACCTGAGCCCCGCGCACCGGCTGGACCGGGTCACGGCGGGGCTGGTGATGTTCGTCGTCGACCCGGCGCTGCGCGGGAAGTACCAGACGATGTTCAAGGACCGCGTGGTGCGCAAGGAGTACGAGGCCGTCGCGCCGCACGACCCCGCGCTGGAGCTGCCCCGCACGGTGACGAGCCGCATCGTGAAGGTCAAGGGCGTGATCACGGCGCAGGAGGTGCCCGGCCCGCCGAACGCGGAGACCCGCGTGGAGCTGGTGGGGCACCGGGGCGGCTGGGCGCGGTACCGCCTGCTGCCCTCGACGGGCCGCACGCACCAGCTCCGCCTGCACATGGCGTCGCTGGGCGTGCCGATCCGCAACGACGACTTCTACCCCGTGCTGCGGGAGAAGCCGCTGGACGACTTCCGCGACCCGCTCCAGCTGCTGGCGAAGGTGCTGGAGTTCACCGATCCGGTGACCGGTGAGCACCGCCGCTTCACCAGCGGGCTGGAGCTGGCGCTCTAGTCGAGGTAGCCGAGCATCTGCGCGATCTGCGCGGTGCGCGACTCGAAGATCCGGTCGGCCAGGGCCTTCGCCTGCGGGTTGACGCCGCCCTCGCGCTCCAGCTTCGCGATGGACACCGCGTTGTGCTGGTGGGCGATCAGCAGGTTCAGGAACGCCTTCTCGAACTCGCCCGCCGGCGTGGCCGCGAGTTCCGCGATGGCCTCGGGGCTCGTCGAGTGGTCGCCGCCGTGGCCCGCGTGCAGCTGCGGGTCGTCACCGGCCTCCTCGGGCTGCTCCCAGTCCACGAGCCACTTCGTCATGGAGTCCACTTCGGACAGCTGGGTCACCTCGATGGCGGCGGCGAGCGTCCTGACCTCGTCGCGCACCCGGCGGTCCTTCGCCAGCGCCACGATCTCCAGCCCGGCCCGGTGGTGGGGCACGGACATCTGGAGGAACATCACGTCGGTCTGGTTGAACTCCTCCGTCTCCACCGCGGTCGACACCGGGGCGGCGGCGGGCTCGGGAGTCGAGCCACCCCCGCACGCGGTGAGGACCGCCAACCCGGCCAGCAGGGCCGCGAGGCGTCGCACGGGTCGTCCTCCTCTTCGGTTGTGGTGCTCGGACCGGGCGGCCCGCCCGCGCCGTGACAGGGAGGCGCGGACGGGCCGGTGTCACCGCGTCGCTACAGCTTCTGCCACAGCGCGGCGGTGTTCGGCGGCTCCCAGCCCACGAGGGACGTGTGGGCCTGGACGCAGCGGTAGCTCGCACCGCCGTAGGTCACCTGCGCGCCGGTCCGGTAGGCGGTGTTCGGCGCCCACGTGCCGCCCACGGGGGGCTGCGTCGTGGTCGGCGGGCGGGTGGTGGTGGTCGTCGGCGGCCTCGTCGTGGTCGTCGGCGGGGTGGTCGTGGTGGTCGGCGGGTTGCCGCCACCGCCGACCTGGAGGTCGACGCAGGAGTAGAACGCCATGGGCGTGTCTGCGATGTTCCAGATGGCCAGCAGCTTGATCCGGCCGGTGCGCCCGCCGAGGTTCACGTTGTGCGTGACGGTGGCGTTGGGCTGCCTGCCGCCGTCGTTGAACTCGGCGATGCGGGTGCCGCCGACGTAGTACTCCCACGTGCTGGTGGCGTGCCGGGCGGTCAGGGTCCAGTTGAACGCCACCGTGCCGCCGACCGAGGTGGTCGGCCACGCCTTGCTGTCGTCGTTGAGGGGCGCGAACGGGGTCAGTCCCGCGTGGCAGTTGCGCTGGCCCTTCGGACCTTCCACGCTCTGCGGTTCGTAGACGACGGGACCGCAGTCGGAGACGCGGCCCTGCGCGCACATCGCCTGCCGGCTCGGCGGCGAGGAGATGTAGCCGTGCGCGCTCGCGGTTCCCGCCGACACCACGACGATGAACGGCGCGATGCCCACACCGGCGAGCACCGCCGCCAGCTTGCGTTTGAGGTTCATGTCCAGCTCCTTCGGAGGGGACCCGGAACGAGGGCCCCCAAGGCAGGGTTCCAAATCCGCGGCGGCCGGATCACGCGCAGCGTCACAGCGTGCTAGCACCGTGCAACGCAACGCGACGTGGTCTAGACCATAATCGCGATCGTCATCCGGGTCAAGGACGTGAACCGACCGGAGCAGTGACGCGCACCCCGACTGTGAACGGGCGAACCGACGAGCGCCGGGCCCCTCGCCCGGGAACGGCGAAGGGGGCCGCGTCCTGACTCGCGGCCCCCTCCACCGTGCGCTCCGGTGGGCGATGCAGGTCGTCGCCCAACGGCACGGCCTCAGCAGTACAGGTTGTTGCCCGCGGGCACGCCGAGGATGCCGACGAACCGGTTGTAGGCGTCGACCCGGCTCTGGACCTGCGCCGGGTTGCGCCCGCCGCACTCCAGCGACCCGTTGATGCTGCGGATCGTCTCGCCGAAGCCGCGCTGGTTGACCATCGCGTCGTGCGGGGTCATGGTGCCCGGGCCGTTCTGGGTGTTCCAGTACCAGAGGGCCGTCTTCCAGGCGACCGAGGCGTCGTTCTGCACGAGCCACGGGTTGGTCAGCAGCGGGAGGCCGAGCGCGTCGCCCGCCGCCTTGTAGTTGAAGTTCCAGCTGAGCTGGATGGGACCGCGGCCGTAGTAGGCCGCCTGACCGGCGGGGCAGCCGTAGGGCCGGCCCGGGTCGCAGTAGTGCGGGTAGTTCGCCTGGTTCTGCTCGACGACGTGCACCAGGCCGCCGGTCTCGTGGTTGGCGTTGGCCAGGAAGGCCGCCGCCTCCTGCTTGCGGACCGTGTCGCTGCCCGTCTTGGCGAAGCCCGGGTACGCGCTCAGCGCCGCGGTGAGGCCGGCGTAGGTGTAGAAGGGGTTCCGGCCCGGGAACATCGTGTTGAACTGGCTCTCGCTCACCACGAAGTTGCCGTTCACCGGCGGGGCGGTGGTGGTGGTCGGCGGGTTCGTGCCGCAGGTGTGCGGCTCCCAGTACCAGGTGCTGACGACCGGGTCGTAGCCCGGGTTGTCGTGCTCGGCGATGTAGTAGAGGCCGTTGGTGTACCTGACGATGCTGCCCGCGGTGTACCACTGGCCCTGCACCCAGTTCGGGTGGTCGCAGGAGGCGGGCGGGGGCGTGGTGCCACCGCAGGCGCCCTGGTCGGCCCAGACCGCGGCGGAGCCGGGGGTCTCGTTCTGGGTCCACCACTGGGCACGCCAGTTCTTGCCGGCGTGGGAGGCCGTCATGCCGTTGGTGTAGACGGCTGACGAGCTCCACGCGGACGCGCACGCCGCGGCGGAAGCGGCGGAGTTGGCCGCGACGACCGTCAGTGCCGCCCCGACCACGACAGCGGCGATCGCCGCCACTACGCGGATTCTCGACACGTGATCACTCCTTCCCGTTGGAAGCGCCCATCGGACGTGACGAGGGCCACTCAACCGGAAATGGTCTACACCAGTCAAGAGTGCAGCTCGGTTTTCGGTGTCGCAAGGCGCTGACCGGCACCTTTCCATGAGAGCGCGCTCACGGAGGTGGTGGTGCGGTTCAATGTTCCGGTGCAGTGGACGCGCTACTGGCGGGCGGCCGACCAGCCGCTGGAGGCGATGCACGCCCACTTCACGTCGCACCGCTACCACCGGCACAGCCACGACGCCTACTCCTTCGGGGTGACCGAGCAGGGCGTGCAGGCGTTCCGCTGCCGGGGCGGCGCGCACACCAGCACGGTGGGCATGGTGCTCGCCTTCAACCCCGACGAGGCGCACGACGGCCGCACCGGCGCCGAGGACGGCTTCACCTACCGGATCGTCCACATCGGACCGGACCTGGTCGCGGACCTGGTGCCCCGGCTGCCGCTGTTCCGCGACCCGGTGGTGCGCTCCCCCGCCCTGGCCGGCGCCCTGCGCGACCTGCACGCCGCCCTGCGCGAGGGCGCGCTGGCCCGGGACGAGCACCTGGTGCGGGCGGTCCGGGCGATGGCGGCCCACGTGACCCCGCTGCCCGGTCCGACGACCGCGCACGGCGACCCGGGCCCGGCGCGGGACCTCGTCGAGGCGCACTACGCGGACGACCTGGCGCCGGCGGACCTGGTCGAGGCGACGGGCCTGAGCCGCTTCGCCCTCTACCGCGCCTACCGCGCCCGGTACGGCCTGTCGCCCAGCGAGCACCAGCGCCAGCGGCGGCTGCGCGAGGCCCGGCGGCTCCTGGCGGACGGCGTGCGGCCGGCGGAGGCGGCCGCCGCGGCCGGGTTCGCCGACCAGGCCCACCTGACCCGCTGGTTCCGGCGCTGCTACGGCGTCACGCCCGGCGCCTACGCCCGCGCCGCGACCCGCTGATCCACCGGCTCAACCACGTCGGTCGCCCTCCCGCCCCACCCCGCGGGCCACGTAGGCCACGACGCGCGCCGGCACCACCACCCGCTCCCCCTCCGCGTACCCGGGTCGCAGCGTGCGCGCCACCGTGCCCACCAGGTCCGGGTCGTCGGTCACCTCGGTCGACACCACCCGGCACCGGGCGCCGACCCGCCGACCGTCGGGCACGAGCGGCCGCACGCCGTTCGCCGCCAGCACGTCGCGGGTCCGCCACGCCACGTCCTCGGGCATGTGCGGCAGCAGCCCCACCACACCGCGCACCAGCGCGTCGCCCCGCCGGGGGGCCGGCCGGCCGCGGGGCAGCTCCGCCGCCGCGGCGCCCAGCAGGGCCGCGGCCACCAGCAACGCCAGGGCCGGCCCCACGGGCGCGGCGACGGACGCGGGCGCGGACACCGCCGCCCACCAGCCGTCGGGCGTGGCCGCGGAGCCGACGACGCCCCCGTTGGCCACGAGCAGCGACACCGCCGCCCGGTCCACCTCCCCGACCACCACGGCGACCCGGTGGGTGCCGGACCTGGTGGGAGCCTCGTTGGCGCGTCCCGGCCGGACGACGACGGCCCGCGTGCCCTCGGGCAGCACGCGGGCCACCCCGGCGGCGACGACGTCCGGGTCGCCGCCGGGGTCGGCCCCCGGCGCGTCCCGGGCGGCGGCCAGCGCGACGCCCGCCAGCGCGCGGGCGTCGGTGGACGGCGAGTCGGGCGCGAGCAGGGCGCCCAGCGCCGCGAACGCGCCGAGCGCGGCCAGCACGACCGCGCCCACGACGACGGGCCTCTTGCCCACGGTTGCCTCCAGGAGGACGACTACCGGTAGTTGTCGACCGCCGGCGGGCGCGGCCGGCGGGCCGTACGGGTGAATCGACGCCGGGCGACGGGCCGCTTGGGCCGTTCGACGCTCGTGCCCGGCCCGGGTGATCACGACACTGTCCGCATGGCCCACATCGAGCTGGACAACCCGCTCCCCGGCATCGCCGGGCTCATGACCTACCGCCCGGAGACCGCCGGACCGCTCGCCGAGCTGGCCGAGGTGCTGCTGCGCGGCCCGAGCACCCTGAGCCGGGGTGAGCGGGAGCTGATCGCCGCGCACGTGTCGGAGCTGAACTCGTGCACGTTCTGCGCCTCGTCGCACGCCGCGTTCGCCGCCGCGCAGCTGCCCGGGGACCACGAGCCGTCACCGAAGCTGTCGGCGTTGCTGGACGTCGCGGCCGCGGTGGCCGGGAGCGGGCGCGCGGTCACCGCCGAGCTGGTCGCGAAGGCCGGGGAGGCCGGCGCGACCGACCTGGAGCTGCACGACACCGTCCTGATCGCCGCGGCGTTCTGCATGATGAACCGCTACGTGGACGGGCTGGGCACGTGGGCGCCGGACGACCCCGCCGCGTACGCCGCGATGGCCCCGCGGATCGTGACCGAGGGCTACGGCGCGCTGCGCTGACCGGAGCCCACTCGATGTGACGCGGGTCTCCCGCCGAACACGTGCACGTTCACAGCCCGTGACCTTCGGTTGACTGGAGGTCGAATTCAGTCTTGTGAATGTGCGCGCGGTCACCCTAGAGTCTCTGGGAGCGCTCCCAGGGAGCGCTCCCAGAAGCGTCGTCAACCGTCAGAGCAGACGGAGGAGACCCCGTCCATGAGATCGCTTCCCTCCCCCCGGTGGCGCCGTCGGACCACCGCAACCCTCGCCCTCGTGGCGGTGAGCGGCGCGTTGGCCGCCGGAACGGCCCAGGCGGCCGATTACGAGCGGCTGATCAACGGCACGTTCAGCAGCGGCACCGCCGACCCGTGGTGGGCCGGCACCGGCGTCACCAACCGGCTCACCAACGGTGAGCTGTGCGCGGCCGTCCCCGGCGGCACCGCCAACCCGTGGGACGCGCTGATCGGCCAGAACGGCGTGCCGTTCGAGGCCGGCCAGTCGTACACGATGAAGTTCGACGCCCGCGCCACCACGCCGCAGCCGATCACGGCGAACCTCGGCGAGGGCGTCAGCCCCTACCGCGGCATCGCCTCGCACACCGTGCAGCTGACGACCACCAAGCAGACGTTCAGCTTCACCTTCACCTCGGAGCTGGACTTCCCCGACGCCGGCAACGGCCAGGCGACGTTCCAGCTCGGCGGGCAGGCGGCGGCCAACACGGTCTGCGTGGACAACGTCTCCCTGGTCGGCGGCGTGAAGCCGCCGGGCGGCGACCCGGCCGTGCCGGCGAAGAAGGTCAACGTCGACCAGGTCGGCTACGTGCCGGGCCTGCCCAAGCAGGCGACCCTGACGACGGACGCGACCGCGGCGCAGACGTGGGTGCTGAAGAACTCCGGCGGCACCACCGTGGCCACCGGTCAGACCACCCCGAAGGGCCTGGACGCGGACTCCGGCGACCGGACGCACCTGATCGACTTCTCGTCCTACGACACGGTCGGCACCGGCTACACGCTGACGGTCGGCACGGAGACGAGCTTCCCGTTCGACATCGGGACCGACCAGGTCAAGAAGCTGCGCTACGACTCGCTGGCGTACTTCTACCACAACCGCAGCGGCATCGAGATCGAGGCGCAGTACGTCGGGGACGAGTACGCGCGCCCCGCCGGCCACCTCAACGTCGCGCCGAACAAGGGCGACGACGCCGTCCCCTGCCTCACCGGCCTCGACTGCGGCTACACGCTCGACGTGCGCGGCGGCTGGTACGACGCGGGCGACCACGGCAAGTACGTCGTCAACGGCGGCATCTCGGCGTGGCAGGTGCTCAACACCTACGAGCGCGCCAAGCTGATCGGCGACGCCGCCGCGCTGGGCGACGGCAAGCTGCGCATCCCGGAGAGCGCCAACGGCGTCCCGGACATCCTGGACGAGGCCCGCTGGGAGGTCGAGTTCCTGCTCAAGATGCAGGCGCCCGACGGCATGGTCCACCACAAGATCCACGACGTGAACTGGACCGGCCTCCCCCTGCTGCCGCACCAGGACCCGCAGGCCCGGCGGCTGTCCGCGACCAGCACGGCCGCGACGCTGAACACGGCCGCGGTGGCCGCGCAGGCCGCCCGCATCTGGAAGACGATCGACCCGGCGTTCTCGGCCAAGGCGCAGGCGGCGGCCGTGCGGGCGTACGCGGCGGCCAAGGCGAACCCGGCCAAGATCGCCGACCCGAACGACGGCACCGGCGGCGGCGCGTACAGCGACCCGGACGTCACCGACGAGTTCTACTGGGCCGCGGTGGAGCTGTTCACCACCACCGGTGAGGCGTCCTACCGCGCCGACGTCACGTCGTCGGCGCACTTCAAGGGCGCGAGCCTGAACAACCGCGGCTTCGACTGGGGCGCCACGGGCCCGCTCGGCGACATCACGCTCGCCCTGGTGCCCAACGGCCTCCCGGCGGCGGACGTGGCGGCGATCAAGGCGAAGTTCGTCTCCGTCGCCGACGGCCACCTGTCGCAGATGGCGGCCCAGGGCTACCCGGCCCCGTACCGCCCGACCGAGGGCTACGACTGGGGCTCCAACGGCCTGGTGACCAACAACATCTCGGTGCTGGCGCTGGCGCACGACTTCACCGGCGCCGCCAAGTACCGCGAGGGCGTGTTCCAGGGCCTGCACTACCTGCTGGGCCGCAACCCGCTGTCGTACTCCTACGTCACGGGCTACGGCGAGCAGGCGGTGCGCAACGTGCACCACCGGCACTGGGCGAACCAGCTGGACCCGACCCTGCCGATCGCGCCGCCCGGCGCGCTCTCGGGCGGTCCGAACAGCGCGCTCCAGGACCCGATCGCCGCGCGACTGCTCCAGGGCTGCAAGCCGCAGAAGTGCTTCGTCGACCACATCGAGGCGTACTCGGTCAACGAGGTCACGGTCAACTGGAACTCGGCGTTCGCGTGGGTCGCCAACTGGGCGGCGGAGAAGGTCACCACCGCTCCCCCGGTCGACACCACGCCCCCGTCGCGGCCCGGCGCGCCCACCGCGTCGGAGATCACCTCCACGGGCTTCAAGCTCGCGTGGACGCCGTCGTCGGACGCCGAGAGCGGCGTGCGCGAGTACCAGGTCGTGTCGGTGGAGGGTGACGCGCTGCGCGTGCTCGCCACCACCACCACGCCGTCGGCGACGCTCACCAACCTGCGCCAGGACACCGCGTACACGCTGTACGTGACGGCCAAGAACGGCGCGGGCCTGTCCTCGCAGTCCACGCAGGTGGTCGTGCGGACCCAGCCCGGCAGCATCCCGCCGGGCGCGTGCAAGGTGAAGTGGCAGGCCACGACGTGGAACGGCGGCATGTCCGCCAACATCACGATCACCAACACCGGCACCCAGGCGTGGACGTCGTGGAAGCTGGAGTTCACGCTGCCCGGCACGCAGAAGATCACGCAGGGCTGGTCGGCGAACTGGTCCCAGTCGGGCCAGGCCGCGACCGCGACGAACATGCCGTGGAACGGCAACGTCGGCGGTGGCGGCACGGCCGGCATCGGCTTCAACTCCTCCGGCGGCGGCTCGGGTGAACCGACCGACTTCCGGGTGAACGGCCAGTCCTGCACCAAGGGCTGACCACGTGCCCGGTGGTGGGGCGACCCACCACCGGGCACACCGCGCACCACCGGCCGCCACATCCAGCCCACGCCTCGGCGGCCGGTGGTGCGTTCCCCTTTTCCGGCGCGCGGCTCACCGGTGGGCGTCCTGCCCCACCGGCCGCACCAGGATCTCGTTGACGTCGACCGTCGGCGGCTGCTCCACCGCGTACAGCACGGCCCGCGCCACGTCCTCCGGCGCCAGCTTCGGGTCGGCCGCCCGCGACGCCGGGATGCCGCCGGTGTCGGTGAGACCGGGCTGCACGAGCGTGACGCGCAGACCGGTGCCGACGCACTCGGCGCGGATGGCCTGCGCCAGCCCCGTCACGGCCCACTTCGTCGCCGCGTAGAGGCTCCCCGGCCGCACGCCGCGCCCGGCCGCCGAACCGGTCAGCACGAGGTGACCGCCGTGCCTCGTCAACGCGGGCATCGCGGCGCGCGCGGTGAACGCGGGCCCGCACACGTTCGTCAGCACCATGTCGCCCCACTCGGCGGGCGGCGCGCCGTCCTCCGCGGTGAACGAGGTGACCACGCTCGCGCCGGCGTTGGCGAACACCACGTCGAGCCGGCCCCACTGCTCCTCGACCCGCTGGACGAGCCCGGCAACCTGCTCGTACCGGGTCACGTCGCACGACGCCGACCACGCCCGGTCGGGCCCGCCCAGTTCGGCGGCCAGCCGGGCGGTCGACGACGCGTCCCGCGCGGCCAGCACCACCCGGTACCCGCGTGCCGAGGCCATCCGGGCGGTCGCCGCGCCGATGCCGCGACTCGCCCCCGTCACGAGGAACACCTGTTCGCCCACCCGGCGCAGCGTACTGGTTCGATCACCTGCCGGGAGCCGGGCAACGTTCTCGTCCCCGCCGGCGTCATAGGGACGTATCCACTGATTGGGGGCACATGGACATCAACCGCAGGTTCGCGCTCGGGCTCGGCTCGGCGGCCGCCGCGACGGCCGTGCTGGGAACGGCCGGGACCGCGTCCGCCCAGGCGGAGCGGAGCGAGGCGGACTGGGACGCGCTGATCCCGACGACGGCCGAGCTGGCCCGGCGGAAGATCGCGTTCAAGTACGGCGTGGCGACGCTGCTCGCCGGCGGCACGTGGTCGTCCCACATCGGCGTGGCCGACCCGGACTGCGTGGTGAAACCCGCCGTCGAGGACCACGCGGACCGCGTCGTCGAGGCGTACAGCGTGAACAAGATCGCGGTGGCCGTCGCGGTGCTCGACAAGGTCGACCGGGGCCTGCTGCGGCTGGACCAGCGGGTCGACGTGACGGCGGACATCGTCATCCACGACACCGACGGCATCTTCGGCCTGGACGGCGCCTACCCCAGTTCGGTCACCCTGGGGCACGTCCTGGCGACCCTGCTGACGGTCTCGGACAACACGTGCGTGCGGTTGTGCGGCCTGGTCGTGCCCGCGCTGGAGCTGAACGAGATCCTGCGCGGCAAGGGCTTCGTGCACACGCAGGTCGTGCCGGTGGCCAACCCGAACCGCTTCTTCCTCGGCACCACCACGCCGCGCGAGACGTCCACGCTGCTCCAGAAGCTCGTGAAGGGCGAGCTGCTGTCCGCCGCGTCGACCGCGTACCTGCTGAACGTCCTGCGGTCGCTGACGTCGTTCACCGACGGCGTCCGACTGGAGCTGTCCTCGCAGGAGCGGCTGAACGTGGCCACCAAGGCGGGCTGGTTCGAGGACGGCCGCAACGAGGCCGGCGTCGTGTTCGACGCCACCGGCAGGGCGATCGTCACCTACGCCCTGTTCGCCTCGGGCGCGTTCCGCGGCGACCAGGCCGTGAACGCGGACAACTACGGCGCGACCCACCCGGCGCTGCGCGCCCGGGCCGCCCTGGGCCGCAGCATGTACGACTCGGTCCTGCGCATCACCACGAACGCCACCCGCGTCCACCGCGCCCGTCCGCACCACCCCTGGATCGGCGCCTGACACCGGGGGTGCGCCGGCCCGTCGAGGGGTGGGCCGGCGCACCCCCGTGCCACCGGACGACCCCTCCGGAGAATTTTCCCGCCGCACGTATCCAGCGGTCCGCGCCGCGCTCTTTCCCACCAGGGGGGCAACACGGGGGGGATCGACCAGCCGCACCCGCGAGTCGGAGGGGAGCCGACAGCGGGCACGGCGGGTCGTGCTCCACCTCAGGGGGAGACGGGAAGCCGGTCGTGGCCGCCGTCCACGACCGGCTCCCACCCCGTCGCGTGCCGGCGCACCAGGTCCGCCGCCACCTCGTCGACGGGACGCGCCCACACCTCCTCGTTGAACACCTCCACCTCGACGAACCCGTCGTAGCCGGCCGCCGCAACCAGTGACGTCAGGCCCACCAGGTCCACGTGCCCGTCACCGGGCAGCCCCCGCCCCAGCAGCACGTCGGCGGGCAGCGGGGTGACCCAGTCGCACACCTGGTAGGACGCGATCCTCGGGGCCGCCGCCGCCACCGACGCCTCCAGCGCCGGGTCCCACCACACGTGCAGGGCGTCCACCACGACGCCCACGACCCCCGGGGCGTGCGGGGCGGCCAGCTCCAAGGCCTGCGCCAGGGTGGACACGACGCCGCGGTCCGCGCAGAACACCGGGTGCATGGGTTCGATCGCCAACCGCACGCCGGCGGACTCGGCGTACGGCGCCAGCACCGACAGCGCCGCCGCCACCCGCCCCCGGGCCGCCGGCAGGTCCCGGTCGGGCAGCCCGCCGGGCACCAGCACCAGGCACCGCGCGCCCAGCGCCGCCGCCTCGTCGATCGCCCGCCGGTTGTCGTCCAGCCGCTGGTCGTGACCGGTGAAGAAGCCTCCCCGGCACAGCGAGGACACGGTCAGGCCGGCCGAGCGGACCAGGTCCGCCGTCCGCGACAGCCCGTAGCCGGCCACCGGCTCCCGCCACAGGCCGACGCCCTCCACGCCGTGCCGCGCGCACGCGTCGACCACCTCGGGCACGGACGCCCGCTTCACGGTGGCCTGGTTCAGCGACAGCTTCACGTCAGCACGCCCAGCAGCCGGGTCCACCGCGTCGCGGCCAGCTCCGGGTCGGGCAGCAGGCCCGCCAGGTCGGCCAGCCGCAGCACCTCCCCCAGGTGGACGACGTCGCGCGCGGACTGCATGCCGCCGACCATGGTGAACGCGTCCTGGAACCCGCACACCCAGGCCAGGAACACCACACCGGTCTTGTAGTGGAACGTCGGCGCGCCGAACACGTGCCGCGACAGCGCGGCGGTCGGCTCCAGCACCTCGCGGTACCGCGCGACGTCACCGGCGTCGAGCAGGCGCAGCGCGGTGGACGCGGCGGGCGCGATGGCGTCGAAGACGCCCAGCAGCGCGTCGCTGTGCCCGGCCTCGTCGCCCGCGATCAGCTCCGGGTAGGCGAAGTCGTCACCGGTGTAGCAGCGCACGCCCCCGGGCAGGGCACGGCGCAGGCCCACCTCGTGCGCGGCGTCGAGCAGCGACACCTTGACGCCGTCCACCTTGCCGGGGTGGGCGCGGACCAGGTCCAGGAAGTGCCCGGTGGCCTCGCCGACGTCCGACGACCCCCAGTAGCCCTCCAGCGCGGGGTCGAACGCCGTCCCCAGCCAGTGCAGCACCACCGGCCGGTCGACCTCGTCCAGCAGCGCGGAGTACACCTTCAGGTAGTCCTCGGGGCCGCGCGCGGCGGCGGCGAGCTTGCGGCTGCACATCAGGACGGGCTGCGCGCCCGCCTCGACGACGTCCGCGAGCTGCTCGCGGTAGGCGGTGAGCGGGTCGGCGGTGCCGTGGTCGGTGCCCACGCCGGCGACCAGCCGCCTGCCCGTCCCCGACGCGGCGAGCGACGCCGAACGCCTGATCAGCTCCAGCGCGGTGGCCCAGTCCAGGCCCATGCCGCGCTGCGCGGTGTCCATGGCCTCGGCCACGCCGAACCCGTGCGCCCACAGGTGCTCCCGGTAGGCCAGCGTGGCGTCCCAGTCCAGGCGGGCGGGCGCGCCCGGCGCGTTCCCGCCGAACGGGTCGGCCACCACGTGCGCCGCCGCGAACGCGACGCGCGACGTGAACGGGCCGACGTCCCACGTGCGAGGGTCGCCCAGCCGGTGCGATCGGAACGTCCCGTCCGCACCGGGCAGCCGCACGGCGGTCACGCGGGCACCTCGATCCGACGACCGGTGCGCGACGACTCCAGGCCCAGCGCCGCCAGCCGCACGCCGCGCGCGCCCGACCGGAAGTCGTGCCCGAACGGCGCGCCGCCGGCCACGTGCCGCAGGAACTCCTCCCACTGCACGAGGAACCCGTTGTCGAACACCCCGTTGTCGGGCACCTCCTGCCACTGCGACCGGAAGTCGATCGAGCCGGGCACGTCCGGGTCCCACACCGGCTTCGGCGTGACCGCCCGGGGCTGTGCCACGCACCGGCGCAGGCCGGCGACGGCGCTGCCGAGCGTCCCGTCCACCTGGAACTCGACCAGCTCGTCGCGGTGCACGCGGGTCGCCCACGACGAGTTGACCTGCGCCACCAGGCCGTCTGCCAGCTCGAAGACGGCGTACGCCGCGTCGTCCGCGGTGGCCTCGTAGGGCTCTCCGCGCTCGTCCCACCGGGTGGGCACGTGCGTGACGGCCCGCGCCGTCACCGCCTCCACCTTCCGCCCGAACACGCCCTCCAGCAGGTAGCTCCAGTGGCAGAACATGTCCACGACGATGCCGCCGCCGTCCTCCGCCCGGTAGTTCCACGACGGGCGCTGCGCGGCCTGCCAGTCGCCCTCGAACACCCAGTAGCCGAACTCGCCGCGCACCGACAGCACGCGGCCGAAGAAGCCGCCGTCCACGAGCCGGCGCAGCTTGCGGATGCCCGGCAGGTACAGCTTGTCGGCGACCACGCCGTGCTTGACGCCCGCCGCGTCGGCCAGCCGGGCCAGCTCGGCGACCTCCTCGGGCGTGGCCGCGACGGGCTTCTCGCAGTAGACGTGCTTGCCCGCCGCGATGGCCGCGGTCAGCGCCGGGACGTGCGCGGACGTCACCTGCGCGTCGAAGTACACGGCCACGTCCGGGTCGCCGAGCGCCGCGTCCAGGTCGGTGGTCCAGCGGGGCAGGTCGTGCCGCTGGGCGATCTCCTTGAGCTTGTCGGCGTTGCGGCCGACCAGCAGCGGCTCGGGCACCAGCACGTCGTCGCCCACCCGCACGCCGCCGCGTTCGCGCAGCGCCAGGACCGACCGCACCAGGTGCTGCCGGTACCCCATGCGCCCGGTGACGCCGTTCAACGCGATGCCGATCGTCCGCACAGCCATGCGCAACACTCCCGATAGTGGCTGGAAAGCGCTTTCCAAGCGCTGGACGACACGCTACGGTCGGCTCGTCGGCCCCGTCAACCGCCCCGCGGGCTAGTCTCGCCGGACCAGGAGGCGGAAGGGGACGGCGTTGGCGTCGCGGCAGGTCACGCTCCAGGAAGTGGCGAAGCACGCGGGCGTGTCGCTGGCGACCGCGTCACGGGTGCTCAACGGCAGCACGCGGCAGGTCAGCGAGGAGCTCCGGGAGCGCGTGCTGGGCACCGCCCGCGGACTGGGCTACCTGCCCAACGCCTCGGCCCAGGCGCTGGCCCGCAACTCCAGCGTCCTCGTCGGGCTCGTGGTGCACGACATCGCCGACCCGTACTTCTCCAGCATCGCGGCGGGCGTGACCCGGGTCGCCGAGGCCGCCGGGCTCGTCGTGGTGCTGGGCACCACCGGCCGCGACCCGCGCCGCGAGGTGGAACTGGTCAACACGCTGCGCGCGCACCGGGCGCGGGCCGTGGTGATCGCGGGCAGCCGCACCACCGACCGGGCGGCGTCCGCACGCCTGGCGGAGGAGATCGCCGCGTTCGCCGAGCAGGGCGGCCGGGTCGCGTGCGTCTCGCAGGCGAAGCTCGGCGCGGACACCGTGGTGCCCGCGAACCGGGCGGGCGCGCGGGCGCTGGCCCGGGAGCTGGCCGCGCTCGGGCACCGGCGGTTCGCGGTGCTCGGCGGGCCGCCCGGCCTGCTCGCCGCGCGCGACCGGGTGGCCGGGTTCAAGGCGGGGCTCGCCGACGCGGGCGTGCCGCTGCCCGACCCCCACGTCGTGGCCAGCGGGTTCACCCGGGACGGCGGGTACGCGGCGGTGGGCGACCTGCTCGCCGCCGACACCGGCGCGACCTGCGTGTTCGCCGTGAACGACGTGATGGCGATGGGCGCGATGGCGGCGCTGCGGGAACGCGGCCTGCGGGTGCCCGAGGACGTGTCGGTGGCCGGGTTCGACGACATCCCCACGCTGCGCGACCTCGTACCCGCGCTGAGCACGGTGCGGTTGCCCCTGGAGGAGATGGGCGAACGCGCCGCGCACCTGGTCCTGGACGGTGTCGCGGGGCAACCGCGGACCGTCAAGGTCGCCGGTGAGGTGGTCCTCCGGACGAGTACTTCGTCACCGAGCGGTATCGGACTGCGCTGACCGGCGGTTACCTTCTAAACTGGACACCCGTTCGACCACCCCTCACGAGGAGTGATCCCTTCCGTGCGCGACGCGCAGTCACCGGGCTGTAGTACCGAGCCGGGTCCGATACCCGGCTGCCAGCCCCACCCGGTCACCCGTCGAGGTGACCGATGACCATCCTGCTCAGCATCCTCGGCCTCGTCGCCGTGGTGGCGCTCACCATCGGCACGTTCGTCGCGGTGGCCGCCGAGTTCTCCCTGACCGCCCTGGAGCGCAGCACCGTCGAGTCCCACGTCGCCACCGTCGGCGACGCGAAGGCGAGAACGGTGGAGAAGGCCCACCGGTCGCTGTCGTTCCAGCTCTCCGGCTCGCAGCTGGCGATCACCATCACCACGCTGATCACCGGTTACATCGCCGAACCCGCCATCGCCCAGCTGATCTCGCCGGTGCTGACCGGCGTGGGCGTGCCGCCCTCGGCGGCCTCGCCGATCGCGCTGGTCCTGGCGCTGGCGCTGGCCACGGCCCTGTCGATGGTGTTCGGCGAGCTGGTGCCGAAGAACCTCGCCATCGCGAAGCCGCTGGAGACCGCCCGCGCGGTCGCGGGCGTGCAGGCCGGGTTCTCGGCGGTGTTCCGCTGGCTCATCACCGCCCTCAACGGTTCGGCGAACTGGCTGGTCAGACGCCTCGGCGTGGAACCCGCCGAGGAGCTGGCCTCCGCCCGGTCGCCGCAGGAGCTGGGCGCGCTGATCCGCTCCAGCGCCGAGCACGGCACGATCGACGAGGGCACGGCGACGCTGCTGGACCGCTCGCTGCGGTTCGGCGACCGCACCGCGGAGGAGCTGATGACCCCGCGCGTGCGGGTGGAGTCGCTGCGCGCCGACGCCACCGTGCTCGACCTGGTCGCCAAGGCCCGCGAGACCGGGTTCTCCCGGTTCCCGGTGCACAACGGCGACCTGGACGAGGTGCGCGGCATGGTGCACGTCAAGCAGGTGTTCGGGGTGCCCCGCGCGCAGCGGGCCACGACACCGCTGTCGGCGCTGACCAGGCCGGTGCAGACGGTGCCCGCCACCCTGGAGGGTGACGCCCTGCTGGACCGGCTCCGGGCCTCGGGCCTCCAGACGGCGCTGGTCGTCGACGAGTACGGCGGCACGGCGGGCATGGTCACGCTGGAGGACCTGGTCGAGGAGATCGTGGGCGACGTGCGCGACGAGCACGACCGCCGCGAGACCTCGCCGGTGCGGTTCCTGGGCGCGGACAGCTGGCTCGTGTCCGGGCTGCTGCGCGACGACGAGATCGCCGAGGCCACCGGGTTCCGCATGCCGGAGGGCGACTACGAGACCGTCGCGGGCCTGGTGCTCGCGCGCCTGGGCCGCATCCCGGTCGCCGGCGAAGAGATCCGGGTGGACGACTGGCGCATCACCGTGGTGGTGATGGACCGGCACCGGATCGCCGAGCTGCGGGTGACCAAGGACGGCCCCGTCGCGGCCGAGGACGCCGGGATCGGGCACCTCGTGCCTGGTCAGGCCACGGTCGACCAGGCCGCGGCCGAGCGCGTCGTGCCCGTCCGGTCCGACCACGCCCGGTCGGGGGTGACGAGGTGAGCATCCTCGCCCTCTTCGCCCTGCTCGCGGGCAACGCGTTCTTCGTGGGCGCCGAGTTCGCCATCATCACCGCCCGGCGCGACCGGCTGGAACCGCTGGCCGAGGGCGGCAGCAGCCGCGCCCGCACGGTCATCAAGGCCGGTCGGGAGCTGCCGCTGCTCATCGCGGGCGCGCAGCTCGGCATCACGCTGTGCTCACTGGGCCTGGGCGCCCTGGGCGAGCCGGCCGTGGCGGCGCTGCTGGAGGTCCCGTTCCACGGCCTGGGCGTGCCCGACGCGGTGCGCCACGGCGTGGCGTTCGCGCTGGCGCTGATCATCGTGGTGGCCCTGCACACCGTGCTGGGCGAGATGGTGCCGAAGAACCTGGCCATCGCGGGCCCCGAGCGGACCGCGCTGCTGCTGGTGCCCGTGCACTACTGGTTCTGCAGGCTGGTGGCGCCGCTGCTGCGCGGGTTCACCGTGGTGTCGACGGCGATCCTCAAGCTGGTCGGCGTGACCCCGAAGGACGAGCTGGAGTCCGCGTACACGCGGGACGAGCTGGCCCTGCTGATCGGGCAGTCCCGCCAGGAGGGCCTGCTGGAGGACTCCGAGCACCGGCGGCTGGCGCAGACGCTGTCGTCGACCGAGCGGACCGTCGCCGACGTGCTGGTGCCGCTGGACCGGGTCACGTCGGTGTCCGCGCGGCCCACCATCGGCGAGGTGGAGGCCGCCGTGTCGGCCACCGGCTTCTCCCGGTTCCCGGTGGCCTCGGACGGCGGGCTGATCGGGTACCTGCACGTCAAGGACGTGCTGGACCTGTCCGACGCCGACCCGGCGACGCAGGTGCCCGCCGGTCGCGTGCGCGGCCTGCCGCGGGTGCCGGTGGACGCCCGGCTGGACGAGGCGGTCGGCGTGCTGCGGCGGGCGCAGAGCCACCTGGCGCAGGCCGTGTCCGCCGACGGCGCCGCGCACGGCGTGGTGGCGCTGGAGGACCTGGTCGAGGAGTACGTCGGCACGGTCCGCGACGGCACGCACGTGCGGCGCGAGCTGTGATCGTCGCGGGGGCGGACGCGGAATTCCCCGCGCCCGCCCCCGCGGTCAGCGCGTCACGACGCCGGCCGCACCGCCGGCAGCTCCCGCACCCGCCCGACCCCCACCGGACCGGGCCCCACCGGACCGGGCCCCACGGGACCGGGCTCCCCGGTCCCGTCCCCTTCCCGATCCGCCCCCTCGGGGTCGCCGGCCAGGTCCGGGACGCTGGTCAACTCCAGGTCCCGGGCGGCGGCGCGGTCCAGCGCGGCCACGATCCACGCCTCGAACTCGGCGTTCGCGGCCAGCGCCGCCCGCCGCCAGCGGTCCACCGCGTCGCCGGTCGCCGTCACGCGCGGCATCAGCGCCCGGTAGGACCTGCCGTCCGGGTCGCGCGACTCCCGCAGCGCCCGGCGCAGCGCCGTGCGCGACCACCGCTCCCGCTCCGCCCGGTCCAGCCAGCGGTCCTGCTCCTCGGCCGGCAGCGCCGCCACCTCGGCGTGGTGCTGGAACGGCAGGCCGGGCCTCCGCCGCGCCGGGGCGAACTTGCGCGCGATCCACGCGTAGTTGCGCAGCGTCTGGTAGTCGAGCCCGACCGCCTCGACCGCCCTGCGGTACCGGCCGGTGTACTTGTCCTGGCCGAAGACGAGCCAGTCCCCCAGGTACCACGCGGACGAACTGGCGATGCGGGAGATCCGCTGACCTGCCTGCTCCCACGACTCGAACGTGACGTCCCGCGGAAACGCGAGCCCCACCGGCGTGGTGAGGATGCGTCCCTCGACCGGACCCGCCGGCCGCCTGTGCTGCGGTGCTGCGCTCACCCTGTCCACTTCTCGTCCCCCCTGATCCGCTCGGACCCCATGCCTACCGCAGGGGTCCTCACACACCGGTCAACTTCCGCTCACACCGACGGGCCGCGGACCGCCCGCGGTCGGCGGGGTGGGACCGGTGCGCCGGGTCCCACCCCACTACGGTGGGTGGCGTGGACGCGCATGACGGGGAAGAGGACGACTTCGAGCCGGAGGAGCCGGACGAGTTCGACGACGAGGAGGACGTCGAGAACGAGGACGACCTGTTCGGCGTGACGTCGGACGCACGCACCATCTGCCACCTCTGCGGCGGCGCGGGCTTCATCGCCAACCCGACGGCGGCGGTCATCAGCGGCACCCCGCGCACCGTCGACAACGGCCGCGAGTGCCCCCACTGCAACGGCGCGCGCAAGTTCCCGGGCCTGGTCCCGCCGGTCTGACCGGCGGTCAGCCGACGGCCGCGGCCCGGCGCCCCTCCGCCGCCAGCTCCGCCTCCCGGAACGCGCGCGGCGAGAGGCCGATCCACGCCGTCACCAGGGCGCCGACCTGCACGACCGCCCCCACCAGCCACACCGCGCGCTGCCCGAGGCCCGCCGCCACCAGGCCCCCGGTCAGCGCGCCGAGCGGGGTCAGGCCCCACGCCAGCGCCCGGTGGCTGGTCAGCACCCTCCCCAGCAGGCCGGGCGGGGTGAAGCGCTGCCGGCTCGACTGGGAGCACACGTTCCACACCATCACGATCGCCGACTCCGCGAACACGACCACGCCGATCGCCCACGCCCACGGCGGCAGCACGGCGATCAGCGCCATCGTCACCACCATGCCGACCTGGGCGAGCCGCATCGACCACGCGTAGCCGAGCCGGTCCACCACCCGGCTCACGACGAACGACGACGCCACCCAGCCGACGGCCATGCACGTCAGCAGCACGCCGTACCCGACCGCGCCGACGTGCAGCACCTCGTAGGCGTACAGCACGAACATCGACATCGCCGCGCTCGACGCGAACGACCCGAGCGCCACGGCCACCGTGATCGACAGCAGCAGCCGCGTCCGGACCAGGTAGCGCAGCCCTTCCGCGATGTCCCGCACCGGGTGGTGCTCGGACGGCGTCGCCGGCGTCGACCTCAGCCCGCGCACCACCACCGCGGCCACGACCGCGGCCACGACGGCGACCCACGCGGGCGCGCCCAGCGCCACCCCGACGAGCACGCCGGCCGCGGGCGGCACGACGAACTGCACCACGCCCCGGTCGATGAGCATCAGCCGGGTGTTGGCCGCCGCCAACCGGTGGCCGGGCACCACCTCGGGCACGAGCGCGCCGGACGCGCCGTCGCCGAGCACCTGCGCCGAGGTCACCACGAACGCCACCACCAGCAGCAGCGGCAGGCTCAGCCACCCCGACGCGCCCGCCACCGCGAGCACGAGCGCCGCGCACGCCTGCACCGCGTACGCCGCCACGAGCACGGAGCTGCGCCGCACCCGGTCGATCAGCACCCCGGCGAACAGCGAGAGCAGCAGCCACGGCGACTGGCCCACGACGTTGACGAGCGACACCTCGCGCGGGTCGGTCGTGATGGTCACCGCGACGAGCGGCAACGCCGTCAGCATCAGCCCCTCGGCCACCGACCCGGACACCGCCGCGGCCTGCAACCGCCGCCACCCCCTGCTCATGGCCACACCTTGCCAACGGGCACTGGCGCGAACCGACGTTTTAGCGTGGAGTGAACCCATGGCCCTCCGCTTCGCCGTCTCGCCGCTGTGGGAGACGATCGCCGCGCTGCGCGTGCTGGCCGCGCCCGGCGCGTTCCCGGTGCACCAGCGCTGGTCGACCTGGGCCGCGGAGCAGCTCGAACGGCTCGGCGGGGACACCTCGCTGCTGCACGTCCTGGTGACCCGGCCGGTCGTGCCGGAGTTCCTGATCCCCACGCCGGGCGTGCGCTCGGTGGGCATCGACGTGGAGGTCGACGCGCTCGCCAAGGCGAGCCCCGAGCGGATCGCGGCGGCCGTGGCCGACGACCCGAGGGTGCTCGAACCGGACGCGCTGCCCGCCGTGCAGCGCCGGCTCCGGGACGTGCACGACGCGATCATCGCGCCGGTGTGGCCGAGGCTGGAGGGGGTGCTCCAGGGCGACGTGGAACGGCGCGGCAGGCGGCTGGTGGAGGCCGGCGGCCCGACCGTGCTGGCCGAACTTCACCCGGACGTGTCGTTCCGCAACCCGGTGCTCACGGTCAACGGCCGGTCGGTGACGCTCGACGAGCGCGACCTGGTGCTGGTGCCGTCGGCGTTCACCTGGCCGCGCCCCTACCTGCGCGACAGCCCGGTGCGGTTCGCGCTGTGCTACCCGGCGCACGGCTTCGGCTCCCTGTGGGAGCGGGCGGCCCCGGCGCGCGACGCGCTGGCCAGGCTGCTCGGCGGCACCCGGGCGCGGCTGCTGTGCGAGCTGGAGAGCCCCCGGACGGTCACCGAGCTGGCGACCCGGCTGGGCGTGACGGTGGGCGCGGTGTCGCAGCACCTGGGCGTGCTGCGGGCGGCGGGCCTGGCGGTGAGCCGCCGCGAGGGCCGCGAGGTGGTGTCGCTGCGCACCGGCCTCGGGCTGGCGCTGGTCCAGAGCCAGGCGCCCTGACCCGGCCAGTACCCTGGTGGGGTGGGGGAAGTCCTGTCCGAGGCCGAGTGGACCGCGCGCCGCGACGCGCACGCGGAACGGGTCCGGCGCTGGACGGTGCCGCACCACGAGCGCCGGGCCGAGGGCCGCAAGCACCCCGTGCTCGACTTCCTCTTCTCCTACTACTCGCACCGCCCGTCGCGGCTGGAGCGCTGGCACCCCGGTCCCGGCGTGGTCCTGGCGGGCGACGCGGCGCGCGCCTACCTGCGGTGGCCCGCGTACCGGGAGACCGGTGACGGCGTGGAGCTGGACGTGGCGGCGTTCGCGCGGGAGCGGGCGTCCACGATCGCCTTCGCGCGCCGGCTGCTGACCGCGACGGCGTCCCGCGCGCCCCGGCTGGGCTGCTTCGGCTTGCACGAGTGGGCGATGGTGTACCGGCAGCGGCCCGAGGACGTGCGGCACAACGCGTGGCCGCTGCGCCTGGGCGGCACGGGCACCGACCGGGTCGTGGAGTCCCAGCGCGTGCAGTGCGGCCACTTCGACGCGTTCCGCTTCTTCACCCCCGACGCGCGGCCCCGCAACACCCTCCAGCCGACCCGCGAGACGCAGGTGGAGCTGGAGCAGCCGGGCTGCCTGCACGCCAACATGGACCTGTTCAAGTGGGCCTACAAGCTCGACCCGGCGACCCCGTCGGAGCTGGTGGCGGACTGCTTCGAGCTGGCCGCGCGGGTGCGCGAGCTGGACATGCGGGCCAGCCCGTACGACCTGTCCGCGCTGGGGTACGAGCCGGTGGCGGTCGAGACGGCCGAGGGCCGCGCCGAGTACGTGCGCCGGCAGGCCGCGTTCGCCGAGGAGTCGGCGCCGCTCAGGGCGGCGCTGATCGGGCTGACCGGCGTGCTGACGGCCGGGCACGTCACCGGCAGATGACGGAACGTCACTTCACCCGCGCCGAAGATGTCGCCTGTTAGCGTGACGCCGGTCGGGATTCGCCAGCTGTGGTCGGATGCTGAGAGGGAAGACGATGTCTCGACACCGCGCGCTGCGGACCAAGGTGCGCCGCGGCATAGCCAAGTGGCCGGTCCTGATCGTCGGCCTGGTGGCCCTCCTGGTGCTCGGCTGGCTCGGCTACAGCTGGGTCGGGGGCATCGTGGAACGTCGTGCCGCGGCCCAGGCGGGTGACTGCAACGAGGGCGAGGCACTGCTGCGGGTCGCCGCCACCCCGAGCGTCGCCGAGGCGATCAAGCAGGTCGCCGAGGCGTGGAGCGCCCAGCGCCCCGTCGTCTACGACCACTGCATCCGCACCGAGGTCCAGTCGATCGACTCCGAGGTCGTCCTCGCGGGCCTCACCCAGGGGTGGGACACGGCGGACATCGGCGAGCGCCCGCACGCGTGGGTCACCGACTCGACGTTGTGGGCCAACCGGTTGAGCGCGCAGAACGCCGTGCTGCTGGGCGCCGCGCCCGAGTCGATCGCGACGAGCCCCGTGCTGCTGGCGCTGCGCGAGGACGCCGCGCAGGCGCTCCAGTCCGGTTCCGCGTTCCGGTGGACCGACCTGCCCGACCTGACCGGCGCCGCCGACGGCTGGGGCCGGTTCGGCAAGCCCGAGTGGGGCCGGTTCAGCGTCGCCATGCCCGACCCGGCGACCAACGCGGCCACGGCGATGGCGGTGCAGTCGGCGCTGGCGGGCGCGAGCCCGGACGGCAAGGGCCCGGTCACCGCGGACATGCTGGCGCTCGACCCGGTGAAGTCGACGATGAGCCGGCTCGCCTCGTCCACGCCCGCCGAGACGCCCGCGGGCACGTGGGAGGCGTTGAACCTGCTGGCCGACGAGCAGGCCGTGAACGCGGTCGGCTACAGCGCGGTGCCCGTCTTCGAGGTGGACCTGTACCGGCACAACACCGGCAAGGACAGCGGCGCGGCGCCGTTGAAGCCCCTGTACGGGGTGGCCGCGGGCGGTCCGACACCGGTGGCGGACTTCCCGTTCGTGCCGCTGGCGGGCGACTGGGTCGGCGAGGCGCAGGCGCGCGCGGCGCAGGCGTTCCGCGAGTTCCTCCAGGAGGACGCCCCGCAGGGCATCCTGGCGCGCGCGGGACTGCGGGTGGGGGCCACCACCGAGCGGCCCAAGCCGTCGCCGGGCGTGCGGTGGGCGGCCGTCACCGACCAGCTCGCGCCCGCCGACGCGAACACCACCCAGCAGATCTCGGCCGCCTGGGCGACCGCCGACGACGGCCAGGTCGTCACCGTGCTCGTGGACACCTCGAAGTCGATGGAGGAGCCCGGCGGCGAGGGCCGCAGCCGGATGGACTGGGTCCGGCAGGCGCTGTCCGGTCAGGTCAACCGGTCGGTGTCCGGGTCGCTCGGGCTGTGGGAGTTCTCCGCCGGGCTGGACGGTGACAAGCCGTACCGCGAGCTGGTGCCGACCGGCCAGGTCGCCGCCCAGCGCCAGGCGCTGCTGGACGGCGTGGCCCGGTTGGAGCCGCGGAGCGCCACCCAGCTGTACACGAGCCTGCTGGCGCTCTACGAGCAGCGGGTGCGCGGTCACGAGGCGGGCAAGCTCAACCGGATCGTGGTGCTGACCGACGGCGTGGACGACGGCGGTCTGACGTTCGACGAGTTGACCGAGCGCCTGGCCGCCCTGAAGCAGGAGGGCAAGGACGTGGCGGTCAGCGTCATCGCCATCGGGCCGGACCCCGAACGCGCCCCCCTGGGCGAACTGGCCCGTTCGACCGGCGGCACCCTCTCGGTCGTCGAGGACGGCCGAGGCGTGGACGCCGCCCTGGCCCAACTCCTCTCCACCACCTGACCCACCCCCATCCGCGAGTCGAAAGTCCACCCCGCGCGAGTCGTAAGTCCAGACCCAGCGAGTCGTACGTTCGCGCCCCGTGAGTAGTAGGTCCACGACTGGCCATCGGCGCGGACAGGGGCGTTGGTGTCCCGAACGTGGAGTTCATCGGGCCTGGAATTATGACTCGCGCGGGGTGGACGTACGACTCGCGCGGGGTGGACGTACGACTCGCGCGGGGCGGGGGTAGGTGGCGGCCATGGCCTCGATGGTGGCGATCACGCGGGCGCGCAGGTCGGCCGGCTCCAGCACCTCCACGTCCGCGCCCAGCCTCAGGAGGTCGACCAGCGCGTGCTCCGGCGACTCGGCCGGCAGGCGCACCGTCGTCCACTCGCCGCCCGGCTCGACGGACTCCAGGGCGCGCGACGCGGCGAGGCCCAGCAGCACCCGCGCGCCGGAGCCCGCGCGGTGTCATCCGCACCACCACGTGCATCGCGTGCACGCGCTCCTCGAAGCGCTCCGACCAGCCCGCCCAGTACTGGGCGGGGTCGAACCCGGCCGGCCGCTCGAACACCTCGTCCAGCGGTGCGCACTCCCCCACCCGCGAGACCCGGTAGGTGCGCAGTTCCCCGGCGCGGGCCACGAGGCCCGGCCTTGAGCACGAGCCCCAGCGGTTCGACGACCCGTTCGCCCGCGCTGCCGTCCCACCGCGCGTACCCGATGCGGACCCGCCCGGGGCGTCCAGGTGGAACCTCTCCCGCACCCGCCCCGCCCGCGACCGCAGCTCCGGCGGCAGCGCCGCGAGCACCTTGGCCTGCGTCGCCGCCACGACCGCGCCCAGCCCCAGCTCGGCGGCCGGCCCCGGCAGCCCGGCGAGGAACAGCGACTCCGCCTCCTCGCCGGTCAGCCCGGTGAGCCGCGTCCGGTACCCGTCGACGAGCCCAGCGCCTCGACGTCCCGGTAGACCGTGCGGACGGACACCTCCAGCTCGGCGGCCAGCTCCCGCGCCGTCATCCGGCCCCGCGACTGGAGCAGCATCAACAGCTGGAGCAACCGACTGGCGCGCACGCCCCCTTGTACCTGACAGGACCTGTCAGCCACCACTGCCACGGTGGGTGCCACGACCAACCACCTGACCGCCGACGCCGAGCCCAGGTCCTGGACCGAGCAGACCTGGGACGGCCGAGACCACTCCGGGGTCACCGGTCCGAAGCGGACGACGGGCGCGATGACCGCCACCTACCGGGGCGCCCTGGAGGGGGAGGGCGAGACGCGCTTCCTCATGGCCTACCCGGACGACGCCTCGTGCACGATGCTCGGCCACGAACTGCTCACCGCCACCCTCGACGGACGGCGCGGCACCCTGGTCCTGGAGCACGTCGGCGGGTACCGCGACGGCGTCGCGACCAGCACGTTCACCGTCGTGCACGCCGAGGGCGAACTGGCCGGCCTCACCGGGACGGGCCGGATCACGTGGCCGCACGGCTCGGCCGGCCGCTTCGAACTGGACTACGAGATCAACTGATCGGACAAACGCCGTTGTCCGGCGTTTGTCGTGCGTCCGCACGGCCCGAAACCGGACAACGCCGGCCGGTGTAGAACGGTAGGTGCCGGCAGGGGGGGACAGCCGGTATGGGGGCGGGCGAGGGGACCGGCGGTTCGGTCCCCTCGCCCGGGGAATCCCCCCCCGCCCGCGACGGGGAACCCGGGGAGCGCGGCCCCGGTCAGCCGCCGTAGGCGGAGACCGGCGGGCAGGAGCAGACCAGGTTGCGGTCGCCCCTGGCGCCGTCGATGCGCCGCACCGGGGGCCAGATCTTCGGCGCCGCGGTGCCCGCGGGGAACACGGCGGTCTCCCTGCTGTACGGGTGGTCCCACTCCGCGGCGATGGAGGCGGCGGTGTGGGGCGCGTTGCGCAGCGGGTTGTCGTCGACCGGCCACTCGCCCGAGCCGACGCGGTCGATCTCGTGCCTGATGGCGATCATCGCGTCGATGAACCGGTCGATCTCGGCCAGGTCCTCGCTCTCGGTCGGCTCGACCATCAGCGTGCCCGCGACGGGGAACGACATGGTCGGCGCGTGCAGGCCGTAGTCGGCGAGGCGCTTGGCCACGTCGTCCACGGTGACGCCGGTCGCCTTCGTGATGGGCCGCAGGTCGAGGATGCACTCGTGGGCGACGAAGCCGCCCTCCCCGGTGTAGAGCACGGGGAAGTGCTCGTCCAGGCGTCGCGCCACGTAGTTCGCGGCGGCCACGGCGGTCAGGGTCGCGCGGCGCAGGCCGTCGCCGCCCATCATCCGCACGTAGGCCCACGAGATGGGCAGGATGGACGCCGAGCCCCACGGCGCGCCGCTGATGGGCCCGACGCCGGTCTCCGGGCCCGCGGCGGGCTGGAGCGGGTGGTTCGGCAGGAACGGCGCGAGGTGCGCGCGCACGCCGATCGGGCCGACGCCGGGGCCGCCGCCGCCGTGCGGGATGCAGAACGTCTTGTGCAGGTTCAGGTGCGACACGTCCGACCCGAACTTGCCGTACCGGGCCAGCCCGATCAGCGCGTTGAGGTTCGCCCCGTCGACGTACACCTGGCCGCCCGCGTCGTGCACGAGCCCGCACACCTCGCGCACGGTGTCCTCGTACACGCCGTGCGTCGACGGGTACGTGATCATGATGGCGGCGAGGTCGGACCGGTGCGCCTCGACCGTCTCCCTGAGGTGCCCGAGGTCCACGTTGCCGTGCTCGTCGCACTTCACGACGACCACGCGCATGCCGGCCATCACGGCGGACGCGGCGTTGGTGCCGTGCGCGCTGGACGGGATGAGGCACACGTCGCGGTGCGCGTCGCCGTTGGCGCGGTGGTAGGCGCGGATCGCGAGCAGGCCCGCGAACTCGCCCTGGCTGCCCGCGTTCGGCTGGAGCGACACGGCGTCGTACCCGGTGACCTCGGCCAGCCACCGCTCCAGGTCGGAGACGATCGCGAGCAGGCCGGCCGCGTCCTCGACGGGCGCGAACGGGTGCAGCTCGGCGAACTCGGGCCAGGTGACGGGTTCCATCTCGGCCGTGGCGTTGAGCTTCATCGTGCACGAGCCGAGCGGGATCATGCTGCGGTCCAGCGCGACGTCCTTGTCCGACAGCGACCGCAGGTAGCGCAGCAGCGCGGTCTCGGAGCGGTGCGCGTGGAACACCGGGTGGGTCAGGTAGTCGGTGGTGCGGCGCAGGTCGCCGGGGATGCCGTCGGCGGTGTCGGCGTCGAGGCCGTCCACGTCGGCGACGGACACGCCGAACGCCTTCCACACCAGGTGCAGGTGGTCGCGGGTGGTGTTCTCGTCGCACGCGATCGACACGACGTCCGCGTCGACCTGCCACAGGTTGACGCCCAGTTCGCGGGCGACGGCGACGACCTCGGCGGCCCGGCCCTCGACGCGTGCCCGGACGGTGTCGAAGAAGTCGCCGTGCACGACGTCGACGCCCGCTTCGCACAGGCCGGCGGCGAGCACCGTGGCCATGCGGTGGGCGCGGGTCGCGATGGCCTTGAGGCCCTCCGGGCCGTGGTACACGGCGTACATGGAGGCCATGACGGCCAGCAGGACCTGCGCGGTGCAGATGTTGCTGGTGGCCTTCTCGCGGCGGATGTGCTGCTCGCGGGTCTGGAGCGCGAGGCGGTAGGCGAGCGAGCCGTCCGCGTCGACGGACACGCCGACGAGCCGGCCGGGCAGCTGCCGCTCCAGGCCCTGGCGGACGGCCATGTAGCCGGCGTGCGGTCCGCCGAACCCGACGGGCACGCCGAAGCGCTGGGTGGTGCCGACGACGACGTCCGCGCCGATCTCGCCGGGCGGGCGCAGCAGCGTGAGCGCCAGCAGGTCTGCGGCGACGACGACCTGCGCGCCGGCCCGGTGGACCTCCTCGACGAGGTCCGCGTGGTCGCGCACGGCGCCGGACGCGCCGGGGTAGGACAGCAGCACGCCGAAGAAGTCGCCGCCCAGGCCGAGACCTTCCAGGCCCTGCGACAGGTCGGCGACGACGACCTCGATGCCCAGCGGCTCGGCGCGGGTCTCGATGACGGCGAGGGTCTGCGGCAGGGTGTCGGCGTCCACGACGAACTTGTCCGACTTCGACTTGCCGGCGCGGCGCACGAGCGTCATGCCCTCGGCGGCGGCGGTGGACTCGTCCAGCATGGACGCGTTGGCCAGCGGCAGGCCGGTGAGGTCGCCGACCATCGTCTGGAAGTTGAGGAGGGCTTCGAGGCGGCCCTGGGAGATCTCGGGCTGGTACGGCGTGTACGCGGTGTACCAGGCGGGGCTCTCCAGCACGTTGCGCAGGATCACCGGCGGCGTGGTGGTGCCGTAGTAGCCGAGGCCGATCATCTGCGTCATCGGGCGGTTGCGGGAGGCCAGCTCGCGCAGCTCGGCCAGCGCCTCGGTCTCGGTGGCGGGCGCGGGCAGGTCCAGCACCAGGTCGTGCTCGCGGATCGAGTCGGGCACGGCGCGCTGCGCCAGTTCCTCCAGGGAGCCGACGCCGATGACGTCCAGGATGCGGGCCAGTTCGGCGGGCCGCGGGCCCACGTGCCGGTCGGCGAAGGGGGTGCCGTGCTCGAGAGCGGCGAGGGGGATGCGGTCCTGCGTCATAAAGGCGCCTCCAGGGCTACGGGCACACTCCGGCCGTTGCCCTCCCCCTCTGTCTTCTGCCCGGCGCCGGGCGCCTGAGAGCTTCACCCGGTCTTCTCGACCGGGCTTGCACCGTCGGCGGGGTCGGTTGCCCGACCCGCTTTCCAGAGGCGTCTCACCCGCGCGGTCCTTGCGCCTGAGAGGTTCCGGGGAGGATTTGCTCCTTCGGCGCCGAGACTGGCTCGGACTCTCCCGCGCGGGATAAAGCGACTACCCGCGAATCGTACCCGGCGGCGGGGTGGGCGGTATCGCCGGCGCGACGTGGATCTCACCGGTTTGACCGCCGTCGAGGTGGGTACCCGCACACCACGACCCGTGTGCCCACCGCACGGTGCTCGCGCGCGTCGCGAGACCCGGGCGACGGGCATGCCGGGCGGGCTCGCCCGGCGGCTGTCAGCCGATGGCGCGGGTGCGGCGGCGGCGGGACAGCTCGTCGTTGGACGGTTCCACGATCTCGGCGCCGTCGGCGCGTTCCGCGGGGAACTCGTGGATCGTGCCGCTGATCTCCCGCATGGCGCCGCTGACCGCGATGCCGAAGACGCCCTGGCCGCCTTGGAGCAGGTCGACGACCTCCTCCGGCGAGGTGCACTCGTAGACCGTGGTGCCGTCGCTGAACAGCGTGATGCGGGCCAGGTCCTGCACGCCGCGCCGGCGCAGGTGGTCGACGGCGACCCGGATGTTCTGGAGCGAGACCCCGGTGTCCAGGAGCCGCTTGACGACCTTGAGGACGAGGATGTCCTTGAACGAGTACAGCCGTTGGCTCCCCGAGCCGTGCGCACTCCTTATGGTCGGGTTCACCAGGCCCGTGCGGGCCCAGTAGTCCAACTGGCGGTAGGTGATTCCCGCGATCTGGCACGCGGCGGGGCCGCGGTACCCGACGAGTTCGTCCGGCAGCGAGGAGTCCGGGAACAGTTCACCCTGTTCTCCGGTTCCCGCCCGGATGGGCGCTTCCTCGACCACGCCTGCCTCCCCTCGGTCCGGTCACGACGACCGGCGACCAACGTGAAGCCGCCGCGGTGCCCGAATCACACCGTGGCAATTCACCTGAGCTCGACGGTAAGACCGCCTAGGGGGCAGGTCAACGCGACGCGCGGGGCGTGTCTCAGCTCAACCTCAGGTTGAGATTGAGAGATCCGTCCGTCGTAAGCCATTCGGGCGACGTTTAGTGATCGTTTAGCAGAGAAACGCTGACGTTGTGTAATCCAATGGTGTGACACCAATGGGTGGTGCGGAGGGTTGATCCACAACTCACCGCACACGCTCACGAGGGACTCGTCCCGGCGCGGAGCCGGCGGTCCGCCCCCTCGCAGGTGTCCCCCGCCCGGCCGGTGGGATGAACGCGGACGGTTGGTCGCGCGCGGGACGACGAGCGCGGAACCCGGTGGCGTGCCGGCCAGGCGCCGCCACGAACGACAGATCGCCGATCGGTCGGCGATCGACCGGCGCTCGTGCCGGGCGCCGAATGCCGGGTCGCCCCACGCGCCGGGTCGTCCGCTCCGGGGTTCCGGGCGACACGGGACACCACGGCGGCAGTTGTCCACAGGCGACCACTCGACGGCCACCTGGTGTCGGTGGCGACCGGCAGAATCAAAGCAGGGGTCCCCTGGAGGGGACCCCTGCGAAGCGTTCCGAACTGTTGTTCCGCGAGTGGCGGACCACCATCCGCGCAGCACCGTCCGGGAAGACCTGCGCGTCCACCGGAACGGCCCGCGGTCGTCCGGGCTCAGGTGTCGGCGCCCCGGAAGTCCTCCGGCGAGATCGAGTCCAGGAACTCCCGGAACTTCTCGACCTCGTCCTCCTGCTCGTCGGGGATGATCAGGCCCGCCTCGGCGAGCACGGATTCCTCCGCGTGGATCGGCACGCCGATCCGCAGGGCCAGCGCCACCGAGTCGCTGGGGCGGGCGGAGACGCGCACGTCGCCGTCGAACACCAACTCCGCGAAGTACGTGCCCTCTTGCAGGTCGGTGATCCGGACTTGTTCGAGCTGCCTGCCGAGGGCGCCGATGACGTCCTTGAGCAGGTCGTGCGTCAACGGCCGGGCGGGCCGGACACCCTGCTGCTCCAGTGCGATGGCGGTGGCCTCGACCGATCCGATCCAGATCGGCAGGTACCGCTCGCCCTCGGTTTCGCGCAGCAGCAGGATCGGCTGGTTGGCGGGCAGTTCCACCCGCACACCGACGACGCGCATCTCGCTCATCGGGTCTCGCCTCCCTCAGCGCGCTGAATTCCTGGCGTCCCCGCTACCAACGAGAATGCCCCACGTACGGATTCGACGCTACCCGCCAAGCGGGCTCCGTGCGCAACCGCCCGACCCGCGCGCATCACGATGCGACACGTGTTCACCTGGGCGAAACGCGTCCACCTGCGACGTCCCGCAATCCCGTCTTCACCAGGAGTGTGTGCAGCGTTACCGAAAGCGCCGTGACGTCGTCCACCCGACCCTGCCGCGCGGCGGTCACGACGACGTCCGCGGCGGCCCGGAACGGGCGCAGTCGGCGCACGTCGAGGCCGTGGTCGGCCAACGCGCGCACGGTCGAGGCGATCTGCACCGCGTCGTGGTCGTAGGAACCGCCGGGCGACGGCGTGACGAGGCCGTGCTGCTCCAGGTCGGCCAGCACGTCGGGGCTGATGCCGGCGCGTGCGAGCAGCTCGTCGCGGGTGACCCGGTGCACCCTGGGCGGACCACCGGCGGGGCAGCCGGGACCGCCGTCGGGCGAGCTCGCGTCGGCGGCGTCCAACTGCTCCCGGATCACCCGCAACGGCAGGTAGCGGTCGCGCTGGGCGGTCAGGACGTACCGCAGCCGCTCGACGTCCGCCGAGCTGAACTGCCGGTACCCGGAGGCGGTGCGCGCCGGGCGGACCAACCCCTCCGCTTCCAGGAAGCGGATCTTGGAGATGGTGACGTCGGGGAAGTCGGCCCGGAGCAGCGCCAGCACGGCTCCGATGCCCGACCCCCCGCGTGGCCGCCCGGCCGTCACCGGACCACCATCGTCAGGCCCCCTGGCCCCCGGCGCCCGGACCGGTCAGGAACACCAGGCGGAACTTGCCGATCTGCACCTCGTCGCCGTTGGCCAGGACGGCCTGGTCGACGGGCTCGCGGTTGACGTAGGTGCCGTTGAGGCTGCCCACGTCGATCACCACGAACTCGCCGCCCTCGCGGCGGAACTCGGCGTGCCGGCGGGACACCGTCACGTCGTCGAGGAAGATGTCGCTGTCGGGGTGCCGACCCGCGCTCGTCGTGTCGCGGTCCAGCAGGAACCTGGACCCCGCGTTCGGACCGCGCTTGACCACCAGCAGGGCGGACCCGGCGGGCAGCGCGTCGACACCGGCGACGGCCGGCTCCTGGGCGGGCGCTTCGGCGCCCTCGACCTCGGCGAGGAAGTCGGCCCGGAAAACGGAGGTCCGCTCCGGGGACTGCTCGGGCGGGACGCCTGGCCCGTCGTTCGTGCTCACCTGAGCTCTCCTCCTGCTGCTGGAAGCGTCGAGTTCGTTAGAACCTACCGTGCCGGAACCCGTGTCCGAGGAGCGGCTCCCCCACCGACCGAAGAGCCGCCGGAAGATCGACGTCACTCCGATGCCGCCAACTCCTGGTACGCGGCGGCGTCGAGCAGGTCGTCGACCGCCGCCGGGTCCTCCAGCCGGAGCTCCACCATCCACCCCTCACCGTACGGGTCGGAGTTCACCAGGTCGGGCTGCTGGTCCAGGGAGTCGTTGCGCGCGACGACCTCGCCGGCGAGCGGCGCGTAGATGTCGGACACGCTCTTCGTCGACTCGACCTCGCCGAGGGTCTGACCCGCGCCGACCTGCTCGCCGAGCTCCGGGAGCTGCACGAACACGACGTCGCCGAGTTGCTCCTGGGCGTAGTCCGTGATGCCGACGCGCACGGTGTCCTCACCGGTGCGCAGCACCCACTCATGTTCCTCGGTGTACTTGAGCTCCTCGGGAATCACCGCGGCGCGCTCCTTCATGACGGTGGATCTTCGGTGCCGGATCTTCCCATGTCGCGTTCAGGCGGGCGCGACCCCCGGCCGCCGGCGCATCGCGAGGGTGAACTGGTAGACGTACAGGGCGCCGGACCAGAGGTACAGGGCGGCGCCCCAGGCCATGAAGGCGCAGGCGATCGGCAGGGCGATCCGGGCCGCGGTGGACGTGCCCTGGGCGAGCAGCAGCATGGGGAACGCGTAGAGCAGGTTGAACGTGGCCGCCTTGCCCAGGTAGTTGACGTCGAACGGCCCGTAGCCGCGGGCGCGCAGCACGGGCAGGCAGGCGCCGACGAGGATCTCGCGGCCCGCCAGGAGCGCGACGAGCCACCACGGCACGATGTCGCGCACGACGAACGCGATGAGCGTGGCGAGGATGTAGAGGCGGTCGGCGGCGGGGTCGAGGAGCGTGCCGAGCCTGCTGGTCTGGTCGAGCCAGCGCGCGATCTTGCCGTCGAGCCAGTCGGACAGGCCCGCGGCGACGAGGACGACGACCGCCCAGCCGTCGGCCCGCGGACCCAGCAGGAGGTAGAGGAAGAGGGGCACACCGAGCAGCCGCAGCACGCTGAGCGCGTTCGGGATGGTCAGCAGCCGGTCGGCGGGGTCTTGCGGCACGGCCTGGACTCTAGTGCCGCCGGGCGGTCGCGGGCGTCATACCGCGGGCCGACCGCCCGGTCGTGCCGGGCGGTCGCCGTCGGATCACGGTCAGTGGTGGCGGGTGCGGCTCCACCCGCGGCGCTGGAGTTCGTCACCGCTGAGCGCCTGCGGGCGGCCCCGGTCGTCGACGCCGACCCAGCGGGCGCGGAAACCTTCGAGCACGTAGGCGTGGCCCTTGCTCCAGACCACGCTGCAGGGAGCCGTCGGCAGCGGTCCGGCGCCGTGGGAACCGGCGCGGGCCGCCCTGGGCTTCGCGGGCTCGGTCTCGGTCCCCGTGCTGGTGCTCATGTGAATTCCCTCCACCGGGGTTGTCGTCCACGGCTCTCGCGGCGTTATCCCCGTCACTCGATTCTGGGTGCCCCGCCGTGGAACCCGAAACCCGTTCTCGTGCTGTCTCGCCCACCGGGCGGTTCGGATCGCCGAGTTGCGCGGAACCCTTACCCCCGGGTGTAGCCGGCCCGACCGCAATCGAACCGTTCACCGTCCGTCACCCACCGCACACCGAAAAGCGCACTACACTGGGGCCGACAAGCCGCTGCGGGCTCGCTTGTGGTGTTCCCACGGGCTCCGTACGGTGGTGGCCGCAGCGGTTGAGCCCACAGCCGCGCCGGGGAGTCCGGCCGGCGGACGCGCGTCCCGCTGCGCAGCAGCCCTGTGCGTCGGGCGCTCCCGGGCTCCGATCAGCTGTCCAGGTGAAGAGGAGACCCTCGTGACGGTTCAGGACCCGAACGTCGTGGCGACGGCCGGAGCCGAGTCCGCCGCGTCCAGCAACCCCCGCGCCGGGCAGGTCGGGCTCACCGTCCGGCAGGCGGGCGCGGGTGCCACCGTGGTCGGGGTGAGCGGGGAGATCGACATGCTCACCGCACCGCAGTTGCGCGCCGAGGTGCTCCGGCACCTCGCGGCGGGCACCACGCTCGTGCTCGACCTGTCCGGGGTGAGCTTCCTGGGGTCCGCCGGGCTGGCGGTCCTGGTGGAGGCGGCGCAGCACGGCAAGCGCCGGGACGCCGCGTTCCGCGTCGTCGCCGTCGCGCGCGCCGTCACCCGACCGCTGGCCGCCACCGGTCTGGGCGAGGTGTTCAGCGTGTTCGAGTCGGTCGAGCAGGCGCTGGGGGCCGACGAGGCCCGTTGAGCCCGAGGACCGACGCGCCGGGAGCCCTAGGGGTGGTGCGGCACGACGTCCACGACCCGGTCCACGCCCGCCGCGACGAGAGCGCGGCGGGCGTGGCCGTCTTCGGGCGCGCGCACGACGACCCGGTTGCCCGCCGCCGCGGCGGCCTCGGCGACCGGGCGCAGGCTGCGGATCAGGCCCTCGGCGCGCGAGCCGAGCGCGCGCAGGTCGACCACGACGGGCACGCTGCCGCCCCGCGCGGCGGCGAGGATGCGCCTGCGCACGGCCGGCGCGAACTGGGCGGGCACGTCGCCCCGCACGACGACCTCCACCCAGCCCTCGCGCTCGGTGACCACCACCGGTTCGCGGGGCGCCGACGTGTAGGTCCCGCGCGCGGTGCGGCCGGGTGTCATGCGCAGGGTCACGGTGGTGCCGGTCGGTTGGCGGTCGATCAGCACGTCGTCGACGTTCTCGTGCATGAGCAGCAGCCCACGCCCGCGCGTGGTCAGGGCGGCGGGTGGCACGCGCCACGTGCCGTAGTCCGCCACCACGACGCGCACGCCGCCGTCGGGCCGGCTGTCGGCCTCGATGTGCACCACCCCGTCCTCACCGGGCGGGTAGGCGTGCTCCACGGCGTTGCTGGCGGCCTCGTTCACCGCGATGAGCAGGTCGTAGCGGTCGTCCTCGGTGAGCCCGGAGGTCGCCAGCCAGCTGTCGAGTCGTGCACGGACCGCCGCGAGCTGAGCCGGCTGTGCCGGGAACTCCACTCCCCAGTGGTGGTCCGCGAGTTGATCGGTCAAGGGCCCTCCCCGTCGCACCTGTCAGTCTTCCCTCCCCGCGTGTCCGCTACACGTGTGAGCGACGATCAGTTCGGGTATCGATACCGTCAGCACCACAACGAGACAGAACGGACGACGAGGTGAGCGTGTCGCACACTGAGCCGCAGAGCGGCGAGTCGGAAAGCGCCCTGGCCGGGGTTGAGCTGCGGATGGCGGCTGAGCCTACGCAGTTGTCGATCGTCCGGGCGGTGGCCGCCGACATCGCCATGCGCCAGGACTTCGACCTGGACTCCATCGAGGACCTGAAGCTGGCGGTGGACGAGGCGTGCTCCACCCTCATCTCACTGGCCACGCCGGGGGCGGTGCTGATCGCCCAGTTCGTGGTGGTGGACGGGTCCGTGCAGGTTTCCACGAAGGTGGGTTCGCAGCGGTCCGCCCCCCCGGATCGGGAGAGTTTCGGCTGGCGCGTCCTCAGCGCCCTGGTCGACTCGGTGACCACGTGGGTCGCGCCACAGGCCGACGCGTACGAGGTGCACATCGACCTGGTCAAGCGGTCGCTGGGGACGGTGGATGCGTGACTGCGCCGGACGAGGGCAAGACCCGGTCGGGCACCCAGGGTGACTACGACCACCTCGCTCCGCTGTTCGTCCGGCTCGCCGCGACGCCCGCCGACGACCCGGCGAGAGAGCGGCTGCGCGACGAGCTGGTGACCGAGCACTTGCCCGTGGCCAAGCACATCGCCCGCCGGTTCGGGCACCGTGGCGAGCCGTACGACGACCTGGTGCAGGTGGCCACGGTCGGGTTGATCAACGCGGTCGACCGGTTCGACCCGGAGCGCGGGAGCGACTTCCTGTCGTTCGCGGTGCCGACGATCATGGGCGAGGTCCGGAAGTACTTCCGGGACTCCAGTTGGTCGGTCCGCATGCCGCGGCGGCTCAAGGAGCTGCACCTGGCGATCAACGCGGGGTCGGCGAGGCTGTCCCAGGAGCTGGGGCGCGCGCCGACGCCCAGTGAGCTGGCGCAGCACCTGCAGCTCAGCCGCGAGGAGATCCACGAGGGGCTGGCGGCCGGCAACGCGTACCACTCGGCGTCGCTGGACGACCTGCTGGTGGCCGACGACAGCTCCATCTCGCTGGGGAGCACCCTCGGCGAGGAGGACCCGGAGCTGGAGGCGATCGAGCAGCGGGAGGCGCTGCACCCGTTGCTGGAGAAACTGCCGGAGCGGGAGCGGAAGATCGTGGTGATGCGGTTCTTCGGGAACATGACGCAGACCCAGATCGCGCAGAAGGTCGGCATTTCGCAGATGCACGTGTCGCGGTTGCTGGCGAAGACGCTGCGGCAACTGCGGGACGGTTTGACGGAGTAGACCGGTTCTTCTGTCGCGGAGGCCGCCTGGCGAGGTTTCGTCGGGCGGCCTCCGCGTTTCGGCACCGTGGTGCGGCAGCCGGTGGAGGTGGCCCGGCGGGGTTGCCCCGTGGGGGTGGGGTGGCCGTGTGCGGTTGTTCGCCCAGGTCGGCCGTCATCGGCCGACACGATGGGGTGAACACGGGCCGGAACATGTACGTGAACGGGATCTCACCCGTCGGTTGACCATGAGGAAACCCCGAGCGACCACACCCGACCCGACCGGAAGCGCCCCTCGGGCCGCGCGGGCGCGACACACGCGTGCGGCGGACGCGGGTGTGCGGACGGGTGTGGCGGAGCAGCGGCACGGCCGGCTGAGGGCGGGCCGGGCTTGTGGGCTTGCGGACCGGGCCTGCGGGGTTCGCGGACGCCGGTGACGCGTCCAGCGCACCCGGCTCTCCGGCGCGGGGGTGGCGGGATCGCGGAGAAGACGAAGACCCCGTTGCCGGGCTGCGTCGACCGGCGGCGGGGTGATCAGGCGGTTCGGGCCCTCGGGTGGTGGGCCTGTCCGCCGCGAGGGGGTGCGGCGGACCGGCCTGGCCCTGGTGGTCGTGATGTTCTCGACCTGGGGTGGTGCTGGGGTCCATCGGTGCCTGCGGCCCTGGCGTCGGCCGGCGGGTGTCGCTGTGCCGGTACTGCCGGGGCGGTGCTTCGTGCGAGGTCGGTGTGGTGCGGTCTGGTCGGTGCGGGACCCGGGCGGGGTACCTGACGCTGGGGGTTCCTGGCTCAGGCGGCGGTTCGACGACGGCCGGCGATGATTCGGCGGCGTTCGTCCTCGCCCATTCCGCCCCAGACCCCGTAGGGCTCCTGGACCGCCAGGGCGTGCTCGCGGCACTGGAGGAGGACCGGGCAGTGGGCGCAGAGCTGCTTCGCCCTGTCCTCGCGGGCGGCCCGGGCCGAGCCCCGCTCGTTGTCCGGGTGGAAGAAGACTGCGCTGTCGCTGCCTCGGCACAGTCCTTCCTTCTGCCAGTCCCAGACGTCGGTGACGGGCTTTGGCAGGCGCGCGGTGCTGGTCATCGGATGGACCCCCTTGCGGTCTTCAGGTGCTTGATCACGGCTTACCCGCTGTTCCGGGGAGGGCAAACGTGTCGTGCCCGATCGGATCAGGTGAGTTGGGACGCTTCCGCGGAGCGGGGAGGCCCCGACCCGCGGAGCGGGGAGCCCCGGCCCGCGCGGAGCGGGCGGAGGGGCGGTGTGGGAGTGGACGTGAGGAGGGACGGGTGTGGTGGGTGGACTAGAGCGCGGGGGCCACTTCGGTGGACCAGAACTCGAAGAAGCTCTCCTGGTCCGGGCCGATCTGCGCCACGTAGAGCTCGTCGTAGCCGGCCTCGGCGTACTGGCGCACGGTGTCCACGTACGGCTGGACGTCGGGGCCGGTGGGCAGGGCCGAGGCGACCATCTCCTCGGTGACCAGGGTCGACGCCTGCTCGAAGTGCTCGGGCGTGGGCAGCAGCTGGGCGAGTTCGCCGGGCAGCTGCTCGTTGGGCCACAGCCGGTAGGCGGTCTTGGCGCCCGCTTCGGCGGTGGGGGCGTGGCAGACCTTGAAACCGGCCTGGGCCGGCTTGTCGCCTCCCCCGGACGAGCGGAACTCCGACACCAGCGAGTCGTCGGGCATGGTCGAGCAGAAGCCGTCGCCGATGCGGCCGGCCACTCGGGCCGCGTGGGGGCCGAAGGCCGAGACGTAGACGGGTACGGGTGATTCGGGTCGGGTGTAGAGGCGGGCGTTCTCGACCGTGTAGTGGCGTCCCCGGTGGGTGACGGACTCGCCGGTCCACAGGGCGCGCATCACCTCGACGGCCTCTTCGAGCATCTCCAGGCGTTCGGGGGCGGAGGGCCACCTGCCGCCGAGGATGTGCTCGTTCAACGCCTCCCCCGTGCCCACGCCGAGCGTGAACCCGCCCTGGCACTGGACGGCGGCGGTCGCGGCGGCCTGGGCGACCACGGCCGGGTGCAGGCGCACGGTGGGGCAGGTGACGGCGGTGGTGACGGGGAGCGTCGTCGCCTCGGAGAGCGCGCCGATCACGGACCACACGAACGGGCTGTTGCCCTGCTCGGAGTTCCAGGGGTGGTAGTGGTCGGAGATCCAGAGCCGCTCGAAGCCCGCCTGTTCGGCCCACCGGGCCTGCTGGACGAGTTCGCGCGGACCGAACTCCTCGCACGACAGGAAGTAACCGATGCTGACCATGCGGCCCGGTTACCCGTCGACAACGCGCTCAACCACGGCGGACGGACGAACGACGCGAATGGGAGAACGCCGGTCGGGACGCCGGTCAGAGCGGCAGGAGGACCCGGCCGCCGAGGACGAGGGCGCCGATGGTGACGGCGGCGAACAGCAGCACCCACACGAGGCCGGGGACGCCGGTGACGCGGGCCAGCTGGTCGGCGTCGGACCGGGGCGCGCGGCCCCGGGCCCGGCGGCTCTGCAGCTCCCCGACCGGGCGGACGCCGCCGAGCAGCAGGAACCAGGTGACGAACAGGGCGAACGCGGCCTGCCACTCGGGGGTGGCGTACCAGGAGACGACGAACATCACCGCGCCGGTCAGGACGACGGACAGCACGCCGAACGCGTTGCGGATCATCACGAGCATGGCGGCGAGCAGCGCGACGGTCGCCCAGAGCAGGGGCCTGACCTGCTCGGCGGTGACGAGCGCGGCGGCGCCGAGGCCGAGCAGGGACGGGGTGACGTAGCCGGCGAAGTACATGAGCACGACGGCGACGCCGGTGGGTCGGCCGCGCGAGACGGTGACGCCGGAGGTGTCGGAGTTGAGCTTGATGCCCTCCAGCCGGCGGCCGGTGAGGACGGCGACGAGGGCGTGCCCGGCCTCGTGCGCGATGGTGATGGTGTGGCGGCTCCAGCGCCAGACGCCGGGGCTGGCCACCAGGACGAGCGCCAGCACGGCGGGCGCCCACTTCGCGAAGGTCGACATCGCGGTCCAGCATGCCAGGCCGGGGCTTGACCTGGAGCGCGCTCCAGCACCCAGGCTGGTGGCATGAGGAAGCAGCGCATCGGTTCCCTGGAGGTCAGCGCCCTGTGCCTGGGCACGCTGCCGTTCGGGAAGTTCGTGGACGAGGAGACGTCGTTCGCGATCATGGACCGCTTCGTGGAGGCGGGTGGGACGTTCCTGGACACGGCGAACAACTACGTGTTCTGGGACGGCGGCACGGGTGACGAGAGCGAGGAGGTGGTGGGGCGCTGGTTGGCGGCGCGCGGCAACCGGGACGACGTGGTGGTGGCGACGAAGGTGGGCGCGCGGCCCCGGACGCCCGGCACGGGGTTGGAGAACGCGGAGGGCCTGGCCGGTGACGTCGTCCGGTCGGCGGCGGAGGCGAGCCTGAAGCGGTTGGGCACGGACCGGATCGACCTGTACTACAGCCACGTCGAGGACCGGGCTGTGCCGTTGGAGGAGACGCTGGGCGGGTTCGCGTCGCTGGTCGGGGCGGGTCGGGTTCGGGAGGTGGGTGCGAGCAACCACGCCACGTGGCGGTTGGAGCGGGCGCGGGCGGTGGCGCGGGCGAACGGCCTGCCGGTGTACGTGGCGGTGCAGCAGCGGTTCAGCTACCTGCGGCCGCGGCCGGGGGTGCGGCTGCCGGAGGCCGGGCACGTGCACATGACCGACGAGCTGTTCGACTACGCGGCGCACGAGGGGGACGTGGCGCTGGTGGCGTACTCGACGCTGCTGGCGGGGGCGTACCGGGACAAGCCGCTGGGTGAGGCGTACGACCACCCGGGCACGGCGCGGGGGTCGGCGGTGCTGCGGGAGGTGGCCGCGGAGCTGGGGGCGACGGTCAACCAGGTGGTGCTGGCGTGGGTGATGCGCCGGGGGGTGCTGCCGCTGGTGGGGGCGAGTTCGGTGGCGCAGCTGGAGGAGACGCTGGGGGCGCTCGACGTGGAGCTGGACGACGACCGCCTGCGGCGGCTGGACGAGGCGGTGTGACCCGGTGACGCGATGACAGCGGCGCGGGCACGGTCCGGGTGGACCGTGCCCGCGTCGGTGGTGGGTGGGGCTGTCAGCGGAAGTGCCGCGCCCTCTGCTGCTCGGCGACGGCGGGGTCGATCGGGTGCACGGGTCGGGCCGTCACGGTGGGGTCGGCGGACTCGACCCGGTCGTCGTGGTGCCGGTCGCCGTGGGTGCGGTGGGTGTCGACGCGCTGCGTGGGCAGTTCCCGCGTCTGCGCGTCGCGGATCGACTCGTCCCGGTCGACCGGGTGGGCCTCGACGGGCTCGACGGTCTCCTCCGGCACGACGATCTTGCGCCGGGCGGGCAGGACGGCGATCAGGAGGCCGACGACGGCGAAGCCGAGGTGCAGCCAGTTGTCGTTGGTGTTGAGCGCCAGCGGGTTGCCCAGCCCGGAGACGGGGTTGCCGGAGAAGACGCCCGCGAGCGCCAGGCCCCACAGGAGCACGGCGCCGTAGGCGAGGAAGACGATCCAGCCGTAGAGGCGGGCCAGGCCGGAGCCGGTGGCCATGAGCAGGCCGAGCACGCCGAACGCCAGGTGGATCGTGTTGTGCAGCGGGTTCACGGCGAACCCGAGCACCATGGCGTGCTGGTCCCCCGCGAAGTCGCCGAAACCGGTGCGCAGGAAGCCCACGACACCGAACGCGAGGAAGACCAGGCCGAGGAGACCAGCCAGCACCTGGGCGGGCTGGAGACCCGCGACCTTGACACGGCCGACGGTCGAGTGGGTCATCACGCCCTCCAAACGAGGACCACGAGCCCGTGTTTCGGGCTCCGGACGCCCACCGACTACCCGACCCGTCCGTGTGACAAACAGGGTGGGGGCGGGCGCGCGGACCGCCCCCGGTTCCCGACAGGAGTCGATCACCCCGCCGTGCCGGGGTTCCCGCGACCCGACCCACCCCGTGGAGATCGGGCCCGCGCGGCGCCCGGAATTCGTCCGGTGATCGCCGCGACAAATGGGGCAATAGGTTTTGCGAATAGATCCGGGTGTCGGCGGTCCGCGATGGGACGACGCCGTTGGATCAGAACCAAGCCCAGGTCAGAGACGGGACGTACGCGTGGCCGAACCGTTCCAGTCGGTGTTCGTGTCGCTCACGGAGGTCCCTTCGGTTCTTGTCGGTGTCGCTGTGGCGTGTGCGTTTACTATCTCGTGCCGCACGGGTTCCGGTCAAAGCGATATGCGGTCGGGGAATGTGTCGGCGGAGGGTCTGCGCCAGATCATGGAGTAGCGCCAGAACAGCCGTCGGCGGAACCGGGCGCCCGGCACGACCCGGTCGGCGACGGCGCGGACCTCGCGCAGCGACTGCTCCGGGCCGGTGACGGGCGCGGCGTGGACGGGGTCGTCGCGCACGAGGCGGGCGGCGAGGTCGAGCGGCACGGAGGCGAGGCTCGCGGCGCGGTCGAGGAGGCCCTCCTCTCGGGCCAGGCCGAGCACGGCGAGGACGCCGCCGGGCCGCACCAGCGACCGGAGCCGGCGCAGCCCGGGTTCCAGCGGCAGGTGGTGCAGGGCGGCGAGGCAGGACACGAAGTCGTAGGGGCCGCCGAGGTCGTCGACGAGCACGTCGGCCCGCCGGAACAGCACGCCCGCCGCGGCGGGCGTGCTGTTCCACCGCGGTGACGGTGAGCCCGCGGGCGGCGAGCGCGGCGGCGAACGCCCCGGCTCCGCAGCCGACGTCGAGCGCGGTGCGGGCATCGGCCGGGACCTGGCGGAGGAGGAAGCCGTGGTGGTGGGCGTTGTGGTCGAAGTGCTTCACACCCCCTCGACGCGCGGGGCGCGGTGGGGGTTGGCCGCGCCCCGGGACCACTTGACCTCGACTTGGCTCGAACTCCTAGCGTGGCGGGCGTCGATCACGGAGGGGGAACCGCGATGCACGCCATCCGCCAGTACGAGTTCGGGCCGGCCGAGACCCTGCGCCACGAGGAGGTGCCCGACCCGGAGCCGGGTGCCGGGCAGGTGCGGGTCGCGGTGTCCGCGGCCGGGGTGCACCTGCTGGACACGACGATCCGCGCGGGGGTGGGCGGCGGGCCGTTCCCGCTGCCGGCGCTGCCGATGACGCCGGGGCGGGAGGTGGCGGGCGTCGTCACGGCGCTCGGGGAGGGGGTGGAGGACCGCTGGCTGGGCGCGCGGGTCGTCGCGCACCTGGGTCGGGCGAGCGGCGGGTACGCGGAGGCGGCGGTGGTGGACGCGTCCTCGCTGCACGCGCTGCCCGGGCACGTGTCCGACGAGCACGCGGTCGCCATGATCGGCACGGGCCGCACCGCGGTGGGGGTGCTGCGCGTCGCCGAGCCGACGGCCGAGGACGTGGTGCTGGTGACGTCGGCGGCGGGCGGGTTGGGCGCGCTGTTCGTGCAGGCGGCCAAGGCGGTGGGCGCGAAGGTCGTGGGCGCGGCGAGCACCGCGAAGCTGGACCTGGTCGAGCGGGTGGGCGCGGACGTCGCCGTCGACTACACGCGGCCCGGTTGGGCGGAGGGCGTGGGCGAGGTGACGCTGGTGCTCGACGGCGTCGGCGGCGAGCAGGGGCGGGCCGCGCTGGAACTGCTCGGCGTGGGCGGCCGGATCGTCCTGTTCGGGTGGTCGGCGGGCGCGCCGACGCGCCTGGACACCGGCGACCTGTACCGCCTGGGCATCACGGCGACGGTCGCGGTGGGGCCGCGGATGACGCGGGGCACGTCGCTGCGCGGCCTGGAGGAGCAGTCGCTGGCGGCGCTCGCCGAGGGCCGGTTGACGCCGCTGACGACGGTGTTCCCGCTGCGCGACGCGGCCCGGGCGCACGCCGCGCTGGAGGGCCGCGCCACCACCGGCAAGGTCGTGCTCAGGCCGTGAGGGCGGGTGGTCCCCGTGTCGCCGCGGCGACACGGGGACCTCTCCCTCCCCTTGGCCCTCCCCTGGTCGGACCTCCTAGACGGGCACGGTGACGATCTGCTCGCCGTCGAAGTTGCGCACCTCGACCGCCTGCACGTCCTCGGGCGCGATCAGCGCCGAACCGTCCAGGTTCGTGCCGTCCTTCTCCCCGGCCGAGGAGACCAGCCAGCTGCCGGCCTCCTGCCTGCTGCCGTCCTTGGCCACGACGAACAGCCGGCACTTCTCGTTCTGCGCGATGCCCGCGACGGACGCGTTCACCCGCACCCACCCGGCGGCGGGTTTGACCTGCACGGTCATCCGCGCGCCGGTCTCCGGGTCGGTCGCCGTGCCGACCCTGGTGCCCGCGGGGGGCGCGGGCGGCTGACTGGTCTGCGCCACGCCGCCCGGGTCGGGCGCGGTGCCCCGGCCGACCGCGAAACCGCCGCCGAGCACGACCGCGGCCACGGCCGCCGCCGCCAGGCCCAGGCCGACCCGGCGCCGCCGCACCTGGCCGCCGCGTTCGGCCCGCACCTGCCGCAGCGTCCGCTGGAGCAGCAGGTCACCGCCCTCGGGCGGCCCGTCGAGCAGGGCCTCGGGCGGCACGTCGCCCATGGCCTCCTCCATCGCGCGCAGCTCGGCCAGTTCGGCGTGGCACGGTGCGCAGGTCGCCATGTGGTCCTCCACCGCGCGCACCTCCCGCTCGTCGAGCGCGCCCAGCACGTAGGCGCCGAGCAGTTGTGGAACGTGGTTCGTGGTCATCCGGCCACCCCCTTCAGCGCGACCTGTTGTCCGACGAACGTCTCTCTCAGGGCTCTCAGCGCGTAGTGCGATCTCGATTTCACCGTTCCGGGCGGCACGCCGAGCGCCTCGGCCGCCTCGGTCACGCTGCGGCCGCGGAAGTAGATCTCCATCAGCACGTCGCGGTGGTCGGGTGACAGCCTGTCCAGCGCTTCGAGCACCACCATGGAGTCCACCACGGAATCGGCGTGGTCGCGCTGGACGGGTTGCGCCGTCGGCGTCTCGGCCACCTCCTGGGGCCGGGCGGCCCTGGCCCTGATCCGGTCGGTGACGATGTTGCGCGTCACGGTGAGCAGCCAGCCGCGGACCGAACCCTTGCCGTTGACCAGGGCGTCCGGGTGCCGCCAGGCGCGCACGAGGGTTTCCTGGACGACGTCCTCGGCGGCCGCCCGGTCCCCCGTCAGGCGCGTCGCGTACGCGAGCAGCGCCCGACCGTGCTCGTCGTACAGGGACCTGATCAGCGCCTCGTCGGCCGCGGCCTCCCGTTTCCGGGACCACAGAGCCGCCATCCACCCACTCCTCTCGTCTTCCCCGTCGACACGGACACGGACCCGGGGTGGATTCGGTTCAACGGTGGCGGGGGTTTTCTACGAGCAGGTCTCTCCCGCGTTGAGGCAGGTCACGACCCGGTCCATCAGCGCGGCCGGCATGGCGTTGACGAACATGGCGTGGTCGGTCCGCGGGTCGCGGACCTGCTCGGGGAAGCTGTCGATCGCGAACGGCCGGCCCGCGGGCACGTCGTAGGCGACGCGGACGCGCAGCTCCGGCACCGGGAACGTGCCGGGCCGGCACACCCCGTTCGAGCCGGGGAAGTCGAGGTGCGCGCGGTGGCTGGGGCTGTCGGTGTTGCGGCCGTCCCAGCAGCCGGGGAACTCGAAGGTGCGCAGGACCCGGCTGCCGGGGGCGCACCCCGGGTAGCGGTCGGTGTGCCGGTCCTCGAAGCCGGTGCAGCTCCACCGGGCGTTGCCGCGGCCGCTGCTCAGCGCCGCGGGGTCGCCGGTGATGGCGCGCAGGAACGGCGGCATCGCCACGACCTTGCTGACGGGGTTGCCGGTGAACGTGATCACGACGCTCTCCGGGGGCACGACCTCGCCGGTGTTGCCGTGCGCGCCGCCGCCCCGCGCGTGCGCGTCGTGGCCGGTGGTGTCGGTGAGCCGCAGCACCGGCCAGTAGTAGGTGGACCGGTCGCCCGAGGGGCACGAGGTGGCGCCCGCGGCGAGGGACTCGTCGGTGGAGTGCGCGTCGGTGGTGAGGTTGCCGACGTACTCGTGGGTGTGGTGCGCGCCGAACGGTTGGCCGGGGGCGCTGACCACGTTGTCCGCGTTGAGGTGGCGTTCCCCGTTGCGCCCGCAGTCCAGGGTGAACGTGCCGGTGGAGGCGTCCCGGGTGGTGGTGACCTGCTCGTGGACCACCGGTACCTCGTCGATGGGCACGGTGCGGCCGTCCGCGCAGCCCGCCGCCAGCACGAGGACGACGAGCGGGGGTGACCACCTCACGGGACCAGCTTATGGGTGTCCGGCCGGCCGACGGCCGTGCGGGCAGCCGAATCCGGCGCCCGCCGGCCGGGTGGAGGCGGGCGCGCGGGGCGCGGCGGTTCACCTCGCGGTGGCGGTGACCAGGGTCCGGCCGTCGGTGGTGACGACGCTGACGGCGGCCAGGTCGCGCGGGTCGACCACCACGGCCCCGGCGAGGGAGGTGTCCTCGCCGCGGGAGGCGACCCAGCCGCCGGCGAGGTAGCGCCTGCCGGCGGTGTCGGTGACGACGAGTTCGCACCTCTGGCCCGGGTCGATGCCGTCCAGGTCGGCGCGCAGCCGCAACCAGCCGTCGGCGGGCGTGGCGGTGACGGTCATCCGGACCCCGTCCGCCGCGGTGGCGACCAGGACCCGTTCCCCCGGCACGCTGTGCTGGCCGAGGTAGACGCCGCCGGCGAGCACCGCGGCGGCGAGCGTGGTGCCCACCGCCGCGGCGACACCGCCGCGGCGCCGGTGGTCGCGCACCCGTTCGGCGCGGACCCGGCGCAGCGTGCGGTCCAGGATCGGATCGTGCATGTTCTCTCGTTCGGCTAGTGCCGCCCGGGACGTGCTCCGAGCGGCGACGGGTTGCGGCGGGTGTGCCGGGTGCGGCGGGGGTGGTGCATCGGCGGGACCTCTCGTGAACGGCGGAACACCCTGCACACGCGCCGGTCGCGAGTTCGGTTCACATCGCGGGCGGTGTTCTTCGGCGGCCCCGCGGACCGGGCGGCACGGGCGGCCTGTCCCGTCAGGCGTACAGGCCCTCGTAGCGCGGCCCGTGGGCGGTGTGCACGACCGTGCGCTTGACCTTGAGCGTCGGCGTCAGCTCGCCCTCGTCCTGGGAGAGGTCGCGGTCCAGGACGGTGAAGCGCTTGACCTGGGAGGCGGTGGAGAAGTGCGCGTTGGCCTCGTCCACGACCCCCTGGAGCAGGGCGTGCACCTCCGGGGTCCGCGCCAGGGTCGGCAGGTCGGTGGGCAGGCCCCGGTCCCGCGCCCACGGCACGATCTCGTCCTCGTCCAGGGTGAGCAGGGCGACGAGGTAGGGCTTGGTGTCGCCGTAGACCACGGCGTGCGAGACCCAGCGGGACTGGCGCAGCTGGTTCTCCACGTTGGCGGGCGCGATGTTCTTGCCGCCCGCGGTGATGATGATGTCCTTCTTGCGGCCGGTGATGGTGACGAAGCCGTCCTCGTCCACCTCGCCCAGGTCGCCGGTGTGCAGCCAGCCGTCGGTCAGCACCTCGGCGGTGGCGGCCGGGTTGTTCCAGTAGCCGGCGAAGACGTGCGGCCCCCGCATGAGGATCTCGCCGTCGTCGGCGATCCTGAGCTCCAGCCCGGCCATGCCGTACGTGCCGACGGAGCCCAGGCGGTGGTGGGCGAGGGTGTTGACGGTGCCCACGCCGGTCGACTCGCTCATGCCGTAGCCCTCCAGGACGGGCACGCCGGCGGCGGTGAAGAACTCCAGCACCTCCACCGAGATCGGCGCGGCGCCCGAGAGGGCCTGGCGCAGCCTGCCGCCGAACACCGCGCGGACGCGGGCGAACACCGGGTCGACCCGCTCGAACGCGGCGGCCAGGTCGGGCGGCAGCGGCTGCCCGGCGGCCTGGAGCTCCCGCACCGCCAGGCCGACCCGCACCGCTTGGCGCAGCTGGTCCTCCGGCACGCCCGCGGTGGCGACGGAGTGGATCTTCTCGAAGATCCGCGGCACGGACGGCAGGAACGTGGGCCGCACCTGCGCCAGCTCCGGCACCACCGTGGCGGTGTCGCCGCCGAAGAACGCGAGCGTGCTGCCCGTGTGGAGCGCCGAGAGCGCCACGATCTGCGCGAACACGTGCGCCAGCGGCAGGAACAGGTACACGACGTCCTCGGGCAGCGTGTAGGACAGCTCCTCGGTGAGCCGGCACATCGTGAGCCAGTTGCGGCTGGTCAGCACGCAACCCTTGGGCGGGCCGGTGGTGCCCGAGGTGTAGATGACCAGCGTCGGGTCGTCGGGGCGCACCGCGGCGCGGCGGTCGTCCAGCTCGCCCGGCAGGGGGGACGTGCGGCCCCGCGAGCGCAGGTCGGCCAGCCCGCCGTCCCCGACGACCAGCACGTCGCGCAGGTCGGGCACCCGGTCGCGGACCGAGTCGACCTTGGCGCGCTGGGCGTGGTCCTCGGCGACGAGCAGCACCGCGCCGGAGTCGGCGATGATCCACGCGCACTCCTCGGGCGCGCTGGACGGGTAGATCGGCACCACGACGCCGCCCGCCGCGAGCACCGCCAACTCGACCGCCAGCCACTCGGTGCTGGTCCGCCCCAGCACGCACACCCGGTCACCCGGCCGGACACCCAGGTGCACGAGCCCCGACGCCAGCTCCAGCACCTCCTCGGCGACCTCGGTGAACGTGACGTCGTGCCACGCGTCGCCGCGCCGGTGGCGCCACGCCACGCGGTCGTCGTGCCGGTGGGCGGCGACGAAGGGCAGGTCGGCGACGACGCGCGCCGCGGGTGCGGTCATGGCGGTGCTCCTCACTGGGGTGATCACTGGGCTGGTCGCTGGCCGCTGGGCGGTGTCGGTCACCGGGCGGTGTCGGTCACCGGGCGGCGGGCTGGACGCGCACCCGGACTCCGTTGAGCACCGCGGTGCCGGACAGCGGGTCCAGGGCGAGGTCGTCGGTGAGCCGGTTGACGTTCACGCCGGGGTGCGCGGCGGCCACGGCGAGGCGGGTGCCGGGCCGGTCGTGGCCCCAGCCGTGCGGCAGGCTCACCACGCCCTCGGCCATGTCGGCGCTCACCTCGACGGTGGCCTCGACCTCGCCGACGCGGGAGGTGACGCGGGCCGTGCCGCCGTCGACGAGGCCGAGTTCGCGCGCGTCGGCGGGGTTCACCAACAGCGTGCACAGGCGGCCCCTCACCAGGGCGGGCACGTTGTGCAGCCACGAGTTGTTGGTCCGCAGGTGGCGGCGGCCGACGAGGAGCAGGCCGTCGCGGGGTTCGGCGGCGAGGGCGGCGAGGACGCGGGGCACGTCGTCGGCGATGGGCCTCGGGCACAGCTCGATCCGTCCGGAGGGGGTGCGCAGGACTTCGGGCAGGCGGCTGGTGAGCGGGCCGAGGTCGAGGCCGTGCGGGTGGGCGAGCAGCTCCTCGACCGACAGCCCGTGGACGCCCTCGCGCAGGCGTGCGTCGAGCAGCTGCTCGTCCCGGGTGAGGTCCGCCGACGGGTCGGTGCCGGCGAGGGCGTCGAGGTCGGCGTCCGGGCCCAGGCCGGCGGCGATGGCGGTGAGCCGCAGCAGGATCTCGCCCTCGTCGAGCGCGCCGTCGGCGAGGGGCACGGCGGGCCGCGAGTACTTGGCGACGTTGCGCACGGCGAACGACAGGAACGCCAGGTCGTAGTGGGCGCGTTGGCCCGGCGGCGGTGGCGGCAGCACGACGTCGGCGTGCCGGGTCGTCTCGTTGAGGTACGGGTCGACCGAGACGACGAGGTCCAGGCCCGCCAGGGCCGCGTCGAGGCGGTCGGAGTTCGGGGCGGACAGCGCCGGGTTGCCCGCGACCGTGATCAGCGCCCGCACCCGGCCGGGGCCGGGCGTCCCGATCTCGTCGGCGAGGGTGGCGACGGGGAACTCGCCCGCCACCTCGGGCAGGCCGCGCACCCGGCTGCGCCACCGGCCGGTGGTGAACCCCTTGCCGGCGCCCGTGCCGCGACGGGTGTGCGCGGGCAGCGGGAACATCGCGCCGCCCGGCCGGTCCAGGTTGCCGGTGAGGACGTTGAGGACGTCCACGAGCCAGCTGGCGACCGTGCCGAACTCGACGGTGGTGGTGCCGATCCGGCCGTAGACGGCGGCCCGCGGTGCGGTGGCGAGCCGGTGCGCGAGGTCGCGCGTGACGCGGGCCTCGACGCCGCAGCGAACGGCCACCGCCTCCGGGGTGAACGGGCGGGCCAGCTCGCGGACCTCGTCCACGCCGACCGTGTGCTCCCCCGGGTGTCCCAGGTCCACCAGGTCCGCCGCGAACAGCTCGTTGACGAGGGCGAAGAGCAGGAACACGTCGGTGCCGGGGTGGATCGGCACGTGCTGGTCGGCCGCGGCGGCGGTGCGGCTGCGGCGCGGGTCGACCACCACGAACGCCCCGCCGCGCTCGCGGAGCGCCTTGAGCCGGCCGGGCGCGTCGGGGACCGTCCACAGGCTGCCGTTGGAGGAGAACGGGTCCGCGCCGAGCAGCAGCAGGAAGTCCGTGCGGTCGACGTCCGGGACGGGGATGGTGTAGATGCCGCCGAACAGCAGGCCGCACGCCACGTGCTTGGGCATCTGGTCCACTGTGGACGCGGTGAACACGTTGCGGGTGCCCAGGGCCTTGCGCAGGCCCGGCGCGTACAGGCCGCCGGCGAGCGAGTGCACGGTCGGGTTGCCCAGGTAGAGGGCGACGGCGTCGCGGCCGTGCTCGGCGGTGATCGCGGTGAGGCGGCTGTCGACCTGGGCGAACGCCTCCCGCCACGACGCGGGCGAGAACTCGCCGTTCCGCTTGACCAGGGGCGTGCGCAGGCGGTCGGGGTCGGCGTCCAGTGCGCCCAGGGACGCGCCCTTCGGGCACAGGAACCCGCGGCTGAAGGTGTCCAGCCGGTCGCCGCGCACGGCCGTGATCCGGTCGCCGTCGATCGTCAGCTCCAGCCCGCACGTCGCCTCGCACAGCGGACAGGTGGTGTGAGCGGTGCGCATGCGCGTCCCCTTAGCGGTCGTCCCGTGTGGTGCCCTGCTCCCCGGCGCGCGGCCGGAGCCGTCCCGCCGAGGTCAACCCGATCAGCTCGCTCAGCGCGGCGGCCACCATGCCCGGCCGGGCCAGGCAGTCGTCGAGGCGGAAACCCGCGACGGCGCGCGACCCGAGGCGCACCGGGTCCACCGCGAACGGCTCACCGTGGCCGACCAGGCGACCGAACGGGGCCAGCACGGCCAGCGCGTCCTCCACCGTGCCGCCGACCACGACGTCCACCGGTCCGCCGGCGAGCAGCCGCTCGCGCACGTCGGGCGCGGACGGGTCCACCGCGGCGTCCGCGCCGAGCCGCACGGCGAGCCGCCGCCGCGCCCGGGTGGGCGCGGTGGCGATCACCCGTCCCGCGCCGAAGCCCACCGCGAGCTGCACGACCAGCGCGCCGACCGGACCGGCCGCGTCGTGCACCACCACCGACTCGCCCCGGCTCAGGTGCGCGCACGTGCGCAGCAGGTGCCAGGCCGTGACGCCGTACCGCGCCAGCACCAACGCGGCCACGTCGTCGAGGTCGACGGGCAGCGGGTGCGCGACACCGCCCACGACCAGCTCCCGCCGACCCGCGACCTCGACGACCTCCACACCCCCAACCAACCCCGCCCGCCCCCACCCGGCTAAGTCGGGACACCACAACAACTAAGCCGCGAGTCGTAAACCCCGCCCGCGCGAGTCGTACGTCCAAGCCGGGCGAGTCGTACGTCCAGGCCCAGCAAGCCGCGCACTCGCGAGTAGGAACTCGTGAGGCGCGAACTTACGACTCGCGCGGCCTGGGTTTACGATTCGCGCGGCCTGGGTTTACGACTCGCGGGTGGGGGTGGTGTCCAGGGTTCTGGCCAGTTCCAGGCGGGAGGTGACGTTCAGCTTGGCGTAGATGCGGGAGAGGTAGACCTCGATCGTCCGGGGGCTGTAGTGCAGGGCCGCGGCGATGTCGCGGTTGCGCATGCCCTGCTGGACGAGGCGGGCCACGTTCGACTCGGCCTGGGTCAGCAGGCCCCGGGGCGCGGTCCGCGTCCGGGGGACCTTGGCGCCGAGCTCCCGCAGGCGGGCGCCCGCCTGGCGGCGCAGGCCGTGCGCGCCCAGGCGGGAGAACGTGGCGTGCGCTTCCAGGAGGGCCGGGACGGCGGGGGCGAGCCGGCCCAGGGCGAGTTGGGCCCGGGCCCGTTCGAAGACCAGGCCGCCGGTCTCGGCTTCGCGGACCGCGTCACGGAGCAGGTCCGGGTCCCGGTGCACGAGGCCCGCGACCCGGCGCACCGCGGTCCGGGTCCAGGGGGACACGCGGTCGGCGGCCACGGACCGGAGGGTGGCCAGGGTGGCGCGGGCCTCGTCCACGAGGTCGTGCGCCAGGGACAGCTCGACCAGCCTGGCCAGGAGGACGCAGCTGTACGCGGACGCGCCGTCCGGGGCCACGGCGGCCGAGAGGGTCGCGCGGGCGGCGGTCGCGTCACCCCTGGCGGCCAGGTAGTCCGCCATGGCCAGGGCGTGCAGGCCGGCCATGTTGGGGCTGGTCGGCGGGGGCAGGCCGGCCAGGCGGGCGGCCACGTCCAGCTCGCCGCGCCACGTGCGCACCTCCAGTTCGATCGCGCGCAGGCCGTGCAGCATCATCAGCTCCTGCCGCGCCTCCAGCTCCGCGGCGGCCCGCCCGAGGCGTTCCAGGCAGGCGTCCCACTCGCCGCCGAACCAGTCGAGCGCCACGCCCGCCATCTCCAGCTCGCCGCGGAACGCGTGGCCGCCGGTGCGCTCGCGCAGCTCCTCGGCCCGTCGCAGCCGCCACGACGCGTCGTGCACCAGTCCCGCGAGCGCCCCGGTCGACGCGCCGACGGCCAGCGCCTGGAGCTCCAGCGCGGGCTGGTCGGCGGCGCCCAGCGCCCGGTTGGCGTACTCGACGGTCTTGTCGTGCCGGAACAGCATCGAGGTGATGACGGCCAGCCGGTCGAACACCACGACGCCCTCGGCGGCCGACGTGACCGGCATGGCCTCGGTGCGCTCGGCCTCGGCGAGGGCGTCGGCGTGCCGCCCGGTGAAGACCAGCAGCAGCGCGCGCTGGGCGTGCAGCGCGGCGGGGGCGGCGCCGGCGGCCGACTCGGCGTCGGCCAGCTCGGCGTCGGCGAGCCGCAGCGCCTCGGCCAGCCTGCCCACGAGGAACAGGCAGCTGAGCACGACGACCGCGCACCGCGACCGCTCGGGTCCGGGTGGCAGGGCGTCCAGGGCGGCGAGACCGGGCGCCGCGGCGGCGGCCGGGCGGGACGCGTGGGCCAGCGCCCGGCACTGGGACGCGAGCAGCGCGCCGCGTTCGGGCGCGGCGACCGGCAGCAGCTCCAGGGCCCGCGCGCACAGCGCCGCCGCCGTCTCGGGGGCGGTCGCGCGGTTGGCGTCGGCGGCCCGCGCCATCACGCGCACCGCGCGCAGGTCGCCCGGCGGCGCGGACTCGGCCAGGTGCCAGGCCAGTTCCAGCTCGTCGGTCGACAGGCCGCGGTCGAGGTCCTCGAGCAGCCGGGCGCTGATGAGGCTGTGCAGGTGGCGGCGCTGCGCGGGCCCGATCTCCTGGTACAGGGCCTCGCCGACGAGGGCGTGCGAGAACCGGTAGCCGCGGTCCGCGTCGCGCACCACGATGTGCGCGCGCAGCAGCTCGTCGAACGCCGCCACCACGTCGTCCTCGGGCAGCGACGCGACCCGCGCGAGCAGCCCGATGCGGTCCAGCCGCACCCGCCGGAACACCGACACGGCCCGGGCCACCGCACGCGTGCCCCGGTCGAGCGGGGCGACGCGGCGCAGCACCGCCTCGCGCCGGGTCAGCCGGATCGCGGTCGGCGACACGGTGAGCCGGGCCCGGCCGCCGTCGACCGCGACGAGGTCCAGCTCGCGCAGCGAGCGGGCGATCTCCACGGCGAAGAACGGGTTGCCGTCCGCGCGCCGGCACACCTCGTGCGCCAGGCCCTCGTCGACCGGCGCGCCCAGCACGGACTCCGCGATCCGCGCCACCTCGCCGCCGCCGAGCGGCGCCAGTTCCAGCCGCACCACCTCGGCGTGCCGCTCCAGCCGGTCCAGCAGTTCGTCCACGCCGCCGTTGACGTGGTGCGAGCGGGTCGCGGCCAGCAGCACGAGCGGCGCGGCGGTGACCCGGCGCAGCACCACGGCGAGCATGGCCAGCGAGTCGTCGTCGGCCCGGTCGAGGTCGTCGAGGACCAGCGCGGCGGGCCGGTCGGCGGTGAGCGCGGCGAGGGCGCGGGCGACCAGTTCGCACGCCCGGCCGAACCAGCCCGCGTCCGGTTCGCCGGTCGGGGCCAGCGCCTCGGCGTCCGCCGCCGTCGCGGCGCACGACCGCAGGGCCGTGGCGACCGCCGCGTACGGGATGCGCCGGCTGACGTCGTCGGACTCGGCGGCCAGCACCGCGCAGCCCCGGTCGCGCAGCCCGTCCCGCGCTCGCGCCAGCAGGCTCGACTTGCCGATGCCCGGCTCCCCCGACACGACGACGGCGACCACGCCGGCGGCGGGAACCCGGTCGACGGCCGCGGCCACGGCGGCCAGTTCGCTCTCCCTGCCGAAGAACGCGGGGGCAGAGGACAAGGGCGGCCTCCCGTCATGGGACTTCGTCACCCTACCGACTGAGGAATCCCTACTCACGTGTCGTGGCTCACGGTGGTGACATGGTGTCCCACCACCGCAGCACCGGGAGGGTCGATGACGGTCCAGGGCACCTGCCACGGCGACTTCGCCGAGGTCCGCGCAGAGTTCGAGGCCAACTTCGCGCACCGGGGCGAGGAGGGGGCGGGCGTGCACGTGACCGTCGACGGGGAGACCGTGGTCGACCTGTGGGGCGGTGACGCGGGCGGGCGGCCGTGGCGCGAGGACACCCTCACGCACGTGTGGTCGTGCACCAAGGGCGCGACCGCGCTGTGCGCGCACGTGCTGGCCTCGCGCGGCGACCTCGACCTGGACGCGCCGGTGACCCGCTACTGGCCGGAGTTCGGCGGCGCGACGACGCTCGTGCGGGACCTGCTGGCGCACCGGGCGGGGTTGGCCGCGCTGCGCGAGCCGGCCGCGCCGGGCCTGTTGCGCGACTGGGCCGCGACGACCGCCGCGCTGGCCGCGCAGGAGCCGTTCTGGGAGCCGGGCACGCGGCACGGCTACCACGCGCTGACCTTCGGCCACCTGGTCGGCGAGGTCGTGCGGCGGGTCAGCGGACTGGGCCTGGCGGAGTTCTTCGAGAAGGAGGTCTCCGGGCCGCTGGCGCTGGACTTCTGGCTGCGGCTGCCGGAGGACCTGGAGCCGCTCGTCGCGCCCACCCTGCCGCCGCCGCCCGGGTCGCCGGTGTCGCGCCTGTACCGGCGGGCGGTGGCGGAGCCGGGGTCGGTGCAGGCGCTGCTGCTGACGAACGACGGCGGGTACGCGGCGTCGTCGAACACGCGGGAGGCGCGTGCCGCCGAGTACGGGTCCGTGGGCGGCATGGCGAACGCGCGGGGGTTGGCGCAGATGTACCGGCCGCTGGCGCTGGGCGGCGGGTACAACGGGGTGCGGCTGGTGGACGAGGCGCAGGTGGCGTCGATGTCGGCGGTGGAGTCGGCCGGGTTCGACGAGGTGCTGCTGGTGCCCACCCGGTTCTCGTCGGGTTTCATGAAGTCCGCGGGCAACGGCCACCTGCCGCCCGCCGACCGGGGGGTCGTGCTGGCGGAGGACGCGTTCGGCCACTCGGGCATGGGCGGGTCGCTGGGTTTCGCGTCGCCGGCGGCGCGCATGTCGTTCGGGTACGTGATGACGCGGATGGGGCCGGGCATCGGCGTCAACGAGCGCGGGCAGTCCCTTGTGGACGCCGTGTACCGCGCGCTGGGGCACCGGCTCGCGCCGGGCGGCCCCTGGTTCCGCTGACTACGATGGCCGCGTGATCGAGGTGGTGCGCGGCAGGTGCGTGGCGGCGTCGCCGGAACGCGTGTGGCAGGTGGTGTCGCGCGCGTCGAGCACGGCGGCGTGGCTGGCCGACTGCGACCGGGTGGACGTCACCTCCGGCGCGGGGTGCGGGGAGCGGCGCACGCAGCACGGCCGGTGGGACGGCCACGTGTCCGAGGTCGACCAGGAGGTCGTGGAGTTCCGCCGGCCGACGGTGATCGCGTGGCGGCACGTCGCGGAGCGCCTCGACGGCCGCCCGGCGCCGCGCTTCGCCCTGCGCACCGAGTTCCGGGTGGAGCTGGCGGCGACCGCGGACGGGGGCACGGTCGTGCGGCTGCGGCTGCTCCAGGTGCCCGCCTCCGAGTTGCGGGGGCTGCTGCTCAGGGTGTTCGGCCGCCGCCGGGCGGCGTCGGCGATGGACGCCTCGCTGGACCGGCTGGTCGACCTCCTGGGACGCCCCGAGCCGCGCTGAGGAGTCCGGCGCCGAGGAGTCACGCGCCGGAAAGCCGGGCGTCACCCGGCGATGCCGTAGACCGACCGCAGCCACACGCACGTGAGGGTGTCGACGAGCTCCCGGTCCTTGGCCGCGGAACGGCGGGCCCGCGAGCGCGCCAGGAACGCCTGCTCGTTCATCTGCACCAGGATCGTGGCCAGCGCGCGGGAGTCCGGTCCGGGCGGCGCGACGCCCGCGGCCCGCTCGATGTCGATCTGGTCGGCGGTGGAGTCGATGAAGCGCCGGGCCACCCCCGACCAGAACTCGCGCATCGACGGGTCCGTGTCGCGGGCGCGGACCGCGGCCCGCAGCACCGGGCCGTGCCGGCGCCACAGGGCGAGGCTCGCGCCCAGCGCCCGGCGGATCGAGTCCTCGGGCGGTTCGCTGCCGCGCCGCAGCCAGGAGGACGCGGACTCGTAGACGGCGTCGAGGACCGCCCCGGACAGCGCGTGCAGCACGGCTTCGCGCGAGGCGAAGTGGAAGTAGAACGTCGACCGGGAGATGCCCGCGCCGGAGGCGAGCTCGTCGACCGCGATGTCGTCCAGGGAGCGCGTCTGCAACAGGCGCGTGGCGGTGTCCAGGATCGCCTGGGAGGTGAGGTCGCCCTTGCTGGGCCTGCGCCGCGACCCGACCGTGCCGGCACGTGGGGACATGGCGGACATCCTCTGGCGGCCGGCACGGCGGTCGCAAGGTGCGCAAGGGCACCGGTGCCAAGTCGAGAGCCGCCCGCCCGACCACCCGGTCATGGGGCCACCGCGGCCGTGCGGTTCGCGGTCGGCGCGCGGGAGCGGTAGAACTGGGCGGTGGACCCCCTCTGGGCATTGCGGCAGGTGGCGTTCCAGCTGGAGCGCGCGGGTGAACCCACGTACCGGGTCCGGGCGTTCCGCCGGGCCGCGGACGTCGTGGCGGGGCTCGCCGACGGCGAGGTGGAGCGGCGTGCCGCGAACGGGACGCTGACCGACCTGCCGGGCATCGGCAAGTCCACCGCCGGCGTGATCACCGACGCCCTCGCCGGGCGGGAGCCGTCCTACCTGGCCAGGGGGCGCGAACCCGTCGTCGGCGGCCAGGCGTTGCGGGCGCTGCTCAGGGGCGACTGCCACACCCACTCCGACTGGTCGGACGGCGGCAGTCCGATCCGGGAGATGGCCGAGGCGGCCCGCGACCTCGGACACTCGTGGGTCGCGCTGACCGACCACTCGCCGCGCCTCACCGTCGCCAACGGGCTGTCCGCCGACCGGTTGCGCCGACAGCTGGACGCGGTGGCGGCGGTGAACGAGGAGCTGGCGCCGTTCCGCGTCCTGACCGGCATCGAGGTCGACATCCTCGACGACGGCGCGCTCGACCAGCACGAGGACCTGTTGGCCCGGCTGGACGTCGTGGTCGCCGCCGTCCACTCGAAGCTGCGGATGCCCGGTCCCGCGATGACGCGCCGGCTGGTCGAGGCGGTGTCCCACCCGCACGTCGACGTGCTGGGCCACTGCACGGGGCGGCTGGTCACCGGCAAGGGGCGGCCGGAGTCCGAGTTCGACGCGGAGGCGGTGTTCGACGCGTGCGTGGAGGGCGGCACGGCGGTGGAGGTCAACTCGCGGCCGGAGCGCCGCGACCCGCCGGGCAGGCTGCTGCGGCTGGCGGTGGCGATGGGCTGCTCGTTCGCGATCGACAGCGACGCCCACGCGCCGGGCCAGCTCGACTGGCTGTCGTACGGCTGCGAGCGGGCCGAGGAGTGCGGTGTCACGCCGGACCGGGTGATCAACACCCTGGACGTGGACGAGTTCCTGGCCCGCTGACGTCCCCGGCGCCGGCGTCCCCGGCCCGCCGGTGGGGGGGTGCTCAGCGGCCGGCGGTGGCGGAGCGCCGCACGCGGGAGGCGCGCAGCAGGTGGCCGTACCACGGCACGAGCGGCCCGGTGCGGCTGTCGACCAGGCGCTGCCACGTGGCGCGGCACAGCGCCAGGAACGGCGCCGGGTCCCACTCGGCGGCCAGCGCGGCGAGCGGCCGGTCGCCGACGTTGCCCAGGGCGTAGCGGCGGTCGAAGCCGTAGGACACCGGCACCGCCGCGCCGTTGGCCTCGACCACCAGCGGCGTGAGCCATCGGCCCAGTGGCAGCGGGTGGTCGACGGGTGCGGCCATGAACGCCTCCGGGCTGCGGGCCAGCATGGTGCGCGGCACGGCGTCCAGCTGCACCGCCATGCCGTGCTCCTCGGCGATGCGGCCCAGCTCGACCGCCGCGTAGGCGAGTTCGACGGCGTCGGGCCGCTCCCCCGCCATCAGGCGGTTGGCCGCGCCCTCGGGTTCGAGCGGGTGCACCTGGAGCAGCAGCGCGCCGGACCCGTGCGCGGCGAGCGCCACGTCGCCCAGCTGGGTGGCGTTGCCCTGGGTGAGGGTCGTGATCACGCCGACCGGGATGCCCGCCTCGGTGAGCCTGCGGATGCCCGTCAACGCCTTCTCGAACGCGCCCGGCTGGTCGCGGATGCGGTCGTGCGTGGCGCGGTCGCCGTCCAGGGACACGGCGACGAGGTCGACGGCCCCGCGCACCAGCCCGATCCGGCGCTGCGTGAGCGCGACCGCGTTGGTGGTGACCGTGGTGCGCATCCCGGCGTCGCGGGCGGCGCGCAGCAGGGCGGGCAGCTCGGGGTAGAGGAACGGTTCGCCGCCCGACACGTTGAGCACGTCGTAGCCGAGCCGGGCGGCGTCCCGCACGACCCGCGAGAGCACGCCGATCGGCACGGACTCGGTGACGTCCGGCCCGGAGCTGGAGTAGCAGTGCAGGCAGCGCAGGTTGCAGAGCCTGGTCGGGTGCACCTGGAGCACCGCCCGACCGCCCGTGTGCCCCGCCATGCCGCCCTCCCGCGTCCCGGATACCCATATGGAGGACCGAGCGGCCGCGCTGATACGTCCATCCGTCACCGAAGGACCCCTGGACGGGAGGAGCCCGGAGTCCCTCGCCGGACGGGTGCCGCAATAGTGCGGCAATTGCGGAATTCCGAATGCGCGATCCGGGTCGGTCTCGATTGGCGCGGTGCTATGGTGCCGCATCGCGCACCGGGATCGGGTGCGTCGCGCGAGTTCCATTCACGTCTTATGCCTGAAAGGGATTCCTCCCCGTGGACGGTCAGGACTTACGGACAGCACGCCCGCGCAGGACCCGGACGGCGGTGGGACTGGCGGCCGCCGGCGTGGCGATCCTCGCGGCCGGGGTGGTGATCGGCCGGTGGGACGCGTGGTCACCGTCCCCGCAGGCAGCATCCCCGCAGGCCACCTCGGCGCCGGCCGCGGGACCGGTGACCGCGTCGTCGAGCGACGCGGGACCGGCGCCCGTGGCGGGGCCGGGCGCCACCTGGCTGGCCGACCTGAAGCCGGTCGGCAGCACCTCCATAGACGAGGCGTACGCGGAAAGCCCGTGGCAGGTCGCGGCGGCGCGGGTGAGCGGGGTGGAGCACCGCAAATCGATTTCCGCGACCGGCGCGTGGTGTTCCTCGGCGCAATTGGAGTTCGCGGTCGAGGGCGAATACGAACGGCTCACCGCGCGGGTCGCCATCGCGGACGACTCGCAGCTCACCAAGGCGCTCGACTTCTACGTGCTGGCCGACGGCCGCCGGGTCGGCGAGGTCCCGGACGTCGGCATGACCCCGCAGCGGGTGGACGTCGTGGTCGCCGGGGCGAGCAGGCTGGCCATCGGCGTCGAGCCCACCGCGGCCGACGGCGGCGGCTGCCCCGGTCCGGAGCGCGTCGGCGTGTGGGTGGACCCGTCGTTGACGAAGGCCGGCCCGGCGTCGGGGTGACGCCGGGCCGGTCCTGGTCGACGGGTGGTTACTGGTAGCAGGGCTTGTCGAACGTGAAGTCCTTCGCCGACGGGCCGGTGAAGAAGTCCTCCACCAGGCCGACGCCGGTGGCCGCCTGCTCGTCCGGCTTGTAGATCAGCGTCTGCCGGAACGTCGACTCGTCCGGCGTGCCGGTGAACTTGCCCGCGCCGGTCGGCAGCATGCCCTCGTAGTCCACGGACTCCAGCTGCCGCACGGCGTTCAGCACGCCCGCGCGGGTCAGGTCCTTGTTCTCGGCGGCCTTCTGCAACGCCGCCTTCAACGGGTACGCCCACACCCAGCCCGCGGTGTAGCCGTCGTTCGGCGTGACCGACGGCAGGGCCTCGCGCAGCGCCTTGTGGCCAGGCGTGTCGGTCGCCCAGGACTTCCACGGCGCGGACTGGAGGTACAGCGCCTTGATCGCGGACGCGGCCGGGCTCTGCATCAGGCCCATGTTCCAGGTGGGCGAGGTGCCGATGAACCTGCCCTTGAAGCCGCGCGCCGCGGTCTGGCCGATGATCACGGCCGCGTCGGTCGGCCCGGTGGTCAGGATGACCACGTCCGGCTGGTTGGCCAGCACGGCGTCGATCGCGCCGCCCTGGTTGTCCTGGCCGGTCTGGGTGACCGCGTCGGCGAACTGCACGCCCCGCTTCTCCGCCGCGATCTTCGCGCCCGCCGCGGCGTCGTCGCCGTAGTCGCCGGGCAGGTGCACGGCCATGACCTTCTTCGCGCCCAGCTCGTCGACCGCGTAGTCGACGGAGTTCATCGACTCGACGCAGTAGTTCGCGCCGGACTCCAGCACGACCTCCTCGTGGCCCCAGAGCGACGTCCACGACGCGGGCACGCTCACCATCTGCGAGTTCTCCAGGTCGGGGAGGATCGCGGCGGTCGTGGGCGAGCCGAGGGTCTGGGTGAGGGCCAGGATCTTGCCCTTCATCTCCTGGTACACCTGGTTCTGGATCTGCGGGTTGTACTTGTTGTCCGCCACGTACGTGGTGACGTCCACGTCGTAGCCGCCGATGCCGCCCTGGTCGTTGACGCGCTTCCAGAACGCCTTCTGCGACTCGGTGATCGGCACGGCCAGGGTCTTGAACGGCCCCTCGGTGAGGTCGGAGATCGTGCCGAGGTAGATGCAGCCGCGGTCGGCGTGACCGGTGTCCTCGCAGGGCTCGGACGTCACCCCGAAGTCGACCTTGATGCCGCCCTTGCCCTCGACCGCCTCCCCGCCGTCACCACCCCGGCAGGCCACCGAGGCCAGCGCCACCACGGACAACAGCGCGAGCACCGCTCTGTGCCTTGCCATCCCATCTCCATCCTTCGGTACGAGGTCAGTACGAGAAAGGCCAGGTGCGCCAGTAGTTGCGGACGCGCACCCAGATACCGAACAGGCCCCGTGGCTCGACGATCAGGAACACCACGATCAGCAGCCCGTAGAGGACCGCCTCGACCTGGAACACCGTGACCGCACCGGTCGCGTCGGAGCTGACGAACGGCAGCACCGCGGGCAGTTCCCGGGTGACGCGCGGCAGCAGCGTGATGAACAGCGCGCCCATGACCGCGCCGGAGATGGTGCCCGCCCCGCCGATCAGCACCATCGCGATGTACTGCACGGACAGCAGCAGGCCGAACGAGCCGGGGTCGAAGAACCCGTTGACCACGAACAGCAGCGATCCCGCCACGCCCGCGTAGAAGGAGGACACGGCGAACGCCAGCGCCTTGTACCGGGACAGGTCGACGCCGATGGCGGCCGCCGCGAGGTCCCGGTCGCGCACGGCGGCGAACGCCCGCCCGATCCGCGACCGCACCAGGTTGCGGGCCAGCACGCCGAAGATCACCAGCAGGACGAACATCAGCAGGTACAGCTGCTGCGGCCCGGTGAAGAACTCCGACGGCCGGTCCAGCCGCACGCCGAACAGCTCGGGCACCGCCGCCGGCCGCCCCACGCCCGGCCCGCCGGTGAGCGACGTCCACTCGCGGAACACGTGCTCGCCGAGGAACACCAGCCCGAGCGTGACGATCGCCAGGTACAGCCCGCGCAGCCGCACCGCCAGCGGCGCCACGACCAGCCCGGCGAGCCCGGCCACCAGCCCGGAGGCCAGCAGCCACACGGGCAGCGACGTGACGCCGAACCCGAGGACGCGCCCGTCGGGGTCCCCGGACAGCGCCGCGCCGGTGTAGGCGCCGATGGCGAGGAAGAACGCGTGCCCCAGCGACACCTGCCCCGCGTACCCGGTGACGATGTTGAGCCCGATCGCCCCGATGGCCGCGACGAACCCGGTGGCCAGCAGCATCAGCAGGTCGTCGGTGAGCATGAACGGCACGAGCAGCGCGAACGCGACGAGCGCGCCCGTCCACGCCCGCTTGGGCCTGGTGTTGAGGAACGCGGTGTCCTGCGCGTAGGACGTGTAGAGCTCCGGACGACCCTTCACAGGCGTTCCACCTCCCGGCTGCCGAACAGCCCGTAGGGCTTCACCAACAGCACGACCAGCATCAGCACGTACGGGGCGACCAGGGCGAAGTTCGGCCCCAGCCACGGCGCGACGCCGTCCTGGTAGGTGCCCACGAGCGATTCGACGACGCCGACGGCCAGCCCGCCGACCACCGCGCCGCCCAGCGAGTCCAGGCCGCCGAGGATGATCGCGGGCAGGGCCTTGAGCGCCACGATCCACAGCTGCTGGTCGACGCCCGCGCCGGTGGCGACGAACACCCCGGCCAGCGCCGCCAAGCCGCCCGCGATGGCCCACGACAGGGCGAACACCGACCCGACCGAGATGCCCTGCGCGAGGGCGACCTCCTGGTCGTGGGCGACGGCGCGCATCGCCAGGCCGACGCGGGAGAATCGGAAGAACGCGAACAGCACGGCCACCACGACCACGGTGGTCGCGAACATCACCAGGTAGCGCTGCTGGACGTCCACGCCGAGCAGGGACACCGTGTCCAGGCCCCACGGGTCGCCGACCTGGCGCACGTCCAGCCCGATGAACGCGTTGGTGACCACGCGCACCACGACGTCCACGCCGATCGTGATGATGGCGACCACGAACACCGGCTTGCCGATCATCGGCCGCAGCACGGTCCGCTCCACGCCCAGCGCCAGCACGGCGATGACGAGCGCGGCGACCGGCACGGCCACGAAGAACCCGACTTCGGCGGTCAGGTAGCTGACCAGCACCGCGCCGGCGAGCATGAACGCCGGCTGGGCGAAGCTGATCACCCGCGTCGACTTGTAGATGATCACGAAGCCGAGGGCGAGCAGGGCGTAGATCGACCCCGTGCCCAGGCCTCGGACGAGGGACTGGAGGAACTCGCTCACGAGCGCCCCCCTGCGTTCGTCCCCCGCGCGTCCGTCCCCCGCGCGTTCGTCCCGCCGAGGTACATGTCGTCGACCAGCTCGCCGTAGACCTTGGCGAGCGCGGACCGCTTCACCTTCTGCGTCGCGGTCAGCTCGCCGTCCTCGTGGTCCAGCTCCTTGGGCAGCATCCGGAACTTCTTCACCTGTTCCACGGACGCGAACCGCTCGTTGACCTCCAGCACGATGCCCTGGACCAACTCCCGCACCTCGTCCTTCTCCGCGAGGTCGCGGTAGGTGGTGTAGGCGAGCTTGCGCTGCCTGGCCCAGTGGCCGACGGTGTCGTGCTCGATGCCGATGAGCGCCACGAGGTAGGGGCGCTGGTCGCCCAGCACGATCGCTTCCTTGATGTACGGGGAGGTCTTGAGCGCGTTCTCGACCTCGGAGGGCGCGACGTTCTTGCCGCCCGCGGTGATGATGATGTCCTTCATGCGGTCGGTGATGCGCACGTGCGTGCCGTCGACCCACTCGCCGACGTCGCCGGTGCGCAGCCAGCCGTCGTCCGTCATGGCCTGCCGGGTGGCGTCCTCGTCGCGCCAGTAGCCGGCGAACACGCCGGCGTGCCGGGTCTGGATCTCGCCGTCGTCGGCGATGCGCAGCTCCACGCCGGGCTGCGGTTCGCCGACCGTGCCGACCTTGACGCGGCCGGGTCGGTTGCCGGTGGCGATGGCGCTGTTCTCGGTCATCCCGTACACCTCGTGCACGGGCACGCCGATGCCCATGAAGAAGCGCAGCACGTCCGGCGAGATGGGCGCGGCGCCGGACGAGGCGTAGCGGACGTGCCGCATGCCGATGCGCGTCTTGAGCGCCCGGTAGCAGAACACCCAGCCGACGCCGTACTTCAGGCGGGTGGCCGCGGTGTGCCGGCCGCCGTTGCGGACGAGGGCGTCGCCGAGCCGGTCGGCGACCCGCAACCAGAAGCGGGTCGTGACCCGCTTGAGCCGGGTGGCGCTCGCCGCGCCGATCGTGATCGACGCCAGGACCTTCTCCCAGATGCGGGGCACCGCGAACAGGATCGTCGGCTGCACCTCGCGCAGGTTGGGCTGCACCGTCTCGATGGACTCGGCGAAGTGCACCCGGATGCCCGCCGACGCGCTGAACCACGTGGTGAAGATGCGTTCGGCGACGTGGCACAGCGGCAGGTAGGACAGCGTGACGTCGTCCGGCGACGGCGGTGGCGAGGTGAACCCGCCGCCCTCGACGAGGGTCTCCACCGCGAACTCGACGTTGGCGACGGTGAGCATCGCGCCCTTGGGCGGGCCGGTGGTGCCGGAGGTGTAGATCAGCGTCATCACGTCGTCCTGCTCGACCTGGCGCATCCGCTGGTCCACCGCGTCCGGGTGCTCCTCGCGGTGCGCCGCGCCGAGGGCGAGGAAGTCGTCCCAGGACAGCAGCAGCGGGTTGTCGTAGCGGCCCCGGATGCCGCGCGGCTCCAGGTAGACGATGCGCTCCAGGTCGGGCAGCGCGTCGAGCACGGCGAGCGCCTTGTCGACCTGCTCCTGGTCCTCGGCGATCAGCACCCGCGCCCCGGAGTGCGACAGCAGGTAGGCGACCTCGCTCGCCGGGTTCGTCGGGTACAGCCCGACCGTCACCGCGCGCACGGCGACCGCGCCGACGTCGGCGTAGAGCCACTCGCGGCGGTTCTCCGAGTGGATCGCGACCCGGTCGCCGGGGTCGACGCCGAGCGACAGCAGGGCGTGCCCGACCAGTTCGACCTGGTCCCAGTAGCCCGCCCAGGTGACCTCGTGCCAGATGCCGAAGTCCTTGGCGCGCAACGCGACCGCGCCCGGGTGGGTGCCCGCGCGGTCGCGCACGCGGGTGACGATCGTCGTGGGCGCCGTCACGCCGCACCTCCCACGGTCCGGTGGTCCTCGCCCAGGTAGGCGCGCACCACGTCCGGGTCCCGCTGCACCTCGGCGGGCGTGCCGGTGCGGATGGGCTTGCCGAAGTCGAGCACCATGACCCGGTCGGCGAGCTCCATGACCAGGCCCATGTCGTGCTCCACCATGACCATCGCGATGCCCAGCTCGTCGCGGACGTCCAGCACGAACCGGGCCATGTCCTCGGTCTCCTCGACGTTCATGCCCGCCACGGGCTCGTCGAGCAGCAGCACCTTCGGCTCCATCGCCAGCGCCCGGCCCAGCTCGACGCGCTTCTGCACGCCGTAGGGCAGCAGGCCGACGGGCAGCCGCCGCCACTGCTCCAGTTCGAGGAAGTCGATCACCCGCTCCACGGCGGCCCGGTTCGCCAGCTCCTCGCGCCGCGCCCTGCCGACCCACGCGAACGCGGCCAGCGCGCCGTAGCGCATGTGGTTGTGCCGGCCGAGCATGAGGTTGTCGACCACGGTCAGGTGGGCGAACAGCTCGATGTTCTGGAACGTGCGGGCGATGCCCATCGCGGCGAGCTTGTGCGGCCGGGTGCCGAGCACGTCGCGGCCCTCGAACCGCACCGAGCCGGACTGCGGCCGGTACACGCCCGACAGCACGTTGAAGATCGACGTCTTGCCCGCGCCGTTGGGGCCGATGATCGCGAACAGCTCGCCCGCGCCGACGTGGAACGACACGCCGTCCACCGCCGTGACGCCGTCGAACGCGAGCGTCACGTCCGACACCTCCAGCACCGGTCCGGTCACGACAACCACCGCTTCCGCCGCTTGTAGTGCTTCACGTCGCGGAACGACCGCACCGCGCCCTCGCCGCGCAGGCCCAGGTAGAACTCGCGGACGTCCTCGTCGGCGAGCAGCGCGGCGGCGGGTTTGTCCATCACGACCTTGCCGTTCTCCAGCACGTAGCCGTGGTCGGCGATGGACAGCGCCATGGTGGCGTTCTGCTCGACCAGCAGCACGGTCGTGCCGTCGGCGTTGATCTTCACGACGAGGTCGCGGATCTGCTGCACCATGAGCGGGGCGAGGCCCAGGCTGGGCTCGTCCAGCAGCAGGTAGCGCGGCTCGGACATGAGCGCCCGGCCGATCGACAGCATCTGCTGCTCGCCGCCGGACAGGTAGCCCGCGCTCTGCCGCCGCCGCTCCCTCAGCCGGGGGAACAGCTCGTACATCCGCTCCAGGTTCTGCTTGATCGACCGCGGCCTGGTGTGCCCGCCGACGCGGAGGTTCTCCTCCACGGTCAGCTCGGCCAGGATGCGCCTGCCCTCCAGCGCCTGCTTGACGCCGAGCGAGGCGATCCGCGCGGGCGGGGCGCGGTGGATCGGCGTGCCGTCCAGGGTGACCTCGCCCCTGGTGACCTTGCCGTCGTGCACGTCGAGCAGGCCGGACAGCGCCCGCAACAAGGTCGTCTTGCCCGCGCCGTTCGCGCCGAGCAGCGCGACGATCCGCCCGTCCGGGACCCGCAGGCTCACGCCGCGGAGCACCAGCATGACGTCGTCGTAGACCACCTCAAGGTTGTTCGCCTCCAGCACCGGCGCCTCCGTGGGATACCCCCGTGGATGTCGGGAGGCGGCCAGTATGGCCCCGATCACAGCGTTAACTACCACCGTTCGCAAACCGTGATGAACCCGACCGCGCGGTGTTCGGCTTTCACGATTCTGTTGCTCGGTCCTGTGTGGACGGGTGTAGCCCACCTGGACGCCGGGTATGCCCCCGGCGACGGACCCCTGGGGGTCGGGGAGGAGTGCTCGCCACCATGAACGGCTCGGACGTGGAGCTCAGGATGGCGGCGAGGCCGGCCTACCTCTCGACCGTCCGCGCCGTCGCGAGCGCGATCGCCCGGTCGACGCCGTCGCTGGCCATCGACCTCGTGATCGCGGTCGACGAGGCGTGCACGGCGCTCATCGCGCGGGCCCACGCGCACGCGGAACTGCGGTGCCGGTTCGACCGCGACGGCGATTCCGTTCGGTTTCACGCAGAGGTCCGGTCATCGGCCGTCACCGTCCCGGACCACCACTCGTTGTACTGGCGGGTCGTCAGCTCCGTGACCGACGCGGTGGCCACCTGGGTGGACGGAGACGGCCGGTTGCTGGTCGAACTGAGGTGCCGGGCATGAACGCGGTGGACTACCAACCGCTGTTCCAGGAGTTGGCTGCGACGGACGGGAGCAGGCACCAGGAGGTGCGGGACCGCCTCGTCACGGAACACCTCCCCCTGGCGCACCACATCGCCGACCGGTTCGCCGAGCGCGGCGAGTCGGTGGAGGACCTGCGCCAGGTGGCGGCCCTCGGGCTGATCAACGCCGTGGACCGGTTCGACGTCACGCGCGGCATCGACTTCCTCGCGTTCGCCGTGCCGACGATCACCGGCGAGGTGCGGCGGTACCTGCGCGACCTGGGGTGGGCGGTCCGCGTGCCGAGGCGGTTGAAGGAGCTGTGCACCGCGATCGACGGCGCGCGGGTGGAGCTGGCGAGGCGCACCGGCCGCACGCCCACGCCCAGCGAGGTCGCCCGGCACCTGGGGATCGGGCTGGACGAGGTGTACGAGGGGCTGCACGCGGCGTCCGCGCACCACCTGCTGTCGCTGGACGAGCACGACGAGCTGGTCGCCGCCGAGGGAGGGCTGGTGTCCGACGACCCCGCGCTGGAGGTCGTCGAGCTCCAGCACGCGCTGGACCCGATGCTGCGGGGGCTGCCCAAGCGCGAGCGGCGGATCATCGTGCTGCGGTTCTTCCGGAACATGACGCAGAGCCAGATCGCCGACTCCGTCGGGGTGTCGCAGATGCACGTGTCGCGCTTGTTGAGCCGGTCGCTGGCCCGGTTGCGCGACCTGCTCGACGACTAGCGCCCCGAGCCTCACCCGTTCGCGCACAACCGCCCCCGCATCCGTCTCCGTTCCGACACCCCGCTGACACCGACGGGCCACGTGCAGGGCACGTGCGTGCCATCCCACCGCCGAGAAGCGGTTGCGGTGCGCGATCCCCGGGTATCTCCCGGGTGACCACGAACCAGGAGGGTCGGATGCACACGGAAAGCCTGCACGGCGTCGTCGGCGTAGAGGGACCGTTCGTCTCCGTGTTCCTGGACGTCGGCGAGCACGTGGACCTGCGTTGGCGGGCGATGCGCGACCAGCTCCAGGCCCAGGGCGCGGACGCGTACCTGGTCGCCCTGGCGCACAACGCGATCACGTCCGGCGAAACACCGCGCGGCCTCGCCGGCCGGGGCCTGGTGGTGGGCGGCGGCAGGGTGCTGGTGGACCGCTACGTCCCGGTCCCGCCCGCCGGCTACACCGCCCGCTCCGGTCCGCTGCCCTACGTCCTGCCGCTGGTCGACCTCTCCGAACCCCTGCTCCCCCACGTGGTCGTCCAGGTGGACGAGCACGGCGCGGACCTCAGGGGCGTGGACCCGACCGGCCGCCCGGTGGCGGTGGCCTCGGTGGGCGCCCGCCGCCCGGACCGCCTGCTGGACGCCACCGAGGTGGCCGACGTGACCCAGGAGGCGACCTCCCTGGTCGACCGCCTGGACGCGCAACTGCTGGTCCTGGCCGGCTCGCTGAGCGGCAGGCGCTCCCTGCGGATCGCGCTCCCCACCCGCTACCACCACCTGGTGGTCGAGGTCGAGGGCCCGGCCGACCAGGCGGTCCTGCACCTCGCCGGCCGGGCGAACCAGGACGCCCGCCGGGCGGTGGTCGAGCGCTTCCGCGACGAGTCGGCCCGCCTCACCGGGCGGGCGGTCCACGGCCTGGGCGCCGTGACGGGGGCGCTGGAAGCGGGCCGCGTCTCGACGCTCCTGGTGAACGACACCCTGATCGGCTCGCGCGAGGTGGAGGGCGGTCGGGCGGACGAGGTCCTGCCGCTGCGCGCCATCGCGGCGGGGGCCGAGATCGTGGTGGTCGGCGGCGCGATCCGCCTGCACGAGGACGTCGGGGCGCTGCTGTCCGGGTGAGCCGCCCGGCGGTGACCGCCCGATCGTGTCCCGACCCCCGCGGCTCACGCGCGTCCCGCGCACGGCGGCCTCCGCGCGCGGGAGCCCTACCGCCTCTTCTTCTTCCCCAGCAGCCGGAGCACCGCCCGCTCCACCTCTTCCCGCTCCGCCGACCTCGGCCGGATGACCACCCCGTCCTGGAACGCCTTCACGACCCTCGGGTCGACGTAGGACTTCCTCGCCACCGCCGGGGTGTTGCCGAGGTGCTCCGACACCTCCCTCATGACCGCCGCCTCCACCCGCTTGCGGCCGCGCTGCGAGTCCGGCCTGCCCTCCCTGGCGAACGCCGCCGCCGCCAGCAGGGTCGCGTGCCACGTCCTCAGGTCCTTGACCGAGAACTCCGACCCCACCATCTCCTTGAACCTCTGGTTCACGTCGTCCGAGTCGACGTGCCCGCCGCCCGCGTCCGTCAGCAGTCGCTCGGCCGACCCCGACCGGCCCCGCAGCAGTGCCCGCACGGCGTTCGCCAGCGCCGCGTCCTCGACCTCGGTGCAGAACTCGATGCCGCCCTTCGCGGGGTAGCAGAAGTCGACGACGCTCCCCCGCACCGTGACGTGCGAGCACAGCAGCGTCGCCACGCCGTGCGTCCCGTTGTCCGCCGCGTACGTCTCGCCGCCGACGCGGAACACGCCCTGGTCGAGCACCGCCAGGGCCACCGCCAGGACCCGCTCCCGGGTGCGGCCGCGGCCGTCCAGGGCCTCGGCGACCTCCCGGCGGAACGCGGGCAGCGCGGGCGCCAGGGCCAGCACCCGGTCGTGCTTCTCCTCGTCCCGGTCCCGCCGCCACCGCTCGTGGTACAGGTACTGGCGGCGGCCGGCGGTGTCCGTGCCGACCGCCTGGATGTGGCCGTTCGGGTGCGGGCACACCCACACGTCGCGCCACGCCGGCGGGATGACCAGGGCTTCGACCCGCTCCCGCGACTCCTCGTCGACGGGGTTGCCCTCGGCGTCGGTGTAGCTGAACCCCCGGCCGCGCCGGCGGCGGTGCCAGCCCGGTGCGGACGGGTCGCTGCGGCGGAGTCTCACCAGGCGCGTGTTCCCGTAGCCCATGATCCGAAACTCGATGGTTCGATTCCGCCCCGATCGGGTATGTGGACCGGCATGACACAGCCGTGGACGGTCGGGGTCGAGCAGGAGTTCCTGCTCGTGGACCCCGAATCCCGCCGACCCGTACCGCTGGCCGAGTCCGTGGCGCAGCACGCCGGGGCGCGGTTGGACGTGCAGCGGGAGCTGACGCCGTTCCAGATCGAGGTCGCCACGCCGGTGTGCGAGACCACCGAGCAGCTGATGGAGCAGGTGCTGCTGGGCCGGACCCACCTGGCGAAGGCCGCGCACGCCGCGGGCTGCCGGCTGATGGCCTCGTCGGTGCCGCCGATCGGCACGGCCGGGCCGCCGCCGGGCACGGACGACCCCCGCTACCGGCTGATGGAGTACTCCCACCGCAAGATGATCGGCGGCTCCGGCGTCTGCGGGATGCACGTCCACGTCGGCGTGCCGGACCCGGACACCGCGATCCGCATCGGCAACGCGCTGCGCCCGTGGCTCCCGACGCTGCTCGCGCTGAGCGCGAACTCGCCCATCGAGCAGGCCGAGGACACCGGGTACGCGAGCTGGCGGTCGATCGTCTGGTCGCGCTGGCCGATCAGCGGCCCGCCGCCGCACCTGGGGTCGGCCGCCGAGTACGAGGCGCGGGTCGCCGCGCTGGAGGCGACCGAGGTGTTGTTGGACACGGGCATGGTCTACTGGGACGTCCGGCCGTCCGAGCAGCACCCGACGGTCGAGGTGCGGGTCACCGACGTCCCGCTGACGGCGCACGAGGCGGTGGTGATCGCCGAGCTGATCAGGGCCTTCGCCCGGACCGCCGCCGAGTCGGCCGACGCCGAGCGGGTGGACGACCTGCTGCTGAAGGCCGCCTACTGGCGTGCCTCGCGCGACGGCGTGGACGGCCTGGCGGTCGACCCGCGCGACGGGCGCCTGCTGCCCGCCCGCGATCTGGTGGCCGAGATGGCGCGCTGGTGTGAGAACGCTCTCGATGACGCGGGGGCGGTGTCCTTGGTCCAGGATCACCTGGAATGGTTGCGCAGTCACGGAAGTGGCGCGGCCCGGCAACGCCGCGCATTCGGAGCGTCACCGGACGCCCGTGAACTGGTGGACCTGGTCCTGGCCGAGACGGTCGACGAGGGCCGTTGAGTACTACCGTGGAGTACGCGCCGCGTGGGCGGCGTTGGTGAGTGAGAGGAGAACCGGCGTGCCAGATCCCGCGGCGACGCTCGCTTCCGTGCGGGTCGAGAGGCCGGCGGACGGCGTGGTGGTGCTGCACGTGTCCGGTGAGTTGGACACGAGCAGCGCCGACGAGCTGGCCCGACCGCTGAAGGAGCACCTGGTCGAGAACGTGCGGGGGGTTGTCGTCGATCTCGGCGGCGTGCGCTTCCTCGGCTCGGCCGGACTGGAGTCGTTGGTCGTGGGCAACCAGCGCGCGGACTCCCTCGGGGTCGCGCTGGTGCTCGTCGCCACGACCCGGGCGACCGTGCGGCCGATCCAGGCGACCGGACTGGACGCGGTGTTCACCGTCGTCGGTTCGGTCGAGGAAGCGCTGGCCCGCTTCTAGGGCCTTCGGGCTCCTGGGGCACGGTCGACGACAGGGGGCACCGCTCTCACGCGAGAGCAGTGCCCTCTCCGCGGTGCGCGGCTCCGGGCCGCGGACGAGAGCACCGCTCTGGAGCACCGGCTCCCTACAAGGAGCGGCGGACCGTCCTGATGGCGCAGCGCACCGCCCCCACCGGGGGCAGTGCGCCCTCCGGTGGGACGACCCAGCGGGACTCGACGGCGGGGATGCTGCGCGGTCCGCGCCAGTAGCGCACGTCCGGGGGCAGCACGTGGTCCGGCGTCGGCTCCGGGTCGGGCCTCGCGAGGAACAGCCAGCGCAGGCGCGGGCCCGGGATCGCGAGGATCGGGCCCAGCGGGCCCGCGGAGCGGAGTTGGTGGCTGACCTCGGCGCCCCAACTGGCGGGTACCTCCACGGCGACCGCGCCCTCGGTCAGCACCAGCGAACCTTCGACGTGCCAACGTTCCATGCCCGCCGATGCTCACGTGGTCCCGTGACGGGACTGTGTCCGCCCGCGGCGCGTCCCGTTAACCCTGCCCGATGTCCTCGAACCAGAGTTCGGGCCTGGCCGCGATGAAGTCGGCCATCATCCCGGCGCACCCCGGGTCGTCCAGCAGGGTGATGCGCACGCCGTGCTCGGCGAGCCAGTCGTGACCGCCGTGGAACGTGCGGGCCTCGCCGATCACCACGTGGGGGATGCCGAACTGGCGAACGAGCCCGGAGCAGTACCAGCACGGTGACAGCGTGGTGACCATGACCGTGTCCCGGTAGGACGCCCGGCGGCCCGCGTCGCGGAACGCGGCGGTCTCGGCGTGGGTGGAGGCGTCGCCGTCCTGGACCCGCCGGTTGTGACCGCGCCCGAGCAGCCCGCCGTCGGCGGTGAAGAGCGCCGCGCCGATCGGGACGCCGCCCTCCTCCAGTCCCGCGCGGGCTTCCGCCACGGCCACGGCCAGCATCTCGTGTGCGTCCACGGGACCAACCTAGCCGGGACGGCGACCGGGACGACCCGGGAGCGCGGCGCGAGGACGGCGCGGGAGGCGCGGTCAGGCCCCGAAGCAGAGGAAGCCCGCGCTCGCCGCGTAGGCCTCGTGACCGGTGTCGCGGTGGGCCTCCTGCGCGCCGGCCAACGCCACCGCCGGCGGGTCGCCCTTCCCCAGCCTCCGGTGCAGGTCCACCATCAACGGCGTGGTCACCTCCGCCGGCACGGGCACGACCGGCGCGACCAGGGTCCGGGTGCCCAGGCCCAGCAACGCCGCCGTGAAGCCCATCAGCTCGTCCCCCGGCCGCACCGCCGACAGGCCCGAGTCGCACGCCGACAGCACGACCAGCGCGGGCGGGCGGCGCAGGCGCTCCAGGTCGTGGACGGTGAGGGGTCCGTCGGCCAGCTCCAGGGCGGAGAACAGCGGGTTGTCGGCGCGGAACGAGCCGTGCGCGGCGACGTGGGCCAGCGGCGCGCCGTCCATCGCGGCGGCCACCGCGTCGACCGTCGCGTCCGCGCCCACCAGCACCGAGGCCCCACCGGCGAGCGGCGCGATGGCGGCGATCTCGGTGGGCGCGGCGGGCAGCCGGGGGCCGGCGGCCAGCACCGCCCGGTCGTGCGGGACGGCGGACGACAGCGCCGCGCGCAGCCACACGGTCGCCGACGGCACCACGGTCACCGACCGCCCGCGGCAGCCGGGCAGCGCCGACCAGGGCAGGCCGCCGAGCTGGCCGGTGGGCGCGAGCACGAGCGGCCGGTCGTCGAGGCGCCGGCGCAGCGGGGCGAGCAGGCGGGTGTCGAGCAGCCGGGCGGTGTGGTCGGCCCCGCCGCGCACGGCGGTCCTGTCGAGGTGCCCGGGCAGGGTGACGAGCCGGTGCAGGGCGAACCTGAGCAGCCGCACCTCGCGCAGCGCCCCGTCGAGCGGTCCGAGCCGGTGCAGCGAGGCGCGTCCCCCGGCGACGACCACGGCCAGCAGGTCGCCGTCGTAGTCGACGTACTCGACCAGCGCCCGCTCGCCGAGCGCCTGGGCGAGGTCGCGCACCGCGGGCGGCTTGAACACCGCGCCGCCGCCGCTGGTCTGCCGGGTCAGGTCGCGCACGCGCTGCTCGCCGCGCACCTGGCGCTGGCGCAGCCCGGCGGACGGCTTGCCGGCCAGCAGCGCGATCTCCAGGTCGGCGGTCACCGCGCGCAGCTCGGTGAGGGCGTCGGCGAGCCCGGAGTCCTCCGGCGGTCGGGCGGGCGTCATCCGCATGGCGCCCGCGCGCCACGCCTCCGCCCACGACAGCACGCGTCCCGCGTGGCCGCCGGCGACGGCCGCGCGCAACCCCTCGAACGCCAGCGCCTTGCCCTGGGCGCCGCTCGACGCGCGCAGCTCGACCGCGCCCAGCGACACCCGGTACTCGTCGAGCAGCCCGAGCCCGCGGCGCAGCGCGATCTGCGCGCCGCGGGCGTTGCCGAGCAGGTCGCGGCGCAGCGCCTCCGCGTACCAGCCCTGCACCCGGTGCGCCGCCGTGCCGCCGCGCCGGGCCGCCCCCGCCGTGGTCAGCTCGGCCACGGCACGCCGCCGGTCGCCCAGGTCCCGGGCGACGAGCGCGGCGTCGACCCGTGCCTCCAGCCCCGCCATGCGCCAGCCGAAGTCCTCCAGCCGGGCCGCCACGCGCACGAGCGCGGTCACCAGCCCGCGGGTGCGCTGCCCGCTGAGGTAGGCGGCGCGCAGCTCGACGTGCCGGGCGCTCGCCTCCCACACCTCGCGCCGCTCCCGCCGGAAACCCTTGCGCGCCAGCACCGCCATCTCCACGGCGCGCTCCAGGTCGCCCTCCAGCAAGGCGATGCGCGCCCGGTAGAACTGGGCCTCGGAGCGGGCCAGCACGAGGTCGCCGACCATCTCCTCCAGCGCCCGGTCGGCCGCCGCGCGGGCCTCTTCCAGCAGCGGCACGGACACCAGCAGCTCCAGCCGGTTGATCAGCAGCGCGGGCCGCGGCACGGCCAGCCGCCGGTACTCGCGCTCGGCCTCGGCGAACATCGTCAGGGCACGCGGCACGTCACCCGCGCGGGAGGCGGAGATGCCCGCGTTCCAGCGCACGTCGGCCACGGCCAGCTCCTGGCCCAGCGACCGGTACAGGGCGGCGGCGCGGTCGAAGTCCTCGTCGGCCGCCTTCAGGCCGCCGGTGTAGGCGCGCAGCAGGCCGCGGTTGTTGCGGGCGCGGGCCTCGCCGAGCCGGTCGCCGGTGCGGCGGGCGGCCTCGATGGCCGAGTTGTACTCGCGCTGCGCCTCGTCGTAGCGGCACAGGTAGTGCAGCACGAGGCCGCGCTGCATGCGGGCGATGTCGGCGTCGCCGCCGTCGAGCGCGCCGACCGCCTCGTTGACCGCGCGCAGCGCCTGGGCGTGCCGGCCGGTGGTGGACAGCACGAACGCGAGGCTCACCCGGGCCAGCGCGGCGAGCCGCGCGGAACCGGCGCCCTCGGCGATGCGGACGGAGCGGCGCAGGTGCCGCAGCGCGCCGTCGAAGTCGTGCAGCTCGCGCAGCGACAGGCCGATGGCGCGTTCGGCGGTCGACGCCTCCTCGGCGTCGCCGGAGAGCCGCGCGGCCCGCAGCGCCGAACGGCCCATCTCGATCGCCGCGCGCGGGTCCCGTTGCCGGGCGTCCAGCGCCGCCGCGGCGGCGGATTCCGCTGCCACGAAACCCACCTTATTACCAAGACCCCTGTGGTAGCTTGATCAAGCTCGCACCTCCGTCGACGCTGCTGTGAGGCTGTGGTGTCCCAACCATCGAATCGTGCGGAGCTGTACCGCCAGGTTTTCGACCAGGCGATCAAGGAGCACACGGCTTTCCGGTTGCACGCCGAGCGCGGGCGGGAATTCCTGTTCGTGGCCCGTGAGCTGCTGACCATCCCCCAGGACGTCGACCGGGTCTCGCGGAAACTGACGCAGAACAACATCGTCAACGAACGCGGTCGCGATTTCGCCGGGATGAGCCGGTTGATCCTTCCGCGCAATTCCGACGACATCCCGCGGATCGTGCGGTTGTTGCGCGACCCCCTCCAATGGCCCGGTGAGCGGACGCCGTTCGTCCAGCCGCACCACGCGGTGGTCGGCCACGGCGGGAACATGCACGGGCACCCCGGGCAGCCGCCGCAGGTGGCCGGGCCGCTGCCGGCCCCGGACGGGGCGCGGCTGGGCCAGGGGAAGGGCGTCACCGTCGGCGTGCTCGACACGGGCGTCTCCAAGACCGCCGAGGCAGACCACCCCCTGTGGCTCAAGGGCGCGTTCCTCCCGAGGGCCGACGAGGTCGACGCCGCCTACGCGCACGACGACGTGTTCGCCGTGGAGGGCGGGCACGGCACGTTCGTGATGGGCGTGGTGCGGCAGGCCGCGCCGGGCGTGCGCCTCGACCCGGAGCGCGCGCTGGACCCGGCGGGCCTGGGCACCGAGGAGGACTTCTTCCGGGCGCTGACGTCGTTCGACGAGCGGGTGCAGGTCGTCAACATCTCGATGGGGTGCTTCACGCTGGACGACGTGGCCTCCGAGCCGGTGCGCAGGGCGGTCGCCCAGCTGCCCGCCGACGTCGTGGTGGTGGCGTCCGCCGGCAACCAGGGCACGAACCGGCCGAGCTGGCCCGCCGCGCTGAGCGGGGTCACGGCGGTCGCCGCCGTCGCCCAGGAGCGCGACGGCACGCGTTCACCCGCCTGCTACTCCAACCACGGCCACTGGGTGGACGCGTGCGCGGTCGGCAACCGGACCAGCACGTTCCTCAAGGGCCGGTGGCAGCTGCCGGGCCTGCCGGCGGAGGTCTACGACCGGTTCGCCTACTGGCTGGGCACCTCGTTCGCCGCGCCGCACGTGGCGGGCCGCATCGCCGAGACGATGACGACGTTCGGGTTGTCGGCGGTCGACGCCCGCGCGACGCTGCTCGGCGGGAAGCCCGAGTTCTTCCCCGGCTACGGGATCTTCGTGGACTAGTCGTATCTGCGGGGGGCATGGTTGCTCCGTAGTGTGTGGCAGCGAAGAATCCGATGTCCCGGACCCGGCTCGGGCCCGCGCCCGAGCACGCCGGGGCGCAGGCGTGGCACCCCCTGGACAGGAGGAGGGGACGTGACCCCTGCATCGCCGATCGGCGCGCTGGTGGGCGCCGCCGCGGACGGGGACCAGCGCGCCTGGCACGAGATCATCGACCGGTACACGCCGCTGGTGCTGTCGGTGATCTACAAGCACCGGCTGCGCCCGGCGGACACCGCGGACGTCAACCAGACCGTGTGGCTGCGGCTGGTCGAGCAGATCGGCAGGCTGCGGGAAGCCGACGCGCTGCCGGGGTGGATCGCCACGACCACCCGCAACGAGTGCCTGCGCGTCCTGCGCGCGCAGCAGCGCCTCCAGCCCTACGACCCCCTGTCCGAGGACGAGCCGGCCAGCCCGGTGGACGCGGTCGCGGACCTGGACGAGGAGATGGAGGCGTCGCAGCGGCTCCAGGCGCTGCGCGACGGCTTCCGGGCGCTGCCCGCGCAGTGCCGCGAGCTGCTGGCCAAGCTGATGGCGGACCCCCCGCCGAGCTACGCGGCGGTCAGCGAGGAGCTGGCGATGCCGGTGGGCAGCATCGGGCCCACCCGCATCAGGTGCCTGGACAAGCTGCGGAAGACCCCCGCGGTGTACCGGTTGTTCAGCCCGAGACCTGGTGGAGGAGGTGTGGTCGGTGTCGACGGTCGATCCGGGGTGGGAAAGCGATGACGCGCTGCTGCGCGACCTGAAGGCCGCGCTCGACGAGCGGGCGGGCGTGCCCGGGCACATCCGCGACGCGGCGCGGGCAGCGTGGACGTGGCGCACGGTCGACACCGAGCTGATCGCGCTGACCAGCTACGACTCGGTGCTGGACGGTGAGCTGGCGACCCGGGCGCGGGCGGCGCAGACGGCGCGTCAGCTCGTGTTCGACGCCGAGGGCGTGTCGGTGCAGGTCGAGGTCACCGAGGTGGGCGTCGCGGGCCAGGTGCTGCCCGCGCGGCCGGGCCGGGTGGTGCTGCTGACGGCGACCGGTCCGGTGGAGGAGGCGGAGCTGGACGAGGTGGGCATGTTCCTGCTCGGCCCGCCGCCGCGGGGGCCGGTGCGGCTGCGGTGCGAGGTGGGTGACGACGTCGTGGTCACCGAATGGGTGAACGTGTAGCGGTCACCGCGGGAGGGCTCGGCCGGAGGCGGGCCAGGAGGAGGTCGGGAACCCGAGGGCGTCGCCCCGCGGGTTCTTCGAGTCGCGCACGCCCACGCGCGTCCCGAACGCCACCGCGACAGCACCGCCGTGGTCGGGCACGCCCCGGGCGGGGCGGGCGACGGTGATGATCTCCCGGCTGGTCGCGGTCAGCGGCGCGCGGTCCCAGGAGCCGTGGCGCTCCACCACCTCGAACCCGGTCTCCGCGAGCAGCGCGTCGACCTGTTCGGCGGTGGTGAACCGCAGGGTCGCCCGCTCCACCACGTCCTCCGCCCAGTCCGGGCTGCTGTGCGTCTCGCTGAACCGCACCAGGCCGTCCCGCACGTCCTCCACCCGGTGCTCGACGCGGACCCGCTCGCCGTTCTCGCCGGTGATGTCGACCCCGTGCTCGGGCGTCCACCGCTCCCACGCCCGCGCGCCGGGGTTCCGGGTCTCGAAGGCGTACCGGCCGCCGGGCCGCAACGCGCGCCGGACGGCGGTGAACTGCGCGCGCACGTCGTCGTCGGTGAGGAACACCTGGAACACGTGCCCCGTCATCACGACGAGGTCGAACTCCGCCTCGTACCCGGCCGTGCCCAGGACGCCCTCGACCCACTCCACGCCCTCGTGGCGGCGGGCCACGGCCAGCGCGTGCGGGTCCGGGTCCAGGCCGACGAGGCGGCCGGTGTGCCCGGACGCGCGGGCGGCGTGCAGCAGCACGCCGGTGCCGCAGCCGACGTCCAGCACGGCGTCGGCGGAGCGCACCAGGTCGAGGTGGAAGTCGTCCGAGTCGCCCCAGGTGTTGATCGCGTCGTACAGGGCGGCCGTCTTCGCGCGGTCCTCCGTCATCCGGCCGAGTGTGGCCCGACGCGCGACGGGCCGCGAGCGGTTTTCCGCTCACGGCCCGTCGGGCGGACGTGGTCGAACCCGGTCGACCGGGTCAGGCGAACGTCGGCTGCCGCATGGCGTGCTGCACCAGCGTGATCAGCGTCTGCTTGGTCGACTGCCGGTTGCGCGCGTCGCACGGGACGATCGGCACCGCCTGGTCGATCGTCAGCGCCTCCCGGATGTCCTCGATGCGGTGGTGCAGCAGGCCGTCGAAGCAGTTCACGCCCACCACGTACGGCAGTTCGCGGTCCTCGAAGAAGTCGATCGAGGCGAACGCGTCGGACAGCCTGCGGGTGTCGACCAGCACGACCGCGCCGATCGCGCCCCGCACCAGGTCGTCCCACATGAACCAGAAGCGGTGCTGGCCGGGGGTGCCGAACAGGTACAGGATCAGGTCGCTGTCGAGCGAGACGCGGCCGAAGTCCATGGCCACCGTGGTGGTCATCTTGTTCGGCGTGCTCGTCAGGTCGTCCACGCCGACGCTGGCCTCGGTCATCACCGCCTCGGTGGTCAGCGGGACGATCTCCGACACCGAGCCGACGAAGGTCGTCTTGCCGACGCCGAACCCGCCCGCCACCACGATCTTGGTCGACGTGACGGACGTGCTCGGCACCGCGGGCGACCCGGGCCGTCCGGGAGCGCGACCGCTCATGTTGCTCTGCTTTCCCTAGTAGTAGGAGGACCGCCGGTGGGGCTCAGCTGCGCATCGCCACGTGGAGCCGCGACCGGATCTCCGGGGTCAGCTGGATGCCGACCCGCTCGACCAGTCGCGTCATGGCGTAGCCGATGAGGCCGATGTCGCAGTTCGGGGCGGCCAGCACGGCCAGGCAGGACCCGTCGCTGATGGACATGAGGAACAGGTAGCCCCGTTCCATCTCCACGACGGTCTGCTTGACGTCACCGGCCTCGAAGCACCGCGCGGCCCCGAGGTTCAGGCTGACCAGGCCCGACGAGACGGCCGCGAGCTGCTCGGCGCGGTCGACCGGGAGGCGCTCCGAGGACGCGAGCAACAGGCCGTCCGCCGAGACCACGATCGCGTGCGCCACGCCCGCGACCCGGCTGACGAAATCGTCGACCAGCCAACTGAAGTTGTTCAGTTCTTCGGCTGCGGAGGTCACTTCTGCTCCTTGTTGTCTGCGTTGCCGAACGACAAGCCCTCCCAGGGCATCCCGGCGTCGTCGCCGGACTCGCGGCCCAGCTGCACACCTCGCTGGTAGGTGGCGAAGCGCTGCCGCAACCGGTCCGCGGACCGGCGCGGGGGCGCGGTCGCGAGGCCGGCGGACGTGGAGCCGTTCGCCGACGGCTGGGCCGACGGCGACGACCCCCGGGGGGAGGGCGCGGTGAGCGATCCGGGCACCAGGCGCGCCTTGGGGACGCGCTTGGGCAGACCCGCGGTGGTGGTGTCGTCCACGGGAGCCTTGAGCGTGTTGGTGGCCGTGGACCACCCGTCGTCCGCCGCGCCCCACCCGGCCGCCGTCCCCGACGTGGGGATCGCCGACGGCGCGGGCTCGCGCTTGGGCAGACCCGCGGGCGTGGAGCCCTTGGGCTCCGGCGGGACGGGCTTGGGGAGCGGCGACGGCGCGGGAGCGGCGTGGGCCGGGGCGTGCTCCGCCTCGGCCGGGTCCACGCGCTGGGCGTAGACCGTGCGCTCCGACGCGGACCCGTCCGAGTCCCCGACCAGGTCGACCCGATCGGCGAACATGGTCCTCTCCGCGGCGGTCTCGGGCGGCACGCTCCGGCCGCCGTTGAGGTCGCCCTGCACGTGCACGGGCGCGTCGGCGGCCTCGCCGCCCTGGAACCAGCGGGACAGCACGTCCTCGTAGATGGGCAGGCGCTGGGTCGAGGCGTCGTCCTCCTCGATCGCCGGCGGGGGCGTGGGCTCGTAGTCGGCCGCGCCCGGCGGGTAGGAGTAGTCCGGCGCCTCGTCGGCGGGCGGCGGGACCGTCTCGGTCACCGTGGCGGTGAACAGGTCGGTCGACGGGCTCCGCTCGACCTCGAAGTAGCCGTTGGGCTCGGCGGTGTGCGTCTGCACCACCGGGAACGGCGCGGGCGTCGCGTCCGGCGGGGCGTACGCGCCGGGTGTGGCGTCCGGCGTCCACTTGGGGACGCCGGCGAGCACGCCGACACCGCTGGTCTCCACGTCCGGGTTGGCCTGGCGCTGCGGCAGGGCCAGCGGGGCGGGCTTCGCGGCGATCGGCTCGGGTCCCCGGTGCAGCAGGCCGACCGGGAGGACGACCTGGGCCGTGACCCCACCCTCTATGTCGTCGTTGTTGCTCAGCGTGACCCTGATCTCGTGGCGCTTGGCCAGCTGGCCGACCACGTACAGGCCCATCTCGCGGGCCACCGACACGTCGACCTCGGGCGGGTCGGCGAGCTTGGTGTTCGCCTCGGCGATGTCCTGCTCCTGCATGCCGACACCGCGGTCGTGGATGCGGATGGACACCTCGCCGCGCCGGGTCTCGATGGCCCGCACCGTGACCTTGGTGGTGGGCTTGGAGAACGCGGTCGCGTTGTCGAGCAGCTCGGCGATGAGGTGCGCGAGGTCGTTGACCACGCGGCCCTGCACGCGCATCTCGGGCGCGGGCGCGATCTGGATGCGGGCGTACTTCTCGACCTCGGACACCGCGGCGCCGAGCACCTCGGAGATCGGCACGGGCCGGGTGACGCGGCGGTTGACCGTGGTGCCGGAGAGCACCAGCAGGTTCTCGCTGTTGCGGCGCATCTGGGTCGCCAGGTGGTCCAGCTCGAACAGGCTGGCCAGCTGGTCGGGGTCCTGCTCGTCCTGCTCCAGCCGGTCGATGACCGTGATCTGCCGCTCCACCAGTGCCTGCGAGCGCCGCGACAGGTTGATGAACATGTCGTTGACGTTCGCGCGGAGCGCCACCTGCTCGACGGCGAGGCGGACGGCCTCGCGCTGCACGGCGTCGAACGCGCGGGCCACCTGGCCGACCTCTTCGGTCGTGTTGATGGGCACCGGCACCAACGCCTCCTCCGCGGCGCGTTCCGGGTCGCGGTGCGTCCGGATGCGCTTGATCGCGTCGGGCAGGCGGTTGCGGGCCACGTCGAGCGCGGTGCGCCGCAGGACGCGCAGCGGCGTCAGCATCGAGCGGGCGACGAACGCCATGAGGGCGAACGCGATGATCAGGGCGACGGCGACCAGGGCCGCGTCGCGCCAGGCGTTGCCGCGGGCGGTCTCGGTCAGCTCGACCGCCGCCCGGTCGGCCTGGCCCTCGATGTCGCGGGTGACCGTCCGCAGCAGCGCCGCGGTCTCCTCGCCGACCCGCATGACCTCGGAGTCGTTGATCCCGACCTCGCCGGACTCGCCCTGCTGCACCTGGGCGAGCTGAACGAGCCGGTTGCGGCCGTCCACCGCCGGGCCGGACACGGTGTCCGACAGCAGCTGGCGGTTCTCCTGGCTCGCGACGTTCGCGAAGTCCGACAGCGCGGCGTCCAAACGGGACTGCGCGGCGCGCAGCGCGTTCAGCTGGCCGGGCGCGAACTCGCCGCGCTGCGCGACCGACAGCAGGATGGAGTTCTGCTGCGACAGCTGCTCCTTCGCGCTGTACAGCGCGAAGTTGGCGCCCGCGAGCGGCGTCAGCGTCCCGTTGCTCAGGCTGCTCGACGTCGCCCGGTGCACCTGCGCGAGCGTGGCCAGCACCTGGTTGTACGCGGTGTGGACCGAGACGTCGGGGTACCTGCTGTTGGACACCGTGTTGCGCAGGGCGAGCAGGCCGTCGAGGGACTGCACCGCCTTCTGGAACGCGTCGCGCACCGATTCGTCGATGCCGCTCGTCGCCGCGGCGACGTCGCGGAAGCGACCGACCTCGCTGTCGACCTTGCCGGACCGCGTGACGTACTCCCCGGCGCCTTCGCCGCGACCGCCCGCCACGAACCACACCGCGGCGTCGCGCTCCAGCTGGAGCGCGTCGGAGACCGCGGCGGCCTGGGCGGACAGCTGGAGTTCCCGCTGGACCTTGCCGAACAGCTCGACGTCGTCGAGCTGCGTGTTCAGCCGCAGCCCCGCGAGGGTCAGCGTGCTCAGCGCGGGCACCAGGAGCACCACGGCCAGCTTGCTGCGCAGGCGCCAGTTCCTCAAACGCCACCGGGACACGCCCCGGTCGGCGGGAACCGCGCCTGTGCTGGGACCCGAGTCGGGCGGACCGCTCTCGGCGGTCCCCGTGTCGAGTTGAATCCGCTCCGGATCTCTCCCGGAGGCGTGGTCGTCGTGACCGCGCACCGTCAGCACACTCCCCAGCCCCCCAGCCAGTGATGAAACGAGACTTCCCTGCAAACCCGGGCGATCTTGGTGGAAAAAAGCCCGGAGTCATACCGCCGTTCGGACGAGGACCCGTGTAGTTGGTAAATCAACCATTGTCGCGCGGACCACAGCTGGACGCGCTAAACGATCGCTAACCCGGTTCACGGGTATTTCACGCCTCGGACCCGAACGGGAAACGCCCGAGGGGGGAGCCCGACGGGCGGGCTCCCCCTCCGGGGGTCAGCCCTCGGAGCTGACCAGCATCGGCTTCACGTCGAAGTCGTTCTCGAGCAGCCCGTAGGTTCGCATCAGGTTCGAGACCCGCTGCAACCGGGTGGCGTCGAGCGTCGTCGGGTACTCGCCGAAGTGGACCAGACCAGCGGTTTCCTTGTCCACCTTGGCGTACTCGACGAGCAGCGGCTCGACCGTGGGGCGGTCGGCGGCGTCGCGCTGCCCCTTGGCCATGGCGCGCTGGAACGCCTTCACCGTGTTGGGGTTCTGGTTGGCGAACTTGCCGGTCGTGCCGTAGCCCGCGATCGGGATGCCGTCCGTCGGACCGGACGCCGCGTCGAGCACGGTGATCTGGCCGCTGACCCGCTGGGCCTTGCTGATGAAGGGCTCCACCATGAAGGCGGCGTCGACGGTGCCGTTCTGCACCGCGGCCTCCATGTCGGGGAACGGGAACTCCTTGAACGTCACCTTGGACACGTCCACGTTGTTGGCTTCCAACGTGGCCTTCGCGGTCAGCTCGGCGATGTTCTTGAAGGTGTTGATCGCGATCGTCTTGCCCTCGAGGTCCTTGGGGGACTTCACGGCCGAGTCCGACTTGGACAGGATCAGGAACATCTCGGGCTTGGCCTGGTAGCCGTCGCTGACCAGCTTCAGGCCGTCGACGCCCTTCGCGGCGCCCTTGGACTCGGCGAGGAAGAACGAGACCCAGTTGCCGAACGTGATGTCGAGCGAACCGTCGATCAGGCCCGGGATGGCCGCGGCGCCACCCTGGATGGTCTTGACCTCGACCTCAAGACCCTCCTCCTTGAAGTAACCCTTCTTGATCGCGACGTGGACCGACGCGACGTCGAGGACGGGGATCAGGCCAAGGGTGATCTTGGCCTTCTCGACCTTGCCCGGAGCTGCGGCCTCGGTGGGCTTGTCCTCGCTGCCGCTGCCGCCGAGCGCGCCACAGGCGGACACGCTGGCGAACAGGGCGACGGCGGACAGCACGCCGAAGATCCTTCGAGCCGAGAGGCCGACTCTTCGAGTCATGGGGGGCATCTCCTGTTGGAGTGACGACTTTGCGGGGGCAGGATGCACGATCGACGGGGGCGTTGTTGAACCACTCAAAGTGATCCGAGCGGCTCGACAACACCCGGTCGACCGACACTCGAAGGCTGATCCACTACCTTCGGTGAGCATCTTTGCACAGGCTGTCCAGAGGTTGGGGTATGCGGTGAGTGATCTTGACACCGAATGGGCCGTACAGAGCAACCGGCGTGCGGTGGGCATCGTCGGCGCGGGCCCGGCGGGATTGACCTTGGGTAACCTCCTGCACGAAGCAGGAATTCCCTGCGTTGTGCTGGAAAAAGGCACCCGGGAGTACATCGAGTCGAGGCCCCGCGCGGGGGTCCTGGAGCACCGCGCGGTGCAGATGTTGACCGAGCACGGGCTCGCCGACCGATTGCTCCAAGAGGCGGATCGGCACGGGGCGTGCGAATTCCGCGTGAACGGGCATGCGCACGAGGTGGACTACTCCACGCTGTACGACGGCCAGACGCACTACATCTACCCGCAGCAGGAGGTCGTCCGGGACCTCGTCCGGCACTACGCGGACGAGCGCGGCGGCGAGGTCCGGTGGTCGGTCGGGAATGTCGAACTGCACGACGTCACCGGGCCGGAACCGGCTCTGAGCTGGACGAACGCGGACGGCACGGAGGAGCGGCTGGAGTGCTCGTTCATCGCCGGCGCGGACGGGTTCCACGGCGTGAGCCGGCGGAGCATCCCGGCCGGGGCGCTCCAGGAGTTCACCCACCAGCACGGGATCGAGTGGCTGAGCATCCTGGCCGAGGCCCCGCCATCCACCCACAAGGTGATTTACGCGCTTCACCCGGACGGATTCGCGGGTCATATGCTCCGCAGTTCTACGGTTTCGCGTTACTACCTGCAGGTCCCGGTGGACGACAGCGTGGACAACTGGCCGGACGAGCGGGTGTGGGCGGAGCTGCACAAGCGGTTGGCGCTCAAGGACTCCGACTGGAAGCTGGTCGAGGGACCCATCATCGAGAAGCGCATCCTCGACATGCGCAGCCACGTGGTCGAACCGATGAACCACGGGAACCTGTACCTGCTGGGGGACGCCGCGCACATCATCACCCCGGTGGGCGCCAAGGGCATGAACCTCGCGCTGCACGACGCGGAGGTGCTCGCGGACGCCATCGCCGCCTACCACCGAACGGGCGATGACACCGGCCTCCGGACGTACTCCGAGGTGTGCTTGCGCAGGGTCTGGCGTGCGCAGGAGTTCTCCCAGTGGATGGTCTTCATGATCCACCGTTCGCCGGAGCCGTTCCTGAGCCGTTTGGGGCAGGCCCGGTTGGAGCACCTGATCGGTTCCCGGTCGTCCGCGGGATATTTCGCGCAAAACTACGTGGGACCTTGAGGAGGACGACCGTCGATTAACGGCACCGCCGCCGCGTGACGCGGCCCGGGCCGTCCAGGATGCCGCCGTCCGTTCCCCCGGAAAGCGGGCGCATTTCGCCCGCCCGACGAGCGGGATGACGGCGGGAGCACCACCGGTTCGATTCCGGAGTGCGTCGGGAACACCACCTCGCAGCCGGACCGGACACCCCGGCGCCATTGCCCGCCGGACCCCTCCGTCGCCGTTTTCGACATTGCGCGGCGACGACCGCTCCGCGCCTTCCCGGCGCGGGCGTGTACCCCCGGTGGTCATGGACGAAACAGTGGGTGGAGCCCCACTCACAAACCACGCTGCGTGATCCCCGGGTCGATCGACCGCCTCGCGGAAAGATGTCGAATCGTTGCGAACGACCGTCGTCGAAATACGTCTGCCGCACCGGTCGGAAATGATCGCCGAACCGCGTGGAAAGCCGGGCACGACAACGGGCGACCCCCGGCGCGGCCCCTGAGAGGCCCGGTGCGCCGCGGATCGCCCGCCGCTGGTGTTCCCTACCCTATGTGAAGGTGTTTCACGTCGTAGCGCGTTCCTCGGCCTCGGCGCGCGAGGTCTCGGCGCGCTCCGCCTCGGCCCACCGCGCGGCCTGCTCGTCGTCGGCCGTGCGGCGCGAGCGGATCACCCGCGAGGTCTTACCGACGTTGAGCAGGCGCGCCACCTCGGCCCGCAGCGCGACGAACTCGTCGGACTCGCGGGTCGTGATCTGGTCCCGCTGCGCGGGCAGGTCCACCGTGAGGTCGGCCACCACCGACGCGGGCGAGGTCGACAGCACCAGGATGCGGTCGCCCAGGTAGACGCTCTCGTCGATGTCGTGCGTCACCACCAGGACCGTGGTGTCGTGCTCGGTGCGGACCTTGAGCAGCAGGTCCTCCAGCTCGAACCGGGTCTGCGCGTCCACCGAGGCGAACGGCTCGTCCATCAGCAGCAGGGCCGGGCGGTAGGCGAGCGCGCGGGCGATGGCCACGCGCTGCTGCATGCCGCCGGAGAGCTGCCACGGGTACTTGCGCTGCGCGCCGGCCAGGCCGACCCACTCCAGCGCCTCGGCCGCGCGGGCCTTCCGCTCGGACCGGCCGAGGCTGCGGCGCAGGGGGAACTCGACGTTCTTCTGCACCGTCAGCCACGGGAACAGCGAGCGGCTGTAGTCCTGGAACACCACGGCGAGGTCGTCGGGCACGCCCTTGACCTGGTTGCCGTGCAGGCTGATGTCGCCCTTGGTGGGGCGGATCAGGCCCGAGATGGTGCGCAGCAGCGTGGACTTGCCGCAGCCGGACGGGCCGACGACGCAGACCAGCTCGCCTGCGCCGACGGTGAACGTGAGGCCGGCGATCGCGGTGTGCGCGCCGTCCTTGGCCTGGTAGGTGTGGCCGAGGTCGGCCACTTCGAGCATCGCGGTCATACTTTTTCCTCCACCGTCGCGGGGGTGCGCTCCTGCTTCGGTTGCCACGCAAGGGCTTTGCGCTCGAACGCGAGGAGCACGGTGTTGAGGGCGTAGCCGAGGACACCCAGGAGGATGATCCCGGCCCACATGTCGGGGAAGTCGAACTCCCGCTGTGCGACGAGGAGTTGCGACCCGATCCCGTTGTCGGTGCCGACGAGTTCGGACACGACCATGAGCACCAAGGACAGCGACAGGGAAACCCGCAGCCCGGCGAAGATCTTCGGCGCCGCGGAGGGCAGGACGACGCCGAGGACCCACTGGGGCTTGGGGATGCGGAACACCGCCGAGGTTTCGTACTTCGTCGCGTCGACGGAGCGGGCGCCGTCGACGCTGTTGAGCAGGATCGGCCACAGCACGCCGAAGACGATCGTGACGAGCTGCATCTGGGTGCCGACGTTGAACAGCAGCAGGAACACCGGCACCAGGGCGGGCGGGGGGATGGAGCGCATGAAGGTCAGCAGGGGACCCGCGTACTGCATGCCCTTGGGCGAACGCCCCAGGGCGACGCCGAGCGAGATGCCGATGACGGCGGCCATCGCCCAGCCGGCGAGCAGCCGGCCGACGCTCGGGAACACGTGCTCGAACACCGTGTCGGTGAGGAACAGCGTGTTCAGCGGCCCGGTGAACCACAGCTCCCGCGCCGCTTCCGCGATCACCGTCGGCCGCGGGAAGAACGGGTCGTCCGCGTACCAGGTGACGAGCTCCCAGACCACGACGAGGCCCACGAACACGCCCCAGCGCTGCACGAACCGGTTCACGACCGACCACCTCCCGGGGTGACCGCGCTCCAGGCGACCCAGCGGCGCTGCGCGCGCTCCAGCCCCTCGTTGAGGAGGTAGCCGAGGATGCCCGCGACCACGGTCCCGGCGAGGACCAGGTCCATCCGACCGGCGCCGCTGCGCGCTTCCATGATGAACTGCCCGAGCCCGCCCGAGCCGCCCGCGAGCAGCTCCACGCTCACCAGCACCACCAGGCTGGTGGTGGCGGCGAGGCGGATGCCCGTGAAGACGAACGGGAGGGCGCTGGGCAGCGCCACGGAGAACAGCACCCGGACCCGGCCGGAGCCGAACACCCGGGCCGTCTCCACGAGCAGGGGGTCCAGCTCGTCCAACGCGTAGATCGTGTTGAACAGGATGGGCCAGATCGCCGCGTACACCGCGAGGCTGATCTTGGTCTCCGGCCCGATGCCCAGCAGCACGATCGCCAGCGGGATCAGGGCCACCGACGGGATCGGCCGCAGGAACTCCACCACCGCGCGGGTGGCGTGGCGGACCGACGGCGCGGAGCCCAGCACCAGACCGAGCGGGACGGCGATCCCGATCGACAACGCCACGGCGATGAGGAGTGCGAGGACCGTCGCGAGGACGTCCCGCAGGAAAGCCTCGTCGCCCAACAACTTCACGAGTTCCACCGCTACTACGGACGGCGGCGGAAAGTACTCCGAGGGAACCAGTCGGGACCGGCCGAACAGCTCCCATACGAGGAGGAACCCGGCCACACCGAGCAGTCCTCGGGTGAGCGCACGCACGCGCAACGCCTCTTCCCAGTTGATCAACCCCAGCCAACCCGGCTCAATCTAGAGAGTGAATCGGTTCGCCACAATGAGTGGCGGGAAAACTTCATGATGTGATCTTGCGATTCGCATCGGCGCCGCCGCGCGACGAGCGGCGCGCGCGGTCCTCGACGTGCTCCCGCCACCGCGTCCGGGTGATCCGCAGGGGGGCGCCGGGGGGACGAGCCGCACCCCGGACACCGGTCCCCCGCCGTCCTGCTCCGACCGGCCGGGCGCCACGTCCCGCGCCCGGGCCGACAGTCCTCTTGGGACACCGGCGGCCGGTGTCCCGCCACGACGGGCGGTCGGCCCCCTACAGGCCGACGGCCTTGTACAGCGACCCGACTTCCTGCCGGTTCAGCACCCGCATGGACCCGGGCCGCTGGTTCCCCAACCGGACCTCGCCCACGGCCGTGCGCACCAGGTGCTCCACGGGGTGACCGACGTGCTCCAGCAACCGGCGCACGATGTGCTTGCGCCCCTCGTGCAGGACCACTTCCACCAGCGCCTTGCCGGGCATGGCCGAGACCAGCTTGAACGAGTCGACCTTGATCGGCCCGTCCTCCAGTTCGATCCCGGCGCGCAGGGTGCGCCCGAGGTCCCTCGGGATCGGCCCGGGCACCTCGGCCAGGTAGGTCTTCGACACGCCGTAGGACGGGTGCATGAGCCGGTGCGCCAGGTCGCCGTCGTTGGTCAGCAGCAGCAGACCCTCGGTGTCCGCGTCCAGCCGGCCGACGTGGAACAGGCGTTCCTTGCGGTTGGCCAGGTAGTCGCCGACGCACGGCCGGTGCGCGTCGTCGTGCATGGTCGACAGCACGCCGCGCGGCTTGTTCAGCACGAGCGTGATCACGTCTTCCTTGAGCACGACGCGCACGCCGTCCACGTGCACGACCGCCGTCTCCGGGTCGATCCGGCGGCCCTGCTCGCGCACGACCTCGCCGTCGACCTGGACGCGGCCGAGGTCGATCAGCTCCTCGGCGACCCGCCGCGAGGCGATACCCGCCTTGGCGAGCACCTTCTGGAGCCGGATCCCGTCGGGGTGAGCCGGGGAGCCGGGGGCTTGGTCAGACATCGTCGATCGCATCCACTTCGGGCAGCAGGGGAGCGATCGGCGGCAGGTCGCCCAGTGACGACAGGCCCAACCGCTCCAGGAACAGTTCGGTCGTGCGGTAAAGGATGCCACCCGTGTCGGAGTCCGTGCCCGTCTCGGCGATCAGGCCGCGCGCGACGAGCGTGCGGATGACGCCGTCGACGTTCACCCCGCGCACCGCCGCGATCCGGGCCCTGGTCACGGGCTGTCGGTAGGCGATGACCGCCAGGGTCTCCAGCGCGGCCCGCGTGAGCTTGGCGCGCTGCCCGTCGAGCAGCAGCTTCTCCACGAATGGCGCGAAGCGGTCCCGTGTGTAGAACCGCCAGCCGTCACCGATTCTACGCAGGTCGATGCCGCTGCCCCGTTCGGTGTAGCGGGCGGCCATCGCGCGCAGCGCCGCCGTGACCCGCTTCACGGGCTGCTCGAACACGCCGGCGAGCTGCTCCTCCGAGATCGGGCTGTCCACGACGAGCAGCACGGACTCCAGCGCGCCCTCGAACTCGACGTCGTCCGCCAGGTCCGGCAGCCCGCCGACCTCGGTGTCCTCGGGCACGTCGGGCTCCGGTGACGGCGGCGTCCCGGCCTGGTCGGTCCCGCTCACCCGTACTCCTCCTCGTCGTCGCCGCCGGCCGCCCGGACCTGCTCGTCGCTCCCCACCCACGTGATGCGCAGCTCACCCAGCGGGTCGGGCTGCTCGAACGCCAGCGCCCTCTCCCGGTACAGCTCCAGCAGCGCCAGGAACCGGGCCACGACCTCCATGGTCCCGGTGCACCCGGCGATCAGCTCGGCGAACGTCGTCGTGCCCAGCTCGGCGAGCCGCTCGCGCAGCAGGTCGGCGTGCTCGCGGACCGACACCCGGTGCTGGTGCACGTGCGCCGTGGACACCGTGGGCGGCGGCTTGGGGCGGAACGCCACGGCGGCGATCTCGGAGAACCGCCGCGCGTCGACGCCCAGCATCACCTCGGGCAGCAACCCCTCGTACCGCTGCTCCAGCGCCACCGACCTGGGGTAGCGCCGGTAGGCGCCCTGCTCCAGCTCCGCGAACAGGGCCGCCACCTGCTTGTACGCCCGGTACTGGAGCAGCCGGGCGAACAGCAGGTCGCGGGCCTCCAGCAGGGCCAGGTCGTCCTCGTCCTCCACGTCGCCGGCGGGCAGCAGGCGGGCGGCCTTGAGGTCGAGCAGGGTGGCCGCGATGACCAGGAACTCGGTGGTCTCGTCCAGGTCCCACTGGTCGCCCAGGGCCCTGATGTGGGCGATGAAGTCGTCGGTGACCTGGTGCAGGGCCACCTCGGTCACGTCCAGCGTGTGCTGCGAGATCAGCTGGAGCAGCAGGTCGAAGGGGCCCTCGAAGTTGGTCAGCTTGACCTTGAAGCGGCCGTCGTCAGGGGGCGTGACCTGCTCGGCGGGAGGCGCGTCCCCGCTCACCGCTCGCGCAACCTGCGCACGAGCAGCGAGTCCTCGCCGTGCCCTTCGAGGTCGTCCAGGACGATCGCGATGGCCTCGCGCACCACCCGGCCCCGGTCGACCGCCAACCCGTGCTCGCCGCGCAGCTCCAACCGGGCGTGCTCCAGCGCCAGCAGCTCCTCGTCGGACACGTACACCGTGATCTTCGTGGAGTGCTTCTCGCGCCCGGTCCCGCGCCGCCGGCCGCCGCCGGCCTCCTGGGAGGGCAGGTCGGGCGTGGACCCGGTGAGGCGGAACAGCTCGGACGCGCCCGGCAGCGATGGGCGTCGGGTCACCGGGCGATCACCTCGCGCGCCAGCGCGCGGTACGCCTTCGCCCCCGCCGAGCGCGGCGCCCAGCGGGTGATGGGCTCACCGGCGACGGTCGTCTCCGGGAACCGGACGGTGCGGTTGATCACCGTGTCGAACACGACGTCGCCGAACGCCTCGACCACGCGCGCCATCACCTCGCGGGAGTGCAGCGTGCGCGGGTCGTACATGGTGGCGAGGATGCCGGTGATCTCCAGCTTCGGGTTCAACCGCTCCCTGACCTTCTCGATGGTGTCTATCAGCAGCGCGACCCCGCGCAGGCTGAAGAACTCGCACTCCAGCGGGATGAGGACGCCGTCGGCCGCCGCGAGCGCGTTGACCGTGAGCAGGCCCAGCGACGGCTGGCAGTCGACCAGCACGTAGTCGTAGTGCTCTATCACCGGCCGCAGCGTGCGCACGAGCGTGTGCTCCCGGCCCACCTCGGACACCAGCTGGATCTCCGCGGCGGACAGGTCGATGTTGCTGGGCAGCAGGTCCATGCCCTCGACCGGGGTGCGCATGATCACGTCGCCCACGCCGACGTCGCGTTCCATTATCACGTTGTAGATCGTCTGGTCGAGCTGGTGCGGGTGCACCCCCAGGCCCACCGACAGCGCGCCCTGGGGGTCGAAGTCGACCAGCAGCACGCGGCGGCCGTACTCGGCGAGCGACGCGCCCAGGTTGATGGTGGACGTGGTCTTGCCGACCCCGCCCTTCTGGTTGCACACGGCGAGGATGCGCGCCGGGCCGTGCCGGGCGACCAGCGGCGGGTCGGGGACGAAGCGCAGCGGGCGGCCCGTCGGGCCCATGTCGCCCGCCACCTGCTCGGTGGCCTCCTCGTCGGGCGGCGCGGCGTGCGGGGCGAGGCTCAACTCGACCGAGGCCCGCGGCACACCGGACGGTGGCGGTGGTGGCGGGGCTGGTGCCCCCCACGGTCCGCCCGCGTGCTCCGGTGTCGACATCTCGCCTTCTCGATCCCTAGTCCTCTGCCTGGGCGAAGCCTAGGCGCGTGGGGGCCCACCAGCAACGCGCCCCGCCGAAGGGCGAGCCGCCTTCTCCGGTGGCCCTCCGCGCGATCCGCGCGGCGACGCGACCGCCGCGCGACCCGCGCGCGGTCCTCAGCGCAGCGCGCCGGTCCGATCGGCCGCGCGCAGCACCACGTCGAGGAGTCCGGGGAACAGCTGGTCCAGGTCGTCGCGGCGCAGCGACACCCACCGCTGGTTGCCGCACGCCCTGGTGCGGGTGATGCCCGCCTCCCGCAGCACCCGGAGGTGCTGGGACAGGGTGGACTTGGCGACGTCCACCATCAGGGCGCCGCAGAGGCGCTCACCGTCGGCTTCGATCTGCCGCACCACGGCCAGCCGGGTGGGGTCGCTCAGCGCGTGCAGCACCGCGCCCAGCTCGATGTCGGCGGGCTCGGGCTCGTCCAAATTCGGCACCTGGTCGGCACCTCCGGCTCGTCGGGACCTCTTCCTGGCATGCGCGGCGTGCGCCCACGGTACCCGCGACGCGCTCACGTTCCGGCCGTGCCACCACCGGCCGGGCCGCCACCGGGGACGCCGGTGGCGCGAGGATGGGCTGTCGCGTACACCTCGCGCAACGTCGTGACCGTGACCAGCGTGTACACCTGCGTGGTCGTGACGGACGCGTGCCCCAGCAGCTCCTGCACGACGCGCACGTCGGCGCCGCCCTCCAGCAGGTGGGTGGCGAACGAGTGCCGCAGGGTGTGCGGCGACACCTCGGCGGTGATGCCCGCCCGCTCGGCGGCCCTCTTGAGCACGGCCCACGCCGTCTGCCGGGACAACCGCCCGCCGCGGGCGTTGAGGAACACCGCCGGGCCGGCGCGCTTGGCCAGCACCGGCCGCGCCCGCACCAGGTACGCCTCCAGGGCGGCCAGCGCGGGCCGGCCCACCGGCACGATCCGCTGCTTGCCGCCCTTGCCGTCCAGCAGCACGGTGCGCTCGTCGGCGTCCACGTCGTCCACGTCCAGGCCGACGACCTCGGAGATCCGCGCGCCGGTCGAGTACAGCAGCTCCAGCAGCGCCCGGTCGCGCAGGTCGGCGGGCCGGTCGCCGGGGGTGTCGAGCAGGCGGAGCACGTCGTCCACGGGCAGCGCCTTCGGCAACCGCTCGGGCGGTCGCGGCGGGCGCACCGCGCGGGCCGGGTCGTGCGCGGTGATGCCCTCCGCGTGGGCGAACCGGTGCAGGCCGCGCACGGCGACCAGGGTGCGCGCGGCGGAGGACGCCGCCAACCCGGACTCGCGCAGCGAGGCCAGGAACTCCCCCACGGCGGCCTCGGTGACGTCGTCGAGGTCCGTCACGCCGCGCTCGGCCAGGTGCGCGGTGTAGCGGCGCAGGTCGCGGCGGTAGGAGTCGAGCGTGTTGCGGGCCGTGCCGCGTTCGACGGCCAGGTGGTCCAGGAAGGCGGTGACGGCCGCTCCCGCTCGTCCCGAGTTCTCCGGCTCCACGTCCGGCAGTCTGGCGTGCCCGGCCGGCGGGGGCCAACCGGGGCGGCCGGCGCGTTCCGGTCGGGCCGGCGGCCACGGGCTGTTAGCGTTGACGCGTGTCGGAACCACACTCGGTGCGCATCGGCGACCAGCAGCGCGAGGAAGCGATCAGCGCGCTGAACGACCACTTCGCGGCCGGTCGCCTGGAGATCGGCGAGTACGAGCAGCGCGTCGGGTACGCGTCGGGCGCGCAGACGGCGCAGGAACTGGCGGCGCTGTTCCACGACCTGCCGCAGCCGCACCCGGTGTTCCTGCCCCCGTCCTACCCGCCGTCGTACTCCCCGCCGCCGACGGCCGGCTACCAGCAGCCGGGCTACCAGACCCCCGGCTACGGCACGTCGTACGCGCAGGGCCACCCCACCGCGGGGTACCCGGCGGCCGGCTACCCGGGCTACCCGGGCTACGGCCCCGACGCCCCGTACGGCGTGGACCCGCTGACCGGGCAGCCGCTGTCGGACAAGTCGCGCATCGCGGCGGGCGTGCTGCAACTGGCGCTGCCGTTCGGCATCGGGCGGTTCTACATGGGTGACACCGGGATCGGCGTGGCGCAGTTGCTGACGTGCGGCGGGTGCGGCATCTGGTCGCTGGTCGACGGGATCATCCTGCTGGTCAACGGCGGCACGGACGCCCAGGGGCGCAAGCTGCGCGACTAGGTCGCGACCAGGTTGCGCACCAGCGCCCACGCGACGGCGACGACCAGGACGGGCACGCCCACCCCGCGCGACAGCGGCGGCGTGGGCCGCCCGGCGCGGTGGGCCCGCAACCAGCGCACCCACAGCCACGCCAGCAGCGGCAGCCCGGCGACGAGCATGACCGCGTTGAAGTGCCAGGCGGCGGCGAGGTCCCCGTGCAGCAGGGCGTGGACCATGCGCGTCGAGCCGCAGGCCGGGCACTGGACACCGGTGATCGCGTACAGGGGGCAGGGCGGCAGCAGCGCGCCGGGCTGGTTCGGGTCGACGACCAGCAGCACCCCGCACCCGGCCACCGCCGCCGCGACCACCGCCCACGGTCCGCGCACCCACCGCGCTCGCACGCCCACGCCGACATTGTCCACCCGGGTCGCCACCGGCCCCCGCGGGCCGGGCGGCGGGGACGCGCCCGGCCGCGAGGGCCGGGCGCGTCCCGCGCTACCGCTCGGAGCGCCGGGCGAACCGCGTGGGCCGGTCGTGGAACGGCGCGTCCGCCGGACGCCCGCCCGCACCGCCCGCCACCACCGCGTGCGCGGCGAGCAGCCCGGCCACCGCGGGCCCGTTCACGATCTCCCCGGCCAACGCCATGGCCACCGCCTCGTCGAGGGGGAAGGTCCGCGCTTCGAGATCGGCCTCCTCCTCCCCCTGGACGTCGCGGTCCACCACCGACAGCCCGCGCGCCAGGAACACGCGCACCACCTCGTCGGTGAAGCCCGGCGACACGGCGACGTCCACCAGGGTCACCCACCCGGTCGCCGCCAGCCCGACCTCCTCGGCCAGCTCGCGCGCGGCGGCCTCCCGGGGCGACTCGCCGCCCGCGTCGAGCAGACCGGCGGGCAGCTCCCACAGCCGCCGCCCGAGGGGGTGGCGGTACTGGTGGACGAGCGTGACCCCGCCGTCGTCGTCCAGCGCCACGACCGCCACCGCGCCGAGGTGCTCGACGACCTCGCGCTTGGCCGTGCCGCCGCCGGGCATGGCGACCTCGTCCACCCGCAGGGCCACCACGCGACCCACGTGCACGTCGCGCGACGACACCGTGGAGAACTCGTGCCGGGTCACTGGACGGCTCCCGCGGCGACTTGCAGGGAACCGCCGGCCAGCGGCAGGCGGTCGGCGAGCCGGTAGTCCAGGGCGGCCTTCACGAACGCCGCGAACAGCGGGTGCGGGCGGGTCGGCCGGGACTTCAGCTCGGGGTGCGCCTGCGTCGCCACGAAGAACGGGTGCACGTCGGCGGGCAGCTCGACGAACTCCACCAGCCGTCCGTCGGGCGAGGTGCCGGAGAACACCAGGCCCGCCTCGGCCAGCCGGTCGCGGTAGGCGTTGTTGACCTCGTAGCGGTGGCGGTGCCGCTCGGACACCTCGTTCGCGCCGTACGCGAGCGCCACCTGCGAGCCGGGCACGAGCTTCGCCGGGTAGGCGCCCAGGCGCATCGTGCCGCCCATGTCGCGCTCGCCGGCGACGACGTCCTCCTGGTCGGCCATGGTGCTGATGACCGGCGACCCGGTGTCCTCGAACTCGGACGAGTTCGCGTCCTCGATGCCCGCGAGGTTGCGCGCCGACTCGATGACCAGGCACTGGAGGCCCAGGCACAGGCCGAGCAGCGGGATGCCGCGCGTGCGGGCGTGGGTGATGGCGCCGATCTTGCCCTCGATGCCCCGCACCCCGAACCCGCCGGGGATGAGGATCGCGTCGAGCCCGGCCAGCGCGTGCGACGCGCCCGACGCCGTCCGGCACTCGTCGGACGGCACCCACGCGATCTCGACCTTGGTGCGGTGGGCGAACCCGCCCGCGCGCAGGGCCTCGGTCACCGACAGGTAGGCGTCGGGCAGGTCGACGTACTTGCCCACCAGGCCGATGCGGACCTTCTCGGACGGGTTGTGCACGCGGTCGAGCAGGTCGCCCCACACCGTCCAGTCGACGTCGCGGAACGGCAGGTCGAGGCGGCGCACCACGTAGGCGTCGAGCCCCTCGCCGTGCAGCACCTTGGGGATGTCGTAGATCGACGGCGCGTCGACCGCGGCGACCACGGCGTCGGTGTCGACGTCGCACATGAGCCCGATCTTGCGCTTGAGCGCGTCCGGGATCTCGCGGTCGGCCCGGCACACGATGGCGTCGGGCTGGATGCCGATGTTGCGCAGCGCCGCCACCGAGTGCTGCGTCGGCTTGGTCTTGAGCTCGCCGGACGGCGCGAGGTAGGGCACGAGCGAGACGTGCAGGAAGAACACGTTGTCGCGGCCCACGTCGTGGCGCACCTGCCGGCACGCCTCCAGGAACGGCAGCGACTCGATGTCGCCGACCGTGCCGCCGACCTCGGTGATCACCACGTCGGGCGCGACGCCGTCCGGGCCGGGCTCGGCCATGGCGCGGATGCGCCGCTTGATCTCGTCGGTGATGTGCGGGATGACCTGGACGGTGTCGCCCAGGTACTCGCCGCGCCGCTCCTTGGCGATGACCTCGGAGTAGACCTGGCCGGTGGTCACGTTCGCGTCACCGGACAGGTCGCGCGCCAGGAACCGCTCGTAGTGGCCGATGTCCAGGTCGGTCTCGGCGCCGTCGTCGGTGACGAACACCTCGCCGTGCTGGAAGGGGTTCATCGTGCCGGGGTCGACGTTGAGGTACGGGTCCAGCTTCTGCATGGTGACCCGCAGACCGCGGGAGGTGAGCAGCTGACCGAGGCTCGACGCGGTGAGTCCCTTGCCGAGGGAGGACGCGACGCCCCCGGTGACGAAAACGTGCTTGGTCGTACGTGCCTGCTGCACCAAGGAGGCTCCCGTGGTCAAGAATTCCGCAGGGCTGACAGCCCTGTCCACGGGCCCTAACGCTAACACGCCGCCCGTTACCCAGCGCGCTGGTGGCCCGGTTGTGGGTCACTCGTCCGGCCCAGCGCCCGGCGTCGGGCCGGACGGCGGTCCCGCGCGGGCCCCGCCCGCCGGGGCCGGTGTCAGCCGGACGCGCCCGGGGCGGGGGCCTCCGCGTTGCCGGCCGCGCCGTAGCGACCGGCCTTGCCCTCCAGCTGCTCGCGCAGCGCGAGCACGGTCACCACCCGGCCCGCGGCCAGGTCCAGGGTGTCCACGGTGGAGAGGACGGACGTCGCGGCCGTGTCCGCGCGCACGACGCCGACCGGGCCCGTGCCCTCGGCCGAGCCCCGGCCGCCCGCCAGCACGGCGCCCGCGCCGGAGCGGTCCAGCTGGGTGGCGAAGCGGGCGACCACGGCGGCGCGGTCGCCCGCCGACTCGCCGTCGACCCGACCTCCCGTCAGCACGACGGCCAGTTGGGCGGGGCGCGTGCCCTGGCCCGGTTTGACGAAGCCGGCGCTGGACAGGCCGCCCAGGGCCGCGGCGACCTCGTCCTCGGTGGCCTGCGGCTGGTTGGTGTCCTTGTCGATCAGCAGGACCGAGCCCAGCAGGCCGCCCGCCCTGGTGCCCGGGTCCGAACCGGCCGGCAGCTCGGTGCCCGCCGGTTGCAGCCTGGCCACCATGCCCAGCAGCTGGTCCGCCTTGTCCGGGTCGGCGAACGCCTCGGTGAGCTGGAGCTCCCCCGTCACGGTCGCGCCCGCCGCGCGCAGCAGCTCGGCCAGCGCGTCGCGGTCCTCGGGCCTCGCGTCGGCGGCCGTCACCAGCACCACGGTGCGGTCGGCCAGCTGCCCCTTCACGGCCAGCGGCCCCACCGAGCCGGCGAAGCGGTCGGCGTCGGCGACCCTGGCGTCCAGGGCGTTGCGCTGCTCCTGCAACGACGCGACCTCGCGGCCCAGCGCGCCGTTGTCGTCGGTCAGCCCCGACAGCAGGCGGCCGCTGATGGTGGTCGAGCCCAGGACGACGCCGACGGCCAGGGCCAGGAACACGGCGGCGACGGAGACGACGTGGTAGCGCAGCGAGATCACCCGGACAACCCCTTCACCCACTCGACGGCGGAACGGAACGCGTCGACCACCACGTCGGCGTGGACCTGACCGACGCCGGAGACGACCAGCGCGGCCGTCATCGCGACCACGGCGGCCAGCACCAGCAGGACGACCACGCCCGTCGACACGCCGCTCCGGTGCAGGGCGGCCACCGCGTGGCCGTCCACGAGCTTCTCGCCGAGCTTGAGCCTGGTCAGGAACGTCGACGGGGTCGACCCGGCGTTGCCCCGGTCGAGGAACTCGCGCAGGCCCGCCCGGAGGCCGACGGTGACGACCAGGCTCGCGCCGTGCGACTCGGCCAGCAGGAGCGCCAGGTCCTCCGCGTTGCCGGACGCGGGGAACGTCACCGCGCCGATGCCCAGGTCCTGGATGCGCTCCAGGCCGGGCGCGTGCCCGTCGACCTGTGCGGGCACCACGACCTCCGAGCCCGCTCTCAGCGTCTCGGTGCCGATGCCGTCGGGGTCGCCGACGATGACGTCCGGCGCGTACCCGGCGGCGTGCAGGGTGTCGGCACCCGCCTCGACGCCGAACAGCACCGGCCGGTGCTCGCGGATGTACCTGCGCAGCGCGCGCAGCTCCTCGGCGTGCCGGGGACCGCCGCAGACGACGAGCACCTGCCGGTCGCGGATCGGCAGGAACAGCTCGGGCACGCCCACCCCGTCGAGGAGCAGCGTCCGCTCGCGGCGCAGGAACTCGATGGTGTTCGCGGAGAACGCCTCCAGCTGGGCCGCCATGCCCGCCTTGGCCTCGACCACGGCGTCGGCGACCGACTCGGCGGTCTGCTCGACGCCGCGCGCCACCTCCTTCTCGCCGACGAACACGCCGCCCTCGTGCAGCCGGACCTTCGCGCCGTCCTTCACCTCGCGCAGCACGGCGGTCCCGACGGCGTCGACCAGCGGGACGCCCGCTTCGACCAGCAGCTCCGGGCCGAGGTTCGGGAACCTGCCGGAGATCGACGGCGAGGCGTTGACCACGCCCACCACCCCGGCGGCCACCAGGGCCTCGGCGGTGCGGCGGTCGAGGTCCACGTGGTCGAGCACCGCGATGTCGCCGGGCCCCAGCCGGCGCAGCAGGTCGCCCGAGCGGCGGTCCACCCGCGCGACCCCGGTGGCGCCCGGCAGCTCGTGGTGCGTGCGGTGGAGCAACCCGGAGAGCTTCATGCCCCGATGGTGGCCCACGTCCCGCGCGGTTCGACGGGCAACACGCCGAGCGGATCGGGGCTGGTCAACGAGGCCACGGCTCCACAGTGGACGGATTTCCCCCGGTCGGGTGATGTTGGCCGGCGACGTCGTCCTCGTTGATCGGCCGCACCTCGATGACCGGGGCCGGGATGCCCAGCGGCGGGGTGTCCACGTCGTCGTCACCCGCTCGGGGCGTTTCCCCGTCGGCCGTCGTGGGCACGGGCCGCCCGTGCGCCAGGACCACGCCCGCGAGCACCAGCGCGGCCGCCGCCAGGACCGTCCACGTACCGGAGCCGACGAACTCCCGGTCCTGGGTCGCGTCGCCCGCGCCGAACAGCTTCGACGTCGTCTCCACCGCCGCCCACAGGGTGCCCAGGAGCAGCCCGAGCCCGGCGACGGCGGTGCTCCGGCCGATCGCGGCCGGTCGCGGTGGGCGCAGTTGCAGCACCGCCCCGAGGGCGACGAGCGCGGCGGCCGCCACGAGCGCGTGGCCGTAGACCGGGATGCGGTCCTGTTCGTCCACGCCCTCCACGCCGTCCACGCCCTCCACCCGGAACGGGGGTTCGACCACCGACTCCCAGCCGGTCAGGGCGTACGTGCGCGTCTCCGCGGCCGGGCCGGGCCCACCGCCGAACTCCTCGGTCATCCCGTACAGCGGCAGCAGCGAGCCGAGGACGACCAGCAGCGCGCCGGCGCCCAGGACGACGATCGCGGTGGTGCGGCGGGCCGTTCGGGTCATGGTCGGTCCTCCTCGCCGATCGCGCCGGCACCACCGGTACCGCTCCCACCAGCAAAGCGGTCCGGGAGCGCCCGCGCCACCCCCGACGGGTGCACGGGCGGGGCGGGCGGCGGGACGCGACGACCGTGACCGGCACCCCGCACCCGGTGGCCCGCACACCCGGCATCAGCCCGACGTCGATCCGCCCGTACCGGTCGTGGTCCCCCACGCCGTCGTGACGAACTCCGGCGGCACGGCGCCCGGCGGGCGCCGGCTCACCTGCCGCGACCCTTGCGCCGCACCACCGGCGCGCTGTCCTTGTCGGCCTTCGCCGCCGCCAGCAGCTCCTCGGCGTGCGCGCGACCGGTGTCGGTGGAGTCCATGCCGGCGAGCATCCGGGCCAGCTCCACCACGCGCTGCGACTCGTCCAGCCTCCGCACGCCCGAGCGGGTCAGGATGCCGTCCGCGGTCTTGTCGACCACCAGGTGCCGGTCGGCGAACGCCGCCACCTGCGGCAGGTGGGTGACCACGATGACCTGGTGGCTGCGCGCCAACCTGGCCAGCCGCCGGCCGACCTCGACCGCCGCCCGGCCGCCGACGCCCGCGTCGACCTCGTCGAACACCAGCGTGGGCACCGGGTCGGAGTGCGACAGCACCACCTCCAGCGCCAGCATCACCCGCGACAGCTCACCGCCCGAGGCGCCCTTGTGCACGGGCAGCGCGGGCGCGCCGGGGTGCGCGATCAGCCGCAGCTCCACGTCGTCCACGCCCGAGGCGCCGGCGTGCAGCAGCCTGCCGTCGACCTCCACGGCCTGGGCGTCGCTCCTCTCCGCCACCCGCGGCCGCACCGCGACCTCGACGTCGGCGTGCGGCATGGCCAGGCCGGTCAGCTCGTCCGACACCGCCCGGCCCAGCTCCTCGGCCGCGACCGTGCGGGCCGCCGTCACCTGGCGCGCGTGGACCGCCAGCTCACCGGCCAGCTCGTCGCGCCGCGCCGCCAGCGCCGCCAGCGCCTCGTCGGAGGTGTCCATGCCGGTCAGCCGCGACGACGCGTCCTGCGCCCACGCGATCACGCCGTCCACGTCCGCCGCGTACTTGCGGGTCAGCGACTTCAGCTCGGACTGGCGGGCGAGCACCTGCTCCAACCGCGCCGGGTCCGCGTCCAGGTGCTCCAGGTACGACGCGATCTCCGCGCCCACGTCGGCCAGCAGCGTCTCCGCCTCCACCAGCCGGGGCTCCAGGTCGCGCAGCTTCGGGTCGTCCGAGGCGACCAGCCGCCTGCGCGCCTCGCCGATCAGGCCCAGCGCGCCGGGGGTGTCCGGGTCGCCGTCCGGCGACCCGGCGACGGCGTACTGGGCGCCGGACGCGGCCTCCCGCAGCTGGTCGGCGTCGGCCAGCCGGCGGGCCTCGGCGACCAGCTCCTCGTCCTCACCGGGCTTCGGGTCGACCGCGTTGATCTCGGCCAGGCCGTGCCGCAGCAGCTCGGACTCCCGGGCCAGCTCGCGCGCCCGCTCGGTGCGCTCGGTCAGCTCGGTCGCGACGCGCAGCCACTCGTCGCGGACCTTCCGGTAGGCCCGCAGGGGCGCGGCGACGTCGTCACCGGCGAACCGGTCGAGCACCGAGCGCTGCTCGGCGGGCCGCAGCAGCCGCAGCTGGTCGTTCTGCCCGTGCACGGCGAGCAGCTGCTCGGCCAGCTCGGACAGCACGCCCACGGGCACGGACCGGCCGCCCAGGTGGGCGCGGGACCGGCCGTCGGCGCCCACCGTGCGCACGGCGATCACGCTGCCGTCGTCGTCGGGCTCGCCGCCGACCTCCTCGGCGACCTTCGCCGCCGGGCTGCCCGCGGGGGCCTGGAAGCGGCCCTCGACCACCGCCTTCTCCGCACCGTTGCGCACGCGCGATGCCTCCGCCCGGCCGCCACCCAGCAGGTGGAGGCCGGTGACGACCATCGTCTTGCCCGCGCCGGTCTCGCCCGTCACCACGGTGAAACCGGGGTCTAGTTCAAGGGTGGCCTCGTCGATCACACCGAGGCCCTGGATGCGCATCTCGGCCAGCACGACTCGAACACTACTGGGCGATACCGACGGACCGCGTGTTCGGGGGAGGGTGTCCCACTGTTGATCTACCCCGGCGATCCCCCTCCGGCGCCTACGGCGCGGACGGCCCGCGCCACCCCTGCACCGGCAGTTCGAACTTCTCCACCAGCCGGTCCGTGAACGGCCCCTGCCGCAGCTTGATCAACCTCAGCGGCGTGCTGCCCCCCACCACCTCGACCCGCGCGCCCGCCGGCAGGTCGATCGTGCGGCGGCCGTCGGCCGTCAGCACCGCCGGGTAGCTCTCCGGGTCCACCTCCAGCGCCACCACCGACGCCGGCGACACCACGAGCGGCCGCGCGAACAGCGCGTGCGCGTTGCTCGGCACCACCAACAGCGCCTGCACGTCCGGCCACACCACCGGCCCGCCCGCCGAGAACGCGTACGCCGTGGAACCGGTGGGCGTCGCCACCAGCACGCCGTCGCAGCCGAACGCCGACACCGGTCGCCCGTCCACCTCGACCACCACGTCCAGGATGCGCTCCCGAGTGGACTTCTCCACGCTGGCCTCGTTGAGCGCCCACGTGGTGCCCAGCAACTCCTCGCCCGCGAACGCGGTCACGTCGAGCGTCATCCGCTCCTCGACCTCGTAGTCGCGGTCCACGACGTGCCTGATCGCGTCGTACAGCGCGTCCGAGTCGGCCTCCGCCAGGAACCCCACCCGACCCAGGTTCACGCCCAGCACCGGCACCCCGGCCGCGCGCGCCAGCTCCGCAGCCCGCAGCAGCGTGCCGTCACCGCCCAGCACGAACACCAGCTCCGCGCCCTCGGCGGCCTTCTCGTCGGCCGTCACGACCTCGGCGTAGCAGGACGGGTCCAGCTCGGGCGCCTCGTCCTCCAGCACCCGCAACCGGACGCCGCCCGCCGCGAACCGCGTCGCCACCTCCTGCGCGACCAGCACGTTGCTCCGCCGGCCGGTGTGGACGACCAGCAGGATCTCCCGGGCCATGCCGTCCCCCTCCGTTGGGGCCCTCACCGGGGGCCTTCCGCGACGGCCTCGCGCACGAGCCCGGCGGCGGCGGCCCGGTCCAGGGGTTCACCGCGACGCAACCAGGCGAAGAACTCGACGTTGCCCGACGGCCCGGGGAGGGGGCTGGCGATGACGCCGTGCAGGCGCAGCCCGAGGCCGGCCGCGGACGAGACGACGTCCAGCACCGCCTCGGCGCGCAGCTCCGGGTCCCGCACCACACCGCCCGAGCCGAGGCGCTCCCGGCCCACCTCGAACTGCGGTTTCACCATCGGCAACAAATCGCCCTCCTCGTCGAGGCACCCGGCCAGCGCGGGGAGCACCAGCCTCAACGAGATGAACGAGAGATCCGCCACCACCAGTTCGACGCGCCCGCCGATGTCCTCCGGCGTCAACGCGCGCACGTTCGTCCTGTCCTTGACCACGACGCGGTCGTCGGTCCGGAGCTTCCAGTCCAGCAGACCACGCCCGACGTCGGCCGCCACGACCTGCCGGGCCCCCGCGCGCAGCAGCACGTCGGTGAACCCGCCGGTCGACGCGCCCGCGTCCAGGCAGCGCCTGCCCTCCACGGCGATCCCCGGGAACGCCTCCAGCGCGCCGACGAGCTTGTGCGCGCCCCGCGAGGCGTAGTTCGGGTCGTCGTGGTCGCGCACCAGCAGCGCGGTGTCCAGCCCCACGGCGGTCGCGGGCTTGGTGGCCACGGTGCCCTGGACGGTCACCTTGCCCTCGGCGACGAGTTGGCTCGCGTGCTCCCGGGACCTGGCCAGCCCGCGGCGGACCAGTTCGGCGTCGAGCCGAGCCCTGCGCGGCACCGGGTCAGACCTTGTCGATGCTGGACAACGCGGCGGTCAGCGCCGTGTGCGCGTCGTCGAAGCGGGCCACGTGCTCGACCACGTCCAACTGCTCCAGCCCGTCGAGACCCGCCAGGGCGTCGTCGATCCCGGCCACGGGGTCGCGCGGCGGGCCGGGGAGGGGAACCTCGAAGCTCACGGTTTCACGGTAGCCGATGCAGGATCGACAGGTCGGCCGCCACGTAGGTGGGACGGCGGGCGTCGTCGAGCGCCGCCACGTCCGCCTCGGTGGCCACGCCGGTGAGCACCAGCAGCGAGTCCATGCCCGCGTTCACCGCGCCGTCGATGTCGGTGTCCAGCCGGTCGCCCACCACCAGGGGGCGCTGCGCGCCGGCGGACTTCGCCGCCTGCTCCAGCAGCGGCGTCGCCGGCTTGCCCGCCACCAGGGGCTCGACGCCCGTCGCCGTGCGCAGGGCGGCGACGAGCGCGCCGTTGCCGGGGAGGAGGCCGCGCTCGGTGGGCAGCGTCGCGTCCACGTTGCAGGCCACCCACTTCGCGCCCGCCCGGACCGCCACGCACGCCTCGGCCAGCTCGCGCCACCCCAGCTCCTGCGACAGGCCCTGCACCACCGCGGCGGCGCCCTCGGCCTCCCGCGTCGGCTCGAACCCGCGCGCCCGGACCTGATCGGCCAGCGCGTCCGTGCCGAGCACCAGCACCGCGGAACCGGCCGGGACGAGGCCCACCAGCATCGCCGCACCGGCCTGGGCGCTCGTGCTCACCTCGTCCACGCTCGTGCGGAAACCCAACTCGTCCAGGTGATCGGCGACGTCCTCGGGCGACCGGGACGCGTTGTTCGTGACGAAGCGGACCGCGACACCGTGCTCCCGCGCGGCCGCCACCGCCTCCACCGCGCCGGGCACGACCTCGCGACCCCGGTACACGGTGCCGTCGAGGTCCAGCAGCAGAGCGTCGTAACGGGCCAGCAGCACGGGCGCCTCCTCCGTCATCACCACACGTCCCCACAAGTGTGGAGGCCCGGCACCGACAGGTGCCGGGCCTCCCGGTGTGACTTCGCTCCCGCGCGTGCGGTGCCTGCTGTGTCGGTCCTGTGCGTCAGTCCTGCGGGCTGAGGTCGAACGCGCGCTCGGCGGCGTCCGTCTCGTTGTCGTCGTCGGCCTGCGCGGCGTTGAGGAACCACTTCACGGCTTCCTCGTTCCGCCCGGCCGCCTCCAGGTTGTCGGCGTACGCGTAGAACAGGCGGGCGCTCCACGGGAAGCGCTTCTTCTCGTCCAGGTCGTCGCCCTGGAGCGCCACCACGGCAGCGTCCAGCTCGCCCATGTCACGCCGCGCGCCGGCCGCCACGATCCGCAGCTCCACGGCCTCCTCCGGCGACAGCGACAGGCCCTGCGCCTCACGCGCCAGGTCGATCGCCCGCTCGGGACGCCCCAACGCCCGCTCGCAGTCGGCCATCACCGCGAGGTGACCGGCGCCGTGCGACATGCGCCGCGCCGCCCGCAACTCCGACAGCGCCTCGGCCCACTCGCCGGCGTGGTAGGCGGTCAACCCGGCCGCCTCGCGCACCACCGCCACCCGAGCCGCCTTCGACCGCGCGTACCGGGCGTGCTCCAGCGCCTGCTCCGGTTCGGAGTCGATCAGCAGACCCGCCGCGGCGAGGTGCCGGCCCACGATCTCGGCCAGGCCCTTCGGCAGGCCGCGCAGCTCCTGCTTCACATCGGGGTCGAGCACGGAGATGTCCGCGTCCTGCGGCAGCTCGGGCGTGCGGGACCGGGTGAACACCCGCTCCTGCTGCTCCTCCACCGGGACGGCCGAACCGGCCGCCGGGCCGTCGGTCTCGTCGGCGTCGTCGACCTCGTCGGCGTCGACGTCGTCCTCGGTGTCTTCGCGGTCCTCGTCGTCGTCCCGGACATCGGTGTCGGCCTCGACCTCGGTCCCGGCGTCGTCCGTCACCGGCTTCCCGGTGACGGCGGCGGTCACGGGCTCGACGTCGTCGACCTCGGTGCCCCCCACCTCCGCGACGGTCGCCTCGGTGACCTGCTCGTCGCCCTGGGCGATGCGGTCCTGGAACCGCGCGGCCCGTTCACGACTGCGCTCGTCCCGCTTGTCATCCGGACGGTTGTCGCGCGGCTTGTCATCACGCGGCTTGTCGTACGAACGCCGGTCGTCCCGCTTGAAGCCGCCCGCACGGTCGTCGCGCCGCGGGTACCCGCCCCGGTCACCGGAGCGGTCGTCGCGGCGCTGGTAGCCACCGCGGTCACCGGACCGGTCGTCGCGACGGGGGTAGCCGCCCCTGTCACCGCTCCGGTCGGTTCCCCGGTCACTGCCGCGGTCGTCGCGCGGCCGGAACTCGCGCCGCTCGCCACCGCCACCGCGGTCGTCGCGCTTGAACCCCCCGGGACGGTCGTCGCGCTTGAAGCCACCGGGCCGGTCGTCCCGACGCTGATACCCACCGCGGTCACCGGACCGGTCGTCGCGACGGGGGTAACCACCACGGTCACCGCCCCTGTCGCCACCGCGGTCGCTGCTGCGATCGGCGCCACGATCGTCACGTCGCTGGTAGCCGCCCCGGTCACCGGACCGGTCGTCACGGCGCGGGTAACCACCACGGTCGTCCGAGCGGTCGTCGCGGCGCTGATAGCCGCCGCGATCCCCACCGCGGTCGTCACGCTTGAACCCGCCGGGCCGGTCATCACGCTTGAACCCGCCGGGCCGGTCGTCGCGCTTGAACCCCCCGGGGCGCTCGTCGCGCTTGAAGCCACCGGGCCGGTCGTCACGGCGGAACCCGCCCGAACGGTCGTCGCGCGGCCGGAACTCGCGCCGCTCGCCACCGCGGTCGTCGCGCTTGAACCCGCCAGGGCGGTCGTCGCGCTTGAAGCCACCGGGCCGGTCGTCCCGACGCTGGTAACCCCCGCGCTCACCACCGCTGCGGTCGTCACGCCGCTGATACCCACCACGGTCACCGGACCGGTCATCGCGAGGCCGGAACTCGCGGCGCTCGCCACGATCCGAGCTCCGGTCATCGCGCCGATCGTCACGTCGGTCATCGCGCCGGTCGAAACGGGGACGGCTGTCATCGCGCCGGAATCCGCCCCGATCACCGGAACGGTCGTCGCGTCGCTGGTAGCCACCGCGGTCATCGCCGCGGTCCGTGCGAGGCCGGTCGGTCGAGTCGCGGCGGACGGCACCGCGGTCGTCGTCACGTCGCTGGAAACCGCGGTCTTCGCGCGGCTTGTCGTAGCGGGGCCGCTCGCCCCTGCTGTCATCGCGGCGGACACCGCCGCGGTCATCACGTCGGTCGCCGCCACGAGGCTTGTCGTAGCGCGGCCGGTCGTCCCGACGCTGGAAACCACTCGAACGCTCGCCCCCACGAGCGTCACGGTCACCGGTGCTCGGCTTGCGACTTCCCTGGGAACGGCCACCATCGTCGGATCGGCGCGGTCGGTCTCCCTGGCCACGCTGACGGTCGCCGGGTCGATCCCCGAACCTGGACACTAACTCCTCCTACTGTGGACACGCCGAAAGGGCTTGCGGTTAGAGCACATCTGACTGTGCCCCCACCACAAGCCCTTTCGGGGAAGAATGTTCGGCGGCGTCCTACTCTCCCACACCCTCACGAGTGCAGTACCATCGGCGCTGGAAGGCTTAACTACCGGGTTCGGAATGGGACCGGGTGTTCCCCAACCGCAATGAC
>NZ_NSDM01000014.1 GCF_030852425.1 Saccharothrix longispora
CACGGTGTGGGGCATCCGCGACACCGACTCCTGGCGCGCGAGCGGCACCCCGCTGCTCTTCGACGGCAGCGGCAACAAGAAGGCCGCCTACACCTCGGTCCTCAACGCCCTCAACGCGGGCGGCGGCACCAACCCGACCACCACCACGACCACCACCACGACGCAGCCGGGCCAGAGCTGCCCCAACGGCTACGTGGGCCTGACCTACGACGACGGCCCCGGCGGCACCACCACCCAGCTGATCAACGCGCTGCGGTCGGCCAACCTGCGGGCGACGTTCTTCAACCAGGGCAACAAGGTCGGTGGCAACACCGCGTTGGTGCAGGCGCAGCGCCAGGTGGGCTGGATCGGCAACCACAGCTGGTCGCACCCGCACATGACGCAGCTGAGCCAGTCGCAGATGACCTCCGAGATCTCCCAGACCCAGCAGGCCATCCAGCAGGCCACCGGTGAGGCGCCGAAGCTGTTCCGCCCGCCGTACGGCGAGACCAACGCCACGCTCAGGTCCGTCCAGGCGCAGTTCGGCCTCACCGAGGTGCTGTGGAGCGTCGACTCGCAGGACTGGAACGGCGCGAGCACCGCGGCGATCGTGCAGGCGGCGTCCACGCTCCAGAACGGCGGCGTGATCCTGATGCACGACGGCTACCAGACGACGGTCAACGCCATCCCCCAGATCGCCGCGAACCTGGCGAGCCGGGGCCTGTGCGCGGGCATGATCTCCCCGTCGACCGGTCGCGCCGTCGCGCCGGGCGACACGCCGGGCGGCGGTCCCACGACCACCACCACGACCACGACCACGTCGCAGCAGCCGGGCGGCGCCTGCACCGCCACCTACCGGACGACCCAGCAGTGGGGCGACCGCTTCAACGGCGAGGTGACCGTCCGGGCCGGCTCGTCGGCCATCGGCAGCTGGACGGCCACCGTCACGGTGACCGCGCCGCAGAAGGTGTCGAGCACGTGGAGCGGCACGCCGAGCTGGGACTCCAGCGGCAACGTGATGACGATGAAGCCCAGCGGCAACGGCAACCTCGCGCCGGGCGCGAGCACGACGTTCGGCTTCACCGTGATGGCCAACGGCCAGTGGGCCGCGCCGACCGTCTCCTGCCGCACCCCCTGAGGTAAGGCGGAACGACCCCGACCCGCTGCGCGGACCCGGTCAGAGCGGACCGGTGTCGGCGCGGCGGGTCGGCCTGTTCCCGCGCTCCGGGGAGCGGTGGCCCGCTCGGGTCGGAGACGATCTTCACCCGGTCAGGTGAGACACTGCGGTCACCACCGGAGTCAGGGGACCCACGATGCACCCACAGGCCATGAACGTGCTGCACATGCACCAGAAGGTCACCTTGATGGTGAACCGCTACGAGATCTTCGCCGACAACGGCGGCGAGCCGGGCCACCTGGTGGCGTTCGTCGAGCAGAAGCGGATGGCGTTCAAGGAGCAGGTGACGATCTTCACCGACTCCGGCAAGGGGCAGGTGCTCGCGGGCTTCCGGGCGCGCAAGGTGATCGACCTCGGCAGCGGCTACGACGTGACCGACGGCGACGGCCGGTCCATCGGCTCGTTCCGCAAGGACTTCGGCAAGTCCCTGACGAACTCCACCTGGCACCTGGACCAGCCGGGCGCGCCGACGGCCACCGGGCGCGAGCGCAACGCGGGCCTGGCGATCCTGCGCCGCGTGTGGGGCTTCCTGCCGTTCGTCAACAACATCCCCGTCCCGTTCCGCTTCCACTTCGACTTCACCCGGAACGGGCAGCCGGTGTTCAGCGTGGACAAGAAGACGTGGGTCCGCGACCACTACCTGATCACGATCGCCGACCCGCACGTCGACCGCCGCCTGGTGATCGCGCAGGCCGTCGCGGTGGACGCGCTCCAGTCCCGGTAGCCGGGGCCGGGTGGCCGCGGGCCGACCGCCTCGTGGTGGTCGCGCGGTCCGGCAACGCCGCTACGGTCGAAGTGAATCAACTCCATCTTCGATGGAGGCGGCCGCGATGCGGCGATCGGTGCTCGCCCTGGTGCTCGTGCCGCCCCGTACGGCGTCCTGGTGTGACGCTGGAACGGCGGCGCGGCACCCACCGAGCCGCACCTGCCCGCGTCGTTCCCGCCGGGCGCCACCACCGTGGTCAGCTCCCTCGGCACCACCACCGCCCCGCCGCCGCACACCGGTGCGGAACCGATCTCGACGGCCCCGGAACCGGGCCGGCCGGCCCGCGCCGGCTGCTGCTGTCCACATCGGACACGGGGCTGCACTTCGCCTTGGTCACCACGGGCACGGGCGGTTCACCGGAGGTGGCGCGCGCGGAACCGGCGGCGTGGGCCGCCGCGACGTTCACCAGCCGAACAGAGCGAAACTTTCGCAACATCGCGCGCGGTCCGCGGCACGACCCGAGCACCCGGCGCTATGACCTGGTAGGCGGCAACCTGACGCCGTGATCGAGTCCTACCAGCGGCAGGGCCACCTTTTGATACGCAGGGTGACGCCATGAGTTCATTGACGTGACCCCTTACCGCGCCCTATCGTTTCCCCAGAGTTCCCGAAAGTTTACCTAAAGACTCGAAAGTTTCGGCGACCGTCCCCGCAGACCCCCGCCAAGAAGCGGGCGGTGCCCGCCAATCCCGGCAGTGGCTCAGGAGGGACGCACGAGATGTCACAGCTCGTCCTGTTCGCGGTCGACATCTGCGCAGTGGTGTTGCTCGTCTTCGGGCTCTACTTCCCGCGGCACCGACGACGCGACCTGGTGGTGGCCTACCTGGGCGTGAACGTCGGCGTCCTGGCGGTGGCGAGCGCGCTCAGCACCAGCGACGTCGGCGCCGGGCTCGGGCTGGGGATGGCGCTGTTCGGCGTGCTGTCGATCATCCGGCTGCGCTCGACGGAACTCGACCAGCACGAGGTCGCGTACTACTTCTCCGCCCTCGCCCTGGGCCTCCTCGGTGCGCTGAACACCACGTCACCGTGGCTCAACGCGGGCCTGATGGCGCTCATCCTCGCCACGATGTTCCTCGGCGACCACCGGTGGCTGTTCCGGCGCTACCGGCACCAGGTCCTGGTGCTGGACTCGGCCGTCACCGACCACCTCGCGCTCGTCGCCCACCTGGAGCAGCTGCTCGACGCGCGGGTGCACGTCGCCAGCGTCCAGCGGCTCGACCTGGTCAACGAGACCACCGTGGTGGACGTCCGGTACGCGCTGACCGAACGCGCCCCGACCACCGCGCCCGGCACGCCGGCGCGATCCGGAGCACGCCGATGACCACGACCACGACCCCCCTCGCCCGGACCCTGGCGCGGCTGGCCCCCGTCGGGCTCGCCGAGCTGATCGACCGCGCCGCGCTGCAGACGAGGGTGGACCGCAAGTACCTCGTGCCGGTGGACGCGCTGCCCCGCCTGCTGGGCGGGCTCCCGGCGGACACCAGGGTGCTGGACGTCGACGGCGCGCGCACCTTCCACTACGAGTCGGTCTACTTCGACACGCCGCTGCTGACCAGCTTCCACTGCGCGGCCTACCGGCGGCGGCGGCGCTTCAAGGTGCGCACCCGCACGTACCTCGACTCCGCCCAGTGCTGGCTGGAGGTCAAGATCAGCGGCGCGCGGGGCAGCGTCACCAAGCACCGGCTGCCCTACCACCCCCGGGACTGCGGCACCGTGCACCCCGGGCGGGCCTTCATCGACGAGGCGCTCGCCCGCGAGTCGCTCGGGTCCACCGCCGACAGCCCCTTCGACGCGGTGCTGATCACCGACTACCACCGCGCCACCCTGCTGCTGCCGGGTGACGTCGGCCGGGTCACCATCGACACCGGCCTCACCTGGCGGGACGAGCACTCGGCGCTGAGCCTGCCCGGCCTCGCCGTGGTCGAGACCAAGTCCCCCTCCGCCGCCACGCCGGTCGACCGCGTGCTGTGGCAGAGCGGGCTGAGGCCCGTCCGCATCTCCAAGTACGCCACCGGCCTGGCCGCGTTGCGCCTGGACCTGCCCGACGCGCCGTGGCGGCGGACGCTGCGCCGGCACTTCCGCGGCACCGCCCCGACGCCCGCCCTCTCCCACCACCCCGAACAGGAGGCATCGTGCGCTTGACCACCCGCAGCGACGGAGCCGCGGCGACCCGGCGCTCCGCCTGGGTCGCGGTCGCCGCCGTGCTCCTCACCGCGTTCCTCGTGCCGTTGTCGGCAGACGCCGAACCGAGCGCGCCCCAGGCGGTCCCGGCGGGCGCCGCCGACGAGGCGGCAGCCGCCGCGGCCGCGGACGACCTCGTCGGCGACATCACCTTCTCCGTGCCCAGCGGCACGTTCCAGGGCCAGGTGTCGGTGTCGCTGGGCACCACCGTCAGCGGGGCCCAGGTCCGCTACACCACCGACGGCAGGCTGCCCACCGCGCAGTCGACCCCCTACCAGGGCACACCGCTGACCTTCACCCGCACCACCCAGCTGCGGGCGCAGGCGTTCGTCGGGCAGACGGCGTCCGGCGCGCCCGGGACGGCCATGTACACCGCCCGCGCCGCCACGACCACGAACCACGACCTGCCCGTGGTCGTGATCGACTCCTACGGCGCGGGCAGACCCCAGCGGGAGTACTTCGACGCCACCACCATGATCTTCCAGCCGGGCGCGGGCGGGACGACGTCCCTCGCGGCGGCCCCGGCGGTGGCCACCCGGGCCGGGTTCCGGCTGCGCGGGCAGTCGTCGGCGACCTTCGAGAAAGCGCCCTACCGCCTGGAATTCCGGGACAACGACGACGACGACGCCGACTACCCGGTACTCGGCATGCCCGCCGACTCCGACTGGGTGCTGCGCGGGCCGTTCACCGACAAGTCCCTGGTCCGCGAGGCCCTCGTCTACGACCTCGGCCGGGAGATGGGGATGAAGACGCCGCGGTACGCGTTCGCGGAGTTCTACCTCAACACCGACGCCACCCCGGTCGGCACCGAGGACTACATGGGCGTCTACATGCTGGTCGAGACGATCAAGAACTCCAAGAACCGGCTCGACCTCAAGCAGTTGGACGAGGACGACCTCACGCTGCCGAAGATCACCGGCGGGTACATCTTCAAGTTCGAGTGGATGGCCGCCGAGGAGCCCACTCTGCCGTGCACCGGCCCGGCCGCCACCTGCTGGAACTACCTCGAAGTGGTCGACCCGGACCCGTTGCAGCCGGCGCAGCGCGACTGGTTGCGCGCCCACCTGCAGGAGTTCCACGACGTGCTGCGGGCGCCGAACTCCGCCGACCCGAACACCGGCTACCGCAAGTACCTCGACGTCGCGTCCTTCATCGACCAGGTGATCGTCAACGAGGTCAGCCGCAGCATGGACGCCTACCTCCGCAGCGCCTACTTCCACAAGGACCGGGACGGCAGGATCGTCGCCGGGCCGCTGTGGGACTTCGACCTCACGTTCGGCGTGGGCGGGTACTTCCAGAACGACCAGGTCGAGGGCTGGCAGCACCTCCAGACCCGGCAGCCGATGGCCAACGACTGGGTCGCCCGGCTGCTGCGCGACCCGGCGTTCGTCAACCAGCTGAAGGCGCGCTGGCAGGCGCTGCGCCGGGGCCCGCTCGCGGACTCCGCCGTGCAGAGCCGGATCGACGGCCTCGCCCGGCCGCTGACCAACGGCGCGCAGCGCAACTTCCAGCGCTGGCCGAACCTGTCGTCGCCGAGGATCGGCTTCTTCAACACCCCGACCGCGCCGACGTGGCAGGGCCAGGTGCAGTTCTTCAAGGACTGGATGCAGCGCCGCAGCGCCTGGCTCGACTCGGCGGCGGGGTGGGGCGGCACCGTGACGACCACGCCGACGACCACCAGCACCACCACGACCACCACCACCACGACAACGACGACCACGACCCCGCCGCCCGGCCCGTCCCGGTGCAGCGCGACGTACACCGTGGTCAACCGGTGGTCCGGCGGGTTCCAGGGCGAGGTGCGGGTCACCGCGGGCAACGCGGCGATCAACGGCTGGACCGTGTCCTGGACGACCGGCGCCGGCGAGACGATCACCCAGGCGTGGAACGCGACCGTCACCAGCCAGGGGACGGCGGTCACGGCCCGCAACGCCGCGCACAACGGGTCGCTCGGGGCCGGGGCGGGCACCTCGTTCGGTTTCCTGGGCGCCACCACCGGAGCGCCCGGCACACCGGTGCCGACGTGCACGGCCGGTTGACCGGATGACCGGGCCGGTGGCGCGGCGGCCGAGGCCGCCGCGCCACCGGGCTTCCACCGCCGACGACGCACCGGTCGACCCGCAGCGCCCGGCGACACGCGCGGTCGAGCCGCAGCGCTCGCGAAGTCGGTCTTGTTACGCTGCCACGTCCACCGCAACGCTGATCACCCGTGAGGTGTCCGTGGCTCAGAAAGTGCTCGTCCAGCTCATCGACGACCTCGACGGCACCGCTGCCGAGAACGGCCAGACCGTCTCGTTCGGCCTCGACGGCGTCGCCTACGAGATCGACCTCCGCCCGCAGAACGCCGACCGCCTCCGCGACGCCCTCGCCGGCTTCGTCGCGAACGCGCGCAGGACGGGTGGCCGCACCAGGCGCACGGCCGCCGCGGGCGCCCCGGTCCGCCGCCCCGGCTCCGAGGTCAGGAACAAGGAGCAGACGAAGGCGATCCGCGAGTGGGCCCGCAAGAACGGTCACGACCTGGCCGACCGCGGGCGCATCCCGGCGAGCGTCATCGAGGCGTTCGAGGTGGCCCACCGCAGCTGACGCCCCGCCGGGCCGCGGTCAGCGGTTCGCGTCGTCGCGCGCCAGCCGCAGCCACCCGAGCAGCAGCGCCCCGGCGGCCCAGCAGAGCAGCGTGACCACCGACGACGTCCGCGTCATGCCCGGCACCTCGCCGATGAGCAGGAACGCCGCACCGGCCCCGGGCAGGGCGTCGGCGAGCGTCGACGCCCACTCGACGCCGAGGTTCGGCAGCATCAGCGGGAGCACCAGCATCAGCAGGAACACCGTGACCAGCGTGGCCGCCGTGTGGCGCAGCAGGAAGCCGAGCCCGACCGCGAGGGCCGCCCCCGCCGCGAACACGAGCGCCACGTCGGGCAGCACCTCCAGGCCCCCGTCGACGGGCAGGACGAGCACCGGCCGGGCCGCGGTGAACGCGGTGACGGCGGCGGCGAGCGCCAGCAGCGTGCCGACGGCGGTCGCGACGCACACCGCCACGGTCGTGCGGGCCAGGAACAGCACGGCGCGGCGCGGTGTCCACTGGAGGGTCGGCACGATCCCGCCGGTCGAGTAGTCCGACGTCACCGCGGTCAGGGCGAGCGCGAGGAGCGCGAACTGCCCCGGCAGGGCCGGCACGCCCGCCATCCGCCACGCCGACCCGCCCTCCGGCGGCACCGGGTCGGAGCCCGCCTCCAGGCCGGCGACGGTGGCGATCCCCACCATCACCGCGGCGGCGGCGGCCGGGAACCACCAGGTGGTCCGGACCGTCCACAACCGCGTCCACTCGGCGGCGCAGGTGCGGGCGAACACGCGGGCCAGGGGAACGCGGGCCGGGGCGGCCCGGGGTGCCGAGGGGGCCGTCACCGCGCCACCCCGCTCGTCGCGGCCCGGCCGCCGTGGTACTCCACGCTGCTGCCGGTCAACTCCACGTAGGCGTCCTCAAGGGTGTTGCGCACCTCCGAGAGGTGGTGCAGCGGGATGTGCAGGGAGTGGACGAGTTCGCCCACTTGCTCGGCGGTGCTGCCCTCGACCCGCAGCTCGCGGGCGTCGACCCGGTGGGCCTCCAGACCGCGTTCGCGCAGCGCGGCGAGGAGCCGGTCGGGCTCCGCGGCGCGGACGCGCACCCGGACGTCCCCCAGCCCGTCGAGGACCTGCTCCGTCGTCGCGTCGGCGATCAGCCTGCCGCGCCCGATGACGACCAGCCGGTCGGCGACCTGTTCCACCTCGCCGAGCAGGTGGCTGGAGACCAGCACGGTGCGGCCCTCGTCGGCCAGTCGGCGCAGCAGCCCGCGGACCCAGCGGACGCCGTCGAGGTCCAGCCCGTTGACCGGTTCGTCGAACAGCAGCACGCCGGGGTCGCCGAGCAGCGCCGCCGCGATGCCCAGCCGCTGCCGCATCCCCAGCGAGTAGCCCTTGATCCGGCGGCGGGCGGCGCGGCCGAGACCGACCTCCTCGACCACCTCGTCCACCCGGCGCGACGGGATGCCGTTCGTCCGGGCGGCCACGCGCAGGTGCCCGCGACCGGTGCGGCCGGGGTGCGCCGAGCCGGGGTCGAGCAGCGCGCCGACCTCGCGGAGCGGTTCGGCGAGCGCCGCGCACGACCGGCCGTTCACCAGCGCCGTGCCCGACGTGGGCCGGTCGAGGCCGAGCACGATCCGCATGGTCGTGGACTTCCCGGCGCCGTTCGGCCCGAGGAACCCGGTGACCTTGCCCGGCTCGACCGTGAAGTCCAAGTCGTCGACGGCGAGGACGTCGCCGTAGCGCCTGGTCAGGCCCCGGACCTCGATCACCGGTGCCCCTCGTCCCCGACGGCCCGGAGCGCGCCGTCGTCGGGCTCCTCCCCGTCGTCGATCCACTCCAGCAGGTCGCCGGGCTGGCAGCCGAGCACCCGGCACATGGCCTCCAGGGTGCTGAAGCGCACGGCCTTCGCGCGGCCGTTCTTCAGCACGGCGACGTTCGCCGGCGTGAGCCCGACGCGCTCGGCGAACTCGCCGACGCTCATCTTGCGCTTGGCCAGCTCGACGTCGATGCGCACGATGATCGGCATCAGATCACCGACTCCATGTCGGTGCGCAGCGTGGTGGCCTGCCGCAGCAGCGCCCGCATCACCACCATCAGCAGTCCCAGCACGGTGATGCCGACCAGCAGGAGGAACATCAGCAGCGGGACGCCGGGGTCGTCCGCGTTGAAGCCGACGAAGAGGAACACGACCCCGAACGTCGCCCACCCGGCGGCGACGGCCCACACGATGGCGTCGACCCACCTCAGGGCGGGCTCGCTGAAGATGCGGTCGTTCTTGACCAGGGTGAGCAGCTTCCAGGTGGCCACGACCACCACCTGCACGCACAGCACCCAGAACACGGTCACGGCCGTCAGGGGCCACCGCAGGTGCGCCATCTCCGGCGACCGCTCCGCCATGTGGGCGAACTGGCCGGGCAACGACATGACCTGGAAGAGGAGGAGCACCCCGAACAGCAGCACGAGGAAGACACGAAGAGGGGCAACCGCCCGATGCTCAGCGAACATGCATCGATTCTCGATGGCCACCTATCGAATGTCAATCGGTAGCTATCGCCTTCCGGCAACCATCGCTCCTAGGAGGACCACCACGAGAAGCCGTCGGCCTCGGCACCGGCCGGGCCGCCCTCCACCCGGGCCACCGCCTCCTCCACCGTGGAGCACAGGCCCAGCAGCTCGCCGACCTCGGTGATGCGGATCGGCTCGACCACGGTGCGGTGCTCGGCGACCAGGGCGAACGCGGCGCCCAGCTCGGTGGCCCGCTCGTGCACCTCCATCAGCACCGCGATGCCCAGCGACCCGAAGAAGTCCACGTGCCTGAGGTCGACCACCAGCGCGGCGGGGCCGCCGCCCAGGCAGGAGAACAGCTCCTGGCGCAGGTGCCGGTAGCTGTCGGTGTCGACCTCGCCCCGCACGTCCGCGAACACCACCCCGCGACGCCGGGCGACCGCGACGCCGACGTTCACCGGAGGCAGGTGGACGTCCTGTTCCACGACGCTCCTCCGCACTCTCGGTCCCGGTTCACCCGGAGCGGTTACCCGGTGGTACCCCGTTCGACACGTGGCCGCCGACACGCCGGTGCGGGGTCCGCCGACGTGGGCGGGGAACCTACGCGGAGCACCTCGTCACGACGTCGGCGGGCGTCATCCGGCGCAGCACCGCGAACGTCGGCAGGAGGCCGGCGGACACGACGACCCAGGTCCACCACGGCGCGGCGAACGCGCCCAGCCCCCCGGCGACGACCGCCACCGCGGCCATCCCGACGTGCCGATGACGGTCCGCGGCGCGGGCGGCCGTGCCGCCGTGGAAACCCATGCCGCCCATCCTCCGCGCCGACCGGGCGGTGGCGCTACCCCCCATCGGGCGACGCCGACCGCGCGTCCACCGGTTGTCGGTGGCCACCGGTAGCGTTCGCGCCGTGAACGCTCAGGAGCGCATCCGGGAACTCGCCGACCAGGTCGTCGTGCTGCGCGACGCCTACTACCGCGGTTCGCCGCTGGTGGCGGACGCGGAGTACGACGCGATCGAGGACGAGCTGCGGGGCCTGGTCGAGGCGAACCCGGAGCTCGCGCCCGACCCGAACCCGCTGGAGCAGGTCGGCGCGCCGTCGGTGCTGCACGCGCCGATCCGGCACTCGCGCCCCATGCTGTCCCTGGAGAAGGCGACGAAGCCCGAGCAGGTCGCCGCGTTCTTCGACCGCTTCCCCGGCCAGCCCGTGGTGGTCATGCCGAAGCTGGACGGCCTGTCGCTGGCCCTGGTCTACGAGGACGGCCGGCTGGCCCGCGCCGTGACCCGGGGCGACGGCACGACGGGCGACGACGTGACGTTCCTGGTGCGGGCGCTGGCCGACGGCATCCCGGACCGCATCGACGCGCCGGGCCGGGTCGAGGTGCGCGGCGAGGCCGTGATGCTGCGCTCCACGTTCACCGCCTACAACACCGCGCACCCCGACAAGCCGCTGATCAACCCCCGCAACGCCGCCGCGGGCACCCTGCGCGCCAAGGACCCGGCCACCGTCGCCGGGAGGCGCCTGCAGTTCTTCGCCTTCGACCTCGACACCTCCGCCGACGCCACCGCCGCCGACCTGGAGCAGGGCCTGCGCGCGCTCGGCTTCGACGTGGCGGACATGCGGCACCGCACCGACGCGGAGGCCGCGCAGGCGGTGATCTCCGAGATCGAGGCGCAGCGCAACGAACTGGACTACGACCTGGACGGCGCCGTGCTGCGGCTGGCGAACCGGGACGCGTTCGCCGCCGCCGGGGTGCGGTCGAACTCGCCGCGCGGCGCGCTGGCGTTCAAGTTCGCCGCCGAGGAGAAGACCACCGTGCTCACCGACGTGGTCTGGGACGTCGGCAAGACCGGCAAGATCGCCCCGGTGGCGTGGCTGGAACCGGTGTTCGTGGGCGGCACGACGGTCACCCGCGCCACCCTGGCCAACCAGGAGGTCATCCGGGCGCGCGGCATCAAGATCGGCGACACGGTGCTGGTGCGGCGCGCGGGCGACGTGATCCCGTTCGTCGCGGGCGTGCTGGACGAGTCCAAGCGCACCGGCGCGGAACGCGACATCGTGCCGCCCGCCGCGTGCCCGTCGTGCGGGCACGACCTGACCGAGCAGGGCAACAGCCGGGAGTTGTTCTGCACCAACGCCGCCTGCCCCGCGCAGACCGTGCGCCGGCTGATCCACTGGGCCTCGCGCGCGGCGGCGGACATCGAGGCGGTCGGTCCGGTGTGGATCGAACGGCTCGCCGAAGCCGGCCTGCTGGAGAACCCCTCGGACTTCTACACCCTGACCAAGGAACAGCTCCTGGAGTTCGACCGCATCAAGGAGACCTCGGCCACCCGCATGATCGAGTCGATCGCCGCGAGCCGTCGGGTGGGGCTGCGCCGGGCGCTGATCGGCTTCGCGATCCCGATGGCGTCCGAGGGGACCGCCACCCGCCTGTGCCGAGCGGGTTTCGGCTCGCTGGAGGAGGTGGCCGACGCCGGCGAGGACGACCTCGTGGCCGTGGAGGACATCGGCCCGAGGGTCGCCGCCTCCCTGATCGAGCACCTCACCCGGCTGCGCCCGGAACTCGAACGCCTCCGCGAACGGGGGGTGTCCCTCGACGTGCGCGAGGAGGACCTCCCCCCGGTGGTCGCCTCCGACGCGCCCCTGGCCGGCAAGACGGTCGTGGTCACCGGCGCGATCAGCGACCCGCGCTCGGGCGAGAAGGTCCCCCGCCCCACCTTCCAGCGGCTGTGCGAGAAGGCCGGCGCGACCACCGCCACCTCCGTGTCGGCCAACACCGACTACCTCGTCACCGGCGCCGACGTGGGCGCGAGCAAGCTCACCAAGGCCGAGAAGCTCGGCGTCGAGGTCGTGGACCAGGGCGAGATCTGGCGGCAGCTGATCGCCGCCGGCATCGCCTAGCCCCGCTCCGGGGCGGGGTGTGACCGAGCGTTCGAGTCGGCCGGTCGGGCGTGGTGGTCGTCCGGCGGGGTGCCCGGCTGCCGTCGGCACTCCGTCCGGCGTGGGGCAAGACCGGACTGCCCGGCACGGGAGACCGGTGCGCCGGGAGTGCCGCGTACGCGAATCGGGTGGTGATGTGGGCGCGGCACAGGCAGGATCAGGGGGGTGCGGTCACTCACCGACCTCGTCGCAGGCGCGGGTTCCGGCAGCCGGCGACATGGCTGATCCACAGCCCCCCGCGGGGCCGGGCTTCGTGGTCCGCGAGGCACGTGACGAGGACTGGCCGCGGATGTGGCCGATTCTGCACGACGTCATCACCGAGCAGCGGACGTTCGCCTACGACCCCGGTATGAGCGAGCACGACGCCAAGCGCACGTGGCTGGTGGCCGCACCGGCCAGGGTGGTCGTCGCCGCCGATGCCGACCGGGTGCTGGGTACCGCGAACATGTACGCCAACCGGCCGGGCCCCGGGAGCCATGTCGCGTCCGGCAGCCTGGTGGTCGCCGAGCACGCACGGGGCACGGGTGTGGGGCGGGCCCTCACCACCGACATGATCAGCTGGGCGCGCGGCAACGGATTCGCGGCGATCCAGTTCAACGCTGTCGTCGACACGAACAGGGCCGCGGTCGACCTCTACGAAAGCCTCGGGTTCGGCACCCTGGGTACAGCGCCCGGGGCTTTCCGCCATCCCGTCCTGGGGGACGTCGGCCTCCGCATCATGTGGCTGGACCTGCGGCCCCCGACACGGGGCACCGGCTGACCCGGCCCCACCACCGATGCTGACGGAGGTCGTCCCGCCATCGGCGATCGAGTGCGTCGCGGCACTCCTCCCGCGCGCGAGCACCCCGATCCGGCGCGAACCACCTCGCGGCGGGTCACCGCCTGCGCAGCAGCGCGAGCACCAGGGCACCCCCGCCGACCACGCACAGCAGCCCGATCGCGGTCCACAGCTTCTGCCCGGTCATGAAGCTGCCCCCGACGTACCCGAGACCCTGACCGGTCCACAGCGCGCCGACCAGGATCAGCAGGACCCCGAACCCGATCGCCGGTCCACGTCTCATCGACCCAGGCTAGCGGAACCCGGGCGGTCGCGGCCGACGACGAACCGCGCGCGCGTCCGGGCCGGTGATCGACGCGGCAGCCCCGCCCTCGACGGAATTCAGCGGTGCGCGGCGGACAGGTCGTCGAACACGGCGCGGTTCGGGCGGAAGGCCGTGTCGGCCTCCCCGACCAGGGACTCGCGCTCCACGGCGCGGTCGAGCAGCGCCCGGGAGCGGTCGCGGAACGGCTCGGGCGCGGCGATCCGGTCGAACTCGTGGAACCGCACGCCGTCGCCCTCGACCCCGCAGGCCTCCCGCACCCGCCGGTCGGTGGAGCACACCTCCCGCGGCCGGTCCACGCAGGACCGGGTGGCGGGCAGCGGCGCCAGGTCGTCGCGCCACCCGGGCCGCCCGCCCGAACCCGGGTGACCCGCCCGTGGGGCCTGCGTCGTCCCCGGCCGGCGCGGACACGGGCCGCGATCACCCGGCGAGAGCGGCCGGGAGGTCGGGGTAGAGGTCGAGCACCTGGTCGAGCCGGGCGGCGCGCAGCGCGCGGAGGGGGCTGCGCGCCGGGGCGACCACGCGCAGCGGCGTGGCCCGGCGGGCGCCGAGGTTGTGGTGCTCCACCAGCAGCGCCATGCCGCTCGACGCGAAGAAGGGCACGTCGGTCAGGTCGACCACCACCGGCACGGTCCTCGCCGCCGCCGAGGCGAAGGCGGCGGTCAACCCCTCGTGCAGCACGGGCGCGTTCGTGCCGTCCACCTCGCCGTGCGCGCTGACGACGACCGCCTCGTCCCGGTCCGCGCGCTCCACCCGCAACTGTTCGACGTGTCCTCCGCGGTGCTCACTGCCGGTCACCACATCGCCTCCTCGCGAACCGCGACGGGCGGCCGGAGGCCCCGGACGCCCACCGCACGCATTGTCTTCCCGGTCGGCGCACTTCTCATGCGCCGGCGCGGACCGGCACCCGTCCGGCTCAGCGAGGACGACCGCCCGCCGGGGCCGAACCAGGTGGACCAGGCGGTGGCGAGGGTGTCGACGGGTTGCGGTTCGGTGGTCGTGGAGACCTCCGCGCCGACCCCCCTCCACCAGCTCCAGGTTCGGAACGCCGCCGACTCCGCAGGATCGAGCGCTGGTTCGAGCACAACGACCCCGTGCTCACCGCGACCCTGGCCGGCCAGGCCGTCGCGGCGCGGCCGGTGCGGCGCGACGCGGCGCTCGCGTGCCTCGCCCTGCCGGGGGTCTGCTCCGTCGTGCTGGGCGATGACCCATCTCCCGCTCGTCTTCGCGGGCGTCGTGGCGCTGATGGTGGCGGCGTGCCTGCACGTCACCCGCCACACGCGGTGACCCGGACGCACCGGACCCGCCCGACCGGCGCGGTCGGGCGGGTCCGGTGGACGGGGGAACCGACTCAGGTCAGCAACTGGCCACCCGTCACGCCCAGCACCTCGCCGGTGACGTAGCTCGACTCCGACGAGGCGAAGAAGACGTACGCGGGGGCCAGCTCGGAGGGCTGGGCGGCCCGGCCCAGCGGCGTCTGCTCGCCGAAGGAGTCGACCTTCTCGGCGGGCATGGTGGCCGGGATCAGCGGCGTCCACACGGGCCCCGGGGCGACCGAGTTGACCCGGATGCCCTTGTCCGCGAGGTACTGCGACAGCCCCTTGGTGAAGTTGACGATCGCCCCCTTCGTCGCGGCGTAGTCCAGCAGCTCCGGTGAGGGCTGGAACGCCTGGATCGACGAGGTGTTGATGATCGACGACCCCTTGGGCATGTGCGGCACGGCCGCCTTGCACAGCCAGAACATCGCGTAGAGGTTGGTCTTGAGCACCCGGTCGAACTGCTCGGTGGTGATGCCGAGCAACCCGTCCTCCTGCGCCATCTGGTAGGCGGCGTTGTTCACCAGCACGTCGATGCCGCCCAGCTCCGCCACCGCCTGCTCGACGACGTGCCCGCAGTGCGCCTCGTCGCGGATGTCGCCGGGCACCAGCACGACCTTCCGCCCCGCCTCCCGCACCAGCTCGGCGGTGCGCTCGGCGTCCTCCTGCTCCTCCTCAAGGTAGGACAGCAGCAGGTCGGCCCCCTCGCGGGCGAACGCGATGGCCACCGCACGCCCGATCCCGGAGTCGCCGCCGGTGATGACGGCCCGGCGCCCCTCCAGCCGACCGCTGCCCCGGTAGCTGTCCTCACCGTGGTCGGGCGGCGGGTCCATGGCCTCGCCGGTGCCCGGGTGCGCCTGCTCCTGCCCCTCCTGCTGCTCCGGCTCCGGGTGCCGTTGCGCGGTGCTCTCGTCGTACTGGTCTTCCGCCATGCCGTGTCGCCTTCCGTGCGTGTGGGGCCTGCCCCGTACGCATTCCCACCCGCCGGCCGTTCAACCACCCGGGCACGGCGGCACGCCCCACCCTCGGCGTTTGGCGGGGAGGCCGAGGGGTGGTGACGTGCGACGGGTGCGCGGTGAGCGCATCCCGGCCCGAGCCCACGGCTGCGGGATTCCACCCGGGTCGAACAGCGCGCCCGGGTGACGCGCCTGCGGCCTCCGATCGCGGGGAGAGCCGACGTGAACGAGCGGACCCCACGCCGCGTGGCAGTCACCGAACTGCGCCGCGGCACCCCGTTGCCGGCCGTGTCCGGCGACCTGGACGCGGAAACGCGCCGTGCTGGACGCACGCCCGACCGCGGTCGTGCTGGACCTGCGCGCGGTCGGGTTCCTGGGATCGGCGGGCATCGCGCTGCTCGTCGACGCCACCACCGGGCCGGCAGGTCGGACGTCGCGTTCGCCGTCGTCGCGGACACGCGCTGCGTGCTGCGCCCCCTGCGGATGAGCCAGGTCGACGCGGCTCCCGCTGTACGCAACGGTGGACGAGGCGGTCGCGGCGCTGCGCCTGACGCCCGCCGCCGCTCCCGGCGAGCACCGGGCCCGAGTCGCGGACGGGCCGGGCGAACGCGGTCCGGAGACCGGCGCGGCGACCGACCGGCTCGCCCTGGAGCTGGGCCTCGCGCAGTACCGCGCCGGGGCGGGGCGGGTCCAGCGGCAGGCGGACCCGGACCTGCTGCTGCCGCTGTCACGCGCCTACGACGCCCCGCTGGACGACCTCGTGGGCGCACCGCGCACCGGGGACCCGAGGGTCCACCTGCACCCGATCCACCGCCACGGCATGACGTTCGTCCCGCTCAGCCGCAGGCCCGGCGGCGTGCAGGTGTACAAGATGCCCATCCCGGACCGGGAGCACCCCGCGCAACCCACCCCCGCGGACCCACGGCGGTCACGAGTGGCTCCACGTCCTCAACGGACGGTTGCGACTGGTGGTCGGCGACCGGGACGCGGTCCTGCCGCCGGGCGAGGCCGCCGAGTTCGACACCGCGCTCCCCGCCGGCTCGGCTCGACCGACGGGGGCGCGGCGGAACTGCTCGTCCTGCTCGGGCCGCAGGGCGAACGCCTCCACGTCAGCCCGCGCGGCTGACCGGGCCGGACCCCGCACGGCGGGCGACGGCCCACGACACCGGTGCGTGACCGCCACCGACACGTCCAGGTGAATCGACCGGCACGGCGGTTGCCGGTACCCCTCCCGGGCAGCCCTGGACAGCATGTTTCGGGAGGTGGTCCGGTGACGTCGTCCTCGACCGGTGCGCGCGGCGCCGCCCTGCTGGCCGCGTTGGTCGTCACCGCCCCGGTGACGGGGTTGGTGTGCGGCGTGGCGCACCTGCTGGCGCCCCGCCCGCCGTGCGGGCGCCGGACGACGGTGCTGATCACCACCACGCACATGACCAAGAGCCTCCTGCTGGCCAGGAAGTTCCACGAGGCGGGCCACCGCGTGGTGGCCGTGTCGATCCCCCGGCACCGCTGGGGGCCGCTGCGGTTCTCCCGCGCCGCCTGCGCGTTCCACCTGGTCGCCGACCCCGGCACGGACCCCGCCGGCTACGTCCGGGACCTCGTCGCGGTGATCCGGGCCGAGGACGTGGACGCGGTCGTGCCGGTCATCGACGAACCGGGCCGTGCGCAGCCCACCTCCGACGCCGGCCCCGTCCTCGCCGAGCACTGCGCGGTCCTCGCCAACGACCCGCGCACGCACCGCCTGCTCAACGACAAGGCGGACTTCGCCGGACTGGTGCGCGACGCGGGCCTGCCGGACCTGGACACGCGCCGGGTCACCGACGTGCGGCAACTGCGCGACGTCGACTTCGCGGGCGGCGAGTACGTGCTCAAACCCCCGGAGTGGACGTCGATGGCGGCCGACCACCGCGTGGTCGTGGTGGCCGACCCGGCGGCGGTCCCCGGCGACCTGCCGATCGGCCCGGACCGGCCGTGGGTGCTGCAACGACGCGCCACCGGCCGCGAGTACTGCGCGCACACGACGTGCCGCGCGGGCCGGATCACCGCGTACACGTGCTCGGAGTCCTCCCCGCTCCAGCTGAACTACCGCCACGTCGAGGTGCCCGCGATCTGGCGGTGGGTGCGCGACTTCGTCGCCGCGCACCGGCTCGACGGTCAGGTGTCGTTCGACTTCATCCTCGACGGGGACGGCGTGCCCCGCCCCATCGAGTGCAACCCCCGGCCGCACTCGGCGCTGGTCGCCTTCCACGACAGCCCGGACCTCGCCGCGGCCTACCTGGACCCCGTGCCCACCTCACCGGCGCCCACCTCACCGGCGCCCGACCGCGTCGTCCGCCCGCTGCCCGGCTCGCGGCCGGTGCACTGGTTGGGCGCGGAACTGGGCAGGCTGCGGCAGGTGCTGCGGCGGCGGGAGCTGCGGACGTGGCTGCGCGACCTCCGGCGCGGCAAGGACGCCGTGTTCGACTGGCGGGACCCCCTGCCCTTCCTGGTGATGCACCACGTGCAGCTCCCCGTGCTGGTGCTGCGCGCACTGGTCGGGGGCAAGCGGTGGGAGCGCGTCAACTGGGCCACCGGGAAGCTCGTGTGACACCGAAAGGGCATTCGATGACGGCCTTGCGACACGCCGACAGGTACGCCACCTCCGCCCACTACGACGGGTCCGGGCGCATCCGGCACGACGCCGGAAGGCGCTCGTTGACCGTCGACGCCACCTTCAGCCTGCGCGCCGAGGTGCGGTTGGTGGACCGCGTGTTCGACCCCGCCACACCCGACCTGGCCGAGGTGTACGCGCCCGCCGGGCGGTGCGTGGCCCTCGTGGACGCCACCGTCGACCGCCTGCACGGCGACGCGCTGCGCGCGTACTTCGCCGAGCACGGCATCCCGCTGACGGTCGAGGTGTTCCGGGCGCTGGAGGAGGACAAGACGCTCGACACGGTGTGCCGCATGGCGGCGTTCCTGGGCAGCGACGGGTGCGACGTCGCGCGCGGCGAACCGGTGCTGGTCGTCGGCGGCGGCGTGCTCACCGACACGGCGGGCCTGGCGTGCGCCCTGCTCAACCGGCGCACCCCCTACGTCATGATCGGCACCAGCATCGTCTCGGCGATCGACGCGGGACCGTCCCCGCGCACGTGCGTCAACGGCACCCTGATGAAGAACGCCCTGGGCGCCTACCACCCGCCGGTGCTCACGCTGGTGGACCGCGCGCTGTTCCGCACCCTGGCGCCCGAGCACCTGCGGCACGGCGTGGCGGAGATCGTGAAGATGGCCGCCGTCGACGACGAGGTGCTGTTCGGCCTGCTCCAGCGGCACGGCCGCGCGCTGCTGTCCACCCGGTTCGCCACCACCGGCGACGACCCGGGGCTCGCGGCGGTCGCCGACGAGGTGCTGTTCCGCTCCCTCTACGCGTACATGCGGCACGAGGGCACCAACATGTTCGAGACGCGGCAGGACCGCCCGCACGCCTACGGGCACACCTGGAGCACGAAGTTCGAGCCGGTCGCCGGGCTGCTGCACGGTCACGCGGTGGCGGTGGAGATGGCGTTCACCGCCACGCTGGCCACCCTGGTGGGCTGGTTGGACGAGGACGATCGGGACGCGCTGCTGGCGCTGTGCCGGGACCTGGGCCTGGCCGTGCACCACCCGGTGATCGAGGACCTGGCGCTGATGCGGGCGGCGCAGGAGACGGTGCGGCGCAAGCGCGGCGGTTCGGCGCTGTGGGTGGTGGCCCCGCGCGACGTCCTGGGCAGGTGCGACTACCTGGCGGAGGTCGGGGACTCGCTGCTGGCCGAGGCGGTGGGCAGGCACCGGGCGCGGTGCAGCGGCTTCCCCGACGGCGGTGGCGGGTCGGCCATGTACCTGCGCGACGCGAGGTGGGCGTGATGCGGCCGGTGACCCCGCTGTCGATCCTGGCCCACGAGCTGGAGTCGCTCGACCGGGAGCGGCCCTCCCCGCGCCTGGACCGCGCCCGCGCGCTCGCCTCGGGGCTGGACGACTACCTGTCCGCGATGACCACGCCCGAGTCCGAGCGGCTGGCGGCGCTGAACCGGCGGACCGCCGGGCACGTGTGGGCCGGGGCCGAGGGCGCCGTGGCGACCCTGGAGCCGGAGATGCTGTCCGGTCACGTGGAGGGGCAACTGCTGCGGTTCCTGGTCGCCGTGACGGGGGCGCGCCGGGTGCTGGAGATCGGCACGTTCACCGGCTACTCGGCGCTCGCGATGGCCGAGGCGCTGCCCGCCGACGGCCGCGTGGTCACGTGCGAGGCCGACCCGCGCGCGGCGGGGGTCGCCCGCGAGGCGTTCGCCGGGTGCGACCGGATCACCCTGGTGGAGGGACCCGCGCTGGCGACGCTGGATCGACTCGCCGACGCGGGCGAGGTGTTCGACCTCGCCTTCGTCGACGCGGACAAGACCCAGTACTGGGACTACCTCGACGTGGCCCACCGCCGGGGGCTGCTCGCGCCCGGCGCCGTGGTGGCCGTGGACAACACCCTCCACCAGGGCGAGGTCTACCTCGACGCCGCGCGCCGGTCGCCGCTGGGCGCGGCCGTCGCGGAGTTCAACGCGCGGGTGGCCGCGCACCCGGCGTTCGAGCAGGTGCTGCTGCCGCTGCGCGACGGGGTGACCCTCATCCGGGTGCTGCGCTGACCGCAGGCGGCGGCCGACCTCCTGCGCACGCCCCGACAGGCCGCCGACCTGCGACGACGACGTCCCCGAGACACGCGCGGCCGTCGAAGTCCAGCACACGGGCGGTCACCCCGCCGGCGTGGTGGCCGAGGCGGCCCGGATGGGCGTGCCCCACCGCGACGGGTGCGGTTTCATGTCCGGTGGACGGGGTCGGTACGACGGGAGGGTGCGATGGCCGGCCAGGGCGTGGACCGGCGACCGCGGGGCGCGGACGCCCCGGGCGGCGGTCGGTGGGACGAGGTCGCCGTGCGGCTGGGCCGGATCGCCCGGGCGCTCCGGGACCAGGACAACGCCCAGGACACCCTGGACGCGGTGGTGCGCGCGGCGGTGCGGGCGATCCCCGGCGCCCGGCACGCCGGGATCATGATGGTCGTCGACGAGGGCGCGGTGCGCACGGTCGCGCGGACCTCGGACCTCGTCGACCTGGTCGAGCGGGTCCAGTGCGACGTCGGCCAGGGGCCCGGCCTGGACTCGCTGCACCGGCACCTCACCGTCACCGCGCCCGACCTGCGCGCCGAGACCCGGTGGCCCGCGTTCGCCACGAGGGCGGGTGGGCTGGGCGTGCTGGGCGCGCTGTCGTTCCAGCTGTTCGTCAGCGCCGAGGACCTGGGCGCGCTCACCCTCTACTCGCCCGAGCCGGGCGCGTTCGACCAGGAGTCGGTGCACGTCGGGCAGCTGTTCGCCACCCACGCCGCGGTCGCCCTGGCCGCCGCGCGGCGCGAGGAGCAGCTGACCGAGGCCATGCGCACCCGCGACCTGATCGGCCAGGCCAAGGGCATCCTGATGGAACGCCACAAGCTCAGCGCCAACCAGGCGTTCGCCGTGCTCGTGCGCTCCAGCCAGTACGGCAACACCAAGCTGCACGACGTCGCCGACCACCTCGTCCGCACCGGTCACCTGCCCACCGAGGCGCACCGCGCGCCCTGACCGGGCACGTCAGTCCAGGCAGAACTCGTTGCCCTCGGGGTCGGTCATCACGATGAAGCCGGCGCTCATCGGCGGGGCGGGCTCGTGGCGGGACACCCGCTTCGCGCCCAGCCCGACGAGCCGGTCGCACTCCGCCTCCAGCGCCGCCATCCGCGCGGCCCCCTGGAGCCCGGGGGCCGCGCGGACGTCGAGGTGGACCCGGTTCTTCGCGACCTTGTCCTCCGGCACCCGCTGGAAGAACACCCGCGGCCCGTGCCCCTCCGGGTCCTCGATGGCCGACTGCGCGTTGCGCTGCCCCTCCGGCACGCCGATCCGCGCGAGGAAGTCGTCCCACGCGGCCAGCGGGTCCGCACCCCCGGGCAGCTCCACCCCGGGCGGGGCGGGGTGGACGTAGCCCAGGGCGTCGCGCCAGAAGGACGACAGCGCCCTCGGGTCGTGGGCGTCGAAGGTGACCTGGACGTGGCGGCTCATCGCTGTGCTCCGTTCGTGGTGCTCGTCGCGTTCAGGTCGCCACGGTGCCACCCATCGCGGACAACCGCGGTCCGCGATCGCTCAGGGGCGGACCACCACCGGGATCGTCACCCGCACGGGCGAGCTGTGCCGCCGTCCGGTGTTGGCCACGTCGCGGTAGCCGCCGTCGGCCAGTCGGCGCTGGTAGACCACGGTGAGCCGGGCGGGGCGGTGCGCGGTGACCGTGACCTGGTCGCCCCGCACGACGACGGTGCCCGCGTCGGCGGGCCACAGCTCGGCGCGGACGCGGTTCTGCGGGTTCGCCAGGGCGAACCCGGCGCCGCGGGCGCCGGCCGCGTGGACCGCGGTGGTCGCGGAACCACCCGGGCGAACCCGCAGCACCCGGTCGTCGGCCCGCAGCCGCAGCGGCCCGACGCCGGACGGCAGCGGCTCGTCGGAGGTGGACGCGTCGATCGACAGGTCGTCGCCGAGGTGCAGGCGTGAGGTGTAGAGCGCCCGCGAGGACGTGGTCGACGGCCGTCCGTGGTGCACGTAGTACAGCTCCTCGCCGTCCGGCGAGCCGATGACGCTGCCGTGCCCGGTCGAGTACAGGCCCTTCGCCGGGTCCTGGGACAGCACCGGGTTCGCGGGGCTCTTGCGCCACGGGCCGAGCGGGCCGTCCGCCGTCGCGTAGCCGACGCCGTAGAACTCGTTCTCGTAGTTGTTGGCCGAGTAGGTCAGGTGGTAGCGGGGGTTGCCCTGCCCGTCCACGGTCCTGATCGTGGTCGAACCCTCGGCCCACCGGCGGTCCTTCTTCCCGCCGCCCGACCTCGCGTAGTCGTCGACGTGCGCGTTCTCCCACGCCTGCTCGTCGGAGCCGTAGGCGAGGACCGGGACGTAGCCGTCCTTGCGGGTGCCGGCCGGGTCGCCCGGCGCCAGGTTGGCGTCGCGGTAGGCGGGCGCGATGGTCGGCATGGTGCGGCCGGTGGGGTCGTGCCACCAGTCGCCGGTCAGCTCGACGGCGTAGATGTTGGACTCCTCGACGTACTTGCCGAGGTCGTCGTCCCACACCCAGTTCCGGTAGGCGTTGCGGGAGAAGTACAGGTACGTGCGACCGTCGGCGTCGAAGAACACGTTCGGGTCGATGTACGGGATGTACGTGCCGAGCGGGGCGGTCCGGCCCTCCGCCTGCGTGGCGGGCGGCTTCTTCTGCTCGGCGTCCATGATCAGGTTGACGTCGTGGTACGCCGGGTCGTACGGGTGGTAGTCGAGCGGCGCCTCGACGATGTCGTGGAACGGCCCCGCCGGCGAGCGCGACACGGCGACGCCCACCTTGCACGGCTCCTCGAAGTCCGCGTAGCGGAAGTGCTCGGCCACGCCGCGGTTCATCCTGGCCGCGTAGAACAGGAAGTACAGGCCGGTCGCCGGGTTGTGGTAGACCTCGGGCGCCCAGAACCAGTCGTGCGCCCAGTCCCCGTCCTGCCCGGCCCGCAGCGCGCCGCCGGGCAGGTGCTCCCAGGTGGCGAGGTCGGGCGAGCGGTAAACGGCGAAGTGGTAGCCGGGGTCGGCCCCCTCCGTGGAGTAGGCGTAGTAGTACCCGCTCGGGCGGTCGAACAGCACGTGCGGGTCGGCGCCGGGTGTGGTGGCGCCGTTGTGGTACGTCGCGTCGGTCGTCCGCACCGGGTGGGCCGGAGCCCGGTGGGCCGGAGCCTGACGGGTCGAAGCCGGGTGGGCGGGGTGGGCCGGGGCCGGCCCCTGGTCGGCCGAGGCCGGCGCGGGCACGGAGGACAGGGCCGCGATCGCGGCGACGAGCAGGGCGGTGCGTCGCATGTCCGCCATCCTGCTCGTCCCCGGCGGCGCCGGCGAGCCGGTCACCGCACCCCGGGCACCCGGCCGGAACGCGCTCAGCCCGCCAGTTCCTCCAGGCCGGGCCGGTCGAGCAGGTCGAGCCGCTGCGCGTCCGGCGGCCCGGAGCGCTTGACCAGGCCCTTGCGCTCCAGGTGCCCCATCGTCTTGCGCAGCCTCTCGGTCACCAGCGAGCCCTTGCCCTTGGCCGCGAACTCGCCCTTCTGCCCGGTGTCCAGGGTCGGCGCGACCACCCTCTTCCACTCGGCCAGCAGCGCGGAGCGCGGCACCGACGTCGCCTCGCCGGCCACCTCCAGGATGATCCCGGCCAGCACGCGCCCGAGGTCGTCCTGCCGGTCCCCGTGGCGCTTGACCAGGTCCTCCACCGACGTGCGCCCCTCGCCGTCGGGCGTGCCCGGCACGTCGAGCGCGGCGAGCCGCTCCCACAGCGCCAGGTCCGCCGCGGTGGGTTCGCCACCTCCGGCGAGCACGGCGGACCGGTGGGCGTCGACGGCGGACCCGAGGGCGAGCACCAGGTCCACCAGCTCGTCGCGGACGTCGTCACCGCGCAATCGCCGCACCGCCGCCGCGATCAGCCGGTGGTGCTCGCGCACCAGCGTCTCGAAGTGGGCCGTCTTGGTGGCCCGGGCGGCCTCCTCGGCCGCGTCGCGCTGGTACTCGGCCTGGGTGATCTCGCCGGCGGACGCCCGCGCCCGCGCGGTGGCGCGCTCGGCCGTGCGGTGCGTGCGCGTCGCCGCGATCCGGTCGAGCATCGCCCGCAGCACCCGGTCGGTCTGCTCGACGCGGGCGTCGGAGGCCAGCAGCCGCCACGTCTCCTCGTCGCGGCTGCGCAGCGCGAGGTTGATGAAGCGGTCGGCGGCCTGGTCGTCGTCGGGTTCGTAGGGAAGCGTCACGTGTCGATCCTCGGTAGTGGTGTGGACCCCCGCCGGGACAACCAGGGCCCGGGACAAGGGTGCAGGGCCGGTCCGCGCGCACCGGCCGCGGGGTGGGGTGCGCGGTGCGGTGCGGCGGGTGCTACGGCTCCGGCCGTTCCGCCCCCGGCGCCGGGGGCGGTCCCCGATACTCGACCCCACCCGCCAGCACCAGGGAGCGAGAACCGTGCAGCTCAACCTCTCGCGGGTAGCGGTCGCCCTCACCGCGGCCACCGCGACCCTGCTCGTCGTGCCGATCCGGTTCCTGGACGCGGATCAGTACCAGGCACTGGCCACTGGCGTGCAGGCGCTGGGCGTCACCGTCGCGCTGGTCTTCGGCGCCGGCACGCTCCTCGCGGACACCCACAGCCGCAAGGTCGACCGGGCGTTGGGCCTGCACGCCGAACTGACCGCGGGCGACGTGCAGGCCGCCCGGGTCCGCCTGCTCGTCCGCCTCCAGGGGACCCGCGCCGAGGGCGGCGTCCGGCCCGTCACGCTCGACCGGCTGCGCACCGACGACGGGTTCGCCGCCTACGCCGCCCCGGAGCGCGGCAGGCCTCTCCGGGACGCCAACGTGGTGCTGCGGTACTTCGAGCGCGTCAACGCGGCACGGGTGGCGGGAGTCGTCGACCTCCCGCTGCTGCACGAGCTGATCGGCGTCCACGTCCTCTGGTGGGACCGGGCGATCGCCCGCGACGAGGGCGAGCCCCTGCGCGGCGGCCTGGCGGAACTGGCCGCGTGGGTCGACCGGCACAGCCGCACCAAGGCCCGGGACGCGCACTACCTGACGAGTTGGGCGAGGTACCTGGGCCGCGACTTCGGCGAACCGACCGGCGACCCCGCCGCGCTGCCGTGAGCCGACCGGGGCCCGCGCACGAGACCCCGGGACACGACCAGCCCGGCGCCGGTACCGCCGACGCCGGGCTGGTCACTTCCGCCGTGCTGGGCCGAAGCCCGGTTCTCAGCCGAAGTTCACGTCACTGCACCACATGTACGCCTGGTCGAGGTGCGAGGCCTGCCAGATCGTGAACACGACGTGGTGCCCCCGGTAGGAGCCGTTGGTCTGGACGTTGAACTTGATGTCCTTGGCCGGGGCGAACCTGCCGGTCGTGGTGACGAGGTCCAGGTTGCCCCAACCGAGGCTCTGGGTGGTCGGGTCGAAGCCCTGCTTGCTGACGTAGACCCGGAAGTAGTCGGCACCGTGGCTGGCCTGGTCGTACAGGTGCATCTGGAAGCTGCTGCCGACGCTGGTGGTCCGCCACCTGCCGGGGGTGTTCAGGGCGTTGTTGCGCGACAGGGCGTTGCTGCACAGCTGCCCGTTGGGGGTCGCGCCCTGGAAGTTCCCCCGGAGCCCGTCCCGCAGCGCGCTCATCCAGTTCCACATGGTGTCGGCGTTGGCCTGGAAAGCCTGGTAGCACATGGGGTCCTGCTGCTGCATGGCAGGGTTCGTGTGCTGGCTGCCCCAGGCTTGCCAACACTGGTAGGCGCGGGTGGCGGGACCGACGATGGTGCCGTGTGCCGAGGCCGTCGGCACCGTGATGAACAGACCGACCACCGTGCTGGCGATCAGCGCGATGATGCCCCGCCTGGCGACGGACCTGGAGGTACTGCGCATACGCATGGAATGAGCCTCCACTCTTCGGGTGATTGAGCGGCGGTGATCAATTCTGGGAGCGCTCCCAGATGAATCGCAAGCGTATCCGTCACTGAACGAAACTTCAACGAAACATTGAGTGATGGTTGCGATCCGTGCCGGACCACCCGCGGACGACCTCCCTCACGGGCCCGTTGACCTGCCCGTACCCGGAACGCGGGTCGGCGCGGCGACACCGGCCGCCGCGCCGACCCGTGGCTCAGGCGGGTGCCGCACCGGGCAGCGCGACGCGCCGCAGCGCCGGCAGGGACCTGCCCAGCAGGTACCCGAGCACCCCGCCCAGCGCGTTCGCGAGGAGGTCGTTGACGTCGACGCTGCGCCCGCTCCCCGCGACGACGTAGACCAGCAGCTGCGCCACCTCGATCGACGCGCTGAACGCCAGCGACCACACCGCCACCCGCCCCGCGCCCGCCGCCCGCGCCGACACCAGCGGCAGCAGCACGCCGAACGGCACCGGCATCAGCACGTTCAGCGCGAACGACGGCAGGTCCGCGGTGAGCAGCGGGACCCAGTTGACCTGCGTGTACCAGGCCGCCCGGTCGGCGTACGCGCCCCACTGCACGTCGACGGGGAACAGCGTGAAGTGCACGACCCCCGCGACGTACGCCCCGACCACCGCCCGGAGCACCAGGTGGCGCCCCGTCCACCCCGGCCGGCCGCGCACCGCGCGCGTCACGAGCACCGCGCCCCACAGCGCGAGCGCGGGAACGAGCACGTACCACGACTCGATCCCGACACCCGCGTAACCGACGTCATCCCACACCTGCGACACCTCCTGGTCGGATCGGCGCCAGCGTGCGCCGGGGCGCGCCACCCGGGCCTCCCCCCTCCGACAGGTCCCACCCGCCCGCCTCCTCCTTTCGGCAGACCTCCTCCCGAGGGATTCGGCGACCGCGCCCCGGTCCCTACGCTGGCCGGGTGCGGTCCTTCCTCCGAGCGGTGGTCCCCCGGCTGGCCGCCGCGTGCGCGCTCGCCGCCCTGGGCCTGGTCGACCTGTGGCTGGGCGAGTTCAGCGGTCAGGGCGGTGCGCGCCTGCCGTGGGCGGTGGCGGCGGTGGCGGTGGCCCTGTGCGCCGACCGGCCCGGCCCGCGAGGTCTGCCCGTGCTCGCGGTGGCGCAGGCCGCGGGCGCGGTCGGCGCGTGGTGGTCGACCAGGCACGACCAGACGGCGGGGATGCCCTTCACCCTGTCCGCCACCGCAGCCCTGCTGGGCGTGCTCGGCCTGCTGACGTGGCGCGGGGACCCCCGGTGGACCGCCGTCACCGCGCCGGTCCTGGCGGTGTCCGTCCTGGTGCAGCCACTGCGGGGCGACGGGGACGACCTGCGCACGGCGGTGGGTGTGCTGGTGCTGGCGCTCGGCGTCGCGCTCGCCGCGACAGCCGGCCTCGCGGCACGCCTGACCGCCGCCGCCCGGAACCGGCAGCTGGAGCGCGCCCGCGCCGCCCAGCGCGCCGAGTTCGCCCGCGACCTGCACGACTTCGTGGCCCACCACGTCACCGGGATCGTGGTGCACGCCCAGGGCGCGGCGGCCGTCGCCGGCCGCAACCCCGAGCTGGTGCTGCCCGCCCTCCGGGAGATCGAGCGGGCGGGCACCGAGGCGGTCGACGCCATGCGCCGCGCGGTGGGCCTGCTGCGCGACGCCGACGACGACCAGGCGCCCGGCCTCGGCGAGGTGCCGGCCCTGGTGGAACGCTTCCGCCGCACGTCGGGCCTCCCCGGTGGACTGGACCTGCGGGGCCCGTTCGCCGACGTGCACCCCACCGCCTCCACGGCGGCCTACCGCGTGGTGATGGAGGCGCTGACCAACGCGCGCGAGCACGCGCGCGGCGCCACCGCCGTCGACGTGGCGCTCCACCGCACCGGCAACGACGTCGAGATCCGCGTGACCGACGACGGCCGGCCCGTTCCCGGTGGGCCCGTTCCGGGCAGGCCCGGCGGCTTCGGCCTGCGCGGCCTGCGCGAACGCGTCACCGCGGCGGGTGGCACCCTGTCCGCGGGTCCGGCCCCGCACGGCGGCTGGGTGGTCGAGGCCGACCTGCCGGTCGGGGCCGGGGAGGAAGCGTGACGACCACCGTCCTCATCGCCGACGACCAGGCGATGGTCCGCACCGGCTTCCGCATGATCCTGTCCGCCGAACCGGACATCGAGGTGGTGGGCGAGGCCGTCGACGGCGTGGAGGCCGTGGCCATGGCGCGCGACCTGGCGCCGGACGTGGTGCTGATGGACATCCGGATGCCCCGCCTGGACGGCCTGGGGGCGCTGCGCCGGATCAGCGGCCCGAAGGTCGTCGTGGTCACCACGTTCGACGACGACGACCACGTGCGCGAAGCCCTGCGCCACGGGGCGTCCGGTTTCGTGCTGAAGACCTCCGGCGCGACCCTCCTGGTGGAGGCGATCCGGGCCGCCGCCTCGGGCGAGGCCCTGGTGAGCCCGGCGATCACCGTGCGCCTGCTCCGGGAACTGGCGGGCCGCCGCCGGGAACCCCGCGCCGTGCCGCTGTCACCGAGGGAGCTGGACGTGGTCCTCCTGGTGGCGCGCGGGCACACGAACGCCGAGGTCGCGCACACCCTGCACGTCACGGTCGGCACGGTCAAGACGCACCTGGCGGCGGTCCAGGCGAAGCTGGGCGCCCGCAACCGCGTCGAGATCGCCGCCTGGGCGTGGGAGTCGGGCCTCCTCGACGCCCGGGACTGACCCGGCGGACGGGCCCGTCGGGGCTCGGTTCGACGGTTCGCGAAGCCCACGGGCCGATAACGACCGCAAATGCCTCTGTTGACAGAGGCATTCGTCTGCCCGGAAGATGGACCGACCAGTCCGGGACTGATCGGTCCACTAAAGGTGGGTCGACGTCCCACACGAGCGGAGCTGATCATGACCGAGCCGTCCCCAGCGGCCTCGCCACCCATTTCCCACGACCCGAAACCGCCGGTCGGCACGACAGTGGTGAAGAACCTGCCGCTGCTGCTGGCGGTCGTCTGCGCGGTCCAGTTCCTCGACGCGATGGACATCGCGTCCATGGGCCCGGCCCTCCCCCTGGTCCAGGACGACCTGGCCATGTCGCCCGCGGCGCTCCAGTGGGTGGTCAGCGCCTACGCGCTCGGCTTCGGCGGGTTCCTGCTCCTGGGCGGCCGGCTCGCGGACGTCTACAACCGCAAGAAGCTGCTCATCGGCTGGCTGGTCGTGTTCATCGTGGCCAGCCTCGTCGGCGGGTTCGCCGACAACGGCCTCCTGCTGGTCGTCGCGCGCCTGGCCAAGGGCATCAGCGCCGGCATCACCGCACCGGTCGCCATGGCCGTGCTCCTGGACGCCTTCCGCGAACCGAGCGCCCGCAACCGGGCGCTGGGCACGTTCCTCGCGGTCGCGTCGGCCGGGTACTCGCTGGGCCTGGTGCTCGGCGGCCTGCTGTCCAGCATCTCGTGGCGGCTGACCATGTTCATGCCGGCCCTGGTCGGCCTCATCGTCGCCGTGCTCGCGGGCGCCGTGATCCCCGGCCGCCAGGAGGCGTCGCAGCGTCAGCGCATGGACGTGCTCGGCGCGGTCCTGGTGACCGCGGGCGCCGTCGCCCTGGTGTACGGGCTCAGCCGCGCCGCCACCAACGGGTGGGGGGACTGGGTCACCCTCGCCTCGCTCGCCGCCGCGGTCGTGCTGTTCCCGCTGTTCGCCGCGGTCGAGCGCAACCACCCCGCACCGCTGATCCCGCTGGGCATCTTCCGGCGGCCCCAGCTGACCCGGGCGAACGTCTGCATGCTGTTCTTCGGCGCCTACGTCGCGTTCCAGTTCGTGCTCACCCTGTACTACCAGGTCGAGCTGGGCTGGTCGCCGCTCCAGGCGGGTCTCGCGTTCCTGGTGGGTGGCGTGCTCACGGCGGGCACCGCCCGCTACGGCGCGGTCCTGGTGACCAAGCACGGCGCGTGGCCGATCGCGTCCATCGGCCTGATCATGATGTGCGTCGGCTACCTGGCATGGGTGCTGCTGATCGGCACCGTCGACCCGCTGATCCTGCTGGCGGTCCAGCAGTTGCTCGGTGGTCTCGGCTTCGCCGCGGTCTACCCGGCGCTCAACATCGCCGCCGTCGGCAACGCCGCCGAGAACGAGCAGGGCCTCGCGTCCGGCCTGTTCAACGCGGGCGCGCAGATCGGCAACGGCGTCGTGGTCGCGATCACCGCCACCGTCCTCACGGTGGTCACGACCAGCGCGGTGGGCAGCTACCGGGCGGGCCTGTGGGTCGTGACCATCACGACGATCGCCGTCACGCTGCTGGCCCTCGCGGGTGCGGTCACCTACCGCAAGAAGGCGGCCGCCTGAGCCACGCCTCCACACGGAGGACTCCCTGCCGCGTAGTGCGAACAACCCCTCCCCGGTGGAGCACCCACCACGGTTCGCACTACGCGGCTCTTCCACGTCCACGGCCGCGGAAGGGACGAGCACGGGGCCGGCGCCGATGCCCGTCGCGCACGGCAGCCGCGACCCGCGGCACGCGGCCACCGCCGACCGGGTCCGCGCCCTGCGCCCCGGGACCGCGGGCGGCGCCCGCGGTCGCGGACTTCGACCAGCCCGGCACGCGGGAGTGCGTGGACGCCGTGGCCGCCGGCGGGACCGCGGAGGTCGTCGCCGTGCCGCTGCCGCCGACCCGCGCGTCCCGCGCCGAGGTCGACCTGCCCGCGCTGCTGCGCGACCACGCGCCCGAGGGGGTGGTGGTCCGCCGGTCCGCCGTCCTCGGCCCGTCCTACCCGCCCGTGCGCGCCCTGGAGCGCAGGCTCGCCGAGGCGGACGGGCGGCGGGTCGACCGGGCGTCGACCGCCCCGGAGGCGGTCGCGGTGATCCGGCCCGTCGCGCGGGTGCGGGCGGAGGCAGGGTGGCGCGCGGTGCTGCCCGCGTTCGCCACCGGCTCCTCCCCCTCGGCTCCTCCCCCACCGGCGTCCCCTCACCGGAGGACGCCGTCCGGGCGTTGCGCGCGGACGGCGTGCGGCAGGTGGCGGTGGCCCGCCGCGTGATCTGCCCGGGACGGCTGTCCACCGCATCGAGCGGGGCGCGGCGGACGCGGACGTCGTGGCGGCCGAGCCGGGCGACGCGCCGGAGCCGGTGCGGCTGGTGCCCGACCGCTACGGGGCTACGACGCGGTCCCGCCACCGGGGCGCCGGAACCACGTCGTCCGGCAGTTCTCCCCTTCCTGGAGCAGACCGCGGTTCCGCAGCACCACCCGTTCCAGGGGGCAGAAGATGAGCAGGTCGATGGCGATGCCGACGACCAGGATCAGGATGATGGCCAGGAAGATGCCGGCCATGTCGGCGTTGTTGCGGCCGTTGTCCAGCAGCTGGCCGAGACCGACGCCCAGGTCGGGCGAGGAGGCGATGATCTCCGCCGCCATCAGCGAGCGCCACGAGAACGCCCAGCCCTGCTTGAGCCCGGCCACGTAGGCGGGCAGCGCGGCGGGCAGCACGACGTGCCGGATGCTGTGGACGCCCCGGATGCCGATCGCCCGGCCCGCGCGCAGGTACAGCGGCGGGATCTGGTCGATGCCCGCGATCAGGCCGTTGGCGACCGACGGCACCGCGCCCAGGAGGATCACCGCGTACATCATGGTGTCGTTGAGCCCGAGCCAGATCACCGCGGGCGGCACCCACGCGATGGAGGGCAGCGACTGGAGCCCGGACAGCACCGGTCTGACCGCCGAGCGGATCAGCGCCACCCGCGCGACCAGCAGCCCCAGCGGGGTGCCGATGGCCAGCGCCAGCAGGAAACCGGACAGGCCGCGGGACACGCTGGTCCAGCCGATGTGCAGCAGCTCGCCGCGCAGCCACAGCTCCCGCGCGCTGGCCCAGACGTCCAGCGGCGCGGGCAGCTTGTAGTCGTCGGTGACCCGCGCCCAGACCAGGACCTGCCAGACGAGCAGGATCAGCAGGAGCGCCAGCACGGGCGGGAACACCTTGCGCCGCAGCACGTCGCCCAGCGGTGCCCGCCGCGCGGTCCGCGACTCCAGCGCGTCCAGCCCCGCCTCCAGGCGGGCCAGGTCGTCGACGCCGCCCCCGTCCCGGTGGTCAGTTCCTGCCATGCCGTCGGATCTCACTGCGCAGCACCTCGGTTATCTCGACCGACAGGCTCGCCACCGCGGGGTCCTCGCCGCGACGCGGGTGGGGGATGTCGACGCGCCACTCGCGGGCGATCCGACCGGGGCGGGAGGACATCAGCACCACCCGCTGGGCCAGTCGCACCGCCTCGCGCACGTTGTGCGTCACGAACAGCACGGACAGCCCGGTCTCCCGCCAGAGGCGGGTCAGCTCCTCGTGCAGCACGTCCCGGGTGATCGCGTCCAGCGCGGCGAACGGCTCGTCCATCAGCAGCAGGCGGCAGTCCTGCGCCAGCGCGCGGGCGAGCGCGACGCGCTGCCGCATCCCGCCCGACAGCTCGTGCACCCTCTTGCCGTGCGCGCCCGTGAGCCGGACGACCTCCAGCAGGCGCTCCGCCTCGGCCCGGCGCTCCGCCTTGCCCAGCCCGCGCAGCCGCAGCACCAGCTCGATGTTGCGGCCCGCGGTGAGCCACGGGAACAGCGCGTGCTCCTGGAACATCAGCGCGGTCCGGTCGCCGCCGGTGTCGATGGTCCCGGCCGAGGGCCGGTCCAGCCCCGCGATCAGGTTGAGCAGGGTGGACTTGCCGCAGCCGGACGCGCCGAGCAGCGTGACGAACTGACCCGCTTCGACGTCCAGGTCGACGCCGTCCAGCACGGCGGTCGTCCCGTCGCCTGTGCGGAAGGACTTCGACACGTTCCGCACCCGGACCTGGTACGCCGGGGGCGCGGGGGCGGGCGGTGCGCCGGTGGCCGCCGGACGCGGCTTCGCCGAGGTCACTTCGCCCCCAGGCCGGAGTCGGTGACCGCGGGTCTGCCCGCGGCCCGCAGGACGTCGTTGAGCAGGCTCAGGTCGTACAGGCCGCGCAGGTCCGGCGGCTCGATCAGGCCGACGGCCGCGGCGTGCCCGGCCTGGGTCTCCAGGGTCGAGGCCAGCGGGTCGTCGGTGAACTCGACGGATTCCCAGGCGCGGTCGATCACCTCGGTGGGCAGCGCCTTGCCGGTCAGCCGCCGCAGCGCGCCGTTGACCGACTCCTTGGCCCGCCCCGGGTTGGCGTTGATCCACGCGTTGGCCGCGACGGAGCCGCGCAGCACGGCGGCCACGACGTCCCGGTGCTCGGCGAGGAAGCGCTGCGACACCACGACGTTCGTGGTGGCGAACTCCCCGTCCGGCCACAGGTCCGACTCCTCCAGCAGCACCTTGCCGCCCTCGGCCACCAGCTTCGCCGCGGTCGGCTCCGGCACCCACGCGCCGTCGATCGCGCCCGTCCGGTAGGCGCTGGGCGTCTCCGCGTTGTCGGTGCGCACCACCGAGACGTCGCCCCGGCCGCTGCGCGCGTCGACCCGCAGCCCCTGTTCGGCGAGCCAGGTGAGCAGGGCGACGTCCTGGGTGTTGCCGAGCTGCGGCGAGGCGATCCTCCTGCCCCTGAGGTCCTGCGCGGACGCGATCTCCGGGCGGACCACCAGCCGCACCCCGCCGGACGCGGAGCCCGAGATCACCCGCAGGTTCTCGCCGCCCGCCCGCGCGTAGCCGTTGACGATCGGCGACGGGCCGATCCAGCCGATGTCGACGGCGTTCGCGTTCAGCGCCTCGATCAGCGACGGCCCGGCGTTGAACACCACGTCCGCCACCCCGGTGCCGCCCAGCTCCTTGGCGAAGAACCCGTCGCGCACGCCGACCAGCGGGGTCGCGTGGGTGACGTTGGGCAGGTGGCCGATGCGGACCTCGTCGACGGACAGCTTCGGACCGCTCGCCGCGACCGGGGCGGGATCGGCGTCCCGCAGGGAGCCGTAGCCGCAGCCGGCCAGCACCAGCGCGGCGAGCACCACGGCGACGTGCCGGGCGCGGGCCGCCAGGGCGGTGACCGCCATCCTCACCAGCCCCAATCGGGCAGGCCGTCGGCCCGCGGCGCGGACCGGACCATGCCCGCGGTCAGCGTGGCGCCGTCGGACGGGTCGATCAGCAGGAACGAGCCGGTGGACCGGCAGTCGGCGTAGGCGTCGACGGCCAGCGGCTCGGCGGTGCGCAGCGCCAGCCGGCCGATCTCGTTGACCGCCAACCGGTCCGCGGGCCGCCCGCCCTCCCCCGCCCACCTGGCGGCGTCCTCCACGCCCGGCTGCACCTCGATGCCCTCGACGATCGCCTTGACCGTGCGGGTGGTGGTCCGCAGCAGCACCCGGTCGCCGACCGCGAGCGGACGGGCCGCGACGTGGCACGCCATCGCGTCGACCGCCCGGGTCGGCGTCGGCGCGCTGTCGGCCGGCGCGATGAGGTCGCCGCGCGCCACGTCCAGGTCGTCCGCCAGCCGGATGGTCACCGACTGCCTCGCCCACGCCGCCGGCACGCTGTCGCCCAGGGCGTCGATGCCGGTGATGGTGGACGTGGTGCCGGCGGGCAGCACGGTGACCCGGTCGCCGACCCGCAGCACGCCGGACGCCACCTGGCCCGCGTAGCCGCGGTAGTGGGCGTGCGCCGAGCCGCGCGGCCGGATCACGTACTGCACCGGGAACCGGCCGGGGAACGACGCCGGGTCGTGGCTGACCGGCACCGACTCCAGGTGCTCCAGCACGGTGGGACCGTCGTACCACGGCATCCGGGCGGAGGGCTCCACCACGTTGTCGCCGGTCAGCGCGGCGATCGGGATCTCGGTGACCCGGGGCAGGCCCAGGGTGTCGGTGTAGGCGTTGAACTGGTCGGCGATCTCGCGGAACCTCCGCTCCGACCAGTCGACGAGGTCCATCTTGTTCACCGCGAGCGTCACGTGCGGCACGCGCAGCAGCGCCGTGATGGCCGCGTGCCTGCGGGTCTGCTCGACCACGCCGTGCCGGGCGTCCACCAGGATGATCGCCAGCTCGGCGGTGGACGCGCCGGTGGCCATGTTCCGGGTGTACTGCACGTGCCCGGGGGTGTCGGCGAGGATGAACCGGCGGCGGGGCGTGGCGAAGTAGCGGTAGGCCACGTCGATGGTGATGCCCTGCTCGCGCTCGTCGCGCAGCCCGTCGGTCAGCAGCGCCAGGTCGATGCCCTCGCCGCCCCGGTCGCGGGAGACCTGGTCCACCGACGCCAGTTGGTCCGCCGGCACCGATTTCGAGTCGTGCAGCAGCCGCCCCACCAGGGTGGACTTGCCGTCGTCCACGCTGCCCGCGGTGGCGAACCGGAGGAGGGTGGTCGTCGTCGTGCCGGGTGTCACCATGGCTAGAAGTACCCTTCGCGTTTGCGGTCCTCCATCGCGGACTCCGACAACCGGTCGTCGAACCGGGTCGCGCCGCGCTCGGTCAGCCGGGACGCGGTCAGCTCGGCGATCACGGCGGCCGGGTCGGTCGCGTCGGACTCGACCGCGCCGGTGCACGACATGTCGCCGATCGTGCGGTAGCGCACCATCCGGGTCTCCACGGGCTCGTCCGCCCGCGGGCCGCCCCAGTCGCCCGGCGCCAACCACATCCCGTCCCGCCGGAACACCTCGCGCCGGTGGGCGTAGTACAGGTCCGGCAGCTCGATGTGCTCGCGGTGGATGTACTGCCACACGTCCAGCTCGGTCCAGTTCGACAGCGGGAACACCCGGACGTGCTCGCCCGGCGCGTGCCTGCCGTTGTAGAGCTGCCACAGCTCCGGGCGCTGCCGCCGCGGGTCCCACTGGGAGAACTCGTCGCGCAGCGAGAACACCCGTTCCTTGGCCCGCGCCTTCTCCTCGTCACGCCGGCCGCCGCCGAACACCGCGTCGAAGCGGTGCTGTCGGATCGCGTCGTTGAGGGGCAGCGTCTGGAGCGGGTTGCGGGTGCCGTCCGGCCTCTCGTGCAGCACGCCGCGGTCGATGTACTGCTGCACCGAGACGACGTGCAGCTTGAGCCCGCACTCGGCCACGACGCGGTCCCGGTAGTGCAGCACCTCGGCGAAGTTGTGCCCGGTGTCCACGTGCATCAGCGTGAGCGGCGGCGGCGCCGGGGCGAAGGCCTTGAGCGCCAGGCGCAGCATCAGCACGGAGTCCTTGCCGCCGGAGAACAGCAGCACGGGCCGCTCGAACTCGCCCGCCACCTCGCGGAAGATGTAGACCGCCTCGGATTCGAGGGCGTCGAGGTGGGTCAGGGCGTAGGGGTCGTCTGTCCACTCGCTCACCGCTGCCGCCGTCGTCACACCGTGTCCTCTGTGGTGGTAGGGATGTTGACCGGCCGGAGGGCTGTCGGCCGTGGTGCTCCCGGGACGCGCCCGGCGTCAGGTGTGCAGACCGCACTCCGTCTTGCCCAGGCCGGCCCACCGGCCCGCGCGGGCGTGCTCGCCCGGTTGCACCGGGCGGGTGCAGGGCGCGCAGCCGACGGTGGGGTAGCCGGCCGTCAGCAACGGGTTGAGCAGCACGCCGTGCTCCGCGGCGTACGAGTCCACATCGGACTGCGTCCACCGGGCCAGCGGCGAGATCTTCACCATGTCCCGCTTGGCGTCCCAGCCGACGACGGGCGTGTCGGCGCGCGTCGGCGAGTCCTCGCGGCGAAGGCCGGTGACCCAGGCGTCGTAGTCCGCGAGCCCCCGGTCCAGCGGCTCCACCTTGCGCAGGGCGCAGCACAGGTCGGGATCGCGGTCGTGCAGCTGCGGCCCGTACCGCGCGTCCTGCTCGGCGACGCTCTGGAGGGGCAGCATGTTGACGACGGTCACGTCCATGAAGTCCGCGACGGCGTCACGGGTGCCGATGGTCTCGGCGAAGTGGTAGCCGGTGTCCAGGAAGAGCACGTCGATCCCGGGGGCGACCCTGGAGGCCAGGTGCACGAGCACCGTGTCCGCCATCGACGAGGCGACGCACAGCCGCTCGCCGAAAGTGGACGCGGCCCACTCCAGGACCTCCTCGGCCGACGCCTCCGCCAAGCGCCGATCCGCCTGGCCGGCCAACTCGGCGAGATCGGGAGTGCTGCTGCGAGTCATTGTTCCGAACCACCTCCCACAGCCGAACCCCGCGATGGAGCGGTAGTTCGGGGAACGTTTTTCGAACAAAGGTGCCCGGTGTCGACGACATTAGCAGGACCGGCGGACACCGGGCTGACAGCGCGCTGATTCGCATTGCGCGGGCCCGCACCACGGCGTATCAGCAGGAAGTCAGCGACTATCTGCGACAGTACCGCGGGAAGGTGTGCGAATGCGCATGCCCAGGCACCGCGGGATCACCGTCCGTCTCCCGAAAGAGCGGGTACAAGAGTGAAGCTCCTCAATTTCCGACAAAGCCCGGCAGCGAGGGCGCTGGGGCTTGTTTCAGTGTTTGTGACGGCCGCCGCGCTGCTCACCGGCGCCAATCCGGTCGGCAGCGCCACGGTCAAGTGGACCACCAGCTTCAAGGGGTCCGACGGAACCACCTACACCGCCACCAACCACCTCCTCCCGGCGGCCCGGGGCGACGGTCGGCAATGGCTGCTCGCCTGGACGGGGCCCGCGAAGCAGCCGGCGCCGGACTTCCTGGCGGTCATCGACGCCACGCCCCGGTCGCGCACCTACGGCAAGGTCGTCAACACCGTCACGGTCGGCCCCGGCATGGGCAACGAGCCGCACCACATGCAGTACGTGTGGCACAAGGGCGACCACATCTACGCCGGCGGCATCATCTCCGACACGACGTTCGTCTTCGACTCGAAGGCGCTGCCCGCGCTGCGCCTGGTCGGCGTGAACACGCCGATGGACACGCCGTGCGGCACCCTGCCGGACGCGTACCAGACGCTCAGCGACGGCACCGCCTACGCGACCTACATGGGCGGCCCGAACGTCGCCGGCCCGTGCACCTACACCAACGGCGAGGTGCGGATCGGCAACGGTGCGGGCGGTTCGCCCGGTGACATCGTGCTGATCGGCAAGGACGGCCGCACGCTCGCCGAGATCCCGGCGGCGACCAAGGAGGGCGAGGACCCGGCGCAGTGCGGCAACGTGCCGGCCCTGCCCCAGTCCAGCTGCGCCAACCCGCACGGCATCGCGGTCCGCGAGGACCTCAACGTGATGGTGGCCAGCGACTTCGCCGAGGCGCGGAACTTCATGACGCCGGACTCGCCGCTGCGCGAGGAGCTGGCCCGGCAGACCGTGCGGGTCTTCGACATCACCAACCGCACCAACCCGACGCTGCGCTCGGTGTCGAAGGTGCACGACGGCCCGCGCTCCGTCCTCGAGGAGAAGGCGTTCTTCAAGGAGTCGCGCGTGGTCATGGAGGTCGCGATGACCAACCGGCCCGGGCACAAGGGCGCGTTCGTGTCCTCCATGGCCGGCGGCGCGGTCTTCTACACGCCGGACATCACCGCCGCCGCGCCGCAGTGGCGCGAGGTCTTCGACGACACGACCGCGTACAAGAAGTTCCACCCGGACGGCTCGGTCACCGGTGGCGGCGACAACTCCAGCTGGCTCGCGGTCAGCCCGGACGACCGCTTCCTGTTCCACGCGGTGATGGGCCAGTCCACCCCGTACGGCAAGCCGCTCGACAAGACCACCGGCATGATCTACGTGCTGGACATCCGCAAGCTGCTGAACTCGGGCGACCGGGTCCGGTGCAGCGTCGACGAGCTGCGCGAGGTCTACGCGGGCGGCTCCGAGCGCGACTGCCCCGAGCTGACCGCGGTGGTGCCGATCCGCGACACCACCGACGGCGGCCCGCACTGGGGCGCGATGGACAACTTCGAGCGCGACCACCGGGGCATGTACCGGGAGACGCAGCAGGTCAAGCGCCTCGCGCTGTCCAACTACTTCGTCGCCGGCTCCTTCGGCGGCGGCGGTGACCACCGGATCTGCATGTTCGACCTGAGCCGGGCGGGCAAGGTGGACCTGGACAGGTCGTTCCGCGACGAGCGGACCGGCCAGCCCTGCGTGAACTTCAACCGCACCTCGTGGCCGCACGGCGACTACGGCGACAGCCAGCCGCACGGCGTCCTGTTCGCGGTCAGCGACGGGAACCTCAGGTGAGTGGACCGGTCCCAACCCAGGTGTCCGTGCTGATCGCTCAGCACGGGCACCTGGACCGGTCGGTGGCGGCCGGGGACAAGGCGGCGGTCATCGCGATGATCGTCGCCGGCCTCGCGGCCGTCGCCGCCGCGGGCGTCGTCCTGCTCGGCCGCGAGCTGCCCCGCGGGCGGTTCGTCGCCGCGCTGGCGGCCTCGCTGGCGGTGACGACCGCCTCCCTGCTGGTCAGCGTCACCCGGGCCGACGACTCGGGGCTGTTCCCCGACGCCGGCGCGCCCCGGCTCGACGCGCTCGCGCTGGGCGAGCAGCAGGTGCCGGTGCTCGTGGTGCCGAACCGGCCGGGGTTCAACCTCGTCGCGGTCGGCGCGCCGGACGCGGGCGCGGGCACCGACCGCGACCGCCTCACCGCGGGCGAGCGGCGCCCGGGCAGCGCGCACACCTGGGTCGGGGTCGACCTCCCGGCGGGCCCCAGCAAGCTCTGGGTGTCGGCGGGCGGGGCGACCGGCGCGCTGGACGTCGACACCGGCGCCGACGCCGCCACCGCCCAGGAGGCGCTGCGCGGCCCGGACGGCCCCGAGTGCGCCAGTGCCGTCGTGGGCGCGCTGCTCGCCGACGGTGACGCCGTGCCGGGCGCCTGCCCGTCCGACGGCCTGTCCGAGGCGGACGCCGAGGCGCTGCGCACGACGGTGGACTTCCTGGCGGGCCGCGGCGAGCGGAGCATCGCGCTGGTGTCCGACGACTCGCCGCGCGGTGTCGCGGCCGCCGCCGAGGTGCGTTCGGCGGCGCAGCGCGCGGGGCTCTCCGCCACCGCGCCGGACGGCACGAACCGACCGCTCGTCGTCGTCGCCGGCTGGGCGGGCGCGGAGGCCGTCGTGCGCGACGTGGACACGGGCGCGGTCGTGGCGCAGAGCACCTACCTGGCGCCGTGGCTGCTCTCCTCCGCCCTGCTGCGGCGGGCCAGCGGCCAGCAGATCCCGCTGCGGTACCCGCCGCGCGACCCGGCGGCCACCGACTACCTGGCCGCGCTGGCCGACCGGGTGCCCGGCGAGGCGCCGAGCGCGGCCGGCTACCTGGCCTGGCACCAGGCGCGCGGCCGGTCGGTCGCGGCGGACCCGGTGCGCCTCTACGCGGTCGCGGCGGCGCCCTACATGCCCGGCATGGGCGGCGCGACCGCGCACGAACACGGTTCGACCCCCGACTGGTTGCCCGGCGGCCTGATCATCCCGGTGACCGGGCCGCTGCCCGAGAGGTGAGAGGGGCCACCCCACCATGACCGACACGTCGACACCCACCAGGTCGCAGGGCCAATGGGCGCTGGGACAGCGCGAAGCGCTCAACTCCAACGAGAAGATGAAGGCCGACGAGAACCCGCTGCTGGTGCGCGAGCGGATCGAGCGGGTCTACGCGCGGGAGGGGTTCGCGGCCATCCACCCGGACGACCTGCGCGGCCGGTTCCGCTGGTGGGGCCTGTACACCCAGCGCAAGCCGGGGATCGACGGCGGCCGCACCGGTGTGCTGGCGCCGGAGGAGCTGGACGACGAGTACTTCATGATGCGCGTGCGCAGCGACGGCGGTCAGCTCGACCTGGCCCAGCTGCGCGCGATCGCGGACATCTCGACCCGGTACGCCCGCGACACCGCGGACATCACCGACCGGCAGAACATCCAGCTGCACTGGGTGCGCATCGAGGACGTGCCGGAGATCTGGCGGCGGCTGGAGGAGGTCGGCCTGTCCACCACCGAGGCGTGCGGCGACTGCCCGCGCGTGGTGCTGGGCAGCCCGGTCGCCGGGGTCTCGGTGGACGAGGTCGTGGACGCGACCCCGGCCATCCGGGAGATCGTCGACCGCTTCGTCGGCGACCTCTCGCTGTCCAACCTGCCGCGCAAGTTCAAGTCGACCGTGTCGTGGCTGGCCGACGTGCCCTACGAGGCCAACGACGTGGCGTTCCTCGGTGCGGTGCACCCGGAGCACGGGCCGGGCTTCGACGTCCGGGTGGGCGGCGGCCTGTCCACCGCGCCCATGCTCGCCCAGCGGCTGGGCGCGTGGGTGCCGCTCGCCGAGGTGCCGGACGTGTGGCTGGCGATCACGCGGCTGTTCCGGGACTACGGGTACCGGCGGCTGCGGCACCGGGCGCGGCTGAAGTTCCTGGTCGCGGACTGGGGCGTGGAGCGGTTCCGGGCCGTGCTGGAGGAGGAGTTCCTGGGCCGCCCGCTGCTCGACGGCCCACCGCCCGCGCTGCCCGCGGCGCCGATCGACCACATCGGCGTGCACCGGCAGCGGGACGGTCGGCACTACGTCGGCGTGGCGCCGGTGGTCGGGCGGGTGTCGGGCAAGCAGCTGACCCGGCTCGCGGACCTCGCGGAGGCGCACGGTTCCGGGCGCGTCCGGCTCACGGCGTACCAGAAGCTGCTGGTGCTCGACGTCGCCGACCCCGCACCGCTGGTGCGCGAGCTGCGGGCGATCGGCCTGGAGGCCGAGCCGTCGCCGTGGCGGCGCAACACGATGGCGTGCACCGGCATCGAGTTCTGCAAGCTCGCCGTGGTGGACACCAAGCAGCGGGCCGCGACCCTGGTGGCGGAGCTGGAGGAACGGCTCGGCGACCGGCCGGTGCCGCTGAGCATCAACCTCAACGGCTGCCCCAACTCCTGCGCCCGCGCCCAGGTCGCCGACATCGGCCTCAAGGGCATGTTGGTCACCGACGCCGACGGCGCCCAGGTGGAGGGCTTCCAGGTGCACCTGGGCGGCGGCCTGGGCATGGCGGAGAACCAGGGCGGCGGCTTCGGCCGCAAGCTGCGGGGCCTGAAGACCACGGCGGCCGAGCTGCCCGCCTACGTCGAGCGGTTGAGCCTGCGCTACCTCGACGACCGGGTCGACGGGTCCGAGTCGTTCACCGAGTGGGTCGCGCGGGCGCCCGAGGACCGGTTGCGCTGAACGGCCGAATTCTGACACGGCACTGATACGGCCGCCGATGGAAGTGGCACCGGCGGCCGCATGTGGCTTTACTTCACTTACCAGACCGCCGACACGGAGGTACGAAAGACCGATGTCCGACGACAAGACCTTGCAGGTGCTGAACCAATTCAACGCGGCATTCCAGAAGCACGACCCGAGCCTGCTGGAGGGACTGCTCGCCGAGGATTGCGTCCTGGAGAACTCGGGACCGGCGCCGGACGGTTCGCGGCACGAGGGGCTGGCCGCCTGCCGGGAGTTCTGGTCGGCGATCGCGGCGGACGCCAACGCGAACTTCGAGCCCGAGGAGGTCTGGGCATCCGGTGACCGGGGCATCATCCGGTGGAAGCTCACCTGGGGCCCGGGCCCGAAGGACCACGTGCGCGGGGTCAACCTGATGCGCCTGCGCGACGGGTTGATCGTCGAGGGCATGGGCTACGTCAAGGGCTGATCCGACACGCCGCGGCCGGGCCGCGAGGGGGCGACCCCCTCGCGGCCCGGCCGCGGCGCTGTGGGCGGGAAGACGCAGACCGATCGGTCCGAAGCCGTCGCGCGGTGTTAACCTGGCTCCACAGGGATGGTGTGTAGCCGGATTCGAGGAGCACACATGGCGCGCCGGCAAGCCCCCGACACCAAGCAGCGGATCCTGGCCGTCGCCTCGCGGCTGTTCGGCCGTCACGGCGTCCGCTCCGTCGGCATGCAGCGACTCGTGGACGAGACAGGTCTCGGCAAGAGCCTGGTCTACCGTGAGTTCAGCAGCAAGGACTACCTGGTCGCGGAGTGGCTGCGGGAGACCGACGAGGCCTGGGGCGAGTACGCCGACGCGGCGACGCGGCCCCACGAGGGCGACCCGGCCCGGCAGATGCTGGCGCTGGTGGAGTTCATCCACGACAGCGTCCTGGCCGACGACTTCTACGGGTGCGTGTTCTACAACACGATCGCCGAGTTCCGCGACGAGGACCACCCCGGCCGGTTGGCGGCCGTGGCGCACCTGGAACGCGTGCGGGCGCTGCTGGCCAGTTACGGCCGCGAGGCCGGGGCCGAGGACCCCGAAGGCCTCGCGGACACGCTCCTGCTGATCATCGGCGGACTCCTCGTCAACGGCACGGCGTTCGCCGGGAAGGGCCCGGCGGAGCACGCGGTGCCCACCGCGGCGGCGATCATCCGGCAGGCGTGCCCGGCGACCGCTGGAGCTGCTGCTGCGGCCAGGGGATGACCCGCTCGGGCCTGGCCGGCCGGGTGGCGACCCCGTGGGTCTCGTACCCGTCGTTGTAGACGAACGACTCCGGCAGCTTGTCGTGGAACTGGTAGTCCGAGAGGATTCGCCCGTCGTCGTCGAGCACCAGCAGGTCCTCGCCGCGCATTTCCGTCTCACCGGTCGAGGCCAGCACCATCATCCAGTTCAACCGGATCAGGTTGTGGTGGCCGACCGCGTTGTGCGCCGAGCGGAAAACGTATCCCATCGGGTCGTAGATCTCGTGGGTGTAGGCCAGCTGGGCGATGATCGCCTCGTGGCCGATCACCGGGTCGCGGCGGTAGAACACGTAGGTGGCGTCCGGCGCGTACAGCTCCAGCACGCCCTGGCGGCGGCGGTCGGGGTCGACCTCGTTCCACAGCGCCACGTACCGGTCGGCGAACTCTTCGGGATCGAGCATCACGGTGTCCTCCGCGGGGAGTCGGTGAGGCCGGTCGTCTGCCGTTGCGGTGCGCTCGGCCCGGTCCCGTGCTGCTCGCGCAGGACCCGGCGCAGGAGCTTGCCGGTGGGGTTGCGCGGCAGGGCGTCCACGGTCACGAACCCGGTGGGGATCTTGAAGTCGGCGATCTTGCCGCGCAGGAAGCGGACCAGCTCGCGCGGCGGCACGGCGCCGTCCGGGCGGAAGACCACGGCGGCGCGCACGGCCTCGCCCCAGTGCGGGTCGGGCACGCCGAACACCGCGACCTCCACGATGTCCGGGTGGTCCCGCAGGACGGCCTCCACCTCGGCCGGGTAGATGTTCTGGCCCGCCACGATGATGGTGTCGTTGACCCGGTCGACCAGGAACAGGTAGCCGTTCTCGTCCAGGTACCCGAGGTCGCCCATCCGCAGCCAGTCCCCCACCAGCGCGTCGGCGGTGGCCTTGGGCTGCCGCCAGTACTCGATGAAGTGGCCGGGGCTGCGCACCAGGACCCGGCCGAGCTGCCCCGCGGGCAGCGGCGTGCCGTCCTCGTCGACGATCCGCACCTCGTTGCCGGGGCAGACCAGGCCGGCCGAGCCGAGCACGGTGCTGTCCGACGTGTGCGCCGCGGGCGGCAGGCAGGTCACGAAGCTGCCCGCCTCGGCCGACGAGTAGCCCTGGACCAGCTCGCAGCCCATGACCTCCAGGCAGGTCAGCAGCAGTTCCCGGTCGATCGGCGAGCCGCTGTAGACCACCTTGCGCAGCGAGGCGAACGTCTCGCTGGTCACCCCCCGCTCGGTGATCATCATGCGCATCATCGCCGGGGCCACCCACAGCATGGTGATCCGCTCGCGCTCGATGATCCGCGCGGCCTCGTCGGCGATGAACCGGCGCATGATCACCGTGGTCGCGCCGACGTTGAACGAGTGGAAGAACCAGCCGAAGCCCGCGGTGTGCAGCGCCGGGAAGCAGCTCAGCCCCCGGTCGGTCGGCTGCCAGTCGATCCAGTCGACGCCGTGCCGCCGCATGTCCGCGATGAACGTGAAGAACGTCCGGTGCGGCAGCACCACGCCCTTGGGCAGGCCGGTGGTGCCGCTGGTGTAGAGCTGGGCGACCGCGTCGTCCCGGCCGGTGCCCGGCGACAGGTCGGTGTCCGACCGGCCGGCCTTCCACTCCAGCAGGCCGCCCGCCACGTGCGTCGGGCTGTCCAGCGTGATCACCGTCCGCAGGGCGGGCAGCGCGGCGCGCAGCCGTCCCACCACGTCCTGGAAGGCGCTCTCCACGAACAGCAGCTCGGCGCGCGAGTCGCGCAGCGCGTGGTCGATCTCGCGGGGCGTGAGCCGCCAGTTGATCGGCACGAGCACGGTGCCGCTCTTCGCGCAGCCCAGGGCGATGTCGAAGTAGTGCTCGGACTCCATGCCCAGGTAGCCGACCCGCGTGCCGGGCGCCAGGCCCTCGGCCAGCAGGGCGTGGGCCGTGCGGTTGCTCTCCGCGTGCAGCTGCCCGAACGTCAGCGAGCGGTCCTCGCAGACCACCGCCACGGCGTCGGGCCGCAGCGCGGCGTGCAGCGCGGACCTCGCGGTCAGCGTCTGCTCGTCCGGCTCGTGCCCGGCGTGGGCGTGCTCGTCGATCCCGGTGATCTCAACCCCGGTCATCATCACCTCCGGTGCGGGACCCGACCGGGTCGCCCGCGAGTTGGTGGTCGAGGAAAGTGGCGAGCTGGTCGACCGTCGGCCGTTCGAGCACCGCGGACAGCGGCAGCGTCAGGCCGAGCCGTGACTGGAGGCGGTCCTTGAGGTCCACGACCACCAACGAGTCCACCCCGAGTTCGAGGAACGTGGTGTCGCCGTCGACCCCGTCCGCCTCGTCCATGGACAGCAGGTCCGCCAGGGTGCGGCGGATGACGTCGGCGACGGGCGTGGGCGGGACCTGCCCGTTCCCGTTCGCGCCGTTCCCGTTGCCGTTCGCGGCGTCACCGGCGGCTGCCGGTCCGGCGGCCGGTGCGGACGGGGCGCGGGACAGCCGCACGAACGCCATGCCGGACAGCTCCAGCACCGGCGTCCCGTCCTCCAGCAGGACGGCGTCCAGCGTGAACGCCGGGCCGCGCTCCGGCCTGGTGATCCGCAGCACCGAGCGCAGCAGCCGCGCCCGCGGCTTCTTGAACACGCGCACCCGCGCGATCCCGGTGGCCACGTAGCTCTCGCCGTCGTCCACGAACGCCGCGAGGCCGTGCGTCACCCCGTCCATCAGCGGCGGCGGCAGGTGCTCGGCGGTGGACAGGCCCTCGCCGGACAGCTCGCAGACCGCGAGGTCCGCGCCGTGCCGGCGCACCGCCCTCGCCCGGCTGAACTCCGGGCCGTAGTCCAGGCCCGCGCGGGCGTAGGCGGCGCGCACCTCGTCCGCGCCCAGCACCTGGTCCGGCTCGCCGAGGTCGTCCAGGCGGCGCAGCAGCTCGCGGCCGGTGTCGGTCAGGGCGGGCACGTCCGGGGCGCCCAGCACGGCGGACGCGCACCGGCGTTCACCGGGTTCGCCGTCGTGCCGGCTGTGCACGTCGACCCGCCACCGGCCGTCCGCGCCGGGCGTCGCCCTGGTGCGCAGCCCGGTGGGGCGGTCGGTCAGGAACACGGCCTCGTGGAAGCGGACGTCCTCGATCGGGCGGCCGGCGTCGCCGTGCAGCTCGTCGGCCAGCGCGAGCAGGACCTCGACGTGCGCCGCGGCCGGCAGGAAGGCCTTCCCGCCCACCCGGTGGTCGGCCAGGTACGCCGGTCGGCGCGCGCTGATCCGGCTCGCGAACTCCCGTGCCGGCGCCTCGGCCGGCACGGCCCGGCCGAGCAGCGGGTGCCCGGCCGCGTCGAGGTCCGCCGCCCGCCTCGGCAACCCGTACCGGCGGCGGTCGAAGGCGTAGGTCGGCAGCGCGACCCGCTGCCGCTGCCGCCCCTCGTGGACGGCGGCCCACGCGACGTCGACCCCGGCCACGTACAGGTGCGCCAACGTCTCGCGGATGGTCCGCGCGTCCGCGTCGCGGGGGCTGAGCGAGGCGAGCCACCGGTGGTCGTCCTCGGGCACGCACTGGCGCGCCAGCGCGGTCAGCACCCCGGCGGGCCCGACCTCCAGCATCACGTGCCGGCCGCGCTCGGCGATCGCGGCCACGCCCGCCGCGAAGCGCACGGTGTCGTTGACGTGCCGGACCCAGTACCCGGGCGTGGTGATCTCGTCCGCGGACGCGGGCGCGCCGGTCTCGTTCGAGATGACCGTCAGCTCCGGCTCGTGGAACTCCACGCCCTCCAGGAACTCCCGCAGCTCGTCGGAGACCCCGGCGACCAGCGGGGAGTGGAACGCGCTCGACACCCGCAGCGGCTTCACCACCGCGCCGCGCTCCCGCAGCACCTCGACCACCGCGGCGAGCGAGTCCGCGCCGCCGGAGACCACGCACTGGTCGGGCGCGTTGACCGCGGCGACCGCCAGGTCGGGCCACCGCTCCAGCAGGGGGGCGACCTCGTCCACCGGTGCGGCGACCGCGGCCATCCCGCCCGCGCCCGCCACCGACTCGATCAGCCGGGCCCTGGTGGCCAGGAACGCCACGCCGTCGGCCAGGGAGAACACGCCCGCGACCGTGGCCGCGACGACCTCGCCGACGCTGTGCCCGATCAGCACCGCGGGCTCGACCCGCCACGAGCGCCACAGCCCCGCGAGCGCGTACTCCAGCGTGAACAGGGCGGCGTGCGCGAACCTGGTCTCCGCGATCACGTCCGCGGCGTCCGGCGCGCGGCCGAACATCAGGTCGGTGATCGAACGCCCCAGGTGCGGCCGGAACAGCGCGTCGCACTCGTCGACCCGGGCGCGGAACCCCGGGTACCGCTCGTAGAGCACCTCGCCCATGCCGACGTGCTGCGAGCCGGAACCGGTGAACAGGAACGCGACCCGGCGGAACGACCCGCGCGGGCGCACGCCGGGGTTGGCGGCCTCGCGGTCCAGCAGCGCGGTCAGCTCGGCGTGCGTGCGCACCTCGCCCGCGACGCGGTGCCGGAAGTGGGCCCGGCCGGTGTTGGCGGTGTGGCACAGGTCGGCCAGGTCGAGGTCCGGGTGCTCGGCGACGAACCGCCGGTACCGCTCGATCTGCCGGCGCAACGCCGTCTCGCTCTTCGCCGACAGGGTGAACACGTGCCCGGCGTCGCGCGGCAGGTCCCGCGGCGGCACCTCGGGGGCGGGCGGCTGGGGTGCCTCCTCCAGCACCGCGACGCCGATCGCGCCGGTGACGCCGAACCCGTTCACGGTCGCGCGGCGGACCGGCGCCTCCCACGGGCGGCACTCGGTCGGCACCGTCACCGAGTAGTCGTGCCACGGGATGCGGCCGGACGGCGCGTCGATCAGGCTCGGGTAGAACACGCCGGCGCGCAGTTGCAGGATCACTTTGATGACCGCGCCGACGCCCGCGGCCGGCTCCATGTGGCCGATGTTCGACTTGAGCGAGCCGACGGTCAGCCTGTCGTCGTGGGACCGGGAACCGCCGAAGACGCCGTGGATCGAGCCCATCTCGATCGGGTCGCCCAGCGGCGTGCCGGTGCCGTGCGCCTCGACGTACTGGATGTCGGCCGGTTCGAGCCTGCTGTTCGCCAGCGCCGTGCGCATGACCGCTTCCTGGGCCACGCCGTTGGGCGCGGTGAGGCCCGCGCTCTCGCCGTCCTGGCCGATGGCGGTGCCGCGCACGATGGCGAGCACCGTGTCGCCGTCCTGCCACGCGTCGGACAGCCGCTTGAGGACCAGCACGCCGCAGCCCTCGGCGCGGGCGTACCCGTCGGCGGCGTCGTCGAAGGACTTGCAGCGGCCGTCGGGCGACAGCATCCGCCCCTTGGACAGGATGATGAACGAGCGCGGGTCGTGCAGCGCGTTGACCGCGCCGCACAGCGCGATGTCGCTCTCGTGGCGGCGCAGGCCCTCCACGGCCAGGTGCAGCGCCGTCAGCGACGACGCGCACGCGGTGTCCGCGGTCAGGCTGGGGCCGCGCCAGCCGAGGAAGTAGGACAGCCGGCCCGACAGCGAGTAGGCGCCGAGGCCGGTGGCCATGGCGCCGTCGAGCTGGTCCGCCCCGAGGGTGCCCAGGCCGAGCGCGAAGTCCAGCGGTGACGCGCCGACGTACACCGCGCCGTTGCCGTGCCGGAGCGCCGTGGGGTCGATGTTGGCGTTCTCCAACGCCTCCCACGCGGTCTCCAGCAGCAGCCGCTGCTGCGGGTCGACGTACGGCGCGCTCTTGGGCGGGATGTTGAAGAACTGGGCGTCGAACTCGTCGACCCGGTCGAGGAAGCCGCCCGCCACCGTGCCGATGCGCCCCTCGACGTCCTGGTCGGCGACGTCCCAGCGCTCGCGGGGCAGCGGACCGATGCCCGAGCCGCCCGCGCGCAGGAACTCCTCGAAGCCGTCGAGGGTGTCGTTGCCGCCGGGGAAGCGCAGCCCCGTGCCGACGACGGCGATCGGTTCGAGCCGTTCCAGGACGATCTTCTCCAGGCTGCGCTGCTGCTGCTGGATGGTCTCGTAGGCGGCCAGCAGCTCCGCCCGGATCGTCGCGACATCCTCGTCCGGCATGGCCGGCGTCTCCTGTCCGGTCACTGTCGACGCGCCGGGAACAACTCGGTGAGCACGTCGGTGGTCAAGTAGTCCAGCAACAGCTCCACGGTGGGGCTGTTGAACAGCATCGTGCTGCCGATGCCGCGGCCGAGGAGTTCCTCCAGGCGTTCGCGGACGTCCATCAGGCCCAATGAGGTCAAGCCCAGGTCGAAGAAGCTGTCGGTCAACGGCAGTTCGTCGTCCTCGTCCATCAGCAACGCCGCCTTGAACTCCGCCACTATTACGGTTTCGAGTTCGGCGAGCCGTTCCGCCCTGGACAGCGATTGCAATTTTTCGAGCACCGCGGTCATCGCATCCGTCCCCTTCGGCTGGCGCTTCGAGTAAATCACCGCGACGTGACCTCCGGCTGACTACCCGCTGACACCCCGAACCGGTCGCGGACGTGTCAGTTCGCTGTCAGGCGCATTTTGGGATCGTCGAGGTGGGATCAGCCCCGGATGGAGGACAGAGCGGTGCCCAATGCCCGTGAAGAGCTGCGGACCAGGGGTTACGCCCGGGTACCCGCGGCCGAGTTGACGATCGACCCGGAACTCCGCCGCTTCGAGGCCGACCTGGCCAAGGAGTGGGAGAACCTCGAAGTGGACCAGTACCTCAAGAACGGCGCCCGATTCCGGGAGCGGCGCTACGACCGCTTTCGCTACGTGCCCGCCACCGACTCGGTCCGACTGCGGCCGCACCGGCCCTACTTCCAGTCGGCCGAGGTGAACGACTACGGCGGCGGTATCGAGCGCTCGGTGCCCCCGTTGACCGCGACCACCGTGCAGAACCCACTGCTCCAGGCGTTGATCCGGTGGAACTTCGAGCACTTCCCGGTGGAGCCGGAACAATTGCACCAGCCGTGGGACGTGCAGTGCCACCAGTTCCGCATCATCGGTCGGTCCGAGGAACTCGGCGAGCCGACGCCGGAGGGCCCGCACCGCGACGAGGTCCACTTCGGCGCGATCCACCTGATGTCCCGGACGAACGCGTCCGGCGGTTTTTCGCAGGTCTACACGAAGGACCGGGAACTGGTCGCGGAGTTCCAGCTCCAGAACACCATGGACACGATGTTCTGGGCCGACGAGATGATCCTGCACGCGGTCACGCCGATCACCGTCGTGGACGACAGCACCCCGGCGGTCAGGGACGTGCTGATCATGGGTTACCGCTGCGACCCGACGCTCGGCGAGGACGACTGAACCGCCCGCCGGCGCGGCCGGCGGGCGGTGCGACCGGATCGGCTACCGCAGGGAGCCGGTCCGGTCGGGCGTCCCACCGGGCTCGGCCGCGGTCCCGGCGTCGGTCCCGAGGTCCGAGCCGGCTTCGGCTTCGGCTTCGGCGAGCAGGACCTCCAACCGCGCCAACGCCTCGTCGGCGGCCCGGGCGACGTCCAGGTCGTCCGGCGCGGCCCCGCACGCGGTGAACGACTCCACGACCCGCAGGCCCTGTTCCCCGATCTGCTGCTCAAGCATCGGCACCCCTTCGGTGGCGCGGTCGGACGGCGGCGTCAGATGGCGTTGCACGCCCGGAAGACGTGCACCAGCGCGGGCAGGCTCGCGCCGTGCTGGAACGCGAGGTACTCGGGCAGCACCAGGCTCGGCGCCCACTTCTCCTTGTAGGCCAACTGGGTCCGCGACGGGTAGATGTGCTCGCCGTGCTCCCACAGGTGGTTGATGAACCAGTGGAAGGCCTTGCTGTAGCCCGGCAACCTCGGCGCGTCCAGCGAGGTGAACGGGGTGAAGCCGAAGTGCAGCCACTTCACGCCCTCCTCGCGGAAGGTGTCCAGGGCGGCCTTGTTGATCGCCTCCATCACACCCGGCGGCGAGTCGGGCTGCCGCCGGCTCAGGTCGTGCATCCACCCGGCCTGCGGTCCGTACACCGGCGCGTAGGACACGTACCCGACGAGGGTGCCCTCGCGCTCGGCGACGAACAGCCGGCGCAGGTGCTGGTACGGCCCGCCGGTCTGGCCGACCAGGAACTCCAGCGGCTTGACGTCCGGCCCCTTGGTGCCGAGCCAGGCCGCGTCCAGCGCGCGGACCTGGTCCGCCCACTCCTCGTAGGGGGCCTCGCGGACCTCCAGGCCGGTGCGGATCGCCCGGGAGATCTTGTTGCGCAGGCGCATGAACCTCGTGCCCGCCAAAGAGAAGGTGTCCAGGTCCACCGCGTAGGAGGCGCCCATCTGGTTGATCGTGAAGCCCTCCGCCAGGTACGGCCCCGCGTCCGCGCCCTGGAGCTGGACGGCGACGATCTCCCGACCCTGCTCGGCGGCGAGCGCGACGAACCCGCGCAGCAGCGCGCCCGCGGCGTCCGGCGGCGCGAACGGGCCGCCGAACTGCACCAGGTACCGGCCGACCGGCCGGTACACGATGAGGCCGGGCACCCCGGGCAGCCGGAAGTGCTCGTTGCCGGTGTTGAACGCGAAATAGGCGCTGGGATTGCCCGAATCGGCGTACCGCCGAATCGTGTCCACCACGTCCGATTCCACTGACACTTCTGTCATGACGGCATCCAAACTCGCCCGTGGCGGTCGTCAGCTGCGTTCGCCTCGTTTATCGCACGAGTTCCGCGCCACCGCAAGAGCTGATCGCGCGCAGTCAGCACGCGGTCAGCAGCCACCTCCCCCATTGACCGTCAAAGCAGGTCAGAACGGTGTCAGGGTCAGGTCAGCGCCAGGCTGCCAGGCTGGGTCGCGAGACGTGCAGCGCCCTTGGCGCACCATTGCGTCGCCTATTCGGCCCTCTCGCGTGAAAGGCACGGCAATGCGTTCTCTGGAAACCGCACGGGAGGCCTGTGAGCGCTTCCACCCCGGACTGCTCGGCACTCTGGAGAGCTTGCCGATGACAGAGCGGGAGGCCGCCGACAGCCCGGTGGTCGAGATGTACCGGAAACACTCCGGTCCCGGTCTGCTGGTGCCCTCGCAGTACGGCGGCGCGGCGGCCGGACCGCTGGAGGCGACCAGGGTGCAGCGCGGCCTGGCCTCCGTGTCCCCGTCCCTCGGCGTCGCCACGGTCATGCACCACTTCACCGTGGCGATGCTGTTCAGCCTCGCGCAGACCGCGGAGCGGCTCACCGCCACGCAGTTCGCGCTGCTGTCCTCGGTGGCGGGCGACCGGCTGCTGCTGGCGTCCGGCTGGGCCGAGGGCCGCACCGACCAGAACATCCTCGCCCCGGCCGTCGTCGCCGAACCGGTCGAGGACGGCTACCGGGTCAACGGCTCGAAGAAGCCGTGCAGCCTGTCGCTGTCGATGGACGTGCTCACGGCCAGCGTCAACCTCACCGACTCCGACGGCTGGTCCGGCCTGGCGCTGCTGCTGATCCGGGCCGACTCGCCCGGCATCGACGTCGCGCCGTTCTGGACCACGCCGATCCTGGCCGCCTCGCAGAGCCACGAGGTCCGGCTGACCGACGTGCACGTGCCGCGGAGCATGGTCATCCGCAGCACGCTGGAGGACCAGCAGAGCCTGGACGACCTCCAGCGGGCCGGGTTCACCTGGTTCGAGCTGCTGACGTCGGCCGCCTACGTCGGCGCGGCCTCGTCCCTGGTGGACACCGTGCTGTCGCGCAAGCGCGGCAGCGACAGCGACCGCGGCGCGCTCGCGGTCCGCATGGAGGCGGCCGTCGACCTGGTCGAGGGCGCGGCCCGCGCCCTGGAGGACGGCGTGACCGACGACGAGGCCGTGGCGAAGGTGCTGGTGGCCCGGTACGCGTCGCAGGACCTGCTCTCCAGCACGGTGGCGCAGGCCGTGGAGATGCTCGGCGGCATCGCGTTCATCCGCTCGCCGGAGGTGGCCTACCTCGCGTCCGCGGTGCACGCGCTGGCGTTCCACCCGCCTTCGCGCGGCAGCGTGGCGGCGCAGTTGGCCGACTACTTCGCCGGCAACCCGCTCCACCTGTCCTGATCACCGCAGACCACCACCACGAGGTCGTGGAAGGGCGCAGCCATGGACATCAAGAACCCCTACGAGTCGCCGACCACCTTCGCCCTGCACCGGGCGGAGTACCTGGTGGCGTTCGCCATCACGATCGTGCTGATGATCGTGCACTTCACCGAGATCAACTGGATCGCGGCGATCGGCCTGTTCCTCTACATCGACGTGTTCGGCTACATCCCCGGCGCGATCGCGTACCGGCGCAGCAAGGACGGTCGCATCCCGAAGTTCTACTACGTCCTCTACAACACCATGCACAGCTTCATCACGTGCGGTGTCGTGGTGGGCCTGTGGATGCTGATCTTCGGCCCGGAGTGGGCGCTGCTGGCCGTCGCGTTCCACGTCTTCGGCGACCGCGGCGTGTTCGGCAACTTCCTCAAGCCGTTCGGCCTGCCGTTCGAGCCGGAGGACAGCCCCCGCTACCAGCAACTGGTGGACATGATGCGCCGCCGGTCGCAGTCCGACCGGGTGCCCGCGCCGCTGGAGGACGACGTCGCCCCGCTGCCGGCCCAGGCCACCCACTGATCCACCCGACCGCGCCCGCACCGGGCCGGCACCACGAGCGCGGGTCGACGGGCTTCGCCTGTCGGCCCGCGTCGCGTGCGGGCGGTCGTCCACGCAGTCCACACCACCGCGGAAGGAAGACATGACTATCGACGTACCGGTCGAAGCCGACTGGGACCGGGCGCCCAACCTGCTCGACGGCGCCCAGGAGCTCACGATGTCGGCCGAGCAGTGCGACCTGGCGTACTGGCTGACCGCCGTGGCGCAGGGAACCCTGCGCGGCCGCGCCGATCGCGGCCACTCGACCACCACCCCCGACTACATGCGCGAGCCCGGCCCCCTGCGGGAGGCGCTGGTGCTCGAACTGGGCAACCGCTCCATCGCCGAGGCGCGGGCGGTGCGGGTGCTGTCGAACTACGTCATCGCCGCGCCGGGGATCGCCGAGCTGGAGTTCTTCACCACCCAGGTGGTCGACGAGGCCCGGCACGCGATGATCTTCCGGCGGCACCTGCTCGAACTCGGCGTGCCGGAGGACAAGCTGCACGCCCTGATCGACGAGCAGGGCGCCGACTACACCGAACGCGTGCTCGACCCGATCGCCGACTTCGCCACCGGCGTGGTGCGCGACGAGGGCGACTTCATCGGCGCGGTCGCGGTGTTCACCATCGTCATCGAGGGCGTCCTGGCGCCCGCGGCCGAGCTCAGCGAGCGCAAGTGGACGCTGCTGGACCCGGCCGCCGCGGAGATCGCGCGCGGCGCGTCGATCGACGAGATCCGCCACCTCGCGGTGGGCAGCGACATCGTCCGCAAGCACCTGATCCGGCACCCCGAGTACCGGCCGCGGCTCATCGAGCTGGTGCGGCGCGGCAAGGCGCTGTGGGACGAGCTGCCGGTGGACGAGTTCGTGCTGCACCGGGAGGAGTTGTTCCAGGAGGGGATGGCCGCCCACGCGGACCTGCTGCGCGACTACGAGGTGTTCCCCGGCCGCAAGCTGCTGGAGACCACGCCGCAGGAGCGCTACGACCTGGCCGAGCAGTGGACCGACGACATGGCCGAGGTCCGCCTGCCGTACATGGGCGTGCCGGAGGCGGTCGAGCTGATCCGCACCATGCCGGTGAAGCAGCACCGCTGAGCGGCGGAGGACCCGGGGAACCGGAAAGCCACGAGCCGCCGGTGCGGGCGGCTCGTGGCTTCCGGCCGTCGTCCGGCCCGGGTCGCGCGTGGGTGCGCGTGCTCCCCGGGCCGGACGGCGGGAAAGGTCCGGCCCGCGGCGGTTTGCTGCCGCGGGCCGGACCGGGACGGGGTGCCGGCTGTCAGGCCTTGGCCGTGACGCGGGCGTAGGACAGGCGCTCGTCGAGGTGGCGGGCCGAGGAGTTCACCCGCCACAGCGCACCGCGGGCGATGCCGCGGCGCATGTACTCCGAGGTCGCGGCGGGCAGCACCACGTTGTGGAACCACCCGGCGGCGTGCTGGGAGTCGATGGTCACGTGCAACCGGTGGTAGGTGATGCCGACCTCGGGCAGGCCGAGCCGCTCCCACGCGCGGATGACGTTGAGGAAGCGGTCCGGGACCAGCCACTCGGTCATGCCGAGGTAGCCCACGGCCTCCGGGTAGAGGTTGCGGTAGCGGCACAGCATCACGGCGAGGTTGCCGGAGAGCAGGTCGCTGCCGGTGAGCAGGTGCTCGACCTCGTCGAGGCGGACGTCGAACACCTCGTAGATCTTGTTGAACAGGTGGGTGTGGACCTCGGCCGGGTCGCCGTTGCCCATCTCGTCCCAGAAGTTGTTCGCGATCTCCATCTTCGCCTGGCCGGACGTGCCGACCTGCATCATGGCGAGGAAGTCGTCGAACCGGCCGTCGACCAGGGACTCCTGGATGACGTACGTCCGCAGGTCGTCGTGCCCGGCGGACTGGTTGATGAACTCGGTGTAGTAGGGGTGCTTGAAGGCGCGGTGGCCCCGCACGATGCCCTTGAGCCAGGACAGGTACTCCCGGGGCTCGGTGGGCGCGGAGTCGAGGAAGCCCGGTTCGATCCACCGGTTCTCCGAGGCGATGGTGGCGACCTCCAGCGACCGGGTGACCTCGTGCAGCACCCGCGACCCCTCGGCCGTCGGCGACTCCGGGATCTGCATGACCGTCTGGTAGATGCGCGAGAGCAGCAGCTGCTGCAGGTAGTACGCGTCGTCGTCCCCGGACTCGGCGTCGCCGTTCAGCCGGTCGACCGCCGCCACCACGCGGGCCTGTTCGGGCGCGAGCTTCGCGTCCACCTCGTCCGCCGGACGCGTGAGCCAGGAGGTCACCTCGTCGACGACCGCCCGGTGGTCGACCGGGTCGCCGACCGCCACGTCAGGAGTATCGATGCTGGGCACCGCATCTCCGTTTCTGTAGTAAACCGGATCGGATTGGGCACGATCGGCCGCGCCGCCCGTGCCGGACGTGCGGAGAGGGCAGGATTCGAACCTGCGTGGGCGTGAACCCGTCCGGTTTCCCGGACCCCATTGGGCCGCTTTGGGTACCTCTCCCGACTTACCGGGCGAAAGGTGGCGGAGAGGGCAGGATTCGAACCTGCGTGGGCGCGAGCCCGTCCGGTTTCCCGGACCCCATTAGGCCGCTTTGGGTACCTCTCCCGACTTGCTTCCGCTTCGTCGTTCTCCCTTTCGCTGTCACCACCTTACGACACGGGTCCTGACGCGTTCCTGATCTGGCGCTGAGCCGAGCCGGCGATCCGCCGCGGCAGTCCCGCATCAGCGTGGAATCAGCGACCTCTGGGATGCTCGTGAGCGAGCGTCCGATTCGAAGGAGAAGAACTTGAGCGACGAGTCACGCAAGATTGCAGTCCAGCGGCTGTACCACGACGAGTCCGGTGAGTCGCACTTCGTCGACGAGATGCTGGAGGTGGTCGCGCAGGACTTCGCGCCGCCCGCGCCGCCGTTCTACGTCTCCGCCGGCGTGCCCGCGAAGCAGGTGGTCTACCTGTTCCTCCCGGCCGGTTACGTGGGCGACTTCCACCCGGCCCCGCGGCGCCAGATCATGACGCTGATCAGCGGCGACCTGGAGTCCCGGGTGAGCGACGGCGAGTCGCGCCGGTTCATCCCCGGAAACACCATGCTGGTGGAGGACACCGAGGGCAAGGGTCACTGGACGAAGGCGCACAGCGACTGCACCATGATCGTGTCCCAGCTCGAGTGACGATTCCCCGCGATCCACCTCCTCGGCGCTCGCGACCGATGGCCCCGGCTGTCGGCAGCGAGTGCCTTGGTGTTTCCGGAGTAATTCGCGAACAGGCCCGACAATGGTCAGGTCCCGGTCAGCGCCACTGCCTATCGTGTAGTTCGTGACCAATATCGAACGAGCGCCACTCGACCTGGCCTATCGGCAGGCAGTGGACTACCTGACCGGGTTGCGGGAACGGCCGGTGGGCGCCACGGCTGGTCTCGACGAACTCATCGAACTGCTCGGCGGCCCCATGCCGGAAAACTCCCTGCCCGCGGTCGACACGATCAAGCTGCTGGGCGAGGCCGTCGAGCGCGGGGGAATTCCGGCGGCGTCCGGTCCGCGATTCTTCGGCTACGTCACCGGCGGCACGCTGCCGGTCGCGGTGGCGGCCGACTGGCTGGTCGCCGCCTGGGACCAGACCGCCAGCCTGTACAACCTCTCCCCCGCCATCTCGGTCGCCGAGCACGTCGCCGGCGATTGGCTGGTCGACCTCTTCGGGCTGCCTCCGGGCACCTCGGTGGGGTTCCCGACCGGCTGCACGATGGCCCACCTGACCGCGCTCGCCGCGGCGCGCAACCACCTGCTGGGCCAGCGCGGCTGGGACGTGGAGAAGCACGGCCTGCGCGAAGCGCCGGAGATCGAGGTGATCGCCGGGGCGCAGCACCACATGACCATCGACCTCGCCCTGCGGTACCTCGGGTTCGGCTCGGGCCGGGTCCGCGTCGTGCCGGTGGACGAGCGGGGCCGGATGCGCGTCGACGAGCTGGCGCGCGTGCTGGCCGACTGCGCGTCGCCGCCGATCGTGTGCGCGCAGATCGGCGACGTGAACTCCGGCGCCATCGACCCGGTGGGCGAGATCTGCGACCTGGCGCACCGGTACGGCGCGTGGGTGCACGTGGACGGCGCGTTCGGGCTGTGGGCGGCGGCGAGCCCGTCGCTGCGCCCGCTGGTCGAGGGGGTGGAGCGGGCCGACTCGTGGGCGTGCGACGCGCACAAGTGGCTCAACGTGCCCTACGACTGCGGCATCGTCTTCGTGACGCGGCCGGACGCGCACCGGGCGGCGATGCTGAACGAGCGCGCCGGCTACCTGCCCGCCGAGCGGCCGGGCGAGCGCGACGCCATCGAGTGGGTGCCGGACTTCTCCCGCCGCGCGCGGAGCCTGCCGGTCTGGGCGGCGCTGCGCACGCTGGGCAAGGCGGGGGTCGCGGACCTGGTCGACCGCTGCTGCGCGCTCACCCGCCGGTTCGCCGAGCAGTTGGCCGGGATCGAGGGCGTGGAGCTGCTCAACGACGTGGTGCTGAACCAGGTCATGGTGCGGTTCGGCGACGACGACGCGGTCACCCGGGACGTGATCGCCCGCGTGCAGGCGAGCGGCGAGTGCTGGTTCGGCGGCACGGTCTGGTACGGCAGGGCGGCCATGCGCGTGTCCGTGGTGTCGTGGCGGACCACGGAGGACGACGTCGACCGCTCGGTCAAGGTGATCAGGACCGCGGTCGCCGCGGCGGCGGGCGCGGAGCACGACCGCCGCGCCGGCTGACCCCCTCGGAAACGACGTCCGCGCCACCCACCGGACCGGTGGGTGGCGCGGACGTCGGGCGTCGGCCCTCCCGGCCTCAGCCGGCGGCCCGTGCGGACATGGCGGGCTGGACCAGGTCCAGGCGCCGCCTGCCGTTGTCACCGCCGCGGGACACCCGGAGGAAGTCCTCGACGAGGATCGGGTCGTGCGCCAGGATCGCCCGCTCGTACCGCTGCAGGGCCGGCGTCGGCTCGATGCCGAGGTTGTCCGCGAGGACCCGCCGGAACTTCCGGTAGACGTCCAGCGCGTCGATCTGCCTGCCCGAGCGGTACAGCGCGACCATGAGCAGCAGGCACAGCTGCTCCTGGGACGAGTTCTGCGCGAACAGCTCGGTCAGCTCGGGCAGCACCTTCGTGCTGTGGCCGCTGCTGATCTCCAGCTCGTAGAGCAGGCTCAGGGCCGAGATGCGGGACTCGGCGAACCTCGCGGCGGCCGTCTGGCACAGCAGACCGCCGGTCAGGCCGCCGAACACCGGTCCCCGCCACTGCGCGAGCGACGCCCGCACCTCGGCGGCGCACGCGGACGGGTCGGCCACGAGTCCCGCGTCCACCCTGGCGCGTATCGCGTCGATGGTGTCGACGAACACGCAGGCATCCAATTCCGACCGGTCGACGCGGAGCACGTAACCGGAGGGACTGGTCGTCAAGCGCGGTTCGGCCTGACCGGCTTCCAGCCTGGCCAGGCTGCGACGCAGGCGGCTCACCTGGGCGTGCAACGCGTTGGCGACCTTGGCGGGGGGAGTGGTTCCCCAGAGTTCTTCCATCAGTACGTCGACGGTCAACAACGTGCCTCCCGACATCAGCAGGGCGACCAGCAGCGTCTGCTGCATGGCCCCGCTGAGCCGGATCACTTGACCTTGATGACGGATCTCAATCGATCCAAGAACAGAGAAATACACGACTGATCCCCCAGACGGCGAAGAAAACCCATCGTGACGACTTCACAAGGTGGGCCGACGCCGCGGCAAACCCATGGGGCAGCCGGGTCCGCGAGCCGTCATCGGGAGACGAACTCGTCGTTCAGCCACATCATGCGCCAGGATTCCCACCAGTTCGACTTATCGACGAAGCTTCGGTTTTCCGCAGTTGACACGCTCTTCGAAGCGGGCCTTGACCAGGCCGAACTCGAACCTACGTGACTGCTACCACACCGTCAACGATGTGGACCGAACCGCATACGGGGCGGTTCCGCAACTGATAGAAGGCAGTGGGCGAACTCACGACCGACAGCGGTCGCGAGTGTCGGCGGATGCGGCGGGGCGGCTCACCCCGAACGATATCGCCGCCGGGACGGTAGAATTCCGACATTTGCACCCCAGCCAATGTCAATGAATTGGACCGATTGTTCCACAAACATTGATCAAAAGGTAGTCGAGCAGGAAACCTCTGTCAACGAGCCATCTGGCCTAGGCTCGACGGATAGCCGGCCCCCGTCCGTCGGACCACGAACTTCGAACTTCCCGCGAGCCGACGGGGGAAGCGTTACGAAACGCTTCCGTTCACTACCTACAGGCCATTACCGACCGTCACGAAGGTCCATGATCGAATGGTCGGACGCGTCCCGCCGGCAGGGTTTCGGAACTCCGTTTCGCGACGTTGAGCAGCGGTGATCACGCACCGCGCACCGCACATAACGGAAGCGTAATTGTGGAGCGCGGTGTCACGACCACTCCGGCCTGTCGTCGCCCGGTCCGCCGTCCGGTTCCGCTCGGGCCCGGCGCGGGACGCGGTGGTCGAGGTGCCCGGAACACCGACCGGGTCGCCGCCGAGGCCGGTGCCGGGCCGCCGCCGGCTGCGTGGCGGACGGGACGACGGGGTCGGCGGGTCCGGGGTGGACGGGTCCGGGGTGGACGCACCCGACCGCGCGGGAACACCGACCGGCCGGCGGACGACGGGGTCACGACCCCCGGCCTCCGAAGGCCGGTCACCACACCACCGCGGCACTCAGGACAGGGTGCGCGCGACGCTCTTGGGCACGCACATGCGCCAGGCGTCCACGACCAACTCCTCGAGTTCGTCGACGGTCAGCTCCGACAGCGTCGCGCACACCCAGTTGAACCGCATGTCCGACCGCGTCGGGGCGTGGAACCGGTGCGGCGCCGAGGCGATCAGCGCTTCACGTTCCTCCTTCGGGAACGCGAACCCCATCGTCTCCTCGTCGGGCGACAGGGCCAGGTACACGAGCCGACCGACGCGGAACCTGACCTGGTCCCGCACCACGCGCTCCTCGGTGCGCGGCAGGGCACTCGCGATCCGCCGCACGTCGTCGGCCGTCACCCCCGCGCGCGGGGCCGTCCAGCCGCGCGTGAACACCAGGTAGCAGTACTCGTCGATGACCTTCGCCAACGACCTCCCGGGCCGCCCCAGCGCGTCGAGCAGTTCGGGTTCGGGCACGCCGGCCTCGGCCAGCAGCCCCACCGCCCACCCCCGCGTCACCCTGAGGTGCGCGCGGTACGCCACGCCGTCGCGCGCGCCGTGCAGCCGTTGCGCGATCAGGTTGTCCCACGGCGGCAGGCTGTTGGGCCGCAACGCGAACAGCAGCTTCGACGCGGCGGTGGGCCCCAGTGTCCTGGTGCCGCGCCCGTGCCGCGCGGCCTCCGTCGCCGACAGCGCCGCGAAGCACTCGCCCAGCCGTTCCACCTCGTCGTCGGTCAACTGGGCAAGCCGCGCCGCCGGGTCCGGCAGGTCGTCCCGCCACTCCGCCCACCAGGCCGCGAGACCGGTGTCCAGGACCCGCGGCTCACCGGGGCGCGGGGTGCGGATGCGGCACCCCCAGGCGTTGAGCCACACGTGCACGGCGTCGCGGTGCGCGGGCACACCGAGGTCGATCGACGGCCCGGTGGCGGCGGTCAGGACGGCCCAGGACCGCTCGGGCTGGTCAAACCCGCCGAACTCGGCGACGGCGGCACGCAAGGAGGCGAGATCCGGTTCCACACGGCAGGACCCTAGGCCCTCACGCGCCCGTGCGTCGTCCCCCGAACGCCCGCGCGCCGCCGGTCGACCGGGCGTCCCCCGGACCACCGACGACCCACCGCGCGAAGGTGCCGATCGGATCACCCCACCCGCGCTTCGGATCGGCACCTCCCGCTCCCCTCCGGGGGTACAGTCCGCCCGCATGGGTACCGGCGAACCACCCGACGCACCGCGTCCCGCCCCGTCCAGTCCCGGCCCGGCCAGTCCCGCATCCTCGGGTCCCGCCCCGGCGGGCACCCCGCCGCCGGGCGCGGCCCGCGACAGGACGGTGGCCGTGTCCCTGGTCGCGGCCCAGTTCGCGCTGCTGGTGATCCTGGTCCTCTCCCGACCGCGCTGGGCGCCTCCGCCGCCGCTGCGCTGGACCGGGCTCGTCCTCGTCGCCCTGGGCCTGGTGGCGATGGCCGCGACCGCCGCCACGCTGCGCCGCGGCCTGACGCCCTCGCCGCTGCCCAACGACCACGCCGTGCTGCGCACCACCGGCCCGTACCGGTTCGTCCGCCACCCCATGTACACCGGACTGCTCATCACCGCCCTGGGGTGGACCCTCGCCTCCCCCGGACCCGTGCGGGCGTGCGCCCTGCTCGCGCTGGCCGTCCTGCTCGGCATCAAGGCCCGCTGGGAGGAAACCCGCCTCGCCAGGCGCTTCCCCGACTACCCCGCCTACGCCCGGCGCGTGCCACGACTGATCCCGGGCTTCCGCCCCCGCACCACCCACGACCGGTGAGCGACCGGGACGGCGGCGAGGTCGAGGCGCGGGACCCGGCGCCCGGCCGGCGCGGGCCGAAGGTCCCTGTACCGGGGCACCGACCCGGGGAAGCCTGGGAGGAGGCACCCAGGAGCCGGCTCACCTGACCAGGTGACCGGGACGGGAGGTTCGACATGACCGGGCAGTCGGAGGCCGGCACGACGACGCGGCTGCGCGGCGAAGCGCTGGTGCAGGAGGTGAAGGAGTTGCTGCACGAGGGCAACGTCCGGCGCCTGGTCATCAAGGACGAGAAGGGCCGCGCCGTGATGGAGGTCCCCGTGACGGCCGGGGTGGCGGCCGCGGTCGTCGCGCCCGTCGTGACGGCGGTCGCGGCCATCGCCGCCCTCGCGAGCGAGTGGTCCGTCGACGTCGAGCGCCACGGCACCCCTCGCGCGTAGCGCCGCACCGGGAGTCCGGCGCGGGAGAGGACCCCGGTCCCTCCCGCACCGGACTTCCGCCCCTGTCCGCACCCGACCCGGGGGGTCGACGATGAGGGGCGGGGCACCGACGAGGCGGAGGCGGCCATGACGAGCACAGCGATGCGGCCGGCCGTGACGACGGGGCCGCGCACCGGTTACCTGACCGCCGCGATGCTGGACGCCGGCCCGGCCCCGGGCGTGGTGGTCAACCTCGTCCACGCGCTGTTCCTCCGGCGCCGGCTGGTCCTGCTCGGCGACGTGCTGACGACGACGGCGGCGCTGGTCTCGCGGACGGTGGCGCGAGCCGTGTTCCCGTCCCGGTTCGACGACGCGCAGATCCCCTGGACGGTGCTCACGCGGACCACGTTGACGATCGTCGTGGTCGCCGTGTCCATCGCGCTCCTGATCCAGCTCGTCAAGCTGCTGCACGCCCTGGTGGCGCCGGAGGTCGACGCCTGACGGTCGCCCGGGTTCCGGCACGGGAGCGGCCATCGTGCCCGCCGACCCGGGCACGCCCTTCCCGCGGCGCTCGTCCGGGCGCGTGCGCGGGGCGGCGGCCGGCAGGCTAGTTTGCCCGGATGAGCCTCCTCGATGACGTGGCCGAGCGCGACGGCTGGCGGTGCTGGGTGTGCGACGAACCGGTCGACCCCGACATGTCGGTGAACGACCCGCGGGGGCCCAGCGTCGACAGCCGGACCGCCGACCGGAAGGCCAAGGTCGCCGAGCGGCTCGCGCACCGCGGGTGCAACACCCGCAAGGGCGCGGTCAAGGTGGTCATCGCCTGGCCGGACCGCCTGCACGTGGCCGAACCCGCGCCGTTGATCACCGTCGCCGGGAGGCTGGAGCGCAAGGGCGGCCGCGAGATGGTGGCCCGCTGCCCGACCGAGCGGGACGCCCGGGAAGCGGCGGAGTGGCTCGTGGACCGGTTCTCCCGACTGGTGCCGGGGCTGCCGGTGACCGCCGACGTCGAGGCGGGCGGCGGCCAGTTCCTCGTCATCCTCGCCACCGGCCGCCGCTGACCGGGACAGGTCCGTCGCCGAGGCGCACCCCGACGATCAGCGCGCCTTCGCCGCGGCGGCGGCTTCGCCCGCGCTCCGCGCGATCATCGCCAGGTCGTCGACCGCGGCGATCATCGTGAAGCCCGCTGCCCGGAGCCGGGCGACGCGTTCCGGTGATCCCGCGTACGCGCCCGCCACGAGACCGCGGGCGCGGCAGGCGCGGACCACCCGTCGGAGGGGACCGTCCTCGCCGTCGTCGGCCAGCAACCCGGCCACGTCCAGGCCCAGGGCCAGCGACAGGTCGAACGGGCCGATGAAGACGCCGTCCACGCCGTCCACGGCCGCGATGTCGTCGACCGCGTCGAGGCCGCGGACCGTTTCGACCATCACCAGGCACAGGACGTCCGCGTTCGCCTGTTCCGGCGCCGGGATCGCCACCCCGTCGACGGACCGGATCGGCCCGAAGCTGCGGGTTCCCCGCGGCGCGAACCGCGTCGCCGCGGCAGCCGCCCGCGCCTGCTCGACGCTGTCGACCATCGGGACGACGACCCCGTCGGCACCGCTGTCGAGGGCCCTGCCGATGAGTTCGGGCCGGTTCCAGGCGACGCGGACGAAGGCCGGGACGCCCGCCGCGCGCACGGCGGCGATCAGGTCCGTGTTCTCCCGCCCGCCGGCGGCGCCCCCGTGCTGCTCGTCGACGCACGCCCAGTCGAACCCGCCACCGGCGGCCGCCCGGACCACCCGCGCGTCGGTGCTCCCGACCCACAACCCCGTGCCGAGCTCACGCGGCACGCCCGTCTTCCCGCCGGTCCGGGTCATCCTGTCTCCCGTGGTCGTCGTCGGAGCACCGTAGCGCCGATCGCGCCGCCCCCTCGACCTGGCCGACCGCCGGCGACCGCCTCGCTACCTCGACCCGGTGCCCTCCAGGTAGCGCAGGACCGCGGTGACGCGCCGGTCGGCCCGGTCGTCGGGTGCCAGGTCGAGCTTCGCGAAGATGCTGCGGATGTGCTTGTGCACCCCTCCCTCGGTGACGACGAGCCGCTCGGCGATGGCGGCGTTGCCGAGCCCTTCGGCCATGAGCGCGAGCACGTCCCGTTCCCGAGGGCTCAACCGGCCCAGCGCGCTGGTCCGCGGGTTGCGGGCCAGCAGTTGGCCCACCACCTCGGGGTCCACGGCGGTGCCGCCGGCCGCCACCCGGTGCAGTGCGCCCAGGAACTCGTCCACCCGCCCCACCCGCTCCTTCAACAGGTAGCCGAGCCGGTTCGCGCCGGCGGCGAGCAGCTCGGTGGCGAACGCCTGCTCCACGTACGCCGAGAGCACGAGCACCGCGAGACCGGGCAGGCGGCGGCGCGCCTCGACGGCCGCCACGATCCCCTCGTCGGTGTGGGTGGGCGGCATCCGCACGTCGACGATGGCGACGTCCGGCTCGTGCTCGGCCACCGCGGCCAGGAACGACCGCGGCGTGTCCGTGGTGGCCACCACGTCGAGCGACTCGGCGCGCAGCAGCAGCGCCACCCCCTCGCGCAGCAGCGGGTCGTCCTCCGCGATCACGATCCGCACGGCAGCTCCACTCGCATCGTCGTCGGCCCGCCGGGCGGGCTGTCCAGGGTGAGGCGCCCGTCGTACGCCTCGACCCGCCGGCGGATGCCGGACAGGCCCGACCCGCCGCGCTCGTCCGCGCCACCCCGACCGTCGTCGCCGATCCGCAGCAGCAGCCGGTCACCCGCCCGGCCCACCTCCACCACGGCGGTCGCGGCGCCGCTGTGCTTGGCCACGTTGGAGAGGGCCTCGGCCACCACGAAGTACGCGGTGGCCTCGACCGAGGCGGCGCACCGGCCCGGCACGTCCACCACCACCTCGCAGGGCACGCCGCAACTGCCCGCGAGACCGGTCAGGGCGCCGGCGAGCCCGCGGTCGGCCAGTACCGGGGGCAGGATGCCGCGGACCACCTCGCGCAGCTCGGCGAGCGCCTGCTCGGCGGCGTCCTGGGCCCGGTCCAGCACGGCGCCGGCCGCGGCCGGGTCCCGGTCCACGGCCCGCCGGGCGGCGCCGAGCAGCACGGTCACCGCGACCAGCCGGTTCTGCGTGCCGTCGTGCAGCGACCGCTCGATGCGGCGCAGCTCGGCGGCGTGCGCGTCGAGAGCGGCGGCGCGGGTGGCGGTCAGCTCGGCGACCCGCAGCGAGAGGTCGGCGCCCGCGGGAGGCGCCAGCAGGTGCCGGCCCGGCCACTCCTGCGCCCGGACGAGCGCCGGCCCGAGCCCGACGACGACGGCGGCGCAGAGCACGCCGGTCAGCCCCACGGTCAGCGCGCCGGTGAGGTCGGTGACCGCCCAGGGGATGGGACTGGGGGTGTTGTCCTCGGGTGGCAGCAGGTGGTACCAGAGCGGGTACGTCGTGTTCTGCAGCGCCGTGGCGGGCATCGCGAGGCCGATGAACCCGGTCGCCAGGCCGGCCGTGGCGTGCAGCGGCAGCCAGGCCAGCTCACGCCGCACGGTCGCGTCGCGCAGCGCGGCCCGCACCCGGTGCGGCGCCGGGCCGGGGTCGAGCACCTCGAGCCGGGCCCGTTCCCGGTTCGCGGCCGCCCGCAGCGCACGCAGGGCCGCGGGCACCAGGGGGACGCCGACACCGACGCAGCCGAGCAGCGCGACCACGCCGAGCCAGACGAGGACGGCCGTCGCGAGCAGCGCCGTGCCGAAACCGCCGACCAGGCGCGCGACGACGTCGATCGCCCCCCGCAGGCGCTGCCGCCCCCGTGCCATGCCACCTCCCCCGCCGCGACCCTATCCGATCGACACGACCCCGCACCGGACGCGGACCCCTGCCCGTCCCGGCCCACCAGCCCGGGCAGGAGCGGCCCGGGGGTGCCACCGCCACCCCGGTCGTCCAGCAGGCTGGATTGTCCACCCGGGCGAGGCTGAACAGACTCGGGCGGTCCGTCCTCGCAGGACCCACGTCCACGGAACCCGGGAGTCGTCCGCCTTGTCCACACCTCCTTCCCACTCGTCCACACCTCCTTCCCGACAGGGCAGAACGCCCTCCTCGCCAGGTCGCCGCGCGGTCGCCGTGACGGCGGCGGTGGTCGCCGCGGCGGGCGGTCTCGCGCTCACCGGCCCGGTCCCGACCTCCTCGGCCGAGCCCCGCCGCGATGCCGTCCAGCAGCGCATCGAGAAGCTCGTCGGTGTCGACCGGCACCCCGGGGCGCTGGCCGCCGTCCGGGACCGGCACGGCCGGACCCGTCACTACACGGCCGGCGTCGGCGACCTGCGCACCGGCGGCGGGGTGCCGGTGAACGGCAGGGTGCGGATCGGCAGCGCGAGCAAGATGTTCGCCGCCGTCGTCGTGCTCCAGCTCGTCGGGGAGGGCAGGGTGGAGCTCGACGCGCCCATCGGGACGTACCTCCCCGGCCTGGTGCGGGCCGAGGGCGTGGACGTCGACGGGATCACGGTCCGCCGACTGCTCCAGCACGACAGCGGCCTGCCCGACCACACCGACTCGATGTTCACGGGCATCGGGGACTACTTCCCGTACCGGCACGTCTACCTCGACCCCCGTGAACTGCTCGACCTGGCGAACGCCAGGGAGGACGGCAGGCCCGCCGGCACGGGGTGGTCCTACAGCAACACGAACTACGTCCTGGCCGGCCTGATCGCCCAGCAGGTCACCGGTCGCCCGTTCGACGAACTGGTCACCACGCGGGTGATCCGGCGGATCGGCCTGCGCGACACGTACGCGCCCGGGGTCGGCGAGCAGGACATCCGCGGCCGGCACCCGAAGGGGTACCAGCGCGACCCGGCGACCGGCGAGCTGGTCGACTTCACCAGGATGGACCCGGGTTGGGGTTGGGCCGCCGGCCACATCGTCTCCACGCCGGGCGACCTCAACACCTTCCTGCGCGCGCTGCTGGACGGGAAGTTGCTCGAGCCGGCCCAGTCGGCCCAGATGCGCACCACCATCCCGACGGCCCCGGGCTCCGGCCAGGGCTACGGGCTCGGCGTGTTCAGCATGCCGTTGAGCTGCGGAGGGGTGGCGTGGGGCCACGGCGGCGACATCCCGGGCTACTCGACCGTCAACGCGGCCACCGACGACGGCCGCGCGACGACCCTCGTCGTCACCTCGCTCAACGGGTCGGTGAACGACGGGTCCGCCGCCGCGGACCGGGGCGCACTCGTCGACGCCGCGCTGTGCGCGAACTGAGGCACGGCCTGCGGACGCCCACCGAGCCCGCGAGGTCGCCCCGTGGCAGGGGTTCGGGCCCCGGCGGAGGTAGTGCTGGCTGTACCCGGGTTGTGCAGTGCGGGGGATCGTGCGGCGCCGGAGCCGCGGCAAGACTGTGCGTGTCAGCGAGAATCGCCCACTTTGGAGAGTGCCCCTTGTCGAATGGTCTCAGTCGCCCGGCCGGAACCCGCCCGGGCACCGCGCGCCGGCGTCGCGGTGTGGTCGCCGCGGCGATGGCGGCGGTAGCGGTCGCCGGTCTCGCGGTGACGCAGGTGGCGTCGGCGGGCGCGTCGGAGGAGCGGTCGAGGCCGGTCCACGACAAGGCGCTCCAGGCGGGCCTGGAGGAGTTGGTCCGCGACGGGTCGCTGCCCGGGGCGTTGATGTCGGTGCGCAACCGCGACGGGAGGGTGACGAACTACACCGCCGGGGTGGGCGACGTCCGGACGAGGTCGAAGGTTCCGTCCGACGGATACGTGCGGATCGCCAGCAACACCAAGATGTTCACCGCGGTGGCGATCCTGCAACTGGTCGACGACGGCAGGATCGCGTTGGACGACCCGGTGGAGAAGTTCCTGCCGGGCGTGGTGCGGGGCACCGGTGACGGTGCGACGGTCGACGGCCGGGACATCACCATCAGGCAGCTGCTGAACCACACCAGCGGGATGACCACCGAGATGCCCCTCATGCCAGAGGGCATCCTGCCGATCAGGGACCGCTACTTCGACGCCCGGGAGTTGCTGGACGCGGCGTTGACGCAAGCACCGACGTTCGCCCCCGGCCAGGAGAGGACGTGGGCGTACAGCAACGCCGGGTACGTGCTGCTGGGCCTGGTGGCGCAGAAGGTGGCGGGACGGCCGTTCGCCGAGGTGGTCACGGACCGGATCATCAACCGGATCGGGCTGCGGGAGACGTACTACCCGGGGCCGGGCGACCGCGAGATCCGCGCCCCGCACCCGCGGGGTTACCTGCCGGCCAGGGACGACAAGGGCAGGATCATCGCCGGTGAGATGGTCGACATCACCCGGTTCGACCCGTCGATCGCCGGTGCCGCGGGGCAGATGATCGCCACCCCGAGCGACGTGAACAAGTTCCTGGTCGCCCTGCAGGACGGTCGGCTGCTCAAGCCCGGCGGGCTCGCGGAGATGCGTCGGACGGTGGCCGCGCCCGGCTTCCCCGAGGGGTGGCGCTACGGCCTGGGCACCATCGAGATGAAGCTCAGCTGCGGGGGCACGGCGTACGGCCACGGCGGCGACGCCGACGGCTTCCAGACCCGCGCCGCGATCACCGCCGACGGCCGGGCGGTCACCGTCGCCGTGACGAACGACGAAGCCGGCCGGGCCGAAGTCCTCGCCTTCTTCGACAAGGCGCTGTGCGCGACGAAGTAGGAGCTTCCGCGAAGCGGGAGCCCGTGCCCGACCCGGTTCGCGGCCGGGTCGGGCACCTCGCGGGCCGGCGCCCCCACCCCCGTCGAGGGGTGGGGGCGCCAGCCCGGTCGGGATGGAGCCGCGTCGGAGGATCAGCGTTGCAGCGTCAGCAGACCCGGCCGGTAGGGGAGCTTGCCGTAGTCGCCACCCGAGTTGGGGCTGCGACCCTGGTAGAGCAGTTGCAGGTTGCAGGGGTCGATGGTCTTGGTCTGGTCGGCGGTGGCGCGGACCAGGTCACCGTGGCTGATGTCGTTGGTCCAGGTCGCGCCGCTGTTGGCCTTGCCCGCGAAGGGGTTGCTCTCGGTGGCGGCCTGCGGGGTCCAGGAGCCGCTGAGGCTGCTGGAGGTGAACGAGCGGAAGTAGCGGCCGTTCGCGCCGATGGCCTCGACGATCATGAGGTACTGGTTCTGGCCCTTGACCTTGTAGACCTCGGGCGCTTCGAACAGGTTGTTCGTCGTGTCGCTCATGATCGTGGTGTAGGACGAGCCGAAGCTGCTCGGGAAGTTGCCGATCGGCATGACCTGGCGGTAGATCTTGCCGTTGTCACCGGCGAAGAACAGGTACATGTTCTGGCCGTCGCCGATGAGCGTCTGGTCGATGGGTCCCGTGCCGGAGCCGGTGATGCTCGCCGTGGAGAGCACCTGCGGCGACGACCACCCGTTCGGGTTGGTGGGATCGCTCGACGTCCGGTAGCTGAACGCCGTCCCGCCCCACTGGTAGGCGAGCACCCAGACGTTCTTCGGGGCGAAGTAGATCAGCGTGGGCGCGACCGTGCCGGAGTTCATGGCCTGCTGGGGTGCCGAGGCCATCTCCGACCAGTTGCTGAAGAGCCCGAAGTTCATCGAGCCCCAGCTCGTGCCCGTGTCGTGCGTGGTGCCGTAGACCAGGTGCCTGCCGTTGTAGGGGACGTAGGTGAAGTCCTTGAGCGACACCCAGCCCGACCTCGGCTGCGCCAGCACGCCGGACGACGACCAGCGGTAGGTCGACGGAAGGGAGCACGTGCCGGGATTCGTGGTCGTCGTGGTGGTGGGGCCGCTACCCATGCGCACGAGCTGCCACTGCTGGTTGGCGCCGCCCCAGTCGCTGTACTGCACGACGTTCGCGCCGTCGGCCGTGGAGGCGCCCTGCACCTCGACGGCCTTGTTGCTGTTGCGGTTGATCAGCCGCACGTGGCCGCCGTCGGAGTCGGCGAGGCGGAACTGCTGGTTGGTGCCGTTGCCGTCGGCCCACTGCACGATGCCGCCACCGTCGGCGGTGGAGAAGTTGTAGACGTCGAGCACCTTGCCGGAGTGGCGCGACTTGAGCCGGTAGTAGCCGCCGCCGGAGTCGACGAACTGCCACTGCTGCTGGTTGCCGTCGTTGCGGGCCCACTGGGTGATCCGCGCGCCGTCGCTCGTGGCCAGGTTGTAGACGTCGAGCGCCTTGCCGCTGTTCCGGTTCACCAGCACGTACCAGGCCGTCGTGTCGACGGTCGCCGCCGACGCGGGCGCCGCGCCGATCGCGGCTACCACGCCGCCGAGCAGCACGGTCACGACGGCGATGGCTGCACCGACCAGGCTGCGGCGCTTGCGGGCTCGCGGAACGGTGGTGGGCGGGTGTTGGCCTGATCCGGCCATGGGCGTACTCCTCTTCGTCGAGGTGGGGCGGCGGGATGGGGGGCGTACGTGCGGTCTCCGCGTGATTCAGGCGCTCAGACCGACTTTGTTAGCGCTAACAATTGAGCTTTCGCCTCTCCTCTGCGCAAAGAGGTGCAGTGGGTTTGCGACATGACCGCCAGGGACATCCGCCGCGTTCATTCGACTGTGAAGGATCACGCACCGTCGGTCAAGACGTGACGAAAAAGTTTCGCACGGACGATCGGGGCGACGATCGAGCGCACTGTCCATTGCTAAAAATAGCGCGAATACCTTTAGCGCACGCGGATGTCGACCGCCGCGCTCAGGCGCCGACCGGATCGAGCGGCACGGTGCGAGCAGTGCTCGAAGTCGGTCGCGGGGAGCGATCGCGGACATCGGCGGACGACCGGCGCGGGAGGTGTGCCCGGCGCGGTGGCGGCCGAGTCCCGGCACCGCGCGCCAGTCCGCCGGCCTGATCCGGCCGGGCCGACGGTCAGGCGTCCAAGGCGGTGAGCCTGTCGGACACCTCGTCGACGCGTTCCAGGACGGCGCGGACGGCCCGACCGCGAGGACCCCCCAGTTCGGAGTAGAGCAGCCACAGCCCTTCCCGTGCCACTCGTCTGCACCGGTCGCCGAGGTCCGGGTGGCCGCGATCGACGGCCTCCGCGGAGGACTCGCCCGCGACGAGTTGGAACAGCAGCTCCAGCACCCACTCCTCGGCAGGCTCGGACAACCTCCCGGCCAAGCCCGCCAGCAGCACCGACACCACCGCCGGTGCGGCCTCGTACAGCCCGCCCTGGACCACGACGACGTTCTCCAGCCGCCAGTAGTACCGGTCCGCGTCCTCCTCGGTGTGCGCCGAGAGCAACCCCACCAGGCTGCGCGGGGTCGCCGCCGCCCTGTCCCCCGCCACGGGCAACGACCCCCAGTCGTGGCGGGCCAACTCGACATCGACGAGCCTCACGTCCTCTCCCCCACCACAGCGCCAGGGCACCGCCCGGAGTGGACACGACCAGCAGACCGGCCGGGCCGGACAACGTCCACGCCTCGTAGTGCCGCGAACCCCCGACCGCGAGCCCGCCGCCGTCGGCGAAGGAGACCGCCAGGCGTCCGTCATCGAAGGCGAGGGCCTCCGCGACCGAAGTGCGGGTGCAGGCGAGCACCGGGCCCAGGCCCGCCGGGTCGCTCTCCGGGCGCAACACGATCTCGCCCCCGTCGGCCGGCGCGAAGACGAAGTCCTCCTCGATCCGCAGCTCGTGGACACCGTCCGGGGAGTCGAAGCAGAAGGTCACCGCGTAGTCGACGCGGCACTGGACGACGGCCGACCCCGCCAGGGGCAGGCGCCAAGCATCGCCTGCCCGGTCCAATCCTGCGGTCACCGGGTCCACGACGGCCATCATCCCCGACACCCGACAGGGTTCCGCGTGCCGGGCCCGGACCAAACCGCCGCTCACCGGCGCGGTAGCCGGCGACTGGCAGTCGGCCCTCTGGATTCACGGCCACCCACGTGACGTCGATTCGCGAGGACGTGCCCATCAGCGAGCACACCCGGCTCAGCAGCGCACGCCGCCTCAGTCGTGCCCGCCCGGCAGCACGACGCGCAGCAGAGCACTGGGCAAGCGCGTCAGGCGGTGGCCGGTTCACCCGGACGACCTCGCACATCGGCCTGGTGACAACGCGCTGCGAGTGGTTCGCCGGACACGGCGCATCCCCGTCGTACGGCCCCGCTCCCCGTGTCCGAGGAGACCGGCGTTCTCGCGGAGGGCCACGCGCCCACCGGCGATCGACAGGGGTGACCGGCCCGACCGCGACAGTCCCGCCACCCGTGCCCACAGGACGGGGTCGCGGTTCACCGTCGACGGCCCTGCCGGTCTCGGGAGACCCTGCTCCGATCGGCTGAGGTCGACATCCCGCTCACACCATTGCCGGGAAGAAATGGTGGAGCTAAAGGTATTCCCGGACATTTAGCACGCGAGCGCGTTGACGGGGCGAACACGGCCTGGCTACATTGACGTGCCGGTCGAAATTGATCGGTTATAGTTGCGAAAGTTTCCACCACCGATGGACGCCCACCGCAGTGGCACCCCGTTGACGACGCGCCGGAGCACCCGTGCACGAGACTCGGCGGTGCGCCCCCCTGGAGCGCCTCCCCTGCCCCGCTCAGTCGACGACGTCGGGAAACCGTGGCGCGCCACGACGGAACACGCCGGGCACGGCCAGGTCCCGATCCACGGGGCGGTAGTCGGGACGAGGCGAGCCGAGGCGCGGGCAGGGTCGACGGAACCACCCCACCGGTCCGCCCCGTGCACCCGCCCGGCCGTGCGGGTGCCCACTCCCCCGGCACGCCCGTGCGGCCGGTCCCGACACCGATGCAGGAGACGACACGATGTCAGCACCAACAGGCCGCGCGCGTCGCGTCCTCGCCGCGACGACGACGGTCGCCGTCATGGGCACGCTCGCCGTCGGCATGGCGGTCGCCGCACCGTCCTCGGCGGATGCCGGCCCCACCCTGGGGCAGCTCGCCGCCGCCAAGGGCCGCTACTTCGGCTCCGCCACGGACAACCCGACCCTGGACAACGCCCCCTACACCGCCGTCCTGGGCAGCGAGTTCAACCAGATCACCGTCGGCAACACCCAGAAGTGGATGTACACCGAACCCCGCCGCGGGCAGTTCGACTACACCCAGGCCGACAAGATCGTCGCCTTCGCCCAAGCCCACGACCAGATCGTGCGCGGGCACACCCTCGTGTGGCACAACCAGCTCCCCGACTGGGTCGACAGCGTGCCCGCCGGCGAACTGCTGGGCGTGATGCGCAACCACATCACCAACGTCGCCGGCCACTACCAGGGCGAGGTCGTGCACTGGGACGTCGTCAACGAGGCGTTCGAGGAGGACGGCACCCGCCGTCAGTCGGTGTTCCAGCAGAAGATCGGCGACGGCTACATCGCCGAGGCGTTCAAGGCCGCCCGCGCCGCCGACCCGAACGCCAAGCTGTACTACAACGACTACAACATCGAGGGCATCGGCGCCAAGAGCGACGCCGTCTACAACCTGGTCAAGTCGTTCAAGCAGCAGGGCATCCCGATCGACGGCGTCGGCCTGCAGGCCCACCTCATCCTCGGTCAGGTGCCCAGCACGTTGCAGCGGAACATCCAGCGCTTCGCCGACCTCGGCGTGGACGTCGCCATCACCGAACTCGACATCCGCATGCGCACCCCCCGCGACGCGACCAAGGACGCCCAGCAGGCGCAGGACTACCGCACCGTCACCAACGCCTGCCTGGCCGTGACCCGCTGCGTCGGCATCACGGTGTGGGACTTCTCCGACGGCCACTCCTGGATTCCCTCGGTGTTCCCCGGCGAGGGCGCGGCCCTGATCTACGACGAGAACTTCGCCGAGAAGCCCTCCTACTGGGCCGTCCACGAAGCCCTCGGCGGCACCACGACCACGGCGACGACCACCACCACGACCGGTGGCAACGGCAGCGGCTGCACCGCGACCTACCGGGTGACCGGCCAGTGGAACGGCGGCTACCAGGCCGAGGTCACCGTCCGCAACACCGGCGCCACCGCCACCACGGGCTGGACCGTCGAGTGGACCTTCGCCCAGGGGCAGACCGTGCGCAGCCTGTGGAACGGCGTGCTGACCGCCAACGGCCAGGAGATGACCGTGCGCAACGCCTCCTACAACGGCAGGATCGCCGTCAACGGCACCACCGCGTTCGGCTTCATCGGCGCCCACACCGGCACCAACGGCACTCCCACCGTCACCTGCGCCACGGCCTGACGCATCGCGGCGGGCGGGATGCGGCGCACCTCCCGCCCGCCGGGTCGAGGTGGTGGACACCGATCACGCAGCCCGTGGTCGAGCACCCTTCCGCTCCACCAGCGGCGATCACTTCACGAGCGGCACACCCCGGAGCCACCTACACCACCGCCCGCACGGCGGGCACACGGCGCAGGGCGCCCGAGATCCCCCAGCTCGCGACGGCGGCGAGCGCCAGGGTCAGCAGGAAATTCGGCACGGGCGCCATGCCGAGTGGCCGCAACACCGCCACGACTCCGACGATGACCGGCGCGTGCACGAGGTAGACGGCGAAGGCGTTGTCGGCGAGGTAGCGGCTGGAGCGCGACGTACCGGCGACGTGGCGCTCGAACCCGCGGAGCAGGACCAGGATGACGCCGATCGCGAACAGCGATTCCCACAGGGCGAGAGCCAGGTGGGCGAGGTCGTGACCGGCCAGGGCACCGGACACCCCGAAGCCCCGGTAGCCGCCCAGCGCCATCGGCGCGAACGACGCCACCACGAGGAGCGCGCCGAGCCGGCCCGATCCCCGCGGGAGCGACTCGAACCAGCGGCGGCGGTACGCCGCGACACCGACGGCGAAGAGCAGCACGTACTGCGGCATGTAGGCGGGGCTCGGCAGTCCGAGCACCGGCTCACCGGTGCCGAGGGGGACGAGGGTCCGCCACGCGTAGGTGGCGACGGCGAGGACGAGCGCGAAGGCGAGCAGGTCCCGCCGCCGCAACGGTCGTGACCGCACCGGCGCCGCGGTCGCGCGCAGGTGCCGTGACAACGCGTACGCGAGCGAGAAGATCAGCAGCACTTCGAGGAACCAGGCGGGACCGACCTCCCAGGTGGTGAGGTAGTAGACCGCGAAAGAGGGCCGGGTCGCGGCCGGCAGGTCGAGGTAGGTCGGCAGGATGAAGAACGGGCGCAGCAGCACGATGAACCCGAGGAACGGAATCCCGAGCCGCTTCAGGCGCCCGACCGCGAACCCGCCCGGCCCTCTCCGGTCGACCGCGCCGGGTGCGAAATACCCGGACAGCAGGAAGAAGAAGCCCATGAAGAACGCCTGGTTGGCTACGAGCAGCAGGTCCAACGGCCACGCCACGGACGACGGGTCGGGCTGTCGCCAGTTGGGCCAGGCGTCGAGGTTGCCGTAGGGGACAGCGGAGTGGTGCACCACCACCAGGAGGGTGAGGAGGACGCGGAGGTTGTCGATGTGGGAGAGGCGTGCCGGGCGCGTGGTGCGGTCGGCGTCGAGTCGTGTTCTCACCGGGCGGCACGTCCCGTCGGCTCGACCCGGGCGAACCGGGACCGCGACGGGCATCCCGGAACGGCGAGGGCGACGGACGTGACGTGTTCGATCGGATTCACCACGACGACGTCGTCGCCGCTGGAGGAGCAGGTGCCGACAACCATGAAGTCCTTCTTCGCTCGTGCTCGCATGTCGTTTCGACGACGTTATGCGGCCCGCGACGCCGCCGTAATGCGTCCGGACCCCGGGTGCAGTGGGGCCGGCCCCACTCTTGGGCACGGCGGTTGCACGCGGCCGCACCAACCGAGAACATGCGGGTCATGTCCCGTGCCGGTAGCGGAATCAACGCGGTGGCGCGATCCCTCGCCGAGGGGTTCACGCGTTCGCTGGCACTCGTCGCGCTGACCGCGTCCGCGCCGGTCGCCTGGGGCGGCGCGGGCCTGGTCCTCGCCCGCCTGTTCGACAGCGTGCCCGCCGCACTCGCCTGCGTGTTCCCGCTGGTCGTCCTGCACCTGGTGCTGCTCGCCCGTCCGGTGTGCGCCGCCACGAGGCACGTGGTCACCCGCTGGACCGGCGTCGACCTCCCCGCCGCGTACCGACCACTCGTCCCGGTGACCCGAATGGCAACGGGCTACTGGTGGAACGGGTACGACTACCAGCCCTACCGGTGGATCTCGGTGTGCCACCGGTGGCTCTTCAGGCGAACGCTGGACCCCGCGGCGTGGCGGGACATGCTCTGGGTGCTGGTCGGCCCGGTCACCGTCGGCGCCGTGTCGGCGACGCCACTGGCGCTGATCGCGGCGGGGGCCCTCGGCCTCGCGACGCCCGAACTGCTCCCGCCGGCGCCGGAGCCGCTCGTGGTGACCGCCGCGTCGGCGGCGGTCGGCGCCGGGATCGCCCTGCTGCCCGTGGCCTGGAGGGCCGCCGGACCGGTGGCGCGACACCTCCTCGGGCCGCCCGCGGTCGCACTGCTCGGCGCCAGGATCGCGACCCTGGTCCAGGGACGGGCCGACCTCACGCGCGCGCAGGAGGCCGAGCTGCACCGGATCGAGCGCAACCTCCACGACGGCGCCCAGGCGCGGCTCGTCGCCATCGGCCTCTCGCTCGGTGCCGCCGAACGGCTGGTCGACACCGACCCGGCCAGGACCAAGGTGTTGTTGCGGCAGGCCCGCGAGACCTCCCTGGCGGCGCTCCGGGAACTCCGCGAGCTCGTGCACGGCATCGTCCCGCCGGTGCTCCTGGAGCGCGGTCTCGTCGACGCGGTCCGGGCGCTCGCCGTCGACGCGCCGGTCCGGACCGCGGTGCGCTCCACCCTCGACCACCGGCTGGAGACTCCGGTCGAGTCCGCGCTGTACTTCGCGACCGCGGAGCTCGTCACCAACGCCGTCAAGCACTCGGGGGGATCGGCCATCGACATCACCGTCGACCGCACGCGCACGGGCGTCGCCATCACCGTCTCGGACGACGGACGGGGTGGAGCCGACCGCCGTGCCGGGTCCGGTCTGGCCGGTGTCGGGAGCCGGCTCAGCGCCTTCGGTGGCACCCTGCACGTCGACAGCCCCGCCGGCGGGCCCACGCGCGTCACCGTGGAGGTGCCGTGCGGATCGTCGTAGCGGAGGACCTGTACCTGTTGCGGGACGGGCTGGTCCGGCTGCTCGAAGCCTACGACCACGAGGTGGTGGCCGCCGTGGGGGACAAGGAGGCGACGTTGCGCGCCCTGGCCGAGCACCGGCCGGACGTGGCCGTCATCGACGTCAGGATGCCCCCCACCTACACCGACGACGGCCTCCAGGCAGCGCTGGAGGCGCGCCGGGCCCGGCCGGGTCTGTCCGTGCTCGTGCTGTCCCAGCACATCGAGCAGCTCTACGCGCGCGAACTCCTCGCCGACGGCAGGGGTGGCGTCGGCTACCTCCTGAAGGACCGGGTCTTCGAAGCCGAGCAGTTCATCGAGGCGGTGGAACGCGTCGGCGCCGGCGGCACCTCCCTCGACCCGGCGGTCGTCGCGAAGATCCTGAACGCGGGCTCCACCTCGCCGCTGGACGCGCTCACCGGCCGTGAACGCGAGATCATCGCGCTGATGGCCGAAGGCCTGTCGAACTCGGCCATCGGCCAACGCCTGTTCCTGAGCGAGGGGTCGATCAGCAAGTACACCACCTCGATCTTCACGAAGCTCGGCATCACCTCGGACGACAACAGCAACCGCCGCGTCCTCGCCGTGCTGGCCTTCCTCGGCGCCGCCGGGGCCGGCTGAGCGCACCCGCGCCGGGACTGCCCGCGGATCACCCGGCGGCGCCGCTCCCCGAGCCGATCCCGTCCAGCTCGGCGAGGTCGTCACGGGAGAGCGGGACGCCCGCGCCCGCGACGTTCTCCACCAGGTGCGCCACCGACGAGGTGCCGGGGATGAGCAGGACGTTCGGCGATCGTCGCAGCAGCCAGGCCAGGGCGACCGACATCGGTGTCGTGCCCAGCCGCGAGGCGACGGCCGACAGCGCCGAGGACTGCAGCGGGCTGAACCCGCCCAGCGGGAAGAAGGGCACGTACGCGATGCCCTTGCCGGCGAGGTCGTCGATCAGCGCGTCGTCGTGCCGGTGAGCGAGGTTGTACATGTTCTGCACGCACGCGACCGGCGCGATCGCCAGGGCTTCGGCGACCTGGTCCGCGGTGGCGTTGGAAACGCCGAGGTGCCGGATCAAGCCCTGCTGCTGGAGCTCGACCAGGGTGCCGAACGCCTCGGCCGGCGAACCGGGCTGCGTTCCCCGGGCGTCGCCGAGCCGGAGGTTGACCAGGTCGAGCCGGTCGACGCCGAGGGTTTCCAGGTCCTCGTGGACGGCGCGGCGCAGGTCCTCGGGCCGCCGGGCCGGGGGCCAGCCGCCCTGCTCGTCGCGGTGCGCGCCGACCTTGGTCACGATGTGCAGCGATTCGGGGTAGGGGTGCAGCGCTTCGCGGATGAGCTCGTTGGTGACGCGCGGGCCGTAGGCGCCGGAGGTGTCGATGTGGGTGATGCCGAGGTCGACGGCCTCGCGCAGGACGGCGAGCGCGCCGTCGCGGTCGGCGGGCGGGCCCATGACCCCGGGGCCGGCCAGTTGCATGGCGCCGTAGCCGAACCGGGTGACGGTCAGGTCGCCCAGGGACCAGGTGCCGCCGGGCAGGGGAACAGCGGTGTCGTCGGTGCTCATGCCGTCGATGCTCGCCCGCGGCCGGAGGAGGCCGCCAACACCGATCCGGTCACCTGTGATACCCGACCGGTATCACGGCGGGGCTAGGCTGGTGGCGTGGACACCGTGGAGACCCGCGAGTTGCGGTACTTCATCGCCGTCGCCGACGAACTGCACTTCGGCCGCGCCGCCGAGCGCCTCGGCATCGCCCAGCCCCCGTTGTCCCGGGCGATCCAGCAGCTCGAGCGGCGCCTCGGCGTCGCCCTGCTGGAGCGCGATCGCCGCGGCGTCTCGCTGACCGGCGCCGGCGAGGTCCTGCTCCAGGAGGGCCGTGCGGCTCTCGACGCGACCACCGCCGCCGTCCGCCGCACCCGCCGCGCCGGGGGCGCCGGCGGTCCGGGTGGCCCCCGGGAGCGCCTGGTGCTGGCGGTGAAGGCGGGCGCGTTCCACGAGCTGCTGGACAAGCTCCTCGACGCCCACGCGGCCGAACCCGGCGCCGCCGAGATCGAGGTCCTGCCGAGCGGCACGTGCGAACAGGAGGGGATGTTGCGCGACGGGCGCGCCGACGTGGCGCTCATGCACGCGCCGTTCAACTCCCTCGCCGGGTTCGACAGCGTCGAACTGATGACGGAGGGCCAGGTGGCGATCCTGCCCGCGAAGCACCCCCTGGCCGAGCGCACGAGGCTGTCCCTGGCGGAGATCTCGGACGTCCCCGACCTCCCGCTCGCCCGCTGGCCCCGCCACGGCACCTACCCGCCCGGCCCGGGTCCCGAGGTCCACGACCAGACGCAGCTGGCCCAGTTGATCGCCCTCGGCCGCACCGCGGCGGTCTTCCCCGAGTCCGCCCGCACCTGGCTGTGGGACGAGCACGTCGCCGTCCCGCTGAGCGACGCCCCCCTGGTCACCACCCACATCGCCTGGCCCGCGCACAGCCGCTCCCGCGCCCTGGCCGGGCTGGTCCGGACGGCCTCGCGGCTGTGACCGCGCCGGTGAACCCCGGCGATCCACCGGTGACCGGCAGCTCCGCGAGCGCCCGGCACGTCCACCGGGTCTCGTCCCCTGATCAGTCGTCCGGTCGACCGGCGGCGGACACGGAGACCCGGACGAGCCTCCCCCTCCTCCACTGCAAGCCGAGTCGGTGCTCGGCGAGGTCGTAGTTGACGGTGACCTCGCCGGTGGCGCGGTTCTCCCAGCTGTTGTGCGGGAGGGCACCGTGCGCCCGCACGTGGGCGTCGACCGGTCCGCGCCGCCCATCGAGGTCGAGCCCGCGGATCACGCGGTCGGCGCCCGGGCAGAGCGCGACATCGACGGTGATCTTCTTGACCACCCCGTCGAGCAACGCGATGTCGACACCACCGGGACTCGGGTCCGCGGTGTCCGGCGCACCGTGCCGGACGGTCGAGTCGGGGAAGATCCCGCGCAGCTCCGCGTACGGCGCAGAGCGCTCGGACGCGCCCAGGGCGGCGTACATCGTCGCGATGACGCCGGTCAACGACGTCCCGGGGACAGGGGGTGGCTCGGCCGGGAAGGGCTCGGCCTTCCGCGGCGCCGGTCGCGGGTCCCGACCACCGAAGTCGGCCACCCGGTCCCAGACCCAGTCGGCCATCGACGCGGCGACGGGCTCGTCGGGGTGTCCGGGTCGGCGCTCGACCAGCGCCCCGAACGCGACGACGACCAGGTACGCCCCGGCGTCGTCGGTCATCACCTGCTCCCAGACCTCGTTCTCGGGCCAGTCCGGGTGCGCTGCCGGATCGGCCTCGATCCCGGCGCTCATCGCGATGATCTCGGCTGCCGACATCAGGCGGAACGACCCGGCCGGCCCCCAGGCCGCACCGGAGCCGGGCTGCTGACCGTCGTGCCAGGCCACCAGGTCCTCCGCGGCCACGGAGCCGAGCTTGTCGCTCCCGGGCACGTCGGAGATCGGAACCCCCGGTCGCAGGGTGGCGCGCAGGTCGGCGGGCATCACGTCGTCCAACGCGGCCAGCGCGGAAGCCAGGTCGGTGCCGAGCACCTGGTCGCGCAGTTGTCGCCACCCCAGCTCGATCACCCCGCTGCGGCGGATGTCGTCCAGCGTGATGTCCTGGGCGTGGGCGTTCCCGACGATCCGCAGCATCGTCCGAGCGGTCCCCACCAAACCCTGCAACAGGTCTTCCGTCGGGTTCTCGCGCAGCAGTCGCAGCCCGAGTCGTTCGGCGTCGGCGAACCGGTACTGCACCAGGTAGGCCCAGCCGAGCAGCAGGGCGACCCGGGAGTTCGCCGCATCGGCCCGGACTGCCTCCTCGGCCGCGGGGACGAACCGGTCGGGCGGTGCGAAGCTGCCCAGCAGGCACGCCGCGCGCTGCCCGAGCGCGTGGGGGAGTTCGTCCGGCGTCGTCCGGGAGCACAGTGCCACCGCCTCGTCGAGTTGGCGCCACCCGTCCTCGTGCTCCCCGCAGAGTGCCCGGGCGAAGCCCAGCTCCATCCAGTCGCCCCACCCCTCGTGGTCCTCGCCCAGCACCGCGCGCGCCCAGCGCAGCGCCTCGGGATGATCGTGCTCGGCCACCGCCAGGTGCCGAAGGGCACGAGCCGCGTTGATGAACTGGTGGTCGCGGCGACCGGCCACCTGGAGGTAGAGGCGCCGCGCTTCGCCGGTCCGGCCGCAGACCTCGTGGTGGTTGGCGAGCAGCAGCGACACGCTGCTCCGCTCCGGCTGGACCGCGAGCACCTGCGAGGCCAGCTCGGCGACCTGGGGATGCGCCGGCTGTGCCGCGAACAGCTCCCAGGCCAGGTCCAGGTTCCGCTCCACGGCGTCGTCGCCCGCGGCCGTGCGGCCGGTGTCCCTCATCGCATGCCCCGCCTGACCCGGTACGCCCGGAGCTGGTCGAAGGTGCCGTCGTCGACGCCGTACTCCAGCACCGGCGCCACCTGGTCGAACCAGGACGTCGTGGACGGGGTGACGCCGCCGACCGCGGCCAGCACCGCGTCGGTGGTGACCGGTACCAGCTCACCGCGGTCCATCGACTCGACCATGGCCTGCTGCAGCACGGTGGTCGTCAGGTGACTGAGATCGGCACCGGAGAACCCCTCCGTGGCCGCCGCGACGGCGACGACATCCACACCGTCGGCGGGCTTGCCCTCCAGCGCGCCCCTGACGATCGCCGCCCTGGCGGCCGCGTCCGGTGGCAGCACCAGCACCGTCTTGTCGATCCGGCCCGGTCGGCGCAGCGCGGAGTCGATGTCCCACGGCCGGTTCGTGGCGGCCAGGAAGTAGACCCCGTCGTTCGCGCCGGCCACGCCGTCGAGCTCCTCCAGCAGCTGGGTGACGAGCATCCGCATCGCCTGCGACCCGCCGCCACCGGAGGTGCGCCGTCCGCCGAGCGCGTCGAACTCGTCGACGAAGACCACGCACGGCGCTGCCGCGCGCGCATCGCGGAACACGCTCTGGATCGCCTTCTCGCTCTCCCCGACCCACTTGCCGAGCAGGTCCGCGAGGGTCACGTGGATGAAGGACGCTCCGAGATCGCCGGCGATCGCCCTGGCGATGAACGTCTTGCCGCACCCGGGTGGGCCGTACATCAGCAACGACCCGCCCGGCTTCTGCCCGAACGCCGCCGCCAGCCCGGGGTTGCGCAGCGGAGCCAGGAACGCGGTGTCCAGGTGCCGCTTGACCTCGGCGAGGCCCGCGACGTCGGCCAGCGTCACCGTCGGGCGTTCGGCGTCCCACAGCGACGCGGACACGGCGGCGCCGCCGTCCCGACGGTCCTCGCGGGTCGGGGTCGGAACCGGTGTCGGCTCGCTCCCCCCGGCCCGCACCGCCGGTGCGGGCGGCGCGGCCGGGGGCGTGGTCCCGTCGACCCGCGGCGCGTTCGAGGTTCGCAACCGCGCCGCCATCAACCGGGCGCGCAGCAGGCGGACCCGCGCCGGATCACCGCCGAGCGCCTCGAACGCTCCCAGTTCGGTGGCGGCGCGGTCGGCGTCCTGCTCCAGCAGCAGCGTGATGAAATCCTCGCGCAACGCCAGGTTGCCCGAGTCCGCCTCCACCTCGCGCGCGATCACCTCGACGAAGCTGTCACCCGGGTCGGCACCACTCACTGCCCGGTCCCTCCGACCCAGCCCTTGAGCAGCCCCAGGTTCGCCAACGGGATGTAGTGACCGAGCCGGGGGTGGTCCAGCGTCACACCGAAGACGCCGGCCTGGCCGAACGAGGCGACGTAGTCGATCGCAGCCGGCATCGGCACGCCGAACAAGGGCGCCGAGCCGCTCTCCGGGTCGACCAGTCCGAGGGTGCGGGTGGCCTCGTCCGCCCGCGCGGCGCTGCTGTAGAGGCAGATCATCGGCCCCTGTCCGGCGGCCACGGCATAGGGACTGGGTCGGTCGGCCGGGCCCCGCGCGATGAAGAACCAGTGCTCCAACGCGCTCACCTGCCGCCACAGCGCGATCTGCGCCGTCGTGTCCCCCACGGGCGCCGCCCTGACCGCCGCATCGAGGCGGTCCAGCTCGGCGACCACCTCGGGCTTGTCGTCCCCGGTCATTCGGCTCCCTCTCGTCTGCCCTGCTGTCCACAGTGGCGGTCACGACCCCGAACGCGCGCACCCGTCCGGTGCAAGACCGGGGACGAGCACGCCGTCGACCACGGACGCGCGATCGGACGCACCGGCACGTCGGGCGTCGGCGGAAACCGGATGATGTCGTGCTCGCCTCGGCCGCTGTCCGCGACGATGTCGCCGCAGCCCGTGCCGGCGGGGTCGTCAGCGCGAAGCCGGACGGGGTCGTTGACCGACAGCCGACCTCGATCCCGCGACCGGCAAACTACCCGGGTGGCGAACGGGCCGCATCGGTCGTTCGCACCACACCCGCGCGGCCGTGGCGGGGCACGTGGCCACCCGTGACCGCCGCTGGTCGATCCACGACCGCAGGCTGACGCGGCGGCTGGTCGGCAGCGACGACCGGGAGGAGTCCACGTTCCCCGACGGGCCGTCCGGCCCGACCCCGCGGTTGTCCGACACCGCCACCGCCGCTGTTCGGCTCGTTCGACGACGGCGCGGGCACGTTGCCCGCGCCGGGGAGCAGGGCGGCGCGCCGGTCCGCATCCGCTTCCCGCGGCACCGCTCAGGCGGTCGCCTTGTCCGGGTCGGGTTGCATCGCCACCAGGACGATCGCGCCGAGGGTGAGCGCGACGCTGATGAGGATCACCGGCAGGTAGCCGTGCGCGGCGTCGGCGAGGACGGCGCCGAGCTGGCTGCTGGCCGCGACGGCGACCATGTGCAGCGCCCACAGCACGCCGATCGCGGTGCCCTTGCGGCCGCGCGGCAGGATCTTCGCGATCCACATCGTGGTGGCGACCACCGTGATCAGGTAGCTGGCGCCGAACAGCGCGCCGAACACCAGCACGGTGAACTCGGCGGCGAAGAACGGCGCGATCATCATCGCCGTGGCCCGCAGCGCGTAGCCGCCGATCAGCGTCGCCCGGACCAGGCCCTTGTCGCACAGCCGACCCGCCACGAGCGAGCCGACGATCTCCAGCCCGCCCAGCAGCACGAACGCCACCGAACTGGTCACCGGCGCCACGCCGTGGTCGTGCATGTGCGGGAAGAGGTGGACGTCGATGAACGCCATCGTGGTGCCGCACGCGACGAACGGCAGGATCAGGCCGCGCACCCGCTTGTCGGCGAACGCGATCCGGATGCCCGCCCAGAAGCCGTGCTCGGCGGGCGCGGGCGGGGCGGAGTTGCGGTTGGAGTAGCGCACCAGCAGCAAGGACAGCGGCAACATCACCACCAGGAACACCACGCCGACGCCCAGCAGGATCTGCCGCCACGACGTGACGGCGCCCAGGAACGTCCACAACGGCACGAGCACCATGAACCCGACCGCCGCGCCGTTGGTCAGCACCGCGTACAGGAACCCGGCGTTGCGGCCCTGGAACAGCTGGTCGGCCAGCACGCCCAGCGGCACGAACGACAGCATCGTGCAGCCGATCGCGCCGAGGATGCCGTAGGTCGGGACGAACACCCGGATGTCGGTGGCCAGCGCGCAGACCACCAGCACCACGCCGGTGATACCCGCGCCGATCGCCAACACCGGCACCGCGCCGATCCGGTCGGCCAGGTGTCCCACCGCGGACGAGGCGAGCGCCGTCACGACGGCGAACAGCGTCGTGCCGATCGCGAGCGTGCCGCGGTTGACGTCGAAGTCGTCCGCGATCGGCAGGAACAGCACCTGCACGGTGGACTTCATCGACGAGCCCGCCATGGAGATGACGAAGCTGACGGTCGTGGCGAACACCGCGAACGCGGTGATGCCGGACGCGACCTTGGGCAGGGTGCTCATTTTTCTCCAGACCGCCTCGCGGCGCAGTCCCCCAGGACTCGTTCATGCTGCCACGCGCCCTGGGCTGGGAGAACACCGCTGTTCCCGATGGACGTTGCTCCGAAGGCACCAACGCGGCGATCCCCCGACGCGACGACCGGCGCGAGCCCATAGGAATTCCCGATAGCGGCCACCGGTGGCCTATCCTGTGGCCGCCCGAACCGGTCGACGCGGAGGCCCGGACCATGTCCAAGATCGTCAAGGCGGTCCTCGCCCTGCGCCGGGGCGAGCCGGTCGCACTCCGCGAGATCGTCGTGCCCGACCCCGGCCCCGGCGAGGCCACGGTCCGGGTGCTGGCGTCCGGTGTCTGCCACACCGACCTGCACTACCGCGACGGCGTGATCGGCGACGCCTTCCCGTACCTGCTGGGGCACGAGGCGTCCGGCATCGTGGAGCAGGTCGGCGCCGGCGTGGACAACGTCGCACCCGGCGACTTCGTCGTGCTGAACTGGCGCGCGGTGTGCGGCCGCTGCCGAGCGTGCCGCCGCGGCCGCGCCGAGTCCTGCGTGGACGACTACACGGCGAGCACGCCGATGACGCTCACCGACGGCACGCCGTTGCAGCCCGCGCTGGGCATCGGCGCGTTCGCGGAGCTGACCCTGGTGCACGCGGGCCAGTGCACGCCGGTGTCCCCGAAGGCCGACCCCGCCGTCGCCGCGCTGCTGGGATGCGGCGTCATGTCCGGCCTGGGGGCGGCGATGAACACCGCCGGCGTGACGACGGGCGACACCGTGGCCGTGATCGGCGCGGGCGGCGTGGGGTGCGCGGCCGTCGCGGGCGCCACACTCGCCGGCGCCACCACGATCATCGCGGTGGACCTGGACGAGCGGAAGCTGGGCCACGCGCGGGCACTGGGCGCGACCGACGTGATCGACGCCGTCCGCACACCGGACGTGGTCGCCGCGATCCGCGGCCTGACCGACGACCTCGGCGCGGACGTGGTGATCGACGCCGCGGGCACGCCCGAGACGTGGAAGCAGGCGTTCTACGCCCGGGCGCTCGGCGGCACGTTCGTCCTGGTCGCCCGCCCGGACTCCTCGATGAGACTGGAGATGCCGCTGCTGGACACGTTCCTGCGCAACGGCACCTACCGCACCAGCTGGTACGGCGACTGCCTCCCGTCCCGCGACTTCGGCCCGTTGGTCGACCTGCACCTGCAAGGCCGGCTGCCACTGGACCACTTCGTCACCGAACGCATCGGCCTGACCGGTGTGGAGGGGGCGTTCACCTCGATGCGCGCCGGTGACGTGCTGCGCAGCGTGGTGGTCTTCACCTGAAGGTCGGGTCGCCGACCTCCACGCCACGGCACCCGACATCGGACCGACCGCGGCTCGAGGTGCCCACCAAGCCGCGAGCCCGATCACGGTGCCCGCCGACCAGCGCGACGTGTCCGACCAGTCCGTCACGACGATCACCGCGATCGCCGACGCCGCTTCCCGCACCCCGCACGGCCCCTGCCGAATCCTGGCCACGGCCGTCATCCTGGCCACGGTCATCGACAGCGAACCACGAGCAGCACCATCAATCCTGACCGTTCAAGGCCTGTGCTCGGGCGCGGACAGGCCGGACGACGACTCCACCACCAGGCTGCCGACATGAACCTCCGGTCAGCCTCATTCCCACCCTTGGTACTCCCGCCGGGGCACCGGAGTGATCAGGCGTTCCGCAGGTCGGTCCTGTTCCTCTCGCGGGACCAGCATCGGGGCGGAATGCCAGTTCCCGGTCCAGTCCCGTTCCCATTGGTCTCCTGCGGGGTGCGCGGTCGGGGGTCCGCGTGCGCAGCACGTCCGCGTTGTCCACAGCGATGCAGCCGGGGCGGTCTGGCAGACACGGTCCGGAACAGCCGGCCGATCGGTGGCCATCCGTGCCGGCGGGCGCGACTCGGAGCCGACGCCATCGGTGTCGAACCTGCTCGTACGGGCGGTCGTGCTGAGCCCGTCGACCGTGAACGCTTGAGGTGCCGCGTCTTACCGTCGGGTCGGTGCCCGGCGAGGCCCGATGCTCCATCCCGGTGGCCGTGCGCGCCGATCCGGTCGTAGGCGGCAATGCGGACTTCTTGCCCGATAGAGTGACAAAGTCATGATCGACTACTGGATGCGAGGGGAAGTCACCAGTGGCTGTTCCCGTGGACTTGGCCAAGCAGCTGGACAAGGCGTACGAGGGGTTGACCGTGGCCGAGGTCCTCGACGCGCCGATCGCGGCGTTGGCCGGGGTCAGCGAGGGTGACGCGGAGAAGCTGGCCGCGGCATTCAACATCAAGACGGTACGGGACCTGGGGACGAGCAAGTACTTCAAGCTCGCGGCGACCCCGGTGGACCTGGACCAGGTCGCCAAGTAGCGTCGCGGGGTCGGTGATTCGACGGGGCGCGGACCTGGAGGCTCGCGCCCCGTCGGCTTCCCCGCACAGCCGGCATGCATGCAACAATCGCATGGCCGCCGGTGACCAAGCGACGCTTCGCCGTTTCGCTGCTCAAGCGGCAGACCCACGGACGGGCGAACTTCGCCCTGCTGTGCAAGCGAATCCTGTTCAACCAGAAGCAGCGGCGGAGTTCGACGACCCTTCAGCTCGAACCGTTGATCACGCAGTCAGCGACAGAACCACTCGTTCACAGTCCCCCGCCCCGAATCGCGGGACCACCACGAAGAGAACCCCGTCGTCACGGGACTACACGGAGGACGATCCGATGAGCGTGCTCGACCTGTCCACCCGCTCAGATCGGGCACCGCCGCCGCGGCAGCGCGGCTCGAACCGGGAACGGCTCGTACCAGGTGGGTGCGCGGGCTGCGCCCGGACGTCCGAGTCGAGCCCACGACGAAGCCTTCTCAAGCGGCACAGCCCGGTGCTACGCCCTGGCCTGCCGGACGCCCCGCCGCCACACTTCCCTGATCGACAGGGAGTCGCCGATGTTCCTCGTCGGGTCACCGTCGACCAGCAGCAGATCCGCACGAGCCCCCTGGACGATGCGGCCCCGGTCGGACAGGCCGAACCGGCGCGCCGGCGCGGAGGTCGCCGCACGCAGCGCCGCGATAGGGCTGAGACCCGCTTTCACCAGCAGTTGCATCTCGTGGTGGACGCTCGCGCCGTGCGCCATCCCGCCCAGTTCCGGCCACGCCACGGACACGTCGGTGCCCACCAGGAGGTCCACTCCGGCGGCGTGCAACGCCCCGACTGTCGCGAGAACCGCGTCGAAGTCGCCCTCCGGGTACTTGTCGAGACTGCCGTTGAGGGTGTCGCGCCACTCGGGACTCAGCCTGGGTCCCACCCGTTCGTCGGTCGCGAGTTCGGCACCGGTCCGGCCCATGATCGAAGCGTTGAGGCACAGGCACGGCGTGATGAACACCCCGGAACGCACGATGCTCTCGACGAGTTCGGGCGTGTGCGGGCGGTCGATGAACAAGTGGGCGAGACCGCTCACACCCGCTGCGATGGCCTGCTCGGTCGCCGCGACGGTCAACGTGTGCGCGACGGCCAACTTGCCGAGCCGCCGCGTCTCCAGCACTGCGGCCCTGATCGTCTCGTCGCTCATCACCGGCAGGTCCGGCGCACCCAGGACGCGCCCGTCCTCGATCATGATCTTGATGAAGTCCGAGCCGGCCCCGATCCGCAGGCGAACGGCGGCGACGGCCTGTTCGGGAGTCGTGACCTCGGACTCGGCGGGGTTGGACCCGGACGGGCCCTCGGGCGGCCCCTGCCCGTCGCCCTCGGCCCCGGGCGGCGGGCCGTCGGGCACCAGCTCGCTGGGGTGGCCCCCCGGCGCGGTCAAGCCGAATCCCGCGGATCGGACGTCGGCCAGGTCGTCGCGGTCTGCGATGGACTCTCGTCCTTTCGCGTCGAACCCGCCCTGCATCTCCAGCTCGGTGGTGACACCGAACAGCAGCGCGTTGCGCAAGCCGTCCTCGGAGGTGTGCACGTGCGCGTCGATCAGCCCGGGCAGCAACGTGGCGCCGAGGGCGTCGACGATTCGGGCGTTCGACGGCGCATCCCCGGTGATCCCGATCACGGACCCACCCTCGATCAGGACGGTGTGCTGATCGAGCACCCGCTCGCCGTCGAAGATCCGTGCGTTGGTGATGGCGGTCAGACCGGAGGACGGTTGCTCCGGGCCGTCGGTGGAGCATGCGGCGACCAGGGCCGACGACCCGGCCGCCACCGCGGCGGCACCGACCGACCCCAGCAGGGCACGACGACTGACAGGACACATCGAGGCAGCTCCGTTCAGGATGAGCGCGATCACATTTATGCATGTTGCCTACATGTGCAACTTACATACATTCGCTTGCGCGGTGTGCTCTTCCTGAGAGAACCCTCAGCCGACGGGCCCGACGCGCCGAGGCGCACTCAACCCTTGATCGCCTCGGTCGCCGAGTCGACGTACTTGATGATCAGCCGCGCAAGCTCCCGGCGCTCGGACTCGGGCCAGTCACGGGTGATGCGCTCGAACGCCTGGCGCTGTTGCGACCGGAAGCGGTCGCGAAGGCCGAGTCCCGCCTCGGTGAGCCGGAGCACCGCCCGGCGACCGTCCGCCTGCGAGGGCAGGCGCAGGAGGTAACCGTGGGAGATGCAGTCGGCGACCATCCTGCTGGCCACGGAAGGATCGACGCCCAAGACGTCCGCCACGTCCCCGACGCCGATCTCCCCCTCGGCCTCGTCGACGACGTTCAGCACCAGGTTCCGGTTCAGGTCTTTGCGCTCGACCGGCGGATCGACGACCACCTGCGTCGTACGCCTGCGCAGCCGTGCGAACGCAGGACCGATCAAGTCCAACAGGTCGTCACCCGCAGCGTCTCGGGATTGGTCGTCGTTCGTCACATATCGACTCTAGGACATCGTGGACAAAAGACACATGCCCGACGTCACGCACACACTCGACTTCGCACATACAACTGCAAGCGGTCACCAGGCGTGTGGCCGTTCGGGCCTCGACGCCGCCCCCACCGAACGACCCCCGTCATCCTGAAACGACCCGCACCGCCTGAACACATCACCGCAGGCCATACGACACGGGTCGGGTTTCCGGACTTCACAGCTGCCGCACTACCCGCGACGACGACCGCCGGAGTGGTACGAGATGGCACTACAGCAGGCGACTGTCACGATCCGCCACTGCCGGTACGTCCCGACACGGTGCTGCGGTGGCACCGGGACTTCCTCGCACGCCATGCGATGAGGTCCCGTCCCCAGCGACCCGGCCCGCACACGGACAACCGCTCCTTCGGGCTCCTGGTGCTGCGCCCGGCACGGGAGAACCCCGCGTGGGGCCACCGCCGCATCCACGGCGAACTCCTCGTGCTCGGCATCACGGTCGCCGCCTCCACCGTCCGGCAGCTCCTCCAGGACGCCGGAACCGGCCCGGCGCCCCAGCGCACCACGACGACCTGGTCGGCTTCCTCCGTCCGCTCACAAGTCGACGCCCTACCGGCCTGCGACTTCTTCGAGACCTCCACCCCGAGCGGCACCCGTCTGTACGTGCTCGCGGTCATCGAGCACACCAGCCGCCGGGCGCCACCGCACGCCCGACCGCGAGGACGACCGGACGTCACGGGCGAGTTCCGCGCTGAGCTTGGCGAACCACCCGGCGGAGCCGCCCGCGTACGGGGAAGGACACCAGGTGTGGAGGTTCCTCAGGTGTGGTGTGGAACTTCCACGGCCAGTGGTCGCCTCGGGCGACGTCCGCCACGCTGTTCTTCTTCCGCTGGGTTCGCTGTGACGTCGAAGCGGTTGTCGGCGGGCAAGGCCACCTCAGGTCGCGGGACGGCCAAGTCCACGGGCATACCGACTGGGAAGGCGTTCCACCTGGGCGCCGGGAGAGGCCCGAACCGCGCGAGTGGCGCGGTCCGGGCACTCGATCAGCCTCCGAGCAGGCGGCTCAGGTCGTCCTCCGGCGTCAGGTAGCTGCCGGACAACGCGTCCGCCTCACCGGACACCAGCCGCACGAGCATCTCCGAGGAGGCTCCGGGCTCGGTGAACCGGCCGCCGTCGCGCTGGTCGGCCATCCACGCGCCCACCCCGTCGAGGTGCCGGTCACCGGTCTCCCCCGCTTCCAGCTGCCTGCGGGTCAGACCGAGGTCGACCAGCCCGGGGTGGTAGTTGAGCACCGACACCCCGGTACCCGCCAGCTCCGGCGCGAGGTTCTCGCCGAGCTTGATGGCGGCGGCCTTGGACACCGAGTAGCCGGAGACGTTCGGCCAGCGGTGCTTGCCGGCCGAGCTCACGACGTTGATCACCCGCCCGTGACCGCGCTCCACCATGCCGGGCAACGCCGCCCGGCAAGCGCGCACGGTCCCGCGCAGGTTCACCTCCATCGTCTGCCACCAGTGGTCCTCGTCCACCTCCCACAGGGGGCCGGCCGGACCGCCGACGCCGGCGTTGTTGATCAGCACGTCGACCGAGCCGAACTCCTGCTCCGCACGCTCGACGGCGCGGGTCAACGCCGTGCTGTCGGTGACGTCGGCGACCAGCGCCAGCGAGGGGCCGCTGAGGGAACCCGCCAGCTCGTCGAGAGCGCTCCGGTCGCGCCCGGTCAGGACGAGGTTCGCCCCGGCCTCGGCGAGTCCTTCGGCGAACAACCGCCCGAGACCGCCGGTCGCGCCGGTCAGCAACACCGTCGTCCCGGCCAGCGAAGGCCTCTCCACGTCGAGTGGCCGCTCCGCCTCCTGCGCGCCGCCGAGCTGGATCCGCAGGTACTTCGCGAGGGCGCTCGACGTGGGGTGGTCGAAGATCGCCGTGGGCGGTACCGACTGCCCCGTGGCCTTCTCGATGCGGTTGCGCAGCTCCAGCACCGTCAGCGAGTCGAACCCGATCTCGAAGAAGCCGCGGTCGGCCTCCACCTCGTCAGCACCCGCGAACCCGAGCACCTGGGCCACCAGCCCTCGGACCAGGTCGCGCAGGAAGGCCTCCTGGGCGCCTTCGTCCTTCCCCGCCAGCTGCCCCTCGATGGACGACGCAGGCATGGCTTCGACCGCCGGGCGCGACTTCGCGTGCTCACGCAGCAGCGGGGTCAGCGGCGCCGACTCGCTGTCGACGAGCTGACGGGTGTCCAACCCGATCGGGGCGAGCACCGGCTCCTTCGAGCGCAACGCGGTGTCGAACGCGGCCAACGCGTCCTCTGTGGACAGAGGCGTGATCCCGAGCCGGACGAGCCGGCGCAGGTCCGCCTCGTCGAGGTGGCCGGACAACTCGCTGCGTTCCGCCCACAGCCCCCACGCCAGCGACAGCGCGTGCTGTCCGGCGTCGTGCCTGCGCTGCGCGATGGCGTCGACGCAGGCGTTGGCGGCGGCGTAGTTGGCCTGACCAGCCGTGCCCCACCAGGCGGCAGCGGAGGAGCAGACGACGAACCATGTGAGGTCGGAGTCCCTCGTCAGCTCGTCGAGGTGCGTCACGGCGTCCACCTTGGCCGGCAGCACGGCCTCCACGGCCTCCGCGGTCAGCGACTGGACGGTCGCGTCCCGCGAGGTTCCCGCGGCGTGGATGACGCCGGCCAGCGGCCGATCCGACGGGATCCGCGCGAGGACTCCGACGAGTTGCTCCCGGTCCGCCGCGTCACAGGCTTCCACGGTGACGGACGCGCCCAGCTCGCGCAGCTCGGCCGACAGTCGGGCCATACCCGGTGCGTCCGCACCGCGACGGCTCAGCAGCACCACCTCCCGAACCCCGTGCTCGCGCACGGCGTGCCGGGTCAGCGCGGAACCCACGACCCCGCCCGCACCGGTGACCAGCAGCGAACCGCCGCGCCACTCGGTGGCGGTGGACGGCCCGGCGGTGCCGGCACCGGCCAGCCTCGGCACGCGGACCTGTCCACCGCGGATCGCGAGCTGCGGTTCGTCGGTGCCGACCAGGTTCCTCCACGCCTTGTCCGACGCGGCCGTGCCGTCGAGGTCGATCAGCTGCAGCATGCCGGGGTGCTCGGTCTGCGCGGAGCGCACCAGACCCCACACCGCCGCGGCGACCGGGTCGCCGTCCACCGCGCCTCGGGTGAGCACGGCCAGCCGGGCACCGGGCTCGTGGTCCCGCGCCACCCAGCCGCGCACGGAGGCCAGTGCCGCGTCCAGCGCGGTCCGGACCCGCCACGGCAGCGGCAGCGCCGGGTCACCGTTGTCGACGGGCAGCGTGAGGTGCCCGGTTCCTCGTGCTCCCGACAGCTTCTTCGGGGCCGTCCAGTCGATCCGGAACAGGGTCTCCGCCGCCTGTGCGGCACCGATCACCTGCAACTGCTCGCGCACCACCGGCCGCGCGACGAGCTCGTCCGCGGAGAGGACCGGCATGCCCACGTTGTCCCAGGCGACGATGCCGAACGAGTCCTGCCCCTCATCCCGCAGACGAACCCGCAGCGACGCGGCACCGGGTCCGTGGACCTCCACCCCTGCCCACGAGAACGGCAGGCGCAGCGCGTCCGCCAGCAACGGGTGCAACGCGGAATCCAGCAGCGCGGGGTGCACCAGGTAGTCGCCGGCTTCGTCCTGCAGGGCCGCGGGCAGGGTCACCTCGGCGAAGACGTCACCGCCACGGCGCCAAGCCCTGCGGACGCCCTGGAATCCGGGCCCGTAGCCCAGGCCGTCCTCGGCGAGACGGGGGTAGAGCCCGTGGAGGTCGACCGGCTCCGCGTTCGCGGGCGGCCATTCGGTCAGGTTCTCCCCCGCGCCGGGTGCGCCGGGAACGAGGCGGCCGGTGGCGTGCGCGGTCCACGGCGCGTCGGCCGAGGTCCGGGAGTGCAGCGTGAGGACACGGCTGCCGTCGTCCTCGGGCGCGGACACCTCCACCTGGACGTCCAGGGTGCCCTCTGCCGGGAGCACCACCGCGGCCCGGAAGAGGAGTTCCGCCACCCGCGGACAGCCGACCTGCTGCCCGGCCTTGGCGGCCATCTCCAGCAGGGCCGTGCCGGGCACCACGGCGGCACCGCCGACGCGGTGGCCACCGGCCCAGGCCGGGCGTGCGGTGGACAACTGCCCGGTGAGGACGGTGGCTCCGCTGCCGGCCAGGGACATCGACGCGGTCAGCAACGGGTGCCCGACCCCACCGAGGCCGGTGCCCGCGACGCTTCCGGTGGCACGCGGGGTGTCGAGCCAGAAGCGCTGCCGCTGGAAGGCGTAGGTCGGCAGCTCCACGTGCGGCCGCGCGCGGTCGCCCAGGACAGCGGACCAGTCGACGGGGATGCCGCGGACGAACAGCTTCGCGACGGTGTCCAGCAGTGCTCGCGGTTCCGGGCGGTCCTTGCGCAGCAGCGGCAGCAGCGCGGCCGGCGTGGACAGGCTCGCCGACGCCATCGCCGACAGCACGCCGTCGGGGCCCAGCTCCACGAAGGTGCGGACGCCACCGGCTTCCAGCGCGCGCACGGCGTCCTGGAAACGGACCGACTCGCGCACGTGGCGGACCCAGTACTCCGCGGTGGTGAAGTCACCCGCTCCGGCGGCCCGGCCGCTCAGGGTCGACACCATCGGGATGCGCGGCGCCGAGAACCCGATGCGGGACACGACCTCCCTGAACTGCTCCAGCATCGGCCCCATCAGGGGCGAGTGGAACGCGTGGCTGACCCGCAGGGCCTTCGTGCGGTGGCCGCGCGACCCCAACTCCTCGGCGATCGCCCGCACGGGGCCGGCGGCACCGGACAGGACCGTGGACCTCGGGCCGTTGACCGCGGCGATCCCCACCTCGTGCCCGCGACCGGCGAGCAGCTCGGTCACCTCGGCGGCGGCGGCCTCCACGGCGACCATGGCGCCGCCTTCCGGCAGGTCGCCCATCAGCCTGCCGCGAGCGGCGACCAGCGTCGCGGCGTCGCGCAGCGACATGACGCCGGCCACGTGGGCCGCGGCGATCTCGCCGATGGAGTGCCCGGCCACGCGGTCCGGTCGCACCCCCCAGGCTTCGAGGAGGCGGAACAGCGCCACCTCGAGCGCGAACAGCGCGGGCTGCGCGTGTTCGGTCCGGTCCAGGCCGTCGCCGGTGAGGACCAGGTCGCGCAGGCTGACGCCGAGCAGCGGGTCGAGCGCCTCGGCCGCTTCGTCGAACGCGGCCGCGAACGCCGGGAACGCCTCGTGCAGCTCGCGTCCCATGCCGGCCCGCTGGCTGCCCTGACCGGCGAACAGGAAGGCGGTCCCGCCCGCGCGCTCGTCGGCCGTGACGAACAGGTTCGGCGCGTCGTCGCCGTGCGCGGCGGCGGTGAGGCCCGCCAGCAACGAGTCGCGATCGCCACCGAGGACGACGGCGCGCTGGTCGAACCGCGACCGCCTCGTGAGCGCCGCCGCGATGGCGTCGTCGTCGTGGCCGGGCTCCCGGTCGAGGAAGTCCGCCAGCTTGGCCGCCTGCGCCCGCAGCGCGGTCGGTGTCCTGGCGCTGAGCACCCACGGCGTGATCGCCCCCGCACGCGGCTCGGACGCCGGGACGGCGGCTTCGGCGGGGCTTTCGAGGATCACGTGCGCGTTGGTGCCACCGATGCCGAACGACGACACCGCCGCCCGGCGGGTGCCCTCCGGCCACGGCCGCGCCTCGGTCAGCAGCTCGACCAGGCCCGAGGTCCAGTCCGCGTGCGGCGAAGGCTCGCTGACGTGCAGGGTCTTCGGCAGGACGCCGTGCCGCATCGCCATGATCATTTTGATGATCCCGCCGACGCCCGCGGCGGCCTGGGTGTGGCCGGTGTTGGACTTCAACGAACCCAGCCACAGCGGGCGGTCGCGGTCCTGGCCGTAGGTGTCGAGGACCGCCTGCGCCTCGATCGGGTCGCCCAGGGCCGTGCCCGTGCCGTGCGCCTCGACCACGTCGACGTCGGATGCGACCAGCCGAGCGTCGGCCAGTGCCTGTTCGATGAGCCGGCGCTGGGCCGGGCCGCTCGGCGCGGTCAGGCCGTTGGAGGCGCCGTCGGAGTTGACCGCGCTGCCGCGGACGACGGCGAGCACCCGGTGCCCGTTGCGCTGAGCGTCGGAGAGGCGCTCCACCACGAGCATGCCCGCGCCCTCGGCCCAGCTGGTGCCGCTCGCGTCCGAGGAGAACGCCCGGCACCGCCCGTCGGCGGCGAGTGCGCGCTGGCGGCTGAACTCGACGAAGGTGACCGGGGTGGACATCACCGAGACCCCGCCGACCAGCGCCATCGAGCACTCGTCGTTGCGCAGCGCCTGCGCGGCCAGGTGCAGGGCCACCAGGGAGGACGAGCACGCGGTGTCGACCGACATCGTGGGGCCCTGCAGGCCGAAGACGTAGGAGATGCGGCCGGACGCGACGCTGCCGTGGCTGCCGAGCGTCAGCATCCCCTCCATGCCGTCCGGGATGTCGTGGACGTCCTGGACGCGGGTGGAGTAGTCGTGGAACATCACGCCGGCGTAGACGCCGGTGCGAGAGCCCTTCACCGACAGCGGGTCGATGCCCGCGTTCTCCAGTGCCTCCCACGAGGTCTCCAGCAGCAGCCGCTGCTGGGGGTCGGTGGCCAGCGCCTCGCGGGGTGCGATGCCGAAGAACGAGGCGTCGAAGTCGGCGGCGTCGTGCAGGAACCCGCCTTCGCGGGTGTAGCTGGTGCCCCGGTGGGCCGGGTCGTCGTGGAAAAGGTTGTCGAGGTCCCAGCCGCGGTCGTCGGGGAACGCGGTGATGCCGTCGGTCCCGGAGGCGACCAGGTCCCACAACTCCTGCGGTGAGCCGACCCCGCCGGGGTAGCGGGCGGCCATGCCGACGATCACGATCGGGTCGTCCTCGGCCGCTCGGGGCTCGGGTTCGGCGCGCGGGACCACGTGGGCCACAGCGGTGTCCTCCTCGCTCGAGAGTTCTTCCACCAGGTGTTCGACCACGTCCAGCGGGCTGGGCCGGTCGAACAGCAAGGTCGGCGGCAGTCGCAGACCGGTCGCCCGGCTGAGCTGGTTGCGCAGTTCCAGTGCGGTCAGCGAGTCCATTCCCAGTGCGGAGAACGGCTGCTCGACCTGGTCGTCACGCAGCTGGGCGTGGCCCAGTGCGGCGGCGGCGGAGGTGCGCACCAGTCGGGTCAGCTCCGCCCGCAGCCCGTCGGCGGTCAGCTGCTCGAACGCGCCGTCGGAGGTCGCCGGCGCGGTCGCGGCGGGCTTGGTCACGGCCGGCGTGCGCACGAGATCGGCCAGCAGCGACACGGGCTGCCCGATGACGGAACGGACGTCCAGGCGCATGGGAGCCAGTACCGGCTCCGTCGAGCGCAACGCGCTGTCGAACGCCGCGACGGCGTCCCTCGTGGACAGCGGCGCGATGCCGACGCCGGCCATCCGCCGGAGGTCGGCGTCACCGAGGTGCCCGGAGAGCTCGCTGCGCTCTTCCCACAGGCCCCACGCCAGTGCCAGCGCCGGGAACCCGGCGGCGGCGCGGTCGCGGACGATCGCGTCGAGGCAGGCGTTCGCGGCGGCGTAGTTGGCCTGCCCGGCGGTGCCCCACCACCCGGCCACCGAGGAACAGACGACGAACCAGTCGAGGTCCAGTCCCCTGGTCAGCTCGTCCAGGTGGCTGACGGCGTCCACCTTGGACGTCAGGACGGCGTCGATCCCTTCGGTGGTCAGCGCTTCGACGACCGTGTCGGCCACCGTCCCCGCCGCGTGGACGATGCCGCGCAGGTTCGGGACGCGGGCCAGCAGACCGGCCACCTGGGCGCGGTCCGCCACGTCACAGGCCTCGACGGTGACCGAGGCGCCCATCGTCCGCAGCCGGTCGGCCAGCTTCGCGACACCGGGCGCGCGCTCGCCGCGACGGCTGACCAGGACGACGTCACCGATGCCGCGGCTGGTCACGGCGTGCAGCGCCAGGGCCGAGCCGACGACTCCACCGGCGCCGGTGACGAGCAGGGAGCCGTTGTCCCACCTGGTCTCCGCGCCGTTCGCCGCGGGGACGTGGCGCACGAGCCGCGGAACCAGTGCGTTGCCTTCGCGCACAGCGATGTGCGGCTCCGATGCACCGGCCGAGGACGGCAGCAGTGCTTCGGACGCGGCGCTGCCGTCGACCTCGATCAGCTGGAAGCGACCGGGGTGCTCGGTCTGCGCCGAACGCACGAGTCCTTGCACGGCGGCACCGACCGGGTCGGAACCGGTGACGACGCTCAGGCGGCCGTGCTGCTCGCCGGCGAGCCAGTCCTGCACGGTGGTCAGCGCCCAGGCGAGTCCCTCGCGCACCCGGTGCGCCAGCGGACCTCCGGTCGGGGCCGGCAGCCGCCGCGTGGTGCCCCGCGTGGTGGCCACGACGGTGGTGGGCCGCCACTCGACGCGGTACAGCGAGTCCGCTGCCACGGCGTCGCGCAACCGGGCGTCGGACACCGGCCGCAACACCACCGAGTCGGCGTCGAGGACGGGGTTGCCCTCGCCGTCCCAGGCGGCCAGCCGGACGGTGTCGGGACCGAGCCCGGTCAGCCGAGCCCTCAGGACCGACGCCCCGGCCGCGTGCAGGCGGGTGCCCGCCCACGAGAACGGCAGCCGCGCCGTTCCCCCGTCGGGCAGCAGCTCACCGGCCGCCAGCGGTTGCAGGACGGCGTCCAGCAGTGCCGGGTGCAGCAGGTAGTCGTTCTCCGCCTCGGACAGCCGGACCTCGGCGAAGAGCTCGCCGTCGCCGCGCCACAGGGCTCGCACGCCCTGGAAGGCAGGCCCGTACCGGAGGTTCCGGTCGGCCAGGCCGGGGTAGAACGCGTCCAGGTCGACCGGTTCGCAGCCGGCCGGCGGCCACTGCGTCGGGGCGGGCCCGGTGCCGGTCGCGACGTCGACCTGGCCGGTGGCGTGGGTGGTCCACTCCCCCTGGCCCGAGGCGCGCGACACCGTCCGCAAGGCGCCGTCCGCCGCGACCCGGACCTGGACGTCCAGCGCGTCACCGGCCGGGATGACCATCGGCGCGATCAGCACCAGTTCGGTGACGGCGGTCCGGCCGACGTGCTCGCCGGCGCGGGCGGCGAGTTCGAGCAGCGCCGTCCCGGGAACGACCACCGCGCCGCCGACCCGGTGGTCGGCCAGCCACGGCAGCCCGGCCGGGTCGAGCCGGCCGGTCAGCACCGTGGTGCCGTCGACGGACAGAGCCGCCTTGAGCACCGGGTGCGCGATCGGGTCGAGGCCGGCGGAGGCGAGGTCCGCGGTCTTCGCGACCGGGTCGAGCCAGAACCGCTCGCGCTGGAACGCGTAGGTCGGCAGCTCGGTGCGGCCGGCACCGGTGCCGGCGAAGAACGCCGTCCAGTCGACGGTGACACCGGCGTTGTGCAGGCGTGCCAGCGCGAGCACCGACGTGTCGCCTTCCGGCCTGCCCTTGCGCAGGACGGGCAGGACGAGCTGGTCGGTGTCGGGCAGGCAGTTCTGCGCCATCGCCGCGAGCACGCCGTCCGGGCCCAGTTCGACCAGGCGGGTCACGCCCTGCCGGCGCAGGTGCCGCACGCCGTCGTGGAACAGGACCGCGTCACGGACGTGCCGGACCCAGTGCTCGGGCGAGCGGAGCTGCTCGGCCGTCGCGAGGGTGCCCGTCAGGTTCGACACCAGCGGGATCGCCGGTGCCGAGTAGGTGATCCGCGCGGCGACGCGGCGGAACTCCTCCAGCATCGGTTCCACCAGGGGCGAGTGGAAGGCGTGGCTCACGGTGAGGCGCTTGGTCTTGCGACCGCGCTCCGCCCACCGCGCGGCGAGCGCGAGGACGGCGTCCTCCGCTCCGGAGAGCACGACCGCGTCGGGCCCGTTGACGGCGGCCAGTCCCACGCCGGAGGTCAGCTGCGGGCGCACTTCGTCCGCGGTGGCCTGCACGGAGACCATCGCACCGCCCGACGGCAGGGCCTGCATCAACCGGCCGCGCGCGGCGACCAGTTCCGCTGCCCCGGCCAGGGTCAGGACGCCGGAGACGTGGGCCGCGGCGAGCTCACCGATCGAGTGGCCGGTGACGAAGTCCGGCTCGACGCCCCACGAGCGCACGAGGCGGTACAGCGCGACCTCGATGGCGAACAGCGCGGGCTGGGTGTACTCGGTCCGGTCCAGCACGGCGGGGTCGTCGCCCCACATGACCTCGCGCAGCGGCTCGTCCAGGTGCCGGTCGAGCTCGTCGGCGACCTCGTCCAGGGCGGCGGCGAAGACCGGGTGGGTGGCGTGCAGCTCCCGGCCCATGCCCGGGTGCTGGGCGCCCTGGCCGGTGAACAGGAAGGCGACCGGTTCGCCCGGCCGGGCGAGGTCGCGGGCGCCACGACCTTCGCTGAGCTCGCGCAACCCGGCCGTGTCGGTGGCGAGGACCGCGGCGCGGTGGTCGAAGTGACTGCGACCGGTGGCCAAGGAGAAGGCGATGTCGGCCGGGTCGAGCTCGGGGTGGTCGGCGAGGTGGTCGTGCAGCCTCCTGGCCTGTGCCGTCAACGCCTGCGGCGTCTTGGCGCTCAGCAGGAACGGGACCTGCCGCCGCTGCCGCACCTGCGGCTCCGGCCGCGGCCGGTGTTCGAGGACGACGTGCGCGTTGGTGCCGCTGATGCCGAACGACGACACCGCCGCCCGGCGGGGGCCTTCCGGCCACGGCCGGGCTTCGGTCAGCAGCCGCACCGCACCCGAGGACCAGTCGACGTGCGGCGAGGGTTCGTCGACGTGCAGGGTCTTCGGCAGGACGCCGTGCCGCATCGCCATGACCACCTTGATCACGCCCGCGACGCCGGCCGCCGCTTGGGTGTGGCCGAGGTTGGACTTGAGCGAGCCGAGCCACAGCGGGCGGTCGCGGTCCTGTCCGTAGGTGGCGATGATCGCCTGCGCCTCGATCGGGTCGCCCAGGGAGGTGCCCGTGCCGTGCGCCTCGACGAGGTCCACGTCGGACGCCGAGAGGCCGGCGTCGGTCAGCGCCTTGCGGATGACCCGCTGCTGCGCGGGTCCGTTCGGCGCGGTCAGGCCGTTGGAGGCGCCGTCCTGGTTGACCGCGGTACCGCGGACGACGGCCTGGACGGTGTGGCCGTGGCGCAGCGCGTCGGACAGCCGCTCCACCACGAGCACGCCGACGCCTTCCGACCAGCCCGTGCCGTCCGCGGCCGCGGAGAACGCCTTGCACCTGCCGTCCTGCGCGAGACCGCGCTGGTGGCCGAACTCGGCGAACATGCCGGGTGTGCTCATCACGGTCACGCCACCGGCGAGGGCGAGCGAGCACTCCCCGCGCCGCAACGCCTCGACGGCGAGGTTCAGCGCGACCAGGGACGAGGAGCAGGCCGTGTCGACCGACAGGGCGGGGCCTTCGAGGCCGAGGACGTAGGCGATCCGGCCGGAGACGACGCTGCCGGCGACACCGGTGAGGAGGTGACCGGCCACGGCGGCGGGGCTTTCGTGCAGCCGGGTGCCGTAGTCGCCGGCCATCGCGCCGGCGAAGACGCCGGTTTCGGTGCCGCGCAGCAGTTCCGGGTCGATCCCGGCCTGTTCGAGCGCCTCCCAGGAGACTTCGAGCAGGAGGCGCTGCTGCGGGTCCATGGCGAGCGCTTCACGCGGTGACACACCGAAGAACTCCGCGTCGAAGTCCGGGGCGTCGTAGAGGAAACCACCGGTGCGGGCGACCTCGGTACCGCCGGGGAGCGGGGCGCGGAGGTCCCAGCCGCGGTCGGACGGGTACGGCCCGGTCGCGTCGGCCTCCGCGGTGACGAACCGCCAGAGGTCCTCTGGTGAGCGGATGTCCCGGGGGAACCGGCAACCCATGCCCACGATGACGACCGGGTCGTCCTCGGGCTCCTCCTCGGTCGTGGTGACCCGTTCCGCGGCGGCGAGCGCGACGGGGGCCTGCCGGGTGCCGGCGGGGAGGAGCCGGTCGACCTCCGCCGCGAGGGCCGCGGGCGTCGGGAAGTCGAACGCGACGCCGGCGGGCAGGCTCAGCGACGCGGCCGCGTTGATCCGGTTGCGCAGCTCGACGACCATGGTGGAGTCGAAACCCAGTCGCTTGAACGGCTCCCGCACACCGACCGCGTCCGGAGTCGTGCGCAGCACGGCGGCGGCGTGGGCTCGGACGAGGTCGATCCCGCGCAGCACCGGTCCCGTTTCGACCGGTGCCTCGTTCCGGTCACCGATCCAGAACCGCTGCCGTTGGAAGGGGTAGGTCGGCAGGTCGGCGGCACGGACCGATGCGCGCGCCGACGGGACCACAGCGGACCAGTCGACGTCCACCCCACCCGTGAAGGCCTCCGCGGCCGACATGAGGAAGCGGCGGAGGTCGCCCTCGTCGCGGCGGAGCGAGCCGACGACGACCGCGTCGTCGACGTCCGCGTCGGCCACGGTGTCCTCGACGGCGCCGACGAGGACGGGGTGCGAGCCGGCTTCGACGAAGTGGCGGAAACCCTGGGCCAGCAGCGCCCCGACGGCCTCGCCGAAACGGACGGGCGCCCGCAGGTTGTGCGCCCAGTACGCGGCGTCCAGCCGGTCCGCCCAGGCGCAGTCCGCGGTGGAGAAGAACGGGATGCCGCCCCGCCTCGGGCGGATTCCGGCGAGGGCCTCGACGACCCGCTCGCGGACGGAGTCGACGTGCGGGCTGTGCGAGGCGTAGTCCACGGCGATCCGCCGCACCCGGACGCCTTCCTGCTCCCACCGCGCCACCAGGGCGTCGACCGCGTCCCGGTCTCCGGAGACGACGGTCGAGCGCGCGCTGTTGACCACCGCGACCCCGACTCCCGGGTGGCCCACCAGGTACGGGCGGACCTCGTCGGCGGGCAGGGCGACCGACGCCATCGCGCCCCGGCCGGCCAGTTCGGCGGCGATGATCCTGCTGCGCAGGGCGACAACGGTCGCGGCGTCGTCGAGGTCGAGCTTCCCGGAGACCACCGCGGCGGCGATCTCGCCCTGGGAGTGCCCCAGCACCGCGGCCGGCCGGACGCCGACCGATGCCCACAGCCGGGCCAGCGACACCATCACGGCCCAGGACGCCGGCTGCACGACGTCGACGCGGTCGAGGCCGTCGCCCGTGCGCAGGACCTCGGTCAGGGACCAGCCCACGTGCGGTGCCAGCGCCTTCTCGCAGGCGGTGACGGATTCCGCGAACACCTCCGAGGCGTCGAGGAGGTCACGGCCCATCCCCGCCCACTGCGCACCCTGTCCGGGGAAGACGAGGACGGGACCGGCGTCCGCCTCGTCGCCGCGCCCCAGGACGACGCCCGCGCCGGGGACGCCCTGCTCGATCCCGGCGAGACCGGATTCGAGCTCGTCGGCGGTGGCGGCGAGCACGACGGCGCGGTGGTCGAACAGCGTGCGTCGGGTGAGCAGCGCCTGAGCGAGGCCGGCGTGGTCGAGTCCCCGGCCGCGCAGGTTCCCGGCCTGGGCACGCAGCGCCTCGGGCGTCTTCGCGCTGAGCACGAACGGGAGGGTCGCCTCGACCTGCTCCGAGGTGGCTCCGCCCGCGGACCGGGGCGGTCCGGAGAGGACCACGTGGCAGTTCGCCCCGCCCATGCCGAAGGAGCTGACGCCGGCGAGCCGGGGCTCGGCGGTCCAGTCCGCGGTCTCGGTCTGGACCCTGATGCCCAGTTCGCCGAACGCGATGTTCGGGTTCGGCTCGACGAAGTCGACGCTGGGCGGAACCTGCCCCCTGCTGATCGAGAGCACCGTCTTGAGCAGCCCCGCGATGCCGGCCGCCCCTTCGAGGTGACCGATGTTGGTCTTGACCGAACCCACGCGCAGCGCGTCGGCCGGAGCACGGCCGGCGCCGAGCACCCGGCCCAGCGCCGAGGCCTCGACCGGGTCGCCCACCTTGGTGCCGGTGCCGTGCAGTTCCACGTACTGCACCTGGCGCGGGTCGATGTCCGCGGCGCGGTAGGCCGCGCGGAGGACCTCCGCCTGCGCGTCGGCGTCCGGGGTGGTGAGACCGTCGCTCGCGCCGTCGTTGTTGACCGCGCTGCCGCGGATCACGCAGAGGATGTCGTCCTGGTCGGCCAGCGCCGTCGCGATCGGCTTGAGGACGACCATGCCGCCGCCCTCACCCCGCACGTACCCGTTCGCCCTGGAGTCGAAGGTGTGGCACCGCCCGTCCGGCGAGAGACCGCCGAACTTGGCGGCACCGACGGTGCTCTCCGGTGCGAGGTTGAGGTGCACGCCACCGGCCAGCGCGACCTCGCACTCACCGGTGCGGATGCTCTGCGCGGCGAGGTGCACCGCGACGAGCGCGGACGACTGGGCGGAGTCGACGGTGAAGCTGGGGCCGCGCAGCCCCAGGGTGTAGGAGATCCGGTTGGCGATGAGACCGCGGCTGAGTCCGGTGACCGTGTGGTGCCCGATCCCCTCGATCCCCTCGCGCTGCGCGAGCGTGGCGTAGTCGGAGCCGAACGCGCCCATGAACACACCGACCGGATGCCCGCGCAGGGCGGCCGGGACCGCACCGGCGTTCTCCAGCGCCTCCCAGGCCAGCTCCAGCGCGAGCCGCTGCTGCGGGTCCATGTCCGTCGCTTCACGCGGAGAGATCCCGAAGAACGCCGCGTCGAACCGGTCGACCTCGTCGAGGTAGCCGCCCCAGCGGGAGTTCGCCCTGCCGGGCCGCGACAGGTCCGCGTCGTACAGGGCGTTCGCGTCCCATCGCGCGGCCGGGGTCTCGGTGACGGCACTCGCCCCCGTGACGAGCAGTTCCCAGAAGGCGTCCGGGTCCATCGCCCGGGGAAGACGGCAGGACAGTCCGACGACGGCGATTCCATCCCGGTCGGCGGCAGCAGTGCGTTCGGGCACGGTCATGTGCGACTGGATTCCTTCGATTCGTGGTGAAGGCGTGCGGAGGTGAAGTCCTGGCGCGGTTCTGTCATCGACTTGTGCCGCGGCCAGGACCCACCGCACGAAATGCGACCCGTGGACTGAGAACGCTGCCGCATTGCTCGGTTCAGGATTCGGCGTAACGGGAGCGCAGGTGGTCGAGATAGGCGGCGGCGTCGCGATGCGGATGGTCCTGAGCACCGCGACGGTGCAGGCCGAGGCTGCCGTCGGGGTGCAGGCGCAGCGTGGTGGTGGCTCGGCGAACCCGCTCCGCCCGGCCCCTGTCCGCGAGTTCCAGCACGGGCGTGCCGGGCGGGAACATCCCGAGGGCGTCGGCGGTCGTGGACGCAGGCTGGTGACCGGTGCGGTTCGCACTGCTCACGTACAGGAGCGGGAACGAATCCAGCACCGGCCGCACCGGGGTCCAGCGGGCGCCGAACAGCAACGCCCAGCCGTCCCTGGTGGCAGGTGCGAGCCAGCCGGGAGCACCGGGTGACACCGGCACGAGCAGGGTCACGTGCTCGTCGGCGAGCAGCCGCCGGGCCAAGGCGGCCGCGGCCTGCTCGAGCGTCGCCGCCGAGGTGATCGCGGTGACGACGTCGGGGCTGTGCGCCCACACCGCGACGGCCTGGTCGACCGGGCGGCCCTTGGCGGCGTTGACCGCGGCCGGGGTCGTGGCGGTGACGACGTGGGTCAGCGGCGCCGGGTTGGGCAGGACCACCGCCTCTCCCCGGCCCAGGGCGTCTCGCGCGCCCTCGACGTCGACGATCACCGCTGTCCCGCCCCGGCGCGCATTCCGTCGAGGTAGTGGGCGAACGCCTGGTCGTCCACCACCGCGTGGCCCTGCTGGAAGGCGCGGGACTTGACCCACGACATCGCCGCGCGCGCCCCGGTGACGTCGAGCTCGTGACCCAGGCGGGCGGCGACGGCGGTGACGACACGTGCGCTGGCCAGGTGGGTGAGCACGATGCTCGGGGTGATGCCCAACTGCTCCGGGTCGAAGGGCTGGAACAGCTCCGGGTGCACGAACGGGGTTCCGGTGGAGATCGTGCCGACACCGGTGCCCACCACCGGGGTGGTCACGCCCAGCGGCACACCGGTCTCCTCGGCCACCGCCTGGGCCAGGCCGGGCAGCCGGGTCAGGTCCGGGGGCGTGCACCACGGGTCGGCGTCCTCGCCGAGCAGCGTCTTCACCCGGTCGGCGCGGTAGGACAGCAGGAACAGCACCTGCTCGGTGGCCACCAGACCGGAGCGCTCGGCGACGCTCAACCAGGAGGAGGACACCACCCGCACGCCGCTGCGCAGCGCTTCCAGCGTGTTGGCCAGCCCCAGACCGAGGTCGTTGTGCGCGTGCGAGGCGAGCACGACGCCCTCGGAACGCGCAGCCGTGAACATGGCCCCCGCGTCGGCGGGCAGCTGGTCGCCGACGGTGTCCGCGAGGAACACCACACCCGCTCCCGCGGCGGTCAGTTCACGTGCGGCGTCCGCGAGCAGACCGTGATCGGCGCGCGACGCGTCGGCCAGGCACACGTCCACCGCGACCCCGGCACCCAGCGAGTCGGTCACGAGGGCAGCGCCAGCGCGCACGGCCTCCGCGGCGGGCAGGTGCGTCATGACCTGCGACATCGCTTCCGACGCCGGGACCACGAGCATCACCCGCGCATGGGCCACGCCCCGGACGGAGGCGATCGCCTGCCGCACGTCCGCGGCCGTGCCCCGGCACACCGCGGCGGGGCTCACCGTGCCCTCGGCCTCCACTGCGACCCGGCGCACGGCCTCGAACTCCTCCTTGCACACCGCGGGGAAACCGGCGGCGAACACCACGTGCCGAGGGCCGTCCTCGCCGAAGATCGCACCCTGCTCGCGTGCCAGCCGCACCCGGAAGTCCGGGCTCATCAGCGTCTTGCCCTGGGCCCCGTCCCGCGCCGACTCCTCCCAGAGCACGACCTTGCCGGCCAACGCCGACTCCCGGACCACATCCGACTCAGTCATCACTACCCACCGTTGCCAATCTGTTCTCGTCAACCCTGATTTCCGCGCGCCACCGTTTCGCGGCGTTCGTCCGGTGAATTCGGCCTGTCCTCCTGGTGAAGCCGACTCCACGTCGACGTTCGTCGCGCAGAAGAAGCTCTCCAGGCCGATGCGGTGAATTCCCCCGCGTCGGCCGGCTCGATCCTGGAGCGGATCGGCCGCCCGCACACCACGGAGAACCGCAACGACGAAAACAGTCGCCGCCGCGACCGCACTGCGGCACCATCGACGCGTACTGCATTCACCTGGTGCGACAGAACGGTGAGGACGGGGTGACTTGCGGCGCCCTGCCACACCCGCTCGACCACACCAACCGCACCGCCCGGCAGAGCGGCCGATCGCACCACTCCACGAGTCGTCCGCCGTCGGCAGCTCCTCGGTGATGCGATCGCCCTCCGACTGGGACGTATACGAGGCTAACCAGCTCCGCACCGGCCGAGCTGTGGAAGTCCGCAGTTCCACCTCCGAACCCGGACGTCCGCGGCGATGACCGCCACGATGTGCCCGCCCACGAGCGGTAATGGCCTCGGGGATCCCCGCCACGAGGTGATCGGGCAGCTCACGCCGACTGCGGGAGCGTGACGCAGATCGCCGATCGCCGAGCGGGGCACTGCGGTTGTCCACAGCGTCGGCGGGCACGTCCGTGCTCGCCCCCGCCAACCGCCCGATGCCACCGCCCGACTCGTCGACCGGGTTGCCGAAACACCCGCCCACACCGTCACGTCCGCACCGACGGACGAGCAGCGGTACAACACGGAAATGACGCCGACGCTGACACGCGCTGTCCGATCGCCCCACGCGGCGTGATTTCACTCATCTGAGGTTCGTCACAGCCTCGGACAGGAGCGCACCGGTGCGCGCACCTCCGTCCATCGATGGTGGACTGCACCACCATCCCCGTTGAGCCGAACGACGCCGCGCCCGCTTCCGACCCGGTCGGGCAATCCCACGGTGAACGTGTGACAAATCTCGGCGTAACTTACGCCCGAGCACGACGTTGTCAGCGCCCTGGACGGGGCCTGCCCGCCGTGACCTGCGGATTCAGCCACGACAAGTCCTCCGCCCACGACGTGGTACGAACTTGACCGGGCGGGTACTCGCATCGTGGAATCGTCCGGACGCCGACATGACCAGAATCGATCTACGCACTACCCGAATGGCCTAGCCGACATCTACGGAGCGCGCAGGATGGTCGCCGACGCACACCGACACCGGACCACCCTCGTCGGTCGCGGTGCGGAATTGGAACGGATCGTCGATGCTCTCGAATCAGCGAGGGGCGCGACACCCGCCACGCTCCTGGTGGAAGGCGCGACCGGCATCGGCAAGACGACCCTCCTCGACGCGGCGTGCGAGCTCGCCCACGAGCGCGGGTTCGTGGTCTGCCGGGCGAAGGCCTCGCCGGTGGAGCGGGAGATGCCCTTCGCCGTCGTCCAGCAGCTCTTCGACTACCTGCGCGAGGAACTGTCCCCCGGCCGGGACGATGGAGCCGCACCGCACGGGCACGACGTCATCACCGGGCACTTCACCGCCGAGGTGGACGACTTCGGGGAGACCCACGTCCACCAGGCGATCCGGGGTGTCTACCGCTTCGCGGCCGATCTCGCACAGCGCTCACCGCTCTGCCTGGTCATCGACGACGTGCAATGGGCGGACGTGCCGTCGTTGCGCTGGCTGAACTACCTGGTCCACCGCGTCGTCAAGCTCCCGATCACGATCCTGATGACCCGCACGCCCGGCATCCGGCCGACCGATCCCCTGCTGATCGCGGAGCTGGAGATCTACGCCGAGCGCATGAGGCTCGCGGTTTTCACGACGCAGGACGTCGTGCACCTCACCGAGCGGATGCTCGGGCACACACCGGACGAGAAGTTCACCCAGGCCGTCCTCCGTGCCACCAACGGCTGTCCCATGGTGACGAGTCACGTCCTGGGTCTGATGCGGGAACGATCGGTGCCGCCGGACGAGGAGGCCGCGGGCAACCTGCTCCGCCCCGAATCCGAGAAACTCGGTCAGTCGATGCTCGCGCGGCTCAACCGCCAGTCACGCGAACTCGTCGAGGTAGCCAAGGCGATCGCGGTCGTGGAGCCGGCCGACCTGGACCTCCTGACCGCCGTCATCGGCATCAACGACGGCGCGGCCGCCGATCAGGTGCGGCAGCTGGAGGGGATGGGGGTGCTCGCGCCGGAGGGCGGGCTCGCGTTCACGCACTCGGTGATCAAGAGCGCGATCGAGAGCGCGGTCTGCTACCGGGAGCGCGAGGAGCTGCACGCCAAGGCCGCGCGGTTCCTGCACCACACGCGGGCGCCCTCTCTCCTCGTGGCACGCCACGTCCTGCGGACGTCCTCCCGGTTGGGCGCCTGGGTGGTGGAGACCCTGTGCGTCGCCGCCGACACCGTGATCGTCGAGGGCGATCCCCGCTCTGGCGCGAAGCTCCTGGAGAGGGCCCTGGGCGAGGACCTCTCCGCCGCGGAGAGGAAGGACCTGCTGCTGCGGCTCGGTCTTGCCGAGACCTACTTCGACCCGCGGATGGCCGTGGTGCACCTCGAGGAGGGGATGACCGGGCTGGACGACCCGGAGACGGTTCTCGCGGTCGCTTACCGGCTCGCCCAGGTCCTCTACTTCGACGGTGCGTACGACAGCGTGAGCGAGGTACTGCGCCGCACCATGTCCGAGATCGGACCGGAGATCCCCGCGGCCATGGACATGCTGCGCCTGCTGGAACGGATCACCGTGCCGTCCCGGGACCCGACGGCCGGGCAGGTGGACTTCCGCCAGTTCGACGAGCACGAGTGGCGCCGCGGTGACGCGCACGGCCGCAGGTTGGCGGGACTGGTCGCCGAGGACGCGAGCAACCGGGGCGTCGACCTGGCGCTGTGCCGGAAGGCGGCGCTCGCGGCACTGTCCGGAGGTGCGGCCTCCATCCTGCAGCACCCGCAACGCATGGTCGGAGCGCTCAACTCCCTCCTCCGCGCCGACGAGGCGGAGCTCGTGATGCGCTACTGCGACGAGATCCTGCTCGAGGCCCATCGGGAAGGGCTGACGTTGATCACGCTGCTCGGCCACACCCTCCGGTCCCGGGCGCACCACCACCGCGGGTCCTTCACCGAGGCGGTCGCGGACGCGGAACTCGCGTTGTCCGCGGCACGTACCGCGAAGCTGCCCCCGGACCACTTCGGACACGTCTACGCCGTCGACGCACAGGTCCGCGCTCGGCTGGCGCTCGGCGACGTCGGCGCGGCGGAGAACGCGCTCCGGCCCTTCGGCAGGTCCAGGGCACTGCCGCAGACCTGGCACCACACCGCGCTCCTGCACGCCAGGGGCGCGTTGCGCATGGAACTCGGCGACAGCGAGGGAGCGCTCGCCGACCAGCTCGAGTGCGGTGAGCGGTTCCAGGCCTGGGGCCGGCACAGCCCAGCCCTGCGCCCCTGGCGGTCCTACGCGGCGCTGGCGCACCTCTGGCTCGGACAGCGCAAGCCGGCGCTCGACCTGGCGTTGCAGGAGCTGAAACTGGCACGGGAGTGGGGCGCACCGACCGTGATCGGCCGTGCGCTGCTGACCGTGGGCATCGCGACCGGCGGTACCGCCGCTGCTCCGTGGCTGACCGAGGCCGACTCGTTGCTGCGGCGGTCATCCGCTCGGATGCTGCACGCACAAGTGCTGCTGGAACTCGCCGCGGCGCGGCGGGAGAAGGGGCAGCACGACGCCGCACGGCAACACCTCGCGGAGGCGAGGACGCTCGGCGAGCAGTGCGGCATCGCCGTGGAGCCAGGAGAACGGCTCGCCGACCTGACCTCCGGTAGCGCACCACGCGCACAGGTCCCGCAGCCCGCCGAACCGACGAAGGCCGCACCACGCGACCCCCGGACCAACGCGCTCGCGCTGACGCCGCACGAGTACCGCGTGGCCAGTTTGGTGCTCGAGGGGAACTCGAACGACGAGATCGCGCGCAAGCTGAACGTTTCGCGACGTACCATCGAGTTCCACCTCACGAGCATCTACCGCAAGCTCGGCGTACGCCGTCGAACCCAACTGTCCTCCGCACTTGCGGGCTTCGTCTCGCGAGCGTGATGGTGCCGGGGAAAGCACGCCGGGAACTGCGGTTCTCCGCAGTGCTCTGCGGGGTGTCAGAACTCCGCACCGGGATGCCGAGCCGCGACGATTGACCCTCGCCCCCCGTGACGACTTCGGGGCCTGCCGCCGGGTCACGGCTCGACCATGCCACCAGCGGCAAGGTGCGCGTCGGCGGCACGAACGACTCCCTCGGCGAGTTCTCGCATCTCAGCCCTGAGTGCGTCGTCGTCGCGGTGCTCGGGCAACGTCTCGTCCCAGGCTTCCAGCGGCTGGAGCATCAGGCCGATCTCCTCCGCGTTGTCGCAGGACCACCACAGACCCCACAGCGAGCGCGCACCGTCTTCGGGCAGCAGACCTCCGGCGATCATCTGGCGGGCGACGTCACGGGCGATGACCCAGGGAGCTTGCGATGCGTCGATCGGCTCAGCACCGAGTTCGGCAAGCGTCTGCCGAACGAGCGGCGCCGCGTCGGCGAGGGTCAAGCGGGTCGGCGACTCGCCGGCCAACTCGAGCAACGCAGGGGTCTCGACACCGGCGACGAGCAGATCGCAGGCCAGCCAGACCGCCTCGTCAGGGCTGAGGAGGTCTGTGAGCAGGTCGGCGTTGAGCCGCGACACACGTTCGCGCAGCTCGTCAGGCAGGTTGTCCACGGGCTTCATTGAAGCGCCCAGCCGCCACGATCGTTACCGGATATCCGCGATGACGTGCCACTCGACGCCGTCGTCCACCACGTACAGGATCGCGTCCACGATCACCCGACGGCAGTGCTCCTCCCACCGCCCGCCACCGCGTCAGTGCTGGTGGAGGACGAACAGGTGGGCCAACCACGCCCAGCCGACGAGGATCGTGAGCCGCTGCCACAGGCCCGCGCGTGGCGAGTCGTCCTCCCAGGCCCGACCGAACACGACGAACAGCGCGAAGACCCCCGCTGTCACGGCGGAGTACGTGCGTGACGGGACGCCGAGTGCCGGAGTCAACGCGGCGATCGCCGCCGCGGCGGGAAGGGAGACGAACACCACGGCGCCCGCATGGTCGTGGAGCCGATGCCGGCGCGAGTAGTGCTCCGGCGTGTTGTCCGGCGTGCCGGGTGGGTAGCCGCGCATGGCGTCCATGGGAAAGACGCCCGAGGCGACCAACGCGACCCCGAAGACCTCGACGGCCGTCGAAAGCGGCCAGGAGGTGCTCACCAGGGCGAGCGCACCGGCGCAGACACCCGCGCCGCAGACCACGAAGTTCGCCGGCTGGATCCAGCCCCGGGATCCGAGCGCCAGCGCGCTCACCGGCCGGCGGACGGGACCGTAACCGGGCCGCGTCCACCCGTCGACGGTGAACACGACCACGAAGACGACGGCGGCGACCGCACCGATCGAGGTCACGGCGTCACTCCCAGCGGAAGAGGATGCCCGCGACGGCGCACCCGACGACCGTCGTCGCGCCTAGGCTGACCAGGTGTGCCGGGTCGGTCGCGGCTCCCGCCCATGCCGCGGCCAACGCCTCGACCGAGGCGCCGAACGGGAGCCGCTCGCCGACCGTCGCGACCGCGGCAGGGACAACCGAGCGCCTGGACGGCGGGTACTGGACCGGGGGACTCCTTCTCGGGCGGGGGCGGTACTGTTCCGGGTGCCCGGTCCGGTCGAGATGCGCGACCCGGCGGGGGCGGTGGTGTCGCCCGGCCCGCGCAGCAGCGGATGCTGTGGGGTGCCAGAACTCTGCACCGAGGCGCTGATCTGCGGCGATCGCGCACCACGCACTACAGGAGCGTGATCGTGTGGTGTGGCGTCACGACTGCTGTACCTGATCTTCGTTCGATTCGGTGGCCGGCTGGTGCTTCTCAGCCGGTCCTCCGCGGCCAAGGACGTCGAACTGCTCGTGCTACGACACGAAGTCGCCGTACCGCGCCAGCCACTCCCGCCCGCGGCTGGAGTGGGCCGATCGCGCAGTGCCCACCGCGTTGACACGGCACCCGCCACGGCTGCTGCGTGAGCACCGGTTGGCGACACGGGGCACCGTGCCGCGCCGGCACCGACGCCTGGTCGCGGAGAAGTGGACCTGACCGAACCGGACCGGGCGACCGCCGGTCGACGACACCACCGTGGCGTTGATCGAGCGGATGGCCCGGGAGAACGCCGCGTGGGGCTACCGACGCATTCAGGGTGAGCTGCTCAAGCTCGGCCACCGGGTGGCCGCCTCGACCGTGCGCCGCGTGCTCGAGCACCTGCGAGTCCCACCCGCGCCCCGGCGCGACACCGACACCTCCTGGCGACGATTCCCGCACGCGCAGACCGCGAGCATGCTGGCCTGCGACTTCTTCCACGTCGACTGCGCCACCACCCCCAAACGGATCTGCGTCTTCTTCGTGATGGAGGTCGCCACCCGCCACGTCCACATCCTCGGCACCACGGCCAACCCCGACGGCCTCCGGACCACCCGACAAGTCCGCAACCCGCTGATGGACCTCGGTGGCCAGGCCGACGACGTCCGGTTCCTCATCCGTGACCGGGCCGGCCGGTTCACCACCTCGTTCGACACGGTCTTCTCCGACGCGGGCATCGAGGTCGTGAAGATCCCACCACGGTGCCCACGGGCCAACGCCCACGCCGAACGGTTCATCGGAACCGTCAGGCGAGAAGTCACCGACCGCCTGCTCGTCATCGACGAACACCACCTGCGGGCAGTGCTGAACCGCTACGCGGCCCACTACAGCCACCGCAGACCACACAGAGCACCGCAACTCGCACCACCACGACCGGACCAGCCGATCCCAGAACCGGGCCACATCCCGGTACACCGCCGACCGGTCCTCGGCGGCCTGATCAACGAGTACGAACCCGCAGCAGCCCAACCGCAGGTCAGACCATGTGGCCGACTTCTGGCACCCCACACCCTCGCCGCCATCGCGGACGACGTCCGCCGGATCGGCTTCCCGATCAGCGAGTCGCCCGCCTGAGCGCGGCCACAGCCCGAGGTCGCCCCGTCCTTCCGCCTGCGCACACCAGCCCGCCGGCCGACACCGGCCCGGAGCCAACCCCTACCGCGACCATCTGCGCGCCGCGCCGCCGATCCCGCGATTCCGGTCACCCACCTGCTCGCGGAGATTCGGGAATCGGGCTACACCAGCAGCGCCAACCCTGTACCTGCCGAGAACCCCATCCACGCAGGTGGAGAGCGTGCAATGCCCAAAACCTCGAAGCGCTCGCGGGCACTACCGCCATCCACCGGGGTGTCGACCAGCACGGCACGATGACCGACTGTGCCGCTCCGACCGGCCTACCTCGGCGTGACCAACGCGTCCGCGCTGCTCCGCCTGCCGCCCATGAGCGGTCGGGACAAGGACGTGGAGATCCTGGCGCTACGCCACCAACTCGCGACCTGATCGGGGAATGGTCGGCTTCAGCGGACCGTCCCCTTGACGTGGAGCCCGGCGGCCTCCACTCGCACATCCCTCGGGTAGTCCTCGCCGCGGACGGCGCTGAACAGCGGTCCGGACCTGAACTGCACGGGGTGGTGGCCGGCCACGGCGGGCGTGTAGTGGCCCACGGGCAGGTCCACGAAGGTGAACCGGCCATCCGGCCCGCTGGTCGTGGCCGCGACCCGGGCACCGGTGTAGGCGTCGTGCAGCACCAACTCGGTGTTCGGCATCGGCTCCACGGCGTCCCCCGCCTGCAACCGGAGGGTGCCACCGGTGGTCCACGTCGGACCCGGGACCTTGGTGAACGCCCCGGCGAGCGGCGCACCCGCCCACACCGCACCGTCCCGCTCCCGTGGCCCGACCAAGCAGGAGGCGACGACGACGCCGTGATCGGGCGCCCCCTCCGGCATCGACGCCGACACCGTGCCCGTCCACGTCGAGCCCGGCGCCACCGGCACACCAGCACCGGTGGTCGGGTCGAGCGGTCCCCACTCCGGGCCGTTGCCGACCTCGTAGATCATTCTCATGGTGCGGCAGAAGACGTGGGCCAGGATCGGCGCGCCGGTGTTGTTCGTGATCCGCACGGCGAGCTCGGGCCGGTCGGTCGGGGCGTAGGACGGTCGGGCGAACGCCAGTGAGACCTCCAGCCCGGACAGCGGCCGGACCAGGCCGACCGTGTGGGTTGTCTCGCCGTTGCCGACGTCCACCAGTTCGACGTGGTCGAACGGCGCGACCCAGCCGGAGGCCCCGACGTGGATGCGGTAGACGCCGACGGGGAGGGCGTCGAAGCGGAACCGGCCGGTGGTGTCGGTGTGGCCGTCGTACCAGCCGCCGGTCGAACCGCCGTCCGCGACCACCTGGGCCCCCACCAGTTCCTCGCCCGCGTCGAGCGCCCCGTCCCCGTCCGCGTCGGTGAACGCCCGGACGGAGAGGGGCGCAGTCGACCGGGTGATGGTGGCGCTCAGGTCGAACGACACCTCCCGGCCACCGGCGTGGACAGTGCCCGCCAGCCGCGTGACACCGCCCACCGACCAGAACGACGGCATGCCGACGATCGTCACCTCGTGCGACTGACCCGGCAGCAGGGCCGGCGCGGGCAGTCCGGACTCACCCGGCAGCAGCGCGCCCCACCGGGACCTGTCGTAGTCCAGGTCGGTGTCGGTGTGGGTGGTCGAGACGCCTGCGCGCACCGCCGGTCCGACCCCGGTGTTGGTGACCTTGACGCGCGCCGTGACCGGCTCGTCGCGGTGGTAGGACTGCTTGTCGAACGACGCCTCGACCCGGATGTCCTCGACCACCACCGGCTTGGCGACCGCCGGTCCGGCGACCGCGACCAGCCGCACCGTCCTGGTGGAGTCGGCCACGACGTCGGCGGTGAACCAGGCGTTGCCGGTGGCGGCGTCCGCATGCGGACCGAGGACCAAGACGCGGGTCGCCCCCTTCGGCAGGCGCGCGAAGGAGAACTTGCCCGTTCGGTCGGTCACGGCCGATGCGGCGGCGAGCCCGGTGCGCTGGTCGAGCGCGACGACCTCGGCGTTGGCCAGGGCCGTCTCCCGACCGTTGGCCCGCAGCACGGCCGTACCGCCGAGCGCGCCGAAGGCGCCGTCCACGCGAGCCCGGGCGGAGGCGGAGCTGTAGCCGGTGGTGTTGCGCCCCGCGTTGCCGAACTCGCAGGCGATGGATACCTCACCGGCGGTCACGGCGTCGGCGGGCAGGGTCTCGGTGAGCACGAACGTTTTCGAACTGCCCCGGTAGAGGGTGACGCCGGAGCCGTCGGGAGCCAGCGCCGTGAAATCGGGATCCGCGGGCGTGATCAGGCCGGCACCGGTGTGGCAGACCGCGACGAGCCCGCGCAGGGTGGTGGTGCCGTTGTTGGTGAGGGTGATCCGGGCGGTGACGGGCTGGCCGGCCCGGTAGGCGGTGCCGTCGAAGGACGCGGTGGCGGCCAGGTGGGTGCGGACCGGTGGGACGAGCGGCAGGCGCAGGTCGTGTGTGCCACCTGCGGTGACGGTGAAGCGCGCCCCGGCCGCCGCGATCACGTCGGCATCCCCGCCGAACGAGTGCACCAGGTAGGAGCCCGTCGGCACGTCACCGCCGAACGAGAACCCCCCGGTCGCGTCGGTGGTGGCGGCCAAGGTCGAGGACGGCGCGCCGCCGGAGGCGGAGACCTGTCGGTCGGCTACGCCCTCACCCCCGTCGAACCGGCCGTTGGCGTTGGCGTCGCGGTACACCACACCCGACACCGACCCCCGGGCCTGGCTCACCACCGCCTGGTCCTCGGCCTCGTTGTCCCGGGGCGTCGGGTCCATGTCGGGTGCGTAGCGCGGCCCGGTGCTCACCCCCACCCGGAGCCGGGCCGTCGCCGACCTCGGATCGGTTTGGTGGCCCACGACCCGTGCGGTCCAGGTGCCGCCCGGCTCGATGGTCGGCCCGGGCAAGGCGGTGAGCTGCTGTCCGCTGACGAACAACCGCAGGTCACCGCTGGTCTGGAAGCGCACGTCGCGGGCGGGGACCGAGCCGTTGTTGCGCACCGTGACGGTGGCGCCCATCTCGGAGTCGGGCTCGTACCGCTCCTGGTCCAGCGTCGTGGTGATCGCCAGGTCCGCCCGGGCGGGCGCCGCCGCGTTCTCCTGCGCTCGCGCGATCGGACTCCCGGAGAGCGCCAAGGCGACCGTCACGACGGCCACGCGCAACAACATTTCTCCTCCTGCGGGTTTTGGGCGGGCTGTCCTCCCCGCGATCACGTGGAAGCGGCGGACCGGCTCAGGCCGGGACGGGGCCGAGGCAGACCGTTCGCTCGGGGGCCGGGTAGACCCGTGCGTTCTCGACCGAATCGGACGCGCAGGCGGCCTTGTCGGCAGTGCCGTCCACCACTTCGGTGACCCTGCGGTTCGCCTCGTCGCTGCCGCAGTCGACCTTCTTCTCCTCACCCAGGGAGATCGTGGGAATCGAGAAGCAGTCGCCTTCCGATGCGTTGAGCACCAGGCAGAGCTTGAACTCGTCCTCCTTGCCGCCGGTCTGCTCGTACGACGAGTACGACTCGGCCGGGCAGTCGGCGTCGGGATCGTCCAGGTAGAGCCCGACCTCGTGGACGGCACCTCGGTCGCCGCAGTCGACCTTCTCGACCGTCGCGTGGAACTGGCCTCCACCCGTCTTGACGCAGTCACCCGCGGCATAGGTGGGCGGAGCCGGGTTGAGGACCCGCGTCGCGATGATCGCGGCGACACCACCGATCACCGCGACCAGGACCACGCCCATCACGACGGTGAGGACCTTCTTCGTCCGCGATGAGAACTCGACCGGTTCGGGGGAGCCTGGCGCGACCGGGGCGTTGCCGGACGGGGGCGCGGTGGGGTTCGTCATTCGAGGTGCTCGTATCCGCTCATCAACTCGGCGTCGACAACAAGGCACCCGGGCACCGACCGGGAAGTCGAACGCACCACTTCCTGCGGCTCGACCGGGCGCGGGTCATGTTAGGGAGAAGTGATGTGCGGTGGTGTCGTGTGAACGACCCTCATCGCCGCTAGAGCTCGTCGAGACCGACCAACCCGTCCTGGATGGCCCTCGCGAGCAGGGCGGCCTTCGTCGGTGCGCGCCGTCCGGCGTTGGCGTACTTGACGCGCACCCGGTCCAGGTAGGTGTCGACGGTCCTGGGCGTGATCCGCATCCGTTCCGCGACGAGTTGCTTGGACTCGCACTGGAACCACTGGGTCAGCACCTCTCGCTCCCGGTCGGACAACCGGGGCCGCGCGGGCCTGTGGTCCGCGGCGATGGCCCCGGCGAGGGTGGGCGGCAGGTACGGGCGGCTGGACGCGGCGGCGATGGTCGCGGCCACGAGGTGCTCGTCCCCCTCGGTCTTGGTGAGGAAGGCGCTCACGCCGAGGTCGAGGCACGTCAGCGCGACCTCCTCGCTGTCCTGCATGGTGTAGACGACGACCTTGCGCCCGGCGTCGACGAGGCGGCGCACCTCGCGCTGGTAGGGCGCCTCGCGGTCACCGACGTTCAGGTCCAGGACGACGACGTCGGCCCGGTCGCCGGGCGGTGTCCACGCGACGTCGACCGACGTACCCGCGGCGACCACCCGGACGGGCTGGTCGGCCTCGGCGTACCAGGCTCGCACCCCGGAGAGGATGGCCGGGTGGTCGTCCACCACGGTCACGGTGATCGCCATGACGCCTCCAACCAGATCTGTCCGTCGGCGACGGACTCGACGACGGACACCTCGCCCCGGCCGGGCGGTGTGACGGGGAGGTCGGGGACGGCGCAGCGGACGCTCACCCGGACCCCGCCCGGCACGTGCAGCACGGTGACCCTCGCCTCGGACCGCGCCGTGACGAGCGCTTCGGCGATGGGGGCAAGCAGCTCCCGGCGCACCGGCTCGGGCACCTCCCCCGGCGTCCCGCGCACGGACAGGTGCACCGACGCGCCGTGTCGCTCGGCGACGTCGATGATCGCGCCCAGTTCGTGCACCACGCGGTCGGTCGCCCCGTCGCTCCGCCCCGCGTTGAGCAACCGGCGCATCCTGGCCGCCTCGACGGCGCACCGACGGCGCACGGATTCCGCGCGAGGGTCGAGCGTGCCGTCGGCGAGACCGGCGAGCAGCGGCACGGTGGTGTGGCGCAGGTCGGCGTAGCGCCGCTCGTGGTTGCGCGCTGCTGCGGCGGCGGCTTCCTCGCCGACGCGCAACCGCTCCTCGGCCCACGACGTCCTGGACGCGTCCTCGGCGATGGTCCGCACCAGACGCGCGCTGAGCGCGACCCCGAGCTGGAAACCGGCCACCGACACGAACGTCACGGCCATGTCGGCCAGGTCGGCCGCCGCACCACCGGCCACCACGGACCAGCCGATCAGGGTGACGTGCACGATCAGAAACCCGGCGAACCAGCCGATGGCGAGGTCGTACAGCAACACGAGCCCGTACCAGCCGATCAGGCCGATCGACCAGTGCTCGGGAGGCAGAGCCGAGTGCGGCGGCAGCACCCCGGACACCACGACCGAGCAGCCGAGCAGCACCGCCAGACCGGTCCACCTGCCCCACCACGGGATGGCTCCCCGCCTGACCAGGATGATCGCGCACGTCACGCCGAGCAGCGCGAGGACGCCGTACACCGCCAGTTCGGCACGGGAACCTGACGTGGGGTCCAGGGCCACGTCACCGTTCAGCCCGAACTGGACGGTGAGAGCGACGGTCGCCAGCACAACGGTGGTCATGGCCCGCAGACGGCGCTCGATGTGAGCCGGCCTACCCGGCGCCGCGTCAGCCACGCGCCCACGTCCACTCGACCGTGGTACCGCGTCCGGGGGCGGACCGCACGTGGACCTCACCGCACGCGGTGATCATCCTGGCACGGACCGACTCGGCCAACCCGCGGCGGTGCGCGGGGACCTGGCTCGGCTCGAACCCCCGCCCGCGGTCGGACAAGCGGACCACCACCAGCCCGTCGCGGTCGTGCCCGGTGAGCGTCGGGTCGAGGTCGCCTGCGTGCCGGTGGACGTTGCTCAGCGCTTCGCGCACCCCGTGGTAGATCGCGTACGCGGGCTTCGACGGGACGATCAGCGGGCACTGGACGTCGGTGTGGACGGTGAGCCCCGGGTACGCGGTCAGCGATGTAAGCAGGTCCCCCAGGTCGACGTCCCGGTCGGTCACCGGCGCGTACGACGTCAGCACCTGGAGGTCGTGGCGCGCCGCGGCGGGCAGCCAGTCGAAATCACCGGTCGTCCCGGTGGACACCATGAGCAACGTCGTGCTCGCGGTGTCGTGCAGCATCGCCAGGTACGCCCGATCGGCTTCGCGCTGGGCCCGCGCGGCCGCCACGGCGATCCTGCGCCGCTCGGTCCGGCGGACCAGGTGGTCGCACAGCCGGGCGGCGCGTCGCACCAGCAGCAGCCCCGAGCAGGACAAGATCGCCTGCACCAGCGGGTGCCAAACACCCGGCGCCGACACGACGCCCCCGGCGAGCAGGCAACCCACCACGTAGGCGGCGATCGCAGCGCCGGCGAGGACGTGGCCGGCCCACGGCCGGTCGGGCCACTCGAAGTAGCAGGTCACCGCCGTGATCGAGACGATGGCGAACAACCAGCCGCTGATCGGCTGAGGGCCGAGCAGGACCTGGCTGAGGCCGACCGCGGCGGAGAGCACCGCGCTCGCGATCAGGAACACGGCCGGTGCGGTGGTGCGCCACCGGCTCTGCGCACACGGCAGGGCGGTCGCGGCGACCACGATCACCACGGCGACGTGGTCGTCACCGGCGTGCCCGACCAAGCCGAGCACGCCGCACAGACCGACCACAGCGGCCCGCAGCAACGGCGCGAAGCGCGAAACGGCTTCCTCGAGGTGACGTTCACAGGAACCACCAGCTCGGGGGCCCCGGTCGCGTCGTGCTCCCCCCGTTCCGCCATCGTCCGCCGACCGCGGCACCGAGCGGTCTGTCGCACTCCCAGGCACGGAGGGGAAACTATCAAAGGCGGTCATGCAAACCGGCACGTCCGAACGCCCCGACGCGGGACGGGAAGATCCGCGCGCCGCCGCGAAACGGTCCGAAGTCGGTCAGTGCTCCTCGTAGTGCTCGCCGTGCACGGCGTGGCGGTGGCCATCGTGCACGTAGTCGATGTGCGAGACGGCCACGTGGCCGCAGCCCTCACCGTGGGCATGATCGATGTATTCGAGGTATGCGGGGATCATCCACTCGTATGCCGCTGCGCCTGCCGATAACCTCATCCCTGCAGGTAGAAGACGCACGGCGCTTGGGGTCCAGAGGCGCTCAGGGTCACAGCTGCCATCCGCTGTGGCACCGACCAGCACGGCATGACGACCGATCGCGCTACTCCGACCGGCCTACCTCAGTGTGACCAACGCGTTCGCCTTGCCGCGCCTGCTGCCGACAAGCGACCGGGACAAAGACACAGAAACACTGGCGCTGCGGCACCAGATCACCGTCCTGGAGCGCCAACTCGGAGACGTCCGTCCACGGTTCTCCCCCGGCGACCGGGCATTCCTCGCGGCCCTGCCGCACCGACTCCCGGACGCCACGCTTCGTCGACTCCGACTACTGGTCCGGCCGGAACGGTACTGCGGTGGCACAGGGATTTCCTCTCCCGCCGCCACGCGGCCAGATCCCGACCCAAGCGTCCCGGCCGACCACGGACCATCCGCTCCATCCGGCTCCTGGTTCCGCTCCTGGCACGAGAATCCTGCCCGGGGCTACCGCCGCATCCACGGCGAACTCCTCGTACTGGGCATCACAGTCGCAGCATCCACCGTCTGGCAGATCCTCAAAGACGCCGGAACCGACCCGGCTCCCGAACGCACTCCGACAACCCGGGCGACCTTCCTCCGCTCCCGGACCGACGCACTCCCAGCCTGCGACTTCTTCGAGACCCACACGTTGAACGGCACCCGACTGCACGTACTCGCGGTCATCGAGCACACCGGCCGCCGAATCCGCGTCCCCGGCGCCACCGCACACCCCACCGCGTCCTGGGTCACCCAAGCCGTCGGAAATCTCGTCATGGACCTCGAGGACGCAGGCAGCCCCGCACGGTTCCCGATCCGCGACCGCGACGGGACGTTCCCCGCCCTGTTCGACGCCGTCCTCGCCGACGCGGACATCCAGGTCGTTCTCAACGGAGTCCGCATCCCGCGGATGAACGCGATCATGGAACGCCGGCTCCGAAGCTGCCGCCACGAACTCCTCGACCGCACCCTCATCCGGAACCAACGGCACCTGCTCCACGCCCTGCGCGAGCACGAGCACTTCTACAACACCCACCGACCCCACCAAGGCATCGCCAACGCCCGACCACTGCGCACACTGCCACCAGCCGTCACCGATCAAGCAGCCCTCACCCAACTCGACATCCGCCGACGGCAACGACTCGGCGGCATCCTCAACGAGTACCACCACGCCTCCTGACCTGCACGGAGGACACTTCGGCAAGCACAGGGCCGACGGCGGCTGCACCGGCCGCCTGCTCGACTGGGCACGGAAGACGCTCCGGCTGGTGGTGGAGATCGTCCAACGTCCCGACCTGCGGTACTTCACCGTGCTACCAAGAAGGCGGGTGGTGGAGCGGACCTTGGCCTGGATCACGGGCCATCACCGCTGCGTCCGAGACTACGAACGACTACGCCCCCACCACGAGGCCATGGTCCGTTGGTCCAAGATCCGCATCACCAGCCGCCGACTCACCCAACGGCAATAGCTCGGAAACAGCTACCAAGCGTGTTCGCCTACTCGCTCGGCGGGACGGCGCGACGCGCGGTCACGCTCGCGGTTTCCCCTGTCGCATCGAGCAGACGGACCAGGACCCGCCGGGCCGCGTCGGCCGTGTCGTCGCCCGCCGACCTCGTCAGCCGGTCGTCCAGCTGCCGTCGTATCCGGCGGCTGTCGTCGACGAGCCGCCGACCGCGGTCGGTGAGCCGGGCACGTCGCACTCGGCTGTCGCCGGGATCGGGCACTCTCGCGACGTAGTCGAGGCGCTCCAGTTCGAGCAGGTGCTTCGAGGCCGCCTGCTGGGTGACGCCGAGGAGGTCCGCCAGTTCGGAGACCGTGGGCGCCCCGTCGATCAGGTGTTGGATGACGTACCCGTGGGAGTTGCGCACGCCGGCGTGACCGGCCTCGTGCAGCTCCGCCAGGATCGCCCTGTTCGCGGCGCTGCCCGCCAGCCAGGCGAGGGTGGCGATGTCGATGTCCGCCGGGTCGAGTGTGGCCACGCCACCAACTATGCGATTGACAACCAAGGTTGTACAACTAGCATTGTGCTTATGGCCCGTGATCCGATCACCGTCGCGACCTCGCTGCTCCGGGCGCTCGAGGCCGGGCACCGCGGCGAAGACCTCCGGAAGTACTTCGCCCCGACGGCGTCGACCACCGAGCACCCGAACCGGCTCAAACCCGAAGGCGCCCGCACCACCCTGGACCGGATGCTCGCGGCATCGGAGGCGGGCGCCGGACTGTTGTCCAGCCAGAGATACGACGTTCGCTCGGCCGTCGCGGTCGGAGACACCGCGATCCTCCGCCTCACCTGGAGCGGCGTGATCGCCCGCGACGCGGACCCTTTCCGCCACGGCGACGAACTCGTCGCGCACATCGCGCAGTTCGTCGAAACCGCCGGCGGCCTGATCACCTCGATCGAGACCTTCGACTGCTACGAACCGTTCGACACCCAGCCGTGAACCTCGCGTCGCGGCAGGACGTGGTGGCCCTGTCGTGGACCACTGCTCGGCACCGCAGGGTTGTACATCTCGACGATCGACGCCAGGTGCTCGTGGGTGGCGTGGCGGCGGTGGTAGGGCGCGCGGAGGCTCCCTGGTCCTTGTCGACCCAGGGGAGGACGATCGTGAGCGCGTAGCGGGTCGGGCCGGGGGCCGGGGCAACGCCATCGTGAGCCGCCCCAGAGCCGGAAGCGCAGGCAGTCCTCGATCCGGGCCTCGTGCGCCGTGCCGTCGACGGTGACCTCCAGCGTGCCCTCCATGACCCAGACGTGGTGTTCCAGGCCCGGCACGGGCGAGGCGTCGTAGGCGATGTCCGCACCGGGTCGCAGGGTGACCTCGACAAGCTCTCCGCGCAGTCCGGCCGACGGCGGCGACACGGATCGGCGGGTGAGTCCGGCGTCGTCGTCACGCCACACGGCCTGCCGATCGGCGCGCACCAGCGGCGACGGTGCCGGTTCCACCTCGGCCAGCAGCCGCGACATCGTCAGCTCGTAGGTCGCGCACAGCTTGCCCAGCAGCGCTGTTGTGGGGCTGATCTCCGCGCGTTCCAGTCGGGACAGCGTCGATCGGCTGACTCCCGCGCGTTGGGCCAGGTCCTCCAGCGACCACGCCCGTTCGGCGCGCAGCTCGGCGAGCCGGACGGCCAAGCGCAGCTCCAGCGGGTTGTCGTGGCCGGCACCACCTTCTGGGTGCCCCATATCGGGGGTAGCATCCCGAATACGGGACACCAGGATGCGCTGCCGGGAACGCCAGCCGTGCTCGCGTTGACGATCGAACCAGACGACCTCACCCGTCAGCCGGTTCGGGACCTGATCGCCGAGCACCTCGCCGACATGCACGCGACCTCGCCCGCCGAAAGCGTCGTGCCTGCCGATAACTCCATTCACGCAGGTTGAAGCTGTGCGTAGCGTGAGGGGCCGAGGTGCTCGTGAGTGCGACTGCAGGTCCGCAGCGTCCTCGGCTGACGCGGCATGATGACCGACTGTGCTGCTCCGACTGGCCTACCTCGGTGTGACCAACGCGTTCGCGTTGCTGCGCCTGCTGCCCATGAGCGACCGGGACAGGGACGTGGACATCCTGGCGTTGCGCCACCAGATCGTGGTCCTGGAACGCCAACTCGGAGACGCCCGCCCGCGGTTCTCCCCCGCCGTCCGGGCCTTCCTCGCGGCACTGCTGCACCGACTCCCGATGCAAGCGCTTCGTCGACTCCGACTACTGGTGCGTCCGGAGACGGTGCTGCGGTAGCACCGAGACCTCCTCGCCCACCGCCACGTAGCCAGATCTTGTCCCCAGCGGCCCGGCCGACCACGGACCGTCCGCTCGATCCGCCTCCTGGTGCTGCGCCTGGCACGCGAGAACCCCGCCTGGGGCTACCGACGCATCCACGGCGAACTCATCGTCCTCGGCATCAAGGTCGCCGCATCCACGGTGTGGCAGATCCTCCAGGACGCCGGGATCGAACCGACACCCGAACGCACCACGACGACCTGGCCGGCCTTCCTCCGCTCACAAGCCGACGCGCTCCCGGCCTGCGACTTCTTCGAGACCACCACCCTGAACGGCACCCGCCTCCACGTGCTCGCGGTCATCGAGCACGCCAGCCGCAGGATCCGAGTCCTCGGCGCCACCGCGCACCCCACCACATCCTGGGTCACCCAAGCCGCCAGAAACCTCGCCATGGACCTCGACGACGCGGGCAGACACGCGCGATTCCCGATCCGCGACCGGGACGGGAAGTACCGGCACTGTTCGACGCCGTCCTCGCCGACGCCGGCATCCAGGTCGTCCTCAGCGGAGTCCGCATCCCGCGCATGAACGCGATCATGGAACGCTGGATCCGCAGCTGCCGCCGGGAACTCCTCGACCGAACGCTGATCTGGAACCAACAGCACCTGCTCCACGCGCTGCACGAGTACGAGCGGTCCTACAACACCCACCGGCCCCACCAAGGCATCCACAACGCACGACCACTACAACCACTGCCACAACCGACCACCGATCAGGCACCTCCCACCCACCTCGACATCCGCCGACGACAACGACTGGGCGGCATCCTCAACGAGTACCACCACGCCGCCTGACCCGCACGGACGACATCTTCGGCAAGCACAGGGTCGCCAGGCCGTCGCGACCGTCCTGTCGGTAAGCCCGCCACCAGGTGCCCACCGAACGTTCGGAGACCCCGAAATCTCTGCGGCTGCCGGTAACCCTCGACCTTTCCGGCTTCCAACGCGGCCACCACCCGCAACCGCAGCACCTCACGCTCCGCAGGCGACAACCGGTGTGCACCCCCGATCCCGATCACGGGTGATCAACCTACGGGAAGACGATCACTGTCGAATCAATAAGTCCTTGTAGCGCAACAAAGGCCTCGGTCGGCTTGACCGAGGCCTTTGCGTGCAACGAAAGTGGACTCTCCCCGATACCTTCGTCTGAAAGATCCGGCCTGCCTTGACCATGCCGTAGCGGCATGGTTTCAACTGGGTCGTGTCAGGGCCGAACGGAGGGAGATGTCGTGGGGTGGAGCACCAGCCAGCTGGCCGACCTCGCCGGCACGACGTTGCGCACGATCCGACACTACCACGACGTGGGCCTGCTCGCCGAGCCCGAGCGCCGCTCCAACGGCTACAAGAGCTACGGCGTGCCCCATCTCGTGCGGGTGCTCAGGATCAAGCGCCTCACCGATCTCGGCCTGTCGCTCACGCAGATCGCGAAACTCGGTGACGGGGACGAACATCCCGGCGAGGCGTTGCGCGAACTCGACGCCGAACTGGCCGCGACGATCGAACGGCTGCAACGGATCCGCGTCGAACTGGCATTGATCCTGCGCCAGGAGGCGCCGACCGACCTGCCGCCCGACATCGCGGCGACGGTCGCGGAGGCGAACCTGTCACCGCAGGACCGCGCAGCGACCGTCGTGATCGCCCAGTTGCTCTCACCGGAGGCGTTGGCCACCTACAACGAGGTGTTGAGGAGCCACTTGAAGGACATCGCGATCGTAGAGTTCGACAACCTGCCCGCGGACGCGGACAAGGAGACCCGCCAACGCCTGGCCGACCGCATGAGCGCGCTCCCGTACGTGCAGGAGATGCGTGCGGCGTTCCCGGATGTCGTTGGCATGTACGGCGATTCGCCGCGGGGCGAGAAGTTCGCGACGCAGACGATGGCCAAGGTCATGGTCGAGCTTTACAACGAGGCCCAGATCGACGTTCTGATCCGCATGAACGGCTGACATTCCATTGGTTTGGCGCACCGAGAGGCGCGTCATCGGAAAGGTATTTGCTAATGCGAAAAACGTTGTCGCTGGCCGCGGTCGTGACCGCTGCCGCAGCGCTGGTGGCGGTGCCGGGGGTGGCGTCTGCCGCACCGCCGGTGAAGCAGGTGCAGTGGGTCGCGTGTCCCGCTGACGTGGCGCTTCCCGGACTGGAGTGCGGAAAGCTCCAGTTGCCGCTCGACTACCGCAAGCCGGAGGGCCGCCAGACCGAGATCATGATCACCCGACTGGCCAGCAAGAGTCCTGAGAAGCGCAGGGGCATCCTGCTGACCAACCCCGGCGGGCCGAGCGAGGGCCTCACGTTCCCGTTCTTCCTGAAGGCACTGGGAATGCCGCAGAGCGTGCTGGACGCGTACGACGTGATCGGCATGGACCCGCGCGGCATCGGCTACAGCTCGCCTGCCACGTGTGACCTGACCGATGCGCAGATGCTTGCGGGCAGCGTGCCGCCGTACGCCGTGACGCAGGCCGATGTGCGCAAGCGGGCTGAGGAGGTCAAGACGATGGCACAGCAGTGCCTCAAGTCGTCGACCGCCGACGAACTGCCGTACAACACGACCGCAAACATCGCCCGCGACCTGGACCGCGTCCGCGCCGCACTGGGTGAGAAGACGGCCTCGTACCTCGGCTACTCGTACGGCACGTACCTGGGCTCGGTCTACGCCACGCTGTTCCCGAGGACCAGCGACCGCGTCGTGATCGACAGCAACCTCCCCCAGGGCGGCTGGGACGTCGAGGGTGGCCGCATGTACGGCCCCGGCGTGGAGGACACGTTCCCGGACTTCGCGAAGTGGGCGGCGGCACACCCCGGGTACGGGCTGGGCACCACGCCGCAGCAGGTGCGCGCCAAGTACTTCGACCTCGCGGGCCGGCTGGACGCGAAGCCGTCCGTCGAGGGCATCACCGGTCAGCAGTTCCGGATGCTGGTGTTCGGCGGCCTCTACGCCACCGGTGACGCGGCGTTCTCGAGGATGGCCGCGCAGTGGAAGGCGCTTGACAACGACCAGCCGCTGCCGCCCCTGGAGGTACCGGAGGTCCCGCGCATCGAAAGCCTGATCTCCGGCCGCCTGCACGTGATCTGCGGCGACTCCCAGTGGCCTTCGTCTGTCAGCACTTACGAGCGCAACGTCGCCGTGGACCGCGTCCGGTACCCGATGTTCGGTGCCGCAGGGGCGAACATCTACCCGTGCGCCTTCTGGCCGAAGCCGGTGGAGAAGCAGGTGTTGCCGTCCGACCGCGGACCGCGCAACATCCTCATGGTGCAGAACGAACGTGACCCCGCCACGCCGCTCGTCGGCGCCCGCTCGACGCGCCGCGCGTTCGGTGACCGGGCCGCGATGATCACCGTCGACCAGGGCGGGCACGGCGCCTACCTGATCGGCAAGAACGACTGCGCCAACGACAAGGTAACCGAGTACCTGCTCGGTGGACAGCGTCCGAGCGACGTGAAGTGCGCAGCTGAAACCGGCTGATTCCCGAAGGGTCGGCTCGCTCGCCGCGAGCCGGCCCTCGTCGTGCGAGCGCTCACACGCTGCGGTCGGATCCACGTCGCCGCTAATTCCACTGTGGAACGGAGCGGCATGAAGGCGTTTCAAGGCTTGCGGCGACGGTCTCTGCGCGGCCACGCTCATCTCCCGGCATCGCCACGCGACGGACCTGAACGACCCACGGCTCAAGGACATCGCGATGCAGCTGGTGTCCGGTGCGGAGAACTCCTCTTTGAGCTGGCGCGCGCACTTCGACTACATCGAGGACATCGGCCACGGCCGCGGCGACACCGCGGACATCATCGGCTTCTGCAGCGGTACCGGTGACATGTTCGACCTGGCCGGACTCTACAAGGCCAAGAAGCCCGGCAACGCGCTGGAAAAGCACCTTACCGCACTGCGCAGCAGCGGATGCGCCTCGGCACGCACGTCCGGACGTCGTTGCAGTACCTACAGCGCATTACCGCGCGGCCTGACTCAGCGTGGTGGCCAGATCACGCGTCCGGCCACGCCTCGACGCTTCGCGCGCTCTCGGCTGCAATCGCGAGCAGCGACGCAAGTAGGACTTTGTTAGGTGGTGTCGGTGCCCCGAGGTACTTGTCGGGCCGGTGCGACGACCGTTCCGTCCGGCCGAATTCGGCGGAGTCCGGAGCTGCACGGCGGTGGCGACGAGGGGCCGGACATCTGCGTGTGGTCGCCCGTTCGGAGCTGTCGCAGCTCGCCCGAACAGGAGCACTCTGGGTGCCTGGCGTGTGCTCGCGCCCATACGGGGTGTCGGGTGCCGCCCGGATGGAGAGCGATGATGATCAAGTCGTTACGCACCGCCGCGGCCACGCTGATGACGGCCGTCTCCGCCCTCGCGCTGGCCGTACTGGGGCCGGTCTGGGAGGCTTCGGCCGGAGTGTTGGACGTGACCTGCACCCCGCCCAGCAGCCAGACCACCACCTACACCCCGCCGCTGACCGTGGCCCCGCAGACCGTCACCGTCAGCGCCACGGCGCAGTACGGGCCGTGCGTGTCGTTGAGCAACCCGGCCCTGACCTCCGGCTCCTCCACCCGCACCACGCTCGACCCGGCACTGTCGTGCCTCGACCTGCTGAGCAGTGGTGCCACGACGTCCACCATCGTCTGGAACACCGGTCAGACTTCGACCATCTCCGTCAACTACACCGCCACCATCGTGGGGGCGGCCCTGGTGGTCACCTTCACCGGCACAGTCACCTCGGGCCTGTTCGCCGGCAGCAGTGTCGTCCAGGTCCTGACCGGCCCGGCCACCGACGTGCTGCTGTGCACCCTCGGCCTGGGCACAGTCCCTAGCAGCTACACCCTGGCGTCCCTGGAGATCACCTCGCTCTGAGTCGCGATCTCGAAGGCCGCCTCGTCCCGCCCCGTAGTCGGTCGACGGGGAAGGCCGTGCGGTCTGGCGATGCCGCAGGCGGTGACGGGACAGGGTTCGGTCAAGGCGTCGTGCGGCGACACCCCATCTCGACTCCGCCACGTAGGGGACTGTAAACGAGTGGTGTAACCCCTGATCAAGGATGCGCACCTGATGACCGAGATGATGTCCGGCGTGGAGAACGCCGAGGACGCCAAGCCCGAGACCGCCCTGGAGGGCTTGGACGAGCAGTTGGTCGACCAGTTGGTCAGCCGGGCCCGCGCCGGTGGCCTGAAGCTCACCGGTGAGGGCGGGGTGCTTCAGCAGCTGACCAAGCGGCTGCTGGAGTCGGCCCTGGAGGGCGAGATCACCGACCACCTGGGCTACGACAAGCACGACCCGGCCGGGCGCGGGACCGGGACTCGCGCAACGGCACCCGCTCCAAGACCGTGCTCACCGACGTGGGACCGGTGGAGATCGAGGTGCCGCGCGACCGCAACGCCGAGTTCGAGCCGCGGATCGTGGCCAAGCGGCAGAAGCGGCTCACCGGCGTGGACGAGATGGTCATCCCGCTGTCCGCCAAGGGCCTGACCACCGGGGAGATCTCCGCGCACCTGGCCGAGGTCTACGGCGCCGACGTCTCCCGCCAGACGATCTCCACGATCACCGACAAGGTCGTGGAAGGCATGGTCGAGTGGCAGAACCGGCCTCTCGACCCGGTCCATCCGGTGGTGTTCGTCGACGCCATCCACGTCAAGATCCGCGACGGCCAGGTGGCCAACCGGCCGATCTACGTGGCGATGGCCGTGACCTGCGAGGGCCGGCGCGACATCCTCGGCCTGTGGGCCGGGGACGGCGGCGAGGGCGCGAAGTACTGGCTGCACGTGCTCACCGAGCTGCGCAACCGCGGCGTCGCCGACGTGCTCATGCTGGTCTGCGACGGGCTGACCGGGCTGCCCGACGCGGTCACCACCGTCTGGCCGCGCACGGTCGTGCAGACCTGCATCGTGCACTTGCTGCGCAACAGCTTCCGCTACGCCGGCCGCCAGCACTGGGACGCCATCGCCAAGACCCTCAAGCCCGTCTGCACCGCTCCGACCGAGGCCGCGGCGAAGGAGCGGTTCGCCGAGTTCGCCGACGCCTGGGGCGTCCGTTATCCGGCGATCGTCCGGCTCCGGGACAACGCCTGGGCCGAGTTCGTGCCCTTCCTGGCCTTCGACGTCGAGATCCGGCGGGTGATCTGCTCGACCAACGCCATCGAGAGCGTGAACGCCCGCATCCGCCGCGCGGTCAAGGCCCGGGGCCACTTCCCCAACGAGCAGGCCGCGCTCAAGTGCGTCTACCTCGCGGTGATGAGCCTGGACCCGACCGGCACCGGCCGCAACGCTGGATGATGCGCCAGGCGATCGGATGAACACTCGACATCCACCTGACTCGCCGCTCTCCCGACGACCACAGATCCCGGGGAGGCAGCCTGCGTCCGGCAACTCGACTGACGGTCGGACTCGGCTGCCTGCTGATCGCGCTCGGCCTCGCGCTGACGGCGCCGATCGTCCGATCCGCGTTCCTGGTGGTGTTCGCGACCACGGAGGCGGGCCTGCCGCTCACACAGATTCTGCCGGTGCTGGGTGTCGCGCCGCTGGTGGAGGTGGTGCTGATACCGATCTGCGGCGTGGCCGCGGCCCGGTGGGGCTCGGATCGGGTGGTTCTGGGAGGCTGTGTCGCCTCCGGCGCCGGGATGACCTTGTTGGCCCACGTCAACCAGGTGTGGCAATTAGCGCTGCTCCAGGTACTCGGCGCGTTCGCCGTCGCCTGCCTGGTGAGCGTCGGGATGGCCGCTGTGCAGGAGCGTTTCCCCAGCAGGATGCGTTCGGCCTCAGTGTCTTCGTCGCTACCCGTTCGGTCGCCAGTCTGCTCGGCAACGGCGCAGGCGGCCTCGTGGGAAGCGCCTTCGGTCTTCGCTGGGTGTTCCACACCGCAGCCATGCTCGTTCATCGCCGCCGGCCTGTGCATCCTCGCCGTCGCCCACCTGCGACAGCCGGTCCACCAAAAGTCGTGAACGCGGACACGACCTCGTGCCATCAGCCGCGATGCTCGTCACGACCGAGACAGTGAGGCCTTCCCACCTGATGGTGGCGGGCTGGAGAGATGAGATGGCGAAGCTCCTGGTAGATGACTTCTCGACCAAGAGCAAGGTCATCACCAGGAGCTTCGAGTGCTTGTCGACCCATCCGCGATCGACCTGTCCAGTTCACACCTCCGCTTCCTCGCGCGGGAACTGACCCTGCATCGACGCCGGGTCGGCAGCAGGTGGCGGCGCCTCGACCCCGAACGGCAAGCCCTGCCGGTCCTGGCCCACTTGCGCCGCGGCGACACCTACACCCGCCTCGCCGCCGGGTTCGACGTCAGCCGGGCCACCGTCTGCCGCTACATCCACGAGGCCGTCCGGATCCTCGTCGACCGGCCGGACGCCTGCTCTGGACCTCGCCCGCACTGCCGGGCACGACCCACGACCTGACCGCGGCCCGCGCCCACGGCATCATCGACGCCCTCACCACCGCGGACATCCCACGCTGGGCCGACACGGCATCCCGAGGCGCGGGCGGTCCGATCCGCGTGCCCTACCGCGGAAAGTGGCACACCCTCTCGCACGGACAGCAGGCGGTCAACCGCTCCCACGCCCGCATCCGCGCACTCGGCGAACGAGCCGTCTCCACCCTGAAGACCTGGCGACCACTGCGCAGACTCCGCTGCTCCACCACCCGCATCACCGACCTGATCCGAGCCGTCCTCGCACTCCACCTCGCCGCCGGATGAGGTTGGAAGGGCTCACTGCCGCCTAACCGCAGGTCAAACCATGTGGCCGACTATTGGCACCCCACAGGTTGTCCTGACCGTGGCAGGGGTACTGGCGGATCTCCGCACCGTCATCCGGGGAGGCGTACTCGACCTCCAGGCACTGTCCGGTGTGGTCGGACACGAGCTGGTACCCGTACTCGGCTTGGCCTTCGATCCGCCACTGCTGGGCGGGGTTGCCGTCGCAGGCGCGCTGGACGACGTCACCGCCCTCCTGGCCCGCAGGCACCACCTGGAGGCACTTGTCGGTCGCCTGGGACCAGAACGACCAGGTGCCGTCGCCAGGGGGCGCGGCGGAGAAGCGCTAACTCACCCGGCCGTCACAGGTCCACTGGACTATGTCGGCGTCGTCGCCGGGGTTCGCGTCCAACACGTCGAGGCACCTCTGGCTGTGCACCGGGACGATCAAGTACTCATGAGGTTCGGTCATCGCGGTGGCGGTCGTCGCCGAAGCGACCAGCGCGGCGACGACCAAGGCGGTCATCGCGGCACCGCGAGCGGTGAAACTGGACATCGTTCGGCCCTCCGGGGGTGGTCGGCACGTGCTCGACCACCACCTTGCCCACATCCACCGGTCCCACGCGGCGAAGTTCCCAACGCCGTTCCACACCGACCACCCGTCGAGGTGACGCACACGTCCCGACACCGTCACGGCGTGCCGATGAACGGCTCGGACGCAAGGTCGACAGACGGGAGAGCAACGTGGACCCGCGGCTCCACGGCGCTGCGGGCACATCCGATCGCGCGGTTCCCTGGTCCGCGAGAACAGCGTGGAACTCAGTCGTCCGGGTGAGGGAGGGCCGCCGCACCCGGCACGGTGCGGCGGCCCTCCCTCGTCCGACATGGACGTGCCCGCTGGCCGGAGGTCAGCTGGTGCAGGGGTTGCCGTTGGGGTGGGCCCCCGTGCCGTGGATGTCGGCGTGTGCTTCACCGATGACCACGTCGGCGAGCAGGGTGTCCAGCACCACGGCCCGTTGGGTCACCGATGTCGCCGTGGTCTCGGTGCTGTTGAGCTTCAGCGAGCCGATCACCAGCGGGATGGTCAGCGGCGCGGATCCGACGGTCGTCGATATCCCGTTGATCCTGAGGGAGGCGATGGTCGAGCTGCCCGAGAACTGCGGGGCGAGCCCGCCGCCGCTCGGCGCGCACCGGGCCGTGGCCTCGGCCTGGATCACACCCAGCTCGATGGTCAGGCCGAGGGTGCTGATGGTGGTCGTGTCGACCTTGGCCTTCGCGGTGGCATTGTCACCCGCGGCCGGAGGTGCCGAGGTGAGGTCGTCCGGTGTCTGGTCGGTGGTGGCCGACAGCACCTTGGCGTCGACCGTCAGCGCCCCGGCGTTCAGACCGACCTGCGCCAGCGTCTCGCTGTCGTCCACGCAGGGCACGTCGGCCGGGTTGGCCACCACCGGCTCGACACCGACCACGTTCAGCGCGCTCGCCCGGCAGGAGAACACGCCGTCGCGGTCGTCGTCGACGATCGTGCCGACACCGACCGCGTCGGTGATCGCCGCGCCGCCGGCCGCGGACAGCGTCACGGTGAACGTCTCGTTCAGCTCGTCCACCGTGTCGCCGACCACGGGAACGATCGCCTGCTTGGAAGTCTCGCCCGGTGCGAAGGTCACCGCGCCGGCGGTCGCCGCGTAGTCCCCAGGCGCCACGGCGGTGCCGTTGGCGGTGGTGAAGTCGACCGTGACCGGGTTCGGGCTCGGCCGGTCGAGGCTGACGGTGAAGGTGGCGGGTGTCGTGCCCGCGTTGCCCTCGTCGACGGTGACGTCGTTGATGGACAGGCCGGGCACGTGCACGGTGTTCTGCTCGATGAAGCCGCGCGAGGTGCCGTCGACCAGGAAGTCGACCGTGCAGTGGTACGTGCCGGCCGGGGTGCCCGGGTTGACCGTGATGGTCTCGGTGAACCCGGCGACGTCGCCGCTGTCTACGGTCCGGCTCGCGGGCGCGAAGCCGACGGTCAACTGCGGGTCGCACGTGGTGATCGTCGGAGTGACGGTGACCTGGACGGCCTGGATGCCGTCGATGATGGCCTGGGCGACCTGGTTGGCCGGGACGTTGTTCAGCAGCACGCCCCCGGTGGCGTCGACGATCGCGCTGGCCTGCCCGCCGGCGTCCAGTCCGCCGCCGGACGGTCCCATGTTGACCGCGATGACGCGGATGTCGGCGGCCTGGAGCGCGGCGATGGCGTCGGCCAGGGTGTGGCCCAGGCTGGGGTCGTGGGAGGGCGCGTCGCCGAACCACGCCACGATCCGGGTGCCGTCGGGGCGGAACGCGATGGCTCCGCTGCCGATCTCGAACAGGGCGTTGACGGCGGCTTCGGGGATGTCGCCGCCGCCGCTCGCGACCCAGGCGTTGATCCCGTTCTGCACGGCCGTGGCGTCGCCGGTGAGGTTCTGATTGACCCGGAAGGCGAACGGGTCCCCGGCGTCGCGGTACTCCGAGACGGCGAACCGCGCCGTCGGTTGGGCGTCGAGCACCGCGCCGGTCACAGCACCGGCGTTGTTCCGGACGTCGGCGATGGCGCCGCCCATGCTCCCCGTGGTGTCGGCCAGAAACACCAGGTCGGGATTGGGCGGGACCACCGGAGTGGTGACCGTCTTGGCCACCGTGGTGCTCGCGCCGGGGCCGAGGGTGACCTCGACGTCACCGGGCTCGACTTGGGCCGCCGCCTGTGGTGCCGCGCTGATCGCGACCGTCGTGGCCCACACCGCCAGCGTGGCGGTAGCCGCTGCCACGGATCTGCGCAGCAACGAGCGTCGCGACGTATTGGAATAGGACATGGGTTCTCCTAATCGGATCTGTCCTGGCACTGTGCCCGGGAGTCCGGGCCCGGTAGCGGGCGCCGACCGTGGCCGGGTTCGACGGACCACTTGCGGACCGTTCCCACGAGCGTGGAAGTCGAGCGGGTCAGTAGGTCAGGACGACACAGCCGCTGTTCCCGGGGTTTCCGGGGAATCCCTGGAAGGACCCGCCGTTGGCGCCGTCACCGCCCCGCCCCGTGTTGGCGGCACAGGCGGCCGGCACGGATCCGCCGGCCGCTCCACCCGGACCTCCGGCGTTGCCGCTGACTCCCCCGTTGCCCCCTTGGCCGCCCGCAGCCCCGGACCCCAGGACCGGCGAGGAGCCCTGGCAAGTCACCGCGGAGCCGCCCGTGCCTCCGGCGCCGCCACCCGAGGTCCCCAGGCCGCGCCCACCACCGGAGCCGCCGTTGGCGACGGCCTTCGCCGTACCGCCGAACGAGATCGTGGAGCTGCCCCCGGTGGCGCCGTTGGCGGCCGCCGCACCCGGCGCGCCCCCGCCGCCGACGACGACGGTCAGCACCGTGCCGGGACTGACCAGCATCGCGCAGCTCACCGTGGCGCCACCGCCCCCACCACCACCCCCGGTACCGGGCAGGATGAACCCCTGCGTGCTGCCGCCACCACCGCCACCGGCCGCAGTGGCCGAGACCACGAGCCTGGTGATCCCCGCCGGCACGGTGAACGTGAACGCGCCAGGGCTGGTGTACGCCGAGGTGGCCGCGTGAGCGGTGACGGGCACGACCAACGACAACAGGACACCGGTCACCACGGCAGCACCGGCGAACGCTCTACGTCCGCGCGTGTCAAAAGAATGGAAAACGTGTACATCGACCCTCCTGTGGAGAGGCATGCGAGTACCTACGTGTCGCCGCCAACCGGAGAGTGAATCCCGAGTGCACCCGGCCGTCGTCCCGCCGGGGCTGCGGATCACCAGTCGATTCGACAGGTAGTGGACATTGCCCCCATCATGGAAACGTAACAGAGATAATTGCCCCCGTGGGGATTCCGGCCAAGACTCCGGTGGTGTGACACGAAAATTCGTGTCACACCACCGACGGTATGACCAGTGGTCCCGCCAGGTGACGACAACCGATTTTTACGGCCACTTCCGGCCCACAACCGCACAATTCCTGCCCCGCTGGCCCCTCCACCGGGTCGGAGCCGCACCGATGCGCGCTACTCGCCTTCGTGCTGTCGCCCGCAGGACCTCCTCCACCCCGGCACCGCGCACGCCGAACGCGCCCCCCGCGCTCCAGCTTCACCGCCGCAATCACCTTCACAGAGGTTGAATGGTCAGGGTTACCGCAGTTCCGGGTCAAAGCCGGACCGGCAGCTCGGACACCCCGGGAGCACGGACAACCCGTAAGTTTTGCCGTTCCCGCGGCCGGGATTTCGGCCAGCTCGCCCTCCAGCACGACCGAAATGGGCAAGAACGCACGAGCGGATCACGTCACCGTGCTTGACCATAAAGGACAGGAGGCAAGTAAATCGACACCGGCCTCCACCGCCGCCCGGCACGGGACCACCGCCGAACAGGTACGGCCCATCTTCTCGGGGACTGCCAATCGGCCTTTCTGCTCCGGGGCAGCCTGGTACTGCGTATTCCGCGAACGAAGCGATTTCTCCCCGATTGGTCCAGGAGGCCGCGGTCATCCCCGCCGCACGACGCGCCGGCGTGCGCACTCCGGATGTCGTCGCGTTCGATGACTGACACCTGCTCTCGGTGGGCGTGCCCTAACCGGTTCTCGTCGGGCGCCGGGAGTCGGTCTCGCGCGACTCGAACTGCCCTCCGCCGAAACGGACCGTGTCCTTCATCAGGTGGGACGGGAGGTGGCCAAGTTCCAGGTCAGGGGCTACAACGCCGCCTTCGGCCCCGCAGGCCTCGCAGGCGCGGACGACCCACTGGTTCAGCGATACCCATTGCGCGTCGTCGGAGGTCCGCCACCGGCACGCCGCCGGTCACGCACCGTCGAGCGCGACCTGGGCCGCTCCGGTCTTCCGCCGGGGGGCGGACAGTGTCGTGGAGCCGAGCGTGCCCTCGAGTTGCTCCCATCGCGTGACCAGGTCCGACATCATCAGCATCAGCACGTCGGGGAAGGCGTGCAGGAAGCTCTGGTACCGGTAGTGGTCCAGGTAGAACAGGGTTACGTCGTCACCGAGCGCCGTCACCGACGTGGTACGGGCGTTGAAGAACAGGTCGTAATGGCCGAGCACGGCGCCGCGACCCACGACCGCGCGTTCGTAGATGCCGCCGAAGTCGACCTCGACCTCGCCGCCGGCAACGATGAACACCCCGTGCGCGGCGTCGTCCTCGCGGCAGATCGCGTCGCCCGCCGCGAACGGGATCTCGTCGAACATCGAGGCGAGCGTCTCCAGTTCGGAGTCCGTCAGTGAGGCGAACAGCCGCACCCCGTGCGGGTCGACGCCCTCGCGCAGGCACGCCACCCGCTCGGCCAGGTCACGCTCGTCGATGTGCGTCATCCGCAGTCGTGCGAAGCGCAGGACGCGGTCGGTGTTGCGCGACTGGCGGCGGGAGGTCCCGGCGCTCGGCGGGGTGTAGAGGGTGGTGTCCCCGCTGATCCGCGCGGCTTCGCGCAGGCCGGACTCGTAGGCGCTGTGCACGCAGCCCCAGTGGTAGGGGTTGGTGCCCTCGCCGGCGAAGAACAGCCGGTCGCCGACCGGCTCGGCCAGCGTGCCGATGTCCTTCGACGAGGAGCCGACTCCGATGCAGGTGTACGAGCCCCGGGCGAACGGGTCGGCCGACCACGCGGTGCGCGAGATGTGCTCGGGTGCGGGCGCGTCGGCGCCGAACAGGTCCTCGACGATGACGCCGGCGTAGGCGGCGACGTCCTCGTCGGACCAGGTCTCCGCCTCGCGACCGAGCGAGGCGCCGAGCAGCAGGACCAGGACCGGCTTGCCGTGGGACTTCCACATGCTGATGACGACCGTGGGATAGCGGTCGGTGTCGCGGCACAGGTAGCCGAAGACGTACTGATCACGCGGCCAGAACGGTTCGCGGTAGTGCAGGGCGATCTTGTTGAGGGTGCCGAAGCCCAACCGGTCGATCGCCGACCGCTTGGCCTCCGGCAGCGGAGGCTCGAAGCGCACCACCTCGGCCTTGAGGACCCCGAGCGGCACGGTAACCAGCACCCTGTCCGCATCGAAGCCGCCCCGCTCGGTGGTGACGCGCACCCGCCCGGTGGTGGTGTCGATCCGCGTGACCACGTGGCCCAGCCGGACGTCCAGCCCTTCGGCGAGGGCGTCGACCACGGACTGGTAGCCCTGGTGCAGGACGCTGTCGCCGTAGCCGTAGACCAGGTAGCCCTCCTCCCAGAACTTCAGGGACAGCTTGTCGGGGTCCTCGGCGACGTCCTCCCGCAGCAGCACGTTGAGGTGGTAGCGGACCGCCTGCTCGTCCTCGGGGGAGAACCGGCACTCGGCGAGGATCTGACGCAGGGCCTCGCCGAGCGGGATGTCCGGGTGCTGCTCCTTGCGCGCGATCGCGGCCCGCTGCTCGAGCTCGTGCAACACCTCGTCGGCCAGTTGCAGGGTGCGGCTCTTGTGGCGGTGGTTGGCCAGGCGTTGGTCCGCGCCGAACAGGTCCAGGCTGTCGAAGCCCCCGGTGTAGGCGCTGTCTCCGCCCACGTAGCTGTAGGGGATGCCCAGGTCCTCGACCAACTCGGTGATCGGGTTGCCGTCCGTGCCGTGGATCCAGTGCGCGCCGAGGTCGACCCCGTGCTCGTCGGTCCGGATCCGCCCGCCGACGCGGTCACGCCCCTCCAGCACCACCACGTCATGACCGGATCCGCGCAGCGCCCGCGCGGCGGCCAACCCGGACATCCCCGCGCCCACGACTATGACGCTGGGCGAACCGTTCGCGTCAGCCTTTCGCGACATTGCTTGATTCTCCGGCCGCCGACACAGGCGCTGACAGACCCGGAACGAGTGTTTCGGTTGCCCCTTTTGAGTCGCCCCCGGAGGACTTGGCGAATTCTCAGTGGCCGTGTTCCCGTGAAGTGCGGGTTGCTCCGGTGCCGGATACGGCCGGGCGGCTGACGACAACGACCACACGTGGACGGGGCCTTCGGTGGTGCCCGGGGGAAGGCGTGCTCGGTGAACAGGCCGCAGGCGGTGAAGGCCGGCCGATCACGGACCCTGGAAGGATGCGAGACCGGGAACCGCGGTCCAGCACTTGTTCGCCGCGGTCACAGTTCGCAGTTCGCCTCGTTCTCGATGTTGGTGCAGGTGCCGAGGCTCGGACGGGCTTCGGCGGTGTCGGTGCCGATCCCGCCGTCGACGTTGTCGATGTTGCCGACGACCAGGCCGATGAAGTTCCCGTTCTTGGTATCGCCGTAGAGGACGTCGTCGCCCGGTCCGGCGTCGATGGTGTCGCGGTGACCGCTGGTCACCGCCTTGGCGCCCGAGGAGGAGTTCAGGGTCTCCCAGTCGCCGTAGATGGTGCCGTCGCCGGTGGTGGTGCCGTTGGAGGTCTCGGCGGTCACCGGTGCGCTGAGGCCGAGGTTCACGGTCTGCGCGTCGCCGTGGACGGTGTCATCACCCCCGCCGCCGGAGGTGGTGTCGTTGAGGTTGCCGATCAACACCGCTCCGGCCAGACCCGCGCCCGCCCCCACGGTGATGGTCCTGCCGTAGCCGTGGATGGTGTCCGGGTCGTCGCCGCCGATGAGGATGTGGTCCATGTCCTCGCCGGCGACGCGGTTGACCACGACGACGGCGGCGTTGGCGTCGCGGGCCGCGGTGGCCGCGGCGGGGATGAGCGAGTTCGGCTGCCACCCGAAGGTGAGGGCGCTCTGGCCGTACTCGGCGGTGGCGTTGGTGTACTCGATGGTGATGCTCACCCGGCGGCCGGCGGTGAGCTGGGCCGTGCCCTGGAGCGGGTAGTCGAACGGGCCGAGGAAGAACCGGCGCGTGTGCCGGGTGCCGGAGATGATCGTCTTCCCGTCGATCACGAGCTTGGCGGTGCCGGAGGCGAGCAGGGAGAAGCGGTGCAGGCCGGTGGTGGTCGGGTTGAGGGTGCCGGTCCACCTGGCGGACCACACCGCCGGGAGTCCGGTGACGGGGGCCTGGTCGAAGTCGAGGGTCGGGGTGGTCTGCGTGGCGACGGGGGCGCCGGTGGGGGTGGGCCCGGCGTGGAAGGTGCCGGTCAGGCCGACCGGCAGGGCGGTGGCCGGGACCACCGGGAGCGGCACGTCGCCCAGGGTGCCGGGCGACGTGGTGACCGTGACCGTGTTTCCGGCGCGGGCGCGGATGGCCTGGAGCGGGGTGGTCCAGGTGCCGGGGTCGACGTAGGTGGAGCCGGACACGCCGGTGATGGCGCCGGTGTCGGCGACGCCGATGACCGCGACGGACCTCACCGACGCGGCGAGGGGCAGCACCCCGCGGTTGGCCAGCAGGACCGTGGAGTGCACCGCGAGGTCGTGGGCCAGCGCCTGGTTGGCGGGCGTGGTGACGACCGGCGCGGGAGCCGGCAGCGGGTTGTCGAACAGGCCGGCGGCGAACATGGCGGACAGGATGCGGCGCGCGGCGTCGTCGATGCGCGTCGCGGGGACGTTGCGGGCCAGTTCGTCGGCGGTGACCTTGACGCCGCCGGGTCCGAGCCCGGCGAGGTCCATGCCTGCCTTGGCGGCGGCGACCTGGTCGTCACCGGCCCAGAAGTCCGGCACGGTGTAGCCCTGCAAGCCGATGAGGCGCTTGAGGTCGTCGAACAACGCCGGGTTCTGGGTGGCGTAGGTGCCGTTGATCTTCGGGTAGGAGATCATGACCGAGGTGAGCGGGGTGGCTTCGATCGCGGTGCGGAACGGCGCGTAATAGACCTCGTGCAGGGCTCGTTCGGAGACCTTGGCGTCCACGACGAACCGGTCGAGCTCCTGGGTGTAGGCGGCGAAGTGCTTGAGGGTGGCCAGCACCTTGCCCCGGTGGAGGGCGGTCGTCGAGGCGGCGGCCAGTGCGCCGGACAGGTTCGGGTCCTCGCCGAAGCCTTCGGACTGGCGGCCGAAGTGCCAGCTGCGGGTGATGTCGGCGGTGGGGGCGAAGAGGTTGTTGAAACCCTTGCCCCTGCCCTCTGCGGCGATGGCCGAGGCCATCCGGCCGACGAGGGCGGGGTCGAAGGTGGCGGCCTGGGCCAACGGGACGGGGAACGCGGTGACGCCGGTCTCGCCGCGCAGCCCGGCGGAGGCGTCGGCCATGCTCAGCTTGCCGTTTAAGGTCCCGGACGGGTGACGTGCACCCCGGTTGATCATGGAAGCAGCCCTTGGTCGATCATCACTCTTGCGACAGAAGGATGATCGACCAAAGGCTGCGTGATCAGTGTGCACCATCTCGACTCCGGACCGGCACTCGGGGAGTTGTCCGGGTTCCGGCGTGAGTTCCACAGGTGTCTGACCCGTCGGGCGGACGGGCTGTTCGAGCTGGCCGACGCCGTGCTGTGCGCCGACGGGCCGGTGCGGACGCTGGTCGGCCTGTCGCTGGCGCCCGAGCACCGACGTGGGCACGGCGGGCTGTACGACGCGGTCAACAACGGCCGGATCGACACCGACCGGTTACGCGACGCGTTGGCCCGGCTGCCGCTGCCCCGTGCGGCGGACGGTCGCCTGGTGCTCGCGGTGGACGTCCCGCCGTGGCTGCGTCCGGACGGCAACACCTGCCCGGACCGCTCCTTCTGCCACACCTACGGCCGCGGACACAACGAGCACCGCATGATCCCGGGATGGCCGTACTCGTTCGTGGCCGCGTTGGAGACCGGCGGCACGTCGTGGACGGCGTTGCCGGACGCGGCCCGGTTGCCGCCCGGCGCGGACGCCGCCGCCATGACCGTCGCCCAGCTGCGCGGCGTGGTCGAACGGCTGATCGCCGCCGGCCAGTGGCGCCATGGCGATCCGGAAATCCTGGTGGTGCTCGACGCCGGTTACGACGCGCCGCGCATCGCGTATCTATTGGCCGATCTGCCGGTGCGGGTGCTGGGACGGATGCGGTCGGACCGGGTGCTGCGCCGCCCGACCCCACCCCGGGTCCACAACCCCCTGGGCGGTCGTTTTCCCAAGCACGGCGGCGAGTTCGTCTTCGGCGACCCGGCCACCTGGGGCGCCGAGGACGTGCTGACCCGCACCGACACCCGCCTCTACGGCACCGCCACCGCGCGGGCCTGGAACCGGCTGCACTCACGACTGACCCGCCGCAACGCCTGGATCGACCACACCGCGCCACTGCCGATCATCGAGGGCACCGTGATCCGCCTGACGGTGGAGCATCTGCCCTCCGGCGGGGTGAACAAACCCGTCTGGTTATGGTGCTCCGGCATCGACGCCGACACGACCGAGGTCGACCGCTGGTGGCGGATGTTCCTGCGGCGCTTCGACATCGAGCACACCTTCCGCATGCTCAAGCAGACCCTCGGCTGGACCAGGCCCCGACTACGCGACCCCGACGCCGCCGACAGGTGGACCTGGCTGATCCTGATCGTCCACGCCCAACTGCGCCTGGCCCGCCCACTGGTGGCCGACCTTCGCCACCCCTGGGAACGCCCCGCCGAACCAGCCAAACTCACCCCGGCCCGGGTCCGGCGCGGGTTCCGGAATCTCCACACGAAGATCGCCCGCCCAGCAGCGGCACCGAAACCTGTTCGGCCAGGCCCGGGACGACCTGCCGGGTCGAAAAACCGTGTTGTCGCGCAACGCTTCGACGTCGGCCTACTCCTGGCCACCGGCCAGGCATACACCCGACCGGCCCACCACAAGAAGGGCACCAACCCCCGCCGAACAGCTTAAACGGCAAGCTGAGCGCCCGTTTCCGAGCTTGAGCAGGTGAAGGCCCTTTGGTGCGCAGACGAGGGAACCCCTGGTAGATCGGACGTTGTCGAAGCGCCGCTCTGCCAGGAGTTCCGTTGTTATCGTGCCCGATGCCCGCGGGCGGTTCCACCGCGGGTGCCCCGTGCTGTCGCCTGGCCGCGTGCCACCAGCCCACTCGACGGACGGCCCGGTATCCCACCGACGTCACCGACGCACAGTGGGCCGAGATCGACCCGCTGCTGCCCGATCCGGCGTGCCTGGCCGGTCGGGGTGGGCGGTGGGAGAAGCACTGCCGACGGGTGATCGTGGACGCGATCCTCTACCTGGTCGACAACGGCATCAAGTGGCGTGCCCTGCCGGCGGACTTCCCGCCGTGGCCCACGGTCTACAAGCGGTTTGCCGCGTGGGAGAAGGTCGGTGCGTCGCAGCGGCTGCTCGACGCGTTGCGCGACCGCGCCCGCCCGGCGGATGGCCGGGCAGCGGCGCCATCGGCGGCGATCATGGGCTCGCAGTCGGTGCGCGCCGCCGAGACCGTCGGCCGCGCGACCCGCGGCCGGGACGGCGGGAAGAAGGTCGCAGGCCGCAAGCGCCACATCGCCGTGGACACCACGGGTCTGCTGTTGGCCGTCCTGGTGACCCCCGCGTCGACGCAGGACCGGGTCGCCGCCCGCAGCCTGCTGCGCCGGATGCGCGACACCGCAGGCAGGCGGGTGTCGTTGGTGTGGGCCGACGGCGGCTACACCGGCCCCCCGATCGACTGGGCCCACAGGACTTCGGCCTGCTGGTGGAGATTGTCCAACGCCCGCAACTGCCGTACTTCACCGTGCTGCCCAGAAGATGGGTGGTAGAGCGGACCTTGGCCTGGATCACCGGACACCGCCGCTGCGTCCGCGACTACGAACACCTACGCCACCACCACGAGGCCATGGTCCGCTGGTCCATGATCCGCACCACCAGCCGCCGACTCACCCAACCCGGGTAGCTCGGAAACAGCTACTTACTGATGCTGCGGAGCTTGTCCCGGGTCGCGTGCTCGGCGACGATTTGCTCGGCGTGGTTGGGGTACTTCCTGAGCGAGCTGGCCGCAGGCGGCGCGTCGGCCTCGTCCAGCCCGTACGGCTCCTCTTTGTCTTGTTCGGCACACCATCTCCGGTAGACCGTGGGAAAGGCGCGCAAGCAGGCTCCGACGAAGAAGGTCCGCGGCGAGGCGCCTCCCTCCGCGGACCAGCCCTCGCCGACCAGGGCGTATCGGTGGAACACCCGCAGTGCGGTAGCCGCGCTCTCCGCCGCCGGCTCGAACCGGAGCAACTTCGAGATGGCCGGCCGGGCGCAGGCCGGAGCGTGGGTCAGTTGTAGATGAGGCGGTTGACCCGGACCAGGAAGTCCTTGCCGAGGTCGCTGGTGGGGTCGCCCATCAGTTCGGCGATGATGTGCATCGCCAGGTCCCGGCGTTTCGGGGAGCGTTCGGCGATGGCCTTGCCGAGCGCGGCGGGTATCTGTTCGGCGGTCAAGTCGGTGCAGTAGACGGGGCTGCCTGGCTGCTGGCGCCACGAGTCGGTGATGGTGCCGGCGTCGAAGCCCTCGAAGCCCGTCTGCTCGACCAGCGACATGCCCAGGGCCCGGTCGTCGTCATCGTCCGCGGCGACGGGGATCGCGATCCGGCCGGGGGTGCCGCTCGGGTTCGCGTAGGCAACGAAGGACTGTGCCGTGATGGCGTTCCACGCCTTGACGACGGGCCGGCCGAGGTGCTCCTCGACCCAGCGGCTTTCCACCCGCCCGCGATCGAGGGCCGCGATGTGCCCGTCGCGGGCCGGGTAGTAGTTCGAGGTGTCGATGACGACGGCGTCAGCGGGCAGGTCCGTCAGCAGCGGCTTGAGGTCGGGCACCCGGATGAGGGGGACCGAGGTGATGAGGACGTCCACGTCCGCGGCGACGTCGGCCGCCGGCACCGCCCGGGCGCCGGTGGCGAGGACGTCGGCGGGGATCGTCTCGGGCCCGCGCGAGTTCGCGATCTTGACGTGGTGGCCGTGGGCGCTCAGCCGTTGGGCCAGCACGCTGCCGATGCTGCCGGCTCCCATGATGCCGATCTTCATGAAGTTCTCCTCCTGAGTGATGTGCTGCGTGTCGTTCGTGTGCGCGGTGCTCTGCGGTTCTTCGTCTTCACGCCCCCACGACCAGGGCGATCAGCGAGAACCGCGGGGAATCTGGTTGGCTCGGGCGCAGCACGCAAACGGTCGTCTCATTACTTGCGGCAATCACCTGAGTCCGGTCACTGCTCGGCGCCGGTGATGCGTGGGTCGAGTCCGTACTGGTGGGGCACGCCGAGGTTCGCGCGCAGGGTCGTGCCCAGGTACTCGGTGGGGTAGATGCCGCGTTGCTGCAGGATCGGCACGACCTCGTCGACGAAGGCTTCGACGCCGTCCTCGTAGATGTCGGGCGTCACCCAGAAGCCGTCGGCGGCTCCCGCCTCGAACCACTCCTGCAGGTGGTCGGCGTGCAGCTTCCCTGGGCCCACGACCGTGGGGTGGAAGTCGATCACTCCATGGGCAAGGACATCGCGCGGGGACCACCCCTGGCGTGCCACCGCGAGAGCGTTCGACGAGCGGGGGTCCCTCGGTGAGGCGTGCGCGGTGGCCAGTTGCTCCGGTGTGAGGGGCTCGTCGATCTGGTCCGGGTGGATCCGGATGCCGAGCATCGCGCCGAGGTGGGGCAGGCGGGCCTCGATGACGTCGCCGGCATACCTCAGGCGCCGGTCGAGGCCTGCGCGCACGGTCGGCGCGACGGTGGTCATGATGCCGGGGATGTACTTGATCTCGTCGGGGTCGCGGCCGGCTTCGCGTGCCGCGTTGCGCACGAGTTCGCGCTGGGCGCGCGCCTGCTCGATCGTCCACACCTCGGCGATGAAGCCGCTGGCGTAGCGGCCCGCGATCGACAACAGGTGCGGGCTGGGGCCGCCGGCGGTGAAGACGACGGGCTGGCCCTGCTCCGACGGGGGGATCCCGAGAGGGCCTCGCGAAGCGAGGTACTCGCCTTGCAGGTTGACCGGTCGCAGCTTCGACGGGTCGATGAAACGGCCCGCTGCCTGGTCCTTGACCCACGCGTCCTTCTGCCAGCTGCCCCACAGCGCCTGGACGATCTGGATGGCCTCGTGGGCGCGCTGGTAACGCTCGTCGCGGTCGGCGACGGGCCTGCCGTAGTTGGCCGCGACGGCGGGATCGCTCGTCGTGACGGCATTCCAGCCGGCGCGACCGTGGCTCAGGACGTCGAGGGCCTTGAACTGGCGTGCCGTGTTGAACGGCTCCTGGAAGGTCGTCGACCCGGTGGCGACGAAGCCGATGTTCGTCGTCTCCCGCGCGACGGCGGCCAGCTGGATCAGCGGGTCCATGAGGTTGCTGATCGTGGAGTGCTCGACGTCGCCGCGCACGGCGGGGAAGTCGGGCGTGAAGAGGAATGCGAACTTGCCGCGCTCGGCGGCTCTCGCGTGGCGCACCGTGGCGTCGACGTCGGCGTAGGTGCCGGGGTCCACGTGCGGGGCACGCCAGGCGCCGTGCAGGCCACCGTATCCGTCGATCAGCCCCATACCGAGGACGAGTTGCTTGTCCGTCATGGTCACCGGGCCGCCGTCTCGCCGACCGCTGCGTCGGTGGCCGGTGCCTCAGCCACCGCCTCGCCGCTGACCGGCACGGCTGCGTCCGTCACGTCGGCGGCGGGACTCGGTGTCCGACGGACGAAGAAGGCGCCTACCAGCACGACCAGGCCGATGGCAAAGGCGGTCAGGAAGGCGGCGTTCGCGGCGGACGTGGCTTGGGCCGTGTCGAGCACGCCGGCTTCGCGGGCAGCGGAACCGATGGTGTAGGCCGAGATGAACACCGCGCCGAAGGCGGCACCGGCGAGCTGCTGGGCGGTGGCGAAGGCCGAGGCGCCGTGCGGGTAGAGCTCGGGGCGCAGGCCGCCCATCGCACTCGTCGTCAGCGTCGCCCACATCGCGGACTGCGCACTGGTGAACACCAGCCACGCGACGATCAGCGTGACCACGCTCGTACTCTCGTCGACCTGGCTGAGGAACCACAGGACGGCCAGCCAGACGATCGCGGCGGGGATCATCAACGGGCGTGGGCCGAAGCGGTCGTACGCCCGGCCGCTCGCAGCCGCAACGATCGAGATCGCGGCCCCGCCGGGGATCAGGAAGAGGCCGAGCTGCAGGGCGCTCAGGCCGGTGACGTGGGTCAGCACCAGCGGGAGCACGACCAGCAGTCCGATCCCGTTGCCCGCGACGAAGAGCATCACCAGCAGAGGTGCGGTGAACGACCTCCGGAGGAAGATCCGCATGTCCAGGAACGCGCTGTCGCGACGCTGCAGGGGAATCTGTCGGAGGACGAACGCCACCAGGCCCACCAGGCCCACGGTGATCGGCAGGTACGGCGAGATGGAGGTGTGCCCGGAGGACGCCTCGCCGATCAGGGAGAGTCCGTAGACCAGGCCACCGAACCCGAGCGCGGACAGCAGCAGCGACAGCAGGTCCAGGGTCACCGGCTCCGGGGTGGTGGTGTTGCGCAACTTCCACGCGCCCAGCGCCAGCACAGCAACCGCGAACGGCAGCATCAGGATGAACAGCCAGCGCCAGCTCAGTGTGGACAGCACGAGACCTGACAGTGCCGGCCCGACCGCCGGCGCCACGGCCGGGACGGCCGTGGTGATCGCCATCATCTGGCCTCGGCGAGCGACGGGGACCAGGCGCATGGTCGTGGTCATCAACAGGGGCAGGAAGACGGCGGTGCCGGAGGCCTGGATGATCCGGCCGGTCACCAGGACGCCGAACGTCGGCGCGATTGCGGCGAGTGTCGTCCCGACGATGAACAGCGACAGCGCGACCAGGAAGACCGTTCGCATGGGGAACCGTCGCATCACGAAACTGCTGGCCGGGATCAGCACGGCCATGGTCAGCAGGAAGCCGGTCGTGACCCACTGCCCGGTGCTCGGGGTGACCCCGAAGTCGGCGATCAGCGTCGGGAGCGCGACTCCCAGAAGCAACTCGTTGAGGAAGACGATGAACGTCGAGACGATCAGGATCCCGATGACCAGGGCGACGCCCGGCGGGAGCCGGTCGTCGGAGGGGACCGTCGGTGCCGGAGCGGCGACGTCGAATTCTGGTGGGGTGCTCATGTGCGTGCTCGCTGTCTCAGGAAGCCGGAAGAGGAGGATCAAGCGGTGCGACGTGCGCGCGTCATCGGCGCTCAGGGGTCAGGTCCGGGCCGGACAAGTCGGCGCCCGAAGGACAACCGGGTGGGTGGCGGTCGGGCCCAGGTGATCACCGACCCGCAATCGCCTACGAGGATGGCGCCGCTTCCCGAATAGCCGACAATCTTCGCGGCGGTGACCGCAGCGCCCCGTCGCGAAGCCCACAGGGGTACGCCGCATCGTCCGCGGTGGCACGTTTTGCGGGCGGCATTGTGGGAGGTTGCCGGTCCGAGACATGCGACCATCGTGCAACCTTCACATCATGTGAATGTCAATTCTGAGCGACGAGAGGTCACTCACACCCCGTCAACCTTGACATCACTGTAACGTTGGGCAGGTGCCGAGGAGGTGGTCATGAAGATCGGTGAACTGGCGAAACGCACCGAGGTCCCGCCGCGCATGCTGCGCTACTACGAAGAGCAAGGGCTCATCACGCCGCGGCGGCAGCAGAACGGCTACCGCGAGTACGACGAATACCTGGTGGATCGGGTGAAGAAGATCCGCGGCCTGCTCGACTCCGGCATCCCCACGCGCATCATCGGCGACATGCTGCCGTGCCTCAACCAGCCCCAGGAGATCGTTGTCGCCGATCCCGACCCCGAGCTGCGCGAGATGCTCGCGCGTGAGCGCGACCGGATGACCGAGCGCATCGCCCTGCTGGAGCACCACTGCCACGCCCTCACCCAGTACATCGCGGCCATGGACCGCTCCCTCGCCGCCACGACCGAGACCCGCCTACCGCAATGAACCTCGACCCTGGGGTGGCCGAATGACCTTGCTCGATCTCGACCCGGACCAGCTGCTCTCCACCACGCGGGCGGTCCGCAAGCGCCTCGACTTCACCCGTCCGGTGCCCGACGACGCGATCCGCGAGTGCGTGGCGATGGCCCTGCAGGCGCCGTCGGGCTCGAACATCGTGACCATGCGGTTCGTCGTGATCCGCGACGAGGCGAAACGCCGGGCGGTCGGAGACGTCTACCGCGAGGTGTACGCCGGATACAAAGCCTCCCCGGGATATCCCGGCAAGCCCACCGGTGACGACGCCCGCGACGCCGTACAGCAGCGGGTGGCAAGCTCCGCCGACTACCTGGGCGAGCACATGGGCGACGCACCGGTACTGGTGCTGGCCTGCAACGAAGGCCCCAACCGGCAGTGGGCGGTCGCCGGCATGAGCAACGTCATCCCGGCCACGTGGAGCTTCATGCTGGCCGCCCGCGCCCGCGCGCTGGGCACCGCGTGGACATCGATGCACCTCGCCCGCGAACGCGACGTGGCCGACATCCTGGGACTCGACTACGAAACGGTCGCGCAGGCCGTGCTCACGCCGGTCGCGTACACGAAGGGCACGGATTTCCGCCCGGCCGGGCGCCCCGACCCGGACGAGGTCATCCGATGGATCTGAGGCCTGTCTTGTAGGCCATCACTGGCCGGCCTCGCGGCACGCACACGCCGGCGGCTTGCACGCTAGGAGCTGAGCAAACCGGACGGGGCAGGTGCTATCCGGCATCGCGCTGGAGATGCTCGCCGGGCCGCTGACCGGGATCTACGACCCGTCCACGCCGCGCTCGAACACTACGAGCAGGCCGGCGCGGTGTGGCGGGAGGCGCTGGAGCTGTACCGGGAACAAGGCCGTGACACCGACGCCCGACGGGTCCAACAACAACTCGACGCCCTCGACAACACCACCAACCGCAGTCCGGACGTAGCCGCTGACCGTCCATAGGCAGGCATCCATGCGGGAAACGATCAACGGTAACGCGGAAACGGGGTCAATTTCTATCGCCGAATCCGCTGCTCAGCGTATTCCGTCGATAGCCCAAGACCTGACTGCGGCAACGGGTGGTGCCCGCGCCTGACAAGCGTTCACACTGAGCGAGGAAAGCGGGCCTTCCTGCCCTGGACTGTCGGCACTGCCGCCTCACTAGCCCGTTGGGGTTGTATACGATCGGGTCGCCACTCTCAGAGACACCACCCTTGGATTCCGGATACTCCGGACATCGAGAGCACCGTGCACTCGACGAGCTGAAAGCTCGGCACGTCCGTCAGGTCGGACCGATGTCTGGGCGGCGGACGTCTTGAGGGCTGAGGTCCCATCGAAAGCCACTCCAGGAAGGGTGTTGAAGACGCCGGTCGGCGGTCCACTGGCGGAACTCGACGTCGCTGACAAGAACGGGATCGACCCACTGGCATCGCGGCGTACTCGCGCGGGATCGGCGCGGCGAACGGGCTGGTGGAACGTGTGCCGCTCGGAAGTCATCGCTGCTGGTAGAGCGAGGGCACCGTCGTCTTTGGGAGCATGGCCGGGTGATCGTGTCCCTGCCATACAAGGTGCCACGGAAGCTGCTGTCCATCCCGACGGTGTTGCTGCGCAGTCAAGCGGCGAAGGACGCCGAACTGCTCGTCCTGCGCCACGAGAACGCCGTACTCCGTCGGCAACTCGCCAGTCCAGTCCGCCACGAGCCCGCGGACCGGCTCTGGTTCGCCGCCCTGTCCGCGCCCTGTCCGCGCTGATGGATCGTCGCCGGTGGCGCGAGGTCTTCCCGGTCACGCCGGGCACCCTGCTCGCCGGGCACCGCAAACTCATAGCCCCCAAGTGGGACCACTCCGCGCGCCGACGCACCGGACGCCCACCAACCCGAGCGGCGGTAAAGACGCTCGTGCTGCGGCTCGCCAGGGAGAACCCACGATGGGGTCACCGGCGGATCCAGGGCGAGCTGGCCCGACTCGGCCACCGCGTCGCCTGCTCGACGGTCTGGCGGATTCTGCACGACGCGGGCATCGACCCGGCACCACGTCGTGGTGGCCCGACCTGGCGACAGTTCCTCACCGCCCAGGCCCAGGGCACCATCGCGGCGGACTTCCTCCACCTCGACACCGTGCTCGGCACACGCCTGTACGCGCTCGCGTTCCTCGAACACGACACCCGACGCCTGCACATCACCGGCGTCACCGCCCACCCGACCCAGGCATGGACCACGCAACAGGCCAGGAACCTCACCGCCGACCTCGGACACCGGACGGAGTCGCTCCGATTCCTGCCACGCGACCGCGACGACAAGTACGGCCAGGCGCTCAACGCCGTCTTCCAGTCCGATGATCTACGCGTCATCACCACCGCGCCACAGGCGCCCCGGATGAACGCCCACTGCGAAAGGGTCATCCGCACCCTCCGACGCGAACTCCTCGACCACATCCTGGTCCTGGGAGAGAGCCACCCACGTCAGGTCCTCACGACCTACGAGGACCACTACAACCGACACCGCCCCCACCAGGGCCGAGACCAACTACCACCCGAGACCCAACAACACCCCGCCGCGGTTCACAATCTCGACACCCACAGAGTGCACCGCACCCGCATCCTCGGCGGCCTCATCAACGAGTACAGACACGCAGCTCGACCAGCAGCGATGACTTTTCGAGCGGTACAGGGTCGTCGGCAGTGCGCGACAACGTCTTCCGTGCGTCATGCCGCCCGGCGCGGGCGGCCCGGAGGGAACCGCCCACACCGACCGAACCCGAACCCGCCGGTGACGGCTCAGTCGTCCACCAGGACCCGGGTGACGACCGTCGCGACACCGGCGGCGTAGCTGGCGCCGACCTTGACCGCGAGCATCTCCTCCCGGAACAGTGGGGAGCGCAGGAACGCGAGGACCACCGGGACCGGGGCGACGGCGCTGTTGACCCACCGCGCGCAGGACGCCGACGGCCGGGCCGCGCACTCGGCCACACCGAGGGCGAGGGAGCCGAGGCCGGCGGCGGTGTCGAGCCACACCCCGTACACGTCCTCCAGCTTGGCTACCAGCAGTACGTTGCCCCGCTTGCTGCTCGCGTACATCGTGAGCGCGTCGACCAGCCACGAGAGGCCCTCGACCGACCACTTCGCGATCGCCAGGCCGGCCGCGGTGTCGTCGGGCGCGTCGGTGGGGACGTCGCCGGGCGCGTCGGTCGGGGACGCGGTGAACGGCCAGGCCAGGCCGAGCGACAACGCCGTGTTCCCCAGCAGCAGAGCGCTGATCGTGCTCGTCACGGCCTTGTCCACGGGGGTCGTGGGTGGTGGCAGCAGGTCGCTGCCGAACTCCAGGGCGGTCGCCACCACCGTCGCCGCGAGGTCGAGCGCCTTGCCCGTCACCGGTGACGCCGTCGCCTCCGGTCGGTCGGGCTGCGCCTGGTCGGGCGTACCGCCGAGGGCGTGCCGCGCGACCACGGCGGGGAAGGCGACCAGCAGCCCGACCAGGGTCTTGAGGGTGACCGGGCCGCGCTGTTCGACCGGCACCCCCGCCTCGTCCGCGATCCACGTCACCACGTCCCGGACCGGCGCGATGTCGACCTTGGCGGCGAGCAGCCCGGCGGCGATGCCGCCCAGCTTCACCAGGACGTCGATCAACGCGTCGATCAGCGCCTTCGCGATCTCCACCAGGGTCAGGGCCAGCTCTCGCAGCGCCGTCAGCAGCGCGGTGAGCGTGACCTGCTCCAGGCTGCCGCCGGTGCCGTCCAGCTCGCCCGCCACCGCGTCGGCGAAGGCCCGGCCGGCGTCGTGGAAGCGGGACAGCTGCCCGGTGACCGCCGCGATCGCGGAGTCGACGGCCTTCCGCAGGTCACCGGTGCCGTCCGGCACCTCGGCGAGCAGTCGCGCGCCCAGTTCGCCCTCGGCTCCCTGGACGCGGTCGAACAGGAAGTGCGCAGGCACCGACGTCCTCAGGTCGAGGGTGTCGGTGACGGCTCCCACCCGCTCCCCGCCGCTGCCGACGACCGGCGGCACGGGGTCGTGCCCGGACCCCTTCACGTCACCGACCGTGCTGCCGCGCACCTTCCCGATGAGCCGGTCGAACTGGCCGGCGAGGTCGGTCCGGGCGAAGTCGGTCATCCGCTGGAGCGCGACGGCCCTGACCCGCTGCAGTTGGGCGACGACCTCGGTGGGCGTCCGGTCGAGCACGCCCTCGACGGCGTGGGCGGTGGCCCAGATGTCGGCGAACGGGAACCGGTGGACCAGCCAGTCGATCACCCGGGCGGTGAGCGCGCCCAGCGCCCGCATCGCGCTCAGGAACAGGTCCACGGCGTCCGAGGCGGTCACGACCGCGAACCGGCCGAGGTCCACGACCTTCCCGGCGATCCGCAGGCCGAGCGAGACCGTGCCGTCGGCCGCGTTCAGCGTCAGCCGCGCCACGTCGGTGACACCGGCGAGCAGACCGCTCACCACGTCGCCGAAGCGCCGCCCCAGGTCGCCGAGGAAGCTTTCCGGCACGGTGTCGACCCGGCGCAGCGACACCTCGCCGCCCGCGCCGGTCTCCAGCACCCACGACGACGTGGGGCGGGGCATGCTCGGGTTGCCCAGCGCCATGAGGTCGCGCAGGTGTGCCACGGCCAGTTGCGGTGTCAGGGACGCCGACCAGGTCGTGCTCGGCACCAGGGGTGTGCCGTCGACCTTGGCGGCGCGCAACGCCTCCGCAGTGAGCAGACCGCGGTCCGCCAGCGGCGCGAGGCCCGACAGGTAGTCGCGAATCCCGTGCTCCGGGTGGATCTGCGCGCCCTCGGGCAGGCCGTCGCCGGTGACCAGGATCGCGGGCGGGGTGAGGCTGTGGGCCCGGGTGGACGCGGTCAGCGCGCCGAACCGGTCGGTGCGCGCGATCAGGACTTCGTCTCTGCGCGGCCCCAGCCGCGCTGTCCGGGAGCCGATGGTCACCTCGGCCGTGCTCGTCGTGCGCACCCGCACCGGGTGGTTCGCGACCGGTGTGCCGGCGGCGTCGCGGACGGTGACCCGGGTGCGCCAGCGCCGGGTCCGCGCGGAGTAGGTGTCCGCCAACCGCACGGTCTCGCGGCGCCACTGCCCCGTATCCGGGTCTTGGCCCAGGAGCACCAGGAAGTTACTCGGCTCCAGGGCGAAGAACACCGACGCCCCCTGGTGCAGCGGGTCGGGGAACAGGGTGCGGTTCGACTTGCCGAGGGGCACGGCGACCGGCGCGCCGTCCGCGCCGGCGGTCCACACCGGGCCGTCGGCGTCCCACCCCGTCTGCCTGAGCAGCGACAGGTCGCTGCTGTCCACGTAGGCTCTCAGCAGCCCCGCCCCGTCCATGGTGGTGGTGACGGCGTACGCGGTGATCCCGAGGTCGGCCCACCGGCCGCCCACGAACTGGTACAGCCGTCGCGTCTTCGGGGTGGTGCACAGGTACCCGGTGTTCGACGCGCAGTCCACGAAGCCACCCCAGGCGACCGCGTCCGCCTCGGGCAAGCGCGTCTTGTCCGTCGAGTGCTTCTTGTCGCCCTCCACCCCGACGCGCACGAGGTCGGCCCCGTCGCAGTAGCCGACCTCCAGCGACCGGGCGTCGAACGGCACGACCACGTATCGCCTGTTCTTGAGCTTGCCGCCGAAGTCGTACCCGGAGCGCTTCCACTTGTCGCCCCCGGCGTGCTCGTACCGGACGAGGTTGCCGTGCGGGTCCACCCCGAACAGCGACGGCGACCGCGGGCCGGCGGCGGGCGGGTAGATCACGACCGGGTCGACCAACCCGACCTTCTCCTCGTGCACCTTGACGAACCCGTCGCCGTCGTGCCGGAAGAAGGCCGTGGTCGAAGCGCCCTGCGCGACCGTCCACAACCGACCGCCCGGCAGTTGCAGCACGACGGCGCCGATCCAGGCGTCGCCCGCCGCCGGCGGTCCCAGCACCCAGTAGCCGCTCGTGGTGTCGCGCCGCAGCGTGCGCACCCGCCCGTCGAGCACGACGGACGCCCTGAGCCCACCGGCCGGGTCCTGGTAGGGGGCGACCACGTTCAGCGAGTAGGAGGGCTTCCCGGAAGCGGTGAACGCCAGGTCGATGCCGGTGACGGGTTCGCTGACGAGCACGCTGTCGGAGACCACGGTGAACGGTCTGCGGTACAGGGGGATTGCGGGCGTCGTGCCGGGACCGGTGCCGGGAGCCGGGACGGCTCCGCTGTTGAGATCGGCTCCGCTGTCGAGGTCGGTTGCGGCGCGTGTGGACGAGGGTGCGGTGGACATGGGATGCCTCCGGAGTGGAGTTGGCGGCGACGGCTCGCGACGGCCTCTGGATCGGGTGCCGTGCAGCGCTTCCGGTTCGGGATCGGTGGGAGGTCGCCGTCCGTCCATACTGGTCAGTCGGCGCGGGGGCGCAAGCAAGCGTGATCAATACCAGGGCTCGCGCCTGTCGCACAGCGGAGGTGGCCGCCGCGCGGACCGTTCGACCGTGTGAGGGATTGCCGGTAACGCCCGCCGCGCGTCGCCCGTTCGGCCGCCGCCTGATCGGCCCGCACTGCGCCATCGAGGTGAACCCGTCACCGGTCAGGTGAAACCCGGTGAACCCGGGGGAGCAGGTGGTGCGGGTGCCGTCGGGGGCGACGGCGCCGGGTTCGAGGACGTTGTCGGTTCGAAGCCCGTGGTGGTGGGTGGCACCGCAGCCCGAGTGAGTGCCGAGTCCCTCGTCACAATGCCGTCGAGATCCGGGAACGGAACGCCTCGGAGAACCGGGGGCTCGGGCATCGCCGAGCTCGTGCAGCACGGCGACGGTCTTGTCGGAGCCTGCAAGCGCGGCCTCGTACCTGGGCAGTGCACTGGCGGTCCGGTGGACTCCGACGTCGAGATGTGACGTCGGAGAGGTGTCGTTTGAGCACGCGGAGGGCTTCGAGTCCACCGTCGCCGCCGGCTCGTCGGCGGGTGAGGAGGGCTCGGGCGTCGGGGTGGCAGCGGCTCGGGTGAGGGCGATGCGGTGCGGGGCGGCGTCGGGTTGGCGGTTGCCGGTGCGGCTGAGTCGGTGGCGGGCGCGGTTGGACGACCACACGGGTAGTGGTGCTGTGCCGTTGTGGCGGGCGTAGGCGTCGCGGGAGCGGAATCGGCGGATGTCGGCGGATTCGCCGAGGGTCTTGGCCGCGGTCAGCGGCCCGCAGCCGCGGATGCCCGGCAGTGCCGAGGCCGGCCGCGCGACAAGCGTGCTGATCTCGGCCGGCAGGGCGTCGATCCGTTCGGTGAGCTGCCGGCAGTGCCGCACCAGAGCCCGGGCCGGCGTGCCACCATCCCCTGGTGGGAGTCCAGGCGGGCGAGGATGGCCTGGTAGGCGCCTGGTAGGCGCCGCCCCGGTCCAGGGTTTCCTCCACGACGGCGTCGACGAGCTCGCGGGCAGATGACGGGTCAGCTCACCCAGATGACCGGGTGCGAAAACGCCTTCGGCATTGCCGCTGGCCGGCCCGGACAAAGGGTCGGCACACTGATCGCGCAACAGGACCTCACCAGCAGGATGATCTTGACAGACCTCAGCTTCTACTCGAGGTTCCGTTGCTCCACCACCACGACACGCCTGATCTGCTTCTTGACAGCCTGCCCACCGCCCTAACCACGCGGCCTTGGGTGAAGGCCCTCCCGGCCGACCACGGACCATCCGCTCCATCCGGCTCCTGGTTCCGCTCCTGGCACGAGAATCCTGCCCGGGGCTACCGCCGCATCCACGGCGAACTCCTCGTACTGGGCATCACAGTCGCAGCATCCACCGTCTGGCAGATCCTCAAAGACGCCGGAACCGACCCGGCTCCCGAACACACTCCGACAACCCGGGCGACCTTCCTCCGCTCCCGGACCGACGCACTCCCAGCCTGCGACTTCTTCGAGACCCACACGTTGAACGGCACCCGACTGCACGTACTCGCGGTCATCGAGCACACCGGCCGCCGAATCCGCGTCCCCGGCGCCACCGCACACCCCACCGCGTCCTGGGTCACCCAAGCCGTCGGAAATCTCGTCATGGACCTCGAGGACGCAGGCAGCCCCGCACGGTTCCCGATCCGCGACCGCGACGGGACGTTCCCCGCCCTGTTCGACGCCGTCCTCGCCGACGCGGAACTGCTGCTGGTCGGTGCCCACGGCCGTGGGGGAACCTGCTTGTCATCACCGATGACCACGATCTTGGGTGTGAGGTACTGGAGGAACGTCGCCTCCAGTCCCGCCTGGGACGCCTCATCGACGATCACCACGTCGACCGTGTCCGGCTGGACGCGGAACTGCTCGGCGATCCGGTAGACGGGCATGATCCACACCGGCACGGCCGGGCGGGTCGACTGCTTGTCGTGGTCGCCGCCCGGCCACCACGTGGTGCGGCGACACCTCGCCACCGTGCCCGCTGTGATCCACCTCGACGACGGCACCGGGCGGCTGACGCTCCAGCGGACCGAGGTCGCGGACGGCCTGAACGTCGAGCTGGGCCCGCGGGCCGGTTCTGGTTCGCCACCCTGTCCGGACCGGTGGACCGTCGCCGTTGGCGGGAGGTCTTCCCCGTCACGCCGGGCACTCTGCTCTGCCGGCATCGCAGTTTCGTGGCCCGTAAGTGGGACTACTCCGCGCGTCGACGGACCGGACGTCCACCGACACGAGCGGCGGTCAAGACGCTCGTGCTGCGGCTCGCCAGAGAACCCGCGGTGGGGCCATCGGCGGACCAGGGCAACTGGCCCGACTCGGCCACCACATCGCACCCTCGACGGTCCGGCGGATCCTGCACGACGCGGACATCGACCCGGCACCACGCCGTACCGGCTCGACCTGGCGGGCGTCCGCGTGGTCGAACCCGCCCGAAGGCCTCGTCTCTCGGCGCGTTCACGTCGACTCTGGCGCCACCGGGTGGCACCAGCCGGTAAATCCCTGGAGATGCAGGTCGGCTACGGGATATCCTGGAAAACTTTGCTCCTCCCGGAAGGAAGACCATGGACGTTCCCTCTCCGCACAGCCGGTTCCTCGACGACCTACTTCCTCGGATGCAGCGGAACCCGACAATCGCGGGTGTCGCGGTCGCGGGTTCGCTCGCGGGCGGACGCCCCGACACCTATTCCGATGTCGACCTCATCGTGGTCGTTGACGACGAGGCGTTCGACGCGGTCATGGAGGAGCGCCTCGCACTGATCGGCTCGTGGACCACACTGGTGGCGGGGTTCACCGGCGAGCACGTCGGCGAACCCCGGCTGATCATCACACTTGTCGGGCCTCCCCTGCTCCACGTCGACTTCAAGTTCGTACGGACCGCGCAGTTCGCCGAGCGCATCGAGGACCCGCACATCCTGTGGGACCGAAGCGGTGACCTTTCCCGCTGCCTTGCGGACCGCCCGCCGGTGGCCCCGTCGTGGGACCTGCAGTGGATCGAGGACCGGTTCTGGGTTTGGGTGCACTACGGCGCGACGAAGCTCGGCCGCGGCGAGCTGTTCGAAGCCATCGGATTCCTCGGCCATCTGCGCGAAGCGGTGCTTGGTCCGCTCATCGCACGACGAGCGGGAGCTCCCGTCCGCGGTGTCCGACACCTCGAGTTCATCGCACCGGACGAGGCCCGCGACCTGGAACGAACCTTGTGCGGTTACGACCGGCACGACGCCGGCCGAGCCCTCCTGGCCTGCGTCGAGCTCTACCGACGGTGGCGCGACGAAACCGACGCGACGATCGAACGCCACCACCAGGCGGAGAAACTCGCCCTGGAGTACCTCAACGACATCCTGAAGCAGACCAGCTTGACCCCCTGACCTCCTGGGTGGAAGGTCGGTCGAAGCGGTGAGCCCACGTACCCCTGGGCCGACGGCACCGGCGGCGGTCTCCAGCACGTTCTCGGCGAACAGCTTGGGCAGGTCGTCCGGACCGGTCAACGCCGGCCCTCGTGCTTTGGCCTCAGCCACTCGCCGCCGCGGCGGCCTGCTCCGGCGACAGCTGCCGCCCGGTCCCGGTCTCGCTCTTCCGTGCGCTCACAAGTTCAGATGTCATCACTCACAGTGCCCATCCCGCTGCCCCCGGGCTCGGCGTGTCGGGCCGGACACACCTACCTCGAAACAGTCCCGAACGGTTCCATGGCCGGCCAAGTAGTCGTCCTGCGCCCGTCATGGTGATGTCGATGCCGCCGGGGATGTGCACGGCGGGTCCCAGTTGGTGACATCAGCCTCCACCGGAGCCGGTTCGAGCACCCCGCAGTCGTCCGGATCGAGGTCGCCTCGCCCCGGTGATCTGCCGCATCTCCCTGAGGTCCTCCGTGTCAGGGGTGTGTCGGTGCGGTGACTGCTCGGTGTCAGGACCGTCGGCCAACGTGGGCGCCGTGATCAGTTCAGCGCACGCGGCCTCGGAGCCGCGATCGGCGGTCCGCGACAACACCGGGGGTTCAGAAGTGAACAGGGCTACCAAGGACAGCAGGGTCCGCAAGCCGCGCTTGGGCCGGCGGATGGGTGTCGCGGCGCTGACAGCCGTGCTGGTGACCGGCAGCGCCGTGCCTCAGGCCACGGCCGGGCCGGATCGCCCAGAGCTGCGGCAGGCGGTGCAGGCGTTCGTCGACGCCGGTTTCGCCGGGGTGCAGGTGCGCGTGCACGACGAGCGGGGTGACTGGATCACCGGCGCCGGGGTGCGCGAGCTGGGCAAGTCGGCGAAGCCGCCGACGAACGGCCGGTTCCGGATCGGCAGCGCCACCAAGACCTTCACCGCGACCCTGCTGCTGCAACTGGTGGCCGAGGGCCGGATCGGGCTGGACGCCCCGGTGGCCGACCACCTGCCCGGGTTCGGGTTGGACCGGCGGATCACGGTGCGGATGCTGTTGCAGCACACCAGCGGGGTGTTCAACTTCACCGGCGAGTACCACCCCGACGGAACGGTCGTGTCGGGGATCCCATGGCAGGGCCGGGAGTGGGTGGACCTGCGGTTCCACACCTACCAGCCGGAAGAGCTGGTGCGGCTGGCGCTGGCCAGGCCGGCGCGGTTCGAACCGGGGACGGGCTGGAGCTACTCCAACACCAACTACGTACTGGCCCGACTGTTGATCGAGCAGGTCGCCGGCCGCCCCTACGCCGAGGAGATGCGGCGGCGGATCCTGCGGCCACTCGGGCTGCGCGGCACCGTGACGCCCGGCGCCTCCCCGGAGATCCCCGGGCCGCACGCCCGCGGCTACCACCGGTACGAGGACGGCGGCCAGTGGAAGACGGTCGACGTCACCCGCCAGAACCCCTCCTGGATCTCCAGCGCCGGTGACATGATCTCGACCACCAAGGACCTGCACACGTTCTTCTCCGCGTTGCAGAGCGGCAAGCTCCTCCCGGCGCCGCTGCTGGCCGAGATGCGCACACCGCATCCCGGGAGTGAGGGATTCTTCGGCCGCTACGGACTCGGGCTGTACGTGCAGGACACCGGCCCGGACTGCGTTGGCACCCTGCTCAACCACAACGGCAGCGTCAACGGCTACGCGGCGCTGATGTACAGCACACCCGACGGCAGCAGCACCCTGACCGCCTCGATCACCACCGGCGACGCCGCGACCAACCCGACGACCGAGTTCCCTCGCTTGCTGACCGGACTGCTCGACGCGGTGTTCTGCGGCGAGCGGGCCGCCCGCTGACGGTGACCGGGTCCCGCTGCGCCCACGTGAGGCGCCACCCCCTCCGCACGCGGAGCTTGTCCGCCAGCGCTATGCAGCTTTACTGATGCCGCATCAGGCAACGTTCGCCCTGTCGTGACACGCCGCTCGGGCTCTGTTCCGGGCGGTGCGTGTCCGTCAGGCTGGACGGGTGGCAGATCGCGTGCGTGTCCGTGAGATCGATGACGACGAGGGCGGGCGCCCGCTGCGGATCGTCCGCCGGGTACCGGGTCTGTGGTGACCTGGCGGCGGGCGCTGATGGTGCTGTTGTCCGCCCAGGGCATGCCGGTGGCGAAGATCACCGACGTGACGTTCACCAGCGCGGACCGGGTCACGGGACGTGATCCACGACTTCAACACCGACGGTTTCGACTCGCTGCGCGAGAACCGATTGATGACAAGGGGCACCGTCCCGCGCCGGCACCGACGCCTGGTCGCGAAGAAGTGGACTACCCGAACCGGACCGGGCGACCGCCGGTCGACGATGCTGTCGTGGCGCCGATCGAGCGCATGGCCCAGGAGAACGTCAACTGGGACTACCGCAGAATCCAGGGCGAACTGCTCAAGCCCGGCCACCAGGCCGAGCGCCGCGCCCAGGCGGGCTCGTACTGGTCGGACTGGCCGGCCACGCTCGAGGTGCCCGCCGTCGAACCGGACCTCGTCGTGCGCTCCGCCCTGACGCTGAAGGGCCTCGTGCACCACGACACCGGCGCGATCATGGCCGCCGCGACCACCTCCCTCCCGGAGGAGCTGGGCGACATCCGCAACTGGCACCACCTGCACTGCTGGCTGCGCCACACCACGTCAGGACTCCTCGACCTCCTTCAGGAAGCAGCACGAACGGTGCCAACCAAGCAGGGCGATATAGTCGTGCAGCAACCGCGAGTCGCCTTCAGTCCAACTTGAAGAGACGACCACTTGACCAACCGATATGTTGCAGACTCCTCCCCCAGAATCGCCCAAATCATGACCTGACCTGCGTAAACACTAAATCGGCAGGTGGCGACGGCGCAGTTGAACGCACTTCAATGCACCCCACTCCGGTTCATTCAAGTTGAATTCTCCCAATTTCCTCCCATCTTCCTCCCACGGCAGGCTTGTGTCGACCGCCACCACCGTCGAACGCATGTGCGCAAATCAAGTGCCAGAGTTGCCCCCGGCACCGAGAGTGCTGCGACCACGACCTCTCCCCCACTGACACAGCTTGATCAACAAGCCCAGCGCTGCGGCAGCCAACTCACAGGCCAGACCAAGGATGCCGCCTCTTGACACCTCGCAGGATCGCCGACTGGGCCGCGTTGATCGGCTGGCGCCTGTGGCCAGCGCTACCACTGCTGGCAGTGTGAGGCACACATCCCGCGTGATTCGTCCGGATCCTGGCTCGGGATGCAGTCGCAAGGCGCAGGAGTGGCCGCGCAGCGTCGCCGAGGACAGGCTGCGCTGCCACTCCAAACCCACGAACCCCAAACCGGGATGCGTGGTCGACAGCCCCGAGCTGTGCCGCGCGAAGCCCTCGGCGTCCAACGCGCCCATCGCCTCCAGGTACCCCAGCCCCGGCCGGTACCCGGTGGCCAGGATCAACGCGTCGACCCGCTCACGGCCACCGTCGGCCCAGGCGGCACCCGCGCGCGGTTCGGGAACACTCCTGGAGATGTGGCTGGCTCGGAGTGCGACGAACGCGGTCGGACCGGTCCGTTCACGCGGACGGCCCGATCCGCGGAAGGGCTCGGCGGCGGGGTCACCGCTCCGCGCGGCGGTGATCGACGCTGGTGTAGTGCAGGAACTGGAACAGCCCTGGTCGCCGGGGCAGTGCGGCGGCGGTGTCCACCAGGCGCAGGCCGGTCGTGCGAGCGGCGGTCCGCGGATCGAGCAGGACCGGGGTGTGACCGAGGACGAAGACGTGCCCGCCGGGCGCCGTCAGGAGCGTCAACGCGTCGAACAACGGTCCGGCCGCAGCGCGACGGACCACCTCGGCATTGAGGAAGCGCACCACGAGCAGGTCGACACTGCCCGGTGGAAGCGGCGGATGGGCGGCATCGGCGACCACGACGTCCACCGAGCGGGCGGCGGCGCGACGGACCATCGCGGGGGACAGATCCGCGCCGAGGCACCGGGCGTGCGGCAGCGCGGTGGCCAGGGCGCTCAGGAACGTGCCCGTGGAGCACGCCGGATCGAACACCAGTGGCGCCGCTCCGGGGAACAGGTCGCGGGCCAGGCGGGTGGCGTGCTCGCGAAGGTGCCGCTCCTGGGCGTCGAGGCCGTGGACGAGTGCGTGGTCGCCACCCCATGCCTCGGGTGGACAGACCTGCTCGTTCCAGTGGTCGTCGAGGACGGGGAACGGGAAGTCCAACTCGACGCCGTGCGGGCCGTGTCCGAACAACTCCCGACGCTGCCGGTCGGTGCAGGCGCGGTAGCGGAAGTCGACGCCTTCGCCGTGCCGGCGCAGGTTCAGGAACCGGCCCATCACCATGTGCGGCTCCACGACACTGAACGGTCCGGGCCCGCCGACCAGTCGACGGCCCAGCCAGGTCCCGTCGCGGCGGCGCAGAAGGAAGTACTGGACGAGGCTGGTAGGGCAGTTCTCGTGCCAGACGACTACCGCGCCGGGGGCACCGAAGCCCTGGGCGTCGACCAGGTCGCGGACGCGGCGTTCCCGATCGAGTGCCCGCGAGACGGAGGTCACCGGGTATTCCTGACCGGCGCAACGCCCTGATCACGGGGAACCGCGCACGGATGTGCGGGTACGGCATCGGGTGCCCCCACTCGACCGGTGCGACATCCCGCTGAAGCACTGTCGCGGACAGTGCCCACGGGCAGCGCGCTCCGGCCCGCTGATGGTGTGCTGGGACAGCGCGCAATCCAGGAGGAGGAAGTCGTGCACGACGCAGTGGGCTTCGAGCGCCGTGCCGGCTTGCGACACGACCGTGTCCGGCCGACATCGAGCCGACCGGTGTCGTGGCTCGCGGCGGTCAGCGGATCAGCCACCGGTCCGCCTGAGCCGGCGGGCACGGGGCCCCGGCAACGCGACGTGCCCGTCGAGGACGAGGTGGAACCGTTCCAGGCCGGGGCAGTGCACGTGCACCGCGGTGGTGCCGTGCGGGAGCGTGACGAGGCGGCCGACAAGCACGTCGTGCCCGGCCGCCAGCAGCCGTTCGGTGATCTGTCCCCGCAGCTGCGCCACCGACGCGGTCACGGTGTCGCGGCTGAAACGCACCGCGGTCTCGGCGGCGTCGACCACGACGTCGGGAACCTCCAGCCTGGCGCAGGCGAGCAACCCGGCATGGCGGCCCACGGCGCGGGTGACCGCCGCGTCGTGCGCGAGAAGGTCGAGTCCACGAGCCACCAGCACGACCTGCACCAACTCGGTGACCGCGCGCAGAACCGCGTGTGCCGCAGACAGGGAGGCGCCCAGGCCGTGACGGGCGACCGCCGGTCCCGACGTGTGCCGGACGAGGGCGAGCACCACCGGCACGTCCAGGTCGGTGGTCAAGTCGAACAGCTCCACCTCGCCGCCGACCACCTCCTCGGCCGCGACCACCAGATCGCCCAGGTCCTCCGACAGCAGCGCGCGGGCCAGCCGACGCGGCACCACGGCCCGGTCGTGGACGCAGCGCAGCAGGAACAGCGAGAACGCGTCCCGCTCCACGCACTCCCCCAGAGCGTGCAGGACCGCCTCGTCCTCGGTGGCGCCGATCGCGCAGCCGGTGTTGACCGAGTACGCCTTCACCCGACTGTAGTCGGTGTCGTCACCGACCCCGAGCCGCCACCCGGCCCGGTCGCCTGCGGTCGACCACGGCGCCCACAGGAACAGCGGCACGTCGACCGGTCGGCCATCCCGGGCGCTGGTGTGGGGAACGGACGCCAGGTGAGTGGAGGCCGTGCGGGCCAGCTCGGCGATCGCCGCGTCGACGGCGAGCGGCCCGGCGGCCACCTGCTCGACCGGCACCGCCCGCAGCGGCCACTCCCCCACCGCCGCGGGACCGGTGAACGCGTGCTCCAATGCCTCGAACAACGCCCCCACCGTCGCGGATCGCGCGTCGCCCTTGCCCGCTCCCACACCGCCGGGCACCGCGGCACCGTCGGGCTCGACCAGAGCGGCACGCACCGCGGTCGGCTCGCTCGCCGACAGGCGGTCCAACCGCGCCCGCCAGCCCAACGCGGCCACCTCGGCGCGAGCCCTGGATTCTGCGTCCTCCAGCGACAGTTCGCGTTCGAGCGGAACACCGGCGGACTGGTCGAGGACACCCGCACGAGGTGCCCACGACCCGCCGGCTTGGGCAGCGACCACGTCAGTCGTCAGACCGCGCCCCTGCGCCGTCCTCGTCTTCGCACCACCGCGACCGGACCAGCCGATCACGCAGCCACGCTGCACCTCGATACATCGCCGACCAGTCCTCGGCGGCCTCATCAACGAGTACACACCCACAGCCGCCCAACCGCAGGTCAGGCCATGTGGCGGACTTTGGAACCCCACAGGTCGGCACGCAGAGCCGGACCGCGGCGGTGACTCCTGATCCCCGAAGACAGTCGGCGCTCCGCGAGAAGCGAAGGCGACGCAGTATCGGACTCCACCGCCCCCCACATGTGTAGATGCAATCTATGTAGATCTCATCTACAATGATGTCCATGTCGGGTTTCGTGGGCAGGCAGGCCGAGCTGCACCTCTTGCGCAAGCGCCTCGACCGGGTTATCACCTCACGGGAAGGGGCCGCGATCGCCATCCGCGGACGGCGACAGGTGGGCAAGTCCCGGCTGGTCCAGGAGTTCTGCAATCGGGCCGACGTCCCCTACTTCTACTTCGCCGCCACCAAGGGCGCGTCCTCGGTCGAGTCGACCACCGCCTTCCTCGCCGAACTCGCCGACTCGTCCCTGGCCGTCGGACAGGTCGGTCCGCCCACCGGGGTCACCGGCGGATGGCCCGACGCGTTCCGCGTCCTGGGCGCGACGCTGCCGGACACCCCGACGGTCGTGGTGCTCGACGAGTTGCCGTGGCTGGCGGAACAGGACGAGGTCTTCGACGGCGCGCTACAGACCACGTGGGACCGGCTGTGGTCACGGCGCCCGGTGTTGCTGGTGCTGCTGGGCAGCGACCTGCACATGATGGAACGCCTCACCGCCTACGACCGCCCCTTCTACGGACGTGCGGACAACCTCGTGCTCGGACCGCTCAACCCCGCCGAGACCGGACAGGCCCTCGGCCTGGACGCGGCGGACGCCATCGACGCCCACCTCGTCACCGGCGGACTGCCCGGCATCATCCGCAGCTGGCCCCACGCCATGCCAGCTGCCGACTTCCTGCGCAGGGAATGCGACGACCCGGCCGCGCCCCTGTTCGGCGTGCCCGAGTCCTCCCTGCTGGCCGAGTTCCCCTCCCCCGACCAGGCCCACCGCGTCGTGGAATCGATCGGCGGGGACAGCCGCACCCACGCCAACATCGCCGCCACCGCCGGAAGCAACCAGGGACAGATCCCCTCCGGAACGCTCTCGCCGCTGCTGCGACGACTCACCGAGGAGAAACGGGTCCTGGCGGTGGACCATCCGCTCTCCACCAAGCCCGGCAAACCGGCGCTCTACCGGATCGCCGACAGCAACCTGCGCTTCTACCTGCCCATCGGACGCGCCGTCCAGGAACAAGCCCGCCGCGGACGCCCCCACATCGGCGCACGCGTCCTGCAACGCCAATGGACCAGTTGGCGCGGACGCGCCGTCGAACCACTCATCCGCGACGCGCTGGAACTCGCCGGACAAGCCGGCGAACTGCCCTGGCCCGACACCGCCGCGGTAGGCGGCTGGTGGAACCGACAGCACAACCCCGAGATCGACCTCGTCGGAGCCGACCGCTCCCCCGTCGCCGGCCGCATCGACTTCGCCGGGTCGATCAAATGGATCGGCAGCACCTTCGACCGCCACGACCTCGAAACGCTCCGCCACTCGGCCAACCACGTCCCAGGCTACGAGGCAGGCCGCTCCGGACTGGCTGTCGTGGCCCTGTCCGGAGCCGACATCGACACCGACGACGTCGACCTCGTATGGGGACCACGAGAGATCATGGACTGCTGGAAAACCGGCTGAACAGTCCGGCAGCCTGCGCCACTTGAGCGTGCGTCAAGTGACCAGACTCCACCGGGATTAAGCACTCCAGCGACACGGCCATGCCCGTCACGCCGCTCGCAGATGGCATGACCACGCCGTCCCTACCCGCGGCACGGCCGTACAGATTGCGCAACCCACCTGCCACACCCACCCGTGGGCGCGACGACCGCTTCCCACTCCCGACTGGCACCGACGTTGACGAGCCGGCCGCCCGAACCGCCCGGAGCGCCCGGATGCGTTCCCGACGGCCACCCCGCCAGAACGCGGCCTGCCGTCCGGCTGGGCTGGCGACGAGCCGTCCGACGCAACGCTGCAGCGGTAGACCGACTGTTCCCACACCCGCTGTCCGGCCAGCCCGACAGCGCCTCCACCGATGACGGTGGTCAGACTGCACCCTAAACGGGTGCCATCACGCTGACCTGCACGGATGACATTTTCGGCAAGCGCAGCGCGGCAACCGGGATCCGCTGATTCCGACCTGCAATCCGCCAGCCAAAGCCGCAGGAGCAATGGTGTGCCGCTCGAAAGTCATCGTCGCTGGTAGAGCGAGAGCACCACCGTCTTGAGAGCATGGCCGGGCGATCGTGTCCCTGCTGTATAAGGTGATCCGGAAGTTGCTGTCAGTTCGTCGGTGATGCTGCGCTGCGAGGCGGCGAAGAACACCGAACTGTTGGCGCTGTGGCATGAAACGCGGTCTCGCCGGCAACTGACGGTGAAGTTCGGCACCCCCCATACACGACGCGCTGGTCGCGGTCCTGGCGGCACGGTCGCATGCCGCGGTCCGCCGCGCCCGGCACCGCGTGGCCACCGCCATGCGCACCCAGCTGCCACCTCGCTCGGCCGATGACGAACGACCCGCACTCGCCGTCCTGGGGGCGTGGCGCCAACAAGGCACTAACGGCTCGCTGCGCCAGTACTTTCCCAAGGGCAGCGGCCCGGCCGTCCGCACGACCGCGCACCGCCACGGGCCCGCACCGCGGACGTCTCGCTGCTCGGCGGCTTGATCACCGTCGACGGGAACTCCACCGGCGCGGTCACCACCGCGGGCGCGGTCGAGCCGGCGAACCTGAAGATCAACGGTATCCCCGTCGTCAACCCCGCGGCCGACCTCTCAGCAGAACTCGACGCCGGTGGGTCCGGGGCAGGCCGCGAGCGCCCAGGCGTCGGAGGTCAGGCCACCGGCCGAGGACGTGACGGTCGCCGTGACGTAGCGGTCGGTCCGGGTGGTGTTCACCACCACGGTGCAGGTCGACGACGTGGACGTGCAGGACGACGGCAGCGGAGCGCCGCTCAGCGACCACGAGTAGGTGGCGCCGGGAGTCGGCGACTGCACCCGGAAGTGGATGGTGGAGCTGTACGACGGACGTGGCGAGACGCAGGAGTCGCTGTAGACGGGCGGATAGGTCCAGTAGGGGTAGATCGTGCACTCCAGGCCGGCAGCCTGGTTACCGACCAGGGAGTCGGCCCGGCCGGCCGCCTGAGTCGTCGTGGGCAGGGTGACGAGGGATAAGACTCCGATGACGGCCACGAGGGCGTGAGACAGTCTCCGCACGAGTTTCGGCCCCTTCGGGTGATGCGAGCCGGAACAGCCGTATCCAGCATCACCGGTCAGGGTGAACCGGAACAGCGACCGAACGGTGCGACCTCGGTCATCCGGGTGGCGGTGCAGCTCGCGTGGCTTGGTGGCCGATGCGTCACCCGTCTCGTCGACGAGTACCACGTACGCGTCGATCCGGGCGGCAGCCGCGTCGTTCGGGTTCCTCCGACGGACCGACACGACCGCCGTGCGCACCTTCGAGCGCGAGGCCCGAGGACGCCGAGCGCGGTGCCACTATGGCAACCATGCGGTGGAGCTGCTGACCACGACCACGGCCTCCGTCGAGCGCATCGCCGCCGAACTGGGCTACGCCGAGGCGACCAGCTTCATCCACGCCTTCCGCCGTTGGCGCGGCACCATGCCGGGCGGTTACGGGGTGCGGCACCGGGCCATATGAGGTGGAATTCCCACTTCGGTAGGGTTTGTGCAATTCCGCGCGGGACGAGGAGTACCGATGGATCCGGACGCTTTAGCCGAGTTGGCATTCGAAGCCCTGACTTCCACGAGAACGCTCCGCTCCGCCCGGGAACACCTCCACGACCTCGTGGAACCGAAACTCGCGCACAACCCGGGAACCGCCGAGCTGTGGTCCGGGTTCACCCGCGACCGGCGAGTCCCACCCGAACTCCCGGCCGCCCTCGCAGCCGAACTGCGGCACGACGAGCGCTTCGCGAACCGGGTCGCGGAACTGGCGAACCGCGCGCTGTGGCGCAGGAGGTTGATCCCGCGCCGCGACCTGGTGCTCGGGATCGGGGTAGCGCTCGTGGGCACTGCGGCGGCAGGCGGGATCAACTGGCTCCTCAACCCCGCGATCGAGCCCCTGGCCCAAGAGGAAGTCACCAAGGCGGAGCAGGCCAAGGCCAGGTCCAAGGGCGTGCTCGGGGTGAAGGCGGTCCACCAGGTGCGCGTGGACGACGCGTTCGGGTGGGCCTTCGCCGAACCGCTCTCGGACGCGCAGGTGCGAGACCTGCTGGCGGTCGAGGGCGGACCGGAACTCGGCCCGCTCACCCTCGCCGCGCGACCGGTCTACATCGCCTACCACCACTGGGGAAGACTCTACAACTTCACCAGGCTGAGGATGACGGTGGTCAACCACTGGCCGAAACCGGTGCTGATCACCGACATCAAAGCGAAGGTGGAGCGGTCGGATCCCTTGTCGGGCGCACTGGTGTGGGCGGGCGCGCAAGGCGGTGTGGAGGTGATCGACCTCGGTTTCGACCTCGAAGAGGCCGATCCCCACGCTCGGGTCGCCAACGAGGACGGCACCCTCGGCGATCCCTGGACCTACGGTGAGAACGTCGAGCTGGAGCCCGGCCAGACCCAGCCGTTCAACGTCGTCGGGCGCGCCGGCTCGGCGTGCTGCAAATGGCACCTGGAGATCCACGCGGAGATCGAGGGGCAACCGCAGGTCTTCGAGGTGAAGGACGAGCAGGGCAAGCCGTTCGTCACCACGGCTTTCGCCGACCACTACCGGCAGCGCTTCAGCTACAAGATCGACGGCGGCACGTGGGTCGAGCGTGGCGAGGGCGGGATGTTCCGATGAGGACGGGCACGCGGAGGACGCTGTTCCTGGTCGGCTGCCTCGTCACGGGCCTCGTCGCGGGCCTCGCGGTGTGGTGGGAACCCCGGGTACCGCAGGACCCGCCGACGCCGCTCGAGACGTCGTGGAGCGCGGTGCCCGCCCGGGAACCGGAGATCGGGGTGGGCGTCCGGGTGGGCGGGCGCTCCGCCGAGGACGGGTGGGTGCTGATGGCGTCGGAGGAGCTGGCCCGTGCCACCCCGCCCGATGACGTCGTCGACTGCCGCGGGCTCCAGGAGTGGGCGCTCCGCGAGGGCGCGCTGCCCGCCGGTGCCGCGACGCACACGATCACTGTGTCGGCGAACTACCACACCACCGTCGAGAGCGTGTTCGTCAAGGTGTCGCCGGATCCCACGCCCTACCCGCGGACCTCGGCGGGCGGGCCGTGGGTCCGCCTGGCCTGCCTGCCGCAGCCCGGGGCGCAGGTGCCGCTGCCCGACCCCGACAGGCCGGAGTTCGTCGTCAACCGCGAACCCTCGATGTTCGAGTCCGCCTACCGATCGTTGACGCTGTCCGAGCAATACGCGGTCACGCCCGGGTCGCCGGCGGACGTGGAGGTCGTCGTGGACCTCCGCGGTACGACGGGTCCCTCCGCCTACCGCTTCGAGATCGGTCTGACGGAGGGCAACGAGTTCCGGATGCTGCCGGTGAACGGAGGCGCCCCGATGTTCGCCACCGAGGACGGCGGCGGGATGGGGTACTGGCCGGCCACCGCGCTGTGGACGATGAGCCCCACCCGCACGCACACCTACTGCGAGGCCGTGTCGAACCCCGCTCCCGACCAGGAACCCGCCTGCTCGTAAGGCGCTCCCTCACCCGTGCCCGGACGCCACGCGCGTCAGCTCCGGCACGATCTCGTGGGGCGTGGTCACCGACATCGCCTGCGCCCACGCCTTCTCCGCGCCCGCCGCGAACGACGGCTCCTCCAGCAACTTCCCCCCGCACCCCCTCGGAGGTGACCTCGCCGGCGTCCACCACCTGTGAGGTGCCAGAACTCTGCGCTGATGCGCTGGGCTGGGGTAATCACACACCACGTGCTGCAGGAGCATGATCGTGAGGCGTGGCGCTACGACTGCTGTACCTGATCATCGTCCGGATCGTCGGCTGGCTGGTCCTGCTCAGCCGATCGACGGCGGCCAAGGACGTGGAACTGCTGGTGCTGCGGCACGAGGTCGCCGTGCTGCGCCGGATTAACCCTCGCCCGCGGTTGGCCTGGGCCGATCGCGCGGTGCTCGCCGCGTTGGTGCGACGCCTACCCGACTGGTTACGGCAACACCGGTTGGTGACACCGGGCACCGTCCTACGGTGGCACCGACGCCTGGTGCAAAAGAAGTGGACCTACCCGAACCGACCCGGCCGACCTCCGATCGACGACACCACCGCGGCGCTGGTCGAACGGATGGCACAGGAGAACGCCGGCTGGGGCTACCGCCGAATCCAGGGCGAGCTGCTCAAACTCGGCCACCGGGTAGCCGCCTCAACCGTCCGCCGCGTGCTCAAACGTCTGCGGATACCGCCCGCACCCGGACGTGACACCGATACCTCCTGGCGGCGGTTCCTCCGTACCCAGGTCGCAAGCACGTTGGCCTGCGACTTCTTCCACGTCGACTGCGCACTCACCCTCAAGCGGGTCTACGTGTTCTTCGTGATGGAGGTCGCCACGCGCTACGTGCACATCCTCGGCACCACCACGAATCCGGACAGCCCTTGGACCACGCAACAAGCCCGCAACCTGCTCATGGACCTCGGCGACCGGGCCGACGACTCCCGGTTCCTGAGCCGCGACCGGGCCGGCCAGTTCACCGTCTCGTTCGACGCGGTCTTCTCCGATGGGGGCATCCAGGTCGTCAAGATCCCACCACGGTGTCCACGAGCCAACGCCCACGCCGAACGATTCGTCGGCACCGTCCGACACGAAGCCACCGATCAACTGCTCATCATCAACGGACACCACCTGCGAGCGGTACTCGACCGCTACGTATCCCACTACAACCACCGCCGACCCCACCAAGCACTGCAACTCGCGCCACCACGACCAGACCGGCCGATCGCAGAGTCGGCCTGTACCTCGATACGCCGCCGACCAATCCTCGGTGGCCTGATCAACGAGTACGAACCCACCGCCGCCCAACCGCAGATCAGACCATATGGCCGACTTCTGGCACCCCACAGGCCGATGAGCGTCGAACCGACCGCGAACGAGAGCGTGCCCTGGATGAACATGAACACGAAGCCCACGACCGCATTGCCCGAGGTCAAGGCGAACAGCAACCAGCCCGCGAGCAACGCTACCGAGCCGAACCCCAACAGCTGGAGGGGTTTGCTGTCACCGAACCGACCACCGATGTTCACGCCCGCGAACGAGCCGAGGCCGAACAGCAGCAGCGCCGGCGGCACCCAGCTCGACGACAGGTGCGCCACGTCGGTGACCACAAGGGCGAGGTAGGTGAACGAGCAGAAGGTGGCGCCGTTGACGAGGGCACCCAACACCAGCACGACGAGCAACCGCGGAGTGCGCAGCGCTCGCAGCTCGCTCAGCGCGCTCGGGGCCCCCGGGTCCGGAGCGGTCGACGGGACCGCGCGCAGGATGGCGAACACCGGTGGCACGGACAGGATGGCCACGGCCCAGAACGCCGAGCGCCAGCCCCACAGCTCACTGGTGAAGGCACCTGCGGGCACACCCGCGATGCAGGCCAGGGTGACACCGCTGAGCAGGATCGACGTCGCCTTGCCCTTGTGGTTGGGGCCGCCATGGCCGCAGCGGAGACCAGGCCGACGGCCAGGAAGCCCGCATTGGCCAGCGCTGCCACCACGCGGGTGATCAAAAGGATTCCGAAGCTGTCGGTGAGGGCGCCGATGACGTGCATCACCAGGAAGGCAAGCAGCGCGTTGCGGCGCGGCCAACGCAGGCTCAGTATCGCCACCACCGGTGCGCCGACGACCATGCCGATGGCGAAGGCGGAGGTCAGCGAGCCCGCGGCGGGGATGGACACGGACAGTTCGTCAGCGATGTCCGGCACCAGGCCGGACAGCATGAATTCCGACATCCCCTGGGCGAAGACCGCCAGCGCGAGGACGTATACGGCGAATGGCATGGAAAGGCTCCACGACTGCCTGAAGAACGTGTGCGACAAAACTGCCCAAGCGGCGCTACCGCCGTCGTGGGCGCGACAGGAACCAGGAACGGGTCCGGGTGGGAGATCGAAACGGTGACGAGGACCGCACGAGGCAGGCCGAGACAGCGGCGGAGTACGCCCCAAGGCGTCGGCACGGGGTGGGCGCGACTGCGGAGAACGCCACCGGAGAGATCCGGCGGCTACCTACTCGCTGCCTCAGGGCCGGCCATGTCCAACAAGGTGGCAACGTGGTTTCGGAGATGTCCAACCACCACCTGGGTGTCGCACGGCGCGGCCGGGTGAATTGCGTGACCGACCGTCCCTGACCTCGGGAAGTGAGGCCCTGTGACCCCGCTCAACGCAATCGTGTTCCTGTTCGCGCTGGTGGTGGTGCTCAGCGCGGCGCAGTTGGTCGGCACGCCGGCCAGGCGGGTGGGTCAGCCGCCGGTCGTCGGCGAGGTCGTGGCCGGTGTCCTGCACGGCCCGCGTTGTTCGGCGGCGCGATACCGGAACTGCTGTTCCCCCGGACGTCCGACCGGGCCTGACCGCGCTGGCGAACGTCGGCGTGGCGGTGTTCGTGGCGTTGAGGTTGGAAAAGGCTCCATGTCTCCAGCCCGCCATCACCAGGTTGAAAGCATCTCATTGCATCAGGAGCGCTGAGCGACCGGTCCGCCGGTCCGCCGGTTTCACGGGTGTACTCGAATGGCTGAGGGTCGTTCGACCCACATGCGCCGAGCCCCCGGCGGTTAGCCTCGTGCTCGGTACGCGAAAGCCGGATGAACTCGGAAGAACGAGAAGGAATACAATGCGCAAACTTCTTGTGTCGGTATTTGTGGCGTTAGGCCTGCTGGCGTCGGTGACGGGTGTCGCCTCGGCAGCCGGGACCGCGACCGGCCCGTCGACCACCGCTACCTACGACTGTCGCACCGTGCCGAAGACGAGCACCGTGAACGACGGCGTTCCGGGCCCGATCTTCTGGGCTCGGATGCAGTGCTTCGGCCGCGGTTGGGGCTATACCGGTCCGGTCGACGGGGTGATGGGCCCGAACAGCTGGAAGGCCATCCAGCGGTACATGGACCACAACGGTTGGTACGACGGTCCGATCGACGGTAACCCCGGTGCCGAGACGAGGAAGGGCCTGCAACGGTGGGCCACGGCCAAGGGCGGCTACACCGGTCCCATCAGCGGAACCACTGAGCGGGATGCCTACAAGGCCCTCGCCAGGGTTCTCAACGCGATGACCTTCTGACCCAGTGGCCAGGGGGCAGGCCGCTCGAGGCCCGCCCCCTGGCCTTCGCAGCGGGCATCGGAGCCTTCGGCCGGCCTGGATACCGGACGTCTCGTCCCTCGACGCCGATCCGGCCACGCGCTCATGGCCGTCAAGTCCTCCCGATCACTCCCGGCACCCTGCTCGGCCGGCACCGCAGATTCATCGCCGGACGGTGGGATCACACCGTGCGTCGACGTACCGGACGCCCACCGGCACGAGCGGCGGTCAAGACGCGTGGACGACCCGGGATGAAGGCGGCGACGACCAGGGCGAGCAGCGCCGCCGCCGCGCCGGCCAGCAGGACGGTGGTGAACGCGGCAGGGGCCGGGACCGCACGCCCGCTCACCGTCGTGGTCCCGGCGGCGAGGAGCAGTCCGGTCACCGCGCCGGCGGTGGACGTGCCCAACGACCGGCAGAGGTTGTTCAGACCGTTGGCCGCCGCGGTCTGACCGGCGGGGACCGCGTCCATGACGAGCGAGGGCATTGCCCCGTAGGCGAGCCCGATGCCGGACCCGACGAGGGCGGTGCAGACGAGCAACTGCCAGAGCTGGGCGTGCCACAGCGCCGCGAAGCCGTAGCTGCACGCGAGGACCAGGGCCCCGGCCATGAGCGTCACCTTCGGTCCGAGACGGGTGGTCATCCTGGCCGACACCGGCGACATGGCGATCATGCACACCCCGCCCGGCGCCTGCAGGAGGCCGGCCACGAGCATCGACTCGCCGAACCCGTACCCCGCCGTCGCGGGCATCTGCAGGAGCTGGGTGAACGCCAGCGAGTTGGCCAGCATGGCGAAGCCGAAGACCACCGAAGCGGTGTTGGTGAGCAGGACCTGCGGCCGGCGGCTCACCCGCAGGTCGATCAACGGTTGCGGGATGCGCAGCTCCCACGCGCCGAACAGGACCAGCAGCGTGGCAGCGCCCGCGAACGACCCGAGGGTGAGGCCGCTCGTCCACCCCCAGCCACCGCCCTGGGAGACAGCGAGGAAGAGGCAGACCAGCGCTCCCGAGAGCAGCAACGCCCCCAGCGGGTCGAACCGGCCGTCCCGCGGCCGCGACGTGCGGGGCACGACGAGCAGGACGAGAACACCCGCCGCGGTGGCCAGCCCAGCCGCGGTCCAGAACAGGACCCGCCAGTCGGTGTACTGCGCGAGCAACGCCGACAGCGGGATTCCCAGTGAGGCCCCGACACCGAGCGACGTGCTCATCACCGACGTCGCGGAGGCCAGCCGGCGCGCCGGCAGGTGGTCGCGGAGCAGGCTGATCCCCAGGGACACCACACCAGCGGCGGTGCCCTGCAGGGCGCGGCCGGTGACGAACCAGCCCAGCGAGGTGCTGAGCGCCGTCACCGCGGAACCCGTGATCAGCAAGGAGAGGCAGCACAGCAGAACGCGCCGCTTGCCCCACATGTCGGCGAGCCGGCCGGCGATCGGGATGGACACCGCCCCCGCGATCAACGTGGCCGTCACGGCCCACGAGGCTTTGCCGGGGGTCGTGTGCAGCAGCGCCGGCAGATGAGGGAGCAAGGGGATGACGAAGGTCTGCTGCAACGACACCGTGATCCCCGCGAGGGCGAGCACGGCGATGAGCGTCCTCGGTGGCGTTGTCACGGGTTCTTCGGGAGCAACTGCTTGGTGCTGCGCCGGAAGGCCCACACGATGACGACCACGACGAGCGCCGACAACGGCGTGCCCATCGCGATCCGGGCGACACCGAGCGCGCTGGTGTTGTCGTTGAGGTAGAGCCACTGCTGGAGGCCGAACCGGGCACCCAGCACGGCGGCTGCGGCGAGGGTGGCGATGGTGTGGGCGCGCAGGACCGTCCGGTCGTTCCGCCACCGGTGTTTGCGGCCGTGCACGAAGTTCCAGATGACGCCGGTGACCGGCCGGCGGAGCAGCACGGAGCCGAGAGTGATCACGAAGCCTGCCAGGTAGGCCCAGATCCCCACCGCGAAGTAGTTCTTCGCCGACCCGGTCAGTGCCACGATCCCGGCGGCGACCGCGACGCCTGCCAGGCTGCCGGCCGCCGAGATCCAGCGCTCACCGCGCACGAGCCGGAACACCATCAGTCCCACCCCCGTCAGCAGGGCGACGGTGAGCGTCGCCGGCAAGGGGAGGAAGAGGTTCGCCGTCACGAACACGACCACGGGGACAGCGGAGTGGATGAAACCCATCCGCGTGCCCATGCGGGCGAGCATCGCCTCCGCACGGGTGGGCCCCGTGTCGGAGGGTGAGGTCGTGTGGTCGTCGTCCACCGTGTCGTGTTGCCGCAATTCGGTCATGGCTGTCTCGTCCTTCCAGCGGTAGGCCGGTGTTGGCGGGAGCTCAGGAGGTGGCGGTCGTGGAGCGCACGGGCGCCGACGTCCTGGCGAACGCGACGGCTTCGTCGAAGCGGGCTCGTTGAGCGACGAGCCGGCGGTACCTCATGACGTGGCGCTGCCCGTTCAGGGTCAGCACCCCGGTCAGGCGGTCGCCCTCGCGGTACAGCGCGACGAAGTGGTCGCCGGCCGGGTCGCCCGAGACGATCTCGAGACCGTCCTCTGCCGTGACACCCGCGAACTGGATGCGCGAGCCGTACCAGTCCGACCAGAAGTACGGGACCGTCGTGTAGGGCCGGGCATCTGCCGGTGCCACCGCGTTGCGTGCGGCACGCGCCCCCTGCTCGGCGGCGGCGGACCAGTGCTCCACCCGCATCGAGCGGTCGAACAGGGGGTTGTGCCAGCGGGCGACGTCTCCCGCGGCGTGGACGCCGGGTGCGCCGGCGCCGAGGAACTCGTCGCAGACCACGCCGTCGTCGACGGGCAGTCCGCTGCCGGCGAGCCAGTCCGTGCGGGGCACCGCCCCGATGCCGACGACGACCAGGTCGGCGCCGATCACGGTGCCGTCGGTGAGGCGGACGCCCTCTACCCGGTCAGTGCCCTCCACCGCGGCCACGGCCTGTCCGCAGCGCAGCACGGTGCCGTTGCGGGTGTGCAACGACGACAGCGCGGCACCGAGCTCGGGCCCGACGGACCGGACCAGTGGCGCCGGCAGCGCCTCCACGACAGTTGCCGGCAAGCCGCGCTCGCGGGCGGCCGAGGCCACCTCGGACCCGACGAATCCGGCCCCCACGACGACGGTGCGAGCACCCTCGTCCAGAGCACGTCGGACCGCGCGCGCATCGTCGAGCGTCCGCAGGACGTGCACACCTGCCAGGCCTTCCGTTCCCGGCAGGCCGCGGGCCGCGGCGCCGGTGGCGATGACCAGCGCGTCATAGGCCACCTCTGCACCGCCGGCGTGCACGACCCCGGTGTCCGGGTCGAGTCCGGCGGCCGGGGTGTCGAGCAGGAGTTCCACGTCCAGCTGGTCGACGAGCTCCGCGCGGCTGCGGAAGGTCACCGGTTCGGTCGAGCCTCCTGGGGCCAGCATCTGCTTCGACAGCGGCGGCCGGTCGTAAGGGAGGTGGGGCTCGTCGCCGATCAGGGTGATGCGGCCGGCGAACCCGGCCTTGCGCGCTGCCTCGACCGCGCGCAGACCCGCGAGCGAGGCGCCGACGACCACGAGCGAGCGGGGTCCTGTGCGGACCGTCGTGGCGCTCACGGTTCCAGCCCCAGTGCCAGGGCCGGGCAGCCCTCGACGGCCGCGGTCACCTCGTCCAGCGCGCCTTCCGGCACCTCGGTGGACAACACGACCAGTTCGCCGTTGTCGTCCACCTCGAACACGGTGGGCGCGAAGGACTCGCAGATCCCGATGCCGGTGCACCTGGCCCGGTCCAGGACGATCCTCATCGGACAGGCGCCTTCCCGCTCGCGGCACCCAGGCGGACGTGCATGGTCCGGACGCCGGGCACCATGGTCGAGCGCATCCGCAACACCTCGCCGGTGAGCTCGACGCGGTCGAAGCGGGCGAGGAACTCCTCGAAGAACACCCTGGCCTCGAGCCGGGCCAATGACAGCCCCAGGCAGGCGTGCTCGCCGGTGCCGAAGGCCAGGTGCGGGTTGGGGCGGCGGGTGACGTCGAACTGCTCGGCGGTGTCGCCGAAGACGTCCTCGTCGCGGTTGGCGGCGCCGTAGAGCAGCACGACCGCCTGTCCCTCCCTGATGGACCTGCCTCGCAGCTCGACGTCCTCGGTGGCCCAGCGGGTCATGTGCGTGACCGGGGAGACGTAGCGCAGCATCTCCTCGACCGCGGAGGGGATCAGGCTCGGGTCCTCGACGAGCATCCGCAGCTGCTCGGGGTGGTCGACCAGCGCGATGGTGCCCAGCGCGATCAGGTTGCGCGTGGTCTCGTTGCCGGCGACGAGCAGCAGGTGCAGGAACGACATGAGTTCGTCGTGGGACAGGCTCTCGCCGTCGACCTCGGCGTCCATGAGGATCGAGATGAGGTCGTTGGCGCGGCGCTGCTCCCGCAGTTCGATCAGCCGGCGGAAATACGTGGTCAGCGCCCCGAACGCCTCCTGCGAGGTCAACGTGATGCCGGGGTCGGCAGAGCCGACGGAGGCGTCGGACCAGGCGCGGAACTGCTCCCAGTCCTCGGCCGGCGCTCCGAGCAGGTCGGCGATGATGCGGACGGGGACCTTCGCGACGAGCCCCTCGGCGTACTCGAGTTCGACGCCTGCCTCCGCGGAGTCGAGCACACCGCGCACGATCGCGCGGATGTCGGGCTCCATCGCGTTGACGTGCCTGGGGGTGAAGCCCTTCGAGATCAGCTTGCGCAACGCGTTGTGCCGCGGCGGATCGGTCGTGATCAGCATCGGGCGCGGGTCGGCCGTCCGGGGCTTGCCGTCGGGCATCAGCACTCCCTTGGCCGACGAGAAGAGGTGCGGCCGCGAGCCGATGAACTTGATGTCCTCGTAGCGGGTGATCCCCCAGAACCCGCCGTTGGCGCTGGTCCAGTGCACCGGGGAGTTCCGACGCAGGTCCCGGTAGGCCGGTGCGGGATCACCGATGTAGAAGTCGGGCAGGTGCAGCGGGTAGTTCGGTTCCACGCGCGGTTCCCTTCAGGGGTGATGTGGGTGGCGGCGCGCTCCGGCATGGTCGTCATGACCTTCGACCGCCGTTCAGATATGCGGTACAGTACACGCATATTGCGAGGTGGTCTACACGTATCTTGGCGTACTTCCGGTGCTACCGCTGAAGTCGGCCGAGTACCGGGACAGGTGCTCGCGTACATTGCTCCAGGAAGCGGTGTGCACGTGAACCGCATCAGGCGGCGCGGCGTGGACCGCGCGACCACTCCCGCCAGCTCGACGATTGGACGCGGTGACGCCGGCATGACGACCCACGGTGACGCAGGTGCTTCGATCCCTTCTCCGGCGGACCGGGAGCGGAGCGGACCCATGACGCGGCAGACGCTCGAGAACCGCGTCTTCGACGCGATGGCGTTGCTCACGCGGACGACGGAGGACTTCTTCGAGCGGACCGCCGGCGGCATCTCCGCCGGGCTGCGCCGCGGCACCGCCTCGCCGCTGTTCGTGCTGCACCGCACCGGACCGCTGCGCGTGTCGCAGCTGGCGGAAGAGCTCGGCCTCGACCGCACGACGGTGACACGCCACCTCGACGACCTGGAGTCCCGCGGCCTGGTGATCCGGCGGCCCGACGAGCGGGACCGGCGCGCGATGGTGGCGAGCCTGACCCCGGCGGCCCGGGACTTCCTCGACGACATGAGGGTGCGCAACAGGGCGTTGATCCGGCGCATCTGCGCCGACTGGACGCGCGAAGAGCGCGCGGTGTTCGGGCGGCTGCTGCCGCGCTTCGCCGTCGAGGGCGAGAAGGTGTTCGGCAACGCGCCGATGCCGGACCCCGGGAGACCTCAGGGCCGTTCGCGTGGAACCGGCGGGGGCCCGGCCGGCCGAGGGTGAGATGGGAGGCGGACCCGCTGGGCCCAGCCAGAAGGCGTACCGGACGCGCAGGTACGGAGCGTGTGCCTCGCCGAGCGCGCGGAAGGAGCCGAGCAGTTCCCGCTTGAGCCCCCGCAGGTAGCGGACGTTGACCCGGCCGCCCTCGTTGCGCTTGGCCTCCTGCAGCTCCGGGCGCCACAGGAGGTCCTCGGCCCGCGGGTGCCAGCGCAGGTCGACCTCGTGCAACGGCCGGTTGTGGGTGAGCACGACGACCTCGGCGGCCAGTTGGTCACGCGTGGCGGACGAGGCCGCGCCCCCGAGCGGCTCGAGCAGAGTTGCGCTGCCCACTTCGGCACTCCGCACGATGATTCAGTCGACCACGACCGGACCGGCCGATCGCACAGCCGTGCCGTCCCTCCGTACGTCGCCGACCGGTCCTCGGCGGTCTGACCGACGAGCACGGAACTCCACGGTCGACGGTGCCCGGTCAGCGGCCTTCTTCCCCGGTCAGCTGTTCGAGCAGGGTGAAGCCGTGCTGGTCCACCGAGATCGTGGTCGCGGAGAGGATGACCGCCGCGGTGCCGGCCGCGCGGTCCAGGCCCAGCCAGGTGCGGAATCCGCCGGTGCCGCCGTTGTGCCAGGTGATGGCACGGCCGTTGCGCTCGATCGTGATCCACGCCGCGCCGATGCGCACCACCCGGCCGGTGAAGTCCTCGACGGGGTCCAGGGCGGCAATGCCGGGCGCGGAGCCGTCGAGCAGGGCGGCGGCGAGGCGGGCCATGTCGCCGATGCGCGCGCGGATGCCCCCGGCCGGTGCCAGTGCTTCGCCCGTCCACGGCCGGCGCTCGCGGCCCCACCTGGTGGTTCCGGTGAGTGCGGCCGGTCGCAGGTCGGTCGGGGTGGCGGGCGCGTAGAACACGTCCAGGCCGAGAGGGGTGGCGACCCGGTCCCGGAGCAGGCCCTGGAACGTCGTGCCGGCGGCGCTCGCCAGGGCGTGCCCCAGGAGCTGGAAGCCCAGGTTGGAGTAGCGGGGCCGGGGTGGGCCGGGGCGCACGCCACGTGCCTGGGTGAGCAACTGGTCGAGCGTGTCGCCGTACGGGTTCGCGCCGTGCAGCCACAGTGCCAGCGACCTGCGCAGCGGGGAAGCCGCGGCGGGCAGGCTCGGCAGGCCCGAGCGGTGGGTGGTGACGGACGACAGCGTCACGCCCGACACCGGAGTGCCGTCCAGCGGCAGCAACTCGCCCAGCGTGGTGGACGGCCCGACCTCGCCCCGTTCCCGCGCGTCGGCGTAGAGCAGGCCGGTGATCCCCTTGGAGATCGAGCCGATCTCGAAGTCGGCGTCGGCGCACGCGCCCACGCTCGCCACCGACGTCCCGGCAGGCGACACCGTGGCGACGGCGGCCACCCGGTGCCGAGCCACCAAGCGCGCGACCGACTTCTCCGCAAGCGTTGCACCCGACAAGACCCACCCCTTGGAACCCTTTACACGGCGACGGGCAAACGGTAGTCGGCGTGCCCCTGGACAACACGCTTCCTTCGACTACCGGTGATGCGACTTTGGTATGCGGTGACGTCGGTACGCCGTCGACCGACCCTCGGCGACCTGATCAACGAGCACGAACCCACAGCAGCTCAACCGCAGGTCAGATCATGTAGCCCACTTTTGGCACCGTACAGGCCGGCGGGCTGGTGTGCGCAGGCGGAAGGACGGGGCGACCTCGGGCTGTGGCCGCGCTCAGGCGGGCGACCCGCTGATCGGGAAGCCGATCCGGTGGATGTCGTCCGCGATGGCGGCGAGGGTGGTGGCGGGGTTGAGCGCGGCCACGACCTCGGTCGTCAGCGGACGCCCGGCATAGAGGTGGCGTACCGCCTCGAGGTCGACCGGCTGCTGGTAGTAGTCCTGCGCCCAGTCCTGGAACGCTTCCGGGCTGCCGTCGATGAGCAGGTCGAACAACCAGTCCGCACCGTCCTGGGCGTCATCGGGAAAGGCGATGTCGCCGTGCCGCCACCTGGCGTCACCCCACTCGCGCCACAGGCAGACCGTCACGCACGGCGTGCCCTCGTCGGTGAACGCGGGTTCGTCGACCTGCGCCCGGAACACCTCCGGCACGGAGTCGGTCACGCCGGGCCACGGCTTGCCGTCGTCGGTGGCGTACGGACTGATCGGCGACTCGTGGTCGAACCCGCGCACGTACGCTCCGGATGCGGTGAACACGATGGAGTACTCGTTGCCACCACCGTCCTTCTGGGAGGCCAGTTCTTCGCCGGGTGCCCACGCGGGGTCGTAGGAGTGGTGGCGGTCCTCGTTGTCCGGGTCGAGCACCGCGTCCAGCACGGCGAGGACGCGACACAGGTCGCGCAGTTCGGGAATCGCGGGCAGCTTGTCCGCGATGTCGTAGGCGGTCATGTGCACATTCAATTGCGGTGTGCGGCGGCCTGCTCCTCCGGGGTCCACTCACGCCGTCCGGTTCCGTGAACACGGGGACACGCGGAGGCCCCGGGCGTGCGGCCGGGGAGCACCTCCTGGGCGAAGTGGTCCAGCTCGGAGAGGTGGTCGACGAAGCTCAGCGTCATCCCGGAGAACCCGGACTGGTGGAAGCGCGCGATCCGGTCGGCGATGTCGTCGGGGCTGCCGATCAGGGGGCGGGTTCCGTGTCCGGTCGCGAACCGGGCGTGGAAGGCCGCAAGCATCTGGGGCGTGAAGGGCTTGGCGTGCAACCCCTGCGACCGCATGAGGTTGTCGACCGCGGCCCAGTCAGCGTGGTCGTGGGCGTAGTGGCGCAGGTACTCCTCGGCCCCGCGGGCTGGGCGGCCCACCACGTGGGCCGGTGAGCCGGGCCTGCGACGCTTCACCTGTCGCGCGACCTCGTCGACGACCCGCGCCGCCGGATCGGGGCGAGCGGCCGCAGGGGCGGTCACGGTGCCGGGGAACTCGCGGGCAGGGGCGCAGGTGGGCGGTGGCCGCGCGCGGTTGCGCGCCGGGTCTACCGCGACGCGGTGCGGGCAGCCCGGTCCCGGCGAGGTGTCGGGCCGGCGCGATGACCAGCGCGGCGAGCGTGGCCAGGACCAGCGGGGCGAGGGGGAGTTCGGCGTCGCCGGTGCGCGCCAGGCGCAGTGCACGCGGTCCGGGGGCAGTACTCGGGAATTCGTGGCATCGCGCTGCTGGCCGGGTACGCCGTGGCCGCCGTGTCGGTGTCCGGGACGTTGGAGCGCTTCGACCTCACCTCACGGCTCCGGACGTCGGGTCGGGCCTGGTGTGGCGCGGTGACCGGGAGGGCGAGCCGAGTCCGTGGGACCGTTCTCCACGCGCCGGCGCTTGCCACCCGGGCCGGTCGCGCCGGCGGTCTGGTTGAATTTGCTGTGGCTGACGGGTACCCGGGGGTTCTGACGGATCGAGACGTCCTGGTCGTGTGTGACGGCGCGGAGCTGCGGGTGCCGATGCGCGCCTTCCTGGACGGGTACGACGGGCCGCACCCCCGCTACCGGATCGAACTGGTGCTCCGGGGAGACCTGTTCACCGCTACGGGACCGGACATGTTCGAGGCGTTGCTGCGATTGCGGCGTCAACTGGAGCCGTACGGGTATGCGGTGGCGGTGCAGGGTGCGCGGCGGGACGTGTGGTCGAGCGGCATGGCGCGGGACATGGGTGGCGGCATGAAGGCGTACGTGATGCGGCCGGGGAAGGAGGCGACGACGTCCGACCTGGTGCAGACCTTGGACGACGCGCCGGTTGAGCTGCTCGACACGATCGCCGAGCAAGAGAAGCGCCGGGACTCCTGGCACGGCCGACCCGCGGCGCCGTGGTGACCGAGCCCCCTTTCCAACCGCATCCGGCGTTGAGGTGGAGTGCGAGGATGGCTCGGGGCGGGTCGGTGATGCGGTGGTGGAGCAGCTGAGCCTGCGCAGGGGTCGCCAGGTCCTGGGGGTGGAGACCGCTCGTTCGCCAAGGGGCGGATGCGGGCGTGGGAGCGGTTGACCGCCTGCCGGGGTCTGTCGAACGAGCGGTGCAACTCGGGTTGAAGAGGGTTACTTGCGTCCGGCGGCCAGGCGGCCGTCGAAGGCGATCTCGAAGGCGTTCAGCGCCGGCTCCGGCGCATCATCCAGCGTTTGCGTCCGGTCCCGGTCGGGTCCAGGCTCATGATCGCGAGGTGGACGCACTTGAGTGCGGCCTGCTCGTGGGGGAAATGGCCACGGGCCTTGACCGCGTGGTGGATGCCGACGTGCTGATGCTGGTCCGCGACGGGTCGACCGGGCTGCCCGACGCGGTCACCGCGGTCTGGCCGCGCACGGTCGTGCGGACCTGCGTGGTCCATTTGCCGCGCAACAGCTTCCGTTACGCCGGCCGCCAGCACCGGGACGTCATCGCCAAGGCCCTCAAACCCGCCTGCACCGTCCCGACCGAGGCCGCAGCACGTGAGCGGTTCGCCGAGTTCACCGACACGTGGGACGCCCGATATCCGGCGATCGTCCGGCTCTGGGGCAACGCCTGGGCGGAGTTCGTGCCCTTCCTCGCCTTCGGCGCGGAGATCCGGCGGGTGATCTGCTCGACCAGCGCCATCGAGTCCGTCAACGTCCGCATCATCGCGGTTGCGCAGCTTGGTCGGCACGTGCAGCCAGCACTTCGCGCCCTCGCCACCGTCGCCGGCCCAGAGCCCGAGGATGTCGCGGTGGCCTTCGCAGCCTGACGGCTGCACACGTCGGCACCAGGCTGGCGTCTCGTCCACGGCCCAAGCGCCCTGCAGGGGTAGCGGCGTGCACAGGCGAACCCTCACCGTGTTCGGCTGGTCGACTCGTGCCATCAGCCGTGTCGCGCACTGTGCCGGCACGTCCCCGCCCGACCGCATGGCGTGGACTGGGCGTCATGTCGATCACCTGAAGCGGTGGACTGCCGGTCGACGCGAGAGTCTTGCCGATCAACCCGTCTATCTGATAGATATATCTGGCAGAGAGAGGCGTGATGGCGAGAGCGAGTCAGACCGAGATCGCGGTGCTGGGCGGGTTGAGCATCCAGCCGATGACGGGGTACGCGCTGAGGGAAGCGATCCGCGAGGTGTTGGGGCATTTCTGGAGCGAGAGCTACGGCCAGATCTATCCCACCCTGGCCAACCTCGAACAACAGGGGTTCGTGCGCCGACAGGACGCGGCTCAGGCCCGTGGGTCGACGTTCGCAATCACACCGGCGGGGATCCGTCACCTGGAGGAGTTGCTGGCGCAGCCGGTGCAGGCCACACCGCCGCGCAACGGACTGTTGCTGCGACTGTACTTCGGCCGTCATCTCGGCCCTGCCGCTTGCCGGACGCTGGTCCAGGCGATGTTGACCGAAGCACAGGATGCGCTGGAGCGGTACGCGCGGATCCGCGCGGAGGTCGAGGGCCAGGACAGCGGGGACCGCGACTACTGGCTGCTCACCGTCTCCGCGGGAGAGCACTCCGCCCGTGCCGCACAGGCATGGGCCCACGAAGCACTGTCCACCCTCACCGAACTCGACGACATGGCCGGAACCTGATCAGGGAGAACCTCATGACGACAACTTCCACCCACCGGCTGAGACATGCCGCCGCCGCTGCCGGAGCAGGGTTCGTGCTGGTGTCGGCGTTCCAGGCACTGTTGGCGGCCGGAGTCCCGCTGGGCCGGGCAGCGTTCGGCGGCGCGTCGGCCGAACTGCCCGGCACCCTGCGGATCGCCAGCGGGGTCGCCACCGCGTTCTGGCTGGTGGCCGCAGCGGTGGTGCTGCGGCGAGGTGGCTACCGCGTGCGGTGGATACCGGAGCGAATCGCCAAGGTCGGCACGTGGGCATTGGTCGGGCTGCTCACGGCAGGAATGCTGATGAACCTGGCCTCGCCCAGCCCGTGGGAACGTTTCGGCTGGGCACCGATCATCGCAGTACTGGCCGCACTGTGCCTGACCACCGCACGCGGGCAACGCCAAACCGCCCACTGACATCCTCGTCCGTGGCGCCGGGGGCAGTGCCCAACGGCACGGGATACTGCTCCCGCACTCCACATCCACGCGAGCGGGGGTGGTCCGTCCTTCGTTTCCAGGTACAACACCTCGCGGCGGTCTTCCCCGCGCGAGCGGAGGTGGCCCGGGCTGCGAACCCGGTCCGAAGGCCGGTGCGTGGAATGGCGTGCTCCGTGATCACCGTCGTGGCACATTCCATCCGCTGTTCACGGCTGGATGAGGCGCTCGCGTTGCGCGCCGACGTCGCGCGACGGGTCGAGGAGTTGCGTGTGCGAGTGGCCGGCAACGCGCGCTACCAGGAAGGCGAGATGCCCCCCGAAGACGCCGAGCGCCTGCCGGCACAGCCGTTGGAGGCGTGTGACGAACTGGAGTCGTTGGTCCGTCGGATCAACCGCGCCAATGCCTCGCGACCGACGACGACGCCACGGGCCGCAACCAGCACGGCATGGCCCGCCAACTCCGCTCCGAACTGCTGCACGCCTCCGCCCTACCAGTGGCCACGCTGCGCGCGGACGCCGACCGACTGGCTCGGGACATCCGCGAGATCGACATCGACATCCAGCAGGCGAACTGGCAGGTGGACGTTCTGGAGTGAGCGCGGCAGGAGCGGGTAGTCGCCCGGGAGGCGAGCGCACACCGCGGGCCGGCGGTTCATCCGGCCCACCTTCTCCAGCGCGCGGAGGGCAGCGCGCAGGGTCCGATTCCCCGGATCGCAACGCAACCCGGGACACCTCACAAGTGAACGCAATCGTGGAACGCTGGATCAGCAGCCGCCGCCGCGCACTCCTCGACCGCACCCTCATCCGGAACCAACCGCACCTACTCCACGCCCTCCGCGAGTACGAGCAGTTCCACAACACCCACCGACCCCGCCAGGGCATCGCCAACGCCAGACCACTGCACGCGCCACCACAGCCGGCCACCGACACCCGACTCGACATCCGCCGACGGCAACGACGGGGCGGCATCCTCGACCAGTACCACCACACCGCCTGACCTTCACGGACGACATGTCACCTCGGTCGGAACCCGACCGGGCAGTGGTGGAAGTGCCCGGTCGAGTCGCTCTCGCGTGGACCCAGCGGGGCGGGGTCAGCGGACGACGTCGCAGACCAACTTCTGGATCCCGTTGGCGTAGGACTCGTTCTCGACCACCGTGAGGTTCTGCTTGTTCTTGTCGGTGTCGCTGAACAGTCGCTTGCCCGCGCCGAGCAGGACCGGGAAGAGCAGCAGGTGGTAGCGGTCGATCAGACCGGCGTCGGACAGGTTGCGGTTGAGGGTCGCGCTGCCGTGGATGATGATCGGTCCGCCCTCGGTTTCCTTGAGCGCGGCGATGTCGTCCAGTGAGCGCAGGATGGTGATCTCGCCCCAGCCGGACACCAGGTCCTCGTCCCGCAGCGTGGTGGACACGACGTACTTCGGCATCGCGTTGTAGCCGGGGAAGTCCTCGGTCATGCCCGGCCACACCGGCGAGAACGCCTGGTAGCTGGCCCGGCCCATCATCATGGCCGTGGCCTCGTCCTGTTCGCGGTTCTTGATCTCGTAGGCGGCGGCGTCGAACTCGATGTCCTTGAAGGTCCAGCCCGAGTTGCGGTAGCCCGGTTCTCCGCCGGGTGCCTCGACGACGCCGTCCAGCGAGACGAACGCGGTGGCGATCAGGGTGCGCATCGGGGTGCTCCTTCGTTGCTCCGAACTGCTGTCATCAGTGCGTCGAACGGTAGATACCGAGTAAGACACCTCCGCGCTCGAGGAATTGTGACGCCAGCCACACGCACCTCCCGTCGCGACAGACCGTTCCGTCGACTTCGGGTGTTCGGCAGCCGGCTGGCCGGCCTGGGCCGTCTGGACGACCGCGCTCGCGCGAGCGGCCGAAGCTGTCAGCGACCTACCGGGGTCGGGTGAGCCGGCGGCTGGTGACGCGGACGATGGACCATCGGACCATGGCCTCATGGTGGTGGCGTAGTCGTTCGTAGTCGCGGACCACGTGCGGCTGCCGTTGGCGGCGGCGCAGGAACCGACGGGTCCCGTGCGCGAGGCGGTCGACGGTGCGGGCGCGGGAGGCGTTGACGTTGTGTTCGAGGTCGGCGTTGAGCAACTCGTCGGGGTTGAGCTCCGGGCTGTAGCCGGGCATCAGGTGCAGCTCGACCCGGTCGGCGTTGTCCTCCAGCCAGGAGCGGACGGCCTTGCCTCGGTGGACCGGGTGCCGGTCGGCGACGACGTGCACCTTCCGGCCCGCCTGGCGGGCGACGCGGTCGAGGAACGCGGTGAACACGGCTGCGGTGAAGCGTCCGGTGAACACGGTGAACCACAGCGCGCCGCGTGAGGCGACGGCGGACATGACGTTGACCCGCGGCCGTTTGCCGGTCACCCGCACGATCGGCGTGCGCCCCTTCGGCGCCCAGGACCGGCCGGGCGGGACGGCGTCCGAGCGCAGCCCGCACCGGTCCACCCACGCGATCGCCGCGTCCTCCGCCTTCGTCCGTGTCCCGATCGCCGGGTACTCCTCGTCCAGCCAGGCCCGCACCACGGCGGACTGCTGCTCATAGGCCCGTCGCGCCGGGCGCTGCGGGGTGAATCCATGCCCGCGCAGCCACAGCCCGACGCCCTGCTCGGTCATGTCGACCCCGACGACCAACCGGACCAGCTCGACCACCGCCTGACGGGTCCACAGCGGGCCGCCGATCAACAACTCCTCCGGCGTGCAGTCGGCCATCGCCGCGAACAACGTGCCCCGATCCTCCGGACCGATCAGTTCGGCAGGGCCGGGACGCCCCTTGCGAGTCACCAGGCCGTCACGGCCGTCCCGCCGATGGACACACCACCAGGTACCCACCGGGCGTTCGGACACCCCGAACACCTCCGCCGCCTGCCGATGACCCTCGACCCGCCCGGACTCCAACGCCGCCACCACCCGCAACCGCAGCACCTCACGCTCAGCAGGCGACAACCGGTGCGCACCCTCGACCTCGACCACGGCCTACCGGAAGACGATCACTTTCGGCTCGATATCTCGACGAAAGCGGTTCGACATCTGTTGCGGAGTGGTTCACCGACTGCCCCGCCCGCAGTTCACGTCCGCCCGCTTCCCTGGCCGACACGTCGAGTGGACCAACGCCGGGCGCGCCACCGGAGCGCGGCCCGAATCCCTCGACGGGAAGGAGCAGTCGTGGAACGTCGTACCTTCCTGCGCGCCGCCGTCGCCGGCGGCGGTTCGATGGCCTTCGGCTTCACGCTGTGGAGCGAGGCCCTGGCCTACCCGGCGAAGACCGGAACCAGCCCCTACGGCAGCCTCCGGACCGCCGACGCCAACGGCATCCAGCTGCCGTCCGGGTTCACCAGCCGGGTGATCGCCCGCTCCACCCGGACCGTGCCGGGCACGAGCTTCACCTGGCACAGCGCCCCCGATGGCGGCGCCTGCTTCACCGACGGCACCGGCTGGATCTACGTGTCCAACGCCGAGATGGGCAGCGGCGCGGGCGGCGCGAGCGCGATCCGCTTCTCCTCCACCGGTTCGATCACCGGCGCCTACAGCATCCTGTCCGGCACCAACCGCAACTGCGCGGGCGGCGACACACCGTGGAACACCTGGCTGTCCTGCGAGGAGGTCGACCTCGGCTACGCCTACGAGACCGACCCGTTCGGCGCGAAGCCCGCCGTCCGCCGCGCCGCGATGGGCAGGTTCAAGCACGAGGCCGCCGCCTGCGACCCCGACCGCAAGGTGGTCTACCTGACCGAGGACGAGACCGACGGCTGCTTCTACCGCTTCGTGCCCACCACCTGGGGCGACCTCTCGTCCGGCACCCTGCAGGTGCTCAAGGAGGTCAACGGCGTGCTTTCCTGGGCCAACGTCCCAGACCCCGACGGCAGCCCGACCCGCACCCGCAAGCAAGTCTCCGGCGCCAAGATCTTCAACGGCGGTGAAGGCGCCTACTACCGCAACGGAACGTGCTTCTTCACCACCAAGGGCGACAACCGCGTCTGGGCCTACAACGCCGTCAACAACACCATCGCCATCGCCTACGACGACAACCTCACCGCCAACCCGCCGCTCACCGGCGTCGACAACCTCACCGGCGCCTCCGTCGGCGACCTCTACGTCGCCGAGGACGGCGGCAACATGGAGATCTGCATCATCACCCCCGACGACGTCGTCGCCCCGTTCCTGCGCATCACCAACCAGGCCTCCTCCGAGATCTGCGGCGTCGCCTTCAACCCCGCCGGCAACCGCCTGTACTTCTCCTCGCAGCGCGGCACCAGCGGCTCCAGCACCGGCGGCATCACCTACGAGGTCACCGGACCGTTCCGCACCTCCCTGTGACCACCCCCGGGCGGTGACGTGTCGCGGGGCGGACGGCAAGTCCGGCGGCACGTCACCCACCCCGGACCGGCACCCCTGCCGGAGGTGGGATCGGCGCCACCCGGCACTCGTCCCGAACGACCACAACGGCTCGGTGACGACGCGGGTCGACCTGCTCGGTCGTGTCGTGGACCACGTGGACGCCAACGGGGTGCGCGGAAACCGCTACGACGAGTCGGGCCGGGTCGCCTCGCAGAAGGCGACCCCGCCCGACCCCGCGGACCCCCGCAGGAGGCCACCCACACCTACGACGACGCCGGACGTCTCCTCAGCGTGAAGCTGGGTACGACGGTGCTGGCCACTGCGGCCTACGACGCGGCCGGTGAACCGGCCACGGCGTCCTACGCCAACGGCAGCTCCCGGCGACGAGCAGATCGCAGGCCAGCCAGACCGCCTCGTCAGGGCTGAGGAGGTCTGTGAGCAGGTCGGCGTTGAGCCGCGACACACGTTCGCGCAGCTCGTCAGGCAGGTTGTCCACGGGCTTCATTGAAGCGCCCAGCCGCCACGATCGTTACCGGATATCCGCGATGACGTGCCACTCGACGTCGTCGTCCACCACGTACAGGATCGCGTCCACGATCACCCGTCGGCAGTGCTCCTCCCACCGCCCTCGACCGACCAGGCACGTCGGATCCGGCAGCAGCGGGTCCAACTCGGCCCACTGGGCATCGGTGACGTCGCTGGGATACCGAGCCGTGTGCCTGCCGATAACCTCATCCATGCAGGTCGGAAGCATGAGCAGGACAAGAGGGCTCGGATAGCCCGTGGAGTGCCCGTGATCCACAGCCCTGTCGACCGACGCGGCATGATGACCGGCTGCGCCACTCCGGCTGGCCTACCTCGGTGTGACCAACGCGTTCGCCTTGCTGCGCCTGCTGCCCATGAGCGACCGGGTGTGGGGTGCCAGAACTCTGCGCTGGGACGCTGAGCTGCAGCGATCCTGCTCCCTCGGCCAACAGGGCGTGATCGTGAGGTGTGGCGTCACGACTGCTGTACCTGATCTTCGTCCGACTCGGTGACTGGCTGGTCCTGCTCCACCGGTCCTCCGCGGCCAAGGACGTCGAACGGCTCGTGCTACGACACGAGGTCGCCTTGCTGCGCCGGACCACTCCTCGCCCGCGGCCGGAGTGGGCCGATCGCGCGGTGCTCGCCGCACTGGTGCGCCGACTTCCCCGACGGCCGCGCGAGCACCGGCTGGTGACACCGGACAGCCGCTTCAACGGTTCGCCGCGTGCTCAAGCGCCTGCGGGTACCGCCCGCGCCCCAGCGCGACACCGACACCTCCTGGCGACAGTTCCTGCACGCCCGAGCCGCAAGCCTGCTGGCCTGCGACTTCTTCCACGTCGACTGCGCCATCACCCTCAAACGGGTCCACGTCTTCTTCGTCCTCGAAGTCGCCACCCGCTACGTCCACGTCCTCGGCACCACCACCAACCCCGACGGCCCCTGGACCACACGACAAGCCCGCAACCTACTGGTGGACCCGGGTGACCAGGCCGACGACTTCCGGTTCCTCATCCGCGACCGGGCCGGCCAGTTCACCACCTCGTTCGACACGGTTCTCGCCGGCGCAGGCATCCAGGTCGTGAAGACCCCACCACGGTGTCCACGAGCCAACGCCCACGCCGAGCGGTTCGTCGGGACCGTCCGACGCGAAGTCACCGACCGACTGCTCGTCCTCGACGAACACCACCTGCGAGCGGTGCTGGACCGCTACGCGGCCCACTACAACCACCGCCGACCCACCGAGCACTGCAACCCGCACCACCACGACCAGACCCGCCGGACGCAGAGCCGGGCTGCACTTCCGGCAGTCTTCCGACTGCCGGGGCGCCCGCGGACAGTGCTGCGCCGGCACCGGGGACATCCTCGCACGACGCCACGCCGCCGAGTCCCGCCCCAGACGTCCGGGCCGACCACGAACCGCCCGCCCCATTCGACTCCTGACGCAGGAGATCCCGTTAATGTTTCGAACATTTGCGGCACCGACAGCAAATGAACAGGTACTTGACCGTTCAACCACCGAGCGGTAGATTCGAAAAGCTGAGCGACTCATTCTGGGAAGGAAATCATGCGCCTGAAAACCATTCTCCTTGCCGTTGCCGCCGCAGGTCTTCTGGTCACCGCCCCCGCCACGTCGGCAGCGGCTTCCACGTCGGACGAGGCATGGCCGCCCGGGAACTGCCAGCGGGGCACGTTCTGCGTCTGGCCGAACTGGGCCCACCCGGAGCCCGCGCCCGTGGAGACCCCCTCCTTGATGACCGACACGGAGTGGTCCGGCAGCGTCCCGGCAAAGACCTTCCACAACTACACGTCCCGCAACGTCGACCTGGGGTACTCCTATACCTGGCCCGACGGGTCGACGTCGAACTACACGAACTGCGTCCGCCCCGGCGGCAACATCTTCTACCTTCCCGTAACCGTGACGAAGGTGCGTTGGCACGAGGGCTCCTGCTGACAACCGAACCTGTCACAGGTCCCGATGTTGCCGTGAGGTGAACAGAGCGTTCGAGGTCCATTCCACCATGGACTTCGAACGCTCTGTCCGTGCGACCGGAGACAAACGGGCCGAGGAAGTCGATCCGACCTCATCCGGCGGCGAGGTGCAGTGAGCCCTTTTCCAACTTGGTGGTGGCGGGCCGGAGACGTGGCGGAGCTCCTGGTAGATGACTTCTCGACCAAGAGCAAGGCCATCGCCAGGAGCTTCGAGTGCTTGTCCACCCATCCGCGATCGACCTGTCCAGTTCACACCTCCGGCTCCTCGCCCGGAAGCTGACCGTGCATCGGCGCCGGATCGGCACCAGGTGGCGCCGCCTCGACCCCGGACGTCAAGCCCTGCTGGTGCTGGCCCACTTGCGCTGCGGCGACACCTGCACCCGTCTCGCCGCCGGATTCGGCATCGGTCTGGCCACCGTCTGCCGCTACATCCACGAAGCGGTCGAACTCCTGGCCGCACTGGCACCGGACCTGGCCGACGCGGCATACGTCGCCGCACGCAAGGCCTACGTCATCCTCGACGGCACCCTGCTCCGGATCGACCGCGTCGCCGCCGACCGCCCGTACTACTCGGGTAAACACAAGCGGCACGGGATGAACGTCCAGGTTCTCGCCGACCCGGCCGGACGCCTGCTGTGGACCTCGCCCGCACTGCCCGGCTCGGCCCACGACCTGACCGCGGCCCGCGCCCACGGCATCGTCGACGCCCTGACCACAGCAGGCAGCCCGTGCTGGGCGGACACGGCCTATCGAGGCGCGGGCGGTCCGATCCGCGTGCCCTACCGCGGAAAGTGGCACACCCTCTCGCACGGACAGCAGGCGGTCAACCGCTCCCACGCCCGCATCCGCGCACTCGGCGAACGAGCCGTCTCCACCCTGAAGACCTGGCGACCACTGCGCAGACTCCGCTGCTCCACCACCCGCATCACCAATCCGACCCGAGCCGTCCTCGCACTCCACCTCGCCGCCGGATGAGGTTGGAAAGGGCTCACTGCAACCACCGCCGACCACACCAACCCCCACAACTCACACCACCACGACCGGACCACCCGACCGCAGAGTCGGACTACACCTCAATACGCCGTCGAACAGTCCTCGGTGGCCTGATCAACGAGTACGAACCCACAACTGCCTAACCGCAGGTCAGACCATGCGGCCGACTATTGGCACCCCACAGGTTGCTGCGGGTCATCAGCACGAAAGCCAGTGAGCTGTTCAGCACCTACCAGGCGAGGCCGCGTTCGCGATCGTCGTGCTCCAGGACCGAGTCCGCTCGCTCCCACCTCGAACAGCTGATGACGCAGCACAACATCGGCTAGCCGAGCGTGGCGCGGGCCCTGAGCACCGATTCGATGAGGGCGTCGACGTGTTCGCGGCGCGTGGTGTAGTTGTTGATCGCCACCCGGAGGTATGCCTCGCCGTTCGGGTGGCAGATGGTGAGGTGGACATCGCCACGCTCGATAACCGCGCTGTGCAAAGCCGTGTTGTAGGCGTTGATATCAACATCGCTGTTCGGAGGGAGGGCCCGGAAACAGCAGATGGGAAGCGCCGGGTCGGCGAAGAGTTCAAGACAGTCGGCCGCACGTACCCGCTCGGCGAGATACTGCGCCATGTCGAGATTGCCCATGAGCAGGCTTTCGTACCCGTCCCGTCCGAGATGACGCAGCGCCAGCCAGAGCCCGAGGGACTTCCATGGACGTGCTCCTTCCGGCCCGAGGTGCACAAAGTCGGTCCGGCTGTCATGGCTCCAATAGTGCGCCTGGTCTGAGAAGCTGCTCGAAAGCCGGTTCGGGTCACGGACCAGCAGGCATCCAAGCCCATAGGACAGGAACAGCCACTTGTGCGGATCCAGTGTGATTGAGTCCGCCATCGCGAGACCGGCGAACTCCGCTCGGGTCCGCTGAAAGTCGGCGAAGACAACTGCTGCCGCACCATCGACGTGGAACCACATGCCGTACTCGGCGGAGATCTCGGCCAACTCGGCAAGCGGATCGATCGCACCGGTGGCGGTCGCGCCGGCCATGCCAACGATCGCAACCGGACGATGCCCGTTACGCAGATCATCGCGTATCCGGTCGGTCAGGGCCTCGACGAGGATGCGGCCGGTCGGATCGGTCGGGACGAGCCGCAGCGACCGGCGGCCCATACCGAGCATGTCCATCGCCCTGGAGAGGGAGTAGTGCGACTCGGCGGAGGCGTACACGGTGCCGCGCAAGCTGCCCCCGCTGATTCCGTTCTCCCGGACCTCTTCCCCGAGTACGGCGTCTCTGGCCAGCTTCAACGCGGAAATGTTGGCGATAGTCCCGCCCGAGGTGAAGATCCCAGGGGGAAGAGCAGAACCCGCCGCGCCCGGGTAGCCGATGAAGTCGGCCAGCCACGCCAGGGTCTGCACCTCCATCGAAGTCGCGGCGGGGCCCATCCGCCACGCCGCCGGGCTTTGGTTGAGCAAAGAGGCGATGCTGTCCCCGAGCACTGTCACAGGTAGCGGACGTGGGTGGAAATAGCCGAAATAACGCGGATGCGCCCCGTTGAGATACCCGCGTGCAAGCACGGACGAGACGATCTCGTCCAGCAGGTCCGGCAGCGGGGTGCTCACCTCCGGCACAGGTCCCGGTGCCTGTGAACTCTCGTGGAACGCCTCGTCGTCGGTGAAGACCGGCCGGGTCGACGGTGTGCGCTGAGTGTCGATCAGCGTGTCGAGGTAGGGGCGTACTGCGTCGATCAGGTCGTCCCAGTCCATCGAGGACGCAGGCGATTTTTCGTTCATTCGCAAGCCTGCTCCTCAAGTCGGCCCTGCCCAGGCGAGGCGAGCCGCCGGTCAGCTTCGTCGGTAAGCTGCGAACGGAGTTGCCAAAGAGCAGGGTAAAAACGCTGTGGGGTCAACTTGGCGAGGGCCTCGATCGGCGTTCCGGCCAGCCCGGACGTCTCGGAGCCGATGGTGCGCTCGATAACCTTCAGATGCCGCGTGCGCCACAGCATGCAGTCGACGTCGAGGTCGACCAGGCCTTCCGCGAGCTGGTAAAGGTCCTCGAATCGAGTGTGGTTGACATAAATTTCACGCAACCCGGCACCGCGCCGATCCAGGAGCGCGAAAAATTCGTCGCCCAGCCTTCGTGCCACTCTGCGTGTAGAGGACCAGCCAGGGGAGGAGAAACCGGAGCCGTCTTCCAACTGAGTACGGATCTGCTGATACGACCAGGGGGAAATGTAGTCCGGCACGTCGAGCTGGCCGGTCAAGGTTCCCATGTAGGAATGCGCCCTGCGGAGGTGACGAATCGCGGACAGTGTCGCTTCGGCGGCCACCAGGGCCTCGGCGGCCTCGAGTTCGCGCACCAGGAGCTTCAGCCACAATTCCGACGACTGCTGGACGACAAGGAAGATCATCTCGTCGGGATGAACGAGGCCATCGGGATCCCGCTGCAGGCTCAACAGCTGGTCCGTCTGCAGATATCGCTCATACGCGGTGGAAGCCTGCCTCGGTGGTGACGCCGCCATGTTTCTCCTACGAGCCTCGGATGCCTGGTCCGACCGTCCCAAGCCGTTGGCCTAGCCGCTGGGCGTCACATTAGATGAGCTGTTCGATACATCGGACGACGTGAGTCGCGTATCACTGGTGCGCGCGACCATACGTCCGCAGTGTCACCGCTCACGCACCTTGGGTTGCACATCAGGATCCACACTGGGTCCACAGCAAGTAGTCCCCGATCAGTCGTGAGGATCAAGGGTGCCGTCGGGTTCTCGATTGGACCGGTACACCCTCGTCAGGGGCATCCCCGGCGTCACGGCGGTACCACAGATCTCATTGTGCGCGGCGTCGACGAACCACGTCACCCACGGCTTCACCACCCTGCCGTCGACGTCGACCTCCACCGAAGCCTCGATGTGGTCGGCTTCCCAGGCCGCGTTACGAAACGACGGCAGGCGCTGCCCGAACACGTCGAACCTCCGCCGGTCCCGCTCACCAGTGGCCAGCCCCGCGCGGTCACCGCGGGTCAAGTCGCGGCGGATCGCCCGCTGGACCGTCACCAAGCTCGGTGCCGCAGAGCCGCCTGTGGGGTTTCAGAACTCTGCGCTGAGGCGCTGAGGCGCTGAGCTGCGGTGATCGTGCACCACGAGCTGTAGGAGCATGATCGTGAGGCATGGTGCTACGACTGTCGTACCTGGTCTTCGTCCGGCTCGTCGGCTGTTTGGTTCTGCTCGGCCGGCCACCGGCGGCCAAGGACGTGGAGTTGCTGGTGCGCGGTACGAACACGCCCTTGAGGGGCATTGAATGCGGTTCAAGGCCGTCGAACGGGTCCGACACCTTCCGTTCGCTTCCACGGATCGCGTTGCGGTTCGCGGAACCGACGTCTACTTCCGGCGCTCCACCAGTTCCGGTGGCACACCGCCGGAGAACTGGTCGGCGGTGATCCGGGGAGCCTGGGTGAAGACGGCGCCGCGGAACTCGGCGTCCTTGCGGAACGCCGCGTCGCGCAGCCCGGCGTTGCCGCCGAAGCCCACCCCGTGAAAGTTAGCGCTGCGGGTGAAGACGGCCTCCCGGAAGCTGACGTCCCGGCGGAACGCGGCGCCGTGGAAGTGGGCGCTGCCGAGGAAGGCGGTGTCGACGAACCTGGTGTTGCCGGCGAAGACCGCGCCCCGGAACTCGGCGTCGGCGGCAAAGCGGACCGAGCCGAACTCGGCACCACGGGCGAACGCGGTCTTGGTGAACCATGCGGTGCGGGTGAACCTCACCCCGCGAAATCCGGCTTCGGCAGCGAAGGAGGCACCCTCGAACCGTGCGCCCCGCGCGAACTTCGCCCCGGTGAAGTCGGCGTTTCCGGTGAAGGCCATGTCGCGGAACGAAGCGCGACCGGCAAAGGTGGCGTGGTCGAACCTGACGTCGCCGGTGAAGGCGGTCTGGTCGAAGGCGACGTCCTCGGTGAAGGTCGCCCCCGTGAATCGGACGTCGCCGAGGAACGTCACGCCGGGCAGCCGCAGGGCACGCACGTGGCAGCCGCTGAAGTCGGCGTCGAGCAGCACCGCGCCGGTCAGGTCGAGCTCCAGGTCGGGCCAGAACCCCGCGGTGTGGTGGCCGGGATCGTCGCCTGGGCGCAGGTGACCGGTCAGGACGCGTTGAGCGGTGAGCCGGACCTCGCGCTCACGCAGCCGCCGGCGGTGCGCGTCGGGGTCGTCGGCCGGCTCCTGCGGCAGGTCGACCGGCATCCGCAGGTAGGCGCACACGACGTTGACGATGCTCTGCCGCTGCTCGGGATTGTCCTGAGCCAGCCGCTCCAGCGCGTAGAGCCCTCCCAAGCGGACCGGGGCCTCACCGGCCCCGAGATGCTCAACCGCCTTGGTGAACAGTTCGGTGATGCGGCGGGCGGCCGCGTCGGCTTCGGTGGCGACGGCAACCCGTTCCTGGTGCGCACGGTTCTCCGCGGCGACGCGCTCCTGGAGGGCATGAGCGCGGGCGACGTCTGCTTGGTCGCGTTCCTTCTGGAGCAGCGCGATCTCCGTGGACCGCTGCCGTCTCCACGCCAGGTAGAGCGCGAACAGCCCGCCGCCACCCAGACCGAGGCTCAGCCCGATCCGCAACACCTCCAACCGCGCGGTCACCCGTGCCGGATCGACACCGCCTACGGCGAGGGTCAGCCACAAAGCGGTGACAGCCACGACCACGACGAGCACTGTCCCCACCGCCGCGGCGAAGACCGCCTTGCCCGATAAGGGGGTCACGACCTGCTTCGACTGACCAGCAGGGAGCGGAACGACTGACGCCGGAGTGGAAGGATCGGTCACCGCACCATCATGGCGTCGATCGTGCCGGGTGCGACGGTGATCCGTTGATGTCAGCGAACTGGTCGGCGTCCGGGAGCGCCTGGGGAGTGACCGAACTGTGCGACAGGTCCGTCGCCTGTGCCGTTGGAGAGTCATCGTCGCCGGCAGAGCAGCGCAGACGCCGCTGGAGGCAATGTCCGGGTGATCTTGTCCCTTCTGTGCAAGATCACCCGGAAGTCGCCGTCCGTCCCCCGTGCTGCGCGGCGAGGCGGTCGAGGACACCGAGCTGCTCGTGCTGCGGCTCGCCACCGCATCGCCGCCTCGACGGTCCGGCAGATCCTGCACACCGCGGGCATCGACCCGGCACCCCCGCCGCGCCGGTCGGCCTGGGCGGGAGTTTCCCGCCGTCCAGGTCCGGAGCATCACCGCAGCGGACTTCCGCCACCTCGACACCGCGCTCGCCACACGCCTCCACGCACTGGCCTTCCTCGAACCCCCTGGTTCAGGCGCGGCGGCGAGCGACCGGGTGGACGACGGTGGGCAGGCCGGTCGCCCCGATGAGGCGGACGGCGGTCCCGGTCCACTGCAGGTGCCAGTACGGGAGGTCCCCGGCGCGTTCACCGCAAGTCGGCGTCGGCCGGCTCGCGCTTGCGGCGCAGCGCAGCGCGACGGGCGCGGGCCCGCACCAGCAGCACCACAGTCACAGCGAGGCCAGGGCCCCGATCGCCGGCGCGCTCGTCGGTCATGACCGGTACCCCTTCCATTGCTGCTCCTCGATGCGCAGCAGAACGTCAGTGCGCTGACCTCGACGGGCAACCACGTCACCCGGTCGGCATCGCACCGGTTCCGAGGCACCACCTCGTGCGCTTCCACGAGGCAGCGCTCGCTCGACCCGCAGGCCCTGCGCCTGCTCTGAGCAGCCGCGCCGGGCCCGTCGTTGTCTGTCGACTACTTGTTGCCGGGTCACCGGGTCGGACGTCCAGGCCGGACCAATGTCCACGACTTCTCCTGCCCGCCCGGGTCGGGCAGGCTCCAGCCCTCGGTTGCCGGAGGCATCCCCGTGGACTTGATCGAGCGAAATACCAGGTGAACGCACGCCATTGGGGACCTGGCGTGGCACCTCACCTACGCACTCGCCCGAGCCCTGGGCATAAGCGGTGCGATTGTCGCCGACACCTGAGAGCAAGCAGTCCTCGGCTGCCATGACGATACGCGGACAGGTCTGCCTTCGACATGTGGGATCGTGGATACATGCGAGGCGAACAGCAGATGGTGGACCGATGCGGACCGAATGAGAAACACTGTTCTGGTTCGTAAACCCGCTGGTCGCGAAGCCTCGTCCCGCGCACGCGGGGGTGGTTCAGCTGCTGTCCACTCCCTCCGGCGCTGCTGCGCGGCGAGGCCGCGAAGGACGCCGGATCTCGCTGACCTGCGGAGGATCGTGCGTGGATCATCCAGGGGGTACAGGTGGCGGGACGTGAGGCGGTTCGCCGTCAGAGCAGTGACGGCAGCACGTGCTCCTCGGTGACCACCAGGCCCGTGGTGGTCATGGTCTTGGCCAGGTCGGGATCCCAGGTGGCCTCCGCGGGGCCGTTGTTCAACGTCGGCAGTTCGACGCCGCGGGCGATCAGGGTGGTGACGGCCTCGCGGTAGTCGTTCGCCGACATGCGCCACGCCGTGCCGCCGGTCCAGGCGAGGATGTCGTTGGTCGCGCGGACGCCGTCCGGTGTGAAGTCGTTGTGGCAGCGGACCGCCTTGCCGACGAGGTGGTGCTTGGCCTGCGCGGTGAGGCCGTTCGGGAGCACCATCAACGGGCCGGGCACGCCGGATTCGAGCAGGCGTGGGCTGCGGACAACGGTGATCTCCGGGGCCTCGAGGGTGTCGTTCAGCGTCAGGTAGCCCTGGGAGGTCAGCACCGGGTCGCTGTAGGCGTCCTTGAAGATTCCAGCCTGCTCCCAGGTCGTGCCCATGAGTTCGAGCGCCTTGCCCACGATGCGGGCGAGCGGGCGTCCGTCGTCGAGGTCGTTGCCGGCCAGGGCGTACCGGGTCGTCGTCGGACCGAGCTTGCCGAGTACCCAGGCCGCCTGGTTGGCGAGCATCGGCAACGCCGGTTGCGGGATCTTGCCGTACCGGCGCACGTGCGCGATCCACGGTGCGGCCCACGGTTCGTGCAGCAGGTTGTGCTGACGCAGTGCGAACTTCAGCACGGCGTCGGCTGTCGAGGCCTCCTCGGCCGTGGACATGCCGATCGGCCTGCCGTGCAACGCTTCCAGTACCTCGGTCAGCGTGCTGCCGTGCGCACGGACGTGCTCGTCCAGACGCGCCAGGGAGATCTGGCGGCGGGCCGGGTGCGCGACCGGCTTGCGCAACAGTTCGGTGAGCGCCGCGGCGGTCTTCTCGTCCTCGACGCGAATGCCGAACGCGGACCGGCCGCCACCCTCCAGGGTCTCGCGGGCCAGCCGCCACAGCTCGGCGAGTTCAGGTCGGTCCCAGTGCACCGTCCGAGCCTAGAGGTTGTCACGTAACTCGATGATGGGTCGTCTGGACGGATCGGGGATCACGATCGGGTACAGGTGATCTCAGCGTCCCGGTCGGAGTGGACCGCACGCACCCTTCACCGGTCTGCGGCCTGTGGGGGTGTCAGAACTCTGCACTGGGATGCTGAGCTGCGACGATCGCACACGCTGGACCTCCAGGGCATGATCGTGAGGTGTGGCGTTACGACTGCTGTACCCGATCCTCGTCCGACCCGGTGACTGGCTGGTCCTGCTCGGCCGGTCCTCCGCAGCCAAGGACGTGGAGTTGCCGGTATCGCGCCATGAAGTTGCCGTGCTGCGCCGGACCAACCCCCGCCCGCGGTTGGAGTAGGCCGATCGAACTGTGCTCGCCGCGCTGGTTCGCCGACTCACTCGACCGCTGCGCGAGCACCGGTTGGTGACACCGGGCACCCTCCTGCGATGGCACCGACGCCTGGGCGTGACAAGTGGACCTACCCGAACCGGACCCGGCGCCCACCGGTCGACGACACCGTGGTGGCGTTGATCGAGCGGATGGTCCGGGAGAACGCCGCGTGGGGCTACCGACGCATTCAGGGTGAGCTGCTCAAGCTCGGCCACCGGGTGGCCGCCTCGACCGTGCGCCGCGTGCTCGAGCACCTGCGAGTCCCACCCGCGCCCCGGCGCGACACCGACACCTCCTGGCGACAATTCCTGCGCGCGCAGGCCACGGGCATGTCGGCCTGCGACTTCTTCCACGTCGACTGCGCCACCACCCCCAAACGGATCTACGTCTTCTTCGTGATGGAGGTCGCCACCCGCCACGTCCACATCCTCGGCACCACGGCCAACCCCATTCTCGGCAAACACAACGTCATCCGATTACCGCCTTACGTCCCCGAGTTCAACCCGACCGAACACGTCTGGTCACACCTCAAGCGCAGCATGGAAATCTCCTCGTCCACGGCATCGACCACCGGGTCGTGATCGTGAAGAACCGGCTCAAGCGGATGCAGTACCGACCCGACCGATCAGCGCCTTCTTCGTCCACACCGGGCTGGACTTCGAGCCGGAACCCCCGTGATGCCAGCTTTCAAGATCTGTAGCGGCATGGCTGGTGCTGCTTCACGCGACCTTGGCCCGATAATGGATCCAGGTGCGGATGGGCGAGTCGGTGGCGAAGCCGGTCTTGAGTCGAAACGGACGCTACCGCACGCCACGCACCGAGTTGAGCCGATTTCAGTGCGGCGAGCGGTACCCGGTCACTCTGCCGGCCAGGGTTCGGCGATGGTCGCGCCCGGCGCGAGACCGTACCGGGCCAGCCGGAACGCGTCGTCGGACTTGCCGTTGTGGTGGAGGATCCCCAAGGCTTGGGAGAAGAGCGGGCGTGCGACCGCTTGTTCGTCGGGCAACGGCAGATCCGCCTCGACCGCGCGGAGCGCGAATTCGATCTCGGCTTCCCGGTCTCCGGCCTGGTTCGCCAGCAGGACCGCTTCCAGGAGGCTGAAGGGCTTCTGGTCCTTCAGGCGACCCTTCAACACCCGGATCAGCCGGCAGTTGACTTCGCGCATCATCTCCCTGTACCACAACCGGCCGGAGGAGTCCTCTTCGAACTGTCTGACGCCGGGAAGCCCTGCGTCAACCAACTGGTCCGCGATGATCTCCGCGCAGCCCGCCTCTATGCTGTGGTGGATCAGGGCGTTATAAGCCAGCGACACCTTGCCCGCCGCGATGAGTTCGTCCGCCAAGATCAGCAACTCACGGTGCCGGCCGGATCTCACCAGCACTCCCCCCGCTTCGAAGGCGTCGGCCCCGGCTCGCGGGCCAGTACACCGTCGACCTTTCCGCACCACCTTCCGCATCCGTCGCACATAGCGACGCAGTGCTGCCGCGTTGCGCACGGCATCGGCGTGCCCCGCAGACGCCATGCCGCGCAACAGGACGAGCGCTTCCGCCGCGCGACCGCAGCGGTAGAGCAGCGATACGGCCGCGAACAGGTCCCCCCGCCTTCCGGTGAGCGCGGTAGGCGCAGCGGTACAAATGCCTGGCCTCAGCCTGCACGGCGAGCAGCGGCAACTGGGCGGGAGTCGCATGGGCGAGCAGGCTGTTCCAGAACTCCGCGTTGCATGAGACGTTCCACCTGCGCCAGGTCAACTCCTGGACCAGGTAGTCCGCCAGGCGGTAGCAGGTCTGTCCGGACGGGTCGTTCACCACCTCGAACGGACCGGGTACGCCACGGCAAGGCTCGGTGAGGTACTCCACCGCGGAAGAGAACCAATCCCCTCTTCGAAGCTCCGATCGGCCGGCCAGGTACTGCGCTCCCAACTCGGTCAGCAGGGCCGCCGAAAGATCACGGCCGCCGCAGCGGGCGATGACGTCCACCGCCGCGTGCACGAGCGCCTGGGCAGCGGGCGGCGCGTACCGGTAGCGCTCCAGAATCGCAGGCGCTCCGGCGAGGTACTGGACCACCTGGCCGTCTTCGGCGCGGCGCAGCGCGGTGCCCAGGCGGTGGTCCCGGGCGGCGATCGTCCAGGCCGTCTCGTACGTCTGCACGCTGAACTTCGCGGGGACCTCGATCGCCGTGCCTTCGAGCAGGACGCGGGCGTGCCCGCCCGGGTCGGCGGTGAGCATGGTGAAGTGCTCGGGCCACGTCGTGGCCAGGACGAGGACCGGACCGCGTCCGGTGTCGCCCAGCAGTTCCCGGAGGCCGGCCGCGGCCCGTTCGCCGACCGGCCCCGACAGGTAGTGCTGGGCGTCGTTGAGCCAGATCACCGTCCGCGGCGCGACGAAGGGCAGTCCCGCCAGGCACGCCTCGGCGCGGTCGGGGTTGATCGGATGCCACAGCCGCCAACCGGGTGGCAGGCCGCGCACCGCCTCCCAACACGCCCGCGTCTTGCCGGTCGAGGACGCGCCGACCAGCGTGATCACCCGGTGGTGGCCGGCCACCGCCTCGTCCCGCGCCTCGCGCAGGGCGACGTCGTGCGGGCGTGGCACGTAGGACGGCAGCACCGGCAACTCCGGCAGCCGGGACCTCCGCGAGTAGAGCAACGGATCGGTGACGAACGCGCCCTCCAGCGGGTCGTGCCGCTCATCGCCCCTCGGCCGGTGCACCTCCAGGCCGAACGGGTCGGTCACCTCGGTGAGCAGCCGTCCGACCGGAGGCTGTCCGCGCTCTGGCGCGACGCCGTGCACCACCAGATCACCTTGCACGGTGATGTCCTGCCCGGCCTGGAACAACGCCCCCGCCCCCGACACCACGCCGCCCTGAACGATGTGCCCCACCTCGTCCCCCCGCCCGTTAACACCGCTGTCCACCAGGAGGCGGTACTCGATCACGCCCACCGAACCCCGGACCCACCGCACCGCATACGCAGAATTGCGGACGGTTCCAGCCTTCGCGGTCAAGTGGTCGGCGCGCTCCACGTCCGGTTCGGGCTGCCGAGGGTCTGTCGAACGGGCGGCTCTGAACCGTAGTCGATGGCCACTCCGGTACTTGTCAGGACAGGAGGATGCCCAGCGTCACCACCGACTACGGGCCAGAGCCGCTCGTTTACAGTCCCCCGCGATCGATGCGGGAGGGAGTGCGGCCTTTCCGACTTCATCCGGTGTTGAGGTGGAGTGTGAGGACGGCTCGGGTCAGGTCGGTGATGCGGGTTGTGGAGCAGCGGAGTCTGCGCAGTAGTCGCCAGGCTTCCAGGATGGGGACGGCTCGTTCGCCGAGTGCGCGGATGCGGGCGTGGGAGCGGTTGACCGCCTGCTGACGGGGCGGGAGGTTGTGCCACCTGCCGCGATGGGGCACTCGGATCGGACCGCCCGCGCCTCGGTAGGCCTTATCGGCCCAGCAGGCGATGTCGGCCATGGTAAGAGCGTCGACGATGCCGTGGGTGCGGGCCGCGGTCGGATCGTGGACCGAACCGGGCAGCTCGGGCGAGGTCCACAGCAGTCGCCCGGCGGGATCGGCGAGGACTTGGCCGGAGATGCTGTCCACGGTCGCCGTGGCACCGTTGACCTGGTTGACGTAGTCGGTCCGCCCCAGCGGGTTCAGGCCGCAGGCCAGCGACAGCAGCGCCAACACCTTGACCAGGGCGTCACCGGCGGCCCGGGTCGGCTCGCCGGAAGTGAGGTCGCCGAGCAGGCACACGCCGACGTTGCCCGCGTCGAACCCGCCGACGTGGGCGGCGTTGGACATCTGCGGCACGCCGTTCGACAGGTCGGGACCGAACACCGGGACGCCGTCGACGCCCGAGTGCCGCCCTTCGTACACCCGACCGGCCGGGTCGATCAGCAGGTGGTAGCCGATGTCTCCGAACTCCTGGGTGATGGTGTGGTCGTGGTAGATCGCCCGCACATCGGCGGCCGGGTCCGGGCCGACCTGGAGCGCCGTGTGGTGCACGGTCAGCGTCTGCACCGGGAAGTAGGCAAGCGGGTAGCGTCCGGAGCCGTCCTCGGCGAAGCGCAGTGGCTCGTTCGCGCCCCACGCGGCCCGCGACAGGTAGGTCCCGTGGAACCGCCGACCGCACAGCCACGTCCCTGCGGACCAGGGCGCCGGTTCGCCCAGGGCACGCCCCGCGGTGGTGTTGAGCTCCGAGACCGACCCGCACTCGGTCATGTCGAGTTCGTACTCCAGCGCGCCCTCCGGAACGCGGACGAACGCGGTCCTCGACGCCTCGCTGCGGCCGCTGGGGCAGCTCGCGATCGAGCGCCACTCCCCCCACCCCGACGCGGTGCGCGCCCGGAACCTGCTATTCGCCGAACTGACGCTCAGGTGGGTGGGTGCCACCGCGCCGGTGGCGGCGCGGTGGCGGCCGTAGGCGAGCGACCTCGTGCGGTCGAGGGTTTCCGGCAGGACCGTCCCCGGCTGCGCGGCCGTGATCGCCGGTCCTGCCGCCAGGGTCACCGCCGCCGCGCCGAGCGCTCCCTTTCACACCGAACGGCGTGGGATCGAAGTCAATTCGTTCCTCCACTGCTTCCCGTTGCGCGGGGGCGATCCAGCCCCGCCACTGGTCCGTCCCCCGTGGACGGACCGCTCCTGGATTACACGGCCGCACGTCCTCGGATCAACGCCGATCGCCCAGGACCGTCGGAACGCGGCCCTGTCGGGCACCGAATACGACTCCGGAACACGCGGAAACCACCGGGAAACGGCGGTGGCGCTACGGCACGGCGCGTCCCGCGGGGATGTCGCACGCGCCCGCACTGCGTTCGGTACGCGGTTATGCCGTGGAAACACCCTCGTCCCTAACGTCCGCGCGGTCGGTGATCGGCTGAACACGAGAGGTGTTGACGTTGGGACGACGAGGTTCGATGCAGGTGGTGGCGGCGACGGTGGTGGCGGCGACGGTGGTGGCGGTCGGGGCGGTCATCACGCCCGTCACCGCGACGGCGGAAGAGGACGCGGGGACAGCGGGAATCGGCCACCGGCACGTGCGGTGGCAGGCGTGCGACCTGGCGCCGCCGCCCTACTACACGCAGGAGCAGTGGGACGCGCTGTTCACGGGGATCGACTGCGGCAAGATCACCGTGCCGGTGGACTACCGCAGTCCTCGCAGCGGGACGATGGAGATCACGGTGACGCGCCGCAAGGCGTCGAAGCCCGCCGAGCGCCGGGGGGTGCTGCTGCTCAACCCCGGCGGGCCCGGCCAGGAGGGCGTGACGATGCCCAAGGCGTTCGAGGACCAGGGGATCGCGGACGTCTACGACCTGATCGGCTTCTCGCCGCGGGGTGTCGTGTACTCCGGCGAGTTGTCGTGCGACACGCCGACCACCGTCACGGAGGACAGCCGCCCACCGGACGAGTTGTTCGCCGCCATCACCGAGGACGCCCGCAGGCTGGAGCGGGGGTGCGCGGCGGCCGGCGGGGAGGTGCGCAAGCACATCAGCACGGCGAACACCGCCCGGGACATGGACCTGCTGCGGGCGGCACTGGGCGAGCGGAAGATCAATTACCTGGGGTTCTCCTACGGCACCTACCTCGGGGCGGTCTACGGCAGCCTGTTCCCGCACCGGCTGGACCGCAGCGTGCTGGACTCCTCGATGCACCCCGGCTGGCTCTATTACGAGGCGACCAAGCAGCAGGCCGTCGGCGCGACCCGCAACGTCGAGGCGTTGGCGGCCTGGGCCGCCGAGCGTGACGGGACCTTCGGGCTCGGAAAGACCCCGGAGGAGGTCCTGCGGCGGTTCGACGCCCTGCGCGGTCGACTCCAGGCGAACCCGGTCCACCTGCCGGACGACCCGCCGGGTATCGAGCCCATCGACGGCACCGTCTTCGACATCGTCATCGGCACCAGCGCCACCTACCGCCCGCTGTGGACCGAGACGGCGGAGCTGGTGCGGCTGCTCGATTCGCTGGCCGACGGCGCGCCCGTGACACCAGAGGCCGCCGAGGCGCTGGCGCTGCTGGTCGATCACTCGGAGACCGTCCTCCGGCCGGGGAGCTACCAGGCGGTCACCTGTGAGGCCGACTGGCCGACCGACCTGAACGCCTACTACGAGCAGATGCGGATCTTCCGCGAGAAGTACCCGTACACGGCGGGCGCGATGGCCGCGGCTCCGAGCAACTGCACGTTCCGGTCGTTCACCCCACCGGAGAAGCTGGTCGACCTCAAGCGCCGCGGTTACCCGCGTGGCCTCGTGGTGCAGGCCGAGGCGGATCCGATCACGCCGTACGAGGGCGGGGTGGTGATGGCCGGGGAGCTGGACGACCGCCTGGTCACCGTGACCGATGAAGGCGGTCACGGCCTGTACGGCCGCAACGCGTGCGTGACGGAGTTGGTCGACGCCTACCTCGTCCGCGGCACCGTGCCGGCGAGGGGAACGACGTGCGCGGGCCAACCCAGGCCCGACGTCCCGGCCGACGGCGACGCCACCGCCGCGGCCCCGCGCACCCCCGTCGCCGAGCCCCTGGCGGACCGCATCCGCTCGGTGCTCGACGCTTACGGGCCGCTGCGGCACTGACGGACACCGCCCGCTCCCCGGATCGCACCGGAGAGCGGGCGGCGTCGGCTCGCGGCGGCGGAAATGCGGTGGAAACACCCCATTTCCTATCCTGGACCGATGCGCGTGCTGCTGGCCGAGGACGAGGTGGAGTTGGCAGACCTGGTGGCGATGGGTCTGCGCAAGCACGGGTTGGTGGTGGACGTGGTGCACGACGGGTTGGCCGCCGACGAACGGCTGACCTACCACGACTACGACGTCCTCGTGCTCGACCGCGACCTGCCGGGCAGGCACGGCGACGAGGTGTGCGCCGCCCTGGTCGCGCGGGGCGGCCGCACGAAGGTCCTGATGCTCACCGCCGCCGGTTCGCTGGAGGACCGGGTGGACGGTCTGCAACTGGGCGCGGACGACTACCTGGTCAAGCCCTTCGAGTACCCGGAACTGGTGGCGCGGGTCCACGCGCTGTGCCGACGCAGCCAACCTGCGCTGCCGCCGGTCCTGGAACGCAGGGGCGTGCGGCTCGACGTCGCCGACCGGACCGTCACCCGCGACGGCCGACCCGTGGACCTCTCGCCCAAGGAGTTCACCGTGCTGGCCGTGCTACTACGCGCGCAGGGAGCCGTGCTCAGCCCGGAGCGGCTGCTCGAACTCGCCTGGGACGAGCACGCCGACCCGTTCACCAACGCGGTGCGCGTCGCGATGTCCAAGCTGCGTGCCAAGCTGGGCGACCCACCGGTGATCGAGACCGTGCCCGGCGCCGGCTACCGCCTCTGAGGGACGACGACGTGCGAGTCACCATCCGGGTCAAGCTCACCCTGCTCTACGGCGGTCTCATCCTGGTCAGCGGCGCCCTCCTGCTCACCGCCGTGTACCTGGCCATGGACCGGCAGCTCGAACCGCAGTTGGCACAAGCGGTCCGGGGCACACCCGCCTTGCCGACGGGGGAGATCCAGGTCTACTCGCGCGACAGCGATCAGGTCGTCGAGGTGGCCCGCACGACCGCCCTCGACACGCTGATCGTCGTCTCGGCCCTGTGCCTGCTCGGCGTTGCCGCGCTGTCGCTGCTGGGCGGCTGGTGGCTGTCCGCCCGCGTGCTCCGCCCGCTGCACACCATCACCGCCACCGCCCGGCAGCTTTCGGCCGGCACCTTGCACGAACGGCTCTCCCTCGACGGACCGCGCGACGAGCTGATCGAGCTCGCCGACACCATCGACGGAATGCTCGACCGCCTCGAATCCGCTTTCCAGAGCCAGCGCCGCTTCGTCGCCCACGCCTCCCACGAACTGCGCACCCCGCTCGCACTGCAGCGCGCGGCGCTCCAGATCGGCCTCGACGACAACCCGGACCCCGACGTGGTCAGGACCCGGGACCACCTGCTGACCACCAACCGCCGCATCGAGCGCATCATCGACGGCCTGCTGCTCCTGGCCCGCAGCGACCGCGGCCTGGAGCACCGGGAACCGGTGAACCTGCGCGAGGTCGTCACCGAGGTCGTCGACCAGCACCGCGACCTCGCCGCGGAACACCGGGTCGAACTCGACGTCGAGGCAGTGGACGCCGCCGTACTGGGCGATCGCGTCCTGCTCGTCCAGCTCACCGCCAACCTGGTGGTCAACGCCATTCGCCACAACGCGCCCGGCGGCACCGCCTGGGTGCGCACCGACGGGCACGGCCGACTCGGCGTGGCCAACACCGGCCGCCACCTCCCCGAGGACCAACTCCCCCGGCTGTTCGAACCGTTTCACACCACCGGCACCGGCGCGGGCCTGGGCCTGGGCCTGTCCATCGTGGACTCGATCGCGCGGGCGCACGACGGCGTGGTCACCGCCACGCCCCGCCCCGGCGGTGGCCTGCGGATCGAGGTCGTGCTACCGACCGGCTCGTGACCGGGGTGTGACGGGTGTGACCTGTCGGGGATCGGGAGGATGTCGCTCAACGGCTTCGGGACGGGCTGTTCCGCATCGACCCGGGTGAGCACCGGGCGAGCGGTGGTGTCGGGTTCGCGATGTCGCGCAGCGAGCGCGCGCCACGAACGGCACTTCGGCGATCCCCCGCAAGAGTGCCTGAACGGGACGCCGACCTCCCCGTGCCGACCTCAGGGCGGGCTTCTGCGGTGGTCGGTGACCGAATCGGATCAGCGAGTCGCGTTCCCCGTCGGACGGCTTCCGGAGCGATCACGTCGCAGCCGTGTCCGCGGGACCGTCGGGCTCGACCCGGGAGCGGCCTCCGGATGTCTCCGGTGGGACCTGCCCGTCCGGGGACTGTTCGGCTCGCACGGGTCGCTTGGCCATTTCGAGCGCTTCGATGTACTTGGGCAGTTCGTGCAGCGTCCGCCGCAGGTGTCCCTCGGTGACCTGTTCCTCGAACACCGCGTCCGCGACGATGCTCTCGAGTCCGGGGTGGAGGTGGCGGAGCTTGTCCAAGGACACGTCCCGCAGCAGGTCGATCATGCGCTGGCGGTCGGCGACCACGTCGAGGGTGCGCTTCAGGTCCGCGATGATCCGGTCGGCTTCCTCCTGTTCCAGCACGAGCCTGCCGTCGACGGCGGGACGCAGGAACAGATCGCCGGCGAAGTCTTCCTGCCAGAGGGAAAACGCCTCCCCTTCGTCGAGGGGCATCGGGTGGGCAGGCGGCGCACGGGCCGGGAGCGGCTCACGCGGACCGGTGCTCGTCGTGACACCTCACGCGCCGCTGCGGCGGTCACGTGGGTGATCGCGTGGAGCACCGCCCCCGCCGAGGGCAGCACTCTGCGGTGCAGGTCGGGCAAACGACCCAGGCGCCCGCGTCGCCGGGCCGCGGCAACACCAGTCGTGCCGAAGCCCGCAGCTGGGCGACCTCCACCGGCATGTCGGACTGGGCGAGCACCAGGTCGTCGGCATCGCACAGGAACGCCACGCGCTCGTGGCCGGTGCGCGGGGCGGGGCCGCCGGTCCCGATCGACCTCATCCGTTCGAGAACCCGGGGCACCAGGTGTGCGGGTACTTCGAACGCGGTGAGCCCCGCGGTAAGGGACAGCCACACATCTCCGTCCACGACCTCGACCGGCCGGCCCAGGCGGGTGCGGTACCAGGCGGCGCACTGGGTCTGCCGGAGCGGAGCCGAGTCCGACACCGTCGACGCCGTACCGGCATGCTGTGGGCGAAGGACCATGTCTACCGCCTCCCGGGTGTCCTGCGCCAAGCAGACCACGCGATCGGTGGCGTGACGCGGTGACGGGCGAGGCGTCTGCCCACCCGTGCCGCCACCTTTGCCCACAAGTCCGGCCGCCGACCCGTCCACGTGGCACCCGGACCGAAGTGTCACCCGCCGCCTTCCGCCTGTTCGGCGGCAGGTGGTCCGCTGTGGACGGTGCTCGTCCGGGACGACAGCACCCCGCCCGCCCCTCCGGCACGCTCCCGGAGCCGGTCGGGTGCCGGGCCGGCGGACGGTTCGCCTCACCACGCTCAAGGACATCGCGGGCGGACCGGAACGACGGTCGGCCAGGTCATCCCGGCGGGAACCCGATCCGGTGAGGACGGCCTCGTCGGTGATCGGGTGATCGGCGGCCACCAGGCCCACCACACCACCGACGATCACGTCCTGGCGGTCTGCGGGTGGGCTTACTCCCGGGGTGGTGCCGTCCTCGGAGACGCCGGGCTCGGCCGCCATGTACCTGGCGATCTCCACCCCGGAGCCGACGAACGTGCCGTCCACGCCGTGCCACCGGAGGTCGGACCGGTCGGACCTCATGCCGGTGGTGGGCCGTGGTTCGCGCTCCTGCCCGCCGGCCTGCCGTCGTCCTCGTCCCTGCGGACGCACACGGCGAAGTGAGGTACGTCGCACCGCGCGCGTCCGTACCGGCACCGCGAGCAGCACTTCCGCCGCGGTCCCGGCGGCATCGGGCGCTGCGGCGGAAACCGCCTGGAAACACCCCCCTCGGTAGACCTGCTCCCGACGGATCCGCGAACCGAGGAGGAACGACGTGGGTACACGCCTGGGAGCACTGGCGCTGCTGTTCGCCGCACTGGTGGTCGGCTGCGGCGACACGAGCGGAGGCACCGGCGGGGACGCCGCGACCGACAAGAAGACCAAGGCGCTGAAGTACGCGCAATGCATGCGCGACAACGGTGTCGACATGCCCGACCCGACGTTCGGGGAGGACGGGTCCGTCCGGGGCGGCGTGACGGCCATGGGCAAGGACGACGACCCGACCGCGTTCACCAAGGCCCAGGAGGCGTGCAAGGAGTTCCAGTCCTCCACCCGCTTCGACCCGAACGACCCGAAGGTCATGGAGGAACGGCTGGAGTTCGCGCGGTGCATGCGCGAACACGGCGTGGACGTGCCCGACCCCCAGGCAGGGAAGGGCATGGCGATCGACGAGGGCGGCGTGGACGACAAGACGCTCCAGGACGCCCTGACGGCATGCGGCAAGGCCGGTTCCGTTCCCGCCGCACCTGCGGAAGGCGGCCGGTGAAGCGGCTCCCGGTGGTGATCGCGGCGGCAGTGCTGGTCGCCGGCGCGGGTGGGGTGACCGCGGTCGCGGTCACCGGGCAGGAGCGGGTCGCGGAGGTCGTGCCGGACCCACCCGGCGGGACGGCCACCGCGGACCGGGGGGACCTGGTGCAGCAGGAGCAGGTCGGCGGCACGCTCGGCTACGCGGGCTCCTACCAGGTGACCGCGAGGGCCGGCGGGGTCTTCACCTGGCTGCCCGCGCCGGGCTCGGTCGTGCGGCACGACGAGCGGGTGTTCGCGGTGGACGACCGGCCCGTCCCGCTGTGGCGCGGCGACAAGCCGCTGTGGCGACGGGTCGGGGCCGGTGTGGGCAAGGGCTCGGACGTGACGCTGGTCGAGCAGAACCTCAAGGACCTGGGCCTGTTCTCCGGCACGCCCGACGACGCGTTCACCTGGGCCACGGCGGCGGCGCTGCGCGAGTGGCAGCGGGTGAAGGGACTGGAGCGCACCGGCGCGCTCGACGTGGGCGACGTGGTGGTGCTGCCCGGCGAGATCCGGGTCACCGAGGTGACCTCGGTGCTCGGCGCGGGCGCGGGTGGCCCGGTGCTGCGGGCCAGCGGCACCGGACGGCTGGTGACGGTGGAGATGCCGGTCGCCAAGCAGGCCATCGCCCGCCAGGGCGCGGAGGTCGAGGTCCGGCTGCCCGGGGGCGCCCGGACGAAGGGCGCGGTCGCCTCGGTGGGGACGGTCGCGAGGAACCGCGACGACGGCACGGCGGTGATCGACGTGCTGGTCACCCTGGTCGACCCGGCGGCGGCGGGCGGTCTGGACGGCGCTCCGGCCACCGTGCACTTCACCACCGAACGGCGCGAGGGCGTCATCACCGTCCCGGTCAACGCGCTGCTGGCGCTGCCCGGCGGCGGCTACGGCGTCGAGGTCGTGCGCCCGGGCGGAGTGGACCTCACCCCGGTGGAGCTGGGCCTGTTCGGGAACGGGCGGGTCGAGGTCACCGGCGTGGCCGAGGGCGCGGAGGTCCGGGTGGCCGCGTCGTGACCCCGCCGGTGATCGAACTGGACGGCGTCAGCCGGACCCATCCCGGGGGTGTGCACGCGCTGCGGGACGTGTCGCTGCGCGTGCACGCGGGTGAGCTGCTGGCGGTGGTCGGCCCGTCGGGCTCGGGCAAGTCCACGATGCTCCAGCTCATGGGCACCCTCGACCGGCCGACCGAGGGCGTGGTGCGGCTGCTCGGCCACGACGTGGCGCGGCTCGACGACCGGCAGCTCTCGGCCGTTCGGGCGAAGCGGGTCGGGTTCGTTTTCCAGCAGTTCCTGCTGACCGCGCACCTCACCGCGGCCCAGAACGTCGCCACCGGCCTGCTGTACCACGGCGTGAGCCACGCCGAGCAGATGCGGCGGTCGAACGAGGCGCTGGAACGGGTCGGTCTCGGCCACCGCACCGCGCACCGGCCCGCACAGCTCTCCGGCGGGGAGAAGCAGCGGGTCGCCATCGCCCGCGCGCTGGTCTCCGGCCCGGCGGTCGTACTGGCCGATGAACCGACCGGCGCGCTGGACTCGGCCACCGGCGCGGGCGTGCTCGACCTGCTCCGGCAGCTCAACGACGAGGGCACCACGATCGTCGTGATCACCCACGACCCCGGCATCGCCGCCTCGCTGCCGCGCCGGGTCGAACTGCTCGACGGCCGGGTCCGCCACGACAGCGCGTTGGCGTCGCGGTGAGCGCCCCGCTCCCCCACCCGGCCCGCGTCCGGTTCCCCCAGCTGGTCCGGGTGGGCCTGGTGGGCGTGGCCAGCCGACCGGGCAGGGCCGCGCTGTCGGCCCTGGGCATCGCGATCGGCGTGGCCGCGCTGGTGGCCCTGCTCGGCATCGGCGCGGCCGGACAGGCGGAACTGGCCGCGAAGCTCGACGCCCTGGGCACGAACCTGCTCCGCGTGAACGCGGGCAAGACGTTCACCGGCGAGACGAGCCGGTTGCCCCGCGAGGTCGTCGCGATGGTCGCCAGGGTGCCCGGCGTGCACCGGGCCGGCGGAACGGGTGCGGTGCGCGGCGCCACCGTGCACCGCACCGACCTGACCGACCCGCGGTCCACCGGCGCCATCCAGGTGCTGGCGGCGCAACCGGACCTGCCGGACGTGGTGGGCGCGCAGGTGCGCACCGGCACGTGGCTCAACACCGCCACCGGCCGGTACCCGAGCGTGGTCCTGGGCGCGGCGGCGGCCGAGCACCTGGGCGTGGACGCTCCCGGCACGCAGGTGTGGCTGGGCGGCCGCTGGTTCACCGTCCTCGGCGTCCTGGCCCGCGTGGAGCTGGCGCCCGAACTGGACCGGGCCGCCCTGATCGGCTGGGAGGCCGCCGAAGCGCTGCTCGGCTTCGACGGCCACCCCACCACCGTCTACGAGCGCTCCGACGACGACGCCGTGCAGCGGATCGCCGAACTGCTGCCGGGCACGGTCAACCCGCAGAACCCCAACGAGGTCGAGGTCAGCCGCCCGTCAGACGCCCTGCAGGCGAAGATGGCCGCGCAGACCACCTTCGCCACCGCCTACCTGGGGCTGGGCGCGGTCGCGCTGGTGGTCGGCGGCATCGGCGTGGCCAACACGATGGTGGTGTCCGTGGTCGAGCGCCGAGCCGAGATCGGCCTCCGCAGGGCCCTGGGTGCCGGCAGGAGGCAGATCAGGACCCAGTTCCTCACCGAGGCGGTGCTGTTGTCCGTCCTCGGCGGCCTCACCGGCATCCTGCTCGGCCTGGCCACCGCCGCCGGGTGGGCCCTGCACAGCGGCTGGCCGATCACCGTCCCGGCGGTGGCGGTGGCGGTGGGCGTCGGCTCGTCGGTCCTGATCGGCTCCGTCGCCGGCTGGTTCCCCGCCGCCCGCGCCGCCCGGCTGTCGCCCACCGAGGCGCTGAACGCCGTCTGATGCGACCGCCGGGGTGAACCTGGTGGGCACCGCGTGCCCGGCGACCGCGGTCGCCGGGCACGTCCACGTGGCCGTCGCGGCTCCACCAGGCCGACCAGGGCCGGTGTGGGACACCGGTGCGGGCGGCGCTCAGCCGTGCTTCCCGGTGACGAGGACGCGCGGCCGTGGTCCTACCGGTCCGCCCGCGATGGCACTGGCCTCTTGGCCCTTTCGAGCGCCTCGATGTACCTGGGCAGCTCCTCCACCGTCCGCCTCAGGCGCCCGTCGGTGACCTGTTCCGAGAACACCGCGTCCACGACGGCGCGCTCGACCTCCGGGTGCGCGCGGCGGAGGCCGTCCAGGGACGTGCCGTGCAGCAGGTCGACCACGCGCAGGCGGTCGGCGACCACGTCGAGCATGTGCTCAGCCCGGCGATGGCCCTGTCGGCCTCGGACGGCTCCAGCACGAGCCGGCCGTCCGCGGCGAGGCGCAGGAACAGGTCGCCTGCGAACTCCACGTGCCGGACGTCCACCGGGCCCCCTTCATCCGGCGCCATCAGACGGGCAGGCGGCGTACGAGCGGCAGGTGCCCCGCAGACGCTGGGGACCGGTGCGACATCCCGCGCAGGACTGCGGCGCGCGGACTCGCGCGGCCCAGCCGCCGCGTGGTCCTCAGCGCGCGCCGGCCCGTCGACGGCACGTCCGGCCTGTGTATGCCGATAACCTCATCCATGCAGGTGAGAAGCGTGAGCAGGCCAACAGGCTCGGATAGCCCATAGAGTGCTGGTGATCCACAGTCTCGTCAACTGACGGGCATGATGACCGGCTGTGCTGCTCCGACTGGCCGACCTCGGCGTGACCAACGCCTTCGCTCTGCTGCGGCTGCCGCCCCTGAGCGACCGGGACAAAGACACGGAGATCCTGGCGCTACGGCACCAGATCACCGTCCTGGAACGCCAACTCGGAGAAGCCCGCCCACGGCTCTCCCCCGTCGACCAGGCATCCTCGCGGCACTGCTGCACCGACTCCCGGCCGCCACGCTTCATCGGCTCCGACTACGCCGAGCCGGAACAGCCAGTACTGCCGCAGGACGTGGGTTCCCAGCGCGCACAGGCCGAGCAGGACGCGGGCGTACCAGGGCATTCCGGCCAGGTACATGGACGTGGCCAGGGGCGGGAGCACGGCTGCGGTGGCGGTTCCGCTGGTGATCGACACGGTTCAGCCCTCGCCCAGTGCCTTGCGGAGCCGGGCCAGCGCACGGTGTTGGGCCACCCTGACCGCCCCAGGGGTCGATCCCACCGCCTCCGCGGTCTCCTCGGCCGTCAGACCGACCACGACGCGCAGCACCAGGATCTCCCGCTGCCTGTCCGGCAGGACCTGCAGGAGCTTGTGAGGTTCCAGAACTCTGTACCTGAGCGCTGAGCTGCGGCGATCGCGCACCATGAGCCGTAGGAGCATGATCGCGGGGCATGGCGCTACGACTGCTGTACCTGCCCTTCGTCCGGCTCGTCGGCTGGCTGGTCCTGCTCGGCCGGTCATCGGCGGCCAAAGACGTGCAGCCGCTGGTGCTGCGGCACGAAGTCACCGTACTGCGCCGCACCAACCCCCGCCCGCGGCTGGAGCGGGCCGATCGCGCCGTACTCGCCGCGCTGGTGCGCCGACTCCCCCAGATGCTGTACGAGCACCGTTGGGTGACACCGGGCACCGTCCTGCGATGGCACCGGCGCCTGATCGCGAAGAAGTGGACCTACCCGAACCGCACCGGCCGCCCGCCGACCGACGACACCGTCGTGGCGTTGATCAAGCGGATGGCCCGGGAGAACACCGGCTGGGGCCACCGCCGGATCCAAGGCGAGCTGCTCAAGCCCGGCCACCGGGTAGGCGCTTCAACGGTCCGCCGCGTGCTCACGCGCCTGCGGATACCACCCGCGCCCCAGCGCGACACCGACACCTCCTGGCGACAGTTCCTGCGCGCCCAGGCCGCGAGCCTGTTGGCCTGCGACTTCTTCCACGTCGACTGCGCCGTCACCCTCAAGCGCGTGTACGTGTTCTTCGTGATGGACATCGCCACCCGCTACGTCCACATCCTCGGCACCACCACCAACCCCGATGGTCCTTGGACTACCCAGCAGGCCCGCAACCTGATGGACCTGGCCGATCGGGCCGACGACTTCCGGTTCCTCATCCGGGACCGGGCCGGCCAGTTCACCACCTCATTCGACGCCGTCCTCACCGGCGCCGGCATCCAGGTCGTGAAGATCCCACCACGGTGTCCACGAGCCAACGCCCACGCCGAACGGTTCGTCGGCACCATCAGACGCGAAGCCACCGACCGCCTGCTCATCATCAACGAACACCACCTGAGAACAGTGCTGCAGCGCTACGCGGCCCACTACAACCACCGCCGACCCCACCAAGCCCTATGGGCCTGACCCACCACGACCAGACCACCCGACCGCAAAGCCGGGCTATACGTCGATACGCCGCCGACCAGTCCTCGGCGGCCTCATCAACAAGTACGAACCCACAGCAGCTTAACCGCAGGTCAGGCCACATGGCTGACTTTTGGAACCCACACGAGTATTTCGGCGTCCTTGGCAGTCTCGCTACGCAGCACCGCTGACGGGATGGTCAGCAGCTTCCGGGTCAGCTTGTACAGCAGCGACACGATCACCCGGACATGCTCTCAACACACTGAAGCCTCGCTTCTACCAGCGACGATGACTTCTCGAGCGGTACAGGCAACGACTGGGCGGCATCCTCAACGAGTATCACCACGCCACCTGACCTGCACGGACGATATTTTCGGCAAGCACAACCCCATGCTCCGCAGGCGACAACCGGCGCACACCCTCGACTTCGATCACGAGTGATCAACCCACCGGAAGGTGATCACTTTCGACTGAATATCATCTCCGCAATTTACGCGCCAACTCGATGTCTTTCGTCAAGGCGCTCAACCGCCAGGGCAGCCGGCCGTCGTCTAGGACGACGACACGAAGCACCTCGCCAACCTCCGGCCCGGCATCCGAACCAGCATTCCACGAGGAAGTCTTCGTCTTGTCGATCATCCCTTCCCCGCCGCCATCGATATGCACGCGAACACCCCACGGCAAATTCTCAAGCACCACCACGTCCATTTCCCTATGCAAGTCGCCCATGCCTTAACGCCCCTTCGGCTGCCACACCCTGCTCACTGTGAGCTCGTTGAAGCGGTCAAGTCTACCCACCGGAACGGCGAACTCGATTCGCGCACTGCCTCCAGGCCCTTGCCAGTCATACCGATGGACAGTGTCTGCAAACTCAGTCAAGAAGTCCGGATTCATGTCGTACCTGACCATCCCGTCAGCATACCCCCTCTTCCTTGATACTCCGCAGCTACGCCGTACTCCCCGAAGTAAACGGATTGGTCACCATCCTGATGCGAAGCCGGGTTAGGACCATTGGCGATCTCATGGTTCAAGTCGCTCGATTTCGGCGTCCGATAGATCGAGACAGACTTTTCGCAGTTGTGAACCAGGAAGTCCACACCGTCTGACACAACGTAGTAGGTGTGAATACCGTCGATAGTCAGGTCGTAGACCGGTTCGAGGTGGGTGTAACGCTCGACTGATGAAACGACTGGGGACGTGCCGTCTGCCGACTTGAGGCGCTGGCCGGGCTTGAGGTCGCCGATGTTGACGAAGCGGTCTTCGTCGTCGACCCATACCGGGTGCCAGGAGGTGGCGTCGACCGTGCCGGTGGTGCCGTCCTCGCCGGTGACGGTCAGCTTGGTCATGTCGCCTTCGTCGTCGTGGACGATGGTGGCGACGACCTTGCGGTCGGTGGTCTCACCGGTGGCGGGATCGGTGGCTCTCACCTCGTCGCCAATCTCGACCTCGGAGATCGGTGTGGTGGAGCCGTCCGCCATCAACACCAGGGTCCCGGCGACGAAGCTGTGCCTCACACAGCTCGCCGGACCACCGGAGAGGATCTTCTGGAACTTGGCGACGACCGCCCGGCCGGCGTCCTCGGTGATCACCTGGACGCGGCACAGCACGCCCCGGGGTTTCGGGAGCGGTTGCTGAGGACGTTGGCCGAGTTGTGGGCGCGATGCGTTCCGGCATGATGCGGGACCTCGCACAGGGCGGCACCGGGGTGAGGTCCCGGCGCTCACCCTGCCAGGAACTCCTCGATCGCCCGGGCCACCGAGGCCGGGGTCGACTCGTCGTTCGGCTCGTCCATCCCGAGCAACGACAGGTCGAGCACCACGGTGACCGAATCCCCGAACTCCTCCCCCACCGCCTGAAGAGACCGCAGGACCGCGTAGTAGGCAGGACTGACCTCTGCGAAGTCCTCCCTGGTGACGAACTCCCCGTCCCGTTCGACGACCGGACGGAACGGCGGGACGACGATCCACTCCGGCAAACCGTCGCCCCGCGTGTTCGGCAGGATTTGCGCCGCCTCCCTGTCCGGGCGGCCGCCGTAGCGGTCGAAGGCCCAGACACCGGACATCACGAGCACGTCGGCCCGGACCGACCGGCTGCTCCCGTTGACGAACCGGATCGCCGTCGAGGCGGGGAGCAGCCTGGACCAGAGGTCCAGGGTGGACTGCCGGGAGGAGGTCACGCAAATCTTCATCGACTCACCTCGGAACCGGCATGGAGGGCATGATCCTGACTCGGCCGATCGTACTCATCGCGTCTTCCCAGAGCGCGAACGCGTCGATCCCGCCACCGCCGTCGGCCAAGTGGTCGATCCTGCTCTCGGCGGGGATGTGCTCCGTCCTGATGACACCCCGCACCAGGGTGTAGGGACCTTCTTCGGGGAAGTTCGCGTGAGCGGTCCGGGCGTAGAGGGCAGCACCCTCAGGGGTGGCCGAAAAGTACTTCGACTCGATGCCCGGCGCGTTCTGGAAGCGCCGGGCATCGAGGAGCTGGCCGAGCTCCTGCTCCTTCACCGCGCGGTAGATGTACTGCTCGCCCTTCTTGAGCTTGCCGTCACCACAGTTGTGAACCAGGAAGGCCACACCGGCTGACACCACGTAGTACGTGTGGACGCCGTCGATGGTCAGGTCGTAGACCGGTTCGAGGTGGGTGTAACGCTCGACTGATGCAACGACTGCGGACGTGCCGTCTGCCGACTTGAGGCGCTGGCCGGGCTTGAGGTCGCCGATGTTGACGAAGCGGCCTTCGTCGTCGACCCATACCGGGTGCCAGGAGGTGGCGTCGACCGTGCCCTGCGAGCCGTCCTCCGAGGCGACCGTCAGGCGGGTCATGTCGTCTTCGTCGTCGTGGACGATGGTGGCGACGACCTCGCGGTCGGTGGTCTCACCGGTGGCGGGGTCGGTGGCTTTGACCTTGTCGCCGATCTCGACCTCGGAGATCGGCGTGGTCGCCCCGTCCGCCATCAGCACCAGGGTCCCGGCGACGAAGCTGTGCCTCACGCAGCTCGCCGGACCACCGGAGAGGATCTTCTGGAACTTGGCGACGACCGCCCGGCCGGCGTCCTCGGTGATCGCCTGGACGCGGCGCAGCACGCCCTTCGCCTTGTCCACGATGCCCGCCAGGCGGTTGACGGCCTTGACCGCGCCGATGCCCGCCTCGATGATCTTGCCGACCTTGCCCCACGGCACCAGGCCGGCGACCAGGCCGGCGCAGCCCCAGATGTCGCCCTTGGTGAAGCAGTCGACGATGTCGTTCCACCCGGAGACGTCCTTGATGACCTCCCAGGCGACTTCCTTGATCACGTCCCACTTGGTCTTGTGCGCATCGGCCAGGGCCCGCTGGTAGTCCTCCTGGCTGATGCCCTGCTCGGCCATCGCCTGCGTAACCGCCGCGCTCTGGGCGCGGTTCTGCTGCTGGACGACCTGCTCGCGCTGCGAGTAGTAGTCGTGTTCGCGCTGCCAGCTCTCCTTGTCGCCGTGGACGACCTCCCGGTAGCCCCCGCACAGGACGCCGTCCGGGCCGCAGTCGCGGATCAGGCCGGTCGGGTCGCTGTAGGTGACGGGGCTGTTGTTGGCGTAGGCGTAGGCGTTGAGCTGCTGCGGGTCGTTGTTGTCGATGATCGGGTCGGCGGACAGGAACCGGCCCGAGGCGTTGTCGTACAGGCGGGCGCCGACCTGTGTCAGGCCCGATTCGTCATCGCGGCCGCCGACGAAGCCGAGCCGGTCCGGCCAGGAGCCGGGTGCGGGGCCGCGCGCGGCGCCGTACGGCGTCTGGCGCCGTTCGACGGCCTCCATCGTGTTCTTGGTGACGGCGTGCTGGCCGGTGTTCTGATGGTCGCCCGCCAGCCACTTCAGGCCGGTGACGCTGTTGCGCACCGCGACGACCCGGCCGGCGTGGGCGTAGTGCCGGGTCCACGTCGGGGTGTTCGTCCCGTTCTCCAGCCGGATCTCCTGGCCGAAGGCGTACAGCGTCGTCGCGGACGGCTCACGGCTGATCAGCCGGTTGCCGTCGGCGTCGTAGAGGTACTGCGACTCCTCGCCGCCGGGGTTGGTGATCTTGGAGACCCGTCCCTCGGCGTCGTACTCGAGCTTCTGCTCGTCACCGCCGATCGTCCGGGTCGTGGTACGGCCGGTGGGGTCGTAGGCGAACGTGTCCAGCGAGGTCCCGTTCGGCCCGGTGGTCGTCACCGACTGCGCCGCGTGCGGCTGCGGAGAACCCGCGGCCGGGTACGCGGTGGTCCGGACCGTGTCGCCGGCGGTGGCGTGCTGGGTCTCGGTCAGCCGGTTGCCGGTCTCGTCGAACGTCCACGAGTGCCAGTACGGGGCCGGTCCACCGAGGGTGGTGGTCGACTTGGTGGCGGCGCAGTCGCCCGTTGACGGGGTCCAGGCGTCGGTCATGCGGCGCAGGTGGTCGTAGGCGAAGCACCGGATGTCCGCCGGCCGGTTCTCCGGAGTGTCGGCGACCTGAAGGATGTTGCCGGCCTTGTCGTAGCTGTAGGCGCGGTCGGACAGCTCGGCGTCGGTCGTGGTCTCGCGCTCGACGACGGTGCTGCTGAGGCGCCGGCTGCCGATCTCGTAGGTGTTGGTGACCGCGACGTTCTTCTCCGCGCCGGAGTCGGCGTTGCCGTTGAGGACCCGCAGGACCTCGCCGAAGCTGGAGTAGCCGGTCGCGCCGACGTAGACGTCCTGGCCGATCAGCTTGTCGGCCTGGCCGAACGCGTTGTACTTGGTGCCGATCGACTCGCCGGAGACGATCGGCCGACCGGCGGAGTTGACCGTCGAGTACGTGGTGACGTCGGGCTTGCCGGTGTAGGTGTAGGTCTGCTTGAGCTCGTAGGTCGTGCCGAGCACGCCCTCCTTGGCGGACGGGATGACGATCTTCTCGCCGGTGGGCCTGCCCGCGGCGTCGTAGCCGGTGACGTAGCGCAGGTAGGTGTGGCCGCCGTCGAAGCGCCGGGACGCCCTGGGCATGCCGAGGCCGTTCCCGCCGGCGACGGTGTCGTACTCCCACTCGGCGAGCTTGGTACCGCTCAGGGAGTCCTGGTACCTGCCGACCAGGCGTCCGAGCTTGTCGTAGGAGTTGGCGGTGGTGCGTCCCCGGGCGTCGGTCGTGGTCAGGACCTGGCCCGCCGCGTCGTAGGTGGTGGTGGAGTGCCCGGCGTCCGGGTCGTCCACGGCCACCACGCGACCGCGCTGGTCGTAGGTGTAGTGCCACTGGTTGCCGGCCGGGTCGGTGACCGTGGACAGCAGACCGGCGTGGTTGTAGGCGTAGCGCGTGCTGTCGTACGCGCTGCCCAGGCCGTCGGTGTACTGCCGCTTCTCCACTGTGCGGCCCTGGGCGTCGTTGACGACCGTGGTGGCCGTGCCGCCCTGTGGAGGGGTGGTGTGCACCCGGTCGCCGCCGTAGGACGTGGTGGTGCGCCACTGCTCGACACCGAAGCTCTTGAAGATGGTGGCCTTGGGGCGGCCCATCCCGTCGTACTCGGTGACCGTCTGGCCGGGCACGGTCCACTCCTGTGCGCCCGCCAGTTCGCCGCCTGCGGCGCTGTCGTTCCAGTACGTGCCGTTGACCAGGTGCGGCAGGCCGCGCGAGTCGTAGAAGGTGTCCGAGATCTGCCGGCCCCCGTCCGGTCCCGGCGCGGGGACCTGGGACTGGCGCTGCCGGAACAACCCGTCGTACAGGGTGTACCCGGCCAGGTAGGAACCGTTGTCCTGAAGCTGCTTGGACACCACCACGACGGCCTTGTCGGCGTTGTAGTGGTACTCGAACAGCGCGTCGGCCGGCGTCGAGGCCCTGTCGTGGCCCGGGAGCCAGGCGGCGACCAGGCGGCCCAGCGGGTCGTGGGACAGGTCGGCGCGCCTGTTGTTGGCGTCGACCGACGCGACGGACGTGCCCCAGGCGGGGTTCAGGTGCTCGGTGGACACGTGGCCGAGCGGGTTGGTGCTGGTGATCCGGGTGAGCGGACCGGTGGCCGGGGCGTAGGCGGTGGTGGTCTTCTCACCGCGCGAGTCGATGACCTCCAGCGGTCGGCCGTACGCGTCGTACGCGGCGGTGGACGCGGTCACCCAGCTCTGGCCGGACGCGTTCCACTCGTCCAGCACCTCGGCCTTGGTGATCAACCCCCGGGTCGGGGCCGCGCCGTGCGCCTGGCCGTCGTAGTACGAGCGCGCGAGGGACTGGATCGTCGTGGCCGACGCCTCGACCGCGCACGTGCCGACCACGGTCTCCACCTGGGATGCCGTGCTCAGGATCCACGCGGTCTCGTTGCGCGCGTAGGTGGTGCGGGTGCACGACTCGTCGCCGGTCACGGCCAGGTCGCCGTGGTCCTCGACGCGGGTCACGGCGCCCTCGGCGTTGAACTGCTTCTCGACCTTGGTGCGCCGCCACGTGCCGTCCTGCAGCAGCGTCCGGCCCCGCACGGCGGCGTCGGCGTTGACGAACGCCTTGTTGCCCAGGGAGTCCACCGCGGTCGGCGTCTCGGGCAGGTAGGGGTCGTTGACCGACGCCGACACCAGGATGCCGTTGTCGTACTGCCGCGTCTCGCGCAGGTATCCGCGCAGCCGGTCGCTGTCCCGGACGGGTTCGCCCTCGCTGGTGGTGATCCACGCCTCGCGGGTGCCGGACGGCAGCTTGTCGCCGTCCATGCCGCGCCCGTGGACGGTCTCCGTCACGGACTGGGGGCCGGCCTCCGCGTCGCCCTTCTTCACGCGCACGGTGCCGTAACCGCGCCACTGCGACCAGGTCCGGCGGGCCGGATCGGCGAAGTCGGCCTCGTCGAAGTGCCACGCCGGGTCGCCCACGTACTCGTAGGTCGTGGGGATGCGGGCGGACGCGCCGGTCACGTCGGTGTCGACCACCGTCGTCACGACGTACTTGTGGAACCACTCGAAGCGGGGCTCCAGGGCGCCTTCCGGCGACCACCAGGTCGGGAAGCACCTCAGCGTGTTCGACTCCGGGGTCGTCGGCATCCGGGTGCCGGGGAGGCAGTCGGCGTCGCTGTAGGAGATGCCGGTCTGGCCGCCCGCCTCGTTGGTGATCTTCGTCAGCCGGTGTCGGGTCAGCGGCCGGTAGTTGACGCTCGTGTCGACCCGGTTGGCCTTGGCCGTGTAGTCGAACGTGGTCGCGGGCAGCGAGACCGAGCCGCCGACGAGGCCGGTGTGGGTGATGGACCTGAGGTTCAGCGACGGCGCGAGGCCGTCACCGGTGGAGAGGAATTCGTAGGCGGGTGTCCACGAGTCGACCGCCTGGAACGACGACGTGCCGTTCGCGACGTGGGTCGTCACCCTGGTCAGCTTCTTGCGCGTGAAGTACGACGGTGTCAGCCGGTGCGTGCACTGCTCGCCCGCGGCGCAGATCTGGTCGAACGGCACGTCCGGCCAGGAGCCCGCCGTGGACGCGTTCAGTTGCGACGGGTCGCACGTCACCGCGCCACCGGGCACGCACCTCTCGGCGGTCTCGAACACGACCTTCGCGCCGGGATGCGCGAACACCGCGTCCGACCGCAGGCCGTACTCGACCCGGTCCAGCCAGCCGCCGCGCACGTAGTCGGTGCCCTTGGCGGGGTCGGCGTTGCGGCCGTAGCGGTTGAACTCGCGGTTGTAGTAGTAGGTGATCACGTTGCCGCGCGTGTCCACCGAGTAGTCCAGCATCCACCGGTACGCCTGCCGGCACCACGACGCGTCGAAGGTGGCGGCGTTGCACGGTTCACCGGTGTTGTTGCCGAAGACCGGGACGGTCCACGCGGACTGGGTCTCCGGCTTGCCCGTCGCCCAGCCGGGGAGGCGGTTGAGGCCGAGGAAGTACTGGGTGCCGTCGGTCGTGGTGACCTTCCAGTGCTCACCGTCGTCGTCGCCGTTGACCGCGCCGGTGAGCCGCTCGACCCGCGCGCCGTCGTCGTTCTGCGCCCGGTAGGTGTCGGTGCCCGGGATGTTGACCAGTTTCCCGGAGACGCCGGCGAGGCTGATCGTGGCGTTGTCGGTGGCCCAGCACTGATCACCGGTCTTGGTCTGGCCGTTGTTCCCGCCCAGATCGAGGCCGCACGGCTTGTACTGGCGCTCGATGAACCCGCCCGGTGAGACGTCCCAGCCGTCACCGGCCCAGGACGCCTGGTTGTTCGTCGCGGACGTGCGGCCGTCCAGGCTCTGCGCCGAGTACCCGAGCGTCACCGCGGGAGCGGCGCCGCCGATCGCCGGCGGCACCCGCATGGGGTAGCCGTAGCTGAAGTCGCCCGACGACCCGCCGGCGGACCAGGCCCCCGCCGGGGAGAGCGACGTCGCCGCGTACGAGCCCAGGTCGCTGCCGGTCGAGGCCGCGACGGCGAACACCGCGGGCTCGGCCGACCGCACGGTCGTCCTGCCGGACAACACCCCGGCTCCGGGGTCGTTCCGAGCGTCCTGCACCGGGGTCGTCACCTGGCACTCGGGCCTTTCCGGCGTGCTCACCGCGCACGCGGGCAACGACACCAGCACCAGCCTCGACCCGGAATCGCCTGAGGAACCCAGCGCCCCGTAGTCGAAAGTCACCTCCAGCGGTTCGCCGTCGACGCCACCGGCGTCGGCGAGGCTGAACACCACCGCGCCGGGCGAGGTCTTCTCGTCGTGCACCTCCACCCGGACCTTGCCCGCACCCGACCGGCGCGCGGACGCCTTGTCGCCGGTTGTCCCGCCGACGGTGGCCCGGCCGACCGCGACCGGCGTACCGGTAGCGCGGATCGGCGTGCCGGCCGCGCGGGCCGCCGCCTGCGCCGCCGTGCCGCCCGTACCCCCGAGGTCGACCTCGCTCCGCACGGCCGCCGGGCGGGCCGGCTCCCGCGGCGCGTCCACCACCGCGGGAGCCGGATCACCGGGCGGCTTGTCGATCGGCACGGGAGCGGTTGCCACGGACTGCTCCCGCTGCAACTCCCGCAGCTTCCACTCGGTCTGGTCGGGTGAAGCGGCGTACGCCTGCCCTGTCGACGCCGTCAACACCGCGACGATGCCGACCGCTACTGCTCTACGTGCCCATCTCCGCGCAGCGGATCCCACAAAAGCTCCCTCGGGCCACGATGATCAGCCGGATGTCGTCAGTGGTGCTGGGTGGAGAAGCGCAACTGCTCGATCTCGTTCTCAGTCAGCACGCCGGAGTGGACGCGGACGTCGTCGATGTCGCCCTTCCACACATCCGACCGTTGACCCGTCCAGATACCGCGGCCGACCCACAGCGGGCCCGAGGCGTGCCAGCCGTGCACACCCGCGCCATCGGGCGTGCCCATGAAGGAGCCCTGCTTCACGCCGTTGACGTACAGGCTCATCCGCCCCTGCGGCGCGTCGAACACACCCACCAGGTGGACCCACTGGTCGGGCCGCGCACCCTGGTCGGACAGGGCGTACCACCCGTTGCCGGCGGGACCCTTGCTCATCAAGAAGCCCCACTTGCCGGTCTCCGGGCGGTAGCCCAGCAGGAACGGCGAGTGCGTCGCGTCCCCGAAGCCCACCGCCGCGCGCGCCGCGGGGTCGAGGCCGCCGTGGCGCACCCACGCCGACACCGTGTAGGACCGGTCGGTGCGCAGGTTGGCCGGGCTGGGCGCGGCGACCTGGCCGGTCCACGAGGAGTCGAACTTCAGCCACTTGTCGGCGCCGCCGAGGATCTGGTTCGGGTCGTCGGGGTCGGCCGGTGTGCCCGACCAGGCCACTCCGCCCGAGATCGCGGCAGGCTGCCCGGACACCTGCTCCAGGGTCGTGGTCCCGGTCTGCTCGTCCAGCGCGAACCGGGCGCGCATCACGGCCGTGTTCGCCTGCTGCGCGGCTTCGTCGGCGGTCAGCGCGCGGTCCCACACCCTGAGGAGGTCGATCGAGCCCGGGAAGTGGTTGGAGTGCGCCCCTGCCGACTTGGCCCGGCCGACCGTGAGGCCACCGGCGGACGGCACGACCTGCGCGGTCGTGGAACCTTGGGGCTTGCCGTCGACGTAGAGCGCGAGCGTGCCGGTGTTGGGCTCGTAGGTGGTGGCGAGGTGCGTCCACACCCCCACCAGGGCCGGGTCGACCGAGGCGACGCGGGCGTAGGACGCGGGGGCGTCGGCGTCGGACCCGGGCGTGGCGACGACCCAGCGGTCGACGTCGGCGGCGTACTGCAGGTAGAAGGCGCTGGCCCGGTTGCCGTCCTGGCCGACCACGGTCAGGTGGCTGCCCTTGCGATCCATCTTCGCCCACACCGACACCGAGAACGCCTGTGAGGTGTTCAGCACCGCCGACGTCGACGCGGCGTGACCGGTGCCGTCGAGGACGAGCGCCCGACCGTCGTAGCCGGGGCCGAACGACGCGCCGCCGGACAGGGTGAGGTCGTGGTTGCCGTCGCCCGCGTCCTCGGCCACCGTGCCGGACGGCTCGTCGAAGGCCCACGCCGACTTGTGGCCGGCGGGCTCGGCCGCCCGGAAGGTGTAGACCGCGTTGGTGCCGGCGCGGTTGCCCGCCCGGTCGTAGGCGGTTACGTAGAGGGTGTTGGTGCCCGTCTGGGTCGGTGTGATCGGCACGACCACCGTTCCGTCGGCGGAGGTGACCGGCACCCGGTGCTTCTCGGCCGTGTCGTTGTTGAGCGACCAGCCGTAGGCGACGACGTCCATCCGGCCGGCGGGACCGGTGTTGCCGTTGGGCGTGAACGTGAACTGGCCGGTGCGGCCGACGCTGCCGTTGACTCCGGTCGGCGGGTACTGGGCGGAGGTCACCGCGGGCGTGTTCGGCGCGGTACCGTCCACTTCGAACTCGCAGTTCGACGTCCAACTGCTGAGTTGGTAGTCGCCCGACCACAGGTGCCAGGTGTAGACGCCATCCCTGGTGATCCAGCCGTCGGGGACCCGCACCTCCGCGAAGTTCCCGGACCAGACGTCACCGATGTGGATGTCCTGCCCGTTCCACCAGTAGTTCTCCTGGGGACCTTCCATGACACGGAAACCCGCGTCCATCCGGCCGCCGTCGGGATCGGACAGCCTGGCGCGCAGCCGGGGTGTCCTCGTGCCGACCACCGCGCGGTCCGCACCCGCGCGACACGGCAGGGCGTTGGTCGGGTTGGGTCCCCAGCCCTCGACGCCCATGTCGGACGGCTGGTTCGGGTAGCTGTTGTAGCGGACCTCCAGATACGGGTTGAGGTCGAACCGCCGCCACGAGGTGTCGAGCTGGTCCTCGTGCTTGGCCTTGAGCACGAACGTCGTCCACCCCCAGTGGCCGGCCGCCGCGGACTGGACCGCGTTGGTGGCGTCGAACCCCGCGCCGCCGTCGGTGGGGCAGTGCGCCGCGTTGTTGCGGACGTTGCTCTCCGACTGGTACGCGCCCCAGGCAGGCTGGTTGTTCCACGTCGTGTTCGCGTCGATCCACCCGGCCAGCAACAGCTGCGTCGCCGACGGAGAACACGAGTAGGTGCTGGCCACTCTCGTGTGCAGGGTGGCGCCGTGGATGTGCTTGCCGGCGATCGGAGCGGTGTTCATCTGCAGGTACGAGCGGGAAACGCCGTTGAACGAGGCGCCCAGTGAGGAGGCGTTGAGGAACCCGGCCTTCAGATCACCCAGCTGACCGCCGGTGGCGTCGAAGTTCCTGGCGTTGGGCCATGGCTCCTGCACCACGGCGTGGTGCACCTTGCCGCAGTTCGTGCAGTAGTACTCCGGGTCCAGCACCACCGGGTAGGTCGTCGCCGGGTCGTCGAGGAACGCCCGATCCGGTGTGATCGCCACCGCCTCCGGCGTGATCTCGACACCCATGCTCGCCTGCCGGTCACCCGGCTCGGCCGCGTGCTCCTCCGTCGCGCCACCGGACGAATCCCACATCCGGGACGCGTCGCCCACGAACACCGGCTCACCGGCGCCGTTCCTGACGAGCAGATCGCCGTCCGGACGACGACCGTCGTCCAACTGCACGTTCTCGGCGTGCGTGCGGAACGCGATCCGCTCCAGCGCCGGGTTGTCCGCCGCCACCGGCGTCTTCACCACCAGCAGCTCGCTGAACCCGCCGTGGTGCGCCTGCACCCGCAGATCCACTCCCGGCAGCACCTCGGCGTAGGTCAGCGTCGCACCGTCCACCACCGGCTCGGGCAGATCGCTCCCCCACCCGAGCCCCACCTCGTGACCACCCTGCACGACCTTCGCCAACGGCTCGTCCGCCGAACCGGCTCCGCCTGCGGAGAACGACACCTCCACCGTCGAGGCCTTCGGTCCGAACGTGCCGTCCGGCCTGCGCTCCAACGACAGGTCGACCGGCACCCACCCGTCCCCGCGCCGCACCCGCACCGGCTGCACGTGCTGCGTGAACGTCATCGACCCATCAGGGTTCGCCCGCACCTCGTCGGTCTCCGTGGTCGCGGACTCCACCACCACCGACTCACCGCTCTGCGCCGCATAGCGAGCCGCAGTCACCTCGTCCGGGGCCGAATCCGGCACCACCGGCGATGCGGTCCGGGCCAGGACCGGAGACGGAACCACCACCACCCCGACGACCAGCGAGGCGACAAGCCCCAGAACGGAAGCGCGCAGGGTCGACCCCCGCGCGTGAACGCGCGCTCGCATGAACTCCAAGCCCCCCGTACCGCGCCCACCGCGCGGCGTTGTACCAACCCTCAAACCTGAGGAGGAATCATGACCGGTCGTCCACCCTCGACACAGCGTCCGAACGGGTCAAACCACGTGGAATGACGTTGTGACCAGCCTCACCGCGGTAAGTGGCTGTCTCCGAGCTACCTGGGTTGGTTGAGTCGACGGCTGGTGATGCGGATCGCTGGACCAACGGGCCATGGCCTCGTGCTGGTGGCGGAGCCGTTCGTAGTCGCGGACTGGCGTGCCGGTGTCGATCCGGACGCATCTTCCGCCCCGCGGTGCAGACGAATGACAGGCAGTCCTCGGGCGGAGGGCACAGAAGGTGCGGCAACCCCCTCACCTATCGACCTGCGAGGTACCAGAACTCTGCACCGGACGCCGAGCTGCGGCGATCCTGCCCTTGGACTTCCAGAGCATGATCATGAGGTATAGCCTTGCGACTGCTCTACCTGATCTTCGTTCAACTCGACGGTTGGCTGGTGCTCCTCAGCCGGTCCTCCGCGGCCAAGGACGTCGAACTGCCGGCGCTACGACACGAGCTCACCGTGCTGCGCCGGACCACTCCCCGCCATGGTTGGAGTGGTCCGATCGCACAGTCTCACCACGTTGACACGGCGCCTGCCACGACTGCTGCGCGAGAACCGATTGATGACAAGGGGCACCGTCCCGCGCCGGCACCGACGCCTGGTCGCGAAGAAGTGGACTACCCGAACCGGACCGGGCGACCGCCGGTCGACGATGCTGTCGTGGCGCCGATCGAGCGCATGGCCCAGGAGAACGTCAACTGGGACTACCGCAGAATCCAGGGCGAACTGCTCAAGCCCGGCCACCAGGCCGAGCGCCGCGCCCAGGCGGGCTCGTACTGGTCGGACTGGCCGGCCACGCTCAAGGTGCCCGCCGTCGAACCGGACCTCGTCGTGCGCTCCGCCCTGCCCCTCAAGGGCCTCGTGCACCACGACACCGGCGCGATCATGGCCGCCGCGACCACCTCCCTCCCGGAGGAGCTGGGCGACATCCGCAACTGGCACCACCTGCACTACTGGCTGCGCCACACCACGTCAGGACTCCTCGACCTCCTTCAGGGAGCCTTTTCATCGTGGTCGACGGCGGGTTTCGACATGGTGTAGGACGAGGATGGCCGCGATGATCGCGGTGGCTCGGCGTGGGCAGCAGCGCAGCTTGACCAGGATCTTCCATCCCTTGAGCA
>NZ_NSDM01000015.1 GCF_030852425.1 Saccharothrix longispora
GCGCCCGCACCCCACCCGACCACGCCGCCGCCGCCGTCATCACCCCCGCCCACCAGTACCCCACCGGCGTCCCCCTCCACCCCACCCGCCGACACGCCCTCACCACCTGGGCCCGCACCACCGGCGGACTCCTCGTCGAAAACGACTACGACGGCGAATTCCGCTACGACCGCCACCCCCTCGGCGCCGTCCAGGGCACCGCACCCCACCACGTCGCCTACGCCGGCAGCGCCTCCACCACCCTCGGCCCCGGCATCCGCCTCGGCTGGCTCGTCCTACCACCCCACTGGATCGACCCCGTCGTCGACGCCAAGCTCCACACCGACCACCACACCGAAACCCTCGCCCAACTCGCCCTCGCCGACCTCATCACCACCCACGCCTACGACCGCCACATCCGCGCCTGCCGCCTGCGCTACCGCCGCCGCCGCCACCTCCTCCTCCAACGCCTCCGCCACCACACCCCCCACGGCGTCCCCGCCGGCCTCCACCTCCTCCTCCACGTCCCCGACGAAGACGCCGTCCTCACCCGCGCCGCCCACCACGGCCTCCGCCTCGGCGCACTGCGCGAACACTGGCACGCACCCGGCCCCACCAGCCGCCAAGGCGTCGTCATCGGCTACGCCACCCCCGCCGAACACACCTACCGCGCCGCCATCGACGCCCTCCACCACGCCCTCGGCGACCCCACCCCCTGACCGGACACCCCACACCGGGCCCTCCCCCCTCCCGGGCGACCCCCGCGACACCGACACCCGCCCCAACCACAACCCGCCGTTCGGCGGCTGGCGCACCGCCCCCACTCCCGATCTGCTGGACCCACGACGAGTCGGGGGACCATCGAGGGGGAGATGGCTTGTTCCGACCCGTGCCGGTGCCCGCCCTGCCACCCAGCACCGCACTGGCCGACCTGGCGACCGCCGGCGACGACCACGCATGGCTCGCCGGCACCACCGGCGTGTTCACCAGCCGCCCCTCGACACCCCTCGTCCTCAGCTGGACCGGCACCACCTGGCAGCACGAACCACTCCCCGAACTCCCCGCCCCCGCCAGCCTCGCCGGCATCGCCGCCACCGCACCCGACGACGTCTGGGCCGTCGGCAACACCGCCGGCCACCCCCTCGTCCTCCACTACGACGGCACCACCTGGCACACCGTCACCACCCCACCCATCACCTGGGCCAAAGCCATCACCGCACACCACCACGACATCCACATCGTCGGCACCGGCCGCGACACCCTCCACTACGACGGCACCACCTGGCACCTCCACCACGCCCTCAACTCCACCCGCGAAAAACTCACCACCCTCACCACCACCGACCCCCACCACACCTGGGCAGGCGGCGGCGGCCTCGCCGGCGCCGGACCCGCCAGCTACGAATACCCCGTCCTCGTCCACTGGGACGGCACCCGCTGGACCGACCACCCCGGCCCACGCCTCGCACGCGGCCACATCGCCCGCCTCGCCGCCACCACACCCGACGACATCTGGCTCGGCCACGTCCGCGACACCGACGGCCTCCACCTCCACCACTGGAACGGCACCCGCTGGACCGCCGTACCCCCACCCGACACCCCCGGAAGGCTCAGCCTCCACGGCATCGCCGCCGGCTGGACCTGGGGCGTCCACGCCACCCACAACACCTTCGAAACCCACCCCACCTTCCACCGCCGCACCGGCGACACCTGGACCCCCGTCGCCCTCCCCCACGACCTCGACCGCACCTCCGCCTCCCACGTCGGCCTCACCACCACCGGCACCACCACCTGGGCCTACCTCAAAACCGCGGCGGGCGTCCACGTCCTGCGCCACACTGCCGCGTGACCACCACCCTCACCGTCCTCGGCACCGCCACCCCCTACCCCCGCCCCCACAACCCCTGCTCCGGCCACCTCCTGCGCACCGACCACACCACCCTCTGGATCGACGCCGGACCCGGCACCCTCGCCGCCCTCCAGACCACCTGCCGCCCCGACCACGTCGACGCCGTCTGGATCTCCCACACCCACGCCGACCACACCGCCGACCTGCTCCCCTACTACTACGCACTCCTCTTCGCCGACCTCCCCCCGCGCACCCCCGTGCCCCTCTACGGCCCACCCGGCCTCGCCGCCCGCCTGGAGACCTACCTGCACGGCGCCGCACCCAACCCCGCGGGCACCGCCTTCGAGGTCCACGAACTCCACGACGGCCACCGCGCCGACGTCGGCGACCTCACCCTCACCAGCCACGCCGTCGAGCACGGCCTGCCCGCCTTCGGCCTGCGCGCCACCCACCGCGACACCGGCACCGTCTTCGCCTACTCCGGCGACACCGGCCCCTGCCCGGCCCTGGACGCCCTCGCCGACGACGCCGACCTGTTCCTGTGCGAGGCCGACAGCACCGGCCCGCACCACTGCGCCCCCGAGGACGCCGCCCGCGCCGGGAGGTCCGCCGACCGGCTCCTGCTCACCCACGTCGGCCACACCCTCACCGAGACCGAGGCCGCCGAACGCGCCGGCGCCCCGGTCGCCCGGCCCGGGGACGTGGTCGTCGTCGGCTGATGCCCTCGTCCGTGCGTTTTGTCCTGGACTGGTCGTCTCCCTTTTCACCGGTCTTCGGTTTGTTCACTCTTTTGGTTGACACTGAAGTTATCGAGACCATTGGTACCTGAGGTGACAGCGGATGCGGAGATCACCCGGAGAGGTGAAACTGGGCCGATGAAGTTGGCCGCGACCGTCCTCGACGCACCCGATCCCCAGGCCCTCGCCCGCTTCTACCGGGACCTGCTCGGCTGGCAGGTGGCCCACGACGAGCCCGACTGGGTCACCCTGCGCCCCGCCGACGGCGGGACGGGGCTGTCCTTCCAGACCGAGCGCCGGTACCGGCGCCCCACCTGGCCGGCTGGGGAGGGCGACCAGCAGATGATGGTCCACCTCGACATCGAGGTGGAGGACCTGGTCGCCGCCTGCGCGCGGGCCGAGGAGCTGGGCGCCACGGTGGCCGGGTTCCAGCCGCAGGACGACGTGCGCGTCCTGCTGGACCCCGCCGGGCACCCGTTCTGCCTGTTCACCTGAACCTGACCGACCCGGTGCCGCCGCGGACCGCGACGGCACCGGGTCAGGCGGCCGGCGGCACGATCGCCCGCGTGATGGACTCCAGCACGCCCGGGAACCGGGTCTCCATCTCCTCGCGCCGCAGCTCGTGCGTGCGGTAGCTGCCCTGCGGCGTCACCCGCAGCACGCCCGCCTCGCGCAACACCTTCAGGTGGTGGGACAGCGTCGACATGCTCACCGGCACGTCGAACTGCCCGCACACGATGCCGCCTGAGCGGGCCAACTCCGCCACGATCCGCAACCGGACCGGATCGGCCAGCGCCGTCAGAACCGCGGCCAGCTCAAGGTCTTCCACGTCCGGGTGTTGTAGGGCGCGCACGGTCTCGCATAGTAGCGACCGCCGCAAGGCGGTTTCTCATGTCTCGCTGAAGGCATCGAAGCGATCAAGGAGTGCCAGGGTCGCCGGGTGAGCCTGCCCGAACCGGTGCGCGCCGAGCTGGACCGCGTCACCCACGCGGTCCTGGTGGACTTCGCCGCCCTGGAGCAGGTCAGGCGGCGCGTCGACGACGAGCAGGCCACCGCGCTGGCCGGGTACCTGCACGCCGCCCAGTCCCCCAACACGCTGCGCGCCTACCGCTCCGACTGGGTGGCGTGGGCCGCGTGGTGCCAGGCGGAGGGCCGTCAGGCGCTGCCCGGGGACCCCGGGGACGTCGCGGTGTACCTGGCGGTCGCGGCGGACACGACGAAGGACGACGGCTCCCCCGCGTTCCGGCCCTCCACGCTGGAGCGCAAGGCCGCCGCCATCGCCGCCGTGCACGCCGCGGGCGGCCTCCCCTCCCCCACCAGGTCGGACGTGGTGCGGCTGACGCTGCGCGGCATCCGCCGCACCCGGCAGGCGCAGCCCCGCCGCAAGCGGCCCGTGCTGCTGGGCACGCTGGAGGCCCTGCTCGCCGAACGCCCGCCGCCCGGCTGGCCCACCGGGGTGCACGCCGCCGTGACGCGCTGCTGCTGGTGGTGGGCTTCGCCGGCGCGCTGCGCCGCAGCGAGCCGGCCGGGCTGCGGCTCGAGGACGTGACCGTCGACGTGGACCCGCGCACCCAGGAACCGCTGCTGCTGGTCGACCTGGGCGTGACCAAGACCGACCAGACCGGCGCGCACCGGCAGCGGGTCGTGCTGCCCCGGGGCGCGCGGCGGCCGACGTGCCCGGTGTGCGCGTTCGCCGACTGGGCCGACGTGCTCGCCGCCGCCGACCCGCGGTCCCTGCTCCAGGACGGGGGCGACGCGCCGCCGACGCACCGCTGCCACAGCTACCGGCCGGGCCCCTTGAGCGGGCCGCTGTTCCCCTCGGTGAGCCGGTACGGCCGGCTCGGCACCCGTCCCGTGTCGGACCGGGCCGTGTCGGACCTGGTGAAGCGCTACGCGCTCAAGGCGGGCTTGGACCCGGCGCTGTTCGGCGGGCACTCGCTGCGCGCCGGGTTCGCCACGCAAGCCGCGCTGGGCGGCGCGAGCGACCGGGAGATCGTGCGACAGGGCCGCTGGACCAACCCGCGGACCGTGCACCGCCACATCCGGACGGCGAACCCGCTGGGGGACAACGCCGTCACCCGCCTCGGACTGTGACCGAAAGCCCACGGGGCGTCGTTAACTGTAAACACCGCCACGACCATCGGCGCGGACCGAACGGATCAGCGCACTACGGCGTGCGCGGGCTTGCCACCCCGTGTTTCCGACGTGTTTCCACATAGTTTGAGCTGCGGTTTTAGCACGTTTCAGGGGTCCGGGCGGCATTCCGGGCGCCCCGACGCCGCCGAGGCCGGCCGCGTCCCGTCCACCAAGAGGGCATTTACCTGCGCATTAACACCAATACGATCGTCATCACGAGGCCGCCCGCCCCGGCCGACACACCGTGGCCCCCGGACTACCCTGCACTGTCCGGGGGCCACGCGCTGCTCGCGGGGACGCCGTCACGGGCCGGTCGTGCCGCCCACGACGGCGTCGGAGGAGGGTGCCCGCTCCTCCTGCTCCGGCGGCGGCACCACGCCGGAGAGGTCGCCGCCGTTGTCGTTGACCCGCAGCACGAACGGCCGCGTCTCGGTGTACTGCACGACCGACAGCGACGCCGGGTCCACGACGATGCGCTGGAACCCGTCCAGGTGCACGCCCAGCGCGTCGGCGAGCACGGCCTTGACGACGTCGCCGTGGCTGCACGCGACCCACACCGCGCCCGGCCCGTGCTCGGCGGTGACGCGGGCGTCGTGCGCCCGGATCGCGGCCACCGCGCGCGCCTGCACGGTCGCCAGCCCCTCGCCGCCCGGGAACACGGCCGCGGACGGGTGCTGCTGCACGACCTTCCACAGCGGCTCGGCGAGCAGGTCCTTGATCTCGCGGCCGGTCCACTCGCCGTACTCGACCTCGGCCAGCCCGGGCTCGACGACGGGCTCCAGGCCGCGCTCGGCGAGCAGCGGCGCCAGCGTCTGCCGGCAGCGCTCCAGCGGGGAGGTCACGACCGCCCGCACCGGCACGCCGGCGAGCCGGTCGACGAGCGCGCGCGCCTGCTCCTCGCCCTTGTCGGACAGCCGCACGCCGGGCTGTCGGCCGGCGAGCACGCCCGCCCCGTTCGCGGTGGATCGGGCGTGTCGCAGCAGGATCACGGTGGCCACGGGACCAACCCTATGCGGCGTTCCCTACGTGGCGTTGATGAGGCCCATCGACAGCAGCCCCATCAGGACCATGCCCAGCAGCAGCCGGTACCACACGAACACCGAGTAGCTGTGCTTGGAGACGTAGCGCAGCAGCCACGCGATCGTGGCGTAGCCGACCGCGAACGACACGATCGTGGCCACGACCATCTGCGGCACGGAGGCGGCGTTGGGCTCGGCGCGGTCGAGCACGTCCGGGATGCTGAAGATGCCCGCGCCGAACACCGCGGGCAGCGCCAGCAGGAACGAGTAGCGGGCGGCCGAGGCGCGGTCCAGGCCGAGGAACAGGCCGGCGGTGAGCGTCCCGCCGGAGCGGGACACGCCGGGGATCAGCGCCATGGCCTGGGCCAGGCCCATGCCGACCGCGTCCTTGAGCTGGAGCTTGTTGCGGATGTGCGAGGCGAAGTGGTCGGCGAGGCCGAGCAGCAGGCCGAACACGATCAGCGTCGTCGCGGTGATCCACAGGTTCCGCAGCGACGAGCGGATCTCGTCCTTGAACAGGTAGCCCAACACGCTGATCGGGATCGACCCGATGATCACGTACCAGGCCATCCGGTAGTCCTCGGAGGCGCGGGCGGCCTTGCTGAACAGGCCCTTGAACCACGCCGCGATGAAGTTGCCGATGTCCTTGGCGAAGTAGATCAGCACCGCGACCTCGGTGCCCAGCTGGATGACCGCGGTGAACGACGCACCGGCGTCGTTGCCGAAGAACAGCGTGGAGACGATCCTGATGTGGCCGGACGAGGAAATGGGCAGGAATTCCGTGAGTCCCTGGACGAGTCCGAGGACAATGGCCTGCAACCAGCTCAACTACCCACTCCTGCCAGATCCAGAGCTTCGGTCGCCGTGCGCAGCGCGGCGACCCCCTGCTCCAGATCTTGCAGCATGGGTGAAATGGTGAGGGTGGTGACCCCCGCCTCGGCGTAGGCCCTCATGCGGTCTGCTATGCGCTCCTTCGGCCCCAGCAGCGAGGTGGAGTCGAGGAACTCGACGGGCAGCGCGGCCTGGGCGCCGGCGTAGTCGCGGGACAGGTACTTGTCCTGCACCTCGGCGGCCTCGGCGGCGAAGCCCATGCGCACGGCGAGGTCGTTGTAGAAGTTCTTCTGCCTGCTGCCCATGCCGCCGACGTAGAGCGCGGCGTAGGGGCGGACGTGGTCGGCGCACGCGCGCCAGTCCTCGCCGACGTGCATCGGCACGGTGGGCACGACGTCGAACCCGTCGAGGGTCTTGCCCGCCTTCTCCCGGCCGGCCCTGAGCGCGGCCATCGACCCGGCGGAGTGCTCCGGGGAGAAGAAGATCGCCAGCCACCCGTCGGCGATCCCGCCGGCCAGCTCGACGTTCTTCGGACCGACGGCGGCCAGGTAGACGGGGATGTGCTCGCGCACCGGGTGCACGGTGAGGGTGAGGGCCTTGCCGGGGCCGTCTGGCAGCGGCAGCGTGTAGTGCTCGCCGTCGTAGCGCAGCCGCTCGCGGCGCAGGGCGGAGCGGACGATGTCGACGTACTCGCGGGTGCGGGCCAGCGGCTTGTCGAACCGCACGCCGTGCCAGCCCTCGGACACCTGGGGTCCGGAGACGCCCAGGCCCATCCGGAACCGGCCGCCGGAGAGGGTGTCCAGGGTGGCGGCGGTCATCGCGGCCATCGCGGGCGTGCGGGCGGGGATCTGGAGGATCGCGCTGCCCACGTCCACCCGCTCGGTCTGGGCCGCGACCCAGGCCAGCACGGTCGGCGCGTCGGAGCCGTACGCCTCCGCGGCCCACACCACCGAGAAGCCGAGGCGGTCGGCTTCCTTGGCAAGTTCGAGGTTCGCGGCGTCGTTGCCCGCGCCCCAGTACCCGAGGTTCAGTCCCAGTCGCACACGCGGACCGTACCGGTCGGTAACCCCCTCCGCCAGGCCGGGTGGGCGGGTGTCCCCGGGATTCGCCCTTGACAAGCGCGCGCCACATCCCGCCGGAATGTCGATCACCCCTTAGGCTGCGCCGCGTGGAACAGCGATACCTGGGGCGCAGCGGCTTGCGGGTCTCCCGGATGGCCCTGGGCACGATGACCTGGGGGCGGGACACCGACGCCGACGAGGCGGCCACCCAGCTGATGGCCTTCACCGAGGCGGGCGGCACGCTCGTGGACACCGCCGACGTGTACGTCGAGGGCGAGAGCGAGCGCATCCTGGGCGGCCTGATCGGCGAGGTCGTGCCGCGCGAGGAGCTCGTCGTGGCGACGAAGGCGGTGGCCCGGCGCAACGACGGCCCGTTCGGCGGCGGCGCGTCGCGGGGTGCGCTGCTGCACGCGCTGGACGGCTCGCTGCGGCGGCTGCGGGTGGAGCACGTCGACCTGTGGCAGCTGCACGCGTGGGACGCCGGCGTGCCGCTGGAGGAGACGCTGTCGGCGCTGGACACCGCGGTGTCCTCGGGCAGGGTGCGCTACGCGGGCGTGTCGAACTACTCGGGCTGGCAGCTGGGCACCGCGGCGGCGCTGCCCGGGCACACCCCGCTGGTGTCCACGCAGGTGGAGTACTCGCTGCTGGAGCGGGGCGTGGAGCGGGAGGTCGTGCCCGCCGCGCAGCACCACGGCATCGGGCTGCTGCCGTGGGCGCCGCTCGGGCGGGGCGTGCTGACGGGCAAGTACCGCAACGGCACGCCCTCGGACTCGCGCGGCGCGTCGGCGCACTTCGCCGGGTACGTGGAGCAGCACCGCACGGAGCGGGCGGCGCGGATCACGCAGGCGGTGGCGACCGCGGCGGACGGGCTGGGCACCAACGCGCTGTGCGTGGCACTGGCCTGGGTCCGCGACCGGCCGGGCGTGGTGGCCCCGGTGGTGGGCGCGCGCGACACGTCCCAGCTGCTGGGGTCGCTGGCGGCGGAGGACCTGGAGCTGCCGCCGGCGATCCGCTCGGCGCTGGACGACGTGAGCGCGGTGGAGTTCGGCTACCCGGAGCGACCGCTGGTCTGACACCGCAGAGGTGGTCCCGCAGAGGTGGTGCCGCCGCGGTTAGGCCATCGCCTCGTCGACGCGGCGGAACCAGTCGCGCACGCCCCCGAGCTGCTCCTCCAGCCAGGTGGCGACGTCGGCGGCCAGGTCGAGGGCGCGCGGCGATCGCACGTGGGCGGCGACGTGCCCCACGAGGGACCGGACGCGCCGCACCGGCGGCGGGTGGGTGCCCGCGAACGGGACGGCCAGCCCCAGTTCGCCCGCCAGCCGGTCGGTGACCTCGTGCAGGAACAGCACCAGCAGCACGGCGGCGACCAGGCACGGCTCGTGCACGTCCAGCTCGCGCGGGGCGAGGTCGTCGAGGGTGTGCAGCAGCATCGTGGCGGCCAGCCGGTCCGCCTCGTGCTCGCGGGACCACCCCACCTCCTGGGCGTCGAGGGCGCCCACGGGCGTGTCCGGGTCGGTGCGGCGGCGCGCGTGCACCAGGTGGCCGGCCAGGACGTGCGCCACCTCGTGTGCCAGCAGGAACTGGGTGGCGCGGCGCGACATCAGCCCGACCAGCGCCAGGCGTTGGCCGGACAGGCCGGGCAGCCGGCGCGCCTCGACCGCGCCGTTGCCGTACAGGTAGGCGTTGACGGCCTCGGCGAGGGCGTAGGAGGTCTGGGAGGCGGTCAGCAGCGGCGGGGTGCCGTAGTGCGGCAGCGCCCCCGTCATGATCTTGAGCACACCGCCCAGGAGGTCCAGGGCGGCGGTGTCGACCAGCACGAGGACGCCCCGACCCGGCACGGGAACGCTCAGCCCGTCCAGCGTGCCGGTGGGGAACACCCCGGCCAGCACCGGCGTGGTGGGCCGCAGGCCGGCGGCGCGGGCGAGGTGCAGCACCTCGGGTTGCAGGGCGTCGAGGGTGCGCTGCTGGTCGCGCAGGTGCGCGGGCCGGTAGGCGGCGGGGCGCACGCGGACGTCGACGAGCCGCGCCAGGCGGCGGGTCAGCGGGTCGGAGGCCACCTGGGTCCAGGTGCGGTAGCCCTCGGTGTGCTCGTCCGCCGCGCCCGGTGCGTCGAGGTGGTCCACCACGCGCCGGGCGCGCAGCAGTGCGACGTGCCGGGCGCGCAACTCCTCGACGGTCATCCGACTCCTCCCGTGTCACCGGGGATGATCGTCGCGGTGCCCCCGCGGGTACGGGCGGGGGCCGACTATCACCTTCGCGGACCAACGACAACACCCGCCCCCTGCGTGACGATGGCTGTTCGGTGATGGATGCTGGGAGGGCAGTGAGCGAACGGGTTACGCGTAGGAGGTCCGACGTTGCGCCGATTGGCCGCGGCAGTGCTCACCGGAGCCCTGGTGGTGTCCGGTTGTGCGACCGAGGAGAACCCGGCCGATCCGTTGCAGGTGGCCGCGACGCTGGAACCCGCCCGTCCCGCCGTCTCCCCCGCCCAGTCCGCGACCCCCGAGGGCGTCGTGCTGCCGGCGGGGCCCGCGACGTCGGTGGCGGTGGCCGGCGGGCGGGTCGCGGTCGCGGTGGCCGAGCCGCCGTCGGTGCTGCTCTTCCCGTCGTCCCTGGCCGGACCGGTGACCGCGGCGCTGCCCGGGCCGGCGGAGCGACTGGTGGCGGTGGGCGACGCGGTCGAGGCGACCGTCCCGTCGGCGGGGGTCGTGGTGACCGTGGCCCCGGACGGGACGTCGTCGTCGCGGTCGGTGTCGGGCGGGCCGGTGGACGTGGCGCGGCTGGGCGACCTGGTGCTGGTGGCCCAGCGCGACGCCAGGCAGGTGTCGGTGCTGGGCGGGTCGGGCGGCGAGCACGTGGTGCGCGGCATCTCCAGCCCGGACCGGCTGGTGGTGGCGGGTGACGCGGCCGTGGTGCTGGACCGGCCGCGCAGCGCGGTGTTCGACCTCGACACGACCTCGGAGACCCCCGGCGCGGGGCTGCGGGCGGGCGACGGCGCGACGAACGCGGTGGCCGACCGGTTCGGCCGGGTGTTCGTGGTGGACACGCGGGGCGGCGAGCTGATGTCGTTCTCCACCTCGCCGTTGATCATGCGGTTGCGCTACCCCCTGCCGGGCGCGCCGTACGGGATGGCCTACGACGCCGATCGGGACCTGCTGTGGGTGACGCTCACCGAGCGCAACGAGGTCGTGGCCTTCGACGTCTCGGGGGCCGATCCGGTGGAGCGCCACCGGTACGCCGCGGTCCGGCAGCCGGACTCGGTGGCGGTTGATCCAGGCAGCGGGCGCGTGTTCGTCGCGTCCGGGGACGGCCAAGGGATGCAGGTGATCGGGTGATGGACGAAGCGGTGGTCGACGGGGACTGGGAGTACCGGCCGCTGCGGCTGCCGGCCGGGGTCTCGCGTCGCACGGCGACGACGCAGCTGACGATCCACGCGGAGTTCGCGGGCTGGGAGCTGTCGCGGACCCTGCTGTTCGGCGACGGTTCCCGCAAGGTCTGGCTGCGGCGCAGGCGGACCGCCGCGGTGGTGCCCGGGTTGATCACCTAGGGCCCCGGTCGTCCGGGCGCCGGGCCCGGTCACCGGCCCGGTGGCGCGTCCGGCGCGGCGCGGGCGAGCAGGCCGTGCAGGGCGAGGGCCTCGACGGCGTCGACGTGCTCGGCGGCGGTGCCGTCGCGGTGGGTCAGGCAGTGCAGCAGGGTGCTGTGGGTGAGCGTCCGGGCCAGGGTCGCGGGGTCGTGGTCGGCGCCGAAGTCGCCGCGGGCGCGGCCCGCCTCGATGACGGGGACGAGCATGCCCGCCAGGTCGATCTCGCGGCTGATCCCGTCGGTGGTGTCGTCGGTGGCGGTGTCGTGGACGACGGCCATCACCAGGGCCTCGGCGAACTCGCGGTTGCCCAGGGTGAAGGCGGCGAGGCGTTCGAGGTGGCGGCGCAGCAGGTGGCGCGGCGCGACGCCCAGGGCCAGGTCGTCGTCGAGCAGCGAGCGCAGCTCTCCGCAGCCGGGGCGCAGGGCGCCCACGACGATGGACGCCTTCACCGGGAACAGCTGCCTCAGCACGGTGAGCGGGACGCCCGCGCGGGCGGCGATGTGGTCGGGCGTGGTGGCGTAGTAGCCGCGGGCCGCGAACTCGTGGCGGGCGGCGGCGATGACGGCGTTGCGGGGGTTGTCGGGCAGGCCGTCGAGGCGGTCGACGCGGTAGGCGCGCACGACCTCGTCCGCCAGGGGCGCGATGGCGTCGTCCACGTGGCCATGGCCCTGTTCGGGGTCGAGCAGGGCGCCGACGAGGGCGACGACGGTGTCGCCGAGCAGGGTGTCGGGCACGGCGTCGGGATCGGCGAGGTGGCGCAGGAACAGCCCTTCGACGAGGGCGGTGAGCACGACGGCGAGCTGTTCGGGGGTGAACGGGGCGCGCAGCGACGCGCTCCAGCGGGCGAGCATGGACCGGTAGACCCGCACGCCGGCCTGGTCGTAGGCGGCGTAGGTCTGGCGCAGCCGCCGCAGGGCGCCCTGGTGGCCGCGGCCCAGGACGACGGTGGCCAGCTGCATGAGGGTGGCGGGGTCGGCGCGCAGCAGCTCGTAGTTCCACGTGGACACCGTGCGCAGCAGGCGCCTCGGGTCGCCCTTGGTCTCGGCGAGGGCCTGCTCGACGACGTCGACCACCGTCCCCGCCCGGGGTGCGGGTGGGCGGTTGAACCGCACCAGCAGCTCCTCGACGTAGCGGCCCTTGTCGCCGAAGGTCGCGAAGAACGTCTTCTCGCTGACCTCGGCGCGGGCGGCGATCTCGGCGACGTTGAGGCCCCGGTTGAGGACCTTGAAACCGTCCTCGAACAGCAGTGCCTGCCCCGCGTCGAGCAGCCGTTCGCGTACCGGAACCACGTGGGTACTCCCCCTTCGGCACGTCCCCCGGCGCGGCGCATACCCGCCGTGGGCGATCACGGTATTGCACACTCACCCGTGGGGGGAGTGTTCGCTCACCTCGGTGAGCCGTGTCGCCCCGGGGTCTCCGTTGACCCCTCACCGGTGCGGGGGCAAGACTCCCGGCATCGCGTGGTGCGGGGTCGCCGGGGAGGGCCGAACGCACCGCGGCGCGCGGGGGAGGCGCGTTCCCCCGCACCGGGTGAGCGCTCCACCCCGTGCGGTCACGGGGTGCGCGACGGGGCGGCCGTCGGCTCGGAACCTCGGCCGGTCCCCGCACCCCGCCCGCCCGCACGGCGACCGCGGCAACCCCCAGTGCCGCCGGAGCCGCGCGGGCGGGCTCCCGCCGCAGGTCGACGCCACCACAGATGTGGTACCACAGGTGTGGTGGCGTCGACGCGGCGTCGTCGCACTCCCGGCCGGGCGGACGGGCACGGCGCCCCGGTCCGGTTCTCCGGCGTCGGGGATCAGTCGGGATCGGTGAACGCGGTGGCCGGGTCGCGGGTCGGGGCACCGGTGGGCCACCAGCGCCCGGCGCGGGCGCGGTACGGGTACCAGAGGCCGTCGCGGCCGTAGCGCAGCTGCCGGTCGCCGTCGGGTCCGGGCACCGTCCACCGGTTCGCGCGGACGGTGGGCGCGGGCAGCTCGGCGCGGTCCCAGGCGGTGCGGGCGCGGTTGGTCTCGGCCCGGTCGGGGGTCCAGGGGTGTTCCAGGACGTCGAGGGCGGCCGGGCCGCCCTGCTGCCAGGCGCGGACGGCGCGCGGGTCGGCGGCGAGCCGGTCGAGCACCTCGGGCAGGTCGCGCAGCGCGGGGTGGGTGGCGGCCATGCGGATGCGGTCGCGGCGTTCGTCGGCGGCCGGCGGGCGGCCGGTGGCCAGCAGGTCGCGCGCCTTGGCGGCGGCGTCGGCGACGAGCAGGCGCAGCACGGCGGGGTCGAGGCCCGGCGCGGGGTCGAACTCCGGCAGCGGGTCCGGCCCGGCGGGTGGCGGGTCGTCGGGCAGGGTGACGGGCGGCGCGGCGTAGGCGGTCGTGGCCAGGGTGCCGGTGGTGGTGGGGCGGGCTCCGGCGACGACCTCGTCGCGGTCGCGCCCGCGCAGCAGGAGCAGCACCCACGGGTCGGCGTCGAGCAGCCAGGACGCCTGGTGGCACAGGGCGGCGGCGTGGCGGCAGGGCAGTTCCCAGCCGGGACAGGTGCACTCGGGGTCGAGGTCGCCGATGCCGGGCAGCAGCGGCACGCCCGCGTCGGCGGCGGCGTCGACGAGGTCGCGCGGCACCTCGTGGTCGAGCAGCGCGGCCAGGTGCCCGGCCTTGCCGGCGACGCGGTCGAAGAAGCGCCGCCACTCGGCGTCGGTGAGCGGGGTGAGGCGCACGGTGGTGCGGTAGGTGTCGTCGGGGTCGTGCACGACCGCGTCGAGCCGGCCGGGGCTGACGGTGATCGTGCCGACGAGCCCGGCGTGGGCGTACTTGCGGCCCTGCCGCAGCGGCGCCTGGTCCAGGGAGGTGTCCTCCAGCGCCTTGAGCCAGGCCCGACCCCACCAGCTGCGGGCGTGGCGCACGCCCTTGCCGAAGGCGGGGAAGCCCCTCACGCGCCCGCTCACCGGCCGCCCCCGTGGTCGGTCGCGCGCAGCTCGACGAGGTCGGCCAGCTCGGCGTCGGTGAGTTCGGTCAGCGCGGCCTCGCCGCGGGTGAGCACGGAGTCGGCGAGGTCGCGCTTGGCGCGCAGCATGGCGGCGATCCGGTCTTCGACGGTGCCCTCGGCGACGAGGCGGTGCACCTGCACGGGCCGGGTCTGGCCGATGCGGTGGGCGCGGTCGGTGGCCTGGTCCTCCACGGCGGGGTTCCACCACCGGTCGTAGTGCACGACGTGGTCGGCGCGGGTGAGGTTGAGGCCGGTGCCGGCGGCTTTGAGGGAGAGCAGGAACACGGGCACCCCGCCGTCCTGGAAGCGGCGGACCACGTCCTCGCGGGCGGCGACGGGCGTGCCGCCGTGCAGCAGGGCGGTGGTGGTGCCGCGGGCGGCGAGGTGGCGTTCGAGCAGCCGCGCCATGGCGACGTACTGGGTGAACACGAGCACGGAGCCGCCCTCGGCGAGGATGGTGTCGAGCAGCTCGTCGAGCAGTTCCAGCTTGCCGGAGCGCCCGGCGAGCACCGGCGAGCCCTCCTTGAGGTACTGGGCGGGGTGGTTGCACACCTGCTTGAGGGCGGTGAGCAGGCGCACGACCCTGCCCCGGCGGGCGATGCCGGAGGAGTCGGCGATCTCCGCCATCAGCTCGCGCACGACGGCCTCGTAGAGGGCGGCCTGCTCGCGGGTGAGCGCCACGGGGTGGTCGGTCTCGGTCTTGGCGGGCAGCTCGGGCGCGATGCCGGGGTCGGTCTTGCGGCGGCGCAGCAGGAACGGCGCGACGAGGCGGCCCAGCCGGGCGGCGGTGTCGGCGTCGCGGTCGACCTCGACGGGCTTGGCCCAGCGCGCCCTGAACCGGGGCAGGGTGCCGAGCAGGCCGGGTGTGGTCCAGTCGAGCACGGCCCACAGCTCGGAGAGGGAGTTCTCCACGGGGGTGCCGGTGAGGGCGACGCGGGCGCGGGCGGGGATGCGGCGCAGGGCCTTGGCGGTGTCGGAGGCGGGGTTCTTGACGTGCTGGGCCTCGTCGGCGACGACCAGGTCCCACTCGTGCCCGGCGAGCGCGTCGGCGTCGAGCCGCATGGTGGTGTAGGTGGTCAGGACGAACCCGGTGTGGTCGGCATCGCGGACCAGGTCGCGGCCGGGGCCGTGGTAGCGGCGCACGGGCACGCCGGGCGCGAACCTCTCGACCTCGCGCTGCCAGTTGCCCAGCAGCGACGTCGGACAGACCACGAGGGTGGGGCCGCCGCCCCCGGGCCGGCCGGCGCGGTGCAGGTGCAGGGCGATGAGGGTGACGGTCTTGCCCAGGCCCATGTCGTCGGCCAGGCAACCGCCCAGGCCCAGCGACGTCATCCGGTGCAGCCAGGCCAGGCCGCGCAACTGGTAGTCGCGCAGGGTGGCGCGCAGCGCCGCGGGTTGGTCGACCCGCTCCTCGCGGGCCAGTTCGGCCTTGAGCTCGTCGAGCCGGCCGGTGGTGGCGACGGGTACCTCGACGCCGTCGACCTCGACGGTGCCGGTGAGGGCGGCGCCGAGCGCGGCGACGGCGGTGACGGGGGCGAGAACGCGTTCGCGGGCGCGGCGGGCCAGTTCGGGGTCCACCAGGGTCCAGCGGTCGCGCAGCCGCACGACGGGCCGGTGCGCCTCGGCGAGGCGGTCCAGCTCCTCGGGGGTGAGGGGGTCGTCGCCCAGGGCGAGCTGCCAGTTCACCGCGGTGAGCTGGTCGGGGCCGAAGAACCCGGGCCGGTCGCCGCGGTCGCCGCCGAGCACGACCCTGGCGGTGAGGTCGCGCACGAGGTCCTTGGGCCAGTGCACGTCGACGCCCGCGCCGGCCAGCCGCACGGCGCCGGTGGTGAGCAGCAGCTCGACGTCGCCGTCGGTGAGGTCGGTCGCGTCGGGCACGGGCCGGTCGAGCAGCGGTTCCAGGGGCGGGTAGGCGCGGGCGGCGCGGCGCAGGGCCACCGTGGCGTCGGCGCGCAGCCGCTGGTTGGCGCCCGCCCACAGCTCGGCGGCGTCCACGACGAGGGTGGGGTCGGCGAGGTTGTGGACCTGCACGACGACGCGGAACCGCTCGTCGCCCTCGACCCGCAGGGAGAGGCGCACGCCCTGGTCGGCCCAGCCGCGCAGGTGCGGCACCCGCTGGGGTTCGGGCGAGGCGAACGCGGGCGCCCCGGCGGCGTGCACGGCCGCCGCGCCGCGCGGCATGGTGTCGGCGACGGCGTCGAGGAAGGCCCGCAGGAGGGGCTCGGCGTCGGGCAGCTCGGCGGGGTCGCGGCCCGCCAGCGGGACGGCGCGGGCGTGCGGCGGCATGGCGTGGGCCAGGTCGCGCACGCGGGCGTGGTCTGCGGCGTCGAGCGGGGCGAGCAGCCAGGCGTCGAAGTCGCCGTCGGTGACGGCGGGCCGCACCCGGCCGCGGGCGACCAGGCCCAGGGCGAGCACGACGGCGGCGCCCCAGAACGCGGCGGCGGGGTGCGCGCGGCCGGTGCGGCGGGCCCGGCTCAGCAGTGGGATGGCCTCGGTCAGCGGTACGCGCACGGCGGGCGCGGACCGCCGCGCGCCGTCCGGGCCCGCCACGACGACCTCGGTGTCCGCCGGGAGGCCCGGCTCGCCGTCGGGGTGCGCGTAGAAGGCGATCGTGGACGTCCGCGGCGGGTCGGCGGCCTCGAAGACGGCCGCGTACCGCTCCAACCCGGTGTTCAGGGCTCCCCCCGGCTGTTCACGCCCGGCTATTCAAGTTTGAGCCTACCCCAGCTGCCGGGGTCACCGGGCGAGCCCGGCTCGCCCGCCATGGCGTACGCGCCGCCGCGCAGCCGGTCGAGCAGCCCCCTGGTCCAGTCCGCGCCGCCCGCCGCCGCGTGCTCCCACAGCCCGTGCAGCTCGGCGACGTGCGCCGGGCCGCGCCACCCCTCGGCCTGCGCGCGGGCGGCGGCGCGACGGGTCTCCAGCGCGGCCAGGCGCTGTTCGAGCAGCCCGACCGCGTCCGCGCGGGTCAGCGACGGCAGCAGCGCCAACCCGGCGGCCAGCAGGTCGGGACGCGTCTCGGGGCGGCGCAGCGCGTCGCGCAGCAGCCGCCCGTGCTCGGCGTCGCCCCGCGGCGTGATCTCGTAGTCGGTGCGGCCCGGCGGCACGGCGCGGTCGAGCAGGTGCCCGTCCTTCGTGAGCTGCTTGAGCGCGTGGTAGATCGAACCCCACTTGACGTTGGCCCACTCCCCCGCGCCCCACGACATCAGGTCGTTGCCGATCAGGTAGCCGTGGGCGCGCCCGTAGCCGCGCACCACGCCGAGCACCAGCAACCGTGTAGCCGACATCGCGTCCTCGTCCAGCGGTACCCGGGCCCAGCGGCGCCCAGGGTGTTCCGGCGATCCGTTCCGGGGCACAGGGTAGATCGCGCAGGATGGGCGGATGACCCCCGCCGGGATCGACGGACGACGCCGCGCCCGGCTCGGCGGCACGCGCGTCGTGCCGCGCTTCCGCACACCCCCGGAGAAGGAGTCGACGGCGTGATCAGGTTGCGGCAGGTGGACGACGAGGGCGTGGAGCGGCTCCTCGCCCTGGCGGTCGAGGACGCCGACCCGGCCGACGTGATGCCGCCCGGCTGGACACCGGACCGGGCCGACGAGTTCCGCGAGTTCTACCGGGGCTTCCGGGACGACGCCTACGAGATCGTCGACGACGACCGCACGGTGGGCATGATCCGGCTCACCGACGCGGGCGAGACCGGCATCTGGGTGGCGCGGCGCGCACGGGGCGCCGGCGTGGGCCTCGCCGCCCTGCACCGCCTCCTGGAGCTGGCGCCGAGACGGGGTGTGCGCACCCTCGTCGCCGAGACCACCGCCGACAACGCCGCGGCGCTGGCCCTGTTGACCAAGGCGGGCGCGGTGGCGGAGACGACCGGCGACCGGGTCGCGGCGCGGCTGCCGGTGCCCGCCGAACCCTCGCCCGAGCTGGCCGACCCCGCCGAGCTGCTCCACGCCTACCTGGACTTCTACCGCGAGGCGGTGCTGCGCAAGCTGCGCGGCCTGTCCGAGGAGGAGCTGCGCACCAGCCGCCTGCCCTCGGGCTGGACGCCGCTGGGGATGCTCAAGCACCTCGCCCACGTCGAGCTGCGGTGGCTGCGCCACTGCTTCCGCGGCGAGGACGTCGACCGCCCGTACGGCGACCCCGACGTGCCGCGCGCCGAGTGGGCGGTCGGGGAGGGCGACACCACCGAGGGCATCCGCGCCTTCTACCTGGAGCAGTGCGCCCGCTCCCGCGAGATCGCCGCCGGGGCCGCGCTGACCGACCGCGTGGCCCGCTGGACCGCGACCGACGCGCCGCGGCCCACCCTCGCCTGGGTGCTGTTCCACCTGCTCCAGGAGTACGCGCGCCACACCGGGCACCTCGACGTGGCGCGCGAGCTCGGCGACGGCGTGCTCGGGACCTGACCGGCCGACCACGACGGTCGCGAACGGGTCGACGTCCACGACGCCGGCCCGTCCCCGGCGTGCGCCGCCTACGAGGGCGGCCCGTCCCCGAGGCGGGCCACCGCGACCTCGATGCCGTCCAGCAGCACCGCCAACCCCGTCGTGAAGCTCTCCACCGCCCCGCGCTCCAGGTAGGACGCGCACGGGTCGCCCGGCACCGGCGGCGGCTCCTCCACGCCGATCCACGCCGCCAGCGGGAACCGCTCGCCGAAGTCCGGCGCCACCTCGTCGAGCACCGGCGACCGGGCGAACCACCACTCCTCGTCCGACACCCCCGTGTCCGCCGCCGCCCGCCGCGCGTCCGACACCACCGCCGCCGCACCCCGCACGAACTGCGTCAACGCCCCCACCACACCCCGCAGCACCCCCACCGGCAGCCCCGTCCCCCGCAGCACCCGCAGCAGCGCCTCCAGCGCCGCGAACTCACCCGGCCCCAGCACCGGCCGCGCCTGCGACACCTGCAACACCCACGGGTGGCGCAGGTAGAACGCCCGGGTGTCCGCCGCCCACGCCTCCAGCGCCGGCCGCCACCCACCACCCAGCGGGTAGTCCACGGGTAGCTCGCGCTGCACCCGGTCGCACATCAGGTCGATCAGCTCGGCCTTGTTCGGCACGTAGGTGTAGAGCGCCATCGCCGTGCGCCCCAGCCGCTCCCCCACCGCGCGCATCGACAACGCCGCCATCCCGTCCCGGTCGGCGATCGCGATCGCGGCGCCCACCACCGCCTCCACGCTCAACCCCGGCCTCGGCCCCGGCCGCGCGACGCCCGCGCCCCCCTCGCCCGCGTCCTCGGCGGCACGCCACAGCAGCCGCATCGACCGACGCGGGTCCCCCTGCCCGGCGTACACCACCACTTGTCACTCCTTACGCCGTAAAGTACTGTTCCCGCGATCACTTTACGTCATAAAAAAACCAGGGGGAAGAAGCATGGGCACGCCTGCCGACAGCCACGACGTCATCGAAGTGCGCGGCGCACGCGAGAACAACCTCGCCGACATCTCCGTCGACATCCCCAAACGGCGGCTCACCGTCTTCACCGGCGTCTCCGGCTCCGGCAAGTCCAGCCTCGTCTTCGGCACCATCGCCGCCGAATCACAACGGCTCATCAACGAGACCTACACCGCGTTCGTCCAGTCCTTCATGCCCAACCTCGGCCGCCCCGACGTCGACGCCCTGCGCAACCTCAGCGCCGCCATCATCGTCGACCAGGAACGCATGGGCGCCAACTCCCGCTCCACCGTCGGCACCGCCACCGACGCCCACACCATGCTCCGCATCCTCTTCAGCCGCCTCGGCACACCCCGCATCGGCACCAGCGGCGCCTTCAGCTTCAACCTCCCCGAAGGCATGTGCCCCCGCTGCGAAGGCCTCGGCCGCACCTCCACCATCGACGTCGACCAACTCGTCGACCGCACCAAGTCCCTCACCGAAGGAGCCATCACCGTCCCCGGCTTCAGCACCGACGCCTGGTACGTCCAGACCTACGTCCACTCGGGCTTCTACGACCCCGACAAGAAACTCGCCGACTTCACCCCCGCCGAGTGGGACGCCCTCCTCCACCGCGACGCCACCAAGGTCAAGATCGGCAAGACCAACGTCAGCTACGAAGGACTCGTCGTCAAGGTCCAACGCCTCTTCCTGGCCAAGGACCGCGAATCCATGCAACCCCACGTCCGCGCCTTCGTCGACCGCGCCGTCACCTTCACCGAGTGCCCCGACTGCCACGGCGCCCGCCTCAACGCCGCCGCCCTCTCCAGCACCATCGACGGCACCAACATCGCCGACTGCTCCGCCATGCAGATCAGCGACCTCGCCGACTGGGTCGCCAAGATCCAGGACGACTCCGTCGGCCCCATGCTCACCACCCTGCGCGAACTCCTCGACTCCCTCGTCGGCATCGGCCTCGGCTACCTCAGCCTCGACCGCCCCTCCGCCACCCTCTCCGGCGGCGAGGCCCAACGCGTCAAGATGGTCCGCCACCTCGGCAGCGCCCTGACCGACGTCACCTACGTCTTCGACGAACCCACCACCGGCCTGCACCCCCACGACATCCAGCGCATGAACGACCTGCTGCTCCTCCTGCGCGACAAGGGCAACACCGTCCTCGTCGTCGAGCACAAACCCGAAACCATCTCCATCGCCGACCACGTCGTCGACCTCGGCCCCGGAGCCGGAGCCAACGGCGGCCACATCACCTTCACCGGCACCGTCGCCGAACTCCGCGCCTCCGACACCCTCACCGGACGCCACCTCGACCACCGCGCCCGACTCCGCGACCACGTCCGCACCCCCACCGGCCACCTCCCCGTCACCGGCGCCGACCTCCACAACCTCAAGAACGTCTCCGTCGACATCCCCCTCGGCGTCCTCACCGTCGTCACCGGCGTCGCCGGCTCCGGCAAGTCCAGCCTCGTCCACGGCTCACTCGCCGGCCGCCCCGGCGTCGTCACCGTCGACCAATCCCCCATCCGCGGCTCCCGCCGCTCCAACCCCGCCACCTACACCGGACTCCTCGACCCCATCCGCACCGCCTTCGCCAAGGCCAACGGCGTCAAACCCGCCCTCTTCAGCGCCAACAGCGACGGCGCCTGCCCCAAGTGCAAGGGCATCGGCCTCGTCTACACCGACCTCGCCATGATGGCCGGCGTCGCCACCACCTGCGAGGAGTGCGACGGCAAGCGGTTCACCCCCGAAGTCCTCACCTACACCCTCCGCGACCACGACATCAGCGACGTCCTCGCCATGTCCGTCACCGAAGCCCGCGCCTTCTTCACCGAGAAGCAGGTCCAGGCCGTCCTCGCCCGACTCGTCGACGTCGGCCTCGGCTACCTCTCCCTCGGCCAACCCCTCACCACCCTCTCCGGCGGCGAGCGCCAACGCCTCAAACTCGCCATCCACATGGCCGAGAAGGCCTCCACCTACATCCTCGACGAACCCACCACCGGCCTGCACCTCGCCGACGTCGACCAACTCCTCGCCCTGCTCGACCGCCTCGTCGACGACGGCAACACCGTCATCGTCATCGAGCACCACCAAGCCGTCATGGCCCACGCCGACTGGATCATCGACCTCGGCCCCGGCGCGGGCCACGACGGCGGCCGCATCGTCTTCGAAGGCACCCCCACCCACCTCGTCGACACCGCCGACACCCTCACCGCCCGACACCTCAGGACCTACGTCGGCCGCTGACCCACCACCGCGCCGTGGGAGCCGGCCACCACCGGCAGCTCCCACGGCGCCGCCTCCTCCAACTGCCGCGCCAACCGCAACAACACCCCCTCCGCCGACAACCGACCCACGAACTGCACCCCCATCGGCAACCCCTCCGCCGTCCGGTGCAGCGGCAGGCTGATCGCCGGACGCCCCGTCACGTTCGCCAACTGCGTGTACGGCACCCACGCCAGGTTCCGCTCCACCACCTGGTCCACCGCGCCGCCCAACCGCAACAACCGCGACCCGCCCACCCGCACCAGCCCACCCGCCACCGCCCGCAACACCGCCGGCGTGTCCAACGCCCCCACCCGCACCGGAGGCTCCCCCAACGTCGGCGTCATCAACAGGTCGAACCGCTCGTGGAACCCCGCCAACGCCGCGATGTGCTCACGCCGCCGCTCCTGCGCCGCCTCCAGCTCCACCGCCCCGAACGACCGCCCCAACGCCGCCATCAACACCGTGTCCGGCTCGAACGCCCCGTCACCCACCCCGTACGCCCGCTTGATCCGCGCCACCTCCACCGCCTGGTGCACGAACCAGATCGTCAGGAAGTCCCGCCCCAACCGCCGGTCGTCGTGCGGCGGCGCCACCTCCTCCACCTCGTGCCCCAACCCCACCAGCAGCTCCGCCGCCCGCTCCACCGCCCGCACCGCCTCCGGGTGCGGAGTCCCCCGCAACGCGCACCGCGTCGTGAACCCCACCCGCAACCGCCCCGGCCCCTCCCCCAACCCGGCCAGCAGCGATCCCGCCGGCACCCCCGGCGCGAACGGGCTCATCGCGTCCGCCCCCACCAGCACGTCCAGCATCGCCGCCGTGTCCCGCACCGTCCGCGACACCACCCCGTGCGTCGCCAACCCGCTCAACGGCTCGCTCTCGTCCGGCCCGAACGGCACCAACCCCCGCCCCGGCTTCAACCCCACCAACCCCGTGCACGCCGCCGGGATGCGGATCGACCCGCCACCGTCACTGGCCCCGGCCACCGGCACCACCCCCGCCGCCACCGCCGCCGCGGACCCGCCCGACGACCCACCCGGCGTGCGGCTCGGGTCCCACGGGTTGCGCGCCGGCCCGAACAGCACCGGCTCGGTGACCCCCTTCGACCCGAACTCCGGCGTGCTGGTCTTGCCGAACACCACCACCCCCGCGTCCAGCCACCGCCGCACCACCGTGCTGGTGCTCGTCGCCACCACGCCCGCCAACGCGCGCGAGCCGTTGGACGTCGGCGTGCCCGCCAGGTCCTGGTGCAGGTCCTTGAGCAGGAACGGCACCCCCGCGAACGGACCGGACAGCTCTTCCCCGACCCGCCGGTCGGCGTGGTCGTCCACCCACGCGCAGATGGCGTTCACGGTCGGGTTCACCGCCCTCGCGCGGGCCCTCGCGAGGGCGAGCAGCTCCGCCGGCGTCACCTCGCCCGCCGCCACCAGCGCGCCCAGCGCCAGCCCGTCGTGCCGCAGGTAGTCGTGCTCGTCCACCCGGTTCCTCCCGCGTCTTCGGCGTCGTGTGCTCGTGATCGTCGCCCAACCCGGTGAAGTCGCCACCTGTTGGTGTTTTCTTTATCCACACTGAAGTAATAGGGACCACTGGTACCGAGCAGGCCCGTGTTCACCCGTACGGGGTTCGGTACCCCGTACGGCACGTACACGTGCGGCCGATTGTCCAGGTAGGAGGGCTGCTCTAACGTTCCCGACCACGTCCGCGCGTACGTGACCGGGAATCACCCGATCCGACGACCCCGAGCCGCATCGGGTCGCCGGAACCCCTGCACGAGGGAGAACCCTGCGATGGGAGACGTTCGCGCACCCAGACGCGCCCTGGTCGCCTTAGGCACAGCCGCCCTCACGGCGCTGGCCCTGACCACGAGCGCCACGACCGCCGCCGCCGAGGGAGAGATCCTCGGCGCGAACAACCCGACCGCGATCGCGGACAGCTACATCGTCGTCTACGACCAGCTGTCCACCCAGAGCGTCGACGCGCTCACCGCCGACCTGAGCGCCAAGTACGACGCCCGGGTCGACTTCACCTACCGCCACGCGCTCAAGGGCTTCGCGGGCACGCTGTCCGAGAAGGCGGCGCGCAAGCTCGCCGCCGAACCCGGCGTCGCCTACGTCCAGCAGAACGGCGAGATCCGGGCGACCGACACCCAACCCAACCCGCCGTCGTGGGGCCTGGACCGCATCGACCAGCGCGACCTGCCGCTGGACTCGTCCTACACCCACCCGAACAACGGCTCCGGCGTCACCGCGTACATCATCGACACCGGCATCCGCACCACGCACTCCGACTTCGGCGGCCGCGCCACCTGGGGCACCAACACCGTCGACACCAACAACACCGACTGCAACGGCCACGGCACGCACGTCGCCGGCACGGTCGGCGGCGCGGCGCACGGCGTGGCCAAGGGCGTCACGCTGGTCGCGGTCAAGGTGCTCAACTGCGCCGGTTCCGGCTCGTTCGCCGGTGTCGCCGCGGGCATCGACTGGGTCACCGGCCACCACACCTCCGGCCCTGCCGTGGCGAACATGAGCCTCGGGGGCCAGGGCAGCGACGTGACCGGCGAGAACGCGGTCCGCAACTCGATCGCCGACGGCGTCACCTACGCCATCGCCTCGGGCAACTCCAACGCCGACGCGTGCAACTTCACCCCGGCGCGCGTCGCCGAGGCGATCACGGTCAACGCCTCGACGAACGGCGACGCGCGGGCCTCGTTCTCCAACTACGGCACGTGCAGCGACATCTTCGCCCCGGGCCAGAACATCACCTCCACCTGGAACACCAACGACACCGCGACCAACACCATCAGCGGCACGTCGATGGCCGCGCCGCACGTCGCGGGCGGCGCGGCGCTGCTGCTGGGCGCCACCCCGTCGCTGACGCCCGCGCAGGTCGCGAGCGCCATGGTGGCGAACTCCACGCCGAACAAGATCACCTCGCCGGGCGCGGGCTCCCCGAACCGGCTGCTGTTCACCAACACCGGCGGCGGCCCCGGCCCGGGCAACCCGTCCGTCACCCCGCCCGGCAACCAGACCGGCGTCGTCGGCACCGCCACGAGCCTCCAGCTCAAGGCCACCGGCGGCACCCCGCCGTACACCTGGTCGGCCACCGGCCTGCCGCCCGGCCTGTCGATCGACGCCTCGACCGGCCTGATCTCCGGCACGCCCACCACCGCGGGCGCCTACCCGGTGACCGCGACGACCACCGACGCGGCGGGCCGCACCGGCTCGACGTCGTTCACCTGGACGATCACCCCGCCCGGCGGCTCCTGCTCCGCGCCCGGCGAGAAGCTCGCGAACGGCGGCTTCGAGAGCGGCACCACCGGCTGGTCCAACGCCACCTGGACGATCGGCCCGTGGACCGGCGCCGGCGCGCCGCGCACCGGCTCGCGGTCGTCCTGGATCAGCGGCTACGGCTACACCTACACCGAGACGCTGAGCCAGACCGTCACCGTCCCGGCGGGCTGCACCGGCACCACGCTGTCGTTCTGGCTGAAGGTCAGCACGGCGGAGTACGAGCCGGCGGTGTTCGACACCTTCACCGTCAAGGCCGGGGCGACCACCCTGGCGACCTACACCAACCTGACCCCGTCGGGCTACGCGCTGCGCTCCCTCGACCTGGGCGCCTTCGCGGGCCAGACCGTGGCGCTGAGCTTCACCGGCGCCGAGGACTGGTCGTACCAGACCTCGTTCGTGCTGGACGACGTCTCGGTCACCGCGGCGTGATCCGGTAGTCGCGGGGGTCGGCGGGCGCCCGCCGACCCCCGCGGCGTTGACGTGCGCCCGAACGCCTCCTACGTTCAGCCGGTGGCGGGCGGGTCCTCGGGCAGGAGCGTGGTGGCCCGCGCGCTCGACGTGCTCACCGCCCTCGACGGGCACCCGGACGGGCTGCCGCTGGCCGAGCTGGCCCGGCGCAGCGGCCTGCCGCTGTCCACCGCGCACCGGCTGGCCGGCGACCTGGTCGCGCACCAGGTGCTGGAACGCCTCCCGGACCGCCGGTACGTGGTCGGCAGGCGGCTGTGGCGGCTCGGGCTGCTGGCCCGCGTGCAGGTGGAGCTGCGCGAGGCGGCGCTGCCGTTCATGCAGGACCTGTACGAGGCGACGCGGGAGAACGTGCACCTCGCCGTGCGCGACGACACCACCGCGCTCTACCTGGAGCGCATCCACGGCCACGGCTCGGTCCCGGTGGTGAGCCGGGCGGGCGGCCGGTTGCCGCTGCACGCCACCGGCGTCGGCAAGGTGCTGCTGGCGCACGCGCCGCGGGACGTCGTCGCCCGCGTCGTGGCCGCCCTGGAGCGGTGCACCCCGTACACGATCACCGAGCCGGGCCGGTTGCTGCGCGAGTTGGCCGGGGTGCGCCGCCGGGGGCACGCCCGCACCGCGCAGGAGATGACGCTGGGCTCGTGCTCCGCGGCGGTGCCGGTGCGCGCCGCGGACGGCGCGGTGGTGGCGGCCCTCGGCCTGGTCGTGGCGACCCACCGCGACCCCGAACGGCACGTCACCGCGCTGCGCGTCGCCGCGGGCGGCATCTCACGCGTGCTCGCCCGCCCGTGACGGACCTCCGCGGAGGCTCCACCCGGCCGACTGCCGCTGAGCGGAAGCCCCGCCTTGGCCGGTTCCCCGGCGCGGAGCAGGCTTGGCCGCCATGCGCACACAGGTCGCCGTCGTCGGTGCCGGTCCCGCCGGGTTGCTGCTCTCCCACCTGCTCGCCCTGCACGACATCGACTCGGTCGTCGTCGAGAACCGCTCGCGCGCCTACGTCGAGGCGCGCATCCGGGCCGGCGTGCTGGAGCAGGGCACCGCGGACCTGCTGATCGACGCGGGGCTCGGCGACCGGCTCAAGGCCGAGGGCCTGCGGCACGACGGCATCCACCTCCAGTGGCCCGGGACCCGCCACCGCCTCGACTTCCGCGAGCTGACCGGGCGCTCGGTGTGGGTCTACGGGCAGACCGAGGTCGTGAAGGACCTGCTGGCCGCGCGGCACGAGCACGTGCACTTCGAGGTCGCTGGGACCGCGCTGCACGACCTCGACACCGACCGGCCGTCGGTGTCGTTCACGGACTCCTCCGGCACGCCGAGGCGGCTCACCGCCGACGTGGTGGTGGGCGCGGACGGCTTCCACGGCGTGAGCCGGGAGACGATCCCCGCCGCGCTGCGCACGCAGTGGGAGCGGCACTACCCGTTCGGCTGGCTGGGCATCCTGGCCGAGGTCCCGCCGTCGACCGACGAGCTGATCTACGCCTGGCACCCGGACGGGTTCGCCATGCACAGCATGCGGTCGCCGGTGCTGAGCAGGCTCTACCTCCAGGTCGACCCGGCCGAGCGCATCGAGGACTGGTCCGACGAGCGGATCTGGTCCGCGCTGGAAACCCGGCTCGGCCTGGACGGGTGGACGCTCGACCGCGGCCCGGTCGTGGACAAGGGCATCACGCCGATGCGCAGCTTCGTCAGCACCCCCATGCGGCACGGGAGGCTGTTCCTGGTCGGCGACGCCGCGCACATCGTGCCGCCGACCGGCGCGAAGGGGCTGAACCTGGCGGTGGCGGACGTCGCCGTGCTGGCGCGGGCACTGGAGGCGTTCTTCGGCTCGGGCCGCACGGACCTGCTCGACGGCTACGAGGAGCGGGCGCTGCACCGGGTCTGGCGGTGCACGCACTTCTCCTGGTGGATGACCACGATGCTGCACACCACCGGTGACGCGCTGGACCGGGAGCTCCAGCTCAGCCAACTGCGGTACGTGTGCTCGTCCACCGCGGCGGCGACGGGCCTGGCGGAGAACTACGCGGGCCTGCCGTTCTGAGGGGCCTCCCCCGCTTCCCCCTCCCCCGCGTCTCCGTCCCCGCGCGCCGGTCCGGTCCGGTCGAGGTCGTCGAGCCGCCGTCGGACGTCCTCGGCCTCGCCGTCCCGGCCCTGCCGCCGGTACAGGTCCAGGGCCTCCCGCCACGCCTCGCGGGCCCGTTCGCGGTGGCCCAGCGCGACGTGGGGGTGGCCGAGGCGGTCGAGGACCCCGGCGGCCGCGGTGGTGTGGCCGAGGGAGCGGTACAGGGCGAGGGCCCGCTCGTGGTGGTCGACGGCCCGGTCGTGGCGCCCGGTGCGGTGGTCGGTGAAGCCCAGGCCGTCCAGGGCGTCCGCCTCGCCCTCGGGGTCGTGGTGCCGGCGGTGCAGCGCGAGGGCGGCCCGGTGGTGGTCGCGGGCGGTGTCGTGGTCGCCGAGCCGGGCGGCGCACCAGCCCACCGCGGTGCACGCCTCGGCTTCCCACACCGGCTGGTCGAGGGCGCGGAAGAGGTCCAGGGCGTGCCGGGCGTGCTCCAGCGCGCGGCGGTCGTCGCCCCGCCGCTCCCACACCCGGGCGAGGGCGTTGTGGGCGTGGGCCCGCTGGGCGGGGTTGCCGTGCCGCTCGGCCTGCGCGAGCGCCTCGTGCAGGTGGAGGACGGCCTGTTCATGCTGCCCGAGCGCGGCGTGGGCGCGGCCGAGGAGCCGATGGGCCAGGGCGCGGGTGGCGGGGTCGGGCAGGTGGTCCGCGACGTCCGCCGCGGCCCGCCACGCGGCCAGGTCGGCGTGGCGGTGCCCGCGCCGCTGGTGGAAGGTGTGCAGGGTCCAGGCGATCTGCCACACCGCCGCATGCCGCTCCAGGGCGGCGGCGGTCCGCTGGGCGGCCAGCAGGTGCGCGTGGTGGGCGTCCAGCCAGTCCAGCGCGGCCGCGTGGTCCGGCAGCGGGTGGGGTCGGGCGCCGGCGACGGGCGGGTCGAGCCGGATCGACGTGCGGTGCGGCTTGAGCAGGCGGGCCGCGGCGAACCCGGTGTGCAGGTGGTGGTCGACCACCCGGTCCAGCGCCGCGCGCCGCGCCGGTCCCGCCAGGTCGTCGGCGAGGCCGGCGGCGTAGGCGCGGACCAGGTCGTGCATCGAGTAGCGGCCGTGCGGGTGCCGGTCGAGCAGGGACGCGTCCTCCAGGGCGTGCAGGACCCTGCGCGTCTCGGTGCGGGGCAGGCCGCCGAGGGAGGTGGCGGCGGGCAGGTCGGTGTCCGGACCGGGGGCGATCCCGAGCAGCGCGAACACCCGGCGCTGCCCGTCGGCGAGCCGGCGCAGGGACCACGAGAGCACCGCGGGCAGGCTCGCGGCCGGGTCGGTGTCGTGGTCGAGCATCGCCAGCCCGAGTTCGCGCAGTTCGTCCGCGAACTCGGCCAGCGGGACGTGCGGGCGGGTGGCGGCGTGCCGGGCGGTGATCGCCAGCGCCAGCGGGTGCCGGCCGCACAGCCCGACCAGGGTGTCGACCGCGTCGGGTTCGGCGGCCACGCGCGGGCCGCCGAGCCGCCGGGTCAGCAGGGCGTGCGCCTCGGCGTGGGCGAGGACGTCCAGGGGCAGGTGGCGGGCGCCGTGCCGGTCGATCAGGGATGCCGGCCTGGTGCGGCCGGTGACCAGCACGGTGCAGGTGGGGCTGCCGGGCAGCAGCGGGACGACCTGCTCGCTCGTGGCGGCGTTGTCCAGCACGACCAGCACCCGCCTGCCCGCGACCAGGCTGCGGTACAGCGCCGCCTGCGCGGCGAGGTTCGGCGGGAGGCGGTCGGGGGCGACGCCGAGGGCGGTGAGGAAGCCGCGCACCGCGTCGCCCGGCGCGGTGGGCCGCTCGGCGGGGCTGAAGCCGCGCAGGTCGACGAACAGCTGGCCGTCGGGGAACCGGTGCAGGTTGCGGTGGGCCCAGGCCAGCGCCAGCCAGGTCTTGCCGATGCCGCCCGCCCCGCCGATCGCCGTGATCACCACCGCCGCGCCGTCCCCGTCGTCCGGTGCGGTGGTCAGGGCGCGGTCCAGCGCGGCCAGCTCCGCCTCGCGTCCGGCGAACGCCGCCGGCGCGGTGGGCAACTGGCGCGGCACGACCGGCGCGGCCGGCCGCGGTGCGTGCAGGTGCACGTCACCGTGCACCACCCCGGCCTGCACCACCCCGGCGACCGTCCCGGAGGCGGTGTTGCGGGCCCCCGGCTCGTCGGGCCCGGTCGGCTTCGGCGTCACCACGCGGCCACCTCCCCCGGTCGTGCCCACGACCGGAGCCGCCAGCGTCGCACCACCCCACCGGGTGACCGGCCGACATCGGCCGGATTCACCCGACCGCCCGAACGGCGGGGAGGGTGCGGCGCCCGGTCGGGGGCCGGGCGCCGCACCGTGGTCGGGGTCGGCCGGTGGTCAGCAGCCGATGGGCGAGGAGCCGACCGCGACGTCGTCGTACCAGAGGGTGTCGCCGCCGTCGCCGTAGCTCTCCCAGCCCAGCCGCAGGTCGGTGACGGCGGGCCGCCACGCCTTGTTCAGCCACTGCTGGTCGATGTCGCGCGTGGGCACGCCGTCGACCTGGAGGCCGGCGACCGCCTCGCCGTTGAGGGAGGTGGACAGCCTGCCGGACGGGTCGATGGTGAACTGGACGCAGTTCCACTGGTTCACCGGCAGCGGCTTGCTCAGCGCGACGCCCTGCGGGCTCTGCTCGGGCAGGGTCGCGTCGTCGGACTCGCGGTTCCACTGGAGGGCCGCGTTCTGGCCGCCGATGCGCAGGTCCTTGCCGTTGTCGGCGCTGTCCTTGAGCGCCGCGAACGTCACGTGCGCCATCGGCAGGGCCGTGGTGTGGCGGACGAAGAACCGGCCGTGCACGGTGCCCGTGCCGGTCAGCGGGGTGCCGAAGAAGATGTGGTTGCAGTAGCCCGCCGCGCCGTTGACGCGCACGGACTTCGAGCCGCTGCGCGCGACCGAGCTGTCGACGCTCACCGTGCCCTGGCCGGTGCAGTTGGCCGCGCCGACGGTCCACCTGCCGCTCGGCTGACCGCCGGTCTGCTGCTCGAAGTCGTCGCACAGCGTCGCCGTGCCGCAGTCGACCGGAGGCACGTCCGTGGTGGTCGTCGTCGTGGTGGTGGTGGTGGTGGTGGTGGTCGTGGTGGGGCCGTCACCGCTGCACGAGACGCCGTTGAACGAGAAGTCGGCGGGCACCGCGTTCGTGCCGCTGTAGGTGGCCTGGAAGCCGAACTGCGCGCTCGCGCCCGTGCCCAGCGCCCCGTTCCACGGCGCGTTGGAGACGGTGACCCGGTTGCCGGACTGCTTGACGTCGGCGCTCCAGCCGGAGCTGACGACCTGGTTCCCGGCGAAGGTCCAGGAGAGCTGCCAGGAGGTGACCGGAGCGGACTGGTTGGTCACGGTCACGTTGGCGGTGAACCCGGTGGCCCACTGGTTCAGCTTGTAGTCCACCGCGCAGACGGGTGCGGCGCCGGCGGTGCTGTTCCCGCCGATCACCACCAGCCCCGCCGTCGACACCACAGCGGCCAGCGCCGCCAGCAGATTTCGCACAACAACCCCTTCGTTGTCGTTTCTGGGAGCGTTCCCAGAACTGACTGTAACGATCCCGTCACCACCGGGGAATACACCGGGTGCAGCAACGGTGGTTCCGACGAAGGGGTCTGCGCGGTGTGAACGGGACGAACCGGTCACGAACGGGTGCCCGGCGCGCGGGGGTGACGAGGGCCCCGCGCGCCGGGGACGGTCACAGGCCGTTCGTGAACAGCAGGCGGTTGGCCGTGCCGCCCGTCGCGCCGTTGGTGACGACGTTCGGGGTGGCGCCGGAGTTCAACCAGTTGTGGACGGTCGCCGACGACTGGTCGCCGTGGCGCTGCTTGTAGAGCGCGGCCACGCCGGCCACGTGCGGCGTGGCCATCGACGTGCCGCTCATCGCGCCGGCGGCGCCGGTGCGCAGGGTGGAGGTGATGGCGCCACCGGGCGCGTAGAGGTCGACGCACGCGCCGGTGCTGGAGAACGACGACCGCGCGTCGGTGCGCTCGGAGGAGGCCACGACGGACGCGGTCTCGACCTTGCGGGGCAGGCGGTCGCACGAGTTGCCGCCGGTGTTGCCCGCCGAGGTGGCCAGGAAGACGCCGGCGGCGATCATGTTGCGGATCGCGGTCTCCAGGGCGGCCGACGGGGTGAAGTTCCACGACGTGTTGGCCACGGCCGGCTTGACGTGGTTGGCGGTCACCCAGTTGACGGCGTTGATCGCGGCCGTGGTGGTGGCGCTGCCGGAGCAGTTCATCATCTTCACGCCGTGCAGCCGCACGCCCTTGGCGACGCCGTAGGTGTTCGAGCCGATGGTGCCGGCGACGTGCGTGCCGTGGCCGTGGCAGTCGGTGTTGTTGGCGTCCACGGCGTTGAAGTCGAACGTCGCCCGGCCGCCGTAGTCGGGGTGGCTCGGGGTGATGCCCGTGTCGATGACGTAGGCGTGCACGCCCGCGCCGGTGTAGGTGTACGTGTAGCTCGCCGACAGCGGCAGGGTGCGCTGGTCGACGCGGTCGATGCCCCACGACGGCGGGTTGGCCTGGGTGGCGTCGAGCGCGTCGGTGACCAGCACGTCCTGTTCGATGGCGGTGACGGCGGGGTCGCGGCTGAGCTTGCGCAACTGGGCCGGGGTGAGCTTCGCGGAGAACCCGGTGAACGCCGTGTCCCACACGTGCGTCGGGGTGGCGCCCGCGGTGGCGGCGACGGCCCGCCCGCTGCGCGCGGTGCGGGCCAGGGCGGAGGTGTCCAGGCTGACGATGTAGGTGTCCGCGACGGGTCGGACCGTCGCGGACGAGGTGGCGTGGTGGACGTCGGCCTGGTGCGCGGGGGCGGCCTGGGCCGTCCCGGCGGTGAGGCCGACGGCCGTGGCGGCGGCGGAGAGGACGGCGAGTGTTCGCGTGGAAGGACGCACGTGTCGGCTCCTCGGGCGGTCCCCGGGCCGGTGCGCTCCGACGCAGGGTTGACGGAGCGGACATCACTCGTCCGGGGTCACCCCAGCAGCCTGACCAGCGGTGATCACGTGGTCAACCGAGGTCGGCCGATCGGCCGCGCGGCACGTCACGCTGGGTGGACATAACCGACAACTGGTAAGGGGGACGTCGCTCGGGCGGCCTCTTGGCCGGGACCGTCCGGGTCATCGCCACGCCCGCGAGCACCACCAGCACGCCGAGGACCACGCGCGGCGTGAGCGGTTCGCCCAGGAAGACCGCGCCGAGGGCGACGGACACCACGGGCAGCACGAGCACGACGGCCGCCACGACCGCCGTCGCGCTCGGCGTGGCGGGTGCGCGGTCGAACGGCAGCGCGAGCGCGCCGAGGCCGGTGGCGGCGGCGAGCCGGGCCGCGGACACGGCCAGCGGCGCGCCGTGCCCGACGAGGGTCCGTCCCATGTGGGCGAACGCGACGGCGTAGCTCGCGGCGACGGCCGCGAGGGCGAGCACGCCCCACCCCGGCACACCGCCCGCCGCGGGGCGAAGATGAGCAGCACGCCGCCGAACCCGAGGACCAGCCCGAGCACGCGGGCCGGCGTGGTGCCGCGTTCGGAGCCGGCAGCAGCCCGATGAGCAGCGACCACAGGGGCGTGGTGGCGTTGAGGACACCGGCCACACCGGAGTCGACGCTCTGCCGGCCGATGCCGAACAGCAGGAACGGCACGGCGTTGCAGAACAGCGCGGCGACGACGAGGTGCGGCCACAGCCCGCGCGGCAACCGCTGCCGGGACCGGCGGGCCGGGACCAGCAGCACGCCGGCCCCGAGGGCGCACCGGACGACGGCCACCTGCACGGGTGTGAAGCCGGTCAGGGCCAGTTCGATCCACAGGAACGCCGACCCCACAGCAGGGCCGGCACCCCCGTCCGCAGTGCGCTCCGCCCGGTCATGGGACCACCGTCCCGCGACCGACGCTTCAAGAAAAGCGAAACCTGCTCAAGCCGGATCAAGCGGTGCTCCACGATCGGGCCGGGGTGTCAGCGGGTGTGGACCAGCAGCTCGTCCACGCCGTGCACGATCGACGCGGCGCGGAACCCGGGCTGCCGGTCGGCCAGGCGCAGGTCCGGGAACCGGCGCAGCAGGGCGGGGTAGGCCGCGCGCAGCTCCATCCGCGCCAGCTCGGCACCCACGCAGCGGTGCGCGCCGTAGCCGAACGCCAGGTGCGCCGAGGACCCGCGGGTGTGGTCGAAGTCGGGCGTGCCCTCGCGGTTGGCCGCCGACAGCGACACCACGACCACGTCGCCCTCCTCGATCCGCTGGTCACCGACGTCCAGGGCGTGCCGGGCGAAGCGCGGGAACGCCACCTGCACCACGCTCAGGTGCCGCAGCAGCTCCTCCACCAGCGGCGCGACCGCGGCGTCGTCGTCGCGCATCGAGGCCCGCGCCCGCTCGTCGCGCAGCAGCACGATGGCGCCGAGCGCGAGCATCGAGGCGGTGGTGTCGAACCCGCCGGTGAGCACGCCGTCGGCCAGGCCGGCCAGCTCCTCGTCGCTCACGTCGTCCCCGTGCTGGCGGATGATCATCCCGATCAGGCCGTCGCCGGGCGAGCGGCGCTCGCGCTCGACGATCTCCTGCATGTACTTCAGCGACTCGGAGATCGCGCCCAGCGCCTGCCCCGCGCCGCCGCCGAACAGGTCGAACCGGGCGGCGGCCAGCTCCTGGAACCGCTCGCGGTCCTCGTAGGGCACGCCGAGCAGCTCGCAGATCGTCAGCGACGGGATCGGCAGCGCGAACTCCTTGACCAGGTCCACCGGACCGGGCGCGGCCTCCATGGCGTCGAGCCGCTGCGTGACGATCTCGTCGATGCGCGGCACGAGCCGGGACAGCCGGCGCATGGTGAACTCGGGTGTGAGCAGCTTCCGCAGGCGCGTGTGGTCCGGCGCGTCCGCGAAGCCGAGACCGCCGGGCGACTGCTCGATGCGGCCGACCGCGGCGCCGAGGCGGGCGTAATCGTTACTGAACGCCCCTGTGTCGGAAAGCACCTTCTTGGCCTCGGCGTGGCCGGTGACCAACCACAGCCGCACCCCGAACGGCACGGGCAGGCGGTGCACCGCCCCTGCCTCCCTCATCCGCTCCAGCTCCGCGACCGGCACCACCCCGTCCCGCTTCAGCGGGACCAGCGCACGGTCCGGGAGCAGCGACAACGCCCGTGAACCGATCTTGCCCATCACCCACCGCGTCGCCGAACGCCGTGCGACCCACGCCACCAAGCCGTCGCGCACCGACGCCAGAGTCGACATCCCACACCCCTCATTCCCCAGGTTTGAACTGGTTGACGGTAACCGTACGTAGGGGTGATCAGCATCGCGCCTGAGGCGGATTGACACGCCGTGATTGGTGAAAGACGATCGGCAATCGCGCGTGAACAGGGGAAGCCGGTCGGAATCCGGCGCTGACCCGCAACGGTGGGTTCCCGCAGGGAACGAGCCCGAACACCTGTCGTGCGCACCGCGCTCCTGACACCGTCGAGGTCAACGGGTGGGAGCCCAGGGGGCCGACGACGGCCGCCCGGGGCCCGCTCGCGCCTTGCGCCCCGGAAAGGTCGACCATGCCGCTCAGACGGACCGCCGCCGCCGCCGTCGCGCTCGCCGCACTGGCCGCGGCCCCCGCCGCGCAGGCGTGGTCCACCGAGGACCGCGCCGGGACCGCCGGGGGCTGGCTCACGCGGCAGCTCGTGGGCGGCGACCACCTGGAGATCGTCGTCGACGGCGTCGCCTACCCCGACCAGGGCCTGACGCTGGACCTCGGGTTCGCCCTCGCCGCCGCCGACGTCGCCCGGGACGGCGTGGAGCGCATCGGCGCGTGGGTCTCCCGACCCGAGGTCATGGGCAACTACCTGCACTTCGACGCCCCGGAGCGGGAGTCGTACGCGGGCGCGCACGCGAAGCTCGCCCTGTTCGCCTCGGTGTCGGGCGCGGACCCGACGGACTTCGGCGGCGTCGACCTGGTGGCCGGCCTGACCGCGCTCAAGGCCCCGTCCGGCCGGTTCACCGACCGGACGGCGTACCAGGACTACTCCAACGGCTTCACCCAGGCGTTCGCGGTGCTCGCGCTCGACCGGGCGGGCGGCGCGCCGCGGGACGCCGTCGACTTCCTGGCCGGCGGCCGCTGCCCGGACGACGGCGGCTACCCGCTGGTGCCGGCGACCGCGCCGTGCACGTCCCACGTGGACGCCACCGCGATGGCCGTGCAGGCGTTGCTGGCCGCCGATCGGCCGGACGACGCCGCACCGGGCCTGACCTGGCTGGAGCGCCGGCAGGCGGACAGCGGCGGGTTCGCCGGCGAGGACGGTTCCGCCGAGGGCAACGCCAACAGCACCGGCCTCGCCGCCCAGGCGCTGCGGATGGGCGGCCGGACCGGGGCGGCCGACCGGGCCGTCGCCTTCCTGGAGTCGTTGCAGGTCGGGTGCTCGGGCCCGGAGGCCGACCGCGGCGCGTTCGCGTTCGACCGGACCGGGTTCGCCACGGGCAGCGCGACGCGCGCCACGACGCAGGCCGTGCTCGGCGTCGCCGGTGTCGGCTACGCGGCCCTGTCGTCGGTCGGCGACCGCACGGGCGCGCCGGTGCTCGACTGCGCGGGCACGCCTCCGGGCAGCGGCACGACCACCACGACGACCACCACTGGGACGACCGGCACCGGGACGACCACGACTGCGGCGTCCACTCCGGACGCCACCTCGACGACGGACGCGCCCCCCGCGACGACCACCACGACGACCGAGGTGGTCGCGGTGGGCGGTGGCGGCACCCTCGCCCGCACCGGTGTGGCGGTCGGTCCGGCGCTGTGGCTGGGCGCGCTGCTGGTGGTCGGTGGCGCGCTGGTGCTGGCGCTGGCCCGCGAGCGGCACGTGGCGCGGGGGCGGCGATGACCGGACGCCGGTGCGCCACCGCACCGGTCGCACCGTGACCGGCGGGTGGCGGCGGGTCCTGGCCGTCGCGGCGGTGGTCGGGCTGGCGCCGGTCGCGGCTCCTCCGCACGCGGTGGCGGCCGACTGCGCCGGGGTCGCGGTGGTCGTGGACTTCCGCTCGTTGGGCGGCGGTGTGCGCACGGGCTGCGCGGCGGGCGACCCGGCGTCGGGCACGGGCGCGTTGACCGCCGCCGGCTTCGGTTTCACCTTCGCCGCCCGGCAGCCGGGGTTCGTGTGCCGGATCGACGGCCTGCCCGGCCAGGCCGCGGACCCGTGCGTCGGCACCTCCCCCACCTCGGCGCACTGGTCCTACTGGCACGCGCGGCCCGGTGGGTCGTGGACCTACAGCAGCACGTCGGCGAGCGCGTACGACCCGGCGGCCGGCACCGTCGAGGGCTGGTCCTTCGGCGCGGGTGAGCCGCCCGGCGTCGCGCCGCCCGCGCCCGCGCCGAAACCCCAGCCGCCGGCGCCGCAGCCACCCGCACCCCAGCCACCCGCACCCCAGCCGCCCGCGCCGAACCCGGGGCAGCCGGCACCGCGGTCGACGGCGGACCGACCGGGGCAACCCGTCCAGCCGGGGCAGCCGACCGGCGGACCCGGACCGACCACGACCCCGTCCGCCGGCGCGCCCCCGTCCCCGTCGGACGCCCCGACCGGTGGCACGTCCCCGACGTCCACCGGCTCCCCGACCGCGCCGGGCGCCACGCCCGTCGCCGTCGCCCCCACCGCGGGCGCGTCGTCCGGCGGCACGGCCGGTCCGGTCGTCGCCGTCGTGGTGATCGCGTTGCTGGCCGGGCTGGGCGTGTGGACCGCGCGGCGGCGCGCGAAGGCCGCGGAGTGACGCTGCACCCCGGCGCGTGGTGGCTGTGGGCGCTGTCGCTGGGCGCGGTCGCCGGCCGGACGAACAACCCGCTGCTGCTCGCGCTCGTCGTCGTGGTCGCGGGGTACGTGGCCGTGTCGTGCCGCCAGGACACGCCGTGGGCGAGCGCGTACGGCGTGTTCCTGAAGTTCGGCCTGGTGGTGATCGCGATCCGGGTGCTGTTCCACGTGCTGCTCGGCGGCGTGACCGGGCCGACGGTGCTGCTCACGCTGCCCGAGGTGCCGCTGCCGGACTGGGCGCGGGGCGTGCGGCTCGGCGGGCCGGTCAGCGCCGAGGGCCTGGCGTTCGCGGTGTACCAGGGCCTCCAGCTGGCGACGCTGCTGTGCTGCGTGGGCGCGGCGAACGCGCTGGCCAACGCCAAGCGGCTGCTGAGGTCGCTGCCCGCCGCGCTGTACGAGGTGAGCGTGGCGGTGGTGGTGGCGCTGACCGTCGCCCCGCAGCTGGTGGCGAGCGCGCGGTCGGTGCGCCGGGCGCGGGCGCTGCGCGGTGACGCGGTGCGCGGGGTGCGGGCGGTGCGGGTGCTGCTGGCCCCGGTGCTGGAGGACGCGTTCGAGCGGTCGCTGGTGCTGGCCGCGGCGATGGACTCGCGCGGCTACGGGCGCACGGCCGGCCAGTCGCGGCGGGCCCGGCTGCTGACCGGCGGGCTCGTGCTCGGCGGGCTGGCGGGGCTGTGCGTCGGCGCGTACGGCCTGCTCGACGGCACGTCGTCGCCGCTGGTCGGCGCGCCGGTGCTGGCGGTCGGGTCGGCGCTGGCGGTGGCCGGGCTGTGGAGCGGGTCGCGGCGGGTGCGGCGCAGCCGGTACCGCCCGGACCGCTGGGGCCCGCGCGAGCTGCTGGTGGTGGCCTCCGGCCTGGTCGCGGTGTCGGCCGCGTTCCTCGCGCCGGCCGACCTGGGCGGCGCGGCGCTGTCCGCGAGCACCGTGCCGCTGACCGCGCCCGGGCTGCCGCTGCTGCCGGCGCTCGGCGTGCTGTGCGCCCTGGCCCCCGTGCTGATCGCGGGCCGCCCGACGGGGAAGAGGACATGATCCGGTTCGAGAACGTCACCGTCACCTACCGCGAGGCCGCGCGGCCGGTGCTGTCCGGGGTGGACCTGCACGTGCCGGAGGGCGAGCTGTGCCTGGTGGTCGGCCGCACCGGGTCGGGCAAGTCGACCCTGCTGCGCGCGGTCAACGGGCTGGTGCCGCACTTCACCGGCGGCACGCTCGCCGGGCGCGTCCTGGTCGACGGCCGAGACACCCGCACCCACCCGCCGCGCGAGCTGGCGGACGTGGTGGGCGTGGTGGCGCAGGACCCGCAGGCCGGGTTCGTCACCGACTCCGTCGAGGAGGAGCTGGCGTACTCGATGGAGTCGCTGGCGCTGCCGAACGCGGTGATGCGCAAGCGGGTGGAGGAGACCCTGGACCTGCTGGGGCTGGCCGAGCTGCGGAACCGGCCGCTGGCCGCGCTGTCGGGTGGCCAGCAGCAGCGGGTCGCGGTGGGCGCGGCCCTCACCGCGCACCCGAGGGTGCTGGTGCTCGACGAGCCGACGTCGGCGCTGGACCCGGGCGCGGCGGAGGACGTGCTGGCCGCGCTGCACCGGCTCGTGCACGACCTCGGCATGACGGTGCTCATCGCCGAGCACCGGCTGGAGCGCGTGGCCCAGTACGCGGACCGGGTCGTGTGGCTGCCCGGCGACGGGGGTGCGCCCGTCGCCGGCGCGCCCGGTCCCGTGCTGGCGCGGGCGCCCGTCGCGCCGCCGGTCGTGCGCTTGGGCCGGCTGGCCGGGTGGGAGCCGGTGCCGGTGTCCATCCGGGACGCCCGGAGGCTGGCCGGCCCGCTGCGCGACCGCCTCGACGACCGCCCCGACGTGCCCCGCTCCCCCGGCGCGACCGTGCTGACCACCCGCGACCTGCGGGTGCGCTACTCCTCGGTGGACGCGCTGCGCGGGGTGTCGCTGACCGTCGGGGAGGGCGAGCGGGTGGCGGTCATGGGCCGCAACGGGTCGGGCAAGTCGAGCCTGCTGTGGGCGGTGCAGGGCACCGGGAAGCGGTCCGGCGGCGAGGTCGCGGTGGACGGCGTCGACCCGGCCTCCCTCGAGCCGGGGCCCCGGCGGGCCGCGGTCGGCCTGGTGCCGCAGCAGCCCGCGGACCTGCTGTACCTGCACACCGTGCGCGGCGAGTGCGAGCAGGCGGACCGGGAGTCCGAACGGCCCGGTGGGACGTGCCGGGAGCTGCTGGACCGGCTCGCGCCGGGCGTCCCCGACGACCGGCACCCGCGCGACCTGTCCGAGGGGCAGCGGTTGGCGCTGGTGCTGGCGGTCGCGCTCACCCCGCGTCCGCGGGTCGTGCTGCTGGACGAGCCGACCCGGGGCCTGGACTACCCGGCGAAGACCCGGTTGGCGGGGGCGCTGCGCGACCTCGCCGACGACGGGCACGCGGTCGTGCTGGCCACGCACGACGTCGAGTTCGTCGCCGAGTACGCCACGCGGGTGGTGGTGCTGGCCGACGGCGAGGTGGTCGCGGACGGGCCGACCGCCGAGGTGGTCACCGCCTCACCGGTGTTCTCGCCGCAGGTGGCGAAGGTGCTCGCGCCGCGCCGGTGGCTGACCGTCGCGGACGTCGCCGACGCCCTGGAGGAGGCCCGGTGAACGCCCTGCGCGTGCGCCCGCGCGCCGCGGTCGCGCTGACCGTGGCGGCGGCGATCAGCGTGGTGGCGTTCGGCTGGCCGCTGCTGGTCTCCGCCGACGCGGGCATCGCGCGCGGCGCCGAGGCGCCGTGGGTGTTCGCGCTGCTCCTGCCGCTGGTGCTGGCCGTGGTGCTGGCCGAGTTGAGCGAGGGCGGGCTGGACGCCAAGGCCGTGGCGGTGCTGGGCGTGCTCTCGGCGCTGGGCGCGGCGATCCGGCCGCTGGGCGCGGGCACGGCGGGCATCGAGACGGTGTTCTTCCTGCTCGTGCTGGGCGGGCGGGTGTTCGGGCCGGGGTTCGGGTTCGTCCTGGGCAACACGATGCTGTTCGCGTCGGCGCTGCTGACCGGCGGCGTGGGTCCGTGGCTGCCGTACCAGATGCTGGGTGCGGCGTGGGTGGGGCTGGGCGCGGGCCTGCTGCCGAATCCCCGCGGGGCGAAGCCGGGCGGCGGGGCGGAGTTGGCGCTGCTCGCCGCGTACAGCGCGGTCGCGTCGCTGGTGTACGGGCTGCTGCTCAACCTGTCGTTCTGGCCGTTCGCGCTGGGCGCGGCGAGCACGTCGCTGTCCTACCAGCCCGGCGGGCCGCTCGCGGACAACCTGGTGCGGCTGGTGCTGTTCAGCCTGGCCACGTCGCTGGGCTGGGACGTCGGCCGGGCGATCACGACGACGGTCCTGGTGCTGGCGACCGGTCCGGTGCTGCTGCGCACGCTGCGCCGGGCGGCGCGGCGGGCCTCGTTCGCCGATCCGGTGTTCGCCGGTCCGGCGGTTGGTCCCGCGGCCTCGGGCCGGGTCAGCGGGGCAGCAGCGCCGCCACCTCCGCCACCGCGTCCAGCACCTCCGGCGTGACGAACCCGCCGACCGGCTCCGCCTCCGCGACGGTGACCGTGCCGCGCTCCCGCTCGGCGCCGTAGTTGGCCCCGGTGAACGCCACGTCGCCCAGGCCGACCAGCGCCCCCGGCAGCGGGCTGATGTCGCCGGAGCCGGGTTGGTCCAGGAGGGCCTGGAACTCGCGCGCGTCGGCGCGCGAGGCGAACTCCACCCAGGCGACCGAGACCACCATGGTGTTGCCCGCGTCGTCGCCGACGGTGAACAGCACGCGGTCCATCGAGACGCAGCGGGTGCGCCGGAGGAACTCCCGCACCCCGCCGAACGAGGCCGCGACGCAGTCCGCGCCCTCCCTGGGGCTCTGCGCGTGCGCCCGCAGCCCCATGCGAAGCCAGGCGCCCTCGGCGTCGCCCCGGCGGGCCAGGTCGGCGCCCTCGGCCTTGCGCGCGGCCAGGCCCAACCCGGAACCGCCGGCCCCGGAGGCCTCACCGGGACCCGCGCTCAGCCCCACGGCGCCGCCGTACCCGACGGCGCTCAGCGCCACCAGTCCGGCCAGCAGCAGCCCGCCCTTCCCGCCGCCGCCGGCGACCGGGCGCACCCGGCCCCGGTCGTCGGTGTAGAAACCCTTGGGCACGATGACCTCCTCCCCCGGGAAGGTGTAGCAACGCGGGGGTGGTCGTGACCCGACTTTCGTGGAGAACCGCTCGAACAGCGCAAACCGGACGGTCGGTTCATGCCCCTTCGGGCACCGCGCCACGACGCTTCCGCCGGTCGGCCAGCAGCAGCGCCAGCCCGAGCACGGACATCACCAGGCCGATGCCGTAGGCGGTGCGGTAGCCGAAGTGCTGGGCCGCGCCCAGCAGCGGGCCCGAGGTCATGGCGCTGATCCTCGCGGTGTTCGTGTAGAGCGTGGTGGCGTAGCCGGGGCGGTCCGGCGCGAGGTCCTGGAAGTAGGAGATGCCCACGCCCATCACCGCGGAGATCACGACGGCGTGCAGCACCTGCGCGGCCATCACCTGCCAGGTCGCCTGGACCAGGACCATGACCGAGTAGTAGGCCAGGGCCAGCGCGCCGCCCGCGAGCACCAGCACGCGGTGGTCGAACCGGACGGCGAGCGCGCCGAAGCCGAGCATCAGCGGGATCTCCAGCGCCGCGCACAGCCCCAGCACCAGGCCCGCGTCGCCGGCCGTGCCGCCGAGGTCCTCGGTGATGAACAGCGGCATGGCCGCCACGCCCACCGCGGTGGCGCCCTGGAGCAGCACGAACGCCGCGGAGGCCGCCAGGAACCCGCCGCGCGGGCCGGGCCGGCGGTCGACGTCGGCGGTGACCACCGGGTCCGGGCCCAGGCGGGGCAGCCAGATCAGGGTGGCGACGGCCGTGAGCACGTACATCGCGGCGGCCGCGGTGAACAGGCCGGTGAACCCGGCGGCGGTCATCAGCAGCGCGCCCAGCGGCGGGCCGCCGACCCACGCGACCGACAGGGTGGTGCGCAGACCGCTGATCGCGAACGCGCCCCTGGTGGAGCGCGACCGGTCCAGCAGTTGGCGGGCGTAGGCGAACATCTGGGGCATGTGCGAGGCCGAGAAGGCCCACAGCGTCACCGACACCGCGAGCAGCAGCCAGTAGTCGCGCAGCACGGCGAACAGCGCCAACGCCACCGCGCCGACCACCGAGGCCGCGAACATCAGCGTGCGCCGGACGTCGCGGGTGTCGGAGAACCGCCCGACCAGGGTGCTGAGCACGATCGAGGCCAGCGCGCCGACGAGCAGGAACGCGCCGACCGCGAACGGGCCCGCGTGCAACTCCTTGACCAGGAACAGCGCCATGAACGGCGAGACCAGCGCGTACCCCGTGCCGGACAGCAGGCTCACCGACACCAGGGGGACGAACGGCCGGGAACGACGGGAGACACGAGTTTCGCTCACAACGGCCACGGACGCCGATCCTCGTCGTCCGGGTGCGCGGGGAGGAAGCCGATTTCCGCCCCGCTGCCCGTGAGAGCGGTCACACGGAGTGGTTCAGCCGGTCGCGCGGGCCACCAGGACGGCCATGTCGAGCGGCAGGTCGCGCACGTCCTCCAGGGTGAGCCCGTTGGCGGCCAGCAGGTCCCGGTGCTGCTCGGTGGTGCGTTCGCCGCCCTCGACGGTGTTGACCATCATGTGCACGTTGAACGCCAGCGGCAGCGGCGACGGCCGGTCCTCCCGGATGGGCCGCTCCACCAGGGCCAGCACCGCGCCCCGGGGCATCGCCGCGCGGACGTTGCGCAGGATGACCGCGCAGCGCTCGTCGGCCCAGTCGTGCATGATCCGCGACAGCAGGTACAGGTCGGCCCCGGCGGGCACCGGGTCGTGGAAGAAGTCGCCCGCGACCACCTCGGCGCGGTCGCCGCACCCGAGCTCGTCCAGCACCCGCCGCCCCGCGGCCACGACGTGCGGCCGGTCGAACACGATGCCGCGCAGACCGGGGCCGGCGCCCAGCACGGCGCCCAGCAGCCGGCCGTCGCCGCCGCCGACGTCGACCACGGTGCCGCGCTCGGGCAGGTCGAGCAGGCGGGGCACCAGGTCCAGGAAGCTCGTGCCGGCCGCCATCGCGCCCTCGAACAGACGCGCGTCGGCCGGGTTGGCGGCGAAGTGCTCGAACGGCCGCACGCCGTAGACGTGCTCGAACGCGCTGCCGCCGGCGCGCACGGTGTGCTCCAGGCCGGTGAAGGAGTGGTAGAACAGCCCGCCGTAGATGCGGGCGAGGTCGCGCTGCGAGCCCTCCGCGTCGCGGCGCAGCATCGCGCCGACGTCGGTGAGCGACCACCGGTCGCCGTCGCGGTGGAACACGCCGAGCGCGGCGAGGAACGCGAGCAGCCGGTGCAGCCGGCTCTCCAGCGCCCCGGTGCGCGCGGCCAGGTCCGCGGTGGTGCGCGGCCCGTCGACGAGCAGGTCGGCCACGCCGAGTTCGGCCACCGCGGCCACGGCGCGGGTGCGCCAGGCGCCGGTCATCAGGTCGAGCATGGCGCGTTGGGGCCGGTCGGGCGGGCCGGTGTGCCGGGTGAGCAGGGCGGGCCGCCGGCCGGGCAGCCGCAGCTCCACGTCGGTCGGGCCGCGGAAGCGCAGCGAGGTGGCGTCCCCGTCGTGGTCGCCGCCGTCGGGGCGCAGGCCCGCGTCGAGCAGCGTCGCGTGCACGCCGCGCAGCAGCACGTCGTCGTCGGTGGTGGCGGTGAACACCAGGCGGTGCCCGTCGGCCGCGGGCCCGGGCAGGACCGCCACCTCCACCCCGCGCGGGCACCCCTCGACCCGGCCGCGCACGACGTGCGCCTCGCCGGGGTCGTGCACCGCGCCGCCCAGCCCGGCCAGCGCGTCGACCACGTCGCGCACGTCGTCGCCGGTGACCGCGAGGGCGGCGTGGGTGAACTCCAGGTGGCGCGCCAGCCCCGCCGGTGCGCCGGGCACGCGGGCCAGCGCCTCCGCCGTGCCCGCGCCGCGGACGAACCGCACGGCGTCGGCCAGCGCCCGCCGCGCACCGGTGACCGTTCCGGGCACGTCCTGTCGTGGGGGCACGTCCTCGTCCTCCGGGTGGGGCCGCGCCCCGCGTTCGCACGCGGGGCGCGGCGGTGTTCCGCGTGCCCGCCTCAGCTCGTGGCGGGTTCCAGCTCCGGGTGCAGCTCGACGTCGCACCAGCGGACGAGGCCCGCGATCCGCGGCAGGCCGTCGTGCAGCCAGGTGAAGCCCGCCCTGGTCATCGCGCCCGGCGCGCACACCCGGCTCACGCCCAGTCGGGCCAGCTCGCCGGCGACCCGCAGGGCCTCCTCGCCGACCGCGCCGAGGCCGCAGTTCTGGAGGTGCTCGGCGTAGGGGCGCACGTGCTCCACCGCGGCGTCCAGGTCGGGGACGGACACGATCCGCGCCACCCGGTTGCCCGATCCGCTCAGCGGCAGCAGCACGTCGTCGAGCACGACCGTCCACTCCAGCCCGTCGGGGGACCAGACCTCGCTGTCGTCGGTGGTCGCGGCCCGCCACTCGGCGACCAGCCTGCGGCGCTGGAGCGCGGCGGCGTCGTGGACGTCGATCGCGCCGGGCGGGCTGTCGGCGGCGGCGCGGCGCATGGCGTCGGCCAGGTGCCGGGCCACCGCGCGGGCGTGCCCGGCCTGCACGAGGTAGACCTGCGGGGACAGGCAGGCGTGCTGGTCGAAGTCGCTGCAGTCGGCGGCGATGCGGCGGGCGACCTCGGCGGGGCCGTGCAGCTCCACGTAGGCGTCGCTGACCACGCCGAAGGACAGCTTGTGGCCGTGCTCCTCGTAGACCTGGTGCGGCAGCACCCTGGCCCGGATCGCGGAGCACGCCTCGTCGCCGCCGTAGGCGATGACCGCGTCGGCCTGGCCGAGCGCGGCGTCGAGGGACGCGTGGTCGTCGCGGTCCCAGTAGGTGGCGACCACGGCGTCGGCCAGGACCGGCTCGACGTCGTGCAGGGTGCGCAGGAACGCGGCGGTGAAGTGCGGCTCCTTGGCCGGGACCTTGGCGATCACGCTCGCCTTGACCAGCAGCGCCCGCACCAGCGAGCGGGCGGGCAGGCCGGGCACGTTGCCGGAGAACACGGCGAGGACGGTGCGCGGGCCGATCGCGGTGGTGCCGCCGCGGAACCCGTCGAGCACCTCGGGGTCGCCCAGTTCGCGCTCCAGGGCGGCCAGCAGGGACTCGGCGCGCAGGTTGCCCAGCTCGGCGTCCAGGGCGCGGTCGATGGTCTCCTCGGACATGCCGGTGACCAGGGCGGCGTCGCGCACGGCGGCGCGGCGCTCGGCGAGGTCCCGCTTGGCCCACCGCTCGGCGGCGGTGTCGATCGCCTCGACGATGCGACGCACGGGCAGTGCGCGCAGCCGTTCGCGGGCGGCCCGCAGGCCCTCGCCGACGGCGGCCCAGTCGGTCGGCCTGGCGCCGCGCCACTCGTGCTCGCCGGAGCGCAGGACGAACTGCGCTTCGCCGGGCGGCATCCACCGCGGGGTCCACGACACGCTCACGCGGCACCTCCGGTCATCGCGTCGAGGGTGAGCGAGCAGCCCCGGCTGGTGCTGCCCGCGATGCGGCCGGCGATGGCGACGCCCTCGTGGGTGGCGATGCCCAGGTCGCCGGTGAGCAGCACGTGCGGCCGGTCGAGGACGGACAGGTCGGTGATCTCCAGCAGGCCGGTGCCCTCGGCGAGGTACTCGCGGGTGCGGGGGTCGCGGACCTTGGGGCCGCCGGCGACGTGGGAGGCCTTGGGGCGTTCGCCGAGCGGCCCCACGGGGGTGTCGGCGGCGTCGTAGAGCTGGTTGGCCAGCTCGGTCATGCCGAAGATGTTGACGAACCGCTCGACGCCGAAGACCCGGCCGACGGTGGCGCGCAGGTCGGCGACGTTCATGACGCGGGAGCGCCCCTTGAAGCCGCCCCCCTCGTAGACCGCCGAGCCCGGCGGCAGCCGCCAGCTCCTCCCGCGCGCGTCGAGGGCGTCGCAGATGTTGACGAACGCGAAGGTCCCGCCGAGGAGGACGACGGGCAGGCCCTCGGCGACGGCGGCGTCCAGGCGCGACTCCAGCAGCCCGAAGTCGACGCCGTCCGCGCCGACGACGGCGGTGCTGAGGCGCGGGTCGCCGCACGCTTCCAGGATGCGGGCCATGTCGAAGGCGATCGCCATGTCGGGCGCGGCCTCCTCGGTGGGCGCGAAGGCCACCACCACGGGCCTGACCGGCTCGGTGTCGATGACGCGCCGGGCGCGGGCGCGGAGGGCGATGGCCTTGAGCTCCAGCCCCGGCGCGGTGTAGCGGACGACGCCGCGCGCGCTGCCGGTGGTGCCGCTGGTGCGGAACACCCGCGCCACGGGCGCGTCGGGGAACAGGTGGGGTCCGCCGTCCTTGTAGGCGGCGTCGGGGACGCCCACCCCGTGACCCACCTGCTTCCAGTACCGGGCGACGTCGGGTGAGTTGGCCACGGCCAGCTCGACCAGCTGTTCGTGCAGGTCGAGCGGGTTTCCCACCTCGTCGGCGACGAGCAGCGCCATCTGTTCGGCGAGCCGCGCGACGTGGGGGTCGTCGTGGGCAACAGTCATCGACCGCCTCCTGCGTCCATGGTCATCGTGACAGTCGGCCGACATCGACCACGGCCGACAGGGCCCGTCCCCGGAACGCGTCACCGCCGAACGGGGGGTCATCGGATACCGAAGGATGCCTCACAAAGGTCCGGCGCGGAACGAAGCCACGTGTTCCGCTGCGGTACCCGGAACGCCGAACGTCGTCGCGGGACCGTTCCGGGTGCGGTGCGGCGCCGGGCTGTGAACGTCGGACCGGCGTCGCCGCGGCACCCGTCCCGGCCGGTCCCGCGCGGCTCCACCTGCACTGCTCCCGCGAGGTGCCCCCGTGCGGGTGGGCGACGGCGCGACGCGCCCGGGTCCCCGTCCGGGCTCGTGCTTCACAGGGGCGGAACGGCACGCGTGCACGATCGCGGCCCATCGGACCGGTCCGGTGACGGCGGTCGGGCGGCGGCGGTCAGGCGGGCGAACTGGTGACGACCGCGCAGCGCGCGCCGAACGGGTCCTCCAGCCACGCCATGCGACCGACGCCGGCGAGGTCGGCGGTGGGCAGGACGGCGCGTCCGCCGAGGGCGGCGTTGCGCGACACGGCGGCGTCGGTGTCGGCGACCTCGAAGTAGGGCAGCCAGTGCGCCCGCTCGCCCTCCTGGAGGTCGGCGACGCCGCCGAACGGGATGGCCTCGGCCTCGTCCTCCAGGGTGAACACGGTGTACGCGCCGTCGTCGGCGGCGGCGGGGACCGTGGTGACGGTCCAGCCGAACACGGCGCGGTAGAAGTCGTGCACGCCCGCCGGGTCGGGGGTCTGGAGCTCGACCCAGCCCAGGGAGCCCGGTGCGGCGACCTCGTCGAGGCCGGCGGTGTCGCCGGGCTGCCAGATCGCGAAGTCCGCGCCGCCGGGGTCGGTGAGCTGCGCCATGCGCCCGTTGGTGAACACGTCGAACGGGTCGACGCGCACCTCGCCGCCCGCCTCGGCGACGGCCGCCGCGGTGGCGTCGGCGTCGGCGGTCTGGAAGTACACCGTCCACGCCGACCGCGCGTCGTCCCCGGTGAGTGGTCCGGCGGCGGCCACCGTGCGGCCGTCGTGCCGGAACACGCCGTACTCGCCGGCGTGCGGCCCGAGCGGGTGGAAGGTCCACCCGAACACGCCGCGGTAGTGCTCGGCGGCGCGGGCGACGTCCGGGCTGCCGAGGTCTATCCAGCTCGGGACGCCGGGCACGTGGTTCGCGGTGGGCACGGCCTGCACCTTCCTCCGGTCGGCACGCGCCCCACGTTAGTCCCGCCGGCGGGGCGCGGTCCCCTCCGCGTTCGCCCCCCTTTCGGGTGAAGCTGTTCACGTCGTCGTGATCGCGCCGGGGCACCCGCCGCCCGCCGGGGACATCCCCGACGAGGGCGACGGGAAGGGTTGGCATGATCACCCGGTGACCGGTTCCGTGAATGTTCCCACCTGCGGTCCGCCCGGTAACGGAACTCGTCGGTTCTCGACGGCAATCTTGCGGACCCGAAGACGGAACCGCCTGGCCGCTCGCCCGGTTTTCCGCACTTTTGCGGATTAGTTCGAATCATCCGACCATTCGTACCGTAACGATGTCACGGGATGCGCTAACGAATGCCCGATGCAACCGATATCGCCGCTATGGACGACGATTCCACTCCGGCGGTACGAGTGACCGCACCCGAACGACGGAGCACTGCGTCCGAACGCCTGAACCGCACCGTCGCGGACCGAGCAACCACCTGGGGTGCCGGATGAACAGCCGAATGGCCGAACTGGAAGCAGTCTTGTCACGTTCCGCACCCGACCGGGCTGCGGCGAGGCGCCTGGCCGTGGAGCTGGCGCGCTCGCTGGACGCGCCGAGCGCGCGGCGTGACGTGGACCGGCTGCTGCGCTGCGCGTCGTCGTTGACCCGGCTCGGCTCGGCCGACGCCGCGGACGCGCTGCTGATCTCGATGCTCGCCCTGGTGGACCCGACGAGTCCCGAGGCGGCCCGGGTGCGCGACCAGCAGGCGCTGGTCGCGGTGGCCCGCGGCCGGGGCGAACCTCGGGGGAGGGGCGGGTCCCCGGTCGTGCGGTCGGCGCACCGGCGGGTGCCGGGCACGGTGTTCGGGCGGTGCGCTCCCCCGCGCCAGGTGGTCGGCGACTTCCTGGAGCCCTCCCCCGACCCGGTCGCGGTCGGCGCGGTCGCGGTGGCGTTCGAACGCGCGCAGGCCACCGGGACCGGTGCCCTGGAGCTGGCGTTGCAGCGCAACGCGGCGGTGCTCGGCGTCAACCACCCGCAGACGGTGGTGGCGCGGCTGGGCCTGATGTGCGCGCGGTTCCGGATCGCCCGTGACCAGGCCGACACCGAGGAGCTGGCGGAGGCGCTGACCGACCTGCGCGAGGCGACGGACCGGGCGCTGAACGCGCTGGGCGCGCACCACCCCAGGGCGGTGGTGGCGCAGGCGAACCTGGCGTCGGCGGAGTTCGAGCTGGCGCGGGCGCACCGGTCGGTCGAGCGGGCCAGACCCGCGCTGAGCAGCCTGCGCACCGCCGCCGACCGGACGGCCACCAGGCTCGGCTCGGACCACCCGCACGCGGTCATCGCGACGGCGAACCTGGCGTCGGCGGAGCTGGAGCTGGCGCACGTGGAGGGCACGCGGGCGCAGACGCAGCGGCTGCTGGACGTGGTGCGCGACGCGGCGGGCCGGTCGGTGGCGGCGCTGGGCGCGGACCACCCGGCGGTGGCGGCGCTGGACGAGCAGCGGCGGGCGTGCGAGGCGCTGCTGTCGGGCGTCGGGCCGGACCCGTCGTTCGAGCGCGGCTACGCCTCGTTCGCCGACGCCGGCCGCTCGCTGGCCACCGCGAAGCCCTCCTCCCCCGCGGCGCGGCAGCCGACGGGGGCGGTCACCCCGGAGTGGCCGGCGGGCACCCTGCTGGCGCGGCTGCGCGAGACCAGCCGCCAGGAGCTGATTAACCTCGGCACGACGGTGCGCTACGCCGCCGACCGGGAGATCATCGTCCAGGACGCGAAGGACACGCACGCGTTCCTGCTGCTCGACGGCATCGTCAAGGTCATGGTCGCCGACGAGACCGGGGACACCGCGGTGCTGACCGTGCGGGTCGCGGGCGACCTGGTGGGCGAGATGGCGGCGATGGACCACAAGCCGCGCTCGGCGACCGTGGTGACCTGCGGCGACGTGGTGGCGAAGCTGATCACCAGCGCGGAGCTGCACAGCTTCCTGCACCGCCGCAACGAGGGGTTCGTGGAGCTGATCGGCGTGATCGACGACCAGTTGCGGTGGGCCAACCGGCGGCGGCGCGACTTCCTGTCGCACACCGCGTCGGAGCGGGTGGCGCGGGTGCTGGCCGAGATGGTGCGCGCGCACGGCAGGCAGGAGGTCGGCGGCTGGGTGCTGGGCATCCCGCTGACCAAGGTGGAGCTGGCCTCGATCGCCGGGATGAAGCCGCGCACGGCGGAGAAGGCGTTCGCGGACCTGCGCAAGGCCGGCGTGGTGGTCAGCCACCTGCGCCGCGACGTGGTGGTGCCGGACCTGGAGGCGCTGCGCCGCTTCGCGCGGTTGTGACGGGGCCGGTCGCAGCGGGACGCCGGGGTCGTCGCCGGGGTGGGCCGGATGTCCGGCCCACCCCTTCCCGCGCCCTTCCCGACCCCCGCGGCGCCTCGTTCCGCGGAGGTCGGCGCCGCTCTCACCACCGCCGCGCGCTCATCCGGTGAAGCGCCCGTCGACGGCGTCGTCGCGGAACTTCCCGGTCGGGTCGAGCCGTGCGCGCAACTCGGCGAAATCCCGTGCGCGCGGGTACCGGCCGGCCACGTCCGGCAGCTCGGTGACCTTGCCCCAGTGGGGCCGGGGGTCGAAGGGCAGCAACGCCTCCTCGACGCGGCGCAGCACCGCCCGCACCCCGACCTCGTCGGGTCGCAAGGTGAAGTGGAACGCCGCGCTGGGCCGGTCGTGCACCATGCTCATCCACTGGGTCTCGGCGGCGACCGTCCTGATCTCGGAGGTCAGCAGGAACGGCGCCAGCTCGTCGCGGAGCCCCTCGAGCGCCCGCAGCGCCCGCCCGGCGTGCTCGCGCGGGACGAAGTACTCCGCCTGCAACTCCTCGCCGACGCTGGGCAGGAAGTCGGCCCGGAAGTGCGGCAACCTCTCGTGCCACGGTCCGGGCACGCCGAGCTGCGCGGTGCAGCGGTGCGGCGGCTGCCCCTCCACGGGGTGCCGGGCCTCGGGCGCGTCCCGCCCCACCCGCAGGGGCCTGCGCTCGTCACCCACCCGGTGCTTGGCGAACACCCGCGCCCGGCCGTTCCAGCCGGTGAAGGCGCTGACGCTGTAGGCGCTGCCGAAGATCGCGTCGAAGTCCTCCGCCAGCGCGTCGAGGGGCACGTCGTCGTACACGCGCTGCTCGACGTCGAAGGTGTCCACCACCTCCAGCTCCACGTGCGTGACCACGCCCAGGGTGCCGAAGGCCACCACGGCCCCGTCGAAGCCCTCCTCGCCCCGGGCGAAGGTGACCGGTTCCCCCTCGGCGGTGACGAGTTCCACCCGCCGCACCAGGCTCGCCAGCGACGGGACGTCGTTTCCGGACCCGTGCGTGGCGGTGGCGGTCGCGCCGGCGACCGAGATGTGCGGCAGCGACGGCATGGCGGGCAACGCCAGCCTTCTGGCCTGCAACAACTCCGCGAGGCGCGCCAGCCGCATGCCGGCGTCGACCCGGACGGCCCGGTCGCCGACCTCGAACACCTCGGGCATGGCGTCGAGCGCGACCTGCGTGCCGGTGGTGTCGGCGATCCGGCTGAACGAGTGGCCCGTGCCGACGGCGCGCACGGTCCTCGCGCCGGCCACGAGCCGACGGACCTCGTCGACCGAGCCGGGGTGCTCGGTGCGGGTGGCGGAGAACGTGACGTTACCTGCCCAGTTGGTGCTCACCCACCGGATTCTGCCCCACGGTCGTGCGATACCCGACGGGCGAGTTCCAGCACGTCCGGCACCCTCGGGTGTTCCTCCACGAGGAGGTCCCGGTCCAACGGTCGGTGGACCGCGACACCGTCACCCGGCTCGGCACCGACGTGTCCTGCCCGGGGACGACCTCCCGGTGCTCCTCCAGGTCACCGCAGGCGGACGAGACGTGCACGCGCCATCCGATGACGGTGGCACAGCGGGGAGTGGAGGTTCCGTCACGTGAACTCCCACGGCGAGGTGGGCACGACGCAGCCGTCACGGGTGAGGGCGCGGGCGAAGCGGTCGTCGCGGGCGAGGGCGGCGAGGTCCGTGCAGACCTCGGCGGTGCGCGGGGCGGTGTCCCGGCGGGCGGCGCGGCTGTTCAGGCGGGAAGCCGCGCCCAGCAGGGGCGCGGTGAGGGTGTGGCCGGCGCCGGTCGTGGCGCGGCGGGTCAGGGCGTCGACCACGCCGTGGGCGCAGACGACGGCGCCGTAGGTCTCGACGATCGTCACGAGGGAGCCGGGGACGCCCGCGCGGGCCTGGGCGGCGGACTCGCCGGCGGCGTGCGGCGGGGTGTCGAGGTGGGTGGCGGCGTGGGCCTGGACCAGGCCGGGGTGGACGCGCGCGGCGTCACGGGGGCGCAGGGGCGCGGCGGCGGGCGACCAGTCGTGCAGCAGGACGTCGACGGCGGCGACCAGGTCGAGCAGTTCGCGGCGGCCGGCGACGGTGGCCGGGTCGACGCAGACCGAGCGCTTGCCGTGGTTGAGGGCGTGGAAGTGGGCGGACACGCCCGCGGCGCGGGGTGCGGCGTCGCGTCGGGGGTCGCCGCCGGGTGGTTCGACGCGGATGACCGTGGCGCCCAGGTGCCGCAGGAGTTGGCCGGCGAGGGAGCCGTGCACGCGGGTGCACGATTCGAGGACCACGAGGCCGGACAGCGGCAGGTGGTCGGTCGCGGGGCGCAGGGGGTGCGGCGCGGGGGCCGCGTGGGGGCGCAGGTCGTGCGGCGGGACGTGGTCCACGGTCCGGTGGGACACGCGGACCAGGGGCACGCGCGCGGTGGTCGCGGTGCGTTCGAGGAACTCCACGGGGGTGCGGGCGGCGACGGCGGTGAGGCCGGGCGGGAGCGGGCAGGTGGCGGTGGCGTGGCGGGCGGCGTAGGGCCGCCAGGCGGCGCGGGCGGTGTCGGGGGCGACGCCCGCGGCGGTCCAGAAGCGGCACCACGCGTCGGCGTCGGTGGTCTCGACCTCGAACGCGACGCCGTCGGCCGATACGAACGGGGGGCCGCCGACGTGGAACGGGCCCTCGGGGTCGTCGGCGGTGGCGGCGGCCAGGTAGGGCGAGACGGCGAGCAGCGCCGCCTGCGCGACGGAGGTGCGCGCGACGCGCGGGGGCAGGCCGCGCAGGTGCCCGAGGCCGGCCGCGGCGGCGCCGGTGGCGGCGAGTTCGGCGGCGACGACGGAGGCGTAGTCCAGGCCGAGGGGCGTGGGGCGGCCGAAGCGGCGGCCGTGGACGTGCATGAGGCCGCACGCGGCCTGGACGTCGAGTTCGCCGGCCAGCGGCAGGTCCACCGGCCCGGCCCACGGGACGGCGGCGCGCGCCGGGGCCCTGCGGGTGATCTGGGCCGTCATGCGGACCTCCCGGGTTCTCGCGTGGCCGGACAATGCGCCCCGCGCTTATCGGCGGACGCCTCGGGAAATGGCGCCGATTGCGGAAAGAATGGAACGTTCAGCGCACTCACCTCCGCGGTCGTCGTTCCGGGGCCGAGCGTATGGCAGGTGACCTGCGGGGCCTCCGCACACCGGGTAGTTCACTCTTCCTGGTCAACTCGCCGGGTGCGTGTTGACAGTCCGGGCGCGATTGGGACAACGTCGGACCGGATCAATTCGATCGCTATTCACGGTGCCTTCGAGACAAGACGGGGCTCATCTGGTGCGCACACTCGTCGTGGGTCTGGGCCGAGCCGGTGCGGAACTGCACCTCCCGGCGCTGGCCAGGGCACGAGCCTCTGTCCGGCAGCTGTTCGACGACCGGCCGGTGGTGGCGTGCGACCCCCGCCGACCGCTCGCCGAACTGCCCGGCGTGACGGTGGTCGGCAGCCTCGCGGAGGCCGCCGCGCTGCTCGACCCCGGTGACGCGGTGGCGCACGTGTGCACACCGCCGGCGGTGCGCGCCGAGGTGGTCGCGGAGCTGGCCGAGCGCGGGTTCCGCAACGTGGTCGTGGAGAAGCCGCTGGCCGCGGACACCGACGACCTCGCGCGGGTCATCCGGCTGCGCCGCCGCCACGGCCTGCGGGTCGCGGTGGCCGAGCCGTGGCTGACCAGCGTGCTCGCCGAACGGCTGGTGGGCCTGGTGCGCGGCGGATCGATGGGCGAGCCGCGGTCGGTGTCGATGGAGCTGAACAAGCCGCGGTTCCGCCGGACGCTGTCCGTGCCGGACCAGTCGACCGCGTTCGACGTGGAGCTGCCGCACGGCGTCGGCCTGGCGCTGCGGCTGGCGGGCAGCGCCCGGGTGACCCACGCGGCCGGGTTCGACCTGGTCGTGGACGACGTGGTGGTGCCCCGCATGGGCGGCGCGCGCATCGGGCTGCGGCACAACAGCGGGGTGCGCACGGAGATCAGCTCGGACCTGACCTCGCCGGTGCGGGAGCGGCGGATCACCGTGGAGTTCGAGCGGGGCAGCGCGGTCGGGCACTTCGCGGTCAGCGACGAGGACGACCACGCGCAGCTCACGGTGCTCGTGAACGGGCACCGCGCGCACGAGATCATGCGGGACGACGCGATGACCGAATGGGTGATCCGCGCCTACCGGCTGTTCCACGGTTCCGGCGACCAGCACGCGCGGGGGTTCGCGTTCGCCACGGACGTGGTGCAGTTGCTGTCGGTGGCCAAGAACATCTGCGCGGAGCCCGTCGTGCCCGCCGCACGGGGTGAATCGACGCCCGGCCGGGTGGCGGCCCGGTTGCGGTGACCCGCTTTCCACGGTGAATGGGCGCGGTCACGGAGTTCACGCACTGGTGCGCGCCGCACGCGAATTCCACCGACCACCGCCCGGTGTCACCGCGACAACGCCCTCGGCCCAGCCGCCGGGCCGAAACCGGTCGCGCGGCTCGGCGGGTCCGACGGGCCAGACCGCGCCACGGGGAGCACGATCCGGGCCCGACGATCACCGTCGTCCGGCGGCGGACCGACCTGACCGTGGGATCGGCCCTGTCCACCGTCGTCATCCTCGTCCTCGTGCTGCTCGCCCCGTGGCCCCTGCCCTTCGTCGCCACGTGGGCGACGCTGCTGGTCATCGGCTGGTCGGCGATGCGGTAGGTGTCCGGTTTCGACGAAGTGGACCGGGACACACCCCTCCGACCACACCTAGGGTCCTCGTCGTCCACCCCTCCCCCGCGACTGGAGCCACCGTGCTGGACGACCTGGCCGACCTGCTGGACACGACGAGCCGCTACGCCGCGTCGGTGCTGACCGGTCTGCCCACGCGCCCCGTCGTACGGGCCGCACCGGTCGCACCATCCCCGCTGCCCGAGGCGGGCATCGGCTTCACGGGCGCGCTGGACCTGTTCGACCGGCGGTGGGCACCGGGCTTCTCAGCCGCCGCCGGCCCCCGCTACCTCGGGTTCGTCACCGGCGGCAGCACCCCCGCCTCGATCGCGGGCGACTGGCTGACCTCGGCGTTCGACCAGAACCCGGCCGCCTCGGACGGCACGTCGGCCCCCGACCTGGAACGCGAGACCGTGCGGTGGCTCGCCGCCCTGTTCGGGTTGGGCGAGGAGCACTCGGGCGCGTTCGTCAGCGGGGCGACCACGTCCAACCTCGTCGGCCTCGCCGTGGCCCGCGAGTGGCTCGGCGAACAGCTCGGGGTGTCCGTGGCCGACGAGGGCGTCGGCGCGCTCGGACCGGTGCGCGTGCACTCGGGAGCCGCGCACTCCAGCGTGTCCAAGGCGCTGTCCGTGCTCGGCCTGGGCCGCGACAGCCTGCGCCCGGTGCCCACCCTGCCCGGCCGCGAGGCGATCGACGTCGACCGGTTGGCCGACGAGCTCGACGGCACACCCGCGATCGTCGTGGCGAACGCGGGCACGGTCGACACGGTCGACTTCGACGACCTGCGCGCACTGGTGGACCTGCGGTCGCGGAAGAAGTTCTGGCTGCACGTCGACGCCGCGTTCGGCGGGTTCGCCGCCCTGTCACCACGGCACGCACACCTGGTCGACGGCCTCGCCGACGCCGACTCGGTGTGCGTCGACCTGCACAAGTGGCTCAACGTCCCCTACGACTCGGCCGTCCAGTTCACCCGCCGCCGCGACCTCCAGCTGAAGGTCTTCCGCAACGCGGCCCCCTACCTCGGACAGCCCACCGACAACCCGGACTTCGTCCACCTGACCCCGGAGAACTCGCGCCGCCTGCGCGCCCTGGCCACCTGGTTCACCCTCACCGCCTACGGCCGCGACGGCCACCGCGACATCGTCGAGCGCTGCACCGCCCTGGCGCGCGACCTGGGCGACCGCATCGCCCGGACCCCCACCCTGCGCCTGCTCTCCCCCGTCCTCCTCAACGTCGTCTGCTTCACCCTCGCCCACGACCCCACCAGGGAACGCGTCGCCGAAGCCGCGCACCGCATCGCCGCCACGGGCGACACCTTCCTCACCACCACCGTCCACAAGGGACAACCGGCGCTGCGCGCCGCGTTCAGCAACTGGCGCACCCGACCGACCGACGTCACCACCGTCCACAACGCCCTGACCACCGCCTGCGCCGACCTCTGAACACCCACCCCGCCACTCGACCGGGCGATCACCGGAGAACAGGACCGCCCGGCCCCCGCGCAGCGAGGACCGGGCGGACCGCGAAACGGCTCAACCCCAGATCGACGTCGCCCACTCCGGGTGGTCGACGAACGGGTTGCGGTTGTGCTGGAAGCTCTCGTAGATCACCTGGTTGCGCCGCTTCTCGAACGCGTCCGGCGGGTCCTGGGCGTTCCACCGGAGCAGCACCGGCAGACGACCGTGGTACGGCGCGGTCCCGTTGTTCACGGCGTTGTTCATCTCCAGGTCCGGCCAGCCGTCACCGCCCTCGTAGCGCACCGCCATGTAGAACAGCATCCGCGCCACGTCGCCCTTCACCGCGTCGCGCGGCTCCCACGAGTCGGCGTCGGTGTAGTTGCCCGGCGCCTCGCCCGCCGCCGAACCACCCGTGTCGAAGTCCTTGTTGCCCCGGTTCGCGTTGACCGACACGTCCTCCGGCCGCAGGTGGTGCACGTCGGTGCCCGGCCCGGTCGCCGTGCCGAAGTCACCGTGCGACTTGGCCCAGACGTGCTCCCGGTTCCAGTCGTTCGCGTTGCCGCCGTTGGTCGTCTTGGCCTGGGACCGCCCCGAGTACAGCAGGATCACGTTGGCGCTGTTGGCCGGGTCCTGGTCGGTGACCTTCAACGCCTCCCACACCTGGTCGTAGCTCAGCTTGGTCTGGGTCCTGACGATCCCGTTGAGCGCCGTCTTCAGCGCCGTCCCGGACTTGCCGATCGCCGTGCGGTAGTAGGTGTCGTCGTAGCCGCCACCGGGAGCGGACGTCGTGGTCGTCGGCCGGACCGTGGTGGTGCTCGTCGGCGACGTGCCCGCGAACGCGAACGCCGTCGGCGACGTCAGCCCGGCGTGCGAGAAGTACGCCCCCAACGGACCGGTCACGTCGACCTGCCGCCCCAACAGCGACGGGTTGCTCCTCAACCCCCACTGGGCGCGGAACGACGACGTGATCTGCACGTACAGCATCTGACCGGTGGCGGTCTGCCCCGGCGAATCCGCCAGGGCCAGCGCGTAGTCGGACGGGAAACCGGACCGCACCACGGTGCTGGTGGCGGTCGGCTGCCCCACCACGTAACCCCGCACGGTGGCCGACACGCCGTTCTGCTGACCGATCGCCTGGGCGACCGTGATCGGAGCGGCACCGGCCGCGGTGCTCGGGACCAGCAGGGCGGTGGCGACCACCACGACGGACGCGACAACGGCAAGGGGATGCAGCAGGGATTTGTATCGCACGATGAGGTGTCTCCTCCCCGAGTGCGGCGTCGCAGGGTGGCCGCACTCGGGGAGGATCGCACGAAAAACAACACTTCAGAGTGAATGATCACCGAACATTGTTGACCAACCGACGAACTGTTGACGCACTCTCGCCACGCGCGACACCTGCCCGTGCGACGACATACCCCAGCGCAGGGCACACCCGCCCCCTGCGCGTTCAACGGACTTCACGAGGCCGCGAGCAGATGTACGTCGTCCCGGTGGACCGTCACCACGTCGGGGCCGTCGTCGTGCTCGGCGAGCGAGGTCTGTCGGGCACTCGGATCATTTTTTGCCCACACTGAAGCAATAGGGACCAGTGGTACCATTTCGCCGCCGAAGCCGAGGGCCACCCGAGCCCACCTGAGCAGCAGTTCCGGCGCCCGATCGTCGTGCGTCGGGGTCGCCGCGACGAGACCGGCGGCCAACTCCTCATGCGAACGGATCAGCGCCACCAGCCGCCCGAGCAGCCCTGACCGCGCACCCCGACGCGCGGAGCTGGACGTTCTCCACGACGCCGCTGGGCCGCACCGAGGTCGGCGACGACTCACCCGGCGCGACCACCCGGGCACCTCCCACGCCCCGTTCGCCGGGGTCCCGGTTGCCGAACGCGACGAGCCGGGCGGGTGGTTCGACCACGGCGTGATCGTCGCACGTGCCCGCGTCAGCGCGCCGGCGACACCGGCTCCCGGGCCGCCGCCCACTCCGCCAGGCGCGGTGCGAGCAGCTCGTAGAGGCCCGGGTCCAGGGCCATGCCGGTGTGCGTGCTCCCGAGCTCGACGCACTCGGCGCACGGGTCGGCGCACAGCTCCGGCGGCGCGATGACGTCGTTGCACGAGGAGAACGCCAGCGCGGGCACGGTCAGCGGATCGGCCATGGCGGTGGAGTTGGTGTCGTAGCACGGCCCGGCGAAGCAGTCCTCGTCCAGCAGGCCCGGCAGGCCGGCGGCGGAGAGGCGGGCCAGGGTGCGGGCCACGCGGACCACGCTGGGGTGCGCGCCGAGGGTGTCCAGGACGGGACTGGCCAGCATCACGATGCCGCGCACCAGTTCCGGGCGGCGCACGGCCAGGAGGCGGGCCAGTCCTCCCCCGCGGCTCTGGCCGAACAGGACCACCGGGCCGCCGGTGGCCTCGTGGTGCGCTTCGAGCCGCTGTTCGAGGCGGTCCACCAGCGCGGTGGTGCACCCGACGTTGAGGCCGATGCGCGCCCCGATCGGCACGTAGCCGCGACGGGCGAGCCAGGTGCGGGTCAGCCGCAGGCTGAGGTCGCCGAAGCCGAACCCGGGCACCAGCAGCACACCGGTGCCGCGCCCCTGGCCGGGGTCGGCGTCGCGCCAGGCCGCGTGGGACAGCAGGCGCGGGATGCCGAGCACGGCCAGCAGCACCTGCTCCCGGGCCATGGCCCGGGCACCGTCGACGACACCCATGGGCACCTCCCTCTCCGGCCTCGTCCCTCCCGCGCCGTCCGGGACCGGAGGGTTCCCGGTCCCGCGCCGGCGAATCCCGGTGCGCCCGGACCGTTTGCCGGCGGAGATGGTGGGAACCACACTCCTATGTGGATGTGGAGGCCGCCGGGGGTCTACCGGCCGCAGGACGACACGTGGCTGATGGTCGAGGCCCTGGCCGACGCGGGCGTCCCGCCGGGTGGACGGGCCCTGGACGTGTGCACGGGTACGGGCGCGCTGGCGGTCGCCGCCGCACGCGCCGGTGCGAGAGAAGTGACGGCGGTGGACCGGTGCCGCCGCGCCGTGCTGGCCGCCAGGGTGAACGGCGCGGTGCGCGGCATCCGGGTCGAGGCCCGGCACGGCGACTTCGGCGACCTCGTCGGCGAGGACCCCTACGACCTGATCACCGCCAACCCGCCGTACGTGCCGAGCACCGGGGTGCCCGACAGCGGACCGGAGCGGGCGTGGGACGCGGGCCGTCGGGGCCGTGCGGTGCTCGACCGGCTGTGCGCGGTGATGCCGCTGTTGCTGGCGGACAAGGGGGTCGGGCTGATCGTGCACTCGACGCTGTGCGACTCGGACACCACGCTGCACCAGTTGCGCGGCGGCGGGCTCAAGGCGTCGGTCGTCGCGCGCCGCACCATTCCCTTCGGACCGGTGATGCGCGGGCGGGCGCGGTGGCTGGAGGAGCAGGGGCTCATCGCGCCGGGGCAGACGGAGGAGGAACTGGTGGTGGTCCGTGCCGACGCGGCGTGACTCGCGCAAGGTGACCGTGGTGCCCGGCGGGCCCCTCCTGGTGGAGGGACCGGTCGAGGTGGAACTGGACGACGGGACGCTGGTCGAGTCCGACCGGTTCGTCGTCGCGGTGTGCTCGTGCCGCCGCAGCAAGCGCTACCCGTTCTGCGACACGAGCCACCGCAAACGCCGTTAGGCGGATTCCTCGGGGAGGGGCAGGCGCAACGCCGTCTGCCCCTCCTGCCACGCGCCGAGCAGGTGCTCGCCCAGGCGTGCCTCCAGCAGTTCGGTGGCCTGCACGCCGAACACCACGGACCCGGTCAGCTCCGGCTCCCGGTCGAGCAGGTCGCCGATCACGTCGCGCCGCATGATCTGCTCGTGGACCGCGTCCGCCTCGATGTGCTCGGTGAAGAACTCCACGCAGTCGGGGTGCGCGCCCATCCGCTCCAGCGCCTTCGCCACCCGGGCGGCGCTGGGCGCGGTGGTGATCTCGGCGGCGGCGAAGTGGCCGACCAGGGCGCCGCGCAGCGAGCGGTGCAGCCCGCACAGCGACATCAGGTTGACGGTGGCGAGCACGACCGCGGGCGCGTTCTCCAGGTAACCCAGGTAGTCGTCGGACAGGCCCGCGCCGAGCAGCAGGTCCCCGAACAGCCGCGAGTGCATCCGATCCGCCCGACCGCCGCCGAACTCGTCGAACTCGACGGCCACCAGCGCCGCCTTCGCCCGGCCGCGCAGCCTGGGGATCACCCAGGCGTGCGGGTCGGCCTCCTTCAGGTGGTAGATGGAGCGCAGGGCGAAGTACTCGCGCACCTGCCACCACTCCCCCCGGTCCTTGAGGAAGTGGCTGACGCCGGAACCGTCGACCGGCTCCACCAGCAGCTCGTCGAGCACACCGGTGATGTCGGCGCCGCCCGGCACGTCGGCGCGCAGCGCGTCGAGGAACACCGTCTCCAGCAGGCCGCGGAACCGGATCAGCTCCGGGTCCCACTCCCACTCGTCCGTGACGCCGGCCCAGCCCTGGTAGTGCAGTTCGTAGCACAGGTGCAGGGCGAGCTGGAGGTCCTCGCCGTACGGGTCGGCCGCGACCGACGAGGGCAGGGCGACGGCGGGCGGCGCGCCGCGCAGGGCGTCGAGGACTGCTTCCGACAACGGCCCGCGCGGCGCGGGGAGCACGGCCGACTCGACGGCCCGGTCCACAGTGGTCATGCGGGTGGACTACCCAGTTCCCGCCTCGATGCACGTGATCGTCGCCGCTTCGGGCGAACCGGCCCGCTGTTGGCGCACCGCCCCGTTGCCCTCCGCGAGCACCCGGTCGAGCAGCGACCGTACCGCGACGCGGTCCTCCCCCAACGCGTCGGCCGCGTGGTCGAACAGCGCCTCCAGCAGCTCGGGCACGGGGACGCGCCGCGCGGTCAGCGGATCGACCCCGTCACCGGTCAGCCCGTATCGCGCGGCCGACCACACCGCCGCCGCCAGCACCTGCTCGTCCAGCTCCGGCGCGGGTCCCGGCGGCGTGGCGGCCACCAGGGCGCGGGTCAGCGCCGCCTGGAGCACCGCCTCCCCGGGCGTGGCCGCGGTGTCCGCGACCCGCACCTCCACGGTGGGGTACCTCGGCGACGGTCGGGCGAACCAGAACGTCTGGCTCTCGTCCACCAGCACGCCGAGGTCGACCAGCCTGGCCACGGCGGCGTCGTGCGCGGCGGCGTCCGCGAAGTGCGGGGTGACGCCCGAACCGGGGAACTTCGACTGCTCCACGATCCGCCAGCTCGCGTAGCCGGTGTCGCGGCCCGCCCAGAACGGCGAGTTCGCGCCCAGCGCGAGCAGCGCGGGCAACCAGCGCCGCAGGTGGTTGACCACGTGCACGGCGGTGTCCCGGTCGGGCACGCCGACGTGCACGTGGCAGCCGTTGCTCTGGTAGTCGGTCACCTGCGCCCGGAACAGCTCCTCGACCCGCCCGTACCGGCCACCGGGCGCGAACCCCGGCGCCGGGTCGGCGAGCGGCGGCGTCCCGGAGGCCAGCAGCCGCAGCCCCGACGCCTTCGCCGCGCCCACCAGCGCACGGCGGCCGGCGACCAGCTGCGCGCCCAGCCCGTCCAGGTCGTCGCACACGCCGGTGGCGAACTCGACCTGGGTGCCCATCAGCTCCGGGTGCGCCTTCGCGCCCGGCGGCAGCTCCTCGACCCTGGCCAGCACCTCGGCCGCGCGCGGCACCGGGCGCAGCGTCGTGGGGTCGACCAGGAGGAACTCCTCCTCCGCTCCGATCGTGCTCAAGCGGGGTCCCGCCGTTCCAGCGGCTCGGTCGCCGGTCCTTCCAGGACCTCGCCGTCGACGTCGAAGCGCGAGCCGTGGCACGGGCAGTCCCAGCTGACCTCGGCCTGGTTGAACCGGACCAGGCAGCCCAGGTGCGTGCAGCGCAGCGACACGCCGTGCGCGCGGCCGTCGTGGTCGCGGTACACGCCCGCCTTGCCCGTGCCGTCGCGCACCACCCGCGCCTCGCCCGCGGGGACCTCGCCGGCCGAGGAGACCTCGGCGGGCTTGAGGCGGTCGCCGACGAGGTCCACCGCGACCTTGGCGTTCATCTTGGCCAGCGTGGGGGCGGACTTCAGCGACACGCGGTGCGGGCTGAACCGGTCCGCCCACGGGTTCTCCTCACCCCGCACCAGGTCCGCGAGCAGCATCGCGGCGGCGGTGCCGTTGGACAGGCCCCACTTCATGAACCCGGTCGCGCCGAACAGGCGGTCCGAGCCGGGCGTGTACGGGCCGACCATCGGCAGGTGGTCGTAGGGCACGGCGTCCTGCGCGGACCAGCGGTGGGTGACCTCGGCGACGTCCCAGTGCTCGGCGGCGAACTTGAGCAGCTCGCCGTAGGGGTCGCCCTCCTCCGAGCCGGTCGCGTGGCTCTGCCCGGACACGATGAGCAGGTCGTGGTAGTTCGACAGCGACCACGACGGGGTGCCCGTGCTGATGGACAGGCCGGGCGGCGGCGAGCCGGCGTTCAGCCGCACGGCGATGCAGTAGGAGCGGACCGCCTCCAGCCGCGCGAAGTACAGGCCGCGGTCGAGGATCGGGTAGTGGGTGGCGATGACCACGCGGTTGGCGACCACCACGCCGCCCTCGGTGCGCACCCGGACCGGGTCTCCGTCCTCCACGCGCAGCACGCGGCTGTTCTCGTAGACCTTCGAGCCGCCGCCGTCGACCAGTTCGGCGAGCGCGCGCACGTACCTGACGGGGTGGATGGCGAGCTGGTCGTCCAGCCGCACGGCCGCCGCCACGGGGAACGGCACGCCCATCTTCTCGCCCCGGTCGCGCACCACGGGCAGCCCGGCCGCCTGCGCCGCGCCGAACTCCTCCTCGACGGACGGCACCTCGTCGTTGGTGAACGCGAACGTGTAGGCGGGCAGCCGGCGCAGGTCGCAGTCGACGCCCTCCCTCGCGACGATCGTCTCGAGCATCTCGACGCCGGCCCGGTTGGCGGCGGCGTAGACGGCCGCGGCGTCCTCCCCGTGCCGCTTCACGATCGTGGAGTACTGGGTGGACTGGAGCGCGGTCACCTTGGCGGTGTTGTTGCCGCTGACGCCGCTGCCGACGAGGCCGGCCTCGATCAGCGCGACGCGCAGGCCGGCGCGCTTGAGCAGCAGGGCGGTGGTCACCCCGGTGATGCCGCCGCCGACCACGGCCACGTCGGCCGTCTCCTCGGAGGTCAGTGCGGGGTGCCGGCTCCCGGCGATCGCCGCGGTCCACAGGGACTCGCGTGCCGTGGTGGTCGAATCGGTCATGGTGATCGCGTACCCGGAATCGGGAGTTCGAACCGCCGTCCCCTGGTTACCCCCGGGCCATGCGCACCTTCGCCGACCTCGACGACCTCGTGGCCCTCGTCGCACAGCGGAACGGCGCCGACCTGTTCGTCCGCTGGTCGCTGGGCCCGGACGCGGACGGCGGCCGGTGCAGCCGGGACGGCTTGACCGGCCTCGCGCTGCCCGGCCTGTCCGCGAACGCCCTGGCCGTGGAGCCCTGGTGGGGTGACCGGCCGCTGCGCCTGTGGGTGGCCCGCCGCCTGCACGACTACCGCCACCTGCGGGAGCGCCGCAGCACGGGCACCCGGCCGTGGGTGCTGGAGGGCACCGAGGTCGGCCGGGGCCCGGACAACGAGCCGCTGGTCGACCGCCACCGCCCGATCGGGTGGATCACGGACGAGGTGCTCGCCGAGTGCGAACGCCTCGTCCTGGCCACCGCCGCCACGCCGTGGGGTCCGCTCGACCGGGAGGGCTGACGCGACCCGGCGGCCGGGTCGCGCCGGGTCGCCGGGTCGCGCCTACTTCCGCACGCGGAAGCGGAGCATCGTGATGTCACCCGACCGGGTGTTGTCGAGGGGTTCCAGGTCGATCCGGTCGAGGCTCGGGGGCGTGAAGCGGACGCCGTCGCCGAGCAGCACCGGGACGACGTACACCAGGATCTCGTCGACGAGGCCGCGCTCCAGGCACTGGGCCGCCACGTCGGCGCCGAGGACCTCCAGGTCCTTGTCGCCGGCGGCGGCGCGGGCCGTGGCGACGGCTTCCTCGACCCCGCAGGTCAGGAACGTGACGGTGGGGTCCGGCTCGTCGGGGGGTTCGTGGGTGAGGACGAACTGCGGTCCCCCGTCGTAGGGGGTGTCCTGGGCGGCCATGCGCTTGGCGACCTCGTAGGTGCCCCGGCCGACGAGCATGGCGCCCGCGGCCGCCATGACCTCCGGGAACGTGTCCGGGGTCAGGTGCTCGCCGACCCAGCCCATCTCGTGGCCGCGACCGGCGATGAAGCCGTCCAGCGACATCGCCCTGTTCACGACCACCTTGCCGGCGCCGATCCCCACCCCGCCCATGCGCTTCCCCCTTGCCGGTACCGAATCCGGAAGTGGATCGTAGTTCCGCCGGCGGGGAGGGCGGGAGCCGCACTAGCCGACCGTGAAGCTCCTGGTCGCGCCGGTGAAGCCGGTGATCGCCCCGGTCCAGCCGCTCTTCCAGTCGCCGTGGTGGACGATGCGGTAGGTGCCGGCCGGGGTGTCCGCCGGGATCGCCCACGTGAGGGTGGCCGTGGAGTTCGCGATGCCCTCGCGCTGCCAGCGGTAGCGGGTGGACCAGTCGCCGTCGTCGGCGTGCCGGGTCCACCGGCCGTCCACCAGGCGCTGCACCTCCAGGAACGTGCCGTTGCGGTGCAGGTCGTTCTTGGGGTGGCCGGTGACGAAGACCGCCGCGGCGGTCTGCCCGCGGGTGTAGGAGGCGGCGGGCTCGGTGCGCACCTGGCCGAACGACGTGCCGATCGGCTTGTCGTCGAACACCACGCCGGTCTGGAGGTTGATGCCGGTGAACGGCGGCGTGCCGGGCGTCGGGCCGGGCGGCAGGGCGGCGCCGGTGCGCAGCGACGCGGCGAGCTTGCCGAACTCCTGCTCGTAGGCGGGCAGGGTGTTGCGGCCGAACAGGGTCGAGCCGCCCTCGTACTGCTGGAGGTCGTACTCCTCCGGGGTGGTCACGTACTGGGCGTAGTCGTTGGCGTAGCCCTGCACGAGCACGTTCTCCAGCGGCACGCCCGCCTCCGCCGCCACCGACTGCCGGATGCGCAGGCCGGCCACGATCGTGACCTCGCCGGGCACCGCGACCAGGTGCAGCGGACCGATCTTGACCACCTGGAGCGGCACGACGTTCGGGGTCGCGCCGATCAGGCCGGTGGGCACGAGCGACGCCTTCGGGTACTGGCAGTCCTTGAGCCACTGCGGCACCTCGACCTGCAAGGGCTCGAACAGCGCCTTCCACGGGCTGGCCATGCCCTCGTGGAACAGCGGGATCGCCGGGCCGTCCTCGACGCTGCCCGCCAGGGTGGACGCGCCGACCACGCCGGAGCACGTGGTGCCGGGGCGGCCGTCGGTGGTGAACCGGCCGTCCACGGCGACCGCCGACATGTCGACGAACCGCATCCGGGAGTCCACCGATCCGGTGACTGCGGCCTGCGGGCCGGCGAAGACCCGCTGGGCCTCGCGGTTCTGGCGCTCGCCGATGATCCGGGTGTTCTCGACCTCGTCCTCGGTGGGACCCGAGCCGGGCCTCAGGTTGAGGTTGGGCGACATGTCGCCCGCGTTGGTGTTGGGGAACGCGGCCACGAACCCGGGCCGGTCGTCGAGGTAGCGCACGCCGTGGTGGTCGTGCTCCCACCGGTAGGACGCGTACCCCTTGTTGTCCGGGCTGATCAGGGTGTTCCTGTTGGTCATCGACGTGTTGTGGGTGGCGAACCAGCTGATCGCGCCGACGTCGGTGGTGCCCTGGCGGAACCTGAGGACGGTCATCGACGGGTCGACGGCGTTCGGGAAGTGGGCCTTGTCGGCGGCCGGGTTGCGGTCGAACGCGGTGCGCGAGCGGTTCACGCTGGCGTCGGTGAGCTGTCCGCGGCCGAGCGTGATGGTGCCGGGCCTGAGGTCCTCGTGCGCCTCCACGACCGACTCGGTGATGCCGTCGGCGATGGCGTCCAGGGTCTGCTTCTGGAGGCCGAGGACCGACAGGTTGTAGGCGAGGTTGTGCGAGTAGCCGCCGGGTCCGGCGTGGGTGTGGGTGGCGGACAGCAGCAGGTTCTCGCGCGTGTACGTGGCGCCGTAGCGGGCCTGGAGGCGGGACAGCACGGCCTCCTGCACGGCGCGGAAGACCATCGCCAGGTCGGCGTTGACGTAGGCGACGCGCTTGCCGGTGGCCTGGTCGACCACGACGAAGGCGCGGGACCGCTGCCGCTGGTGGATGCCGGTGGTCTTCTGGTCGAACGACGAGTAGCCCATCATGCCGTTCTCGGCGGCGGGCCCGGTGACGTCCGAGATCCCCCGCCCGACCAGGTAGGGCGCGGCCGGGCCGGGTTGCGCGCCGGCCGCGGGCAACCCGACCAGCACCAAGGCCCCGACCAGCGCGCTGGACACCAGTGACCGGCGTGTGCTCCGCATTCCCACTCCCGACGTACGCGAAAGGGATTCACCTTTGTCGAGGACGGTAGTGACCCGGACCACTCCCGGCAAGTCCGGGAACGGTCAGCGCAGGCGGACGGGCAGCTCCAGGTGGCCGTTGGAGATGAACGAGCGGACCGGCCGCAGGTCCTCCACCGGCACCGCCGGGGCGAGGTCCGGGAACCGCGCGAACAACGCGGGCAGGGCCACCTCGGCCTCCAACCGGGCCAGCGGGGCGCCGAGGCAGTAGTGCACGCCGTGCCCGAACGCCAGGTGCGCCTTGTCCGGCCGGGTCAGGTCGTACTCGTCGGCCGTCGGCCCGTGGTGCAGCGGGTCGCGGCCCGCGCCCGCGAACGCGGCCAGGATCGCCTCGCCGCGCCGGATCACCACGTCGCCGACCTCCACGTCCTCGACGGCGTAGCGCAGCGGCAGGTTCGCCACGGGCGCCTGCCAGCGCAGCGTCTCGTCCACCACGTCACCCCAGCCCCGCTCGCCCGTCCGCACCAGCCGGAGCTGGTCGGGGTGGGTGAGCAGCGCGACGACGGCGTGGTCGAGCAGGTTCACCGTCGTCTCGTACCCGGCGGAGATCAGCAGGACGAGGGTGTCCACCAGTTCGGTCGCGGTCAGGCTCCCGTCGTCCTGGTCGTGCGCCGCGATCAACCCGCTGATCAGGTCGTCGCCGGGGGTGGCGCGCTTGGCCTCGACCAGTTCGCCGAGCGTGCGGTAGAGCCGTTCCCGGTTGGCCGGCGCGCTCTCCGGGGCCGGCGTGGTGTCGAAGACGGCGTCCACGAGGGCGCGCAGCTCCGGGCGCGTCCGGTCGGGGATGCCCAGCATCAGGCAGATCACCTCGATGGGCAGCGGGTTCGCGTACGCCTCGCGCAGGTCGGCGGTGTCCCCACCGGCGTCGAGCGAGTCGAGCAGCCTCGTCGCGATCCGCTCCACCTCGGGCCGCAGCGACTCCACCCGGCGCGGGGTGAACGCCTTCGACACCAGCGAGCGCAGCCTGCGGTGGTCGTCACCGGAGGCGTTGAACATGTTCCGCACGGACACCCAGAGGTGCAGCGGCCAGTCCTCGGGCACCTCCCCCGCCGCCCAGGCGGTCCAGTGCCGTCGGGCGTCCTTGGAGATCCGGGGGTCGGCGAGCAGTCGACGCAGCACGTCGATGCCGGTGACGGACCACGCGGTGAGGCCGCCCGGCAGTTCCACGCGGGTGGCCGGGCCGAGTTCGCGCAGCCGCGCCGCCTCCCCCTGGAGGTCGCGGCCGGTCGGGTCGAGGACGTAGGTCATGCACCCACCGTGGCAGCGGCGCCGCGGCCGGCACACCCCCGTGGGGGTCATGTCGGCGGACTACTGGACGTCCCCCGTGGTGGCCGAGCGGACCGTCGTGGCGGAGCCCGGCGGGATGCCCGGGTAGTGGTCGGCCCGGTCGCCGGGGGCGGTGCGGCCCAGCGAGAGGCGGGAGACGATGCGGTAGCGGTCGCCCCGGTAGAGCGAGTGCACGTACTCCACGGGGCGGCCGGCGGTGTCGTTGGTGAGGCGTTCGAACAGCAGGGCCGGCGCGAAGACGGGCACGCCGAGCAGCTCGGCCTCCGAGTCGTTGGTGACGGTCGGCTCGATGGACTGCACGGCGTCGCTGACGTGCACGCCGTGGTCGGACAGCCGGTCGTAGAAGTTGCCGGATTCCATGTCCTCCTGGGTGAGGCCGGGTGCGACGGCGACCGGCACGTGCAGGTACTCGATCGCCATGGGCTGGCCGTCGACCAGGCGCAGCCGGGCGGTGTAGTTGACCTCGGCGGCCGGTGACACGCGCAGCTTGCGGCCCACCCGCGCGCCGGCCGGGACCCTGGCGTGCTCCAGGACGCGGCTGGTCCACGCGCCGCCCGCCTGCGGCAGCGTCATGGCGCGGTCACCGGAGACCAGCTCCTGGGTGATCTTGGCGGGCGCGACGAACGTGCCCCGGCCGTGCTGGCGGACGAGCAGGCCGGTGTTGACCAGCTCGTCGACCGCGGAGCGCAGCGTCGGCCGGGAGACGGACAACCGCGCGCACAGGACGCGTTCGGCGGGGATGGGCGCGCCCGGCGGGTGCGTCTCGATCAGCTCCAGCAGGTAGTCGCGCACCCGTTCACGCTTGAGGATCGGTTCGGCCATGCCGCCTCGCTTCGTTCTGCCGCGTCGCCGGGCCAGTATGTCAGACCAGTGGTCAGTGACCACTTCACAAGGATCGAGAGCGCTCTCACGGCTGTGACGTGGGTGTTGACGGACACATTGGTCTATGCCATCTTCGACACGCTCCACCGGAGGTTACCAATTGGTCAGCTGAGAGGTGAGACGTGTCGCACCGCCCCGTCGCCGTGGTCCTCGCGTTGGGACTAGCCCTGGCCGCCTGCGGAACCGACGCCGGCGACGCCGGTGGGAAGCAGGAGATCACCGTCTGGCTGATGAAGGACTCGACCACCGAGGACTTCGCGAGCCGGTTCGAGGCCGAGTTCGAGCGCGACCACCCCGACCTGGACCTGGACCTCCAGGTCCAGGAGTGGAACGGGATCACGCAGAAGGTGACCAGCGCGCTGGCCAGCACCGACCCGCCCGACGTGATCGAGGTCGGCAACACCCAGGTCGCCCAGTACGCGGCCAGCGACGGCGTGGCCGACCTGTCGGCGAAGAAAACCGAACTGGGCGGTGACGACTGGATCCCCGGCCTGGCCGAGCCGGGCGCGGTGGACGGCAAGCAGTTCGGCGTCCCCTGGTACGCCGCCAACCGCGTGGTCGTCTACCGCAAGGACCTGTTCGAGGCCGCGGGCGTGACGCCGCCCAGGACCCGCGACGAGTGGCTGGCCGCGACCGACCGGCTCGACGAGGGCGACGTGCAGGGCATCTACCTGCCCGGCCAGAACTGGTACGTGCTGTCCGGGTTCGTCTGGGACGAGGGCGGCGACCTGGCCCGGAAGTCCGGCGACCGGTGGGCCGGTTCGCTGAACACGCCGGAGGCGCTGGCCGGCGCGGACTTCTACCGGCGGCTCCAGGCGCTGGGCGACGGCCCCAAGGACTCCGACGAGGCCAAGCCGCAGCAGACCGACGTGGTGGCGGCCGGGCAGGTCGCGCAGTTCATCGCGGTGCCCGGCGCGGCGAAGCTCGTGGAGAAGGCCAACCCGGCACTGGCGGGCAAGCTCGGCTTCTTCCCCATCCCCGGCAAGACCGCCGACGAGCCCGGGGCGGTGTTCACCGGCGGCTCCGACCTGATCATCCCGCTCGCCTCGCCCCGCCAGGAGGGCGCGTACGAGGTGGTCAAGGCGCTGGCCGGGGAGAAGTGGCAGGTCGAGCTGGCCAAGGCGATGAACTACGTGCCGAACCGGACGAGCCTGGCGAGCGCGGTCGGCGACGACCCGGGCGCGGCGGCGATGGCGGCGGGCGCGGTCAACGGGCACGCCACGCCGAACTCGCCGAACTGGGCGGCCGTCGAGGCGCGCAACCCGATCAAGGAGTTCCTGACGGAGGTGCTGACCGGCGCCGACCCGGCCACCGCGGCGGCCGAGGCGGACCAGGTGATCACCCAGGCGCTCAACTCCGGGACGTGACCGCGACGTTGGCGCGGCCGGTGGACGACCGGCCGCGCACCACCCCTCCCCCGCGCCGCCGCCGGTCCTGGTGGCCCTACCTGCTGATCTCGCCGACCCTGGCGGCCACCGCGTACCTGCTGCTGTACCCGTTGGCGCGCAACGTGGTGATGTCCGTTCAGGAGTTCGGCCTGCCGCAGCTGGTGCGCGGCGACGCGCGGTTCACGGGCCTCGCGAACTACGCGAAGGTGCTGTCCGACCCCGAGTTCTGGGCCGTCGTGCGGCGCACGCTGCTGTTCACCGCGGTCAACGTCGTGCTGATCATGCTGCTGTCCACGCTGGTGGCGCTGCTGCTGGTGCGGCTGGGCCGGTGGCTGCGGCTGCTGGTGATGTCCGGGCTCGTGCTGGTGTGGGCCACCCCGGTGATCGCCGCGACCACGGTGTTCCAGTGGCTGTTCCAGTCCCGACTGGGCGTCGTGAACTGGGTGCTGGTGGAGCTGGGCTTCGAGTCGTACCGCGACTACACGTGGTTCGCCGACGGCCCCGCGACGTTCGCGATCCTGGTGGTGCTGATCGTGTGGCAGTCGGTGCCGTTCGCCGCGCTGTCGCTGTACGCCGCGATGGTGACCGTCCCGTCCGAGCTGTACGAGGCCGCCCGGATGGACGGGGCGGGCGCGTGGCGGGTGTTCACCAGGATCACGTTCCCGGTGCTGCGGGCCATGTTCGGGCTCATCACGTGCCTGGAGGTGATCTGGGTCGCCAAGGCGTTCGTGCAGATCTGGGTCATCAGCCAGGGCGGTCCGGGGCAGGCCACGACGACGCTGCCGGTGTACGCCTTCCAGGTGGCGCAGTCGTTGCAGCGCTACGACCTCGGCGCGGCGGTGTCGATGCTCATGGTCGTGCTGCTGGTGCTCGCCCTGCTGGCCTACTTCCGGCAGCTCTACCGGCAGGAGGGGGTGTCGTGACCGGGCGGGTGCTGCGGACCGTCGCCGCGCTGGTCGTGTTCGCGGTGTCGGTGTTCCCGGTGTACTGGATGGTGCTGACCGCGTTCAAACCCGCCAAGGACATCCAGGCGGCGACGCCGACGTTCCTGCCGCTGTCCCTCACGTTCGAGCACTTCGGCACGGCGGTGGCGGCGCGCGGCTTCTGGTCGTTCTGGCGCAACAGCCTGCTCGTGGCGGGCGGGGCGGTGCTGCTGTCGCTCGTGGTGGCCCTGCTGGCGGCGTTCGCGGTGGCGCGGCTGCGGTGGAAGGGGCGGCGCGGGTTCATCCTCATGGTGTTCGTCGCCCAGATGACGCCGTGGGAGGCGCTGCTCATCCCGGTCTACGTCATCGCCCGCGACACCGGGATGCTCGACACGCTCTGGATGCTCACGCTCGTCTACTTCATGATCACGCTGCCGTTCACGATCGTGACGCTGCGCGGGTTCCTCGCCGCCATCCCGGTGGACCTGGAGGAGGCCGCCCTGGTGGACGGCTGCTCGCGGGCGCAGGCGTTCCGGCGGGTGGTGTTCCCGCTGCTCGCGCCGGGCCTGCTGGCGACCTCGCTGTTCGGGTTCATCACCGCCTGGAACGAGTTCGCCTTCGCCAACGTGCTGATCATCAAGGACCAGGACGACCGCACGCTGCCGGTCTGGCTGTCCTCGTTCAGCAACACCTTCGGCACCGACTGGGGCGCCACCATGGCAGCCTCGACGCTGTTCATGCTCCCGGTGCTGCTGGTGTTCCTCGTGCTCCAGGGCCGCGTCACCACCGGTATCACCGGTGGCGCGGTCAAGGGCTGACCAACCAGGGGGTTCCGCTCGTGATCGTCCCACGCCCGACGCGGCTGGTCCGCAGGCACGGCCGGTTCGCGCTCGACGAGGACACCGCGATCCGCGCCACGCCCGGCGCGGAGGGCGCGGCCCGGCTGCTGCGCCACCTGCTGCGGCCCGCGACCGGCCTGCCGCTGCCGCTGCACGAGGACGGGCGGGTCGTGTTCGCGCTCGACGAGCGGCTCGTCGGGCTCGGCGACGAGGGCTACGCGCTGACCGTGAACGAGCACGCCGTGGTGCTGCGCGCGGCCACCCGGCAGGGCCTCGCGCACGGCGTGCAGACCATCCGGCAGCTCCTGCCGGCGCAGGCGCTGGGGTCGCGCCCGGCGTCCGGGGTGGAGTGGGCGCTGCCGGGTGTCGACGTGCGGGACACGCCCCGGCTGCCGTGGCGGGGCGTGCTGCTGGACGTGGCGCGGCACTTCCAGCCGGCGCCGGTGCTGCGCCGGTTCGTCGACCTGCTGGCGCTGCACAAGCTCAACGTCCTGCACCTGCACCTCACCGACGACCAGGGCTGGCGGATGCCCGTGCCGCGCTACCCGCTGCTGACCGAGGTCGGCGGCAGGCGGGCCGAGACGGCGGGCGACGGCGTGCCGCACGGCGGCGCGTACACGCGGTCCGAGCTGGCGGGGCTGGTCGCCTACGCCGCGGAGCGCGGCGTGCGGGTCGTGCCGGAGATCGAGATGCCCGGTCACGCCCGCGCCGCGCTCGCCGCCTACCCGCACCTGGGCAACGACCCGGGCCGCCGGCTGCCGGTGTGGACCCGCTGGGGCGTGAGCGACGCGGTCTTCGGCGTGGGCGACGCGACGCTGGAGTTCTGCCGCGACGTGCTCGACGAGGTGCTGGAGGTGTTCCCCGGCCGGCACGTGCACCTGGGCGGCGACGAGTGCCCCACCACCGAGTGGGAGAGCGGCGCCGGCGCGGCGGAGCGGGTCGCGCGCGAGGGCCTGGCCGGGCCGCACGAGCTGCACGGCTGGTTCCTGCGGGCCATGGCCGACCACCTCGTGGAGCGCGGTCGGGTGCCGGTGTCGTGGGAGCGGATCGGCGACCCGCGCGTGGTGGTCATGCCGTGGCGCGACGCCGACGACGCCCGCTCCGCCCTGGACGGGGGCCACGACGTGGTGATGGCGCCGCACCGCTCGACCTACCTCGACTACCCGCAGACCTCCGACCCCGACGAGCCCGCCGGGCAGCCCGGCCTGGTGGTCACCGCGCACGACGTCTACCACCTGCCGCTGCCCACCGGGGTGCTCGGCGCGCAGTGCGCCCTGTGGACGGAGTACGCGCCGACCCCGCACGACCTGGAGCGCCTGGCGTTCCCGCGGCTCGCGGCGCTGGCCGACGCGCTGTGGACGCAGCGCCCCTCGTGGACCGACTTCACCGACCGGATGCGCGAGCACGGGAGCCGCCTGACGGCGCTCGCCGTGCCGCACCGCCCCCTGGACACCCGTCGGCCGCCGACCGCCCGAGAGGAGGCCAGCACCCAGGACGAAGCCCGCTCCCCTGTCCCACCCTGCTGACACGAGGAGAACAACCTTGTCCGCACGCGTTATCGCCGCCGTGGGCTCGGCCGCCGTGGCGGTCGCCGCCCTGGTGACCGCGCCCACCGCGATGGCCGCCGACGTGGTCACCGCCCAATACCGGACCAGCGCGTCCGCGAACACCACCGACCAGGTCGAGCCGTGGCTCAAGCTGGTCAACTCCGGGTCGACCACCGTGCCGCTGGCCGACCTCAAGGTCCGCTACTACTTCACGAGCGAGACGCCCGACGTGGGCTACCGCTTCGCCTGCTCGTGGGCCGTGCGCGGCTGCGGCAACGTGACCGGCACGTTCGGCACCCTCACCGGCGGCGCGGCCGACCGGTACCTGGAGGTCGGCTTCACCCCCGGCGCGGGCTCGCTCGCACCGGGCGCCGACTCCGGCGACCTCCAGCTGCGGTTCTACCGGAGCAACTGGGGCCGGATCACGCAGACCGACGACTACTCGTTCCGCGCGTCGAGCTCCTACTCGCCGTGGTCGCGCGTCACCGTGCACCGCGGCGGCACCCTGCTGTACGGCACCCCGCCGGGTGGTTCGTCGACCACCACCACGACGACCACGACGACGAACCCGCCGAACCCGAACGGTCCGGCGCTGTTCGACGACTTCGACTACGCCTCGTCGTCCGACTCGCGGATCGCGCAGCGCGGCTGGACCGTCCGCTCCGGCGGTGGCGGCCCGGGCGTGCCCGCGACCTGGGAACCGTCGCAGGTGACGTTCCCGACCGTGGACGGGCAGAAGTCGATGCGCCTGGAGTCGTCCAACAACGGCTCGACGGCGCGGCAGACCGAGCTGTACCACCAGCGGAAGTTCTTCGAGGGCACGTACGCGGCCCGGGTGAAGTTCTCCGACACCCCGGTCTACGGGCCGGACGGCGACCACGTGGTGCAGACGTTCTTCACCATCACGCCGCTCGACAGCGACCTCGACCCGAACTACGGCGAGATCGACTTCGAGTACCTGCCCAACGGCGGCTGGGGCGAACCCGCGAACATCATGTACGAGACGACGTGGGAGACCTACCGCAACGAGCCGTGGCTCGCGGACAACATCCACAGCGAGCAGCGGCAGAGCTACGTGGGCTGGCACGACCTGGTCTTCCAGGTCGCGAACGGCCGGGTGAAGTACTTCATCGACGGGGTCCAGGTCGCCGACCACGGCGACAAGTACTACCCGGAGACGCCGATGTCGATCAACTTCAACCTGTGGTTCATCGCGGGCGGCCTGGCCGGCGCCCCCGGTGACCGCGCGTACCAGCAGCACGTGGACTACGTGTACTTCGCGAAGGACCAGGTGCTGAGCCCGGCGCAGGTGCAGTCGCGCGTCGCCGGCTACCGCTCGTCGGGTGTCGCGCACGTGGACACGGTGCCCGCGAGCTGATCACCCCTCCCCGGCCCGCTGCCGCCGAGCGGGCCGGGGAGACCGGGTCCGGTGTCAGCTCCCCGTGGCCCGCAGGGTGCTCGCTGCCCGGGTGCTGCCGGTCCGGCCTCGCGCGGCCGCGATGTCGGCCAGCGCCTCGTCCACCTCCCCGGCGAACTTCCCGAGGGCTTCCTCGGTGAAGGTCAACTCGGTCGCCCCGCCCGCGAACTCGAACCGCACCTCCCCGGCGACCACCTCGTGCCTGATCGTGCTGTTCGACTCGATGCGCACGCGCACCACGTTGCGCACGCCGACGTCAGTCCTCATGTACGACTCGACCTCCCACTGGACGGATGACTGCCACGCGCGAGAACGTAGGAGCGCCTGTCCGGTCGGACTTAACTGCTTGTTAACGGATGCGCGAGTTCACCCGACAGGTGCGACGCCCACCCGCCACGCGAGACCGCGCAGCTCTCGGCCTGCCGCATCGCGTCGAGCACGACGCAGCAGGTCCGCGACGGCCTCGCGGACGAACACGTTGTTGCGCACGAGCTGCGGTGCGATGGACTCCGCGGTGACGAGCGCCCGGATTCCCCCATCGGTGCCGGCGCGCTCCGTGAGCAGAGACCGCCCCAGGTCCGTCCAGTACGTCGCGCGCCGTGCCTTGGCGGGCAGCTCGTCGGGGTTCACGCGGCGAGCCAGCTCGACCACCTTCCCGCCCTCACCCAACTCGGTCGCCAGGGAGATCCGCCACACGCCGACGTTGGGGCGGCCGAAGTGGAGGAACGCGAAGTTCTCCCGCTGCTCCGGCAGGTGTTCCGCGAGTGCGGCGGCCTCGTCCAAGTGGGTGCGGGCAGTGCCGCCGTCGCCCATCGAGGCTGCGGCCAGGGCGGCGTTCAAGTGGAGCATCCCGACGGCTTGGCGGACGTTCGACCCGTCGGCCCTGGACAGGCGGTCGATGCCGCGCACCGACGCGGCGAGTTGGTGGGCGCGCCCCTGCGCCCCGGCCACGCTGCCGCGCAGCCACACGGAGAACCCCAGCCATTCCGGCGAGTCCAACTCCTCCGCGCACTGCTGCGCCAAGCGGGCCGCGAGCACGGGCAACCCCCGCACGCCCAGGTTCTTCGTGAGCACGGCCGCGGCGTGGTAGGTGTGCAACAGGCCCACCAGCACGTCCCGGCGGTGGGCGGGGTGGCGCACGTACGCGGTGTGCAGCCGGAGCAGCAGGTCCGGCACCACGCGTCCTTGCGCCGCGTAGTCGGCTTCCGGTCGCAGCACGGTGTTCAGGTGGACGACGCGGTCGCGCAGGTCCGGCCACGGGACGGGCGCGACACCGGGGTCCACACCGAGGTCGACGGCGGACAGCACGGTCTCGATCTCGCGGATCGCGGCGTGCGCCTCGGCATCGGCGGCATCGGTGGGCGGGAACGGGGAGCCCGTCAGCTCGGTGGGGGCGACCTGGAGGGCGTCGGCGAGTGCTTCCAGCACGGCTCGCTTGGTCACCGGCCGAAGGCCGCGCTCGATCATCGACAGGTAGGCCGGGGTGATCCCGGCAAGCCCGGCGACGGCGGTCAGCGACAGCCGTCGCCAGGAGCGCACCTCGCGGAGTCGACGGCCGACGTGGTTGTCCGACATGCGCACCTCCGGAGCCGGTTCCAGGGTAGCGGGGTCCGGTCGGCACACCGGTCGGGTGACGGCCCGGCGCGAGAGGCGGCCCGCCGTCCGGGCTCCCGAAGTGGTGCTCGCTTCCACGGCCGTCGAATGCGAAGATCTTCCGCCTATGCGGCAGAGCAGCGGCGTCACCGGCGGCGTCCGGGTGGGCTACGCGACCGGGTCCTTCGTGACCGGCGCGTTCGGCACCGTGCCCGGGTTGCTCCTGCTGCCCTACCTGACCGACGGCCTCGCCGTGCCCGCCGCCGTCGCGGGGCTGCTCGTGCTGGTACCGAAGGCGTGGGACGTGCTGTTCAACCCCGTCGCCGGTCGGATCAGCGACGCGGCGGGCGTGCGGCGGCCGTTCCTGCTGCGCGGCGGGCTGGCCACGGCGGTGCTGTTCGCGCTGCTGTTCGCCGGGCCGTTCACGGGCGCGGGCGCGGCGGTGTACGTGGCGCTGGTGTTCCTGCTGTGCGCGACGGCGTACGCGTTCTTCCAGGTGCCGTACGTGGCGATGGCCGCCGAGATCACCGAGGACTACGACGAGCGCACCCGGCTGATGGCGTGGCGGATGGCGTTCCTGGCGCTGGCGATCCTGGTCAGCGGCGCGGGCGCGCCCGCCGTGCGCGACCTGATCGGCTACCCCGGCATGGGCGCGTCGGTGGCGGCGCTGATGGTGCTCGGCACCGTCGCGACGTACCTGGGCACGCGCGGTGCTCCCGCGTCCCGGCGGGTCGCCTCGGCGGCGTCGTTCCGGGAGCTGGTGGCGGCGGTGCGCGGTTCGCGGCCGTTCCGGCTGCTCCTGGCGGTGTTCGTGGTGCAGGCGGTCGGGCTGGGCACGATGCTCGCGGGGGTCGACTACTTCGCGCGGCTCGTGCTGGGCGACCGGTCGTTGCAGACGCTGCTGTTCGCCGGGTTCGTCGGACCGGCCCTGCTGGTCATGCCGCTGTGGCAGCGGGTGGGCGCGCGGTGGGGCAAGCGGGTGGGGCTGGTGGCGGCGTCGCTGCTGTTCGCGGTCGCCGTGCTCGGTCTGCTGCCCTCGCGGGTGCTGCCGGTCGGCGCGGTGCTCGGGCTGATGGCCGTGGTCGGCGTCGGGTACGCGGGCATGCAGGTGTTCCCGCTGGCCATGCTGCCCGACGTCATCACCGCCGAGGAGCGGCGCGTCGGCACGACCAGGGCCGGGTTGTTCTCCGGTGTCTGGACGGCCGGCGAGACCCTGGGCATGGCGCTCGGGCCGGGCGTGTACGGGCTGGTGCTGGCCCTCGGCGGGTACGTCGCGAGCACCGACGGCTCGGCCGCGCAACCCTCCGGCGCGGTGACCGCCGCGCTGCTCGGTTTCACCGCGATCCCCGCCGTGCTGGCGGTCGCGGCCCTACCCCTGTTGCGCGAGGAGAGGCCGGTATGACGTCGGCGGAGTCCGTCCTGGCCCGGCTGCGCGCGTTGCGGGCGGGCGACCTGCCCACCCACGGCGGGCGCACGCTGGCCTACGTCTACGACAGCGCGGTGCCCGGCCTGGACGAGTTGGCGGCCTCCGCGCACGCGCTGGCCTCGTCGGTGAACGGGCTCGACCCCACGGCGTTCCCGAGCCTGCTGCGGCTGGAGAACGACGTGGTGCGCACCGCCGCCCGACTGCTGGGCGGCACCGACGCGACGGTCGGCACGGTGACCTCCGGCGGCACCGAGTCCTGCCTGCTGGCGGTCGTGGCGGCCCGCGACGCCCGGCCCGACGTGCGGGAACCGTCGATCGTGCTGCCGGAGACGGCGCACGCGGCGTTCCACAAGGCCGCGCACTACTTCGGGCTGCGGGTCGTGTCGGTGCCGGTGGACCCGGCGACCTACCGCGCGGTGCCGTCGGCGATGGCGGCCGCCGTGGACGACTCGACGGTGCTGGTGGTGGCGAGCGCGCCGTCGTACGCGCACGGCGTGGTGGACCCGGTGGCCGAGATCGCCGGCATCGCGTCGGCTGCCGGCGCCCGCTGCCACGTGGACGCGTGCATCGGCGGGTGGGTGCTGCCGTTCGCGCCGGACGTGGAGCCGTTCGACCTGTCCGTGCCGGGGGTGACGAGCCTGTCGGTGGACCTGCACAAGTACGCGTACGCGCCGAAGGGGACGTCCGTGCTGCTGCACGCGTCGGCCGGTCTGCGGCGGTCGCAGTACTTCGCGAGCGCGGCGTGGCCCGGTTACACGATGTTGAACTCGACGACGCAGTCCACTCGTTCCGGTGGTCCGCTGGCGGCGGCGTGGGCGGTGCTGACGCACGTCGGTGACGACGGGTACCGGTCGCTGGCCGCGGCCGCCCTGTCGAGCGCCCGCGTGCTGCGGGAGGGCGTGGAGAAGATCGACGGCCTGCGCGTGCTGGGCGAGCCGACGTCCACCCTGCTCGCGGTCACCGCGTCCCGCGACGACTTCGACGTGTTCACCGTGGCCGACGAGATGAAGGCGCGGAACTGGTACGTGCAGCCCCAGTTCGCGTTCGGCGCCTCCCCCGCCAACCTGCACCTCACCGTGACGGCGGCCAACGCGGGCCACGAGGACGAGTTGCTGTCCGACCTGAGCGACTCGGTCTCCGCCGCCGTCGCGGCCGGTCCGGTGCGGGTCGCGCCGGAGATCGTCGCCTTCATCGGCTCCCTCGACCCCGACACCCTGACCCCGGACGAGTTCGGCGGGCTGCTCGCCGCCGCGGGCATGGCCGGCGACGCCGGGTTGCCGGACCGCATGGCCACGGTGAACACCCTGCTCGCCGCCGCCCCGCCCCGCCTGCGCGAACGCCTCCTCGTCGAATTCCTGGGCGGTCTGTACTCGTAGGACCTTCCGACGGCGCTGCCCCGTCGCCGCGTGGTCGACGGACGACCAGGCCGTCACGCCTTCCGCGCGGGTGCCGGGCGTCGGGGGCGCGGGCGTCGCGACGAGTCCGCGGAGGAGTGCTTCCGCGGCACCTTGTCGCGATCCTGGCGGATTCCCGTTCCGCTCGCGGGCCCGTTGTCCCGACGCCACGACGCACTCGACTCGATCCTCGACAGCAGTACCCCGCGAGCGGTACCGGACGAGAATTCGTCACCTTGTGGGGTGAGCGGTTCGACACCCACCGACGAGACATCCATTCACATTCCAGGCGATTCCGGAAAATGTCGAACACTACTGCGAACGGTTGAAGAGACATGGGCTTCGACTCGGCCGGTGGTAGCGTCGGTCGAACCCCCGCCGCGAGGCGTGATCGCTTCTCCGCAGAGAGGTACGGGCGCACACCGAGCCGCCCGCGGGCGGAATGTCGAATCGTCCGGAGTGCGCCGGGCACCCGACGCGGACGGGCCGACGAAAGGCAGACAGCATTGTGAAGCCGCTCAAGACGCTGATCGCCACCTTGGGGCTCGTCGCCGCGTTCGTGCTGGTGTCCCCCGTCGCGGCGCAGTCCGCACCGACGCGCACCGACGACACGACCGCCGGTTCGTCGGCCTCGCCCGTGACAACCGCCGCCGACCCGTGCACGGCCACCTGGGTGTGCCTGTACGCGAGCACGGGATTCGTCAACATGAGGTTCCGGACCCAGCGGCAGAACTGGTGCTGGCTCCTCTCCGATTTCAACCTCACCGGGGTCAACTCGTACGACAACAGGTTGCCCGTGTACGGCCGCTTCTTCAACTCGGCGAAGGTCCTCGTCTGGGAGATCCGCAACGGGGGCAGCAGTTCGGACAGTTCGTCATTCCCGGGCGAGCACTACTTCTGCACCGGTTCCGCCAGGCCGTAGCGGACCGGGAACAGCGGGTGCGGTAGCGATACGTACCCGGTCATCAGGGAGTCACCTCCGGTCGGATTCAAGGGAACGACCACCGGGCCGGTGATGGGCCTCGATTCCGGGGCGCGTGGCGGCATTGCGCCGTTCGCGCGATCATGGACCCGTGCACCTCGATCTGAGCGGGAAGACGGCGCTGGTCACGGGTTCGACGCAGGGCATCGGCGAGGCCATCGCGACGGGCCTCGCCCGCGCGGGCGCACGGGTGGCGGTCAACGGCCGCAAGCCGGACGCCGTGGAGGAGGCCGTGGCGCGCATCCGGTCCGCCGCCCCCGGCGCCGACCTGGTCGCCGCCCCGGCGGACGTGTCCACGGCCGAGGGGGCCGAGGCGCTGGCGTCGGCGCTCCCCGAGGTGGACGTGCTGGTGAACAACGTGGGCATCTTCGGCGCGCAACCCGTCCTGGAGATCAGCGACGACGAGTGGCGGCGCTACTTCGAGGTCAACGTCCTGGCCGCCGTCCGCCTGACCCGCACGTTCCTGCCCGGCATGCGCGACCGGGGCTGGGGCCGCGTCCAGTACATCGCCAGCGACTCGGCCGTCGTCATCCCGGCGGAGATGGTCCACTACGGCATGTCGAAGACCGCGCTGCTGGCGGTCTCACGGGGCTTCGCCAAGGAGGCGAAGGCGAGCGGCGTCACGGTGAACTGCGTGCTGGCCGGCCCCACCCACACCGGCGGCGTGGAGGACTTCGTCTACCAGTTGGTCGACAGGTCGTTGCCGTGGGACGAGGCGCAGCGCGAGTTCATGCGCCTGCACCGCCCGCAGTCCCTGCTGGGGCGGCTGATCGAACCGGAGGAGATCGCGAACCTCTGCACCTACCTGGCGTCTCCCCTGGCCTCGGCGACCACGGGCGCGGCGGTGCGGGTGGACGGCGGTTACGTGGACTCGATCGTGCCCTAGACCACAGCGCGCGCCGCGGAAATCACGTGGACGTTTCCCTGGCGACCCGGTACGTTCCGCCCGAAATCGTTCACTGCCGACTTCCGGCCGACCCGCCGTGGCCGTTCGGGCTATTGCGACGAAGACTCGGCTCTGGTTCCGTGGTGAATGCAATACGGGGGGACCGGTGACGTGCCCGCTTTCTCGGGGAGATGAGCAATTCGCTTCCCGACGACAGCGGGCGTTTCTTGGCGACCCCGTTCGGAATCCTTGAACAGAGAAGGCCGAAGTGATCGTCAAGAGAATCCTGCTCGCCGTCCTGGCCGCGGTCGCCGTGGCGTCGTCCGCCACCGCCGCGCACGCCCAGGAGGCGAGCCGCCTCGCCGCCACCCCCGAGAACCCCTGCGAGTCCGGGTACATGCCCGTGTCCAGCGCATCCGGGCCGCTCCAGGTGACCAGCAGCGACGCCCCGCCGGTGCTGAACATCCGGCTCATGTGCTACCACCCGACCACCAAGAGGCTGGTCCCCATCGCCGCCGGTCAGGCCATCGACCTGGAGGTCCTGGGCGTCTGGGCGACGTCGGAGGCGGCGCTCAACGACGAGACCCTCCGCAACGCGAGCACCTCGTGGCCGTACGACGCCGACACGGCGCGGGGGTCGTACAAGAACTTCACGAAGTCGTCCGGCCAGTACCCCATGCCCGAAGAGGGGTGGAACAACCTCAAGAACGTGGGGCGGCCCGACACGTGGGGCGTCCTCTACTGGCGCACCATGGTGTGCCACCGCCACCCGGGCCAGGAAGACCCGGACGGTTGTGTCATCCACCAGCCGACCGACCTGCTCTTCATCGACCACATCTGATCCGGTAAATCCGCCTCGCCACGGGAACGCCTCCACCTCGGCTCGATTCCCCTTTCGGAAGTACGTCCGATTTCGACTCGGGCACCGGCCGGGAATTCGTGGTCCCGCATTCTTCACCGTTACCACTCGGTGTTGATGATCGCCTCGACCAGCACTTCCCCGTCCCGGGTGAGCGCGACGGTGCGCGCGGCCTCGTCCAGCCGGACCAGGCCGCGCGCCTCCAGCGAGCGGAAGCGGGTGAGCCACGGTTCGGCGAACAGCGAGCGGCCGGGGAAGCGGCGTTCGTGCACGGCGTCGTCGAGCGGCTGGAGGGTGGACAGGGCCATCTTCACGGCGCGCGACTCCTGCCCCTCCGGCGTGAAGCGGGTCGCGGAGCCCAGCGGGATGCGGCCCGCGGCGACGGTCTCGGCGTACCGCTTCGAGTTCACGTCCGTGATGGCCTCGGAGGCGCGGCAGCTGGAACTGCCGCCCAGCCCGATCGCCACCTCCGGCTCCTGCCGGTCCTGGTCGACCATGATGGACTTCCACTTCTCCGGCCCGAGGCCGTCGCGGGCGAAGTACATCGTCGGGTGCTCGGTGTAGCCGCAGCCGCGCAGGCCGTCGGTCAGCACCTCCCGCATCTGGTACTGCTCGCCGAGCGTGGGCCAGCGGTGCCCCTTGCGGACCAGCCGGTCGCGGTACTCCGGGAGCTGCCACGCGGCGGGCTTCTCCCCCGTCACGCCGGTGCGCGAGTCCGCGTAGGACGCCAGGTGCAGCTTGGTGCACACCACGGCGGGCACCTCGTTCTCCAGCACCACGTCCAGATCGCGGCGGACGCTGTCGAGGGTCTGGTCCAGCAGGCCGTACATCAGGTCGATGCTCACCCAGTCGAACCCGGTCGCCTTAGCGTTGCGCACGAAGTCCAGGCACATGTCGGCCGTGTGCTCGCGACCGCACTCGCGCAGCACGTGGTCGTCGAACGACTGCACGCCGCTGGAGAGCTTGGTGCAGCCCAGCTCGCGCAGCAGCTCCAGCTTCGACGGCGTGAACGTGCTCGGGTCGCCCTCGAAGCGGATCGTCGACGCCGCGGTGAAGCCGAAGTTCTCGCGGTAGAAGTCCAGCAGGCGGCGGATCTCCGGCTCGGGCAGCATCGACGGGGTGCCCCCGAAGACGTTGAACTCGCCGACCTCGGCGCGCGCCAGGTTCGGCACGGCGGCCAGCCACAGCCGGGCCTCGGCGATGTTGAGGTCCACCCAGTGCGCCGCCCGCTCGCGGGTGACCTCCGGGCCGCCCTTGACCACGACCACCGGGTACTGGCAGAACCGGCACCGGTAGGCGCAGGTGGGGATGTAGGACCACAGGTGGATCGGGCCGCTGGTCGGCAGCTGCGCGTCGAGGTCGGCGAGGAACGCCTCGGGCGCGTGGCCGGGCATGTCCCCGGGGAACACGTGCGCCCCGAACGGGTCCTCCTTGACGTAGTCCAGCAGGTGCCGGTTCCCCGGGGCGCCCAGGGCGTCGAGCACCGCGGGGCGCGGCCAGGCGGGGTCGAGCACGTGCAGGGAGTCGACGGCCTGCTCGTAGGTCAGCGTCATCAGAACACCCCTCCGTTGCCGAAGTAGTTGTGCGCCTCGCCCGATTCCCGGTCCTCGCAGTAGTAGCGGACGAACTCGGTGAACCGCTCGGGCGGCACGTCCCGGAAGCACGGCGGCAGCGGCGGCGGGAACCCGATGTCCTCTCCGACGTGCAGCCGCAGCCGGGCGAAGATGTCGTCCGCGAACTCCAGGTAGAGGCGGTACGACGGCGTCTTGTACGAGTGGATCGGCGCGAAGTCGGTCACGCGCATCTCGTCGCGGATCTCGGCGATGCGCCGGCCGAGGCGCTCGGCGAGGTCGGGTCCGAAGAACGCGACGACCGGCTCGTCCTCCAGCAGCGACGGTGTGAGCAGCACCGGCAGGATCGTGTTCTTGGGCGTGAAGTCCTTGATGGAGAAGTCCCACGCCAGCCGTGCCTGCTCCTCGGTCAGGTCGTCGCCGGCGGTGGCGGGCGGATGCGGGCGGATGTCGCGCATGACGATGATGCCGTCCGACCCGTACGCGCGGCCGGTGACGACCTCGTCGATCGCGTGGTCGATGCGCCGCGGGTTGATCTCCACCCGGGAGCGCGGCGCGTAGGTGACGGGGCCGCCCGCGTTCGCCACCTTGATCCCGAAGTCCCAGTCGTCGGACAGGTGGTTGACGAACTCCCCGTCCTGGAGCTGGTAGAAGACCTCGATGCCGCCGACCCGCTCGTAGGCGTCGCGGTCCACGGCGAACCCCTTGCCGTCGGGGAAGCCCCCGAACAGGGAGAACGTCACGGCGCGGCACCGCAGGGTCCGCTGGATCGCGTCCCACAGCCGCGGGCGGCCGGTGAAGTGGTCGGGGTCGTAGTAGTAGTCGCACACGGCGATGGCGGCCTTGGAGGTCTCCATCGCGGCGAGCAGCTCGGCGAGCCAGTGCGGGTCCACGCGGCAGTCGGCGTCGGCGGAGACCAGGTAGAAGCGCTCCCCGACGTCGGTCCCGGGCCGGTTGCGGCTGCGCGCGGCCGCGAACTCCATGCCGGCGCGGCGGGCGCACGACACGCCCTGCTCGGGCTCGTGGATCACGTGCACGGCCAGGTCGGGGTGCGCGGCGGCGAACGCGCGGGCGATGGCGACGGTGCCGTCGGTCGAGTTGTTGTCGACCAGCACCACCTCGTAGAGGTCCTTGTCCAGCGGGCCGTCGCCGTCGCGCTGGTCGTGCAGCGTGCGCAGCACCTCGTCGAGGTCGGCGGCCTCGTTGTAGACCGGCAGCACGACGCTCATCCGCGCGCGGGGCTTCATCGGCGGTGGGTAGAGGCGGTCGAGCAGGCCGGCCGCGACCTCCTCGCCGAACAGCGCCTCCCCCGCTTCCCGGTTGGACTCGACCACTTCCGCTCGCTTCCCCTCGTTCGTGATCAGCTCCGCCACCTCGTCGGCGAACGCGCGCGTCGGCAGGTCGTGGACGCGGACGTCCAGCACCGGCGCCCGGAAGCCGCGGTCGCCGTACACGGCGTCGTACAGCTCGTACCGGCTGGTGGCGTAGGGCGTACCGGAGGCGACGGCCTCGCTGATCGGGTTTCCGTAGCTCTCGTAGTCGTAGGAGGTCAGGAAGGTCACCAGGTCGGCGTGCGCGAGCAGGTCGCGGACCGAGTAGCGCCCCTCCAGCCGCGTGTCGTACGGGGTCAGCCACCCGCCGAACACGACGCGCTCGCGCACCCCCAGTCGGGACGCCAGCTCGACCAACCGGGCGTGCTCCCCCGGCGCCTCGTCCACGTCGCCCGCGACGAACAGGTAGGCGTCGAGCCGGTCGGCCAGCATCGCCAGCAGGTGGACGTCCCGGTCGACGCGCTTCTGCGGGATGATCCGGGTGATCCGGGCCAGCAGCGCGGCGTTCACGGGGATGCCGTGGTCGCGCCGGAACGCGGCGTTGTGCCCGTCCACCTCGGCGGTGCGGCAGGTGAACGTGTTGGGCAGGACGTCGATGTGCGCCAGGTCGGGCACCCACTCCAGGGTGCGGGCCCTGGCCTGCTCGTGCAACGCGAAGTAGTGGACGTGCGGCGAGTTCCGGGGCGCGGGCGTCGCCGGGTACGGGAACCGCCCGTACTTGGCGGCGCCGGGTTCGCTCTGCCACATCAGGTCGTGGTCGCGCCACAGGACGAACCGGCCGAGCCGGTGGCGGGCGCCGTAGCGCTCGATCGCCCGGTAGAGCGCCCTGGTGTAGGTGATGTTCTCCGGCAGCGTGCCGTTCTCGACGACGACGAGGGTCACGCCGAGGCGTTCCCAGGTCTCCTCGATGCGGTCGGCGATGTCGGCGGCGATCCGGCCGACCTGCTCCAGCAGTGCCGGGTCGTCGTTCTGCACCACCTCGGTCAGCACCCGTTCGACGAACGCGCGGTCGTACCCGGGCACGTCCTCCAGACCGGCGACCCGGTCCAGGACGACCCAGTCCGGGAGGAGCGCGGCCTCGTCGCGGTAGGGGCGGAAGAACGCGTTCTTGTCGGCCTTGATGTCGTAGCCGAGGTCGAGGTGGACGCGGTAGCGGTTGCCGCCCCTCAGGCGGCGGGCGGTCTTCAGGAACTCGACCACCACACCGGACAGCGGGGTCGCGTCGAACGAAACACCCCAGAGCACCGTCATCGGCAAGGACTCCAGTGTCGACTGCGCGAGTCCTTCCCACGCTACTCCGACCGGAACCGGGTGGACGGCCGGCGCGACCGCGCCATACATGAGGCAATGTCACTTCGCCACGCTTGGAATCGCGATGCCGTCGCCGCTGGTGGACGGGCGGTTCGCCGGACCGGTTCGACCGTCCGCCGCAGCGGCGCCGGCCCGAACGGAACTTCGGCAACGCGCAGCCGGCCGGAGCGCGCCGGTCCGGGGCCTGTCGAGTTCAGAGCCCGCCGAGTTCGGCGATGAGGTCCGGGTCCCGCATGCCCGGCAGCTCGTACCCCTTCTCCTCGTCCCACTCGACGTCGAGGTCGTCCAGGTGAACCCGCCACTCGGCGTCCGGGAGCGCGCGGCGCAGTCCGGTGAGGGAGTCGAGCACGTGCGCGACGACCGGCATGAGGTGCCCCGGGTCGAACGGCATCTTGGTGGACCCGGCCAGCACCTCGCCGCCGTCGAGCCGGTCGTAGAGGTAGAGGCTCTCCTCGTCGTCGCAGGGGAACGACTCGTGGCGGTCCGCGACCACGCGCGCCACCCGGGTCCGCTCGGCCTCGGTCAGCGGGGTGGTGCGGCGGGCGGAGTAGTACAGGGAGGCGCTCACCCGAAGAGCCTAAGCGAACGACACCCGCCCCGGGGCGTTCCGGATCACCACGGCGGGAGTCCGGGAAGCACCGGCGGTCGAGATCTCCTGGCGGTGCGGGATGACACACCGTCATCAGGTCGGGAACCTCCCGGCGTGTCGAAACACGCTAGAGGTTCCGGGCGACATCTCGTCGATGAATGCGGCATCGGCCTGTAACGATTCAGGTCAGGAAGTGTCTTCCCCCGCGATCGGGGGCGGTCCGGCAGAGAGGCGGTCGACGTGCCGAAGTTGCGGTCCTCGCCGCACGAACGACCCGCCGGCGTCCGCGCGCCAGGAAGCCGCCGACTCCAGAGGAGGCAACGGCTTCCCGACGGTCACGGCAACCCGCGCGGCACCGCTGCCGGCCCACTTCCCCGTTCCGGACGACCTACGACCCCGAGGCGGTCAGGGCCGCGTTCAAGCGCCCGGACGCGGCTCAGCTTTCCTTGATCCGTTCGACGAGTTCGTCGCGGTACTCCCGCACCGCCTGGAACTCCGGTTCGTCGCCGGTCGCCCGCTTCAACGCGCCTTCCAGGATCTTCAGCCCCTGGCGTTCGTCGCCGCGCGCGTCCGCCTGCCTCGCGGCGTCCTCCAGGGCCTTGGCGAGCTTGGTCCGCGCCTCGGGTTCCTTGGCGGCCTTGTTGATCCGGATCCAGTTGCCGCCCGGGTCGACGACGGTGAACCCGGTGTACCGGTCGTTGCGCAGCCGCGGCCGGGTCATGCGCGGGATGCCGGAGACGAGCAGCTTTCCGTGCACGGACCGCATCCCCGCCGCGAAGGCCTCGAACAGCTCGCCGGGGTCGGCCACGATGACCAGGCACGTGCTGTAGGACTGCGCCGGGTCGTAGTCGTCCATCCCGAAGAAGTGCAGGTTGATGTCTTCCCGTCGTACCGCGACGTGCGGGTTCGGCCGCGTCTGCCGATAGGTGATCTCGAAGCCGAGCATCTCGTAGAACGACGCGATCTCGTCGATGGACGGACAGGGCAGGAGCGGGATGGTCAGTTCGTTCGCCACCGCCCGAAGCTAAGCCCGGACCCGCCGAAACGACACCGAACTATTTACTCATGCAAACCGGTCCGGCAACAACGCCGGCACAACGGCGATGGCGAGCACACGACCCCGCGGCGCCTGCGCCTGCTTCAACGCGGTGCGGGCAGGAGCGGACCGAGGTCGCGGTCAATGTTGACCACCCACCGGCTTGCCGGGGTGGACCGCTGCTCGGTATCGCGCAACACCACCGAGCCTGTGGCGGTGCGGGCGGCCCGTTCGCACCACTCACCGGGGAACCGCCGGTCGGCCGGTGATGGACCACGCGCGGCGTGCGTACCTCGACGATCAGCCCTCGGGAGGCGCCCGCCGCCGGCACGGAGAACAGGGTTCCGGTCATGCGCGGAGCGGGGTCGGTGGTGTCGGCCGGGCAGCGCCCTGTGGGCGGTCGGCATCAGGCGTTCGGAGATCCTGCGGGTGCCGCACGGAGCGCTTCCATCTCGCCGAGATGGAAATCGGTCGCGAGGCGTGGTCGACGTGAAGCACGACGCTGACGCCGTTGCCGCGTTACCGGTGATCGTTTTCCACCTGGATGCCCGCCGATGAACGGTCGGCGGCTGCGTCCAGACGGTGGTCGGTGGTGTTGTCGAGGGCGTCGAGTTGTTCCTGGACGCGGTCGGCGTCGGTGTCGCGGCCTTGTTCCCGGTACAGCTCCAGCGCCTCCCGCCACACCACGCGGGCACGCTCGCGGTCTCCGAGCGCGGCGTGGGGGTGGCCCATGTTGTCGAGGGTGTCCGCGACCTCGTAGGCGTTGCCGAGGGTGCGGAACAGGCTGAGGGCCTGGTGGTAGTGGTCAAAGGCCTGCCGGTGGTCGCCAGCGCGGTGGGCGATGAAGCCGAGGCTGTCCAGGGTGTTCGCTTCGCCGTCGAGGTCGCGGTGGTGGCGGAGCAGGGTGAGGGCGGCGTGGCAGTGGTCGCGGGCGGTGTCGAACTCGCCCAGGCGCGCGGCGTACCAGCCCACCTGGTTCAGCGCATGGGCTTCTCGCACCGGCTGGTCGAGATCGCCGAAGAGGTCGAGGGCGTGTCGGGCGTGGTCCAGGGCCCGCCGGCCGTCCCCTCGCCGTTCCCAGGTGAATGCGAGCGCGTAGTGGGTGTAGGCCTGCTCGGAGGGGTCGTGGTGGCGCGCGGCCAAGGCGAGGGCCCGCTCCTGGTGTCCGGTGGCCTGCTCGTGCAGGCCCAACAGTGCACAGGCATCGCCGAGGAGTCGGTGGGCGCGGCTGCGGGTGGCGGGGTCGGGCAGGTGGGCGGCGGCATCCAGGGCCGCCTGCCACGCGGCGAGCGCGTCGCGCCGGTGCCCCCGCCGGTGCTGGAAGGTTTTCAGGTTCCAGGCGAGGTGCCAGACGGCGTGGTGGCGGCCGAGGGTGGCGGCGGTGCGCTGGGTGGCCAGCAGGGTGGCGTACTCCGCCTGCAGCCAGGCGAGCGCGGCCGCGGCGTCGGGCAGCGGGTGCGGGCGGACGTCGGGCGCGGGCGGGTCGGGTGGCAGGAGCGGGCGGTGGGGGTCCAGGAGGCGGTCGGCGGCGTGGGCGGTGTGCAGGTGGAAGTCCACCACCCGCGTCAGAGCCTTCTCGCGCAGGTGGTCGGGCAGGTCGTGGGCGGTGATGGCGGCGTAGGCGCGGACCAGGTCGTGCATCGCGTACCGGCCGCCCGGCCGTCGTTCGAGCAGTGACGCCTCCTCCAGCGCCGCCAGCGTCCTGCGGGCGGGGCCGTCGGGCAGGCCGGTGAGGGCGGCGGTGGCGGGCGGGGTGGTGTCGGGGCCGGGCGCGATTCCGAGCAGGGCGAACACGGTGCGCTGTTGTTCGGTGAGGTGGCGCAGGGACCAGGACAGCACGGTGGTCAGGCCGGCGGCGGGGTCGGTGTCGTGGTCGAGCGCCTCCAGCCCCAGTTCGCGTAGTTCGGCGGCGACCTCGGTCAGCGGGATGGCGGGGCGGGTGGCGACGGCACGGGCGGTGATGGCCAAGGCCAGTGGGTAGGCCCCGCACAGCGCCACCAGTTCGTCGATGACGTCGGGTTCGGCGGCCACGCGGTCGGAGGGCAGGCGCGCGGTCAGCAGGGCGCGGGCCTCGTCGCGGTCCAGGACGCCCAAGGACAGGTGGCGGGCGCCGTGCCGGTCGATCAGCGAGGCTAGTTTGCGGCGGCTGGTGACCAGTACGGTGCAGGTGGGGGTGCCGGGCAGCAGGGGGACGACCTGGGCGGTGGTGGCGGCGTTGTCCAGCACGATGAGCATCCGTTTGCCCGTGACCAGGCTCCGGTACAGCGCTGCCTGCGCGCCGAGGTCGGTCGGGAGGCGGCCGGGGTCGACGCCGAGCGCGTCGAGGAACCCGCGCACCGCCACTGCCGGGTCCGTCGGGTCGTCCGTGGGGCTGAAGCCGTGCAGGTCGACGAACAGTTGCCCGTCGGGGAAGCGGCCGGAGTGGCGGTGGGCCCAGTGCAGGGCCAGCCAGGTCTTGCCGATGCCGCCGGCTCCGCCCAACGCCGAGATCACCACCGCCGCCCCCGCGGCGGGGTCGCCGTCGACGGGTGTCAGGGCATGCTCCAGGTCGGCCAGGTATTCCTCGCGGCCGACGAACAGCGCCGGCGCCCCGGGCAGCTGCCGGGGCGCCGTTCCACCGCCGTCGGGCGCGGCCGGGTTGGCCGGCCGGTCGAGCACCGCGGGGTCGGCGGGATAGGGGTGGTCGGGCAGGGCGAGCCAGGCGGTGTCCCGGATCTCTTTCACCGCCACCGGCACCGGCCGGAACGTGGCCGGGTCCAGCACCGCGGAGTGGCGGACCACCTCGTCGAACATCCAGCGCGACACCACTAGCGCGACCAGGCCGGGCGAGCCCGCCAGTGCCCGCTTCACCGGCGGCGCGTCCAGCAGCCGGAAGGCTGTGGTCACCGCGGTCGAGGTGACACCGTGCCGGTCGAAGACCACCTCACCGGCGTGCACCGCCACCCGCAAACGGACATGCTGCGCGGCGGGGTTGGTGTCGTTGTGCCCCCGCAACGCCTCCGCCAGCACCCCCGGCAGCACTTCCACCAGCGGCGCCTTGGCGAACTCGGGCGGGACCAGCACGAAGACGCCGTCGCCGCGGTCCTCGCGGTGGCAGGCATCCCACGGCACCCCGGCCGCGCCCAACGCCTCTGCGACCACCCGGTACAGCCCGGCCCGGGCCGCCACCTGGTGGGGCAGCGTCCGGCGCGCATCACCGAAACCCTCGACGTCCACCACCACGATCGTGCGGTGCACGGCCTGACCCGGACCCGCCATCCCAACCCTTCCGGAGCAGCCTGTCAGGTCTGTCGACCAAATCCGGTCTACCGCACGACCGCCCACCGTCCCCCGCCTCGACACGCCTATCGCCCGGACGGACGCACGAAATCCATCCGCCGGAGCACGCTCTTCCCGCACCGGGCCTCTGACTGACTGTCCAGGCAGGCCGGACCTCTCACCGACCTCATCAGCACGGTCGGGTAACCCGCCGGTCAAGCAGGACCGGGTTCGTCCTCAGTTCTCTTACGCCTTCGGTGATCGTCGGCCACAGATGCCCTTGCATCCGTTCTTGACCGCCAGGAACGTGGCCGACATCGTGTTCACGTCCGGATGGGCGGCCCCCTCCGACGTCCGGACCAACAGGTCGTGGGTTCCTCGGTGAGGTTCGCAGGTTAGAGCACGATCCGTCATCGAGTTCGACAACTTCAACTGTTGATACACACTGTAGGAATAGTGAATACCTTCGAGCCCCATAAGAAGAGGTGGACCATAATCCGGATCTGCGGCACGGAGCACGTGATCACCTCCCCGCACGAGTGGTGACAGCCCGCCCGACCTCGGCAGGGTGCCGTTGGCCGACCTCGTCTCCGCGGAAGCGGGAGTGGTCCGTCTTTCGAGGGGGTACTCGATTCAGAAGGTGGATTCTCCTGCGCAAGCGAAGGTGTTTCCGCCATTTGCGTCTCGCGTCCGTCGATCGGGTCGTCCTGTTCGGCTCGCGCGTGGTATGCGCACCTCGAACCACGCCACCAATGCCGTCAGCGGGGCGGCCGGGGCGTACTACGTCAAGCCGCCGCCATCGCCATCGCGTCGGGATCGACGGTGGTGCCACCCAACGACCGAAGTGCGCTCGTTGGCCGAACACCGTCATCAGCTCCGGCAGTGCGGGGGCCGCCCGATCCGGCCGACGTCATGGCCGTCGAATCGCCGGCCCGAGTGCTGCGCGAAATCATCGAGGTCAGCGGGGACGGATCACCGGCCCTGATGCACAACCGGCCCGCGACCAGCGTCGGCAGCGGCCGGGACGGCCGGTGCACCCGGTCGGTCGTGAAGGAGGAGACGCCGATGCGGTCACAGTGCCCGATGACCCGAAGCCGGCTCGCGTCCGATCTCGGAGAGCTCGGCGTGAGTTCCGGAATGGCCGTGATGGTGCACATGTCGCTGAAGTCCCTTGGCCGGGTCGTCGGCGGTGAGCAGACGGTTCTCGACGCCCTTCGAGACGTGGTGGGGCCGTCCGGAACGCTGGTGGTGCCCACGCAGTCGTGGCAGCTGTGCGACCCGGCGTTCCTCGACCAGGAGCTGGCCGAGTGGTGGCCGACCATTCGTGACCACCTGCCCGTACACGACCCGCGAATCACCCCCACCCGAACCATGGGCGCGGTCGCCGAGTTGTTCCGGACCGCACCCGGCACGCTCAGGTCCGGTCACCCGCATCGCTCGATCTCCGCCAACGGACCGCACGCGGTCGCCATCCCGGCCACACACGACCTCGACAGCCCCGTCGGGGAACGCTCGCCGCTCAAGGCCCTCTACGATCTGGACGCCTCCGTGCTGCTCCTCGGCACGACACCGGCGAAGATCACCGCCTTGCACCTAGCGGAGCACCGTGCGCACTGGCCCGGTAAGCACCTCGTCGGCAACGGCGCCGCCCTGATCAGAGACGGTCACCGGACCTGGGTGACCTGGGAGGAACTGCACGTCGAAGACGACGACTTCATCGAGGTCGTCGACGCGTTCATCGCCGACGGCGGACACCGCCACACCGGCCCTGTCGGAGACGCACCGGCCCAACTCCTGCCGATACGCACCCTCGTCGACTTCGCCGCACCATGGTTCAGCGCACGTCGAGCCCGCCGAGCAGACCGGGGCGACGTAGACGACGGCGGCTACGGCAGAACATCAGGGCGCTGACAGTTCCTGCTCGTCGCGGGGGCCGCAGACCGCCTGATGCGCACGATTCGGCAGAGTCCTCCCACGCGAGCGTGGGTGGTCCTCCAGTGGCGGTATACCACGCGGTGCGTCAACGGGAGTTCTCCATACGTTAAATCCTCCTTCGGTTGGAGCGCCAGGCACGGGCACGTGGTAGACAGCAGGCGAACAGTTCGCGGCGGATCGGCACAGTTCCGGTCCTTCCGCAGTGGAAGATCATAAAATTCGGCTTGCGAAGCGCTTATGGGCTATCCATGCGAATCGTCAGTGCAGTCGCGGCCACGGCATTGGCCGGCGGCCTGGTCTCTCTGACCGCACCTCTCGCCGCAGCATCGGACGGCAGGGTGGACGCCGGTTACGGGTTCACGCAGTACCTCGACGCCACTGATACCTACCGGGTGTGCGACACCGCCGTCGACAGCGTCGGCGTCTCGGGGCGGATCTCGATCCAGCAGGAAGACGGATCGTGGCACCACTTCCCCTGGCTGCGCGACGCCGTCGCCGACGGCGGGGAGAACTGCGCCACCGACTCGAAAGACGTCCGACGTGAAGCCGGTACCGTCGAATTGACCATCTGCCGCCAGAACGGGCCCACGGGCGTCCGTTACGCCTGCGAATCGCCGGCTGATCGTTCCCGGCCGCGCCGATGGTGTCGGCCGAACCATCTCGTCCGACGCCAATCGAGGCCATCGGCGAAACGGCCACGGCCGCAGCCCAACCGCTGCGGCCGTGGCCGTGGGGATTCAGGCGGTCACGGGTCGACAACCGCTCGGCGCGGTCTCGACTCCATGCAACAGCCACCCGCCGCCACCCGAGCAAGACCGGTCAGAACGGACTCGGCGGCGCCTGACCAGAGGCATTGGAGTGCCTTGGAGCGCGCGGTCGGTGGCGATGAGGCTCTCACTCGGCCAGGAGGTGGGATGGAGCAGCCGACGCTCTTCCTGATGGTCGGACTGCCGGCCATCAGGAAGACCACTGCCGCGCGACGGGTGGAGGTCGAGCACAACGCGCTCCGCCTCACGAAGGACGAATGGGTGAAGGCCCTCTACGGACACGAGAACCCGCCATCGGCTTCCGACGTGATCGAAGGACGACTCATCGGGATCGGGCTGCGCGCCCTCGAACTCGGCGACAACGTGGTGATCGACTACGGGCTGTGGAGTCGGGACGAACGCTCCGCGCTGCGGCAAGCGGCGGCGGACCGCGGCGCACGCGTGGAGGTGCACTACTTCGAGGTGTCCCCCGCCGAGCAGCGCAGACGACTCGACCAGCGCCAAGCCGACGCCCCGGACAGCACCTGGCCCATGGCCGACGAGGAACTCGCCGCCTGGGCTCGCGCCATCCAGGTCCCGACGCGAGGCGAACTCGACGGCAGCGAACCCATCGATGATCCTCCGGCCGGATTCACGTCATGGGACGAGTGGCGCGGGCATCGCTGGCCGCCGGCGGTCTCCTGACCGCTACCGCTCATCGACTGCCCATCGGCAATCGCCACGACGCCCCGCGACGCGGCATTCCCGGCGATGGGCACTCGTGTGACCGGCACGGTCCTCTCCCCCACCGAGCACAACCATGAGGTGAAGGTGCGCCTGGACAGCTGGTGGCCGCTCTCGGCGCGTGCGGACTTCCCGACCGGAGTCACCCGGCACCACCGCAGGCCTGGGGCCGCGCAGGCCCCACAGCCGCTGCCCGCACAAGGCGGCGTGGACGAGCTCCTCCGGTTTCACCGCCGTGGCCCGGTCGGCGATGACGCCCAGCACAACCACAGCCCCGGCGTCCCGCATGGCCGACGCCGCCCGGTCGTTGGCGTTCGACCATCGCCCTGGCGGCCAGGCGCCCGATGAGGAGCCGTGCACGACCAGCGGCACGAGCGCGCGTTGGTACTCGCCGTGCCTTCGCGATCACGGCCACCTCGTCCCCCGCCTGCCGCCGAGGGCTCAGCCCCACCGATCACAGCGACTCCAGGCGGACGCCACGGTCGGCGAGCCGCTGCGCCGGGACGAGGTCGGGGCGGCGAGACCACGCGTCTCATCGGCGCACCCGGTAAGGCGAACCGGCCCGACTCGGGACCGGGGTCCAGGAGGTTGCAGAGCGCACTGGAGGCGAGCAGCACGGCGCGAGCTGCTCCGGAATCCGAGCCACATGCGGCCGGACCCGTGTGGCGGTCACGGTGTTCCCCGGACGTGGTCGGAACACGCTGGAGGTTCCGAGGTGGCGAGTCGCGGATCAGGTGGCCCGGCCGGAGACCACGGCTCGCGCTGCGGACTCGGCGTCGACGCTGTCGCCCTCGCCGTGTTCGCAGGCCGGTCGGGGAGGTCGCGCTGTGCGCGGACGACAGGTCGTGCTTCCGGCGGAATTCCGCGATCGGCGGTCACCGACGGGAAAGGACGGGCGCCTACCGCCTTTTCGGTCGCGCGTCAACGGTCGACACTCATTCATCACATTTACCCGACGAATCGCGCGCAGTTACCGCACACGTCGGGATCATCCAATTTCCGCGAAGTCATGATCGAATGGTGAGATAATTCGTGAGCAGAACACGTGGGCGAAGAATTGCCGCCTTGTGGACAAGGGCGACGGCATTCGTGCTGGCGGCCTCGGCGGTGGTGGCGCTGGGTCCGGTCGCACGGGCCGAGTCGGGCACCACGACCGCACCGCGGTCGGTCATCACCAAGCCGGAGGTGTCGCTGACGGGCTCGGCGGTGTCCGTCCAGGCCATGAACACGATCACCCGCGGCGCGTGGTCGTGCACGTTGACCGTGAGCGACCCCGGTCGGTGGTTCGGCTGCTCCGGCGGTGGTGCGCAGGGGCCCGGTTGGCTGGACTGCACCCACGTCATGCCCCAGTTGGAGATCTTCGTCGGCGTCGTCCGCAACAACACCGTCGTGGCGCTCGCGACCGACTACGACACGGCCACGATCCAGGTCAACACGAACGCTTCCGTATCCCCTACGTCCGGGCGACCTACTTCCTGGCCGCCGTCGGGACCGTCGAGTGGTCGGCCGGCGTAATCACCGACTTCCCCGAGCTGCACAGCCCGTCGTTCGCGATCTGATCGTGCCCGCTCGGGTCCGCCGTCCCGGGTCGCCCGCGGATCGGAGCACCCACCCCGCACTCGCCCCCCACCGCTCACCGCCGATCGGATGCGTCACGAGTCCGCGCCCGTCGTCGGTCTCGAGCACGGCAAGCCCCGGGAACCGGTTTGCTGTTGACGTCGGTGATCGGCGGCCGAGATCGGCGGCGCCGCGACCGCCGACCCGCCCGTACTGCCCACTCAAGGGACGCGGCGGCACGGACCGGCACCCCCGCCGCCGCGGCCTGCCGCAGGTGCGGGCGGTGTGCCCGCCGGGGCGTCGCCACGGGGTGCGCCCGGATTCTCCTGATCATTTCAAGAGTTTGCCGGGAGCTTTGTGGAAAAAGCGTCGTTGCCCGGCGCTTCCGCCTGGTGCCAGACTTCCTGCTCACGGCGGTTGATTCCGCCGACCGGGAAAACCCGTTGACCGGGTGCGCACATCGTTTCGCGCATTCGTCCCCTGCAACGGCGTTTCCCGGCGTCGAGAGGTTGTCGTGGTGTCTCGAATTCGATTGTTGGGCGTCGTGGCCCTGTCCTGCCTGGTTTCCACGACCTTGTCCACCGGTGTCGCGGCGGCGGCGCCCGCCACCGGGTCCGGGTACCAGCCCGAGATGGTCGCCGCCCTGGCGCGCACGCTGGGCGTCGACGAGTCCGCCGCGGTCCGGCGGCTGGACCGCGAGGCCGACCAGCAGCGCAGGCTGGGTGACCTCACCGAGCGGGGCGTGCGGGTCGACGGCGCGTTCTTCGACGGTGCGGGCACGCTGACGGTCAACGCGGACCGGGCCGGGGCGGAGCGCGCTCGGGCGGTCGGGCTGGCCGCCCGCACGCCGGCGCGCGGTGAGGCCGCGTTGAACGAGGTGCAGGCGCGCCTCGACCGGCTCGCGGCCCGCCAGGTCCCCACCGGGGTCGCCTCGTGGGGTGTGGACGTGGCGGCGGACGTCGTCACGATCCAGGTGGTCGACCGCACCAGGCCACCGGCCAGGGCGTTCCTGGAGGCGGCGGCCGAGCACGGTGCGGCGGTGCGCGTGGAGCAGGTGTCACAGGCGCTGTCCGCGCAGGCGGCGATCCACCCGGGCAGCAAGATGACGCTCAACGGCGGCTCGGGGTACTGCTCGGTCGGGTTCGGCGCCCGGTCGAGCAGCGGGGTGCAGTACCTGGTCAGCGCCGGGCACTGCGTCGCGGGCAACGCCACGCTGCACTACGACGGCACGCGGTTCGCCAGGGGCGCGGGCAGTCGCTACGCGCTGGGCTACGACAGCGTCGACATGGGCGTGGCCCGGCTCGACGCGGGCAACTCGATCACCACCCGGGTCGGCACCTGGGGCGCCGCGGGCCGGATCGCGGTCAAGGGCGCCGCGCGCGGCCAGGTCGGCGCGTCGATCTGCAAGTCCGGCGCCACGACGGGCTGGACCTGCGGCTCGATCACCGGCTACAACCAGACCGTCACCTACGTCGACCCGAACGGCGGCCCCTCGACGGTGGTCCGCGGCCTGGGCAAGTCGACCGTCTGCACGATGGGCGGCGACAGCGGCGGTGCCTACATCTCCGGCAACCAGGCCCAGGGCATGACGTCGGGCGGGCCGACCAACCAGCGGTGCACGTTCAACGGCGGCTACGAGAGCGGGAAGTCCTCGTACTTCCAGCCGCTCGGCGATGCGCTGTCCTACTACGGGCTGACCCTCAACGTCGGCTGACATCGTGACGACGTGAGTGTCGATACCTCCGTCCGGGGGTATCGACACTCACCAATTCGGGTGGTCATACTCGCTCATGGCAGCTCCTCAGCACCCTTCCGGTCCTGAACAGGTCCTGTGCCAGGAGAAGTTCGCGGACGCGCTGCGCGCCGCCATAGCGCGACGCGACCTCCCCCTCGACCGCATCCGCGCCCGGCTCGCCGCGCGCGGGGTGGAGATCAGCATCGCCACGCTGAGCTACTGGCAGCAGGGTCGCAGCCGGCCCGAGCGGCCGAACTCGCTGCGGGCGCTGCGCGAACTGGAGGACATCCTCGACCTGCCGCCGGACACGCTGTTCGAGTTCCTCGAACCGCCGCGCCCGCGCGGTCGCCGCACGACCGGTGGCCGGTTGAGCATGGAGACCCTCTACGGCAGCGACTCGCCCATCCGCGCGGTGTTGGGCGACCTGACGGAACCGAACCCGGACGTCGCCGTGCTCGCCACCACCGAGACGTGCTTCGTCGACGCCCGCAGGTCGCTGCGCCGGGTCTCGACCACGCAGGTGCTGCGCGGCACCGGCGAGGGCTGCGACCGCTTCGTCACGGTGCACGGCGTGGACGAGGGCGACGTGATGCCGTCGCACGTGGTGGTGCGCGGCGGCCGGCTCGGCGCGCTGAAGACGGACGACACCAGCGGGTACGCCTCGGCGGAGATCGAGTTCGGGCGGGTGCTGGACAGGAACGAGACCACCGTGGTCGAGTACGAGTGGGTCATGGGCGAGAGCCCTGTCCCCTCACGCGGCCACGAGCGCCGCATCCGCGACAGCACCGACAACTACCTGCTGCGCGTCTGCTTCGACCACGTCACGCTCCCCGCCCGCTGCTACGCGCACCACCGCCCCCGCGTCACCGCACCCGTCCAGCAGCGCCGCCGCGTACCGGTCGACCCGGCCGGCCAGGCGCACCTCTACCTGTCCAAGTGCGATCCCGGGGTGTACGGCATCTCCTGGGACTGGGATTGATCCGTCCCCGGTGGGGCCGCCCCGGGACGTGGTCACGGGGCGGCAGTCGCGCGATGTGCGCTCCGGCCGGGGCGGCACCCCGACCGGAGCGTCCGCTCAGGACGTTCGGCGCGCGGTCAGCAGGAGTCGCCCGCTCCCGATCCCGTGGGGTTCGCCACCGGTTCCGCCGAACAGTTCGACGTCGGCGAACCCGGTGGCGGCCAGGAGGTCGACGACCTGCGCCACGGTGTGAACGTGGTGCACCGCCGTCGCGTCGAGCTCCTGCCCGTCGCGGGTGAACCGGTAGCGGCTGAGTATCCGGCTCCCGACGACGTCGTACTCGCTGGTCGCGAGGACGGTGATGTCGCCGGTCCGCATGGTCCGCGGCTCGGCCCGGTAGCCGGGCAGGACCGACTCGGCCGCCGAGGCGAGGTCGACGACCAGGCCGCCGCCGGACCGGACGGCCCGGCCCAGCGCGGCGGCGAACTCACGCAGGTCGCCGAGCTCCAGGTAGCCGAAGCTGTTGCCGAGGCACACCACGGCGTCGAACCCGTCGTCCTGCGGGACCTCCCGCATGTCGGCGCGGATGAATTCGACGTCGAGACCGGCGGACGAGCGCCGAGCGTGCCCGATCGCTTCGGCGGACAGGTCGACACCCGTCACGCGGTGCCCGCGCCGCGCGAGTTCCAGGCTGTGCCGCCCACTGCCGCACGGCACGTCCAGGACCCGTGAACGCGGCGCGAGGCCGAGGCGCTCCTCGACGAAGTCGATCTCTTCGACGGTGACCTCCGGCGGTACGACGCGCCGCCAGAACTCGTTGGGCAGTTCGGTGAAGAAGTCCACGTACCAGGTGGACGAAGGTATTCCGGACATGGGAAAGCTCCTTGCGGTGCATCGGCTTCTCAGGGCGATGACACCGGGCGGCCCCGGGCCGTCACACGGCCTCGGTGCGGTGGCCCGGTGTGAGGTTCCGGGCAACCATGGCTTCCTCCACAGTCGGCGGTCACCCCGACGCTAGCAGCGCCCTGCCGGATCGGCGAACGACTTTCCGGCACCGACACGCGGTAGAAGTGCTCGTATTCGCGCAGGGGGTGGAGCAGGTGCTGTCGATTCCAGATGAGGGTGCGGTCGAGAAGTTCGCGACGGCAGCTGCGGATCCGGCGTGCCATGATCGCGTCCATCCGCGGTATCCGGACACCGGTGAGGACGACCGGGATGCCCGCGTCGGCGAGGACTGCATCGAGCGGGGTGGGGAACTTGCCGTCCCGGTCGCGCATCAGGAACCGCACGTGTCGGCCTTCGTCTTCGAGGTCCATGGCGAGGTTTCCGGCGGCTTGGGTGCCCCAGAAGGCGGTCGGGTGTGCGGTGGCGCCCAGGACCCTGCCCCGGCGACTGGCGTGCTCGATGACCGCGAGCACGTACAGTCGGGTGCCGCCCAGGGTGGTGGTCTCGAAGAAGTCGCAGGCCAGGAGTGCGTCGGCCTGCGAGCGGAGGAGGGCCGACCAGGTCGTCGAGGCGCGTTCGGGTGCAGGGTCGATTCCGGCGTCCTTGAGGATCTGCCACACCGTGGAGGCCGCGACCTTGATGCCGAGCACGAGGAGTGCTCCGTGGATGCGGCGGTAGCCCCAGGCGGGGTTCTCCCGCGCCAGGCGCAGTGCCAGGAGTCGCATCGAGCGGATGGTCCGTGGTCGGCCGGACTGCTTGGGGCGGGATCTGGCCGCGTGACGTCGTGCGAGGAGGTCTCGGTGCCAGGGCAGGACTGTCTCCGGACGCACGAGCAGTCGGAACCGATGAAGTGCCTGCACCGGGACTCGGTGCAGTAGTGCTGAGAGAAGTGCCCGGTCGCTGGGGGGAATCGTGGACGGGTGTTGCCCGGTTGGCGTTGCAGGGCGGTGATCTGGTGCCGCAGCGCCAGGATCCCCGTGTCCTTGTCCCGGTCGCTCACGGGTAGCAGGCGCAGCAACGCGAAGGCGTTGGTCACGCCGAGGTAGGCCAGTCGGAGCAGCACAGCAGGTCGTCATGCCGTGCTGGTCGGCGTCTCGGCGGATGGCAGCCGTCCCGTGAGCGTTCGACGCCTCTTGGTTCGTACGTCCTCCACCTGCGTGGATGAGGTTTCGGCACGCACAACGTCGACGCAGTGGCCATCGGTCGTCCCCTGCCGGCGAGCCCCGACCTCCCGCAGGTGCTGGCCTCGGGCAGGAACCTCCCGGAAACTCCCAGCGCTGCCGCCACCCGCCGGCTCCGACGACGTGCACGGTGACCGCGGTGACGCCCGCCGGTACGGTGAAAGGTCGGGTTGCCGGGGTGGCGGCACGGTCCGCAGCACGGCGCGGTTGGGCGCGGCGGCGGTGAGGTAGCCGACCACGTCGACGGCGACGCCCACGCTGCCGCCACCCGAGTCGGGACGTTTACCTTGCCGTTCGCGCCGACCTTGGCCGACACCACGTTCCCCGGTACACGGGTCGACATACGCGGGTGGCCCGATCACACCCGGCCGGCCGCCCTCCTGGTCATCGGTCGCAGCCCGACCACCGAGGAGTCCACGAGCCGCCGCCTGCTCGACCGCTGCCCATCCGATCGTCCTGGTCGGCCTCCGGGTCATCAGCCGACAAGCGACACACGGCCGCGGCGCGTCCGTCCGATCGTGGTTCCGGCTACCAGGGTGGTGCAGGTGAGGGACGCACCTGCACCACCCTGGGGCGTCAGTCGATCGGGCAGGGGGTGCCGGGGCGGGTCAGGGTGACTCGCGCATGGCTGATCACGAGGTCGACGCCGTTGAGCAGTCGGACGTGCAGGGCGTTGACGGCGATGCCGGCACCGCCCGCCAGGGTCCGTTGTTCGTTGACCACGACGGTGGCCACGAGCGGGATGGTGATGGTCAGGTCGACCGCGGGGTTGACCACGGGGGTGCCGTTGATCCGCAGGTTGACCAGCTCGACCTCGCCTGCGGTGGTGACCGCGCCGTCGAGGTCTTCAGCGGCGGCAGCCTTGGCGCGGATCTCGTCGGCGGTGATCAGGCCGCCCAGCAAGGAGACCTTCGCGGTGCGGGCCCATGCGGTGGCGGTGCGCTGGCCGTCACCGCCGACGGTGCCGTGGGCCTCGGTGTCGATGACGCCCAGCGAGCCGATCCCCGGCAGGGTGGCACCGAGCGCCTGGTCCTGGTCCAGGCCCGGTTGGGGCGTGCAGGTGAGGTCCGACGGGGCGAGCGGGCCCACGCCGACCAGCGGAGCGGTCAGCTGGCCACCGTGCGCGTGGGCGTCGAACAGCAGCACGGGCGCGATGAACCGCACCGAGGCGCACCCCGGCGCGTTGAGGCCGACCCGCGTGGTCACGTCGGTGGCGCAGGTGGTGTAGGTGCCGGGGCGGGCGGCGGTGACCGTGACGGCGACGGTGCACGAGACCTGGCCGGTGGCCAGGGCGCCGGTGGCGGTGACCGTGCCGGCGGCGGTGGAGGCGGTGGCGTCGGTGCAGTCCGTGGTGGGCTGGGCGGTGGCGGTCAGTCCCGCCGGGAGGTTCGTGGTGAACGACCAGCCGTCCTTGACCGCCAGCTCGGCGGTGTTGGTGACGGTGAAGGTCAGGGTGGCCGTCTGCCCCATCTGCACCGGGGGCGGGCTGTAGCCGACGTCCAACTGCGGGGTGACGTCCAGGACGCGGACGTTGTCGAACGCGGCGTCGTTGCCGACCCCGCTGCCCTGGGCGTTGACCAGCTGCACTCCCACCGACGAGCCGCCGAACAGCACCGGCCGGTCACTGGTGTAGGTGCCCACGGCGGTGCCGTCGATGACGGTGGCGGGGTTGGCGCAGGGCTCGATCGGGGTGGTGAAGGTGGGCACTGCGGTCGCCCCGTCGAGCAGGTAGAACTCGAACAGCGCGTGGTTGGCGAAGCAGTTCTGCTCGGCCGCGTCCACCGAGAAGGTCAGGAACCGGTCGGGTGCGGGCAGCGGGATGGGCTGCTCGGTGCGCAGTTGCACTCTGCCCGCTCCGGGGTTCGCTGCGGTGTAGGCGGTGACGGCGTGGTTGGTGGCCGGGTCGCCGCCCGCCCACTGCCCCAGGACCCCGGCCATGGTCTGGACCGCCTGCCAGTTGCCCGCGCTGCACCCGCTGCCCGGCGGCGGTACGCCCGGCTGCTGCGGCGAGGCCAGCCAACCGTTGCAGGCGGTCAGCCACGCCGGATCGGCGGAGTAGGTCTGCTCGACCGGCGACGCGCCGGTGTAGTCGGTGAGCAGGACGGGTGTGGCGCCCTGGCCGTTCTCGAAGCCCTCGGCGAACACCACGACCGGCGCCTGGGGGACGCCCGGCGCCGCAGAGGCCGGTTGCGCGGAGGTGACGGCGAGTGCGAGCGGTACGACCGTCAGTGCTGCGATGATCGCCGGCAGGGCTCTGCCCCTGTGCCGACCGGGCGAAGGCGTGATCACCGATGAACTCCCTTGTTCGGTGCGAAAGGTGGAACACAGGTTCCTTCGTCCACCACAGGAAGGCGTATTAGCGCCGGACGGAAGGCCGCACCCGCTTGGCTCGCGCACACCACCCGATCACCACGGACTCCGCAGCACTCACCCACCCAAACGAACACCGCATCACCTGCGGAGCCGCAAAATGCGGACATACTCGGTCACCTCGAATAGCACATTCCTCGAGGTATCCGGTACGCCTTCACCCTCGCGGGGGGAAGCGGGCCGGGGTCGGGCGAAGGCGTACACCGCCCGGTTGGCCAAGGCGTCGATCCAGACGCGCCCGGGAGTTCGTCGACGCCGATCAACCGGCCGCCGACCGGGACGAACTCCGCGCGGAGCGGGCTGTCGCCCTCGGCCCGCCAGGCTCACACCCACTCCCCGACCGCGGCGGAGTTCGCGCCGATGTCACGCGCCCGAGGTACCGGAGGGGATGTGCAACTCGAGCGCGGAAGCACACCAGAAGCCCCAGCGGTATAGCGCACTCCGGGTCCGGAGTCGCCCGACGCATCGAGTTGTGTCACTACGGAACACCGAATAAAATGTTCCGTAACACGCTTGGCGCACCTGGATGATTCCACGCGCCTCCGACCCGCCGAAACAATCATCGAACGCCACCGACTCGGCGGTATGAGCGTGTCGAACCGAGAAAGTATCGTCCCGAATCCGTCGGGTTCATAAACGGCGTTGCCGGTCGGTCGCCGAGCTCCGTTCGCATATCTCGGGCGGCCGACCGGCGCCTCCCTGCACCCTCGCCTGAAAGGGCTGCCCAAGTGACTCCTTCACGTACCGTCCGATTAGCCGGCGCGGTCGTCCTCGCGATCGGCCTCGCCATTGCGCCCCTGCCCGCAGTCGCCGCGCCCAGCGGTGCAGCGACCACGTCCTCCACCTCCGCACCGCGCGTCTCCCTCGGCATGGCCGAGGCGATGAAGCGCGACTTCGGCCTCACCGCCGAGGGCGTGCAAACACGCCTTGCCCAAGAGGACAAGGCCCGTGGCACCGAGATCGTCGCCCGCAAGCTCTACGGCGCCGCCTACGCGGGCAGCTGGTTCGACCCCGCAACCGGCAAGCTCGCCGTCGCGGTAGCCGGTGACGCCGCTGCCGACAAGACCGGTCTCGACGTGACCGTCGTGCCCGTCGCGCACACCTATGCCCAGCTCGACGCCGTCAAGACCGCCCTCGACCGGCAGGCCGGCAAGGCCGTGCCCACCGGGGTGAACGGCTGGTACGTCGACGTGCAGACCAACACGGTCGTCGTCACCGTCAACCGGCACAAGGTCGACGCCGCCGTGACCGGGTTCATCGACGAGGCCAGGGCCCTGCACCACGCCGTGCGCGTGGTGCAGGAGGACCACTCCCCCGTGCCCTACGCCGATGTCGTCGGCGGCTGGCCGTACTGGATCAACAACGCGGGCCGGTGCTCCATCGGCTTCGCCGTGTACGGCGGATTCGTGACCGCAGGCCACTGCGGCACCCCCGGCTCCCAGGCCACCGACCAGTACGGCGCGCTCTACGGCTACTTCGCCGGCTCCACGTTCCCCTACTACGACTACGCGTGGGTGCAGACCGTCGCGGGCGTGAACCTGTGGGGCTACATGGAGGGCTACGACGGCTACTGGTACTACGTGCGCGGTTCCGCGCAGGTCCCGGTGGGCTCCGGCGTGTGCCGCTCGGGCTCGACCACCGGTATGTGGTGCAACTACATCCAGGCCCGTAACCAGACCGTGAACTACCCCCAGGGCGTCGTCTACAACCTGACCCGCACGAACGTCTGCGCCCAGCCCGGCGACTCCGGCGGCTCGTGGCTCAGCTCGAACCAGGCCCAAGGCGTGACCTCGGGCGGCTCGGGCAACTGCTCGACCGGTGGAACCACGTACTACCAGGAGGTCAACCCGATCCTGTCCGCCTACGGCCTGTCGCTGATCCTGACCTGATCGCTGACACGTCTCCCTGTCCGACGACCCGACCGGCCTTCGTCTCTGCCCGGAAGCCGGTCGGGTCGCCCCGGTCGTCGAGGGTGCGTTCGCGGCCGCAGCCGGTGTCGACCGCTCGTCCAGGACCGACCCGACCCGTGCGCCGTGATCGGGCGCGCGACGGCGTCGGGTCTCGACCGGGCCTGCCGGACCTGCTCCCCTGCCGGGCGAACTGCGCGTACAACGTCGCGAACCGGTGTTCGAGGCCCTTGCCAGAACCGTTGCGCCAATCGTCCGCCAGGGTCTGCGACAGAGAGTCGGGGAAGATCTCCTCGTCGCCATTCTCGATGACGTCGAAAACGCTCTGGACCACGGCTTCCAGAGCGACCTTCGGCACGCGGTCGAAGCCCTCGGTCATGTGTCCACGAACCGGTGAGGATCGCGTGAACTCCTATAATAGTTGGCCGAGGTGTTGAGGCCGCCTTTCCCGATGTCGGGTACGGAACCTCCTTGTGGGTGAAGGACAGCAGGTCGTCGGAGGGGTACTGAACGTTCGTGGTGAGTTCGGCGCGATGCCCGGTGTTCGGCTCCGCGTCCAGGGCGGTGAACGTGGACAGCACCACGTGCGTCCCCAACCTCACGGGACAGGACAGCTAGAACGTCCCGCGAAGGACTTCGGCGGGCACCGGCGCGCCGAGCCACGCCGCCCACTCGACGGCGCGGGCCAGCGAGCCCTGCCCGGTCAGCTTGGCGGCGACCAGGCCCTCGGGCGGGTCGGGGAGCAGCCGCCACTGGTCGTCGTGCAGCACGAGGTACGCGGCGGCGGGCAGCGAGTCCAGGTTCGCGGGCGTCGCGCCACCGAGCCCGAGCGTGACCAGTCCGGACCAGGCGGGCACCTCGACCACCGCGCCGCCCTCGACGCGCGCCGTGCGCAACGGGAGCCCCGCCAGCGGTGCGAGGTCGATCTCCGACGCGGTCACCGACACGTGCCGCAGCCGGAGCAGCGCGGCCAGGGGCGTCAGGTCGGCGCCGGTCGCGTGCCGCAGCGTCACGGTCCGCACCTCGTCGAGCCCTTCGACGGACGACAGCGCGGTGGCGAGGTCGGTCCCCTCCAGAGACAGGCTCAGCTCGGTCCGGGGTGGGTGTGGCCAGGTCGGAGCGAACCCGTCGCCGCCGGGCAGCAGCCGATACTCTCCCGCCTTGATCTGGTCGAGGACCTGCTCCAGCCACGCGGTGACCGACGGCGCGAGGTAGCGCAGGAAGCCGTTCTGGGTGTCGGCCAGCAGGACCTGTCCCGGTCGGCCGGTCGGTCCCGGCGCCAAGTCGACCACGAGGAACAGCAGGTGACCGTTGCTCGCGACCGGCACCCAGCCCGGGTGCCACCAGCCGATCCGGACAGCGTCGGCCGGGCCTTCGTACGCGACCTCCTCCTCCCAGTCGTCCGGGTGCCCGGTGCGGAACCCATCGGTCCACTCCATGGCTTCGCGCGCGTCCTCGATCCGGGCGAGCGGCAGGAGCGGGAGCCCGAACGGTCCGGGCGGGCGGGCGGTGCCGTCACCCAGCAGGTAGAGCGCGCGCAGGTCGGCCGGGAGCACGACGTCGAACCGGTCCTCGACCTCGGCCAGCGCGTGCTCGGTGGCGGGCGGCTCGGTGGGCGCCGCGGCGCCGGTGATCGACTCGAACAGCGCGGCGTACTCGGCGACCAGGCCCGGCACCCGGGCCGGGTCACCGACCGGCGGGAGCGCGGAGGCCGGCAGCGCCGCCGGGGGTCGTCGGGCCGGGTCGAGCACCCGCACGTAGGAGGGCGGCAGGTACGCGGTGTGCTGGGACAAGTCCCGTACGACCAAGGCCTCGTAGGTGCGGTCCGGGTTCACCCGCAGTTCGAGGACCGCGGCGCCGAAGCGCCCGACCAGCGCCTCATCCGGTCCGGCACCGCTCCCGCCCGGTTCCCGACCGAGCTTCCCGTCGCCCTCCACCTCCTCCCGCGAGGAGATGCCGCCCTCGTCGAACGAAGCCCGGTAGACGATCTGCCGCCAATCGCCCTCGGCTCTCCCGAACAGCGCACGGCTCAGTTCCACCAGGACGTCGTCCACGTTCCCCCCAAGATCGGAACCAGGATCTTAACGACGCCCACCGACACCGTGGCGAAGCGCCGGACCTCGTCACCTGTTCGCGATGCCGTGCCCGTCCTCGTCGTACAGGACGGGCACGACGGGCACCTCCACGTCCGGCCGAGCCGGACCTGACAGGAAGGACGGCCACACCCGCGCGACGGGGTGAACCTCGTCGACGTCCCCTGCCGTGCACGAGTTGTCACCTGCTGTTCGAGGAGGAGAAGTCGAGCAGGTCAACCACGTGGAAGAAGTGCGCTGTGACGGCGATCTGCGGCCTGGCGGCGGTCGTGGGGCCTCCCGCTCACGCAGCCGGGCACCGGCACGGCACGCCGTGCACCGGACATGCGGGATCGCGGCCGGGCACGTGGTCGCGGTGGGGCCGGGCGTCCGGGCCCGCCGAGGATCGGGTCCTGATCGACGGCGATGGTCCGCGCGGGGTCCGGTGCGGGTGATGGGTGGAGGGTCAGGTGGTGGTCGGGTCGGGCCAGAGGTGCACGATCCACTGCTCGCAGCGCGCCTCGTCGCCGAGGCTGGTGTCGATCAGGTCGGGTAGGCGGTGGGCGCGCAGCCGGTAGCTGCCGGGTGCGGGCAGCTCGACGGTGATGTCGCCGGGACTGGCGGTCGAGGCGGCCAGGACGAGCGAGCCGGTGTCGGTGCGCAGCGTGCCGCTGTAGGAGTGCTCCTCGATCCCGTCGGGGGGTGGTTCGGTGTCGTGCAGTGCGACGAGGACGTCGGCTTCGAGGTTGTGGTCGTCGGCGTGGAACAGGGCTCCCCCGTCGCCGCTGCGCCCGGTCCAGCGCGAGTCGGTGGTGGGGTCGAGCGAGGCGGGAGAGAAGTGGCCGGTGAAGTCGAACAGCACGAAGTGCGAGAACTCCACCGGCAGCCGTGCCCGCCAGGTGCGTCGCACGGTGGGGTGCAGCACGGTGGGGTGTCGCACGTCCATCGTCCCTCCTCGTCACGTGGTGCTCCTCAGCGGGGTGACCGTGGCGGAGCTTCGCCGCCGGTCCGATCCGGCCGCAGGAATTGTCCGACCAGTCGTCCGGGTGCACGTGGTCAGGCTGTCGCACCCGCGCGGAGCGGGCAACGGTCTCGAGACGGGCCGGAGCCGTTCGCTCGACAGGTCCGTTCGGGCAAGGCCCACTGCCCGGTCGGGCACTGTGGATCGTGTGCGGGACCGATCCGTGGGGGGTTCTCGCAGACTGCGTCGCGAGCACACCGATCACGTCCTGGAGAACGCATGGAGTTTCGCAACAGCGTGGCCCTGGTCACCGGTGGTACGTCGGGCATCGGGCGGGAAACCGCGCGACTGCTGGCCGCGGGCGGCGCCTCGGTGGTGGTGTCGGGTCGGGACGAGACGCGCGGCGCACAGGTGGTCGCATCCATTCGGGACTCCGGCGGGTCGGCTCGGTTCGTGCCGGCCGACCTCGTCGACCTGGACTCGGTGCGCGCCCTCGCCGAGGAGGCGGGCGAGGTGGACATCCTGATCAACAACGCGGGGGTGTTCCCGTACGCGCCGACCGCCGCGCAGGCCCCCGAGGACTTCAGCCGGCTCTTCGACCTCAACGTGCGCGCGCCGTTCTACCTGACCGCCGCGCTCGTCCCGGGCATGGTGGCGCGAGGCGGCGGCAGCGTGGTCAACGTGTCGACGGCGACGAGCGTCATCGGCTCCCCCGGTTTCGGGGTGTACTCGGCGACCAAGGCGGCGCTGGAGTCGTTGACCCGCACGTGGGCGGTGGAGTTCCGCGGCACCGGTGTGCGGGTCAACTCGGTGGCCCCGGGCGCCACCGGGTCGGAGACCGTCGTCGGGCACGGCGAGGATGTCGTGGCGATGCTGGCGGAGCAGGTCCCGCTCGGGCGCATCGCCTCTCCCACCGAGGTGGCCGAGGTGGTGGTGTTCCTGGCCTCCGGGAAAGCGTCCCACGTCCACGGGGCCAGGTTCGTCGTCGACGGCGGGCGCACGGTGCTCTGAGCCGCGCCCACGACCCGCCGCGCGGCGGCGGCGTGCGAGCGGCAGGTGGCTCCGCCGGGGCCGGGCGGTCAGCGCCCTCCTGTTCCGGGCAGCGGGATGTCGAACCCGCCCGTCTCCGCGATGGGCGGGAGCACGGGGGGCCGGCCTGCGCGCGTCGGAACTCGGCGTCGGAACTCCTCCTGTTCGTGGAGCGCGGCGACCTCCCGGTCGTAGGCCGTCTTGGCGTGCCACCACTCCTGCTCCGCGGCCTGCTCCGCCTCCGCCGCGGCGCGTTCCGCGCGCAGTGCGGCGGCGTAGCGGCGCAGCTGTTCGACGTCGACGCCACCCGCCGAGAGCGCGGCGGTCAGGTGGTGTTTGCGCTCGACGAGCCTGCGCAGGTCCAGGGATGCCGTGTGCCAGGCCTGGCGTCGGGCGGCCAGTTCGGTCCTGGCGTTGCGCGCGTTCCCGGTGCGCAGCGGGCGGCTGGTCCCGGCCGCCGCCCTGATCGCGGCGTCGAGTCGCCGGCGGAGTCGGCGGACCTCGACCTCGTGACCGGCGATCGTGCCGGTCAGGTCGTCGAGTTCGGCGAGCCGGTCCGCGCGCGTGCGGGCGTCCGCGTCGATCGGGTGTTCCCGCGCGTCGCGTTCGGCGGTCGCCGCGCGCCTGCGCTGTTCGGCGGTGAGCCACGCCTTGCCCTTGTCCGCCAGCGCCGTGGTGGCGTCGATCAGCGCGGGGGGCAGGGTCCTGCCGGTCATCTCGACGGCTTTGTCGTCGCGCACGCGTACGGCGTACGCGTCGTGCACGGTCACGTCCTGGTAGCTGACCTTGTCGGCGCTGCCGAACAGCGGCTTCGACGCCGGTTTGGCGATGATCCGGAATTCGGCGCCGGTCAGCAGGACGCGGGAGAGCTTGTGCTCGGGGGTGATCGTCCACGGCATCAGCGGCTCGAACGTCCGGGCCGGGCCCGCGGTCCTGGTGTTCTCCGCCCGGTTCGCGGCCGGCGCGGCGAACGTCGTGACCTGCCGTTGGGCCGAAGCGGACTTGTCGTCGAGCGGCTGGCGCGCGGGTGACGCGCCCGACTGGCCCTGGGGTGCCGAGTTCGACTCGCCGCCCGCGCCGAACGGAGCGGTCTGGGCGACCTCCACCGTGCCGCCCGTGGTGAGCTTCACCTCTTCCTTCTCCGTGTCCATCCGGTAGGACTTGATGTCGACACCGGCGCCGGCGCCGGCGAAGCGGGGTGGCGCGGGCAACCGGATGTGGATCTCCACGGTGCGGCCGAGGCCGCCGGGGAGCGGCACCGTGAACGTGCCCTCGGTCCCGGCGGTCAGCCCGGCCCGCACGCTCGCCGGTGTGATGCCCGTCTTGAGCGCGCGCTCGATCGCGGCGGTCGTCCTGACGCCGGAGTGGACGAGCACCTCCTTCGCGTGGGCGCGCAGGAGGTCGACGTCGCCGAAGTAGTGCTCCACCCAGTAGTCCTCCACGCCCGGCAGCCGTGTGGTCTTCGGGCCGCCGTCCCGGCCCGTCCGCCACGTCGCCAGGTCGTCGGTGCTCATGACGGCGGACGTCGCGGGGGCGACGGGCTCGGCGGACCCGAGCCGGCCGCCGTGCTCCGGTTCGGGGAACGCCTCGTCGGCGAGCTTGGTGATCTCGACGTCCTCGGTGACGAGGACGGACGCGAGGGTCCGGCCGTGCCGTTGGAGCGCCACCGTGAGGTCGAGCGTGCCGCGGTGGGTGGCGGCCGGTCCCTTGTGCGCGGCGGCGTGGGTGTACTTCGTCGACCGCTCCGCGGTCTTCTTGTGGTCGCGGACGCCCGTGGTCTTCTCGACGTTGAGGCCGCCGCCGACCTGGCCCTGGGCGCGGCCGTCGGCGGTGGCGGGTCCGGCTTTCTCCTGGATGGTCAGGGCGGGGCGGGCGGACACCATGCCGGTGAAGAAGGTCCGCGTCCTGCTCGTGACCTCCTTGGTGCCGAACTCGGCGGTCACGGCGGACTTGAGCTTGGTGAGGTTCTTGACCGTGCCTGGTTCGGGGGCCTGGGTGAACGCCGCGTCGAGCGTCAGCTCGTAGGTGCGCCCGCTGAAGCGGTCCTCCAGCCGCACGGGGGTGGCCGTGCCGCCGTTGAGCAGGCTGTTGACCATGCGGTTCGCGTCGGACAGGAACCACGTGACGGCGGCGATGTTGGCGTTCTTGGGGTCGAGGGCGCTGTCGGGCAGCAACCGGGCGGCCAGGTCGGGGCCGATGCCGGGGGTTCGGGCCAGGTTGGCCCGGAGGGTGTCGATCCGGGCGCTGAGGTCGATCGGGTCGATGATGCCGCCCAGGCCGATCGACGGTTTTGTCGTCCTGTCCGGTCGCAGCGACGCGGGTGTCTCCACGGCGCGGTCCCCGGTGGGGGTGACGGCACCGCGCTCGGGCGGTCGGCCCGTGCTCAGTTCGTGGAACTGGTCCTCGGTGAGCCAGACCAGCGCCGACTCCGGCAGGTCGACGACCGCGCCCCGGGCCTTGGCCGGGTCGGGTGTGGCGAGCCCGAAGCTGAGGTTGCCCCGGTGTCGTGCCTCGGCGACCACGGTGGCCTCGATGTCGACCCTGGCGAGGATCATCCTCTGCGGCGGGGTGCCGACGGCGAGCTTCTCGCCGCTCTTGAGGTGCGCGGCGGCGGTGGCGCCGCTGCTGGTGCCGTACGGGGAGGCGACGACCACGAAGAGGCCGCGCGCGGCGACCTCGTTGGTGCCTCCCGCGGCGGGTGTGTAGCCCTTCTGGGTCAGCAGCGGGACGGCGACGGCGTAGCCGCGGGCCTGGGTGGTGGTGCCGCCGGAGCCGCTCGCCTTGCTCGACGCCTCGTGTTCGCGCACGACCTCCTGGTACTCCTGGGCCGTGACCTGGCGTGCCGAGAGCGTGGGCCGGAACGTCACGCCCAGGGTCGCGGTGAGGTCCTCGGTGCGGCGTTCGTAGGTGAGCTGCGAGGAGTCGATGACCGTGGTGCGGCTGAACAGCCTGGGGTCGCTCGTGAGCGCCTCGGGTGAGAGCCGGTCGCTGATCGCGCGTGCGATGGCCTGGTTGCGGGAGCGCACGACCGGGTCGTGGTCGGCGGCGGCGCTGAGCACGTCCGTGGCGGACGCCTGCACCGCGGGCGCGGCGGTGAAGGCCACCACGTCGACGTCGTCGAAGGCGCGCGACATCGTGGGCCGCAGGGCGTGCGGCAGCGCCAGGGCGTCCTGGTCGATCGGCCGGTCCGGTCGGCGTGCGCGGCCGTCGTGCGACGGGTCCCGGTCGGGTCCGGTGAGCAGCGCCTCCGGGACGAGCACGCGCAGGTCCAGTTCGACGGGGCCGGGTGCGGTGAGCTGTTCGGTGTGGGGGGCGTGGCGGCCCCGGCGGCCGAAGCTGATCTTGCGGATGCTCTTGTTGTGCCGTTCCGAGTAGTCGATCTCCCCGGTGATGGTCACCTTGGCGCGGAACTGGCGCACCGCGCGGTTGCCGATCTTGCCGTCCTCGGTGAGGGAGTCGCCGCGCTTGCGCTCGACGTTGCGCTTCGCGCCCAGTGTCAGGACGACGTCGGAGAGCCAGGCCCGCGATCCGCGCACGCCCGCGAGCAGCACGCCGAACGGGGAGGTGGACGGCAGGGTGCCGAGCGGTGCGAGCAGCCGGCCCTGCGGTCCGCCGCCGAACTCGACCTCGCGTCCCTGCCCGAACTCGCTGCTGGTGACGTCCTTGGTCCTGGACAGCCCGGTGATCTCGGCGGCGTCGAGCGCCTTGCCCTCCTCGATGTCGCCGACCCGTGCCTTCAGGATGACCGTGACCTCGCGGTCGTGGAACCAGCCGGCGCGCTTGAGCGGGATGTGCAGTCCGCTCCCGCGGTCGGACATGTGCTCGACCAGGTGGGAGATCTCCTGGTCGGAGAGCGCGTCGCCGAGGTTCGCGCCCAGTTCGAGCGCCTGGGCGACCTTGCCGGTCAGCCTGCCGCTGTCGATCCCGGGGTCCGTGAAGGACCGCACGAACCTGCGCTTGTCGTGCTTCCTGTGCTCCAGGTGCCGGAGGAACTTCTTCCTGTCGAAGTACCAGCCCTCCTCCTTGGGCAGCTTCGTGAGCAGGGGGTGGATCGCCCGGTTGAGCAGCTCGCCGCTGGTGAACTCCTCCACCAGGCCGAGCAGCGCCTGGCCGTCCTCGAACTCGCTCGGCCCCCACGTCGTCCGGTCCGGCCCGGAGCGGAACCCGTCGGGGGGGCGCGGCACGATCCCGGCGCGTCCGGCGTGCTCCAGGGTGGCCCACTGGTGCGAGCTGACGTTGCCCTCGAGCGTCCACGGTTTCCGGCCGGCAGCGCCGACCTGGCGGACCTCGATGTCGTACACCACCTCGTAGCGCACGACGTCGCCCTTGATGTCGAGGGCTTCCTTGGCGGCGGTCGACCGCTCCAGGCCGGAGGAGGCGTTCCTCTCCACGCTCGCGTTGTAGGTCAGACCGCCCGCCGCGGTGCCGACGGGTCGGACGTCGGCACCGCCGCCGACGAAGCCGAACACGCCCCAGCGGCGCTTGACCTTGGTCCGGTGGGAGCGCTCGTAGTGCTCGTGCCGCCGTTCGGTGACCGTCATCCCGCCTCTGGTGTCGTTCACCCGGACCCAGCGGGCGACCGCGCGCATCTCGATCCGGGTGGACCGGGGTCGCCACTCCACCCCGCCGCGGCTGCCGCCCCTGAAGATCGGTTCGGAGCGGACCCAGCCGGCCTCCGGGTTGGCGTCCCCGTCGAAGACGACCATCCTGCGCAGGTTCGCCTTGATGTTGTCCTCGCCGACGAACTCGTGGACCACGTCGCGGCCGTGCGCCCCCACGGCGGTCGCCTTGGCGTGCCGGGCTCCCAGCAGCGCGATGACCTGGTCGGCGAAGGGCGGCGGGGAGGCGGGGTGCGTGCCGCGGTGGACGACGACCGATTCCGCGACGAACCGCTTCGGCGGCGGTTCCCGCCGGTCGACCGGGCGGATGCCGTGCCGGGCCAGGGACTCGGTGCGGTCCTGCCCGGCGGTGCCGCGGCTCGTGACGTCGTGGACCAGGGCCCCGGCGTCGTCCTCGGTGGCCAGGTCGGTCGGCACGGTGAGCAGGACGCTCGCCGCGGCTTCGACGACCTGCCCGCCGCCCCCGACGTCCACCGGTTTCCCGTTCGCGTCGACGAGGGAGAACCGCACCGTCAGGGGCACGTCCACCTCGCGCGGCGAGGAGAACGCGATCTTCGACGAGTGGGCCAGTTCCTTCTTGGTGCCACCGCTGACGTCCTCGGTCGGGGCGATCGGGACGCCGGGCACGGCCTGGACGACGAAGCCCGGCATGCCGGAGAACTGCATGGTCGGCATGATGTCGGCGTCGCGCTTGTAGCCGGTCTCCTCCGAGGTCTTGCGCTTGTCCTTGGTCCCGGCGATCAGGGCGTAGGTGCCCGTGCCCGCCGGCTGGGCTCGGTCCCAGTGCAGCGTGGACCTCATCTTCAACTCGTAGGTCCTGCCGTCACCCTTGACGACGGCCCGCGCGCCGCCGTCGGCCAGCGTGCCGGCGATCGATTTCTCGAGCGCCTTGACCACGCCGTCGACGTCCTCCCATTTCCGGACGCCGGTCGCGAACTGCTCCAGCCGTGCGCCGATGTCGAGCGCCTCCCCGCGGGTCGTGCCCTTCTGCCCGGCCACGCCGAGGGAACGGCTGGTGCGCAGGTAGTCGGGCAGGCCGTCCCGGAAAGGCCGCGCCGCGAGCCCGTCCTGTCGGGTCGTGCCCTGCTGTGCGTCGTGCTCGTGGTCCTGCGACTGCTGCTCCTGCTCCCCCGGTTGTTCGACGTCCGCGTTGCGGTCGCGCATCGTCCCGGACGCCTCCGGGACACCGGTGAAGGCCTTGGGCAGCGCGGTGCCCTCCGGCAGGGGCCGGGTGATCCCCCCGGCCTCCTGCGACGGGTCGCCGATGGCGAGGGCCAGGATGTCGACGGAGCGCTGCGGCACGCGGATCTCCGGCATCAGGCGCGGTGTGCCGTCGGGGTCGGTCTCCACGTGGCGGCCCATGACCGTGCCCGCGACGTCGAGCCGGCCGGGGGTGGTGGAGTACTCCTCGACCAGACCGATCATGTGGCCGAACTCGTGCGCGGTGTGCGCGGCGAACTGACCCGGCCGCCAGTGGGTCTGGTCGATGTCGTGCTCGGGGTCCAGCTCGACCACGTGGTGGACCGGCCCGGCACCCGTTCTCGGCATGATGCGGAAGCGGAGCAGGTCGCCGTTGCGCAGGCGCAGGTCGGGCTTGTTGTAGAACTCGTCCACGGCCAGCTGGGCGTCCCGCATCACCTGCTGCTTGGTCGCGTCGTCGTAGCGGCCGCCCGGGTCGAGGTCCACGACCACGGTGACCTCCACGACGACGTCGTGACCCTGCCCGGCACGGCGGACCTCGAACGCCGAGCGCACCGGCGCGGGCCAACCCGGTGCGGTGTGCACGCGTCCGCGCTGCTGCGGGGGTGCGATGTCCAACTGGTCGCGCGGGTAGCCGTGCGGGACGGTGAAGACAGGCTGCGGCTGGGCAGCGCCCACCGCGGGGACGGCCGAGTCGGGAGGGATCGGAGGGTCGACGAAGGCAGCCGGGGTGCCGGGGACGGGCGGGGTGGTGACGTCGTTGCGGCCGTCAGCCGCGAATTCCGGATCGACCTCGGAGGGGTTGTCGACGGGTGGGTTGTTCTCGGAGGTGGTCCCGTCGGGCGACGCGTCCTCGCCGGAGTCGACGGAGGTGTGGCCCGACGACTCGACGGCGGGGGTGTGGAACTGGACCTCCGGGTTCGTCCCGACCGCCTCCACCGGGTGGGCGGTTCCGGCGTGGGGGGTTCCCGGCCGGTCGGTCGCCGGGTGTGGCTGTCCGGCCGGCGGGCGGGTGTCGGTCTCCGACTGCGCGGACGAGTCGGCGGGGGCGTCGATGCCCCGGTCCGGGCCGAAAACTCCGCCCGCCGCCACTCCCCCGATGCCGGGTGGACCACCCGGGACGTGCGAGACCACAGGGGTGCCGGGTGGCAGGGGGTGTTCGCCACCGGGGATCGCCGTGTCCGGCTGCGGCGTCTGCTGCGGGGCCGGCGTGGCGGGGTCGGGCATGACGGGGTCGAGCATGACGGGGTCGAGCATGACGGGATCAGGCATGACGGGATCAGGCATGACGGGATCAGGCATGACGGGGTCGGGCATGCTCGGTTGAGAACCGGTCGGTACCTCGGGCCGGATCGTCACCGGAGCGGTATCCGGCTGCGGGGCGGTGGTCGAACCGGTCGTGGTGCTCGGGGAACTGTCCGCGCCGTGATCGGGTGCCGGTGGTGGCGAGTCGCGCACCGGCAGGTCGGCGGAGGTCCACGGCGGCGGCGCGGTGGAGGCGTCCACCGACCTGTCCCGTGGCGCCGGGGCCTGGGAGTCGTCGCCGCTTCCGCCCGATGCGCCCGGCACGTGGACCATCGGCACCTGTTCCACCGGGGTTCCGGTCATCGGAAGTCGGTCCGGCGACACATCGACCGCAGGCGGCGGCTCGACCACGAGCGTGATCCGGCTCACCGGCAGACGCGGGCTCGTTGCCGGGCCCGGGTCCACCGGCAGGAGCCCCACCGATGTCCCGGCCGGCGGTACGGTGTCGACCGGCGGAAACGCGTCGATCGGCGTCGACGTCGTGACCGGGGGTGCGTCGGCCACCGGGGCACCCGATCGCGGTGTTCCCGTCCCGGTGTACCCGGGCGTGCCGGGCAGCGGAGACGGTTGCCGGGGATGGGGCATCGCCTCGGCGGGCAGTGGTTCGCTCACCCCGTCGATGTTCGGCGCTCCCGTGAACAGGTCGTCGCCCCCGGCAACGGCACCGCTGCTACCGCTCCCGCCGGGACCGGATGCTCCGGAACCGGGCCTTTCCTGTCCTGCGAGCACCGGGGGCTCGTCCGGGAGGACGAACCCGGACGTGTCCGGCGCGGCCACCCGCGGGCCGTTGACGACCTGGTCGATCCTCTCGCCGAGGCCGTCGACGCCCTTTCCCGCGGCGCCGCTGAACCCGCCGTTGACGGCCCCCGCCCACACGTCGTCCATGCCCTGGCCCAGGATCGCGGCCGCGCCCACGCCGACGGCGACGTCGGCGACGGCCTCGGTGAACCCGTGGAACCACGCCTTGTCCTGGATGTCGGGCCTGTACCTGTGCGCGCCGGCGTGCATTCCACCCGCGATGCCGCCCGCCGCGGAACCGGCGACGAACTCGACCAGCGTGCTCTGCCCGTCCCACACGTGCCGATGGCCCTCGATGAACTGCGCGATCTGGGCCAGCGCGCCCTGGAAGACCTCCGCGACGCCCTCCTGGAGCGCTTCGCCCACCAAGCGGATGGCCCGGTGCAGCTGCCCGACGATCCGGTTGACCGCCATGCGGGCACCGGTGACGAACGAGGGCACCAGCGGCGCGGTGAACGGGCTCGCGAGCGCCCAGACGATCGACGAGGCGAAGAACGCGATCTCGATCATCATCGAGTAGATGCCCAGCTCGACGTTCAGCGCCAGGTCGAGCAGGGCGTTCGACTGCTGCCGGGCCAGCGCGACCAACTGCGGCACGGTCGACGCCAGCCGTTCGACGTACTTGCGGAACGACCGCGCGACCTCACCACCGACGGAGCGCTCCACCTCGGTGGTCAACGCCACCAGGGTGTTCCCCATCCCCTGCAGCGTCGTCCCGCCCTCGGCCCAGCCCTGCGCCAGCGCGCGGGTCGCCGCAACGTCGACCCTCGGCGCCTGTTGACCCGCGACCAGGACCCACAGCCAGTCGAAGGCCGGGTCGAAGTGGATGTCCACGGGTCAGCACCGGACCGCTTCGCCCGCCACCGCACAGATCATGAGGTCCCTCCCCAGTTGCACACCGGCGGTGCGCGACCACCCCGCGATCGGGCTCCCGATGCCCGATCGGTGGTCGGACCGGCGGATGTCCGCGTACCGCGTCCACTGCGGGGAGGACGTCCGCCGGGAGTCCTCCCTCGTCTCCCCCGGCGGCGTTCGCCGCTAGGGGTCGGGTGTGGGTCTCAGCGCGTTCCTGCCGAGCTGCTCGGCGCGGTCCTCGGTGGCGACGCAGAAGTCGGCGAAGCCGTGCACCCCGTCGGCGATCAGGTCCACGGCACGGGCGAGGCCGAGCACTCCGTCCAGGAACGCCCTCGCGCCCCGGTGGTAGTCCGGCGCGAACCGTTCCCAGCTCTCGTCCCCCTCGCCGTCGACCAGCGGCTCGTGGGAGGCGACGTCCGAGAACGACTGCCCGAACGAGCGGAAGTTCCCGCCCATCGCCTCGAACCTCCGCGCACCGCGGTGCAGGCCGTCGGTGTCCACGTCGACGCGACCGGTGAGGTGCCCGGTGCGGAGATCGAGGTCCGTCGGTCCGCGACCGCCGGGTGGCGGGGTGCCGCCGTGGCCGCCGTTGCCGGAACCGCTCCTGGTGCTCACGGGTACCGGGCCTCGACCGTCGGCAGGTCCGGTGCGACGCCCCGCCGGGCGGGGCCCCGCGGCGGCACCGACCGGGGACCGGAGTGGTGCGGGGTCACCGCCGTGATCCCGCGGGAGGTCTGCCGCCGGTCGTGAGGGGTGGTCTCGACGGCGACACCCGCGCGTCCGCGCACGGCGCCATCAGGTGTCCGGACTGCCTCGGGTGCGGGTTCGACACGTGGCCCCCTCCTCACCAACTGACGCCGCTGGGCGGCGTTGCGGTCGATGACGAGTAGAGCCGTCCGGTCCGCCCTGATCAACACGATCGGCCCGTGGAGATCTCGAAGGTGCAGACGACGCTGCCCCAACGGGCGGGCGACGGCCGATCGGGTTGCGGTCGACGGCTACCACGGGATGGCCGACGAGTCCGCTTCCCTGGTCGCGTGGTCGTGCAACCGGTCCAGCAGCTCGGCGAGCCAGGCGATCGTCACCGCCGTGCGCTCGACGGTGTCGGGGCCGCCCGCGCCGGCGGCCGCGCTCATCACGGTGATGACGTCCCGTCCCGCGTCGAGCCACGCCCGGGCCTGGGCGACGTCGTCGAGCACCACCACCCCGCTGCCCTCGGGGGGCAGGGTCGCGAGCACCACGTCCAGGCGGTCGACCACGGCTCGCAGGCACTCGGGCTCCCGCCGCACCAGCTCGTGGTCGTCCGCGTCGGCCCCGAGGTGGTGGCGCAGCAGGGCGAGCAGCCGCTCGTCCTCGACGACCGAGGCGGGCAGGGCGAGTCCCACCCGCACACCGAGCAGCTCGACGGGTTCGTGGGAGTCCAACCGCTGCCGGACCAGGCGCTTGAACAGCGTCGCGTACTCCCGCAGCAGCGCGATCTCGTCCTGCTCGAACACCCCGACGACCAGCTCGTCACCCACGCGGTCCCAGCAGATCACCCTCGCCTCCCAGCGGCGCGCACCCGGTCCTTGCGCGGCCAGTGGAGCACCCGCCGCGCGGGGTGCGCGGTCCTCGGCGGGCAAGGCGGCACCTTCGGCGGTGGCCTCTTGCCCGTTCGTCCGGCTCGGGTTCCGGCGGGTGGGAACGGGCACGGTCGACGACGCCGGCTGCGGCAGCGGCCCGCGCAGGTGCGGGTTGCCCGAACGGGCACATCCACGATCTGAACGGTCATTCCCCCCCGTGACGACGCTCGTGCCGTGGCGCCGCGCACCTAACTTCGTGGCTGCCACCAGCGCAATCGGCTTCACGCCCCGCCTGTCCGACGGAGCGGCGGAGTGGGTGGGCCCGGCCGCCGCGGCCGCGGCCCGGAACGCCCCTCCGGAGGGCCACGACCTCGCCGACGACCATCGCGCCCCACTGTCCCGGTCCTGTTCAGGAGGCTGACAGCCGATCATGAGCGACTACGTCCGGAAAATCCTGTCCGACCTGGGGGTCGACGCCGCGGCGCTGCGCGACGACGCCCGACTGCGCGGCGACCTGGGCTTGGACTCCACCGAGATGACGCAGGTGGAGATCGAGCTGAACGAGCGGTTCGGCGTGCGGGTCGACCTGTGGGGCGAGGAGGACTACGAACTGTCCCGACTGGTCGACGCGGTGCTCGGGGAGCAGGCGGCGTCGGTGCGCTACCGCGAGCGCGGGTGGTGGCGGCCGGAGTTCCTGGACGAGCTGGCACTGGGCGGCCACCCCGGTGACCGGGTGGCGCTCGTCGCCGACGGGCGTTCGACGACCCGGGACGAGCTGGACGCGGCCGTGTCGGGCTGCGCGGCGCGATTGGCCGGACTCGGGATCGCGCCGGGTGAGCACGTGCTGGTCCAGCTGCCCAACCAGGTGCAGTACGTCGTGCTGGTGCTCGGGCTCGTCCGGCTCGGCGCGCGCCCGGTCCTGGCCCTGCCCGCGCTGCGCGAGCACGAACTCGACCCGGTGCTGGAGGCGGTGCGGCCGGTGGCGTTGGCGGTGCCGGCCCGGCAGCGCCGGTTCGACCACCTCGCGCTGGCGGAGGGGCTCAAGGACCGGCACCCGTCCGTGCGGCGCCTGCTGGTCTCCGGCGGGGTCGACCCGGAGCGCGGCCACGTCGACCTCGACGCCCTGGTCGACGGGCCGCCGGTGCCGTTCACCCCGCAGCGGCGGGCACCGTCGGACATCGGGCTGTTCCTGCTCTCCAGCGGCACCACCGGCGCGCCCAAGCCCATCCCGCGCACCCACGAGGCGTTCGGGCACGTCATCCGCACCTCCGCGGAGGTGTCCGGGCTGACCGCCGGGTCGGTCTACCTCGCGGCCATGCCCGCGACCCACAGCTTCGTCTTCGGCCACCCCGGCATCCTCGGCGCGCTGGTGCGCGGTGGGCGCGTCGTGCTGCACGAGCCGCACGACCCCGCCGCCACGCTGGCCCTGATCGAACGCGAACGGGTCACGCACTGCGCGCTGACCCCCTCCCTCGCCCGGCAGTGGCTGACCGCCACCGGCTCCGGCCGGTACGACCTGTCCTGCCTGGAGGTGCTCCAGGTCGGCGGGGCACGCCTGGACGAGGACACGGCGGCGCGGCTCGCCGAGGTGTTCGGCTGCCGGGTGCAGCAGGTCTACGGCATGAGCGAGGGACTGCTGAACTTCACCCGGCTCGACGACCCGGCCGAGGTGGTGTTCGGCACCCAGGGCCGGCCCTCCTCCCCCGGCGACGAGACCCTCGTGGTGGACGAGGCGGGCCGGCCGGTCGCCGACGGGGAGGTCGGCGAGCTGGTCACCAGGGGGCCGAGCGTCATCACGGCCTACCACGGCGGCGCGGCCCCCGAGTCCTTCACCGAGGACGGCCACTACCGCACCGGTGACCTGGTGTACCGCGACCCGTCGGGCAACTTCGTGGTCGCGGGGCGGGTCAAGGACGTGATCAACCGCGGTGGCGAGAAGATCCCGGCCGACGAGCTGGAGGCGCTCGTGCTCCGGCACGACGGAGTGCGCGCGGCGGCGGCGGTCTCGATGCCCCACCGCGTGCTGGGCGAGGCGGTGTGCCTCTACGTCGTCGGCCACGACGACGGCGGCGCGCCCGGGCTGCGGGAGGTCCGCCGCTTCCTGGAGGACAGCGGGCTGGCCCGGTTCAAGCTCCCCGAACGGCTCGTGGAGGTCCCGGAGCTGCCGCTGAAGGGCGTCGGCAAGGTCGACAAGGTCCGGTTGCGCGCGGACATCGCGGCCCGGTTGGCGGCGGAGTCCGGCGCACCCGGCCAGGGGGTGTCGTCGTGATCGCGGTGTGCGTGTTCTGCAGCGCGGCCGAGGACATCCCGGCGCGCCACGTCGACCTCGCCGGGCGCACGGGCGCCGCGATCGCCGCGCGCGGCTGGACCCTGGTCTCCGGGGGCGAGCGGGTGTCCATGATGGGGTCGGTCGCGCGCGGGGCCCGCGCCGGCGGGGGCACCACGGTGGGCGTCGTCCCGCGCTGCCTGACCGACCGGACCGATCCGGACTGCGACGAACTGGTCCTCACCGACTCCCTGGGCGAGCGCAAGTCGGTGATGATCGACCGGTCCGACGCCCTGCTCGCCCTGCCCGGCGGTCTGGGCACCTGTGACGAGCTGTTCGAGGCGTGGACCACGCGGATGCTGGGCCTGCACGCCAAGCCGGTGGTGGTGCTCGACCCGGACGGGCACTTCACCGACCTGCTGCGGTGGGTGGACAGCGCGGTCGACAGCGGCTTCATCGGGGCGCGCTCCCGCGACGCCCTGGTGGTCGCGCGGGACGTGGACACCGCGCTGGACGCGTGCCTGCCGCGAGTGCGCCGGCGGGTGCCGTCGTGATCCCGGGCGGCACGCCCGGGGCAGGTGGACCGCCCGCGGTTCCCTCCCTGGGCGAGCGGGACGAGGCGTTCATCGCGGACCCCTTCCCGTGCTACGGGGCGCTGAGGGCGCGCGGCCCCGTGCACCGCGTGCGGCTGGCCGACGGGCGCGCGGTCTGGCTCGTCGTCGGCCACGACGAGGCGCGGGCGGCCCTGGTGGACCCGCGGTTGAGCCGGGAGTGGGTCAACGCCTCCCCCGACTACGCGGGCCCGGTGGGGCCTGCCGGGCCGGGCCGCTCCGCGATCGGCAAGCACCTGCTCATCGCCGATCCGCCGGACAGCGCCCGGCTGCGCGGGGTCGTGCTCAAGGCGTTCAGCCGCTCCCGGGTCGAGTCGCTCGCACCGCGCATCCGCCGCGCGACCGACGGGGTCCTGGGCTCCTTCGAGCGCCGGGGCCGTGCCGACCTGGTGGCGGACTTCGCCGAACCGCTCGTCGGCGAGGTGGTCGGGGGGCTGGTCGGCGTGCCCCTGCTGGAGCGGGACGCGGTGGCGCGGTGGACGCACGAACTGGCCCACCCCGAGGACGTGGAGCAGGAGGTCAGGGCCGCGGCCGCGCTGACCACGTGGGTCGAGCGGTTCTCCGGGCACAAGCGCCGCCACCCCGGTGACGACCTGGCGAGCGCGTTCGCCGGGCTCGCGCGTGACGACCCCGGCACGCTGGCCCCGGACGAGGTGCCCGCCATGGTCTTCCTCGTGCTGATCGCCGGGTACCGCACGTCGGTGCACTTCCTGAGCAACGCCCTGCTCGCCCTGCTGCGCCACCCCGAGCAGCTCGCCGACCTGCGCGCCGACTGGTCGCTGCTGGGCGGCGCGCTGGAGGAGGCGGCCCGCTACGACGGGCCGGCCAACACCACCACGGTCCGGTTCACCCTCGCGCCCGTCGAACTGGGCGGCGTGACGATCCCCGGCGGCGGGCAGCCGGTGTGCATCGCGCTGTCCGCGGCCGACCGCGACCCGTCGCGCTTCCCCGACCCCGACCGGTTCGACATCCGCCGCGACACCGGCGCGCACCTCGGGTTCGGCCGCGGCGGCCGGTACTGCGCCGGGGCGCCCCTGGCCCGGACGCTGGGGGCGATCGCCGTGCGGACGCTCCTGGAGCGCTTCCCCGACCTGCACGCGGCCCCGGACGAGGTCCCCGACCGGCATCCCGGGCTGCTCTTCCGCGGGCTGCGGCGCCTGCCGGTGGGGTTCACCCCCCGGGCGCGGCCCCGAACCCTCTGACACCACCAGGAAGGCGACACGTGGACGACCACCGGTCACCCGTCACCGACGACCCCATCGCGATCGTGGCGATGGCCTGCCGACTGCCCGGCGGGGTCACCGCGCCGGAAGACCTGTGGCAGGTCCTCCTCGACGGCGCCGACGTGCTCTCCGGGTTCCCGACGGACCGCGGCTGGGACCCCGACCTGTACGACCCCGACCCGACCAGGGTCGGCAAGGTCTACCTCAAGCGCAGCGGGTTCCTGCACGACGCGGCGGAGTTCGACGCCGGGTTCTTCGGCATCTCCCCGCGCGAGGCGCGGGCGATCGACCCGCAGCAGCGGGTGATGCTGGAGATCGCCTGGGAGGCGGTCGAACGGGCGGGCATCGACCCGCGGTCGCTGCGGGGCAGCCGCACTGGCGTCTTCGCCGGTGTGACCAACACCGACTACGGCGTGCGCTGGATGACCGGCGCGCCGAGCCTGCCCGAGTTCGAGGGCTACCTGGTGCTGGGCAGCTCCAACAGCGCCGCCTCCGGTCGCGTGTCCTACGCGCTGGGCCTGGTGGGGCCGGCGGTGTCGGTGGACACGGCGTGCTCCTCGTCGCTGGTGGCGCTGCACCTGGCGAGCCAGGCGCTGCGCCGGGGCGAGTGCGATTTGGCGCTGGCCAGCGGGGTCACCGTGCACACCACGCCGGGCGTGTTCCAGGACTTCAGCAGGCAGCGCGGGCTGACCACGGAGGGCAGGGTCAGGTCGTTCGCCGCCGGGGCGGACGGCACCGCCTTCGGCGACGGCGCGGGTGTGCTGGTGGTGGAGCGGCTGTCCGACGCCCGTCGCAACGGGCACCCGGTGCTGGCGCTCGTGCGCGGCTCGGCGGTCAACCAGGACGGGGCGAGCGACCAGCTGTCCGCCCCCAGCGGCGCGGCGCAGGAGGAGATGATCCGCCAGGCGCTCGCGGACGCCGGGTTGCGCCCCGGCGACGTGGACGCGGTGGAGGGGCACGGCACCGCGACCCGGCTGGGCGACGTCAGCGAGGCCACGGCGATCCTGGCCACCTACGGGCAGGACCGGCCGGCCGACCGGCCGCTGTGGCTGGGCTCGGTGAAGTCCAACATCAGCCACACCGTCGCCGCCGCCGGCGTCGCGGGCGTGATCAAGGCGGTGCTGGCCATGCGGCACGGCGTGCTGCCGCGGACCCTGCACGTGGACGAGCCGACCCCGCTGGTGGACTGGGGCAGCGGCGCGGTCCGGCTGCTGACCGAGCAGCGCGAGTGGCCCGACACCGGCCGGCCCCGCCGCATCGGCGTGTCCTCGTTCGGGATCAGCGGCACCAACGCCCACGTCGTCCTCGAACAGGCGCCCCCCGCACCCGACGAGCCGGGCACCGGCGGGACGCCGCCCGTCGCGGCGGTCACGGTGCCCTGCCTGCTCTCCGGCCGGTCGGAGACGGCGTTGCGCGAGCAGGCGCGCGCCCTGCGCGCGCACCTCCTGGAGCACCCCGGGGCGCGGGTGGCCGACGTCGGCTTCTCGCTGGCGACGACCCGCAGCGCCTTCGAGCACCGCGCCGCGGTCCTCGCCGCCGACCGGGACGCGCTGCTGGCGGGGCTGGCGGCGGTGGCCGACGGCGAACCCGCCGGCACCGTGCTGCGCGGCACCGCCGGGCACGGCCGCCCGGTGTTCGTCTTCCCCGGCCAGGGCACCCAGTGGGTGGGCATGGCGGCGGAGCTGCTCGATTCCTCCCCGGTGTTCGCCGAACACGTCCGCCGCTGCGACGAAGCCCTCGCCCCCCACCAGGACTGGTCGGTGGCCGACGTGCTGCGCGTCGCCCCCGGCGCCCCGCCGTTGAGCCGCACGGACGTCCTGCAGGCGGCGGTGTTCGCCGTGCTGGTGTCGCTGGCCGAGCTGTGGCGCGCGTACGGCGTGGAGCCCGCCGCCGTGGTGGGCCACTCCGTCGGCGAGGTCGCCGCCGCGCACGCGGTGGGCGCGCTGTCGCTGGAGGACGCCGCGCGGGTCGTCGCGGTGCGCGGCCAGGCGATGACCTCGCTCATGGGCCGCGGCGACACCCTCGCGGTGGCGCTGCCCGCGCGGGAGCTGGCGTCCCGCCTGGAGCCCTGGGGCGACCGGCTGTCGATCGCCGCCGTCAACGGCCCCGGCAGCGCGGTGGTCTCGGGTGAGCTGGACGCGCTGGAGGAGCTGCACGCGCGGTGCGCGGCGGACGGGGTCCGGGTCCGCAGGTTGAACCTGGGCCTGGCGGTGCACTCCGCCCAGGTCGGGGAGATCCGGGAGCGGCTGCTGCGCGACCTGGCGACGGTCGCCCCGCGCCCGTCGCGGGTGCCGTTCCACTCCTCCGTCACCGGCGGTGTCCTCGACACCACGTGCCTGGACGCCGACTACTGGTACCGCAACGCCCGGCAGGCGGTGCGGTTCGAGGAGGCCACGCGCAGCCTGCTGGCCGACGGTCACCGGCTGTTCCTCGAACCCAGCCCGCACCCGGTGCTGACCCTGGGCGTGCAGGAGACCGCCCAGGCGGCGAAGGTGGCGGTGGCGACCGTGGGCACGCTGCGCACCAACCGCGGCGGTCCGGAGCAGGTGGTGCGCGCGCTCGGCGAGGCCCTCGCCCACGGCGTCGAGGTGGACTGGCGGGCCGTGTTCGCCGGAACCGGGGCGCACCGCGTGGACCTGCCGACGTACCGGTTCCAGCGGCAGCGCCACTGGCTGGACCTGCACCGGGGCGGTGACGCCGGGTCGCTGGGTCTCGACCGGGTCGAGCACCCGCTGCTGGGCACGGTGGTGGAGGTGGCGGGCACCGGCGGGCTGCTGCTCACCGGCCGGTTCTCCCGCGCGACCCACCCGTGGCTGGCGGAGCACGTGGTGCTCGGCGTGCCGCTCGTGCCGGGCACCGCGCTCGCCGAGGCGGCCCTGCACGCCGCGCGGTCGAGCGGCTGCGACGTGGTCGAGGAGCTGACCCTGCACGCCCCGCTGGTCGTCCCCGAGCGCGGGGAGGTTCGGCTCCAGGTGGCCGTGGGGCCTCCCGGCGAGGCCGGGCGGCGGACCTTCGACGTGCACTCACGGCCGGCCGACGGGCCGCCGGGCGGGTGGGAGCTGCACGCGACCGGCACGCTCGGCGTCGGGCAGGTGCTGCCCGCCCCGGAGCGGGAGTGGCCGCCGCGGGACGCGGACGCGTTCGACACCGCCGACCTGTACGACCGGTTGGCGGCGCGCGGCTACGACTACGGGCCGGTCTTCCGGTGCGTGCGGGCGGCGTGGCGGCGCGGTGACGAGGTGTTCGTCGAGCTGGCCCTGGACGACGACCGCGCCGCCGAGGGGCACGTCCTGCACCCGGCGCTGCTCGACGCCGCCGGGCACGTGCCCACGCTGCTCTTCCTGGAGGGGGGCGGGGACGGGGTGCTGGCCCCGTTCGCCTGGCAGCGGGTGGCGGTGCACGCCGCCGGGGCGTCGGCGGTGCGGGTGCGGACGACGGTGACCGGCGAGAGGGCGACCTCCTCGACGATCACCGGTGCCGACGGGCGGGCGGTGGCCTCGATCGGGGCCGTCGTGTCGCGGCCGGTCGACGCCTCCCGCCTGGCCCGGCTCACCGACCGCACCGGGGACTCGCTGTTCCGGTCGGTGTGGACCGAGGTGCCCCGACAGGCCGCCCCACCCGCCCCGCCGGGGCGCACGGCGGTGCTGGGCGTGGACGAACTGGGGCTGTGCGCCGGACTGGCCGCCGCGGGCTGGGACGTGGTCGGTCACGCCGACGTCGCGGCGCTGCTCGCCGGTCTCGACGGCGGTGAGCCCGTCCCGGACGCGGTGTTCCTCACGGGGCTGGTCGAGCCGACCGGCGCACCGGTGGAACGGATGGCGGACGAGGTGCGGGCCGTCCTCGGCGGCACCCTGGACGTGCTGCGGTCCTGGCTCGACGACGGCCGGCTCGCCGGCTCCCGGCTGGTCCTGCTCACCCGCGGCGCGGTGCCGGACGGCCGCGACGGCGTCACCGACCTCGTCCGCGCGCCGCTGTGGGGCCTGGTGCGCAGCGCGCAGACGGAGAACCCCGGGCGGTTCGCGCTGCTCGACGTCGACCACACCGCGTCCGGCGACGCGCTCGCCGCCGCGCTGGCCGCCGACGAGCCGCAGCTGATCCTGCGCGAGCACGCCCTGCTCGTGCCGCGCTTGGCCCGCGCGCTGCCGGCGGCGCCACGTGACATCCCCGCGGTGCTCCCGGACCGCACGGTGCTGGTCACCGGCGGCACGGGTGTGCTGGGCGCGCTGGTGGCGAAGCACCTGGTGACCGCCCACGGGGTCCGGAACCTGCTGCTGGTCGGCAGGCGGGGTCCCGACGCCCCCGGCGCCGGGGAGCTGACCGCCGAACTGGAAGGGCTGGGTGCGCGCGTGACCGTCCTGGCCTGCGACGTCGCCGACCGCGCGGACCTGGGCCGCGCGCTGGCCCGCGTCCCGACCGAGCACCCGCTCGGCGCCGTGGTGCACACGGCGGGCGTCCTGGACGACGGCGTGCTGGGCGCGCTGACCCCCGAACGGCTCGACCGGGTGCTGCGGCCCAAGGTCGACGCCGCCCTCGCGCTGCACGAGGCGACGGCGGAGCTGGACCTGACCGCGTTCGTGCTGTTCTCCTCCGTCAGCTCCCTGGTCGGCAGCGCCGGGCAGGCCAACTACGCGGCGGCGAACGCGTTCCTGGAGGCGCTGGCCGACCGCCGCCGCGCGCTGGACCTGCCGGCCACCGCCCTGTCGTGGGGCCTGTGGGGCGGCGACGGCGGCATGGCGTCCGGTCTCGCCGAGGTCGACCTCGCGCGGATCAGGCACAGCGGGATGCGACCGCTGACCCACGAGCTGGGCATGGCGTTGTTCGACACCGCGCTGGACCGCGACGACGCGGTCCTCGTCCCCGCCCAGCTGGACCTGGCGGCCCTGCGGGCGAAGGGCGCGGACGTGCCCGGCCTGTTCCGGGACCTGGTCCCGGCTCCGGCGCGGGGCGTGGTCCCCGCGCCGAAGGCGGACGTCGACGGACTGCGGCAGCGGTTGGCGGGCCTCCCGGAGGCCCGGCGCGAGCAGGAGCTGGTCGACCTGGTGCGCTCGCACGTCGCCGTGGTGCTGGCGCACAGCAGCCCGGAGGGGGTCGACGTGCACCGGCCGTTCACCGAGATCGGTTTCGACTCGCTGATCGCGATCGAGCTGCGCAACCGGCTCAACGCCGCCACCGGCGTGGACCTGTCGGCCACGGCGGCGTTCGAGCACTCCACCACCACCGCCCTCGCGCTGCACCTGGCGGAGCTGCTGCTCCCCGCGACCGGCGCGGACCCCGGCGGCGCGCGCCCGGACACCGGGCACGACCACACCGGGCACGACCACACCGGGCACGACCACACCGGGCACGACGACATCGAGCACATGGACGCCGAGGCACTGGTGCGGCTCGCGCTGGCCGGCTCCGGGGATTCGGGGGAACGACGATGAGCACCTCGACGGACCGGCTCGTCGAAGCGCTGCGCGCCGCGCTGCTGGAGAACGAACGCCTCAAGGCGGCACGCCCGGCGCCCGACGAGGTGCCGGCGGACCCGATCGCCCTGGTGGGCGCGGGCTGCCGCTATCCGGGCGGCGCGGACTCCCCCGAGGCGCTGTGGCGGCTGGTGGCCGCCGGCGACGACGCCGTCACCGACCTGCCCACCGATCGCGGCTGGGAACGCTGGTGCGGTTCCTCGACGGATCTCGCCGCGGCGCTGGAGGCCACCGGCGGCGGTTTCCTCCACGACGTCGCCGACTTCGACGCCGGGTTCTTCGGCGTGTCCCCGGAAGAGGCCCTGGCGATGGACCCGCAGCAGCGCCTGCTGCTGGAGGTCGCCTGGGAGGCGGTCGAGCACGGCGGGATCGACCCCCTGTCGCTGCGGGGCAGCCGCACGGGGACCTACCTGGGCGTGATGCACCACGACTACCTCACCCACTTCCTGACCTCGCCCGGGTACGAGGACCGGTCGGCGGGCCACCTGTTCGGCGGGAACACCGGCAGCGTCGCGTCCGGCCGGGTGGCCTACGCGCTGGGCCTGGAGGGCCCGGCGGTGTCGGTGGACACGGCCTGCTCGTCGGCGCTGGTGGCGGTGCACCTGGCGAGCCAGGCGCTGCGCCGGGGCGAGTGCGACCTGGCGCTGGCGGGCGGCGTGGCGGTGATGGCGACGCCCTTCCTGTACCGGGAGATGAACAACGCAGGCCACGTGGCCCCGGACGGCCGCAGCAAGTCGTTCGCCGGGGCGGCGGACGGGCCGTCGCTGGGCGAGGGCGCCGGGGTGCTGGTGCTGGAGCGGCTGTCGGACGCGCGGCGGCACGGGCACCCGGTGCTGGCGGTCGTGCGGGGCTCCGCCGTCAACCAGGACGGTCCCCGCCACGGGCTGCACACGCCGACCGCCCCGGCGCGGCAGCGGGTGATCACCGAGGCGCTGGCCGCCGCGGGCCTGCGACCGTCCGACGTGGACGCCGTGGAGGGCAGCGGCACCGGCAGCAGGCTGGACGACCCGTTCGAGGTGCAGGCGCTGCTGCGGACCTACGGGCAGGACCGCGCCGGCGACGAGCCGCTGTGGCTGGGCTCGGTCAAGTCCAACATCGGGCACGCGCAGGCCGGCGGCGGCGTGGCGGGGATCGTCAAGGTCGCGATGGCCATGCGTCACGGGGTGCTGCCGCGCACACTGCACGTGGACGAGCCCACCCCGCTGGTGGACTGGGGCGGCGGCGCGGTCCGGCTGCTGACCGAGCAGCGCGAGTGGCCACGGGGCGGACGACCGCGTCGGGCCGCCGTCTCGGCGTTCGGCATCAGTCACACCAACGCGCACGTCGTCCTGGAGGAGCCACCGACCGAGGAGGGCGCGCCGGGGGACGGCGGTGAGCGGCCCGCGGTGGTGGCGTGGCCGCTGTCGGGGCGCTCGGAACGGGCGCTGCGGGCGCAGGCGGCGCGCCTGCTCGCCCACGTGACGGCGCACCCGGACCTGGACGTGGTGGACGTGGGCTTCTCGCTGGCCACCACGCGCAGCGCGTTCGAGCACCGCGCCGCGGTGCTGGGACGCGACCGCGACGAGCTGGTGCGGGGCCTGGCGGCGTTGGCCGGGGACGGGACCGACCCGGCCGTGGTGCGGGGCACGTCGCCGGCCGCCGGGCAGCGGGTCCGCGTGGCGGTGCTGCTGCCCGACGAGCGGACGCCCCCGCACGGAAGGGTCGACGCGCTGCGCGATGCGCTCCCCGGTTTCGCCGGGGTGCTCGACGAGGTGCGCGCCGGCGCGCCGGTCGACGCGACGGCGGTCGCGTTCGCGCTGGGCGTCGCCCTGCACCGCGAACTGGAGCGGTACGGCGTGCGCGCGGACTTCCTGGCCGGGTGCTCCGCCGGGGAGGTGGCGGCGGCCCACCTGGCGGGGGCGCTGTCCGTCGAGGACGCCGCCTCCCTGCTCGCGGCCTCCCGCGGCGGTGGCGAGGCGACCGCGGCGTTCGAGTGGGCGGTGTCGACCGTGCGGCCCGGGTCGTTCCGGGTGCCGGTGGTCTCCGCCGTCGACGGCGAACCGCTCGCCTCCGAGGCGCTGCGCTCCCCCGGGCACTGGGCGACCCTGTTCCAGGGCACGACCACCGACCTGCCGCGCCGGCTCGACGAACTCGGCGCGACCACCCTCGTCGTACTGGGGCAGGGCGGTGCGCCCCCGCGCGACGGGGCGACGCCCGTGCCGGTGACGGGTGCGGAGTGGGGTGCGGGCGGGCCACCCGTGGCCGCGCTGGCCCGCCTCCACGTCGGTGGTGTGCGGGTGGACTGGCGGGCCGCCTTCAGCGGGAGCGGGGCACGTCGGGTGGACCTGCCCACCTACGCGTTCCAGCGCGAGCGCTACTGGCCCGACCCGCTCCCCCGCGGGTGATCGGTCGACCGGCCGGCGGTCCGCGGACCGCCGGCCGGTCGAGCGTCGGCCCGGCATGCGGGCGACAACAGCCGGGCGCAATCGTCCCCTTGAGGCAGCGCACTTTTCCCGAAAATCCCCGCACGACAGCTGTGAACAGAATCGCGAATCGCATTCCGGGTGAATCCTGGACACGGCCGACGGAAATGACGTAGCTTTCCAGGAGACCTGAACGGGAGATCGACGCCGGGCCACACCACAGGCGCCTCCCGGACCACCTCACGAAACCAGCGAATCACGCGACGGGTCATTCCGAGCGCGTTCCGAACGCTGGGCGCCCATCTGCTCATCCGCACACGGGGAGACCGCCATGCCGTTGATGGAGCCGTACCGGATCAAGGTCGTCGAGCCCATCCCGATCACCACCCGCCCGGAGCGCGAGCGCGCGATGGCCGCGGCCGGCTACAACCCGTTCAACCTGCGTGCCGACCAGGTCACCATCGACCTGCTCACCGACTCCGGCACCGGCTCGATCTCCGCCGACCAGCAGGCGGCCGGCATGCGGGGCGACGAGTCGTACGCGGGAGGGCGCTCGTTCTACCGCTTCCACGAGGTCGTCTCCGACCTCACGTCCTACCCGCACATCTTCCCCGCCCACCAGGGCAGGGCCGCCGAGCGCATCCTGTTCGCCGCGTTGCTGCGCCCCGGCCAGGTCTCGCTCAGCAACACCCACTTCGACACCACCCGCGCCAACGTGGAGCTGCTCGGGTGCGAGGCGCGCGACCTGCCCTGCCCCGAGGCGCGGAACCTCGACAGCGACTTCCCGTTCAAGGGCGACATCGACCTGGCGGAGCTGGAGCGGGCGCTGGGCGACCCTGGCTGCGACGTGGGCGTGGTGGTCATGACGATCACCAACAACGGCGGCGGCGGCCAGCCGGTGTCGATGGCGAACATGCGCGCGGCCGCGGAGGTCTGCCGGCGTCACGGCGTGCCGTTCTTCCTCGACGCCGCCCGCTTCGCCGAGAACGCCTGGCTGGTGACGCAGCGCGAGCCCGGCTACGCCCACAAGACACCCCTGGAGGTGGCCCGCGAGGCGTTCGCGCTGGCCGACGGGTGCGCGGCGAGCCTGAAGAAGGACGGCATCGTCCACATGGGCGGGATCATCGCCATGCGGGACCCCGAGCTGGCCAGGCGCTGCGAGCAGCTGCTCATCGCGGGCGAGGGGTTCCCCACCTACGGCGGGCTGTCCGGCCGCGAGCTGGAGATGCTCGCCCAGGGGCTGCGGGAGGTCGTGGAACCGGACTACCTGCGCTCGCGGGCGGCGGCCACGGCGAACCTCGCCCGGATGGTCACCGAGGCGGGCGTGGACATCGTGCAGCCCGCGGGCATCCACGCCCTCTACCTCAACGCGGGCCGACTGCTGCCGGGCATCCCGCCGCACCGCTTCCCGGGGCACGCGCTGGCCACGGAGCTGTACCTGGCCGGTGGCGTCCGGTGCGTCGAGCTGGGGTCGCTGTTCCTCGGCGACGTCGACGCCGAGGGGCGGTTGGTCACCCCCGCGCCGTTCGAGCTCGTCCGCCTGGCGATCCCCCGGCGGGTCTACACCCAGAGCCACTTCGAGTACGTCGCCGAGGTCGTCGCGGAGGTCGCGAAGAACCCCGAGCGGATGCCGGGTTACCGCCTGGTGGAGTCCCCCGCGGTCCTGCGGCACTTCAAGTGCCGCCTCGAACCGGTGCCGCCGGGCACCCCGTGATCCCGGGGGACGGTGATGCGGCACGGTCCACGCCGGCGACCCGGAGAACCGTTCCGAATCGATCCTGAATCGAACGACACACATCCTCCTGCCCGGAAGTGCAGGCAGCGCGAATAAAAGCGCCGGGTGAACGCGGAATGTCCAGTGGGCGATTCGCCCGCTTTAGACTCCACCCCCGACCCATCGGCTCACCGGAAGGCGCTTCGACTTGTCCGCCAACCACTACGGCAAGGCCCATCGTCCACCGGTCCGTCCCCTGCGCGGGGAAAGCACCCCGCACGGCGGTCCGCCGTTTCCCGACCGACGCCGGACCGGCCGGTGAGGCTTTCGCCCCGGAACCGCCCGCCGCAGCCCTTCCACGAGTTCGCGGGAACGCTCCGACGCGCGTTCACCTCCGTGAGGGGCGGACCCTCCGTGCCGCACGGTGAGGGGCCGGCGCCCGAGGTGCTCGTGTCGTCGCGCACCGCCGAACTGGTCGCGGCCGTCCGCCGGGTCCTCTGCTGCTCCTCCGGGCGTGAGCGGCCCGACCGCACCGCGCGTCGTGTCGCCGCGGTGCTCGCCCCGTTCCTGGCGCACGACGACCTGCTGATCACGCGGCACCTGGAGCCGCACCCGCACACCCTCCGGCACGTGCTGCACGTCGATCCGGAGGGGCGCTTCTCGCTCGTGGTGACGGTCCGGCCGCCGGGCGGGGAGACCCCGGTCCACGACCACACCACGTGGTGCGTCTCCGGCTCCTACCGCGGGGCGGAGACGGAGACGCGCTACCGACCCGTCACCTCGCACGACGGGCGGACCGTCCTGGTGCCGTTCCGCACCACCGTCAGGCCCGCCGGCGCCGTCACCCACCTCGCTCCTCCCGGCGACGTCCACAGCGTTCGGAACGCGACCGACGACACGGTCGTCTCGCTGCACGTCTACGGCGCCGACGTGCGCGTCGACGGCGCGGGCACCCGCCATCGCCGCGACGAGGTCGGGTTGCCGGACGCGCCCGCCGTCGAGCGGCACGGGGGGCCGTCGCACCACGACGGGTGAGCCACTGGGCGCGCCGCGGCGGCGACGGCCGGGACCACGTGTGCCGCTACACCTCGCCTGCGGTGACGTAGCGGCCGGAGAGGTGGTCGGCTGAGCCGGTGGCGATGCGGACGAGCGCGCGGGCGGCGTCCTCGACCGGGGTGAAGCCGCCGTCGTCGCGGGCGCGGAGGGTGAAGTCGAGGATTCCGTCGGCGTGCGGGTCGCCGACGTGGCCGCGGTCGAGGTGGGCGCGGGTCATGCCGGTGTCGAGCAGGCCGGGGTCGAAGGCGACGGTGGTGACGCCGGTGCCGCGCAGCTCGCCTTCGAGGTTGGCGGTCAGCGCGATGAGCGCGGCCTTGGACACGGCGTAGGCGCTGGCGTGGGGCCAGCGCAGCTTGCCGGCCCGGCTGACGACGTTGACGACCCGACCGCCTCCCCGGGCGATCATGCCGGGGAGGACCGCGCGGGTGGCGTTGTCCGCGCCGCGCAGGTTGACCTCGAAGGTGCGCCACCAGGAGCCGGGGTCGGTGGTCCAGGTGGGCCCGATCGGGCCGGGGACACCGGCGTTGTTGACCAGCACGTCGACGTCGCCGAGCGCGACGGCGGCGGCGAGGGTGGCGGGGTCGGTCACGTCCGCCGCGGCGCACTCGATCGTGCCGGGCAGGTCGGCGCCGAGTTCGGCGGTCCGGTCGAGTTCGGCGCGGTCGCGTCCCACGACGAGCACGGTGGCGCCCGCCGCCGCCAGGGCCGCGGCGAACTCGCGCCCGAGGCCGCGGCCCCCACCGGTGACCAGCACCCGCTGTGCCGGGGGGCGGAGGGGTTTGCCGGTGGCGGAGCGCGGGATCGCCCTGACCCGCTCGATCAGGCGCACGCGCTTCTGGGGGGCGAGCTTCGCGGCGACGTGCGCGGTGATCTCGCCCAGCGGCACCGCGTCGGGCACCACGACGTAGGCCTTGGGCAGTTCGCCCGCGATGGGGTCGGGGACCCCCACCACCAGGGCGTCGGTGACGCGGGGGTGGTGGAGCAGGACGTCTTCGACCTCGGCGGGCGAAACCTGGTAGCCCTTGTACTTGATCAGTGATTTGAGGCGGCCGACGATGCGCAGCCGGCCGTCGGGGTCGAGGCGGGCGAGGTCTCCGGTGCGGAACCAGCCGTCGGCGTCGCGCAGCGGGGGGCCGTCGAGGTAGCGCGGGGCGATCTGCGGTCCGCGCAGCCACAGTTCGCCCGGCACGGCGTCGCGGCCGGTGGCCGGGTCGACGAACCGGGTCTCGGTGCCGGGCAGCACCACGCCGACGGTCCCGGCGGGGGTGGGGTGGCCGTCTGGGGTGAAGGACACGCACCCGGCCTCGGTCATGCCGAAGCCCTGCACGACCGGCAGGCCGAAGCGCGCCTCGAACGCGGTGGCGGCGGCGGTGGGCAGCGGCGCGCCGCCGGAGACGACCAGGCGCAGGGAGCGCGGGACGACGGGGTCGGTGAGCGCGCCGAGTTCGCCGACGACGGTGGGGACCAGGTAGGCGATGGCGGTGCCGGTGTCGTGCAGCAGGGCGGGGAACGCGGCGGTGTCGAACCTGGTCGGTCCGATGACGAGGGTGCCGCCGGCGCGCAGCGTGGCGTTCATGGCCATCTGCATGCCGTAGACGTGGCGCAGCGGTCCGCAGCAGGCGACCACCTCCCCGTCGCCGATGCGGTGCACCTGCCGGATCTGCGCCAGGCCGGCGGCCAGGTTGCGGTGGGTGACCACGACCTTCTTCGGCACGCCCAGCGTGCCGCTGGAGGACATGAGCACGGCGGCCCGGTCGCCGCCCCGGACCGGCTCGGGAGGCGTGGTGGCGCGGCCGGTGGACTCGCCCGGGACCACGGTGGGCAGCGGCGGCACCGCCCACAGCGACTCCTCCGCGACGATCGCGACCGCGCCGCACCGCGCCAGGTCCGCGCTCCACCGGTCCTGCTCGTCGCGCGGGTCCAGCGGCAGCACCACGCCACCGGCGGCGAGCACGCCGTGGTAGGCGAGGACGAACTCGGCGCTGTTCTCGGTGAGGACTGCGACCACGTCGTCCTCGGTCACGCCGATGTCGCGCAGGTGCGCGGCCAGGTCCGCCACCCCGGCGGCGAGGGCGGTGTAGGTCCACCGCCTCGGGCCGCCGCGGGAGTGGTCGACGAGCGCGACCCGTTCACCGAGCCCGAACCGGTCCGGCAGCACGTAGCCCGCCAACCCGACCTCACCCGGATCGGGGAACGGCCCCGCCTGCTCGACAGACATCACGACGCCTCTCACTGGTGCGGTCAGGGCCGGACGAGGACCTTGGTGGCGGTGCGGGCGGCCATCGCCTCGTAGCCGAGGGCGATGTCGTCGAGGGTCACCACGTGGTCGAACACCGGGGACGGGTCGATCCTGCCGGACAGCACGTCGTCCACCAGACCCGGCAGGTACGTGCGGGCGGGCGCGAGCCCGCCGGTGACGGTGATGTTGCGCAGGAAGCACGTCATCATGTCCACCCCGCCGTGCGGGCCGCCGACCAGTGCGACGGACCCGCCGTCCGCGCACACCGCCATCGCGGTGTCCAACGCGGACTGCTCCCCCACCGCGTCGACCACCAGGTCGGCCCCCACCCCGCCGGTGGCGTCCAGCAGCGCGGCGTGCGCCTCGTCGCCGCGCGCGGTGACGAAGTCGGTCGCGCCGAACGACTTGCCGACCTCCAGCCGGTTCTCGTGCCGCCCGAACAGGAAGATCCGCTCGGCCCCGGCTCGCCGGGCGGCCAGCACCGAGCACAGGCCCACCGCGCCGTCCCCGACCACGGCCACCGTCGCGCCGGCCGGCAACGCGGCCGAGGCGAGGGCGTGCGTGCCGGTGGACATCACGTCGGCCAGCGCGAGGATGCCCGGCAGGCGGTCGTCACCGGGGTCGGCGGCCACCTGGACGAGGGTCGCGTCGGCGAACGGCACGCGCACGGCCTCGGCCTGCCCGCCGTTGGCGTCGACGCCGAACATGCCGCCCGAGCGGCACGAGCTGGGCACGCCCCGGGTGCAGGCCGCGCACGCGCCGTCGGAGAACTGGAACGGGGACACGACCAGGTCGCCGACGCGCAGCCCTCGCACGTCGGAACCGGTGTCCTCCACCACGCCGACGAACTCGTGCCCGCAGCGCGGTCCGCGCACCGGACCGGGGTGGCCGGCCAGCCCGCGCAGGTCCGTGCCGCAGATCCCGGCGGCCACGACCCGCACCACGGCGTCGGTCGGTTGTTCGATCACGGGGTCCGGCACCGTCTCGACCCGCAGGTCACCGGGTGCGTGCAGGATGGCGGCTCTCACAGTTGCCTCCTCGGCAGTGGGTGGGTCAGGACTTCTTGCGGGCGATGGTCAGGCCGTCCGCGATCGTCAGCAGCACCGACTCGACGCGGTTGTCCTCTTTCACGTGGGCGTTGAAGTCGCGGATCGCCCTGGCGTTGCCGGTCGCGTCGGGCGAGGCGGCCTCACCGGCGTAGAGGACGTTGTCGGCCAGGATCAGGCCACCGGGGCGCACCCGCGGCACCAGCAGCTCCCAGTACTCGACGTACCCGGCCTTGTCCGCGTCGATGAACACCAGGTCGACGACCGGGTCCAGGGGCAGGGCGCGCAGCGTGTCCGCCGCCGGTCCCAGCTCCACCCGCACGCGGTCCGCCACGCCGGCGGCCTCCCACGCCTGCCGTGCGATCGCGGTCCACTCGTCGGAGACGTCGCAGGTGATCACCCGGCCGCCCGGTCCGACCCCGGTGGCCAGCGCGAGCGTGGAGTAGCCGGTGAACGTGCCGACCTCGACCGCGAGCCGCGCCCCGGCGGTCCTGGCGAGCAGGGTCAGCAGCGCCCCCTGCTCGGGCGGGACCTGCATCTCGGAGACCCCGCCGAGCGCGAGCGTCCGCTCGACCAGGGTGCGCTGCACCTCCGACAGCGGCGGCGCCTGGTCGCGGACGTAGGCGAGCACGTCGTCGGTGAGCGGCACCGCTTTCAGGGCGTCCGCGGTGGTCGGTGAAGCGCTCATGGGGTGACCTTCCTCGTGGTGAAGGAGACCAGGCGGTCCAGCAGGTCCGGCAGCGCGTCCTGGAGCCTGGCCACGTCGGCGTTGTCGTAGCGCACGGGGTCGGGCCGCTCGGCCAGGTCGTCGAGGACCAGCCGCACCCGGTCGGCGAGCTGGTCGGCGAACTCGTGGCGGCACACCTCGGCGCGGTCGACGCCGAAGAACTCGTCGAACCGGTCGCGGTCGGTGTCGACCGTGCGCGTCGGGTCCATCCCGGACTCGCGCAGCAGCGATTTCCCCTGCGGGACCAGGCGCTTGGCCACGGTCATGTGCACGAGCCGGTTGGTCTTGAGCGCCCGCTTGACCCGTTCGCCCGCGAACGGCCGGAAGCGGCCGAGCAGCTCGGAGACCTGTTCGTAGTCGCGCGCCCACGTGCCGCTGAACGCCGGGTGCCGCGCCTTCATCCTGGCCCGGATGACCGTCGCGTAGGTCTGCGGGGAGCAGCTGCCGGAGTAGAGCAGCAGCGCGGAGTAGGCGTCGTACAGCTCCGCCACCGCGTCACCCGCCGCCGGGTCCGCCGGCGCCGCGGGCAGCTGGTCGCACAGCAGCCGCCACACGCAGACCGCGACGTGGTGGCCCAGCATCCACCGGTACCAGCCCAGCGCGTCCGGGTCCGCCTCGACGCCGACCGGCGGGGGCAGCGGGGGACGCCGGCGCGGGGGCGCGCAGTCGGCGAAGCCGGCGTCGGGCATCGGCAGGCGCAGCGGCGGCAACCCGGTGGCCGTGGGCGCCTGCCGGGGCGCGTCGGCGACGGCGGTCACGACCGGTCCCCGGAGGACGTCGCCTCGTGGGCGAGGCCGGGCACGTGCCGCTCGACGAAGCGGTCCAGCGCGTCGGCCGCGGCGCGGATGTCGACGTCGAGCGGCCGGTCGCGCTCGATCGGCTCCACCACCTCCGCCAACGCCTCGACCAGCTCGACGCAGCGCGGGGCGGTCGCCCCACCGGGGCGCAGGTGCGCGGCCTGGCGCAGGGCCACCCCGAGGCAGCCGTGCAGCAGCCGCAGCGACCGGGCCTGGTCCAGCGCGGTCAACGCGGCCTGCGTGCCGAACGGCACCACGTCCTGGTTGTGCAGGTTGGTGGGGATGCTCTGGACGCTCGCCGGGACGCACGCGCGGCGCATCGCCACGACCACCGAGGTGGCCACGACCTGCAACCCCTGCACCCCGTGCTGCTCACCGGCCTTCGGTGAGAGCATCGCGGGCAGCCCTTCGTTGCGGTGCGGGTCGATGATCAGGTCGAGCTGGCGCTCGGCGAGGTTCCCGGTCTGGGTGGCGGTCATCGACAACATGTCCGAGGCGAACGCGGAGGGTTGGCCGAAGAAGTTGCCGCCGTGCGCGACCAGGTCCTCCTCGGCGAAGAACAGCGGGTTGTCGCTCACACCCGCCAGGTCGCGGCGCACGACCTGCTCGGCCCACTCCATCCCCGACCGTGCGGCGCCGAGGAGCTGCGGCACGCACCGCACGCTGTAGGGCTCCTGCAACGCCCGCAGCCCCGTCGGCGCGGTGCCCGCCAGCCAGTAGGACAACCGCTCCCCCACCACCACCGTCTCCGGGTGACCGAACGCGGCCAGCAACGACGGCGACAGGAAGGCGGGCGCCGCGCCCAGCAGGTCGGTGAGCAACGCGCTCATCGCGATGGACACCTCGTGCGAGCGGCGCAGCGAGGCGACCGCCAGGCCCGCCGCCGCCGTGGTCACCGACGTGCCGTTGACCAGTGACAGCGCGTCCCGGCCACCGAGCGCCAGCGGTTCGAGCCCGGCTTTCGCGAGCGCTTCGCGGGCGGGCATCCGGACACCGTCCACATAGGCGTGCCCGACCCCGCGCAACGCCTGCACCACGTGCGCCAAGGGCACCAGGTCACCGCTCGCCCCCACCGAACCCAGCGCCGGCACGGCGGGGGTGAAGGAGGTCGCCAGCATGTCGCACAACGCCCGCAGCGTCGCCGGTGAGACACCGGACCGTCCTCTGGAGAGCGACCAGGCGCGCACGAGCACGGTGGCCCGCACCACGTCGACCGGCAGGTCCGGCCCCTGCCCGGCGGTCAGGTGCTGGAGCACGTTGTCGCACTGGTCCTCGGCGTCCGCGCGGCCGCCGAAGACGACCAGCGGCCCGAACCCGGTCGTGGAGCCGTAGACCGACCGGTCCTCGGTGAGGCACTTCTCGACGAAGTCGCGCCCGGCCTCCACCCCGCGGGTGACGTCGTCGGCCATCCCGACCGACACGGGCCTCGCCGCCCGTTCGATCGCGGTCGGCGTGAGGGGTTCGCTGGAAATGGTGAAGTCGACAACCGACGCCGTGACCATGTGGGTTCCTTGTCGGGACATCTTGACAAAGTCATCAGCAATGTTCCGATTGGATCGAAAACCGATCTCACCGGTTACCCGAAGACGAATGCCAAACAGAGGATGAAGGAGGGGAACAACGCGCGTCCAGTCGAAAAGTAGCACGCGGAAACGCGGGGAAGAAGTGGTCGGAGCGTCATTCAAGGGGGTAGTGCCCGTTCGTTCGGGTACTGTGCCCCTTCGGTAGGACGCCCTGGTGAGGGCGACGTAGCCGCGCGCCGACGCTTCGGTGAACGGTTATACCGGGGCGTGGAGGTCGTCGCGGTCGGGCCGCTCCCCCTTCCCGCCGGATCGGCGGCGCGCCGATGTCGAACACGAGGCGGTCGAAGCGGGGACCGCACTCGTCGGAAATTCAGGCGCGCCACACCCCGGCCGCCCCGATCGGCGATTCCGAACTCACCCCTCCCCCCGCCGGGGGGACTCGCGGCCTCTCCGTCGGCCCGACCGGGTGATCCCGTGGTGGACGCGCGGTGCCCGCGCCGAGGTACGGGCGTGCCGCCGCATCGTCAGGAGGATCGGCGAACCGGGGCCATCAGGGTCCAGCGGGCGATTCCGGTTTCCCGGCCTTCCGGAGCGCCTCGATGTACTTGGGCAGCTCGTCGAGCGCACGCCGCAGACCGCCGTCGGTGACCTGTTCGTCGAACACCGCGTCCACCACCGCCTGCTCCAGTTCGGGGTGCACGCGGCGGAGTGCGGGCAACGAGGTGCCGCGCAGCAGGTCGACCACGCGCAGTCGCCCGGTGACCTCCTCCAGCGTCCGCTCCAACTCGGCGATGACGCGATCGGCCTCGGCCGGTTCGAGCACGAGCCTGCCGTCGGTCGCGAGTCGCAGCAGCAGGTCACCGGCGAAGGTCACCCGATCACGGTGGGGACGAGAAGCCACGGCCGACTACCTCCAGGAGTGATCCGCCCCGAGCGCACCACCCACTCGGTGTGACAGCGCTTGACCGGGTGGTCACTTGTTGAGCGAAGTCCCCTCGGCCTGCACCAGTTCGATGGCGACGCCGTCGGGGTCGCTGAAGAACACGATCCGGGTCGTGCCCAGACCCGGCACCTCGATCGTGGCCGGCGCCGAGTGGAACTCCACGCCCTTGGCCGTCAGCTCCGCGTAGCAGGCGTCGATGTCCTCGACGTTCAGCGAGAGCGTGAACAGGCCGCCGACGTCCAGCGGTCGGCGCGTCCCGTCGTAGGGGGCGACGTCGGGGGCGTGGACCTGGACGAGTTCGATCATGCCCAGGGCGTCCTTCCGCAACATCACGTTGTGCACCCGGACACCGGGCGTTCGGAGCGCGGTCTCCATGCCCGGGCCGTCGAGGCGGAGGTCCATCACGACTTCCCAGCCGAGGAGGTCGCGGTAGAAGGCGATCGACCGCTCCATGTCGGACACGCGGATCGCGACGTGGTCCACACCGCTCGTCACAACCATCCCAGGCCTCCCGGTGCACCGATGTCGTCCGTGCTGCACAGCACCAGCACGAGCGCGCGGCGTCAACATCCCGTCCGGCCGCCGCGCCCGAACGGGCAGCACGGGGCGGCCGACCGGGCAGAGACCTCCGCCCGCATCCGACGGGCCGTCCACCGGCCCACCGGGCGGGCGGGAGCGCGGTCGTGTTCAGGCACGTCACGCTGCCTGAACACGCAGACCGGCCGCTCGGGCACTTCTCCTCCGCCGCGCCGGCCACTGCACTGGTCCGGCAGGAGAAGACCGGATGAACGGCAGGTTGCGATGCTCCCCCCGAGTCCCGATCCGCAGGACCCGCCCTTCGGGCCGGGCCCGCGGGGTTGCGCGGGCCTTCGCCCCTCCTACCCGATCCAGGCCGTCCAGTGGGGTCTCAGCGGCGCGGTCGGCCTCGTGGTCGACCTCGTCACGGGTACCGGGGAGCTGACCGAGCGGTTGGCCGCCGCGGCGCCGGGGGTCGTCGCGGTGGAGCCGGACGCGGGCAGGCGGGCCGAGTTGGCGCGGCGGCTGCCCCTGGTGACCGTGGTGGAGGGGACGGCGACCGCCGTGCCGCTGCCCGACACCTCGGTGGACGCGGTGTTCGTCGGGCGGGTGCCGCACGGGTCGGACTTCGAGGTCGTGCTGGACGAGGCCGCCCGCGTCCTGCGGCCGTCGGGGGCGGTGGTCGTGGTGTGGAACCGCGATGACGCGATCCGAACGGCCACCACCTCGGCCGCCGGCACGGCGGCGGCCGGCGGGCACCGGTGGGGCGTCGACGGGCCACTGCCGGCGCACCGCCGCTTCGGCCCGTTCGAGCGCAGGTGCTTCGCCGTCGCGGGCGACGCGTCCGGGCGGCCGGTGGTGACGACCGCGGTCCGGGCGTTCACGCTCTGAGCCGCACCCCGTCCGCCCGCGCGGCCGCACGTCGCACGTCCCAGTGCGTGCCCATCCCCCGGTAGAGGTCCGTCGCCTCGCGCAGGGCGGTCGCCGCCTCCTCCGCGCGGCCCGCGGCGAGGAGGAGGACGGCGTGGTCCTCCGCGGCCTGGGCGTGTTCGAACACGCGCCCGACCGCGCGGTACCGGGCGACGACCTCGGCCATCGCGTCGGCGTCCCCGTCGAGCAGTGCCCGGCACCTGCGGGCCGCGGCGTCCGCGCGCGCGGGCCTGGTCTCCCGGGCCGCCTCGGCTTCGCAGGCCTCCGCGGCCGCGCGGGCGGTCGCCTCGTCACCGCGGTCCAGCGCCAGCCGGACGAGGTCGGGCAGCCACTGGTGGCGCAGCATCATCTGCGCGTACCTGGCGTCCAGGATCGTGCCGAGCAGGGCCATGGCCCCGTCGACGTCCCCGCGTCGTGCGCACGCCATCGCGCGGGCGGCCACGAGGAAGTCGCAGTTCTCCCGGTCGGCGGCCGTGGCCAGCGGCAACGTCAGCCCGGCGCGCAGGTGCCGCTCCAGCGCCTCGTCGTCGTCGCGGTGCGCGGCGACGAGCGCGCCCACCCCGTGCAGCAGCAGCACGGGACCGCCCTCGCGCAGCCCGAACCCGGTGAAGGCGGGGTCGTCGAGCACCCCGTCCAACCGCGCCACCGCGTCGTCCCACCTCCCGAGCCAGAAGTCGTGCACCGCGCCCGCCACCTGCACCCCCGCCGCGGGCGCGCCCCGCCCGGCGATCTCCGCGGCCAGTCCCAGGTCCGCCGTGGCGTCGTCGAGCCGGTCGAGGCACTGCAGCGTGAACGAGCGGTTGTCCAGCAGCACCAGACGGAGGTCGGACAGGTCCAGGTCGGTGCCGACGACGGCCAGCGCCCGGTCCAGGTAGGCCACCGCGGCGGAGTAGTCGCGCCGCACCGCGTCGACCTGCCAGAGCACCTCCAGCGCCTGGCCGATCGAGAACGGGTCACCGGACGCCTCGCCCAGCGCGACGGCGTCGCGGGCGGTGTCCGCCGCGCGTTCCACCTCGCCGATCCCCGCCCGCTGCACCAGGGCGAGCAGCGACATCAGCCGTGCCCGCCACACCGGGGGCAGGGCGGGGTCGGCCAAGGCGTCGTCCAGGATCTCCAGGGCCTCCTCCGCCCGCGACGCCCGGTAGGGCACGTACGCCAGCACCCACCGGGTCTGCGCGGCCAAGTCCTCGTCGTGCAGGAGCGGCAGCGCGCGTCGCGCGCAGGCCTCGGCCTCGGCGTCGCGGCCGACGCGGAACAGCACGACGGCCAGTCGCGCCGTCAGCACCGCGCCGCGCGCGCGGTCGCCGAAGTCGACGTCCGGGTCGACCTCGCGGCGCAGCAGCTCGACGGCGACCAGCGGGGCCCGGTGGGTGAGCAGCGGCGCCACCTCGACCAGCCAGTCCCCCACCCAGGCCGCGGAACCGCCACCGGCGAGGAGCTGCGCGGCCACGTGCTCCACCGGCGCGCCGGACCCGGCCAGCGCCCGTGCCGCCTGCTGGTGCAGCGCGACCCGCAGCGCCAGCGGCGTGCCCTCGTAGAGCGCCTGCCGGATCACCGGGTGCCGGAACGCCCACCGCCGCCCCGCTGCGCGCAGCACACCGGCCGTGACCGCCTCGTCCAGTGGCGCGGCCAGTTCGCCGGCGGGCCTGCCCAGCACGGCGGCCAGGTCGTCCGCGGCGAACTCGCCGCCGATCAGGGCAGCCCAGCGCAGCACCTCGCGGGTCGCGTCGGCCAGGTAGTGCAGGCGGTTGGTGACCGCCGAGACCAGTGACCGCGGCACCCGGTCGAACGACCCGGAGGGCACGTCGGCGGTGTCCTGCCCCAGTCGCACGACCTTGTCGCGCACCAGCGCGTCGGCGATCTCGCGCACGTACAGCGGGTTGCCGGCGGCGCGTTCGGCGACCCGGCGCAGTCCCGGACCGGGCCGCGCGCCGACCAGCCGGGCGATCATCCCGGCCACGGCGTGCTCGTCCAGCGGCGTCAGCTCCACCACCGCGCCACCCGGGGTCCCGACGTCGCGCCGCAGCCGGTGCACGTCCTCCCGGTGCGGCAGCGGCCGGGCCGCGCCGACCAGCAGCAGCGGCAGTCGCGCGGTCAACGGGCACAGCCGGTGCCAGAGCGCGACGCTGGCGTCGTCGGCCCACTGCACGTCGTCCAGGGCGAGCACGACCGGGCCGTCCTCGCAGAGGTCGGCGACCAGGGAGACCATGTCGTCGATCGCGCCGGCGACCGGGTCCCCCGAGCCCGGGACCTGCCGGTGCGGCCGGGTGCCCCGCAGCGCCGTCCAGATCGCCGCTCGTCGCGGTTCGGCCGAGCGCGCGGTGACGTCCAGGCAGTCCAGGGCCGCACCGAGCGGGAACCGCCGGTCGAGCTCCTCGGCCACGGCGTGGGCGATCCGGCACCCGAGTTCCCCGGCACGCGCCAGGGTGGCGGTGAGCAGGGCCGACTTGCCGATGCCCATCTCGCCCTCGATCCACAGCCGCCCGCCGTGACCGCTCGCGAGCCGCCGGACGACGCCGTCGACCACCGCCAGCTCCGCCGAGCGGCCCGCGAGCGCCGGCGGCGCGAAGCGCGTCGCGGTGGGGCCGGCGGCGACCGGGTTGGTGGGCGCGGCGGCGGGGGTCTCGGCGGTGGGGGTCTCGGGGCCGGGCGTGACCGCTGGGCGGCGTGGCGCGACGGTGTCGGCGAGCACCTCGTCGCGCAGCCGGCGCAGTCCGGCACCGGGTTCGATGCCCTGTTCGTCGAGCAGGAGGCGGCGGACGTCGTGGTAGACGTCCAGGGCTTCGGCGTTGCGACCGCCGGCCCGCAGCACCCTCATCAGCAGCTCGCGCGGGCGCTCGCGCAGCGGGTGCTCCGCGACCAGCGCCCCGAGTCGGTCGGCCAGCCCGGCGTGGTCGCCGATCGCGAGCCCCGCCTCCGCGAGCAGCTCGACGGTGGCGGCGCGCAGTTCCCCCAACCGCGACCGCCGGGCGAGCACCAGCGGACCGGATAAGCCGGACATCACCTCGCCGCGCCACAGGTCCAGGGCCGCGGTCGCGGTGTGCAGCGCCCCGCCGGCGTCGGCTGCCGCGAACCTGCCGCGCGCCAGCTCGGCCAGCCTGGTGAACTCCACGGCGTCCACGGCGGCCGGGTCGACGTGCAGGCGGTAACCGGAGCCGGTCGAGGTCAGCAACCGCCAGGGCGCGTTCCGGTCACGTCCCGGCTCCAGCGCCTTGCGCAACGCCGAGATGTGGGTGTGCAGGTTGCCCACGGCGTTCGCCGGCGCGGCCTCTCCCCACACACCCCCGACCAGTTCGTCGCGCGGGACCACCACGTCGGGGCGGGAGGCGAGCACCGCGAACACCGTGCGCGGCCGGGACGAGCCGAGGTCCACGGCGAGCTGCCCCACCCACGCCCTCACCGGGCCGAGCAGCTCGACGCGCACCGCGTCCTCCGGACCGGTCATGTGCCGCCGCCTCCCCCGCGTCTCGTTTCGCCGAGAGCAGGACGGTAGCGGAAAGCGCGTCCCGCAACGACCCCGCGACGGTGCTTCGACGCCTGGAGCACCCGTCGCGCTCCGGTCGCGGGCTACGTCGGCACCGACGCGCGCAGGCCGCCTCGTCCGCGGCCGGTCAGCTCCTCCAGCACCGCGCGCCCCCTCCGGCTGGGCACGCCGAGGACGGACAACCGGACGCGCCGCAGCGCCGAGGGGGCGAAGTCGTCGAGCAGGTCCGACACGAGTGGCCAGACGTCGTCGGGCAACGACTCGCCCGGGTCGCCGACGGCGATGACCTTCACGGCGGGGTTCACCGACCGGCCGACGGGGACGGGGTGCCACGGTCGGCTGACCTGGCGCAGCCACAGGCCGCTGCGCATCACGACGAGCAGCCACCTGTCGGTCACCCGGAACGCGCCGGGCAGGTACGGGGCGAGGTCGGGGCGCGGGGCGCGCCACCGGCGCGGCACGGCGGTGGTGGCGCCGGTCAGGCAGTGGATCTCCTGGAGGTAGGGGGTCCAGGTGGCGGCTCCCGAGAGGTCGTGGAACACGAACTCGATCCCGTTCTCCCGCACGACGGGCGTGCCGTCCACCACGGTGACGCCGCTGCCCAGGAACTCCGCCGTGTCGCACCCCAGCGCCACCACGTCCTGACCGGTCCCGCAGGCCAGCCGCGCGGTCGCGCGCGCCTTCTCCGGGATGCTCCCCAGGTAGGAGGCGACGTCCGCGGCGCGCACGTGCGGGCCGCCGGGCACCCCCGCGATGACGGTGAGGTGGTCCGGGTCGGCGGGCACGACGCGCCACCGGGTGTCGAGCGCGGTGGTCGCGGGCCGCAGCAGCACCCCGCCCGGCAGGTGCTGGGTGGCCAGCAGGCCGTGGACCGTCGGCAGCTCCTCGGGGACGGCCGCTTGCCAGCTCGGCACGGGGTGCCGGGCACCCAGGAGGACGGCGGGGACGCCGGGGGCGCACCGCCACCACGTGCCCGCCGAGCCCTCGTCCGCGCCGTGGACGAACAACGTCGCACCGGCCACCGTCACCCGCCCGGACGGCACCAGCAGTTCCGCACCGGTCCGGTCGGCCAACCGCCGCCACCAGCCGGGGTCGACGCGCGGGAGGTCGCGGCCCACCACCCGGAAGGTCCGGGTGCCCTCGTCCACGGCGGCGGTCACGGCGCTCGCCAGCCGGCCGAACAGCGCGGCGTCGGGCACACCTGCGGCATCGACGACGATCGGCGCGGGAGTGGCGGGAAGCGCGGCGGCCAGCGCGCGCAGGGCGGGGTCGTCCGTCCCGGCCGCGTGGACGACCAGGGCCGCGCCGACCCGTTCCACCACCACCTCGTCACCGTGCGACGTGCGGTGGTCACCCCGTCGGCTCGTGGCGGGCGGCCCGGCGGTGCGCTGTTCGCGGCGGGGTGGCGTCACGCGGCACCCGCACCGGCGCACCGGGTCACGCGGGCGACAGGCGCCGGTGATCGACCGGTGTCCGAGCGCGCGGCGACCACGTGGGGCATGTGTTCTCCTTCGCAGGTGGCGGTCCACGGCTCCGCGACACGGTGGTGCGGGGCGTTCGAACTCCGCGCCGAGGGTAGGTCGTCGCCGTCGGGGGGCGGGAGTGCCCGCTGCCGGCTGTGCCCGACAATCGTCCGGGTCTGCCCCAAGTGCCCCTCCGGCGCGGGCAGGGTGGAGCGGCGGGCGTGGCGCCTGCGGACGTGCCCTGCGAAGATCGGCCTGTTCGACCGGCCGGCCCGCCGTGCCTCCGCCGAGATCCTGTCCCGCCACCGACCGGAGTGACCAGGTATGCGAGAGCCGGCCCGCAAGGCGTTGGAGGACCGGGTGGTGTCCCTGGTCAACGTCGAGCGGTCCCGTCGAGGGCTGGCGGTGCTGGGGGCCGACGAACGGCTGCGCCGCTCGGCCAGGCGGCACAGCACCGACATGGCGCGATGTCGGACGCTGGCGCACCGACTGCCGGGTGAGCCCGACCCCTTCGAGCGGATGCTCGCCGAGGGCTTCGAGCAGCCCGGCGGCGAGAACGTCGCCTTCGGGCAGGAGACGGCCGTGCGGGTGGCGGAGGCGTGGATGCGCAGCGCGCCGCACCGCGCCAACGTCCTGCACCCCGGGTTCACCAGGATCGGTGTCGGCTTGTGGGTCGACGCCACCGGGCACTGGTGGACGCAGAACTTCGGCTACGACGGCGATCCGGTCGACCGGTGAGCGCGCCGCCTCCGGGTGGGCGGCGTCGGGCGTCGCGGGCGGTGGTCCGCGGCTGCGGCGGCACCCGTCCGGCGCGTTCCTCGCGGCCTACCTCCGGCGCAGGCGGCGGCGTTCCACGGCGATGGCCAGGGTGTCCAGGAGCGACACCGTGTCCGGCAGGCCCAGGCACGGTCCGGAGGTGCTGATCCCGTACCCGACCGGCGTGCTCTGCCTGCCGGCGTGGAGGAAGGACCCGATGACGGTGCCGACCACGCCCCGTTGCCCGGCGGCGACCTGCCGGGCGACGGAGACCGCCACACCACGCTGCCGGAGCAGGTCGTCGACTCCGGGTACGGCGAGCACCAGGCGCGGGGGGAGGCCGGCGGTTCGCAGTCGGATCAGCGCGTCGGTGGTGGACGCCGGGTCGTGCTCCGGCCGGTAGGGTCCGCCGCGCAGCACGAGGTGGGCAGCCGGGTGCGCGACGGGGAAGCGGGAGAGGCGGGTCCGGTGCGCGTTGGCGTCGAGGATGGCCGCCACGGCGACGTCCACGTCGCAGCCGGCGACGTTCTCGCAGCCGACAGGCACGGGCACCCTGGCCGCCCACCGCCAGTGGAGGGGGTCGGTCGCGGGCCGGGCGGTGACGAGTCCGTAGGCGACGAGGTCGGCGACGTGCAGCGCGGTGGCGGGCCGGGCGCAGCGGATGGCCTGGGGCAGGCCGGTGCCCAGTGCGCCGAGCAGGAACCGGCGACCGTGGTCCGCGTCGGCCGTCTCGGGGTAGGCGCACAGCACGACCAGCAACTGACCGCGGTAGGGGATCGCGGCCTCCGCGAGCTGCCGGGCGTAGTCCAGTGCCGCGGCGGTGTCGCGCGCCGGCCCGGGGCCCGCGACCACGAGCAGCCGGTCGTCCGCACCGTCGAGCACCCGGCGCACGGCCACGCGCTGGCGGTGCACCAGGGCGGCGATCCGCGGTGTCGGCGAGTCCGTCGTGGACGGGTGCACGGCGTTCACTCCCTCGTGGATCGGAGCGGTGCCGGGGAGCGGTGCCCTCCGGCGCGGGTGCCACCGCATCGGGGACACCGCTCACTGTCGACGCGGGGCAGGGCTCAGCAGGGGAGCTTGCCGTAGCCGAAGGTGTTGAAGGAGCCCCGGGTCCGCACGACCCTCCGGCCGGAGGTGTGGGTCGAGTCCAGGGTGGTGCCGAACACCGCCCCGCTGCTCCGGTGCGAGATCCGCAGGTGGAAACAGGTGCCGGCCTTGACCGTCGCCCTGGTGCGCGCCCCCGGGGGGATCACGGAGGTGGTGAGCGGGGTTCCGGTGGACCCCGCGCTCACTCGCGAACGCCAGGGCGGCGGCGAGTGACGTGATGCGCTCGAACACCGGAGAACTCCTCCGCGCGATGGGAACTGTTGCGCCACCACCTTCTCCTGGTGATCGGTGGTGGACAACGCCCACCGCCCGCCGCTGCGCGGAAGGCGAGCGGACTTGCCCGATCGGGACCGGGCACCCCTCCACCGAGGTGGCGGGGTGCCCCTGAGCCAGGGACCACAACGCCCCGGCAGTCCGAAGGGGACCGCCGGGGCGTTGTGGTCCGGGTTCCGGGAACCGGTTCGACAGGGGAACGTGCGGCAGGTGGAGGAGTGGGAGGAGGGTCGGGTCGCCCGATGGGTCCCGGCCCCTCCTGGTCACTCGATCAGCTTGTCGCCCAGGGTCTTGCGCAGGAACTCGAGGCTGCGCTCGGCCTCGTCGACCCGACCGCACTCCACGCTGAGGAAGATCTCGCGGTCGAGGGGTTCCAGGACCTCGAACACCCGCTCCCAGTCGACCATGCCCTCGCCGAGCGCGCAGCCCACCGGGGTACCGGTGACCAGGCCGCGCTCGTCGGCGCTGTGCCGCTCGCTGATGTCCTTGGCGTGCATGTGGACCACGCGGTCCTTGACCCGGTCCAGGCCCTCGTAGAGGTCCTCCAGCGCGGCCAGGTAGAAGTTGCCCGTGTCGAAGTTGACGTTGATCCACGGCGAGGGCGCCAGGTCGGCGATCCTCAGCAGCCCTTCCGAGGTGCAGCTGAAGGTGCCGTGCGGCTCGATGCACACGTTCACCCCGTGCCGCTCGGCGACGAAGCGCGCCTTGGTGAGGGTGTAGCGCATCATCTGCCAGGCGGTCTCGTCGTCCATCCAGTCCGGCTTGATCATGTCGTCGGTGTTGACGAACTTCGCCCCGCAGGCGTCGGCGAACACGATCGCCCTGGTCAGCCTGGGCACCGCCGCCTCCGGCTTCATCAGGGGGCTGTGGCCGCTGATGCCGGACACGCGGACACCGGCGCGGTCGCAGATCTCCTTCATCAGCAGCGGGTCCTCCTCCATGGAGAAGGAGTGGAAGAAGTCGACCTCGCTGAGCAGGTCCCACCCGGTGTGGACCATCGGCTCCACGTACCGGTAGCCCAGTTCGGCCGCCTTCTCGACGCCCCACTGGAATCCCTTGGCGGCGTCCTTGATGTACTCCATGTTCAGCGTGGCGCGGTACTTAGCCATGGGTGAGCACCTTCTCTTCGCGGAGCGCGTCCACCGAGGACCAGTGGGCGTGCATGGATTCGAGCATGTCGTCCAGTCCGAACCGGGGCTGCCACCCGGGGTAGTCCTGCCGGAACCGCCGGGTGTCGGTGATCCAGCACTTGACGTCGGCGAAGCGGGCTTCGGGCAGGTAGCGCACCGGGATCTGCCTGCCCACGAGCTGCTCGCACTTGGCGACCGCCTCCAGCACCGAGCAGCTGCGCTCCTGCCCGCCACCCGCGTGGTAGACCGCGCCGGGGCGGGGGTCGAGGTGGAACTGCCAGAACATCTCGACGAGGTCGCGCGCGTCGATGTTGTCGCGCACCTGCTTGCCGCCGTGGCCGAAGATCTTGTACTCGCCGCCGGCGACCGCCCTGCGCACCAGGTGGGAGAGGAAGCCGTGCAGCTCCACCCCGGCGTGCCGGGCGCCGGTGATGCAGCTGCACCGGAACACGCCCACCTTCATGCCCAGGTGTCGGCCGTACTCCTGCGCCGCCAGGTCGGCGGACAGCTTGGAGACGCCGAAGAAGGTGCGGTTGGTGACGTCGAGGGGCATCGACTCGTCGATCCCGTGCCGGTGGTACGGGTGGTCGGGGTGGAAGTCCCACCGCGTGTCCAGCTCGACCAGGGGCAGCGAGTTCGGGATGTCGCCGTAGACCTTGTTCGTCGAGGTGTAGACGAAGGTGGCGTCGAAGCAGTGCCGGCGCGCCGCCTCCAGCATGTTCATCGTGCCGACGGCGTTGATCGCGAAGTCGTCCAGCGTCCGCTCGGTGGCCCAGTCGTGGCTGGGCTGCCCCGCGGTGTGCACGATGAGCTTCACGTCCGAGCCGTAGAGCCTGAGCACCGAGTCGACCGCCGCGGCGTCGCGGATGTCCACCGCGTGGTGGCGGTAGTTGGGGATGACGGACATCTCGCTCGCGTTCCCGCTCACGTCGCCGTCCGGGCCGAACAACGTCCGGCGCATCCCGTTGTCCAGGCCGACGACGAGGTCGAACCGGGGTGCGAACATGCGCACCGCCTCGGTTCCGACCAATCCGGCCGAACCGGTGATCACCAAGATGTCCACGATGAGTGCATCCCCTTGTTTCCGGGCGCGGTTCAGCCGCACGGCGAATGGGTGGTCGCCGACGTCCCGGAATCGGTGTCCGCGGTGGCGTCGTCGAAGTCGAAGTGGTGTCGTGCGCGTTCCGGCGGATGAGCGGTCCCGTTAGGCCGACCGGAGGTGCGTGCCACAAGAATTTGGCAACGACGTGCGAGGTTGCAACCGTGGCGCGGAGGAGCGCCCGAAGACCCCCCGCGTCTGCCCGAACGGGCAACCGGGACGTCGGGGCGATCGGGCCGGCATGCGTCTGACGTGGCGAAAGGTCTCGTGAAGAACCACCGGGCCGCGGCGGTGCCGGACGGGGCGGCCGTCCGTCCCGGCACGATCGCGGCGGTACCCGGCGAAGGACGACCTTCAACCAGGGCACGCGTCCTCGTGTGATCGACCGAGTACGCTACGTGCCGTCCGATGCGGGATCGGCGAAGTCGAACAATTGCGTGTTAACGTTGTGGACCACCGGCCGACGAACGCGAATCCCTCCATCCGTGTGCAGCTGTTGTGGACGTGACATTGACTCCTCTCGAATCGCTGTTCGCTGAACTCCTCGGCCCCGTGCGGGCCTTCATCGGTGAGACCGAGGTCGACCTGGGCGCCGCTCGCAGGCGGGCGGTCTTCGCCGTGCTGGCGCTGCGGGCCGGCCAGCCGGTCCCGGTGAACGAGCTGATCGACGCGGTGTGGGGTGACGAGCCGCCCTCCAACGCCGAGGCCAGCGTCTACACCTACGTCTCGGGGCTGCGCAGGCAGCTGGACCCACTACGGTCCGCGCGTTCGACGTCCGGTGTCCTGGTATCGACGGGCTTCGGCTACTCGCTGCGGTTGACCGGTGACTCCTCGGACGTGGCGCTGTTCGAGCAGCACCGCCGCCGCGCCGCCGAGCTGGACGCCGAGGGCGCGTTGAAGGAACTGGACGCGGCCCTGGCGCTGTGGCGGGGCGAGGCGCTGTCCGGGGTGCCCGGCCCGTTCGCCTCGGCCCACCGCGCCCGGCTCGCGGAACTGCGCCTGCTGACCGCGGAACGGCGCGCGGAGCTGGCCCTGGAGCTGGGGCGGCACGCCGAGGCCGTCGCGGAACTCACCGAACTGGCCGACGAGCACCCGTTGCGCGAGGGGTTGCGCGCACTGCTGATGACCGCACTGCACCGGTCGGGCAGGCACGCCGAGGCGCTGGAGGTCTTCCGCGACACCCGCCGGCTGCTGGTCGACCAGCTGGGCATCGAGCCGGGGGCGCAGCTGCTCGGGCTGCACCAGCAGCTGCTGCACGAGCTGGTCGCCCCGGCCGCTCCCCTGCGTTCCGCCCTGCCGACGCGCAAGCCGCCGGCGGCCCCGACCCTCCTGGACCGCGACCGGGAACTGGACGTGCTGCGCCGGGCGGTGGCCGAGGTGGTCACCACCGGGCGCGGCGGCTGCGTGTGGTTGGAAGCCGAACCCGGGACGGGGAAGTCGGCGCTGCTGGCCGCGCTGCTGGCGGAAGCGGGGCGGCGGGAGTGCCCGATCGCGTGGAGCGCGGGCGACGAGCTGAGCATGAGGTTCCCCCTGCGGGTGCTGCTGGACTGCCTGGAGATCAGCACCACCTCGACCGACCGGCGTCGCGCCGAGGTGGCCGAGGCTCTGCTGAACGCCACCGAGGCCGACGCGGAGGCGCAGCCCGAACTCGACGCGGTGGACCGGTTGGTCGACCTGGTCTCCGAGTTGTGCGACCAGGCGCCGCTGGTGCTGGCCGTGGACGACCTGCACTGGGCCGACGAGGTCAGCCTCCTCGTCTGGCACCGGTTGACCAGGCTGGTGCGGCGCTTGCCGCTGGTGCTGGTCGCCACCTCCCGGCCGGTGCCGCACCGCGACGACCTGGAGCGGGTGCGCGGCGCGGTGGAGGGCGCGGGCGGCGACATGGTCCGGCTGGCCCCCCTGCCCGACGATGTGCTGGTGGAGCTGGTCTCCCGGCGCCTCGCCGCGACGCCCGTCGGCGCCCTGCGGGAACTGGTGGAGCAGGCGGGCGGCAACCCGGCGTACGCGCTGGACACCGTGGACGACCTGGTGCGCCGCGGCGTGGTGCGGGTCCAGGCCGGCGTGGCGGACCTGGACGTCGAGGGCGGGGGTGAGGACGGGTCCCGGACGCCGGACGCCGCGCCGATGCGCCGGCTGGACTTCCTGTCGGCCTCGACCGTCGAGGTGCTGTGCGCCGGTTCCCTGTTCGGCATGGAGTTCGCCATCGGCGACGTGGCGGTCGTGCTGGGTCGTCCCCCGTCCGAGCTGGTGGCCCCCGTGCAGGAGGCGATGACCGCCGGGGTGCTGGTCGAGGCGGACGCCGAGTTCGCGTTCCGCCAACCGCTGGTCCGGCACGCGCTGTACGAGGGGGTGCTCCCCCCGGTGCGCGCCGCGATGCACCGGCAGGCCGCCGAGGTGCTGGCCGCCGCGGGCGCGCCCGCGGTGCGGGTGGCCCGCCAACTGGCCTCGCTGCCGGCGCTGGACGCCTGGAGCGCGGGGTGGGTCGCGGACAACGTCCGCGAGGTCATGCTCGCCGACCAGGAGCTGGCGGCCCGCCTCGTGGGGTCGGTCTCCGACCAGCCCGCCTTGAACGACGCGCAGCGCGACCGGCTGACCTCGTGGATGGCGTGGCTGAAGTTCTGGCAGGGCAAGCGGCCGGAGAGCGAGGCGCGGGCGGTGCTGGCGCGCACCCGGGACCCGCACCTGGCCGCCGAGATGCGGTGCGTGCTGGCCATGCTGCACTCCGGTGAGGGGCGCGTGGACATGGCGGTGGAGACCCTGCGCGTCGCGGTGGAGGACGAGGCGACGCCGGAACCGTGCCGGACCAGGCAGGAATCGCTGCTCGCGGACATCCACCGCTCGGGGCGGCTGGACCTGGAGGCGGCCGAGCGGTCCGCGCACAACGCGATCAGCAGGGCGGAGCTGGCGGCCGACGGGTTCGCCATCGGCCACGCGCTGCGCGTGCTGTGGCAGATCAGCACGGTGCGCCGGGACCACGCCGAGGCCTTGGACCGGGTGGACCTGGCGCTGACGATGATCGGCGACCCGCAGGACGTGCACGAACTGCGGCCGGTGCTGCTGGAGAACCGGTCGTCCACGTTGCAGAGCCTGGACCGCCTGGAGGAGGCCGGCCAGGCGCTGCGCGCGGCGCGCGCCCGGGTCCGCAAGGGCCCCAGCGTCGCCTACCTGCGCGCCTACACGGCCGTGTACCAGTACTGGACCGGCCGGTGGGACGAGGCGCTCGCCGAGCTGGACCAGGCGTCGGAGGTGGTCAACCACTACGGGATGGCCGACCACGGTCCCGCGCTGCTGGTGCCCGCGGTCGTGGCGCTCGTCCAGGCGCGGCGGGGGCGGCTCGACATCGCCCGGGAGCGGTTGGCCCGCGTGGCCGACCACCCGATCTCGCTGGTGGCCGACAAGGAGCACGCCGACTTCCTGTACGCCGCGCGGGCACTGGTCGCCGAGTGCGACGGCGCGGACGCGGCGGCGGTGTTCGCCCACTTCGAACCGCTGCTGGTCGACTTCCCGGGACTGATGACGCCGCGGCACCCGTGGATGCCCGGCGCGGTGCGCGTGGCCGTGTCGTCGTCGGCGTACGACCTCGCCGAACGCGCCTACCTGGTGAGCGAGGAGGAGGCGGTGCGGGAGCGGGTACCGGCCCGGGCGTTCGCCGCCGAGGCGCGTGCCCGGGGGCTGCTGCGGGGCGACGTCGAGGCGTCGCGGACCGCCGTGGCGCGGTACCGCTCGGCCGGTCGGCCGGTGGAACTGGCCGAGGCCCTGGAGGACTTGGCCGTGGTGCTGGCCGGGCAGGGGTCGCGGGACGAGGCCGCGGGCGCCCTGCGGGAGGCGGTGTCGGGGTACGCGGCCCTCGGCGCGGTGCTCGACATCCGACGCGCCGAAGCCCGGTTGGCCGCCTGCGGCGTGCGCTGAGCGGGGGTCGTGCCCGGCGGCGCCCCGAGGGGGAGGGCTGCCGCCGGGCACGGTCGGGTCGTCGCGCGAGTGCCGGCCGGCACGGGGTCGGGGAGCCGCCTGCGGTCGGTGCCGCGACGCCCTGGTCAGGGGGTGCGGGTCAGGGGTGGCGCAGGACGGGGGTGACCTGCGGGACTGCCCCCGCGCGGAACTCGTCGTCGGGTCGGGCGTCGATCAACCCGTTGTCCGCCATCCACCAGCGGTCCGTCGGCGCCTCGTCGGGGTCGGCCGGCGTGGCAGGGGCCTCAGGGGCGTTCCGCAGGGCCTTGGCCGCCTCCCACCTGAGGCGAGCGGGCAGTTCTTCCGCGTCGACTGGCGACGCCAGCAGTAAGGCGCTCATGGGTCCTCCGTCGTCAGGTGGGGTCAGATCAGGCCGCAGCGGACCGCGTAGGCCACGGCGTGCGGTCGGTTGCGCAGGTTGAAGCGGGTGGTGACGCCGTAGATGACGTTCTTGACGGTGCGCTCGGAGTAGGAGAGCTTGGTCGCGATCTCCGCGGTGTCCAGGCCCTCGGCCATCATGCGCAGGACCTCTTCCTCGCGCGGCGTCAGGCGCGTCCCCGAGGTGGTGCCGAGCTGCTCCAGCAGCTGGCGCTGCAACCGCTCCACGTCCTTGAGCAGCACGCCGAGCAGGTTCGGCGGCATGATCGCCTCGCCGGCCGCCGCTGCCAGCACGCTGTGCAGGAGGCGGTCGGCGGTGGCGGCCGTCCTGAGCAGCACCGCCACGACGCGGCACTCGACCGCGGTCAGCAGGCTCGACTCGTCCAGGTCGGTGGCCACCAGTACCACCGGGGTGCCGACCTCGGTGGCCGCCCGGCGCATGCCGGTCACCACCTCGGTGGTCAGCCGGTCCACCGCCACGACCGCCACGTCGGCGAGGTGGCGCTGCTCGGCGGGCAGCAGCACCACGTCCGGGCTGGACTCCAGGTGGCCGGCCAGGCCGGCCAGGCTCAGCGGGTCCACCGCTTGGAGGACCACTTTGACTCTGCGCACCGACGCCTCCGAAGAACTCCGGGTTGTTCTGCGGGAAGTGTGGGCGGAGGCCGCCACAATGCGTCTGAATTCTCTCTACAGGGCCGCCACAATCGGGAGCGGAAGTCTGAAGATGCCCTCTGACCTGCGAAAATGTGTTCGCACCGCGCAGGAGGCGGTGCGCGTCACACCCTGGGAGCCCGTCCGTCCGCGGTCTGGTGGGGCGTGGGCGGTCACCGGTAGTGGACGACGTGCAGGGTGGCCGTGTCGTCGTCGGGTGGGGTGAAGGGGGTGGTGGTGGTGGCGTCGGCGAGTTG
>NZ_NSDM01000016.1 GCF_030852425.1 Saccharothrix longispora
AACGACGAGCGGCACTGCCGCGATGGCTGCACACCTACAATCACCACCGCGGCCACACCGCGCTCAAGGGCCAACCACCCGCCAGCCGCGTCCCCAACCTCACAGGACAGAACACCTAGTCGTCGATCGTCCAGACCAGGGTGTTCAGGTCGGTCTCCGGGCGGGAGCTCCAGCGGACCGAGAAGATCGCCGTGTCCTCCGGCAGCACGTAGACGGTGTGCCCGCCGGCCGTCTCGCCCGGCTGCACGCCGATCTTGTGCGGCGGCCGGGACGACAGGGAGACGGGGGCCTTGCCCACCGTCTCGCCGGTGGTCGTCATCAGCACCAGGTACATGTCGGGCAGCGCGTTGAACGGCACCTTGCCCGTGTTCGCGAGCTCCGTGTGCACGACCACGGCCCGCTCGCCGGGGGCCAGCTTGTAGCCGGCGGCGGTGAACAGGAAGTCGGCCGGGTCGACGACCTCGACCAGCTGGATCGTGAGCCGGGCGCCCTCCAGGCCCTCGGTCTCCAGCGCGCTGCCGATCTTGCCGGTGCGCGAGCGCGGGGTGGGCTGCTGGTCGCCCCGCGCCCAGCCGGACGTGCCGGGCACCCCCCACACGCTCATCGGCTCGGGCGCCGGCACGGGGCCGGACTGGTGCGGCTGCGGCTGCGCCGGGAACGGCTGGCTGGGCGGGCCCTGCGGCGGGGCGTACGGCGGGTAGGGGCCCGACGGTGTGCCCGCGCCGGGGTACGGCCCGCTGGGCGTGCCGCGCACCTGCCCGGCGGGCGGACCCGCGTAGTTGCCCCAGGCCATGCTGTTGGCGAGCGCCTTGCGGATGCCGTTCGGGTCGCACTCGACGCCGACCAGCAGCGGCAGGCCGCTGCCCGACAGGGTGATCAGCCGGGTGGCCGCCTCCCGCGGGTCCATGCCGAGCTTGGCCGCCAGCTCGTGGACCGCCGCCCGGCCCGACTCGGCGAGCAGCGCGAGCAGGCGTGCGTCTACGGGGTCCGGCGTTACCACACCACCGAACGCTACCCGCTCGGTGCGATCTTCGCGGCATCGGCCCGTCGACTGGTCGTCGCTTCCACGGTCGGACTAGTGTGCTGCGGGCGGCGGTCTCGTCCCCGCGATCCGTTCACCGTATGTGGTACACAAGGGGGTTAGGGTGTCCGACTCGTTTGTGCACCTCCACGTGCACACCGAGTACTCGATGCTCGATGGCGCGGCGAAGCTGAAGGACATGTTCGCCGAGTGCGAGCGGATGGGCATGCCCGCGGCCGCGATCACCGACCACGGCAACATGTACGGGGCCTACGACTTCTACCGGCAGGCCACCGCCGCCGGCGTCAAGCCCATCATCGGCATCGAGGCGTACCTCTCCCCCGAGTCCCGCTTCAACAAGAAGCGCGTGCTGTGGGGCGACCCGGGGCAGAAGTCGGACGACGTCTCCGCCAGCGGCGCGTACACCCACCAGACCATCTGGGCCCGCACCAACGAGGGCCTGCACAACCTGATGAAGCTCTCCAGCCGGGCCTCCACGGAGGGCCAGCTGGGCAAGTGGCCGCGCATGGACGCCGAGCTGATCGCCGAGCACTCGGCGGGGCTCATGGCGACCACCGGCTGCCCCTCCGGCGAGGTGCAGACCCGCCTGCGCCTCGGCCACGAGCGGGAGGCCCTGGAGGCCGCCGCCAAGTGGCGCGACATCTACGGCGCGGACAACTTCTTCGTCGAGCTGATGGACCACGGCATCGAGATCGAGAGCCGGGTGCGCGGCGGTCTGCTGGAGATCGCCAGGAAGCTCGCCATCCCGTTCGTCGTGACGAACGACTCGCACTACACCTACGCCGAGGACCGCGAGGCGCACGAGGCGCTGCTGTGCGTGCAGACCGGCAAGACGCTCCAGGACCCGACCCGGTTCAAGTTCGACGGCACCGGCTACCACCTGAAGTCGCCCGACGAGATGCGCGCGATCGACTCGTCCGACGCCTGGCAGCAGGGCTGCCGCAACACCCTGCTGGTGGCGGAGAAGGTCGACACGACCGGCATGTTCGCCTTCCAGAACCTGATGCCGCGCTACCCGGTGCCGGCGGGCATGACCGAGGCCGACTACTTCCGCGAGGAGGTCTGGGCCGGCATGCGCCGCCGGTTCCCGGACGGCGTGGACGAGGTCCACGAGAAGCAGGTCGAGTTCGAGATCGGCGTCATCCTCCAGATGGGCTTCCCGTCCTACTTCCTGGTGGTCGCCGACTTCATCAACTGGGCCAAGGCCAACGGCATCCGCGTCGGCCCGGGCCGCGGTTCCGCCGCGGGCGCGCTCATCGCCTACGCGATGGGCATCACCGACCTCGACCCGCTGGCCCACGGCCTGATCTTCGAGCGGTTCCTCAACCCGGACCGCGTCAGCCCGCCCGACATCGACATCGACTTCGACGAGCGCCGGCGCGGTGACGTGATCCGGTACGTGACCGAGAAGTGGGGCGCCGACAAGGTCGCCCAGGTGATCACGTTCGGCACGATCAAGGCGAAGGCGGCGATCAAGGACTCCGCCCGCGTGCTGTACGGGCAGCCGGGCTACGCGGTGGCCGACCGCATCTCCAAGGCCATGCCGCCCGCCGTGATGGGCAAGGACATCCCGCTGTCGGGCGTGTTCGACCCGGCGCACAAGCGGTACTCCGAGGCGGCCGAGGTCCGGGCGCTCTACGAGACGGACCCCCAGGTCAAGGAGATCATCGACACCGGCCGCGGCCTGGAGGGCCTGATCCGCAACGCGGGCGTGCACGCCTGCGCGGTGATCATGTCCGCGGAGCCGCTGACGGACCACATCCCGGTCTGGATGCGCCCGCAGGACGGCTCGATCATCACCCAGTTCGACTACCCGACGTGCGAGACGCTCGGCCTGCTGAAGATGGACTTCCTGGGCCTGAGCAACCTGACCACGATCGACGACACGCTCAAGAACATCGAGCTGAACGGCAAGGCGCCGGTCGACCTCGACCACCTCGGCCTGGACGACAAGAAGACCTACGCCCTGCTGTCGAAGGGCGAGACGCTGGGCGTGTTCCAGCTGGACGGCGGCCCCATGCGGGACCTGCTGCGGCTGATGCGCCCCGACAACTTCGAGGACATCTCGGCCGTGGGCGCGCTGTACCGCCCGGGCCCGATGGGCGCGAACTCGCACACGAACTACGCGCTGCGCAAGAACAAGCTCCAGGAGATCACGCCGATCCACCCGGCGCTGGCCGACGCCCTGGAGGACATCCTGGGCACGACGTACGGCCTGATCGTGTACCAGGAGCAGGTCATGGCGATCGCGCAGAAGCTGGCGGGCTACTCGCTCGGCCAGGCGGACCTGCTGCGCCGCGCGATGGGCAAGAAGAAGAAGGAGATCCTGGACAAGGAGTTCGCCGGCTTCGAGAAGGGCATGCTCGACAACGGCTACCCGGCCGACGCGATCAAGACCCTGTGGGACATCCTCGTCCCGTTCGCGGACTACGCGTTCAACAAGGCGCACTCCGCCGCGTACGGCCTGGTCTCCTACTGGACCGCGTACCTCAAGGCGAACTACCCGGCCGAGTTCATGGCCGCCCTGCTCACCACGAACTCGGACAACAAGGACAAGTCGGCCATCTACCTGGCCGAGTGCCGCCGGATGGGCATCACGGTGCTCCCGCCGGACGTCAACGAGTCGGAACGCGAGTTCGTCGCGGTCGGGGACGACATCCGGTTCGGCCTGGGCGCGATCCGCAACGTCGGCGCGAACGTGGTCGACGCGATCATCGCGACCCGCAAGGAGAAGGGGAAGTTCACCGACTTCTCCGACTTCCTGCGCAAGGTCGACGCCCAGGCGTGCAACAAGAAGGTCGTCGAATCGCTGATCAAGGCGGGCGCGTTCGACTCGCTCGGCCACCCGCGCAAGGGCCTGCACATGGTCCACGTCGAGGCGGTCGACGCGGTCATGCTGACCAAGAAGGAGGAGGCGCGCGGCCAGTTCGACCTGTTCGGCGACGGCGGCGGCGACGACGGCGCGTCGGTGTTCGACGTCAGGATCCCCGAGGAGCACTGGGAGTCCAAGCACCAGCTCACCCTGGAGCGGGAGATGCTGGGCCTGTACGTGTCGGGCCACCCGCTCAACGGCGTGGAGCAGATCCTCTCGTCCTACTCGGACACCTCGATCGCGCGCATCCTGGAAGGCGACGTGCCGGACGGGCAGCAGGTCACGCTGGGCGGCATCCTCGCCTCGGTGACGCGCCGGGTGAACAAGAACGGCGAGCCGTGGGCGTCGGCGATGCTGGAGGACCTCGCCGGCGGCATCGAGGTGCTGTTCTTCCCCAAGAGCTACATCGTGCACGGCATGTCGGTGGCCGAGGACGCGATCGTGCTGGTCAAGGCGCGGGTGGCGAAGCGGGACGACCGGACCTCGCTGATCGCCAACGACCTGGTGGTGCCGGACCTGGCCGAGCTGGGGTCGCAGGCGCTGAAGCTGAAGCTGTCCGCGTCGCGGTGCGACCCGAGGACGGTGACCTCCCTCAAGGAGGTGCTGCGCGCCCACCCGGGTTCGACCGAGGTGCACCTCAACCTCGTCATCAACAGCAGCCGCAACACGCTGCTGAAGCTGGACGACGCGCTCCGGGTCGCCCCCACCCCGTCCCTGATGGGAGACCTGAAGGCGCTGCTCGGTCCGGGGTGCTTGGGCTGATCGGGTGATACCGGCCGGTTGCGGGGACACGAGCACCTCTCGATTCGTTTGAGTGAACAGGGTTAACTCAAACTGGGAGGGGCTCTCCGATGGGGGAGAAGATCGCCGGTCTCGACGTGCTGGGCGAGGAGTACTTCGCCGATCCGCACGCGTACCACGCCGCGTTCCGCGAGGGAGCGGCGGCGACCCGGGTGGTGCTGCCGCGCGGGTCCAGGGCGTGGCTGGTGACCCGGTACGAGGAGGCCCGGTCGGTGCTCGCCGACCCGAGGTTCAGCAAGCACCACGAGGGCTTCCGGCGGGTGGTCGAGCTGTCCCGCCCGGACGGGGTCGAGGGACCGGCGTTCGACGAGTCGCTGGCCAGGACCATGCTGAACATGGACCCGCCGGACCACACGCGGCTGCGCAAGCTCGTCACCAAGGCGTTCACCGCCCGCCGCGTCGAGCTGCTGCGCCCCCGCGTCCGGGAGATCACCCGGTCCCTGCTGGACGAGGCGGCGGCGCGGGGTGACGTCGACCTGGTGGACGCGCTGGCGTTCCCGCTGCCCATCACGGTCATCTGCGAGATGCTCGACGTGCCGATGGACCGGCGCGACGACTTCCGGCAGTGGTCGAACGTGCTGGTGGGCGGCAGCTTCGAGCCGGTGGACATCCAGGCGGCCGGGCAGGCGATGGCCGGCTACCTGCTCCAGCTCGTCGAGCACAAGCGGGCCGACCCCGGTGACGACTTCTTCTCCGAGCTGGTCCACGCCGGCGACGACGGGGACCGGCTCGACCAGGGCGAGCTGATCGCGATGGCGTTCCTGCTGCTCGTCGCCGGGCACGAGACGACGGTCAACCTGATCGCCAACGGCGTCTACCACCTGCTGCGCCACCCCGACCAGCTGGCGAAGCTGCGCGACGACCCGTCGCTGCTGCCCGGCGCGGTGGAGGAGTTCCTGCGCTACGAGAGCCCGATCAACCAGGCGACGGTGCGCTACACCACCGAGGACGTCGAGCTGGGCGACGTGGTCATCCCGAAGGACAGCCTGGTGCTGGTGTCGCTGCTGTCGGGCAACCGGGACGAGGCGAAGTTCCCCGACGCCGACCGGTTCGACATCACCCGGCCGACCGGCGGGCACCTGGCGTTCGGGCACGGCATCCACTTCTGCCTGGGCGCGCCGCTGGCCCGGCTGGAGGGCGAGATCGCCGTGGGCATGCTGCTGGAGCGCTTCGACGTGACGCCGACCGAGGACCCGGAGTCGCTGCCGTGGCGGCCGGGGACGCTGATCAGGGGGCTGGTGGAGCTGCCGGTTAACCTCACGCCCCGTGGAGCGCGATGAACTGCTGAAGCTGGACCGGGCGCACGTCTGGCACCCGTACGGCCCGATGCCGGGCACCCTGGAGCCGCTGGTGGTCTCGTCGGCCTCGGGGGTCCGGCTCCGGCTGGACGACGGGCGCGAGCTGGTCGACGGCATGTCGTCGTGGTGGGCCGCGATCCACGGCTACCGGCACCCCGTGCTCGACGCGGCGGTGCGCGACCAGCTCGGCCGGATGAGCCACGTGATGTTCGGCGGCCTCACCCACGAGCCCGCGGTGGCGCTGTGCGCGAAGCTCGTGGAGATCACGCCCGCGCCGCTGGAGCACGTGTTCCTGTGCGACTCGGGGTCGGTGTCCGTCGAGGTCGCGGTCAAGATGGCCCTCCAGTACTGGCGCTCCCGGGGGCGCCCGGAGAAGCGGAGGCTGCTGACCTGGCGCGGCGGCTACCACGGCGACACGTTCCAGCCGATGTCCGTGTGCGACCCGGAGGGCGGGATGCACTCGCTGTGGCGGGGCGTGCTGCCCGAGCAGGTGTTCGCCCCCGCGCCGCCGCGCGAGCTGGAGACCGACTACGTGCGGGTGCTGGCCGACCTGGTCGAGCGGCACGCGCACGAATTGGCCGCCGTCGTCGTCGAACCCGTGGTGCAGGGCGCGGGCGGCATGCGGTTCCACGACCCGCGCTACCTGCACGTGCTGCGCGAGCTGACCCTGGCGCACGACGTGCTGCTGGTCTTCGACGAGATCGCCACCGGCTTCGGCCGCACCGGCGAGCTGTTCGCCGCCGACCACGCCGGGATCAGCCCGGACGTCATGTGCGTGGGCAAGGCGCTGACCGGCGGCTACCTGTCGATGGCGGCGACCCTGTGCACGTCCGCCGTGGCCGACGGCATCTCGCGCGGCGAGGTGCCCGTGCTCGCCCACGGCCCGACGTTCATGGGCAACCCGCTCGCCTCGGCGGTGGCGCTGGCCTCGACGGAACTGCTGCTGTCGCAGGACTGGAGGGGCGCCGTGGGGCGCGTCTCGGACGGGCTGCGCGCCGGTCTCGCCGACGCGCCGGGTGACGTGCGGGTGCTGGGCGCGATCGGCGTGGTGCAGCTCGACCACCAGGTCGACGTGGTCGCCGCCACCGCCGCGGCCGTCGACCGCGGCGTGTGGCTGCGCCCGTTCCGGGACCTGATCTACACCATGCCGCCGTTCGTCAGCACGGACGACGACGTGGCCGCGATCTCGGCCGCCGTGGTGGCGGCGGCCGAGGCGTCACGTGCGCAGCAGCGTTGACGCCCACACCAGCAGCAGGACCGAGTAGCCCACGCACAGCCACCCCAGCGTCGCGCTGCGGGTCCGCCCGAGGCGGGGGAACAGCCTGGTCGCCACCGGTGAGAGCAGGACGGCCAGGCAGATCGCGGCGACGCCGTACGCGCCCGCGAACGCGCCCGCCGCGTAGTCCGGGGGCAGGGCGGCGAAGTCGGCGAGACCGCTGGGCAGGCACGCCAGCGCCACCGGCGTCCACGTCCACGCCAGCGCGACCAGGTCCGTCCTGATGGCCGCGTCCGCCGTGTCGCGGTTGATCGCGTAGACCCCCCACATCGCGATCGCGCCGCCGCCCCACAGCCAGCCGGCCACGGTGGAGAACACCTGGGTCTCCTCGAACGCGTACCCCGCCCACGGCATCAGCCCGCCCCACACGAGGAAGTGCCCGGCGACCACGACGGCGGCCACCAGCAGCACGACCAGGAGTCGGACGCCGAACCGCTGCCGGGCGAACCAGTTCTCCCGCGCGGGGACCACCCTCCTCGCACGTTCCGCCGCGGCGGCGATCGCCACCTGCCGCAGGCGAGGGGCCAGCACCTCCTCGTCGTACCTGCGCGCGCTCTCGGCCTGCCGCCGCCTGCGCCTGCCCTTCTTGCCCACGTCGCACCCCCCTCACGTGCGCAGCAGGGTCGAGGCCCACACCAGCAGCAGGACCGAGTAGCCGATCCAGGCCCAGCCCAGCCACCCGCCGTCCACGTCCCCCAGCCGCGGGAACAGCTTGACCAGCAACGCCGAGAGCAGGCTGATCACGATGCCGGCCAGCGGGACGATGATCACGCCGTACGCGCTCGCGTACACGCCCGCCCAGTAGTCGGTGGGCAGCGCGGTGGAGTCGGCGTAGTCGCTGGGGAAGCACGCCAGGGCGATCGGCGTCCACGCCCACGCCGTGGTGAGCAGCCTCTTCCGCACCGCGGGGTTCGCCGTCGCGCGGTTGACGGCGTAGACGCCCCACGCCATCACCGCGCCGCCGCCGTACAGCCAGCCGACGACGGTCGACAGCACCGGTACCCGGCCGACCAGCGCGCCCACCGCGGGGATGACCTCGCCCCACAGCAGGAAGTGCAGCCCGACCGCCAACCCGATCCCGCCGAGGACGACGAGGGTCTGCGTCCCGCCGCCCTGCCGGTTGAACCAGTTCCGCTGTGCCCGCACGGCCTGCCGCCCGGCGGCGTACGCCGTCCCGCCCGGCGGACCGCTCCGCCGACGACGCCCGCGTCTGCCGGACCCGCCCACGTCAGACCTCGACCGCGGCGGCCAGTTCGGTGTTCGTCGGCTCGACGAGCACCCGGCCGTCCGGGAGCAGGACGACCGGGATGTTCTTCCTGCCGCCGGCCAGCTCGACCGCGCGGTCGCGGGCCGCGTCGTCGTGCTCGACGTCGAACTCCGTGAACGGCACCGCGTGCTCCCGCAGCCACGCCTTCGCACGCCGGCAGTCACCGCACCAGTTCGCACCGTAGAGAACGATCTCACCCATGCCGGTGACTGTAGAACGCGGACGATCGCCACGCTCCGTGCAGGCCTAGGGTGAGAGCCCGTGAGCGTCCTCGTGATCACCGGCACGGGCACCGAGGTCGGCAAGACGGTGGTCGTCGCGGCCCTGGCCGCCCTGGCGGTCGCCGACGGCCGACGGGTCGCCGTGCTCAAGCCCGCGCAGACCGGCATCGCCGACGGCGAACCGGGGGACCTGGCCGAGGTGGCCCGGCTCGCCGGCCCGGTCACCACCCGTGAGCTGCGGCGCTATCCCGAGCCGCTGGCCCCGGCCACCGCCGCGCGCCGCTCCGGGCAGCCGACCGTGCACCCCGCCGACGTGGCCGCCGCCGCCGTGGAGCTGGACGCGACGCACGACCTGGTGCTCGTGGAGGGCGCGGGCGGGCTGCTGGTGCGCTTCGACGAGGCCGGTTCGACGATCGCCGACGCCGCGTGGGCGCTCAACGCCCCCGTGCTGGTCGTGGCCCAGGCGGGCCTGGGCACGTTGAACGCCACCGCGCTGACGGCCGAGGCCCTGCTGCGGCGCGGCCTGGAGTCGGTGGGCGTGGTGGTGGGCCGCTGGCCCGCCGACCCCGACCTGGCCTCCCTGAGCAACCTCGTCGACCTGCCCGAGGCCGCCGGCGCGCCGCTGCTCGGCGTGCTGCCCGACGGCGCGGCGGCGCTCGGCCGGGCCGAGTTCACCGGGGCGGCCCGCGCCGGCCTGTCGCCGTGGTTCGGCGGCACGTTCGACCCGGAGGAGTTCACCGCGTCGCACTCGTGCCGCCCGGAACAGTGACACCGGAACAGTGATGCGGACCCAGTGACGTACGTCGCTGGGCACCCGGTGGTCCGTGCGGCAGACTGGCCGCCGACCACCGCCGACGATGGAGGAGAAGTCGTGACCGCAGCCCCCGAACAGGTCGACGTCCTCGGAGTCGCGCGCGAGCAGGTGCTGGAGCGGGGCGTCGGGTTGTCCGAGGAGCAGGTGCTCGAAGTCCTCCGGCTGCCCGACGAGCGCATCCCCGACCTGCTGGAACTGGCGCACGCGGTGCGGATGCGCTGGTGCGGGCCGGAGGTCGAGGTCGAGGGCATCGTGTCGCTCAAGACCGGCGGCTGCCCCGAGGACTGCCACTTCTGCTCGCAGTCCGGCCAGTTCCCGTCCCCGGTGCGCTCGGCGTGGCTCGACATCCCCGGCCTGGTGAAGGCCGCCCGGCAGACCGCCGAGACCGGCGCGACCGAGTTCTGCATCGTGGCGGCGGTGCGCGGCCCCGACAAGCGCCTGCTGTCCCAGGTCCGCGACGGCATCGAGGCCATCCGCGAGGACGGCAACGACATCCAGATCGCGTGCTCGCTCGGCATGCTCACCCAGGAGCAGGTGGACGAGCTGGTGGCGATGGGCGTCCACCGCTACAACCACAACCTGGAGACGGCGCGCTCCCACTTCCCGAACGTGGTCACCACCCACTCGTGGGAGGAGCGGTGGGACACCCTGACCATGATCCGCGAGGCGGGCATGGAGGTGTGCTGCGGCGGCATCATCGGCATGGGCGAGACCTTGGCGCAGCGCGCCGAGTTCGCCGTGCAGCTGGCCGCGCTGGAGCCCGACGAGGTGCCGCTGAACTTCCTCATCCCCAACCCGGGGACGCCGTACGAGAACTACCCGGTGGTCGAGGGCCCGGACGCGCTGCGCGCGGTCGGCGCGTTCCGCCTGGCCCTGCCCCGCACGATCCTGCGCTTCGCGGGCGGGCGCGAGCTGACCTTCGGCGACCTGGGCGCGAAGCAGGGCATGCTCGGCGGGGTCAACGCGATCATCGTCGGCAACTACCTGACCAACCTCGGCAGGCCCGCGCAGCAGGACCTCGACATGCTCACCGAGCTGTCCATGCCGATCAAGGAACTGGGCAAGACCCTCTGATGGCGGATGCCGTGACGACGGGCGCCGCGACGTACTGCGGGTACTGCGGCGGCGAGGTGGCCGGTGCGGACCACGCGGCGTGCGCGGCCCGGCTGGGCGTGATCGACCCGCCGCGCTTCTGCGCCCGGTGCGCGCGGCGGATGGTGGTGCAGGTGACCCCGGCCGGCTGGACCGCCACGTGCAGCCGGCACGGGGAGACCACCTCCGCGCGGTAACCTGCCCTGCATCCGGTCACGGGTGCGGTGGCCGCGGGGTGCAGGGAGGTCGTCGGGTGGCGGAGCAACCGGTGGACGAGCGGGTCGCGCCCGTTCGGGTGCCACCCGCGCCGGCGTTCGAGCACTACTACGTGGTGCGCCGGCCGCGGGTCGTGGTGAAGCGCGACCTGCTGCCCGCGTTCTCCGTGCTGTCGGCCGTCGCCCTGGTGGGGCTGCCCGCCGGGTGGCTGTGGGCGTGGCTCGCGCCGCCGCAGAACGTGGTCGTGCAGGACGACGCGTCCCTGGTCCCGGTGACCGGGGAGAGCTACCACCGGCTCGACGGGCTGATGCTGTTCGTGCTGATCGGGCTGGTCGCCGGGCTGCTGATCGGCATCGCGGTGTGGATGCTGCGCGAGCGGCGCGGTCCCGTGGTGATGCTGGGCGCGGTGCTCGGGTCGGCCCTCGCCGGGTTCCTGGCGCAGCGCACCGGGCTCGGCGCCGCGGGCGGGGAGTACGCGCTGGGCGCCGCGCCCGGGGTCGGCGACGTGATCGCGCTGGCCCCCGTCCTGGAGACGTGGTGGGGACTGCTCGCGTGGCCCCTGGGCGCGGCGCTGGCCTACGGCTGCCTGGCCGCGTGGAACGGGATGGACGACCTCGGGCGACGGCTGGGGTAGCCCGTCAGAGCGCGTACGCGGTGTCGGGCACGTCGGTGACGAACATGTGCCCCGGCGCGTGCGTGATCGCGAACGGCGGCTTCGACGCCACGACCGCGGCCTGCGGGGTGACGCCGCACGCCCAGAACACGGGGACGTCGCCGTCGTGCGGTTCGGTGCGGTCGCCGAAGTCCGGCCGGTCCAGGTCCGGGATGCCCAGCTCGGCGGGGTCGCCCACGTGGACCGGCGCGCCGTGGACGGCCGGCATCCGGGCGGTCACCTCCCACGCCGTCCCGACCAGCGCGGCCGGGACGTACCGCATCGACACGACCATCGGGCCGTGCAGCCGGCCGGCGGGGCGGCAGGGGATCGTCGTGACGTACATCGGCACGTTGCGCCCCTGCTCGACGTGCCGCAGCGGCACGCCGGCGGCCCTGAGCCGCGACTCGAAGGTGAAGCTGCACCCGATGAGGAACGCCACCAGGTCGTCGCGCCAGAAGGGCGCCGCGTCGGTGAACTCGCCGCGCAGCTCGCCGTGCTCCCACACGCGGTAGCGGGGCAGGTCGCGCATCAGGTCGGCGTTGTCCGCCAGCACGGTGCCGCTGCTCCCCTCGTCGGTGACGTCGAGGATCGGGCACGGCTTGGGGTTGCGCTGGGCGAACAGCAGGACGTCGTAGGCCCAGTCGCGCGGCACGGCGATCAGGTTGGCCTGGGCGTAGCCGTCGGCGAGACCGGCGGTGGGGCCGGCGTGCGCGCGGCGGACCTCCCGGGGGGTCGTCGTCGTCATCGCAGTTCCACTCCCTTCGTCTCGGGCAGGCCGAACAGGGCGACCACGGCGATGCCGTAGCCGAGCGCGCCGAACACCATCGCGCCGCCGACGCCCATCGTGGTGGCCAGGAAGCCCACCGCCGTCGGGAACAGCGCGCCCATCCCGCGGCCGAAGTTGTAGGTGAAGCCCTGGCCCGTGCCGCGCAGGTCCGTCGGGTACAGCTCGGCGAGGTACGAGCCGAAGCCGCTGAAGATGGCCGAGGTGCTGAAGCCGAGCGGGAACGTGACGAGCAGCAGGATGCCGTTCCCGCCCGCCGGGATCTGGGTGAACAGCACGATCAGCAGCGCGCTCAGCACCGCGAACAGGGTGAACGTGCGCTTGCGGCCCAGCCGGTCGGTCAGGTGGCCGCCGGTGAGGTAGCCCGCGAACGCCCCGCCGATGAGCAGGGTCAGGTAGCCGCCCGTGCCGACGACGCTGAGGCCGCGTTCGGTCTTGAGGAACGTCGGGACCCAACTGGCGAGCGTGTAGTAGCCGCCCTGGACGCCGGTGGCGAGGAGCGCGGCGAAGAACGTCGTGCGGCCGAGCGGGGCGCGGAAGATCTCCCGGAAGCTGCCCTTGCGGGTGCTGGTCGCGCGGACCTCGTCGGCCCTGGGCGCGTCCTCGACGTTGCGGCGGATGTAGAAGACGAGGACGGCGGGGATCGCGCCGGTCCAGAACAGCACGCGCCAGGCCGTGTCCTGGGGCACGAAGCTGAACACGGCGGTGTAGACGATCACGCTGAGGGCCCAGCCGACGGCCCACGAGCTCTGCACGAACGCGATCGTGCGGCCCCGGTACCGGGGCTTGCAGTACTCGGCCACCAGGATCGCGCCCGCCGCCCACTCGCCGCCGAAGCCGAGGCCCTGGAGGGCGCGGAAGACCATCAGCATCTCGTAGCTGGTGGCGAAACCGCAGGCCACGGTGAAGACGGCGTACGTGATCACGGTGATCATGAGGGTGCGGACGCGGCCGATGCGGTCGGCGAGGATGCCCGCGACGGCGCCGCCGATGGCCGAGACGACCAGCGTGACGGTGTTCAGCAGGCCCGCCTGGCCCTGGCTGATGCCGAAGTAGGCGGTGATGGCGACCAGGCCCAGGGGCAGGACCTGGAAGTCGTAGGCGTCGAGCCCGTAGCCGCCGAACGCGCCCACGAAGGCGCGCTTGCCGTTGCGGCCCAGGGTGTGGAACCACGCGAACGGGCCGGTGGCGGTGGGTGTGGTGTCTGTCGTGCTCATGTCGGGTCACCTCGCAGCCGGAGGGATGTGCCGTGGACCACACCGTAGGGGATTGTTGAACAATCCCACCAGGGGGCAATAGGGCGAATCAACACGGGAACGATCGGGTGAGCGCTGCGGGCGCGCGAAGGGCCCCGGCCCTCCCGCGGGCGGCGGGGTGACCGGGGCGCGGGCGCGCGGGATCAGTTGCGGTGGGGGAGGTGGCCCAGTTCCGACAGCGGCGCCGGGACCGCGCTCAGCGCCGTCAGGATGCCCGCCTCGCGGTGCATGACCCGGCGGATCATGCGCAGCCGGCGGGCCGGCGAGGTCTCCTCCAGCAGGTGCTGGCGGTCCTCCATGGTGAGCAGGCAGTCGGCGGCCAGGGCGTAGGCCAGCTCGTCGGGACCGGTGTCGTCCGCCGGCGGGCGGTGGCCGTCGCCCTGGTAGGCGACTTCCCGGTAGCGGCCGTGGGCGGCGCGGGCGCCGGCGGCCAGCAGCGGGAGGGCGGCCTCCAGTTCGGGCGGCGTCGCGGCGTCGGGCAGCCACTCGACCGAGCCGACCAGGTACGGCGCGCTCTCCTCGTCGACCTCCAGCAGGCGGAACCGCCGCCCTCCCCGCGTGGTCAGGTCGAAGCGGCCGTCCGGCAGGCGCTTCGCGTCCTGGAGCACGGCCGTGCAGCCGACCGCGTGGAGCGCCTCGACGTTCTCCGACCCCACCTCCCAGCCCTGCTTGATCGACACGACGCCGAACGTCCGGTCCGGCACGGCGCCCGTCACGAGGTCCACCGTCAGCTGGCGGTACCTGGGCTCGAACACGTGCAGCGGCAGGGACGCCCCGGGCAGCAGCACGGTACCCAGCGGGAACAGGGGGAGCGTCGTGGTCACGGACCCAAGCTACGGGTGGCGGGTGGCCGCAGCACGGCGAACGGGTCCGTGACCCGCATCTCCCCCGAGGAGAAGCGGAACAGCGCCGCGGGCCGGCCGCCGGACGGACCGGGCGGCGCGGTGGCGCCGGTGGGTTCGAGCAGGCCCCGGCGGGACAGCACGCGCTGGAGGTTCGTCGCGGACACCGTGTAGCCCAGCGCCGCCGAGTACAGCGACCGCAGCGCGGAGATGGTGAACTCCGGCGGCGCCAGCGCGAAGCCGAGGTTGGTGTAGGACAGCTTGGACGCGAGCCTGCTGCGGGCGCGGCGGCAGATCGACTCGTGGTCGAACGCGGTGGGGGGCAGGGAGTCCACGGGGTGCCACTCGGTGTCCGACGGCACGACGGGGTCGATGTCGGAGGGCACCAGGCCGAGGAACGCGGTCGCCACGACGCGCGGTCCGGGCACCCGGGCGGGGTTGCTGAAGACGGCCAGCTGCTCCACGTGTGACAACTGTCGCACGTCGACCTTCTCCGCCAGCTGGCGCCGGATCGACGACTCGACGTCCTCGGAATCCCCCAGACCGCCTCCGGGCAGTGACCAGCGGTGAGCGTGCGGTTCCCGCGCGCGCCGCCACAACATGACCTGGAGTGATCCGGCTCTCACCTGGAGCACTGCGGCCAGCACCTCATGTCCCGCGAGACCCACCGGCTGATACTATCGGCAGTGTTTTCGACCGATAGGCGAAAACCTTGGCCCAAGGAGGAAGCATGGTCGCTACCGCTTACGTGGAGCGAACCTCGGACGGCGCGTACGACGGCATCGAGCCCGACGCCGACTGGCGGGACGAGGTGCTGCGGCTGGCCCGGGAGCGGGACGCCGTCATCCTCGCGCACAACTACCAGCTGCCCGAGATCCAGGACATCGCCCACCACACCGGCGACTCGCTGGCGCTCAGCCGCATCGCGGCCGCGAGCGACGCGTCCACCATCGTGTTCTGCGGCGTGCACTTCATGGCCGAGACCGCCAAGATCCTGGCCCCGCACAAGACGGTCCTGATCCCGGACGAGCGCGCCGGCTGCTCGCTGGCCGACTCGATCACCGGCGACGAGCTGCGCGCCTGGAAGGCCGAGCACCCCGGCGCCGTCGTCGTGTCCTACGTGAACACCACCGCCGAGGTGAAGGCGGAGACCGACATCTGCTGCACGTCGTCGAACGCGGTGGACGTGGTGGCCTCGATCCCGGCCGACCGCGAGGTGCTGTTCCTGCCGGACCAGTTCCTCGGCGCGCACGTCAAGCGCGAGACCGGCCGCGAGAACCTGCACATCTGGGCGGGCGAGTGCCACGTGCACGCGGGCATCAACGGCCCCGAGCTGGCGCGGCGCGCGGCCGACAACCCGGACGCCGACCTGTTCATCCACCCCGAGTGCGGCTGCGCGACCTCCGCGCTCTACCTCGCGGGCGAGGGCACCGTCCCGGCGGAGAAGGTCAAGATCCTCTCCACCGGCGACATGATCACCGCAGCCCGCGCCACCAGCGCCACGTCGGTGCTCGTGGCCACCGAGATCGGCATGCTGCACCAGCTGCGCCGCGCCGCGCCGGAGATCGACTTCCGCGCGGTGAACGACCGTGCGTCGTGCCGGTACATGAAGATGATCACCCCGACGGCCCTGCTGCGCGGCCTGCGCGAGGGCAAGGACGAGGTGCACGTGGACCCGGGGACCGCCGAGCGCGCCCGGGGCGCCGTGCAGCGCATGATCGAGATCGGGCAGCCCGGCGGCGGCGAGTGAGCGCCACGCCGGGACGGGGCCCGCTGTGGGAGGCCCGCGCCGACCTGGTGGTCGTCGGCACGGGGGTGGCCGGCCTGACGGCGGCGCTGCGCGCGCGTGAGCTGGGCCTGCGCGTGCTGGTCGTGACCAAGGCGTCCGGCGGCGACGGCAACACCCGGTGGGCGCAGGGCGGCGTCGCCGTCGTGCTGCCCGGCGAGCACGACGAGGGCGACTCCGTCGAGGCGCACGTGGTGGACACGCTCGTCGCGGGCGCGGGCCTGTGCGACGAGGACGCCGTGCGGGCGGTGGTCGGCGGCGGTCCGGCGGCGGTCACCCGGCTGCGCGAGCGCGGCGCCGTGTTCGACGCCCTGCCGGGCGGCGCCCTGGCGCGCACGCGGGAGGGCGGGCACAGCGCGTTCCGCGTCGTGCACGCCGGCGGCGACGCGACCGGGGCCGAGGTGGAGCGCGCGCTGCTCGCCGCGTCCCACGGGCAGGTCCCGGTGCTGGAGGACCACATCGCGGTGGACGCCGTGCGCACGCCGCTCGGCCAGGTCTGCGGGCTGCTGGTGCTCGACGGCAACGGCGTGCCGGGCGTGCTGACCGCACCCGCCGTGCTGCTGGCCAGCGGTGGCCTCGGGCAGCTCTACCAGGCGACCTCGAACCCCGAGGTGGCCACCGGCGACGGCCTGGCGCTGGCGCTGCGGGCGGGCGCGGTCGCGGCGGACGTCGAGTTCGTCCAGTTCCACCCGACCGTGCTCTACACCGGGCGCGGCGCGCGCGGCCGGTGCCCGCTGGTCACCGAGGCGGTGCGCGGCGAGGGCGCGGTGCTGGTCGACGCGACCGGCGCGCGGGTCATGCGCGGCGTGCACCCGCTGGAGGACCTGGCGCCGCGCGACGTCGTGGCCGCGGCGATCACCCGGCACCTGGCCGGCGCGCCCGGCGGCGTGGACGACCACGTGTTCCTCGACGCGACCGGCATCCCGGACCTCGCGCGGCGGTTCCCGACCGTCCACTCGGCGTGCCTGGCCGCGGGGGTGGACCCGTCGGCCGAGCCGATCCCGGTGGCCCCGGCCGCGCACTTCGCGTGCGGCGGCGTCGTGTCCGACGTGGACGGACGGACCGGCGTGACCGGCCTGTACGCGGCGGGCGAGGTGGCCCGGACCGGCCTGCACGGCGCGAACCGGTTGGCGTCCAACAGCCTCCTGGAAGGGCTGGTCGTCGGCACGCGCGCGGCCGAGGCGGTCGCGGCGGACCTGGCGGTGGGCCTCCTGGCGCGGTGCGCCGGCACGGCGTCGCTGCCGACCGCGCCGGTCGCCGACCGCGACTCGCTCCAGCGCGTGATGTCCCGCTACGCGGCCATCGGGCGCGACGCCGAGGGCCTGGCGGTCGTCGGCTCGGTGCTCGACCTCTCCACGGTCGACCGGGTGCTCGACACCCGGCAGCTGGTCGAGGACGCGGCGCTCACCGTGGCGGCGCGGGCCCTGATCGCGGCGGCGGCCGAGCGCGAGGAGTCGCGCGGCTGCCACGTGCGCACCGATTTCACCGAACGCGACGACCTGCGCGGGCGGCGCAGCCACGTCGTCCGGCTCAACCCGTCCGGGCAGCCCGTGCTGGCCGACCCGGTCGCGGCGAGGGGAGTGGCATGAACGACCTGGACCTCGACGACCTGCGGCGCGTGATCGCGACCGCCCTGGCGGAGGACCTCCGCTACGGACCGGACGCGACGACCGAGGCCACCGTGCCCGCGGACGCCGTGGCCGTGGCCGAGCTGACGCCCCGCGCAGCCGGTGTGCTCGCCGGCGTCCCCGCCGCCCTGGAGGTGTTCCGCCAGGTCACCGACGTGGAGGTGCTGGCGGAGCGCGAGGACGGCTCGAAGGCGGTCCCCGGCGAACCGGCGCTCGTGCTGCGCGGTCCCGTGCGCGGGCTGCTGACCGCCGAGCGCACCGCGCTGAACCTGGTGTGCCACCTGTCCGGCATCGCGACGCTGACCGCCGCGTGGGTGGACGAGGTCGCGGGCACCCGGGCGGCCGTCCGCGACTCCCGCAAGACCCTGCCGGGCCTGCGGCTGCTGGAGAAGTACGCGGTGCGCGCGGGCGGCGGCGTGAACCACCGGCTGGGCCTGGGCGACGCCGTGCTGATCAAGGACAACCACGTCCGGGCGGCGGGGTCCGTGCGGGCCGCGCTGGCCGCGGTGCGCGCGCACGCGCCCGACCTGGCGTGCGAGGTCGAGGTGGACTCGCTGGAGCAGCTGGACGAGGCCGTCGCCGAGGGCGCGGAGCTCGTGCTGCTGGACAACTTCACCGTCGCAGACTGCGCCGAGGCCGTCCGGCGGGCGGGCGGCGTGCGGCTGGAGGCGTCGGGCGGGCTGACCCTCGACGTGGCCCGGGCGTACGCGGAGACCGGCGTGGACTACCTGGCGGTCGGCGGCCTGACCCACTCGGCGCCCGCCCTGGACCTCGGGCTCGACCTGCGCTGAGCGCGACGGGAGGGCGCCCGCGTCCCGGCACGGGGACGCGGGCGCGTTCGGTCGGGAGGTGCACCGGTCAGGAGTCGCGGCGGTCGTCGCGCTCGACGTCGACGCGCTCCTTGCGGACCTGGCCGCTGACGCGCTCCTGCTCGGTGACGGCCTCCTTCTCCAGCCGCACCCGCTCGACCGGCTTCGTGGTCTTCTCCACCACGGGCTCCTCGCGGCGGAGGGTCACCGAGGCCTCCTCGTCGGTGAACGCCCGGTCGGTCGGCGCGCCGTCGGCCGGTTCGCGGACGACCCTGACCTCCTCGTGCGTGACCGGCACCGTCATGTCCCGCTGCTCGGTCACGGTGTGCTTCACCAGGCGCACCCGGCCGGCCTCCGCCTCGCGCGTGCCGACGTGGACGTCCTCCTCGTACCTGGTCACCGCGTCGTCGGCGCGGGTCTCGTGGCGGCCCTGGCGGGACGCCACCCCGCGCTCGTCGGCGCTGCCCGGCGTCCGGTCGGCGACCCCGCCGCCCGCCGCCGGGCCGGCGGCCATGCCCCCGGCGGCCTGCCCGCCGGAGCGGGCCTTCCCGCCGGGCAGCCGGTCGTGGTCGCCGCTGCGGTGGGCGGGGATCATCCCGTAGTGCGCGTACAGCTCGTCCTGCTGCTCGTCGGACATGTGCTGGTCGGACACGTCCACCCGCGGCGCGTCCTTCACCTGCTGCTTGTCCACGTGCACGGTGATGGTGCCGTTGCCCATGGTCGCGTCCTGGATCGGGACGAACGACTCCCTGAGCCCGAACAGGCCGGTGTGCACCGAGGCCCACATCGGCCGGCCGTCGCGGTCGTCGAGCCAGATCTGCTTGACGGAGCCGATCCGCTCGCCGTGCTCGTCGATGACCTCGCAGTCGTACAGCCGGTCCACTTCGGCCTGGTTGATCATGATCGCGTTCCCCTTCGCCGTCGCTGCTCTTCCGGAGAAGGGCTTCCCGGGCCACGCGGACACCCATGCGGGTCACCACACGTACGAGGGATGCGCGACCCCCCGAAAGGGATTCACAGGCGGCGGTTCGCGAGGACCGGCAGCGTGCGCCGGGCGGCCTCGACCGATTCCGCGTCGACGTCGACGAGCAGGGTCCCGGGTTCGCCCGCCAGCTGCCCGACCACCGCGCCCAGCGGCGAGGCGGCCGTGCTGAAGCCGACGCCCGTCGGCGCGCCGCCGTGGTCGGTCGCCGGGTCGGCCTGGCCGCAGGCCAGCACCCACGACGTGCAGTCCAGCGCCCGTGCGCGCACCAGCAGCTCCCACTGCTCCCGCTTGCCCGGGCCGGCGCCCCACGACGCGCACACCAGCACCACCGACGCGCCCCGGTCCGCCAGCGCCCGGAACAGCTCCGGGAACCGCACGTCGTAGCAGGTGGCCAGGCCCAGCACGACCCCGTCCACCTCGACCGCCACCACCGACGACCCCGGCGCCACGGTGCGCGACTCGGTGAAGCCGAACGCGTCGAACAGGTGGATCTTGTCGTAGCCCACGTGGTGCCCACCGCCGGTCACCAGCAGGGTGTTCGCCACGCGGCCGTCGGGCGCGGGCGTGAACATGCCCGCCACGACCACCACGCCGTGCTCGCGGGCGACGTCGCGCACCGCCGTCGCCCACGGTCCGCCCAGCGGTTCGGCGACCGGTCCGAGCGGCACCCCGAACCGGCACATCGCCGCCTCGGGGAACACGACCACGCGGGCGCCGTCGGCCGCCGCGCGCGCCGTCCCCTCCCGCACCAGGTCGAGGTTGGCCGCCGGGTCGGTGGAGGAGCTGATCTGGCACAGGGCGACACGCATGCCACCCACTCTAGGTAGTGTCGGGAACCGTGCGCTCCCTCCTGCCCCCGCTCGTCCTCACCGCCCTCGCCCTCGTCGCCGCGGGGTGCACGGGCGGCCCGACGCAGAGCGCCGAGGGAACCCCGGACGGCAGCTCGATCGTGCTCGCCGACCCGGAGGAGCCGACCTCGCTGAACCCGCTGCTCGGCTACGGCCGCGGCGGCGTCTCCAAGATCTACGACGGCCTGGTCGAGCACCGCGCGGACGGCAGCGTGCGGCCCCAGCTCGCCGCCGAACCGCCCGAGCCCGCCGCGGACGGCCTGAGCTGGACCGTCACCCTGCGCGAGGGCGTGACGTTCGCCGACGGCACGACGTTCGGCCCCGAGGACGTCCTGGCCACCTACCGGGCGCTGCTGGACCCGGCCACCGGCTCGACCGAGCGGGCCGGGTACGCCGGCCTGACCGGCGTGGAGCAGCTCGACGTGCACACGGTCCGGTTCACCCTGGCGCACACCTGGGCCGCGTTCCCGCACCTGCTCACGCTCGGCATCCTGCCCAGCGAGGCGCTCGGCGTGCCGCTGGCCGACGTCCGACCGGTCGGCACCGGCCCGTACAAGCTGGTGGAGTGGAAGAAGGGCGACCGGATGGTGCTGGAGGCCAACGCCTCCCACTTCGCCGGCGAGCCCCGCATCCGCAAGCTCACCGTGGTGTTCGTGCCGGACGACAACACCCGCGCCCAGCGCATGCGCGCGGGCGAGTTCGACGGCGCCGAGCTGCCGCCGCGCCTCGCGGACGAGTCCGACGGCGACGGGCTGCGCGTCATCACGCACCGCAGCGCCGACCTGCGCTCCGTCACCCTGCCCACCGGCCCGGTGACCGGCGACGGCGCGATCCGGATGGCGCTCAACCACGCCGTCGACCGGCGGGGCCTGGTCGACGGCCTGCTCGGCGGCAAGGGCAGCCCGGCGAGCACGCCGGTGCCGGACGCCCTGCCGGAGTTCCTCGACCCCGACGCGGAGTTCCCCCACGACGAGGTGCTGGCCAACCTCCTGCTGGACCAGGCCGGCTGGGCGCGCGGCGCGGACGGCGTGCGCGTGCGCGACGGCGTGCCCGCCCGGTTCACCCTGATGTACCCGCTCGGCGACGCGGTCCGCGCCGACCTGGCCACCGCGTTCGCCGCGGACGCCAAGGCGGTCGGCGTGGACGTGCAGCTCGCGGGCCTGGGCCGGGAGGCGATCGCCGGCCGGCTCGGCGCGGACGCCCTGCTGCACGGCGGCGGCTCGCCGTTCGACCCCGACCCGACGACCTACCCGGTGCTGCACACCGGCAACCCGTGGGGCTACTCGAACCCGCGGGTCGACGCCGCCCTGGACACCGGGCGGACGCTGCTGGACCCGGCGCAGCGGGCGGCGGCGTACAAGCAGTTCCAGCGGGCCTACCTGGCCTCGCCGGGCATGGTCGTGCTGGCGTCCGTGCAGCACGCGTACGTGGTGCGGGAGAACTGGACCGGCTACCAGCCCGTGGTGGACCCGCACGTGCACGGCGCGCTGTCGTGGGGACCCTGGTGGAACCTGGAGAAGTGGGCGCCCCGATGACGATCTTCCTGGACTCGGCCGGCTCCTCCCTCCCGCCGCGGGAGGTCGTGGACGAGGTCGTCGCGCACCTGCGCCGGGAGGCCGAGGTCGGCGGGTACCTGGCCGCGGAGGAGCGCGAGGCCGACCTGGAGGCCGGGTACGGCCTGGTCGCCGAGCTGCTGGGCGCGCGGCCGGACGAGGTCGCGTTCACCGACAGCGCGACCCGGTCGTGGCTGACCGCGTTCGACGCCGTGCCGCTGGCCGAGGGCGACCGGGTGCTCATCAGCGAGGCCGAGTACGCGGGCACCGCCATCCCGATCCTGCGCCGGACGCGGGAGGTGGGCGCGGTCGCCGAGGTCGTGCCGTCCGACCCGCGCGGGCAGGTGGACCTCGACGCGCTGACCGCGATGCTCGACGAGCGGGTCAAGCTCGTCTCGCTGACCCACGCGCCCACGAACAGCGGCCTGGTCAACCCGGCGCGCGAGGTCGCCGCCGCCGCGCACGAGGTGGGCGCGCTGGTGCTGCTCGACGCGTGCCAGTCGATCGGGCAGCTGCCGGTGCGCGCGGACGAGCTGGGCGTCGACGTGGTCACCGGCACCGGCCGCAAGTGGCTGCGCGGCCCGCGCGGCACCGGCGTGCTGGTGGTGCGGCGCGCGGCGGCGGAGGTGCTGCGCCCCCGGCTCGTCGACCTGCACGGGGCGCGGTGGACCGGGCCCGGCGAGGTCCGGCTGCGCGAGGACGCCCGCGTGCACGAGGTGTGGGAGACGAGCGTCGCCGACCGGCTCGGCCTGCTCGCCGCCGTGCGCCACGCCCTGGCCAAGGGCCTCGACGTGATCGAGCGCGAGGTCGGCGAACGCGCCGGGCGGCTGCGCGACGGCCTGTCCGCGCTGTCCGGCGTGACCGTCCGCGACATCGGCGAGCGCCGCTCCGGCATCGTCACCTTCACCGCGGACGGCCTGGCCGCCGACGAGGTGAAGCGGCGGCTGGCCGGGCGCGGCGTGACGGTCACCGTGAGCGGCGCCCCCTCGACGCTGCTCGACATGACCCGGCGCGGGCTCACCGAGGTGGTCCGCGCCTCACCGCACTACTTCGTCGGCCTGGACGAGGTGGACCGGGCCGTGCGGCTGGTCGGCGAGGTCACCGCCCGCTGACGCGGACGTGCCCGCCGGGTTCCCCCGACGGGCACGTCTCCCGGGTGTCGCCGGTCAGCAGGTGCGGCCGGTGATGCGGGGAACGCAGTCGGTGTAGTCCAGCAGGAGCTGGACCGCCGTGTCGTTCCGCGCGGTCTGGGTCGCGATCTGCGTGTCACGCGGGTAGAAGCCGCTCGTGCCGCTCGCGGACTTCGGGTACATCTCGAACGTGTAGCTCCAGATCTTGTGCGCCGCCCACATCCAGTCGTCGACGCTGCCGTCGGTGACGTACAGGTCGCTGGCCTGCTGCGGGGTGTAGCCGTTCAGCGCGGCCATCCGCCGGCCCATCGTCTGGAACACGTTGGCCTGGGTGGCGTCCAGGCCGGGCGCGGTGTCGTTGTAGGTGTAGCCGTACGGCCACAGGATCAGCTCCGAGTAGGTGTGCCAGTCGATGTGCGACTTGATCTGCTGCACACCGCCGACCACGCGGCTGTTGGTGAAGTCCCGGACCCGGGCGACCTCCGGCGCGGAGAACGCCGCCGTGCCGCGGTAGGTGTCGGACGAGCCGCTGCCGCTGGAGCCGCCGCAGCAGCCCCACTGGTGGCCCCAGTTGCGGTTGGGGTCGGTGCCGACCGCCGTGGAGTTCGGCTGCCGGTTCTTGCGCCACGCGCGGAACGAGCCGGTGGCGATGTCGTACTCCGCGCCGTCCGGGTTGACGCTGGGGATGACCCAGATCTCCCGGCTGTCGACCGTGTTCCTGATCGTGCTGTTCGACGCGTAGTTGTCCGTGTACCGCTTGACGATGTGCAGGCACATCTCCACGGTCAGGTGCTCACGGGCGTGCTGGTTGCAGGTGAACAGCGCCTCCGGCTCGGCCTCGTCGGACCCCGGGTTGTCGCTGATCTTGACGGCCCAGATGTCGCGGCCCTGGTACGACTTGCCGATGCTGCGCAGGGTGAGCAGGTTCGGGTGGTCGCTGACCGCCTGGTTCAGCTCGGAGACCATCTCGGCGTAGTTGTGGTACCCCGTGTAGCCGGACGGGAAGTCCTGCGCGCCGACCTCGCCGGGAACGCGGTCGGTGAAGTCGGCCGCGCCGAGGGCGGCCAGCTCCGCGTCCGCGTCGCCCAGGGACTTCAGCCGCAGGCCGGTCGCGCGCAGCGCCCACTGCTGGCGGGGCTCCGCGATCACGGTGAGTGTGTCGCCGGACTGGCCGAGGACGTCGACCCCGGTCCGGGCGACCTTCGTCCGCGCCTCCGGCGTGGTGGCGGTGACCTCGAAGAGGGTCCGCTCGGGGGACTGCGCCGTCGAAGGCTGCGCCGACCCGGTGTGCAGGGGCAGCACCAGGGCCGCGCTCGCGACGATCGCGGCGGCCACGAGGCCGCGCCGCTTGGTGAACATCAAGCCTCCATCATCAGCAGGGTTTGCGACGGAGATGTGCCCACGCAGCGTCGCCCCTCGCTCACGGATCGAGGTAGCCCCCGTTTGTCGGGTTCGCCACGCGGCCCCGGGCTGACAGTTGACGGAATTGTCGACCGCTTACCCTTGTGGGCATGCTCAACCGCATCGACCTGCGAGGTCGAGTCCCGTCACCCGCCGAACTGCGTGCCGCGCTGCCGCGCGCCGAGGTCGACGTGGACGCGGTCCTGCATCACGTGCGACCGCTGGTGGACGACGTGCGCACCCGCGGCGTCGACGCGGTCCTGGAGCACACCGAGCGGTTCGACGGGGTCCGCCCGGCCGCCGTCCGCGTGCCCGCCGCCGAGCTGGAGCGCGCCCTGGCCGAGCTGGACCCGGCCGTGCGCGCCGCGCTGGAGGAGTCGATCGCCCGTGCCCGCGCGGTCCACGCCGACCAGCGCCGCACCGACACGACCACCCGGGTCGTGCCCGGCGGGACGGTCACCGAGCGGTGGGTCCCGGTGCGCCGCGTCGGCCTGTACGCGCCCGGCGGCCTGGCCGTCTACCCGTCGAGCGTGGTGATGAACGTCGTCCCGGCGCAGCTCGCCGGGGTCGAGTCGCTGGTGGTCTGCTCGCCGCCGCAGGCGGACTTCGGCGGCCTGCCGCACCCGGCCGTGCTGGCCGCCGCCGCGCTGCTCGGCGTGACCGAGGTGTGGGCGGTGGGCGGCGCGCTCGCCGTGGCCCTGCTCGCGTACGGCGGCACGGACACCGACGGCTCCGGGCTGGAGCCCGCCGACATGGTCACCGGGCCCGGCAACGTCTACCTGACCGCCGCCAAGCGGCTGCTGCGCGGCGTGATCGGCATCGACGCCGAGGCCGGCCCCACCGAGATCGCCGTGCTGGCCGACGACACGGCCGACCCGGTGCACGTGGCCGCCGACCTGATCAGCCAGGCCGAGCACGACACGCTCGCCGCGAGCGTGCTGGTGACCACGTCCGACGAGCTGGCCGACGCGGTGGACCGCGAGCTGGAGCGCCAGGTCGGGGCCACCAAGCACCACGAACGGGTGCGCACCGCGCTGACCGGTCCGCAGTCCGGCGTCGTGCTGGTGTCCACCCTGGACGACGGGCTGCGGGTCGTCGACGTGTACGCGGCCGAGCACCTGGAGGTGCAGACCGCCGACGCGCGCGCGGTCGCGGCACGCGTCCGCGCGGCGGGCGCGATCTTCGTGGGCGCGCACTCGCCGGTGTCGCTCGGCGACTACTGCGCGGGCTCCAACCACGTGCTGCCCACCGGCGGCTGCGCGCGGCACTCGTCCGGGCTGTCCGTGCAGACCTTCCTGCGCGGCATCCACGTGGTCGACTACGACGAGGACGCGCTGCGCTCGGTCGCGCACCACGTGGTGGCACTGGCCGAGGCCGAGGACCTGCCCGCCCACGGCCAGGCCGTGACGGCGAGGTTCCGCCGGTGAAGCCCGTCGGCGAGCGGGTGGAGTTGGCCGACCTGCCCCTGCGGGACGACCTGCGCGGACGCACCCCCTACGGCGCGCCGCAGCTCGACGTGCCGGTGCGGCTGAACACGAACGAGAACCCGTACCCGCCCACGCCCGGCCTCGTGGACGACGTGACCAAGGAGGTCGCCGCGGCGGCCGCCGAACTGCACCGCTACCCCGACCGGGACGCGGTGGCCCTGCGCGACGACCTCGCGGCCTACCTGGCGTCGGCGACCGGCGTGCCGCTGACCGCTGCCAACCTGTGGGCCGCGAACGGGTCGAACGAGATCCTCCAGCAGGTCCTCCAGGCGTTCGGCGGACCGGGGCGGACGGCGCTGGGCTTCGAGCCGTCGTACTCGATGCACCCGATCATCGCGGCGGGCACGCGCACCGGGTGGGCGCCCGCGCCGCGCCGCGCCGACTTCTCGCTGGACGTGGCGCGCGCCGCCGGGACCATCGCCTCCGCCGCGCCCGACGTCGTGTTCGTGACCAGCCCGAACAACCCGACCGGGCAGAGCCTCCCGCTCGACGACCTGCGGGTGCTGATCGAGGCCGCGCCCGGCGTGATCGTGGTGGACGAGGCGTACGCGGAGTTCTCGTCGCGGCCCTCGGCGGTCGGGCTGCTGGCCGACCACCCGGCCAAGCTGATCGTGAGCCGGACCATGAGCAAGGCGTTCGCGTTCGCCGGGGGACGGCTGGGCTACCTCGCCGCCGCGCCCGCCGTGGTGGACGCGCTGCTGCTGGTCAGGCTGCCGTACCACCTGTCGGCGCTGACCCAGGCGGCGGCGCGGGCGGCGCTGCGGCACGCCCCGGAGACGCTGGGGTCCGTCGCGAAGCTCGCCGCCGAGCGCGACCGGGTGGTGGCGGAGTTGACCGCCATGGGCTTCGCGGTGGTGCCGAGCGACGCGAACTTCGTGCTGTTCGGGTGGTTCGAGGACGCGCGGGCCACGTGGCGGTCGTATCTGGAACGCGGTGTGCTGATCAGGGACGTCGGCATCGCCGGACATCTGCGGGTGACGGTCGGTACTCCGGAGGAGAACGACGCGTTCCTCGCGGCGAGCAGGGAGGTTGACCGGTGAGCCGGGTCGGCAAGGTGGAGCGCACCACCAGGGAGTCGTCGGTGCACGTCGAGATCGACCTCGACGGCACGGGCAAGGTCGAGATCGACACGGGGGTGCCGTTCTACGACCACATGCTGACGGCGCTCGGCGTGCACGGGTCGTTCGACCTGGTCGTGCGGGCGACGGGTGACGTGGAGATCGACGCCCACCACACGGTGGAGGACGTGGCGATCGTGCTCGGGCAGGCGCTGCGCGAGGCGCTGGGGGACAAGGCGGGCATCCGCCGGTTCGGCGACGCCTGGATCCCCATGGACGAGACGCTGGCGCACGCCGCGGTCGACGTGTCGGGGCGGCCGTACTGCGTGCACGTGGGAGAGCCGGAGCAGTTCAACGCCTTCACGATCGGCGGGAACTACCCGTTCGTGCTGAACCGGCACGTGTTCGACTCGCTGGCGTTCCACGCGGGCATCGCGCTGCACGTGCGCGTGGAGTACGGCCGGGACCCGCACCACATCACGGAGGCGGAGTTCAAGGCCGTCGCCAGGGCGCTGCGGGCGGCCGTCGAGCCGGACCCGCGCGTCGGGGGCGTCCCCTCGACCAAGGGCGTGCTGTAGGTGTCCCAGTCGCTGGTGGTGATCGGGCTGCTGGCGCTGGCCGGCTTCCTGCTCGGTGGCGTGTACAGCACGTGGAAGACCGCGCGGGGCCTGTCGGTGGTGCTGGCGGTCCTGGCCCTGATGGCCGTGGGCGGCGCCGTCGCCTGGTTCGTCTAGACCGCGGCGCGTCGTTCGACAGTCCGGCGGGACGCTGTTGGATTGTTGAACGATGCACCGTGCCCCTGCTTGGCTGTCTGCGTATGGTTGGTCACATGTCGTCACCAGCCGAGGCCGCCGCGGTGGCCGGCCGTCCCCGCGAACGTGCTGACGCGGCCCGCAACCGCGCCCGGGTGCTGGCGGCGGCGGACGAGGTGTTCCTCGCCGCCGGCGGGGCCGTCGGGGTCACCATGGAGGACATCGCGCGGGCGGCCGGGGTCGGGCGGGCCACGCTCTACCGGCGCTACCCGGACGTCACCTCGATCGCGCAGGCCCTGCTGGACGAGCACGAGGCCGGGATCACGGAGCGCATCCTGGGCGGTCCGCCGCCCCTGGGGCCGGGTGCGGCCCCCGAGGAGCGGCTGGCGGCCTTCTACCGCGCCATGATCGCGCTGCTGGAGCGGCACCTGCACCTGGTGCTCGGCGCCGAGAGGGGCGGGGCGCGGCTCCGCGCGGGTGCCTACGGGTTCTGGCGGCGGCACGTGGAGTCGCTGGTCGACGACGCGCCGGCGGCGGTCGTGGACGCGCTCATGGCGCCGCTCGCGCCGGAGGTCTACCGGTACCAGAGACAGGTGCTGGGCCTGGCCGCCGACGACGTCGTGGCCGGGCTCGACTGGCTCACCCGGCGCGTCTACGCCGGCAGGGTGCTCACGTAGCGCGGCGGCACGGCCGAGGTCAGCCACACGCCGTTCGCGCTCACCCGGAACTCGTGGCCGTCGGCGCGCATCGCCGCCGCGTCCACCACCAGCACCACCGGCCGGCCGCGCCGCGACCCGACCCGCACCGCCGTCTCCACCGTCGCCGACAGGTGCACGTCGTGCCGCCGCATCGGCAGCAGGCCGTCCCGCAGGACGTCGGGCAGCACCGAGCCGACCGTGCCGTGGTAGAGCACCGCGGGCGGTTCCGCCACCGGCAGGCCCAGTTCGACCTCCACCGTGTGGCCCTGGGCGGCGCGGATGCGGCCGTCGACCACCTCGAAGCGCTTCTTGTCGTTGCGCGCCACGACGTCGAGCACGCGGTCGCGCGGCACCCGCAGCGCCGCGACGAACCGGTCGAGGTCCACCCAGCCCGCCGCGTCGAGGGTCAGCCCGGCCGACCCGGGGGCGTGCCGCAGCACCTTGGACATCCGCTTCGACAAGCGGACCACGTCGTTCTTCTCCTGCACGACCTCAAGTGCAGCACGCCGCACAAGCGGGTTTCACGTGCCGCCCTCGCTCGCGGGCTTCAGCTTCGGCGCGCCCGGCCCGTCCGCGGCCTGCTCGTCCCCGACGTTGTGCAGGTAGCAACTGCGCAGCGACAGGCACCCGCACCCGATGCACGACGTCAGCCGGTCGCGCAGCCGGATCAGCGCGTCGATCCGGGCGTCCAGCTCGGTCTGCCAGCCGGCCGACAGCCTGCTCCAGTCGGACTTGGTGGGCGTCCGGTTGTCGGGCAGGGCCGCCAGCGCGTCGCGCACGTCCTCCAGCGACAGGCCGACCCGCTGCGCGGTGCGGATGAACGCCAGCCGCCGGAGCACGGACCGCGGGTACCGCCGCTGGTTGCCCGCCGTCCGCTCGGACGCGATCAGGCCCCGTTCCTCGTAGAACCGCAGCGCGGTGTGCGGCACGCCGCTGCGCTCGGCCACCTGGCCGATGGTCAACATCTCCGGCAACTTGGCCACGTGCGCATCCTAGGTGTTGACCTCGACTTAAGTCGAGGTTGTTCGCTGGGTTCATGACGGTGCAGAGCGAGCCGGGTCACGCGGACCTCCCCGCGTTGTTCCGGCGCATGACGGGGGACGAGAAGCACGAGTGGGCGGCGGCGTCCACGCTCGACGTGCTGTGGGTGCTCTACGACCGGGTGCTGGACGTGTCGCCGGACCGGGTGGACGACCCGGACCGCGACCGGTTCCTGCTGTCGAAGGGGCACGGGCCGATGGTCTACTACGCGGTGCTGGCCGCCAAGGGGTTCCTGGAACCGTCCCTCCTGGACGACTGGACGTCGTGGGGTTCGCCGCTGGGACAGCACCCGGACCGCGTCCTCGTCGCCGGCGCGGAGATCGGCAGCGGATCGCTCGGCCACGGGCTCCCGCTGGCCGTCGGCACCGCGCTGGGCCTGCGGCTCCAGGGCCGCTCGGCGCGGACCGTGGTGCTGGTCGGCGACGCCGAGCTCGACGAGGGCAGCAACCACGAGGCCATCGCGCTGGCCGGGCGGTTCGGGCTCGACTCGCTGACCACCGTGGTGGTGGACAACGAGTCGGGCACGCACGGCTGGCCCGGCGGGGTGGCCGCGCGGTTCGCCGTCGAGGGCTGGCAGACGTCCACAGTGGATGGACGCGATCACGGCGCGCTGCACGACGCGCTCACGCAGGCCCACCCCGGTCGTCCGCTGGTCGTGGTGGCGAAGGTCGAGGGGGAGCGGTGAGCGGCATGCGGCAGGTGTTCGTGGACACCGTGGAGGAGGTCATGCGGCACGACCCGCGCGTGGTCGTCGTGCTCGCGGAGATCTCGCGCGACGCGTTCCGCCCGCAGGAGCGGGTGGTCAACGTCGGCATCCGCGAGCAGGCCATGGTGGGCGTCGGCGCGGGGCTGGCGCTGACCGGGATGCGGCCCGTGGTGCACAGCTACGCGCCGTTCCTGGTCGAGCGACCGTTCGAGCAGGTCAAGCTGGACTTCGGCCACCAGGACGTCGGCGGGGTGCTGGTGAGCATCGGCGCCTCCTACGACGACCCGGCGTGGGGTCGCACGCACCAGGCGCCCGGCGACGTGGCGCTGTTCGACACGCTGCCCGGCTGGACCGTGCACGTGCCGGGGCACCCGGAGGAGGTCGGCCCGCTCGTGCGCCGCGCGCTGGCGGGCGACGACCGCGTCTACATCAGGCTCTCGCTGCGGCGGAACGCGTCGCCGCACCCGGTGGTCGAGGGGTTCACCGAGGTGCGGCGCGGGGCCCGGGGTGTGGTCGTGGCGGTGGGGCCGGTGCTGGACACCGTGCTCGCGGCCACCGCGGGCGTCGACGTGACCGTGCTCTACGCCACGACGGTCCGGCCGTTCGACGCCGCCGGCCTGCTCGCCGCCGTCCGCGGGGGGCGGGCGAACGACGTGCTGCTGGTGGAGCCGTACCTGGAGGGCACGTCGGCGCACCTGGTGGCCGAGGCGCTGGCCGACGTGCCGCACCGGCTGCGGTCGCTCGGGGTGCGCCGGGACGCCGAGCTGCGCGCCTACGGCACGGCCGAGGACCACGATTCGGCGCACGACCTCGACGTGCCGGGTGTCGCCGCGGCCGTGCGTCGGATGTTCGGCCCGCCGGCGGCTGCGGCATGATCTCCGCCTGTGAGCGTGCCGAGAACCCTGATCTGGACACCCGCGCCGACCGCCGAGCTCCAGCTCAACCTGCACCGCGCGCTGGCCGGCCCGGCCGCGCTGGTGCCCGTGGCGTCCGGGACGGTGCTGCTGCCGCGCAGGCAGATCGGGTTCGCGGCGGCGGACGACCTGGCCGGGCGCGTGCGGGCGACCGGGACGTCGGCCCTCCTCGTGCGCTGGAGCCCGAACGGCGAGGTGTGGACCGACGGCGAGCAGGCGGGCTTCACCGGCTCGCCCCGCCGCCTGGTCGGCCTGCTGCGCTGGTGGCGCCTGGACGCCAGGCCGGGCCCCGCAGCCCTGCCGCCCGACGCGGCCGAGGTCAGGGCGCTGGTCGACGAGGGACGCGCCGACGCCTGGGTGACCACCCTCCCGACCACGGCCGGCCACCCCATCAACACCGTCCTCCCGGTGGTCCCGGTGACCGGCGGCTCCCCCCTCCCCTGACCGCGAGTCGTAGGTCCACGCCCCGCGAGTCGTAAGCTCGCGCCCCGCGAGTCGTAGGTCCACGCCCCGTGAGTCGAACACCTGCGGCCTGCCGAGGTCCGCTCGCGGTAAGGCCGAACGTACGACTCGCGGGGCGTGAACGTACGACTCGCGGGGCGTGGACCTATGACTCGCCGGGCTGGTCCACGACCCGGGGTAGGCTGGTGGTGTGGCACGAGTCGTCGTTCTGGACTACGGATCTGGCAACCTCCGCTCCGCCGAGCGGGCGCTCCAGCGGGTGGGGGCCGACGTCGAGGTGACGGCCGACCACCGTGCCGCGCTGGAGGCCGACGGGCTGGTCGTGCCCGGCGTCGGGGCGTTCGCCGCCTGCATGGAGGGCCTGAACGCGGTCAAGGGCGGCCGGTTGATCGGGCAGCGGTTGGCCGGTGGGCGACCCGTGCTCGGCATCTGCGTCGGCATGCAGATCCTGTTCGAGAAGGGCATCGAGCACGGCGTGCACAGCGAGGGCTGCGGCGAGTGGCCCGGCACGGTGGAGCGGCTGGAGGCACCCGTGGTGCCGCACATGGGCTGGAACACCGTGCAGCCGCCCGAGGGCTCGAAGCTCTTCGCCGGCCTCGACGCGGACACCCGGTTCTACTTCGTCCACTCCTACGGCGTGCGGAAGTGGGAGCTGAACGACACCGGCGCGCTCACGCCGCCGCTGGTGACGTGGTCCGAGCACGGTGGCGACCGGTTCGTCGCCGCGGTCGAGAACGGACCGCTGTGGGGGACCCAGTTCCACCCGGAGAAGTCCGGCGACGCGGGCGCGCACCTGCTGGAGAACTGGCTCAAGACCGTCAACTAGGCTGTTCGCGTGACTTTCACGCTCCTCCCGGCCGTCGACGTGGTCGACGGCCAGGCCGTCCGCCTCGTCCAGGGCGAGGCCGGCACCGAGACCTCCTACGGCAGCCCGCTCGACGCCGCGCACGCGTGGCAGCGCGACGGCGCGGAGTGGGTCCACCTGGTCGACCTCGACGCCGCGTTCGGCCGGGGGAGCAACCGGGAACTGGTCGCCCGCGTGGTCGGCGAGCTGGACGTGGCCGTGGAGCTGTCCGGCGGCATCCGGGACGACGCGTCGCTGGCCGCCGCGCTCGCCACCGGCTGCGCCCGGGTCAACCTGGGCACCGCCGCGATCGAGAACCCCGAGTGGTGCGCGAAGGCCATCGCCGAGCACGGCGAGAAGATCGCGGTCGGCTTGGACGTGCGGATCACCGGGGAGGGCTACCGGGTGGCCGGCCGCGGCTGGACGACCGACGGCGGCGACCTGTGGGACGTGCTGGAGCGCCTCGACCGCGACGGTTGCGCCCGCTACGTGGTGACCGACGTGAGCAAGGACGGCACGCTCACCGGCCCGAACGTGGACCTGCTGCGCGAGGTCTGCGCGCGCACCGACGCGCCGGTGATCGCCTCCGGGGGCGTGTCGAGCGTCGCCGACCTGGTGGCGCTGGCCGCGTTGGACCGCGACGGCGTGGAGGGCGCGATCGTCGGCAAGGCGCTGTACGCGGGCGCGTTCACGCTCCCCGAGGCGCTCGCCGCTGTGCGCGGCTGATCGCGTCGTCGATCTCCCGCACGACGTGCGCCTCCGCGGCCTCCCTGGTGACCCCCGTGTCGGCCAGGGCCGCGGCGGCGGTGCCGTCGTGCTCGGCGAGCAGGCCGAGCAGCACGTGCTCGGTGCCCACGAAGCGGTGGCCCAGGCGCAGTGACGCGCGCACGGCCAGCTCCAGCGCCTTCTTGCAGTGCGTGCTGAACGGCTGCGGGTCGGGTCGCTCGTGGACGGTCGGGTCCAGCCTCTTGAGCACGGTCAGCCGCGTGGTGCCCTCGGCGGCCTCCAGCTGGGCGATGGTCTTCGCGGCCAGGCCGCCGGACTCGTCGAGCAGGCCCAGCAGCAGGTGCTCGGTGCCGATCCGCGCGCTGAACCGGGCGTGGTGGCGGGCCAGCACGACGACCCGCCGCGCCCGGTCGGTGTAGCGGTCGAACGCGGCCGGAGTGAAGTCGGCCGACTCCTTCGGCACGAACCGCTTCTGCGCGGCCTGCTTCGTCACGCCGATGCTCTCGCCGATGTCCGTCCAACTCGCGCCCGACCGGCGAGCCTCGTCCACGAAGTGCCCGATGAGGTGGTCGCCCAGCTCGTCGAGCTGACCGCTCAGCTCCACGGCGGCCGTCAGCCGGCCGAGCGCGTCGGCGTGCTCGGCCGCGACGGCGACGATGAGGTCGGTGAGCTGCACCGGGGTGACGACCATGCGTCAACTGTAGGTTGACGCGCGAGAGGGCGTCAACTCCCGGTTGACGGGTGGATCTCGATGCCGACGGTGCCCTCCGGGCCGCGCCGCAGCCGGCTGCCGAGCAGGGTGATGCGGCCGAACAGGCCGTACTTGCGCGCGATCATCGACCGCACCCGCTCACTGCCCTCGCGGTCCATCAGGGACGCGCGGGCGGGCACCTGCTCGCCGGTGGGCCTGCCCCTGACGTCGCACGGACCGATCCGCACCTCGCCGTTGTTGCGGATGCGCTTGACCTTGCCCGCGTCGGCGGCCGACCACGCGTAGAGCGCGCTGCCGTCATGGGCCACCCACACCGGGGTGGGTACCGCCACGCCGCTGCGGCGGAACGTGGTCAGCAGCAGGTACTTGCCGTCTCCGAGGTCCATGCCCCCAACGTATGGGGGCCGGGAAAGAGCAAAGGCCCCGCCCCCCTGGTGGGGGACAGGGCCTCGACGTCACGTCAGGTCAGATGGCCTGGACGTTGGTGGCCTGGGGGCCCTTGGCGCCCTGGCCGACGTCGAAGCTCACCCGCTGGTTCTCCTCCAGGCTGCGGTAGCCGCCGCTCTGGATCTCCGAGTAGTGGACGAACACGTCCGCGCCACCGTTCTCCGGGGTGATGAAGCCGAAGCCCTTTTCGGAGTTGAACCACTTCACGGTGCCCTGAGCCATCTTCAAATCTCCTCATACTGCTGCCGCCGGGCGAACGCACCGACGGGGCCGGTCCAAACGCATGGACCCTGAGGAATCACACGCTCAAACGCGTTTCGCGAGCGTGGATGACACGGACACAAAACCTTCGACCTCGTACAGTTAAGCACACTTCGGGCCGGATGTCCCGCGCGAACCACGATCGGGTGATCCCCGTAGGCTTTTGCCCATGTCAGTAGCGGTGCGCGTGATCCCCTGCCTGGACGTCGACCGGGGGCGGGTCGTCAAAGGCGTCAACTTCACCGACCTCGTCGACGCGGGCGACCCGGTCGAGCTGGCGCGGGCCTACGACGCCGAGGGGGCAGACGAGCTGACCTTCCTGGACGTGACCGCGTCCTCCGGCGACCGGGAGACCACGTTCGACGTGGTCCGCCGCACCGCCGAGCAGGTGTTCATCCCGCTCACCGTGGGCGGCGGCGTGCGCACGCCCGAGGACGTGGACAAGCTGCTGCGCTCCGGCGCGGACAAGGTGAGCGTGAACACGGCGGCCATCGTGCGCCCCGAGCTGCTGGGCGAGCTGTCCCGCCGGTTCGGCGCGCAGTGCATCGTGCTGTCGGTCGACGCGCGCCGAGTGCCCGAGGGCGGGCGGCCCACGCCGTCCGGCTTCGAGGTCACCACGCACGGCGGCCGCGAGGGCACCGGCGTCGACGCGGTCGAGTGGGCCGCGCGCGGCCAGGAGCTGGGCGTCGGCGAGATCCTGCTGAACTCGATGGACGCCGACGGCACCAAGGCCGGGTTCGACCTGGAGCTGATCCGGTTGACCCGCGCGGTCGTGGACGTGCCGCTCATCGCCAGCGGCGGGGCCGGGCGGCTCGACCACTTCCCGCCCGCGGTGGCCGAGGGCGCGGACGCGGTGCTCGCCGCCAGCGTGTTCCACTTCGGCGCGCTGCGCATCGGCGACGTGAAGAACAGCCTGCGCGACGCCGGCGTGGAGGTCCGCTGATGCTCCACCCCCGCAACGCGCCGGTCGAGGTGTTCCTGGCGACCGCCATCGGCGGGGCGGGCGCGGCGCTGTTCGTGCTCATGGGCGTCGTGCAGTGGCAGGTCGAGGCCGACGCGACCTGGGTGCGGTTCCCGGTGGTCGTCGCCGTGCTGGGGCTGCTGGCGTCGGTCGGCCTGGCCGCCGGGTGGCGCCCCGCCCGGCTGACCGCCGCGTTCGTCTTCGGCCTGGTGGCCCTGATCCACCTGCTGGCCGTGCTCAACCAGGGCCCGGTGTGGGTCAGGGTGCTCTCCGGCCTGCTCTCCGCGGCCCACGTGTTCGCCGTGGTGCTGCTCAACACCCGACCCGCACTCATCCACTTCACCGGAGGACGCAGGTGACCAGCGCGCTCGACCCGTCGATCGCCGCCCGGCTCAAGCGCACCGAGGACGGCCTGGTGTGCGCCGTGGTGCAGCGGCGCGGCACCGGCGAGGTGCTGATGGTGGCCTGGATGGACGACGAGGCCCTGCACCGCACGCTGACCACGCGCCGCGCCACGTACTTCTCGCGCAGCCGGCAGCGGCAGTGGGTGAAGGGCGAGACGTCCGGGCACGTGCAGCACGTCCACGAGGTGCGGCTGGACTGCGACGGCGACGCGGTGCTGCTCGTCGTGGACCAGGTCGGCGGCGCCTGCCACACCGGCGACGCGACGTGCTTCGACGCCGACCTGCTGCTGGCGCCAGAGGAGCGGGCCCCGGCTAGCTGATGTCGCCGGTCAGGTAGCGCTGGAGGTTCGGCGCGATCGCCCTGACCATCGTGTCCACGTCGGCCGAGGCGAACGGCTCGATGCGCACCACGTACCGGACGATGCCCATGCCGAAGATCTGGCTGGCGGTCAGCGTGGCGCGCAGCTCGGCGTCGGACGAGCCGAGGTGGGCGATGACGCGCCTGAGCAGGGTCTGCACGAAGAACTGCCTGAGCACCTCGGCGACCTGCTCCTGCGAGGTGATGCTGCGGACCATGGCCGCGAACTGGCCGCCGCCGGTGGCGTCCCAGATGGTCACGAAGTTGCGCACGATCCGCTCGCCGATCAGCTCCGGCGGACCGTCGAGCAGGCGTTCGACCAGGGTGTTCGGGTCGATCGGGAGTTGGAGCACGGCCTTGGCGAACAGGCCCTCCTTGCCGCCGAACCAGTGGTTGACCATCGCCGCGTCCACCCCGGCCCGCGAGGCGATGGAGCGCACCGTCGCCCCCTCGAAACCGCGTTCGACGAACACCTCGCGCGCGGCCTGGAGCAGGGCGGCCCTGGTGTCCTCACCGCCCGCGCGGCGGCCTCGGCGCTTGGGTTCGGTGCGGTTCGGGCTGTGGTCCACGGCTCCATCATCGGTGACCGGCGCAAATCGTCCACCGCGTGGCGAATTCGCCCGGAGGCGGACCGGGGGGCCCGCATTGGGCACAATGTCGCCCATGGTGAGCGTCATCGGTGCAGGCGCGGGTCTGGGCGAGATCAGCCCGACGCGCGAGGAGTTCCGCGAGCTGGCCGCCGAGCGGCGGGTCGTCCCCGTGGTGCGGCGGCTCCTGGCGGACGCGGAGACACCGGTCGGCCTGTACCGCAAGCTGGCTGCGGACCGGCCGGGCACGTTCCTGTTCGAATCGGCCGAGAACGGCCGCTCCTGGTCGCGCTGGTCGTTCGTCGGCGTGCGCAGCGCGGGCGCGCTGACCGCCACCGGCGGCGAGGCGCACTGGATCGGGCCGCACCCCGTCGGCCTCCCCGAGGGCGGCGACCCGATGGCGGCGCTGCGCGAGACCATCGAGGTGCTGCGCACCGACCCGCTGCCCGGCCTGCCCCCGCTGACCGGCGGCATGGTCGGCTACATCGGCTACGACGCCGTGCGCCGCCTGGAGCGGCTGCCGGACCTCGCCGAGGACGACCTGCGGGTCCCCGAACTCGTCATGCTGCTCGCCACCGACCTCGCCGCCCTGGACCACCACGAGGGCACGGTCACGCTCATCGCCAACGCCATCAACTGGGACGACTCGCCGGAGCGCGTGGACGCGGCCTACGACGACGCGGTGGCCCGGCTGGACCTCATGACGCGCGACCTCCAGGCGCCCGCGCCCGCGACGGCCGCGGTGTTCTCCCGGCCCAAGCCGGAGTTCACCCGGCGGCGCACGCGCGAGGAGCACCACGAGGTCGTGGAGAAGGCGAAGGCGGCCATCCGCGCGGGCGAGGCGTTCCAGGTCGTGCTGTCGCAGCGGTTCGAGATGCGCACCACCGCCGACCCGCTGGACGTCTACCGCGTGCTGCGCACGTCCAACCCCAGCCCGTACATGTACCTGCTGCGGCTCGACGACTTCGACATCGTCGGGTGCAGCCCCGAGTCCCTGGTCACGGTGCGCGACGGCAAGGCGACCACCCACCCGATCGCGGGCACCCGGTGGCGCGGTGTGGACGAGGAGGAGGACGCGCTGCTGGAGAAGGACCTGCTGGCCGACCACAAGGAGCGCGCCGAGCACCTCATGCTCGTCGACCTGGGCCGCAACGACCTGGGCCGGGTGTGCAAGCCGGGCTCGGTGACCGTGGTCGACTTCTTCAAGGTCGAGCGGTACTCGCACGTCATGCACATCGTGTCCACGGTCACCGGCGAGCTGGCCGAGGGGCGGACCGCGTTCGACGCGGTGGCGGCGTGCTTCCCGGCGGGCACCCTGTCCGGCGCGCCCAAGCCGCGCGCGATGGAGCTGATCGAGGAGCTGGAGCCGACCAGGCGCGGCCTGTACGGCGGCGTCGTCGGCTACCTGGACTTCGCGGGCGACGCGGACACCGCCATCGCCATCCGGACCGCCCTGGTGCGCGACGGCGTGGCGTACGTGCAGGCGGGCGGCGGGATCGTGGCCGACTCGGACCCGGTCGCCGAGGACAACGAGTGCCTGAACAAGGCGGGCGCGGTCCTGTCGGCCATCGCCACGGCGCAGACCATGGCCCCGGCGGCGGACCCGGCCGGTGTCTGAGCCCGAGTCCGTCCCCCCGGTCCCCGAAGCCGACCCCGAAGCCGCGGCGGCGCGGCGGCGGGCGGCCCTGCGCCGTCCACTGTGGATCGCCGTGCTGCTGCTCGTGCTCGCCGCGGGCGCCCTGTGGGTCACCTCGACCATGACGTGGGGCGCCACCCGCGTGAAGCCGGACGCGACCGGCGCCGAGGTGCAGCCCGCGCTCGTGCCGATGGCGCTGTTCTGCGTGGCGGCCGTGGCCGCCGCCGTGGCGCTCGCGGGCTGGATGCGCCGCGTGCTGGGCGCGTTGGTGGTGCTCGCGGCCATCGTGGTCAGCCGGGTGGTCGTCGCGGCCTCGCCGCCGGCCGGGGCGTACGCCGTCGCCCTCGCGGGCGTGCTGCTGATGGCCGCGGCCGGGCTGCTGCTGCTGGTCAGGGGCGCGGCGATGCCCCGCTTGGGCGGCGGCTACCAGACGCCCGGCGCGGCGCGGCGGAACGCCGACCCCGAGCGCGAGCTGTGGAACGCCCTGGAGCGCGGTGACGACCCGACGGACCGCGACTGACGCCCCGGTGGCCCCCGGGTGACCGGCCGATGCCGCACGTTCGCGCACGTGGGCCCGTGAGGACCCCGGTCAGCAGGGCGAACGCGGTGACCCCCGGTGGCCGGACGCGGTCCGTGACGGGGTTAGCATCCTCGTGGCGGGAAGGGGAGCGTGACGTGCGGGAGCTTGCGAGGGAACCGGAAGGTCCGACGGAGCCGGGCGAGGTGCTCGGATGACCGTTCTCGAGTCGATCATCGAAGGTGTCCGCGAGGACCTCGCCGTGCGCGAGGCGGCACTGCCCTTCGACGCGCTGAGGGCGCAGGCGGCCAAGGTGTCGCCGCCGCAGGACGTGATGGCGGTCCTGCGCGGACCGGGCGTGGGCGTGATCGCCGAGGTCAAGAGGCGCAGTCCCTCGAAGGGGGCGCTGGCCGACATCCCGGAGCCCGCGGAGCTGGCCGTCCAGTACGAGCTGGGCGGTGCGCGGTGCATCAGCGTGCTGACCGAGCAGCGCCGCTTCGGCGGGTCGCTGGCCGACTTCGACGCGGTGCGCGCGGCGGTGGGGGTCCCCCTGCTGCGCAAGGACTTCATCGTCAGCCCGTACCAGGTGCACGAGGCGCGCCTGCACGGCGCCGACCTGGTGTTGCTGATCGTGGCGGCGCTGGAGCAGAACGCGCTGGTGTCGCTGCTGGACCGGGTCGAGTCGCTGGGCATGACCGCCCTGGTCGAGGTGCACACGGCCGAGGAGGCCGACCGGGCGCTGGAGGCGGGGGCGAGCGTGATCGGCGTGAACGCCCGCAACCTGCACACCCTGGAAGTGGACAAGGACGTCTTCGGGCGGATCGCGCCCGGCCTGCCCTTCGACACCATCAAGATCGCCGAGTCCGGGGTCACCGGGCCGGGCGACCTGATGTCGTACGCGGGGGCGGGCGCCGACGCGGTGCTGGTCGGCGAGAGCCTGGTGACGAGCGGCGACCCCAAGGTCGCGGTGAACAAGCTGGTGACGGCGGGGTCGCACCCCGCGTGCCCCCGGCCCAGCCGGTAGGAGGAGAGCGCATGTCGCGCGGCCAGTTGGCTCCGACACCCCACGACCCGGACGAGCGGGGTCACTTCGGGCCGTGGGGCGGCCGGTTCATGCCGGAAGCCCTGATCGCCGCGGTGGACGAGCTCGCCGCGTTCTACGAGAAGGCCCGGGTCGACCCGGAGTTCCTGGACGAGTTCGCCCGGCTGCTGCGCGACTTCGCGGGCCGCCCGTCGCTGCTCACCGAGGCGCCGAAGTTCGCGGCGCACGCGGGCGGCGCGCGGGTGTTCCTCAAGCGCGAGGACCTCAACCACACCGGCTCGCACAAGATCAACAACGTGCTGGGCCAGGCGTTGCTGACCAAGCGCATGGGCAAGAGGCGGGTCATCGCCGAGACCGGCGCGGGCCAGCACGGCGTGGCCACGGCCACCGCGTGCGCGCTGATGGGCCTGGACTGCGTCATCTACATGGGCGAGGTCGACACCGAGCGGCAGGCGCTCAACGTGGCCCGGATGCGGCTGCTCGGCGCCGAGGTCGTCCCGGTGAAGAACGGCTCGCGGACGCTCAAGGACGCGATCAACGAGGCGCTGCGCGACTGGGTCGCCAACGTCGACGACACGCACTACCTGCTCGGCACCGCGGCGGGACCGCACCCGTTCCCGGTGCTCGTGCGCGACTTCCACCGCGTCATCGGCATCGAGGCGCGGCAGCAGGTCCTGGAGAAGGCGGGGCGCCTGCCCGACGTCGTCGCCGCGTGCGTCGGCGGCGGGTCGAACGCGATCGGCATCTTCCACGGCTTCATCGACGACCCGTCCGTGCGGTTGGTCGGCCTGGAGCCGGGCGGCGACGGCATCGAGACCGCGCGGCACGGCGCCACCCTCACCAAGGGCACGCCGGGCTCGCTGCACGGGGCCATGTCGTACGTCCTCCAGGACGCCGACGGGCAGATCGCCGAGGCGCACTCCATCTCGGCGGGCCTGGACTACCCGGGCGTCGGTCCCGAGCACGCCCACCTCAAGGACATCGGCCGCGCCGAGTACCGGCCGGTGACGAACGCGGAGGCCATGGACGCGTTCGCCCTGCTCTCCCGCGAGGAGGGCATCATCCCGGCGGTCGAGTCGGCGCACGCGCTGGCCGGCGCGATCAAGCTCGGCCGCGAGCTGGGACCGGAGTCGCTCATCCTGGTGAACCTGTCCGGGCGCGGCGACAAGGACATGGACACCGCCGTCAAGTGGTTCGGGCTGGGAGTGGACGCATGAGCAGGCTTGCCCCGCTGTTCGAGGCGTGCCGGGCGGAGTCGCGCGCGGCGCTGATCGGCTACCTGCCCGCCGGGTACCCCACCGTCGAGGGCTCGAAGGACGTGCTGCGGACCATGGTGTCGTCCGGGTGCGACCTGGTGGAGGTCGGCCTGCCGTTCTCCGACCCGGTGATGGACGGCCCCACCATCCAGCGCGCGGCCGAGCGGGCGCTGCGCGAGGGCTTCCGGGTGCGCGACCTGTTCGGCGTGGTCGAGTCGGTGGCGTCGGCGGGCGGGCGGGCGGTCGTCATGACCTACTGGAACCCGGTGCTGGCGTACGGCGTGGACCGCTTCGCGCGCGACCTGGCGGCGGCCGGCGGCCTGGGCGTCATCACGCCCGACCTGGTGCCCGACGAGGGCGCGGAGTGGATCGCCGCGACCGAGGAGCACGACCTGGACCGGATCTTCCTGGTCGCGCCGTCGTCGACGGAGGAGAGGATCGCGATGACCGCCCGGTCGTCGCGGGGGTTCCTGTACGCGACGTCGGTGATGGGCGTGACGGGTGCGCGCGACGTCGTGTCGTCGGCCGCTCCGGCGCTGGTCGGGCGGGTGCGCGAGCACACCGACCTGCCGGTGGGCGTGGGGCTGGGCGTGCGGAACGGCGCGCAGGCGGCCGAGCTGGCGGCGTTCGCGGACGGCGTGATCGTGGGGTCCGCGTTCGTGTCGGCGGTCGAGGACGGCACGGTGGAGGCGCTGACCCGGGAGCTGGCCGGCGGGGTCCGTCGCGAGACCGCAACGGTGTAGCGCGCACGCTCGGGTGAACGACGCGGTCCGGGGGCTGTGAGGGCCGGAACCGTCGGTGGGCGCGGGCACAGCGGGCTCGTGGCCGCCCACCCCGCTCCCTCCTTCCACACGACAGGGGAGCACGTCGAGAGCGCCCGCGGCCGGGACGGCGTGCCGGAGCGCGAACGCCCCTTCCCGGTAACAATCGAGCTGTCGGCGCAGAGCACCCCCGGGCACCCACTACGGTGGTCGGCGTGGTGACGACTTACCTCGCGACGATCCCCAGCCCGGACCAGGGCGTCTGGCAGCTGGGACCGATCCCGATCCGCGCCTACGCCCTGTGCATCATCGCCGGCATCGTCGCGGCGATCTGGTGGGGTGAGCGCCGCTGGGTGGCCCGCGGCGGGCTGAAGGGCGAGGTCACGGACATCGCGGTCTTCGCGGTGCCCTTCGGCCTGGTCGGCGGCCGGCTCTACCACGTGGCGACGGACTACCACAAGTACTTCGGCGAGGGGCGCAACCCGCTGGAGGCGCTGGCCATCTGGAACGGCGGCCTCGGCATCTGGGGCGCCATCGCGCTGGGCGGCGTGGGCGCGTGGATCGCGTGCCGCCGCAAGGGCATCCCGCTGCCCGCGATGGCGGACGCGCTGGCGCCCGGCATCGTGCTGGCGCAGGCCATCGGCCGCCTCGGCAACTACTTCAACCAGGAGCTCTACGGCGGTCCCACCACGCTGCCCTGGGGCCTGGAGATCTACGAGCGGGTCGACCCGGACACCGGGTTCAAGGACGAGCTGGGCGGCGTCGCGCTGGACCACACGCCGATCGACGTCGTGCACCCCACGTTCCTCTACGAGCTGCTGTGGAACGTCGGCGTCGCGCTGCTGATCGTGTGGGCCGACCGCCGCTTCCGCCTCGGCCACGGCAGGGTGTTCGCGCTGTACGTCGCGGGCTACACGGCGGGCCGCTTCTGGATCGAGATCATGCGCGTCGACCCGGCCACCCAGGTCTTCGGCATGCGCATCAACGTCATCACCTCGGTCCTGGTGTTCCTCGGCGCGGTCGCCTACTTCGTGCTGGCCGCGAAGAAGGGCGACCGCGAGGTCATCGTGCGGCCCGACCCCGACGGCGAGCAGGACGACGCCGGAGGGGCGACCGGCGCGGGGAGGACCGGCGCGGGGGAGACCGCCGCGGACCGGACGGCGACCGGCGACACCACCGGCGACACCACCGGCGACACCGCCGGGGTGCCCGACAGGAAGACGGTGCCGGACACCGATCCCGGGGACCACGGCGACAAGCCGGGCCAGTAGGCGACCGTGCGCATCCTCGTCGTCGAGGACGACGACCGGGTGGCGCGCGGCCTGCTCACCGCCCTGAAGCACGCGGGCTACGAGGTCCACCGGGTGGGCACGGCCGCGTCGGCGCTGACGGCCCCGGCCGCGGACGTCGTGCTGCTGGACCTCGGCCTGCCCGACGGTGACGGCCTGGACGTGCTGCGCGAGCTGCGCCGCCGCCCGGGCACGGCGGTCATCACCGTGACCGCCCGCGGCGAGGAGCGCGAACGGGTCCTCGGCCTGCGCCTGGGCGCCGACGACTACGTGGTCAAGCCGTTCGGCACGGCCGAGCTGCTGGCCCGCGTCGAGGCGGTGCTGCGCCGCACCCGCGCGGCCCGCGCCGCCGAGCGCGAGCACCGCGGGCACGAGGTCACGCTCGGTCCGCTGACCCTGGACCCGGCGAGCCGGGAGGCCAGGGTGGACGGCGTGCCCGTGCCGCTGACCCGCAAGGAGTTCGACCTCCTCGCGCTGCTGGTGGGCCGCGCGGGCACGGTGGTCAGCCGCGACCTGATCGTGGACCAGGTGTGGCAGGCGCACTGGGAGGCGCCGTCGCGCACCCTCGACACGCACATCGCGGCCCTGCGCGGCAAGCTCGGGGACGCGGTCCGCATCGAGACGATCCGGGGTGTGGGCTACCGCGCGGCGGCGACCCACACCCCGTGAGCTCACCAGGTGTGCGCGACGTCCACGACGACCCGCCCCGGCAGGGTGAACACCCGGAACGGCAGCCGGGCGCGCGTGCCCAGGCCGATCGTCGTCCGCCCCTCGAACGACCCGGCCCACGCCGCCTGCCGGAACGTCGCGTAGCCGGTCACGTCGACCAGCTCCCGCCGGTCGGCCGGGGTGTAGGTCGGGTTGCCGCCGCCGTCGTACGCGGGGGAGGAGACGGCGACCTGGAGCTTGCCGCCACCGCGCAGGGGGACCACGTTGCCGGACCCCTCCTGCGTCACCTCGCTCACGTACCCGACCGAGTAGCCCTCGTTCACCCCGCTGAAGTCGAACACCAGCCGGTCGAAGCACTCGTGCTGCCCGGCGCGGACGTTCGTCAGCGCGCCCTGGGTGCCCGACGCGACGACCTCGTCGCCCGAGCCCCAGTCGACCGGCGCGCACGCGTCGGCCGCCGTCGCCGCGCCCGGCGCGGCCAGGGCCACGCCCAGCACCGCCGCGAGCAGCAGCGCAGTTCTGCGTACCATTTCCACTCCCCCTCGTCACGGGCCACCACGGCCCTCGACCTGGATGACGCGGACCACCCCGGGGAGGTTGCCCCACGTGCTGCGCCGCCTGCTGGCCCTGATCGTGCCGCTGCTCGTCGCGCTGGTGGCGGCCCTGGGCGTGCCGCTCGCGTTCGCGGTGGTGCAGCGGGAGAGCCAGGAGACGTACCTGGACCGGCTGGGCGACGCGAGCCGGTTCGCCTCGCTGGCGGAGAACGCCCTGGCGTCCGGCCGCCTCACGGCGCTGCGCGAGGAACTGGTCCGCTACGACCGGCTGTACGGCATCCGGGCGGGTCTGATCGGCACGGACGGCGCGGTGGTGGCGGCGTCGCGGGAGCCGTTCGACCTGACCGACCCGACCGTGACCACGGGCCTGGAGGCGGCGTTCGGCGGCTACCGGGGTGAGACGGACCAGTCGGTGTGGCCGTGGGAGGACGTCGACCTGGTCGTCGTCGAACCGGTGGGCCGCGACAGCGAGGTGGTCGCGGCCGTGGTGACGGTCTCGCCGACGGGCGGCCTGCGCTCGGCGATCCTGCGCCAGTGGGGCCTGCTGGCCCTCGTCGGCCTGGTGCCGATGCTGGGGGTGGCGGCGGTGGCGTGGCCGATGTCGCGGTGGGTGCTGCGGCCGGTCCGCAGGTTGGACGAGGCCACCGCCGCGGTCGCCGGCGGCGAGCTGGACGCGCGGGCCGACGAGGTGGGCGGGCCACCGGAGCTGCGCAGGCTCGCGACGAGCTTCAACGCCATGGTCGGCGTGGTCGGCCGGGCGCTGCGCCGGCAGCGGGCGTTCGTCTCCGACGCCTCCCACCAGCTGCGCAACCCGCTGGCGAGCCTGCGCCTGGCGGTGGACAACCTGGAGCCGCACGTGACCGGCGAGGAGGGGCGCGAGGCGCACCGCATCGCGGTGGACGAGGCCGAGGAGATGGGCCGCGTGCTGGACACCCTGCTGGCCGCGACCCGCCTGGACAGCGCCTCCGCCGCCGAACCGGTCGAGGTGGACGGCCTGCTCGCCACGCACGTGCCGGGCTGGCGGGCGCTGGCGTCGGCGGGCGGGGTGGGCCTCGACGTGGACGTGCCGCCGGACCTGCGGGTCCTGGAGCCGCCCGGCGGCCTGGGCAGCGTGCTCGACGAGCTGGTCGGCAACGCGATCCGGCTGTCCGGCGGCACCCGCGTGCGGGTCTGGGGCCGGACCGCCGACGGGCGGGTGGAGTTGCACGTCACCGACGACGGGACGGGCCTGACCGAGCGGGAGCGCGCCGACGCCCTGGGCCGCTTCTGGCGCGCGCCGCGCCACCAGAACGTCGCGGGCACCGGCCTGGGCCTGTCGATCTGCGCGGAGCTGATCGAGTCGGCGGGCGGCGCGCTGACCCTGCGCGCCGCCGAGCCGCACGGCCTGGACGCGGTGGTCCGGCTCCACGCGCGGCACCGGTAGCGTGCCGCTGTGACCGGTCCCGCGGGAGGCGCGCTGCGCTGGGTGGAACGCCGCGCCGCGCGGGTGGTGGGTTCGCGGGGGCTGCGCGAGGGCGGGTCGCCCTGGCTGCTCGACCTCGACGGACGTCCCCCGGCCGTGCTCCGGACCGGCCGGCACGACCCGGACGTCCGCGCGCGGTTCGTGACCGAGGTCGCGGCGCTGCGGCTCGCGGAGCGGCACGCCCTGCCGACGCCGAGGGTGCTCGCGGCCGACGTCGACGGCGCGGAGGCCGGCTCCCCGGCGCTGCTCACCACGGCGCTGCCCGGCCGCAGCGCGATGCCGCCCGACCCGCCCGCCTCCCGGCTGAGGGCGCTGGGCGCCGCCGCGGCGGCCCTCCACGAGGTCGTCGTGGACCCGCGGCCGGGGCTGCCGGTCCGCCGGTGGCCCATGGACGGACCGGGTGGCGGGTTCGTCCGCGTCCGCGACGCGGTCGGGTCGGCGCCGGTCGCCGAGGCCGTGGCGCGGGTGGACCGCCTGCCCGCGCCGGTCGGGCCGACCGTGCTCGTCCACGCCGACCTGTGGCTGGGCAACGTGCTGTGGGTCGGCGACGAGGTGTCCGGGGTCGTCGACTGGGAGTGCGCGGGTGTCGGCGCGCCCGGCGTCGACCTGGGGAACCTGCGCTGCGACGCGGCGATGCTGCTCGGCGGGGACGCCCCCGACCTGGTGCTCGACGGGTGGTGCGCCGCGGCGGGCGGGCCGGCGCGGGACGTCGCCCGGTGGGACGTGGTGGCCGCGCTGAGCGGCCCGGCCGACGTGGCGGCCTGGCTGCCCGCGATCCACGACCAGGGCCGCACCGACCTGACGGCGGACGTCCTGGCGCGTCGCCGGGACGCGTTCCTGCGCGCCGCGCTCGACCGGTGGGCGGGTTGACGGCGGGCGGTCAGCGCTTGTTCGCCCGGAACCAGCGCTCGGCGCCGCGGTGCAGTGGCACCTGGCCGGTGGCGATGCCGGTGCGCACGTTGATGCGGCTCGCCTCCGGGTGGTCGGCCGCGATGCGGGCGGACTCGGTGAAGACGGTCCGGGTCACCACCTCGACGAGGTCGGCGGACAGCGAGGTGCGGGCCAGCAGGAGGTTCGGCACGGCGAACGTGCGGCACGGGCCGAGGCCGGCGTAGGTGGTCGCCGGGATCGTCGCGGGCACGTACGGGCCGCGGTAGGTGTCGGCCAGCAGCTCGGCCTCCTCGGGCAGGTCCAGCAGGCGCAGGGGGAACGTGCCGAGGATGCCGCTGACCGCCGGGGTGGGGATGCCGGTCAGCGCGAACAGGGCGTCCAGCTCGCCCCCGGCCAGCCGGTGCGCGGCCTCGTCGTGGGCCATGTTCCGTGCGTCCACCGGCACGTCGAGCAGGTCGAGCAGGCGGGTGGCGGTGAACTCGGAGCCCGACTCGACCGGGCCGAACGACACCGGCCTGCCCGCCAGGTCGGCCAGCCGCCGGACCGGCGCGGACGCGGGCACGACGACCTGCATGAAGCTGTCGTAGAGCCGGCCCACCGCGCTGATGCCGTTCGGGTCGTCCGCGCTGAGCAGGGCGCCGTCGACCGGGTCCAGTGAGGACAGTCCCAGGTGGACCTGTCCCTCCGCCAGCAGCCGCACGTTCTCCACCGACGCGCCGGTCGGGCGGGCGACGACGCGGGTGGCGGGCAGTCGGTCGGCCAGCGCCTCGGCGAGGGCGCCGCCGACCTCCTGGAACACCGCGCCGTCGGGACCGGTGGCGAGCACCAGCTCCTCCGGGGCGGGGACCTCCGCGGCGGTGCAGGCGGGCACGCCCGCCGCGAGGGCGGCGAGCAGCACCGAGCGCCGGGAGACGGGCACGCGTCGCAGGTTAACCCCGACGGCCGGTGAACGGGGTGTTACGTCAGAGGGACCTGAAGTTTCCCCGCGCGCCCTTTACCGGGCCCCGGCGTGTGCCCAGGATCACGACCCAACCCCACAGTCGCGATGGAGCCCCTGGAGGAGTCGTGGTCGCGAAGACCGAGACCCGTAAACCGATCTGGAAGCACCTGTACTTCTGGGTGCTGGTGTCGATCGTGCTCGGCGTCGTCGTCGGCTACGCCTTCCCCGCGCAGGCGTCGGGCATGAAGTGGCTCGCCGACTTCTTCGTCGCCCTGGTGAAGGTCGTCATCGCGCCCACCATCTTCTGCACGATCGTGGTGGGCATCGCGGGCCTGGGCAACCTCGCCAAGGCGGGCGGCCTGGCGCTGCGCACCATCCTGTACTTCACCGCCATGACCACGGTCGCGCTGGCGATCGGCCTGCTCGTGGTGAACGTCGTGCAGCCCGGCCACCACGGCCCGGCCATCCCGATCAACGACGACGCCGCCGCGAAGACCCTGGAGGACGCCAAGACCGCGGAGACCGGGGTCACCGGGTTCATCCTCAGCCTGGTGCCGAAGTCGTTCTTCGGCGCGTTCACCGACGGCCAGCTCATCCAGGTCCTGGTGGTCGCGGTCCTGGTCGCGGTGGCCGTGGCGGGCATGGGCAGGACCGGCGAGCGGGTCGTGCGGGCCCTGGACACCGTCGCCAAGGTCATGTTCGGCGTCATCAAGATCGTCATGTACGCGGCGCCGATCGGCGCGTTCGGCGGCATCGCGTACACGATCGGCAAGTTCGGCGGCACGATCCTGGGCAAGCTCGCCTGGCTGATGGGCTCCTTCTACGCCACCTGCCTGCTGTTCGTCCTGCTGGTGCTGGGCGGCGTGGCGCTCTACGCCGGGTTCTCGATCTTCAAGTTCCTCCGCTACATCAAGGACGAGCTGCTGATCGTGCTCGGCACGTCGTCCAGCGAGTCGGTGCTGCCCCGGATGCTGGTCAAGATGGAGGCGGCGGGCGCGGACAAGTCGGTGGTCGGCCTGACCATCCCGACCGGCTACTCGTTCAACCTCGACGGCACGTGCATCTACCTGACCATGGGCGCGATCTTCATCGCCCAGGCCACCGGCACGGACGTCGGCCTCGGCACCCAGATCGGCCTGCTGCTGTTCATGCTGCTGGCCAGCAAGGGCGCGGCGGGCGTCACCGGCGCGGGCCTGGTCACCCTCGCCGCCTCGCTGAGCGCGTTCGAGGCGAACAGCGCCATCCCGGCCGTCGGCATCGCCCTGATCGTGGGCATCGACCGGTTCATGTCCGAGGCGCGGGCCATCACCAACGTCATCGGCAACGGCGTGGGCACGCTGGTCGTGGCCCGCTGGCAGGGCCAGCTGGACCGGGACCGGCTCAGGGAGGTCCTCGACGACCCGGACCGGGTCGACGTGGACGCCCTGATGGACCGTCGGCACGGCGAGGACGAGGTCGAGGAGGAGCAGCCCGCCGGCGCGGGCGCCCGCTGACACCCCTCCGTCGGCAGCTGTCCGCCGACGTGCCCGCGCACGCACGAGGCCCCGGCGCTCCCGAGAGCGCCGGGGCCTCCGGCATTCGAGACGCTGTGGTCCGGATCACCGACACGGGTCACCCGGGCGTGTCACGCGGCTCTCACCGCGGGGCGGTGCGCCTACCGGTCGGTTATGCTTAACAACGCGTAACAACGTCGGCCCCACTGTCGTTCCGGGGAATCGAATCGTTACGCGTCGACGACCGAGATCACCCGAAGGATGGTGTGGTTCGGTTTCACGACTGTTAAAGTCGCGTCAACACGCGGGCCATCGTCGTCCCGTGCCCAGCAGCCGGAATCCAGGAACTGGACACGAGGACTCGTTCTCTAGCAGGACGACGAAGGAGGTCTGCGCAGTGATCTTCTCCGCCATCCCGTCCCCGCAGGGGCTCTACGACCCGACTGCGGAGCGTGACGCCTGCGGTGTGGCCATGGTCGCCGACATCCGGGGCCGGCGTTCGCACGACATCGTCGTCGACGCGCTCACCGCGCTGGCCAACCTCGAACACCGCGGCGCCGCGGGCGCGGAGCCCACCAGCGGCGACGGCGCGGGCATCCTGCTCCAGCTGCCCGACGCCTTCCTGCGCGACGTCCTCGACTTCGAGCTGCCCGGGGCGGGCGGCTACGCGGCGGGCATCGCGTTCCTGCCCGCGGACGCCGGGCAGCGGGCCGAGGCCGTCGGGCTGGCCGAGCGGATCGCCGCCGAGGAGGGCCTGGTCGTCCTGGGCTGGCGCGACGTGCCGACCGACCCGGACAACGCCGGCATCGGCCCCACCGCCCGCTCGGTGATGCCGCACTTCGCGATGCTGGTGGTCCGCGGCGAGGACGGCCGCACCGGCGTCGACCTGGACCGCCTCACGTTCGCCCTGCGCAAGCGGGTCGAGCACGAGTCCGCCGCGGCCGGCGCGGGCACCTACTTCCCGTCGCTGTCCGCCCGGACGATCGTCTACAAGGGCATGCTGACCACGGGCCAGCTGCCCGCGTTCTTCCCCGACCTGCGCGACGAGCGGCTCGCGTCCGCCATCGCCCTGGTCCACTCCCGCTTCTCCACCAACACCTTCCCGTCGTGGCCGCTGGCGCACCCGTTCCGGTACGTCGCCCACAACGGCGAGATCAACACCGTGCGCGGCAACCGCAACCGCATGCGGGCCCGCGAGGCGCTGCTGGCCTCCGACCTCATCCCGGGCGACCTGACGAGGCTGTTCCCGATCTGCCACCCCGAGGGCTCGGACTCGGCCAGCTTCGACGAGGTGCTGGAGCTGCTGCACCTCGGCGGCCGGAGCCTGCCGCACGCGGTGCTGATGATGATCCCCGAGGCGTGGGAGAACCACGTGTCGATGGACCCGAAGCGCCGCGCGTTCTACGAGTTCCACGCCAGCCTGATGGAGCCGTGGGACGGCCCGGCCTGCGTCACGTTCACCGACGGCTCCCTGGTCGGCGCGGTGCTCGACCGCAACGGCCTGCGCCCGGCCCGCTGGTGGCAGACCGCCGACGGCCGCGTCGTGCTGGCCTCCGAGACCGGCGTGCTCGACGTGCCCCCGGACCAGGTCGTGGCCAAGGGCCGCCTCCAGCCGGGCCGGATGTTCCTGGTCGACACCGCGCAGGGCCGCCTGGTCGACGACGACGAGGTCAAGTCCCGGCTCGCCGAGGAGTCGCCCTACGACGAGTGGCTGCACGCGGGCCTGCTGGAGCTGGCCGACCTCGCCGACCGCGAGCACGTCGTGCAGAGCCACGAGTCGGTGGTGCGCCGCCAGCTCACCTTCGGCTACACGGAGGAGGAGCTGCGCGTCCTGCTCGCCCCGATGTCCACGGCGGGCGCCGAGCCGCTCGGCTCGATGGGCACCGACACCCCGGTCGCCGCGCTCTCGCAGCGCTCGCGCCTGCTCTACGACTACTTCGTGCAGAACTTCGCCCAGGTCACCAACCCGCCGCTGGACGCGATCCGCGAGGAGATCGTCACCAGCGTCTCGCGGGTGATGGGCCCGGAGCAGAACCTGCTGGAGCCCGGCCCGGTCAGCTGCCGCCACATCAAGCTGACCTACCCGGTCATCGACAACGACGAGCTGGCCAAGCTCATCCACATCAACGACGACGGCGACCTCCCGGGCTTCGCGTGCACCGTCCTGTCCGGCCTGTACGAGGTGGACGGCGGCGGCGCGGCCCTGGCGGAGGCCGTCGAGCGGGTGCGCCGCGAGGCGTCCGAGGCCATCGCGAACGGCGCGCGCACCCTGGTGCTGTCCGACCGCGACTCCGACCACCGGATGGCGCCGATCCCGTCGCTGCTCCTGGTCTCCGCGGTGCACCACCACCTGGTCCGCACCAAGGAGCGGCTGCGCGTGGCGCTCGTCGTGGAGACGGGCGACGCCCGCGAGGTGCACCACATCGCCGCGCTGCTCGGCTACGGCGCCGCCGCCGTCAACCCGTACCTGGCGTTCGAGACGATCGAGGACCTGATCGCGCAGGGCGCGATCACCGGCATCGAGCCGCGCAAAGCCGTGCGCAACTACGTGACCGCGCTGGTCAAGGGCACCCTGAAGATCATGTCCAAGATGGGCATCTCCACGGTCGGCGCGTACACCGCCGCCCAGGTCTTCGAGGCCGTCGGCCTGTCGAAGGACCTGCTGGACGAGTACTTCACCGGCACGGTGTCGAAGCTCGGCGGGGCGGGCCTGGACGTGCTGGCCGAGGAGGTGGCGCTGCGCCACCGCCGCGCCCACCCGGACAACCCGACCGACCGGGTGCACCGCAGGCTGGAGGTCGGCGGCGAGTACGCCTACCGCCGCGAGGGCGAGCTGCACCTGTTCACGCCGGAGACGGTGTTCCTGCTCCAGCACGCCACCAGGACCGGCAAGGAGGACGTGTACCGCCGCTACACCTCCGAGGTGGAGGCGCTGTCCCGCCAGGGCGGCACGCTGCGCGGCCTGTTCAGCCTCAGGACCGCGGGCCGCACCCCGGTCCCGATCGACGAGGTCGAGCCGGTCTCCTCGATCGTCAAGCGCTTCAACACCGGCGCCATGTCCTACGGCTCGATCTCGGCCGAGGCGCACGAGACGCTGGCCATCGCGATGAACCGGCTCGGCGGCCGGTCCAACAGCGGCGAGGGCGGCGAGGACCCGGAGCGCCTGTACGACCCGGAGCGGCGCAGCGCGGTCAAGCAGGTCGCGTCCGGCCGGTTCGGCGTCACCAGCGAGTACCTGGTCAACGCCAGCGACATCCAGATCAAGATGGCGCAGGGCGCGAAGCCCGGCGAGGGCGGCCAGCTGCCCGGCTACAAGGTGTACCCGTGGATCGCGCGCACCCGGCACTCCACGCCGGGCGTGGGCCTCATCTCGCCGCCGCCGCACCACGACATCTACTCGATCGAGGACCTCGCCCAGCTCATCCACGACCTGAAGAACGCCAACGAGCAGGCCCGCGTGCACGTCAAGCTGGTCAGCGAGGTCGGCGTCGGCACGGTCGCGGCGGGCGTCGCCAAGGCGCACGCGGACGTCGTGCTCGTCTCCGGCCACGACGGCGGCACCGGCGCGTCCCCGCTCAACTCGCTCAAGCACGCGGGCACGCCCTGGGAGATCGGCCTCGCCGAGACCCAGCAGACGCTGCTGCTCAACGGCCTGCGCGACCGCATCACCGTGCAGGTGGACGGCGCGCTGCGCACCGGCCGCGACGTGGTGGTCGCCGCGCTGCTCGGCGCCGAGGAGTTCGGCTTCGCCACCGCCCCGCTGATCGTCGCGGGCTGCGTCATGATGCGCGTCTGCCACCTCGACACCTGCCCGGTGGGCGTGGCGACGCAGAACCCGGAGCTCCGCAAGCGCTACACCGGCCAGGCCGACCACGTGGTGAACTTCTTCCACTTCGTCGCCCAGGAGGTTCGGGAGCACCTGGCCGCGCTCGGCTTCCGCACCATCGACGAGGCCGTCGGCCACGCCGAGCTGCTGGAGACCGACCGGGCCGTCGAGCACTGGAAGGCGGCCGGGCTGGACCTGTCGCCGGTGTTCGCGGTGCCCGAGACCCCGTACCGCACGGCCAAGCGCAAGGTCCGCGAGCAGGACCACGGCCTCGCGCAGGCCCTGGACCGCACGCTCATCCAGCTCGCCGAGGCGGCGCTGGAGGACGCGCACCCCGTGCGGCTGGAGCTGCCGCTGCGCAACGTCAACCGCACGGTCGGCACCCTGCTCGGCGCGGAGGTCACCCGCCGCTTCGGCGGCGACGGCCTGCCCGACGACACGATCCACGTGACGCTCACCGGCTCGGCCGGCCAGTCCCTCGGCGCGTTCGTGCCGCGCGGCATCACGCTGGAGATGGTCGGAGACGCCAACGACTACGTCGGCAAGGGCCTGTCCGGCGGCCGGATCGTGGTCCGCCCGCACCCGGACGCGCCGTTCGCCGCCGAGCGGCAGGTCATCGCGGGCAACGTGATCGGCTACGGTGCGACGGCGGGCGAGATCTTCCTGCGCGGGCGCGTCGGCGAGCGGTTCTGCGTGCGCAACTCGGGCGCGCTGGCCGTCGCCGAGGGCGTCGGCGACCACGCGTTCGAGTACATGACCGGCGGCCGGGCCGTGGTGCTCGGGCCGACCGGCCGCAACCTGGCCGCGGGCATGTCCGGCGGCATCGCGTACGTGCTCGACCTGGACCCGGCGGCGGTCAACCGGGCGCAGGTCGAGCTCCAGCGGCCCGGCGCGGACGACCTGCGCTGGCTCCGCGAGGTGGTGGAGAAGCACCACAAGCTCACCGGTTCGGCGGTGGCCGCGTCGCTGCTCGGCGACTGGCCCCGGCGTTCCGCCGCGTTCACCAAGGTCATGCCCGGCGACTACCAGCGCGTGCTCGAAGCGATGAGGCTCGCCCGCGCGGAGGGTCGGGACGTGGACCAGGCGATCATGGAGGCCAGCCGTGGCTGACCCGTACGGTTTCTTGAAGCACTCCCGCGCCGAGGCGAAGAAGCGCCCGGTGTCCGAGCGGCTGGGCGACTGGGACGAGGTGTACCTCGACGTCGAGCCCGACGTGCGCGACTCGCAGGTGCGCACCCAGGCGTCGCGGTGCATGGACTGCGGCGTCCCGTTCTGCCACTCGGGGTCCGCGGGCTGCCCGCTGGGCAACCTGATCCCGGAGTGGAACGACCTGGTCCGCCGGGGCGACTGGGGCCAGGCGTCGGAGCGGTTGCACGCGACGAACAACTTCCCGGAGTTCACCGGGCGGCTGTGCCCCGCGCCGTGCGAGGCGGCGTGCGTGCTGTCGATCAGCCACGACGCGGGCGGCCCGGTCGCGATCAAGCGCGTCGAGCAGACCATCGCGGACGTGTCCTGGGAGCAGGGGCTGGTGCAGCCCAGCCAGTCGCAGGTCGTGTCGGGCAGGCGGGTCGCGGTCGTCGGCTCCGGCCCGGCCGGGCTGGCGGCGGCCCAGCAGTTGACGCGCGCGGGCCACGAGGTCACCGTGTTCGAGCGGGACGACCGGCTCGGCGGCCTGCTGCGCTACGGCATCCCCGAGTTCAAGATGGAGAAGAAGGTCCTGGACCGGCGGCTCGCGCAGCTCCGCAAGGAGGGCACGAGGTTCGTCACCGGCTGCGAGGTCGGCGTGGACCTGACCGTCGAGGAGCTGCGGGAGAAGTTCGACGCCGTGGTGCTGGCGGTGGGCGCGCTGCGCGGCCGCGACGACACCACGACGCCGGGCCGCGAGCTGGCCGGCGTCCACCTGGCGATGGAGCACCTCGTGCCCGCGAACCGGGCGTGCGAGGGCGACGGGGCCCCGTCGATCGACGCGGCCGGCAAGCACGTCGTGATCATCGGCGGCGGCGACACCGGCGCCGACTGCTACGGCACGGCGGCCCGCCAGGGCGCGGCCTCGGTGCTCCAGCTCGACCAGTACCCGATGCCGCCGTCGCGGCGCGACGACGAGCGCTCGCCGTGGCCGGTGTGGCCGTGGGTGCTGCGCACCTACCCCGCGCACGAGGAGGCGGGCGAGCGGAAGTTCGCGGTGGCCGTCGAGAAGTTCGTCGGCGACGAGGACGGGCACGTGCGGCAGATCCAGCTGCGCAAGGTGCGGGTGGAGCGGGACGCCTCGGGCCGGCGCGTGGTCGTGCCGACGTCCGAGGAGGTCGAGCTGCTGCCCGCCGACCTGGTGCTGCTGGCGATCGGCTTCGAGGGCGTCGAGCACATGCCGCTGCTCGACGGCCTGGGCATCGACCTCACCTCGCGGGGCACCGTCTCGTGCGGCTCGGACTGGCAGACGCAGGCCCCCGGCGTGTTCGTCTGCGGCGACGCCCACCGCGGCGCGTCCCTCGTCGTGTGGGCCATCGCGGAGGGCCGCTCGGTGGCCAACGCGGTGGACCGCTTCCTGACCGGCTCGTCCGACCTGCCGGCGCCGGTGATCCCCAACCAGCTCCCGCTCGCCGTGGTGTAGGCGCCCCGCCGGCCGTCCCCGACAACGGCGTCGGGGACGGCCGCACCCGTCAGCCGAAGCTGACCCGTCCGAGCCAGAAGTCGAGCAGCGCGCGGTCGCCGACGACGTCCGGCGGGGCCTGCCTGCCGTACACGGTCAGCAGCAGGTCCACCACCGGTCCGCGCACCGCCACGGCCGACTTCTCGTGCGCCCGCCGCCACGTGACGCGGTCACCGGTCAGGTCCACCACCCACTCGGCGTCGTCGGCGTCCGTGGCGTGCAGGTGCAGCGTGCGGCCGGGGCCGAGGAGCTCGCGGCGCTCCGGGTGGAACTCGACCATCTCCGGCAGGGCGCCCAGCTCCATCCACTCGTCGAGCGCGTCCACGGCGACCTCGGGCGCCACCTCGACCGGCTCGCCCAGCGCCAGGGCGGCGTCGACGCGGTGCACGAGCGTCTCGTGCGTGAAGCGGCGGGCCCAGAAGACCGGCTTCCCGCCCGGCGCGGCGGTCCACACCTCGGCCTCCGGCCCGGCCTCGCCCAGGGCGTCCGACAGCTGCCGCGCCCCCTCGACGAGCCACGTGCCGTGGTCGGCGGGGTGCTCGTCGGGCTCGACGCGCAGGGCGTCGTCGGGCAGCGGTTCGACGGCCCTGCTCCGGACGACCTCCTCGACCCACCGGTGCCCCGCGCCGACGTGGTGGAGGAGCCTGCCGAGGTCCCAGCCCGGGCACGTCGGCACGGGCGTCGCCAAGTCCGCGCCGTCCACCTGCGACACCAGCTGCTCGGTCTGGGTGACGATCTCCGTGCGGTAGCGGTCGAAGCTCAGGCCTGCCATGGGGATCACCGTAGCGCCGGGGCACCGGACGTAGACTGCGCGCCGTGGAGTTCACCGGCTTCGGCGAGTACGCCATCGACTTCTTCGACGGGCTCGTGGTCGACAACTCGAAGCCCTACTGGGACGAGCACAAGCACGTCTACCACTCCGACGTCCGCGCGCCGATGGAGGCGCTGCTCGCCGCCCTGGAGCCGGAGTTCGGCAAGGGCAAGGTGTTCCGGCCGTACCGGGACGTGCGGTTCAGCAAGGACAAGACGCCCTACAAGGACCACTGCGGCGGCGTGGTCGAGCTGGGCCGCGGCGGGGGCGCGCACTACGTGCAGGTCGGACCGGAGGGCCTGTTCGTGGCCGGCGGGTCGTTCGCGATGGCCCCCGACCAGCTCGCGCGCTACCGCGAGTCCGTCGCCGACGACGTGCGCGGCGAGCGGCTGGAGAAGCTGGTCGCGGGCCTCGTCGACGCCGGGTGGGAGCTTCGCGGCGACAAGCTCAAGCGCGCGCCGCGCGGCGCCGACCCCGGGCACCCCCGGATCGAGCTGCTCAAGCACCGGCGGATCTACGTGGCGAAGGTGTGGCCGCCCGACGACGTCCTGCACGAGCCGGGCAGCCTGGAGCGCGTCCGCGACGCGTGGCGCGACGTCACCCCGCTGGTCGACTGGTGCGCCGACCACGTCGGCCTCAGCGAGGTCGGCTTCCGCCGCTGACCGGCAGCAGCCGGAACACCAGCGCGCCGACCGCGACGCCCGCCACGTCCACCAGCGCGTCCAGCACGTCGCCGCCGCGCCCCAGCGCGGTCAGGAGCCACTGGAGCACCTCCGAGACCGCCGCGTAGCCGACCAGGCCCGCCAGCAGCGGCACGCGCGGCAGCCGGGCGTACAGGCCCGTGGCCGCGAGCAGGGCGAACAGCAGGCAGTGGACGACCTTGTCCGTCCCCGGCGGGGAGTCCGGCACACCTGACTGCGGGGTGAACAGGACGATGACGCTCAGCAACGCCGCGGTCACGAACGGAAGGATTCTCGGGCCCACGAGGGCCATTCTCCCCGTTTCGCGGAGGTTACCCCCGGGTACATCCTGATCGGTCCAGTGACAAGGACTACTCTGACCTAACGTGAGTCGACGCGCGAAGATCGTCTGTACGATGGGCCCTGCCACCGGGACCGAGGACAAGGTCAACGAGTTGGTGGCGGCCGGTATGGACGTGGCCCGGATGAACTTCAGCCACGGCAGCCATGCCGACCACAAGCAGGTCTACGACCTCGTCCGCAACGCGGCCGACGCGTCGGGGCGCGCGGTGGGCATCCTCGCCGACCTCCAGGGACCCAAGATCCGGCTCGGCCGGTTCGCCCACGGTCCGGTCGAGTGGCGCACCGGTGACGTCGTTCGGGTGACCGTCGAGGACGTCGAGGGCACCCACGACCGGGTCTCCACCACCTACAAGCAGCTGGCCCAGGACGCCAAGGCCGGTGACCGCCTCCTGGTGGACGACGGCAAGGTCGGCCTGACCGTGCTCGAGGTCGACGGCCCCGACGTCGTCTGCGAGGTCACCGAGGGTGGCCCCGTCAGCAACAACAAGGGCCTGTCCCTGCCCGGCATGGACGTCTCCGTGCCGGCCCTGTCCGAGAAGGACATCGAGGACCTGGAGTTCGCGCTCAACCTGGGCGTGGACTTCATCGCCCTGTCGTTCGTGCGCTCGCCCGCGGACATCGACCTGGTCCACCAGGTCATGGACCGGGTCGGCCACGGCCGCAAGCCCGTCATCGCCAAGATCGAGAAGCCCGAGGCGGTCGACAACCTCGAAGCCATCGTGCTCGCGTTCGACGGCGTGATGGTCGCCCGCGGCGACCTCGGCGTCGAGCTGCCGCTGGAGCACGTCCCGCTGGTGCAGAAGCGCGCGATCCAGATCGCCCGCGAGAACGCCAAGCCGGTGATCGTGGCCACCCAGATGCTCGACTCGATGATCACCAACTCCCGCCCGACCCGCGCCGAGACGTCCGACGTCGCGAACGCGGTGCTCGACGGCGCGGACGCGCTGATGCTGTCCGGCGAGACCTCGGTCGGCCGGTACGCCATCGAGTCGGTGCGGACCATGGGCCGCATCATCGAGGCCGTCGAGACCGAGTCCGTCGTGGTCCCGCCGCTGACGCACGTCCCGCGCACCAAGCGCGGCGTCATCTCCTACGCGGCGCGCGACATCGGCGAGCGGCTGAACGCCAAGGCCCTCGTCGCGTTCACCCAGTCCGGTGACACCGTGCGGCGGCTGGCCCGGCTGCACACGCACCTGCCGCTGCTGGCGTTCACGCCGGAGCCGAGCGTGCGCAGTCAGCTTGCTCTCACCTGGGGCACGGAGACGTTCATCGTGCCTAAGGTGGACTCCACCGACGAGATGGTCCGCCAGGTGGACCTGTCCATGCTGTCGATCGGCCGCTACCAGGCGGGCGACCTGATGGTGGTCGTGGCAGGCTCCCCGCCGGGGACCATCGGCTCCACCAACCTCATCCGGGTCCACCGCCTGGGGGAGGAAGACCACGCTTAGGAGATGACGTGACCGAGGCTGCCCGTGCCGCGGCTACCGCCGGGTTCTCGGACGTACCCCGGGACGCGGACGGCGTCCCGCACGGGCAGCCCGTGCTCGACCGCCTCGTCGCGCTGCTGGACCTGGAGCGCGTCGAGGAGAACATCTTCCGCGGGGTGTCGCCCGCCGAGTCGCCCGTGCGGGTGTTCGGCGGGCAGGTCGCCGGCCAGGCGCTGGTGGCGGCCGGCCGGACCGTCGAGCCGGACCGGCGCGTGCACTCCCTGCACTCGTACTTCATCCGCGGGGGCGACCCGCGCATCCCGATCGTGTACGAGGTGGACCGCATCCGCGACGGCCGCTCGTTCACGACCCGCCGCGTGGTGGCCGTCCAGCGCGGCAAGGCGATCTTCTCCCTGTCGGCGTCCTTCCAGCTCGACGAGCCCGGCCTGGACCACCAGGAGCCGATGCCCGACGTGCCGTCGCCGGAGGAGCTGCCCACCTACGCCGAGTCGGCCGCCGGGTACCTGGAGAAGGTCGGCATGGCCCGGCTGCCCCGGCCGATCGACATCCGCTACGTGACCACGCCGCCGTGGAAGGCCCGCGAGGACGGCCCGTCCGAGGCCCGCAGCCAGGTGTGGATGAGGGCGGACGGCACGCTGCCCGACGACGACCTGCTGCACGTGTGCGTGCTGGCGTACGCCTCCGACATGACCCTGCTGGACTCGGTGCTGGTCAAGCACGGCGTGTACTGGGGCACGGACAAGGTACTGGGCGCGAGCCTCGACCACGCCATGTGGTTCCACCGCCGCTTCCGCGCCGACGAGTGGTTCCTGTACGACTGCGCCTCGCCGTCCGCGTCGGGCGCGCGCGGCCTGGCCACGGGCCGCTTCTACGCCCGGGACGGGCAGTTGGCCGCGACCGTGGTCCAGGAGGGCCTGCTGCGGGTGCTGGACTAGCGGCCCGCGCGCCGCGGGTGACCCGGGTCACCCGCCCGGCACGCCACACGTGCGGGTGAGCCGGCCCCACAAGAGCATGACCACCCGTGCGACCGGCGTGACGGCGCCGACCGACGCCCGCGAGGGACCGCCACCCGAAGGCGACCGGGAGCTGTGGCTGCGCGCCACCTCCCGGGGCCCGGACGCGGACGCCGCGTTCACCGCCCTGTTCGAGCGGCACGCCGAGGCGGTGTGGAACTACGCCTACCGGCTCACCGCGTCCTGGAGCAGCGCCGATGACCTGCTGTCGGCGACGTTCCTCACCGCCTGGCGGCTGCGGTCCCGGGTGGTGCTCGCCCGCGAGTCGGCCCGTCCGTGGCTGTTCACCGTCACCGCCAACCTGGCCCGCGACGAACGCCGCGCCGGCGCCCGCCTGGTGCGCCTGCTCCGGCGGCTGGGCGCCCGCGAACCGCACGCCGACCACGCCGAGGGCGTCGCCGACTCCGACGTCGCCGCGCGCAGGCTGCGAGCGGTGCTCGCCGCCGTCGAGCGGCTGCCCCGCGCCGAGCGGGAGATCACCCGGCTGTGCCTGCTCGGCGGCATGTCCGCGGCGGACGCCTCCCGGCTGCTCGGCATCACCGAGGCCACCGTGCGCTCCCGCGTGTCCCGCGCCCGTGCCCGACTCCGCGACCTCACCCAGGGGGACGACGATGCATGACCTCGACCTGCCCTCCGAGCGCCCGCTGCCCGACGACGTGCGCGGCGCGGCCCGGCTGAAGCTCCACGAGGGGATGCGCCGGCGCCGGTCCCCGCGCGCGCCGGCGGCGGTGGCGGCGGCGGTGGCCGTCGCGGGGATCGCGGCGGTCGCGGCGTTCCCGCCCGCCGGGACCGCCGTGGACCCGGCCGAGCGGCGGGCGGCGGTCCCCGAACTCCCGATGCCCGACCAGGGGAGCTGGTACCGGGTCCGCGAGGGGGAGGCCCCCGGCGGCGCGGCGTCCCGCTGCGGCGGCGCGGAGGGGTGGGTGCCGATCGCCACCGCGTCCAAGGACCGCGTGGACCTGGTCGCCTTCACGACCCCCGCCGGCGTGGTGTTCTGCGAGCTGACGCCCCGCGCGGTCACCGCGTCCGCGCCGGTCGCCGACCCGGGAGCCCTCGCGGTGTCCTTCGCCACCGCCACCGGCTCGCTGGCCGGGTTCACCGGGCCCGACCCGCGGAAGTTCGCCCTGGGCCCCGACGCGGAGTCGCCGAGGGCGTACACCGCCCGCTTCGGCGCCGTCTGGCTCGCGCCCAACTCGTACCGGCCCGCCATCGACCGGGCCACCACCGACCGGCTCACCGCCGTCCGCGAGGTGGGCGACTCCTCGGAACTCCAGGAGCACACCGCCCTGGTGGCGCCCGCACCGCCGGCGACCGTCGTCGACCGGGACGGCCCAGGCGGTGACCGCACCAGCCCCGAGGGGGCCCGCCTGGGGCGGTGCCTGGCCGCCCACCAGCCGCCGGTGGCCGACCCCGACGCGTGGCGGCCCGGGATGGACACGGCCGCCGCGCTCGGCGAGTCGATCCAGCTGGGCTTCTACGACGGGCTCCTGGTGACCTGCCACGCCGACGGCAGGAGCGCCGTGCAGGACCTGACCCGCGAGGTCGAAGCCCCGTCGCACGTCGGCGTCGTCGGCCGCACCGTGCGCGGGACGACCGCCTACCACGGCTTCACGCCGGAGACCGATCCCGAGAGCGGCGTGGAGTACACGGCGAGCGACTCGCTCGCCCTGCTGGCGGAGGTGCTGGACGACCGGGTGGCCACCGTCGTCCTGTCCGTGACCGGGCGGGACGAGGTGACCGCCGAACCGGTCGCCGGCAGCGTCGCCCTCCCCGTGCCGGGCGGGGCCGCCGCGGGGGTGTCGGGCACGGTGACCACCCGCGACGCGGCCGGCGCGGTGCTGGAGACCATCGCCTTCGGGTGAGCCCGCGGCCGTGCCACCGGGAAGGCCCCGGTGGCACGGCGCACCTCAGGCGTCCAGCGCCTTCCACAGCGCCCGGACGTGCTCCTCCCGGGTCGCCTCGGCGCCGATCGCCACGCGGATCGCGAACCGGCCGTCCACCACGGTGTGCGTGACGAAGACCCGGCCCGACCCGTTGACCCGGTCCATCGCCGCGCGCGTCGCGTCGTCGCCGTCCCGGCGGGCGATCGTGACGAGCGACAGCGTGCGCGGCGTGACCAGCTCCCAGTCCTCCGACGCGCCGACCCACGACTCCAGCAGCGCCGCCAGCTCCACGTGGCCGCGCAGGTGGGCGCGCACGCCCTCCAGGCCGTACCAGCGCAGCACCGACCACAGCTTCAACGCGCGGAACCGGCGGCCGAGGGGGATCTGCCAGTCGCGGTAGTCGACGACGGCGCCCGACTCGGTCGCGGTGTTGCGCAGGTACTCGGGCAGGATCGCCAGGGCGTCCACCAGCACGCCCGGGTGGGCCGTCCAGAACAGCGACAGGTCGAACGCGGTCAGCATCCACTTGTGCGCGTTCGCGGTGAACGAGTCGGCCCGCTCCAGGCCGTCGAACAGGTCGCGGAACTCCGGGCACAGGGCCGCCGGGCCCGCCCACGCGGCGTCCACGTGCAGCCAGATGCCGTGCTCGGCGCACACGTCGGCGATCTCGCGCAGCGGGTCGACCGCGCCGGTGCCGGTGGTGCCGACCGTCGCGCACACCAGGACCGGGCGCCGGCCCGCGGCCACGTCGGCGCGCACCCGTTCGGCGAGGGCGGCGACGTCCATGGCCAGGGTGGACGGTGACACGGGGACCGACCGCACGGCCTGCTCGCCGAGCCCGGCCAGCCGCGCCGCCCGCTCCAGCGACGAGTGGGTCTGCGACGACACGTACACGGTCTCCGCACCGTCCACGCCGGACCGCCGCCACGTGCCGCCGGACGAGCGGTGCAGCGCCGCCAGCACCGCGACCAGCGCGGCGGACGACGCCGTGTCCTGGATGACACCGCCGCCCAGGAACGACCGCGGCAGGTCCATCGCGGCCACCAGCTCGTCCATCAGGTGCTGCTCGACCTCGGTGGCGGCGGGCGAGGTGGCCCACAGCATCCCCTGCACGCCCAGGCCCGACGACAGCAGGTCGCCGAGCACCGACGGCAGGGACGCGTTGGACGGGAAGTACGCGAAGAACCCGGGGTGCTGCCAGTGCGTGGTGCCGGGCAGCACGACCCGGTCCAGGTCGGCGAGCAGGGGGCCGAACCCCTCGCCGCGCTCGGGCAGCGCGGACAGCTGCCCCCGCACCCAGCCGGGCTCCACCTGCGACCGCACGGGGAAGTCCTCGACGCGGGCGCGGTAGTCGGCGATCCAGTCGACCACCTCGTGGCCGATCCGGCGGAACTCCTCAGGCTTCATGCCCCGCACGGTAGACGCGCCGCCTGCGGTGGGTCGGACGCCGGTCGCCGGGCGGGGTCAGGGCGCGGGTCTCGACGCGTTCGAGCACCACCGAGCTGGTCAGGTTCCGCACCTCGGTGCGCGAGGCGATCTTGTCCACCAGGAACGCCTGGAGGTGCGTGCTGTCGGCGACCGCGATGTGCACCAGGAAGTCGGCCGTGCCGCTGACGTGGAACAGGGAGCGGGTCTCCGGCTGCGCCATGACGAACGCCCGGAACGCCGCCACCACCGGCCGGGTGTGCGGGCGCACGTTCACCGAGACGACGGCCTCCAGCGACAGGCCGGCGGCGCGCGGGTCCACCACGGCGTGGAACCCGGTGATCACACCGAGTTCGCGCAGTCGGCGCACCCGTTGCAGGCACGTCGAGGGCGCGATGCCCACGAGGTCGGCGAGCGCCCGGTTCTGGAGGGTCGCGTCGTTCTGCAACTCCTCCAGGATCTGCCAGTCGACCGAATCCAGTTCGGCTACCTCGCCCACAACCGCACACGGTACGTGCGCGGTGGAGCGGAACCGAACCGGTGTCACACGATCGCGGCGTGCACATCGCCTGGACGTCCTTCCTGCTCGCGCTCGTCGTGGTCACCGTCGTGCCCGGTCCGGACTTCGTGCTGGTGACCGGGAACGCGGTGCGCGGCGCGCGGTACGGCGCGGTGACGGCGCTGGGCGTGGTGACCGGGCTGCTCGTGCACGCCCTGCTGGCCACCCTCGGCCTCTCCGCGCTGGTGGCCGCGGCCCCGGCGGCGCTGCTGGCGGTGAAGGCGGTCGGCGCGGCCTACCTCGCGTACCTGGGCTTCGCCACCCTGCGCGCGGCCCGTCGCGGCGGCCCGATCCGCCGGGCCGCGACGTCCGACCGCTCGCTGTTCCTGCGCGGCCTCCTGTGCGACCTGCTGAACCCGAAGGTGATGCTGATCTTCCTCAGCCTCGTGCCGCAGGCCATGGACCCGACCGCCCCGCCCCTGCCCCAGGCCGCGCTCCTGTCCGCGGTGGCGGTGACCGTCTTCGCCTGCTTCTGGGCCGTCGTGGTCCCCCTCGCCACCCGCCTCGCCCGCCTGCTCGCCCACCCGCGCGTGCGCCCGTTCTTCGACCGCGCCTGCGGCGCCGCCCTGATCACCATGGCCGCCACCGTCCTCACCACCTGACCGGCCCACCCGGGCCGCGAGGGTCCAACGCCCAGGTCCCCTGAGTTCTACGTTCGGGCGTCACAGCGTCAAGCCCGAACGTAGAACTCACCCGACCTGGACGTTGGACCCTCGGGTTCGGGAAAAGTGGTTATGGTGTCGCGCACCGGTCGTCTCCTGGGGGTGAGTCCGGCTCGGGTGAGAGGATCGGTATGCGCACACCAGGGGACGCCGCGGCGGTGACGGCCGCGCAGCGCGGCGAGCCCGGCGCGTTGGACGCGCTGGTGGCGGACTACCTGCCGCTGGTCTACAACGTCGTCGGCCGCGCCCTCGGCGGGCACCCCGACACCGACGACGTGGTCCAGGAGACCATGCTGCGCGCGGTGGACGGCCTGTCGAAGCTCCAGGACCCGGAGTCGTTCCGGTCGTGGCTGCTCGTCATCGCGATGAACCAGGTCCGCGACCGGCACCGGCGGAACGCGCCCCTGCCGGTGGACCACGAGGTGCTCGACCGCGCCGACCCCGGCGCCGACTTCGCGGACTACGCCATCACGCGGCTCCAGCTGCGCGGGCAGCGGCGCGAGGTGGTCGCCGCCACCCGGTGGATCGGGGACGACGAGCGCGAGCTGCTGTCGCTGTGGTGGCTGGAGTCGGTGGGCCGGATCACCCGCGCCGAGCTGGCCGAGGCGCTGGACCTCACCCCGCAGCACGCCGCCGTGCGCGTCCAGCGGATGAAGGCGCAGCTCGACGCGGCCCGCGTGGTCGTGCGGGTGCTGGCCATGCCGCGCTGCGACGACCTGGCCGCCGTCGTCTCCGGCTGGGACGGCGTGCCCGGCGCGCTGTGGCGCAAGCGGATCGTGCGGCACGCCCGCGAGTGCGACCGCTGCGCGCGCGGCTTCGACGACCTGGCGAACGTGGACGGCCTGGTCGCCCGCATCCCGCTCGTGCCGCTGCCGCCCGGCCTCGACCTGCTCGGGCAGACGGGGACCGCGGTGCTCCCGGCCGATCCCGCGGTCGTGGTGCGGCCCACCACCGGGTCGAAGGCCGCGATCGCGGTGGAGAAGGGGTTCTGGGCGCACGCCGCCGCCAAGCCACTGGTCGCCGCCGCGGCCGTGGCGGCGGTCGCGGGCGGGGTGGTGCTGCTGCCGAACGACCCGCCACCGCCGCTGCCGGTGGCCGCGCCGGTCGCCGTCACGACCACGACGACGGCGCCCGTGACCACCGCACCCACCACGACGGGCGCGACCACCACGACCACCACCGCGGCGACGACCGCCGCCCGACCGGTCGCCGCCGCGCCGCCGCCACCCCGCCCGCCCGCGGCGGCGTCGGCCAAGAAGGGCGTCAGCACCTGGCACTTCGACGGCGTCACGCGGGCGCTGTCCGACATCGGCGCGGGCTGGGTCTACAACTGGGCGACGACCCCGGAGAACGTCCAGGTGCCGCCGGGCGTCGAGTACGTGCCGATGATCTGGGGCGCGAAGACGGTGACCCCGGCCGACCTGGAGGCGGTCGCGCGGCAGGGCACCACCCTGCTCGGGTTCAACGAGCCCGACCTCGCCGAGCAGTCGAACATGACCGTGGAGCAGGCGCTGGACCTGTGGCCGCGGCTCCAGGCGACGGGGATGCGCCTGGGCAGCCCCGCCGTGGCGCACAGCGCCGACAAGCCGGGCGGCTGGCTCGACCGGTTCATGGCGGGCGCGGAGCAGCGCGGCCTGCGCGTCGACTTCATCGCGCTGCACTGGTACGGCTCGGACTTCGGCCCGGCCGCCGTGGGGCACCTGAGGAACTACCTGGACGCGGTGAGCGCCCGCTACGGCCTGCCGGTCTGGCTCACCGAGTACTCGCTGATGGACTTCTCCGGCGGCGGCGTGCGCTACCCGGACGAGCGGCAGCTGGCCGACTTCGCCGGCGGGTCGTCGCGGATGCTGGAGGGCCTGCCCTACCTGGAGCGGTACGCGTGGTTCGCGCTGCCCGCCGACAAGCCGGGCACGGGGCTGTACCTGCCCGGCGGCACACCCAACCGGGCCGGCGAGGCCTACCGCGCCACCGGTTAGGAGAGCGCCCGCCGCCGCTGGTCGTGCAGCGGCGGCGGGCAGCTGGGTGATCTTCGGACCGGGCGGTCCCTAAGCTGGGCGGATGAGTTGGGTGACCCTTCGGCAGTTCCGCTGGACGACCAGGACCGGACCCGACGACCTGCCGCTGGTGTACGGCATCGCCCCGTACGGGGATCTCCGGAAGCTGCCCGTCGACGTGGCCGACGTCATCCTCGTGAACGCCATGGCCCCGACGGCGTCCCTGCGGATCGAGTACGCGACGCGCGTCGACGAACTGCGCCTCCTGCGGAGCTGCCTGCTCGACAAGGCGGACGGCGCGCTCCACCTGGCGGGCGGCGGGTTCGCGTCCAGCTCCCCGCACGTGCGGCGCTTCGTCAGCGAGTCGTTCGGGCTCGGCATGCTGTCCGCCGCGGTGCAGAGCGCCTACGAGTGGGTCGCGGGCCCGGACGCGCTGCGCGACTTCGACGCCCTCCCGGTGTCGCTGGCGCGGAAGTACGCGAAGTCGCGGGTGCGCCCCGACCTGCTGTTCCGGACGGCGGACCTGCTGCTGGCCGGTGAGGCCCGCGGCCGGTCGTCCCGCCCCGCCGCGTCCACCCTCCAGCAGGAGAAGCGGCTCAACACCCTGCTGCCCTGGGTGGACGCCCACAAGCAGCCCCTGGTCATGACCTGGGCGCACCTGACCGAGGCCGGGGTCACGGTCAACCTCTACTCGTCCGCCGAAGGCGGCAGTTGGCTCGACGCCCCGATCGGCGAGTCCCGGCCCCCGTCGTCGAACCTGTACCTCGACGTGCCCACCGAGGACGTGCCCACCGAGGACGTGCCCGCCGACGACGTGCCCGCCGGAGCGGCGGGGGACGCGCGGGCGCCCGTCGACCCGGACGGCCCGCCCGGCGCGGGACCGGACGCCGAACGCCCCCCGCCCCGGTCGACCGGCCCGGGGTCGGCCGAGGCGATGTTCTCGGCCGGTCGGGAAACGCTGCCCCTGCTCACGCGGCAGCTGTACGCGTCGGCGCCGGAGACCCCGGTGCGGTTGGCGGACCGGCGGCTCCGGGGCCGGTGGGTGCCCGTGGACCCCGTGCACCCGGACCGGGGGACGTTCCTGCTCGGCGTCCTGGAGGAACCCCTGTCGCCGCGGGACGGCCGGGTGCTCACCGAGCGGCTGCGCGCCCGGAACCGGGACGTGGCGGTCGCCGGCGGCGTGACCGTCGCCGTGCGGGACCGGCTGCTGGTGGCGACCTCCGCGCTGCGCGAGGGGCAACCCTGGGACCTGCTGGTCGACTAGCGGGCAGCTCCCCGAAGAGGGTCACGGGAGGTCGTCGAACAGCGGCTGCCAGCGGCCGTCGAAGCCGCCGTTGACCGGCAGGTGCCAGCCCGGCGCGAGCCAGGTGCCCCGTTCGCGGCTCCTGGCGTCGTCCAGGCCGCCGTCGTGCACGAAGTACTCGTGCTGCCGCCAGTACGCGCCGTGCGAGGCCGGGTCGCCGCTCACCGCGCCGCGCGTGCGGCCCGCGCTGTCCACGCCGGTCCCGGCGAACCCGCCGAAGTCGTCCGAGCCCGACGGGGTGTCCTCGTCCAGCTCGGCGGAGTACGCGCCGAAGAACCACGCCTTCGACAGGTAGCCCTCGCGGCCGTCGGTGAGGTCGGAGGCGGCGTTGTCGCGGGAGCGGTTGTGGAACCGCTGCACGCCCGTGCCGATGCCCAGCGCGGGCGTCTCGAACCGCACGTCGACCACGTCGTCGGCCAGCCAGTGCCGCTGCCAGGCCGACCCCGACCAGTGCGACGGGACGATGTCGGCGAGGTCCTGGAGCTCGTAGGTGAGCCGCTTGACCTGCGGCCACGCCACCTTCGTGCCGTTGTCGACGCGGCTGGCCGCCGACGGGGTCAGCGGGACCGCGCCGAACGCCGCCACCGCGTCCGCCGCACCGCCGGGCACGAACGCGTAGTGCACGTTGCGCGCGTCGTCGGCGCCGGAGATGTGCACCTCGGCCTTCGCCCCGGACGCCATCCGGCCCGCGATCGTCGCCCACGGGTCGGTGACGTACCGCAGCTCGTGCGCGTGCGGTCCCGCGGACGGCAGGTCGAAGTCGCTCTCGTCGGCCTGCCACAGCAGCAGGTGGGAGCCGAGGAAGCGCACGTCGGGGTCGGACGCGCGGCGCATGACGTGGTCCTTGTGGTGCGTCACGGTGGCGTTGGCGAACGACTCGCCCGCCCCGCCCGGCGTGCCGGTCACCCCGCGCACGACGATCTCGACGCGCTCCCAGTCGTGGATCTCGCGGCCGTCCTTGTCGGCCGCGTTGTACACGTGGTACAGCAGGACCAGCGATTTCGAGCCGCCCTCGGTGAACTCCAGCAGCGCGGTGTAGAGGGTGGGCCTGATCCGCCAGCCGGGGTGGCCGCCCGCCACGTGCGCGGGCACGTCGCGCCAGTTCGCCCGGTTCGTGGCGTAGTCGCCGTCGCGGTCGAAGTCGAAGTTCGTGATCCAGTCGCGGCCGGCCTTGCCGTCGTTCTCGTCACCGCGCTTGAGCAGCACCGGCGCGTAGTGCGCCAGGTAGGCCCGGCGCTGGGCGGTGGTCAGGGACCAGGTCGCCGACGCCTGGCCGGGGGCCACCAGTGCGGTGGCGAGGGTGGTGGCGGCGAGGACGAGCGCGCGGAGTCTCATGACCCGATCGTGGAACGTCCGCGGTGCCGGCGGCGGAACCCGGTTCGGCTCACCGCAGGAAATCCGCAGCGGGAGATCCGCGGCGGCAGAGCGCGGCGTGGTCCGCCCGGCAGCCGCCGTCACCGGGCGGACCACGCCTCCCCGGGGGGTGCCCGGGGAACGGGGGCCCGCCATCGGGACGGGTCCCCGCCGTTCACCGGGTCAGGCCGCGGTCCACTTCTGGTTCGCCGCGCCCGTGCAGGTCCAGATCTGGAGCCTGGTGCCGTCCGCGCTGGTGTTGCCGGTGGCGTCGGCGCACTTGTCCGCCGCCGGGTTCACCAGGTCGCGCCCGGCCGTGAGGTTCCACTGCTGGTTCGCCGTCCCGCCGCACGACCACAGCTGGAGCTGCGCCCCGTCCGCCGTCGACCGGTCCTTCACGTCGAGGCACTTGCCCAGCGCGCGGATCGTGCCGTCACCGGGCCGGGTCCACTGCTGGGCGGCCGACCCGTTGCACGTGTAGAGCTGCACCGCGGTGCCGTCGGCCGACGAGCCGCCCGCCACGTCGACGCACTTGCCGCCCAGGCCGGTGATGGCGCCGCCGACGGGCGGGTTGCCGCCGCCCGGCGTGCCCGACCAGGTGAACGTCGCGGTCGTGCGGGCGGGCAGGTTGTAGGTGAACGCCTGGTTGCCCCAGTCCACCCGGATCGACTGCGCCGACGTGCCGCCGTTGTGCGCGATCAGGGCCTTGGAGCCGTCCGGGTTCTTCCACGCCACGTTCCGCACGGTGCCGTTGGCGGTCGAGTCGATCCGGTGCGCGCCCGGCTTGACGAACTTCGTCAGGTGACCGGTCGTGTAGTACTCGACCGTGTAGTCGACCTGGCCGGCGCGCGCGCCGCCCTCCTGCACGGTGATCAGGCCGGTGCACGTGCCGCAGCCGCCGTTGTGCGGGCCCCTGTTCTGGTTGAGCGCCAGGCTCCACTTCACCAGGCTGCCGCTCCAGTTGCGGGCGTAGTCGACGATGTCGGCCAGGTCCTCGTTGTGCTGGTTCGAGATCCACGTGCCGCCGGAGTGCTCCGTGCTGAACTGCTTCACGTTCGGGTACTGGTCGTGCACCTGCGTGCCCACGGCCGGCTCGCCGAAGTAGCCGTGCCAGGCGATGCCGCCGAACAGCGGGTCGTCGCGCACGCCCGCGTCGCCCAGGATGGCCGCGCCGAAGTTGGCGTAGTCGCCGTAGTTCCAGTCGTGCACCATCACCTTGGTGGTGAGGCCCGCCGCGCGGAACGCCGGGTACACGAAGTTCTTGGTGAACTCGACCAGGCCGGCCGGGTTCCAGCTCATGCCGGGGTAGTCCATCGCGGTCGGGTTGGACGCCTGGCAGCAGTTCGGCTCGTTCTGCACCGAGATGTACTTGATCGGCACGCCGGCGGCCTGGTAGCTCTGCACGTACTTGACCAGGTACTGGGCGTAGGTGGGGTAGTGCTCCCACTTCAGCCAGCCCATCTGGTCCATGCGCCCGTTGTCCTTCATCCAGCCCGGCGCGCTCCACGGCACGCCCTTGACGGTGAGGGCGGGGTTGAGCTGGCGCGCCTGCTGGGTGAGCAGCCGCACGTTCGTGTCGTAGCCGTTGGCCCCGAAGTCGTCGAGGTCGCAGCACGTGTCGTCGAGCGAGACGTGGCCGGGCCGCGACAGGTCGGACGCCCCGATCGGGTTGCGCACGAAGGACAGGCCGATGCCGTCGACCGGGTGGAACAGCCTGCGCATCACCGCGTCGCGGGTGGCGGCCGAGACGGCGCCACCGCGCAGCAGGTGGGCGGTGGTGTCGGTGATCGACGCGCCGCCGCCCTCGAACTGCTGGTAGGTCATGCCCTCGTTGACGGTGATGGTGTGCGTGGCGCCGCCCGCGCTGGTGCTGAACGCGACGGGGGACTGCGGCTGGAGCCCGCGCGTGACGGTGCGTCCGCCGCTGTCCGAGGTGGTGGTCAGGTGGATGGCGACCGACTCGCCCGCGGCGACCGCGGCGGGGGAGGGGACGGCCGTGATGGCGGCGGCGAAGGCGACCGCCGTGACGCCGGCGCTGATGAAAGCCCGACGGTGGGATGAGGGCACCTCGGACTCCTTTCACGACGTTGTGGACAGGGGACAGCGGCGACTTGTAACAAATGGAACAAATGTGGAACTTGCTCGTAGAACAAAGGAAACAATGCATCCGCGACGGGTGTCAAGGTCGCGCGCCCAGCCCGGTAAATACCGTGAAAGAGGTGTGGAACGGTCCGCGTCAAGCCGGCCGGACGGGTCCCGTGGACTCGCGCACCACCAGCTCCGTGGCCAGCTCGACGTGCAGCGCCTCCAGCTCGTGCCGCTCCAGCAGGCGCATCAGCAGCGTCACGGCCATCCGCCCCATCTCCTGCAGCGGCTGCCGCACGGTGGTCAGCTCCGGTCGCGTGGCGCGGCTCAGGTCGAGGTCGTCGAACCCGGCCACGGACACGTCGCCCGGCACCGACAACCCCAGCTCGCGGGCCGCGCGCAGGACCCCGACGGCCATCTTGTCGTTGAACGCCACCAGCGCGGTCGGCCGGTCGGGCAGGCCGAGCAGCTCGCGCGCGACCCGGTGGCCGTGGCCGGTGGTCGGCTCGTCGACGTGCCGCAGCAGCTCCGCCGAGGGCAGCACGCCGACGTCCGACAGCGCCGCCGCGTACCCGGCCAGCCGGCCGTCGGCGGCCAGCCAGTCGGACGGGCCGCCGATGATGCCGATGCGCCGGTGCCCCAGCTCCACCAGGTGCGCCATCAGCCGCCGCGCCCCCGCGAAGTGGGCCGCCGACACCGACGCCACGTCGCGCGGCAGCTCGGTGCGCGGGTCCACGACCACGAACGGGAACCGCCGGTCGCGCAGCCGCACCAGCTCCTCGGCGGGCTCCGGCGGCAGGATCAGCAGCGCGCCGTCCACGTCCGAGCGGCTGGGCAGACCGGGCAGGACGGTGGTGCGCTGGCCGGGGGTGCCGGCGTCCAGCAGCACCTGCCTGCCGTGCAGGGCCAGGGTCTCGGCCACGCTCGACACGATCAGGCCGAAGTAGTCGTCCAGCAGGTACGGGCAGCGCACGTGGATCGAGCCGACCGGCTTCGCGCCCCGCGGCCTCGGCGCCTGCGCGCCCAGCTCGTCCACGGCCCGCAGCACCAGCTCGCGGGTGTGCCGGGCGACGTTGGCCTGGCCGTTGAGGACGCGGGACACGGTGGCGATGGACAACCCGGTCGCCTTCGCCACATCCCGCACGGTCGCCCTGGTCATGCCACTCCCTTGTTCCACATCCTGTTTCACGATGTTACAGCCCCGGTCGCGCACAGCGGCCCTCCGCGTTCAGGGGGTCGCACAGGTGCGCGCGGGCCCGGACTTCGGCAGGCTTGGGGGATGACCACCTCCGAGGCACCCGCGCGGATCGCCGTCACCGGGCTCGCCGTCATGGGCAGCAACCTGGCGCGCAACCTCGCCCGGCGCGGCTTCCGCGTCGCCGTGCACAACCGCAGCTCCGCCCGCACCGAGGCGCTGATCTCCGAGCACGGCCACGAGGGCGACTTCGTGCCCGCCGAGACGCTGGAGGAGCTCGTCGCGAGCCTCCGGACACCCCGCCAGATCATCATCATGGTGAAGGCGGGCGCCCCCACCGACGCGGTCATCGACGAGCTGGCGCCCCTGCTGGAGCCCGGCGACATGGTGATCGACGGCGGCAACGCCCACTACGCCGACACCCGCCGCCGCGAGGCCGCGCTGAAGGAGACCGGCCTGCACTTCGTCGGCGCCGGCATCTCCGGCGGCGAGGAGGGCGCGCTCAACGGGCCGTCGATCATGCCCGGCGGGTCGGAGGAGTCCTACCGGCACCTCGGGCCGGTCCTGGAGTCCATCGCGGCCCAGGTGGACGGCGTGCCGTGCTGCGTCCACGTCGGACCCGACGGCGCCGGCCACTTCGTCAAGATGGTCCACAACGGCATCGAGTACGCGGACATGCAGCTCATCGCCGAGGCGTACGACCTGCTCAGGCGGGTCGGCGGGTTGGCGCCCGCCGAGATCGCCGAGGTGTTCCGCGGCTGGAACACCGGCGACCTGGAGTCCTACCTGGTCGAGATCACCGCCGAGGTGCTCGGCCACGTCGACGCCGGGAGCGGCGCGGCGCTGGTGGACGTGATCGCCGACGAGGCCGAGCAGAAGGGCACCGGCCGCTGGACCGTGCAGGAGGCGCTGGAGCTGGGCGTCCCGGTCACCGGCATCGCCGAGGCGGTGTTCGCCCGCTCGCTGTCCGGCCGGGTGGGCCAGCGCGAGGCGGTGCGCCGGGCGTTCGGCGCGGGCGAGCCGGCCGTCTCGGACCAGGACGTCGAGCAGCTCGTCGACGACGTCCGGCAGGCGCTCTACGCGTCCAAGGTCGTCGCCTACGCGCAGGGCTTCGACCAGATGCGCGCGGCGGGCGCCGAGTACGGCTGGGACCTCGACCTGGGCGCCATGGCCACGATCTGGCGCGGGGGGTGCATCATCCGGGCCCGGTTCCTCGACCGCATCCGCGAGGCGTACGACAAGGAGCCCGGGCTGGCCTCGCTGCTCGTCGACGACTACTTCCGCGACGCGGTCGCGAACGCCGAGGCGGCGTGGCGCCGGGTCGTGGTGAAGGCGGTGTCCGCGGGCGTGCCCGCACCCGGCTTCGTGTCGGCGCTGGCCTACTACGACGGCCTGCGCTCCGAGCGCCTGCCCGCGTCGCTCGTCCAGGGCCTGCGGGACTTCTTCGGCGCCCACACCTACCGCCGCACCGACCGCGAGGGCAGCTTCCACACCCTCTGGTCGGGTGACAGGTCCCAAGTGGACGCCTGACGCCCGCGCCCCGATCATGGCCGGGTGCGTGAGCGCTTCCGGCGGAACCCCGTCACGGCCGGCTACCTGCTGGCCGTGACGGCGTTGGCGCTGCTGACCGGGTTCGTGTTCGCGGACGGGATGTCGGCGCAGGTGCGGGAGTCGCTGAGCACCAGCGCCGCCACCCTCGACCACCACCCGGTGAGCGCCCTGCTGGGCAGCGCGTTCGTGCTGGACCCGGCCCACGGGGTCGTCCTCGCCGGCCTCGCCCTGTTCGCCGTCGCGGTGTTCCTCGGCGCCCTGGAGCGCGAGGTCGGCCCGTGGCGCGCGGCGTCCGTCGCCCTGGCGGGCCACGTCGGCGCGGCCCTCGTGACGGCCCTCGTCCTGTCCTGCGCCCCCTACGCCCAGGACTTCGCCCACCACGCGGACGTGGGCGTCGACCGCGTGGCGTTCGCGGCGGCGGGCGCGGTCACCCCGCTCGCGCCCGGCGTGCTGCGCGTCCCCTGGGCGGCGCTCCCGCTCGCCTGCGCCGCCCTCGGCGCCCGCTGGACCGGCCCACTGCCCGACCCCGACGCCGTCGGCCACGTCGCCGCCGTCCTCGTCGGCGTGTGCGCGGGTGCCCTCGCCGTGCACCGGGCGTACGCGGCGGTCGGCCGCTAGACGGCCGTCACCAGCAGTGACGGCCCACCCGATGATCAACACGACCGGGTGGAACGGCTGTCAGATCCGCCACTCCGTCGTCATGATGGTCCCGACGCGACCTGTACGACGCGGGCTGTGCCGACACGTCCACTGTGCCGACACGGAGGTGCCACCGTGGCGACCCCCCACCACCGCGCCAGGGCCGAGCCCCGACTCGCCGCCCCCCCGGCCGCGCCCGCCGCTGCCCCCGGCACGGCGGTAGGCACCCCACCCGCCCGACGCCCCCGGCCACCGCCGGGCGTCGGCCCCGCGCACCCGAACCAGACCGCACCGGACCGGACCGCACCGGTCACTCCACACAGGACGGACAACGCGATGGACCGACCACGTCCCACCAAGTCCCACGCCGGCGAGCACACCACGGCGGGCCCACCGGGCGGGCTCGCCGGCGTGCTGCGGCACGACCTGCCCGCCTCGGTCGTGGTGTTCCTGATCGCCGTGCCGCTGTCGCTGGGCTTCGCCGCCGCGACCGGCGCGCCGCTGATCGCGGGCCTCGTCTCGGCCGTCGTCGGCGGCGTCGTGGCGGGCGCGCTCGGCGGCGCGCCGCTCACCGTCAGCGGCCCGGCGGCGGGCATGGTGGTGATCACCTCGGGGATCATCGCCGAGTACGGCTGGGCCGCCACCGCGATGATCACCGCCGGCGCGGGCCTCGTGCAGGTGGCCCTCGGCCTCACCCGCGTCGGCCGCGTCGCGCTGTCCCTGTCTCCGGCCGTGGTGCACGGCCTGCTCGCGGGTATCGGCGTGACGATCGCGGTGGGCCAGCTCGTCGTCGTCCTCGGCGGCCGGGCCGGTCCCTCCGTGCTCGACAACCTCGCCCGGCTGACCGGCCCGGTGGGCGGCGGCGCGCTGCTGGTCGGCGCGGTCGCGGTGGTCGTGCTCGTCGCGTGGCCCGCCGTGCCGCGCTCCTCGTACGTGCCCGCGCCGCTGGTCGCCGTGCTGGCCGCGACCGCCGCGGGCAGCGGGCTGCCCGCGGCCAGGGTCGACCTCCCGGAGAACGCGCTGGACCAGCTCGTGCTGCCGCGCATGCCGTCCGGCGCGGTCGCGGGCATCGCGTTCGCCGTGCTCGCCGTGGCCGTGGTGACGGCCGTCGAGTCGCTGCTGTCCGCGGTCGCGGTGGACAAGCTCCACCCCGGACCGCGCGCCGACCTCGACCGCGACCTGGTCGCGCAGGGCGTGGCCAACACCGTCGCCGGCGCGCTCGGCGGCCTGCCGGTCAGCGGCGGCATCGCGCGCGGCTCCACCAACGTCGCCGCCGGCGCCCGCACCCGCGCCTCGACCGTGCTGCACGGCGTGTGGATCGCGGTGTTCGTGCTCGCGCTGGGCTCGGTGCTGGAGCTGATCCCGCTGGCCGCGCTGGCGGGCGTGCTGCTGGTCGTGGGCGTGCGGCTGGTCAGCGTGCGGCGGATGCGCGCCCTGTGGCGGCACGGCGAGTTCACCGCCTACGCCGTCACCGCGGTCGGCGTGGTCGCGCTCGGCCTGGTCGAGGGCGTGCTGCTGGGCGTCGCGGCGGCGGCGCTGCGCTCCCTGCACCGCCTCACGCGCAGCTCCGTGCGGGTCGAGCCCGAGCACGACGGGTGGCGCGCGGTCATCCGCGGCTCGCTGGTGTTCCTCGGCGCGGGCCGGCTGGTGCGGGCGCTGCGCGACATCCCGCTCGGCCGGCGCGTCGTGCTGGAGCTGCACATCGACTTCCTCGACCACGGCGCCTACGAGGCGATCGACGACTGGCGCACCGGCTACGAGCGGCTGGGCGGCTCCGTCGAGGTGGACGAGGTGCACGACACCTGGTTCAGCAAGGCCACCAGGGGCATCCCGGCGCTGCGCAAGACGCCGCTGTCGCCGCTGCCGCGCTGGTTCGCGCCGTGGTCGCACTGGCAGCGCACGCGCGCGGTCACCGTGCCCCGGCAGCGCGGGGACGCCGACCCGGTGGACCGCGCCCCCGCGGGCGCCGACCCGATGATCCGGGGCATGCGCGAGTTCGAGCGCGCCACCGCGCCGCTCGTGCGCCCGTTCCTGGCCGAGCTGGCCGCGCGGGGCCAGCGCCCGCGGCAGCTGTTCATCACCTGCGCCGACTCGCGCGTGGTGCCCAACCTGATCACCACCAGCGGACCGGGCGACCTGTTCTGCGTGCGCAACATCGGCAACCTGGTGCCGCTGGACGCCGACGACTCGGTGGGCGCGGCGGTCGAGTACGCGGTGGAGGTGCTGGCCGTGGAGACGATCGCGGTGTGCGGTCACTCCGACTGCGGCGCGATGAAGGCCGTCGTGCACGGCGCCGCGCGGCCCGGTTCGCGGCTGCACGCGTGGCTGCGCGCGGTCGAGCCCAGCCTGATCCGGTTCCACGCGGGCGACTCGGACCTGCCGGTGGTGGAGCGGCTGGCGGTGGCCAACGTCGCCCAGCAGCTGGACAACCTGATGGCCTACCCGATCGTGCGGGAGGCCGTGGCGGCGGGTTCGCTGCGCCTGGTGGGGATGTACTTCGACATCTCCGAGGCCCGCGTCTACCTGGTCGACCCCGAGCGCGACGGCCTGGAGCCGGTGCGGGTGTGACGGCAGGGCCGCGGTGCGGGACCGGCCCCGGTCGGGGGTGCGGGACCGGTCCCGCCCCGGGCACTGCGCCGGACGGCACCGGCGGGGTTCGTCCTCCGGGGAGTGGTGTCGTCCGGCGGGAGCGGGGCGGACCCGCTCGTCCAGGGGGCTAACCGACGCTGCGCAGGTGCCTGCGCCGACCGGAGGGCTCGTCGCCCGACACGGTCAGGCACAGCTGCGCGCCGAGGTAGGCCCGGCACGGCGACGGCAGGCGGCGGCTCCACCGGCGCGTGCGGCACGTCGGGCAGCGGCCGTGCTCGTCGGGCGTGTGCTCCGTGAGCAGCGACCGGAGCGCGGTGACCACGCGGGGCAGTTCGCCGCGGGCCAGGTCCACCGCCGTCTCGTCGTCGCCGGTCGCCGCGAGGCGGACCAGTGCGTCCAGGTGCTCGTGCAGGGACTTGTCGAGCTGGCTGAAGACGGTGACGGACACCTTCAGCGCTCCTTCCCGGGTCGGTTGCCCACGCAGCCTGGGCCCGCCCGCCGTCGAACTGCAAGTTGCACTACACGAATGGATGACGTCCCTTTGCTCCACCGGGTGACCGGCACAGACTGGTGGGCGGTCGTCGTCATGAGGAGGCGCGGATGCCCCGCGGCAGCAGCCCCACCCTGCGCAAGCGCAGGCTGGTCGCCGAGTTGCGCAGGCTGCGCGAGGCCGCCGACCTCACCATCGAGGAGGTGGCCGAGCGACTGGAGTGCTCCGCCTCCAAGGTCAGCCGGATCGAGACCGGCCGCGTCGGCGTCACGCCGCGCGACGTGCGCGACATGCTCGACGCCTACGGCGCCGGCCCGGACACCCGCGACGAGCTGGTGCAGCTCGCCCGCGAGGCGCGCCGCAAGGCGTGGTGGGACGAGTTCGGCGACATCGCGCCCGGCCGCTACGTCGGGTTCGAGGCCGACGCCGAGTCGGTGCGCGCCTACCAGGGGCTGATGGTGCCGGGCCTGCTCCAGTGCGAGTCCTACACCAGGGCGCTGATCGCGGACGTGCTGCCGCACGCCGCCCCGGCCGAGGTCGACCGGCGGGTGAGGCTGCGCAAGGCGCGCCAGGCCCTGCTGCGCGAGGACGACCCGCTGCGTCTGCACGTCGTCGTCGACGAGGCCGCGCTGCGCCGCGTGGTCGGCGGCCCCGCCGTGATGCGCGAGCAGATGCGGAGGTTCGGCGAAGTCGGCGAACTGCCGAATGTCACCCTCCAGGTCATTCCTTTCGCCGCGGGCGGTCACGCCGCGATGGACGGCCGGTTCGTGGTACTCGCGTTCCCCGAGAAGCTCGACCCGGACGTGGTATACATCGAAAGCACGAGGAGCGACGTCTATTTGGAACAGCCGGCCGATGTCGCGGGCTATTCCGACATGTTCGCGCGGCTCTGCGCCCGATCGCTCGACCCGGCGGCGTCGGCCGCGCTCATCGAGCGGGTGGCGCGCGAGCACGCCTAGTCTGTGGAGCGTGGGAGCACATGGAACGTGAGTGGCGCAAGAGCACGCGTTCGTCCGCCGGCGGCCCGGAGTGCGTGGAAATCGCGCTCGACGCCGTGCGCGCCGGCGTGCGCGATTCGAAGAACCGAACCGCCGGCGAGTTGGACTTCGGTTCCGCGCAGTGGTCGCGTTTCCTGGGTTCCGCGAAGAACGGCGCGCTCGACCCGCGCTGATTCCCCGATCCCCTAGGCCGACCGGTGGTGATGCCGCGCCGGCGGCCGAACACCCCTGAGCCCGACCGGCCCGGACCACTACCGAAGGTCAGGGGTCGTATCAGACTCCGGTCGGATGTGCGGTTCCGCCCGAACGCGGTGGACTTGTCCGGGGCCCGCTCCACGGGTCCCCACTCCACCCGTCCGACACCCGAAGGCCATACCCTGCGCGGCGGCACGTCCCGCGCGGCCGTTCACCGCGTCGGGCGCACACCGCGATCACTGGGGGACCACACATGGCTCTGCTGACCGACGCCCTGGAGGGACTGGCCGGTCTGCCCCAACCCGCCGTCCTGGCGGTCACGGGCGCGCTGACGCTGGCGGAGTGCACGCTGGGCGTCGGGTTCATCGCGCCCGGCGAGAGCGCCCTGCTGCTCGCCGCGACCACGGTCACCAGCGTGTCCAGGTTCCTGGTGATGTGGCTCGTGGTGTCGGTCTGCGCCGTCGCGGGCGACAGCATCGGCTACTTCCTGGGCCGCCGGTACGGCGACCGGCTGCGGGAGAGCCGCGTGGTGCGCAGGATCGGCCAGGAGCACTGGGACAAGGCCGGCGCCCTGCTGCGCAAGCGCGGCGCGTGGGCGGTGTTCGTCGCCCGGTTCATGCCGGTGGTCCGCACCCTGGTGCCGGCCTCGGCGGGCGCCTCGAAGCTGGAGTACCGCCGGTTCCTGCCCGCCTCGATCGCGGGCGCGGTGTGCTGGTCGGCGCTGCACATCGGCATCGGCTCGGCCGCGGGCGCCTCGGCGAAGTACATCGAGTCGGTCTTCAACGGGGCGATGTGGGGCCTCATGGGCGTCGCGGTCCTGGTGGGCGCCGTCGTGGTGCTGCGCCGCCGCCGGGCCGCCGCCCGCACCGCGCCGGCACCCGCGGAGCTGGAGGAAGTGGCCTGAGCCCGGACGCGTCGAAGGGGCCGCGGTCGGGGGTTCGGTTCCCGGCCGCGGCCCCTTCCACTGGGGGAGGGCAAAGGAGGAGGGCCATCCCCTACCGGATGACCCCTCTCCACGTGGAGAAGGGGACGAGGGCGGGCCGGCGTTCCGCCGCCGCGGGCTGGATGCCCCTTGCACGCCGGCCTGCCCTCGTCGTTCAGGGGGAGCAGCGGATGTTCCGCTGTCCGGTCCAACCTCCCCACCGGGGGTTCGCCCTGTGTGGTCGGTCGGACACGCTTAGCGTAAGAATGCGGCTACAGCGCGACTGGAGCCGGACTGAAGTGATCTCCTAGGCTCGGTCGCGGGAGAGACCTTCGAGAAGGATTCGGTCGGTGGAAGACGTCGGCGGGGAGCGCTTGCGGTTCGAGGTGCTCGGCCTCCTCCGGGCGGTGCGCGGCGGTGCGGAGGTGGACCTCGGCGCGGCGAAGCAGCGCGCCGTGCTGGCGGTGCTGCTGCTCGCCCGCAACACCCCGGTCAGCCGGGACCAGATCATCGAGGCGGTGTGGGGCGACACCCCGCCCACCAGCGCGGTCAACCTCGTGCAGACCTACGTCGCCGGTCTGCGCCGCGCCCTGGAGCCCCGCCGCGCCCGTCGCGCCCCGGCCGAGCTGCTGACCTCCGTCGGTGACGGCTACCTGCTGCGGGTGGCCGCGGGCGCGGTCGACCTGGACGACTTCGAGCGCGGGGTGGTGGCCGCCGGGCGGCTGCGCTCCGCCGGCGACCTGGTGGCCGCCGCCGACGCCCTCGACGACGCCCTGCGCCTGTGGCGCGGCGAACCCCTCGGCGGGATCGTCGGCCTGTTCGCCGAGGTGGAGCGGGACCGCCTGGTGGAACGGCGGCTCGCCGTGCAGGAGGAGCGCGCCGAGCTGATGCTGCTGATCGGCCGCGGCGCGGAGCTGGTCGGGCCGCTGACCGCCCTGGTCGGCGAGCACCCGCTGCGGGAGCGCGGGCACGGGCTGCTGATGCGCGCGCTGTGCCAGGCGGGCCGGCAGGCCGAGGCGCTGGCCGCCTACCGGGACGCGCGCCGGGTGCTGATCGACGAGCTGGGCGTCGAACCGGGCCCGGAGCTGCGCAAGCTCCAGCAGGCCGTGCTGGCGGGGGAGAACCCCGAGCCGGAGCCGCCCACCCGCCCGATGACGCTGCCCGCGACCCCCGAGCCCGCGCCCGCCATCACGCCCGCCCAGCTGCCGCGCGCCTCGGTGACGCTGATCGGCCGCGACGACGAGCTCGACCGCCTCGACGGCCTGCTCGCCGCCCACCCCGACGGCGGCCTGGTCCTCGTCGTCACGGGTCCCGCCGGCGTCGGCAAGACCGCGCTCGCCCTGCACTGGGCGCACCGGGTCCGCGAGGACTTCCCGGACGGCCAGCTCTACGTGGACCTGCACGGCTACGACCCCAACCAGGAGCCCCTGGGCGCGGGGGAGGTCCTCAACCGCCTGCTGCGCGCGCTCGGCGTGTCGTCGGCGGACCTCCCGGTCACCGTCGAGGAGCGCTCGGCGCTGTTCCGGACGCTCACCGCCGACCGGCGCACCATCGTGATGCTCGACAACGCCCGCGGCTCGACCGAGCTGCTGCCCCTGCTGCCGGGCCCGCCCTCGTGCGTGCTGGTGACGTCCCGCCGGCGGTTGGTCGGCCTGGTCGCGCACGCCGAGGCGCGCCTGGTCGAGCTGGACATGCTGGACGTGGACGCCGCGGTGGCGGTCGTCGGCCGGGTGGCGGGCCGGGACGGCACCGAGTCCGCCGCGCTGCGCCGGCTGGCCGTGCTGTGCGACGGGCTGCCGCTGGCGCTGCGCATCGCCGCCGCGCGCCTGGCCGTGGCGCCGTCGCTGAAGGTCGCCGAGCTGGTGGCCGAGCTGGACGACGAGCACGGCAGGTTGGCCGCGCTGGGCCTGGAGGACGAGGACTCCACCGTGCGGGCCGCCCTGGACGCGTCCCGCCGCGCGCTGTCCCCGCTGCCGGCGCGGCTGCTGGCCCTGCTGGGCCTGCACCCCGGCCCGGACGTGACCGCGCACGTCGCCGCCGCCATGGCCCGCGTCCGGCTGGGGGAGGCGCAGCGCGCCCTGGACTCGCTGGTCACCGCGAACCTGCTGTCGCCCACCGAGACGGGCCGCTACGGCGCGCACGACCTGGTCCGCGTCTACACCCGCACGCTGGCCGCCGAGCTGGCCCCCGGGGAGCGCCACCTGGCGACCAGCCGGATGCTCGACTACTACCTGCACTGCGCCGACCTCGCGGACGGCCTGCTGCCGGTGGGCCGGGGCAGCGTCCGGGTGGCACCGGAGCACGTGCCGGCCGAGGTGCCGGGGTTCGCCGGGTCGGCCGAGGCCATCGCCTGGCTGGACGCCGAGCAGGGCAACATCATCGCCGCCGCCGAGCTGGCCGCCGAGGGCGGCGACCGGGCCTGGCTGGTGCACGCCTGGCAGCTGCCGTACACGCTGTCCCGGTTCTTCTGGCTGCGCGCCGACCGGGCGACCTGGCTGCACACCACGGAAGCCGCGCTCAAGGCCGCCACGACGCTGGGCGACCCCGAGGGCCGGTTCGTCATGCTGTTCAACCTCGGCGCCGCCCTGGCGCACTTCCAGCGCATGGACGAGTCGCTGGCGCGGCACCGCGAGGCCCTGGAGGTGGCCCGCGCCTGCGGTGACGTCAACGCCCAGGCGCGCGCGCTCACCACGGTCGCCGACATCCTCCAGCACCTGGGGCGCGCCGACGAGTCCGAGGCGTCCTACCGGGAGGCGCTGGCGGTCAGCCGCGCCGCGGGGGCGCGCTGGGCCGAGGCCAGCGCCCACCACAACCTGGGGCTGCTGCAACTGGCGTCGCGCCGCTACGACGACGCGAAGTCCTGGCTGCGCGCCGCCGTGGACATGTACCGGGAGGTGGGCGAGCAGTGCGGCGAGTCCACCTGCCACACCGACCTCGCCATGGTGCTGCTGGAGTCCGGCGAGCAGGCGGACGCGGTGGCGTCGGCGCGGACCGCGCTCCAGGTGGCCTCGGCCGCGGCCAGCCCGTACCACCAGGCGATGGCCCACGACCGGCTGGCGACCGTGTTCGACCGGCAGGGCACGCCGGGCGCGATCGCGCACTGGCAGCGGGCGCTGGCGCTGCTGACCGAGCTGCGCGCGCCGGAGGCCGACCAGGTCAGGGCGCGCCTGGCCCGCGCCCGCGCCGCCGCGTCGACCTGAGGCCGGCGCGGCGGACCCCTGATCGGTTGAGTGGGCTGGACCTATTGACAGATAGGTCTAGACCTCTTGAGCTTTCGGGGAGCTGCGTCGTGGCCGCCGCCTGGTGCAGGAGGCACCCGAGTGCGCAAGGTCGGTCCCGGAAACCTGCTGCCGCTGTTGGCGTTGTTCGCCACGGTGGCCGGACTCGTCGTCACCGCCGCGTCCCCGTCGCCCGCCGGTGCCGCCGCCGGGGAGGAGTGCCGCCCCGACGGCCTCTACCAGACCCCCGGCGTCGCCGTCCCGTACTGCACGGTCTACGACACCGAGGGCCGCGAGCGGATGGGCGCGGACCACGCCCGCCGCGTCATCGGCTACTTCACGAGCTGGCGCACCGGTCGCGGCGGCACGCCCGCCTACCTCGCGCCCGACATCCCGTGGGACAAGGTCACGCACCTCAACCACGCGTTCGCCCACCTCGACGCGCAGTACCGGGTGTCGGTCGGTCCCGACGGCCCGGACAACCCGTCCACCGGCATGACGTGGCCGGGCGCCGACCCCGACCCGACCCTGTCCTACAAGGGGCACTTCAACCTGCTCGCCAAGCACAAGAAGCAGCACCCGGACGTGAAGACGCTGATCTCCGTCGGCGGCTGGGCCGAGACGGGCGGTTTCCCCGGCCCCGACGGCACCCGCACCGCGTCCGGCGGCTTCTACGAGCTCGGCGCGCAGCCCCGGGCGACCGTCGACGCGTTCGCCGACTCGGCGGTGGAGTTCATCCGGGAGTACGGCTTCAACGGCGTGGACATCGACTACGAGTACGCCACGTCGAACAACCACGCGGGCAACCCCGACGACTTCCGGATCTCCGACGCCAACCGCGGCACGCTGTGGGCCGGCTACGAGAAGATCATGAAGTCGCCGCGGGAGAAGCCGGACCGCGCCTCCGCGCAGGACGGCAGGCACTACCTGCTCACCGCCGCCGTGCCCGCGTCGGGCTGGCCGCTGCGCGGGCAGGAGGCGTACCAGGTCACCCGCTACCTCGACTACCTCGACGTGATGTCCTACGACCTGCACGGGGCGTGGAACCACTTCGTGGGGCCGAACGCCGCGCTCCACGACGACGGCGAGGACGGCGAGCTGGCCGCGGGCGGTGTCTACACCGCGCCGCAGTACGAGGGCATGGGCTACCTCAACACCGACTGGGCGTACCACTACTACCGCGGCGCGATGCAGGCCGGGCGCATCAACATCGGCGTGCCGTTCTACGGCCGGGGCTGGCAGGGCGTCACCGGCGGCGTCGACGGCCTGTGGGGCCGCGCGGCCCTGCCCGACCAGACCAAGTGCCCGCCCGGCACCGGTTCCACCGTCGGCAGCACCACCCCGTGCGGCACGGCGCGGTCGGCATCGACGACCTGTGGCACGACTCCACCGCCGGCGGCGCCGAGGTGCCCAGCGGCGTGAACCCCCTGTGGCACACCAAGAACCTGGAGCACGGCATCACGCCGGACTACCTGGCGCGGCACGGCCTCGACCCGGTCGGCGACCCGACCGACCGCCTCACCGGCGACTACACCCGCCACTACGACAGCACGCTCACCGCGCCGTGGCTGTGGAACGCCGAGAAGAAGGTCTTCCTGTCCACCGAGGACGAGCAGTCCATCGCCGCGAAGGCGAAGTACGTGGCGGACAAGGGCCTCGGCGGCATCATGATCCGGGAGCTGGCGGGCGACTACCGCTTCGTCGCCGCCAAGGGCCAGTACACCGTCGGCGACACCCTGCTCACGAAGATCGACGAGGGCCTGCGCGCCGCCGCGCCGTACGGCAACCGCAAGGCGACCGGTCCCGCGCCGTCCCGCGTGCCGGACGTCTCCGCCACCGTGTCCGGGTTCGCGCTGGGCGACAGCAACTACCCGATCACGCCCGAGCTGAGGATCACCGACAACTCCACCACCACGATCCCCGGCGGCGCGAAGGTCGAGTTCGACTACGGCACCAGCGCGCCGGGCAGCATGTCCGACCAGTCGGGCTTCGGCCTGCGGGTCGTCGCCAAGGGCCACTCCGGCTCCGACGTCGGCGGCCTCAGGGGCGACTTCCAGCACGTCGAGCCGACCCTGCCGACCTGGCAGCCGCCGGCGCCCGGCGCCTCGGTGGAGGTGGCGCTGAGCTACCAGCTGCCGATCGCCTCGCCGTCGAACTTCCGGATCACCTTCGGCGGACAGGTCCACGCCATCGCCTCCGACCACCCGCGCGGCGTCGCCGGCGGTCCGGACCCGACCACCACGACCACGACCACGACGACCGACCAGCCGGGCTGCGCCACGCCCGCGTGGGACCGCGCCAAGGTCTACAACAGCGGCAACGAGGTGTCGCACCGCGGCGGGAAGTGGACGGCCCGGTGGTGGACGCAGGGCGAGGAGCCCGGCGCCACGGGCGAGTGGGGCGTCTGGCGCGACCTCGGGGCCTGCTGACACCGGTCCGGGGTAAGGCCTTCGGAGCACCCCTTACCCGCCGCCTGCCACGCCTCGCGGCGGCGGGTAAGGGAACCACCCCCGCGGTGCGCGCGGACGACCGATGCCCGCACCGGCGCCTCAGCACGACTCTTCACGTCATCGGACACGACGACACGAGGAGCACGTCATGGAGTGGACGCCCGAGGCGGTCAAGGCGGAGATCGACTACCGGCAGGCCGCGCTGCGCGCGGACGCGGCGCGGGCACGCGCCTCCCGCCAGCCCCGCACGCCGAGGCGCCCGTGGTGGAGGGGACTGGGCCACCGCGCGGCGCCGGAGGCGGGCGAGGGGGGAAATCGCCGCCCGGAGGCCGCCTGAGGTGTGACAGCATGCCAGGTGTGGCACGCCTCGGTTCCGGAATTCCCTTGGTGGCGCGTAGCCGGGAGATGGCCAGGCTCCGCGCCGCCCTCGACGACGCCGCGCGCGGCACGGCGGGCGCGGTCCTGCTCGCCGGCGACGCGGGCGTCGGCAAGAGCCGGCTGGTGGACGAGCTGACCGCCGCCGCGGGCGACGCGCTCGTGCTCACCGGGCGCTGCCTGGACGTCGGCGAGACCGGCCTCCCGTACCTGCCCTTCACCGAGGCCCTCGGGCAGGTGCGGGAGGCGGGCCTGCTCGACGTCGCCGCCCGGCCCGCGCTGGCCCCGCTGATCCCCGAACTCGCCCTGCCGGCCGCCCACGAGGGCGGCCGGTCCGTGTCCGGCGCGCCGCACCCGGTCGGCCGCCGCTCCGAGCAGGACGTCGGTCAGCTCCGGCTGTTCGACGCCGTGCACGGCCTGCTCGGCGACCTGGCCGGCGAGCGGCCCGTGCTGCTGGTCCTCGAAGACCTGCACTGGGCCGACGCCTCCACCCGCCACCTGCTGTCCTTCCTGCTCTCCCGGCTGCGCGCGCAGCGGCTGCTCGTCGTCGCCACCTACCGCTCGGACGACCTGCACCGCAGCCACCCGCTGCGGCCCCTGCTCGCCGAGCTGGTGCGGCTGCCCGCCGTGCAGCGGCTCGACCTGACCCCGCTCAGCGCGATCGACGCCCGCTCGTTCGTGGCCGCGCTGTCCGACGACCTGCCCGACGACGTGGTGCTGGAGGTCGCCGAGCGCTCGGACGGCAACCCGTTCTTCGCCGAGGAGCTGATCGCGTTCGCCACCTCCGGCGCCGGGCACGTGCCGTGGACGCTCGCCGAGGTGCTGCTGGCCCGCGTCGAGCGCCTCGGACCGGAGGCGCAGCGCGTCGTGCGGATCGCCTCCGTCGCGGGCCGGTCGGTCCGGCACGGGCTGCTGCGCGACGTGGCGGCCGTGGACGACGTCGCGCTCGACACCGCCCTGCGCGAGGCCGTGCAGCACCACGTGCTGCTGGTGGACCGCGCCGGCGGCTACGCGTTCCGGCACGCCCTGCTGCGCGAGGCCGTGTACGGCGACCTGCTGCCCGGTGAACGCGCCCGCCTGCACTCCGCGTACGCCGACCGCACCGCCGCCGGCGGCGGCCGGGGCGCCGCCGCCGCGCTCGCCCACCACAGCCTGGAGTCCCACGACCTGCCCCGCGCGCTGCGCGCGTCGGTCGAGGCCGCGCAGGAGGCGCAGGCCGCCGGCGCGCCCGCCGAGGCGCTGAGGCACCTGGAGCGGGCGCAGGAGCTGTGGCCCGCCGTCCCGGAGGCCGACCGGCCGCCGGGCGTGAGCGAGCTGGTGCTGCTGCGCCGCGCGTCGTGGGCGGCGGGCACGTCCGGCCACCCGGAGCGGGCCGTCGCGTTCGCCCGCACCGGCACGACGGTCCTCGACGGGGTCGACCCGGAGACCGCGGCCGAGATGTGGCGGCGCTTCGCGCAGGCGTTGCAGGTGCTCGACGGCACCGAGGACGAGGAGTTCCGCGCCATCGAGGAGGCGTGGCGGCTCGTGTGCGACCGGCCCGCGTCCCCGGCCCGCGCCTGGGTGCTGGCGGTGTGGGCGGCGGCGCTGCGCCACGACCGCGAGTACGCGCGGGCCCGGGAGCGCGCCGGGCTGGCGGTGGCCGACGGCCGCGCGGCGGGCGCCGAGGCGGCGGTGGCGGACGCGCTGACCACGCTGGGCCTGCTCGACGAGGCCGCGGGCGAGGTGTCCCCGGCCCGCGAGCACCTGACCGCGGCCGTGGCGTGCGCGATGGAGGCCGACGCGGTCAGCACCGAGCTGCGCGCCCGCTACTTCCTCGGTGTGCACCACTACGACCTGGGCGAGCCGGCCGAGGCCGCGCGGGTGTTCGACGAGGGCGTGGCGCGGGCCAGGGCGACCGGCCTCACGTGGAGCTCCTTCGGCGTGGAACTGCGCATCCTCCAGGTGCTGACCAAGTACTGCACCGGCGCGTGGGACGACGCGGCGACCGCCGCCGAACCGCCGGGCCTGCGCGTGTCGAGCACGGTGTCCGCGCGGCTCGCCGCGGCCGGCACGCACGTCGCGGTCGGCCGGGGCGAGTTCGAGCAGGCCGAGCGGATGATCCGCGAGCTGCGCGCCGACTGGCACCGCGACCTCCAGATCGCGCTCATCACCGGCGGCACGGGCGCCGAACTGGCGCTGTGGCGCGGCAAGCCGGAGCTGGCCGTGGAGCGGGTCGCCGACGCCGTGCAGTGGTCGCGCCAGGGCGACGAGTGGTTCCTGGCGGGCATCCGGCTGGCGGCCCTGGGCGTCGCCGGGCACGCCGACCTGGCCGTGCGGGCGCGGCGGCGGCGCGACCGGGCCGCGGAGGAGGCGGCGGTGCGCGCCGGGCGCGAGCTGGCCGGGTACGCCCGCACCACGGCCGACCTGGGCACGCCGCGCACCGGCGAGCTGGGCCCCGAGGGACGCGCGTGGCTGGCCCGCGCCGCCGCCGAGGAGTCCCGGCTGACCGGTCCCGGCGACCCGGCGCTGTGGCGGCGCGCCGCGGACGGGTTCGACTTCGGGGCGGTGTTCGAGCAGGCCGTGTGCCGGTGGCGGCTGGCCGAGGCGCTGCTGGCCGCCGACCTGCGCGACGAGGCGGTGACCGCGCTGCGGCAGGCCGGCGCGGTGGCCGACCGGCTGGGTGCGGCGCCGTTGCGGGAGGCGCTGGACCTGGTGGCCCGGCGGGCGCGGGTGGCGCTGCGCGACACGGGGCCGCGCGACCGGGTGGACCCGTTCACGCCGCGCGAGCGGTCGGTGCTGGAACTGGTCGCGCGGGGGCGCACCAACCGGCAGGTGGGCGAGGAGCTCTACATCTCCGAGAAGACGGTCAGCGTGCACCTGAGCCGGATCATGGCCAAGCTCGGCGCGAGCAGGCGGGCCGAGGCCGTGGCGAACGCCTTCGACCGGGGCCTGCTCGACCTGCCCGACTGACGCGGCGCCGGACCGGGCGGCGTCAGACCTCAGGACCACCCGGCGTCATCCCGCCGGCTGACGGCGCGTTCCGCCGCCGAGGTGACGACCGGTTACGCCCGCCGGCCATAGCTTTCTCCCCGATCGAGAAGACCGAGGGAATGAGGGAGCATGTCCGCACTGGTGTCCGACGTCGGGACCCGCACCGCCGCAGAGGCCGCGAACCTGGTGAAGGTGTACGGCAAGGGCGACACCGCGGTCCGCGCCCTCGACGGGGTGAGCGTCGCCTTCGAGGCGGGCCGCTTCACCGCGATCATGGGGCCCTCGGGCTCCGGCAAGTCCACGCTGATGCACTGCCTCGCCGGGTTGGACAACGTCGACGGCGGCAACGTGCGCATCGGCGGCACCGAGATCACCTCGCTCAACGACAAGGACCTGACCAAGCTGCGCCGCGACCGCGTCGGCTTCGTGTTCCAGGCGTTCAACCTGCTGCCCACGCTCACCGCCGAGGCCAACATCCTGCTCGGCCTGGAGCTGGCCGGCCGCAAGCCCGACCGCGAGTGGTTCGACAACATCGTCGACGTCCTCGGCCTGCGCGACCGCCTCGCGCACAAGCCCACCGAGCTGTCCGGCGGCCAGCAGCAGCGCGTGGCCTGCGCCCGCGCCCTGGTCGCGCGGCCCGACGTGGTGTTCGCCGACGAGCCGACCGGCAACCTGGACTCGCGCTCCGGCGCCGAGGTCCTCGACTTCCTGCGCATGTCGGTGCGCAAGCTCGGCCAGACCGTGATCATGGTGACGCACGACCCGGTCGCCGCGTCCTACGCGGACCGCGTCGTGCTGCTCGCCGACGGCCGGCTCGCGGGCGACATCGCCAACCCGACCGCGGACTCCGTGCTCGCGGCCCTGAAGCACCTGGGCGCGTGACCTGATGCTCCGCACGATCATCGCGGGCCTGCGGGCCCGCACCGCGCGCCTCGTCCTCTCCTCGGTGGCGATCGCCCTCGGCGTCGCGTTCGTGACCGGCACGCTCGTGCTCGGCGACGCGATGAACGCGAGCCTGCACGACCAGTTCGCCAGGAGCGCGCGCAACGTCGACGCCTCCATCACCCCGTCCGGCACGTCGGAGGACGGTCCGAAGGGCATCACGCCGGAGGTGCTGGAGAAGGTCCGGCAGACCCCCGGCGTGGCCGGCGTCGACACCCGCTACCTCGCGTCCGTCCCGCTCATCGGCGGCGACGGCAAGGCCAAGAACGCGTGGGGCGCGCCGCTGGCCTCCACCGAGCGGCTGCGCGAGTTCGACCTCGTCGACGGGCGCTACCCGACCGGTGACGACGAGATCGCGGTCGACGAGCGCACCGCCTCGACCGCGAAGCTCACCGTCGGCGGCACGGTCACGCTGCTGGCGCCGGACCAGTCGGAGCGCGCGTTCACCGTCGTCGGCACCTACGCGCAGGGCGTCGGCCGGGTCCAGGTGTCGGGCAACGACCACGTCGTGCTCACGCCCGCCGCGCTCCGGGAGTTCGCCGAGGACCGGCCGCCCTACGAGGTGGTCGTCGTGGCCGCGCCCGGCGTCACCCAGCAGCAGCTGGTGGACGACCTCCGCGAGGCCGTCGGCGGGGACGGTTACCGGTTCCTGACGGGCGAGGAGCTGACGCGGGAGGCGCTGCGCCAGGTCGCCTCCCAGGCCGGCGAGTTCACCACCGTGCTGCTCGCGTTCGCGCTCATCGCGCTCGTCGTCGCGGCCATGGTCATCTACAACACGTTCACCATCCTGGTCGCCCAGCGCACCCGCGAGCTGGCCCTGATGCGGTGCGTGGGGGCGAGCCGCGCCCAGGTGTTCCGCGGCGTGCTGGCCGAGGCGCTGGTGATGGGGCTCGTCGCGTCCGTGCTCGGCCTGTTCGCCGGGCTCGGCGTCTCCGCGCTGCTCCAGAAGGTGATCGGGAGCTTCGACGGCGGCACCGGCGCGGTGAGCCTGCCCGTGTCGGCGACCACCGTGCTGGCCGCGTTCGCCGTGGGCACCCTGGTGACCGTGCTGGCCGCCGTGCTGCCCGCCCGCAAGGCGACCCGCGTGCCGCCGGTGGCCGCGCTGCGCAGCCAGCCCGACAGCGGCGAGGAGGTCCGGCGCACCGGCGTGCTGCGGGTCCTGACGGCCGCGCTGTTCGCGGTGGTCGGCGTCGGCGCGATCGTGCTGGGCATGGGCATCGACGACGAGAACGCGTCGATGGTCGTCAGCGGCGGGGGCACCATGGCGCTGCTCGCCGCCGTGATCGTCCTCGGCCCGCTGCTGGTCGGACCGGTCAACCGGGCGCTCGGCGTCGTGCCGCGGATGCTGTTCGGCGTGCCCGCGAAGCTGGCCTCCGCCAACGCCGCCCGCAACCCCAAGCGCACCGCCGCGACCACCGCCGCGCTGCTCATCGGCGTGACCGTCGTGTCCCTGGTGACGGTGGTCGCCAACAGCGCGAAGGAGACCGCGAACGCCCAGATCGACCAGCGGATGCCCGCCGACTACACGGTGACGTCCTCCGTCCACGACCGCCCGCTGCCCGAGCGGCTGGCGACCGACCTCGCCGCGGTCCCCGAGGTCGAGGAGGTCGCGCCCACCACCCGCGTGTACGGCGACCGGGCGTACTTCGACGGCGTCCCGCGCGACGCGCTGGGCGACCTGTTCCGACCGGAGGTCACGAGCGGTTCGCTCGACGACCTGGTCGACGGCGCGGTGGCCGTGCGGGACGAGTACGCCACCGAGGCCGGCCTGTCCGTCGGGTCGACGCTCACCGTCCGCGAGTCCGAGGGCGGCGGGTCGCAGGACCTCCGCGTGGTGGCCGTGGTCACCGGCAACGGGCTGCCGGACGGCCTGATGACGCTGGAGACGTCGAAGCGGTTCACGCGGGCCGCCGAGGGCTACGACAGCATCCTGATCAAGCTGCGCGACGGCGCGGCGAACGGCCGCGCGGCGGTCGAGGAGGTCACCGACGCGTCGCCGCTCGCCGTGCTCGACAGCGCCGCGGAGACCAAGGAGCAGCTGAACTCGCAGCTCGACCAGGTGCTCGGGTTCATCTGGGCGCTGATCGGGTTGGCCGTCGTGATCGCCCTGTTCGGCATCGCCAACACGCTCACCCTGTCGGTGCTGGAGCGGACCCGCGAGTCGGCGCTGCTGCGCGCGCTCGGCCTGACGCGGGGCCAGCTGCGCCTGATGCTGGTGATCGAGTCGGTCCTGATGGCGGTGATGGGCGCGGCGATCGGCCTGGTGCTGGGCATCGGGTTCGGCTGGGTGGTCATCGAGGCCGTGTCGTCGGACACCGTGCCGTTCGACCTGGTCGTGCCGTTCGGGCAGATCGGCGTGATGCTGGCGGGCGCCGTGGTGGCCGCGGTCCTGGCCGCCGCCCTGCCCGCCCGGCGCGCGGCCCGCACCTCCGTGATCGCGGGCATCGCCGAAGCCTGACCGCGAACGCACGACACGAGGGTCGCGAACGCACGACTCGCCGGGGACGAACGCACGACACGCCGAACACCGCGCGTGTCGTGCGTTCGCGTCCGGCGTGTCGTGCGTTCGCGTCCGGCGAGTCGTGCGTTCGCGGGAATCGCGGGGGCGCGCGTCACGGTTCGGCGCGGTTCGCCTCTAACGGGGTGCGGGGTGGCCCGAGCGAGGGCCGGGCCACCCCGCGTCGTGCGTTCCGCCGCCTCCGGGCTCACACAACGTCATTTCTGGTCGCTCCTCGTTACGGGAGCGCTTCAGAAAGTTACGGAACGGTGTCGAGAATCCCGGTACTCCTTGACGTGCCGTGCCGCGGGTCACAGGGTGAGAGCGCTCTCATGAGAGCGCTCTCACGACGTCGGGCGGTTCCCGGCGAGTGCGTCGAGGAGGACGGATGAGCAGGACTTCGGTCGGCCGGACGACGGCGATCACCGCGGTCGCCCTGACCGCCACGCTGGTGGCGGCCTGCGGCGGCGGGGGAGGTGACGCGGGTGACGGCACCGTGAAGCTGTCGATCGGCATCTTCTCCGACTTCGGGTTCACCAACCTGATCAAGGAGTACCAGGAGTCGCACCCAGGCATCGAGATCGAGCAGCGCACGGTCAAGATGGAGCAGCACCACACGCAGCTCGCCACCCAGCTCGCGGGCGGCCGGGGCGCGGCGGACATCGTGGCGATCGAAGAGGGCAACATCGCCCAGTTCCGCCAGTCCAAGGACAAGTTCGTCAACCTCGCCGACCACGGCGCCCTGGAGCTGAAGGACCAGTGGGCGGCCTGGAAGTGGAACCAGGGCACCACCGACGACGGGAAGTTCGTCCTGGGCCTCGGCACCGACATGGGCAGCCTCGCCCTGTGCTACCGGCGCGACCTGTTCCAGGCCGCCGGGCTGCCCGTCGAGCGCGAGGAGGTCGGCAAGCTCTGGCCGACCTGGGAGAAGTACCTGGAGGTCGCCGACACCTTCACCGCCAAGACGCCGGACAAGAAGTTCGTCGACGCCGCCCAGAACGTCTACAAGGCCATCCTCGACCAGACCGAGGAGGGTTACTTCGCCAAGGCAGACGACGGCTTCATCGCCGACTCCAACGACAAGGTGGAGAAGGCGTTCACCCTGGCCGCGAGCCTCGGCGAGAAGAAGCAGACCGGCGCGCTGGCCCCGTTCAGCCAGGACTGGAACGTCGCCCTCAAGCAGGCGTCCTTCGCCACCACCACGTGCCCGGCGTGGGCGCTCGCGCTGATCAAGGCCGGCGCCGGCGACGAGGCCGCGGGCAAGTGGGACGTCGCCGCCGCGCCCGGCGGTGGCGGCAACTGGGGCGGCTCGTTCCTGGCCGTGCCGAAGCAGGGCGAGCACGTCAAGGAGGCCGCGGAGCTGGCCAAGTGGCTGACCGCGCCCGAGCAGCAGAAGCGGATCTTCAAGGAGACCGGCAACCTGCCCAGCCAGCCCGCCGCGTACCAGGACCCCGAGGTCACCGCGACCACGAACGAGTACTTCAACTCCGCGCCCGTCGGCCGGATCTTCGGCAACTCCGCCGAGAACCTGAAGCCGACCTACCGCGGCACCAAGGACTCCGTGGTCACGCCGGTGTTCAACAACGCGCTCTCCCGCGTGGAGACCGGCAAGCAGTCCGGTGCGGAGGCGTGGGAGCAGGCCGTGAACGAGGCGAAGGCGGCGTCCGCCAAGTGACGGTCGCGCCCGAACGGACGGCGGCGGGACGGGGCACGACGCCCGTCCCGCCGCCCGTGCGCCTGTCGTGGCGGGACAAGCTCACCCGGTGGGACGGCAAGTACACGCCGTACCTGATCATCGCGCCGTTCTTCCTGGTGTTCGGCGTCTTCGGCCTGTACCCGCTGCTCTACACCGCCTGGGTCTCCCTGCACGACTGGCAGCTCATCGACGGCGACCAGGGCTTCACCGGCCTCGCCAACTACGCCGAGCTGCTCTCCGACGGCAACTTCTGGAACGCGCTGGGCAACACGGTCAGCCTGTTCCTGCTCTCGACCGTGCCCCAGCTGTTCGCCGCGCTCGGCCTGGCCGCCCTGCTCGACCGGGGACTGCGCGGCCGGGCGTTCTGGCGGGCCGGCGTGCTGCTGCCCAACGTCATCTCGGTCGCCGCCGTGGCGCTGGTGTTCGCCCAGCTCTACGGCCGCGACTTCGGCATCGTCAACTCGCTCCTCGGCCTGGTCGGCGTCGACCCGGTGGACTGGCGGGCCGAGACGTGGGCCTCGCACCTGGCCATCAGCTCGATGGTGATGTGGCGGTGGGTCGGCTACAACGCGCTCATCTACCTGGCCGCCATGCAGTCCGTGCCCAAGGACATGTACGAGTCGGCGATGCTCGACGGAGCGTCCCGGTGGCGGGTGTTCTGGTCGATCACCGTGCCGAGCATCCGGCCGACGCTCCTGTTCACCGTCATCGTGTCCACCATCGGCGGCATGCAGCTGTTCGTCGAGCCGCAGCTGTTCGACCCGGGCGGCACGGCCACCGGCACCGGCGGCGACGACCGGCAGTTCCAGACCCTGGTGATGTACCTGTACGAGAAGGGCTTCCGGTTGTTCGACGCGGGCTACTCGTCGGCCATCGCGTGGGTGCTGTTCCTGCTCATCCTCGTGGTGGCGATGGTCAACTTCGCGGTGACGCGGCGCATCGCGTCGAAGGGGTGAGGCCGGTGCGCGCGAAGTTCTCCGCCACCAAGGCCGGACCGCTCGCCTACGCGGTGCTGGTCGTGGTGCTGCTCGCGTCGGTCTTCCCGCTCTACTACTCGTTCCTCATCGCCAGCAAGGACAACTCGGCGCTCGGCGAGGCGGTGCCGTCGCTCGTGCCGGGCGGCAACCTGTTCGAGAACCTGGCCCGCGTGTTCGACACCGTCGACTTCTGGCTCGCCATGCAGAACTCGCTGGTCGTCGCGGGCACGGTGGCGATCAGCAACGTCGTGCTCGGCACGCTCGCGGGCTTCGCGTTCGCCCGGCTGCGGTTCCGGGGCGGCAACGCGCTGTTCCTGGTCGTCGTCGGCACGTCCATGGTGCCCACGCAGCTCGGCGTCATCCCGCTCTACATGCTGATGTCGGACCTCGACTGGTACGGCACGCTCCAGGCGGTCATCGTGCCCGCGCTGATCGGCGCGTTCTCGGTGTTCTGGATGCGCCAGGCGTGCGAGGAGTCCGTGCCGTTCGAGCTGGTCGAGGCCGCGCGGGTGGACGGCTGCTCGGTGCTGCGGACGTTCTGGCACGTCGCGTTCCCGGCGGTGCGGCCGCAGGCGGCGGTGATGGGCATGTTCACGTTCATGACGGCCTGGAACGACTTCTTCTGGCCGCTGATCGTGCTGGACCCGAACGACAGCCCGACCGTGCAGGTGGCGCTGTCCACGCTGGCGAGCGGCTACTACACGGACTACTCGCTGATGCTCTCCGGCGCGTCGCTCGCGGTGCTGCCGGTCGTGGCGATCTTCCTCCTGCTGGCACGGCAGATCGTCGGCGGGATCATGCAGGGCGCGGTCAAGGGGTGAGGACTCGAATGACGACAACCGACCCGGCCACCGAGGTCGACCTGCTGCGCTTCCCGCCGGACTTCCTGTGGGGCGCGGCGACGGCGGCGTTCCAGATCGAGGGCGCCACCACCGAGGACGGGCGCGGACCGTCCATCTGGGACACCTTCGCGGCACGCCCGGGCGCGGTGCTGGGCGGCGACACGGGCGATCCGGCGTGCGACCACTACCGGCGCTACGCCTCGGACGTGGAGCTGGTGGCCGGGCTGGGCCTGGGCGCCTACCGGTTCTCCGTCGCGTGGCCGCGCGTGCAGCCCACCGGCGCAGGCCGCGTCGAGCCGAGGGGGCTCGACTTCTACGACCGCCTGGTGGACGAGCTGCTCGGCCGGGGCGTGCGCCCGGTCGCGACGCTCTACCACTGGGACCTCCCGCAGGCGCTGGAGGACGCGGGCGGGTGGCGGTCGCGCGACACGTCGTACCGGTTCGCCGACTACGCGGCGTTCGTGCACGAGCGCCTGGCCGACCGGGTGCAGCTGTGGACGACGCTCAACGAGCCGTGGTGCTCGGCGTTCCTCGGGTACGCCGACGGCGTCCACGCGCCCGGCGTGGTCGACCCGAAGGGCGCGCTGGAGGCCGCGCACCACCTGCTGCTCGGTCACGGCCTGGCGGTGGAGGCGATGCGCGCGCAGGCGCCGGCGGACCACCGGCTCTCCATCGTGCTGAACTTCTGCTCGGTGACGCCGGACTCCGACCCCGAGGCGGCCCGCCGCGTCGACGGCCTCCAGAACCGGCTGTTCCTCGACCCGCTGGCCGGTCGCGGCTACCCGGAGGACGTGCTGGCCGACACCGCGTGGCTGGGCGACTGGTCCGCGGTGGTGCGGGAGGGCGACCTGGACGTGATCGCCGCGCCCCTCGACTGGATGGGCGTCAACTACTACAGCCCCACCCGCGTCGCGCTGTCCGACGACCCGGCGTTCGTCCCCGGCGGCCCGCACCCCGGTCTGCGCGGGGTCGAGTTCCTGCCCGCGAGGGGGGAGGTCACCGGGTTCGGCTGGGAGGTGGACGCGTCGTCGTTCACCGCCCTGCTGGAACGCCTGGGCCGGGACGTCGACGTGCCGCTGGTGGTCACCGAGAACGGGTCGGCGTTCCCCGACGAGGTCGTGGACGGCGAGGTGGACGACGTCGAGCGGACCCGCTACCTGGTCGACCACCTGCGCGCCGTGCACCGGGCGGTGCAGGCGGGCGTGGACGTGCGCGGGTACTTCGCGTGGTCGCTGCTGGACAACTTCGAGTGGGCCGCCGGGTACAGCCAGCGGTTCGGCATCGTGCACGTGGACTACGCCACGCAGGTCCGCACGGTGAAGCGCAGCGGCCGCACCCTCGCCCGCGTGGTGGGCGCGAACGCCGTGCCGGCGACCGGGTACGACGTGGTGTGACGCCGGGTCCGGCGGGCCGGGCCCTCCGAGGGGAGGGGCCGGCCCGCTACGGCGCGGACTCGCGCTTGACCAGGGTGGTCGGCAGCACCTCGCGCCGCGCCTTGACCGGCTCCTCGCGCAGCAGCCGCAGCAGGTGGGTGACCATGTGCCGCACCTGGGCGGTCGTGTCCTGCCGCACGCTGGTCAGGGAGGGGGTGGTGTGCGGCGCGATCATCGGGTGGTCGTCGAAGCCGACGACCGCCACGTCCTCCGGCACGCGCCTGCCCGCCTCGCGCAGCGCGTCCAGCGCGCCCGCCGCCATGTGGTCGGAGGCGATGAACGCGGCGTCGAGGTCGGGCACCCGGGCCAGCAGCGCCTGCATGGCGCGCTTGCCGCCCTCGCGGGAGAAGCCGCCGTCCTCGGTCATCAGCTGCGTGGTCTCGTCGTCGGCGCCCACCGCGAGCCGCCAGCCCGCGAGCCGGTCCATCGCCGAGTGCTCGTCCAACGGGCCCGTCACCGACACGATCTTCTTGCGCCCCATCGAGATCAGGTGCTCGGTGGCGAGCAGGCCGCCGCCCTCGTTGTCGTGGTCCACGAGGTGCAGGCCGCGCAGCGAGCCCCACGGGCGGCCGGCGAAGACGGCGGGCAGCGGCAGCTTGCGCGTCGCCTGGAGGATCTGGTCGCCCTTGTGCGGGACGAACATCAGCGCGCCGTCCACGTGCCCGCCGGCCAGGAACCGCTCGGCGCGCGCCTGGTCCTGCGGCGAGTGCACCAGCATCAGCACCATCTGCACGTCGGCGTCGGCGAGCGCGCGCGCCGCGGAGCGGATCAGCCACGCGAAGTGCGGGTCGTCGAAGATCTTCGGCTCCGGCTCGGAGAACACCACCGCCACCGCGCCGGTCCGCCTGGTCACGAGGGCCCGCGCGGCGTGGTTGGGCTGGTAGCCCAGCTCCACCACGGCCGCGGTGACCGCCTCGTGCGCCTCCGGGCTCACCCGGGGTGAGGCGTTGAGCACCCGCGACGCCGTCGCACGGGAAACGCCAGCCTTCGCCGCTACGTCCTCCAGCGTGGGCCGGGCGCTGTGCGATTGGACGGACACGAGCACCACTCCTCGACGATCGCCGTACGAGGTCCAGCTTAGCCCGAGGCGATCTGTTGGGAAGCGCTCTCACGCACGCCCGGACGGGCGATCCCCGCACCGGTCGCGGAGATCGACACGCGGTGCAGGCCGTCCTCCCGGCGGGTCGACGCGACCAGGCCCGCGCGGGCCGCCGTGCGCACCAGCCCGGTCTCCGCGGGCAGGCACCAGCCGACCAGTTCCGCGTACCCGGCGGCACGCGCGGTGCGGACCAGCGCGCCGAGCAGCGCCGTCCCCACGCCCCGACCCTGCCAGGCGTCCTCCACCAGCAGCGACACCTCGGCGCTGTCCGGAGTGGACATCGGGATCAGCTGGCCGAGCGCGATGACCCGGTCGGCGCAGTGGGCGACGACCGTGGTGCCGCGCGGCGGGCTGAGCAGCCGGTGGAGCCAGCGCCTGGGCACGGTCCGCACCCCCGCGTGGTACCGGTTGAACAGGGTGCCCATCGAGCAGCGCGCGTGCAGCGCGGCCACCGCGTCCTCGTCACCCGTGCGGCCGGGCCGCAGCACGACGGCCATGCCGTCCCCGGTGACCAGCGCGGTCGGCTGCGGCGCGACCACGCCGCCGCCCGCCAGCAGGTCCAGCAGTGCCCGCGCCCGCGCCAGCTCCACCTGCGTGAACGGCGCCCAGCCGCGCCGGGCGACGACCACCGTGCCGTCCCGCGCGACGAGTCGCGCGGAGTTCTCGCCGGGGTCCTCGACGCCGCTGTCGGGCACGGCCACCACCGAGTCGGCCGCCAGCACGGCGCGCAGCGCGTCGCACAGCGTGCCGGGGTCGCGCACGGCGTGGCCGGCCGCCCGCAGGGCCGCCGTCGGCGCGTCCACCAGGTCGCGCACGTCCGCCCGGGTGATGCCGACGCACCGGCCGCCCTCGGCCCGCACGGCCGCGACCAGGTCGGCGGGCAGCAGGTCCGGGTCGCCGCCCCGCACGACCAGCTCGTCGAGCACCCCTCCGGGCACCGGGATCACGGACAGGGCCAGCACGTTGCAGTCCCGGTCGGCCAGCCTCGTGGTGATCCGGGCCAGCGCGCCGGGGCTGTCGTCGAGCTCGACGCGCAGCCGCCAGGTCTTCGGTGTGGGCTCCATGCGCCCAGGCTGCTGCGGCGAGGTTGCCGATCGGGGACGCGGGCGTTTCGGGCCCGTTGACGATCCCGTCGGTCCCGTCGGCCCGGCGTCAGTCCCGGCAGGAGGGCGGCGGCAGCGGGTTGAGCGGGCTGCACGGCCACTCGGTGCTGCGCGTCTTCGTGGTCGTGGTCACCGGCGGCGGCGCCTCGGTGGTCTCCACCGGCGGCGGTGGCGGCGCGACCGGTGTCGGGGTGGTGGTCGTCGTGGTCCTCACCGTCGTCGTGGTGGTCGAGCTCGACGGCGCGGTCACCGCGTCGGTGGTCACCGCGCTCGGCGTCGACGACGTGGTGGTCGACGGGCGACCGGTGATCCAGGTCGAGGAGGGGATGTCGGCGTCCGCGCCGCCGGCCGACGCGTCGATGTACAGGCCGATGAGGACCCCCGTCAGCGCCGACGCCGCCACGGCCAGGCCGCACGTCGCCCACAGCACCCGCACCGCAGTCCTCCTCAGAACGCATCCGTGCAGCACACGCCGAGCGGCAGAACAGTACCGCCCGGCGGAAGCGGGGTCGGCGGGCCCGGGCCGGCCCCGCTCACCCGCGTTCCCCGCGTCGCAGCGCCGCCAACCTGCGATCCAGCGTCGCCGTGCCCAGCACGCGCGCCAGCACCAGCCCGGCCCCGGACAGGCCCGCCACCAGCACCGCGCCGGTCATGTGCCAGGTCGGCGAATCACCCGTACAGGTGAATACCTCGGTGAACTTCTCCGACGAGCAGGTGACGAACGGGACCGGGGCCAACCCGATGCTCGCCGCCGACACCCCGCCGAGCAGCGCGGAGCCGAACGTGCGCATCAGCGGGAACGCGGCGTTGGCCGCGCCGACCGCCGCGATGGCGAACAGCAGCGGCACGGGGCTGGGGAACGAGCCGAACAGGGCGCACCCGAGCATCAGCGCGCACACGACCGCCAACCCCGCCCTTTCGCCCACCGGGTGACCCTAACAACGCCGCCGCGCGACGTCAGGACTTCGTAAGGCGATTCGCGGACACGGGTGACGCCCGATTCGCCAGGCTTGTCGGGAGTCCCCGACCGGGGACGGACGAGGAAGGCGGACGATGTCCAAGCGCGTGGTCGTGACCGTGGTGGCCGGTGTCGTGGTGGTGGGGCTCGTGGTGGGGGTGGCGCTGTTCCAGCCGTGGCGGCTGTGGACGGACCGGACGGCCGACGAGGCCCTCCTCGTCCCGGTCGCGACGGCCCCGGCCACGTCGGCGGCGTCCACCGCGTCGGCGGTCCCGACCACCACGACGCCGGCGGGGCCGGTGGCGCTGGCCTCCGGCCCGTTCCGCTCGCTGGAGCACGCCACGACGGGCAGCGCGACGCTGGTCCGGCTGCCGGGTGGTGGGCACGCCGTGCAGTTCGAGTCGCTGGACACCAGTGACGGCCCGGACCTGTACGTGTACCTGTCGGACAAGCCCTCGGACTCGCCGGAATCCGCGTTCGGCTCCGGTTTCACGAACCTGGGGAAATTGCGGGCGAACCGGGGCGACCAGGTCTACGAAGTGCCGGCCGGAACGGCCTTGGACGCCGTCCGCAGCGTCGTGATCTGGTGCGAGAGGTTTTCCGCCGGGTTCGCCGTAGCACCCCTGGAACAGCCGTGACACCGCGCGGAAACACGAACCCGGCGACCCGGGCGGGTTCCGGGCTTTCGCCGTATTGACGTATCTGGTCTAGACCACATAGGGTGATGGGCAGCACAACGTCCCTCGTGGGTGGGCGGGCGGATGCCCCACCGACGAGGAGCCGGCTCACTGGGGTGGGCCACCCGTTGGCGGCGGCGCGGCACCTCTCTCCCCGAGTCGCGCCGCCGCACACGGTCCCCGGACGTGACGCACGCCGCACCTGATGCACACTGGGTGCGATGCTCACCAGGACCATCGCCATCCACTACGTGACCGCGGCGCTGCGCGGGGCGGTTCGGTGCGGTCACGACCCCGCGGAGTTCCTCGGACCCGCCGGGATCGGCGAGGCGCTGCTGGGCGACGAGCGCGCCAGGGTCACGCCCGAGCAGTACTCCACGCTGGTCAGGGCCCTGTGGGACGTGCTGGGCGACGAGTTCGTGGGCCTGGGGCCGAGGCCGAGCAAGCGCGGCACGTTCGCCACGATGTGCCTGCTCGCGGTGCACTGCCCGTCGCTGGACGACGCGCTGCGGCGCGGGCTCGCGTTCTACGGGCTGTTCGACGTGCGGCCCGCGATGGCGCTGGGCGAGCGGGACGGCGCCGCCGCGTTCACCCTGGCCGCGCAGGACGTGGACGACCCGGACCGGTTCCTGGTCGAGTCGCTGCTGGTGCTGTGGCACCGCTTCTCGTCGTGGCTGATCGGGCGGCGCATCCCGCTGCGCGGCGTCGACCTGGCCTACCCCGAACCGCCGCACGGCGCGGAGTACCACCTGATCTTCGGGGCGCCGCTGAGGTTCGGCGCGCCCGCGACCACGCTCACGTTCGACACGCGGTTCCTGCGGATGCCGGTCGTGCAGGACGAGGCGGCGCTGCGGCGGTTCCTGCGCAACTCGCCCGCCGAGCTGCTCTCCCGGCGCGACTACGGCGCGGACGCGTCCAGCCAGGTCCGGCGGATGCTCGGCGGCGGGGTGGTGGGCCTGGACAACGTCGCCGCGCGGCTCGGCGTGAGCGCGCCGACCCTGCGCCGCAGGCTGACGGCCGAGGGCACGTCGTTCCGCGAGGTGCGCGAGCAGCTGCTGCGCGACCAGGCGGTGGCGAGCCTCGTGCGGGGCGGCGAATCGGTGGAGGAGCTGGCGCTGCGGCTGGGCTTCTCCGAGGCGAGCGCCTTCCACCGGGCGTTCAAGCGCTGGACGGGCACCAGCCCCGGCACCTACCGGGGCGGGGTCGGCTGACCCGGTGCGGAACTGCGGCCGAACGGACGTGTCCGGCGAATCTCCCACGCGGTGCACTGGTATCGCGAAAACTCATCACCACACCCCGCGGGAGTGCCCGTGACCCCACGTCCTCGCTCCGCTTCCGTGGCCGCCTCCCTGGTCGCGGCCCTCCTCCTGCCCCTGCCCGCCGCCCACGCCGAACCGCCGGCCCCACCCGCGCCGACACCCCCGGCACCGACATCCCCGGTGTCGACGCGGGCGGAGTCCGCCCCGGACCTGCTCGAACCTCCGGTCGGCCGCGCCCTCGCCGTCGACCCGGCCCGCCGGATCGAGACCGCCCGCAGCACCCGCCCGGTCGCACCCGGCGTCACCCTGGACTCCTTCGACTGGTACGAGCCCGGCGACGTGGGCGGCTGGGTGCGGGGAGACGCGCTGACCGTCGACCTGACCGCCGGAACCCGCGTCGACTACCTGCACCCCGGCGCCGTCTCGGCCGCCGAACCGCTGTCCGCCCAGGCGGACCGGACCCGCGCGGTAGCCGCCGTCAACGGCGACTTCTTCGACATCGGCAACTCCAACGCGCCGCGGGGCGTGGGCGTCCAGGGCGGCCGCACGGTCAAGTCGCCCGACGCGGACCACCGCCGCGCCGCCGGGGTGGACGCGGCGGGCGTCGGCCGCGTGATGGAGGTCCTCTTCGACGGCCGCGTCACCCGCGCCGACGGCACGTCCATCCGCCTCGACCAGCTCAACAACGTCCTCGTCCGGAACGGCGGGATCGGCGTGTTCGACCCGCTGTGGGGCTCCTACAGCCGGGCGCGCGCCGTGCGGGGCGCGACGAGCGTCACCGAGGTCGTGGTGCGGGGCGGCGTCGTGACCGAGCTGCGCGACCGCGCGGGCGACGACCCGGTCCCGCCCGACGGCTTCGCCCTCGTCGGCCGCGAGGCGGGCGCCGACGTGCTCAAGACCCTGGCGGTGGGCGAGCGGGTCGCCCTGGAGCACACCGCGAAGGCCGCCGACGGCACCGCCCTGCGCGCCGCCGTCGGCGGCAACCAGCTGCTGGTCGAGAACGGCGTCGTGGTCGCGCCCGACGACCCGCTCAACCCCCGCACCGCAATCGGCTTCGACGCCGCCGGCGAGCGGATGTTCCTGCTCACCGTGGACGGCCGCCAGTCGGCGTACCAGCCGGGCCTGAGCCTCCGGGACGTCGCCTCGGTGCTCAAGGAGATGGGGGCGCACAACGCGCTCAACCTCGACGGCGGCGGCTCGTCGACGCTGCTGGCGCGCGAGCCCGGCGCCGAGTCGGTGAGCGTGGAGAACAGCCCGTCCGAGGGCGGCGAGCGGCCCGTGCCCAACGGGCTCGCCCTGTACGCGCCGGAGGGCAGCGGCGAGCTGACCGGGTTCCGGGTGGGCACCGCCCTCGACCCGCGCGACGCGCCCGGCGACGGCACCGTCCCCGGCGGCCGGCCCGACCGCGTCTTCCCCGGCCTGACCAGGCCGCTCGTCGCCGAGGGGTACGACGAGACCTACGGCCCGGCGCGCGACGAGCGGCACGAGTGGCGCACGACGCGGCCCGACGTGGGCCGGGTGGGCGGCGACGGCGTGTTCCGCGCCTCCCGGCCCGGCACGACCACCGCGGTCGCGCGGCGCGGCGGCGTGTCCGGCGAGGTCGCGCTGACCGTGCTGGGACCGCTCGCGGGCCTGTCCGCGACGACCGCGCGGTTGAGCCTGCCCGAGGTCGGCGCCACCGGCGAGGTCGGAGTGGTCGGCCGGGACGGCGACGGGTTCACCGCGCCGGTCGAACCCGCCGACCTGGTCCTGGAGCACGACCCGGCCGTGGTGCGGGTGGTGCCCCGGGACGGCCGGCTGGCGGTCACCGCCCTCGCGCCGGGAGCCACGACGGTCGTGGCCCGCGTCGGGGCGCACGAGGTGCGCCTGCCCGTCACCGTCGGCCTGGAGGAGCGGCTCGTCGCCGGGGTCGACGACGGGGCGTCCTGGACGTTCGGGTCGGCCCGCGGCTCCGGCTCGGTCGAACCCGCCGCCGGGCGCACCGGTCCCGGCCTGCGGATGACCTACGACTTCACCCGGTCGACCGGCACGCGCACCGCCTACGCCGTCCCGCCCGCGCCGATCGAGGTGCCCGGCCAGCCGCTGGCGCTCGGCGCGTGGGTCCACGGCCACGGCCGCGGCGAGTGGACGGCGTTCACCGTCACCGACGCGTCGGGCCAGAGCCGGTCGCTGTACGGCCCGCACATCACCTGGACGGGGTGGCGGTACCTGGAGGTGCCGGTGCCCACCGCGCTCGCGTTCCCCGTGCGGGTGAACAGGTTCTACACGATCGAGATCAACGCCGACCGCCAGTACACGGGGGAGGTGCTCGTGGACGACATCGTGGCCAAGGTGCCGCCGAGCGTCGAGCTGCCCGTCACCGAGCCGGTCGAGGACCGGCTGGTCGTGGCGGACGGCACCGTCGCCGACCGGCCGTGGCGGTTCGCCGTGCTGTCGGACGCGCAGTTCGTGGCGCGCGACCCGGACAGCGCCCTGGTGCGGGCCGCGCGGCGCACGCTGCGCGAGGTCAAGGCGCAGCGACCGGACTTCCTGGTGATCGCGGGCGACTTCGTCGACGAGGCGTCACCCGAGGACCTCGCGCTGGCCCGGCGCGTGCTCACCGAGGAGCTGGGCGACGAGCTGCCCTGGTACTACGCGCCCGGCAACCACGAGATCATGGGGCCGGGCACGATCGAGAACTTCCGCCGCGAGTTCGGCGCCGCGCACCGGGTGTTCGACCACCGGGGCACGCGGTTCGTGCTGCTCGACTCGTCCACCGGCACCCTGCGCGGCGGCGGGTTCGAGCAGGCCGTGCTGCTGCGCGAGGCGTTGCGCGACCACTCGGCGGTCGGCTCGGTCGTCGTGGTGCAGCACCACCCGCCGCGCGACCCGACGCCGACCAAGGGCAGTCAGCTGTCGGACCGGCTGGAGGCCGACCTGGTGGAGGACTGGCTGGCGGACTTCCGGCGCACCACCGGCAAGGGCGCGGCGTTCGTCGGCGGGCACGTCGGCCTGTTCCACGCCTCGCGGGTGGACGGCGTGCCGTACCTGGTGAACGGCAACTCGGGCAAGGCCCCCGCCGGTGACGCGGGCCGCGGCGGGTTCACCGGCTGGACCATGCTCGGCGTCGGCGCGCGCCACCCCGGTGACGACTGGATCGCCGCCGAGGTCCGCCCGCACGTGGACGCGCTGACCCTGACCGCGCCGCCCGTCGTCCGCGTGGGCGCGCCGGTCCCGGTCACGGCCACCGTCACCCAGGGCTCCCGCCAGGTCCCGGTGGACCACCCGGTCAGCGCGGACTGGTCGGGCTCGCCGAACCTGCACGTCGGCCCGCCGACCGGCCTCCGTCCCTGGCACGCGGCCCACCTGGACCCGCGCACCGGCACCCTGACCGCACTGCGCCCGGCCACGGTCACCCTCACCGTCACCGTGAACGGCACGACCCGGCACACCACCGTCAACGCGTCGTAAACCCAAGCCCCGCGAGTCGTAAGTTCGCGCCCCGCGAGTCGTAGGTCCAAGCCCCCCGAGTTCCATGTTCGTGATCGATCGCGGTGCGCGAACGTGGAACTCGGAGGGCTGGGTTTACGACTCGCGGGGCGTGGGTTTACGACTCGCGGGTCAGTAGGGGGTGTCGGTGGCGGCCCGGTCGCGGAGGGAGGCCGGCGGGCGGAAGCGCTCGCCGTAGGTGTCGGCCAGGTAGTCCGCGCGCTCGACGAAGCTCGTCAGGCCGTAGGAGTTGACGAACTGCACCGTGCCGCCGCTCCACGGCGCGAAGCCGAAGCCGAAGACGCTGCCGACGTTCGCGTCGCCGACCGACGTCAGCACGCCCTCGTCCAGGCACCGCAGGGTCTCCAGCGACTGGATGAACAGCAGGCGGTCCTCGACGTCCTTCTCCGTCACGCCCGCGTCCGCCTTGGCGTAGCGCGAGAGCCCCGGCCACAGGAACTTCCTGCCGCCCTCCGGGTACTCGTAGAACCCCGCCCCGCCGGACTTGCCGGTGCGGCCCTCGGCGACCAGTTCCTCCAGCACCGCGAACGCCGGGTGGTCGCCCAGCGCGCCCGCCGCCGGGTCGTCGGCCAGCGCCTGGTCCCGGATCTTGAGCTGGAGCGTCAGCGTCACCTCGTCCGACACGGCCAGCGGCCCCACGGCCATGCCCGCCCGCTTGGCCACGTTCTCGACCAGCGCGGGCGACACGCCCTCGGCGACCATCGACACGGCCTCGGTGACGTACGTGCCGAACGTCCGCGACGTGTAGAAGCCGCGGCTGTCGTTGACCACGATCGGCGTCTTGCCGATCCGCAGCACGTAGTCGAACGCCCGCGCCAGCGTCTCGTCCGACGTCCGCTCGCCGCGGATGATCTCCACCAGCCGCATCTTCGGCACCGGCGAGAAGAAGTGCAGGCCGATGAACCGGGTCGGGTCGGACACGGCGGACGCCAGGCCGGTGATCGGCAGCGTGGAGGTGTTCGACGCGATCACCGCGTCCGGCAGCGCCGCCGCCTCGGCCGCCGGCAGCACCCGGTTCTTCAGCTCGCGGTTCTCGAACACGGCCTCGATGACGAGGTCGCAGCCCGCGAGGTCGGCGTCGGAGTCGGTCGGCGTGATGCCCGGCGTGTCACCGGCGCCGCGCCGCGCGGCCTCCAGCGTCACGTCCTTGAGCACGACCTCGATGCCCGCCTTGGCGCTGACCTCGGCGATGCCCGCGCCCATCATGCCCGCGCCGAGCACGCCGACCTTCGACACCGCCGACCGCTCGACCCCGGCGGGGCGCGACCCGCCCGCGTTGATCCCGTTGAGCTGGAACCAGAAGGTGTTGATCATGTTCTTGGCGACCTGGCCGGTGGCCAGCTCCACGAAGTACCGGGCCTCCACCCGCAACGCCGTGTCGAAGTCCACCTGCGCGCCCTCGACGGCCGCGGCCAGGATCTTCTCCGGCGCCGGGTACGCGCCGTGCGTCTTCTTCCGCAGCACGGCGGGGGCGGCGGCCAGCAGCCCGTACAGGTCGGGGTCGCCGAACCGCACGCCCGGCACCCCGTGGCCCGGCTCGTCCCACGGCTGCGCGGGCGCGGGGTTGGCCCTGATCCACGCCCGCGCCTTCTCGACCAGCTCCTCGCGGGTCGAGGCCAGCTCGTGCACCAGACCGGCCTGCAACGCCCGCGCGGGCCGCAGCTGCCTGCCCTCCATGAGCAGCGGCAACGCGGGCTGCACGCCCAGCAGCCGCACCACCCGGGTCACGCCGCCGCCACCGGGCAGCAGGCCCAGCGTCGCCTCGGGCAGGCCGATCCTGATCCGGTCGTCGTCCAGCGCGACCCGGTGGTGGCACGCCAGCGCGATCTCGAACCCGCCGCCCAGCGCGGAGCCGTTGATCGCCGCGACGACCGGCTTGCCGAGCCGTTCCAGCCGCCGCAGCTGGGCCTTGACCTCCTCCAGGAACCCGAGCGCCTCGCTCGCGTTCTCGGGCGTGATCCGGATGAGGAGGTTGAGGTCGCCGCCCGCGAAGAACGTCTTCTTCGCCGAGGTCAGCACGACGCCCGTGATGTGGTCCCGCTCGGCCTCCAGCCGGGCGACGGTCTCGCCCATGGCCTCGTGGTACTCGGCGTTCATCACGTTCGCCGAACCCGACATGTCCATCGTGAGGGTGACGATGCCCTCGTCGTCCCGCTCGAAGTGGATGGCCATCAGACCCTCTCGATGATCGTCGCGATGCCCATGCCGCCGCCCACGCACAGCGTGGCGAGGCCCCGGCGCAGGTCCCGGCGCTCCAGCTCGTCGAGCAGGGTGCCCAGGATCATGCAGCCGGTGGCGCCCAGCGGGTGGCCCAGGGCGATGGCGCCGCCGTTGACGTTGACCTTGTCGTCGGGCAGGTCCAGCTCCCGCTGGAACCTCAGCACGACCGACGAGAACGCCTCGTTGACCTCGAACAGGTCGATGTCCTCGACGGCCAGCCGCGCCTTGTCCAGCGCCTTGCGCGCCGCCGGGGCCGGACCGGTGAGCATGATCGTGGGCTCGGTGCCGACGACGGCGGTGGCGATGATCCGCGCGCGGGGCGTGAGGCCCAGGTCCTCGCCGATCCGCGCGTTGCCGATCAGCATGGCCGCCGCGCCGTCCACGATCTGCGACGAGTTGCCCGGCGTGTGGACGTGGTCGATCCGCTCCACGGTGGGGTAGCGGTCGATCGCGACGGCGTCGAAGCCCAGGTCGCCGTGGAACGCGAAGGACGGCTTGAGCTCGGCCAGGCCCTCCAGCGTCGTCTCCGGGCGGATCGCCTCGTCGTGGTCGAGCACGATCGAGCCGTTCCGGTCGACGACCGCCACGAGCGACCGGTCGAAGTAGCCCTTGTCGCGGGCCAGCGCCGCCCGCTGCTGCGAGCGCAGCGCGTAGGCGTCCACGTCCTCGCGGCCGAAGCCCTCCAGGGTGGCGATCAGGTCGGCGCTCACGCCCTGCGGCACGAAGTTCACCGCCATGTTGGTCTCCGGGTCGGCCATCCACGCGCCGCCGTCGGAGCCCATCGGCACCCGCGACATCGACTCGACGCCGCCCGCCACCACCAGGTCCTCGAACCCGGACGCCACCTTCGCCGCGGCGAGGTTGACCGACTCCAGACCGGACGCGCAGAACCGGTTGAGCTGCACGCCCGCGGGCCGCAGGTCCCAGCCGGCGGCCAGCACCGCCGTGCGGGCGATGTCCGCGCCCTGCTCGCCGACCGGTGACACGACGCCGAACACCACGTCGTCCACCGCCGAGGTGTCCAGGTCGTTGCGCCGCGCCAGCGCGTCGAGCACCCCGGAGGCGAGGGTGATCGGCTTGACGCTGTGCAGCGAACCGCGCTTTCCCCTGCCACGCGGTGTGCGCACCGCGTCGAAGATCAAGGCTTCGCTCATGTACTCCACGGTAAGGTGCCGCGCCGCCCGCGCCCATGACCGCACGAGGTGACTTATCAGCTCACCACGCGCGCCATCGCGGTCATGAGCGGTCGTGCGCCGCACGCCTCCATGACATTTGCGCTCACGATCGGCGCTCACCGTGGCGGCGGCGGTCATGGCGCCGGAACGCCGTCGGTGGCACCGTCGGGGCATGCCGACTCGCCGTTCCGCATGGATGACCGACGACCTGGACCAGCTGCGCGGGCTGGCCCGGACCTTCTTCGAGAAGGAGGCCGTCCCCCACCAGGAGCGCTGGGCGGCGCAGAAGCAGGTGGACCGGGGCTTCTGGCACAAGGCCGGGGAGCTGGGCCTGCTGTGCCTGTCCATCCCCGAGGAGTACGGCGGGGGCGGCGGCACGTTCGCGCACGAGGCCGTGCTGCTGGAGGAGCAGGCCCGGTGCGGCGACAGCGCGTGGGGCAACAGCGTGCACAGCGGCATCGTCGCCCACTACCTCGCCTCCTACGGCACCGAGGAGCAGAAGAGGCGCTGGCTGCCGAAGATGGCCTCCGGCGAGTACGTCGGCGCCATCGCCATGTCCGAGCCCGGCGGCGGTTCCGACCTCCAGAACATCAGGACGCGGGCGCTGCGGCACGGCGACGAGTACGTGATCAGCGGCTCCAAGACGTTCATCACCAACGGCGCGCAGGCCGACCTGGTCGTGGTGGTCGCCAAGACCGACCCGTCGCAGGGCGCCACCGGCATCTCGCTGCTGGTCGTGGAGACCGCCGCCGCGCCGGGCTTCCGCCGCGGCCGGGTGCTCGACAAGATCGGCCTGAAGGGCCAGGACACCGCCGAGCTGTTCTTCGACGACGTCCGCGTGCCCGCCGACAACCTGCTCGGCACCGGCGAGGGGCAGGGCTTCATCCAGCTCATGCAGCAGCTCCCGCAGGAGCGGCTGATCATCGCGGTGGCGTCGATCGCGGGCATCGAGGCCGCCGTCGCCCTCACCCTGGACTACGTCAAGGACCGCACCGCGTTCGGCCGCGAGCTGATCAAGTTCCAGAACACCCGCTTCACGCTCGCCGAGTGCGCCACCGAGGCCCGCGTGACCAGGGCGTTCGTCGACGAGTGCGTCGAGGCGCACCTCGCGGGCGAGCTCGACGTGCCCACCGCGGCCATGGCCAAGTGGTGGTCGACCGAGCGGCTGTGCCGGGTCGTGGACGAGTGCGTGCAGCTGTTCGGCGGCTACGGCTACATGACCGAGTACCCGATCGCGCGCGCGTGGGCGGACGCGCGCGTGCAGAAGATCTACGGCGGGACGAACGAGATCATGAAGGAAATCATCGCGAGGTCCCTCTGACATGCCGGGACCCCTGGAAGGGCTGAAGGTCGTCGAGCTGGCCGGCCTCGCGCCCGCGCCGTTCGGCTGCATGGTGCTGGCCGACCTCGGCGCGTCCGTGGTGCGCGTCGACCGGGTGGGCGCCGCGCCGGCCGTGCCCGGCGACGTCCTCGGTCGCGGTCGCCGCTCGATCGGCGTGGACGTCCGGCGGCCCGAGGGCGCGGAGCTGGTGCTGCGGCTCGTCGCGGAGTCCGACGTGCTGGTCGAGGGCTTCCGGCCGGGCGTCACCGAGCGGCTGGGCATCGGGCCGGCGCAGTGCCTGGCCCGCAACCCCCGGCTCGTCTACGGGCGGATGACCGGCTGGGGCCAGTCCGGTCCGCTGGCCGACCGCGCCGGGCACGACATCAACTACATCGCCGTGGCCGGCGCGCTGGAGCCGATCGGACGGCCCGGTCAGCCGCCGACCGTGCCGCTGAACCTGGTGGGCGACTTCGGCGGCGGCGGGCTGCTGCTGGCGCTGGGCCTGCTGGCGGCCCTCTACGAGCGGGAGCGCTCCGGGCGGGGCCAGGTCGTGGACGCGGCGATGGTCGACGGCGCGGCGCTGCTGACGACGTTCCTGCACGGCATGTCGTCGGCGGGGGCGTGGTCCGGCGGGCGGGGCGGGAACCTGCTGGACGGCGGCGCGCCGTTCTACGACGTGTACGAGGCCTCCGACGGGCGGTACGTGAGCGTCGGCGCGCTGGAGGAGAAGTTCTACGCCGAACTGGTCGCCCTGCTGGACCTGGCGGACGCGCCCGACCGCCGCGACCCGGCCCGCTGGCCCGAGCTGCGCGCGCGCATCGCGTCGGCGATCGCCACCCGGACCAGGGACGAGTGGGCGGCGCTGGCGGAGGGCACGGACGCCTGCCTGGCACCCGTGCTGGCCCCCGGCGAGGCGCCGGCGCACGGGCACAACGCGGAACGCGGGACGTTCGTCGAGGTCGGCGGCGTTCCGCAGCCCGCGCCCGCGCCGCGCTTCGACCGGACCCCGGCGGGTGAGCCGACCGCGCCGCCCACCACCGGCGCGGACACCGACGAGGTGCTGGCCGGGTTGGGGCTCACCGGTGACGAGGTGGCGGCGCTGCGTTCGGCGGGCGTGGTCGCCTGAAGGCGGCCGGGTGACCGGGAAATGAACGCGTGAAATCACCTGAAGAGGTACTGGAGAATTACCGTCGGCCGACATCGGCCTTTGTCACGCTGGGTGCGTGCGTCGGCGCAATCAGGTGATGTGCTGTGCGGGTGTGACGATGTCGTTGAACCTCGGTGTCCGTGCCGGGGGATGGGCGACTGCCCGTATCTAGGTGATCGGCGGGACCGCTGGTCCCCTTGATAGTCCGATCGGGTGACGCCAGCCGCTGCCCATGCGTGGTCAAGCGGACCTCGGAGCGGCCGGTCGGGGGACGTCGGCGGGTTGGGCGCTCATCGTCCGGGTGAATGAGGGACCATGGCCGGTGACGTGACGGGTACGGCGACCGCCGGGCCCTGCCCTGTGAACGGACGGAGACCGATCAGTGAACGTCAAGAAGGTGGTGACGCTGGCGGCGGTCGCGCTGGTGCTGTTCCTGCTCGTCACCCAGCCCAACGAGTCGGCCGACGCGGTGAAGACCGCGCTCGGGTGGCTCCAGTCGGGCGCCGAGTCGATCATCACCTTCGTCCGCAGCCTCTTCGCCTAGCCGTCGCCGCGGGCCGCCCGCGGAACTCCGCTCAATGCGGTCACCGGGAGTGACATTGGGCGGGCGACGTTGCACCGTCCGGGTGGAATGAGGGCTATAACGCGCTGGTAACAGGGTTTTTGACAAAGCTGGGTCTAGCGGTTGTCGGTACCCGCTAATACGGTGCGTCGCATTGGCTGATCTTCGACCGACGAGGAGGCAGAATGGTCGAGGACTCCGGAGTCGACGAGCTGCTGCGGCAGTGGGCGGCTGAGCGCTCGGACGACGCCGAGCTGCAGGAGGTGAACCGGATCAAGGACGCGTGGCTCGCGGAAGCCCCGCCGTCCCCGGGCATCCCGGTGCAGCGGGCGAACGGCGGGAACCGCGGCCTGATGAGGGTCGAGTCCGCGGACCCCGCGTACGTGGTGGCGATGAGGAAGCGGGCGCCCGAGGTGCCCGAGGTCCTCCTCGCGGCCGCCGCCAGCTACTGGCAGCTGGTGGGCGACCTGTCCGAGGCGGAGCAGTGGTGGGACGCGGGCATCAGCCCGTTGGACCAGCGCGCTCTGGACTACCGGGCGGCCGGGCTCACGCCCGCCGACCTCGGTCGTCGCCTCGGCCCGATGACGGTGCTCCAGCACCTGCGTCGGGGCAGTGCGGCGGCCTGGTGCGTGGCCAGGTTGCAGAGGCAACGCCGGGACGGCGTGGCCTGAGTCGGATCGACGAGTCGGGGCGGGCTCCTGTGGTCGAGGGGCCCAACGCCCGGTGAGGGGCGGGCTCCCGCGCGGGAGCCCCGGCCCGAGGGGTTCTCAGCTCGCACGAAGTACCCTTGAGGTGTGCACGGCCGCCTCGTCACCCCCCAGCGCGTCGCCATCGCCGCCGTCTGCGTGGCCGCGCTCGTCGTGTGCTGCGGCCTCGCCTACTGGCAGTGGGAGCGGTTCTCCCAGGCGGGCGGCAGCTTCCAGAACCTCGGCTACGTGTTCCAGTGGCCCCTGTTCGGCCTGTTCCCGGCGTTCATGGTGTGGCGCATCCGCAGGTTGGACGCCCGTCGCCGGGCCGAGGAGGCCGAGGCCGCCGCCGACGGCGGCACCCGGGAGCCGGTGGCCGAGCCGCCGAAGCCGGTCGTTACCGTTGAACCCGTCAGGACACCCGCGCACGACGGGGACGACGAGCTGGCGGCCTACAACCGCATGCTCGCCGAGCTCCACGCGCGGGACCAGCGGTGAGGCGAAGGTAGGGCGATGAGCGGCGCGTTGACCAGGTTCCGGTTCATGGCTTACGTGGTCGGCGTCGGCCTGCTGCTGCTCGTGGTCGCCATGATCGCCAAGTACGCGGGCGGCACCGAGACCATGATGCGCGTCGTCGGCCCCGTGCACGGCTTCCTCTACGCCATCTACCTGGTGCTCACCGTCGACCTGGCGCTCAAGGCCCGCTGGTCGATCAAGGCCACGGTCCTGGTCCTGCTCGCCGGCACGATCCCGTTCGTGTCGTTCTACGCCGAGCGCAAGGTCGTGGAGAGCGTCCGGGCCGAGAAAGCCCTGTGACGCACCGGGTTGACCCCGACTACCAGGCACATCTAGCGTCTGGCGGTACCAACTGAACACGGCCGTCGATGTCGAGCGGGAGAGTCCCCACCAGTCGGGGCGCCGAAGGAGCAACTCCTCCCCGGAATCTCTCAGGCACAGCTACCGCCCGACGAAGGCGACTCTGGAAAGCAGGCGCGCCACCGCGCCTCGCCCACGGTGCAAGCCGCTCACCCGCAGCGGCGAAGCTCTCAGGCCCATGACAGAGGGGGAGGCTCGCTCAGACGAGGAGTCTCCGATGGACCGTGTCATCCTTCACCCGTGCCCGCCGACCCGACCGGTCGGCGCTACCGGCATGCCCGCTCCCTGGGAGGACCCCGCCTGATGGAAAGCCGACGCACGCCCCTGCACGCCGAGCACGAGGCCCTGGGCGCCCTGTTCACCGACTTCGCGGGCTGGCGGATGCCGCTGCGCTACGCCAGCGAGTTGGCCGAGCACCACGCGGTGCGCACCTCGGCGGGCCTGTTCGACCTGACGCACATGGGCGAGATCGTGCTGACCGGTCCCGGGGCGGGCGCCGCGCTGGACCACGCCCTGGTGGGCCACGCGTCGGCGATCGGCGTGGGCCGCGCCCGGTACACGATGATCTGCGAGGCCGACGGCGGCGTCGTCGACGACCTGATCGTCTACCGCACGGGTGACCAGGAGTACCTGGTCGTGGCCAACGCGTCCAACGCGGACGTCGTGTTCGAGGCGCTGGTCGAGCGGGCGGGGGGCTTCGACACCACCGTCGAGGACCGCTCCACCGACTACGCGCTGCTCGCCGTGCAGGGGCCGCGGTCCACCGACATCCTGGCGGGCCTCACCCCGACCGACCTGGCCGGGGTGAAGTACTACGCCTCCTACCCGACCGAGGTGGCCGGCAGGCCCGTGCTGCTCGCCCGCACCGGCTACACCGGCGAGGACGGCTTCGAGCTGTTCACCGCGCCGGACGACGCCGCGCACGTGTGGGGGGCGCTGCTGGAGGCGGGTCGGGAGCACGACCTCAAGCCCGCCGGCCTCGGCTGCCGCGACACCCTGCGGCTGGAGGCCGGGATGCCGCTGTATGGCAACGAGCTGGGCCGCGGTCGCACCCCGTTCCACGCCAACCTCGGCCGCGTCGTCAAGCTCGACAAGCCGGGCGACTTCGTGGGCCGCGACGCCCTGGCCGCCACCGCGGAGAAAGGCGCCGACCAGGTCCTGGTCGGCCTGAAGACCGCCTCCCGCCGCGCGCCGCGCCACGGCTACCCCGTGCTGGACGCGGCGGGCACGCCGATCGGCGAGGTGACCAGCGGCGCGCTGTCGCCGACCCTGGGCTACTCGGTGGCGATGGCCTACGTGGCCGTCGGGCACACCGAGCCCGGCACCGAGCTGTCCGTCGACATCCGCGGCAAGCACGAGCCCGTCGAGGTCGTGGCACTGCCGTTCTACAAGCGTCCCACCCGATAGGTGCCCCACCCGACAGGGCACAGCCGACAGGAGAGAGATCCCATGTCCGAGCACTTCAACACCTCCCTCGCGGAGTTCGACCCGGAGGTCGCGGACGCCGTCGCCGCCGAGCTGCACCGGCAGCAGAGCACGCTGGAGATGATCGCCTCGGAGAACTTCACGCCGGTGTCGGTGCTCCAGGCGCAGGGCTCGGTGCTGACCAACAAGTACGCCGAGGGCTACCCGGGCCGGCGCTACTACGGCGGCTGCGAGAACGTCGACGTCATCGAGCGGCTGGCGATCGAGCGGGTCAAGGGGCTGTTCGGCGCGGGCTTCGCCAACGTGCAGCCGCACTCGGGCGCGCAGGCCAACGCGTGCGCGATGTTCGCCCTGCTCCAGCCCGGCGACACGATCCTGGGCCTTGACCTGGCGCACGGCGGGCACCTGACGCACGGCATGCGGATCAACTTCTCCGGCAAGCTCTACAACGTCGTGCCCTACCACGTGTCGGAGGACGACGGCCGGGTCGACATGGCCGAGGTCGAGCGGCTGGCGCAGGAGGCGAAGCCGAAGCTGATCGTGGCCGGCTGGTCGGCGTACCCGCGGCAGCTGGACTTCGCCGAGTTCCGCCGCATCGCCGACTCGGTGGGCGCGTACCTGATGGTCGACATGGCGCACTTCGCCGGCCTGGTGGCGGCGGGCCTGCACCCGAGCCCGGTGCCGCACGCGCACGTCGTGACCACGACCACGCACAAGACGCTCGGCGGTCCGCGCGGCGGCGTGATCCTGACCAACGAGGCCGACCTCGCCAAGAAGATCAACTCGGCGGTGTTCCCCGGTCAGCAGGGCGGTCCGCTGGAGCACGTGATCGCGGGCAAGGCGGTGGCGTTCAAGCACGCCGCGTCGCCCGAGTTCGCCGACCGGCAGCGCCGCACCGTCGAGGGCGCGAAGATCCTCGCCGAGCGCCTGTCGCGCCCCGACGCGGCGGCGGCGGGCGTGAAGGTGCTCACCGGCGGCACGGACGTGCACCTGGTGCTGGTCGACCTGGTGGCCTCGGAGCTGGACGGCAAGCAGGCGGAGGACCGGCTGCACGAGGTGGGCATCACGGTGAACCGCAACGCGGTGCCGAACGACCCGCGCCCGCCGATGGTGACGTCCGGCCTGCGCATCGGCACGCCCGCGCTGGCCACCCGCGGCTTCGGCGCGGCGGACTTCGCCGAGGTGGCCGAGATCATCGCCGCCGCGCTCCAGGCGTCGCCGGACCTGGCCGACCTGCGGGCGCGAGTCGAGGTGCTGGCGGCCAAGCACCCGCTCTACCCGGACCTGTGACGACGCGCACCGCGCGGCAGCCGCTGGTGGGCGTGAACATCGGCCACGCCGACGAATCGGGCCACCGGCCCGGCAACCCGCGCCTGGACCTCGACGAGGCCGTGCGCGTCCTCTGAGGCGCGCCGCGGCACACCCGCTGCACCACGCCCTGATCCCCCGGCCAACCCCGGGCCGGGGGATCAGGGCGTTCCACAGTGGACGGCGGCTCAGGCTGCCGGGGCGGTCACCCCCGGCGGCAGGCACTCGACGTTGCGCTTCCCGTCGGGCTGCACCACGAACCAGGTGCCGCCCACGCCCTGCCCCTTCCACTGGCCGGGGGCCTCGTCCTTCGCGTAGGTGTAGAGCGGCCAGCCGTCGAGGGTGACCTGCTCCGAGCCGTCCGCGCGCTCGACCGTCGACACGAGCGCCGGGTCGACGCCCTGCAGCGCGGGGGTGTTGCCGTTGGACAGCAGCGGCGGCCAGGTCACCGCGCACTGGTCCTCGCAGTTCGACTTCGCCGCCGGCTTCGCGGTGTCCTTGTCGAACCGGTACAGCGTGCGGCCGTCGCCGTCCTGCACGACGTCGCCCATCTTCGGGACGCTCTTGCCCACCAGGGTGATCCGGGGACCCGACGGCGCGGGCGCGGCCTGGCCCTCCGGCGCACCGGCGGCCGGGTCGTCCGCCGCCTCGTCCTCGGCCACCGCTTCCTCGCTGGTGGGAGGGGCCAGGGGCTCCTGGACGTCGCCGTAGTCGCCCTGGGCCGCGGCGCCCACCTGCTCGGTCTGCGCGACGTTCGTGCCCCGCAGCACGGTGGTGTCGGACGTCCACATGACCAGTGCGAGCACGGCCGCCAGGCCGCCCGCTACGGCGATGGCGACGCGGTTTCGTCGGATCACACTCAACTCCTCCTCGGTCCGTCAATCGCTCCAACGACGATTACGGCCCCGTCACGGCGTCGGTTCACCACCGCGCCAAGACAGGGGTCGCCTAGGGTGTCCGGGTGGGCAACGAGACCTCCTTCCCGCGCCGGCACGCGCGCACCCAGCGGTTCACCCTCGGGGCACCCCGGACGTTCACCGTCGCACCCGACGGCTCGGCGGTGTACTTCCTGCGCACCGCCTCGGCCGCCGGCCGGGCGAACGGCCTGTGGAAGTTCGACACGACGGCGGGGACCGAGGCGCTGCTGGTCGACCCGGCGACCCTGCTGACCGACCCCGAGGACCTGCCCCCCGAGGAGCGGGCCCGGCGCGAGCGCACCCGCGAGCAGGCCGCGGGCATCGTCGGCTACTCGACGGACGCCGACGCGCGGCAGGCGGTGTTCGCGCTCTCCGGCCGGCTGTTCGTGGTCGGGCTGGCCACCGGGGCGGTGCGCGAGCTGCCCGCCGAGGGCGCGGTCGTCGACCCCCGCCTGGACCCGACCGGCCGCCGCGTCGGGTACGTGGCGGACGGCGCGCTGCACGTCGTGGACCTGGCGACCGGCGCGGACCGGGTCGTCGCCGCACCGGACGGCGACGACGTCACGTGGGGCCTGGCCGAGTTCATCGCCGCCGAGGAGATGCACCGCTACCGGGGCTACTGGTTCTCCCCGGACGGCGCGCGCGTCCTGGCCGCCCGCGTCGACAACGCCCCGGTCCGGCGCTGGTACATCGCCGACCCCGCCAACCCCGCCACCCCGGCCACCGAGATCGCCTACCCGGCGGCGGGCACGCCCAACGCCACCGTCACCGCGTCGTTCCTGGCCACCGACGGCGACGGCCGGGTGGACGTCGAGTGGGACCGCGAGGCGTTCCCGTACCTGAACACGGCGGTGTGGTCCTCGCACGGCAGGCCGCTGATCCAGGTCCAGTCCCGCGACCAGCGGCGCGTCCTGGTGCTGGCGGTGGACCCGGCGACCGGCGCCACCGAGGTGCTGGCCGACGACACCGACCCGCACTGGCTGGAGCTGGTGCCCGGCTCGCCGCGCTGGACGCCGGCCGGCGAGCTGCTGCGCGTGCTGCCGGTGGACGGCGCGAACCGGCTGGTCGTCGGCGACCGGCCGTGGACGCCGGACGGCTTCCAGGTGCGCTCGGTGCTCGACGCGGGGGAGGACGGCGTGCTCGTCACCGCCTCCACCGACGATCCGACGCGGACGCACGTGTTCCTGGTGACGGCGGACGACGTCCGCCGACTGTCCACCGAGGACGGCGTGCACGGCGCGGTCCGCGGCGGCGGCGTGCTGCTGCTGGCCTCCTCGGGCCTGGACCACTTCGGCGTGAAGGTGACCACGTCGACCGGCGGCGTGATCGCCAACCACGCCGAGGAACCGGGGCTCACGCCGCGCGTCACCCTGCTGACCGCCGGCGAACGGGACCTGCGCGCCGCGCTGCTGCTCCCGCGCGACCACGTGCCGGGCACGAAGCTGCCGGTGCTGCTCGACCCGTACGGCGGGCCGCACGCGCAGCGCGTCGTGGCCGCCCGCAACGCCTACCTCACCTCGCAGTGGCTGGCGGACCAGGGGTTCGCGGTGCTCGTCGTGGACGGCCGGGGCACCCCGGGCCGCGGGCCGGCGTGGGAGCGCGACATCGCGTTCGACTTCGCCGGCGCCACCCTCGACGACCAGGTGGACGCCCTGCACGCGGTGGCCGCCGACCACCCCGACCTCGACCTGACCCGGGTGGCGATCCGCGGCTGGTCCTACGGCGGCTACCTGGCCGCGCTGGCCGTGCTGCGCCGCCCGGACGTCTTCCACGCGGGCATCGCGGGCGCCCCGGTCACCGACTGGAGCCTCTACGACACCCACTACACCGAGCGATACCTGGGCCACCCGGACGAGAAGCCCGAGGTGTACGAGGCCAACTCGCTCATCGCCGACGCCCCGAAGCTGGAGCGCCCGCTGATGATCGTGCACGGCCTGGCCGACGACAACGTCGTGGCCGCGCACACCCTGCGGCTGTCCAGCGCGCTGCTCGCCGCCGGCCGCCCGCACACCGTGCTGCCGCTGTCGGGCGTCACCCACATGACCCCGCAGGAGCAGGTGGCGGAGAACCTGCTGCTGCTCCAGGTCGACTTCCTGCGCACCGCCCTGGCCTGACCGGGGCGCCACACGACCGGTGCCACAGGACCGGGGGGCCGTCCCGCGCGGCGGAACGGCCCCCCGGTCGTGCGCTCAGGAGTTGCGCACCCGGTAGGGCGGGATCGAGTTGCCCACCAGCGCCAGGTCGTCGATCGACTCCGGCCGGTAGCCGCAGGCCGGCAGGCGCTCGACCATCAGCGCCGTCGGGTCGGCCACCTCGTCGGCGCGCCCGAACAGGTACGCCCACTCGTGCTCGTCCGAGCCGTAGTACGCGACCGTGTCGAACACCTCGTTGAACCGCTGCCACATGCGGACCAGCGTGGTGTTGCGCCACATCGTCTGGCAGCCCGCCTGGGACACCACGACGCCGCCCGGGGTGAGCAGCGCCTTGCACAGGGCCAGGAACTCCGCGCCGTACAGGCGGTTGTGCTGCGCCTCCTCCTCGCGCTCGTCCGGCAGGTCCACCAGGACGATGTCGTAGCGCTCGGAGGTGGTGCGGATGTACTCGTAGCCGTCGATGTAGCGCACGCGGACCGGGCCCTCGCCGCGCTCGGCGGCGGCCAGCTCCTCCGGCGTGTACCCGTAGGGCAGGTGCTCGGCGCACAGCTTCACGGCCTGCTCGTCGATGTCGATGTGGTCGACCACCGACGCGCCGGCCTCCACCGCCATCCGGCACACCACGCCCTCGCTCGACCCGATGACGAGCACCCGCTCGACCCGGTCGGCCAGCAGCAGCGCCGGGACCATCAGCGCCTCGTGGTAGGTCAGCTGGCTGAACTCGGTGCTCTGCCGGTCGTCGTCGCAGAACAGCGACAACCCCTGGGCGGTGCGGGCGATCACCAGGTGCTGGAACTCGGTCTTCGCGTCGACCACGACCTCGTCGACCTCCCAGTGCCTGGTCATCCCGGCGGCCAGCGGCTCGCGGATCACCTCACCGGTCGCGGTTTCCCGGGTCACGACTTCTCCTCACCGACGAGCGCGGGGACGCGGTGCCCCCGGCTGATCATGTCCGTCCGTGCCGACACGGCACCCAGCGCTTCCGCCAGGAGCTGCACCGCGAGCGCGGGTTTGGCGCGCGTGCCGCAGGTGAACACGTCCACGAACACCGCTCCGACCTCCGGATAGGTGTGGATGGACGCGTGCGACTCCGACAACAGGGCCAGCACGGTGACCCCTTGCGGCTCGAACTGCTTGGAGACCACCTCCAACACCGTGGCATCAGCCTGGGTCAGCGCTTCACCGAGCGCGTGCTTGAGGAACTGCTCGTCGTCGAGCAGTTCCGGGCTCACGCCTTCCAACTCGGCGAGCACGTGCTGTCCTGCGAACAAGCCGACCGGCTCGGATTCGCACGGGAGTCCGGACATCAATCACTCCAAACATCTTCAGAAGGGGTGGAGCGGCGCGAGGGCGTGCTCACCGCACGCAGTGGGTGGCCAACGGGGGGAAGCCGTTGAAGGCCACGGAGGAGTAGCTGGCCGTGTAGGCGCCCGCGCGCAGCAGGTCGACGAAGTCGCCCGCGCGCAGGTCCAGCGGCAGTTCGTAGACGGTGTGCTGGTACAGCACGTCGTCGGCGTCGCACGTCGGCCCGGCGATCACCACGGGACCGGTCGGCCCGCCGTCCCGCGACGTCTCCAGCGGGTAGGCGATGGCCTCGCCCTCGGTCTCCGCGAGACCGCCGTAGCGGCCCACGTCGAGGAACACCCAGCGCTGCTCGTCCGAGTAGGACTTCTTCGCCACCAGCACGACCTCGGAGCGGATCAGCCCCGACTCGGCGACCACGGCACGACCCGGTTCGATCATCACGCGGGGCGTGAAGTCGCCGAAGTGCCGCTCGATCGCGGCGGTGATCGCGGCGCCGTACTCGGCCGGCGCGGGCGGCCGCTCCAGGTACGCGGCGGGCAGGCCGCCGCCCAGGTTCAGCGTCGTCACCGGCAGGCCCTCGGCGCGCAGCTTCAGCACGACCTCGGCGGCGTCGGCGATCGCGCCGTCCCAGCCGGTCGGGTCCAGCTGCTGCGACCCCGCGTGGAACGCCACGCCCAGCGGCGTGAGGCCCAGTTCGGCGGCCAGCCGCAGCAGGTCGGCCGCCATCTCCGGCGCGCAGCCGAACTTCTTGCCGAACGGGTAGGTCGACCCCCGGCTCTCCACCACGATGCGCAGCAGCACCGACGAGCCGGGCGCGTGCTCGGCGACCGCGCGCACGTCCTGCTCGCTGTCGGAGACGAACAGCCGCACCCCGCGCCCGAACGCGTACGCGATGTCGCGGGCCTTCTTGATCGGGTTGCTGTAGGAGATCGCGCCGGGTGCGGCGCCGCGCGCCAGGCACAGGTCGATCTCGGCGGGGCTGGCGACGTCGAAGCAGGACCCCTCGGCGGCCAGCAGTTCGACGACCTCGGGCGCCGGGTTCGCCTTCACCGCGTAGAAGACCGCCACCCGCGGCAGGGCCTCGCGGATCGCGGTGAACCGGTCGCGGACCGTGGGCAGGTCGATGACCAGGCACGGCGTGTCCGGTCGGTCGTGGTCCAGGAAACGACGAATACGAGCTGTTGCCTCGTGTAGCCGGTTGTCGTCGGCAAAGCTCTTCGTCATCTCGCTAGGGGTCCCCCTCCGAGACCGTGTTCAGGCACGGTCTGACCGTCTTCGGGCACGGCGGTCCACGGTACGCGCAGAGGGCGGAAAAAGCGCTACCGGCCGGCGAAGTTGTGACGCAGCTCCACGACGGAGATGTCCGGCGGCGCGCCCACGCGCACCGGCGGACCCCAGAACCCGGCGCCGTTCGACGTGTAGACCTGGGTGCCGTCGATCGTCTCCAGGCCGCTGCGCACCGGCTGCTGGAGGCCGACCGCCAGGTGGAACGGGAACATCTGCCCGCCGTGCGTGTGCCCCGACAGCTGGAGGTCCACGCCGTGCCCGGCCGCCTCGCGCACCTGCACCGGCTGGTGCGCCAGCAGCACCACCGGCGTGCTCGTGTCACGCCCGTCGAGGGCGCGGGCGAAGTCGGGGGCGTCGTCGAAGCTCGCGCCGTTGACGTCGTTCACGCCCGCGAGGTCGAACGTCGCCCCGGCCCGCTCGATCGTCAACCGCTCGTTGCGCAGCGCGTTGACCCCGAGTCGCTCGACCTCGGCGATCCACTGCTCCGCCCCCGAGTAGTACTCGTGGTTGCCGGTGACGAAGAAGCTGCCGTGCGTGCTCACCAGGTCGCGCAGCGGAGCCGCCGCCTCGCCCAGCTCCTCCACCGAGCCGTCCACGAGGTCGCCGACGATCGCCACCAGGTCCACCTGCTGCTCGTTGATCATCCGCACGATCCGCTCGGTGTGCGAGCGGCCGAGCAGCGGACCCAGGTGGATGTCGCTGACCACCGCGATCCGGTAGCCCGACAGCCGCGGGTCGAGCTTGCCCAGGGTCACGGGCACGCGCTTGACCACGGGGTCGCCCAGCGCCCGCGTCGCCCCGTAGGTGACGATGCCCGCCGCGGCCACGCCGCCCGCGACCGCCAGCGACCGGGCCAGGAACAGCCGCCGCCCCTCGTCCACCTCCGGCGCCTCGGGCACCGGGTCGGGCGGGACCTCCCCGGCGTCGACCGCGGTGTCCGGCGTCACGCCCGGCGTCGTGTGCGGCGCCCCGACGGTCGCCGGCACCCGGCCGCGCCGCGCCCGCCGCAGCAGCACCAGCCGGGGGACCTCCAGCAGCCCGAGCAGCACCGTCAGGTAGAACACGCCCGCCAGCCAGAGGAACCCGGGCCACGCCACGACCCGGCCGAACCCGCCCGCGCGCTGGAGGCCGAGCGCCCCGACCACCAGCAGCAGCAGGAACACCACCGCGACCGTGCCGACCCGGCGCCCGCGGCCGGGGCGGGTGGTGTCCCGCACCACCCGCTTCCAGATGTAGTAGTGGGCCGCGGCCATCACGACCGAGAGCAGCAGGAAGAAGAACAACGCGGTGCCTCCAGGGGTGTGCCCTCCAGTTTCCACGAGTCCCGGACCAGGCGTGCAACCCCCCGGCCGCCCGGCGGCGTGACTACCCCGTACCGCGGGATGGGGAGGACGAATGAGTGATCGGGACACCGCGTTCGCGGAGTACTTCGCGGCGCGGTCCGACGCCCTGCGCGGCACGGCGTACCTGCTGTGCGGCGACTGGCACCGCGCCGAGGACCTGGTGCAGACCACGTTCACCAAGCTGTACGTGGCCTGGCGGCGGATCACCCGGCACGACGCACTCGACGCCTACGCCCGGCAGACCCTGGTGCGGACCTTCGTGTCCGAGCTGCGCCGGGGCTGGTTCCGCAAGGAGCGGGTGAGCGAGGCGCCCGCCGACGTGCCGGCCGCGTCGACCGGTTCGGCGGAGGACCGGCTGGTGCTGCTCGCGGCGCTGGCGGGCGTCCCGCCCAGGCAGCGCGCCGTCCTCGTGCTGCGGTACTGGGAGGACCTGTCGGTCGAGCAGACCGCCAGGGTGCTGGGTTGTTCGGAAGGAACCGTCAAGAGCCAGGCCGCGCGGGGGCTGCAGACGCTGCGCGGCTTGGTGAACCCGGAACAGGGAGCGAAGGTGCGATGAACGAGCAGGAGCTGAGGAAGGCGTTGCACGACGCCGTGGTGGCGAGCAGCCCGCCGCCGCCGATGGACCCGCGGACCGCGCTGGGCGCGGCACGCCGCGCCGACCGCAGGCGCAAGACGACCTGGGGCGCCGGTGTCGCCGGGCTCGCCGTGGTGGGCATCGCGGTCGGCGCGACCCTGCTGCCGAGCCACGCGGGAGGCGGGTCGGCGGAGGTGGGCGCGTCACAGCCGGGCACGCCGACGGTGACGGCGACCACGACGGTGCCGCCGACCACGGTGACGACGACGGTGATGCCGACGACGACCGGCACGGCCGCCCCGACCAGCCGGGGGAGCGCGCCCTCGTGGCCGGACGGGCAGACCGACCGGACCGCGACCAGCGGGCCGCGGGCCGCCAAGGGCAGCGGCCTGGTGGACGCCCTCGCCGGGGCGCTGCCCGTCGGCTCGATCACGCAGGAGAGGGGCGGCGCCGCGCCGCGCACCCAGGCCCAGTTCGTCGACTACGCCGGCGACCTCCAGGTCTGGGAGTACCTGATCGAGGCCCCGGTCTCCCCGTCCGGCGCCGCCGCCGGCGTGGCCAGGGTGCTGGTGCAGGTCGAGACCAGGGGCAACAGCCGGGTGCGGGACCTGCCGGGGTGCGGACCGGCGATCGACGAGCCGTACCCGGTGCGGGGCGACGGGCGGTGCGACGTCGTTCGGGTCGGCGGCGCGGACGTGCCCGTGGTCACCGCCCTGGACGCCGGTCCCACCGACTACGAGCAGGCCGCGTTCCACCGGCACGCCGACGGCACGCTCGTGGTCGTCGCCCAGTCCCGCCGCCACCCGGTGGCCAGGGGGCCCGCGCTCACCGAGCCGCTGCTGACCCCGCAGCAGCTCGCCGGGATCGCCGTGGACCCCGCGTTCCACCTGGACTGAGCACGTCCCGGGGGGCCGGTGCGCCCGGCCTCCCGGGTTCGTCCGTCCGGGTGTCCCGGCGGGTACCGTCCTGGTCGCCATGCGGACCCTGCTCATCGACAACCACGACTCGTTCACCTTCAACCTCTTCCAGTTCCTGGCGGAGGTGAACGGGCGGGACCCGGTCGTCGTCGCCAACGACGACCCGCGGTTCCGGCTGTCCGACCTGTCCTCGTTCGACAACGTGCTGATCGGCCCCGGCCCCGGTCGGCCGCAGCGCGCCACCGACCTCGGCCTGGGCGGCGCCGTCGTCGAGCACGCCGACGTGCCGCTGCTCGGCGTCTGCCTCGGCCACCAGGCCCTGTGCCTCGCGGAGGGCGCGTCCGTGGGCCTGGTCACGCCCCGGCACGGCGTCGTCGACCACGTCCGGCACACCGGTGTCGACCTCTTCGCGGGCCTGCCGTCGCCGCTGGCCGTCGTCCGCTACCACTCGCTGGCCGTCTCCGACCTGCCCGCGTCCCTCGAACCGGTCGCGTGGTCGGTGTCGGACGGCGTGCTGATGGCCGTGCGGCACCGGACCCGCCCGCGGTGGGGCGTGCAGTTCCACCCGGAGTCGGTGTGCACCGCGCACGGCCGCGATCTCCTCGCGAACTTCCGCGACCTCACGTCGGCGTCCGCCGTCGAACCGGCCGTCGCGCCCCCGGTGGCCCCCGCCCCGGTGGCCCCCGTCGCGGCCCCGGGCCGTTCCGTGCTGGTGCGGCGGGTCGAGGCCCACCCGTCGCCCGAAGCGGTGTTCGCGGCCCTGTACGGGGACTCCGCGGACGCGTTCTGGCTCGACAGCAGCCTGCCCGGCGGTCGGGGCCGGTTCTCCGTCATGGGCGACGCCTCCGGCCCGCTCGCCAGGGTGGCCACCTACGACGTGGGGGCCGGCGAGGTGACCGTCGACGGGGTGGTGCGCCCCGGGCCGTTCCTGGACTGGCTGGAGGCCGACCTGGCGGCGTGGCGGGTGGAGCAGCCCGACGTGCCGTTCGACTTCGCCCTCGGTTGGGTGGGCTACCTCGGCTACGAACTGAAGGCCGAATGCGGCGGTGAGGCCGCCCACCGTTCGGAGCAGCCCGACGCGGCATTCGTGTTCGCCGACCGGGCGGTCGTTTTCGACCACGAATCCCGGTGCTGCCACCTGCTCGCGTTGAGCGACGAGGACGGCTGGTTGGACCGAACGGAGGCATTCCTGCGCGATTTCCCGGCGCCCGCCGACGTGCCCGCCGGGCGTGTTCCCGCGAGGCCCCGCGGGGACTCCGCGCAGGCCCGGCACGGCCGCACCCGGTACCTGGAGCTCATCGCGGCCTGCCAGGGGGCCATCACGGCCGGCGAGAGCTACGAGGTGTGCCTGACGAACACCGTCACGTGGCGGGGCGCCGTCGACCCGTGGGACGCCTACCGGTTCCTCCGCGCGGAAAGCCCTGCCCCGTTCGGCGCACTGCTCCGTTTCGGTGCGCTCTCCGTGCTCAGCACTTCACCCGAGCGGTTCATCCGGGTCGACCGACAGGGTGTCGTCGAATCCGAACCAATCAAGGGGACGCGACCGCGCGGCCGCACGCCGGAGGGGGACCTCGCTTTGCGGAGGGCCTTGGCGACCAGCGCGAAGGACCGCGCCGAGAACCTCATGATCGTGGACCTCGTGCGCAATGATCTGGGCCATTGCGCTGAAGTCGGCAGCGTCGAGGTGCCCAGGATCTTCGAGGTGGAGAGCTACGCGACCGTGCACCAGCTCGTCAGCACGGTTCGGGCGAGACTGCGTTCCGGCACTTCCGCCACCGCGGCCGTTAGGGCGGCGTTCCCGGGCGGGTCGATGACCGGCGCCCCCAAGATCCGGACAATGCAGATCATCGACGGGCTGGAAGCCGGGGCCCGGGGGGTCTACTCCGGGGCGCTCGGATACTTCTCCCTGTCGGGAACGGCCGACTTCAGCATCGTCATCAGGACGCTGGTGGTGGACCGGGACAAGGTGAGTTTCGGCGTCGGCGGCGCTGTCATCGCGCTGTCAGACCCCGCGGAGGAATTCGAGGAGACCGCCGTGAAGGCGACCGCCCTGCTCAGGCTGCTCGGCACGGGCTTCCCCGACCGCGCATGACGTGACCTGCGTTTTCCCCTGCGGTGAGCCGTGGCCGACCGCAGGGGAAACGGTTGCCCCGCAGGTCAGGAGGCGTGCGCTTCCTGGAACTGCACGACCAGGCCCTGGGGAATGCGGCCGCGGTCGGAGATCTGGTGGCCCTGCGCCCGGGCCCAGTCCCGAATGGCCTGCGCCTGGGCCTTGTCACCAGCCTTTACCGTGCTCTTGCCGGTGCCCTTGCGCTGCTTGCGCCCACCCGCACGGCGTGCCTTGGCGACGAAGTCGGCCAGGGACTCGCGGAGCTTGTCCGCATTGTCCTTGGAGAGGTCGATGGAGTACTCCACACCGTCCAGCGCGAAGGTCACGGTCTCGGCGGCTTCGCTGCCGTCGAGGTCGTCGATGAGTTGGACGACGGTCTGCTGTGCCACTGTTCCTCCGTGTGTGCTCGCATAGCGCGTGCTGCCCTCGACTTGTTCTGCGCCACACGCTTCGGGGGTCACCATAGTGCACGAGAGGAATATCGCCTAACCTTTCGGCATGAAAATGTGACTGGATGCCCCCGGACGGGTCATTTCACGGGCTAAACCACACGACCTGAAATGCGAGGCTGCCCGAAGGTCCTCCGGTGGTGCCCGTCACACCCGGTCGGGTGGCCTATCCTGGACTCGGATACCCGCCCAGGGTAGGGAAGGTGGGGGACGGTGCACGGCTACACGGCGGACAAGGACGCGTACCTCAAGCGGCTCAGGCGCATCGAGGGCCAGGTGCGCGGTCTCCAGCGCATGGTCGAGAACGACGACTACTGCATCGACGTCCTGACCCAGATCTCCGCGGCCACCAAGGCCCTCCAGGCGGTCTCCCTGGGCCTGCTGGAAGAGCACCTGAAGCACTGCGTGGCCCAGGCGGCGGCCGAGGGCGGCGAGGTGGCCGAGGAGAAGATCGCGGAGGCGTCCGCGGCGATCACCCGACTGGTCCGCTCCTGACCGCGCCCCCGTGCCCGGGCGCGGCGCCCTGATCCAGTAGAGTGCTCCCGCCGGCCCCCGTAGCCCAATCGGCAGAGGCAGCGGACTCAAAATCCGTCCAGTGTGCGTTCGAGTCGCACCGGGGGCACCACGCCCGACCGGGCCTCGCGGGCCGATCGCCCGGATCGCTCGACGCGCCCGGTTCCGGACACCCCCACGACGAGAACGGCCGGTCGACGGGTGGGAACACCCCGTCGACCGGCCGTTCCCGGCGCTGTGGCCGGTTGCTCACTCCGAGGGTTCCGACGGCGCCTTGCGGGGCATCAGGACCACGAACGGCAGGCTGAGGGCCGTGGCGGCCAGGACGACGATGAGGGTGACCTCCATCGCGTGGGCGAACCCGGACGTCGCGGCCATGAAGAAGACCGACGTGACCGCGGCCGAGCCGATCGCCGAGGCGAGCTGCTGGATCGAGCCGAGCGAGCCGCTGGCGCTGCCGGCCTCGTCGGGCTTCGCGTCGCCCAGGGCGACGGTCGGGATCGTGGTGAAGCAGAGGCCGGTGCCGACGCCGATGACGATGAACGCCGGGGCCAGCGCCCAGAGGCTGAGGTCCGTCCCGGAGAACTTGACGAGGGCCAGGACCCAACCGCAACCGACGATGGAGACGCCCAGGCCGATGAAGACGAGCTTGCGGCCGAGCTTGGTGACCAGGCCGCCCATGGCGGCGAAGCTGGCGCCGATGAGACCCACGGTGAGCGGCACGAGGCCGAGCGAGGCGTCCCGCGGGCTGGCGTGCAGCCCTTCCTGGATGAACAGCGACAGCACGAAGAACAGGCCGGTGCTGGCGGCGAAGGCGACCAGGCCCACGACCATGCCGGAGGTGAAGCCGCGGTTCTTCAGCAGCGAGGGCTTGATGAGCGGGTGCTCCGCGGTGCGCTGGCGGTAGGCGAAGGCGCCGAAGAACAGCAGGCCGACGACGACCGCGATGACGGAGAAGGCGTGCCAGCCGTTGGTCGAGCCCTCGATCAGGCCGTACAGCAGCCCGAACATGGCCACCGAGAGCAGGCCGGAGCCCCAACCGTCGACGACGGTGGACCGGTCGGCGTCGTCGTCGCGCGGCAGGATCCTGACGGCGATGATCATCCCGATGATGCCGAGGAAGATGTTCGCGAGGAAGATCGGGCGCCAGGACAGGCCGAACAGGTCGGCGTTGATGATGAACCCGGCCAGGACCGGGCCGCCGACGCTGGAGATGCCGAGGACCGGGCCGAACAGGCCGAACGCCTTGGCGAGCATCTCGCGGTCGAACGCCTTCGTCATGATCGCCATGCCCTGCGGGATGAGCAGGGCGCCGAACGCGCCCTGGGCGACCCGGGCGGCGATGAGCAGGCCCGGGTCGGGCGAGAAGCCGATGACCGCCGAGGCCAGGGTGAAGCCGCCCATGCCGATGAGGAAGAGCTTGCGCTGGCCGAACTTGTCGCCCAGCCGGCCGCCGATCAGGAGCAGGACGCCCATGGCGAGCATGTACGCCGGTCCCACCCACTTGATCAGGCTCTCACCGCCGTTGAGCTCGCGGGCGATGGTGGGGGCCGCGATGTTCGTGATTGTCCCGTCGATCACGTCGATGGCGTCGGCGAGCAGCACCAGCCCCAGGATCGCCCACATCCGGCGGCTGGAGAGGCGTGCGGTGCCCGCGCCCGGCTCCGTCGTGCTTGTCATGAGGAACGTCCTTCTCGGTTCCGTCGGGGGCGCCCCCTCATGGGCGACCTCTCGCCCCTACTACGAACGCCGCCGGCCCGATCCGACACCGCCCCGGAGATTTTCTGCGGCACCCGGACGCCGTCCTCGGACCGGGCCGGACACGCCCGCGCGCACGGGCTCCCGGCTACCCCGGTTGGTCGCGGCGACGGGTCAGGTAGGCGGTCTCGGCGGTGTTGCCGGCCAGCTCGATGGCCCGGTCGTAGGCCGCGCGCGCCTGCCGGCCCTGGCCCGTCCGGCGCAGCAGCTCGGCGCGGGTGGCGTGGTAGGCGTGGTAGCCGGCCAGCGCGTTCCCGAGCCGGTCGACGGCCGCCAGCGCCACGTCCGGGCCGTCGACCTCGGCGACCGCGATCGCCCGGTTGAGGGCGATCGTCGGCGACGGGTCGACGCGGACGAGCTGGTCGTACAGGGCGAGCACCTGTGACCAGTCGGTGTCGCGGATGTCCCGGGCGGAGGTGTGCACGGCGTTGATCGCCGCGAGGATCTGGTAGCGACCCGGGGCGACGCCGGCGGCGGCCGCGGCGAGGCGCTCGCGCACCAGCCGGTGGCCCTCGGCGATCAGCGTCGCGTCCCACGCCCCGCGGTCCTGCTCGGCCAGGGGGACCAGTTCACCGCTCGCCGAGACCCGGGCCGGGCGGCGGGCCTCGATGAGCAGCATCAGCGCCAGCAGCCCGGCCACCTCGCCGTCGTCCGGCAGCAGGTCGCGGATCAGGCGGGTGAGCCGGATCGCCTCGGCGGTCAGGTCGTGGCGCACGGGGTCGGTGTCGGGGCTGGTGGCCAGGTAGCCCTCGTTGAAGACGAGGAACAGGACGGCGAGCACGCCGGTGACGCGTGCCGGGAGGTCCTCGGTGGCCGGCACGCGGTAGGGGATGTGCGCCGCTTTGATCTTGGCCTTCGCGCGGGTGATCCGCTGCCCCATGGCGCTCTCGGTCACCAGGAAGGCGCGGGCGATCTCGGGCACGGTCAGACCGCCGACCATGCGCAACGTCAGCGCCAGGCGGGATTCCACCGCCAGCGCCGGGTGGCAGCAGGTGAAGATCAACCGGAGCCGGTCGTCGTCGATGGCGCCGGGGGGCTCGCGCGGGCCGGCGCCGTGCACCATCCGAGCCTCCCTCTGCTTCTCGTCGCGCTTGCTCTCGCGCCGGATGCGGTCGATGGCCTTGCGGTTGGCGGTGGTGGTCAGCCAGGCGGCGGTGTTGGGCGGCACGCCGTCGACCGACCACCGCTCGACGGCGGTCGCGAACGCCTCGGCGGCCGCTTCCTCGGCGATGTCGAGATCGCCGAAGCGCCTGGTCAGGAGGGCGACCACCCGCGCCCACTCCTCGTGGTGGGCGCGGGTGATCGCCTCCCGGACGTCGAACCCGCTCACACGGCCACGAACGGCCGCACCTCGACCTTCCGGTTGCAGGCCCTCGCCCCCTCGGTCGCGAGCTTGAGCGCGACGTCGAGGTCGGGTGCTTCGATGATCCAGAAACCGGCGAGGTACTCCTTCGACTCCAGGAACGGGCCGTCGGTGACCACCGCCTCCGCGCCCCGGTGGTCGATGACGGTGGCGTTCTCCGGTGCGCTGAGCCCACCGGCGAAGACCCAGTGCCCCTGGGCGCGGAGCCGGTCGTTGAACACGTCGATCGCAGCCTGCTCGTCCGGGTCGTCGGTGCTGGCCTGGTCGTGGATCACGGAAAGCAGGTACTGCATCCGCAACATCTCCTCTGGCGTCAGGACAGTGTGGTGAAGCGGTCCGGTGCGTCGGCCAGCGTAATACCGCGGCGCCGGCCGGCAGGCGGACCCGGGTGGTCCGACCGGGTCGGGTCGGCCCCCGAGCGGACCGGGACGCGTCGGCGCGGCGGCCGGCGGGTGATCCGCGAGGACCTCGCCCTACGGCTTGCCGAACCGGCGTCCCGGCTCGCCGCGGCACCGCGACGCCGCGCGGCCGCTCGGGCCGCGCCCACCGCTTCAGCGGCCGTCGACCAGGTCGCGCACGCGCTCGGCCAGCTCCGGCGTCACGGCGTCGGGCCGTTCCGCGGGCGGCGGCGGTGTGATCCGGCACCGCTCCGGAACGCTCCCGGGCAGCACGAAGCCGGGCTCGTCGGTCAGCACCGAGATCGCGACCGCGTCGGAGGGCACCTTCACGGGGCGGTCGTTGCGGCAGGCCAGCAGGAAGGCGAGCCACGTCCGGTACGACACCAGCAGTTCGGAGAACGCCAGGGGGGGCTTGGTGAGGCCGAGCCGCGTCGCCACCCCCGCCAGCCCCTCGTTCATGAGCTGCTCCATCCCGGCGACGCAGGCCAGCGGATCGCCGTCCAGGTCGGGACTGGCGAGACCGCCGACGCCCAACTTCCCCTGGAACTCGGCGAAGCGCTCGGTGACGTGGTCCGTGCCGGGCCAGGTCGGCTGCACCAGGATGGCGGTGACCTCCCGCTCGCCGACCAGCCGTTCGGCGATCTGCAGGGCCAGGCCGGCGGCGCTGCAGTGGCCCACGACGAACACGCGCCGGTCGCCGGTCGCGGTGGACTCGTCGGAGCGGAAGGCGGCGGCGGTCTCGTCGGCCAGTTCCGGCAGGGTGGCGTAGAGCCGGTCACCGGACAGCGCACCGCGCGGGTCCACCTGGTAGACCGGGTGACCGGCGGCCACGTCGCCGACCAGCCGGCTGAGCCGCGGCGTCGGGGTGAGCGGCTGGAAGTCGGCGACCAGGACGGCCGCCCCGCCCCCGGAGCTGAGCCTGCTGCACAGTGGTTTGGTGCCAATGACGGCCTGCATCGGTGGTTCCTTCCCCTCGGGCGCTTCAGCCCTCGGACACCAGCGGGACTTCCGCGTACCCGTCGAAGACGAACGTCGCCGCGCTTCTTCGTCGGGCGGAACGGCCGGGCTCCGGCGCCCGGGGGCGGATTTCCGAATCCCGTGACGAACGGGGTGACCCCGTGCGGCCGTGCTGACAGCTTCGCGAGGACCGATTCCCCCGGCAACTCCCCCATTGCGGCCGTCGTGCCCGCCCATCCGGCTCCGGCACGACGAAAGGCCCCGGGGAGTAGCGTAGCCGTGATCACACACCTGCCCCTGGAGGTTGACCATGCGCTCGACGGCCCACTCGTTTCGCACACCCGGAGGAATTACGCTCGGGGTCGAGCACTTCGGCGACGAGACGGCGCCCCTCGTGCTGCTCGCGGGCAGCGTGACCATGCTGGCCTGGCCCGACGCGCTGTGCGAGGCGCTCGCCCGCGGGGGGCGTCACGTCGTGCGCTACGACCTGCGCGACGCCGGCACCTCGACGACCATCGACCCCGACGCCCCGAGGTACACGCTGCGCGACCTCGCCGCCGACGCCGCCGCGCTGGCCCGCGGCCTCGACGACCGCCCGGCGCACCTGGCGGGCATCGGCGTCAGCGGGATGGTGGCCCAGCTCGCCGTGCTCGACCACCCGGACGCGTTCTCGGCGCTCACCCTCGTCGGGACGCGGTCCGTCGCACCGGGCCCGGTCGACCCCGACCTGCCCGACCACGACGCGGCGAAGATGAAGAAGCGGTTCTCGCTCCCGAAGCCGGACTGGTCCGACCGCGCCTCCGTCGTGAAGTTCGCCGGCATCGCCGCGGAGGTCTTCGACGACGACCCCGCCGAGGCGCGCGCGACCGCCGAGCGCATCTTCGACCGCACTCCGGGCGCCAACGACTCGGTCCGGATCGCCAACCACGTGGGCATGGTGTTCGCCAGGCTGGACTGCGGGCCGCGCTGGCGCGAGCGCCTGCCCGAGATCGCGGTGCCGACGCTGGTGGTGCACGGCCGTCGCGACCCGTTCTTCCCCGTCGGCAACGGCGAGGCGCTCGCCCGCGAGATCCCCGACGCGCGGCTGCTCGTGCTGGAGAAGGCCTCGACCGCGATCCCGGTCGCCGCCTCCGACGAGGTCGCCGAGGCGATGCTCGCGCTCTGATCGTCGATCGGGTCGGCCACCACGTGGTGCCGGCCGCGACCGGGCCCTGGCCGCCGTGACCGCCCCGGCGGTCACGGCGCGGTAGCCCGCCGCACCGCGATCACCGCACCGACTTCGCCGCTCGGCGGCGCCGATGTCGAATCCACCGGAATGGTGTGGGCGAGGTTCGACCCGCGACCACCCGCGCGCCGCGCGGAATTGCGACATACCTCCTGTACCGCCGGATTCCGACCATCCGCAATGGCGCAGTCCTTCCCGGACGGAAGACGCCTTCGGCGGCATCTCTCCCATTGCCGAGCCGTGCCCCGATCTGAGCAATGCGGAAGATCGCGGGCAAGCCCGGGGCTGCGAAGGTTGTCGGGGGAGATTCTCGAAGCCCGAATGGAAGGTGAGCGGCTGATGGCTGCTACTGCGATCCAGGATGTGCGAGATGTGCTGGCCGCCTACCCCGAACTCGCGGAGGCCGCGGTCCTGACGCATGTTCAGGAACCCGTGGGCCAGGTCGGAGTGGCCTACGTCGTGCCCAGCAGCCCCGGTCTCGACCTGGCCGCGTTGCACAGGTACCTCAGGGAGAGGTTGCCCGGCAGCGCGGTGCCGGCCGCCGTCGTGGTCGTCGACGCCATTCCGGTGGACTCCGAGGGAACGCCGGAGGCGCAGGCGCTCCCCGCGCCCGACCTGCGCGGCCTGCTGCCCTACCGGGCGCCCGAGACCCCCCGCCAGGAAGTCCTGTGCGCGGTCTTCGCCGAAGTGCTCGGCCGGACCCGGTGCGGCATCGACGACAACTTCTTCATCATGGGCGGCGAGTCGATCGACGCCATGGTGATAGCGGGCCGGGTCGGCCCGGAGTTCGGCCTGGAGATCTCGATGAACGAACTCTTCGACGCCCCCACCGTCGCGGAGCTCGACCAGCTGCTGGACCGGCTGAGCAGCGGCGGCTGATGGTGGTCGGGGTCGCCAACAGGATGCGGGGCCTGCGGCAGTCCGTCCTCGGGGCCATGACCGTGCGCTGCCGGCAGCTCGGCGCCGTCAACCTCGCGCAAGGGCTCAGCCAGGTCCCGCCACCCGCTTCGCCGTTGGCCGAGGGCGCACGGGACTTCGAGCACCTCGGTCATTCGTACAGCCAGCCCGAGGGCCTCGCCGTCTTCCGCGAAGCCGCCGCCGACAAGCTGAAGAGGTGCAGCGGGATCAGCGTCGATCCCGCGACCCAGGTCGTGGCCACGGTCGGCGCGACGGGCGCCCTCATGGCGACGCTCAGCGCCCTGCTCGACGCGGGGGACGGCGTCATCCTGTTCGAGCCCTTCTACAGCTACTACCCGTCCTCGCTCCAGGTGCTGGACCTGCACCCGCAGCCGGTCCGGCTGGTCGGGCCGGATTTCCGGATCACCGGGGAGTCGCTGCGGGCGGCCGTCACCGACCGGACGCGCGCGATGATCCTCTGCACGCCGAACAACCCGACCGGGCGACGGCTCACCGCGGCGGAACTCGCCGTCGTCGCGGCCGTCGCGGACGAGCACGACCTGCTCGTCATCACCGACGAGGTGTACGAGGACATCTACTTCGACCCGGCCCCGCACCTCGCCGCGGCGGCGGTCGGGAACCTCGGCGAGCGCACGGTGACGTTGTCGTCGCTGGGGAAGTCGTTCAGCGTTCCCGGGTGGCGGCTGGGTTACGCCTCCGGCCCGGAACGGCTGATCAGCGCGATCAGGGTCGCGGCCGACTCGCTCGTCGTCTGCGCGCCGACCCCGTTGCAGCAGATCGGCGCGCGGGCGCTGGGCCTGGGCGACGACTACTACCGCGACCTCCGCGCGATGTACGACCGGAAGCGCCGGTACCTGGCGGAGGGCTTCGCCGCCGCCGGGTTGTCGCCCAACGAACCGGAAGGCTCGTACTACCTGTTCGTCGACTGCTCGCGGATGGGCGTGGCGACCGGGGCGGAAGCGGCCGAGGTGCTGCTGGAGGACAACCTCGTCGGAACGGTGCCGGGGGAGGCGTTCTACCTGGACGCGCCGGACCGTCCGTACGTGCGCGCCTGCTTCTCCCTTCCGGACGAGGTACTGGCCGAAGCTGTCGACAGGTTGGCGAGCGGGAGTCTGACCCATGGTTGAGAACGTGAGTGAGTCGGCCGGTGGACGCGCGGTCCTCGTGACCGGGGCGGCCCGGGGCATCGGGTGGGCCATCGCGAGGCGGTTCGCGGCGGCCGGTGACCGGGTGGCGATCCTCGACAAGGGCGTGGGTGGTGTCGCGGGGGAGCTGGTGGCCGGGCTCGACGGCGACGGGCACGTCGTCGTCGAGGCCGACCTGATGGACAGCGAGGCCCTGCCGGCGGCGGTGGACTCCGCCGTCGGACGACTGGGCGGCCTGGACGTCCTGGTGAACAACGCCGGTGTCTTCGTCGCGCACCCGATCACGGAGGTCGACTACGCGGCCTGGCAGGAGCACTGGCGGTTGACGCTGGGGGTCAACCTGGTCGGCGCGGCCAACGTGACCTGGTGCGCGGTCAGGCACATGACGGAGCGGGGGCGCGGCGGGCGGATCGTCAACGTCTCGTCGCGCGGCGCGTTCCGCGGCGAGCCGGACGTGCCCGCCTACGGGGCCAGCAAGGCGGGCCTGAACTCCCTGACCCAGTCGCTCGCGCTCGCGCTCGCGCCGCACCGGATCGCGGTCTCCGCCGTGGCGCCCGGGTTCGTGGCCACGGAGATGACCACGGACTGGCTCGTGCCGCCGGGCGGTGACGAGATCAGGGCGCAGAGCCCGTTCGGCCGGGTCGCCGAGCCAGGCGAGATCGCCGAGGGCGTGTTCTACCTGGCCTCCGCCCAGGCCGAGTGGGCCAGTGGCGCCATCCTCGACCTGAACGGCGCCTCCTACCTGCGGAGCTGAGACCGGGCGCCGGCGGCTGGGACGTCAGACGCCGGCGGTCCGCTGCTCCATGAGCGCGACGATCTCCGCCACGGTGTCGAGTTCGAGCAGCTCGTCGTCGGTGATCTCGATGCCGTGGCGCCGGCTGAGCACCATGGACAGCTCGACGACGGCGAGCGAGTCCAGGCCCGCGTCCTCGCGGCTCGCGTCCGGGCGCACCCCGTCGACGTCCAGCAGCAGGACCTCGGTCATGACTGATTTCAACAGCTCGTACATTGCGTCCTCCGGTGTCCGTCGGCTGGGTGCCCTATGCGTCGCGGATGTCGAGTTCGGGCCAGGTCAACGTGGTGGCGCCCCAGGTGAGGCCGCCGCCGAAGGCGGCGAGCAGCACCCGGTGGCCGGGTTCGAGGGTCCCGTCCGACGCCGCCTGGGCGAGCAGGACCGGTATCGAGGCGGCGGCGGTGTTGCCGACCTCGGCGATGTTCTGGGCCACCACGTCCCGGCGCAGGCCGAGCCGGGTGGCCAGTGCGGCGCTGACGCGCGCGTTCGCCTGGTGGGTGACCACGCGGTCGACGTCGTCCAACCGCCAGCCCGCCCCGGCGAGCGCCTCGGTCGCCGCGGCGCTCATCCGCTCGACCGAGTGCCGGAACACCTCGCGTCCCCGCATCCGGAAGTACTGCGACCCGTCGTCCGGCGCCTCCGCCCCGAGGGGGGCCCGCGAGCCGCCGGCCTCCACCGTGATCAGCCCGGTGCGGTCGCCGTCGCTGCCCAGCACCAGCGGGCCGATGGCCCCCGGCTCGTCGGCCCGGCCGCGCCGCAGCACCACGGCGCCCGCCCCGTCGCCGAAGATCGGCAGGGTCGTCCGGTCGTCCGGGTCGAGCAGGGTGGAGAACGCCTCGGCGGCGATCAGCAGGACGCGCTCGGCCAGCCCCGCCGCGATGAAGCCCGCCGCCGTCGCCAGGCCGTAGACGAACCCCGTGCACACGGCCGAGACGTCGAAGGCGGCGACACCGCCGAGGCCGAGGCGCGCGGCCACGTCGGGCGCGGTCGCCGGGCAGCGGTGGTCCGGGGTGGTGGTCGCCAGCACGACGGCGTCGACCGGCCCGCCGCCCGCCGACCGGAGCGCGGCCCGGCCCGCCTCGACCGCGAGGTCGGACGTCGCCACGCCCGGCTCGACCCAGCGGCGGCGGGAGATCCCGGTCCGGCCCACGATCCAGTCCTCCGACACGTCGAGCCGCTCGCACAACTGCGCGTTGGTGACCACCCGCTCCGGCAGCCAGGACCCGAGGCCGCAGACGACCGCGCGATCCGCGGACCCGGTGGCGCCACCCGTCACGACCGGTCCCCGCTCCCGGCGCCCCGCAGGGCCAGCGCGACGTCCACGATGAGGTCCTCCTGGCCCGCGACCGCCTGGCGGCGGCCGAGCTCGAAGAAGACGTCGCGCGGGTCGACGCCCTCGCGGGCGGAGATGTCGAGCACCCGGGTCTTGAACCCGGAGAACACCCCGGCGAGGCCGCTGACGATGGAGATGGAGTCCACGGTCGGCGGCGCGGGCATCAGCTCCCGCTCGGCGATGTCCGCCGCGTCCAGGAGCCGGTACAGGTCGATGCCGGTGCGGTAGCCCACGCGTTCGAGCACCGGCACCAGGACCTCGAGCTGCGTGTTGCCCGCCCCGGCGCCGAAACCCCGGGCGCACGCGTCCAGGATGGACGCTCCCGCGTCGGCCGCCGCGATGGAGTTCGCCACGGCCATGCCGAGGTTGTTGTGCCCGTGGAACATCACCGGCACGTCGACCGCGGCGCACATGGCCGTGATGCGCTCGGTGACGTCGGAGGGCAGGTAGTGGCCCGCGGAGTCCATGATGCCCACCCCGGTGGCGCCGTAGTCGACCAGGCGCGCGCAGTGCTCGGCGAGCCGCTCGGCGCTGGTCATGTGGCTCATCATGAGCACGGCGTGCGCCTCGACGCCCTGCTCGCGCAGGAAGCCCAGGTGCCGTTCGGCCAGGCTGGACTCGGTGCAGTGGGTGCCGATGCGCACCAGGTCGACGTCGTGCGCGATGGCCCTCTCGATGTCCTTGGTCGTGCCCCAGCCGGGCAGCATGAAGACACCGAGCTTGCTGTTCGTCAGGGCTTCCCTGGTGATCGACAGCATCTCGTCGTCGCCGAGCCTGGCCTGGCCGACCTGGAGCGAGGAGGCGCCCAGCCCGTTGCCGTGGCCGACCTCGACCACCGGGACACCCGCGGCGTCCGCGGCGAGCGCGTAGGCGCGCAGCTGCTCCGCGCCGAGGCTGTGCCGGACGGCGTGGTGGCCGTCCCGCAGGCTCGGGTCGTGGATCAGGATCGGCTTGCCCGCGACGTCCGGGCTCGTTGCCTCGGTCATGAGTTCACCACGTCCGCAGTCGGGAGCCGGTCCGCCGCGTAGCTCTCCGCGACCAGGAGCGCGGCGGAATTGATGATGTCGAGGTTCCCGGCGTAGCGCGGGATGCGGTCCCCGGAGGACGTGACCTCCACGGCGACGAAGCCCCTGCCGTCGTTCGCGCTGCACGCCTTCACCTCGAAGCCCTTGGCGAAGGAGCGGACCTCGGCCGCGGCGCCCGCCACCAGCGAGCGCAACGAGTCGGTGGTGAGGTCCTCGCCCAGCAGGGACATGGCGACCCGGAACGTCGCGGGAGGCCGCGCGGGGCTGATGTTGAGGATCGCCTTGACGTCCGCGACCCCGGTGAACAGGCGGACCGCTTCCTGCGTGGTGTCCACGTACTCGTCGAGGTTCAGGCGGGTCCCGCGGCCGATGCTCAGGGTGGCGGCGGTCGTGACCACCTCGACGTAGTGGACCCGGTGGGCCTGCGTGATCGCGCGCAGGATCGGCACCGCCGCCTGCCCGCCGCAACTCACCATGCTGAGGTCGCGGTGCGCGGAGATGTCCTCCCGGTTGACGGTCGGGAAGATCATCCGACCGTTCCGGCTGGGCGTGAGGTCGATGACCACCGTGCCCAGGGGTGAGAGCTTCTCCACGTGCTCGACGTGGGCGGCCGCGCTGGTGGCGTCGAACACCACGTCGAACGGCCGCTCGACGTCCACGAGGGACTGCACGCCCCCCGTCGCGACCGGCACACCGAGCTGGGCCGCCTGGCGCAGCCCCGAGGTGGCCTGGTCCCGGCCCGCGACGAGCCCCAGGTCGAGGTGGTCCGAACGGATGATCTTGGCCATGAGGTCGATGCCGATGAGGCCCGCGCCGAGCACCGCCACGGACAGTCGGCCGGGAGCTGTCCGGTTGTCGTTGTAGGTCATTCGTCACCCCTGACGTGAGGAACATCGTTCCGGGCCGCCACCGCTCCCCGCGTGCGGGGCGCAGCCCTTGCGCAACGGCTTGGACGGTCAGTCGCGGGCGCGCTTGTACGCCAGCGTGACGCCGTCGAAGACGGGAAGCATGCTCAGCTCGACCCGCTCGTCGTCGCGCAGCGCGGAGTTCAGCGCGCGCATCGAGTCCGTCTCCGGGTCGCTGATGTCCGGTCGCGCCACGTTGCCGGTCAGGAGGACGTTGTCGATGGCCATCAGCCCGCCCGGCCTGAGCAGTTCGAGGCACCGCTCGTAGTAGAGGGGATAGCCTTCCTTGTCGGCGTCGATGAAGGCGAAGTCCACGGTGCCCGCCGCGCCGTCGGCCAGCAGCGCGTCGAGGGTCTGCACCGCGGGGCGCAGTTCGAGCTGGATGCGGTCGGCGACGCCGGCCCGTTCCCAGAACGGGCGCCCGATCTCGGCCCACTCCGCGTTGAAGTCGCAGGCGATGACGCGGCCGCCCGGGGGGAGCGCGCGCGCCATGGCCAGCGTGCTGTACCCGGTGAACACCCCGACCTCGACCACGGTGGTGGCGGACGTCAACCCGACGAGGAAGCCGAGCAGCTGCCCCTGCTCCGGTGAGACCGCCATCCTGTGCTCGAACACCTGCGCGGAAGTGGCCTCCCGCAGCCCGCGCGCGATCTCGTCCTCGCGCAGCGACACGTCCTGCACGTACTGCTGGATCTCATCGTCCAGCACCAGATGAACGAGCACCGGTTCCTCCTCGTGATGCCGACGCTGTCACGACCATGATTACCGGCGAGAGCGCCGGCCAACGTCTTCCGGGTTGCGAGGCTGAACAGCGCGAACAGTCGCGGCCGTGACGCGCGGGCGACAAACCAAGGCGAGCAACCGTGGAGATGACCGGGGCCGCGACGTGAGGATACTTACTGAAGAGCGTGAGGACGGATCGCGAGAAGAATGCTGCGCATGTTCTTTAACGATAACAGCACGAACGTGCCGAGCTAAACGGAGAATGACATGACAGCCTTTTCCATTCCCGCCCGGTTTGCTGAGCAGGTCGCGCGGACACCGGAAGCGACCGCCGTGTCGGACGCCGCGCGCGGCACCTCGTTGACCTATCGGGAGCTGGAGCACCGGGCCAACCGGCTCGCGCACCGGCTGATCGGGCTCGGGGTCGGCCCCGAAGACCCGGTCGCCGTCCTCGTGGAGCGGTCCGCCGAGCTGGTGGTGACCCTCCTCGCGATCCTCAAGGCGGGCGGGGCCTACCTGCCGGTCCACGAAGCCGACCCGGCCGAGCGGCGGCAGTGGATCGTGGACCGCGCGCGGCCCTCGGTGCTGCTCGTGGACGACGCGATGCGCGCGGCCGGCGTGCCCACCGGCGTGCCGGTCGTCGCCGTGGACGACCCGGGCATCGCCGGGGAGCCGACCGACGACCCGGGGGTGCCGGTCCACCCCGACCAACTGGCCTACGTGATCCACACGTCGGGTTCCACCGGCCAGCCCAAGGGCGTCGCGGTGACCCAGCGGGACGTGGTGCGGCTCCTGTCCGATCCGCAGTGGGCGGTCGAGCGGCACGCGCGGGTCCTGCTGGTGGCGCCCTACGCCTTCGACGTGTCCACCTACGAGATCTGGATGCCGCTGCTGCACGGTGGCCAGGTGGTCGTCGCGCCCCCCGGCCGGCTGGAGCCCCCGCTCCTGCGCGAGCTGATCACGACGCACCGGATCACCGGGCTCCACCTGACCGCCGGGTTGTTCCGCGTGCTCGCCGAGGAGGCGCCCGCGACGTTGGCCGGGGTCGACGAGGTCCTCACCGGCGGTGACGTGATCGCGCCCACGGCGGTCCGCCGGGTGCTCGACGCCTGCCCCGACCTGGTGGTCCGCGCGCTGTACGGCGCCACGGAGGGCACCGTGTTCTCGGCGCACCACGTGCTCACCGGCGACGCGCGGCCCGGCAAGGTCGTGCCGATCGGCGACGCGCTGACCGGCATCGCGCTCCACGTCCTGGACGAGCGCCTCGCGCCCGCGCCCGTCGACGCCGTCGGCGAGATCTACCTCGCGGGCGAGGGCGTCGCGCGCGGGTACCTCGGCCAGGCCGGCCTGACCGCAGAGCGGTTCGTGGCCGACCCGTTCGGGTCGCCGGGGTCCCGCATGTACCGGACCGGGGACATGGCCCGCCGCACCGCCGACGGCACGATCGAGTTCGTCGGCCGCGAGGACAGCCAGGTGAAGATCCTCGGGTTCCTCGTCGACCTGGCCGAGGTGGAGGCGGCGCTGGCCGACCACCCGGGGCTGGCCCAGGTCGTCGTCCTGGCGCGCGAGCGCGAGGACGGCAACAAGCAGCTGGTCGGCTACGTCGTGCCCGAGTCGGACGACCTCGACCTCGCCGCGGTGCGCGCGTACGCCAAGACGAAGCTGCCCGGCTACATGGCGCCGGAGGTGTTCGTCCGGCTGGACTCGCTGCCGCTGACCGCGAACGGCAAGCTCGACCGCGACGCGATGCCGGAACCGGACTTCAAGCAGGTCCTCGCCTCCCGCGCGCCGGAGACACCGCTCCAGCACGAGCTGTGCGCGATCTTCAGCTCCCTGCTGGAAGTGCCCGAGGTGGGGATCGACGACAGCTTCTTCGACCTCGGCGGCCAGTCGTTGCAGGCCATGCGGCTGTGCAGCCGCATCGGCGCCGCGGTCGGCGTCGGGGTTTCGGTGAACACGCTGTTCGACACCCCGACCGTGGCCGAACTGGCGACGTACATCGAAGCCAAGCGCGCCGCGTACCAGCCCCAGCCCGCCTCCTGACGCCAGGGCCGGCACGTCCGCCGGCGAGCACCCGACCCCGCCCGACAGATTATGGAGCTCCACTGTGGACCAGTACCCGCTGAGTTCTCGGCAGAAAGACCCGTTCGGCGTGTCGCGCTCACCCCGGCACATCGTCGCCCTCGCCCTCCGCATCAAGGGCGAACTGCGCGTCGACGCGCTCAGGGGCGCGCTCGACGAGGTGGTGGAGCGGCAGGAGGCCCTGCGCACCCGCGTCCACTACGACGAGGCGGACGGCACCCGCGGATTCCTGGAGGTGCTGCCGGCGATGCCGGTCCCGCTCGCCGTGCACGACATCCCGGAGACCCCCGGCCGGTCCCGCGACGACATCGCCCTCGACCTGCTCGACGCGTTGAACCAGGAGTCGATGTCCTACCTGGACGCGCCGTCGTTGCGCGCCACCCTGCACCGGTTCGACGACCACGACGCCGTGCTCACCCTCCTCAGCCACCACCTCTTCAACGACGGCTGGTCGGTCGGCGTGCTCCGCCGCGAGATCGCGGCCTGCTACCGGGCCAGGGTGACCGGGGTGCCGCACGCGCTGCCGACACCGCGCCCGTACCAGGAGTTCGCCTCCTGGGAGGAGGAGTTCCTGCGGAGCGAGAGGGCGGAGTCGGCCCGCCGCTACTGGAAGGACAAGCTGGCCGGCGCCGAGATGTGCACGCTGCCGACCGATCGGCCCTACGACCCCGCGACCCACGGGCCGAGCAGCGCGGTGCGGAACTTCACCATCGACCCCGGCACCCTGGCGAAGATCACCGAGAGCGCGGCACGGCACCGGTGCAGCGTCTGGCACGTCTTCCTGGCGGCGTACATGGTGCTCGTGGAGAAGATCTCCGGCCAGTCCGACATCACCCTCCTGACCGTGAACAGCGGCCGGCCGAGCAGGGACTTCTACAACACCATCGGTTTCTTCTCCAACCTCGTGCCCGTCCGCCTGGAGTTCGACGACTGCACGACCTTCCTCGACCTCATGCTCCGCGCCCGCAAGGCGAGCACGGACGCCCAGCAGAACCAGCTCCCCCTCGAGTCGATCCTCGAGATGTACCCCCACCTGCTCAACGGCTCCGGCGACCCGATGGCCCTGCCGTCCGGGTTCAACTACATCGGTTCACCGGCGGAGCACGAGGACACCGGGTTCACCACCAGCGTCGAGCCGGTGACCGCGCCGGAGGAGCAGCCCGCCTCGTTCCGCCGCGGCGTGTTCATCTGGACCTTCCTCGCCGTTGCGGGCGGGGACTTCCGGTGCGTCGTCGAGTACGAGCCCGAGGCGGTCGACGCCGCCACGGTCGATCGCTGGGGCGCGGAGTTCCTCGACCTGGTCCTGGCGATGACCGACCGGCCCGATCAGGTGTGGAACCGCCGATAGACGCGGGGAAAGCCCGCCGGCGGAACAGCGCAACGCGGAAGATGCGGTGCGCCCGCCGGTGCCACAAGCCTGACCACATGTCCGAATTCTTAGGAAAGACCGTTCTCATCACCGGTGGTGGGAGCGGCATCGGCCGTGCCACCGCCACGCGACTGGTCGAGGCGGGGGCGAACGTGGTGATCGCAGGTCGCCGCGCCGAGCGCCTCGACGCCGCGGCGAAGGAGTTGGACCCCACTGGTGACCGGGTTCTCGCCGTTGCCGCGGACGTGGCCCGCACCGGCGAACTCGACGAGCTGATCGGCCACGTCAAAAACCGCTTCGGCCGGCTGGACGGAGTTTTCGTCAATGCCGGCGTGGCCTTCGGCGGCCCGGCCGCCATGGTCACCGAGACCGATTTCGACCACGTCGTCGACATCAACTTCAAGGGCGCCTTCTTCACGATCCAGAAGGCGGTGGCGCTGTTCGACGCCGGCGGCGCCGTCGTGATCAACGGCACCTTCCTCGTGCACCGCGGCATGGGGCCCGCCTCGCTGTACGCCGCGACGAAGGCCGCCGTGACCAACCTGACCCGCTCGCTCGCCTCCGACATGGCAGGCAGGGGAATCCGGGTCAACGCGGTCAGTCCGGGTTACATCCAGACGGCCATGCTCGACAGCATGGCCCCGTCCGAGGAGGTGCGCGAGGCGTTCCGCGCCCAGATCCCGCTCGGCCGGCTCGGCAGGGTCGAGGACGTCGCCGACGCGGTGACGTTCCTGCTGTCGCCCCGGGCGGCGTTCATCACCGGCCAGGACCTCGGTGTGGACGGCGGGCTGGCGACCTCGGTCCCGCTCGGCGCGCCGAACCCGCGGTGACGGCGTCCGGGACGCGACCCCGGCCACCGGGGTGGCCGGGGTCGCGTCCCGACGTCAGGCCGCCGCGGAGGCGGCGCCGGACAGGCGCACGGGCAGCGCGAGGTGCCCGTTCATGATGAAGGTCGGGATCGGTTCGAGTTCCGAGGGGTCGACGGCGAGGGTCAGGTCGGGGAACCGCTCGAACAGGGCGGACAGGCCGGTCTTGCCCACCATCCTGGCGATGCCGGCGCCGAGGCAGTAGTGCGGGCCGTGGCCGAACGACAGGTGCTCCTTGTCCCGGCGGGTGATGTCGAAGGTGCCGGCGGAATCGCCGTGCACCGCGGAGTCCCGCCCGATCGCGGCGTAGTTGATCAGGATCGGGTCGCCCTTGGGGATCGTCACCCCGTCCAGCGGGATGTCCTCGACCGCGTAGCGCAGCGGCAGGCTCGCCAGCGGCGACTCCACCCGCAGCACCTCCTCGATGACCTCGTCCCAGGAGACCTGGCCCGACTTGACCAGTTCGAGCTGCTCGGGGTGGGTGAGCAGCGCGGTGACCGCGTTGTCGAAGAAGTTGATCGTGGTCTCCGAGCCGGCGCCGAGGATCGCGAAGGTGGTGTCCACCAGCTCCTGCTCGCTCAGCGCCGAACCGTCGTCGTCCCGCGCGGCGATGAGGTCGCTCGCGATGTCCTCGCCGGGCTGGGCGCGCTTGAGGGCGATGAGGTCCTCGATGGCGCCGCGCCAGCCGAGCAGGATCTCCTGCCCCTGCTCGGGGGTGACGTCCGTCCGCGCCATCATGTCCATGACCTTCGCGGCGGCCACCCGGGCCTCCTCCGGCATGCCGATCAGCTCGGCCACGAGCATGCCGGGCAGCGGGTACGCGAACGCGGCCTTCAGGTCGACCACCTCACCGGCCGCCGCGGCGCCCTCCAGGCGGTCGAGCAACGTGTCGGTGATCCGCTTCGCCAGCGGCTGCACGTCCTCGGGCCGGCGTGAGCTGAACGCCTTGCCGATCAGCCTGCGCAAGCGCTTGTGGTCCTTGCCGTAGGTGGTGGACACGTTGTCCATCGCGACCCAGCTGATCATCTCCCAGTCGGACGGGATCCTCCCCTCGATGAAGGCCGGCCAGTGGTGGCGGGCGCTCTTGGTGACGTTCGGGTCGCCGAGCACCTTCTTGCTGACCGCGTAGCTGTTGATCGACCAGACCAGCACACCGCCGGGGATCTCCACCTGGACCGCGGGGCCTCGCGCGCGCAGTTCGTCCGCTTGGGTGTGCATGTATCGGCCGGTGTTGTCCAACGCGACCGGACGGTTTGTCTCCACAGCTGTCTCCCAAAGCTCGCAGTGGCTCTACGGTCATTGCTCGACGCGGTCGAACCGTCGACGGCACCCATGGTGAACAGATGGGTGTCGTGCGCGACGGTATCATCGGAGGGCTTTCCCGGTCTTATTCTTCCGTGCTCTCCGAAAATGAATTCCAGGGAACCGGGAATATTGCGCCGAGAAGGTAACCCGGAATTTCGGGCACGACGACGGGAACCCCGCCCTCGTGCTTGGGCGGGGTTCCCGTGGTGCGGGGCTCGTGGAAGCAGGCGGAGAGGAACGCGGACGAGGAGTTGTCGAGCCCTCCCGGACCACGTCACTTGTCGTAGTCGTCGTGGTACCGCAGCCAGGACCACTTGAAGTCGAGGTCGGCTTCCTGTCGTCCGAGGAACGTCAGGTCGAGGTAGTTGTAGGTGTTGTTGACCAGGTCGGTGCCGCGGAAGGCGGTCGAGTAGGTGCAGTAGATCTCGTCGCCGTCGCGCAGGAAGACGGTGATCCCCGGGATGGCCGCGACGCCCGGCATGAGCTGGATGCGGAAGTCGTCGTAGAAGTCGGTGCCGAACGAGGAGGTCACCGGGACGGACCAGCCCAGCCGCTCCTTGTGCGGGAGGAACTCGCCCAGGGGCAGCGGGGTGTCCACCACCAGCGACGTGTCGCGGGCGTGCAGGTGCTCGAGGTGGTGGGGCATGTTGTCGACCCAGAACGAGCAGCCCAGGCACAACATGCCGCCGGAGTCGGCGGGCAGCATGAAGTGGTAGATGATCAGCTGCCGCCGGCCCTCGAACAGGTCGAGCAGGCTCCGCTTGCCGTCCGGCGTGTCGAATTCGTACTTGTTGTCGACGGGGAACATCGGAAGCGCCTGCCGCTGGGCGTGCAGCACGTCCCGAGCCCGGCTGTGCTCCTTCTCCTTGGCGAGGAAGGGAAGACGCTCCGCCAGCCATTCTTCTCGCGATACGACTCTGGGCAAGGTCATCCGACAGCTCCTAGTTCGGGCTCGTCCTCGGGCTTGACGACCACCCTTCCGGCCGACCGGCCGCGGCGCATCTCCGCACTTGCCGTCCTGGCGGGATCGCCGAAAAACGTCCGGGACCGCCTCGCCCAGGCCATTCCGGCTCACCACGCGCCGTAGCGCCGAGGGGCGACCTCCGGCATTCCTCCGTCGGCGGGGAAGCGGGGCTTCGCGAACGTACCGAGTATTTTCCGCCCCGCGACGGTCACCGCCGTATCCCGCCGTGCCGTCTTCGGGATTGGTGGATAGGCAATTGTGGAGATGTTTCGGGTGGGGCCGCCGGGCAGACTGATCAGCGAGCCGCCCACCGTGGCGCGGGCGATCGCGAATGACGTGTCGCCGGCCGGATCATCGTCCCAATGGGAATGAGGTTGCCGTGTCTAATCCGTTCGAGGACGCCGACGCCCTGTACCTGGTCCTCGTCAACGACGAGGGACAGCACAGCCTGTGGCCCGCCGGCATCGCCGTCCCGGCCGGCTGGACCGCGGCGCACGGCGCGGACTCCCGCTCGAACTGCCTCGAGTACGTCGAAGCGCGGTGGACCGACATGCGGCCCCACAGCCTCGTCCGGGCCGAACGGGCGTGACGGACATGGACCTCCGGCGGGAGCTGGTCGTCTCGGGGTGGAACGACACGGCGCGGGATGTTCCGGTGGTCGTGTTGTCGGATTTGTTCGCGGGGCGGGCGGCGCGGTCGCCGGGTGCGGTCGCGGTGGAGTCCG
>NZ_NSDM01000017.1:0-1888 GCF_030852425.1 Saccharothrix longispora
CGCCACCGGCCGCTCCGTCCTGCTCGCCAGCCGCACCCGCAGCGCCGCCGACGCCCTCGCCACCGCCCTGCACCGCGCCGGCGGCCCCACCCCCGTCCTCTTCGGCGACTCCGAACTCCGCCACGACACCGCCCGCGACCTCGCCGACGGACCCACCACGCCCCAGCGCGACCTCGCCGCCCTCGACCACGCCCGCCGCACCGCCGACGCCGCCGTCACCACCGCCGAACGCGCCATCGCCACCGCCCTGCGCGACGAGGAACTCGCCCACACCGCCGTGCGACGCGAAGCCCTCATGCCCGCCCACCGCCTCGTCGCACCCCGCGCGTTCGACCCCGGCACCGACCACGACCGCCTCCACGCCCTGCTGCGCCCCCGCCACGGCCTCCTCGCCCACGCCCGCGCCACCCGCGCGCTGCGCACCGCACGACGCCTCACCGGAGCCGCCCCCAGCACCACCGCCGCAGACCTCGCCGCCGCCGTCACCGCGGCCGAGCAGTCCGCGGCCCACGTCCGCGTCGCCACCGACGGCGGCACCGACCTGCACGCCCTGCGCGACCTCCTCGCCGACGAGGACACCCGCGCCCACACCGCCACCGCCGCCTGGCTGCGCGCCCTCACCACCAGCCACCGGGGCACCGGCCCACGACGCGCCGTCGCCGCCCTCGCCACCGCCCTGCGCTCCGGCCGCGCCGCCCGCCGACGCGCCCTCGCCCTCATCGCACCCGACGACCTCGTCCGAGCCCTGCCCGTCTGGGTCGGCACCCTCGCCGACGTCGAGGACATCCTGCCCGCCGTGCCCGGCCTGTTCGACCTCGTCGTCCTCGACGAAGCAGGCCACGTCGACCAACCCCTCGCCGCACCCGCCCTCCTGCGCGGCCGGCGCGCCGTCATCGCCGGCGACCCCCGCCAACTGCGCCACGTCTCCTTCATCGGCGACCACGCCGTCCGCGACGCCCTCGCCGCCGAGGGCACCACCGCCCTCGCCGACCGCCTCGACGTGCCCAAGGTCAGCCTCTTCGACGCCGCCACCGCCACCGCTGACGTCCACCGGCTCACCGAGCACCACCGCTGCGCACCCCACCTCATCGGCTTCGCCGCCACCCGCTTCTACGAGGACCGCATCGCCCTGCTCACCACCCACCCCGCCCTCGCCGACGACGACCGCATCGACACCGAACTCGTCCCCGGCACCCGCGACGACAAGGGCGTCAACCACGTCGAGGTGGACGCCGTCCTCGCCCACGTCCGCCGCCGCACCGCCGCCGGCACCCGTTCCCTCGGCGTCATCACCCCCTTCCGCGCCCAGGCCGACGCCCTCGAACAAGCCCTCCTCGACCGCCTCACCCTCGACGAGATCACCACCGGCGGCATCCGCGTCGGCACCGTGCACGGCGTGCAGGGCGCCGAGTTCGACGAGGTCGTCATCAGCTTCACCCTCACCGACGACGACCGACCCCACGCCTGGCGCTTCGCCGGCGACCGCAACCTCCTGGCCGTCCTCACCACCCGCGCCCGCCACCGCGTCCACGCCATCACCTCGGCCACCCGCCCCGTCGGCCTCATCGCCGACTACCTCGCCCACGCCGCCACCCCACCCCGGGCCCACCCCGGCACCACCCCCGACGACGAGTGGACCGCCCGCCTCGCCGACGAGCTCACCGCCCTCGGCCTCACCACCCGCACCGGCCACCCGGTCGGCCGCTGGCACGTCGACCTGGTCGTCGGCGAACGCGCCGACGCCGTCGCCCTCGACACCCGCCCCCACCCCGACGGGCCCACCGCCCACCTGGCCCGCTGGCGCGCCCTGCGCGGGGCGGGGTGGCACGTCCACGACGCCTTCCCCAGCCGCTTCGCCCACGACCCCGCCCGCGCCGCCGTCACGCTG
>NZ_NSDM01000017.1:1898-148101 GCF_030852425.1 Saccharothrix longispora
CCCCGCCCGCGCCGCCGTCACGCTGGCCCGCGAACTCACCCCCGCCGCGCACCCCGCGCAGCACTGACCTCAGCCGACTCACCCCAGCCGAACCACCCCCAGCCGAACCACCCCTGGGCGACACCCTCAGGCGTCACCGCCCCACGGCCTCGTCCCACCGCGCCCGCACCCACTCCACCCAGGACGCGGCCCCCGCCAGCACCGACAGGTGGCCCTCCTCCTCCGCCACCCACAGCTCCGCCCCCGCGCACCGCCGCGCCAACCACCGCGCGTGCCCCACCGGCACCACGCGGTCCCGACCACCGTGCACCAGCAGCACCGGCGCCACCACGTCAGCCGGGTCGAACCCCCACTCCGCCACGTACGCCAACTCGTCGTCCACCGCCCCCGACGCGCCCAGCGCGGGCCCCACCACCGACTCGAACCACGCCCACTCCCCCGCCAGCGCCGCCCAGTCCGCCGACGTGAACCCCGGGTCCTGCTCCCCCGCCGACGCCTCGAACGCCGCCTTCGCCGCACGACCCGCCGCCGCCGCGCGCAACGCCGACGCCCCCGATTCGGCCATCCCCGCGAACCAGTCCAGCCCCTCCGCGCCGTACGGGGCCAACCCCGACACCGACACCACGGCCACGACCCGCTCGGGCGACAACGCGCCACAGGCCAACGCGTGCGGACCACCACCCGAGTGCCCCACCACCGCGAACCGGCCCACCCCGGCGGCGTCCGCCACGGCCGCCGCGCACGCCGCCGCCGACGCCACGTCACGCCCCGGCGACGCCGACGAGCCGCCGTACCCGAACCGGTCGTAGGACAGCCACCGCAGCCCGAACCGCTCGGCGTCCGCGAACGTCGGCGCGGGCGGCGCGCCGACGTTGGGCGTCCCGTGGTGCCACAGCACCGGGAACCCGTCACCTCCCGTGTCGTAGGCGTGCAGCACGGGACCACCGGGCAACTCGACGTCGAATTCGATCATCACGGCGTCGAGCCTAATGACGTCTCTCCTCGGCAGGTTTTCGCTGGTCAGGAGGCGGACGTCGAGTCCGATGTCGCGACAGGGTTATTTTTTGTCCACACTGAAGTTATTGAGCATATGGACCAATGGTCCCGATCAGCGCTTCTGCTCGCCCGATCGGGGCTTGCTCGCCCGCAGCGAGCCGGGGTGGGCCTTGGCGGACGGGTCCTTGCGGGTCTTCAGCAGGCTGGCCACCGTGACGATCGCCAGGACACCGATGATCACGCCCAGGCTGACCGGCGTCGCGATCTCCGGCACGCTCGGCGAGATGTCGACGTGCAGCCAGTGCAGGATCAGTTTCACGCCGATGAACGCGAGGATGAGCGCCAAGCCCGTCGACAGGTAGACCAGCCGGTCGAGCAGCCCCTTCACCAGGAAGAACAGCGCTCGCAGGCCGAGCAGGGCGAAGGCGTTGGCGACGAAGACGATGTACGGCTCCTCCGTCACGCCGAACACGGCCGGGATGGAGTCGAGGGCGAACAGCAGGTCGATGCCGCCGATGGCGACCAGCACGATGAGCAGCGGCGTGCCCACCCGCTTGCCGGCCTCCCTGGTGAACAGCCTGCCGCCGTCGTACTCGGTCGACAGCGGCAGCAGGCGCCGGGCGGTGCGCACGACCGCGTTGTTCTCCACGTCCGGGTCCTCGTTGCGGTGCCGGAACAGCTGGACCGCGGTGAAGATCAGCAGCAGGCCGAACAGCAGGAACATGAACGAGAACAGCGACAGCAGCGTCGCGCCGAGCGCGATGAAGGCGGCCCGCATCACCAGCGCCAGCACGATGCCGAACGTCAGCACCTTGTGCTGGTGCTCCTCGGGCACGGCGAACGTGGTCATGATGATCACGAAGACGAACAGGTTGTCGACCGACAGCGACTTCTCGACGATGTAACCGGCGAAGTACTCGGTGCCGAACCCACCCCCGTGTGCCATCGTCAACCACACGCCGAACCCGATGGCGACGAGGATGTAGAACACCGACCAGGCGGTCGCCTCGCCGAACCCGACCCGGTGGGGCCGCACGGCGGCGAGCACCAGGTCCACCGCGAGCAGCACCACGATCAACCCGATGGTCAAGCCCCAGGTCAGCGCATCGATCTCCAGCACCCGTTACCCCGCCTTCCGTTCACCGGTGAGGGTGGCAGCTTCGCAGAAACGGACATAGCCGGGCAAAACGCCCCCCACATCCCCGCCTCGACTGCCGGAAACCATGCCCGAGGTTCCACTCCCCCGCACGGTCGAAACCCCGCCCGGCGACCGTCACGCCCCCGTGGTCGACCCCGGCCGGACGATCATCAGCACGGTGACGACGGCCCACAGCACGTTGAACAGGCCGGTGTGCATCGCGAGCCGCGCGGGCCACTTCACGTCCACCTCGACCGGCTCGCGGCCGAACCCGTCCAGCACGGCCCGCTGGCGCGGCAGCACGGCCAGCACGAGCACGCCCGCCGCGACGGCGGTCAGGGCGATCGACGTGATCAGCCAGGCGTCACCGAGCACGTCGAGGCTGCTCGCCGTGAACAGGCCGAACAGCGGCACCGCGATGCCGAGGGCGGCGTAGACGCGGCAGATGCGGTTGAGCGTGCGCAGCACCGCGACGTCGCGGTCCGCCCCCGTGGCCAGCGCGCGGCGCGTGGCGGCGGGGAACATGCTCGCCGCCGCGGTCACCGGCCCGATCGCGACGATCGCGGCCAGCACGTGCAGCGACAACAACAACTTGGTCATGATCACGGAGCCAACCGCACCGCCGGCGCGAGCGGTACTGTCCGGACTGCCATCTTCCACCCGATTCCGGCCAACCACGCCGACCTGCGGGTAGCGCCGGGTGACGCAGGTCAACCGGCTGTCCGGAACCGGTTACCGTGGCCACATGCACACGGTCGCCGTCCTGGCCCTGGACCAGGTCATCCCGTTCGACCTGGGCACCCCGCTGGAGGTGTTCACCCGCACCCGCCTGCCCGACGGGCGCACGCCGTACCGGGTCCGCGTGTGCGCGGCCACCCCCACCGTGAACGCGGGCGCGTTCACCCTCCAGGCCCACTGGGGGCTGGACGCGCTCGCCGACGCGGACACGATCGTGCTGCCCGGCTGCGCCACCCCCACCGCCCCGCTGGACGACGACGTGCTCCACGCGCTGCGCGCGGCGGCCGCGCGGGGCACCCGCATCGCCTCGATCTGCTCGGGCGCGTTCATCCTCGCCGCGACCGGCCTGCTGGACGGCCTGCGGGCGACGACCCACTGGGTGGCCGCGCCCCTGCTGGCCGCGCGCCACCCGGCGGTCGAGGTCGACCCGGACGTGCTCTACGTGGACAACGGCCAGTTCCTCACCTCGGCGGGTGCGGCGGCGGGCCTGGACCTGTGCCTGCACCTGATCCGCCGCGACCACGGTTCGGCCGTGGCCGCCGACGCCGCGCGGCTGTCGGTCGTGCCGCTGGAGCGCGAGGGCGGCCAGTCGCAGTTCATCGTCCACGACCCGCCCCCGGTGCCGCGCGGCGCGACGATGGAACCGCTGCTGGCGTGGCTGGAGGACAACGCGGCGCGGGACCTCGCCCTGGAGGACATCGCCGCGCGGGCGGGCATGAGCACCCGGACGCTGAACCGCCGCTTCCGCGAGCAGACCGGCACCACCCCGCTCCAGTGGCTGCTGCGCGCCCGCGTCCGCCGGGCCCAGTACCTGCTCGAAGCGACGGACCACCCGGTGGACCGCATCGCCGCCCAGGTCGGGTTCGGCTCCCCCACGGCGTTCCGCGACCGGTTCAAGCGCGTCGTCGGCACCAACCCCGGCGGCTACCGGGCGGCGTTCCGCACCGTCCGGGCCCCCGCGTAGGGCGACCGGCCGGCGGCACGGGCGTCGGCGGTGCACGCCTCCCGACGCCCGGACCGCTCAGGCCCGGTCGAGGGGGATGCGCGCGAGGGCCGGGCCGAGGCCGGCCGCCGGCCAGGCCACGAGCAGGTCGACGACGTCGCCGTGCCGCTCCAGCGCGAACTCCCGGGCGCACGTCAGCACGTCACCGCCGGAGGAGGACGAACCGCGCAGGGCGTGACCCGTGCGGGCGACACCGCCGTGCAGCACCGCGACGCGCGGCCCCGGGTCGTCCGCCCCCGACGGGAACGCGGCCGTGACCTCGCGCGCCACGTCGCCGCGGGCCAGGCACTCCAGGTCGAGGGACAACAGGTCGGGGCCGAGGACGGCGAGCCGGTCGAGCACCAGCACCGCGTGGTCGGCGCGGTGCAGGACCCGTCGCGCCGCGACGACCCGGCCCGGCTCGTCCACCCCGGGCCGGGGGGCGGCTCCGGGGCGTTCTCCGAAGCCGTGGGCCCCGGACCCGCGGGCAGTCGGCGTGGCGAGCGCGGGCGCGTCCCAGACCGGGGTGGTGCCGCGCGCCACCGCCTCCCGGTCCGGCAGCGGCAGGGTGACCTCGGCGTCCGGGATGTCGAGCGCCGTCCACGCGATCACCAGTCGGACCTCGTCGAAGAGCGGTGGCAGCCGGTAGCGGGCCCGGTGGTGCGGCCCGACCTCCCGGTCGCCGCTCTCCGACGACCACGCCACGGGGTGGGCGGGGCGCACGCGGTCGCCGTCGAGCCACCCGACGCGCGGGCCGCCCGTGACCGGGACGCCGCCGACCGGGACGTCGCCGCGCCGCTCCCGGACGTCGCGCTGCCGTTCGAGGGCGGTGCGGCGGTCCGCCGGCCGCCGGACGAGGAGGTCCACGTCCAGCCCGGACGTCCGCGACACCCCGCCGAGCAGGCTGATCGTCGCCCCGGGGTGCCGCACGAGCACGCCACCACCATGCGCGGGCACACCCAGCGTCGTCTCCACCGGTCGAGCATCGCGTTCGCCAGAGGCCCCCGGCAACCGCTTTCAGCGACCGCCGAGGGCGCGGGCGCACTCGGCGGCGCCGGGTCTGCGCCGCACCGACAGGGCCGTCATCAGCAACAGCAGGCGGGTCAGGTCGGCGGGCAGGTCCGGTGGCACGGCGGGCGGCCGGTCGAGGCGGGCGAACGCGGCGGCCACGGCCCCGCCGCCGTACTCGCGGCGGCCGGTCAGGCACTCCAGCAGCACCAGGCCCAGCGAGTAGACGTCGGCCGGCGGACCGACCTCCGCGCCGCGCACCTGCTCGGGCGCCAGGTACGCGGCCGAACCGACCACCTGGTCGCGCCGGGTGAGGCGGGTCGTGCCCGGCGCGCGGGCCAGGCCGAAGTCGGCGAGGTGGGCGTTGCCGCCGGCGTCGAGCAGCACGTTGGACGGCTTCACGTCGCGGTGCACCACGTCCCGCTCGTGGATGTGCGCCAACGCGTCCGCCAGCCGCGCGCCGAGCGCGCGCACCTCGTCCGGCGGCAGGGGACCGTCCGCGAGCCGGTCGCGCAGCGTCGGGCCGTCGACCAGCCGCAGCACCACGAACGGCGTGCGACCCGCGGTGCCCGCGTCCTGCACGGACACCAGGGCGGGGTGGTCGAGGCCGGCCAGGGTGCGCACCTCGTGCTGGAAGCGGCGCCGCGCGGTGGGGTCGTCGCCGAGCGTGAACAGCTTCACCGCGACGAACCGGTCCAGTCGCGTGTCCCAGGCGCGGTGCACGTCGGCCGTGCCGCCGCTGCCCAGCAGGCCGTCGAACCGGTACCGGCCGGCGAACAGGTCGTCCTCGTACTGCGGCACGCCGCGCACCCTTCTGTCACGGTGATGGGGCGGCGCGGTGTTCCCGCTGCGCCCGGAACCCAAACCGGCGAACCGGGTTCCGCTTCGGCAAGCCGCAGGCCGAGGCCGTCTCATCCGGGCGCGCCCGAGGGCATAGGGTCGTCGGATCATGGAGCTCCTGCCGCTGCCCGCCGCGGGCGACCCGGCCGCCGTCGTCGCGTGCTTCGAGGCCCTTCCCGCCGCGGTGTGGGGCTTCGCCGGACCGGACCTGGTCGTGGTGGCGGCCAACTTCGCCGCGCGGGCGGTGGTCGGCGACCTCCCCGACCCGGTGGGCCGCCCGGCGCGCGAGGGCCTGCCGGAGGCGGTCGGCCGGCAGCTCCTCGACCTGGTCGGGCAGTGCTACTCGCGGGGCCGCGTCGTGGTCGGCGAGGAGCGGCGGGTGCCCGCCGGTCGGAACCAGGGCTTCGCGACCATCACCTGCGTGCCCGCGCTGGACGCGGGCGGCGCGGTGAGCGGCGTCGTGGCGCACGTGGTCGACGCGACCGCGCAGGTGCTCGCCCGCGAACAGGCCGAGCGACGCCACCGGGCCGCGCGCGAGGCGGTGCACGACGTGCAGCGCGCCCTGCTGCCCGAGGCGCTGCCCGTCCTGCCCCGGCTGCGGCTCGCCGCGCGGCACGTCGCCGCGGCGGACGAGCGGGCCGCCGGCGGCGACTGGTTCGACGCCGTCCCCCTCGGCGACGGGCGGGTCGCGCTGCTCGTGGGCGACGTCGTGGGCCACGGACCGGGCGCGACGGCGGCGATGGCGGGTCTCCGGGCGGTCGCGCTGCACGCCCTGTGGTCGGGAGCCCCGGTCGAGGCGGTGGCGGCGCAGCTCGACGCGTTCGCCGCCCGCTCCCGGCCCGCCCGCGCCGCCGCGGTGTGCCTGGTGGAGCTGGACACCGGCACCGGCGAGGTGCGGGGCGTGAATCGTGCCCACCCGCCCGCGCTCGTCGTGTCGGCCGACGGCGGCACCCGGTTCCTGGCACGCGACCGGCCCGGCGGGCCGCTCGGTGTGGGCGCGCCGGACAGCGGCGCGTGGCACGACCGGCTGCGGGCCGACGACGTCCTCGTCCTGTACTCCGACGGACTGGTGGAGCGCGAAGGCCGCCCGCTGGGCGCCGGGCTGACCGCGCTGGCCGAGGTCACCGCGTCCGCGCTCACCGCCGCGGACGGCGGCGCCGCACCGCCGCACCACGCGGCGGACCGGCTGTGCGCCGCCGCCGTGGACCGCATGGGCTGGCCCGGCCACGGCGACGACGTCACCGTGCTGGTGGCCGAACGGCTGCCCGAGGCCCCGGCGCCGCTGTCCGTGACGCTCGACTGCGACCCGGCGAACCTCTCGGTCCTGCGCAGGCGGTTGGCCGACTGGCTCGCCGTGCCCGACGTGGACGAGGACACCGCCTACGCGATCCAGCACTCCGCGGGCGAGGCCGTCACCAACTCCGTCGAGCACGCCTACGCCCGGGGCGGCGGCGAGGTGCGGGTGACGGCCCGGCTCACCGACCTGGGCGCGGCCGAGATCGCGGTGCACGACCGGGGGCGGTGGCGGACCGCGCCCGAGTCGCCCGGCGGGCGCGGGCGCGGGCTCGCCCTGATGCGGCACTTCGCCGACACCGTCGACGTGACGTCCTCGGACGGGGGCACGACCGTGCGCCTGCTCGTCCCGATCACCCGACCGGCGCACGTCGACCGGGTGGGGCCGCACGTGGCGCGTGCCCGCAGCGGGTTCGGCACGGTCCTGGAGCGGTCCGCGAACCCCGTGCTCACCGTCACCGGGCCGGTCGACGCGCACACCGCCGACGCGCTGCGCGTCGCCGTGCACGAAGCGGGCCGGGGTGGCGCGCTGCCGCTGGTCGTGGACCTCACCGGGGTGACGCTGCTGTCCGGCGCGGGGGTGCGCCTGCTGTACGAGCTCACCGCCGCGCTGCGCGTGCGGCTCGTCGCCCCCGGCGGCTCGCCCGCGGGACAGGTCCTGTCGCTGACCGGTCTCGCGCACGCCGAGCGGCTCGACTGAGGCCCGCGCCACGCGGAACCCGCAGGTCGACGCGCCGTCTCCCCGCGAAAGGGTGCTCCGGCGGTAGACTCGGGCGGATCAGGAGTCGAGCGTAGCGAGGTGGACGGGACCCCGACACGGGTGTCCCACGCATGGTGGAAACGGATCGTCTGGTGCCCTCGGCCGGTGTCGTGCCCGACATCGGCTGGCAGGACGCGCCCTACCCGGCCGTCCTCGCGGACGGCGACGGCACGGTGCGCGCGCTGAACCGCGCCGCGCACGACCTGTTCCCCGGCGCCGCGATCGGCACGGCGCTGGCCTCGGGCTGCTCCCCGTGGCTGGCCGACGCCCACGGACAGCCGCGCCCGGTGGCCGGCCCGATCGGCGAGCGCAGCTTCGAGGCGCACCCGGTCGAGCACGACACCGGCGCGGTCACGTGGTGGCTCGTCGACGACACCGACGCCCGGGTGGCGCGCGAGGCACTCACCATCGAGCGGGAGCGCACGGCGCTGCTCAGCGAGGTGTCGACGGCGCTGCTGACCTCCCTCAACCCCGAGCGCTGCATGCAGGTCACCGCACGGCTGGCCGCGGACCACCTGGCGGACGCGGCGCTGGTCATCGCGCCCGGCGGGCGGTCCGACCACCCGGTGGCGCACTGCGTGCGCGGCGGCTCGGCGGTGCACTCCAGGGTCGAGTTCGACCCGGACGACGTGCCCGGCCTGGGCGAGGCCCTCCAGGGCTTCCCGCCGGTGCCGTCGCGGTGGATCGACCCGGCGTCGGCGCCGTCGTGGCTGCTGCCCGACGGTTTCGGCGAGGTCGGCTCGATCGTGGTGACCCCGTTGCCGGGGCACGGCATCCCCGCGGGCGCCCTGGTGCTGCTGCGACGCACCGAGCAGCGCGTGTTCACCGACGACGAAGAGGTGTTCGCCCGGCTGTTCGCGGCCCGCGCGGGCAACGCGATGTCGGCGGCGCGCATGTTCGCGCAGCAGACGTCGATCACCGAGACGCTGATGCGCGACCTGCTGCCGCCGACGCTGGACCACGTGGCCGGGGTGGAGTTCGCCGGGCGGTACCGCGCGTCCCAGGCCGCCGAGCGGATCGGCGGCGACTTCTACGACGTGCACCGGGTCGAGCAGGGCGGGGCGGCCGGCGAGTCCCTCGCCGTGCTGGGCGACGTGTGCGGCAAGGGCCTGGAGGCGGCGGTGCTGACCGGCAAGGTCCGCACCGCGCTCCAGGCGCTGCTGCCCATGTCCGACGACCACCAACAGGTGCTCGCGCTGCTCAACAACGCCCTGCTCAGCTCGCACCACACGCGGTTCGTGACGCTCGTGCTCGCCTCGGTGAGCCGCGCCGGGGCGGACGTGCGGCTGCGGCTGACGTCGGGCGGCCACCTGCCGCCGCTGGTCGTGCGCGCGAACGGCGACGTCGAGGAGGTCGACACGGCGGGCACCCTCGTCGGGGCGCTGCCCGAGGTGCACGCCACGACCGCCGAGGTCGTGCTGGGGCCGGGCGAGACGTGCCTGCTCTACACCGACGGCATCACCGAGGCCGTCGGTGGGCCGCTGGGCGGCGAGATGTTCGGCGAGGACCGGTTGCGCCGCGTGCTGGGCACGTGCGGCGGGATGCCCGCGGAGGCGGTGGTGGAGCACGTGCAGATGCTCGCGTCGCAGTGGGTCGGGCCGAACAGCCACGACGACATGGCGGTCCTCGCGATCACCGCGCCGCGCGGGCAGCACCTGACCGCGGTGGGTGGTCAGAGCCGAGGCCGGTACACGGCATGAGCGACGCGGGTGCGTGCGCCGACCGCCTGTGGGACGCCGTGGTCGTCGGTGACGAGCACGGCGCGGCCGACGTCGTGGTCAAGGCCGTCGAGAGCGGGCTGGACGCCGAGACCGTGCTGCTGGACGTGATCGGCGCGGTCCAGCGGCGGGTCGGCGTGGAGTGGGCGGCCAACCGCCTCACCGTCGCCCAGGAGCACGCGGCGACCGTGATCAACGACCGCGTCATCGGCGTGCTCGCCACCGTGGCCGAGCGGCCCGTGCCGCACCGGGAGCGGATCACCGTGGCGTGCGTCGACGGCGAGTGGCACGCGCTGCCCGCCCGGCTGCTCGCCGAGGTGCTGAAGCTGCGCGGTTTCCGGGTCGACTTCCTGGGCGCGCAGGTCCCCGCGCCGCACCTGATCACGCACCTGCACAGCACCGGCCCGGACGCGGTCGCGCTGTCCAGCTCGATCCCCACCCGGCTGCCGACCGCCCACGCCACGATCACCGCCTGCCAGGCGGCGGGGGTTCCGGTGCTGGCGGGCGGCAGCGCGTTCGGCCCGGACGGCCGCTTCGCCCGCCTGCTCGGCGCGGACCTGTGGGCCCCCGACGCCCGGTCCGCCGCCGAACTCCTGGCGTCCGGCCCGCTGCCGCGCCCGCGCAACGGCCACCAGCCGATCGACGACCTGCCGCACCTGGGCGACCAGGAGTACACGATGGTCTCGCGCACCGGCACGCAGCTGGTGAAGGCCGTCTACACCGGGCTGGAGGAGCTGTTCCCGGTCATGCGCACCTACACCGACCTCCAGCGGCAGTACACGGCCGAAGACCTCGCGCACATCGTCGAGTTCTTCGCGACCTCCCTCTACACCGGCGACGACAGCCTGTTCCTGGGCTTCCTGTCCTGGACGGCCGAGATCCTCGGTGCCCGCGGCGTGCCGCCGCACTTCCTGCCCCCCGCGCTGCGGCTGCTGGCCGCCGAACTGCGCGACTTCCCCCGTGCCACCAGGCTGCTCGACCGGGCCCGCGTCGAGCTGACCACCACCCTCGACGATGGACCTGCCGCATGAGCTCACCCAGACCGCTGACGTCCACCCCGGCCACCGTCGACCCGCACACCGTGCGCGTCGTGCTGTCCGGTGACCTGTCCTACGACAACGGGGACGACCTCGTGCGCGTCGTGGACACCGCCTTCGCCGGCGGCGAGGTGCGCCACCTGCACCTGGACTGCGCGGACGTCGGTTTCTGCGACTCCTACGGCCTGGCCACCCTGCTCTCCGTCCAACGCCGCGCGACGGCCGCCGGCGTGGCGCTGTCCCTGGACAACCGGCCGGTCATGCTGGAGCGGCTGCTGCGCCGGACGAACACCCTCCACCACCTGACGGGTGGCGCGCGGCCGGAGCGCAAGGAGCGGTCGGACAACTGAGTCCTCCCCCGGATCGCTTCCGGGGAACCGCGTCCGGGGAGCTGCCGCCGGAATCGTGTCAGGAGCGGCTCAGGATCATGCCGTTCCACCAGAAGTCGAGCTTCTCCAGGCTGTCCGCGGTGGCACCCGGCCCGGTGGCGAGCGTGCCCGTCACCGAGGTCTTGGCGTCCACCCACCACAGGTGACCCGCGCCGCCGTCGAAGTAGCAGGTGACGAACTCGCCGTCGAGCGGACCCGCCTGGCTGCGGTAGTAGGTGGAGTAGTGGATCGCGTCGACCGTCGGCCGGCAGCCGCCGCGCGCGTCGTTGCGCGGGATGCCCCGGCTGGTGACGACGGCCTGGAAGTGCGCGTCCTGCGCGGCGCGTGAGGCGAACAGGAGGAACTCGGCGCGGACGGGCGGGTCGAAGTACGGGCTGACCTCGTTGGCCTCGGTGCAGACGACCCTGGCGGTGACGCCCTCGCCTTCCGCTTGGGCGGGGGCGCACGAGTCGTTGCCCCGGTAGACGCCGGGGAGGGCGGCCAGCAACGCCTGGTCCTGGGGGCTCGGGGTCGGCTCGGCCGTCGTGGTGGCGGTCGTGGTGGTGCCGGTGCGGGTGGTGCCGCTCTTGGTGGCCTTGGTCCTGGTCGTGGTGCCGGTGGGCGCGGTGGTGCTCGCGGCGGCGGCTTCGCCGCTCAGCCTGGTCGTGGTGTCGATGACCAGGTACGCGACCACGGCGAGCACGACGGCGGCGGCGACCGCCGCGGCGGCGACGGCGGCGTACCGCCGGTCCTGTCCCGGCGGCACGGCGCCGTGCGGGCCGGTGACGGGGTGGGCCAGGACCCGGTTCGGGCCGGTGGCGGGGCGGGGCGGCGTGCCGGGGGCAGGGGTGTGCGGGGCCGCCGGGGTCGGGCTCGCCGGCTGCGGGCTCGCCGGCTGCGGGGCGGCCTGCGGCGGAGCGGTGGACCGGTGTTCCCGACGCGCGGGAGCGGCCGGTTCCGGGTCTGCTCCGAGGTCCGGTCCGGGTGCGGTTCCCGGACCGGTGAGCGCGGCGCGCGCGGCCTGGGCGAGTGCGCCCGCCGTCTCGTGGCGGGCGCCCGGGTCCTTGGCCATGCCCCGGGCGATCACGTGGTCCAGCGCCGCCGGGAGCAGGGCGTTGTGGTCCGACGCGCGGGGCGGGGGTTCCTGCATGTGCGCCCAGATCTGGGCGGCGGTGCCGTCGGCGGTGAACGGCCGCCGTCCGGTCAGGCAGGCGAAGAGGAGGCAGGCCAGCGCGTACACGTCGGCCCGCGCGTCCACCGCGCCACCGCCGTCGAACCGCTCCGGCGCCATGTAGTCCAGGGTGCCGACCACCTCGCCCGAGGCGGTGATGTGCGTCGCGGTCGGTGACGCGCTGCGGGCGATGCCGAAGTCCACCAGGTAGACGAAGTCGCCCGGCGCCACCAGCACGTTCGACGGCTTCACGTCCCGGTGCACGAGCCCGTCGGCGTGGGCGGCGTCCAGCGCGCTCGCCACCTGCTCCACGATCCGCACCGCCCGGTCGGCCTCCAGCGGACCGGCCGCGATCAACTCGGTCAGGTCGGAGCCCTCGACCAGCCGCATGTCCAGGTAGAGCCGGCCGTCGATCTCGCCGTAGGCGTGGATGGGGATGACGTGCGGCTCGCGCAACCGGGCCACGATCTGCGCCTCGCGCCGGAACCGCGCCCGGAACGCCTCGTCGTCGTGGTAGGCCGGGGACAGCCGCTTCAGGGCCACGACCCGGTCGTGCGCGGTGTCGTGCGCCCGGTGCACCTCCCCCATGCCGCCACGTCCCAGCAGCGGTCCGATCCGGTAGGGCCCGAACGTCTCTTCAGCCATGTTCTCCGCGTCCCACGTGCGCCGTCGCAGCGATCGACGCGCCCGCCCCGCGCGCGGTTCCCACCACGCCCGGCGGTGACAACCCGGTGACGCTCCGCTCGCGCCGCCGCGACGGGACCTGCGAGCCGGCGAACGCGGAACCTCCCACCGCGATCACACCGCCGGGTGATCCGATGCCGACCACCTGCTCCCGAACCGGTGAACCCGGACGCCCGGCCGGTGTCGTCGACGACGGCGGGGCCGCGGTGCCGGTAGGAAGGGGCGGTTGTCCGGCACCGAGGTCGTGGGGGAACCGTGGGGGCGTTGCGGGCCACCGCGCTGGCGGTCGTGTTCGCGCTGAGCGCGGCCGGCGTCGCCGGGGCGACGGGTGTGGAGGCGGTCGGGCCCCGCCTGGTCATCGGCGAGGACTTCCCCGACCCCGAGGTGATCCAGGTCGACGGCACCTACTACGCCTACTCGACGAGTTCCGGGCGCGGGCGGGTGCCCTACGCGACTTCGTCGAGCCCCCTGGGGCCTTGGACCATCCGGGGTGACGTGCTGCCCCGCGCACCCGCGTGGGCCGGTGACGGCGCGTTCTGGGCCCCTGACGTGTCCCGGCGCTCGGACGGGCGTTTCCTCCTGTACTTCACCGGCCCCAGTGCCGCCGTCGGGCGGATGTGCCTGGGTGCGGCCCTGGCGGACGGGCCCGGTGGCCCGTTCACGGCCACGTCGGAACAGCCGCTGGTGTGCGACGCGACCGAGGGCGGGGCGATCGACCCCGCCAGTTTCGTGGACGCCGACGGGACGCGGTACCTGCTCTACAAGAACGACGGGAACGCCATCGGGCGGCGGGCTTCGATCTGGTTGCAGCGGACGGAAGCCGACGGGGTCTCGTTCGTCGGCGGGCGGGTCGGACTGCTGCACGACCTCGGGGCCGAGGAGCAGGGCGTCGTGGAAGCCCCGGTCCTGGTCAGACGGCCTTCCCGGTACGTGTTGTTCTTCTCGTCCGGGGCCTACGACGGTCCCGACTACCGGACCGGGTACGCCGTCTCGCGCTCGTTGACCGGGACGTACGCGCGGGCCGAGCGGCCGTTGATGAGCACGGCCGGGTTCGACGGGGCGGTGGTCGGGCCCGGCGGGCAGGACGTCGGGGACGGGCACGTCTTCTTCCACGGGCACCTCGCGGGGCTCGGGCGGGGCACGTACGTCGCGGAACTGGGCTGGGCCGACGACCGGCCCGTGGTGCGCGGCAGCCGGGTCCGGTACGAGGCGGAACGCGGAGTGGTCCACCGGGCCGTGGTGCGCACGGGTGTCGAGGGGGCGTCGGGGGGCGCGGTGGTGAGCGGGTTCGCGGAGGTCGGCAGCCGGCTGGAGGTGCGGGTGTTCGCACCGGTCGACGGGACGTACACGGTCTCCATCGGCTATTCCGCGCGGGCCGGCGACGCGCGGCACGCGCTGGCGGTGGACGACGGGGCGGCCGCGGTCGTGGAGTACCCCGGCTCGGGCACGTGGGCGCGCGTGGCGGTGGACGTCGCGTTGACCGCCGGGTTCAACGACGTGCGGTTGCGCTACCTCGACGGGGCGGTCGAGGTGGACTACCTGGAGGTGGCCTGACCCGCGCCGGCGCTCGGCGGCGCGCCCTACCGGTGGATCGCGAACCCCGTGATGTCGAGCAGGCGGGCGGCCGACCGGGACGGGTTGACCACCTGGACGGTGTGCCCCGTGGGCGTCAGCGCCTGGATCAGCTCGGCCAGGAAGCGGAGCCCGGCCGCACCGAAGAAGACGACCCCGGCCAGGTCCACCACGACGTCGGTCGGCCGCCTGGCGGCCAGTGCCCGGCGGGCCAGGTCGAACTGGTCGTCGCACGCCATGTCGATCTCGCCGCTCAGTTCGACGCGCGCCGGGTCTTCGCCGAACGAGCAGCGGACCTGGCCCACCACCGGCGGGTCCACACCGAGGATCACTACGGGCCGCCTTCGCATCGTCCGAGCCTGGACTTTTGCACTATGACAATAGTTCGGCTCTAGTATGCGCTCGTGACGGTGCGATCGGCAAACACGGAGGCGGGCAGGGTGTCAGGCCGGGCGTTCCCGCGAGTCGTCGGCGTCCGACCCGGCGGCCCGGGCGAAGCCCGTCAGACCCACCAGCAGGTGCATCCGGTCCGCGGGGCTCATGGCCGCGAGGATGCGGGTGATCTCCTGACGCCGCAGGCGGCCGACCTCGGCCATCAGGGCGCGACCGCTGCGGGTCAACGTCAACTCCACCTCGCGCCTGCTGTGGCTGCTCTCACTGCGCGCGACGAAACCCGCGGCCTGGAGCCGGTCGCACAGCCTGCTCGCCGACGACGGGATCGCGCCCATCGCCTCGGCGAGGCCGTTCAGGTTGACCTTGCCGTGCCGCGCGATCACGGTGAGCGCCTGGAACTGCGACGCCGACACCCTCGTCTCCAGCACGTGCTGCGAGGCCGCCCACAGCGCGGCGAGCACGTCCGCCGCCCGCTCGACAGCCGCCGCCGGGTCGTCCGGGTGCTGCTGGTCGTCGGTCGCCATGCCACCTACTGTGTCATCCCGACCCCTCGCCGGAACAACCCCACGAGCCGGATTCCGGCAAGGAGGCTCCCGTGACCTCGACGGACGACGTCGTCATCGGCATCGAGCAGGCCCTGAGAACGAGCCCGCCGCACGCCCTGCTCGACACGCTGCACGCGCGGCTGCGCAGCGACTTCGGCGCGACCGGCACGGAGCTGCTGCTCGCCGACTACAAGCTCAGCGTGCTGCAACCGGTCACCCGGCTGCCCGAGACGGCGGCGCCGCTGGCGATCCGGACCACGACCGCGGGGAGGGCGTTCACCTCGCAGCGCGTGCTGCTCGAACCCGACCGGGACCGGGACGGGGTGGTGGCCCACCTGCCGGTGGCGGTGCGCGGCGACCGGCTCGGCGTGCTCGTCACCAGGCTGCCCGAGGCGCCCGACGCCGACGTGCTGCCCGCGCTGGCCGAACTGGCCACGGCGCTCGGGCACGAGCTGGTCGTCGCCGAGCGCGACACCGACCTGTACCTGCGGGCCCGAAGACGGGAGCGGCTCAGCCTGGCCGCGGAGATGCAGTGGCAGCTGCTGCCCGGGCGCGGCTGCGCGCGGGCCGAGTACTCCCTGGGCGGGCAGCTCGAACCCGCCTACACGATCAACGGCGACAACTTCGACTGGAGCGCCACCTCCGACCGGCTCACCGTCACCGTGTCCAACGGCATGGGCGAGGGCATCCAGGCGGCGCTGCTGACCAACCTGGCGATCAGCGCCCTGCGCAACGCCCGCCGCGCCGGGCTCGACCTCCAGGGGCAGGCCGCACTGGCCGACCAGGCGATCTACGCCCAGCACGGCGGCTCGTGCCACGTGTCCACCCTGCTGCTGGAGTTCGAGCTGTCCACCGGCAACGTGTCCGTGATCGACGCCGGGTCGCCGCGCATGCTCCGGATGCGCGGCGGCGAGGTCACCCTGGTCCCGTTCGAGCGCCAGCTGCCGCTGGGCATGTTCGACGGCACCGACTACGAGGTGCAGCGGCTGCGCGTGGAGCCCGGCGACCGGCTGGTGGTCGTCAGCGACGGCGTGCACGCCGCGCGGTCGCCGCACGGCAGCGACTACGGCTCCACCAACCTCGACCGGATCATCCGCGGGTCCCACCACCTGCCCGCGCCCGAGGCGGCGCGGGCCATCATCGCCGAGCTGCTCGACTACCACGAGGGGACCGACCTGCTCGACGACGCCGTGGTGGTGTGCCTCGACTGGACCGGGCCCCCGGCTCCCTGACGGGACGCGTGCCAGGGCCTCCGGCACCGTGAGCGGGCGCGGCGCCGGCGTGCGGTCGTACGTCGCGTCCTGCCGCGCTCCCGCACCGGGTTCGGCGTGTCGCCGACCGCGACGTCCGGCGCGCCCACCCGGCCGGTCACCTCGACGCGCACCCCGGCGGGGTCGGGGTCAGCGGTCGCCGAACCGCTTCCCCAGCCACGCGAGCTGGCGGGCGGAGTGCAGGGCCTCGCCGTGCTCGTGCCCGTTGAACGGGTAGACCTCGATGCCCTTGTCCGCGCCGCCCAGGACGTTGTACGCGGCGAACGCGCCGGCCGGCGGGCAGACGTCGTCGCGCAGGCCGACGCCGAAGTGGGCCGCCGCGGTGGTGCGGCGGGCGAAGTGCGCGCCGTCGAAGTGCGCCAGCGAGTCCAGCACCCGCTCCGCGGCCTCCCGGTGCACGGACAGGAACCGGGTGATCTCGCCGTACGGGTGCGCGTCGGTGAGCGCGACGCTCCTGGGGATGTCGCACAGCAGGGGCGCGCTGACCAGCAGCGCGACCGCCCTCGGGTTGAGCCCGGCGGCGGCCAGGGCGAGGCCGCCGCCCTGGCTGTTGCCGGCCACCGCGATCCGCGCGCCGTCCACGCCGGGCAGCGCGGCGACGGCGTCCACGGCACGCGCCGCGTCGGTGAGCAGCCGGCGCAGGTAGGCCGTGCGGGGATCGGTGACACCGCGGGTCAGGAAGCCGGGCGCGGCCGGTCCGGACCCCACCGGGTCGGGGGTGTCGCCGCCGTTGCCGTACTGGCCGCCCTGCCCCCTGGTGTCCACGAGCAGGTGCGCGTACCCGGCGCAGGGCCACACCAGCCGCTCGTGCGGCAACCCCCGACCGCGCCCGTAGCCCAGGTACTCCACGACGGCGGGCAGGTCGCGCCCGGCGGTGCCGGCGGGTCGGGTGAGCCAGGCGCGGATCGGGTGGCCGGCGAACCCGGTGAACGTGACGTCCCAGGTGTCGACGAGCGCGAGGTCCGTCGCGACGGGCACGACGTCCACGAGCGGGTCGTGGGCGGCGGCCTCGGCGAGGGTCTCGGACCAGAACGCGTCGAAACCGGCGGGTTCCCGAACCTCGGGCGCGTACCGCTCCCAGTCGGGCAGGTCGAGCAGGGCCATCGTCGATCCTCGGGTCAGGGACGGACAGGTGGGGCGGTGCTCTCGCGCACCACGAGTTCGGTGGCCAGGTCTATCCGCTCGTTCGGCGGGCGCTCGCCGCGGGCGAGCGTGAAGACCATCTGCGCGGCGGTGGTCGCCATCTCGCGCAGCGGCTGGCGCACGGTGGTCAACGGCGGCCCGATCCACTCGGTCACCGAGAGGTCGTCGTAGCCGACGATCGACAGGTCGCGTGGAACGGACAGGCCCAGCTCCCGGGCGGCGCGCATGACGCCGAGGGCCTGGAAGTCCGAACCCGCGAAGATGGCGGTGGGCCGGTCGGGCCGGTCGAGCAGGACGAGCCCGTGGTGGTAGCCACCGTGGACGTAGAAGTCGCCGTAGCGCACCAGTTCCGGGTCGATCGGCACGTCGGCGGCCTCCAGCGCGCTGCGGTAGCCGTCGACCCTGGCGCGGCTGCACAGCATCGTGGTCGGACCGGAGACGACCGCGATCCTCCGGTGCCCCAACGCGATCAGGTGCCGGGTCGCGGCCAGGCCGCCCGCCCAGTTCGCCGAGCCGACGGTCGGCACGCCCGGTGGCTGCTCCCCCGCCGTGTCGACGACGACGAACGGGATGGTGCGGGTCGCGAGCTGGTGGCGCTGCTCGGCGTCCAGCTCCGCCAGCACGAGGATCACGCCCAGCGGGCGACGGGTGAGCAGGTCGTCGAACCACTCGCGGCGGGGGCGGTGCGCGCCGCCCAGTTCGGACAGCACGACGGCGGCGCGCTCCACGGCCGCGGCCTGCTCGACGCCGCGGATGATCTCCGTGGCCCAGGCCGAGTTCATCTCGTGGAACACCAGGTCGATCAGCGCCGGCCGGGACGACTGGCGGGCCCGTCGTCGGCGGTACCGGTGGCGTTCGATGACGCTCTCCACCCGGGCGCGGGTGTCGGCGGCGACGTCCGGTCGGCCGTTGAGGACCTTCGAGACCGTGGGCACCGAGACGCCCGCCTCGGCCGCGATGGACGAGATGGACGCGGCCACCGGCTTGCCCGCACCGTCCGCCGCACCGTTCGGGCTCGACTCCGTTGACGCGCTCATGCCTGCCCTGTCCGAGAGGTTGCGCGTGCGGCAGCGCGCTTCGGATCTAAAGTTTCGGCGCTCACCCTAGGGGTTGCGGGCCGCAACGACCAGCATCTGTTCACCCACATGAACTTGTTGACGTGCACTGGAGTTGGTCCTACGGTCCGTCCCACCGGACCGATTATCGGCTTCACAGTCGATAGTTTCGGCTATTCACGAAGACGTGAGTCGGAGGTACCTGGTCGATGACGAACAGGACGACGGACGCCGCGGCGCCGCCCGTCGGGAGGGCGGTCCCCCCGTGGCGGGACGCGCGCCTGCCGGTCGCTGACCGGGTCGAGGCGCTGGTCTCGGAGATGACGCTCCGCGAGAAGCTCGCCCAGCTCGTCGGGGTGTGGGTGGGCGCCGACCCGGAGGGCGGCGAGGTCGCGCCGCACCAGAACGAGATGACCGGCGACCCCGTCGACTGGACCGAGGTCATCGCCGCCGGGCTCGGCCAGCTCACCCGCCCGTTCGGCACGCGACCGGTGGACCCGGTGGCGGGCGCCCGTTCGCTCGCCGTGTCGCAGGAGCAGGTCGTGGCGGCCAACCGGTTCGGCATCCCCGCCCTGGTCCACGAGGAGTGCCTGACCGGGTTCGCCGCCTTCCGCGCCACCGCGTTCCCCGCGCCGCTGTCCTGGGGCGCGAGCTTCGACCCCGCCCTGGTCGCCGAGGTGTCGGGCCTGATCGGCGCCTCCATGCGGGCCGCGGGCGTGCACCAGGGCCTCGCGCCGGTCCTCGACGTCACCCGCGACTACCGCTGGGGCCGCACCGAGGAGACCATCGGCGAGGACCCCTACCTGGTCGGCACCGTCGGCACCGCCTACGTGCGAGGACTGGAGCGGGCCGGGGTCGTGGCCACGCTCAAGCACTTCGCGGGCTACTCGGCCTCGCGCGCCGGGCGCAACCTCGCGCCGGTGTCGATCGGCCCGCGCGAGTTCGCGGACGTCGTGCTGCCGCCGTTCGAGATGGCCGTGCGCGAGGGCGGCGCCCGCTCGGTGATGAACTCCTACAGCGACGTGGACGGCGTGCCGTCCGCCGCCGACCACGCCCTGCTCACCGGCCTGCTGCGGGACACCTGGGACTTCGGCGGCACGGTCGTCGCCGACTACTTCGCGGTGAAGTTCCTCCAGTCGCTGCACGGCGTCGCCGCCGACGAGGGGCGCGCCGCCGGGCTGGCGCTGGCCGCGGGCGTCGACGTGGAGCTGCCGACCGTGCGCTGCTACGGGGAACCGCTGCTGCGGGCCGTCGAACGCGGTGACGTGGACGAGGCGCTGGTGGACCGGGCGCTGCGGCGCGTGCTGCGCCAGAAGGTCGAACTGGGCCTGCTCGACCCCGACTGGTCGCCGTGGCCCGCAGACCTCGACGCGCTGCGCCTCGACACCCCGGAGGCGCGGGACGCGGCGCTGCGGCTGGCGCGGGAGTCCGTCGTGCTGCTGGCCAACGACGGCGTGCTCCCCCTGCGGCCCGACCTGCGGCTGGCCGTGGTCGGCCCGCTGGCCGACGACCCGATGGCGATGCTCGGCTGCTACTCCTTCCCCGCGCACATCGGCGTGCACCACCCGGACGCCGGGCTCGGCCTGGACATCCCGACCGTGCTGGGCGCGCTGCGCGAGGCCGGCGCCGACGTGGCGCACGCCCGGGGCTGCGACGTGCGCGGCGACGACCGGTCCGGTTTCGACGAGGCCGTCGCGGCGGCGCGGGACGCCGACGCGTGCGTGGCGGTCGTCGGCGACCTGGCGGGCCTGTTCGGCCGCGGCACGTCCGGCGAGGGCTGCGACGCCACCACGCTGGAGCTGCCCGGCGTGCAGGCCGACCTGGTGCGGGCCGTGCTGGCCACCGGCACCCCCGTCGTGCTGCTGCTCGTCACCGGTCGGCCCTACGCCGTCGGCGACCTGGCCGCGGGCGCGGCGGCGACCGTGCAGACCTTCTTCCCCGGCCAGCTCGGCGGCCGGGCCATCGCGGACGTGCTCACCGGAGCCGTGTCGCCGTCGGGTCGGCTGCCCGTCGGCATCCCCGCCGACCCGTCCGGCCAGCCCGGCACCTACCTGTCCGCGCCGCTGGGCCGCCTCAGCGGTGTGTCCAATGTGGACCCGACGCCCGCCTTCCCGTTCGGCCACGGCCTGGGCTACGGCGAGTTCACCTGGTCGGAGCCCCGGGTGGCCGGCACGACGTGGGCCACCGACGGCGCGGTCGAGCTGGAGCTGGACGTGCACAACCCCGGCGCCCGGACCGGCGCGGACGTCGTGCAGCTGTACCTGCACGACCCCGTCGCCCAGGTCGTGCGGCCGGTGGTGCGGCTGGTCGGCTACGCGCGCGTGCCCCTGGAACCCGGCGGGACGGCCCGGGTGCGGTTCCGGGTGCCCGCCGACGCGACCTCGTTCACCGGGACCGACGGGCGGCGCGTGGTGGAACCCGGCGAGGTGCGGCTGCGCGTGTCGCGCTCCAGCGCCGACGTGCGCGCCGAGGTCGAGTTGGAGCTCGTCGGCCCGCCGCGCGTGGTCGACCACACCCGCGAGCTGCTGACCGCCGTGGAGGTGGTGCCGTCGTGAGCGTCGACACCCGCGAACCCGCGACCGCCCCGGCCGGACCGCCGCAGGCGCCGCCGCCCAAGCGGCCGGCGGGCAACCGCCGGACCTGGCGCAGGGCGTTCAGCCGCGACTGGCAGCTGTACTCGCTGGCCCTGGTGCCGCTGCTGTTCTTCCTGGTCTTCCGGTACCTGCCGATGGTCGGCAACGTCATCGCGTTCCGGCGGTTCGTGCCCGGCGGCAGCCTGTTCGGCGAGTCGTGGGTCGGCCTGCGGTACGTGAACATGTTCCTCAACGACCCCACGTTCTGGCAAGTCTTCGGGAACACGCTGGTCCTCGGCACGCTGACCCTGCTGTTCTGCTTCCCGCTGCCGATCGTGCTGGCCCTGCTTCTCAACGAGGTCCGCACCCGCTACTTCAAGCGGTTCGTGCAGACCGTGTCGTACCTGCCGCACTTCCTGTCCATCGTGATCGTGGCGGGCATGCTGCTCCAGCTGGTGTCCGTGGAGGGCACCGTCAACCAGGTGGTCAAGGCGTTCGGCGGCAGCCCGATCGCGTTCGCCCAGGAGCCGGACTGGTTCCGCACCATCTACGTCTCCTCGGAGGTGTGGCAGACCGTCGGCTGGGGCACGATCCTCTACCTCGCGGCGCTGACCACCATCGACAACCAGCTCTACGAGGCCGCCCGCATCGACGGCGCGGGCCGGTGGAAGCAGACCTGGCACATCACCCTGCCCGGCATCCGGCCGACGATGATCACCCTGCTGATCCTCAACATCGGCACGTTCATGGCGGTCGGCTTCGAGAAGGTCCTGCTGATCTACAACCCGCTGACCTACCCGACCGCCGACGTGATCTCCACCTACCTGTACCGGGTCGGCATGGTGTCGAACAACTTCAGCTACGCCGCCGCCATCGGCCTGTTCGAGTCGGTCATCGGCCTCACCCTGATCCTGTCCGCCAACGCGATCTCGCGCCGCACAGTGGGGACGAGCCTGTGGTGACCACCGACCCGACGCGGCTGGCCGAGAAGATGGCCGCACCGACCGCGCCCAAGCGCACCGCGCTGGACGACAGCCGAGGCTACCGCGCGTTCCGCAAGGTCAACGCGGTGATCCTGCTGGTCGTCGTCGCCGTGACGCTGTACCCGTTCGTCAACGTCGTCGCCCAGTCGTTCAGCGACGAGCAGCACATCCTGGCGGGCCGGGTGAACCTGCTGCCCCGAGGGTTCAACCTGGAGACCTACAAGGTCGTCATGTCGGACTCGGCGTTCTGGAACAGCTACGCCAACACCGTGCTCTACACGGTCACCGCCACGGCGATCTCGCTGGTGCTGACCACCACCTACGCCTACGTGCTGTCCAAGCACCACCTCAAGGGCCGCGGGCTGCTCATCGGCATCGCCGTGTTCACCATGTTCTTCAACGGCGGCCTGATCCCGAACTACGTGCTCATCTCCGAGCTGGGCATGAAGAACACCCTCTGGGCGATCGTGCTGCCCAACGCGATCAGCGTGTTCAACCTGCTGGTGATGAAGGCGTTCTTCGAGAGCCTGCCCAAGGAGTTGGAGGAGGCTGCCGCCATCGACGGCCTGAACACCTACGGCATCCTGCTGCGCGTCGTGCTGCCGCTGTCCAAGGCGGTCGTGGCGACGATGATCCTGTTCTACGCGGTGGCCAACTGGAACTCGTGGTTCTCGGCGTTCCTCTACTTCGACCGGTCGGACCTGTTCCCGGTCACCGTCTACCTGCGCAACATGATCTCGGGCGCGTCCACGGCCACCTCGGTGGGCGGCGCGCAGAGCGACCTGACGCAGATCAACTCGAACATCAAGGCCGTGACGATGGTGCTCACCGTGCTGCCCATCATCGCCGTCTACCCGTTCATCCAGAAGTACTTCGTGTCGGGCGTGATGCTCGGCGCGGTGAAGCAGTGACCCCGAAGCAGTGACCAGCACGAATCGGAACGCTCCTAGGAGAGCACGATGCGAACGATGTGGAAGCGCGCGCTTCTGACGCTCACGGCAGGCAGCCTCGTGCTGGGCACCGTGGCGTGCAGCGAGGAGGAGGCGCCCGCCGGCGCCGTCGACCTCGACGGCAAGCGCGTCGGCGCGATGGCCGACTTCGCGGAGGGCAAGCAGTTCAAGGCCACCGAGGCCATCGAGCTGGGCGTCCTCTACAGCGACCACCCGAACTACGCCATCAAGGACGACTGGCTGCTGTGGAAGGAGATCACGTCGCGCACGAACGTCACGATCAAGCCGACGGTCGTGCCGATGAGCGACTACGAGCAGAAGCGCAGCCTCGTGGTCGGCGCCGGTGACGCGCCCACGATCATCGCCAAGACCTACCCGGGCCAGGAGCAGGCGTACGTCGCCTCGGGCGCGATCCTGCCGGTGAGCGACTACCTCGACCTGATGCCGAACTTCAAGGCGAAGATCGAGAAGTGGAAGCTCCAGCCCGACATCAACTCCCTCAAGCAGGACGACGGCAAGTTCTACCTCCTGCCGGGCGTGCACGAGGAGGTGTGGCCGGACTACACGCTGGCCTTCCGCACCGACGAGCTCCAGCGCCTCGGCCTCCAGGCGCCGAAGACGTGGGACGAGGTCCACACCGTCCTCAAGGCCATCAAGGCCGCGCACCCGGACGGCTACCCGCTGTCCGACCGGTTCGAGGGCAAGGCGATCCTCAACTACGCCGCGCAGACCTTCGGCACCTCCGCCGGCTGGGGCTACAACAACGCCCAGTGGAACGCCGACGAGGGCAAGTTCACCTTCACCGGCACCTCGCCCGAGCAGAAGGCGCTGGTGGAGTTCTTCCGCAAGCTCGTCGCCGAGGGCCTGATGGACCCGGAGAGCTTCACGCAGAAGGACGAGCCCGCGATCCAGAAGCTCGCCAACGGCAAGTCCTACGCGATCAGCACCAACGCGCAGAACCTGGTCAACGACTACCGCCCCGCGCTGGAGAACATCCCGGGCGCGACCATCGCGAAGATCACCGTGCCGGGTGGCCCGAAGGGTGACGTCATCACCGGTTCCCGCCTGGAGAACGGCCTGATGATCTCGGCCAAGGCGGTCGAGAGCGACAAGTTCGTGGCGACGATGCAGTTCATCGACTGGCTCTGGTACTCCGACGAAGGCCAGGAGTTCGCCAAGTGGGGCGTGGAGGGCACCACGTTCGACAAGGACGCCTCCGGCAAGCGGGTCCTCAAGTCCGACATCGCCTTCGGCGGCCTGAACACGGGCGCGCCGCAGCACCTCCAGAAGAACTTCGGCTTCCAGGGCGGCGTGTTCGCCTACGGCGGCACCACCGAGCTGCTCCAGTCGATGTTCACCGAGGAGGAGATCTCCTTCCAGGAGGCGATGAAGGCCAAGAAGGTCATCGCCCCGAACCCGCCGTACCCGTTCACCGCGGACGAGCGCGAGCAGGCCACCCTCTGGGAGACGCCGTTGAAGGACTTCGCCACCCAGGGCACGCTCCAGTTCATCCTCGGCAGCCGCGACATCTCGACGTGGGACGCCTACGTCAAGGAAGCGGAGGCCAAGGGCATGACGCAGTACATGGAGCTGGTGAACAGCGCCTACCAGCGCTTCAAGCAGAAGAACGGTTGAGCCGGTCGGGTCCGGCCGCGGTTGGGGCGGCCGGACCCGACCTCCCCCCGACGAGGACGCACGCCGGAGGTCCTGGTGAGCCACACCCACGTGCCCGAGCAGCCGCTCGGCCGCCTGTCCGCTTCCTGGCGCCACTGCGTGGGCACCGGGCGGCTCAACCTCGCGCTGCGCGCCGACCACCGGGAGTCGCTGGCCCTGGTGCGGCGCGAGATCGGCTTCCGGTACGTCCGGGGCCACGGCCTGCTGTCGGACGACATGGGCGTGCACCGGGTGTCCGGCGGCCGGGTCCGGTACTCGTGGACCTACCTGGACCAGGTGTTCGACCACTTCCTGGAACTGGGCGTCAAGCCGTTCGTGGAGCTGGGGTTCATGCCGACGGCGCTCGCCTCGGGCGAGGAGACCGTCTTCTGGTGGAAGGGCAACATCACGCCGCCGCGCTCGCACGACGAGTGGGCGGCGCTCGTGCGGGCGCTGCTGGCGCACCTGGTGGACCGGTACGGCGTGGACGAGGTCCGCACCTGGCCGATCGAGGTGTGGAACGAGCCGAACCTGGTGAACTTCTGGAAGGACGCGGACCAGGAGGCGTACTTCCGCCTGTACGAGACGACCGCGCGGGTCGTGAAGGACGTGGACGCGGACCTCCAGGTCGGCGGGCCGGCCATCTCGCCCGGTTCGGACGGGTGGTGGGAGCCGTTCGCCGAGTTCGTCGCCCGCCGGGACGTGCCGGTCGACTTCGTGTCCCGGCACGCCTACACCTCCGGACCGGCGCAGCACGTGCCGTTCGGCACCTACCAGACGCTGACCGCGCCGGGTGCGCTGCTCGACCAGTTCGACGCGCCGCGCAAGCACCTCGCGGGCACCGCGCTGGCCGGGCTGCCGGTGCACATCACCGAGTTCAACACCTCCTACCGGCCGGACAACCCGATCCACGACACCGCGTACAACGCCGCCTACCTGGCCCCGGTGCTCGCGGGCGGCGGCGACCTGGTCGACTCGTTCTCCTACTGGACGTTCTGCGACGTGTTCGAGGAGGAGAACATCCCCACCTCGCTGTTCCACGGCGGTTTCGGGCTGCTCGCGCACCGGCAGGTGCGCAAGCCGACCTACCACCTGTACGCGTTCATGGCCCGCATGGGCCCCCACGTGCTGGCGCGCGGCGAGGACCACCTGGTGTGCCGCGACGACGACGGCCGGGTGACGGTGCTGGCGTGGCAGCCGGTGGGCGGCACCGGGGGGCCGGACGTGCCGGAGCGGCACGACGTGCGGCTGTCCGTGCCCGTCCCCGGGACCCGCGCGTTCGTGCGGCGCGAGCGGGTCGGCGAGCACGACGGCAACGCGTTCGCCGCGTGGCGCGAGCTGGGCCGGCCGCGCTCGCCGTCGGCGCGGCAGCTCGACGTGCTGCGGGACTGCTCGCGCCCGGCCGTCGAGCACTCGGCCCGCGCGGTCGTGGACGGGCGGGTGACCCTGGACCTGGCGCTGTCCCGGCACGAGGTGACGTTCGCGGAGGTCCTCCCGGTGCGCCCGGAGGAGCACGAGGGGCTGGACGACCGGCGGCTGCTGGGCGTCTCCGACGACCGCCTCGTCGCGGCGCACGAGAGGTGACCGCCGTGGACGAGCGCGACCCCGCCGCCGAGATCGGTCCCGGCGTCCTGTCCCGCGCCGCCTCGGTCGTGTACTGGTTCCTGGTCGTCGAGGTGCTGCTGGTGCTGACCACCGCGCCCGGCCTGCTGCTGGTGCCGTTGCTGGCCGGGGACGCGGGCAACGCGCCGCTGGTCGCGCTGTGCTTCGCCCCGGTCGGCCCGGCGCTGTCCGCGGCGCTGTTCGCGTGGCGGGTGTTCCTCACCGACCGCGACCTGTCCCCCGCCCGGCACTTCCTGCGCGGCTACCGGCTGAACTGGCCGGACGTGCTGCGCTGGTGGCTGCCGGTGCTCGCGGCGCTGGCCGTGATCGGCTTCACCCTGGCGAACCTGCGCTTCGCGGGCGTGCCCACCGGGTACGGCGCGGTGCTGGTGGTCGTCGCGGTCGGCCTGCTGGTGTGGTCGTCCAACGCGCTGGTGCTGTCCTCGGCGCTGTCGCTGCGCACCCGGGACACGGCCCGGCTCGCCTCCTACTACCTGGCCGCCCGCCCACTGGCCGCGCTCGGCGCGCTGTCCCTGCTCGTCGCCGCGGGCGGCGTCGCGGCGCTGGTCTCGGACCGGCTGCTGCTCCTGCTCGCCGCACCGTTCACCCTCGCCCTCCTGCGCAACGCCGAACCGGTGCTGCGCGACGCGACCCGGAGGTTCACCGCGTGAACGACGTCCACCCCCGGCGGCGGAGATCGGCTACGGCGGCGACCACAACCCCGAGCAGTGGCCCCGCGAGGTGTGGGACCGCGACTACGAGGCGTTCTCGCCGGCCCGCGCCGACACCGTCACGGTCGGCGTGTTCGCGTGGGCCCACCTCCAGCCCGCCGAGGACCGCTACGACTTCTCGACGCTGGACGCGATCGTGGAACGGGCGACCGCCGAGGGCAAGCGGATCGTGCAGGCCACGCCGAGCGGCGCGATGCCGCCGTGGCCGGCCCACGCGTACCCGGAGGTGTGCCGGGTGGACTTCGAGGGTCGTCGGCACGTCTACGGGCAGCGGCACAACGCGTGCCCCTCCTCCCCCGCAGTCGCGCGGGGCGTGCGAGAAGTACCACGGCGCGGTGCTCGACCACGCCGGACACCGACATCCGGCTGTTCCGGGAGGTCGCTGAGCTGGGGCGGGAGTTCGAGCTGGTCGGTGACGCGGTGCTCGGCGCCCGCACGCCCGCGCGGGTCGCGCTGCTGGTCGACTGGGCCAGCTGGTGGGCGGTCGAGATGTCCGACGGCCCCAACCGCAACGTGCGCCACGTCGGGGTGCCGGCCGCCTACCACCGGGCGCTGTGGCAGGCCAACGCCCTGGTGGACGTGGTACCGGTGACGGCGGACCCGGGCCGCTACGACGTCGTGGTCGCGCCGCTGCTGCACGTGGTGAAGGGCGACCTGGCGGACCGGGTCGCCGAGGTGGTGCTGCGGGGCGGGACGTTCCTGACGACGGCGCTGTCCGGACGGGTGGACGAGGACGACAACGCGTTCCTCGCCGACGTGCCCGGCCCGTTCGCCGGGCTGCTCGGCCTGCGGGTGGAGGAGACCGACGCCCGGCAGCCGGACGTGGTCGACCCGGTGGTGCCCTCGGGCACGGCGCACGAGGCGCGGCACGTGTTCGAGGTGGTCGTGCCGGAGGACGCCGAGGTGCCGGCCACCTACGGCGCGGACTTCTGCGCCGGTACGCCGGCCGTGACGCGGGCCCGGCGCGGTGCCGGCAGTGCCTGGTACGTGGCGACCCTGTTGGACGACGGAGGGGTGGGGGCAGTGGTGGACGGGGTGCTCGCCGAGCACGGGCCGGCCGGTCCGCTGGCCGACGTGCCGGACGGCGAGGTGGTCGAGCGGGTGGCGCCGAACGGCACCCGGTACGCGTTCGTGCTCGACCACGGCGCGGAGCGGGTGGTGACGTGCCCGTTCGACGGCGTGGACCTGCTCACCGGGCGGCAACTGCGGTCGGGGACGACTTGGCGCTCCCCCGGACCGCCACGCTCGTGGTCCGCTGCCCGTGAGCCGGTCGACGTCCTCCGCTCCGCACATCGGCGGCCACGACGAAACACAATTCCACCGAAGACCGAATTCCTGCGCGACAATCACTCGAACAGGCATTCCGGAAACTCTTTCGGGCGATTGAGACCACGTCGAGCGCCACACACCATACAGTTGTGCGGTATGCAACCTGGCGCTTTTCTGCGATTGCGTTGGTGATGACCATGATCGCGGGCTGTGCCGGCAACATCACCTTCGCCGGCGGCGTCGGCGGGTGCGGCGTCGACGCGCACAGCGTGCACGCCTCTCGCGGCACCCCGGGCGACATGGGCGGCAAGGCGACCATTCGGTGCACGGTGGAGGTGGCGGACGTGCGCCTGGAGGTCCGACTGGAGCAGCAGCGGGAATCGACGTGGGCACCGGTCGCCGACAACCTCGCCCTGCCAGGTGGCTACGGGCCGGCGGTCGGCGTGCTCCCCGCGAACAAACGGCGACGCGCCAGGTCTTCGTCCCGTGCGCGCCGGGGACCTACCGGCTCGCCGCGCGCGGGAGCGCCACGCTGAACGGGGCACCGAGCGCATCCGCGGCGTGGCAGTACAGTGTGCCCGCGACGAACCCGTGCGACGGGAGTTGAGGCGTGACGAAAGATCATCGCCTCCGGCCCGACCCGTTCCACGACGATTCGGGGTTCCCGATTCCGCTGCTCCGCCTTCGCGACGCGATCCGCGCACGCGGTGGCGACGTCGAGGGCGCCGGCTCGCGGTGGGTCCTCACCCACCCCGACGACGCGCTGCCCGACATCACCGTGGTCGTCTCCGACAACGGCGACGTCGTGGTCGGCGCGGGGGACGGGCGGGTGCTGGACGTGTTCCGGGACGAGGCGTGGGCGGTCCACGACCCGGCGCGCGGGTGGACGCACCTGGAGGACGACCTGCTCGCCATCCTGGACGGGGGGTTCACGCGCGAGGAGTGGTTCGACGGCGACGGGCGGCGGGTCGCGTGGGCGGTGCGCCTCGTGGGCGCGCACGTCGACGAGGCGGGCGGCACGGCGGGGAGCGCCGATGAGGCCCGGATGCGTCGGTCCTCCACCTACCCCGCCTGGCCGGCACCGGGACATCGGGCGTGACCGCTCCGCCCCGTCAGCAGCGCTCCCGCACGGTGATGGTGATCGGCGCGGTGCGGGTGTCGACACCGTCCGAGACCCACAGGTGCGCGGCGTACACGCCGACCGGGGCCGGCGCCAGCGGCGTGTGGACGCCGGCGGCGATGCCGTTGTCGTAGTCCGACCCCGGGGCGATCGGCGTGGTGCCGGAGCGGGAGCCCGGCGGCAGGTCGCGCACCTCGGCCGTGAGCTGCCGCGTCCACGTGCCGTGCACCGGGACGAGGAAGTACTGGCCGGGGTGGCCGAAGTCGGAGGTCACGCACGTCCGCTGGGTCCCGATGTCGCGCAAGGTCCACGTGGTGCCGGTGGAGGGCGCCGCCGCCGCCGGGGAGGCCCCGATGAGTGTCGACACCAGACCCAGCACCAGACCGGCCGCGCGGTGAACGGATTTCATGGATTCCTCCAGGGGTATCGTTCGAACGACGACGACCACCCTTGAAGGATTACCATTCATTCACGGCGTCACACAACCCGTGAAATGCGTCTTGATTCGAAGAATCGCCGACACGATTGCCCGAAAGTGCAATTGCCCGAAAGTGCACCGCGTGGCCGGGGCCGCGGTGTCGGGGGCTCCCGCTACGGTTCCGCCCATGATCCGAGAACTGCGGGACCGACTGGGCCCGTTCCGCGACGAGGCGCTCGCGCGCGGCATCCCCGCCGACGACGTGGAGCGCTGGTCGACCCTCGCCCGCCCCTGCGCCACGCTGACCGCGCGGGGCGACGGACCGGTCGTGGGCCGGTTCGGCGGTCCGCTCCTGCTCCCGGCGGACACCCCGGACCCCGCCCATCCCTTCGTCGCCTCCCTCGACCTCGCGGCCCTGCCCGCGGACGCGACGGACCTGCCCCTGCCGCCCGACGGCCACCTGCTGCTGTTCGCCGAACTGGAGCACGAGTACGACCCCGCCGAGCGGGGCGGCGTGGTCCACGTGACCGCCGGCGCGGCCGTGGCGGAGCGGGACGGGCGGGGCACCGGGGACGCGGAGTACCCCGGGGGCCGCTGCGGCTGCGGATCGACGTGTCGCTGCCGTACCACGAGGCGGTCGAACTCCCGGACGGCCGGGGGCACGGGCCGCTACCGGGCCACCCCCGCAGCGAGGACCTCGTCGAGGCCTGGAACAGCACGCACGACGACATCGCCCCCTGGGGGTCGTTGCAGCTCGGGGGGTACTCCGCGGAGGAGGCGGTGTTCACGGACCCGGTCGCCGACGCGGTGTCCGACGCCGTGCGCTCGGTGCGGGAGGGCCGGTGGACCGGACCGGTGTCGGCCGACCCGGCGGACTGGGTGCTCCTGGCCGACTGGGACGCGGGCATGGACGTGACGGGGTGGGAGGGAGCCGTCGTGCACTGGGTGGTCCAGCGCGACGACCTGGTGGCGCGGCGCTTCGACCGCGTGTTCACCACGTTCTTCTGGAACCCCTGACCCGTCAGAAGATCCGGCGGCCCCGCTCGTCGGGGACGCCGGACTTGCGGAGGAAGTAGGTGTTCACCTGGTCGCGCCACTCGGTCGCGCACCGCGCCTGCTCCACCAGCAGCGCCGTGACGCGGTCGAACAGCGCGGCGGGCACGCGGCCCTCCAGGGTCGCCCACACCTCGCGCATCCGGCCCACCTCCTCGACACCCGCGAAGTGCTCGTCGTAGATGTGCTGGACCACCGTCTTCCCGGAGCGCAGCACGTGGTCGTAGGGCACGTGGTGGAAGAACAGCAGCAGCTCGTCCGGGCAGCTCCCCACCGACTCGTACACCTCGCGCCACGGGGCCGGGTACTGGCCGGTGAACCCGGTGCCGGTGGCCCGGGTCCGGTCGACGCCGACACCGTCGCGGTCGGCGAAGTGGTACGTGCCCCACTGCGTGTACTCGTAGCCGTCGACGGACGGGCCGTAGTGGTGGCCCGGGTTGACCATGAAGCCGACGCCGAGCGGGGCGGTGTAGCGCTCGTAGGTGTGCCACGAGCCGTCCAGGACCTCGTGCAGCGGACCCCGCACCGACGGGTCCTCGAAGGTCAGGCCGATCCACTCGTCCAGCACGGCCGCCGGGTCGAGGCGGTCGTCCCACGCGAGCCGGCCGAAGCCGAACAGGTTGGCCTGCGCCAGCGGGTGGCCGGTCCAGAACTCGTCGTCGCCGACGTTCGACACCGCCACCACGCCGTCAACCAGGTCGGCGACCGGTTCGCCGCCGCGCAGCCCGAACCCGAGGACCTCCGACCACTGCGGCACCAGGTGGCACACGTGCTTCTGCTGCCCGGTGTACTCCTGGGTGACCTGGAACTCGGCGGCCAGCCGGGTCCTCGGCATCGCCGCGAACACCGGGGAGACGGGTTCGCGGGCCTGGAAGTCCATCGGCCCGTACTTGACCTGGAGCACCACGTTGTCGTCGAACGCGCCGTCGAGCGGGGCGAAGTGGTCGTGCGCGGCGCGGGCGCGGTCGGTGCCCCGGTCGCGCCAGTCCTGGCGGTGGTCGTAGACGAACGCGCGCCAGAACACCGTGCCGCCGTGCGGTTCGAGGGCGCGGGCCAGCGCGTTCGCGCCGTCGGCGTGGTCCCGACCGTAGGCGAACGGGCCGGGTTGGCCCTCCGAGTCGGCCTTCACGACGTACCCGCCGAAGTCGGGGATCGCCGCGTAGGCGGCGGCGGTCGTGCGCTCCCACCACTCCCGCACGGCGGGGTCGAGCGGGTCCGCCGTGGGCAGCCCTCCCAGCGTGATCGGGGCGGCGAAGCTCACCGACAGGTGCACGGCGACGCCGTGCGGGCGGAACACCTCCGCCAGCCGCGCCACGTCCGGCAGCAGGTCGGTCAGCAGCCGCGCCTCGGTGCGGTGCACGTTGACGTTGTTCAGGGCGACCCGGTTGACGCCGATCGAGCCGAGCAGGCGGGCATAGGAGGCGACGCGGCCCAGGTCGGCGCGCACCCCGCCGTCTGCGTAGAAGATCGAGCCGCCCGCGTACCCCCGTTCGACCTGCCCCATCAGGGGGTGGACGTCGATGTTGTCCCAGTGGTCGAGCATGCGGATCGCCCGGCGCGGCGCGTGCCGCTCGGCCGGCAGGTCGCCGCCGAACGCCGCCTCGCCCCGGCGCACGACGTGGTGCAGGCCGTACAGCAGGCCGGGGCCGCCCTCGGCGCGGACGATCGTGGTGCCGCCGGTCCGCTCGACGGTGAACGCCTCGCCGTCGCCGTCGGCGGCGACCAGGTCGAGGTCCACCGGGCCGTCGGCGACCAGCGCGCCGCCGTGCTCGGCGACCGCCGCCGCCACCTCGGCGCGCACCGTGCCCACCAGCGGCCCGTCGCCGGCCACCCTGACCCGCCGCGCCCCCAGGGGCCGGAACGCCGCCGCGGGCAGCCAGGCGGGATCGGTCCGGCGCTCGGTGCTCGCTGTGCTCGCCACGCCGTCGAACCTAGGTCGGGAACCCAGGCGGGGCAAGGGGTTCGTCGTCCACAATCGACGTTCGGCGGGGCGAAACTGTTTCGTGGTCGGCATTCCGCTCGTCGCGCCCCCCCGGCCGGGGGGCGGTCGGGCGGCGGCGTTCCCGGGCCGTGACCCACCGGCGCTAGGGTTGCCCGGTACGGCGTTCGACCACTCCGGTCGCGCGGGACGGGAGGCGGGAGCCGGTGGTGGACGAGGGGCGGTTGGTAGCGGGGCGCTACCGGCTGCGCACGAGGCTCGGTTCGGGCGCCATGGGGGTGGTCTGGCAGGCGTTCGACGAGCGGCTCGGTCGGGTCGTCGCGCTCAAGCAGCTCATCGTGCCGGAGGGCACGGGGTCGGCGGAGGCGGTCGCCCGCGCCGCCCGCGAGGGGCGGATCGCCGCACGGGTGCAGCACCCGAACGCCGTCACCGTGCACGACGTGGTCGAGGACGAAGGCCGACCGGTCCTGGTCATGGAGTACGTGCCGGCGCGCACGTTGGCCGAGGTGGGCGTGCTGCCGCCGGACGCGGCCGCGCGGATCGGGGCGCAGGTCGCCTCGGCGCTGGCCGCCGCCCACGCGGCCGGCGTCGTGCACCGCGACGTGAAGCCGGGCAACGTCCTGATCACCTCGGACGGCACGGCGAAGATCAGCGATTTCGGCATCGCCCGCGCGGTCGGCGACGTGGCCGTCACCCGGACCGGCCTGCTCGCGGGCACGCCCGCCTACCTGTCGCCCGAGGTCGCCCGGGGTGCCGAACCGGGCCCGGCGTCCGACGTGTTCGCGCTCGGCGCCACCCTGTACGCGGCGGTCGAGGGGCGGCCCCCGTTCGGCGAGGGCGGCAACACCATCGCGCTGCTGCACACGGTGGCCGCCGGCCGCTTCGACCCGCCCCGCAACGCCGGGCCGCTGACCGGCGCGCTGATGCAGGCGCTGCGCACCGACCCGACGACCCGGCCCGACATGGCCCGGTTCGCCGATCTGCTGCGCTCCCCCGCTTCCTCCTCCTCACCTGCTTCCTCCGCTCCACCGGCTGTCCCCGCTCCCCCTGCGACGCGTCTCGACCTGCCCGTGCCGCCGATCGGCCCGTCGCGCCGCCGCCCGGTGCTGATCGGCGTGACCGCCCTCGTCGTCGTGGGCGGCATCGTCCTCGCCGTCCTGCTCGCGGCGAAGAGCGACGACACCGCGGCCGGTGGTGCCCCGACGTCGGGCGGCACGACGACCTCGACGACCGCGTCCGAGACCGAGGGCGAGGTGACCGCCGACCGGCTCCGGCAGACCGCGGCCGACTACTACGCCCTGCTGCCGGACGACACCGGCGGCGCGTGGGCGATGCTCGGCCCCGGCATGCGGGAGCAGGGTCGGGAGAAGTACGACGAGACGTGGGAGGTCGTGCGGGACCTCACCGTGACGACGCCGCCCGAGGCGACCGGCCCGGACCACGTCACCGTGGGGTTGCGGTACACCGGCGAGGACGACGAGCGGATCGCCGAGACCCGGGGCCTGATGCTCGCCGAGGTCGACGGCACCCTGCTCATCGTGGCCGAGGAGGTGCTGTCGTCGGAGCGCGTCGAGGAGGACGGCGGCGACGACGAGGGCGAGGGCGGGCGGCGCGGCAAGGACAAGGACGAGAAGGGCAGGAAGGGCGAGGGCTGACGGGTCGGCCGGCGGAGGGGTGACGGCGGAGGGCCGCGGGGGACGTCCCCCGCGGCCCTCCGCCGTCACGCCACCGGCTACCGGGCGGCGTGCTGCTCCGCCACCTCCTCGTCGGTCAGGGCGCGGTCCACGGCGCGGACCTCGTCGATCGAGCCATGCCAGAAGTCGCCGCGCGCCCCGGCGTACTTGGCGCGCCCGATGGCCAGCGGTCCGGTGCTCACCTCGTCCGGGCCGATCGGGATGGCGGCGGCCCGCACGCCGTCCACGTACAGGCGCGTCTCGCCCGCGGCCTCGTCGCGCACGCCGACCAGGTGGTACCAGCGTCCGGGCTCCGGCGTGGCGGCCAGCGTGGCCCGCCTGCCGCCCGGCACGCTGAACGCCCACCTGCCCTGCCCGTACTGGAGGTAGAACGGGTTCTCCACCCGCCTGCCGTCCTGGCTGACGGCGGTGGCGTAGTTGCCCGGCAGCGAGTCCACGGTCACCCAGGCGGACACCGAGTACGACCCGGTGGTGTCGAGCACCGGCCCGGCGGTCTGGGCGTAGTCGCCGTCGCCGTCGAGCTCCAGCGCCCGGCCGCGCACGCCGGTCGTCCACGCCGCGTCGCCGGTGGGCGAGACCGGGTTCCCGGCGCCGCTCGCGTCGGTGCCGTCGCCGTCGAGCGACCACGTGCCCTTGCCGTCGTAGGTGCGCTCGGCCGCCGCGGCGCCGGCCGCGACCACCCGCCTGTTGATCTCGCGCACGGGGCCCGGGTCGACCTTGATCTCACGCCGGTCGTAGGTCCACATGCCGTTCAGCTCGGTCTCCACGTCGGTGATCTGCGTGTAGACCGAACCGGACAGCTCCGCGCCGGCCGCGTCGAGGTAGAAGGTCTCCGTGTTCGACACGTACTTCGCGGTCAGCGCCGCCTTGTCGGCGACGCCGCTGTAGATCACGGCCGGGGCGCCGGGCCACTGGTGACCGGGCGTGCGCAGGGTGAACCCGCCGTGCTCGCCGTCCATCGCCACGCGGGTGGCGTCCGGCCACGCCGGGTCGGTGTTGTCGTAGTCGTGGTGGTCGATCACGTCGCCCTTGCCGGAGTCGCCCTTCGACGCGCAGCAGTTGACACCGCTGTGCGCGTTGACGACGCGCGACGGGTCCGCGGCCCGCACCGACTCGGTGATCCGGCCGGTCTCCTCGCGGTCCCACTCGCCCCAGCCCTCGTTGAACACGATCCAGCCGATGACCGACGGCGAGTCGTGCAGCTGCTCCATCGTGCGCCGGCCCTCGGTGAGGAACGCCTGCTGCCCGGTCTCGTTCGTGACGTTGACGTTCACGAAGTCCTGCCACACCAGCATGCCGAGCTTGTCGGCGTGGTGGTACCAGCGGGCGGGTTCGACCTTGATGTGCTTGCGCAGCGCGTTGAAGCCGAGGTCCTTCTGCGCCTTGATGTCCCAGGCGAGGGCCTCGTCGCTGGGCGCGGTGTTCAGGCCGTCCGGCCAGAAGCCCTGGTCCAGCATGGCCAATGAGAACACCGGTTCGCCGTTGAGGACGAGCTTCGGGAAGCCCGCCACGTTCCGCACGCCGATGGAGCGCATGCCGAAGTAGCTCTCGACCTCGTCCTTGCTGCGGCCGTCCTCCAGCGTCACGTCGAGGTCGTAGAGGTATGGGTCCTCGGGGCTCCACAGGTGCGGGTTCGGCACGGGCAGGGTCAGGTCGGTGTTGGGCTTACCGGTCACGGAGCCGACCTTCTCGCCCCGCTCGTCGCGGGCGACGGCGGTGACCCGGGCGTTCGCGGACGCCGTCGTGGAGGACACGCGGACGGCGAGGGTGCCCCGGGTGATGTCCGGCGTGGTCTTCACGTCGTCGATCGACCGGTCGGGCACGGGCTCCAGCCACACGGTCTGCCAGATCCCGGAGGACGGGGTGTAGACGATGCCGCCGGGGTTGCGGGACTGCTTGCCGATGGGTTGGTTGTCGCCGGTGGTGTCGGTGACCGCGACGATCAGCTCGTGCTCGCCGCCGCCGCGCAGGGCGTCGGTGATGTCCGCGGTGAACGCGGTGTAGCCGCCGGTGTGCTCGGCGACCAGGGTGCCGTCGACCCAGACCCGGGCGTGGTGGTCGACCGCGCCGAAGTTGAGCTTGAGCCGCTCGCCGCGGCCGACCTTCCAGTCGCGCGGCACCTCGAACCGCCGGCGGTAGAACATGTGGTCCTCGTGGCGCTCCAGCCCGGACAGCTGGGACTCCACCGGGAACGGCACGGTGATCCGCTCGGGCAGCCGGCGGCCGAACGGGGGCTGCTCGTCGGCGGTGGCGCCGGTGAACTCCCACTGGCCGTTGAGGTTGAGCCAGTCGTCGCGCTCCTGCTGCGGGCGGGGGTACTCGGGCAGTGGCTTCTCCTTGTCGACCTCCTCGCCCCAGGGCGTCCTGAGCCGGTGGGTGGAGGCGTTGGTCGCGGTGCGGATGACCCGCGGCACGGTCTCGGCACCGACGACCAGGCCGCCGTTGCCGTCGTAGGTGACGCGGACGCGCTGCGGGGCCTGCACGCGGGCACCGAGTTCCACGACGACCTTGGTGCGGTCGCGGCGGTCGACGGCGACGGACTCCAGCGGGAACGGCACCGTGTCGACCTCGACCCGGAGGTGCGGCTCGAGGTCGCCGAGGTTCGTGACGCGCTGGTCGAAGTCGGCCTCCAGGGTGGACCCGTCGCGGGACACGGTGAGGCCGACCGGGTAGACCGGGAAGTCCGCGGGCGGCAGGAACGCCGACTCGGGCACGGCCTGCTTGGCCAGCGTCGGCGTGGACCAGCGCAGGCGCATGGTGGCGCCGCCGACGTCCTGGAACAGCTCCATCCGGAAGGCGTGCTCCTGGCCCGCGACGAGGTGGACGGGCGCGCTGTGCTGCTCGACCTCCCAGTCGCCGACCCAGTGGTCGATGACCGGGGCGTCGTCGAGGAACAGGCGGAAGCCGTTGTCGCCGATGGCGTGGAAGGTGTAGTCGCCGGTGGCGGGTGCGGTGAGGCGGCCGGTCCAGCGAGCGGTGGTGTGCTCCGTGCGACCGGTCAACTGCCGGAACGTGCTGGTCAGGTCGGAGAAGTCGACGTTCGGGTCGAGCGTGGCGCCGCCGAGTTCGGCGAAGTCGCGAGCGCCGGGTGCGGACATCCGGAAGTACTCGCCCTTGAGGCCGTGCGCGGGCGGCGCGGCGGTCGCGGACGGGGCACCGCCCGCCGGGTCGGCGGTCGCGGTCGGGTCGGCGGTCGCGGGCAGGGCGAGGACGGGGGTGAGCAGGAGTGCGACGAACAGGGCGGGTAGCCGGCGCGCGGCAGGGGGCATGGAGGTCTCCTCGGGGCTCGTCCATGAGGCCCATCACAACGTCGCCCATCTACCCACAGACATCCGCAGAAGACAACAAAAAACTTCACTTATGGGAGCGCTCTCGCAGCTGAACCGCTCAACCTCCGACAGAGGTCTGGACCGCCGGCACGCTCACCGCGCGTGGACAGCACTCGGATGGCACCCGCCGATCACCCGGCGTGATCAAAGACCACACCACCGGGTAATTGCCGGTCACCCTCCCGGCGACCGACGATGCGCCGACCTGATCGCCACGGCCGGGAGGCTCCCGCATGACCACCCAGGACGTGCTCGGTCCCGGTTCCACCACCTGGCAGCACCTCGGGCAGTGGCGGCTCCTGCTCGTCATCCACCGCACGCTGCTGCTCCAGGCCGCGCACCCGGCCATCGGGGCGGCGGTCGGCCAATTCTCCGTCTACACCGCCCGGCCCTGGCGGCGCTTCCTGCGCACCCTGGACAGCCTCCAGAACTACGTCTACGGCACCGCCTCCGAGCGGGAGCGCGAACTCGCCCGCCTCGAACGGCTCCACCGCCGCATGCGCGGCACCGACGACCACGGCCGGCCGTTCACCGCCGCCGACACCGGGGCCCGCGCGTGGGTGCACCTCACGCTGTTCGAGGCCGTCCTGACCCTCCACGACCTCGGCGGCGACCCCCTCGACCGGGCCGAGGCGGAGCGGTTCTACGACGAGTGGCGCCAACTGGGCCGCCTGTTCGGCCTGACCGCGGCCGACCAGCCCGCCGACCTCGACGAGTTCCGCGCCTACTTCGACCGCATGGCCTCCGACGTCCTGGAGGACAACCCGACCGTCCGGGACCTGCTGTCCGGCAGCATCTTCCGGGTGCCGCCGCCGTCGAACCTGCCCGTCCCGGACCTGGTCTGGGCGCCACTGCGGCACCTGGTGGTCTCCACCGCGGTCCAGGCCACGACCGCCACGCTGCCCGACGCCTACCGCCGACGCCTCCGGCTCACCACCGCGCCCGGCGCGGGACTGCTCGTCCTCGGCGCGCACCACGCCGCCCGGGTCGTCGCCGACCTGCTGCCCACGCCCTGGCGCTACCTGCCCATGGCCTCCGCCGCGATCAGGGCCACCGGCAGCGTCCGCGCCGTCCCCGGCACCGATCCGGGCACCTTCTTCGGCACGATCCTCGACCAGAGCGGCGACGGCGTCGTGCGCTGGGCCGACCTGCTCGGCATGGCCCGTGAGATCAGCGTCCACCTCGACCTGGACGAGGCCGACGAGAACGACGTCCACGACGCCTTCGAGTCCTGGTGGCGGCAGCTGCTCGCGGCCACCGGCGCCCCGGCGGACGGGTCCGTCACCCGCGCCGCCTACCTCACCGCCATCGCCGAGGGCCGCTACCCCGGCACGTCCGACCCCGGGCAGGGCTACGGCAGGGTCACCGACGTGGTCTGCCGCCTGATCGACCGCAACGACGACGGCGAGGTCACCCAGGCCGAGTACTCCCGGCTGCTCGACCGCAGCCCCCGGCGCCACGAGCTGATCGCCGCCCTGCGCTCCCTCGACCGCGACGGCAACGGCACCCTGCACACCGGGGAGTTCCGCGAGGCCCTGGACGCCTTCCTCACCGGCCGCGCCGACCTGGCCGCCGGCCGGCACCTGCTCGGCCGCGTGTGACGGACTACTCCTGCTCGGGCGGCCAGTGCTCGAGCAGGTGGTGCAGGGCGTCGAGGGTCCGCGCCCACGAGGTGCCGGTGTCCCGCGGGTGCGAGCCGAAGCCGCCCGCCGCCTCCAGGGTCGTGTAGCCGTGGAACGTGCTGTGCAGCAGGCGGATGGCGTCGGTCTGGGCGGGTTCGGGCAGGTCGTAGCCGCGCAGGATGGCCCGCGTCATGTCCGAGTGCCGGCGGGCGGCACTGGCGAGGGCCACGTCCGGGGGCAGCCGGACCTGCATGGCGGCGTACCTGCCGGGGTGCTCCCTCGCGTAGCGCCGGTAGGTGTCGGCGAACGCGACCAGGGCGTCCTTGCCCGCGCGGCCGGCCAGGGCCGAGGCGACGTCGTCGGCGAGTTCCGCCAAGGCCAGCACGGCCACCCGTTCGCGCAGCTCCTGCGCGTTCCTGACGTGCGAGTACAGGCTCGCGTCCTTGACGCCGAACCGGCGGGCCAGCGCCGAGACGGTCACGTTGTGGAAGCCGACCTCGTCGGCCAGGTCCGCCGCCGCCGACGTCAGGCGTGCGACGGTCACCCCCGCGCGAGCCATGCCTCCTCCTCAACCTAGGACGTCTAGGTTAGCACCTAATTATTTGCTCCTGTTGTCTAGGCGACGTAGTTTCGGGGTCATGGGACCGCTGACCGAGAACGACATCCGCGCGTCGTTCGTCAACTGCACGAAGGGCGAGGCGAAGCGCCTGAACCTGCCCGCCGACCTGGCCGGGCAGCCCTGGGACGACCTGGACTTCCTGGGCTGGCGCGACTCCGCGTCACCCCAGCGGGCCTACCTGGTCGCCGAGACCGCCGACGGCCTGGTGGGCGTGGCCCTGCGGCTGGCGACGCCGCACACCGGCCAACCGCGGCGCACCATGTGCTCGCTGTGCCTGACCTCCCACCCCGGCGGCGGCGTCACGCTGATGACCGCGCGCAAGGCCGGGCGGAGCGGCCAGCAGGGCAACTCCGTGGGCGGCTACTTCTGCGCCGACCTGGCCTGCTCGCTCTACCTGCGCGGGAAGAAGGACGCCGGACCGGGCGGGCGGTTGCACGAGTCGCTGACCCTGGAGGAGGTCGTCGAGCGGACCGGGGCCAAGCTCGCCGGGTTCCTCGACCGGGTCACGGGGTAACCCCCGTCCACGGCGTTCCCGGGTCCACAGTGGAGGAGCCGGGGCTCGGTACGCTGGGAACCGTCGCATTCCGGACGAAAGGGGCCGACGTGCCGCGAGGTCGACGAGCCGCCCTGCCCGTGGCGCTCCTGCTGGCGCTGGGCGCGTGCACCGCGGAGCCGGGCGGGGCGCCCGAGGGGACGACCTCACCCCCGGTGACGTCGTCCGACGGCGCACCTACCGCCGAGCGCGTGCACGTGTCGCTGGGCGACTCGTACGCCACCGGCTACCGGCCGGCGGACGCCGGCGAACCGGGCGGCTCCTCCCGGGAGGGCTTCGCCCAGCTCGTGGCCGACGAGGCCGACCTGCGGTTGATCAACCTCGCGTGCAGCGGGGCCACGTCCGCGCAGCTGCGCGGCGAGCCCGGCTGCTCCCCCGCCAACCGCGCCGTCGACGCGCCCGACCCGGCGGGCAGCACCCAGCTCGACGCCGCGGTGCGGGTGCTGCGCGAGCACGAGGGCCGGGTGGGGCTGGTGACCGTGGTGATCGGAGGCAACGACCTGGCGCCGTGCGCGCAGTCGTCGGACGTGGCGACCTGCGCGTCGCAGGCCGTGGCGGCCGTGCGGGCCAACCTGGCCACCGTGCTGCCCGCCCTGCGCGACGCCGCCGGCGACGCCCCGATCGTGGGTCTGACCTACCCGGACGTGTTCCTCGGCGCGTGGGTGTCCCCCTCGTTCCCGAACGGCCAGGACCTCGCCCGCCTGTCGGTGTCGCTGTTCCGGGACTTCTTCAACTCGGCGCTCAAGGCCGAGTACGAGAAGGTCGGGGCGACGTTCGTCGACGTCACCGCCGAGACCGGCGGCTACGGGCCGTTGACGGAGACGACCCGGGACCCCGCCTACGGCGAGATCCCGACGCCCGTGGCGAAGGTGTGCGCCCTGACGTACTTCTGCTCCAAGACGGACGTGCACCCGACGGTCGAGGGTCACCGGGCGATCGCCTCGGCCGTGCTGGCGGTGACGGGGCGCTGACGCACGCCGACCGCCGGGTCGTGGAGCAGACTCCGCGCCGGCGGTCAGCCGCCGATCACCCGATGGCGATGCCGAGCATCGCGGTGTTGTAGATGAACGACAGCACGCCGTGCGCGAGGACCCGCAGCCGGATGCCGGAGGTGCGCGACTCGACATCGGAGACCGCGAACGTGGTGCCGACGGTGAACGAGAAGTACGCGAAGTCGATGAACGTCGGGTGCTCGGTGCCGGGGAACACCAACAACTTCTCGGGCAGGGCGCCGTAGTAGGCCTGCGCGTAGCGGTCGGCGTAGCCGAAGTGCAGGATCGCCCACGCCAGCAGCACGGCGGGCACACCCGCGGCCTTGCCGAGCAGCGCCGCTTGGGTGCCTTCCTCGGTGAGCACGATGGTCAGGCCGGACATGATCCCGATGAAGCTGGTGACCAGAGTGAACAGGGTGCCGCTGCGGCGGCCCAGCGCGGTCCTGACCACGCGCCCCGGTCGTCGCCCGCCCGCTTGCCGCGACCGAGGCGGACGACGCGGATCGTGAGGTAGACGACGGCGATGAGGTCCCACAACGCGATCCACCTGATGTCGTCCGACCAGAAGATGGGGACGCCGAGCAGGACGAGCGTGCTCTCGATGATCCGGGACAGCACGATCGACGGGCTGAAGCGCATGACTTTCCTTCGTCCGAACGGCAGGGGTGGTCGTCGCGCACCTCGTCCGGACGACGACGGCCATTCCTCGGGAGCGACGTCGGAGAGGCTATAGGCCGTCCGTGACCGGAGCGCGTGCGCACCCGGACCGGTCGGGTCGATGATCCCCGCTTCGTCGGTGGCCCCCACTACGGTGGCGCCCGTGAACGAGAGCGACACCCCCTGGGAACCACCCCTCGCCGGCACGGAGGCCGAGCACCTCGTCGGCGCGCTCGACCGCCTGCGGACCACCTTCCGCTGGAAGGCGGACGACCTCGACGACGCCGGACTGAGGACCCGCGTCGGCAGGTCCTCGCTGACCCTCGGCGGGCTGCTCAAGCACCTGGCCTTCGTCGAGGACGACGTGTTCACCTCCCGGCTGCGCGGCGAGTCGCCCGGCCCGCCGTGGGACACCGCGCCGTGGGACGCGACCGACGACTGGTCGTTCGCCTCGGCCGCCGACGACACGCCCGAGCAGCTCTACGCGCTGTGGGACGCCGCCGTGGCGCGGGCGCGCGCCAGGCTGACCGCGGCGCTGGCGGACGGCGGCCTCGACCAGCCCGTCCACCTGGCCTGGCCGGACGGCCGCCACGCGAACCTGCGCCGGCTCGTCTGCGACCTCCTGGAGGAGTACGGCAGGCACACCGGGCACGCCGACCTGATCCGCGAGGCCGTCGACGGGCGCGTCGGCGAGGACCCGCCGGCCGGGTGGCGCCCCCGCAGCGGGAACCCCGCGCCGTGACGGGCGCCTGAGCACCCGGCGGGTCACTCGCGGCGGATCGCGTACGCCCTCGGGTACTTCCGACCGGGGGTCGGCGTGGGCGACCCGGTGAACGACACCGGCGTCCCGGTCGGCAGCACGGTGTGCCCGTCGGGCAGGTCGTCGCGGGAGACGAACCACGAACCGCCGCGGGTGTCGGTGATGAAGCCGTGCGGCTGCCCGGCCCGCCAGCCGGTCACGGTCCCCCTGCGCCGCCCGCGCGGCAGGCCCGCGCCGGACGCGACGACCCCGCTGGAGCGCACGAACGGCTGCCGCAGCGGGTAGTCGGCGCGGTCCGCGGGCGCGAACAGGAGGTCGAAGTCCGGTGTGGACGTCGCCGCCGCGCGCAGCGGTGCGGCGGTGCGCGGCGTCCACGCGGGCGGTGGCGCGGCGGCGGACACCGGCCACGACGCGTCGACCACCGGCACGACGACGCGCACGCCGCGAGCGGTCAACCGGGTCGCCAGCGGGGTGAAGTCGGCGTCGCCGGTCACCAGCACGACCCACTGGAGCGGCGCGGTGGTGGCGCGCTCCCACACCTCCAGTGCGAAGTGGACGTCCGCGCCCTTCTCCTTGCCGCCGTGCAGCGGGAGGTCGTGCCGGACGACCCCGGCGGCGGCCAGGACGGCGTCGAAGGACGTGGCGGGCGTCTCGATGCGACCGCGCACGTAGTGCGACTCGTGCACCGCGCAGTCCTCCAGGGCCAGCCCGGTCTCGGTGTGGACGTACCAGCGCACCGCGTCGTGGAAGCCGTCGAGGGCGATCCGGGCGGCCCGCGGGTGCACCGTGGCGTAGAAGTCGCTCAGGTACGCGAACCACGTACCGTCGTAGAAGACACCGATGTCCGCGCCCTGCCCCACCCGCACGACTCTACCCGGCGCGGTTCAGCCGCCGGAGGTGCAGGCGAGGTCCGGCGTGGGCGTCGCGGGACCGTTGGCGGTGAAGCCGAACGTGGTGGAGCCGGCCACGGGCAGCTCCGCGTTGTGGGCGGCGTTGGCGACCGTCACCGAGCCGGCGCGCGCGGTGAGCGTGCCGTTCCACAGGTTGCTGATCACGTGGCCGGCCGGTTGGGGCCAGGTCACCGTCCAGTGGGTGAGGTCCCGCTCGCCGGCGTTGCGCACCACCACGTGCGCCTGGTAGCCGCCCGGCCACGAGTTGGCGACCTCCAGGCGGGCGGTGCAGTCGGACGCCACCACAGGTGTGGTGGTGGTGGTGGTGGTCGTGGCGGTGGTGGCAGCGGTGGTGGTCGGGGCGGGTCGGGCCAGGTCGGCCGGTTCTCCGGCGCCCAGCGCCACGCCGATCGCGACCCCGGCCGCGACCAGCACGGCGGCGCCCGCCACCAGCGCGGCCTTCCGCCACGGCGCGCGGTGGGGCGGGGCCCCGGCGCCGGCGGTCGGGAGGGCGGCGGTCGGCGCGTCGTCGAGAGGCAGGGTCTCCCCCACCGGTCGCGCCTCGTCCACCGGCCGCGCCTCGTCGACGGGCCGCGCCTCCTCGACCAGGGGGCCGCCCGGTAACGGCCGCCCCTCCACCACGGCGTCCAGCAGGGCGTGGGTCTCGGCCATCGTCGGTCGTTCCGCCGGGTCGCGGCGCAGGACGCGCAGCAGCACCTCGCCCAGCGGGCCGGGGAACCGGAGCGGCGCCACCTGCCCCTCGGACACGCGCCGCAGCAGCGCGTACGGGTTGTCGGTCGAGCCGACCGGCGGGTGGCCCTCCAGCGCCGCGTACAGCGTCGCGCCGAGGGAGTACACGTCGGAGGCGAACACCGCCTCCTCCCCCGCCGCCACCTCCGGCGCGAGGAACGCGGGCGTGCCGACGACCAGCCGCGCGTCCGTCACCGTGCCCTCGCCGATGGCCCGCGCGACGCCGAAGTCCACGATCTTCGCGGTGCCGTCCTCGGACAGGAGGACGTTGAACGTGGTCACGTCCCGGTGCACGATCCCCGCCGCGTGCGCCGCCGCCAACGCCGACGCCACCTGCCACCCGACGCCCGCCACCAGTTCCGCCGGCAGCGGCCCGCGCTCGTCGACCATCTCCGCCAGGGTCCGGGACGGCAGGTACTCCATCACCAGGCACGGCTTCCCGCCGTGCTCGACCACGTCGTGCACGGTGACCGCGTGCGGGTGTCGCAACCGGGCGGCGACCCGGCCCTCCCGGACGATCCGCTCCACGGCGTCCGGCGAGTCGGCGGCGCCGAGGAACTTGACCGCGACCACCCGACCCAGCCGCTCGTCACGCGCCCGCCAGACGACGCCACTGGCGCCGCGTCCGACCAACTCCACCAGCCGATAACGCCCGGCGACGACTTCGTCCCGTTCCGACACGTCCCGACGCTACTGCTCCGACCAGCCCACCGGCTACCTCCACCTGGCCCGTGCGTGCGGGCGGTGACTTCGTGGTGCGCGCCGGAGGCGGTGTGAAGGGGGTGCGCCCCCGGGTGTTCGCCACCTGTTCGCCGGGGGGCGACCAACGGCGGGTTGACCACGTCGCCCCCGGGTCGGGAACCTCTGACCGGGCCGGTCGACCTCCGCGGACACCGGCCGCCGCCGCCACCCGCGCCCCTCGACACCGGATGGAGGGCATGGTCGTCGTGACCGCCCAGATGACGGACCACCCCCGGAGCACACCCCGACGCGGCGGCCGGACCGCCGCCAGACTGGCGGGTGCCCTGCTCGGCGCCGCGCTGCTGGCCGTGCTCGTGCCGGGAGCGGCGTGGGCCGACCCGCCGCTCGCGCTGCCCGGCAACGCGGCGGCCGCCGACGCCAAGTGGCAGCCCGCGTTCGACTACGACACCGACGGCTGCTACCCGACCCCCGCGATCTCGCCGACCGGCGTGGTGGCCACCGGCCTGAAGAACTCCGGCGCGCTCAACGGCAACTGCCGTGACCGGTCCGACCTGGACAACACCAACTCGTACTCGCGCTCCAAGTGCAACAACGGCTGGTGCGCGTACCTCTACGACCTGTACTTCGAGAAGGACCAGGCCGTCCCCCTCATCGACTGCTGCGGCCACCGCCACGACATCGAGCACGTGGTGGTGTGGGTGAGCAACGACCAGGCCCAGTACGTCTCGACCTCCGCGCACGGCCGGTACTCGACGTACCCGCGTTCCCAGGTCTCCTGGGAGGGCACGCACCCGAAGGTCGTCTACCACAAGGACGGCGCGAGCACCCACTGCTTCCGCATCGCGAGCGCGAGCGAGCAGCCGGAGAACCACTACGGCTCGTGGCAGTACCCGGACCTGGTCAGCTGGGACCGCTTCCCCGCCGGCATCCGGGACGTCCTGGTGAACGCGGACTTCGGCAGCGCGAGCCTGGCGATCAAGGACGGCGCGTTCAACCACAACCTGTCGCTGGCCAAGCCCGCGGGCATCCCGTTCGATCCGGACGCCTGACCCGGACGCCTGCCCCGACCGACGCCCCGCCGGTCACCGGTGACCGGCGGGGCCGGCCTCAGCCGACGGGTCGGCGCTCCACCGCGACCGCGGCCATCAGCACGCACCCCACCATGGGCACGAACAGCGCCGGCAGCTGCCACGTCACCACGACGAGCACCCCGAGCGCCATGAGCACCAGCGACGACCCCCGCGCGTCCGCCGCCGCCCGGCGTGCCGCCTCCCGCACCACCGCGCCCCACCGGGCGCCCGGCGACCACGTCGCCGCCGAGCGCAGGACCACCACGGCGAGCCCGGCGGCCGTGGCGGAGCAGATCGCCATCACCACCGCCCCACCGGCCAGTCCCGCGCCGAGCACGACCAGGTCCACCGCCAGCACGGCGAACGCGGCCACCACGCCGAGCGACAGCTGCCACCCGCCGGGCAGCGCCGAGCGCACCCGCGCGAAGAACGCCCGGACGGCGGTGGTCTCGCCGTCGACGTGCGCCTTGACGTGCGCGCACCCCGCCGCCAGCGCGGGCACCAGCGTCACCACCGGCAGCGCGACGAGCAGCACCAGCAGCCCGGCGGTCAGGCACTCCCCCAGCAGCGCGAGCTTCCTCATCCCTTGATCCCGGTGGTGGACACGCCTTCGACGAGGAAGCGCTGGAAGAACAGGAAGAACAGGACCACCGGCACCAGCGCGAGCACCGACATGGCCATCAGCGCGCCGAAGTCCGAGCCGGTGGTCTCGTCGATGAACAGCTGGAGCGCCAGCGGCAGCGGGTACTTGTCCGGGCTGCTGAGGTAGATGAGCGGGCCGAAGAAGTCGTTCCAGCTCCAGATGAACGTGAAGATCGCCGTGGTGATGAGCGCCGGGCGGCACAGCGGCAGGACGACGTGCCGGAACACGCTCCACTGCCCGGCGCCGTCGATCTTGGCCGACTCGTCCAGCTCGGGCGGCAGGGTGCGGATGAACTGCACGATGAGGAACACGAAGAACGCCTCGGTGGCCAGGAACTTGCCCGCCAGCAGCGGCACGTAGGTGTCGACCAGGCCCAGTCGCCGGAACACCACGTACTGCGGGATGACCAGCACGTGCACCGGCAGCAGGAGCGTCGCGATCATCACCGCGAACAGCGTCGTGCGACCGCGGAAGCGCAGCCGGGCGAACGCGTAGGCCGCCGGAGCCGACGACGCGACCGTGCCGACCACCGACAGCACGGCCAGGACGGCCGAGTTGAGGAAGAACACGCCCACCTCGATGCCGACGACGCCGTCGAACACCCGCTCGTAGTTGGCCGTCGTGGCGGGGTCGGGCAGCAGCCGCAGGTCGCCCAGCACGGCGGCCGACGGCTTGAACGTGGACGCCACGACCCACGCGACCGGGTAGAGCACGACCGCCAGCAGGACCAGGACGCCGACGTGCCACACCGCGCCGGGCACGCGCCGCGTCACCGGGCGTCCCCGGCGTAGTGGACCCAGCCCCGCGCCGTGCGGAACAGGAACACGGTCACCAGCCCCACGCCCAGCAGCAGCATCCACGCCATGGCCGAGGCGTAGCCCATGCGGTAGTCGCCGAAGCCGCGGTCGAACAGGTAGACGGTGTAGAACAGCGTGCTGCCGGCGGGCTGGCCGTTCGGACCGCCGACCACGTACGCCGACGTGAAGACCTGGAACGCGTTGACGACCTCCAGCACGAGGTTGAAGAACACCACGGGCGAGATCATCGGCAGGGTGATCGAGGCGAACCGCCGCCACCGGCCGGCCCCGTCCACCTCGGCGGCCTCGTAGAGGTCGCGCGGCACCTGCTTGAGCCCGGCGAGGAAGATCACCATCGGCGCGCCGAGCTGCCACACGGCCAGCAGCACGAGCATCGGCACGGAGAAGTCGGGGTTGCCCGCCCAGCCGCCCGTGTCGACGCCGACGGAGCGCAGCAGCCGGTCGACGACCGAGTCGTCGCTGAACACGACCTTCCACACGATGGCGACGCTGACGCTGCCGCCGATCAGCGACGGCCCGTAGAAGGCAGCGCGGTAGAAACCCTGCCCGCGCCGCCGGTTGTCCAGCAGCAGGGCGACGGCGAGCGCGGCGGCCAGCTTCAGAGGCACGGCGAGCGCCACGTACAGCGCGGTGACGCCCAGCGAGTTCAGCCAGCGGGCGTCGGAGAACATCCGCGCGTAGTTGTCCAGGCCGATCCAGCGCGGTGCGCCGAACAGGTCGTAGTCGGTGAACGACAGGTACAGCGACGTCAGCATCGGCCCCAGGGTGAGCACGAGGACGCCCAGCACCCACGGCGACAGGAACAGGTAGGCGGCCCGACCGTCACCGGGGAGGCGGGCGGGTGTGCGCGGCCTCCCGGCGGGGCTGTCGGTGGGGCGGTCCGGGGCGAGCGTCGCCGTCACGACTCGAGGGTTTCGTCGGCCTCGGTGAAGAACTGGTCGACCGCCTCGTCCACGGTGATCCGGTCGTACTGGAGTTCCTCGGTGATCCGGATGAACGCCTGCTCCAGGGTGCCCGCGCCCTTCGGCGGCGCGGGCGGCGTCTCGCCGAACTCGTCCTTCAGGTCGTCCTCGTAGGCCGCCACGGCGGCGAGCGGCCCCTCCAGCCGCACGGCGGCGCGCTGCGCGTTGGTCGGCGGCAGGCCGCGGTTGGCGCCGAAGATCCGGCCGACCTCCGGGTCGTTGACCATGAAGGACACCAGCTTGGCCGCCGCCTCGGGGTGCTCGGTCCGCGCGGAGAGGCTCAGCAGCATCGCGGGCTTGAGGTACTGGCCGCCGCCGCCGGGCACGGGTCCGAGCTTCAGCTCGGCCTTGGCGGTCTTGGCGTAGCGGGCCGTGAAGTTGTCCCAGCCGAGGTCGCCCGCCACCAGGTCCAGCTCCAGCGCGTGGGAGGGCTTGATCTGCACGCCCTTCTCGACGGGGAGCACGGCGCCGGCGTCGGCCAGCTCGGTCCCCTCGCGCAGGAACTCGGCCAGGCGGGCCTTGTCGAAGCCGAGCCCGCCGTCGGCGGTGTAGAGCTGCCCGCCCTCCTGGCGGAGCTGGAGCTCCAGGTTGTAGTAGCTGCCGATGTAGTTGCCACCGCCGTGCACACCGGTCCGCTCGGTGATCCGCCGCAGCGCGGCGCGGTAGTCGTCCCAGGTCCAGCCCGGCTCCGGCTCGGCCACGCCGGCCTGCGCGTACAGCGCCGGGTTGTAGAGGTAGGCCCAGGTGTTGCCACCGACCGGCACGCCGTACCGGCGCCCGTCGACCTCGCCCGCCGTCCGGAGGCCGTCCAGCAGGTCGTCCAGTTCCAGGTTCCCCTCCTGGTCGGAGAGGTCGTGGAGGGCGCCGCGGTCGGCGTACTCGCGCAGGTAGGCGAAGTCCATCTGGAGCACGTCGGGCGCGTTGCCGCCGGCGGTCTCGGTGGCCAGCTTCTGCCAGTACGCCTCGAACTCCTGGAAGCTCGGCGTGATCCTGATGTCCGGGTTGCGCTGGTGGAACAGGTCGATGGCCCGCTGCATCAGCTCGGCGCGCTCGGCGTTGCCCCACCACGCGTACCGCAGGGTGACCGGCCCCGATCCCGCGCCGTCCCCGCAGCCGGTCAGCACGGCGGCCAGCACCAGCGCCGACACCGCCGTCCTCCTCAAGCGCTCCAGTGCACCCATGGCCAACCCTCCGGTCCCGGCGGCCGGGACGCATGGTTCGGAAAGCGGTTTCCGCGAGGTTATGAGCGAGCCACCCGCGCGTCAATGCCCCACCGGACGCCGGTCCCCGGTCAGTTCGCCGCGCAGGACGCCGTTGGCGTCGCGCGACGAGCCAGTGAACCCGAACGAGGTGGTGGCGCCGGCGGCGAGCGCGCCGTTGCAGGCCGCGCCGGCCGCGCCGGAGCCGGTGACGGTGCACGTCGCCCTTCCGGGGCGGGTCGTGGTGGTGGTCGGCTGGGTGCCGCCGTGGACGGCGGCCTCGCGGGAGGTCGCCCTGGTGCCGTTGGCGCCGTGGAAGATCCGCCGACGTGCAGCCCGACGGCGGCATCGGCCCGCGGCGGGGCGGCGACGCCGGAACCCGGCGTCGTGAAGCCGGCGGTGACGAGCAGCGCCGCGCCGATCGCGGCGATCCTTCCCATGGTCCCGACGCCCTCCGTCGTCCGTCCCCCGCCCCGTCGAAGGATGGAGAGCGAAGGGATGTTCGACAACCCGGTCGAAGATTCGACTCGAGCACTCGGGATATCCGTCCGGTGTGGACTTCTCCAGACCGCCGAACGCCGTTCGGGTCCCCGGGGCGACCGGTCCGCGGAGGAGACCCGACGCCCACCGCTCCCGCTGCGCCGGAACCCCGCTGTCACGTCGACCCCGTCCAGGACGATGACCGGGTAGAGCCCGGACGGAAGGTCGAGTCATGAGTCAACCCGGTGCGGACGTGCACGAGCCCGGCGGCAGCGCCCCGCCCGCCCCGCCGTCGGTCGCCGACGTGGAGCGGATCTCCGCGCACGCCGAGCCCGTCGTGCGCAACCTCCGGATCACCCACTGCTACCACGAGCTGTCGCGGGCGTTGTCCGCCCTGACCGGCGGGTCGGCGAACTGGTGCACGTTCGCGGTGTGGGCGTCCAAGCAGGTGGGCCGGTCCATCCGGCAGGAGGACCTGGAGCACGCGCTGGAGCGGCTGCTGGAGTCCTCGCCCGAGGCGACCGCCGGCGTCGAGTTCGCGGTCCGGGGCCTGCGGCGCGCCTTCCCCGGGCGCGCCCTCGACGACGCCGGCCGGTGGGTGCGCCGGGCGGTCGTGGCGACCGCGCGGCTCGACGCGGTCGGCGACGCCACCGCGAGGGGGAACCTGAAGGTCTTCGAGGAGATCGCCCGCGAGTTCGCCCGCTTCCTGGCGGCGTGCGCCGACGGGTCGCCCGACGGGGACGGGATCGCGGAGTTCCGCGCCGCGCTCCGCCCCGGCGAGCCGCCCGAGGGGCAGCGCTACCTCCGACAGGCGTTCGGCCGGTACCACCTGGCGATGACGACGGAGGACCCGAAGCAGCGGGCCGAGCTGCTGCTCCTGGCCAACGTCGAGGTCGGCCTGCACGAGCAGACGCGGCTGCAACCGGAGATCACCGCCGCCCTGGAAGCGCCCGTCGTCGATCCCCGCGAGCTGGAACGCCGCATCCTCGACCTGCTGCTGCCCGACAACCGCGTGCTGCGGTGGCTGCGCCTCGCGGTGCTGACCGCGCTCGGCCGGCGGACGCCCGTGCGCGTGGCGAGCGAGCAGTTGGCCGACCAGGCCCGCGCACTGGCCCGCAGGGCCGTCACCCGGCACGTGATGACGTTGGCGCTGCCCGGCGGTGAGCTGCTCGACCTGGGCGACGACCTCCCGGCGACGTTCCCGCCACCACTGGCGCGGCTGACCCACCCGGACCTGCTCGCGCTGCTCGAACAGGTGGACCCGACGCCCGACAGCGTGCTCGGCACCGCCGCGCGCGACTGGTCGGACCTGCCCGACCGGATGCACTACATCGCGGACATGTTCCGCTGCCACGCGCTCCGCGACGACCTGCTCGACCCGCCGTTCACCGCGGCGCAGGTCGCGGAGATCACCGAGGGGCGCCGACCGCCCGGCCCACTCTGACCCGATTCCCCGGAGGGCGCGCACCGCCCCTCCGGGGAATTCCGGAACGCTTTCCGAGCACGGCGGCGCAGTGCGGCAATTCTTCGTCCACAAAGGCTCTACCTGCTACGATCCTCTTTGTTTCACTGAACGAAACCTCCGCACGAATTCTTTCGCACGCTTGCGCCAAAACTTTCGCAAGGTTGCGCGAATCGTTGACAACCCGGCGCACCCGATCGAACACTGAACGTACCGAAAGCCGATCCGCCGCCGGCCTCAACGAGGAGGAGAGCGTGCACATGGACGACAACGCCCCCGCCCACCCGATCAGCCGCCGACTGTTCCTGGGCGGCGCAGGCGCAGGCACCCTGGCGCTGGCGACGTCCGCGTTGATCCTGCCCGGCACCGCCCACGCGCAGACCGTCACGAACAACCAGACCGGCAACCACAACGGCTACTTCTACTCGTTCTGGACCGACGCCAACGGGACCGTCTCGATGACGATGGGCGGCGGCGGCCAGTACAGCACGTCGTGGCGCAACACCGGCAACTTCGTGTGCGGCAAGGGCTGGAGCAACGGCAGCCGCCGGACCGTGCGGTACTCGGGCAGCTTCAACCCGTCCGGCAACGGCTACCTGTGCCTCTACGGGTGGACGTCGAACCCTATGGTGGAGTACTACATCGTCGACAGCTGGGGCGACTACCGGCCCACGGGCTCGCACCGGGGGACGGTGAGCAGCGACGGCGGCACGTACGACATCTACCACACGATGCGCTACAACGCCCCGTCGATCGAGGGTGACAACAAGACCTTCCCGCAGTTCTGGAGCGTCCGGCAGCAGAAGAGGGTCGGCGGCACCATCACCACCGGCACCCACTTCGACGCCTGGACCCGCGCCAACATGCAGCTGGGCAGCTTCAGGTACTACATGATCATGGCCACCGAGGGCTACCGGAGCAGCGGCAGCTCCAACATCACGGTGAGCTGACGCCCCCTGGTCGAGCACCCGGACGTGTGGCGCGACGGCTCCCGGCCGTCGCGCCACACCTCTTCGCCCCCGTCCGCACCTGGTACTACGGTGGTGATCAGCAGAGCGCGGGAGGCGACCGACGGTGACCAGCTGGACCGATGTGATCAACTACGTCCGCACCAGGTACGAGGTGCTGGAGGAGTCGGACGACTGGCTGCGCTTCCGGCTCGACACCACCGGGGGACGCACGCAGCAGGTCGCGCTGCACCACGTGCCCGAGGGTGACGGCGGGGCGTGGCTGGAGATCTCCTCGGCGGTCGGCCGGGCGGACGCGATCGACCAGGGGCGGCTGCTCGAACTCGCCGGCACGTCGCTCGTCGGCGGCGCGGCCGTGGTGGACGGCGTGGCGCTGCTCAAGCACACCGTGCCGCTGGAGCACCTGAGCGTCCGGGAGGAGTTCGAGCGCCCGCTCGCGCTGCTCGTGTCGAACGCCGACGCCTTCGAGCACCAGCTGACCGAGGACGACCACTTCTGACCCGCCCGGCAGGCGGTCGGACGGACGCGGTCAGTCCAGGTCCAGCACCGCCTTGCCGTGCAGTCGCCGCCCCACCAGCGCCGCCAGCGCCGCGTCGGCGTCCCGCCAGCTGCCCCGCCAGGTCACGTTCGGGTCGAGCGCACCCGCGTGCACCCGCCCGGCCAGCCAGGTCAGGTCGGGCCCGAGGTCCGGGCAGTCGAGCAGGAAGAACGTGGCGATGGTGCGGTCGTGCGCGCCCATGCCCTCGAACGCCCCGGCCGGGAACGCGGTGGGCTCGCCCGACGCGCGGCCGACCGAGACCAGCGTGCCGCGTGCGGCCAGCCGGCCGTGCGCTCGGACCAGCTGCGGCCCGCCGACCAGGTCCAGCACGCCGTGGACCGGGTCGGCGAGCTCACCGGGGTCGGCGACCACCTCGTGCGCGCCCAGGGCCCGCAGCCGGTCGCCGTGGCGGTCGGGGTCGCCGGTGGTGGCGACGACGTGCGCCCCGCCCCGGCGGGCCAGCTGCACCGCGTAGCGGCCCACGCCGCCGGTGGCGCCGGTGACGAGCACCCGCCTGCCCAGGATCGGCCCCAGCCGGTGCAGGGCGCGCAGGGCGCTCAGGCCCGCGACCGGGGTGGTGGCGACGGCGCCGAGGTCCGCCTCCGCGGGCACGACGCCCAGCAGGTCGGTGCGCACGGCCCGCAGCTCGGCCCAGCCGCCCGCCAGGCCGAGCGTGGCCACCGGTGTGCCCGGCGCGGGGCCGGAGCCGTCGGCGGCGGCGCGTTCGACCACGCCCGCGGCGTCCCAGCCCGGCACCGCGCCATCGGGTGAGCCGGGGATCACCCCGGTGACCTCGCCGGGGTTCAGCGAGGTCGCGGCGACCCGGACGAGCGCCTCGTCCGGGGCCGGCACGGGGTCGGGCGCCTCGCCGAGGCGCAGGCCGGCGGGGGCGGAGTGGTCGACGAGCAGCGCGCGCATGGGGTCCTCCCGGAGGTGGTGTCGAGCGGTCGGAGTGGTGTCGACGAAGCCCGGCGACGAAGTGCCACCGAGTGGCAAAAGCCTATCAGTGGCTTTCGACCCCTGGACTAGACTGCCCCCGATGAGCACGCCCACCCCGTCCGACACCCGCCCGCCGCTGCGCGAGCGCAAGAAGCAGCGCACCCGCGAGGCCCTGCTGGCCACCGGGCTGCGCCTGTTCACCGAGCGCGGGTTCGCCGCGACCACGCTGGACGAGCTGTGCGACGCGGTCGAGATCTCCAAGCGGACCTTCTTCCGCACCTTCGCCGGCAAGGAGGACCTGGCCGGCGCCCCGCTGCACGACCTGTGGACGCTGTTCCTGCGGGAACTGGCCGCGGCCGAGCCGGCAGGTGAAGACCTGGCGGGCTTCCTGCGCGGCGTGCTGCTGACCACGCTGGACGGGATGACCGACCCGGAGTGGCCCCACCGCGTGCTGCTCTCGCGCAGGCTCGCCGAGCGGAACCCGTCGATCGAGGCGCACTGCCTGTACTTCTGCGACCGCACCACCCGCGCCGCCCTCACCGTGCTGCGCGGGCGCTTCGACCTGCCCGGCGACCTGCCGGTGCTGCTGGCCCTCGACGTCCTGGTCGCCGTGTTCCACCGGGCCCAGGAGCAGTGGGCCCGGGAGCACCGGGCCGCCGCGTCCGGTCCCGCCACCCGCGAGGGACTGCGCGACCACGTCGTCGCGGCGTGGGACGCGGTGCCGGCCGGACCGGGCGCACCCCTTCGACCGGCCGCCGCGGACCGGCCGACGGCCTGACGCGCCACGCGGACGACCGCCGTCGCCGGGGGCCGCGGCTCGGCGGACCCCGGTGACGGCGGATCGCGCCGGTCAGGCCGGCGGGGTGGTGAAGAGCAGGCCCTGGCTCTTGGTCGACTGGCTACCCGTCACGTCCACGGTGACGACCTTCGCCCGCTGGAGCCTGTCGGGCGTCAACCCGGTCAGCGTCGCCTGCTTCCCGGGGAAGCGGCCGAAGTTCCCGCCGTCCAGGTAGACGTCGTAGCCCGCGGTCGGGAACCACCAGGAGTTGGCCTCCCAGGCCAGCGTCACGGACGTCGGGGTGGTCGACACCACGCGCAGCCCGGTCGGGCGCAACGGCCGGTCACTGACGAGGCCCTGCGACCACACGGTGCCCAGCAGGCCGTTCTGCGCCGGGTCGTGCGAGCAGGACGCGGTGACCGTGCCGAGGGACGTGCCGTCGGCGCGCTTGGGGCGCAGTGTCAGCTCCAAGCCGTCGACGTGCAGGTCGTAGTAGCCCTCCTGGCCCAGGTACTGCACCGGGAAGGCGCCCCCGGTCCGCAGCGAGGCACCCTGGCTCTTCCGCACCCACGCGGGCGCGACGGTGAGCGCCGCCTCGACGGTCCGCGTCCCGTCCGGGCCGGTGATCCTGGCGCCGAGCGTCGCGGTGCTGTCGCCGTCCAGGCGCACCTCGTCGGCCAGTTCCAGGACCGGGCGCAGCTCCATCAGGTGCACGTCCACGTCGATGAAGGCGGGTTGGTGGCGGCTGACGCTGTTCGGCCCCGCGCCGTCGTCCGGCAGACCGCCGACGGCCCACGCGGTCACCTCGACGGTCGGCCCGAGGGAGGTGGTGCAGGTGTAGTCCAGCCGCACCGCGGTCGTGCCCGCCGATGCCGGGCCCGCGGCCCCCGCCAGCGCCCCGGCGGCCACCAGGGCGGAAACCAGGGACAGGGTGGCGACGCGGTACGGCTTCCACTTCGCGCGCAAGTCGGTTCCTCTCGGTTCGCTCGCCCACAGCCAGCGTCCCACGGGTGGCCCCCGCGGGGACGCGCCCCTTCAGCCCCATGGTCGGCGCGGTCGGCGGCCACCCGGTCGGGCGAACCCCTCCGGCGGGTCCCGGTCACCCGCGCCGGGACCGCTCAGGGGCGGAGGGCGGCGGCGAAGCGCGAGGCGACCCCCGCGACCGCGGCGCGGAGCTCCGGCCCGCCCTCGACCCGGAACGCGAACGGCACGGCCGCCAGCCACTCCTGCGCGTACATGGCCGGGTTGCTCGTGCTGCCGACGAGCACGCACCCCTCCCCCAGCGGCGCCAGCCGCCCCATGGGAGGGCGGACCCACGGCGCCACCTCGGCGGGCGGGGCGTGGAAGACCACGCGCGTGGGGAACTCCCACCCGGTGCCCAGGTTCTCCTCCACCGCCGCCACCGGGTCGAGGCCGGCCGGCGGCTCGAAGCCGTGCACCGTCTGCCGGACGTCGCGGACCCGGTCGACCCGGTAGGTGCGGACGGCGTCCGAGCGGTGCGAGTGGCACAGGAGGTACCAGCGGCCGTGGCGGACCACGACGGCCCACGGGTCCACCTCGGCCTCCCACTCGTCGCCCGACTCGGCCCGGTACGCGACCAGCACGCGGCGGCGGGCCGCGACGGCGGCGACGAGCGCGCCGGTGGTGGCGGGGTCCGGGCGGGCGGGGTGCCGGTCGGGCACGGCCGACGCGTGCTCCCGCAGGACCGCCGCCTGCCGGCCGACGTTCTCCGGCAGCGCCCCGATCACCTTGCCCAGCGCGGCCCCCACGAGGTCGTGGACGTCGGTGGCGGCCGGCCGGCCGTCGAGCACCGCCATGACCAGGCCCAGCGCCTCGGGCTCGGTGAACACGATCGGGGGCAGCCTGGTCCGGCGGCCGAGCCGGTAGCCGCCGTGGGGGCCGCGGGCCGACTCGACCGGGATGCCGGCCTCCCGCAGGATGCCGACGTACCGGCGCGCGGCGCGTTCCGTGACCCCCAGCCCCGCCGCGAGCTCACCGGCCGTCACGCCGGGTCGGTTGCGGAGGATCTCGATGGCGCGCAGCGCCCGCGCGGTGGGACTGGCATCGGTCGGCACGCGAAGAGGGTAGTGGCCCCGGGCGAACCGGAAGCCGATCGTCCGGAACCGGTCGTAGCGTGACGTCCGGCTCACGAGGACGACACCGGAACGAGGAGAACCGACCGTGGACATCCTGCTCATCGCCGGCCTGTGGCTCGACGCGTCCACCTGGGACGGCGTCGTGCCCGAACTGGCGGCGCTCGGCCACCGCCCCGTGCCGGTCGACCTCCCCGGCCAGGGCGACGGGTCCGGTTCCGCCACGCTCGACGACCAGGTGGCGGCGGTGCTGGCCGCCGTGGACGCGGCGTCGGGGAAGTGCCTCGTGGTGGGCCACTCCGCCGCCTGCTCGCTGGCGTGGCTGGCCGCCGACGCGCGGCCGCGACGGGTGGCCGGGGTCGTGCTCGTCGGCGGTTTCCCCGCCGGCGACGGGCAGCCCTACGCGGACTTCTTCGAGCACCGGGACGGCGTCATGCCGTTCCCCGGGTGGAACCCGTTCGAAGGACCGGACTCCGCCGACCTGGACGAGCGCGCCCGGGAGCGGTTCGCCGCCACCGCGATCCCCGTGCCCGAGGGCGTGAGCAAGGGCGTCGTGCGGTTGACCGACGACCGCCGGTTCGACGTGCCGGTCCTCGTCGTGTGCCCCGAGTTCACCCCCGACCAGGCCCGCGGGTGGATCGCGGCCGGCGACGTGCCCGAACTCGCCCGGGCCCGGCACGTCGGGTTCGCCGACCTCGACTCGGGCCACTGGCCGATGACCACCCGGCCGGTCGAGCTCGCCCGGCTCGTCGCCGGCGCGGCACGGGGCTGAGGTCAGCGCCGGCACTCCGGCAGCGCGTCCAGGATGTCGACGATCCGACCGAACTGCGCGGCGTTGGCGGCGTGCGGCGCGTCCACGGTGTGCACGTCGAACCGGTTGCGCGGGGTGAGCCGGTCCGCCTCGGCGATCATCCGGTCCTGGAGCGCCAGGGGGATCATCCGGTCGGCGGTGTGCCGGATGTAGGTGCGCGGGATGCGCCCCCAGGTGTCCGCCCGGACCCGGGAGTCCTCGCGGCCCACCGTCGGCGACTCGTCGGGCTGGAGGCAGGCGAGCAACCCGTGGAACTCGGCGTCGTCGGCGCCCGCCATCATCACCTCCTTCAGCTTGGCCAGCGCGGCCCGGTCGGCGGTGCGGTAGTTGATCCGCACCGCGCCGATCACCGCCGGGTCCGCGACGATCAGGTCGGCGAGGTCGCCCCCCAGGCTCGTCGACCCCTCGGGGGTGGCCAGGTACTCCTCCGGGCACGAGAGGTCGACGCAGCAGAAGGCCGTGTCGTAGACGATGCGGTCGACCAGGTGCGGCACGGCGTTGCCCACCCGGTTCAGCGTCGCGCCGCCCAGGCTGCCGCCGTAGAGCACCACCGGGCCGAACTCGGCGACGGTGCGCACCACGTCGACCGCCGCGGCGGTGTACGCGTCCAGCCCGACGCCCGCCATCGGCGACGGCCGGGTGGCCAGGGAGGCGGCGTCCTGCGGGCACTGGTAGTCGACGGCGAACTGCGCGTCGGTGGCGCGGTGGCCGGGCAGGGGGACGCCGACGGTGCGGTGCCCGCGCAACGACAGCGCGTCGATGCCGCCGGGGGCGCCGCTCGCGCCGGTGACCACCACGAACGTCGTCGTGCCGCGCCTGCCGCCCGCCTCGGCCGCCGCACCGCCCCCGGCCAGGGTGAGTCCACTTGCCGCGGCGCCCGCGGCGGCGGCGCGCAACGCGGTCCGCCTGGAACAGCTGCTGTTCGTCATGGCACCGAGTGCACCTCGGCCGGCCTCCCCGGCGTCAGCGGCGGAGGTGGACTGCCGAACCCACGAAAGTTGCACTCCGGGTGGGCGGTGCGGCGCGCGCCGTTACCGTGGGCCGGGTGCGCCGAGAACGGGTCCCCGCGCTGTGGCCGACCCGGCGGGACGGGCTCTGGCTGGTCGCCGCCGCAGTCCTCTTCGGTGCCCTGGACCTGCTCGTCCACGGCCCGGGCCCGCACGCCGGGCTGGCGGTGCGGCTGTCGGTGGACGTGTCGCTGCTGTTCCTCGCCCGGTTCCCGGTGCGGGTGGCGTCCTGGGCGCTGGTCGTCGCGGTGCTCCTGCTCCTCTCCGGGCAGTTAGCGCCCGGCCTGCTCGTCCCCGTGCCGCCCGCGACGCACCTGGCGCTGCCGGTGGCCACCCCGGCGATCGTCACGAACCTGGTCCGGCTGGTCGACGGCCGGCGCGCGGCCGTCCTGGTCGGCCTGCTCGCCGCGGTCGGCACCCGGTTCTGGGACCCGGCCTGGGACACCACGCCCCTCGGCCTGGTCAACACCCTGCTGCCCGCGCTGGCCGTGCTGTACCTGCGGGCGCGCGGGCAGCTGGTCGACTCCCTGCGCGAGCGCGCCGAGCGGGCCGAGCGCGAGCAGGTGCTGCTCGCCGAGCGGGCCCGGGCGGCGGAGCGGCGTCGGCTCGCCGAGGAGATGCACGACGTGGTGACCCACCGGCTGAGCCTGGTCGTGCTGCACGCCGGGGCGCTCGGCGTCGGATCGGCCGAGCCCGCCGTGCGCGCCGCCGCCGAGGACATCCGGCAGGCGTGCGCCCTCGCGCTGACCGAGCTGCGCGACCTGGTCGGGGTGCTGCGCACCGGCGGCGAGGTGACGGCCGGAGCCCCGGCGGAACCGACCGCGCCCGACCCCCGGACGCTGGTCGACGAGGCCCGCGCGGTCGGCGAACGCGTGTCGTACTCGGCGGGGGGCGTGCCCGGGCGGGTCTCGCCGACGGTCCGGCGGACGGCGTACCGGGTGGTGCAGGAGTCGCTGACCAACGCGCGCAAGCACGCGCCGGGCGCCGAGGTGGCCGTGGTGGTGGACTACCGGGGCGACGGCGTCACCGTGCGCGTCACGAACGGCCCGGCGCGGTGGGCGGCCGACGACGCGCTGGCGTCGAGCGGTTCCGGCGTCGGGCTGCTCGGGTTGGGGCAGCGGGTGGAGCTGGTCGGTGGGGCGCTGCACGCGGGGCCGACGCCGGACGGCGGTTTCCGGGTCGACGCGGCGCTGCCCGCGTACGTGCCGACGAGGGAGGACGCCGGGTGACCGGGGGCGGGGAAGATCGGGTGGTGGCGTGATCAGGGTGGTCGTGGTCGACGACGAACCGATGGTGTGCGCGCACCTGCGGGTGATCCTCGGCGCCGCCGACGACCTGGAGGTGGTCGGCGAGGCCCAGGACGGCGCGGAGGCCGTGGAGGCGGTCGTCCGGCACCGTCCCGACGTGGTGCTGATGGACCTGCGGATGCCGGGCGTCGACGGTCTGGTGGCGATCGAGCGGATCGGGGCGCTGCCCGCGCCGCCGGCCGTCGTCGCGCTGACCACCTTCGACGCGGACGGCTACGTGCTGCGCGCCCTGCGCGCCGGTGCGGCGGGCTTCCTGCTGAAGTCCACGCCGCCGGAGGACCTGGTGGGGCTGGTGCGCGTCGCCGCGGCCGGGCACACGGTGCTCTCCCCGGCCGCCGCAGCCCGGCTGGTCGCCGCCACCGCGGCGGGGCGCGGGCGCGACGAGGCCAGGGCTCGGCTGCGCGGGCTGTCCGACCGCGACCGGGACGTGCTGGCCTGCCTGGGGCGCGGGCTGTCCAACGCGGGGATCGCCCGCGAGCTGCACCTGTCGGAGGCGACCGTGAAGAGCTACGTCTCGCGGATGCTGGTGAAGATCGACTGCCGCAACCGCACCCAGGCGGGCCTGCTCGCGCACGAGGCCGGCCTCGTCACCGGCTCGTGGTCACCGGGAAGAAGTCGACCACTTCTTCCCACTCCCCTTGGTCGCGCACGTCGCACCGGGGACTTGACAAGGGGCGGAGAATGAAAAATCGGCGTGCTCTCCACCGTGAGATGGAGAATACGCCGAAACTGGTATCAGGTTAGCCGCTGCGAGGGGCATGTGTCAACTCAGGGGTACGACGAAGAATTGCGGTCCGAGCGCGGTTACGTGGCCGGTCTCTACGCGCGGCTCGACGCGGAGCGCGCGCGGGTGAAGGGCGAGTACGACGCGGCGCTGCTGGGCAACGGCGGGACGGCCGTCGAGCGGGACGCCGAGGTGCGGGCCCTGGCCAAGGAGGCGAAGCGGCTGGACGTGGCGGACAACGGGCTGTGCTTCGGCCGACTGGACACCCTTTCCGGCGAACATTCCTACATCGGCCGGATCGGCCTCTTCGACGAGCACGACGAGTACGAACCGGTGCTGCTCGACTGGCGCGCGCCGGCGTCGCGCGCGTTCTACGTCGCCACCGCCGCGAACCCGGAGAACATGCGCCGACGCCGCCAGTTCCACACCCGCGGGCGGCGTGTGCTCGATTTCACCGACGAGGTGCTCGGCCGCCCGGACGGCGAAGCGCGCGGCGACGCCGCCCTGCTCGCGGCGGTCGACGCGCCGCGCGGCGCGGGCATGCGCGACATCGTCGCGACGATCCAGGCCGAGCAGGACGAGATCATCCGGCTCGACCACCCCGGCGTGCTGGTGATCGAGGGCGGTCCGGGCACCGGCAAGACCGTGGTGGCGCTGCACCGCGTCGCGTACCTGCTCTACACCCAGCGGGAGCGGATGGAGCGGCACGGCGTGCTCGTGGTCGGGCCGAACCCGGCGTTCCTGAACCACATCGGCCGCGTCCTGCCGTCGCTGGGCGAGTCCGACGTCGTGTTCACCACCACCGGCGGCCTCGTGCCCGGCCTGCTGGTCACCGCCGAGGACGGTCCGGAGGCCGCGCGGCTCAAGGGCTCGCTCGCGATGCTGGACGTGCTCGCGGCGGCGATCCGGGACCGGCAGCGGCTGCCGGAGGAGCCGCTGACGATCGAACTGGGCGGGGGCACGGCCCGGATCGACGCCCCCACCGCCGAGTGGGCCAGGGAGGAGGCGCGCGCGAGCGGGCTGCCGCACAACGAGGCCCGCGCCGTGTTCACCGAGATCGTCACGTACGTGCTCACCGAACGGGCGATCCCCCGGATCGGCAAGGGCTGGCTGACGCGGGAGGACCGCACGTCGTGGGAGCGCCTGCGGGCCGAGCTGGTCAAGGAGCTGGCGGAGGACGAGGCTTTCACCGCCGTGCTGGACGAGCTGTGGCCCGTCCTGACGCCGGAAGCGCTGCTGGCGCCGCTCTACTCCTCCCCCGAACGGCTGCGGGCGGCGGGCGGTGACCCGGTGCTGCTGCGCGCCGACGGCGAGGCGTGGACGGTGTCGGACGTGCCGCTGCTCGACGAGCTGGTCGACCTGCTCGGCAGCGACGGGTCGGTGGACCGCGCCGCCGAGCGGGCGCGGGCGGCCGAGACCGAGCACGCCGCCGCGGTGCTGGACAGCTTCGTCGGCCGACGGGACATGATGGACGACGAGGACCACCTGTTCGCCACGGACCTGCTCGACGCCGAGGACCTGGCGGACCGCTTCGTCGAGCACGACACCCGGGAACTGGTCGAGCGCGCCGCCGCGGACCGGGACTGGACCTACCGGCACGTCGTGGTCGACGAGGCCCAGGAGCTGTCCGAGATGGACTGGCGGGTGCTGATGCGGCGCTGCCCGGGCCGTTCCTTCACGGTGGTCGGCGACCTCGCCCAGCGCCGGTCGTCGGCCGGCGCGACGTCGTGGGGCGGGATGCTGGACCGGTACGTGCCCGGCCGCTGGGTCTACCGGTCGCTGACGGTGAACTACCGCACCCCGGCGGAGATCATGGACGTCGCCGCCGCGGTGCTGGCCGGGTTTGCGCCGGGGGTCCGCCCGCCGGAGTCGGTCCGCGCGTGCGGCGCCCGGCCGTGGTCCAGGCTGGTCACCGGGGACGAGCTGCCCGCCGCCGTCGAGGAGTTCGTCCGCGACGAGGCGGGCCGCGAGGGCACCAGCGTCGTGATCGGGCCGCCGGACGTGCCGGGCGCGGTGGCGGCGTCGGAGACGAAGGGCCTGGAGTACGACGCCGTGCTGGTCGTGGAACCGGAGCGCATCCTCGCCGACGGCCCGCGCGGCGCGGCCGAGCTGTACGTCGCCCTCACCCGCGCCACCCAGCGCCTGGGCGTCCTGCACCGCGGTCCGCTGCCGCGCGCGCTGGACGGCCTCGTCGGGATCGGGATGCCCGAGCGGGTAGGGGGCCGGCCGGTGTAGCGGCACGGGCCCCCGGGAGGCCGCGCAGCCGGGTGAATTCCTTCGAAGCCGTTCGTCGAAGCCCGTCGAAGGAGGACCGCCCGGTTGACCGGTCCCGGGTGGACTGCGAAAGTCCGATCCGTTCCGCCGCCGGACACCGTTCCCGGCGCGCTCCGCGACGTGGTTCGACGAAGCGCGCCGACGTGGGCGACGACGCCCGGGAGGAGTGCCGACAGTGACGAGAACGCGATGGGCCGCCGCGGCGGTCGTGCTCGCCGGTCTGCTGGTCGGGAGCGCGGTGCCCGCACAGGCCGCGACGTGGTCCTCGACCGACAAGTGGGGCACCTGGTCGAACGGCGGGTACACCGTCCGCAACAACGTCTGGGGAAGCGGGGTCGGGCCGCAGACGATCTGGGCGAACTCGTACTCGAACTGGGGCGTGTGGGCGAACCACCCGAACACCGGCGGCGTGAAGTCGTACCCGCACTCGGCGAGGATGGTCAACCGGAAGTTGAGCGCGCTGAGCAGGTTGAGCAGCTCGTTCGACGTGGCCCGGCCCGGCGGCGGCGCGTACGCGACGGCGTACGACATCTGGGCCGACAACCACGCGTACGAGGTCATGATCTGGGTGAACAAGCAGGGGCCGGTCGGCCCCATAGGGGGGCGGGAGACCACCGTGTCGGTGGGCGGCCACACCTGGGACGTGCACCGCGGGTCCAACGGGTCGAACCAGGTGTTCTCCTTCGTGCGGACGGGCAACACCAACGCCGGCACGGTGGACGTGCTCGCGGTGCTGCGCTGGATCGGCGCGCGCGGCTGGTGGGGCGACGTGACGGTGGGCGACGTGCAGTTCGGCTTCGAGATCACCTCGTCGTCCGGCGGCATGGACTTCCGGTCCAACAGCTTCTCGATCACGACCTGACCGGGCCCGGGTCGGCGGGAACCGGTCCCCGCCGCCCCGGTGCGGTCGGCGCCCGGGCACGGGTCGCCGCCGCGTACAGTGCCGACCCGGCGGTCGCGGCCGGGGCCGCCGGGCCGCTGTCCACGCCCGGCCGGGCACGCCGCCGGCGGGAGGGCACGCGTGGAACCGGAACACCACCGGGTGAACGGTCGGTCCGTGCTGGTGTGGCGCACCGGGCGACCGTGGCTGGCCATCTCCTCCGCGGTGCACGGCGGAGGCATCGGCGAACGCGAGTGGGTGCTCAACGCCACGGTGCCGCACGACTACGACCGCGACGACCCGGCCGCCGACGTGGTCGACCTCGCCGCCGCGTGCGGCCTGGTGGGGACCGGCACCGGCGTGCTGACCGCGGTGGACGTCCGCCAGGAGGTCACCACGACCGACCGGGGCGTGACCGTCACCGCGACGACCGGCATCGGCGCCCACCCGACCTGGGCGGCGGGCGGCGAGGCGCTGGCGTGGCGGCCGGGCACGATCAACGTGGTGGGGTGGTTCCCCGTGCGGTTGACGCCGGCGGCGCTGGTCAACGCCGTGGCCACGGCCGCGGAGGCCAAGGCGCAGGCCCTGGTGGAGGGCGGTGTGCCGGGCACCGGGACACCGACCGACGCCACGGTCCTGCTGTGCCCGGCGACGGGGCCGGCGGCGGAGTACGGCGGTCCGCGTTCGGTGCAGGGCTCGCGGTTGGCGCGCGCCGTGCACGCGGCCGTGCGGGCGGGCCTGCGCACCTCGCCGACGACCTGGTCCGCCCGGACCTGACCCGCGCGCCCCGCTTCACCGGGACACCCCGCACCACGCCGTCCACCCCGACCGCCGGTTCCACCGTGGCGAGCAGTTCTCCCCGTGCGTCGACGCACCGCGGAAGCACTCCCGTGCGCATTTCTCGATCACTTCCCGGCCCCGGCGCGAAAATCCCTGCCCCAGAGCTCCGGCCAGGGCGAGAACACCTCCGCAGCCGCGCTGGATATGGGTTCCGGCAACACAGTGTGTACGGCGTTCGCCCCACCGACAAGGTCCGAGAGGGGGAGTCACCGACAGTGAAATCCCACTTCACGCATGCACCGTCACCACGTCGGTCGAAACCTTGACACGCCGACGGAGCGCCGGTTACGTTCGATGAGAAGTTTCCTGGTACTGGGGTGAGTCCGAGAAATCCTCCCCGCACGGGGCGGTACGACTACTGGGGAGAGTTCATGCGACGCTGCACCACCTGCGAGCCGTCTTCCGGCCGACCGCGCAGGCACCCGCGTTCTTGCGCGTGAGAAGGTCGCACGGCGTCGTCCACAATGCTCAGCTGGGGCTCTGAGCTGCACTGATCCACGCGTGCCGGCATCGCAGACGAGCCGGCCGCATATCCGCGCGTGTCGCGAACACCCGGGAGTCGTTCGCCGGTCGCCCTCGTCGAGCGTTCGAGATCACCCACCGTCGACGGCGGCCGGGCCGATCGCCGCGCGGTCGAGAAGTGCGCCCCGGTCCAGGGTCCGATCACGGCTTCGACCAAGAGGCGCATTCCGGTGCGCACTTCTGGTGGAACGCGCGAACACCACTCCACCGTTCTCTCGCACACGAGCGCCCGATCGGGTGCTCTTTCGACAGCAGAGGTGCGCATGATTTCCGACAACAGGACTCCACACCTGATGGGGGGAGAGTTCGACCAATTCCACCGGGACCGTCACGTCGACCCACTCGATCATTACGAGCCGGCGGAGACGAGTCCGCCGGCTCCAGGTGCTCCGGCTGAAGTCGCCGAACACGGAGAAAGCGGTCCACCGCGACGGCGGAACCGCTGTGCCCGACGGCGACCGGCACCCCGACGAGGACGTCGGCGGAGTTCGGCGGCACGGCCTGCCCGGACCGGTTCGGCACCGTGCCGGTGTCCGGCGACGGTCCCTTCGGGCACGACGGGCTCGTGCGCGGGACGGTGATCGACGCCGACTCCGTCGACGCGGGCGGCACGTGGCCCACCGCGGTCGAGCGGGTGCCGAGCCCCGCAGCACGGCCCGGCGCGGCGGGGACCGCGGCCGGGTGACGTCGTGGGCGTCCGCGTGGCCCGCTCCCCCGAGTCGGGCACCGCCGCGGGCCGGCGCCGATGTCCACACCGGACCAGTCCGTCGTGGACGGCCCGGGCACCGGGCGGGCGAACCGCTGAGGTGACTCGTCTTCGAGTCGAACCGACACGTCGCCGGACCCAGCGGTCCGCGGGACACCGGGAGGACAGCACGTGCAGCACCTCGACGCGGCGGACCTCAACAGCCGCACGTTCCTGGCCCTCGCGGTCATCCTCGTCGCCGTGCGCGCGGTGGGCTGGCTGGTGGGCAAGATCGGTCAGCCCAGGGTGCTGGGCGAGATCGTCGCCGGCATCCTGCTGGGCCCCAGCGCGCTGGGCGTGGTGTTCCCCGGCTCCACCGAGCACCTGTTCCCGCCGCAGGTGGTCCAGTCGTTGAACGTGCTGGCCCAGATCGGCCTGGTGATCTTCATGCTGCTCGTCGGCCTGGAGATCGACCTGCGGGCGCTGCGCGGGCAGGGCCGCAAGGTCACCCTGATCAGCCAGGCGTCGATGCTCGTGCCGATCGCGTTGTCGGTGCCGCTGTCGCTGTGGCTGCACCCCCGGTTCGGGGAGGGCACCGGTCGGCTGGAGTTCAGCCTGTTCATGGCGGCGGCGATGGCCATCACCGCGTTCCCCGTGCTGTCCCGACTCCTCCAGGAGTCCGACCTGCTGCGCACCCGCGTCGGCGTGGTGAGCCTGCTGTGCGCGGCGACCAACGACGTCGTCGCCTGGTTCCTGCTCGCCGTGGTGGTCGCCGTGGTGAACTCGTCCGGACCGCTGGACGTCGTGCTCACCCTCGCGTGGTCGGCGGTCTACGTGGCGCTGATGCTGGTCGTGGTGCGCCCGCTGCTCCGGAGGTGGGGCCGACCGCCGATCTGGGGCGTGCTGGTGATCGCCGTCCTCAGCGCGTGGGTCACCGACCTGATCGGCATCCACGCGATCTTCGGCGCGTTCATGGCGGGCGCGGTCATGCCGCGCGAGCCGACGTGGCTGCGCGCCGTCGAGGGCAAGCTGGGCAGCGTGACGTCGGTGCTGCTGCTGCCGGTGTTCTTCGGCCTGGTCGGCATCTCCACCAGGGTGGACCTGCTCTCCACCCCCGCCCTGTGGCTGACCGTGCTGCTGGTCGTCGCGGTGGCCACCGCGGGCAAGCTCAGCGGGTCGGCGCTCACCGCCCGGCTGACCGGCGAGCCCTGGCCCGAGTCGCTGCTGATCGGCGTCCTGATGAACACCAGGGGGTTGACGGAGGTGGTGATCCTGACCGTCGGCGTGCAGCTCGGCGTCGTGTCGCCGCCCCTGTTCGCGATCATGGTGCTGATGGCGCTGGCCACGACGTTCATGGCGGCCCCGCTGATCGCCGCGCTCAAGCGGCGGACGACGTTCGCGGGCGTCGACGAACCGGCCGGTGCGCGGTGAGCCGGGTCCACCGGGGCGAGTGGGCGCGCTGCTGACCCGGCGCGGCCGTCCGCACGACGCCGGCTGGTCTGCTTCCCGCACGCGGGCGGCTCCGCGAGCTTCCTCCGCCCGTGGTCGACGAGCTGCCCGACGACGTGGAGCTGTGGGCCGTGCAGTACCCGGGCCGCGAGGACCGGTTCGGCGAACCGCACCCGCGGACCTGGGCGAGCCGCTGCCCGTCCCGATCACCGCGCTGACCGGGGACGCCGACCCGCGGGTGACCGGGGCGCAGGCGGCCGGCCGGGCGGAGGCGACCCGCGCCGGGTTCCGGCTCGTCGCGTTCCCCGGTGACCACTTCCACCTCGTGCCGCACCGGGAGGAGTCGTCCGGCGGTCGGCCGCTGCCCCGGCTGACGCCTGGCCGGCACCCGGTGTTCCGGGCGGGCCGACCACGCGAGCCTGCCGGTGACGTGGTCCCGGTCGGTCACCACCCCCCCCCCGCGGAGGGGTGACCGACCGGGACCCGCCGGGCTACGCCACGGGCAGGTACGCGAGCGCGAGCAGGGCGCCGGGACCGGCCAGCAGGCCGAGCCCCATCGCCCCGTAGAGCGGCTTGTCCTTCAGGAACATCGTCACCAGCAGACCCACCGCGGTGACGAGGGCGGCGATCAGCAGCACGAGCACGACGACGGACATGGGTGAACCCTTCGGGGTGGACGAACGGCGCGCGCCACCGGCGCGCCCCCCGAGGTGGGTGGGTGCGTCAGGCGCGTCGCGAAAGGGACGGGTGCGGGACAGCCGGTCCCCCCGGAGGGGGCGTCCTCGTCGACGGCGGCGTCGACACGGCGACCGGCGGCCGGGCGGAACCGGCCACGTCGGCGGGCGACCGACCCCGCGGCGCGCAGCGGGCGGTCGCGCGCCGGCACAGCACCCACCAGGTGTCCGGGTGCGCCGTGGCCGGCGCATGCCGGGCCGCCGCCAACCTGAGCCAGTCGTGGCGGTCGTCGTGCATCGACGGCTCGTCGGAGACCGACCAGCCGTTGAACAGGACCGGGTGCGTCGCGCCGGCGGCGCCCTGCGCCACGCCGGCGGTGGCCCCGAGGAGGACCAGCAGCGACACGAGGAGCCCGAACCGGCCCGTCCTCGCCGCTGCCCGCACCCGTCCGCCCCTCGCCGATGGGCACCCGGAGGTGACCCGCCCTTGGAGACAGCCAGCTTACGGGGCCGCCCCGCCCGGACCGGCCGGTGAGGCGCTCGATGGTGCTGGACGGCGTGATCGACCACAGCTCCGACCAGCGGCGCCTGCTGGTGGACCGGGCACGGGCCCTGGAGGAGGCGTTCGACGCGTTCGTCGCGTGGTGCGCCGCGAACACCGCGTGCGCCCTGCACGGGCGGTGTTCGCGCGGCGTGGGAGGAGGCCCTGGTCGCGGCGGACGAGATCGGGCTGGGGCAGGGCGAGCTGATCGAGTGGGCGTTCTTCGAGATCCGCGGTGGGGCGTGGGAGAACCTGGCGTCGCTCATCGCGGACGTCGGCGGTGCGCGGGCGTCGTTCGAGCCGCACTACGACTCGCTGCGCTACGCCGTGGTGTGCCAGGACTTCGTGCTGCGGTACCGGGACTTCCACCCGTACCGCTCGCTGCGCGAGGCCGAGCTGCGGGCGTCGCCCACGCTGCGCGGCACGCCCATCGGCCACCACGAGGCGGCCTCGTGCATCGGGTTCACCGACCGCCCCCGCAACCCGCAGCACCGGCTCGACGCCGACCAGGCTCCCCCGCTGCTGCTGTTGACCAGCCGGTACGACGTGGCCACGCCGTACCGGTGGGCGGTGAACGCGCACCGGCAGGCCACGGGCTCGCGCCTGGTCACCTTCGACGGCCCCGGCCACGGCGTCTACCACGCCAACGAGTGCACGCGGACCGCGGCGGACGCCCACCTGCTCGGCACGGCGCCCGCTCGTCAGCCGAACACGACCTGACCCGCCGGGTCACTGCGGGGGCGGCGCCGGGTGACCCTCGGAGGCCTGCACGACGACGATGCCCCGACCGGACAGCGCCAGCTGGTACGCCTCACCCGAGCCGCGCCCGATGGCCGCGGCGAGCTTCGCGGTCTTGCGGATCGACGACTGCAACGACGTGGACCACAGGACCGCGGACTGCATGTCGACGAACGTCGGCACGTCCACGTTCAGCACGACGGGCGTGCCGAACGTCGTGATGGCGAGCGCCCCGGAGCCGGTGAACGTCGTGTTGAACAGGCCGCCGCTGAGCATCGACGCACCCTCGACGCGGTTGATGTCCCAGGTGAGGGTGCTCTCGAAGGCGAGCACGTTGGCGCCGTTGACGGTCACGCTCTCGTTGTCCAGGTGCAGCACGAACACCTGGTCGGCGTCCTGGGCGAGGAAGACGTCGCCGCTGCCCGACACCTTCATCAGGGACATGCCCTCGCCGGTGAACGCCTTCTTGAACAGCTTCCCGATCCCGCCGCTGCCCTCGTAGGCGAAGTCGACGTCCCCCTGGTAGGCGACCATCGACCCCTGCTTGGCGAAGAAGAAGCCGCCGGTGCCGCGGAGGTCGACCTTGAGCATGTGGTTGTTCTGGAGCTGGAAGTGGCCGGGCTCGACGGATCGTTCCGCGTGGTCGAGAAGTGAGCTGCGCATGGTCCGATCCTGCCCGCGTTCACCCGGACGCGCACCCCTTTCGGCCCAACCGCCCGTGGTCCCCGAGCCCGATCAGCGCGGGCTCGGGGACCTGACGGGACCTAGCTGGTGGGGAAGTCGTCCGGCGTGCTGATCCGGCTCTTGATCAGCGCACCGGACTCGGTGAGCACACCGCTGCCGGTGTAGGTGCCGCCGTTGCACGTGCCGGGCCGGAACGCCCCGCTGCTCTCGTCCGCGTCGGAGTACGTCCAGTTGGCGTAGCTGATCTTCAACTGGTCGAGCAGGTCCAGCCACGCCGTGGTGCTCGCCCGGTCGAACGCCCCGCCGCCCGTGGCGCTGACCGTGCCGAACTCGGTGACGAACAGCGGCAGGCGGGAGGCCGCCCGGCTCACCGTCGCGCGGTAGTTGTCCTTGTGCGACGCGGCGTAGAAGTGGAACGCGTACATGATGTTGGTCGCGTTGACCGGGTTGTCGACCACCTCGGTCTCGTTGGAGCCCTCCGACACGCCCAGCGACGACCAGGCCCGCGTGCCGACGATGATCACGGCGTCCGGGTCGGCCGCGCGGATCACCGGGATGACCTGCTCCGCGTAGCTCTTGATGCCGGCCCAGCTCACGCCGTTGGGCTCGTTCGCGATCTCGTAGATCACGTTCTTCTTGGCCGCGTTGCGGGCGGCGACCGAGGCGAAGAACGTCTTGGCCCGCGCCAGGTTGTGGTTCGGGTCACCCGGGGTGAGCGTGTGGAAGTCGATCAGCGCGTACAGCCCGCGCGCCTCGGCCAGGTCGACCAGGCTGTTCACCTGGTTGGTGAACCCGGTCGGGTTGGTCTCGTAGCCCTGCTCCTGGACGTACATCGCGATGCGGAACAGGTCGGCCTTCCAGTCCGCGGCCAGCGCGTCCAGCGAGGCGTTGTTGTAGCACTTGCCGAACCACTGGATGCCGTGCGTGCTCATGCCGCGCAGCTGGATGGGGCGGTTGTGCTGGTTGCACAGGTTGACGCCGCAGACCCGCAGCTGCCCGTTGGCCTCGACCGGGTTGCGCGGGACGGGCGGCGCCGTCGTGGTGGTCGTGGTGGTGGTCGTCGTCGGCCCGGTGGAGCCCGTGCACGCCACGCCGTTGAGCGTGAACGAGGTGGGCGTGGGGTTGCTGCCCGACCACGAGCCGACGAACCCGATGTCGGTGGACCCTCCGGTGGCCAGCGAGCGGTTCCAGTCGATGTTGGTCGCGGTCGCCGTGGAACCGGACTGGGACCAGGTGGCGTTCCAGCCCTGCGTCACCCGTTGCGAGGTGCTCGGGAAGGCGATCCCGAGCGACCAACCGGTGACGGGGTCGCCGAGGTTGGTGATCTTCACACCGGCCTGGAACCCGCCCTGCCACTGGCTGGTGACGGTGTAGTCGACCCGGCAGCCCTGCGCGGCGGCCGTCGCCTGCGGCAGCACCACCGCTCCCGCGCCGAGCACCACACCCAGAGCCGCCACTGCGGCGGTGGAGCGCTTCACTGAGCCCCTCCTCGTCTCGACCTGTCTGGGAGCGCTCCCAGACTCGGTTGACCGTACACCGGGGTGCGGATTCACGTACACCACGAACACTCTCCGTAGTCACCGCGTGGAGGTGGTCCCACCGCGTGCCGTCCGATTGCGCGCTCCTGGTCGGGGTAGCCCGCGATCGTGCTGACACATCGACTCTTCCGGGCCGTCGAACGCCTGAGCCGGCTCGACGACCCCACCGACAAGGCCGTCCGCGCGATCCGCCGGGCGGTGGGCGGCACCGCCGTCGAGCGGGCGCTGCGCGGGACGTGGCTGGGCCACCCCGTGCACCCGCTGCTGATCCTCGCCCCGATCGGGGCCTACACCTGCGCCGCCGTGGCCGACTTCGCGTTCGGCGACCGCGAGACGGCGCACCGGTTCACCGGCGTGGGGCTGCTCGCGACGCCACCCGCCGTGGTCACCGGCCTGGTCGAGCTGTCCACGCTCACGGACGCGCCCTCGCGCCGCGTCGGGCTGGTGCACGCCGCGGCCAACGCGGTGGCGAGCACCTGCTTCCTGGCGGCCTACGTCACCGGCCGCCGGAAGTGGTCGGTGCTCGGCCTCGCCGCGGTGGGCGCGGGCGGGGCGCTGGGCGGGCACCTGTCCTACGCCCTGGGCGCCGGGGTCGGGCGCGAACCCGTGGAGGGCGCGCCCGAGGTGGAGACCTCACCGACCGGCAACCTGCCGGGCTGAGGACTCCCGGGCATCACGGCGGGGAGGACGTCACGGCGGGCCGTCGGCCCCGGCGTCCATCCCGCCGCGGCCCTCGGGGACGGACTCGTCGGGCCCTTCGGCTGGGGTCGTCCCGCCGGCCACCGTCGTGCTGTCGTGCTCGTCCCCGAAGTCGGGTTCCTGTTCGCTCTCGGCGGTGACCGGGTCGAGGTCGGCCGGTCCCCGCGTGCCGTCGGGGTCGTCGTCGCGCACGTCGGCTCCTCGTGGAGGTGGTGTCGGCGGAGGTCCGCCCCGGATCAGCCGGGTACCCGGTGCCCCCGGCCGGAAACGGCGCGGTCCGGCGGCAGGGCCGCGCAGAGCGCCGCCGGGTCGCGCCCCGTTCGCAGCACGGCGCCGTCGGGTCGGACCACCGCCGCCGCCGCGCGTCCCCCGCGCAGCCAGGAGTGCAGCTCCTCCCCCGGCCCGGTCACCACCAGGACCGCTCCGCGCCGTTCGGCGGCGGCGCGGAGCGCGGGGGACGCGGCGACCGAGGTGACGACGGCGAAGCGACCCCCGGCCACGTCGTCGAAGCGGCGGCCGTCGCGCAGCACGGCGTTCGGGCACAGCCGTCCCGCCAGGCCGGGGCGCAGGCGGGGCCGCGCCACCAGGTCGGAGCGGCGCAGCGCGGGCGTCTCGCTGCTCAGCGCCCGCTCCCGGAGGCCGGGCAGCAGGCCCAGCCTCGGGACCAGCGCGGCGCGGAGGAGGTCGGCCGCCCTCCCGCCGCCGGTCATGGCGGTCCCGACGAGCTTGGCCAGGCCGATCATCGCCCGGGCGTGGGGCGCGCGTTCGGCCTGGTAGGTGTCCAGGGCGGTGTCGGGCAGCGCGCCCCGGAGGACGCCGGCGAGCTTCCAGCAGAGGTTGGCCGCGTCGCGCAGGCCCGCGCCCAGGCCCTGCCCCGTGAACGGCGGCATCAGGTGCGCGGCGTCGCCCAGCAGGAACACCCCGCGGTCGCGCCACCTGTCGGCCACCTGCGCGCGGAAGACGTACTCGGCGACGCGGACGACGTCCAGCTCCGCCACCGGGACGTCACCGGTCCACGGCGCGACCAGCGGGTGCAGCGCGGTGACGTCGCGGTGGTCCTCGGCGCTCTCGCCGGGGGCGAGCCGGAACTCCCAGCGGTAGCGGGTCGGGCCGATCCGCATGTACGTCGCGGCGCGGTCGTGGTCGCAGACCTGGTGCACGCCCTCCCACTGGCCGAGTTCGGCGTCGGTGGCCACGTCCACGACCAGCCAGCGCTGGGTGAACCCGAGGTCGATCGGCGCCGCGCCGATCGAGGCGCGGACGAGGCTGTTGGCGCCGTCGCAGCCGAGCGCGTACCGGGCGCGGACCTCGTCGGCCGCCCCGGTCGCCCGGTCGGTGAACGCCACGCGCACCAGCCCGTCGTCGTCCTGGGCGACCGCGGTGACCTCGACGTCCCCGCGCACCGCGACACCCGCGTGCCGCGCCAGGTTCGCGCGCAGCACCCGCTCCAGGTCGGGCTGGTCGAACATGTTCGCCTCGGGGTGGCCGTGCCTGCCCGGCGCGGTGCCCCGCCGGAACTCGGCGAGCACCCGCATGTCCCGGTCGAGCAGGCGCAGCCCGCGGCCCGGCCGGGAGATCGCGGCGAACTCGGCCCCCACCCCCAGACCGGCCAGCACGCGGTGCGCCTCGTCGTCGAGGTGCACCGCGCGGGGCAGCGGGTGGTGCGCGCCGTGGCGTTCGAGCACCAGGCACTCGACGCCGTGGCGCGCCAGCAGCGTCGCCGCGGCGAGCCCGGTCGGCCCGGCCCCGACGACGACCACCGGGATCACGTGACCCGCAGCAGCGCGGCGCACAGGGTCAGCCCGGGGCCGAAGGCCATGGCCACGACGGGGTCGCCGGGGCGCAGGCCGCCGCGCGCGAGCAGCTCGTCGAGCACCAGCAGCACGGTCGCCGACGAGCAGTTCCCGTGTTCTCGCAGCACCCGCCGCGAGTGGGCCAGCGCGTCGGCGGACAGGTCGAGCTCCTGTTCGGTGGTGTCGAGGATGCGCGGCCCACCGGGGTGCACGGCCCAGCCCCGCACGTCCGACGGCACGAGGCCGTGCCCGCCGAGGAGGTCCTCCACGGCGGGGCGCACGTGCTTGCCCAGCACGTCGGGCACGCGCGGCGACAGCTCCATCCGGAACCCGAGGTCGGTGACGCGCCACGTCATGTGGTCCTGCGCGGTCGTGTCGGTCAGCGTGGTCGTGCCGAGGATCTCCAGGCCCCCGCCGGGTTCGCCGCCGGGTTGCAGGACGATCGCCGCGGCGGCGTCGCTGAACAGCGCGTGGGACACGACCTGCGACGGATCGGCGGTGGGCGGTTGCAGGTGCAGCGAGGTGAGTTCGACGCACAGCAGCACCGCGGGCCGCCGGTGCGCGACGACGTAGTCGGTGGTGGCGGCCAGGGCGGGCAGGGCGGCGTAGCAGCCCATGTGGCCGACGAGCAGGCGCCGGGCGTCCACGGGCAGGTCGAGCGACGCGGCCAGCCGGACGTCCAGGCCGGGCGCGGTGTAGCCGGTGCAGGAGGCGATGGTGAGCTGTCCGACGTCGGCCGTCGTGAGACCGGCGGACGCGAGCGCGGCGGTGACGGCGGCGTGCCCGAGCGCGGGCGCGTGCTCCTCGTAGCGCAGCATCCGCACACCGGTCGACTCGCCGGACAGGTCCTCGTCCAGGGGGCTGACCACGGCGTGGCGGCGGTCCACCCCGGACCCCCGGAAGATCCGCTCCGCGACGCGGCTGCCGCCGAAGTGCGCCCGGAAGTACCCCTCCCACACCTCCTCCTGGTCGAAGGCGGGGGGCAGCGCGGTGCCGACGCCGGTGACGCGCGCCGTCACCATCCGGGCGTCCCTGCGGCGGTGGTCCGTGCCTGCGTTCTCGGGTGTTCCGACTCAGTCAACCCTCGTCCTCTCTCGGGGTGGGCTTTGACGCCGCGCCCCTGGAACAGCACCGCCGTCGAGCGGGTGGGCACCATCGCGACGTCGTCCGCCCGACCGGACAGCCACGCCAGCAACCCGGTCACGGAGGGTCGGATACCCCGCAGCGCCAGCCGGACACCGTGACGTGCGCACTCCCGCACCAACCGGGAGCGGTCCACCAGCAGGGCCGGGTCGTGCACACCGGGTGGCGCGAGCCCCGGCACGCGTTCGGCGATGCCGATGGCCACCACCCGGCAGACGGCGGTCGCCGCCAGCGTGTCCAGCACGAGCGACCCGCCCGGCCGCAGGACGCGGCACGCCTCCGCGACGGCGGCGGGCAGGTCCGCCACGTGCTCAAGGATCTCCCCGGCCACCACGACGTCGGCGACACCGTCCGCCAGGGGCACGGCGAGGACGTCGCCGCGCACCGCGGTGACACCGTGGTCGCCCGCCTGGAGCAGCGCCGAGTGCGACAGGTCCACGCCGACGTGCCGGTAGCCCTTGGCGCGGACGTGCGGCGCGAGCAGGCCCGCCCCGCAGCCGAGGTCGAGCAGGACCGCGCCGGGCCGGGTGGCCGGTGGCACGAGGTCGCCGCGCGCGGCGGCGAGCCAGTGCAGCATCGCGAACGCGCCCCGCGGCTGCCACCACTGGTCGGCCAGCAGTTCGTAGAGCCTCGGGTCGTTCTGCGGAAGTTCCGCCGGCCGGCAGACTGGTCCCCCGTGCTGCTGCGCCTCTGGGCCTTGGTCCGTGCCTGTCATCCCCTGCCTTCCCTCGCCGTGACCGCGGTGGCCGCCGCGCTGGCCGTGACCACCGGCCGTGACGGGCGGGGAGTGGTGGCGGTCGTCGCGGCGGTGCTGGTCGGTCAACTCTCCGTCGGGTGGCTCAACGACGCCCTCGACGCCCGGCGCGACACCGCGTCGAACCGGAGCGACAAACCGGTGGCCACCGGTGCGATCAGCAGGTCGTCGGTCGCCGTCGCGGCCGGCGTCGCGGTGCCGGCGGCCGTCGGCCTGTCCATGGTGTCGGGTGTCGTCGCCGGCGTCGTGCACGTGGTCGCGCTGTGCTCGGCCTGGGCCTACGACCTCGGGGTCAAGGGGACCGTCTTCTCCATGGTGCCCTACGCGGTGTCCTTCGGGTTGCTGCCCGCCTTCGTGGTGCTCGGCGCGCCGGGCCACCCCTGGCCCCCCGCGTGGCTGGTGGCGGCCGGGGCGGTGCTGGGCAGTGCCGCCCACTTCGCCAACGTCATCCCGGACATCGACGACGACCTCGCCACCGGGGTGCGCGGTCTGCCGCACCGCCTCGGCGCGCCGGCCAGCGCCGCGGTGGCCTCGGCGCTGGTGCTGCTCACCTCGGTGATCCTGGCGTTCGGCCCGCCGGGGCCGGTCTCGCTCGCCGGCCTGGTGGCCCTGCCCCTGTCGGCCGCGGTCCTGGTGGTCGGCCGGCTGCGCGCCCGCCGTCCCGGGTCCCGGGCGGCGTTCAACGCGCTGCTGGTGGTCGCCGTCATCGACGTGGTGCTGCTGATCACCACCGGCGCGGTGGTGCTGTGACGCCCGGTCCGTCACAGGCGTCGCCCGTACCGGGCGACCGCCCGCACCAGTGACGGGGCCAGCGGGGTCAGCACGGCGTCCAGGGCGCGGTCCAGCGGGGGCACGGAGGTCAACCGCGTGACGCCCCACCAGCGCGGCACGGCGGCGGTGCGCGACCGCCGCCCGGTCAGGCACCGCTCGACCTCGGCGGCGACCCGCTCCGGCGCCGCGCCGGCCGACACCTTGCCGGGCGCCTCGGCCTCGTCCGGACGTCCCTGCTGGTCGCGTGCCAGCCACTCGGTGCTCGTCGGCGCGGGGCAGAGCAGGTGCACCCGCACGCCGCGCGGCACCTCGCGCCGCAGCGCCGCGGTCAGGCCGCTCACCCCGGCCTTGGTGGCGGAGTAGAGCGACAACGGCGGCAGCGGCGCCCAGGCGGCCACCGAGGACATCATCACCACGTCACCGCCGCGGTCCGGCAGGTGCGGCAGGACGAGGCGCGTCATCTCGGCCACCGCGGTGAAGTTGACGGCGACGAGGTCCTCGACGGTGGCGCGGTCCAGGTCGACGAGCCTGCCGACCGCGCCCCGGCCCGCGTTGTTGACCAGCGCGTCGACCCGGCCGCAGCGCTCGACCGCGGTGCGCACGAGGCGTTCGCGGTCGTCGGCGTCCGTCACGTCGCACCGCACGGTCAGCAGACCGGGCACCTCGGCGGCGGTGGCGTCGAGGCGGTCCTGGTCGCGCCCGCAGGCCACGACGCGGGCGCCGGTGGCGACCAACCGCCGCGCGGTCGCCCGCCCGATGCCCGCGGAACCCCCGGTGACCAGCACGACCCTGCCGCGAAGTGAGCGCATGGTCCCGAGTACCCGCCGTGCCGGAAAGCACTCGGACCGCTTCCGCGGAACGCACGAGGGGCCACCGCCGCGGCGGTGGCCCCTCGTGGGAACAGCGTGTCAGGTGCGGGCGCGGCCGGGCAGGTCGCGCTTGCCCAGGGCCAGGCCCAGACCGATCATGCCGACGGCCAGCACCAGGTGCAGCCAGTTGTCGGCGGCGTTGAGCGGCACGAAGTTCGCCGCGCTGTCGTGACCGATGAGCAGCCCGTACAGCCACAGCACCAGGTAGACGACGCCGCCGCCCACCAGGTACAGGTAGGCCCCGCGGACCGACCGGGCCAGGGCCAGGCCGGCGACGCCGAAGGCCAGGTGCACGATGTTGTGCAGGATCGAGACCTGGAACAGCCCCAGCAGCAGGGCCTCCGAGTGGTGGCCCGCGAACTCCATGGTGTCGTAGTTCGTGGTCAGACCCGGGATGAAGCCGGCGATCCCGACCAGCAGGAACACCGCCCCCACGACCGTCGCGGCCAGCTGCACCCGTGTGCGTGACGCTTGTTCGATTCTGGACATGCAGTCCTCCACAACCTGAGTGCGTCCTCTTCACGCGCCACATACCCACACGGACGGAGGACAAACGACGACCGGCGGACGGCATGCGCCGTCCGCCGGTCATCCGAACAGGTCATCCGCCCGAACAGGTCATCCGAGGGAGCGTGCCTCCGCACCCGCGCCGGGCGTGGGGCCGGAAGTCGGCTGCGGTTGGTCGACCGCGCCGGTGGACTTCGCGGTCCAGTCCGCGCCCAGCCGGGTCCGCCGCGGGTTGGCGACCGCCCGGCCCGTCTCTGTCTCGTGCATCGTGCCCTCCAGGTCAAACTTCGCTCGCACCCGTCGATTGCCCCGAGAGGGGCCGGGTAAACGATGAGGTGCATCACGTCCGCAGCCTCGTCCGACCCATTCGGGACGGACTCCGGTTCACAGGCGTGACCGGCGGCACCGGTTTTGTTCACGAGCATGACCGGGCCGCATTGTCCGACGAAGACCGCAGGTCGGCCGATGATCGGCTGCGATATCGGTGACCTCGACGTTCGATTCGTTCGACGACGAAAAGCCTACCACCACCCCGGGAACCGGCCGTTGACCACCCCGTTGTGAACCTCCTAACATCCGGCGGGAAACGGTTTCCCGGCGCAATCACATTTATGAACCGCGATCGGGGTGCCCGCCGTTTCCCGGCGCACGCGGAAAACCGCCGGCACGCCTGCCGGAATCGTTCGGAAGTGGAGTACCCATGAGAACACCGGAGCAGCCCGCCGCCCCGCGCGCCCGACGACCGCGCGGGGCGGTGGTCGTGGCGGCCGCCGCCGCGGGCGCGCTGGCCGCCACGCTCGCCGCGTGGCCGATCGCCACACCCGCCAACGCCGCGGTCGACGCGGGCACGTACGCGGTGAAGAACGCGGGCAGCGGGTTGTGCCTCGACGCGGCCGGCGGGACCGCCGGCACGCAACTCCGGCAGCAGGCGTGCGGCGCCGCGGCCGGTCAGCAGTGGACGTTGACGTCGGTCGGCGGCGGGTTCCGGCTGACGGCGACCGGCAGCGGGTTGTGCGTGGGCGTGCGGGACGGCTCGACCAGCGCGGGCAAGCCGATCCAGCTGGAGGCGTGCACCGGCGCGGCCGGCCAGACCTGGGCGGTGACCGCGAGCGGTGGCGGCCACCGCCTGGTCAACACCAACGGCGGCAAGTGCGCGAACACCAAGGACAGCTCCAAGGCGGCCGGCGCGGCCGTGCAGACGAACTCCTGCGACAGCGCCGTGACCAAGCAGTGGGCGTTCACCCCGGTCACCGGCGGGCCCACCTCGACCACCACCGGCACGACCACCACCACCACGACGACCACGACGGCTCCCCCGTCCTCCACGTTGTACGCGGCGCCGAACGGCGCCGACGGCGCGGCCGGGACGGAGTCGGCGCCGACCACGCTGACCTCCGCCATCGCCCGCATCACCCCCGGCGGGACGATCCACCTGCGCGGCGGGACCTACCGCTTCGCGCAGACCGTCACCATCCCGCAGGGCAACAACGGCACGTCGGGCAACCGCACCGACCTGTTCGCCTACCCGGGCGAGACCCCGGTGCTGAACTTCTCGGCCCAGGCCGAGGACCCGGCCAACCGCGGGCTCGCGGTCAACGGCGACTACTGGCACGTGCGCGGCCTCGTCGTGGAGCGGGCCGGTGACAACGGCATCTTCGTCGGTGGCAGCAACAACGTCTTCGAGCGCACCGTGACGCGCTTCAACCGCGACACCGGCCTCCAGCTGTCGCGGATGCTGTCCACCACCCCGAAGGAGCGGTGGCCGGCCAACAACCTGATCCTCAGCGCCGAGTCGCACGACAACGCCGACTCGGACGGCGAGGACGCCGACGGCTTCGCCGCGAAGCTCACCTCCGGTCCCGGCAACGTCTTCCGATACGCCGTGGCGCACAACAACATCGACGACGGCTGGGACCTGTTCACCAAGACCGACACCGGTCCGATCGGCGCGGTGACCATCGAGGACTCGCTGGCCTACGGGAACGGCACCCTCAGCGACGGCTCGCAGGCCGGCAACGGCGACCGCAACGGCTACAAGCTCGGCGGCGAGGACATCGGCGTCGACCACGTCATCCGCCGCAACATCGCCTACGACAACGGCAAGCACGGCTTCACCTACAACCGCAACCTCGGCACGATGACCGTGTCCGACAACGTGTCAGTGGACAACACCGAGCGCAACTTCAACTTCGACGGCGGCTCCTCGGTGTTCCGCGCCAACACCTCGTGCCGCGGCGGCAGCGGCACCAACGACCGCACGCTCGGCGACGTCGACGCCACGAACCAGTTCTGGACCGGCTCCAACGGCTCCCGCTGCGCCTCCTACGGCGGCGCGCTGAACTGGTCGTACGCCTCGGACGGCCGCCTCGTCGTCACCTTCGGCGGGAGGTAGGCGGACCGCACCCCGCGCACCACGACGACGGCGATCGCCGCGGCCACCCGGTCGCGGCGATCGCCGTCGTCGTGGTGCGGTCACACGGCAGCCTGACCGCGTCCCGCGACACGGCGCCCTTCCAATCCCACAGCGGGACGACGTCGTCAAGAGTCCGTTGTTCGCAATGCGGACCGTTCACCCGCCCACTTATGCATGCACTAGACAAAAGTCCGGCCAGAATCGACGAAACTTCTGGACTTGCCGTCACAAGTCCCCTTACCGTTCGGGCACTCCGCCATCCCTGCGACGGAACCACCTCTCCCCGTTTCGACCCGCTACCGCGTGCGGGCCCCGCAACCGTGCGACGACGACGTCGGACACGTGGTCGTCCCTGCCCTCCCAGGAGCATGGATATGAGATGGACAGCGCGCCGGACGCGCGTACCCGCCCTCGGCCTGTTGGCGGCGGCCCTGCTGGTCGGCGGCTCGGGGCTGCCGGCCACCGCCGACCCGAAGACCGACGCCGTACCGCCCCAGGAACCCGGCGTGACGCTGCGGGTCTTCGACGTGCAGGTGCCGCTGGACCGGCTCTGCGCCCTCAAGCCCGCCCAGACGCCCAACATCGACAAGCTCATGCCGACCATCGACTGGAGCACGCCCGAGCAGTTCGGGTTCGCCGACCGGTTCGTGGCGCAGGTCTCCGGCAACGTCAACATCACCCAGGCCGGGGCCTACACCTTCCGGGTGCTCAGCGACGACGGGTCGCGGCTGTCGATCGACGGCAAGGTGGTCGTCGACCACGACGGCCTGCACGGCCCGGACCCCAAGGACGGCGCGGTCACCCTGACGACCGGCTACCACTCCCTGCTCATCGAGCACTTCGAGCGCGACGGCGGGCAGCAGTTGACGCTCCAGTGGAAGCCGCCCGGGGCCACCGGCTTCTCGCTCGTGCCGAACTCGGCGCTCAGCACGGACAGCGGCGTCGTGCGGGTCACCGCGCCGGGCCGCAAGGACTGCGCGGCGGGCGCCGACTCGCCCGGTGACGGCCTGCCGCTCAACGGCGTGCACCCCGACTACACGCTGACCAACCTGCGCCCCGGCGGTTTCCAGCCCCGCGTCAGCGCGATGGACTGGTTCCCGGACGGCCGCCTGGTCATCGCCACGTGGGACGGCAAGAGCACGAACACCGGTGAGCTGTGGGTGCTCGGCAACGTCACCGGGGCCACCTCGCCCGACCGGGTCACCACCAAGCGGATCGCGGCGAACCTGCGCGAGCCGATGGGCGTGAAGGTGCTCGACGGCAGGATCTACGTGTCGCAGAAGCACCAGCTCACCGAGCTGACCGACACCAACGGCGACGACGTGGTCGACCAGTCCCGCGCGGTGGCGACGTGGCCGTACGGCGGGAACTTCCACGAGTTCGCGTTCGGCCTGCTCTACAAGGACGGGGCGTTCTACCTCAGCCTCTCCGTCGCGATCAACGAGGGCGGCGCGACCACCGACCCGCAGCCCGCCGCCAACCGCGGCACGACGGTGAAGGTCGATCGCGCCACCGGCCAGGTGAGCTACATCGCCGGCGGCCTGCGCACGCCCAACGGCATCGGCTGGGGTCCCGAGGGCGGCATGTTCGTCAACGACAACCAGGGCGGCTACCTGCCCGCGTCGAAGATGGTGCACATCAAGCAGGGCCGGTTCTTCAACCACTACACCAACCCCGCCGGGCCGTTCGACGCGAACCCGGTCACCGCGCCCGTGCTGTGGTTGCCGCAGAACGAGATCGCGAACTCCCCCAGCACGCCGGTGCAGCTCACCCAGGGCACCTACGCCGGGCAGATGGTGTTCGGCGACGTCACCTACGGCGGCCTCCAGCGGGCGTTCCTGGAGAAGGTCGAGGGCGAGTACCAGGGCGCGGTGTTCCGGATGACGCAGGGCCTCGAAGCGGGCGTCAACCGGACCACCCTCGGCCCGGACGGCGCCCTCTACGTCGGCGGCATCGGGGACGGCGGCAACTGGGGCCAGGACGGCAAGCTGCTCCACGGCCTGCAGAAGCTCGCGCCCAACGGCGGCCGCACGTTCGACGTCCTCGCGATGCGCGCCATCGCGGGCGGCTTCGAGGTCGAGTACACCCAGCCGCTGTCCGCGGACACCGCCGCGAACCTCGCGAGCCGCTACCGGGCCCAGCAGTGGCGGTACGCGCCCGCCCCGTCCTACGGCGGCCCCAAGGTCGACCAGGAGAACCTGTCGGTCGCCTCGGCGACGCTGTCCGCGGACGGCCGCAAGGTCACGCTCAAGCTCAGCGGCCTCAAGGCCGGCCGGGTGGTGCACCTGCGCTCGCCGCGCCCGTTCTCCTCGAACACCGGCGTGCCGCTGTGGAGCACCGAGGCCTGGTACACGCTCAACAACCTGGTGGGCAGCGCGCCGTCGGCGACCCAGTCGTTCGAGGCGGAGAGCGCGGCCCTGTCCGGCGGCGCGGGCGTCAACACCGACCACACCGGCTACTCCGGCGCGGGCTTCGTCGACGGCTACGGCACGCAGGGCGCGACCACCCGGTTCGCGGTGAACGCCGCGTCGGCGGGCGCGCACACCGTGGGCCTGCGCTACAGCAACGGCCCCAACCCGTCCTCCGGCACCAAGACGATCAGCGTGTACGTCAACAACGTGAAGGTCAGGCAGGTGGCGCTGGCCGACACGGGCAACTGGGACACGTGGGCCACCCACACCGAGGCGTTGACGCTGCGGGCGGGCGCGAACACCATCGCCTACCGGTTCGACAGCGGGGACGTCGGGCACGTCAACCTCGACCACCTGACCGTCACCCCGGCGCAGCGGGTCGTGCTCTACGGCGGTGGCGGCACGGAGAACTGGCGCAACGCCGACGGCAGCGCACCCTCGTGGCCGGTCGCGAACGGGTCGATGGAGGCGCTCGGCGGCGACATCCGCAGCAGGCAGGCGTTCGGCGACTTCAAGCTGCACCTGGAGTTCTGGCTGCCGAACCTGCCGTCGAACGTGACCGGCCAGCAGCGCGCCAACAGCGGCGTGTACCTCCAGGACCGCTACGAGCTCCAGATCCTGGACAGCTTCGGCAAGAACCCGCTGGCCGCCGACGACGCGGCGAGCATCTACCTCAAGAGGGCCGCGTCGACCAACGCGGCCACCGCGCCGCAGACGTGGCAGACCTACGACGTCACGTTCCGGGCGGCCCGCTTCGACAGTTCGGGCGTGAAGACCGAGAACGCCCGCGTCACCGTGGTGTGGAACGGCGTCACAGTCCACCGGGACTTCGCCATCGACGGCCCGACCGGCAACGGCGCGCCCGAGGGCCCGACCGCCGGTCCGTTCCGGTTGCAGGACCACGGCGACCCGGGCGAGAACGTCCGCTTCCGCAACATCTGGGTCGAACCGCTGGGCTGACCCCCTGCCGACGACACCCCGGCCGACGACGCCCCCGCCGACCCGTTCGGCGGGGACGTCGTCGCACCTCGTCGGGCAGGCCGCCGCGCCCCGAGGGGAGGCGAGCCGGGTCGACGACCTGTGTTAGCTTTCCCCCGCCAGCCGGGTCCGCGTTCGCGGGTCCGGGCGGGGGAACCCGGTGTGAATCCGGGACTGACGCGCAGCGGTGAGGAACGCCCACGACGGGCGGCCCGAGTCCGAGCACCCACTGGCACCCCGTCGGGTCGCCTCCCGCGCGGGGCCACCGCACGATCGGGCTCCGCGACCGGGCCCTCGACGCTGAGGATCTCTGCTGTGCGCCACGCACGACCTGCTCGTCCACCCCTGCTCGCCCTGACCGCGGCCCTCGTGCTGTCCGCGTGCGGGAGCCCGCCCGCCGACGCCCCCGCCACGCCCACCCGCACCCTGGACAACTGCGGCCGCACGGTGCGGGTGGCCGAACCGCCGAGGCGCGCGGTGGCGCTGAACCAGGGCAGCGCGGAGATCATGCTGGCCTTGGGCCTGGCGGACCGGATGGTCGGCACCGCCACCTGGACCGACCCGGTCCTGCCGGAGCTGGCCGACGCCAACGCCCGGGTGCCGCGCCTCGCGGAGAACAAGCCGTCGTTCGAACGGGTGCTGGAGGCCGATCCGGACTTCGTCGCCGCGTCCTTCGAGTCCGTCCTGGGCACCGGCGGCGTCGCCACGCGGGACCAGTTCGAGAAGCTCGGCGTGGCCACCTACCTCTCGCCGACGGACTGCGGCGCCAAGGACAACAGCGGGGACGGCGACGGCGTGCGCGCCACCGCGTTGACGATGGACGACGTCTACCGCGAGATCCGCGACCTGGCGGCGCTGTTCGCCGTCGAGGCGCGTGGCGAGGAGCTGGTGGCCGGCCTGCGGCGGCGGCTGGGCGCCGCGACCGAGGGGCTGGACGCCTCCGGCGCGAGCGTCCTGTACTGGTTCGCCAACTCCGAGTCGCCCTACCTGGCCGGGTGCTGCGGCGCACCGGGCGTGATCACCGCGGCGCTGGGCGCGCGCAACGTCTTCGACGACACCCGCGAGGAGTGGCCGCAGGTCAACTGGGAGACCGTCGCCGAGCGCGACCCCGCCGTGCTGGTGATCGGCGACCTGTCCCGCCGGTCGCAGACCGCGGAGACCGCCGGCGCGAAGATCGCGTTCCTGGAGTCGAACCCGGTCACCTCCCGGATGCGGGCGGTGCGGGAGAAGCGGTACGTCGCGCTGAGCGGGCAGGCGCTGAACCCGACCATGCGCACCGTCGAGGGCGTGGAGCGCGTCGCCGAGGCCCTGCGGCGGTTCGGGCCGCTCGGGTGACGACCGCGCCGACCCGCGCCCGGACCACCGCGGGCGCCGCCTGGTGCGCGGCCGGGCTGGGGCTGCTGGTCGTCTCGATCGCGGTCGCCATCACCATCGGCCCGGCCTCGATCGGGGTGGGCGAGGTGTGGCGCACGGTGTGGGCGCACCTGCGCGGCACCGGGCCGGTGCTCCCGCCCATCCGCGACGGCATCGTCTGGCACCTGCGGCTGCCCCGGACCCTGCTGGCGGCGGTGTGCGGCGCCGGGCTAGCGGTGTGCGGCGTGGTGCTCCAGTCGCTGCTGCGCAACCCGCTGGCCGACCCGTTCGTGCTCGGGGTGTCCTCCGGCGCGTCCACCGGGGCGGTGCTCGTGGTGGTGCTGGGCGTGGGTGGCGGCGCGGTCACGCTGTCGGCGGGCGCGTTCGCGGGCGCGGTGGTGTCGTTCGCCCTGGTGCTGGGGCTGAGCCACCTGCTGGGCGGGCAGCTGGACCGCGTGGTGCTGAGCGGTGTCGCGGCCATGCAGCTGTTCTCCGCGCTCACCTCGTTCGTGGTGCTCACCGCCGCGGACGCCGAGACCACCAAGGGGGTGCTGTTCTGGCTGCTCGGGTCGCTGGCCAGCGCCTCGTGGGGCGAGGTCGGCGCCTGCGCCGCGGTGCTCGCGGTGACGCTGGCGGTGTGCCTGGGCCACGGCCGCGCGCTCGACGCGTTCGCGTTCGGCGAGGACGCCGCCGCCGCGCTGGGCGTGCGGGTCCTGCGCACCCGCCTGGTCCTGCTGTGCGCCACCGCGCTGCTCACCGCCGCGCTGGTCAGCTCGACCGGCGCGATCGGCTTCGTCGGCCTGGTCCTGCCGCACGCCGCACGCGCGCTGGTCGGCACCGGGCACACCCGGTTGCTGCCCGCCTCGGCACTGGCGGGCGCGGTGTTCCTGGTCTGGGTCGACACGCTGGCCCGCACCGCGCTGGACCCCCAGGAGGTGCCGGTCGGCGTGCTCACCTCGTTGATCGGCGTCCCGGCGTTCGTGGTCGTCCTCTACCGCACCCGGAGGCGTTGATGGCGCTGGTGGCGGACCGCGTGGCCCGCACCGCGGGCGGGCACCTGGTGCTGGACGGCGTGAGCGTGGCGTGCGAGCCGGGCAGCACGCTCGGGCTGCTCGGCCCCAACGGCGCCGGCAAGTCCACCCTGCTGCGCCTGCTCGCCGGTCTCCTGGCGCCCGACACGGGCGTGGTCACGCTCGACGGCGAACCGCTGCGCTCGCTGCCCCGCCGCGCGGTCGCCCGCCGCGTCGCCGTGGTCGAGCAGCAGGTCGACACCCAGGTCGACCTCAGCGTGCGCGACGTCGTGCGCCTCGGTCGCATCCCGCACCGCCGGGCGTGGTCGGGCGAGTCGGCGGAGGACGCCGCGGCGGTGCGGGACGCGCTGGCCGCCACCGGGCTCGCGGACCGCGCCGACCAGTCCTGGCACACCCTGTCCGGCGGTGAGCGGCAGCGCGTGCAGCTGGCCCGGGCCCTCGCGCAGCGGCCCCGCGAGCTGCTGCTCGACGAGCCGACCAACCACCTCGACGTCGCCCACCAGCTCGACCTGCTCGACCTCGTCCGGTCCCTGCCGGTCACCGGCGTGGTCGCGCTGCACGACCTGAACCTCGCCGCGATGTTCTGCGACCGTCTCGTCGTGCTGCGCGCGGGCGGCGTGGTCGCCGCCGGCACACCGGCCGAGGTGCTCACGGAGGACCTGGTGGCCGACGTCTACGGCGTCCGGACCCGGATCACCGTCGAGGACGGGCACCCCCACGTCAGGTTCCTCGGCCGGACCCGGGAACCGGGGGTCTCGGCGGCACGACTCCCGGGGTAGGCGATCCCGGGCAGCCACCGCCCGGGCACCGATCCCGGCGTTCCGGGAACCGGCGGGCCGTCGCCACCGACCACTGGACCGGAACGGTGCAGCACGCGGAAGGGCCGCCGATGACCTCGAACCGCACCACCGACGCGGCGACACCGCCGGTCCACGACCACATCACCGACGCCGTCAAGGCGCCGGCGCTCGTCCGCCTCGCCCCGAACGTCGTGCTGATGCGGTTCGAGACGCTGAAGGTCTACGCCGCCGACGGCGCGGTCCGCCACCTCCTCGGCACCGGCGCGATCCGGCCCGGGCAGACGCTGGTGGACAGCTCCAGCGGCATCTACGCCCTCGCGCTGGCCATGGCCTGCCACCGCCACGGCCTGCGCTGCCGGATCGTCGCCTCCACGACGGTCGACGACACGATCCGCGCCCAGCTGGAGGTCCTGGGCGTCACCGTGGACCAGATGCCGCCGTCGGACGACCTGCGGCTGGACCAGAACCGCCGGGTGGCCCGCGTCCGCGAGCTGCTGGCCCGCGACCCCGACCTGCACTGGATGCGCCAGTACCACGACGACGTGCACCACCTGGGTTACGCCGAGGCCGCCGACCTGCTGCGCGGCGCGTTACCGGGCGAGCAGCTCACGGTGGTGGGGAGCGTGGGGACCGGCGCGTCCACCGGCGGCCTCACCCGGTCGCTGCGGGAGCACGACCCGCGCACCCTGCTGGTGGGCGTGCAGCCGTTCGGCAGCGTCACGTTCGGCAGCGAGCGCTTCACCGACCCCGACGCGATCATCGCGGGCATCGGCAGCGCCATCCACTTCGACAACGTCCACCACGACCTCTACGACCGGGTCCACTGGCTGGACTTCCGGCACGCCATGGCCGCCACGATCGGCCTGCTGCGCGAGCACGCCGTGTTCGCCGGCCTGTCCACCGGCGCCGCGCACCTGGTCGCGCGGTGGGAGGCCGCCCGCCACCCCGACCGCACGCACGTCGTCATCGGCGCCGACACCGGCCACCGCTACACCCAGCGGGTCTTCGCCCGCCACCGCGAGGCGCTCGACCCCGCCGAGCTCGCCCCGGTCGAGATCGCCTCGCTCGACGAGCTGACCCCGCCGTGGGCGGCCATCGACTGGGCGCGCCGCCCCCGCGGCCCGCTCGTCCCCACCCAGGAACGCTGGAAGGACCCCGTGCCGTGACCATCGCCCTGCTCGAAGCGCTCACCTTCGGCCTCGGCCGCCTCGCGGACGCCGGCCGGGACGCGGGCCACGACCTGGTCCTGCTGACCGGGGACCGGTCGATCTACACCCACGAGCTGAGCCGGCTCGGACCGGACCGGCTGCGGGTGGTGGACATCGACACCACCGACGTCGCGGCGTGCGAGCGGGTGTTGCGCGACCTGCCCGACCTGGCCGGGTTGATCAGCTCCACCGACACCTGGGCGCTCCCCGGCGCGGAACTCGCCCACCGGCTGGGCCTGCCCGGCCCGTCCCCCGAGGCCGTCCGGACCCTGCGGGACAAGGCGGCCGTGCGGGCACTGCTGCACGAGCACGGCCTGAGCCGCAGCGGCCCGCTGGACCCGGCGTCGGCCGACGCGTTCCCGCTGGTGCTCAAGGACTCCGCCGGCACGTCGTCCCGGGCGGTGTGGCTGTGCCGCTCCCCCGCCGAGCGCGACGCCGCGCTGCGCGAGGCCGCCGGCACCGCGCTCAAGGGCCGGTTGATCGCCGAACCGTACTTCGCGGGCCCGCTCTACAGCGCTGAGACGATCACCTGGCGGGGTCGGACCCGGCTGCTCGGCGTGCTCAGCCGCGTCATCTCCCCCGAACCCGCGCGCCGCGAGGAGGCCGCGGCGTTCCCCGTCGCCTTCCCCGACGACGACCTGCGCGGGCTGGGGACGTGGATCGACCGGGTCCTCGCGGTCGCCGGGCACGAGCGCGGCTTCGCGCACACCGAGTTCGTCCTCACCGCCGACGGCCCCGAGGTGGTCGAGGTCAACGCCCGCATCGGCGGCGCCCTGGTCGGCGAGGCCCTGTGCCGGTCACTGGGCGTGAACGCCTACGCGTCGATGGTCCAGGTCGCCCTGGGCGCGCCGCCCGACCTGCTCGACGGGGCGGCCGGCGGTGGTCCCGCGACCGGGTTCGTGCTGGTCTACCCGCGCGAAGCCGGCGTGCTGGAGGGCTGGAGCGGCCTGGACCGCCTCGCCGACCTGCCCGGCGCCCCCGAGTGGTACCCGACCGCGAGCCCCGGTGACGTGCTGGAACACCTCGCCGACCAGCGGTCCTGCACCGGCATCGTGCTCGCCGGAGGCCCCACCGCCGAACTGGCCCTGCACCGCGCCCTGGCCGCCGCGGGCGGGATCGCCCCGGTGGTGCGGGCGGAGGAGCGCGCGGACGCGCCGGCGTGACCCGGGCGCCTGGCTCGTCCGCGCACCGCCGGGTCAGAGGTGGTCGAACAGCGGCGGGAAGACCAGCACCACGACCCACGCCCACCCGGCGTACACCGGGAGGTAACCGGTCTGCCAGCGTTCGAGCGCCGTGAACGGTCCGCGCCGGCGGACCAGGCCCAGCAGCAGCCAGGCGGACCAGGCGAGGTTGGCCAGCAGGATGGCGTTCTCCCCGAGCGCCGCCGCCTTGTTGGGCGTGGTGCCGTACTCGCTGATGCGGCCGGTGATCGCCAGCAGCACCAGCACGTCGATGGCCAGCGCGCTGACCACGAGGGCGAGTTGCAGCCTGTCGAACAGGCCGGGCGGGGCCAGCGGGTCGCGGGCCGAGATCGAGTAGAGCAGCAGCCCCAGCACCACGACCAGCAGGAGGTCGAACAGGATCAGCGCCTCGCGTTCGACGTCGATGCCGCCCCGGGTGAGGCCGAACGTGACGAGGAACGCCAGCAGCGCCACGGTGAACAACGGGGTGAACAGCCGCGTGAGCACCGGGGCGATGTTCTCGACGACGCTCTGCTTGGCCTCCACCAGCCACCCGGCCACCACCACCGCGGCCGCCGCGCCGCACGGGAGCACCCACTCCGCGACGACGTGCTCCGGCGACACCCCGATGGCCTGGAACGTCCCGAACAGGAAGCCGACCAGCACGCCGCCGCCGAGGGCGATGAGGACGTAGTAGACGAACAGCTCGCCGGTGAAGCGGACGAAGTCCATGCGCCGGCGCGGTGAGCGCAGGTCGTCCGACGCGTAGGCCAGGCCGACCGCGAACCACAGGGCGATGGGCAGGTGGATGGCGGTGAGGACCACCGACTGCGACTCGTCCGCGAGCGGGTAGGCGTTGGCCGCGACCGCGCCGAGCGCGAACAGCGCCACCAGGGCGCCGACCACCGCCTTCGACGCGCCGCGGCGCCACGCCAGGAAGGCCGCCAACCAGGGCAGCGCGAACAGGGCGGCGTTGGTCCCGTAGAACGCGCCGTCCGCCTCGGGGGTGAGGCCGAACAGCTCCGGCGCCTTGACCGACACCGCCGCGCCCACCGCGCAGCCGACCGCCACGAGCAGGTCGTGCCGCGACGTGGCGCCCTCCGCCTGGTCGTCGGTCCCGCCGGTCAGCACCAGCTGCTTCCACAGCCGTTCCGAGTGCTCCCGGGCGAACTCGCGGGACAGCTCGTCCAGGCTGCCCATGCGCTTGACCGCGACCAGGAACGCCTCGTCGGCGCGCAGACCGGCGTCGACGAGCTCGTCGACGGACCCGCGCAGGTGGTCCTCCAGCTCCTCGACGTCGGGCTGCCGCAGCTCCTTGCGGCGCTCCACGTACCGGCGCCACTGGTCGAACTGGGCCTCCAGCCCGTCCCCGCCGCCCGAACCGCTCGTCACGCGCGGCCCCCCGTCGGCATGGCGACCAGCAGCCCGGGGCCGTCGGGGCCGCGCCAGACCTCCTTGAGCGTGTTCACGACCGCGGCCCACTGGCGGCGCTGCTCGGCGAGTTCGGCCAGGCCGCTGTCGGTGACGCGGTAGTACTTGCGCCGCCGCTCACCGGCGACCGACCGCCAGTCGGATTCCACGTGCCCGAGGCGTTCGAGCCGGTGCAGCAACGGGTAGAGCAGCCCTTCGGTCCAGTCCAGCTCGCCCCCGGACAGCTCGTTGATCCGCTTGAGGATGGCGTAGCCGTAGCTGTCCTCCTCGGCCAGGATGCCCAGCACCATCGGCGTCGCCGAGGCGGCCACGAGATCCTTGGCGACTTTCACCGGTTTCCTCCGCACACGTCGAACCCTGGATGTGCGAGGCATAGTAGTGTTAGGTATCGATGGCGGCAAGCACCGCGGGCACCGGGCTCGTGGACCTCGGTCCGGGCGGAAGCGCGAACGGGCGCACCGGAGTGCGCCGTCCTCGGCTGCACCCCGGTGCGGTGGCCCGGTTCCCCCTCCCCGGGAAACCGCCCTTCACGGGTTGGCCCCCGTGCGGCCGGCACACCCCCGTTCCGGCCTTGCACCAATGCTCTCCTGCCGTGAAGACGACGACAACGGGACGATTCGGCCACCTCAAGGGCTCATTCGTTGCCGGTTCCCGGCAACAGGGGTGTCACGGTGCCTGCTCGGCGTCCGCGGGCAGGCCGAGCAGCTTCGCGCCGAGGACCGCGACGTGCAGCGAGAGCGCCTGCGACGGGTCGTCCACCGAGTACCCCGTCAACTCCTTGACCCGTTGGAGCCGGTAGGTGACCGTGCGGACGCCGACGTGCAGTTCCCTGGCGCAGGCGGTCGCCACCTGGCCGCAGGCGAAGTAGGCCGACAGCGTGTCGAGCAGTGGCCGTTCACCGCCCCGCGCGCCGCGCAGCGGCTCCAGCACGACCGACACCAGGTCGGCCAGCGCGGCGCTGTCGCGCAGCAGCACCTGGTACACCAGCAGGTCCTCGGCCCGGTGCTGCCGGCCCGGCAGTCCCAACCGGCCCGCGATGTCCACCGCGTACCGGGCCTGCTCGAACGACCGCACCACACCCCCCGGCCCCGACTGGGCGCGCCCGACCCCCACCGACCACGCCGCGCCCGCACCGAGCGCACCGGTCACCTGGCGCACGAACTCGTCGATCACCGCGACCATGGTCCCCGGCACGACGCACACCAGCAGGTCGCTCTTCGTGGTCACCAGGACGTCGCGCGAGTCCAGCCGCAGGTGCAACGACGCCTCCACCGCCCTGGCCACCTCGCCCCCGTCCACCACCGGCTCCGCCGCCCGCACCACCGCCACCACGTTGCTGCCGGCCAGCCGCAGCCCGAACCGCTCCGCCCGCTCGGCCAACCGCCCCAGGTTGCGCCCGTCGAGCAGGTCGTCCACGAACTCCCGCCGGAACGACTCCTCCTGCCGCACCGACCAGCGCTGCGCCTTCTCGTACCCCTCCGTGACCGCCATCACCGCCGCGTCCGCCGCGCGCAGCACCGCCTCACCCGCCGCGCGCACCGCGTCGGCGTCCCCCGCCCCGCGCACACCGGTCAACAACGGCCACGCCAACCACGTGGCACTCAAGTGCAGGTCGATCACGCCCCGCAGGGGGATGCCCCGCTCGGCCGCGCGCGAGCCGACGTCGTGGCGCACCCGCAACCGGTCCGCACCGAAGGACTCCCCCGTCACGCTGACCTCGTCGAGATCCGCGACGTACTCCCCGATCAGGTCCGCCGGAACGCCGTGGGCATCGCGGCTCGCCCGCTCCGCGATACCCGTCAACAGGTCCGACCGGTCGTCACGCACGGGGCTCCGCCTGATTCGCGCCATGGAGCCAGTCTCACAGCACTTGCCGGAACCCGGCAATCGAGGGCGTTCGCTTCGGCCTGCGTCGGGTCTGTTTCCCGTCAGCCGTGCCTGTGACCATGGGACCCATCGCCGGCGCCGCCGGTCCGCGACCGAGGGGGGTGCCGACATGCGGTGGTCGCTGTGGCTCGTGCAGATCGGCCTGCTGCTGGGCGTCCCGGGCGTCCCGGGCACCGCGCGGTGGGTGACGGTCGTCCCGGCCGCGCTCGCCACCGGGGCGCTCGCCCTCGGGTACGGCGCGCGGCGGCGGCACAGCGCGCGCCTGCTCCGCCTGCACGGGGACGACCTCGCGCCGGGCGCCGTCCGCTCGGCGGAGCACGAAGCGCCCACCACGTGGGAGGAGTTCGAGCGGCAGCGCTTCCGGGCGATCGCGGAGCGGCTCCAGGACGAGGACCGCGAGTTCACCGCGCGCATCCGCGCCCTGGACCGGGCCGGCGGCACGACCGCCTTCCTGGCGCGCCTGCTGCCGGGTGGTCCCCGCCGTGCGCGCCCGTCGCCCCGACCGGACGGCGGACCGGGCGACCGGTGACCGGGTCGGGACCGGTCGGACCGCGACGAACGCGCCCTACCCGGTCTCGCGCAGCCAGTCGAGCACCGTCTCGTGGACGCTGTCGTGGCGCTGGAGGTCGAAGTGGTTCAGCCCGCCCAGCCACCGCCGGTCGGCGTCCAGTTCGGGGTGGGCCGCGCTGACCGGGTCGACCAGCAGGTCGCCGATGATGCGGCTGAACGCGCTGTCCTCGGAGCGGGACAGGGTCGCGGACACGAACAGCTGCCGCACGCCGGCCGGCGGCGGCGGGTCCTCCCGGCGCTCCGCGTCCTCACCGGCCCACTGGTGCTCGTGCAGGTAGCCCTCCGCCAGGTCCTTGATGCCGTCGCTGCGCAACGCCAGCAGCCAGCACAGCGGGGCGGCCGGCCAGAGCCTTTCGAGCACCGCCGCGGTGCGGGCGACGGCGCGTTCCAGCGGCGCCCCGGCGTGCGGCGTGCCCAGGCACACCAGGCGCGTCACCAGCGACGAGCAGCGCGCCCCCCGTTCGTGGGCCTGGTGCGCGGCGCTGCGCGCCACGAGGCCGCCCATCGAGTGACCGACGAGGACGATGTCGGTGACCTCCACCGGCCACGCCCCGACCAGCTCGTCGAGCAGGTCGACCAGCTCCCGGCCGTTGTCGGACACGTGGCGGCCGGAGTTGTAGCGCAGGTACAGCGGCGTGCACGGCACGGCGGCGGCGAGCCTGCTGCCGAAGTCGGTGCCGGAGCAGCCCTTCTCGGGCTCGTCGGCGTGGAACCAGGAGCGCTCGGTGTCCACGAGCCCGTGCAGGAACACCACCAGGCGTCCCCGGGCGGACGGGTAGGCCGCCGCGAGCGAGGCGCGGTCCAGCCGGACCCGGCGGTGGTCGAGCCGCAGGGACATCGCCGAGGGCAGCGTGTCGCCGCGCGGGGCCACCCGGTCGCCGAAGGCGCCGTTGGCGAACCCGATCACCCGCTGCCCCACCTCGGACTTCACCAGCGCGCCGGGCGGCCACAGCCCCGTCGCGCCCGAGGCGACGGCGTCGGGCAGCGCCCGGACCGCGCCCAGCACCGCGCCGAACGCCCGGGACACCAGGTCGACGCCCAGGCCGGCCCCGTCCACCGGGCCGGGTGACGTGGGAATGAGCACCATGTCGCTGCACCTCACCCGCTCGGTCGGCACCCACCGTGACGGTCACGGTTCGCGATGAGTACCCCGATCGGTGTACGAACACACGTTCCCGCGACGCACCCGGTAGAACCGCAGGTCGGGGGCGGGACGGTCGCTCAGGGCAGCCGGTCGTACCCGACGAAGGTGAACACGCGCCCGCCCGCGACCAACGGCCGCGGTTCACCGCGGAAGCGGTGCGCACCGACGCCGAAGCCCTCGTCCGGCCCGGACAGCCAGTGGCGGTCGAACCCCCGCTGCTCGAACCACCCGCAGATCGACGGCACCAGGTCCGGGGCGCCGCGGTGCCGGGTCCAGAGCACCGTGCCACCGGTCGCGCACAACCGGGTGCAGGCATCGACGGTCCGCTCGACGTCCTCGTCGGTGATGTTGCCGAACACCCCGCAGACCAGCACGAGGTCCGCCTGCGCCAGGTCGAGGTAGTGGTCGGTGGCCGAGGCGTCGGCCGTCACCACCTCCACCCCCGCCAGGCCCGCCGCCCGCGCGGCCTCCGCCGCGATCCCCGCGTTGCGCGGGTCCAGCTCCACCAGGCGCGCGCGGACGTCGTCCCGCCTCGGGTGCCCGGCGAGCACCTCCAGCAGGTCGCGCCCCTGACCGGCGCACAGGCTGATCACCCGCAGCGGTCCCGGCGGGCCGTCGTCCAGGGCGGCCCTGACCTGCGCCTGCACGGCGCGCAACCGCAGCGACAGCGACGAACCGGGGCGGTCGTAGTCGTCGTGCCAACCGAGCCAGTCCACGGCGCCGACCCTACGGCGACCGGTCGGCGCCGGGAAGCCCCGCCGACCGGACCGGCCACGGGCCTTCGCGTCCGGGTCAGCGGCGGACCTTCGCCTCCAGGGCGCGCCGACGTGCGCTCACGTCGTCCGGGTCGTCGCCGTGCACCAGCAGTTGCAGGGTGCTCTGCCGGGCGCTGTCGTCGGTGCGCGCGGTGTCGTGGCCCGAGGTGACCAGCAGGCCACCGGCCGCCAACGCCGGGCGCAGCTCGACCAGCAGGTCGGCCAGGGGAGCGGCGACCACCAGCTTCACCGACTCGGCGGGACCGTCGAGCGCGTCGGGCCGGACCGACTGGAGCGCGAGCAGCGGGACCGACCCGCCGGTGATGCGGAAGTTCAGGTCCAGCATCACCAGCCGGCCGTCCGCGGTCTGGGCGCAGTCCAGGCTGCACAACCCCCGGTAGCCGACGTCGGCGGCGCGCTGGGTGATGGCCACGCACTCGGCGAGAAGGTCCGCGGGGGGCTGGGTGACCGCGCCGAACAGCCCACCGACGTAGACCCCGGCCTCGTCGACCCGTTGCTCGGTGACGGCGAGCAGCCGGGCCACGGCGTCCGTGCCGACGTAGAGCTGGACGCCCCAGTTGCGCAGGAGGTCCAGGTACTCCTCGACCACGAACTCGTCGAGCACATCGGCGAACAGCGGCAGCACGACCCGTTCGCCCGCCCGGTGCAGGTAGACGTCGAGGCTCGCGCCGTGCGCGTCGTCGGTGGCGGCCTTGAGCACCCACGACTCCCCCGCCGGCGCCGCCTCGGCCAGGTCGGCGCGCGACACGACTCCGCGCCGCGCCTGGAAGCGCGGCGAGACGAACGTGCCGATGCTCGCCTTGTTGTTCAGGAAGCCCACGAGGCGCGCGGTCTTGACCGCGTCCTCGTCGGGGCACAGCGAGGTGGGCAGCGGGTACTCCATCGCGAGGAGCAGTCCGTCCAGCCTCGCCTCGGTCACCCGGGCCGCGAACTCGGCCTCGGTGCGGAACTCGCGCAGGTCGGTGCCGACCGGCAGGCCGCCGTCGCGCAGCTGCGCGAGCAGCGCCGGGTCCGTGCCACCGGCGCTGCAGATCAGCGGGGTGCCCGCGGCGATGGCGACCGGTCTGGCGGACAGCGCGTCGCGGGTGGTGCGGTGCCTGCTCGCCGGGACGGCGGTCTCCAGCGCGGGTCGCGCGGAGACGGCGACACCGCGGCCGTACACGTCGGCGAGCGCGCGCGGGGCGCCGACGGAGGGCGACAACAGATCGGAAGTGCTGATGGGGCTCCCCCTGGGAGGTGGTGGGTCGACCGCGCCCGCCGCCCGGGTGGCGGGCGCGGGGCACGGCGTGAACGGTGCGGGTGACGCCGGAAACGGGAACGGGGCGGGGCCAGGAGCCGTCCGCTGCCGCGCCGCAGTCGCGCCTGCGGGCCGGATTCCGCGGAACCGCAGGTGACCAGCCCGGATGTGGGCTGTGTGGGACCACGGTCCCACATGTGCCCGCAGCACCCGACCGGCGGTGTCCCGCCGAGGCGTCCCGGAGGACGGGGACAGGGGTCGGGCTGAGGCGTGCGCCCGGCGATCACGGGTACCCCCGGGGAACCGCCGCGTGAGGGCGGTCGCCTCGTCCCCGGAAGAAGGCCCCGTGCCGATGCCCCCTCCCCCCGGTCCCGTCCCCGACAGGTCGTCCTCCGGGCACGGCCTGACCGAGGACGAGGTGTTCCTGGAGACTTCGGTGCGCTTCGGGAACCTGGCCGCGGTGCGGGCCCGGATCGGCGTCCTGCTGGAGGCGTTCGGCGAGGACTTCGTGCAGGACGTGCAGCTCGTGTGCCACGAACTGGCCTCCAACGCCTGCGACCACGCCGACGAGCCGCACCACCTCCGCCTGCGCAGGCGGGGCCGCGACGGGAGCGACGACCTGCTCGTCGAGGTCCAGGACGCCTCCGCGGACGCCACGCCGAAGCTCGGCACGTCGACCGCCGGACCCAACCGGGGCAACGGCATGAAGATGGTCGAGGCGCTCAGCGACGACTGGGGCGTGCGTCGCACGGACGACGCGAAGGTCGTCTGGGCCCGCCTGCGCCTGCCGAGCCAGGACCGCTCGAACCGGGGCCTCCCGAACCGGAGCTGACCGGAGGCCGGGTGCCGGTGGGTCGAGCCGCCACGGCCGCGGCCGCGCCTGCCGGCTGATTCGGCGAGGTCGTCCGGGGACCGCGCCGCAGGACCGCCGTCGAACGACCGACAAGACCCGAAGAAGATGTTGTTAACGCTAACGCGCTAACAATTCCGAGGTTGCGACCCGATTTTCAGATTCCGCAGTGCGCGAAATGTGAAGACCTCTGACCGGCACTGCAACGGGTCCGAGTACTCGATCATCCACACTCGTCCGCTCAGGTGAGCGATCACATCAGAACGTCCACATCGTTGACGGACATCACCGTCGCCGTTACCTTCGGGCCCTGCACCGATCCTTTCGACGTGGTTACCGACCCATTCGGGTTGACCACTCGCGAACGTGGTCGCCGTCAATGACGACGATGCAGGAATGAGGTAGCCCCATGTCGTCCTCACGGTTCACCCGCCGCACGTTGTTGCAGGCCGCGGGCGTCGCCGCCGCCTCGACCGCGGCACCGGTCCTGCTCCAGGGGACCGCCGCGGCCGACGCCGTGCCGCCGGTCCGGGCCGACATCGGCGTCTCGGCCCACCCGTTCGACCTCGGCCAGGCCCGGCTGACCTCGGGTCGCTGGTTGGACAACCAGAACCGCACCCTGTCCTACCTGCGGTTCGTCGACGTCGACCGGTTGCTCTACAACTTCCGCGCCAACCACCGCCTGTCGACGAACGGCGCGGCGGCGCTGGGCGGCTGGGAGGCGCCGAACTTCCCGTTCCGCACCCACAGCCAGGGCCACTTCCTCACCGCGTGGGCGCAGGCGTGGGTCGTGCTGGGCGACACCACGTGCCGCGACAAGGCGAACCGCATGGTCGCCGAGCTGGCCAAGTGCCAGGCGAACAACGCGGCGGCCGGGTTCAACACCGGCTACCTGTCCGGGTTCCCGGAGTCGGACCTCGACGCGCTGGAGGCCGGCAGCCCGAAGGCCGTCTCGTACTACTCGCTGCACAAGACGCTGGCCGGTCTGCTGGACGTGTGGCGCCTGATCGGCAACACCCAGGCGCGCGACGTCCTGCTGCGGTTCGCGGGGTGGGTGGACTGGCGCACGGGCCGGCTGTCCTACAGCCAGATGCAGCGCGTGCTGGGCACCGAGTTCGGCGGCATGAACGCGGTGCTCGCCGACCTGTACCAGCAGACCGGCGACAGCAGGTGGCTCACCGCCGCGCAGCGGTTCGACCACGCCGCCGTGTTCGACCCGCTCGCCGCCAACCAGGACCGGCTCAACGGCCTGCACGCCAACACGCAGGTGCCCAAGTGGATCGGCGCGGCCCGGGAGTACAAGGCGACCGGCACCACCCGCTACCGCGACATCGCGCGCAACGCGTGGGCCATCACCGTGGGCGCGCACACCTACGCGATCGGCGGCAACAGCCAGGCGGAGCACTTCCGCGCCCCCAACGCCGTCGCCGCGTACCTCAACACCGACACGGCCGAGGCGTGCAACACCTACAACATGCTCAAGCTCACCCGTGAGCTGTGGCTGCTGGACCCGAACAACGCGGCCTACTTCGACTACTACGAACGCGCGCTGCTCAACCACCTGATCGGCCAGCAGAACCCGGCCGACGCGCACGGTCACTTCTGCTACTTCACCGGCCTGAACCCGGGGCACCGGCGGGGCAACACCGGTCCGGCCTGGGGCGGCGGCAACTGGAGCACCGACTACACCACGTTCTGGTGCTGCCAGGGCACGGGCATCGAGACCAACACCAAGCTGGCCGACTCCGTCTACTTCCACAACGGCACCACGCTGACCGTGAACCTGTACGTGCCGTCGGTGCTCGACTGGTCGCAGCGGGGCATCACGGTCACCCAGAGCACCACCTACCCCGCGAGCGACACGACCACGCTGACCGTGACCGGCAGCGTGGGCGGGTCGTGGACGATGCGCCTGCGCATCCCGTCGTGGACCAACGGCGCGACGGTCAGCGTCAACGGCGTAGCGCAGAACGTCGCCGCCGCGCCCGGCAGCTACGCGTCGCTCACCCGGTCGTGGACCTCGGGTGACGTGGTCACCCTGCGCCTGCCCATGCGGGTGGTCACGGTGCCCGCCAACGACAACCCGAACGTCGTCGCCGTCACCTACGGCCCGGCCGTCCTGGCCGGCAACTACGGCAACACCACGTTGTCCGCGCCGCCCTCCCTCGACGTCGGCTCGATCACCCGCACCAGCGGCTCGGCGCTCGCGTTCACCGCGCGGGCCAACGGCGCGACGGTCAACCTGGGCCCGTTCCACGACGCCCACGGCTTCAACTACACCGTCTACTGGAGCACCGGTGGCGGCAGCGGGAGCGGCAGCTACCGACTGGTCAACGCGGCCAGCGGCCTGGTGCTGGGCATCCGGGACATGTCCACCGCCGACGGAGGCCTGGCCCTGCAGTGGGGGGACACCGGCACCGCCGACCACAACTGGCAGATGGTCCCCGACGGCGCCAACGTGCGCTTCCGCAACGTCCACAGCGGCAAGGTGCTCGGCGTGGAGAACATGTCCACCGCCGACAACGCCCGCGTGCTCCAGTGGTCCGACACCGGCACCGCCGACCACAAGTGGACGCTCGTCGACAACGGCGACGGCACCCACAGGATCCGCAACGTCCACAGCGGCAAGCTGCTCGCCATCCAGGGCGGTTCGACCGCCCAGGGCGCGCAGGCGGTCCAGGACTCGGACAACGGCTCGGCCGACAACCGCTGGAGGCTGGTCCGCAACGCGTGACCGCGCGGGTGCGCCGGCGTGCCGTGCGGCCCACGCCGCCCACCGGTTCCACGGCGGGCGGCGTGGGCCCACCCGACCACGAGGAGCCGGCGATGGCGTGGGACAACGGGGTCGCGACGACCCCGCCGATGGGCTGGAACAGCTACGACTCCTTCAACTGGAACGTCACCGAGGCGCAGGTCGAGGCCAACGCCGACTACATGCGCGACAACCTCAGGCAGCACAGGTGGCAGTACGTCGTCGACTGGGCCTGGTACCGCCCCGGCAGCGGCACCGGCACGCCGAGCCGGGACGCGAACCTCCGGCCCAGGTCGCGCACCGACGCGAACGGCCTGCTGCTGCCCGACACCGCCCGCTTCCCCTCGGCCGCGGGCGGCAACGGCTTCAAGCCGCCGGCCGACCACGTCCACGCGGGCGGCCTGAAGTTCGGCGTGCACCCGATGCAGCGGCATCCCGCGCCAGGTGGTCGCGGACAACCTGCCGGTGCCGGGCACGAGCTGCCGGGCGAACGAGATCGACGACGGCACCACCGCGGCGTGGCTGAACCTGAACCGGGGCCTCGACATGGCCAACCCGTGCGCCCAGGCGTACCTGGACGCCCAGTTCCGGCTGCTCGCCTCGTGGGGCGTGGACTACGTCAAGGTCGACGACATCGCCGCGCCGACCTACCGGCAGGCCGAGGTCGAGGGCTACCGGCTGGCGATCCGGCGCAGCGGGCGGCCCATGGTGCTCAGCCTCCCCCGGCCCGACGTCGACCGCCCACGGCGCGCACGTCGCGGCCAACGCCACCATGTGGCGCGTCGTCAACGACCTGTGGGACGACTGGGCGGGACTGGACGCCCTGTTCGAGCGGCTGCACGCCTGGACGCCGCACCGCGGGCCCGGCGCCTGGCCCGACCCGGACATGATCCCCATCGGCCGGCTGTCCCAGCAGGGCCCGGTGGGGTCGCCCCGCTACTCGAACCAGGGCGAGGTGGTCTCCGGGGCCACCCGGCCCCTGTACTGCTCCGGGCAGGCCGCGATGAGCGGCGAAGGCGAACCCCTGCACGCCGGTGACCTGGCGGCGCAGTTGGCGCTGAGCCTCGACAACCTGGAGGCCGTCCTCGGCGAGGCGGGCATGTCGCTCGCGAACCTCGTGCGGCTCACCGTCTTCACCACCGACGTCGACCTGCTGTTCCGGCACTACGGCGTGCCGGCGTCGCGGTTGGGCGCCGCCGGGGTCGCGCCGACCACGACGATGCTCGGGGTGACGAGGCTGGCGATCCCGGGCCTGGTCGTCGAGCTCGAGGGGACCGCCGTCGCGTGACCCGACCTCAAGGCTCCTCGGAGGTCCGCCGGTCGACCGCCGGGCGGACCCGGTCCCGGACCTCGGGGAGTCGCCGGAACCCCGCCGACGCGTAGGTGGCGACGGCGCCCGCGTTGGAACCCGGCGTGCAGACGACCGCGCTCGACGAGCCCAGTTCCCGCAGGGCGGCGGCAGCGGCCACGGTGATCGCCCTGCCGTGGCCGCGACCGCGGTGGTCCCGGTGCACGCCCATCGGTTCGAGCAGCCCCGGCCGGCCCGGCCCGGCGGACCACACGGTCACCGCCGCCACGGCGTCGCCCCGCTCGTCGTGCGCGACCAGGCACCGGGCGTCGGCGTACGGCGCCCCGGCCGCCATCGCGCGCCACCGCTCGTCGGTGAACGTCGACCCGTCGAACGACGCCCGCTGCACGGCGGCCCGCACGTGCGCCCGCCCCGGCCCGATCACCTCGATCCGCGCACCGGGGTCCTCCACCGGCTCCGCCAGGTCGCGGCGCAGCGGCGTCCACGGCTCGTCCACGCCCCAGCCGTCCCCGGACAGCAGGTCGTGCAGCAGCGCGTCCACCGGCGTCTCGACGCGCGCCTCCCCCGCCGGCAGCACGCCGCGCTCAGGCCGGGTCGCGTCCTCCGCCAACCGCCGCGCCAGCTCCTCGTCCCGCCGGGCGTCCGGCGCGGTCGTCAGGCGCAGCAACCCGGGACCGTCCAGCAGCCCGACGGCGAGGACCCGCCCGCCCCGGCTCCACGTCCGCACCGCCGCGGCCGTCGCCTCCGCGCCGAACCGCCGGAACCAGCCCAGGTCGCCGGGGTGCAGCTGCATCGGCGCGCCGTCGTGCTGCCACTCCCGCAGCACGCCCGCGGCCTCGTCCACCCCGTCGACGCCCGGTGTGCGCGTCGTGATCGCCATGCCCCGATCACACACCACCGCGCCGGCACCCGCACCCGGTTTCCGCCCCGGGGCGCGCTCCGGGTCGGGATAATCGCTGTCCCGCCGCGGAACGCGGTGGTACACAGCGGCGGTGGAGGAGACCTTGGCGTTCCCCGACCTGCTGCGGCTGATAGACGAGCGGTCGATCGCGTTCCGGGCCGCGGTGGACTCCGCGCCCACGCTCGACGCGCAGGTGCCGACCTGCCCCGAGTGGACGCTGTCCGACCTGGTGCGGCACATCGGCGAGGGGCGCCGCACCTGGGCCGCCACCGTCGCCGCGGGACCCGCGGACGCCCCCGCGCCCGCGCCGGAGGGCACCGCCGCGCCCCGGGAGCGCGAAGCCGTGTCGGCCTGGTTGGCCGAGTCGACGCGGCTGCTGGTCGACGCGCTGCGGGAAGCCGGTCCGGACCGCGGTTGCTGGACGTGGTGGGGCGACTCGCAGTCGCCGCGGACCTGCGGCGCCGTCGCCCGGCACCAGCTCCAGCAGATGGTGGTGCACACCTACGACGCCCAGATCACCGCGGGCGTCCCGGAGCCGCTGCCGGTGGAGGCGGCGCTCGACGGCGTCGACGAGTTCCTCACCACCTGCTGCGCGACGACGGCCCCTTGGCCGCACGAGCCCGCCACCGTGGACTACCACGCCACCGAGGGCCGTTCCTGGCGCCTGTGGCTCTCCGCCGACGGCGCGCGGACCGCTCCCCTCCGCACGCCGGGCGAGGGCGCGGTCGACGCCTCCCTTCGGGGGACGGCCGGCGAGCTGGTCCTGGCCCTGTACGGCCGCATCCCGGTCGACTCCCTGGGGCTCGACGGCGACCCGCGCCTGTTCGACCTGCTCATGGCCTGGGACCCGACGCAGTAGGACGCGCGCCGACCGCTCGGGCGGCACCGGGAGGGGGACGCGGTGTGACGTAGGGTCGCGGAGCGGAGGTGAGGTCGGTGGCAGAGGCCGGTGGGGGTCCCGCCGAGGTGTCGCGGCACGACCGCGTCGACAGCGGCGGCGACCCGGTGTGCTGGTTGTCGCGGGTGTGCCCGGAGTGCGGTTTCCCGGCCGACGGCGAACCGGCCCCGGTGTGCCCGCGGTGCGGTGCGGCGGTGGCCGAGGACGAGGGTGGTGACCCGCGATGACCTCCACGGCGGCGGTCGCCCGCGTGGGGTCGGGATGGTGCCGGCGATCTCCTTCCCGGGGACGCCGCCGACGTTCCGCGCCCCCGGTGTGACGGTCGTTGCCCGGCCCGGGCATCGGCCGGGTCGTGTTCCGCGCCCTCGACGTCGCCGAGGTGGTGCCGGCCGCGGTGGTCGTGGCGGTGGCGGTGCTCGGCGGGCCGCCCGACCGGGTGCCGGCCGGGGAGGACCCGCCGCGTTCCCGAGCGCACCCGGGTCCACGTGGCGCTCGAAGTGCTCGAGGTGGTGGCCCTGGCGGTGCCGGGCGTCGCGGGCCGAGCCCCGGGAGCCGCGGCTCCCGGAAAATCCGTTGCCGGCGGTCCCGCGGTTGAACACCATGGCGGCCATGTACCGGTAGGCAGTGGCGCACGTGCGGGACGAAGACGGGTCCGAGTCGCTCCCCGTCCCTCCCCGGCGTGCCTCCTGAAGCCCGCGCCTCGTGACGAGCGCGGGTTCCCGTCACACGACGTGATGTGCCACGTCGTGCCGGCCGGCGTGCTCCGCTCTCGCGGCGCCGGCCGTACGCCACTGTCCCGAGAGGCGGTCCGCGGCGCGCGGAAGCGCTGCCCGTCGCCGCCTCCGCATACCGGGGGTCGACCCGAGCCGTGAGTGAACTCCGCAGTACCCGTGTGCCCGTCGAGGGCGGCGGCATCGACCGGAAAGCGCTGTGGGTGGTCAGGGAGCTGGGCCTGCCCGCCATCGTCAAGGCGTGCGCGTCGTGCAGGTCCACCCGTCACCACCCCACCGGGAAGTTCCGGGTGAACGCCAACGGCAAGCTCCTCGACGTCTGGCTGCTGATCCGCTGTGAGCTGTGCGGGCGCGCGTCGAAGGTCCCCGTCCACGAGCGCGTCCGCGTGCAGTCGCTCGACCACGAGCGGCTGCCGGCGTTCGAGGGCAACGACCCGGCGATGGTGCGGCGGCTGACCGTGGACGCGGCGTTCGCCGGTCGGGCCGGGCACCGGCTCGACTGGAGCGGCACGTGGGAACTGGAGACGGACGTGCCGTTCTACGAGTTCGGGCGCGACGACCCGACGCCGCTGGAGGTCGTCGTCAGGTTCGAACTCCCGGCGCCCGTGCGGGTCGGGAAGCTGCTGACGGCCGGGTTCGGCCTGAGCCGGCCCGCCGTGCGGGACGCGGTCGCTTCCGGCCGCATCCACCTGCCCCTGGCCGTGGACGCGAAGGTCCGTGAGGACTTCACCTTCTTCGTCACCGCGCCGGCTCCGCCGCCCGAGGCGGCCGGGGGTCGGGGGTAGGGCTTCCCGCCGCTCGTCCGCGTCGCGCGCGTCCTCCGGGGCGGGCGCGGCGCGGGCGCTCGGCCGTCAGCGGTCGGCGATGCCGTCCACGCGCAGCGTCGCGGACTCGTCCCGGTGGCTGCCGGCGCCGCCGACGTGCTTGTCGCTGATCCCGGTGCCGTTCTTGAGCACGTGGTAGAGCGCCATCCCGTGCCCGCGGCCCAGGTCGTAGTCCGCCTTGAGCCAGTCGAGGACCACCCCGGCCTTCGTGCCGGCGCCGTAGCCGCGGGCACCGGCCTCGGCCAGCAGTTCGACCGGGGTCTTGCCGGTCTTCCTCTCGATGGTGTCGAGGTAGGCCTGGAAGGACATGGAGGTCTCCGCTCGTCTCGGTCGAGGTGTTCGAGGTCGGGGGCAGCTTATGACAACTTTTTCTGTCCTGACAACTTCTTTCTTCGGTGTTATCGCGGACCCCGGCGACCGGTCCCCACCGCCCTACTCGGCCCCGTACCCCGGCCACGACCACGCGGGGCCGGTCTCCGCCGCGCGGCGGACCGCCGCGCCTGACGACCGCCCACGTCGGCGCGCTCGTCCCGCGCTCACGTCGAGGGCAGCCGCTGGGGATCGGTCAGCAGGCCGGGGTGCCAGTTCTCCGGCAGGTCGGGCCTGCCGAACAGGTACCCCTGGAGGTAGCCGCACCCCGCGTCGCGCAGCCAGCGCGCCTGGTCCGGGGTCTCGACGCCCTCGGCCACCGTGCGCGCGCCCAGCACCGCGGCCAGGTCGATGATGCACCGCACCACGCCCTCGGTCCGGTCGTCCTCCCCGAGGCCGTCCGTGAACGACTTGTCGATCTTCACCAGGTCGAACGGGTAGCGGCGCAGGTAGTTCAGCGACGAGTACCCCGTGCCGAAGTCGTCCAGGGCGATGCGCACGCCCAGGTCCCGGACGTCCATCAGCACCCGCATGGCCGCCTCGTCGGCCCACACCGACTCGGTGACCTCCACGGTGAGCAGACCCGCCTCCAGTCCCGTCGTGGTCAGCAGTTCGTCGACCTGGCGGGGGAAGGCCTCACCCGCCAACTGCCACGGCGAGACGTTGACCGCGACCCCCAGCGGGTGGCCGCCGCGCTGCCAGCGCACCGCCTGGCCGCACGCGCTGCGCAGCACGTGGGCGCCGAGCGGCACGATGAGGCCGGTCTCCTCCGCCAGGCCGATGAACCTGTCCGGACCGAGCAGCCCGCGACCCGGGTGCCGCCACCGCACCAGGGCCTCGGCGTGCGTGGTGCGTGCCTCGGCCAGGTCGATGATCGGCTGGTAGTGGAGCACCAGCTCCTCGTTGGTCAGGGCGGCGCGCAGGTCGGCCTGGTCGCGCTGCCGGGCCGCGACGTCCTCGCCCATGGCCCGCTCGAACGACCTGGCCCTTCCGCCGCCCTCCCGCTTGGCGACGTACATGGCCACGTCCGCGTCGCGCAGCAGGTCCTCCGACGTGCGGCCGGTGCCGGCCCGTCCGGGCACGGCGATGCCGATGCTCGCGCGGATGGCGCGACCGCCGGGCCCGGCCAGCGCGGCCAGCACCCGCTCGGCCGGCCGCACGCCGCCGTCGCCGTCGCCGGGAACCGCCGTCAGCACGGCGAACTCGTCACCGCCGAGGCGGGCGACCACGTCCTCGGGACCGGTCGTGGACCGCAGGAGCCGGGCGGCCTCGACGAGGCGCCGGTCGCCTGCCTGGTGCCCGGCGGTGTCGTTGACCTCCTTGAAGCGGTCCAGGTCGATGAGCAGGAGGGCGACCCGGGCGCCGGCGGCCAGGGCGCGGTCCACCAGGTCGAGGAAGTGGCGGCGCCCGAACAGCCCCGTCAGCTCGTCGCGCTCGGAGCGCTCGCGGAGCGCGTCCTCCAGCGCGCGGCGGGCCGTGACGTCCACGACCGCGACCACGACGCGACCGGGCCGCGAGTCGTCCTCGACACCGGTGGGGTGCAGCGTGAGGGCCGTGGCGCCGCCGCCCCGGTCGACGCGCAGCTCGACCGGTTCCTCCCCCGCCCGGGCGCACCCGGCGGGGCAGCCGGTGATGTCCGTGCCGTGAGGGCACGGCACGGTCCCCGACGAGGCCCAGCCGAGCAGGTCGGCCACGCGCTCGTTGAACAGCTCCGGCCGCCCGTCGCCGTCGAGCAGCGCGAGGCCGACCGGGCTGGCGCGCACGACGGCCTCCGTGGTGCGGTGCGCGTCGTCGGCGTACCGGCGCGCCGCTTCGGCCAGGTGGGCGGCGCGCGCCGTCTCGCGCAGGGCCGCGGTCCCGATGAGCAGGCCGAGCAGCGGCATGAGCACCGGGGCCAGCACCTCCGGTCCGGGCGGAGGCGTGTGCCGGTCGTCGAGCACGACGGACGCGCCGAACCCGAGCACGTACCCGAGCACCGGGCAGGCGGCCTTCACCGGGAAGCGGCCGGCGCCGTCCAGCAGGGCGCGGCGGACGGTGACGCCGAACAGGAAACCCAGCACCGGCTGCGGGTCCGGCAGCACGAGCACACCGGTCACGACGATGGCGGCTTCCGCGAACGCGGTGCCCCAGCCGTCCACCTCCGGCCACAGCAGCCACCCGCCCAGGACGAGCGCCACGGCGACCGACGCGGCACCGCCGACGACTCCCCCGGCCTGCGCGAGCCGCACCGCGAACACGACACCGCCGATCCAGGCGAACGCGGTCGTCAAGCGCCGCACCCGGCGGAGGCCGCGGTCGTGCGGCACACCCGGCGGTCCGCCGACCGGCGTGACGGCCGAGTGGGCAGAAGTGGTCACGTCCCTCCCCGGCGACGACGTGATCGACCGCGGTCCCCGATCGACGCGGACCCCCGAGCGGTCCGCCCCGCGCTCCGACCGCCGCCGAAGCCTAGTGGAACGGCGACCGCCACAACCACTGCCAACGAGGAATATGCACATCCATAGAGGACGAATGCAGGCGGCACAGTGCCGACCGGGACGGTGCCGCGACACCCGCCGAACCGCACTCCCGACGGGCGCCGGGTCGGCACGGCGTCCCCCGGATCACCGCCTGTCCCGCGGCGCCCGCGAGGCGGTCTTCCCCGCCCCTGGAAGAGGACCAGCCCCGCGGGTGCCGCGTCCGGGAGCGGACACCCGATGGGAGCAACGCCCGGCGACCCGCCCCTGTCCCGACCCCGCCCCGTCACCGCAACCCCCGCACGGGTGACGGCGGCGTCCGGGAATGCCGCGACTGTGGGAACCTGATCCCCACGCCTTGAGACCACAGGGTGTGTTTCATGCTGGAAAGGCACGGTTTGTGGACGTCGTCGAGCCGCCCGGTGACCACATCGACCTGGACCGGGAGGGCGGGTTCCCGCTGCACCGGGCGCGGCGGTGGATCACCGGCAGCTTCCCCGATGTGAGCCGGGAACGGCTCTCGACCCTGCTGCTGGTGGCCGACGCGTTGCTGGCCAACGCGTTCGAGCACGCCGCCGGGCCGCGCAGGGTCCGGTTGCTCCGCTCGCCCGACCGGGCGCTGGTGCGCGTCGAGGTCGACGACGCCAGTCCCCACCTGCTGCCGGTGCTGGGGAGGCCCGGTGCCGCGGACCGGCGGCACCGGGGGCTGCTGCTGGTCAACCGGTTGTCCTCGCTGTGGGGCGTGACGCCCGGGGCCGACCACAAGACCGTGTGGGCAGAGGTCGTGGTGTAGGCCCCACACACCCGATCGCGCCGCGATCGACCCGATTGCTCCATGATCTGCTATGTGCCTATAGTGCTAGGACCATAGTTAAATGGAGGAAGTGTGATCGAGTTCCACCTGGACAGCGGGTCCGGCCTGTCGCCGTACCAGCAGGTGGTCCAGCAGGTCCGCCACGCGCTGCGGCTCGGCCTGCTGCGCGAGGGCGACCAACTGCCGAAGGTCAAGGACGTCGTGGCGCAGTTGGCCATCAACCCGAACACGGTGCTCAAGGCGTACCGGGAGCTGGAGCACGCCGGCCTGGTCGCGGCCCGTCCGGGGGTGGGCACCTTCGTCTCGGCGACCCTGCCCGGCGTGGCACCGGGGGTGCTGGGCCCGCTGAGCCGGGACCTGCGGCGCTGGATCGCCAAGGCCCGCCTGGCCGGGCTGGACGACGAGGGCATCGAGGCCCTGATCACCACGACCCTCCGGACCACGGCGACGGAGGAGACCGCGTGACCGCGATGCTGCGAGCCCGGGGGCTGGGCAAGAGGTACCGGCGGCGCCAGGCCCTGGCGGACTGCACGCTGGACATCCCGGCGGGCCGCGTCGTCGGCCTCGTCGGCCCCAACGGCGCCGGCAAGTCCACGCTGCTCAACCTCGCGGCCGGCATGAGCAGCCCCACCACCGGCGAGATCGAGGTGTGCGGCGGACGGCCCGGCAGCGGACCGGAACAGCTGGCCAAGGTCGGCTTCGTCGCCCAGGACACCCCCACCTACGCGAGCCTGACCGTCGCCGAGCACCTGCGCCTCGGCGCCCGGCTCAACCCGGGCTGGGACACCGACCTCGCCCGTCGACGCGTCGAGCACCTCGGCCTCGACCCCGCGCAGCGGGCGGGGCGGCTCTCCGGGGGTCAGCGGGCGCAGCTCGCCCTGACCATCGGCATCGCCAAGCGCCCCGACGTGCTGCTGCTCGACGAACCGGTCGCCGCGCTCGACCCGCTGGCCCGGCGCGGGTTCCTCCAGGACCTGATGGAGACGGTCGCCGAGCACGGCGTGGGCGTCGTGCTCTCGTCGCACCTGATCACCGACGTCGAACGGGTCTGCGACCACCTCGTCACCCTCGTCGACTCCCGCGTGGTCCTCGCCGGGGAGATCGACGACCTGGTCGCCACCCACCACCGGCTCACCGGACCGCGCCGCGACCCCGCGACGCTGCCCGCCGACCAGCACGTCGTCGCCGCGAGCCACACCGACCGGCAGACCACGCTGCTCGTGCGCACGGAGTCGCCGATCCTCGACCCGTCCTGGACGGTGGGCGCGGTCGGCCTCGAAGACATCGTCCTCGCCTACCTGGAGTCGCCCTCCGCCGCGACGTCCCGCCCCGCCCTGGAGGTCCTCCGGTGACCTGGTTGACGCTGCGCCAGTTCCGCCTGTCCGCCCTCGCCGTCGTCGCCCTGCTGGTCGCCCTCGCCGCCGTGCTGCTGGCCGTCGGCAGGCCGGTGGTCCCGGCGACGGACCCGGGACTGTCCACGGACGACAGCACCTACTACTACCTGGGCATGGTCGCCCTCCACGTGTTCCCCGCCATCATCGGCGCGTTCTGGGGAGCGCCCCTCATCAGCCGCGAGGTGGAGAACGGCACCCACCGCCTGGTGTGGAACCAGGGCGTCACCCGCACCCGCTGGCTGCTCGCCAAGACCGGCCTGCTGGCCCTGGCGACGGTGGTCGCCACCGGGCTGCTCAGCCTGCTCGTCACGTGGTGGGCGAGCCCCGTGGACGCCATCGCCACCGAGAACGGCCCCGCCGCGCTCCCGATCGAACCCATGATCTTCGGAGCCCGGGGCGTCGTCCCGGTGGCCCACGCCGTCTTCGCCTTCACCCTGGGCGTCGCCGCGAGCGCCCTGTTGCGCCGCACGGTCCCGGCCATGGCGGTGACGCTCGTGCTCTTCACCGCCTTCCAGGTCACGGCCCTGAACCTGGTCCGCCCCGAACTGCTGCCGGCGGAGCAGGAACTCCGGCAGTTCTCCCCGCACGACACGACCCTCTACCTCGCCGGCGGCGACACCCCGCTGGAACTCCTCGCCCCGGTCCCCGAGCACTCCTGGGTGCTGGGGCAGCAGACCCTGGACCGGGCGGGCAACCCGACCGCCGTCCCCGCGTGGTTCCTCGACTGCCTGTTCCCGGGCGGCCTGGGCAACCCCACCCCGCCGCCGGCGGACCACCGCGAGAAGCAGGAGGCGTGCTACGGCCGCCTGGCCGACGAGGGGTACCAGCAGCGCGTCACCCACCAGCCGAACAGCCGCTTCTGGAGCCTCCAGTGGACCGAGACGGCGCTCTACCTGGCGCTGGCCGGCCTGCTGACGTGGTTCGCGCTGCACTGGACCCGCCGCCGCATCAGCTGAGCCGCCGGGGCCACCGACGGCGGGCGCGCCCCCGCCGCTACCGGTCCCCGGCGTCCCGGCGCGTGCGCACGGTGGCCACGGTCGCGAGCCCCGAGATCGTGACGACCGGTTCCAGGAGCGGGGCGACGACCAGTTCGAGGCGGCCGGCGCGGACGAACAGGGCGTTGAGCCCGGCGCTGTCCAGGTACTCGACCTCGGTGAGGTCCACCACGAGCCGGTCCGGCACGTCGTCCAGCGCGGCGGCGAAGGCGTGGGTGTTGCTCATGTCGATCTCGCCCACGGCCTTGAGGACCGCGGTCCCGTCCGGGTTCCGACCGGTGGTCAGGGTGAGGGGTGTGGTCATCACGAGATCCTCAGGTGCATGTCGACGGTGGTGCCCGCGGGGCCCGGGGTGATGGTCACGCGCTGCATGAGCGCGCGCATCAGGGCGACGCCCCGACCTCGGTGCTGGTCGAGGTCGGGGCGGGGTGTCTTCCAGCGGCCGGTGTCGGTCACGCTCAGGTAGAGGTCGCCGACGAGGGTCTCGGCGCGGAGTCGGACCGGGTCGTGCGGGGTGTGGCGGTGCCCGTGCTCGACGGCGTTGGCGCAGGCCTCCCCCGCGGCGATCAGGACGCTCTGCACGGTGTGCGGCGGCAGGCCGCACTGGTTCAGCCAGCCGCGCAGGGACTTGCGGACCGGCGCGAGCTGGGCCGCCTCGGCCGGGAAGGACAGGTCCAGCGGGGCGGGGTGGCGGTAGAGCAGGAGCGCGACGTCGTCGTCGTAGCCGTCGGCGGGCGCCAGCCGGGTCATCACCTGGGTGGCGAGGTCGTCGAGGGCCGTGTCGCGGCCCTCCTGGACGGCCTCCCCGGCCTGGTCGATGCCCGCGGTCAGCGGGCGGCGGCGGCGTTCGACGAGCCCGTCGGTGTACATCAGCAGGGTGGCGCGCGGCGGCAGGGTGCACTCCGCCTCCGGCCGCCGGGCGCCGGGGCGCACGGCCAGCGGGGTCGAGCCGCCGTCCTCCAGCAGCCGGGTGGTCCCGTCGGGGTGGGCGAGGATGGCCGGCGGGTGACCCGCGCGGGAGTAGACCAGGTGCCCGGTCCCGGGGTCGAGGACGCCGCAGAAGACGGTGGTGCACACCGCGCCGGGCACGCCCGCGGCGAAGTGGTCCAGGGCCATGAGGGTCCGGGCCGGACCGACGTCCTGGAGGAGCAGCGCGCGGCAGGCGCTGCGCAGTTGCCCCATGACCGCCGCGGCTTCCAGGCCGCGGCCGACGCAGTCGCCGACGACGATGCCGATGCGGCCGTCGGGCAGCAGGACGGTGTCGTACCAGTCGCCGCCGACCTCCAGCGGGCGCGCCGCGGGCTCGTAGCGGACCGCGAAGCCCTCGGGCAGGCTGGCCGGGCCCAGGATCGCGCGCTGGAGCGCGATGGCGGTCTCGCGCTGCTGGTCGATCTGGTGGGCGCGGGTCAGGCCCTGGGCGAGGTGCCCCGCCAGCAGCGACAGCAGGAGCTTGTCCTCGTCGGTGAAGGGGCGTCGGGGGTCGAGGTCGAGCCAGAGCACCATGGTGCCCTCGGGGTGCTCCATGGTGATGCCGGTGCCCGTGGGCCCCAGGCCGGTCTGGCTCAGCGCGGGGCGCTCGCGCAGCGCGCCGAGCGCCGCGCGGTGCTGCTCGGCGAGCCCGTCCCAATGCAGGCCTGCCTCGGTGCTGGTCAGCGCGGGCGCGTTCCGCTCGGTGAAGACGGCGGCGAGGACCCGGCGGGCGTGCCACAGGTCCTTGAGCTCGGTCAGCGCCCCGGACAGCGCCTCGGAAAGGCTGGTGGCCTGCGACATGCGCACGCTGAGCGCGGCCAGGGCGGTGTCGCGCTGGATGGCGTAGTGCTCGGCGGTGACGTCGCGGAACGTGCCCACGATCACGGCGCGGCCGGTGTCCGGGTCCTGGGCCTGGTTGAACGTGGCGCTGACCCACAGCCGGTGGCCGTCCCGGTGGGTCACCGGGATGGTGTAGCTCCCCTGGCTGTTGCCGAGCAGGGTGGCGAACGCCTCGGCGACCTGCCGGTGCGCCCCCGCGTCGGTGCCGGGCCACCAGGGGTGCTCCGGCGCGTACGGCAGGCCCTCCGGGCCGTAGCCGAGGATGTCGGTGAACGCGGTGTTGATCTCGACGACGGCGCCGTCCTCGTCGCAGACGAAGAACGCCTCCTGGAGGGAGTCGATCAGCGCGGTGCGCCAACGGGCGTGGTGGTTGCGCAGGCGGGACAGCTCCACGCTCGCCCGCACGCGCGCCAGCAGCTCGCCGGCGGCGAACGGCTTGACCAGGTAGTCGTCGGCGCCGGCCCGCAGGCCCTCGATGGACGCCTCCTGCCCGGCGCGCGCGGACAGCAGCAGCACCGGCACCGCCGCCGTGCGCGGGTCCTTGCGCAGCGCGCCCACCAGCGACAGGCCGTCCAGGCGGGGCATCATCACGTCGCTGACGAGCAGGTCGGGCTGCCGGGCGCGGACCGCTTCCAGCGCTTCCACGCCGTCGGTGACGCCGTGGACCGCGTAGCCGGCGTCGGTGAGCAGCCGGGTGAGGTAGTCGCGCATGTCGGCGTTGTCGTCGGCGACCACGACCGTCGCCGGTGACGCGGGACCGGACGCCGCCGCCGCACCGGTCGCCTCGACGTCGGGTCGCGCGCCGGGCAGCCAGCGCAGGGCCTCCTGCACGTACGGGTCGGTGGCGCCGGTCGCCGTCGCGGCGCCGGCGGGGGCCAGGGCGTCGGCGGGCAGGTGGTCGACGCCGAAGGGCACGCGGATGGTGAAGGTCGTGCCCTCCCCCTCGGCGCTGTCCGCCGTGATCGTGCCGCCGTGCAGGCCGACCAGTTCCCGCACCAGCGCCAACCCGATGCCGCTGCCCTCGTTGGAGCGGGAGCGGGCGTTCTCGATGCGGTGGAAGCGCTCGAACAGCCTGGGCATCTCCCGGGCGGGGACGCCGACGCCGGTGTCGGAGACGGTCACCACGGCCTCGCGGCCCTCGGCGCGCACGGAGACCCCCACCGAGCCGTCGAAGGTGAACTTCAGCGCGTTGCTGAGCAGGTTGAGGACGACCTTCTCCCACATGCCGCGGTCGATGCGCACGGGTTCGGGCAGCGGTGGGCAGTCGACCTCCAGGGCCAGGCCGGCCTTCTCCACGGCGGAGCGGAAGACGCTGGCCAGCTCGGCGGTGACGGCCGACAGGTCGACCGGCTCGTAGTTCGCCCGCATCCGGCCGGCCTCGATGCGGGAGAAGTCGAGCAGGGTGTTGACCAGCTTGCCCAGCCGCAGCGCGTTGCGGTGCACGAGTTCCAGCTCCCCGCCCGCGCGGGGGTCGGACTGCGCCAGCCGGTCCCGCAGCTCCGCCACCGGACCCATGATCAGGGTGAGCGGGGTGCGGAACTCGTGGCTGATGTTGGAGAAGAACGCGGTCTTGGCGCGGTCCAGCTCGGCCAGCTCCTCGGCCCGCCGCTGCTGCGCCTCGTAGCTGCGGGCGCTGGCGATGCCCGTCGCGACGTGCCCGGCGACCAGGGCGAGGAAGCCCCGGCAGCCCTCGTCCAGCGGCCGGTACCGGTTGAGCCCGACCACCACGAACCCGTAGGGCGCGCCACCCTGCTGCTGCAGCGGCACCACCAGCGCCTGCACCGGTGGCGCCGGCCAGGCCCCGCCCGGCAGCGCGGTGAACGGCTCGCCGTCGAGCTCCACCAGCGCCGTGTCCCCCGCGGCGGGCGCCACCACCGGCCACACCGCGCCCTCGTCGTCGGCGGGCAGGGTCCCGGGCGCCATCGGGTGGTCGGCGGCGACGCCGGTCGTGCCCGCCAGCCGCGCCGAGCCGTCGTCCTGGAACAGGTAGGTCAGGGTGAACGGCAGGTCGCGCGGGTTGCGCTCCAGCTGGCGGCAGGAGAAGGCCAGCGTCTCCTGCTCGGTGCGCACGGCGCTGGGGTCGGAGCCCAGGTCGCGCAGCGTCGCCATCCGCCGCTCGCCGATGATCCGCTCGGTGTCCTCGCTGACCACGCACAGCATGCCGACCACCGCGCCGGCGTCGTCGCGCAGCGGGCTGTAGGAGAACGTGTGGTAGCTCTCCTCCGGGTAGCCGGAGCGCTCCACGAACAGCAGCAGCGCCTCGTCCCAGGTCGCCTTCCCGGTCGCCAGGACGGTGTCGATGCGCGGGCCGATGTCGCCCCAGATCTCCGCCCACACCTCCCGGGCGGGGCGGCCCAGCGCCCACGGGTACTTCCGGCCGAGCGTGTCGCGCCGGTAGGCGTCGTTGCAGAAGAACGTCAGCTCCGGTCCCCAGGCCATCCACATGGAGAACCGGGAGGACAGCAGGATGCTCACCGCCGTGCGCAGGCTCTGCGGCCAGTCGGCCGGCGGCCCCAGCGGGGTCGCGGCCCAGTCGACCGAGGCCAGGTCGCCACCGACGCCCTCGTCCGCGGTGAACACGTCGAACCCCAACGCCGTCGGCTCGCGCCCGGCGTCGTCGGAACCTGCCACTGGGATTCCCTTCACGCACGACGGCCGCGGTCGGAACTGTTGCCTCAACACCCCGCGGTCGCCCGTCCACCGCCACCACGAGGGTCCGGCGGCGTGGTCCGTAGGATAGGACAAACGCGCCGGGCACCAGCAGGCCGGCAGGTGGCTGTCGGAGCGGGAGCACCCGGGGACCGACGAGGGCGCCGCACCCCCGGCGCCACGCGTCGACCACGACCACCACACCACGCAGGAGACCCGGTGACCGAGCAACTCCTCACCGTCACCACCACGTCCCACCCGGCGGGACCGCACGTGCTGCGGGTCAGCGGCGAACTCGACCACCACACCACCGAGCGCCTGCGCGAGGCCCTCGACGCCGTGCCGGCCTCCTTCGCGACCGGCATCGTGCTCGACCTGACCGACCTCACCTACTGCGACTCCACCGGCATCACCGAGCTGATCACCGCCCACCAGCGCACCCGGGCGGCGGGCCACTCCTTCGACCTGGTGGGGCTCAACCCGGACCTGATGCACGTCTTCCGCATCATCGGCCTCGACCAGGTCTTCTCGTTCCACCCCACCGTCGACCAGGCGGTCAGGGCCGCGCGGTCGTAGCGCCGGACCGGCGGCGCGACCCGAGCAGCAGGGCCGCGCCGAGCAGCACGGCCACGCCGCCGACCAGCAGCGCGACCACCGGCAGCCCGGTCGGGACCTCCAGGTGCGCGGTGATGCCGAGGATGCGCGACAGGCCCCACGGCAGCAGGGCCGACTGGTCGTTCCACGCGGTCAGGGCGCGTTCCAGGCCGACCGCGGTCACCACCGCGCCCAGCACCGCCAGGGGTGTCCCGGCCGCCGCCAGCACGCGCCCGGCCGCACCCGCGCGCCCCACCTCGCCGCGCAGCGCCGCGTACGCCGCCGCGAAGACGCCCAGGAACGCCGCGACCGCCACCGCCACGTACACCGCCCGCCCGGCCGGAGCGGTCCAGAACCCGAACCAGTAGGCGCCCGGCCCGCGCACCGCCAGCACGCCCAGCAGCAGCACCGACCGCAGCAGCGCCACCGCGCCCACCGCCGCGGCGACCCGCGACCGGGTCGGGCCGCGGGTCGTGGACCGCAGCACCAGCGCGAACAGCGCCCACGCGACCAGCACCGGCACCAGGTGGGCGGGCGCGGCGAACCACGTGAGCACCGCCCGGCTGAGCACGACCGCGGCGGCCGGCACGACCCAGACCAGCGCCCGGTCCGCGCGCGAGGCCTCGACCCGCCGCCACGGCCCGGTCAGCGCCCGCGCCCACGGCCTGCGCCACCCCAGGGCGAACGCGAGGGCGAGTCCCAGCAGCACGCCGCGCGCCGCCCACGCCATCGGCTCGTCGCGGGCCGCCCTGTCCAGGCCCAGGTCGGCCGCGGTGAGGTTGTAGGCGGGCAGCTCCAGGTCGTCCCCGTAGCGGCGCAGGTGCTCCGCGCGCAGGGTCCCGTACGCCGCCCGCGCGGCCCTCGCCCCGTCGCGCGCGCCGGGGTCGCCGGTGTCGAGCCACTGGGTGTGGCGCAGCGCGGCGGCGCGGTAGGCGGCCAGCACGCCGAACAGGTCCACCTGGTAGTCGAGGGCGGCGACGAACCGCTCGCGCAGCACCGGGTCGCGCCAGCCCGCCGGGTCGGTCGCACCGACCAGCTCGCGCATCCGGCGGGCCGTGCCGGTCGCCGCCGAGCCCTCCGCGACCGCCTCGTCCACCCGGTCGCGGCCCACCGCGTAGACCGTGCCCCAGGTCGCGCTGTCACCGGTCGGGATGTCCCACTCGAAGATCCACATCATCGGCGGCGGCTCCAGACCCAGGGCGCGCACCCGGTGCCGGGCGTACGGGCCGACGTACAGGCCGGTGGTGATCGCCTCGCGCGACAGCGCCAGCGCGCGGCACACGGCGTGCACGACGTCCGGGTCGTGGGAGAACGTGCGGCGCACCCAGTCGGCCGTCAGGTCCGCCGGGTCCTGCTCCGGGTCCCGCGCCAGCCTGCCGACGACGTAGGAGTTGAGGTCGTAGAGCTGCCAGAACCCGGTCCTGAGGTCCAGCACCCGCGGACCGGCGAGCAGCGGGCCCCCGCCCTGGCGCCACGTCCACACCCCTTCGACCCGGGGGTTGGCCAGGAACGCGCGCAGCGCGTGCCGGTGCAGCTCGCCCATGTCGTCGGGCAGCGCGCCCAGGCCCTCGAACTCGCGGCGGGACTGGAACTCCACGATCCGGCGGTGCCGTCCCACGAGCAGGGTGTCGTTGAGCGGGAGGTGGCTGTAGAAGTCGCCGAGGGCGTACTTGGTGGACACGATCAGCCGGTCGTCGTGCAGCCCGCCGAGGACGCGCTCGTAGGCGTCGCGGCTGGTGTGCAGGTCGCCGACCTCGCCGATGCCGACGCTCCACGTGCGGAAGACGATCTCCCGGTCGTGCTCGGCGGCGACGGCGAGGAACGCCCGCAGCATCGCCCGCACCGCCTCGGGCGTGGTGACCGCGATCTCCGAGGTGTAGTCCCAGCCGGCGAACCGGTAGGCCGAGCCGCCCTCGCCGATCCGGATCATCATGCCGTCCACGTCGGGCAGCCGCTCGAACACCTCCGAGAGCGCCGCCCGGTAGACCCGCCACAGCCGCTCGTCCTCGGTGCGCAGCCCACCGACCTCGCGCTCCAGGAAGGACCGCAGCGGCGGCGAGAGGGCGAGCATGTCGGTGGACAGGTACACCTCCACGCCCATCTCGTGGGCGTACCGCCAGACCGGGCCGAACGCGGCGGTCATCGCCTCGGCCCGTTCCGGGTGCGGGTCGCCGGCCGCGTGGACGCCGAGCCCGTCGAACGTGACGTACTCCAGGAAGCCGGGCACGACCACGGCGTTGTACCCGTCGGCCAGCGCGTGGTGCACCAGGTCGCGGAACTGGCGGGATATCCCGTCGACGGCGGCCTGGTCGACGTAGGGCGCGTCGGGCAGCACGGCCGCGCCGACCACGTCGGAGTTCAGCGAGTAGTCGGCCCCCCCGGCGAACCGCGCCGGGTCGTCGGGCAGGCCGACCGAGCCGAGGTCGGTCAGCCGCAGCCCGAGCCGGGGCGCGACCACCCGCCCGTCGGCGACCACCTCCGCCCCGGCGCGGATGCGGTCGGCCACGGCGTACAGGCCGGCGGCGACGCCGTCCGGCGTGCTGCCGACCACGACCGGCCCGGGGTCGAGCCGGTACGCCTCGTCGGGCAGGCCGGGCTCCAGCCTGGCCTGGAGCTGCCCGGTGGCGCCGGTGGTCGGCCGGGGACGGCCGCGCTCGACCAGGGCGTCGGCGACGGCGGTGGCGGCGAGCCGCAGGCGCGGTTCGTCCGGGACGCCGATCGAGGCGATCCCCGGCGGCGGGGCGAGCGGTCGCGGAGCGGCGGCGACCGGGCGTTCGACCGGGACGTCGGCCGGTCTCGCGGTCACCCGCAGCGCGTCGTCCACCTGCCAGGCCACGACCCCGCCGAGCCCGAGCAACGCCAGCACCGCGGCCACCACGCGCACCCGGCCATCGTCACACGCTCCGCGCGCCACGCCATCCCCGGTATGGCGGCATGAACCACCGGATCGGGCGGGCATCACCACGTTCGCCGGGGGTTCGCCCACCCACAGGGGGCTCTCGACACGATCGGGTGTGGCACGGCGACGGTCGAACAGGGGCAAGGAGGTGGCCCGCCGACAACGCTGCGCTGCGCGCTCCGGTCCCGCGCCCGCCGTCCGACCGGACGGCGGACGCGCCGTGGCACAGTGGCCCTCGGCCACGTGATCGGCACGACGGAAGGACCACCGCGATGCAGACCGAGGCGCAGGCCCGGGTCGGGCTCGTCTTCGACCTCTTCGACGTCAACGGGAACGGCCGGATCGAGGCCCGTGACTTCGAGCTGATGGCCGGGCGCGTCGACGCGGCGGCCACCGGGTCCGGCGACGCGGCGCGCGCAAGGATGACGGCGGCCTTCCGCCGCTACTGGGCGACGCTGGCCGCCGAACTGGACGTCGACGGCGACGGCGCCATCCCCCTCGACGAGTTCGTGGCGTGCGTGCTGTCACCGGAGCGGTTCGCCGACACCATCGCGGAGTTCGCCGAGTCGCTCGCCGAACTGGGCGACCCGGACGGCGACGGCCGGATCGAGCGGCCGCTGTTCGTCGCGCTGATGACCGCGATCGGCTTCGACCCGGCGAACACCAACGCGCTGTTCGACGCGTTCGGCCCCTCGGAGGCCGACGAGGTCGAGGTGCGCACGTGGACCGAGGCCATCGAGGACTACTACCAGCCGGACAAGGCGGGGACCACCGGCGACCTGCTCGTCGCGGGCCCCACCGGTTGAGCGGCCTCGCGGCCGGGCCTGGCACGAGTGGCGCGAGGAGGGACGACGGGGTGTCCACCACCGAGGACGGGGTCGACGTCGGGGTCGGTCGGACGGCGCTGATGGTCGCCGCGGCACGGGCGATCGAGACCCACCGCGCCGACTCCCTCGCCGAGGACCCGTACGCCGAGCACTTCGTGCGCGCGGCCCCGGTGTCGGCCGGGTGGCCCGTGCGCCCGGAGGAGGTCCCGGACGGCGACGCCGACCCGCTGTGGGGCCGGCTGGCCCGCTACTTCGGACTGCGCACGCGGGTCTTCGACGACTTCCTGCTGCGCTCCGCGCACGGCGGCGCGCGCCAGGTCGTGCTCTTCGGCGCCGGCCTGGACACGCGGGCGATGCGCCTGGACTGGCCGACCGGCGTCACGGTGTTCGAACTCGACCGGGCGCCGGTGCTGGCCTTCAAGCAGCGGGTGCTGGACGGACTGGGCGCGCGGTCGCGGGCCGCGCGCGTGCCGGTGGCCGTCGACCTGGGGCACGACTGGGCGCCGGCGCTGGCCGGCGGCGGCTTCACCCCCGGGGTGCCGACGGCCTGGCTGGCCGAGGGCCTGGTCATGTACCTGACGCCCGAGGCCGAGCAGCGGTTGGTGCGCACCGCCGACCTGCTCTCGGCGGGCGGCAGCACGCTGGCGTACGAGACCAAGCCGCGCCCGACGTCGCCCGCCATGGTCGCCGACCAGCTCTACACCGGGACGCGGGCGCGGCTCGACATCGACCTGGTCGCGCTGTTCGACCCCGGTCCGCGCCCCGACTCGGCGGCCGACCTCGCCGCGCGCGGCTGGTCCGCGACCACCCGCACGCCGTTCGACTTCACCGCCCGGCACGGCCGCGGCCCCGCACCGGAACCCGACGACGTGCTCGCCGACAACCGCTGGGTGTTCGCCGAGAAGCCGCCCGCCTCCGGGTGACCGGGGCAGGGAGCGGGTGCTCCCGCCGGTCCGGTCGACGGAGCGCCCGGAGAAGAGGCCTCGCGGCCGTCCGGCGACAACCCGGGGACGAACGCCCGGAGAAGAGGACACACCCTGGCCGGTTCCCCTGCGACCGTCGTCCCCGTCAGACGAGTCAGCAGGTTAAGGAGTACGGCCTTGTCCCTCACGACCACGATCCACCTGAACTTCCGCGGCGACGCCCGCGCGGCGCTGGAATCCTACCGGTCCGCGTTCGGCGGCGACCTCACCGTCGTCACGTACGGGGACGCCGGGAACGCCCAGGAGGAGTCCGAGGCCGACCAGGTGATGTGGGGCCAGGTGATCGCGCCGAACGGCTTCCACGTCATGGCCTACGACGTGCCCTCCCGGATGGCCTACGACCGGGGCGAGAACGCGTTCTTCGTCTCCCTGCGCGGCCAGACCGCCGAGGAGGTCACCGGTTACTGGGAGAAGCTCTCCGAGGGCGCGACGGTCGTGGTGCCGATCGGCCCGTCGGGCTGGGCGCCCGCCTACGGGATGCTGCGCGACCGCTTCGGCGTCGTGTGGGTCCTCGACGTGGTGAGCGGGCACAACGGGTAGCGCGCCCGCGGGTGGGGCGTCGAACCGGTCAGGAATCGAGAAGCACGGGCCGGTCCGACGCCCCTGGCGTCGTGGTCCCGGAATCGCGCCGGACGCGTCCCGGGACCGACGACTCCGAGGAGTTCCCATGAACGGCAGCGAGGGCGGCAACGGCGGCGCGAAGGTCCGCCGGTTCCACCGCCGGGTGTCGATCGCCTTCACGGTGACCGTGATCGCCTGCTTCGCCGCGATCGGCCAGGCGGAGTCGGCCCCCTGGGTGTTCCACCTCCCGCTGCCCCCGCTCGTCCTGCTGCTGTTCACGGGCCTCTACCTGTTCTCCCTGCCGCACACGAGGAAGTGGCGCGCCGGACGGGGTGCCGTCCGTCCGGAGTGACCGGTCACTCCGGTGGGGCGCCGGGACTCCGACGCGGGCCGGGACCTCGTGGGTCGCGTGGAGGACCGCCGGGTCCACGAACCGGCCGGTGTCTCCACGCGACGACTCCTCCGAGGATCACCCAGGCGCTGCTCGCCGGGCCGGGCGGAATCGGGTCACGCGGTCCGGCCCGGCGGGTGTCAGTGCGTCACCTGCCAGTGGCTGTTGGCCGTCTGGAGGGTGAACGACAGGCCGTAGCAGCCGAAGTCGGTGCTGTTCACGCTGCCCGGCGGTGTCACCGACGAGTTGCCCGTGGTCAACGCGCTCCACGTGCCGCCGACCTTGATCTGCAGGTTGGCGGCGTGGTACTGGGTGCCGTAGGTCTCCGTGCAGTAGTAGCCCTGGCCGGTGGCGGAGTTGTACTCGGTGTAGACCTCGAACATGTCCCAGCCGCCGTGCGTCTCGCTGAGCTTGGCGGTGTCGGCGCTGGTGAACAGCGCGTCCCAGGACGAGGTGGTGTAGTTGTACAGGTAGGCGGTCCAGGAGTTGGTCACCGCGTTGGTCTGCACGTCCAGCACCGTGTAGGCGGGCAGCCCCTGGAACGGCGTGGTGTAGGTGCTCACGAAGCTGGAGTCGATCCAGGCGACCGCGGCGAACCCGGGAGAGGCCGCGCACCAGTCCCACGCGCCGACGCCGTTGCCGCCCTGCCAGTAGAACGTGGTCACCTCGATGCAGGACTTGCCGCTCGGGACCAGCGTCGGGGCGTACACGATGTCGGGGTTGCCGGGCGGGATGCTGATGCCCGGGTTGATGGAGTGGGTGGCCTGCGCCCCGTCGGACGAGACGTTCGGGAACGCGCCCCACACGACGTGCAACGCGCCGGCCCACGGCGTGATGGTCGTGGTGCCGGAGGTGCGGGCGGCTTCGCGGGACGCCTCCCGCTTGCGGAGCCGCTCGTCGACCATGGGCGCGGTCGCGGTGCGGGCGGCGTCGCCGCGCAGGGCGGGCACGGCCCGGTTGCTGACCGGGGAGTCGGGTGACGGAGCCGCGGCGACCGGTTTGTCCGATGTGGACGATGAAGCGGCGGCGGGCGCGAGCAGCGCGCCGGCGACGAGCAGCGCGACGGCTGCCCCGCGTAACAGGGGTGATGACGACGACATGGCCACGGTTGCCCTTTCGACAGGAAATCGGCTCACCGCAGGGAAGAAGCACGCGAGTGACGCACGTAGGTGCCCCCCCAGGACACTGCGGTACCCCTGAGCCTGTCGAGGACCCGTGATCTTGGCTAGAGGTCAATCGGCCGCTTGTCCTCCTCCGCCCGCCGACCACCGCACCGGCGGGCGCGGTGGTCGGCGGGGGCGCGTCAGGACGCGCCGGCGGCACGGTGGTGGCCATGGGGCACGGCGTCGAGCAGGGTGACCCGGATGGTGTTGCCGTTGGGGGCGCGGTAGGTGCGCTGGTCACCGGGGCGCGCGCCGGTGAGGGCCGCGCCCAGGGGCGAGTCCGGGGAGTAGACCTCGACGTCGCCGTGCTCGACCGCGCGCAGGCCCAGCAGGAAGGTCTCGACGTCGCCGGTGTCGTCGTAGCGGACGGTGAGCACCATGCCGAGTTCGGCGACGCCGTCGTCGGGCGGGTCCTGGCCGACCACGGCGACGTTGAGCAATTCCCGGATCTCGCGGATGCGCTCCTCGCGCTGCCTGCGCGGCACCGCGCCGCGCTCCCCGGCCGCGTCGGTCTCGTCGTGGACCGGCGCGGCACCTGCCGCGAACAGGCCGGCGAGCTCGGTGCGCAGCCGCTGGTGGGCGTCGGGGCTCAGCCAGACGCGTCGGGTGCCGGGGTGGGTGCTGGTCATGGTGGCCTCGTGGTCGTGTGCTCGATCGGAGGACCGCTCGCACGGGTCGTGCGGACGGGTGGGTGCCGTCAGGGCGGCCGGGAGGGGCGGCGCCGCCCTGACGGCGGTGGTGTCCGCGGTGCCGGGTACTCGTTCGGCGCCGGCTCCTCGGACGGGACAGGTGGTCGATGGGGCGGGTGGTCAGCGGCGGGAGGCTCCGGTGGCGCGGCGGCCGAGGATGACCTCGAGGTCGTGGGCGTAGTCGGTGGCGATGCGGGTGAGCACGTCGCGCTGGACGCGCAGGAAGGCGTTCTCCGCTCGCAACCAGGTCAGCTCCTCGCGCTCCTCGTCGGTGAGCGCGGCGCGGCCGTCCGGGACGGGGTCCGTGGTGTCCATGCGTTCCCTCAGCGCAGGGGGTCGAACGCCCGCAACGCGTCGGGCTGCTTCCCGGTGGTGATCCGCTCGGCCAGCAGCCGCCCGGTGACCGGCCCCTGGGCCAGCCCCCACATGCCGTGCCCGCCCGCGACGTAGACGTGCGGGGCGCGCACCGCGCCGATCAGGGCACGCCCGTCGGGTGTGACCGGGCGCGGGCCGACCCACACGTCGCGGCGCTCGTCCCAGCGCACGCCGTCGAGCAGCGGTCGGGCGGAGGCGGTGATCGCCTCCAGCCGGGCGTGGACGCCGGGGGCGTCGGGGTCGCGGAACTCCATCGTGCCCGCCACCCGCAGCCCGCCCTGGTAGGGCGTGCACGCCACGCGCACGTCCGGCAGGTGGACGGGACCGGGCACCGGGCGCTCGACCGGCACGGTGAACGAGTACCCGCGCCCCGCTCGCACCGGCACGCGCACGCCCCACCGGCGCGCCAGCCGCGACAGCCACGCGCCGGTGGCCACGACCGCCACGTCGGCGGTCACGGCCCGGCCGCTGCGGGTGTGGACCGTGACCCCCGTGGCGTGGGAGCTGATGTCGACGGCCTCGACCAGGCGGACCGTCGCCCCCCTGGAGACCACGGCGCGGGCCAGCGCCCGCACGAAGGCCCCGGGGTCGGTGTAGCGCTGCCCGTCGACGCGGACCCCGGCGGTGAGGGTCGACGAGGCCAGGGGGACGTGCTCGCGCAGCCGGTCGGCGTCGAGTTCGACGTGGTCGACGGGCTGCCCGGCGTCGGACATCCTGCGCAGCTCCCGCAGCAGCCCCTCCGCCTGACGGCGCGTCCCGAAGGCGGCGGTGATCGGCGCGTCGACCGCGGTGGCGTCGACGCCGTTGGCGGTGAGCACGTCGAACGCCTCGACAGCCTCCTGGTTGAGCGGCAGGTTGGCCGCCACCGCGCGGGTCCACGACGACCACCGGCAGTTCACCGCGAACCTCGCCAGGAACGACCAGAGCCCCGGGTCGACCGTCAGCGGGACGTGCAGGGGCGCGTCCGGTCGCAGCAGCGACCGCAGGCCGTAGCGCAGCACGGACGGCTCGTTGAGCGGGATCGCCAGGCCGGGTGCGATCCAGCCGGCGTTGCCCCACGAGGCGCCGGCCGCGATCGAGGTGCGGTCGACCACGGTGACCTCGACGCCGCGCTCCTGGAGGAACCACGCGGTCGACAGACCCACGATCCCCGCGCCGACCACGACCGCCGACCGCGGCCCGCCGTCGATGCGCTCCACGTCGACCACGACCACCTCCACCAGGACGAGTGCTGCTGTCGAAGCCAGCATCGCCGGGAGGACGCACCGGCCTGTTGTCCGCGGCCGACAATTCGGGCACGGCCCTTTGTCGGAAGCCGACAGCGGCGTCGGTCAGCCGTTCTCGGCCGCGGCGAGGTCGATGATCATGGCGAGTCGCTTGCGCGGGTCGTCCAGGTCGAGCGCGGTCACCTCGGCCATCTTGCGCAGCCGGTAGCGGATCGTGTTCGGGTGCACGCCCAGCCGGTCACCCGCCCCGCTCAGGTCGCCCTGGCACTCCAGCCAGGCGCGCAGCGTCGCCGCGTAGTGGGTGGCGTGCTCCTCGTCGTGCCGGCGCAACTCGGTCACCGGTCCCCGCGCCGGCGTCCGACCGGCCCGCGCCGCGGCGCGCAACCGCTGGAGCAGGATGTCGTCCCACGACTCGTCGTACGCCGGGGGCTCCGCGTCCGGCGGGCGCGCTTCGTGCAGCGCCAGGCACTCGTCGGCCTCCTGCCTGCTGGCGGGCAGGTCGGTCGCCGGGGCGGTCCCCCCGATGCCGGCGGTCACCGTCACCTCGGCGGGCAGCGCGGCCCGCAGCAGCGCCACCCACTCGCGGGCCGAGTCCGCCCGCCCACCGGGCAGGACGGTGTAGAGGGTGCTGCCCGCCAGGGTGCTGCGCCCCGGCCGTGACCAGCCGAAACCGGTGGTGGCCCGCTCGAAGGCCAGCAGCAGTGCGGCGTGCCGCTCGGCGGCGATGTGCGCCCGCACGGCGATGACCCGCAGCTGTTCCCGGGGCAGGCCGAGCCTGCTGAGCACCGTGGCGGCGTCGGCGGTCCCCTCCAACAGGCGCAGCGTCAGGTCGGACTCGACCTGGCGCTCCAGGTCGGCACTGGCGCGGGAGCGCAGCAGGTGCAGCGCCACGGTGCGCGCGCCGTCGGCCAGCGCCGCCCGCGACACCCCCGTCAACGGGGCGCCGCACGTCACCCACACCGATCCCAGCAGCTCGCGACCTGCGCGCACGGCCACCACCATGCGCCCGGTCAAGCCGTGCTCCGGGTCCTGCGCCACGAACAGCGGCTCGTCGTGGGCGGCCAGGTGCGCGAACACCCCGCGCGCCTCGAACAGCCCCCGCAGCCCGTCGGGCACCCGCCGGCCCAGGATCGTCTCCAGCCTGACCCGGTCGGCGCCCTGCTGCGAACTGGAGTACGCCAGCACCCGTGACGACCGGTCCTCGATGGTCACCGCGCCGCCCACCGCGCCGGCCAGGCTGTCGGCCAGCGCGAACAGGTCGGTCGGTCCCCGCCCGGACTCGGTCTCCCGGCCCTCCAGCACCAGCCCGTAGACCACCCCGGCCAACTGGCTCCAGGACACCGACGGGTCGACCACCAGCACGGCGATCCCGGCGGCCTCCCCCAGCGCGGCGGCCTCCCCCAGCGCGGCGGCCTCCCCCGCCGCCTCGTCGTCACCGTGCGCCAGCACCGCGCTCGCCCGCGCGGCCACCGCCCACTCCACGGCCCGGGGGACCGAGCCCGCGCCCACGGCCAGGAACACGTCCCCGTCGACCGCCCGGGCGTCGGTGGACTCGCGCAGCACCACGCTGCGCAGCTCCGTCGACCGCGGCACCGGGCAGCACGCCACCCGCACGCCGTAGCCGCCGAGCACGTTCACCATGCGGTCCAACCTGATCATGCGCACCCCTGTCCGACACCCGCCACCCACCGTAACCGCCGGTCAGGGCCGCGGGCACGCCGCCCGTCCCGCCCGGTCGAGCAGGGTCAGGTAGGCGTCGAGGTGCGCCGCGCCGGCGAGGAGGTCGCGGCTGCGCGCGGTCAGCCGGTCCTGCCAGGCGTCGAGGAAGGCGCGCAACGCGTCCGCCCCGCCCGCCTCGCGCAGCGACCCGACGAACCGCGCGACGTGGCGCAGCGGGTAGCCGCCCCGGCGCAGCTGCCGGGCGACCTCGGCGTCGCGCACGCGGTCCGGCCCGTACTCGCGGTAGCCGGTGGCCCGGTCCCGCTCCGGGCGCAGGACGCCCTCGGCCTCCCAGGCCCGCAGCGTGGCCGGGTGCACGCCGATCCGGCGCGCCAGCTCGCCCACGGTCAGCGGTCGCCCGTCGACCGGGGCGGGTGCGGCGCCGGAGAGGCTGCCCAGGGCCGCCGCGACCTCGGCGCGGGTGTCGCGCTCGGCGAGCAGCTCGACGTGCGCGGCGTCGACGAGCCGGTAGGCGGACTCGGTGTCGCCCTGGTTGGTCGCGCGCATGATCTCCGTCGCCCGCTGGTGCCCGTGCCCCCGGCGCAGCGCGAGGAAGGCGCGCAGGGCCTGCGCGTGCAGGGGTGTGTAGCGGCGGTAGCCGGTCTCGCCGCGCTCGGTCGGCGGGAGCACGCCGGCGTCGCCGTAGTTGCGGACCGCCTGCGCGGACAACCCGTGCTCCCGGGCCAGGTCGACGGGTCTCAGCACACACCTCCTGTGAAGCTCGCGGCCGTCGATCCCAGGTGGGAGCTGCCGAAGTTTCAACCGGATCTTCAACGATACCGTCGAGGGCAGTTCCTTCCGAAAGGGGTGTTCGTGTCCACTGCCACCGCACTGCGCCGGATCGGCCGCCAACTCGACGACCCGGCGAGCCTGGGCCGCGCCGTCGACGACCTGCTCGCCGCGCGGACCCGGCCGCCCGCCGTGCTCGCCCTCGGCGAACCGACCCACGGGATCGAGGCGTTCCCGCTGCTGCGCAACGAACTCCTCGCGCACCTGGTGGAGCGCGGGTACCGGTCGATCGTGCTGGAGACCGACTTCTTCGCCGCGTCCGTCGTGGACGACTACGCGGGCGGCGCGGACGGGGGGATCGACGCGGTGCTCGCCACCGGGTTCAGCCACGGGTTCGGCCGTGTGCCCGGCAACCGCGAACTGGTCGAACAGCTCCGCGCGCACAACGCCGACCGCGAGCCGCACGACCGGGTCCGCTTCCACGGCTTCGACGCGCCGACGGAGTCCGCGACCGCGCCCAGCCCGCGCCGCTCCCTGTTCGCGGTCCGCGACCACCTGCCCGCGGCGCTGCGGCCGAAGTCGGTCCGCGACCTCGACGCGCTGCTCGGCGACGACGCCGAGTGGGCGAACGAGGCGGTCGTGCACGACCCGTCGGCGTCCGTCGGCGACTCCGACCGCGCCCGCGCCCTGCGCGTCGTCGCCGACGACCTCGCCAGCGCGCTGCGCCGCGCGGCGCCGCTCCTGCGACCGGTGGACCCGGACGGCTACGACCTGGCCGCCGCGCACGCGCGCACCGCGCTGGGCCTGCTGCGCTACCACGCGGCGATGGCAGACCCGGGACCCGACCGCCTCGCGACCCTGCTCGGCGTGCGCGCCGAGATGATGGCCGAGAACCTGCTCGCGATCGTCGCCCGGGAGCGGCGGCGCGGGCCGGTCCTGGTGTTCGCGCACAACGCGCACCTCCAGCGCGCGCAGGCCGGCATGCGGCTCGGCGAGGACGACGTGAGCTGGTGCGGCGCCGGGGCGCTCGTCGCGCTCGCCCTCGGCGAGGACTACGCGTTCGTGGCGTCCGACGCCGACCCGCGCGGCGTTCCGGGCACCCTCCAGGGCGCGCTGGCCGAGGCGACCACCCGTCGCGCGCTGTTCCCGGCGCGGGCCCTGCTCGACGCGCTCCCCCCGTCGACCACCGCGGGTGAACCGATCGTGCGCGGCCACGTCCCGCTCGACCCGGCGGGCGTGGCCGGCGCCGACGCGGTCGTCTTCATCGCCGACACCGACGGGAGGCGTCACCGGTACTGGTGACGCCTCCTCAGGCGGCGTCCTCCGCCCCGGTGGCCGTGGCGGGCAGGGTGAAGCGGATGCGGGTGCCCTCGGTGTGCCCGGTGTCCAGGGCGATCGCGCCGCCGTGGTGCTCGACGATCTTCTTGCACAGGGCCAGGCCGATGCCCGTCCCGGTGTAGGTGTCGCGGGCGTGCAGGCGCTGGAAGATGACGAACACCTTCTCGGCGTACTCGGCGGGGATGCCGATGCCGTTGTCGGTGACGGCCAGCTCCCACGCCGGCGCGCCGTCCACCAGGGTGGCCGGTTCGCACGTCACGCGCACCAGCGGCGGCCGGTCCGGGCGGTGGAACTTCACGGCGTTGCCGACGAGGTTCTGCCACAGCATCACCAGCAGCGTGAGGTCGCCGGTGACGGCGGGCAGGTCGGCGGGGCGCTCGACGACTCCCCCGCTCTCCTCGATCGCCGCGCCGAGGTTGCGCAGCGCCTCGTCCAGGGCGCGGTCGAGGTCGATCCGCTCCTTGCCGCGGTTGACGCGACCGACGCGCGAGTACGTCAGCAGGTCGTTGATCAGCACCTGCATGCGCTTGGCGCCGTCGACGGCGAACCCGATGTACTGGACGCCGCGCTCGTCCAACCGGTCGCCGTAGCGCTTCTCCAGCAGCTGGCAGAAGGAGGCGACCTTGCGCAGCGGCTCCTGGAGGTCGTGCGAGGCGACGTAGGCGAACTGCTCCAGCTCGCCGTTGGAGCGGCGCAGCTCCTCGGCGCGGGCGTCCAGCACGGCCGCCTGCTCCACCAGGAGCTCCTCCCGGACGCGCACCTGCGCCAACTCCTCGACGATGCGCTCGCGCATGGCCTCCACGTCCTCGGCGACCGCGCGCAGGTCGGCCGGGCCGTGCGGGACGATGTGCAGCTCGAACTCGCCCTGGGCGATCCTCCGGGACGTGGACCGCAGCTGGTCGAGGGGCCGCACGACCAGCACGCGCACCACGACGGCGACGGCGATCCCGGCCAGTCCCAGCCCCAGCACCACGAGGCCGAGCACCCAGTTGCGCGCCGACCGCGCGTCGAGCAGCTCCGCCCGGCCGTCCGCCAACGCCTGGCGCAGGTGCTCGTCCTGGTCGGCGAACAGGCGGCGCAGGCTGTCGAAGGCGACCTTCCCCCGTTCGGCGGACGCCACGTCCACCGGCTTCGGCGCGCCCTCGACCACGCCCGCGATCAACGGGTCGGCGTACTCGCGGCGCCAGGCCGCGATCGCCTCCTGGACGGCGGTCACGTCCGCCAGCAGCGGCTCGCGGCCGACCAGCAGCTCCCGCAACCGGTCGACCGACTCGCGCTCGGCCCGGACGCCCTCGGTGTAGGGGGTGAGGAACTGCGGGTCGGCGGTGACGGCGTAGCCGCGCGCGCCGGTCTCCTGGTCCACCACCGCGTTCTGCAGGCGGTACGCCTCGGCCCTGGCGGGCTGGATGTGCTCCGACTGCTGGTCGGAGACCTCGGCGGTGTGCCGCAGCACCTCCGCGCCGATCACCGCGCCCACCACGACCACGACCCCCATGACCGCCAGGAGCGCGAAGAACCACGCCTGGACGGTCATGCGCTGCCACCCGCCGGTGGCGCCGGGACGGCGAGGCGGCACCGCGGCCGGATCGTCGTGCTCCGGCAGCTTGCCAACAGCCTGCGAGGACACCGCATCCACCCTTCGAGGCCGGCGACGGCTCGTGCGGCCACCGGGTCCGGCGACAGCGGAAGGATAGACAACCGGCCGGCCCGCGCGGCCCGCGCCGGTCGGATGACGGCGGGGCGCGTGACGATACGGTGACGGCTCGCGCACGACATCTCCGAGCAGGAGATTCCCCATGGCCGACCAGGACGACAGCAGGGTGATCCGAGGTCATCCGCCATCGACACCACGATTCCGAGCGTGGCCAGGGCCTACGACGCGGCGTTAGGCGGCAAGGACGACTACGAGATCGACCGCCAACTCCTCGCCCGGCTCGACGCCGCCGTCCCCGAGGTCGCGAGCATCGCGCTGACCAACCGCAAGTTCCTCATCCGCGCCGTCCGCTACCTCGCGGTGAACGCGGGCGTGCAGCAGTTCCTGGACCGCGGGTCGGGCCTGCCCGCCGCCGGGAACACCCACCAGGTCGCGCAGCGCCTCGACTCCGACGCCGTCGTGGTGTACGTGGACAACGACCCCGTGGTCCTCGCGCACGGCCGCGCGCTGCTGGAGGAGAACGACAACACCGCCTTCATCGCCGCCGACATCTTCGACCCGCCGCAGGTGCTCGACCACGAGGTGGTGCGATCCACGATCGACTTCACCCGTCCCGTCGCACTCATGCAGGTCGCGCCCCTGCAGCACCACCCCGGCCCGGACCCGCGGACCGCGGTGGACGTCATGCGGCGCTACGTCGAGGCGCTGCCGTCCGGCTCGTACGTGGTCTTCAGCCACTTCTTCGACCCGGAGGACGAGAACAGCGAGGTCGCACGCCGCGTCCAGGGCATCCTCAACAGCGGCATCAACCGCGGCCACTTCCGCACCCGCGACGAGATCACGCCGATGCTCGACGGCCTGCAACTGCTCGACCCCGGCCTGGTCGTCGCGGACGAGTGGTGGCCGGACGGACCGCGCACCACCCTCCCCGCGGCCGGTCACTGCATCGTCGCCGCGCTCGGCGTGAAGCCCTGATCCGGCAGGACACCCCTGACCGCGCCGGTGCCCCGGCGGCCGGGCACGTCGTGGTCGACGACCGGCGGCGGGACGCTCCGGGGTACCGCGCGGACCCCGGTGCCTAGGCTGTCCCGCATGTCCGATCAAGCCGTGGTCCTCGGTGTCCTCCGCGCCGCGCCGGGAGTGGTGTTCGTCGAACCGGGACCGCACCTGGTCATGCGCGACGAGGTCCACGACGAGGCCCGGGCCGAACTCGCGCGGCGCGGGCTGCCCGCGTCGCACCCGTACGTCGGGTGGCACACCCAGGCCGACGGTTTCGACGGCGCGGGCGTCCTCGTGCGACCGCAGCGGGTCCTCTTCGGCGGGGACCGGGCGGTCGTGGCGCGGGCACTGGCGGGCCTGGAGCCGCACGGGTTCGCGGTCCTCGGTGGACGCACCGACGGCGAGGTGTTCGTGCTGCACCGGGACGCAGCTCCCGCGCGGGTGGACCCGGCTCTCGCGGAGCAGTGGCGGACGCGGTTGGCCGTGCTGTGCGACGAGCTGCTCGCGCCGCTGCGCGACGGCGAGCGGGCACTCCTCCACGAGGTGGTCGCACACACCGGGATGCGGGACCTCCTGGCACCCGCCGTGCGGGCACTGCGCCTGCGGCGTGCGCTGACCGACGACGACCTGGACGTCGCGTGCTCGCCGGGAGGTCTGGAGGAGCTGGGGTCCGAGGCGCCTGCCGTGGTCTCGCACGCGCTCCGGGTCGGCCACGCGAGGTCCCGGGAGGCGGCTGCGGCACTGGCCGCCGGGGGGCGGGCCGACGGCGCTCTCCTGCGCGCCTGGGACGATCCCGAGGCGCTGCGGACGGCACGGGCGGCGGCGCTCGGCGGGCGCGACACGGGCGTCTACCTCGACCTCGTGGAACAGGCCGGTGCGGACCCCGTGGCCGCCGCCGTCGAGCTGGCCGCGGAGGTCGACGCAGCCGGCGGGGACACCCGTGCCACCGCGGCCGGCCTGGTCGCGCGCCACGGCGGTCAGCGGCGCGAGCACGCCCTCGCCGCCCTGCGCGACGAACGGGTGCCGCCGTGGCTGCGGGTCGTCGTCGCCGACCGCTGGACCAGGACCCCCGTCACCGACCCGGCGGACCCGTGGCCGGCCGCGGTCGACGGCGCCCGCGCCGCCCTCGGCCTCCCGCCCAGCCCGGGGTTCGACCCCACCACCAGGGCCGGCCGGGACGCGGCGGTCGAGCTGCGGGAAACCCTGGTCGACCGGCACCTCGACGGGCTGCGGGCGGCACTCGGCCGGACCGACCTCGACGAGCCCGCGGTCGCCGTGCTGCTCGAACTGCTCCACGGCGCCGGGGCGCTGCGGGCGCGCGACCTCGCCCCCCTGGCCCGTGACTGGCGCACGCGCCTCTTCGTCGAACCCAACCCGTACACGAGCGCCGCACCCGCCGTCGTGACCTACGCGGCCGCACTCGACGCGCTGGGCGACGACACCGGCCGGCAGGTCGCCGACGCCGTGGCACGGGACACCAGCGCGTGGTCGCTGCCCGCACGCCTGCTCCTTCGGGGAGCGTGGGCCCGCGACCGGGACGACGACCTCGCCGCCGAGGCGGAACTCCTGCCCCTCGCGCACGGCGGCGACACCGGGGCGGGCGCCGCCGCGCACGCCCTGTGCCTCGTGCGCGCGCGGTTGCGCCGGATCACGCCCGTGGCCGCCGCCTGCGAGTCGATCGTGGAGGCCCCCGCGCGTCCGCCCTACGTCCGCCGCGGTTTCGCCTCCGCCGCCATCGCCTTGGCCGACGGCGGGACGGGCTTGTGGTCGCACCACTTCCGCAGCGCGTCCGTGCGCGCCCTGGACGCGGCGCTCCGCGTCGTGGGCGACGAGCGGCTTCCCCGGGAAGCCCGCCGGGTGGTCCTGGCCGTCGCCGACACCTCGACGGTCCTCGACCACCCGGGGCACGCCCGCCCCGTCGCGGCGCAGCCCGCCGACGTGGACCGCCTGCGGGCGCTGCGGCAGGCGGTGGGAGCCCTGCTGGAGGCGGGTCCGGCGCTGTAGCCGACGCCCGGCGGCGGGCCGACCCCGGCGACCGGGCGAACCCGCCTCCCGCGAACGCCGACTCACTACGTTCGTGCGGGTGCGAATCCTCTTCTCGAGCCTCGGCTCACACGGACACGCCTATCCCCTCCTGCCGCTGGCGATCGCCGCCCGGGAGGTGGGCCACGACGTCACGTTCGCGACCACGTCGCCGTTCGAGCGCGCCGTGACCGCCCACGGCATCGACCACGTCGCCAACGGCATGGACATGCTCGCGGCGTTCGACCTGGCCGACGCGGGCCCTGCGGCCCGCAAGGCACCCGGTTTCCGGCCCGAGCGGGTTTCGCGGGTGTTCGGCTCGATCCTGCCGCGCAGCCACGCCGCCGACCTGGCGCCGGTCATCGCCGACCGCAAACCCGACCTGGTCGTGCACGAGCTGGCCAACCCCGGCGCGGGACTGGCCGCGAGGGTCGCGGGCGTGCCCGCGGTGTGCCACTCGTTCGGTCGGATGTGGCGGCCGACAGGACCTCCCGAGGTCTTGCGCGCCCACTTGGCGGAGGTCGCCGCGGAGCTGGGCGTCGACCTGCCCGACGGCGACCTCATGTCCCTGGGCAACCCCTACCTCGACATCTGCCCGCCGTCGGTGCAGGACCCGGAGCTGCCGGTGCCGCCGGCCCTCGTCGTCCCGCTGCGGCCGGTGCCGTTCTCCGAGCCGGGCGAGCTGCCGCCGTGGGTGCGCGAGCACCGCGAGCCGCTGGTGTACCTGACGTTCGGCACGGCGTTCGGCGACCCTCGGGTGCTGCGCACCGCCATCGCCGGCCTGGCCACGCTCGGCACGCGGGTGATCGTGTCCACCGGTCCGAGCGTCGCGGTGGGCGCGTTGGGCGAGACGCCGGACAACGTGCTCGTGCTGCCGTGGTTGCCGCACGCCGACCTCCTGCCGCACGTGGACCTCGTGGTGCACCACGGCGGCGCCGGCACCACGATGGGCACGTTCGCCACGGGCGTGCCGCACCTGGTCCTGCCGCAGGGCGCGGACCAGTTCGCCAATGCCGACGTGGTGGCCTCCGCCGGGCTCGGCGATCAGGTTCTCCCCGACGACCTGACCGCCGAGGTGGTCGCGGCCAAAGCACGCCGCCTGCTCACCGACGAGGCCGTGCTCGGCGCGGTCAGGACGATGGCCGAGGAGGTGGCGGCCATGCCGTCACCGCACGACGTGGCGCTCGTCCTGCCCGAGTACACCTGACCGTCCGCCGCCTGGCCGCGCCGTCCTGGTCGCGGTCAGGCGGCACGCCCCGCCCTCACGCGAGGTGCGGGTACGTCGCCGCCGCTCCGCGCGGGGCGACCTGGCCATCGCCCACCGTTCGGCGACGGAGTGGCTCCGGAAACGCGATGTCCCCCTGCGCTCGGGCGCGTGGAGTCCCTGGCGGTCGTGGCCTCGTTGCCCGGCCCGCCCCCTGCCTGGCCGGGTTCGCCCGGTACACCGCGGGCCCGCCGCAGCGGCGGGGGCCAGTCGCTCCTGTCGCCGTCGGAGGAGATCCGGGACCCGATCGCCCACAGGACGGACACCCGGGGGCGGGTCGAGGCCGAGCGAACCCCGGCGACCCCCTCGGGCGACCTCCGCGTCAGCGCCGGCCCGACGTCCGCCGAGGGTCCGCCGGGTCGGCGGCGGCTTCGTCGGCCGCCTGGTGCACCTCGGGCCGGAACACGGTCCGCTTCGCGGTCGCCCGCCCGTGCCGCATCCGCGTCAGCACGTGGTTCGCGCTCTCGGCGAGCCGGTGCGAGTCCAGGACCACGGTGGCGCGCAGGGGACCGGCGCCGCTGTCGATCAGCGCGAGGACCTCGGGCACCCCGTCCACACCGATGACCACGGTGCTCCCGGTCGCGGGGGAATCGTTCGCCCGCGAGGCGTCCACCGCGCCGAGCGCCGTCTCGTCGTTGGTGCGGAACACCGCGTCCAGCCGCCCGTGCCGGACGTCGAGCCTGCGCACGTGGGTCTCCACCGCTCTCCACCGCGTCGTGGGCGCGGAACCTCTGGAACGCGCAGCCGTCCTCCACCTCGATGGAGACGTCGTCGACGCGGGCGCGCAGCACCGCTGCCGGTCCGGGTGCTCCCGGCCGGCCACGATGAGCACCCTGGGACGCCGGACCCCGTGTCGCGCGAAGTGCTCCGCGAGCCACTGGCGGCGAGCCGGCCCAGGTCCGAGGAGAGGTACCCGACGAACGCGGCGTTGGGCGGGTAGCGGGCCTCGTCGCCGAACAGCTCGATGTCGGCGAAGACGACCGGCACGAGCCCACCGGGGTACTCGCGCCGGGACCGGACCAGGCGCCTCAGGTGGTGCGCCTGCGCGGCGGCGTCGTAGTCGCGTTCCGGCGTCTTGAGCACCAGGTCCAGCCCGTTGCGGTCCAGCACGCCGTGCATGTCCTGCACCAGCCCGGCGAGCCAGTACTTCTGCCTGAACGCCGACGCCACCAGGAACACCCGCCTGCTCCGCGGGCGCAGCGACGCCACCGCGACACCGCGACACCGGTCGCGAACGCGAGGGGCGCCACCCACAGCGCGGCGGTCGGGCTCAGCAGCCCGCTGCGCAGCAGTGCGACTCCGCCGGCGACCGCCGGCCCGAGGAACGCCACCGCCCCGACGGGCACCGTGCCGCCCGTGAGCGGCCACGGGCGCGCGTTCTGCTGGTGGATGATCCGGACGTCCCGTCCGGCCCGCACGACGGAACTCCCCGAGGACGCCCCGGCCACCTGACCGTCCGCCCCGTCCGCCGGCACCTCGTCGCGCACGTCGCGCACCGGGAACCCGGCGCGGGCGGATCGGGACGTGGTCGCCCGACTTGGCGTCACGCGCCGCCGCGCGGTGTCGGCTCCACCCCCGGGCGCTACCGTCGGGCGGACCACACCTACCGGAGGAAGTGCCATGCCGAAATTCGTGACCATCGGGTACGGGGACCGGGAGGGCTACGACCGCACCGACGCGGCCGTGCTCGACGAGGCGCACGCCCACGACGCCCTCCTGCACGCGACGGGCGAACCCATGGGGATCGCCGGCACACCCGTGCAGGTGCGGAACCACGACGGTGCCGGCACGACCGCGGAGAGCGGACCTTTCCTGTCCTCGGCCCTCCCGGTCGCCGGGTTCGCGATCATCGAGGCGGCCACGCTGGAGGAGGCCGTCCGGATCGCGTCGAAGACCCCGTGCGCGGTCGCGCACGGCGTCGTCGAGGTCTGGCCGTTGCGGGAGGCGCCGTAGGCGCGGCCAGGCCCGTGCGGTGACCGGTTCCCCCGCCGCGGCCCGCAGGGTTCGAGACGGCGACCTCGCGTCGCACGAGAGGTCGCCGTCCTCGCGGGAACGCGTGGTGCGTTTCGCGCCGTACGGCTTCCGCGCCACCCGGGTTCACCTGCCGGGACGGCAGGACTCTCCCGTGGTCAGTGGAAGAGCACGAAGACGACGTGGGCGAACTTCTCCGGCATCACGACGGAAATCAGCCAGACGAGGGACGCCAGCGCACCGAGGACGACGGCTGCCACCGCCGGCCCTCGCCCACCGCCGTGTCGACGCGCCTCGCGGATCGCCAGCACCCCCAGCACGACCCCCAGCGGTGGCAGGAAGAACGCCGTGACCAGCGCGACCACCGGTAGCACATCGGTCTGCCCGATCGTCTCCCGGTCATGCCCGGGAGGCCGGTCCCAGCCCATCGGACTCCTCTCCGCGACGACGAGTGCCACGCGAGTATGGACCACCGCGGACCGCCTCGACGACAGTCGGCGCGCCGTGTCCGCGAATCGTCCACCGCAGGTGTGAAATCCGTGCGGGATGGGCAACCCGGTGCCGGTAACGATCACGCCGCGTCACAGGAGACGGCGTGACACGAGGACAAGGAAGCACCGTGGGCATCCTGGGTTGGATCGTTCTGGGTCTCATCGCCGGCGCCATCGCCAAGGCCGTCATGCCCGGCAAGGACCCCGGCGGCATCGTCATCACCATGCTGCTCGGCATCGTCGGCGCCATCCTCGGCGGGTTCATCGGCCGCGCGATCTTCGGCTCCGACATCGGCAGCTTCTTCGACCTGAGCACCTGGCTGCTGGCCATCCTCGGCTCGCTGATCGTGCTCGGCGTCTACCACGTCGTCACCAAGCGGGGCCACCGCGCCCACCGCTGACACCACACCACCACACCACTCGGGCCCGCCGGTCGACCGGCGGGCCCGACGCTCGTCCGCGCCACGTCGCACCGGCGCGGGCGTCAGAACCAGTGCAGGCAGTGCGGTGAGCGTTCGGCGCGGAAGAGCGCGTCGGCGCGGGCGGCCGCTCCGGGGTGGTGGGCGCGGATGTGCCCGGCGCGCACGAGGGTGCTCGGCTTGGTGCCGCCCAGGTAGACCGAGCCGAGGTCGCTCACGTCCAGGGACAGGTCGGGCTCCCGGTCCGTCGGGACGCAGGTGGCCCCACCTGCCCGGACGGTGAGCAGGTGACGGCCGCGTTCCCCCCGGAACGGGTCGTCCACGTCGAGGACCAGCTCGCCGTCGGCGAACCACCCGCGGGTGGTCAGGGCGCGCGGGACGTCGAGCAGCCGGACCCAGAGCCAGTCCATGTCGTCGCCCGGCTGCCCGGCGCGGAGGTCCGCCAGCTGCCAGCGCAGCGGGTGGTCCGGCGGGCAGTGCTTGAACACGACCCGGGTGACCAGGTCGTGCTCCAGCACGAACCGGGCCAGCGTCGCGGAGGCGACGTCGTCGGTGGTGATGGTCTCGTCGACGACCAGGGTGTCGGGCGGGTCGAGCGAGTAGCTCGCGTACCCGTCGGGGACGCCGCCGGCGTCGCGGTGGACGGCGACGTGGCGCGGCGTCCGGGCGGTCGGGGACTGCCCGGCGCCCAGCGCCCACCAGCGGTGCGGGCGGGACAGCGCGCCGGGCTGCGCGCGGCGGTACCGGTCGTAGACCTCTTCCATGACCGGGCCGCAGTCGGCACGCCGCAGCAGCTCGACCGAGCCGGGGTCCTGGACGGCGGCCGCCGCGCGCGGGAGCGCCGGGGCGGCCCGGTGACGCTGCACGGTCAGCCGCTGCGTGTGGGTCGCGGGCCCGTAGCCGAACCTGCGGTAGATCGTGGCCTCGCTGGCCAGCAGCACGGACAGGAACTCGCCGCGTGCCCTCAGCTCCGCGAGCTGGTGCCGCATCATCGCGCTGAGCACGCCCCGGCGCCGGTGCGTGGGCAGGACGCCGACGGCGCTCACCCCCGAGGTCGGGACGACCACCTCGCCGGGCAGGGTGAGTTCGAAGGAGTACGCGGCGGCGGTGCCGACGGGCCGCCCGTCCGCCGTCACGGCGAGCAGGCCGCGGTCCATCTCCAGAGCCGACCACCAGGTCCCGCCACCGTCCTCGGCCGGGGGTTCGGGGAAGCGCGCGAACGCGGCGAGGAGCGTGTCGACGAAGACGTCGCGGTCCTGGTCGGTCGTGGAACGGATCTCCATCGTCGGCACTGCCTCCGGGTGTGCGCGCACCACGACGCGTGGTGTCCGCCGCAGTGCAGTCGCGACCCGGGCCCGGGTCAAGCGAATTACCACCGGACGGGTGGTCGGAGCCGCCGGGGGCGCTCCCGGGTCCCGCACGACCACCGGCGGTGCGGTGGAGGCCGCGTCCGGAGTGGACGCCCGGGGCGGCCGATCGGGTCGTGCCGGGGTGCCCGGTCGTCGCCGGCCTGGTCAGGCGTCGGAGCCGACCGGGGCGGTCGCCGCGCGCCGGAACTCGCTCGGACTGGCGCCCCGGACCCGCTTGAACGCCGCGCTGAACCCGAACGGGTTGGCGTACCCCACGGTGCGGGCGATGTCGGCGATCGTCGCCGCCTCGCGCTCGACCAGCAGGTCCGCCGCGAGCGTCATGCGCCAGCGGGTCAGGTAGGTCAGCGGCGGTTCGCCGACCAGGTCGGTGAACCGCTTGGCCAGCGTCGCGCGCGACACCCCGGTGCGGCCGGCCAGCGCGGCGACCGTCCACGCCGCCGCCGGTTCGGCGTGCAGCAGGCGCAGCGCGTCACCGACCACCGGGTCCCGCTGGGCCGCCCACCAGGCGGGCGGGCGGCCGTCCGGCCGGTCGAACCACTCGCGCAGCGTGCAGACCAGCATCCAGTCCAGCAGCCGGTCCAGCACCACCTGCTGGCCCGGGGCGTCGACGGCGACCTCGGCGGCGAGGTGGTCCAGCACGGGGTCGCCCGTGCCGCCGGCGTCCACGCGGAGCACCACGGGCAGCGCGTCGAGCAGGCGGCGGCTGATCTCGCCGCGCACCGGGTAGGCGCCGACGATCAGGGTCGTCCCGTCTCCGCCGGCGGCGCACCCGGTGTCGTTCCAGCCCAGCCGGTAGCGGGTGCCGCCCTGGTCGGGCGTCGCGCAGTGCTCGCCGCAGGAGACCGGTTCGGCGCGGGTGCCGACCTCGTCGACGAAGGCGAACGTCGCGGGGCCGCGCACGACGATCGTCTCGCGGGCGCGGAGCGGTTCGGGTGGGCGACCCTCGGGCACGATCCAGCCCTTCCCGGTGAGGACGGTGCACAGGGTCAGCGGCGCGCCGTCCACGAAGTGCAGGTTCCAGGGCGGGGCCAGGGTCGAACTGCCGAACAGCGAGCCGTGGGCCCGCACCCCGCGGATCAGGTCACTGAACGCGTCCACCCCACGAGGTTAGACGATCACGTAGTTGGTTCGGCTTCTCACCTATGGGCAAGTCCGAGCAGGCCGTGTTCACTCGGTGGCATGAACAACGGCACCACTCTCGTCCTCGGCGCGACCGGCAAGACCGGCCGGCGGGTCGCCGCCCGGTTGCGGCTGCGCGGCACGCCGGTGCGCACCGCCTCCCGGTCGAGCCCGACCCGGTTCGACTGGTCCGACCCCGACGGCTGGGACGAGGTCCTGCGGGATGTCGCCGCCGTCTACGTGGTGGCCCCGCCCGTGCCGGGCCCGGTGCACGGGTTCGTGGCCCGCGCCGAGGCCGCCGGGGTGCGGCGGCTGGTCCTGCTCTCCGGGCGTGGCGCCGACACCTGGGGTGACTCGGAGTTCGGGCTGGACATGCGCTCGGCGGAGGACGCCGTGCGCGGCTCGGCGCTGGAGTGGACCGTCCTGCGCGCGTCGAACTTCGACCAGAACTTCGACGAGGACCTCTTCCACGCCCCGCTGGTCGCCGGGGAGCTGGCGCTCCCGGCCGACTCGGTGCCCGAGCCGTTCGTCGACGTGGAGGACGTCGCCGACGTCGCGGCCACCGTGCTGGGCGAGGGCGGACGGCACGCCGGACGGGTCTACGAGCTGACCGGGCCGCGTGCCGTCACCTTCGGCGAGGCCGTCGAGCTGATCTCGCGGGCGTCCGGGCGACCCGTCACCTACCGGCGGACCTCCCCCGCCGAGTACGCCGCGTCGCTGGTCGGGGCGGGCTGGGACGAGGACGACGCGCACCACGTCGCCGAGATGTTCGTGCTGATGGAACGCGGGTTGCTCGCCGCGACGACGGACGACGTCGCCACCGTGCTGGGACGGGCGCCCCGCTCCTTCGAGGACTACGTCCTGCGGGCCGCGGCGGCGGGGGCCTGGGGATGACCGACCGACCGGGGACCGCTCCCCCGCGACCACGGGAAGGACGTCGATGAGCACCGTCACCAGTGCGCTGACCGCGGAGGACCTGGAGTTCCTCCGACGCCCCCTGCACGGCTTCCTGTCCGTGGCCGGGGGACCCACCCCGCCCCAACCCCGGCCGGTGTGGTTCGAGGTCACCGCCGAGGGCGCGGTCCAGCTCTTCACGAGCCCGAACGCGGTCAAGGTGCGCCGCCTGCGCCGCGACCCGCGCGCCTCCATCGTCGTCGCCGCTCCGGTGGGTGAGCGCGAGCGCTGGTTGTCGGTCGCGGGCCGCGTCACCGTGGAGCCCGACGGGGCGCACGACCTGTGCGCCCGCCTGGCCGCCCGCTACTGGGACCTCGACGACCCTGCCCGCGCCGACGACCTCGCCGGGCTGTCGGCCGAGGACTGGGTCCGCCTCGTCCTCCACCCGGAGACCGTGCGCCGCTACGCGAGCTGACCTCGACGGGTCCCTGGAAGCCGAACTCCACCGAACGACCGGCGGGGACGGAGCCGTTGTAGTCGACGTTGGTCCAGTCGACCGTTCCGCTGCTGCCGCTGCGCCCGGCGCCCCAGGCGTTGGTCACCGTCGTGCCGGCGGGCAGGGGCGTGGTGACCGTCCAGCCGCGCAGCGCCGAGGCCCCGGCGACCACCTTCACCGTCGCCACGAACCCACCGGTCCACGAGTTCAGCGACACCGAGGCGGTGCAACCCCCCGGGGCGGGCGTGGTGGTGGTGGTCGTGGTGGTGCTGGTGGTGGTCGTCGTCGAGGTGGTCGTCGTGGGGTCGCCGGTCCCGTCCAGGCCGAAGAACGCGATGGCGCGCGCGGCCATCCCCGCGGACGGCAGGTTGTGCCCGGCGCCCTGGACGCTGTACGCCTCGACCCGGGTGGTGCCGGAGGCGTCGTTGTAGCGGCGGCGGTTCCAGTTGGTCTGCGGGGTGTCGGTGGACGTCGGCGTCTGGCTCAGGCCGAACACGTCGGTCCACTGCTCGATCGCTTCCTGGAGCAGCGAGTACGGCACGAGGGTGTCGTTCGTGCCGTGCCAGAGCTGGACGCGAGGGCGCGTGCCGGTGTAGCCGGGGTACGCCTGCCGCACCGCGTCGCCCCACTGCTGCGGGGTGCGGTTCGCGCCCCCGCCGCCCGTGCACCTGCTGCTGCCGGGCGGGTAGTCGGCGGCGTTCGCGAAGCAGTTGAAGGGCACGCCCATGAAGGCCGCGCCGGCCTTGAACACGTCCGGGTACAGGGCGAGCATGTGGTTGGTCATCATGCCGCCGGAGGACGAGCCGGTGGCGTAGACGCGGTTCGGGTCGCCGCCGTAGCGCTGCTGGACGTAGTTCACCATCGACACGATGGAAACCGGGTCGCTGCCGCCGCCGCGGCGCTTGGCCGCGTCGGACCAGGTGTCGAAGCACTTGCCGAACCCGGCCTGCTGCTCGGCGCTGGGGTAGACGACGACGAACCCGTGCCGGTCGGCCAGCGAGGCGAACTCGCTGCCCGAGTGGAAGCCCGGGCCCGAACCGCCGCAGCCGTGCATGGCGACCACGATCCCGGGGTTGGCCGGGCGGGAGTCCGGCACGTAGACGTGCATGCGCATCCCGCCGGGGTTGTCGCCGAAGCCCGTGACCTCGGTCAACGTCGCCGCGGAGGCGGGTGAGGGCGCCGTGGTCGCGAGGCCGGCCACGGCCAGTGACGCGGCTGCGGCGAGCACGAGACTACGGGTGATCTTCATGCGGTTGACTCCTTTGTCGCGCGCGGTCGGACGACCGGCGGGGAGGGGTGTGCGCGTGCCTGCGGTGCGACGGGTGGGAATCCGCTCGCGATCCCGACGGGGACCGGCGTCGACAGCAGTGCTCGATCTCGTCCTGCCTGGTCAGGCCCACACCCATCGTATGACACTTAGCTTGCTCGCCGGCCACAAAACTGTCAATCGACTGTCTCGGTTGACCGCGCCGGTCGCCGCGCGCAGGGCCGAATACAGTCGGTGGCGACCGCCCGCCCGAGCCCGCCGGAGCCGCCGTGACGAGCCCTTACGACATCGAGGAGATCTTCCCGGACGACGCCGCGGGGCCGGTCCGGCTCCCCCGGCGGCAGTCCGGCAACTCCCCGCAGGGCCTGGCCGTGACGCTGCTGGCGGACTACACGCTGCGCACCCGGGCCTGGCTGCCGTCGGCGGCCATCGTGGCGCTGCTCGCCGAGGCCGGGGTGACCAGCGCCGGCGCCCGGACGGCCATCAGCCGGCTCGCCCGCCGCGGCGTGCTGGAGGGCAGCAAGCGTGGCCGCAACAGCTCCTACCGGCTCACCCGGTCCGCCGCCGCCGTCCTGTCCGCGGGCGGGCGGGCGATCGCCTCCTCCGACGCCGGGGCGGGGACGTGGGACGAGCACTGGACGCTGATCGCGTTCTCCCTCCCCCAGGACGAGGTCGCCCGGCGTCGGGAACTCCGCAGCCGCCTGCGCTGGCTCGGGTACGCCCCGCTGTACGACGGCCTCTGGATCTCGCCGCACGACCTCACCGAGCAGGCGAAGAAGCACCTCGTCGAACTCACCTTCGGCGCGGTCACGGTCTTCCGCGCCAGGCACGTCGACCTCGACGCGGTGATCCACCGCAACCCGCTCGACGCCTGGGACACGGCGGCCGTCGCCGAGCGGTACGAAGTGTTCATCGGGCGCTGGAGCCCGCTGCTCGACCGCGTGCGCGGCACCGGGGTCACCGGCGCCGACGCGGTCCGCGCCCGCACCGAGGTCATGGACACCTACCGCCGCCTGCCCTACCTCGACCCCCGGCTGCCCGCGAGGCTCCTCCCTGCCGACTGGCTCCGCGAACCCGCCCGCGACCTGTTCGCCGCCGTCTACGACGGTCTCGCCGCCCCGGCCGAGGACTACGTGCGCGCCGTCGCGGGCCGCTTCACCACCGAGCCGCTCGACGACATCCGGGCGCACACCATCGCCGACCTCGTCGCCGGCCTCCAGGACAGCCACTCGCCGAGCAGGACCGGCGGTGCGCCCTAGGTCGCCGGCGGTCGCACGCTGTCGCGCGGCACCAGGACCGGCTCGCGGCTGCGCGGGACGTCCCCCGCCGCACCTCCGCCGGCCTGGGCCAGCAGCAGGGCCAGGGCATCGCGGGCCACGGCGTCGAAGTCGGGTCGGACGGTGGTCAGCGGCGGGATGAAGTGGGCGGCCTCGGGCACGTCGTCGAAGCCCACCACGCTCACGTCGCGCGGCACCCGCCTGCCCCGCTCGTGCATCGCGCGGAGGATGCCCAGCGCCAGGTGGTCGTTCGCCGCGAACACGGCCGTCACGTCGGGCATCAGCGCCAACTCCCGGCCCACCCGGTACCCGGACGCGGCGCTCCACCCCGCGGGCGCGACCGGCGGCACCTCGCGCCCCGCGCCCTCCAGGGCCGACCGCCAGCCGACGACGCGGCCCGCGCTGTCGAACCAGTCCGGCGGGCCGGAGACGTGCCACACGGTCCGGTGCCCGGCGTCGAGCAGGTGGCGGGTCGCCGCGGCGGCCCCGGCCACCTGGTCGACGGTGACCGTCGGCGTCGAACGCCCCGGGTCGCCGTCCACCATCACCAGCGGCGTCCCGGACCGGACGGTGTCGACCGCGTCGTGCACCGGCGCCGTGGGCGCGATGACGACGATGCCCGCCACCTGCCGGCCGCGGTGCCACTCCAGCGCCCTGGAGACGGACGCCCGGTCCCGGACGTCGGCCCGGAGGGCGGTGACCACGAACCCGGCCTCGGTCGCCGCCTGCTCGAAGGCCGCGAGCAGCGAGGCCGGCCCGTACAGGGTGGAGTCGTGCGCCACCACCCCGATGAACCGCGACCGGCCCGTCACCAGGGCGCGTGCCACCTCGCTGGGCCGGTAACCCAGTTCCTCGATCGCCGCCCGGACCCGCAACCGCGTCTGCTGCCGGACGTGCGGGTGCCCGTTGAGCACCCGTGACACCGTCTGGTGCGACACCCGGGCCAGCCGGGCGACGTCACCCATCGCGGGCACGCCGCTGATCCTGTTCCCCACTGCCGTCCCCTCTGCTCGAACGCGCGGTCGCCCCGGTCGGAGGACGGGCGGTGGACGGACCCGGGGTGGTGCGGGAGGGCCCGTGGCACCGGGCCCTCCCGCAGCCGGTTCAGCCGACCCGGCAGGAGATGCTGGGCCAGTTCCAGTTGCCGCCGTGCTGGATGGTGAAGCCGAACGTGTTGCCGTTGCCGTTGGGGCGCGCGGTCATGACGTTGGCCGATTCCCACGTGGCGGTGGTGTTCCAGGTGGCGATGATGCGCTGCGGGGAACCGACGGTGACCGTGACGACCCAGTTGTTGGTTCCCGAAACGGTGACCTGACCGTTGAAGCGGTCATTCCACTTCTGGCCCTCGGAGTACGTCGCGGTGCAGCCGCCACCCGGGTTCTGCGAGGTGGTGGTGGTAGTGGTGGGACCGGTCGGGTCGGTGGTCGTCGGGCCCGTCGGGTCGGCCGCGTTGAGGGCGTTGAGGACCGAGGTGTAGGCGGCCTTCTTGTTGCCGCTGCCGTCGAAGAGCAGCGGGGTGCCGCTCGCGCGCCAGGAGTCGGTGTCGCGGATGCCCCACACCGTG
>NZ_NSDM01000018.1 GCF_030852425.1 Saccharothrix longispora
GTAGGCCAGTCGGGCGGCCCGTTCACCGGCGGCGCGGAGGTCGTCGGCCAAGCCGGCGAGCAGGTCCACCGCTTCGCGGACGTAGCGCCAGGCGGTGCTGTGGGAGATGCCGAACCCGATGGCGAGGCGGGCGTGGGTGTCGCCGTTGCGCAGGTGGGCAAGTACGAGCAGCGCCTGACGGCCGGGTTCCAGTCGACGCCATCGGGACCGACGCCGTGTTCGTTCCGCGCGGATGAGATCGGCCAGGCGGATGAGGGTGTGGTTGGACAGCGGAATCGCGGCAGGGTAAGACAGCACGGCGAGGCTCCCGGTTGGGGCATCGGATCTTGGTCGACTGCTGTCTTACCGGGAGCCTCGCCCACCGCGCCCCATCACCCAGCCCGGGCCGTGACCTGCACCGTCACGATGAAAATGGCTCAGTGGTCGGCAATGGGCTGCTGATGTTCTCACGGTCATCTGAGCTGTACCGCAGATGACTTCTCGCGCGGCGCTGCGACGTTTGGGTGAACTTCGGTCTCAATGGTGCTGGTGCTGCTGCCCTGATTGGATTTATCGAACGCGTTTCTGCTTTCATGTCGCACCTCGACGTCGGGGGAACGTCAGGTTCTGAAGCGAGGAGCGAAGCGGTTGTGGGCATGCCTCCTGTGTGGGGCGCCTGGGGGAAGTGGTCGCGGAAACGATTGCCGCACCCGCTGGTGTGCCACCTGATCGACACGGCCTTGGTGGCGCGGGAGCTGCTGCCGCGGTTGCTCGGGCCCCGGTGTCTGGTGATGTTGCGGACGACGTTTCGGCCGTTGGGGGATGCCGATGGTTGGATCGCCGTGCTGTGCGGCATTCACGACCTGGGCAAGTACTCGCCGACTTTTCAGGGGATCAAGGCCGATCTGGCCGCCGGGCGCCTGGGACCGGAAGCGGCATCTGATGTCCATTTCGTGCGCAAGCTCGACGGTGTCCAGCGCTTGGACATCCCCCACGGGCTGCTGACCGCACTGCACGTCAAGGACATGCTCACGTCGTGGGGAGCCGATGTCGTCGTCGCGGACGGGATCGCCGTGGTGTTGGGCGGCCATCACGGCTACTTCCCCAAGAGTTCGGCGGTCGCACAGGCCCGGACGGCCCGCAACGACCATGGTGGCGAGACGTGGGCGCGGTGGCGCGATGCGATGGTGCTTCAGATTGTCGATCATCTCGGGCTGGTCGATCCGCGGACGTTGCCGTGGTCGAAGGTCGAGTTCGATGTCGTCGCGGGTGTCGGCTTGGCGGGACTGACGACGGTCAGTGACTGGATCGCCTCCGACGAGTCGAATTACGAGTCGCCCGACGGGCCCTTCGATCTTGCGGAGTATGTCCGCGCCGCACGTCCGCGCGCCGTTCACGCGGTCCTGAAGGCCGGTGTGCAGCCGTGGAAACCGCCGGTCGACACCAGCTTCAGGGGCCTCAACCCGAAGACGTCGGATGTGCCGGAGGTGCGGCCGGTTCAGGTGTTGGCCGAGCGGTTGGTGGCCGATCGGCGTGGGCCCACGATGGTGGTGGTCGAGGCGCCGACCGGCGAGGGCAAGACGTTGCTGGCGTTGCAGGCGGCGGCGACGTTGGTGCGAACCCTGAAGCTGTCCGGTGTGTACGTGGGCATGCCGACCAAAGCCACGAGCAACCAGGTGCTGGAGGAGTTCGAGGCGCTGTTGGATCGGATCAAGGACACGACCGGTGTGCATCTGGTGCACTCCGACGCGCGAAACTACTTGGCCGAGCGGGACACCGAGCCGTCGGATATCGGTCACGACGATCCGCACGACGATGACACCGCGGCCCGGGAGTGGTTCACCCGTAAGAAAAGCCTGCTGGCCAGTCTGGGGGTCGGGACCGTGGACCAGGTGGTCCGGGCGGGCATCCGGTCCGGGCACGGGTTCGTGCGGCTGGCCGGGTTGTCGGGCAAGGTCGTGGTGTTCGACGAGGTGCATGCCTACGGCGTGCACATGTCGACGCTGCTCGATCGGCTGTTGATGTGGCTGGGGCGGTTGGGTGTCTCGGTGGTGGTGTTGTCGGCGACGCTGCCGACGCGCCGGCGCGACGAGCTGGTCAGGGCATGGCAGGCGGGGGTGACGGGACGTCGCCCCGGCAGCGTCGCCGCGGTGCCCGCCTGTGGCGGCTATCCGCGGGTCACCGTGGCCGACGAGGAAGGTGTCACTGCGCACAAGGCCGGTGTCTCGAAGGTCAACCGGGAACGGGACGTCGTGCTGGACCACCCTGTACCGGCCGAGCGCGTCGTGTCGTGGTTGCTGGAGCAGGCGCGCAGCGGACGCGGTGTTACGGCGGTGCACAACACCGTCTCCCGCGCGAAGAAGACCTACGAGGAGGTGAACGCGACGGTCGCCCGACTGCCGCAGGAACACTTCGTCGACGGTGTGCGGCCGGTGGTGAAGCTGATCCACGGGCAGATGGACCGCGTCGAGCGAAGCGAGGTGGAGCGATGGCTCCGGCGCGGGTTCGGCCCCACAGGCACACGCGTACCCGCCATCGTCGTAGGGACGCAGGTGCTGGAACAGAGCCTCGACCTGGACTTCGACGCGATGCTGACCGACCTGGCGCCGATGGACCTGCTCATCCAGCGCGCGGGACGGGTCCACCGCCACAACCGCACGCGGCGGGGACCGCTGCTGCTGGGCATCACCGGGGTGACCGACACCGACAACGCACCGGTGTTCCCGCCGCACGTGCACACGATCTACGCCCGCTACGTCCTGCTGCGGACCTGGGCGCTGCTGCGACACCGGACGGTGATCCACTGTCCGCAGGAGGTCCCCGCCCTGGTCGACGCCGTCTACGGCCCGCCGGAGGCGGTCCCGTGCCCCTCCGGTTGGCAGACGGCATGGCGGCAGGCGGAAACGGCACACCGCACGCACGTCCACCGGCAGGTCGACCGGGCGGCGAATCTGTACCTGCCCGTACCCGTCGGGGAGGTCGTCCTGGAACAGCTCTCCGAGCAGCCGCAGGATCCCCGCCGGACTCGCGAGAACAAGGGGAACCGGTGAACGACGACGAGTACGACGACCTCGACACCGCGGTCGAAGTGGTCCTGCTGCGAGCCGACGACGACCGGGCTGTCAGGGCCACCCCGGTACGCGGCATGACGTCGATAGACCTCACCGCCACCGAGCTCACCGCATCGACGGTGCAGGAGTTGACGGATTCCGCCACCGTGCTCTCCGCCCCGGACGGTGTGCCCTCGGACGTGGTGCGGGCCCTGCGGGCAGCCCCGGTCCCGCCCCTGTTCGCGAGCTCCCCGTGGCTGTGTCACCACCGGGCTCTGATACTGCGCGACGGGCGATGCCCGGTCGCGGGCCACGTCCTCAACTACGGACCGGAGTTCGGCGTGTACGTCGATGGTGACCTGTGACGCGCGAGGCGGCGACATCGTTCGACCTGCTGACCGAGCGGTGGATCCCGGTCATCGACCGCAACGGCACGCCCGACAAGGTCGGGTTGAGACGACTGCTGCTCGACTCACACATGCTGAGGCGCATCTCCGGCAGTACCTCGCCCATGACCGCCGCCTTGTACCGGTTGGTGCTGGCGTTGTTCCACCGCGCCTACGCGGTGACCACCGAGGTGGAGTGGAAAGACCGCTGGGAGGCCGAGTCGCTGCCGGCCGAGCCGCTGGAGCAGTACCTGGCCGAATTCGGCGACCGGTTCGACCTGTTCGACACCCGGCGGCCCTTTCTGCAGTGCCCGGCGCTGGCACGCATCGCACCTCAGACTCCGGCGAAGCTGATCCCCCACCGGGCGGTGGGAAACAACGTCACCTTGTTCGACCACACCACCGTCTCCGACATCACGCTGCTCGGCCCCGACGAGGCCGCCTGCTGGCTGGTCACCACCCAGGCGTTCGACCCGGGCGGCACCAAAACCCCCTATGAGGGTGTGAGGTCCTCGAAGCTGGCACCGTGCAACCGCCTCGGCGTCGTCCTGGTCGAGGGCGACACCCTGCTGCAGACGCTGCTGTTCAACGCCCTGCTCTATGACCCGGAACTGCACAAGCCGCGCAAGACCACGCCCGACGACGCACCGGTCTGGGAAGCAACCGTTCCCCCACCGGGCATCCCGGACAAGCGACCGGCGCGTGGCTGGACGGACCTGTTGACCTGGCCCTCGCGGCGCATCCTGCTCTCCCACCGCCGTGACGGTGACACCACCAAGGTCGACGGAGTCGTCATCACACCCGGGGTCGAGTTCACCGGCGAACTGGTGCACGACGAGAAAATGGCAGCCTTTCGGCAGCCGACCGGGACCAACGGCAAGCCGAAGAAGGACGTGCCGCTGCAGCCGATCCGGCTGGCTCCGCTGCGCGGAGTGTGGCGGCACAGCGTCGAACTGCTGCTCGCTGACCAGCCGGGGGAGGGGCGGTCCCGGATGAGGCCGCCGGCGCTGGACCAGATCGCCAGGCTGGCCGAACGTGGCCGGCTGCCACAGGACGCCTCGTACACCCTGCGCGTGTTCGGCCAACTGCTGAACAAGGAGCAGTCCGTCGTCGTGGACTACCTCGAAGACGCAGTACCGGCGCCGGTGGCGCTCCTGCGTGCCGAAGACCTGGTCCTGGCGACCCTGGTGGGCACCGCGATCGCCCTCGCCGACGACGCCGGGGCCGCGCTGCGCCACCTGGAAAGCGACTACCGGGAGGAACGGCGCGCCAAACCGGTCTCCGGGCTCGACCTGACGTACTGGCCGCGCCTACCCAACGCCTTCGGTGAGCTACTGGAAGGCATGGCCACAGCCCGGCGGGAACGGCGCCCGGAGACCGACGCGCTGACCGCGTGGGCCGAGCACGTCGCCGACACCGCCCGCTCCGCCGGCAACCGCTGGGCCCAGAGCGCCTCGACCGACGGGCGTGACCTGCTGGTCATCGCCAAGCACGTCGAGAAGTTCGACAATATCGTCGCCAAGCTCGTGCGCACCTTCCACGTGAAAGTGCGCGGCTCCCTCACGAAAGAGCAGGACGGGTGACAGACAACCGCCTCAGGCAACGCCGCCGGGCCTTCACCGGCTACCTCTACGGCCTCCACCGAGACCTGTCCTCGGACAACGGCGCCAAGGCCGCGGAGTCCCGCCGCGTATTGGCCCGACTACGGCGGACGTTCTCCGGCCCACGCCAGGAAGCCGAAGCCTACGAGTACGTCTTCAAGCACGACCCCCCACACAGCGAGGAGGAGGCGTGGCTGCTGCTGGCCGGACTGTTCGCCCTGCATCCACAGCCGCGACGCGATCCGTCCCGACGCGGCTCGCTGGGCGGCTCGATGGGCGAACTGGAGGCCCGGCGCGGCTTCGCCGCCACCCGGCGCTTCACCGACCTGGTGGCACGCGACCGTGACGGCCTGCCGCACCACCTGCGCCAGACCATCCGGCTGCTGGCCTCCCACGACATCACCGTCAACTACGACCAACTGCTGGACGACCTGGTGATCCTGCTCGGTGACGACCACCGCGAACAGCACGCCCACAGCGTCCGCCTGCGCTGGGCCCGCGAATTCCACCGTCCGTCACCCGAGCAGGTCACCAGGACCACCACCGGGACCACCGACACAGCCGGCGACGCGTCGGACGGCGCCCCCGACGGCGACCCCGAAGAAGACTCGGCCCAGGACGACTACGCCACCACGGAGAACTCGTGATCCTCGAACTGCACCTGCTCCAGTCCTTCCCGGTCAGCAACCTCAACCGCGACGACACCGGCCAACCCAAGACCGCCACCTTCGGCGGCCAAAGCCGCGCCCGCATCTCCAGCCAGTCGATCAAGCGCGCGTCACGTCTGCTGTTCAACCACTACGGCCTGGACAAGTCCGAGACGGGGATGCGCACCAAGCGACTGATCGACAACGCCGCCAAGCAGCTGACCAAGGCAGGGCGTGACGCGGAAACCGCGCCCGGTGTCGTGACCGCCGCGCTGGAACACCTCGGATTCGGCGTGGACCAGGACAAACTGCTGACCGAGTACCTGCTGTTCGTCGGCTCCCAAGCCATCGACCGGCTGACCGACTACAGCCAGACCCACTGGGACACCCTGGCCGCGACCACGGCGGCCAAGGCCGCCGCGAAGCAGGCCGAAGACGAAGCCAAGGCCAAGGGCAAGAGCAGAGCCAAGAAGGCGAAGACCGAAAAGCCCAAGCCCGACAAGCAGGCCGTGGCCGACGCCAAATACATCCTCGACGGCGCCCGAGCCGTGGACGTCGCCCTGTTCGGTCGCATGATCGCCGATAACAAGGACTTCAACGTCAACGCCGCCTCCCAGGTCGCCCACGCCCTGTCAACCCACTCCGTGCGCAACGAGTTCGACTTCTACACCGCCGTCGACGACCTCAAGCCCGACGCCGAATCCGGCGCCGACATGATCGGCACCGTCGACTTCAACTCCGCCTGCTACTACCGCTACGCCAACGTCGACATCGCCCAACTGACCCACAACCTCTCCGGCGACACCGACCTGGTCGACCGCGGCCTGCGCGCCTGGCTGTACTCCTTCATCCACGCCGTCCCCAGCGGCAAGCAGAACTCCATGGCCGCCCGCACCCTGCCCGACACCCTGCTGGGCGTCGTCCGCGACCGCGGCGCGTGGAACCTGGCCAACGCCTTCCTCAAGCCGGTCGTCGCCGACGACCTCATGGCAGCCTCCACCGAACGCCTCACCGATCACTTCACCCGTCTGCGCGCCTTCTACGGCAACGACCAGATCCGCGCCGTCGCCGCAGCCTCGGTCACCGGCGACATCCCACACCTGGATGCCGACGACACGGTCACCGGCATCGACCAGTTCACCACCCGCCTGCTCACCGCGACCCGGGGCTGACCACCATGGCCACCTCTCTGGCCCTGTGCTTCGACGCACCCATGCAGTCCTGGGGCACCCGCTCACCCGGCACCCTGCGCGACACCGCCGCCGAGCCGACCAAATCCGGTGTCGTCGGTCTGCTGGCCGCAGCCCTGGGCGTGCACCGCGACGACCACGACGCGATCGCCGACCTGGCCGCGCTCACCCTGGCCGTACGCGTCGACCGCGAAGGCATCCCCGAACGCGACTACCACACCACCCAGAACGTTCCCACCACGCTGGGAAAAGGCCACCGCACCGTCGTCAGCGAGCGCTACTACCTCGCCGACGCACTCTTCCTGGTCATCCTCGAAGGCCACCCGGAACTACTGCAACGCCTCAACCACACGATCGACAGTCCGCGATGGCCGGTGTTCTTCGGCCGCCGCGCCTTCGTCCCCGCACGACCACTGCTCACCCGCACCGGCCTCACCCACCAACCAGCCCTCCGGCTCCTGCACACGCACCCCTGGCTGGAAAACGACCCCGACGTCAGAAAGAGCGAAAGCGACAAAACCGAGCGCGTGCCGCTGCGCACCATCATCGACTGCCCGGCCACGACGCCGGGCGCAGTGCCGCGCCGCGACCACCCGATCAGCTTCACCCACGGCGACCGACGGCACGGTCTCCGTCACGTCCTACCCGCCACCACCCCGCTCACCGACCCCATGATCAGCGATGGAGACCAAGCCCCGTGTTCCTGACCAAGCTCTCCATCAACGTCAGGTCCCGCGAGTTCCGCCGCGACTTCGCCAACATCCACGACCTGCACCGCACCGTCATGTCCGCCTACCCAGACACCGACGGCAACATCCCCGCCCGCCAAGCCCACGGCGTGCTCTGGCGCCTGGACCCCACCCACACCGGCTACACCGCCTACATCCAGAGCCACACCAACCCTGCCTGGGGCAAGCTCCCCGGCGACTACACCACTGCCCCCGCCGAAGTCCGCCCGCTGCAACCGGTACTGGACACCATCACTGCGGGGCGCAAGCTGTCGTTCCGGCTGCTGGCCAATGCCACCCAGGACACCCGGCCCGTCGAACTCAAAGGCAAAACCCGCCGCGTGGCACACCACCAGCCCGACGACCAGATCGGCTGGCTTATCCGCAAAGGCGACCAGCATGGCTTCGTCATCCCCACCGCCCGCGACGGCCAACCCGACGTCAACCCCTCACCGGTGCCCAGAATGACCGGCCGCAAGGACGACACCACCGTCATCGTGGACCCGGTCCGTTTCGACGGCCACCTCATCGTCACTGACCACACCGCGTTCACCCAGGCCTTCACCACCGGCATCGGACGCGCCAAGGCCTACGGCTGCGGCCTTCTCAGCCTCGCACCACCACGTAACACATGACCCCCTACCCACTGCACACCACCCGCTTTGTGCACGGCGTGCTCTCCGCCCAAGTCCGCACCGGAGGCCGAACAACGAGATCGAGTACTTCCTCGATGCAGGCGGTCGTCATCGGCCAACGGTCTGACCGAGAACCCCGGGCAGATGACCACGTACGCTCTTTGCAGCCGCGGCGTGTCGTCAGTCGGACCGCCACGCCGTAGACGTGCTCCCGGGCGGGTTACTCGTCAAGTTCGGGACGCCCTCCCGCCCTCCGCCACGCCGGGCTGAGTTCAGCGCCCTGGAGCCAGCCGCGCACTGTGGCGAAGAGTTCCTCGCGCTGGACCGCGGACAGCTCCCGCCACCACAGCGTCGCGGCCGGGTGCCGTCTTCCACAGCCCGTACCGGTCGGACAGATCCCGCCACGGAGCGCCCGTGCGCAGCTTCCACAGGATCGCGTTGAGCACCTGAAGGTGATCCCGCTACTCGAACCATGCCCCGACACTGGAGGTAACAGCAGGTCGATCAGAGCCCACGTGCGAATCAGTACTCGCGCGAGGAAGACGAGTCGTTGGACGGCTTCGCCCTGCCCTACCGGGATCACCCCGCTCGCGCGGGGAAGACGCGACCAGGAGGTACAACTCCCGGAGGTACCCGGGGCCACTCCCGCTGGCGCGGAAGACCCGGCGGAGATCGCGGCGTTCGACCCGTCGGACGGACCATTCCCGCTCGCGCGGGGAAGCCCCCTCCCACCACGACGAGATTCGGTACCAGGTGGGACCACCCCCGCTCGCGCGGGGAAGACGGCACGCGGCGAGTCCTGCCGGCGCGTTCGTGCGGACCACCCCCACTCGCGCGGGGAAGACGCTTCCTGATCTCTACGTTACAGGCCGATGCCTGCATTTTCATTCGGTTCATTGCGGTTTGAATATCCGATTGAGTGATCTTCCTACTCGCGGGGGGTGGTCCGAACCTTGGGGCAAGGTCGTCGAGGGGCTCGACACTGAGTGTCGGATACCAGACACACTTGAATCCTGACGATCAGGGCGGGCAGGAGTCGGCGAGTTCAGATGATGATGAAGCACTACCCGCCGAAGTTCCAAGGCGTCACGCTTTCGGCACCGCCAAGGTCTACCGCCCTTCCATAAAGAGGAACCCATCGGCGAAGCCCTCCGCCCTTCTGCGGCGAGGTCGTCATCGCCGTCAAGTCCGGCTTCGATCTGTGCCTTGACGGCACCGACGCCGGACTGCCCAGCTGGCCCGGGCACATCAGCGCTACGCCGCCACTCCCTGCATGGCAGCGACAGCCCAGTCCTACGTGACGGGATCGTTGGCCTCGCGCGGCCCAAGAGGCACAGTCGCCACATCGGTCCACTCGTAAGCTTTGTGGTCGCGGTTGAGGTCGATGAGCGATACCGACGAGACGACGACCTCGCCGTTGTGCCTGCCATGCGCGTCGAGCGCTTGGGCGACCGGTTCCATGGGGCCCGCGGTGTTCGAGTACCCGAGACTGACGTGCGCACGGAACCCGGCCTTGGGTTCGGGGACGTGGTCGGTTCCCCAGATGTCCCCGATCGCGGCGCGGATGGCCAAGCGCAGATCGGCCAGCGGCTCCAGAGGCCGGGCGGGCATTTGGATGGTCTCGGGGTCGACGTACGCGGGTCCGATGGTGACGGTGATGGGTTCGAGTTCGGCGCACCGCTTGCGGGCGGCGCCGACGATGAGGTCGATGTCGTGCCGGTCGACTTCATCGGTGAAGCCGACGCCCTGAAGTGTCAGGTGCAACCACCGGGCCGGAACCGGATCCAGCTGGGGGAGTCCGGCCAGCACGGGGGCATAGTCGGCGACGAGGCGCTGTGCGCCGGGCTGGTCGGCGAAGGTGACGTGCCAGGTGTAGAACGACCTGCCGGTCACCCAGCCGGGCCTCCACCACCAGTGATCACGCATCCGGTCCGGCTCGGTCACGCGGTCAACTCCTTGGTCACGGCGTCGCTGCGGAAATCGTTGACGGCATCGAGGATCCGCCTGGTGATCGTGTCACCGGGGCTGTCGGTTCCCGCCACTCGTGCGCCGACTTCGGACATCCGGTGCATCAGTGGCCGGACACGATGGTCCAGGGCGATTGCGTAGTCGGGTAGCAAGGCGCTGAGCTGGGAGTTTGGGGCGTGAAGGGCCTTCTTGGAGGCGATGGCGGCGGGTGAGATCGCATCGGTGATCATGGAGTTGCGACGCTTCACGACTCCGAGGAAGACCTCACTCGCCGATGACATCATCTCTCATCACCGCACTGACCGTCACGACGCCCTCCGGCAACGGCCCGGCGGCGCCTGTCACCGATGGTGAGCAGGGTGGGCTGCTGGATCCGCGTGACCCGCGCGGGATCCGATACCCACTGTCGGCACTGCTGATGGTCGCGGTCTGCGCGGTCCTGGCCGGGGCGTCGCCATTCGCGGCGATCAGCGACTGGCTGCGGGATCTCGACGGCCATGCCCGTGAGCGGCTCGGTTTCGACCGCATCCCTTCCAGCACAACGATGTGGCGGCTGTTGACCCGCCTCGACGCCGACCTGTTGGCCACCGTTCTCGGCGGCCTCACCACCCGCGCCCGACGATCACCGCCGGTGCGTCCGCGCCGACATCGTCACGTCATCGCCGTGGACGGCAAACCCTGCGCGGCGCCCGCCTGGACGACGGCCGCCAGGTCCATCTGCTCTCCGCGTTGGACACCGACACCGGCATCGTCCTGGCCCAGGTCACCGTGGACGCGAAAACGAACGAGATCCCCGCGTTCACCCCGCTTCTCGACGCGGTCCACACGGTCGTCGGCACCCTGAAAGGCACCGTGTTCGTCGCCGACGCCCTGCATGCCCAAGCCGGCCACGCCCGCCAGGTCGCCGCCCGCGGAGCCCATCTGATGACGGCGGTGAAGGGCAATCAGCCGACGTTGTTCGCCCAACTGAAATCCCTGCCCTGGCCCGACATCCCGGTCGGAAATCGCACCCGCGACCGTGGTCACGGACGCCGCGATACCCGCACCGTCAAAGCCGTCACCCCGCGCACTCCCGGCGGCATCGCGTTCCCGCACGCCGAGCAGGCCGTCCGGATCACCCGCAGCCGCACCACCGGCGCGAGGAGCACCCGTGAAACGGTCCACTTCACCGTGTCCCTGCCCGCCGGCGACGCCGCGCCGGCCGAGCTGCAGGACTGGATCCGCCGCGAATGGCTCATCGAGAACCAGATCCACCACGTCCGCGACGTGACGTTCCGTGAAGACTCCCACCAAGCCCGGACCGGCACCGGCCCCGCCGTCATCGCCACCCTGCGCAACACCGTGATCGGCTGGCACCGCACCAACGGCGACACCAACATCGCCCGCGCCCTCCGACGCGCCAACCGCCGATCACACGACCTCATCACCGCCGTGACCAGCAGCTACCCCACAACGCAGTGACCCTGCCGCAAGGCCACGACCGCGACCGGCTACTCGCCGTCACCACCGAAAGTGCGCCAGAGCCACTCGTTCGACAGACCCGTCATTCGGACTCGGAGCGGGGTCGTTCAGGTGATCCGCAGGTGCAGGCGCACGGTCGTACCGCTGGTTCGCGGGTGGATTTCCACGATGTCGCAGAGTTGGCGCACGATCCACATGCCGTGTCCGCGGGCGAGGTGGGAGCCGGGTCGGAGGTAGCCGAGGTACCAGTCGGTGACGGGACGGGGGCCTGTGTCGGTGATGTCGCAGACGATGGTGTCGGCGGTGCGCCAGAGGGTGAGGTGTCCGCTGCCGCCGCCGTGCCGGACGGTGTTGGTGGCGACCTCGTTGACCGCGATGACGAGGTCGTCGAGTTTGTCCGGTGGCAGGCCGAGGGAGGTGGCGGTGGTGGCGGCGAAGTGGCGCACGGCGGACAGGTCGCGGTCGAAGCGCAGCACCACCGCGGCCGGGTCGATCGGGCTGGGCGGCCCGGTGGTGAAGTCGGCGGGCTCCTGGTAGGCCGGGCTGGGGTCGGGCGTCGGGGTGCCGGCCAGGTGGGGGTGGGTGCGCAGGGCGTCGTGCACGATCGGCGCGGGCACGGTGCGGGTGTCGTAGGGACAGATGATCCAGGCGGGGGAGTCGGCGAAGGCGACGTTGATGGCCGACTCGTACCTCGTCCACGCCTGGACCCGGGTGGCGTCGCGCCCCTGCCACACCGGCTCGCCGATGATGCGCGTACGTCGTCGCGGGGTCGAGGACCGGTCGACGTAGCGCTGGTAGGCGGCGAGGGTGCGGCCAGGTGCGTCGTACCAGGTGTCCGCGTCGGCGAACTCGATCCGCGCGGCCTCCGTCCCCAGGGTGTCGCGCAGCATGGCGGTGTTGTGCGCGGTGGTCACCGCCAGCACGGCATCGCCGCGCTCCAGGCCGTCACGGCAGAACGGCACCGTCGCGGCCAGGAACCGCTCGTCGTCGCCGTAGACCAGTGCCTGGTGGACCAGGCGCGCCGGGGTGGGAGTCGCGGTCACGCGGTGTTCCTCTCTGTGACCAGCCCCATGCCGGGGGGCATGCTCCCAGCCCACCGATCAGAGCACTCCGCACAATACCGGGTCGAGGTGCTCGACATGTCTTTCGCCAGGGCCGGAAGCGGTCGGGCTTATCGATCCGGCTTGCCGAGCCGGAGTCCGGGTACCTCAGTGGTCAAGGGCGTCCGTCCGAGGAGCGAGCCCAAGTCCGGGGCGACGCTCTGTACGGGTTGCTACCGTCGGGGCGTCCCGGTGCCCGAAGGCGTGCTGGGCATGACCGGTGTTGACCGACGCTCCGCGGCGGACGACGACCCGCGTGACGGGCATACCGGCCACCACGCTGGTCACGACCGACACCGACGACGTGCTCGTCCATGAAGACCGCTCCTTGCTGCGTCCAGGCGTCCGCTGTAGAAGGCTGGTGACTCGGTGTGCGACGAGTCGTCTCGGAGGGTATCGGCTTCACGCCTCGACGGGGGCCGACCGAACGCCTTCCGATGTCGCTCTCGCACATCGCCGCGGCAGCATCGGGCCGCGTGGGGCGTCGAAGTCGACGACGGCGCGAAGTGTGCCGATAACACGATCGGCTGACAGAGCACGCCGGACGACCGGAGTGCTGGCTGCTCGACACCCAGGCCGCCCGGCTGGCCGTCACCGGGACAGCCTCCGCCCGAAGGATGCGTCCGGACGAATGCCGTCCGCGTACCCGACCTCGGGCCGCCTGCTCCGCTCCTACAACCGGATTCGATGACGATGTATCGACCAGTGGGAGGGTGGTGTCGCGCACGGCGGCCACCGCCTGGTCCCGATCAGGGCGGATGTCGAACACCTTGTCCAAGCCGGTGGCCTGCAGCGGACGCAGTACGGCGCGATGACCCGCGGCGACCACGAACGCGGCCCCGCACCGCCGGGCGTGCTCGGCGGCCTGGACCACCAGTGCCAACCCCGGCGAAGCCAGGAACGTCACCCCGTCGAGGTCCAGTACCAGGTCCGAGGTCGCCTCCTCCAGCCAGGCCGACGATTCGTACCGGACCACCTCGATGCTGCCGGCGTCGATCTCTCCCGCCACCCGCAGCACCGGCACGTCCCCGGAGGCGGTCCACCGCACGGTGACGAGCCCCGCACCACTGTCGATGTCCATCAACGCACACCCCGCTAGCCTTCGACGCATCGACGGACCGGTGCTCCGATGGGATGTCGCCAGCCGGACAGCTCACCCGGAGTGGTCAAGCTGTGGTGCTTCCACCGGCCATCCGGTTCCGGTGGCCAACGTCCGGGCCGCTCGGCAACCAGCCGTGTCGGGTCTTTGTCGCCGACACCGCGCACGTTCGCGTGACCGAAGTGGTGACGATGGGCGCAGTGCCGGTGCTGTCGACGACCTGAGCGGCACGAGGTCTCGCCGCCGGCGATCGACTCATCCCCGCCCACGAGGCGTACGTACGGCGACCGCAGGGGTGACCCCCGGTTGAACCGTCACTCCACGGTGACCGCGCCACCGCCCGGAAGGGGGTTGGCACCCATAGGACGACGGTCTGTTGTTGGACACGTCGGTGCAGTGCGAGAGCCTGGCCGTGATGCGCGCCCGGGTCGGCAGCCTGCTGCGAGGGTTCGGCGAGGACTTCGTCCGGGACGCGCAACCCGTCCGCCACGTACTCGTCGCCAATGCCTGCGACCACGCCGACAAACCCCACCACCTCAGCGTGCGCTGTCATACCCGACGTGAACTCCTCATCGAGGTCCGGGACGCCTCCACCGATCGTGCCCCGCGGTCGGCGCCTCGACGGCAGGCCCCAACCGCGGCAACGGCATGAAGGTGGTCGAAGCACTCAGCAGCGACCCGGGCGTGCGTCCCACCGACAACGCCAAGGTCGTCTGGGCCCGCCTGCGCATACCGGCCTGACCACACCTCGCCGACGTCGCACTGCCCGATGACGACGGCGCAACGACAGGGTCGGATGCGAGCGGCCGGAACACGGGACACGTCGGCCCGTCGGACAAAGCATGGAAGATGCCCGCTGCCGACGGCCGGCCCGCACCGCCGCGGCCGGTAGCGCGCCGATCGTCGCCGACTGGTCCGTCCTCGCCGACAGCGGTCCGTGAACTGCGAGTTCGACATCCAGGCCGCGGTCAGAAGCGCTGTCGCGCAGCGGTGTGTTCAGGGCTGGTGCGTTGCCGCCGAAGCTCGACCCGTATCAAGGGGGAGGGCTCACGGGCCTCGTGGCTGTCATCCGTCCAAGAAGAGGAAGGCGTACATGGTGGTGCCGTGGGAGCTGGTGTGCGTGCGCACGAGATCCGCCAGTTGGTTGACCAGGAGGAGTCCGCGGCCCCCGTGCCGGCCGCGCTCGGGTGGTCTGCGCCCGGCCAGCGGGTCCGCCAGATGCCCGTCGTCCTCGACCGCGCAGACCAGGTGCCCCTCGTCGCGCCAGATCCGCACGCGGCACCCGCCGCCGGTGTGCCGGAGGCTGTTGGTCACCAACTCGGTGACGATGAGTTCCAGGTCGGCCGTTCGCTCGGGCGGTGATCCCGACTCCCGTGCCCGTTCGGCGACGAACCGGCGGACCTCGCGGATGCGGGAGGTGGCGGTGACGGGGAAGACGGCGACGTCTGCTGCGGCCCGCACCGGCTGGTTGTAGCGGTCGACCACGGCGTAGGGGTCGTAGTGCTCGCTGTCGCGGCGCCGGGTGGCGTCCCACACCGTCGGGTGCGTGGCCAGCGCGTCGGTCAGCACACGGTCGTCGAGTGTGCGGGTGTCGTAGGGGCAGACGATGGTGACGTCGCGCCCGGCGAACGCCACGTTGATCAACGCTTCGTGCTGGGCGCAGGCGGGGTACTCGGTCGTGGTGCGCCCGGCCCAGATCGGCTCGCCGACGATGCGCACGTGACCGTCGCGGTGGGCGTCGGCGAACCGGCGCAGCACGGTCGGGATGATCCGGCCGGGATTGCGGCCCGCGACCTCCATGTCCAGCATCAGCACCTCCTCGACGTCCGCGCCCAGGGCCTCGCGCAGCAGCCGCAGCCGCGCGCCGGGCACTGCCACGGCGACGGGGTGCCCCTCGGCCAGGCCGTCGGTGACGAAGGGCACGAGCGTGCCCAGGTACTCCTCGTCGGAGCCGTAGAACAGCGCGGGGTGGACGAAGCCGGCGAGGGGCGGTGTTGCCGGGGTCATGCGGTCTGTTCCACGCGTACGTCGTGCAGGTCGAGGAACTCCGTGAGGCGGCTCAGGCCCGGCCAGGACGCGCGGAGCACCAGGGGCGTGCCACGCTTCGCCGCCAGGTCGGCCAGGCGCAGCAGGCTGTTGTGGTCGAGGAACGTCAGCCCCGTGGCGTCGAGCACCATTTCCCCGCCGCGCGGCCGCAGGTCGACGCGATCCAAGGCCCAGGCGAAGAGGTCCTCGGTGGAGGCGTCCACCTCGCCGCCCAGCGCGGTGACGTGATCACCGGCGGCGTGTAGCCGGAAGCCGGGTGACTGCGCGTTGGTGTTCGGGTGCAGGCACGCGAGCTGCGCGAACGCCGAGTCGTCGACCTCCCCGGTGGCGTAGGCGCACAGCGCGGAGAACGGGTGATCGGCCATGTAGTGGTCCACGAGGTGTTCGTAGCGGGTGAAGGCGGCTAGCTGCCGCGGGGTGCGTACCAGCGGGGTGGCCTCGGCGGCCACGCGGAACCCGGCGAACCCGTCGGCCACGGCCGCCTCGGTGGCGGCGGCGTAGGCCCGTACCTGGGCTTCGGGCTCGACCACCGTGCCGAACGGGTACGTGGCGTCCAACGACGCGACCCGGGCCGCGCCCTCGCGCAGCGCCCGGTCGATACCGTCGATCCCGCGCAGATCCTCCACCAGGACATCCGCGGAGCCGGAGGCGACGTAGCAGACCCGCAAGCCCCGCTCCAGCCCGTCGGACAGGAACTCCCGCGCTCGAGCCCGGAACTCGTGCACATCGTCGTACCGCCAGCATACGTGGTCGTGAGCCCCCAACCCGCGTGCGTGCACCACCGCCCCGGACCTGCGCATCCCTGAATACTACGTGTGCGCAGTGCTGCGGGTACAGGCAGTCGTCGACGCTACCTCCACCGGCCACCTCAACAGTGTGGGAAGGGATCTTCGCTGCGGGCACTGCGGACCCGGGTGACGTGCCGGTGCGGCGACGGCGCGCCGTTCCGTGCGCGCCGGACATGCCCGTCGCCGGACGGTTCGCGGGAACGCCTCACGTGGCGGTGCGCGCCCTGCCCGACCACGCGGGTCGAACGTTCGGCACGGGGGTCACGCACTGCGCCGGCAACCGTCCGGTACATCTTGCTCGGTGGCGGCCGCGGCGTCGTTGTCGGCCGCCATGACGTCGGGTCGCGTGCCGCGTCGCCGGAACCACTCCGGCAGCACCGCACTGTGCTGCACCGGGGGAAGGGTCAGCATGCGCAGCACTCCGTCCTCCGTCCGGTGAACGGCGGCGTGCTTCCTGGCCAGGCTGTCCTGCAGACAGCCGATCGAGCCCAGAGTGCGGGCCAACGCGGTCCTGCAGCGGTAGGCCGCTTCCCGGCTTCGTCGCCGCTTTCGGCGCAGACGTCCGCCGCGAGCCTGCCGGCCACGCGGGTCTGCGTGACGTGACGGGCGATCGACCCGCTGCGGTCCCAGGCGCGGGAGATCCGGGCATGCCGGTCTGTCGTCGGTGCTCCGGCAGATCTCGTCACCTGATCAGTTTCGCGGCGCACGCCCGGCCTTCGCCATATCCGTCACCCACACGTGTGACGTGCCGTCGATGCCCGGCACGCACGTCGAGTCACAACCCCGCTGGTCGTCCGCCACTCGGGAAGCGCTGGGAGGACACCAGCGAGATCACGTGCACTGAGTGATCGTCGGTAACCTTCGGCGTCCGTGCTTCTTTGCTGGACCACCCCCGCTCGCGCGGGGAAGACACTTCCTGGGCTGCTACGTTACAGGCCGATGCCCGTTTCCTTATTCGGTGCATTACGGTCTCGAATATCGCCCTAAATTCAGTAGGGCAGACGTCAGCAGGGTCATCTCATTCGGCATTCTTACTTGTCGATGCAACCATGCGGATCTCGAACAAGGAGGGTCTCACGGCTCCTGACTGTCGACGGTGGTCCTCCGACGGCCGGTAACCCGCTCAGTGTTAATTGACTCAATATATGCTGAGGTGGTAGGTCGACGTCAAGCGTGTGGAGAGCTCCGGCCTCCGGTGCTCCGGATGCGAGGTCGTCGACCCGCGTGACCGCGGACGTCGATATCGCGCTCCCGTCAAGCATCGGATCGGGTGCACCAGGTGTCGTGGAGTTGGACGACCGGCCTGAGGGCCGACGGCGCGCGCTGCTGTGGCGTTATGCGATGGAGTTGGACCGCGAGGGTGCGGCCGATCGGGTGCGCCGGGCGGATCCCCGGTGACCTCCCGTCACGGGTCGGGATCTACTTCCTGCTCGCGATGTGCCTGTCTCCAAGGTCGGCTACCGGCTGGCCCGGGACAAACTGACCGCCGGCCTGACCGGGGATGCGCGTGGCCTGTCCGACGGCGAAGGCATTGCGTGACCTGCGCCGAAGAGCTCCGCCGAGTCGGTGGTGACGCCAGTGGCGCGAGGTCTGGGTGTCGAATCAGCGCTGGGTGTCGAACTCGGCGCGTCGACCCTGTCCGTCAGAACGGGTCCACCCAAGGTAGGTCTCGGCCGCCTCGGCGATCGAGCCCTCGGGCAACGACTGGACGACCCCGTCGGCGTGGATCGCGCCGGCCGCGTGCTCCACGAGCAGCCAGCGGCCGTCGGGATGGCCGGCGGCACGAGCCCAGCCACGCGCCCGGTCGGCGGCGAAAGCGCGTTCGGCCGGTGCTTCACCCACCGTCGACGGGTAGTGGTCGATGGCGACGAGGTCGACCTCGCGCGCGAAGGCGGCGTGGTCGACGGGCACCCAGCCGCCGAGGACGAAGTTCGTGGTGACCGGTGCCCGGCCCGCGACAACGGCTTTCTGTACGCGGTAGTGGCGGACCATCGAGGCGGACGGGAAACGTCGGTAGTCGAGTTCGTGCGCGGGGTTGGACAGGTACTGGGTGGCGCGCGGCGGCAGGATCTCGTCCCACCGGCTGTAGCCCTGGGACCAGAAGGCCGTGCTCCATGCGTCGTCGAGGACGTCGAGGGTGCCGTGCCGTCCGCGCAGCCACTCCTGGAACGAGTGTTCGCAGTGCTCGCAGAAGCACCACGTGCCGTACTCGTTGTGGATGTGCCACAAGCGCACCGCAGGATGCTGGCGGTAGCGGTCGGCCAGCTCGGTGGCGACCCGCACGCTCGCCTGCCGGTATGCGGGAGCGTTGACGCAATAGGTGTCGCGCGAGCCGTGGGTCAGACGTACCCCCTGCCGGGTGACCGGTAGGGCGTCCGGGTGCAGCCGGCCGAACCACGGCGGCGGCGACGCGGTGGGCGTCGCCAGGCACACGCCCACGCCCGCGGTGTGCAGGCCGTCGAGGACGCGGTCGAGCCAGTCGAACTCGAACCCGTCGGGTGAGGGCTGCAGCCGGGACCAGGAGAACACGCCGACGGTCACGAGGTTGACCGACGCGGTGCGCATCAGCGCCACGTCCTCCGCCCAGGTCTCCTCGGGCCACTGATCGGGGTTGTAGTCCCCTCCGAAGAACAGGCCGCTCGTGCCTCGGCCGCGACCGTCAAATCCGTGGTGGAGATCTTCCGCGCGAAAGGCGGCGTGGTCGGGACGGGGAAAGGCTTCGGAAGGGCCGGCGTCGTCATCTGGAGAGGAATCTTGCACGGGACGTACCTGTTTCGTGATCGCGACGGAACCTGCGGTCGGTGATCGTCGGTCGGGGAGCTTGCCCGCCGAGCCGCCCCGGCCGGGTCGTGTTCGGACCGGCAGCCGGGGCGGCTCGACGTGCGGGTAGAGCTGTGCGGTTGATCGGTCAGCGGATCGCGTAGGGGTCTCGGGCGAGCAGGTGAGCCTTGTAGCCTTCACCGATGCCGGGCTCGGGCGTGCCGGCCCAGTCCTTGATGAGCACGGCGCCGGTGACGCAGCCCCACGGGGTCCAGGTCCACGGCATGTAGCTGACGTTGTGGGAGTCGGCCCAGTTCGCCAGCCGCTGCATGTAGTCGAAGTTGCAGTCTTCCTGACCGAATTCGCCGAGCACGACCGGGACCTGCTGGGCGATCGGGGCGATCTGGCTGTCCCAGCACGCTTCGTTGGCACAGGAGTTGAAGCTGTAGGCGTGCCACGAGACGGCGATGTTGTCCAGCGGGTCGGCCGGCTTGTACTTCAGCCACTCACGCAGGTCGTTGGCCCACTCCAGACCGCCCAGCATCAGGACGTTGGTGGCGCCGGTGGATCGCACCGCGTCGACCAGGTCCTGCATGCCGGCGATCTCGTAGGGGATACCCGTGCACATGCCGCCGTCGCGCCAGCACTGCCAGCCCGCCGTCTTGTCCCAGTTCGCGCCCATCTCCGGGTACGGCTCGTTGAACAGGTCGAACACGACCGCGTCGTTGCCCTTGAACGTGTTCGCCACACTGGTCCAGAACTGCGGGGAGTACTTCGCGTCGGTCATCGGCTTCTGGCACACCGCGTGCTCGTCCTTGCAGTGCCAGTCCGGGCTGTTCGTGTAGGCGCCCCAGGTCCAGTGCAGATCCAGGATCACGTTGATGCCGTTGGTCACCAGCAGGTCCGTGTAGTCCTTGATGGCCTGCTGGTAGGCGGGGCCGCTGGGCGTGCCGTAGACGCCCAGCCAGCACTCCTCGTTCAACGGGACCCGCACCGCGTGGATGTTCCAGGTCTTCATCGCGTCCACCGATGCCTGGTCGACCGGACCGCCGTCCCACATGCCCTTGCCCTGCACGCAGGCGAACTCGGACGTGGAGCGGTTCACCCCGAGCAGCCGGTACGGCCTGCCGTCCGCGGTGACCAGCTTGTTGCCGGAAACCCGCAGCTCCGGTGCCGGCCCGTCGACCGGAGGGTTGGTGGTCGTAGTGGTGGTCGTGGTGGTGGTGGTCGTCGGGCTGGTGCCGGTGCACGTGGCGCCGTTGACGGCGAAGTCCGTCGGCTTGGCGTTGGTGCCGCTGTAGGCGAAGTTCGCTCCCACCGAGACGCTGCCGTTCACCGGGATGGTGCTGTTCCAGTTCAGGTTGGCGACGGTGATCTTCTTGCCGGACTGCGACCAGTTGCCGCTCCAGCCGTGCTGCAGGGTCTGGTTGCCGGCGTAGGAGTAGGTCAGCGTCCAACCGCTGACCGGCGACGAGCCGGCGTTGGCCACGGTCACGTTGGCGCCGAAACCGCTGCCCCAGTCGTTGGTCGCGTAGTCGACCCGGCACGCGAACGCCGCCGCCGCGCTCGCGTCACTCGCCCACGATCCGCCCGCCGCCGCCAGCAGGGCGGTGCCCGCGATGGACACCACAGCGCCCACCGCGGCCAGCGCGGTGCGACGCTTTCTGATTCTTCCCAACATCAGCACTCCTTTGTGCGGGTGACGGCCCAGCCCGCCACCATGTTCTTCGGAAAGCAGTTCAACTGGCAGGGGGGAGGGCCACCGAATTGGGGGTGGACCGCTCCGCCCTGGTCACACCGGGGAACTTCTGGGAGCGTTCCCAGGTGGGACGGTAGCGAAAATATCGTGGAATCTGAAGACCTTCGTGCGGAAACGGTCGGTTCGTATCATTTCGTCGACTTCCCGTCAGCTGGGCCGCGCGAAAAATGGGTCGCCGATTTCGGAGATGTGGCCGATCGTCTGATGTCGGCCATCAACTCCTGGCTTTGGTGTCCCCTATCTGCGGAAGCCGGGGGTGAAGGCGTGGGGTCCGGTCGCGAACTCGCGGTCGCGGAACCGGAAACGCACGACCGTCCACCGGTCCGTCATGCTGAGCACGGGTGAATCTGTCGGCACCGCTTCCTCCTCACTCTCCGAGGTGGCGCAGGACGTGGGGGGTGGTCAGCCGCCGGTAGTGGCCTGGGTGGACGGGCCCGCCGACCAACCAGACGTCGGTGTGCATCGGCAGGTCGCCCGCGGACGGGCCGGTGGACCCTCGACGGCGCGGTGAACGGCCACTGGAAGTCGTTCCAGGCGGTGACGAACCCGAAGGAGCCCTGAATCAGGTACCACGGGTTTCACGCTGTGGTACGCGAACCTCCCAACGCCAACGTGTTGGCGCAGCTGAGCACCCGCGGGTGCAGCACAACGGTCGGTTCCCGCAACTTCTCCGACGTGCGGACGGTGAAGTGGTGCGTTTCTCCGGCGGTGAGCGAGATGAGCATGTCGTCGACGACCGCGTCGGCGGCCACTTTGTCGGCCAGCAGGCTGAGGTCCCGGACGTACGAGGTGGCCCGGACGTCCACGCGGTATCCGCCGGTCACAGGTGTGACGTCGGCGGTGAACGGCTCCGGGTGGTAGTGGAGGTCGAGGTCTTCGCGGAACAGGTGGTGAGTGCGGACGCCGTCGACGGTCGCGACCAGCACTTCGTTCGTCGGGTCGGTGGGTTCGAGGAGGTGATCGGTCAGGTCCAGCCGGGCGGTGGATCGGGGCGGCACGTCGAGCCTCAGGTCGGCCGCGGCCAGCACCTCGCCGGCGAAGTCCTGTCGGGTCACGCTCACCGCGCCGACCCAGGGTTGGTCGTGGTCGTTGATCGCGACCAGGGTGGGCCTCCCTTCGCGTGGTTGGACGGTCAGCAGCCTCGGCGCGAACGCGTGCCTGAGGGCGTAGTAGAGGGGTTTGGGGCGTTCGTCGCTGTCGATGGCGGCCCACGAGATGGCCGGCCAGCAGTCGTTGAGCTGCCAGACCAGGGCTCCGGCGGTCCGCGGCCACCAGGAGCGGTAGTGCTCGATGCCGAAGGCCACCGCGCGGGCCTGGTTGAGCTGGGTCGCCCAGTGCCACTGCTCGAAGTCGGTCGGGACAGGCAGGTGGGGTGCGAGGCCGCGGTCGAGGTTGCCGTTGCCGTTGACGGCTTTCTGGTGGAGCCGGAACGCGGGCGAGGCGGGCGTCAGCGGCCGGCCGTGGACCCATCGGGTGAGGGTGGTCCAGGTGGGTGGTCCCTGGAAGCCGAACTCGGCGCTGAAGCGGGGGATGTGGTCGCGGTAGTGGGTGTAGTCCAGGAAGTTCCAGACGTCCCAGTCGTGTCGGGTGCCGTGGCGGGCGTCGTTGGGTGGCAGGTCGCCGGGGCTGTACGGGCTGCCGGGCGCGTACGGGCGGGTGGGGTCGAGTTCCTCGACGATCTCGGGGAGCAGGTCGTGGTAGTAGCCGCTGCCCCACGTCCTTCCTTCCAGGCTGTCCTGCCATCCCTCCCACTCCGCGTAGGCGGGTAGGTTTTCGTTGTTGCCGTTCCACAGCACGAGCGACGGGTGGGCGACCAGGCGGGTGACGTTCTCCCGCGCCTCGGCCTCGACCTCCCCGCGCAGCGGCTCCTCCTCGGCGTAGTAGGCGCACGCGAACGGGAAGTCCTGCCACACCATCACGCCGCGCTCGTCGCAGGCGTCGTAGAAGTCGTCGGTCTCGTAGATGCCGCCGCCCCACACCCGCAGCATGTTCATGTTCGCGCCGACGGCCTGGTCGACCCGACGGGCGAGCCGCTCGCGGGTGACCCGGGTGAGGAGGTGGTCGTCCGGGATCCAGTTGGCGCCCTTGGCGAAGACGCGCTTGCCGTTGACGACGAAGACGAACGGGGTGCCGAACTCGTCCGGCTCGGTGTCCACGGTGACGGTGCGAAACCCGATCCGGCGCCGGACCGCGTCCACCTGCCGACCATCGGCCTGCAGCGCGACGGCCAGGTCGTAGAGCGGCTGGTCGCCGTAGCCCACCGGCCACCACAACCGCGCGTCCGGCACGAGCACGGTGACGTGCGCGGCGTCGCCCGTGACCGCCGGTGCTTCCGTGCGGTCGCCGACCGTGACCGACACGGTGTAATCGCGATCCGCAGCACGGTCCAATGCCAGGTGCACGTCGACGCGGCCGGTGCCGTCGGCGTCGACGGTGACCAGCGGGCGCACCTCCGCCAGGCGGGCGGTGCCCCAGCGTTCCAGCCGCACGGGTTTCCACAGGCCGGCGGTCTGCAGGTCAGGTCCCCAGTCCCAGCCGAAGGAGCAGGCCATCTTGCGGATCGCGTTGTACGGGTGCGGGTACGCGCGCTTGCGCCAGCCGAGGTCGGACTCCGCCTGCTCGGCGTGGTCGAGCGCGGACCACAGCGTCACGGTCAGGTCGTTGTCGCCGTCGCGCAGCGATCTCCCGACGTCGAAGCGGTAACCGCGGTGCATGTTGGCGGTGTGGCCGAGCACCTCGCCGTTCAGTTCGACGGTGGCGACGGTGTCGATGCCGTCGAAGACCAACTCCACCCGTTCACCGGCCCGCGCCGCCTCCGCTCGGAACGTCGTCGAGTACTGCCAGTCGACCCGGTGCATCCAGGTCAGCTCCGCCTCGTTGCGGTCCGCGTACGGGTCGGGGATGAGGCCTGCGGCCATCAGGTCGAGGTGGGTGCTGCCGGGGACCCGCGCGGTCACCTCCAGGTCGACCAGGCCGGCCGGCACCGGGCCTCCCAGGGCGCGCAGGCGCCAGCCGTCGTGCAGGTCCAGGCGCGTCATGGCGGCTCTCTCCTTCGTTGGTCGACTCAGGGGCGAAGCGCATCGAGATGGTTACTCAGGAAGATGAAGTAAGTCAACACCTGGACTTATGGACATCGCGACCTGTTGAGACATAGCCCGCCGATCGGCGAGCCTCCGCTGTTGACGGCTTAGTTAGAGGACCTAATAATGGCCGGGCGCAGGGTGCTGTCGTGACGCGTCCCGCCAGCCGCACGTCAAGGAGGACGTCGTGATGATGTCGAGAAGTCCCGGCGCACGTGTGCGCGCCGCAACCGTCCTGCTCGCCGCGGCGGTCGTGGCCGCGGGGTGCGGACCGTCGGGCACGTCGGCTGGGGCCGAGAGCTCCACCTTGGTGGCGTACGGCGGCCAGTCCGGTGACTACCAGATCAACTTCAACCCGTTCGCGCCGACCACCATCGGCGGAGGGGGCACGATCTTCCAGACCCTGTTCTTCTACAACGTCCTCGACGACGCCGAACCGACACCCAGGCTGGGCACCGAGTTCACCTGGAACGCGGACGGCACGCAGCTGTCCATCACCCTCCGGGACGGCGTGACCTGGTCCGACGGGGAGAAGTTCACCGCCGCCGACGTCGTGTTCACCCTCGACATGATCAGCAAGCACAAGGGGATGAACAACAGTGGTTACGCCGGGCGGGCGGAGGCGGTCGACGACACGCACGTGACCATCGCGTTCGACCGACCGTCGTTCGTGGACGGCCCGTCGGTCCTCGGCAGGACCTACATCGTGCCCGAGCACAAGTGGAAGGACATCACCGACCCGGCGGTCGCCGCGGTGAAGGACCCGGTCGGCACCGGCCCGTACCTGCTGGAGGAGTTCAAGCCCCAGGCGTACACGCTCAAGGCGAACCCGGCCTACTGGGGCGGTGAGCCCGCCGTCAAGAAGGTCCGCTACCTCGCGCTGTCGGGGAACCAGGCCGGCGCTGCGGCGCTCGATGCCGGGGAGATCGACTGGCAGACCGGGCCCGTGCCCGGTCTTCAGGACGTCGGGAACACCTACCCCGGCTACCAGGCCACGATCACCCACGCGAACCAGATCGTGCTGGCGACGTGCAGCAGCACCGCCCTGGGCTGTCAGGGGCCCCAGACCGACCCGGCCGTGCGCCAGGCGATCCACCACGCCGTCGACCGGACCCAGACCAACGCGCTGGCGTTCGAGAACACCGGCGGTGACGTCTCACCCAGCTTCCTGCTACCGGGACGGGACGGCGCCCTCATCTCCGACGAGCTGCGGAACAAGACCGCCCCGATGCGACCGGATCCGGCCAAGTCGCAGCAGATCCTGGAGAGCGCGGGCTACGCCAAGGGCTCCGACGGCATCTACGCCAAGGACGGCGTGTCGTTGTCGCTGACGCTGAGCGTCGTCGCCGGCTGGACCGACTACATCACCGCGGCGGACACGATGAGCCAGCAGTTGCGACAGGCCGGCATCAAGATCACCGTGCAGCAGGTGTCCGGGAACGAGTTCGTCGACGCCCGGGACCGCGGCGCGTTCCAGGTGATCATCGACTCGCTCTACCAGGGGCCCGCACCGGACCCGTTCTACCTCTACAACTACTTCTACAGCACCGCGCAGACCGCCGCGGTCGGTGCCAAACCCGGTCCGAACTTCAGCCGGTTCTCCGACCCGCAGGTCGATCAAGCCCTCGACGCGCTCAAGCTCCTCAACCCCGCCGACACCGCCGCCCGGCAGCCCCACCTGGACACGATCCAGACCCGCATCGAGCGGACGATGCCCTACATCCCGGTCCTCACCCAAGGCACGATCAGCGTCTACCACAACGCCAAGTTCACCGGCTGGCCGACGGAACGCGACCTGTACGCCTCCCCGGCGGTCTGGTCCCACCCCGACAGCGCGGAAGTCCTCATGCGCCTCCGCCCTGCGGGGAAGTGACCCCCGGTCCACCTGGCACCGAATCCGCGTGCTCCGCGACCACCACCCGGTCTGGAGACCTACGAGCGGCACATCACCTGCCGCCACCGGTGGTCTTCCTGCTCTTCCAACGCATGCTCATGCGCGGCGTGACCCCCGGCGCGGTCGAACAACACCCTCGAAGGACATCCATGACTCTCGACCAGACGGTCACCCCCGCACTGGACACCGCCCCGTGGTGGACCTCGGCCGTGGTGTACCAGGTCTACCCGCGCAGCTTCGCCGACTCCAACGGCGACGGTGTGGGTGATCTCAACGGCGTCACGTCGCGGTTGGAACACCTGGAGCTGTTGGGCGTCGACGTGATCTGGCTGTCGCCCGTCTACGCCTCGCCGCAGGCCGACAACGGCTACGACATCTCCGACCACCAGGCGATCGACCCGGTGTTCGGCACGTTGGAGGACTTCGACCGGCTGGTCGCCGAGGTGCACGCCCGCGGCATGAAGTTGGTGATGGACCTGGTGGTCAACCACACCTCCGACGAACACCCGTGGTTCGTCGAGTCCCGCTCCTCCAAGCACAACCCGAAGCGTGACTGGTACTGGTGGCGCCGGCCGCGGGACGGGTTGGAGGCCGGGCAGCCGGGCGCGGAGCCGACGAACTGGCAGTCGTACTTCTCCGGCCCGACCTGGACCCTCGACGAGGCGACCGGCGAGTACTACCTGCACCTGTTCGCACCCGAGCAGCCGGACCTGAACTGGGAGAACCCCGAGGTCCGGCAGGCGGTGTACGAGATGATGCGGTGGTGGCTGGACCGGGGTGTGGACGGCTTCCGGATGGACGTCATCAGCCTGATCTCCAAGGACCCCGCCCTGCCCGACGGTGCCACCACCGGCGCCGGCGGCCTCGGCGACGGGTTCCCGCACTACGCCAACGGACCGCGCGTCCACGAATTCCTCCAGGAGATGCACCGCGAGGTGTTCGACGGCCGGTCCGGCGAGCTGCTGACCGTGGGGGAGACGCCCGGCGTCACCTGGGAGGACGCCCGGCTGTTCACCGACCCGGCGCGGCGGGAGCTGGACATGGTGTTCCAGTTCGAGCACGTCTGCCTCGACCACGGCCCCGGCGGCAAGTTCGACCCGCGCCCGCTGGACCTGCGCGACGTCAAAGCCTCGCTGGGTCGTTGGCAGCAGGAGTTGAGCGAGGTCGGCTGGAACAGCCTCTACTGGTGCAACCACGACCAGCCCCGCGTGGTGTCCCGCTTTGGCGACGAAGGCGACCACTGGCGCGAATCCGCCACCGCTTGGGCCACCGTGCTGCATCTGCACCGCGGCACGCCCTACGTCTACCAGGGCGAAGAGCTGGGCATGACCAACGCGCCGTTCGCCGGCGTGCACGAGATGCGCGACATCGAGTCCCTCAACCACTACGCCGAGGCCGTCGCCGCCGGCGGCGACCCCGAGTCGGTGCTGCGCGGCCTGCGCGCCATGGGCCGCGACAACGCCCGCACCCCCGTGCAATGGGACGCCGGCCCCAACGCCGGCTTCACCACCGGCCAACCGTGGCTCGCGGTCAACCCCAACCACACCTGGCTCAACGCCCAAGCCCAGTACGACGACCCGAACTCCGTCTTCAACCACTACCGCAAGCTCATCGAACTGCGCCACGAGCTCCCCGTCATCGCCCGCGGCGACTTCCGGATGCTCTTGGCCGACGAACCCCACCTCTACGCCTACGAACGCACCCTGAACGACGACTGCCTGATCGTCGTGGCCAACCTCAGCGGCACACCGCAAACCGCAGCACTGGACGGCGACTGGTCGGGCGCCGACCTACTGCTGTCCAACCTCGACGAACCATCGATCGTGAACGGTCGGATCTCCATGGAACCGTGGTCCGCGCACGTCTTCAGGAAGTAAGAGCCAGGACGCTCGGGCCCGAGCAGCCGGTGACCACCGCCGCGCAACCCGGAGAACCGACAGAAACAGGTGAGATGAACCAGCCGATCATCCCTGGCATGCACCCCGACCCGAGCGTCTGCCGCGCAGGTGAGGACTACTACCTCGCCTGCTCCAGCTTCGAGTACTTCCCCGGTGTCCCGATCTTCCACAGCCGGAACCTGATCGACTGGGTCCAGATCGGCAACGCGCTGGACCGGCCGAGCCAACTCCGCCTGCCCACCGGCACCGCCTCCTCCAGCGGGATCTACGCCCCGACACTGCGCCACCACGAGGGCCGGTTCTGGCTGATCGTCACCAACGTCGCGGGCGACGGCAACCTGCTGTTCCACACGGAGGACCCGGCGGGTCCCTGGTCGGACCCGGTGCGGCTGCCCGACGTCCGCGGCATCGACCCCGACCTGGCCTGGGACGAGGACGGCAACTGCTGGTGCACCTACGCAGGAGTCGGCCAGGTCCGCATCGACCCGACCACCGGCGAGACCTTGGGAGAACCCCGCGGGCTCTGGTCCGGCACACCGGGCGCCCACGCCCCCGAGGCGCCGCACCTGTACAAGATCGGCGACTACTGGTACCTGATGATCGCCGAAGGCGGCACCGAACGCGGTCACGCGGTCCTGATCGCCCGCGGCCCCACGGTGAACGGCCCGTTCGAACCCTGCCCGGACAACCCGATCCTGACCCACCGGGGCACCAGCCACCCCATCCAGAACACCGGGCACGGCGATCTCGTGCAGGCGCCCGACGGCTCGTGGTGCATGGTGCTCCTCGGCGTGCGGCCGCGCGGGGGGACGCCCGGCTGGCACGTGCTGGGTCGGGAAACTTTCCTCGCGCCGGTGCGCTGGGTCGACGGATGGCCCGTCGTCGGCGAGTTGGGGACCGACTCCGCCGCGCCGCCGCGCCCCACCGTCACCGAACCCGTCCGGGACGACTTCGACGAACCCGACCTGCACCCCCGCTGGATCTCCCTGCGCCACCGGCCCGCCGACCGCTGCACCACCGAGGCCCGACCCGGCTGGCTCACCCTCCGCGCCGACGGTGGTTCGCCGGACGATCCGGACGTCACCTTCATCGGGCGCCGTCAGCAGCACCTGGCGTGCCGCGCCCGCGCCGCGATCGACCCCACCGAGGGCAGCGGTGGCCTGGTGGTGCGGCTCGACGAGCGGCACCACTACGCGATCGAGGTGGCAGACGGGCAGGTCAGCGCCTATACGCGGATCGGACCGCTGCGGTCCCTGGTGGGGTCCGCAGCGGCGGGACCGGGCGAAGTGGTGCTGGAGATCGCGATCGCCGAGCCCCGGACGCCGACCGATTCCCGCAACGGTCCCGACGTGGTGACCCTCGGCGTCGTCCGACCGGATGGCACCCGCACCGAGCTGGCCCGCCTGGACGGCCGCTACCTCTCGACCGAGGTGGCCGGGGGCTTCACCGGACGGGTGATCGGCATGTACGCGTCGAGTGGAGCGGTCCACTTCGACTGGTTCGACTACGAACCGGTCGAGGCCGCCGCGGACGACGACACGACGAAACAGGTGTGAAACTCCACGACATGCCGTTGGATGCCTCTTGGAGACCGTCGCCGGCAGCGACCACCAGGCCAAGGTGGCCGCGCTCATGACGGCCCGACAGATGCGACCCCCGTGGTGCCGACGCTCACGGGATGGCCGCGTCCTCCCTTATTCAGGATTCCTCTGAAACTGAATGCGCTGGTGGTGGCACCTGGAGGGGGTGACGGTGGGTGACCCGGTGGGCCGGGTAAGGGCTAAGTGAAGTAGCCTGGCGAATGGGTGCGGCGAAGGAGGGAATCGTGGCGAGAAGCCCGGTCTGGGCAAGCCGGCCGAAGACGCGAGGCGTGGTCCTGGACGTGATCAGAGCGGCGCGCTCGATCAGCCGGGTGGAACTCGCGACGGCGACCGGTCTCACCGGGGCGACGATCTCCGAGGTCGTGCGCGAGCTCCTGGGCGACGGGCTGGTCGTCGAGGCCGGTCGTGGCGCGCCGACGGGCGGCAAGCCTCGCACGATGGTCCAGCTCAACCCACCGGCCCGCTACGGCGTGGGGGTGCAGCTCGAGCGCAACGCCTGCGTCATCGTGGTCGTGGACCTCGCCGGCCGACCGGTGGCGCGCACGTCGTTCCACGGCGTGTCGTCGATGCCGCCGGAGCAGGCGTTGCCGCTGGTGGCGTCGCGGGTGGACGCCCTGTTGACGACGGCGGGCGTCGACCGCGAGAAGGTGCTCGGGGTCGGTCTGGTCAGCTACGGTCCGCAGGACCGGGGTACGGGTGTGTTGTTGACGCCGCAGCCCACCGAGGAGTGGTACGACTACCCCGTCGCGCCGCGCCTGGCGGAGAGCCTGGGCCTGCCCGTGCTGCTCGACAACGACGCCGCGGCGGCGGCCATCGGCGAGTACTGGATGGGTGCGGTGGACCCGCACAGCACCTACGGCTGCTTCTACATGGCCACCGGGATCGGCGGCGGGGTGGTGGTCGCCGGTGAGGTGTACCGGGGCAGCTCGTCGAACAGCGCGGAGATCGGCCACATCTCGATCGACGTCAACGGCGACGAATGTCCGTGCGGCAACGTCGGGTGCCTGGAGAACTACGCCGGCCCGTCGGCCCTGGTCCGGCAGGCGCTGGCGATGCCGGACCTCGCCCGGCGACTGGCGCTCGACCCGGCTGCCGACGACTTCCTGACCGAGTTCGCACGGATCGCGGCGGCCGCGAACGCCGGCGATCCCGAGGCCCGTGAACTCGTCGAGCGGTCGGCGCGCTACCTCGGTCACGCCGCGGTCACCGTATCGGTCCTGTTCGACCTGGACGCGATCGTCCTGGCCGGACAGAGCTTCGCGGTGGCCGGGTCGATCTACCAGTTCGTGATCCAGCAGGAGCTGGACCGCCGGTTGTTCGCCCGCAAGGCGCATCCGGTTCGGGTGGTGCCCGCGGTCAACGGGTCGGATGCGGCCGCGATCGGCGGGGCGATCCTCGTCCTGCAGAGCGAGCTGATCCTCGGCCGCTCCGAGGACGGGACACGGCCGGTGCCCGCCGTTGCGGTCGAGGCACCGTGACCGTTCGAGGTCGCCCGACCGGCGACCCGCGGCGCGCCCTCGCGCGGCCGGACACCGCGGTGGCGGCCTCCTTTCGGCCGTCAGAGGTGATCTGTTCGCACACGCTCGGGGAGCACAGCACCGTCGTGCGTTTCGCGGCGCGACCAAGAAGGACAAGTTCCTCGCCGACTGGACCAAGGTCCACCGCACCGTCAAGTCGGTACTGCCCAACGCGCGCATCGACGGCCCTGGGTGCGGGTGGGTTCCGCACGTTCCAAGGCGTCGACGGTCGTGTGCGTAGTCGTCCCGTCGTCCGTAGCTCAGCATGAAGCGAGGCTCCAACGCTCGTCTGCGATGTGTGACGGAATCTCGGCGAGTGGAGCGAGGCGTGGGGTAGGCAGGCGGCGCGCATCCTGATGGGCGGCGGCACCCCTTCGCCGCGGTGTTCTGCGGCAGCGAAGGGGTGCCCGCGGCGTCGCCGACGCCCTCCGAGCTGCAGGCAGGCGTGTGCCCGACGACGTGTCGACAACCGGGACGTCATGGCACCGGCTTGCCGGTCACCGCGTCGACGTGGAACCGGGCGGACACGGCGGATCTGCTCCTGGCCGCCATCAACGGCGCACCGAGATCCGGCCGCCGCATCAACCCCTGCCGGCTCGTCGCCCGCGACTCCGCTGCGGTCCCCGCCGGACGTACCTGAGCAGGCGGCCCGACGTCGTTGGGCCGGGGTGCGGCGCGAGCCTTCCAGGAGAGCGGGTTTCTCGTCGTGGGTCGCCGGGCGTTATCCGTGCAACCGGTATCGTCTGCCCGTGACCTCGCGAATCCGTGCCGCTCCTTCGTGGCCGAAGCTGCCTGGGGTCGCGCGCCGGATCCTGCTGGAGGTGCTGATCCACGGTGCGATGCCGCGAGCCGAGATCGCCGTTCGACTGGACCTGTCGCGGCCGACCCTTACCCGGGTGACGAAGACGCTGGTCGACGAAGGTCTGCTGGCGGAGGGTGGCACGGAGTTGCGCTCGGTCATGGGGCGGCCGTCGGAGTTGCTGCGGGTGCGGGGTGACACCCACCGCTTCCTGGGTGTGAAGCTGACCGGCGACCGGCTGTACACCGCCGCCACCGACCTGACCGCGACGGTCGCGGCGAGGGTCTCGGAGCCACTGCGCTCCACCGATCCCGACGAGGTCGTCGCCCAGATCGCCGAGGTGGCGGCCATCTACCCGGACACCACCGGGATCGGGGTGACGGTCGGCGGAACCGCGCTCGACGGCCTGGTGGTGTCCTGCGCCTTCCTGGACTGGGCCGACGTGCCGCTCAAGGCGATGGTCACCCAGGCGACCGGCGTCCCGACCGCGGTCGGGAACGACGTGCAGGCCCTCACCGCGACCGAGCACTGGTTCGGCGCGGGAGCCGGTCTGAAATCGATGGCCGTGATCACCATCGGCGCCGGCGTCGGCACGGGGCTGATCGTGGACGGCAGGCTCGTGGAAGGCGCGCACGGCCAGCCGCCGAACTTCAGCCACGTCCTGGTCGACTCCAACGGCCCGCTGTGCGGCTGCGGCCGTCACGGCTGCGTCTCCAGCTACTTGATGACGCACGTGATGCTGCGCCAGTTGGAAGGGCCGCCGACCTACGGGCAGGCAGTCGAACGGGTTCGTCGCGGCGACCCGGAGGCCGAGCGGGTCTTCGGCGACGCCGGTTACGCGCTCGGGGTGCTCATCGGCACCGTGGCCAACGCCGTCAACCCGCAGAAGGTGCTGCTCACCGGGGAGGGCCTGCCGCTGTACGAGGTCGCGTCCCGGCTGGTGGCCGACGGCTTCGAGGACACCTACGAGGACGACCCCGACCTCGTCGAGTTGGACGTCCAGCCGTTCGACTTCGGCGAGTGGGCGCGCTCCGCCGCCGCCCTGGCGATCCAGGCGACGATCACCGGCGTCATCTGAGTCGACCCGTGTTCGACAGCGGCTGCGACCACGCCTTGGACCGCCCGCCGATCACGGTCGCGGGCGGTCCAAGGGTCCGGCTCAGGATGCCGTGCAGGTGAGTGCCGGGGTGCTGGCGGTCCCAGAGGCGACGAACCCGAAGGTCGCGCTGGCCCCCGCGCCGAGCGAGCCGTTGTAGGCGGCGTTGCGGGCGCTGATTGTCGGTCCGCTCGCGGTGAGGGTCGCACTCCAGGAGGAGTTGATCCGCTCGCCGTTGGTGAAGGCCCACTGAGCCGTCCAGCCGGTGATCGGAGCGGAGCCCGCGGTCACGCGCACCTCGGCCTGGAACCCGCCGGACCATTGGGAGGTGACCCGGTAGGAGGCCGTGCAGCCTCGCTCGGGTACATCCGTCGTGGTCGTGGTCGTGGTCGCGGTGGTGGTGGTGGTGGTGGTGGTGGGAGTGGTGCCCCCGTCGGTGAAGTTCACGTCGCTGCAGAAGTAGTAGGACTGGTCCCCGTGGCTGGCCTGCCACACGGTGAACAGGACGTGGTGGCCGGTGCGGCCGGGCGCGTCCACCTCGACCGGCGTCCTGGTGCCGGTCGCGATCCGGCCGGTCTGTCCGACCAGTTCCAGATCGGCCCAGCGCGGCTTCTGCGTCTTGGCGTCGAAGCCCTGCTTGGTGGCGTAGACGCGGATGTAGTCGGCACCGTGGGACGACGTGTCGTTCAGGTTCAGGGTGAACCGGCTGGGCCGGTCGACGGTCTTCCAGGCACCGGGTTCGTCGAACGCGGCGTAGCGGCCGTTGAAGGTCATGCCGCCGCTGCACAGCTGCCCGTCGGGCACCGCGGCCTGGTGGTCGCCGCCGACACCGTCGCGCAGCAGGCCGTTCCAGTTGTACATCGCGGACGGGTCGGCCTGCCACGCCTTGTGGCACATGGGGTCTTCCGCGGCCATCTGCGGCGACGGGCCGTTGGGCCACCGGAAGTAGCAGCCGTAGTGGCGCGCGGGCGGATCGCTGACCGCGCCGTGGGCGGAGGCCGTGCCCGCGCCGAAGGTCACCAGCAGGGTGGTCAGCAGTGCCAGGCACGCGCCGAAGACAGCCGCAGCGCGCCAGGCGATGGCGCGCGACGACGCGCTCGGTGCACGCCGCGTTCGACGAAGTGGTTCGGTGCTGTCGGTCCGGTGGATCATGTGTTACCGCCTAATCTTCGTTGATCGACGATGGAGGTCGGGGATCGACCGGTGTGGCCCACGGGATCGCGCGGGCCACACCGGTTCGGATCAGGACAGGGAGCAAGTCGGGGTGGGGTTCCAGCCGGCGGGGTCACCGTTGACGCTCATCCCGGCGGTCGCGGTGGCCGTCGGGATGAGCGGGTCGTTCCACGGGGCGTTCTTCACGGTGACCTTGGTCCCGGTGGTGGTGGCCTGGCCGTTCCAGGTCTGCCCGACGGACATGCCTGCCGCCAGGGTCAAGGTCGCCGTCCAGGCGGTGCCCGGCTCGGTGCCGGTGTTGCGGACGGTCAGGTCGAGCCGGAAGGCACCCGGCCACTTGTCGACCACCCGCACCACCGCGTCACACCCGGTTCCCGGCTGGGAGTCGTCCCGCTTGGTGCGCACGGACAACGCCCTCGACGGCGGTGACGGGTCGCCCGCGGCGTTGTTGGCGCGGACGGTGGAGGTGCAGGCGGTATCGGCCGTCAGCCCGGTCACCGACAGGGTCGTGCCCGCGGTGCGGCCGGTGGCCGTGCCGTCGCGCTCGACGGTGTAGTCCGCCGCGCCGGCGACCGCCGGCCACGACAGCGTCAGGCCGGTGGTGGTGACGTCCACCGAGAAACCGCACGCCTCGTCCCGCCCCTTGGCGCCCCAGCCCAGCAGCGGCACCGACAGCAGGGTCTTGGTACCGGTGCGGACGTTCTGCTCGTGGGCGCGATCCGTCGTGGAACCGTCCGGCAGGGTGGAGGGGGCCGGGCCGGGTTCGTCGATGTTCTCGAAGTACCAGTCGGACGCGCGGTCGGTGTTGTCGTAGCGGAAGTTGTAGCGCGTGGTGTGGTTCCCACCCCACCGCTGCACCGGCAACCGCAGGTCGGCGGCCATCTCCTCGCTCGCGAAGTTCATCCCGTAGATGTCCTCGCTGATCGGCAGCCGATCAGCGGCGATGTCCACCCGCAGATCGGGCCCCGCCGCGGCTGCCGAACCGGTCGGCGCACCGACGATCATGCCGGACACGAAGACGCTCACCCCCCGCGGCGACCCATGGACGCCTTACACGCACTGCACTGGGCATGTCTCGTATTCCTTCGGATACGCGGGAACTCCCAGGACGGGGCGGCCCACCGACCTGGGAGCGCTCCCAGGAATGGCGTCACGCCGCCGATCGGACAACGCGCGAACTCCGGACGACCAACCGACGGCTCGCCCCGTCAGGCTCGACCTGGGTCCGACGACCCCGATCCACCCGTCCCGCGAACCAAGGTGCCTGCAAGAGTCAACTGTGAAACAGGCACTTCTGCGATCGCGGTTCGACGTCCCGTTTGAGTGCTGATCACTGCGAACGCCGTCAACCTTACTGGTCAAAGCCTCGCTGTGGTAGGCCTTGACCGGGTCTTGGGTGCTTCGTATCGTGGCACACTAAGTTCAACTGCAAAACTATGCGAGATGATCTCTCCGGAGGCGACTCCCTGCTCGCGAGTCGAGACGGGACCGTCCGACGGCGGAAGCGCTGTCGGGTGCGGCAAGCAGGAGCCCGCTGACGGTTCGTCCGGCTCGCGCGTCACGGACCGACCACCTTTGAGGTCGAGGCTGCCGACCCGTCCTTCCCGTCCCTGCCCCTATCCGGGAGACAACGAACAGGTCCGGGCGGTGTTCCGGGATCTGAGCAAGGGCCTGCGGCACACGCATGGCCATCAGCGGTGGACGTTGGCCTGGATCGATCGGGTGATTACGAGAGTTCCGGCGTAGTCCACGCGGCCTGGGCGGTGTGTTCGCCGGTTCCCCCGGCGCGGTGCGTGGCTCGGTCGAGTGCGACCGCTCGACAACGGCCTCGACGATCGGGCCCGAGCAGCCGGTGACCGCAGCCGCACCGACACGAAGAGCCGACAGGAGACGGGATGGACCAGCCGATCATCCCTGGCCTGCACCCCGATCCGAACCGGCCGCTGGGCCGGTCGACTGCGGGGTGCGACCCGTGCTCGCGCCGACCAAGCTCTCCAACACCTCCCGCACCGTGAGGAACCTTCCATGCGCATACCGCAAACCCGGCCCAGCTTCTCCGCGATCCGATCCGGGCGACGCGCGTTCGCCACCGTCGCAGTTGCGGCGCTGCTCGCCGTCGCGTTACCCGTGGTGATCGCGTCGGTCACGACGACGTCTGCTCAGGCCGCTCCGGTTCAGCCGTACACCTTCAAGAACGTCCAGATCGGTGGCGGGGGGTTCGTTTCCGGGATCGTGTTCAACGAAGGCGCGAAGGACGTCGTCTACGCCCGCACCGACATCGGTGGCGCGTACCGGTGGAACCAGGCCAGCGGCCAGTGGGAGCCGATGTTGGACTGGATCGGCCGCGACCGGTGGGGCCACACCGGCGTCGCCGCGCTGGCCGCAGATCCGGTGGACACCAATCGGGTGTACGCCGCAGTGGGCACCTACACCAACTCGTGGGACGGCAACGGCGCGATGCTGAGCTCGGCGGACCGCGGCCGCACGTGGGAGACCTCGCCGCTGCCGTTCAAGCTCGGCGGCAACATGCCCGGCCGGGGCATCGGCGAGCGGTTGGTCGTCGATCCGAACGACAACAGGGTGCTCTACCTCGCCGCGCCGAGCGGCAAGGGCTTGTGGCGCAGCACCGACCACGGGGCCACGTGGGCGCAGGTCACGAGCTTCCCCAACGCGGGCAACCACGTGCCGGACCCGTCGGCCGACCCGGACAGCCCCCACGCGCAGAACCTCGGCCTGCTGTGGATCGCCTTCGACAAGCGCACCGGCGGCACAGGCAGGGCGACACGGGACGTCTACGTGGGCGTGGCGGACAAGGAGAACATGCTGTACCGCTCCACGGACGGTGGCACGACCTGGACGCGGGTGGCCGGCCAACCGACCGGGTTCCTGCCGCACCGGTCGGTGTTCGACCCGGTCAACGGCTACCTGTACCTGGCGACCAGTGACACCGCGGGACCGAACGACGGCGGCAGGGGCGACGTGTGGCGGTACGCGCCGGTCACGGGTACGTGGACCAACATCAGCCCGGTGCCCTCGTCCAGCGGTGACAACTGGTGGGGGTACAGCGGTCTGACCATCGACCGGCAGAACCCGAAGACGCTCATGGTCGTCACGCAGATGCAGTGGTGGCCCGACATCACGATCTTCCGCAGCACCGACGGCGGCGCGAGCTGGAGCCGCATCTGGGACTGGAACGGCTACCCGGAACGCACGCTGCGGTACGAGATGGACATCTCGTCGGTACCGTGGCTGGACTGGGGACGCGCCGACGAACCGCCGCTGGTGTGGCCGCAGCTGGGCTGGTGGGCCGAGTCGATGCAGATCGACCCGTTCGACTCGAACCGGTTCCTCTACGGCACCGGCGCCACCATCTTCGGCAGCGCGAACCTCACCGCGTGGGACACCGGCGACAAGATCACGATCAAACCCGTGATTCGAGGGCTGGAGGAGACCTCGGTCGGCGACCTGTTCAGCCCGCCGCAGGGCGCGCCGCTGTTCAGCGGCGTCGGTGACGTCGGCGGCTTCCGTCACGACGACATCGACCGCATCCCCGCCGCGGTGTACTCCGGCGCGCCGATGAGCTCGGTCCTGTCCCTGGACTACGCCGAGCTCAAGCCGTCGGTCATCGCACGGTCGGGCAGGCCCGAATCCGGCACCTCGTACCTGGCGGTCTCCACCGACGGCGGCACCACCTGGACCGCCGCGGCGACCCGACCGCCGGGCACGAGCGGCCCGGGCGAGAACGGGGCGGCGATCGCCGTGGGCGCCTCCGGCGACCGGCTGCTGTGGTCACCCTCCAACGCGCCGGTCAGCTACAGCACCGACCTGGGCGCCACCTGGACCTCCTCGACGGGAATCCCGTCCGGCGCGCACGTGGAGGCCGACCGCGTCAACCCCCGCAAGTTCTACGGTTGGTCCGGTGACCGCCTCTATGCCAGCACCGACGGCGGGGTGTCGTTCAGCCCGGCCGCCACGGTGCCCAGGGCCGACGACGTGAAGGCCGTGCCCGGCCGCGAGGGCGAGGTGTGGGCGGTCGGCGGTGGCGGCGTGTTCCGGTCGACCGACTCCGGCTCCACCTTCACCAAGATCGCAGCGGCGTCCTACGCCAAGTCCGTCGGCTTCGGCAAACCCGCACCCGGCCGAACCGCCGCCACGGTGTTCCTGGGCGGCGGCAACGTCGACGGCGTGCACGGAGTGTTCCGCTCCGACGACAGCGGCACCACCTGGGTCCGGGTCAACGACGACCGGCACCAGTGGGGTGACCCGGGCGAGGCGATCACCGGCGACCCACGCGTCTACGGCCGGTTCTACCTCGGCACCAACGGCCGGGGCGTGATCGTGGGCGATGTGGCCGAACCGATCACCACCACGACCACGACCACTGGTGGGTCATCGTGCTCCGCCGACTACCGCGTCGTGAACTCCTGGCCTGGAGGGTTCCAGGGCGAGGTCGCCGTCACCGCCGGCGCACGGGCCACCCGGTCCTGGACGGTCACCTGGTCCTACGCGAACGGGCAGCGGATCCCCCAGCTCTGGGGCGGCACGCTGGTCAACGGGGGTCCGAACGTCACCGTGAGCAACACCGGCTGGAACGGCAGCCTTGCACCGGGCACGTCGACCACGTTCGGCTTCACCGCTAGCCGCACCGAAACCAACCCCGCACCGACGAACATCACCTGCACGACCGGCTAGTGTCCTCCGCCGGAGATCCGCCTATTGAGCCTAGTGTGGGTGGATGACGCGGATCGGACGGCCGCCCGCGAGGTGAAATTGGGCGAGCAGGAGCGCGAGACGTTGCTGCGGTGGGCGCGTCGGGCGAAGTCGTCGCAGGTGTTGGCGCAGCGGTGCAGGATCGTGCTGGCGTGTGCGGAAGGCTTGTCCAACAAGCGGATCGCCGAGGACTTGAGCGTCCAGCCGACGACGGTCACCAAGTGGCGCACGAGGTTTCTCGAGCACCGCCTGGACGGCCTGACCGGCGAGGCGCGGCCGGGCCGTCCGCCGTCGATCCCGCTGGACCGGGTCGAGGAGGTGATCGTGGCGACGCTGGAGGAGGTCCCGCGCAACGCCACGCACTGGTCACGGACCTCGATGGCCGAACGCACCGGCCTGAGCGCGTCGACCATCGGCCGGATCTGGCGGGACTTCGGCCTCAAACCGCATCGCGCCGAGACCTTCAAGCTCTCCACCGATCCGTTGTTCGTGGAGAAGGTCGTCGACGTCGTCGGCCTGTACCGCAACCCGCCGGAGCGGGCGGTAGTGCTGTGCGCGGACGATAAGTCGCAGATCCAGGCGCCGGACCGCTCGCAGCCGGTGCTGCCGATGATGCCGGGCATGCCCGAACGCCGTACCCACGACTACCACCGCAACGGGATCACCAGTCTGTTCGCCGCGTTCAACGTCGCCGACGGGACCGTGATCGGCGAACTGCACCGCCAGCACCGCGCCACTGAGTTCCGCAAGTTCCTGACCACGATCGACAGGACGGTGCCGGCGGAGTTGGACGTGCACCTGGTCTGCGACAACTACGACACCCGCAAGACCCCGGCGATCAGGAAGTGGCTGGCCGCGCACCCGAGGTTCCACGTGCGCTCCACCCCGACCGGCTCGTCCTGGATCAACCAGGTCGAGCGGTGGTTCGGATTCCCCACCGACCAGATGATCACCGCAACGCCCACCGCAGCGTTCAGGCGCTGGAACGCGACATCCGTGCCTGGATCGCCGACTGGAACGCCAATCCCGCCCGTTCCTGTGGACCAAGACCGCCGAGGAGATCCTGGAGTCAATCGCCCGATTTGTAGGCGGATTTCCGGCGGAGGACACTAGTGCGTTGACCACAGATTTTCACCGGGTTGAGGACACGCCGGACAAGATCCCCGACGCCGGCTCGTGGTGATCCCGTGCTCGGTGGTGACGTAGTCGCCGCCGAGCATGAGAGGCATCGATGGCCGAGCCGGTCAGAGCACGTCGATTAACCGAGGACGAGGGCCGTCGCCTGCTGAACTACGTGCGGCGGGGCAAGCAGGGCACGATCCGGATGCGTCGGGCGATGATCATCCTCGCGTCGTCGTCCGGGACCCCCGCGCCGTCGATCGCCCGGCTGGTCGCGGCCGATCCGGACACCGTGCGGGACGTGATCCACGACTTCAACGCCCGCGGCCTGGCGGCCCCGGACCCTGGCTGGGCGGGAGGCCGTCCCCGCCTGATCGGCCACGACGACGAAGCGTTCGTCGTGGCGACGGCAAGGCCCGCCCCGCCGGGGCGGGCCTGCCCTTCACCCGGTGGAGCCTGCGCAAACTCGCAGCCCACCTGCACCGCAACCCCGACCGACGGGTCCGCGTCGGCCGGGAACGGCTCCGGCAGATCCTGCACCGACACGGAATCAGCTTCCAGCGCACCCGGACCTGGAAGACCTCGAAAGTCCCCGCCTTCGACGCCAAACTCGACCGCATCGACGAGGTCCTGACCCTCTTCCCACGGCGGTGGGGACTTGACCCTGGATGTCGGACACCAGACCCGCTGGGATCCTGACGATCCGGGTGGACAGGAGTCCTGTTCAGATGGTGATGAAGCACTACCCGCCGGCTCGGTTCAGGTCATGGTCCCCGCTGTTGGAACAGTTCGAGCGGCTGTACGTCAAGCGCGTGGGCGAGGATGAAGACGCGGTCGAGGCTGGGGGAGTGTCTGCCGTTCTCGATGCGGTTGACGGTCTTGCGGTCGAATCCGCTGGCTCCGCCAGTTGTCGAGCCCGCCGATGCACAGGGCAAGGGCTCACGCCTACTTTTTGCCGGCACTTCCGCCGAGAGGGCTGAGCGTATGAGAGGGGCTGTTCAGGCGTACCTCCTGCTCTGTTCGGGTGGTGCACGGGTAGGGCCGCGTCAGCTTGGTGGTGCGGAGTGGTCATGCAGGGCGTCCGTTCCTCCACGGTGAAGGCGATCGCGGTGATCATGTTCAGGACCGATCAGGATCTGCTCGACGGCTGGTTGCAGACCGAACAGCGCAGAGGTGAGCGGAGGCGCTCGCAGGATCCGTATGTTCACCTGGGGTTGCGGTTCGCCTTCTACGGGCGGATGTCGACCTCGGAGCGCCAGGATCGGCGCACCTCGCGGTTGTGGCAGTTGGAGATGTCCGGGTTGCTGGTCGAAGGCCGGCGTCGGCTGGTCCGAGGGCACGGCCGCGACCGGAACCGCATGGATGCGCCTTCACTGCTTCATGCTTTCAGCCTATCGTCGTGAAGGCCATTCGGCTCTACGCTGAGGTTCGTACGGGGTGAATGGCGAATGACGGCAACCGTCGAAGTCGGATGCGGTCTCCGCTCTGCTTCGTGAGCGGTTACCTGCCGATACCCGAAATGCTCCGGCGTGCGGTTCGGCGATATGGGGTCGCCTTGCCGTGATAGTAGCGTCTTGCCGCAATAGTGAGGAGGGGGGTTTCGCGCGCTCTGTACGCATTGCGAGGATCGATTCTGGGAAGAGGGGAACAATGATGCGCTCTCGCATGTCCTTGACCGTCGTCGGCGCCGTTGTGGCACTCGCCGCGTCAGCGGTGCTCGCGCAAAGCGGCGTCAGCGTGGCCCAGCCGCCGGTGCGGGTCGACCAGGCGGTCGAGCACCTGGGCGCCCAGGTGGACCTGCCTGCCGGTGCCTGGACGGACACGCCCTTGGAGGTCGAGCTTCCCCGGGTGGGGGTGTACGCACTGGACGCCGACGTCCGGGGGCGCTTGTCCGGCATCCCGTCCGTCAACACCTACATCAGTGCCAGGCTGTGGAACGACACGTCCGACAGCGTCGTTCCGGACAGCGAACGGCTGGTCAACCAGATCATCGACCACAACACCGGTGACGCCCTGACCGGCAGCAACCAGACCGCACCGATCAGCGAGCTGGTCCGGGTGGACGGGCCGACGACCATCCGGTTGCAGGCCCGGCGGATCGATGCCGTCGGGTCGGCCACCGTCGCCCAGATCTACTCCGACGGCGCCGGACGCACCTCGCTCCGCTTCGAACGGGTCTCCCGCTGACCGGGCAGACCCGCTGACAGGCAGGTGACCCGACCGCGCAGCGCGCCGCGGCCGGGCCACCCAGTGCGGGGACGCGTCACCTACCCGGTCCCGATCGGTTCGACCCGCACCGTCGGCACCCAGGTTTCACCCGCCTACCTGCTCCTCGCCCCCAGGTCCCCGATTCTGCTCCAGCTCCCTACCTGGCCACCGCCGAACTTCGTCGTCCTCGCCATCGCATCGAGGGCCCATCACGTGTCGCATCGCGCACCCAAGCCATCAGCGGCGTCCTGGACGCACCACACCACCTGTGGTCGCCCTAGGCAGTGTCCTGTAATTCGTCATCGCAGCCAGAGCACGATGGCGGCGATGGTGAGTTCGGCCTGGTAGTAGGCGGCTCGTTTGGCGTAGCGGGTGGCCAGGCCTCGGAACTGCTTGAGGCGGTTGAAGCAGCGCTCGACCACGTTGCGCTGTTTGTAGCGCTCCTCGTCGAAGGCCGGTGGTCGCCCGCCGCGTGAGCCCAGGGCCGCGCGGCGGGCGACCTGGTCCTTGCGTTCCGGGCAGGTGAACGTGACACGGCGGGTCCGCAGGGCCCGCCTGGTCGACTTGTGCGAGTACGCCTTGTCCGCGATGACCGCCTCGGGCCGCATCCGCGGGTGTCCCGGTCCGGAGCGGGCGACGCGGATGCCGTCGAGCAGCGGCAGCAGTTGCGGGTTGTCACCCGCCTGGCCCGGCGTGATCAGGATGCGCATCGGCAGGCCGCGTCCGTCGACCGCGATGTGGATCTTGGTGCTCAGTCCGCCCCGGGACCGGCCGAGCCCTTCCCCGTCGACCGCGAGGGCTTCGATCCCGGCGGCGCATCCCCCTTTTTCCGGGTCCCGGCGGCGTGCTGGTGGGCCCGGACGACGCTGGAGTCGACGCTGATGATCCACTCCAGCTCGCCGACCGAGTCGTCCTTGACGATCACCCGGTCCAGGATCCGTTGCCAGGTGCCGTCCGCGGTCCACAACCGCAGCCGTTCGTGCGCGGTCTTCCACGGCCCGTACCGCTCCGGCAGGTCCCGCCACGGCGCACCGGTGCGCAGCTTCCACAGGATCGCGTTGATCACCTGACGGTGATCACGCCACCGCCGTCCACGCCCCGACACCGGTAACAGCGGCTCGATCGCTGCCCACGCCCGATCGGTCAACTCACCACGACCCACCATGCACCAGAACTACCAGACACCCTGATCAAGGAATTACAGGACACTGCCTAGTCCTGAGCGGGAAGCACCGATGAACGCTCCTGCGGGGCTCGTTCACCTTGACCGAACCACACACGACGAATCCTGCCGGGTTGGCATTGCGCTGCCGTGTCGATTCCGGCACTCGGCGGCCGAGCCCGTCGCAGCAAATGGAACACCTTGCGCCTCCGTCAACGCCGAAGGGCCGTCATGACCGACACGACACGTCGCGACCTGCTTCGACTCACCGCTGCCGCTGTGGTGGGTGCCACCACGGCGGGCTTGGCCGGTACCGCCCCCGCGGGGGCGGCCACCGGGCCGGGCGACCCGCTGGCCGAGGGCCGGGAGAGGCTGGACCTCGCGCAGAGCCCGGATGCCATCCGGGGCTTGAAGTGGCGCGGGGTGCAGCTCACGCAGCCACCCAACCCGAAGTTCGCGGTGAGGTTCGAAACGCGGGGCCTGCCTTATGCCACGGCGGCCTTCTCGCTGGCCAACAACAACCTGAGCACTGTGGTGCTGCGGGTGGCCAACATGGGGGACCTGCCGGCGGGCACCACCAGGCGGCAACGCGATGACGAGATCATCAAGCTGCTGCGGGAGCTGCACCGCCAGGGCGTGACCACCTACCTGTGGAAGCGGCAGTGGTTCCAGCGCAGCGGTATCACCATCAGCTACCAGCGGCCCTTCACCGAGGCCGGCGCGGACGAGTTCATCGACGACATGAGCAGGCTGATCAACCGCGCGAGGACCGAGGGGATCGCCGGCTCGCTGCAGGGTGTCGCCGCGATCGAGACCAACCTCAACAACTGCGCGGAACTGCGGGAACGCACGCTCTACGTCGCCCGGGGCATCAACTCCAGGACCGACAACTGGCTCACCTCGCGCACGCTGTTGATGCCGGGCGCGGGCATGGGCCCGTACTTCAAGGGCATCCACAACGGCGGCGAGGCGTGGCTGACCCAGCTCAAGGCCCAGACCGGGTACTTCGCCCTGATCTACAAGCACATGCGCAGCCAGGACGGCAACGTGTGCGAGCTGCAGAGCCTCAACGGCCGGTGGGACCAGGCAGTCGGCTGGGACGCCGCGAGGACGCCGGACCAGCAGATCGCCTTCCTGCGCACCACGATGGGCCTCTCCGACCTGGAGTGGTACTTCCGCACCCACCGGGCCGGATACCCCAACCACACGCACGTGGTGTTCTGGGGCGACCTGGGCGACGGTGTCGCCGGCCTGTCCGCACGCGACGGGCAACCACAGTGGAACTACAACACCATGCGCGCCCTGCACAGGCTGCTGGTGAAGACCAACCGCTGGCACGGCTACTTCTTCAACTTCCCCTTCGCCCGCGAAGGCGCCACCGGACAGGACCTCTGGCGCTACCTCATCACCGTCGCCGACGACGGCAGCAACACCCGCAGGAAGAATCGGGCCCCGAACCGCTCGGGCACCCACGAGGTCTGGGACGAGTGGCACCTGTGGCCACAGGAGAACGCGGTGTACTGAAAGACCGACCCTCGCCTTCCAGTCCTGGCGCCTCTGACGCCTCGACGCGGGCGCGGGGTGGCCGTTCGTGGGGCCTATCAGACTGTGCGGCGCCGTGAGCCCTCCACGGCCGATCGGCGTATCCGCGGTGACCGGACGACTCACGCGGGTCGGCACCGAACCGGGTGTCGCCTCCCAACGGACACCGCTGAACCGGCAACCGTTACGCCGTGTCTGGTTCGCCGGACCGACCGGACGCGAGCGGAACTGCTCGACGCCGCGGTCGACCTGATGCCGACCCAGGGCCCCGACGGCAACCTCGTCGTCGGCGACACCCACCACTACGCCGTCACCCACGACCCGTTCCCCGACCAGGACACCGACCACCTGGTGCTGCGCGAGGCGACCCGGCTGCTCGGCGTGCCGGACCTGACCGTGCGCCGCCGCTGGACCGGTGTGTACGCCTCCACCCCGGACGAATTCCTCGTCGCCACAGCGCACCCGACGACCCGTGTCGTCTCGGTGACCTCGGGCATCGGCATGACCACGGCGTTCGGCCCCGCCCCCACCGTCCTGGACGACCTGGGCGACTGACGGCGCACCTCGCGGCCGATCGTCATCGGCGCAAGAAGACACCCGTCTTCTGCGCCGTGCTGCGGCGCAAGTGCCGCGGAGGGAGCAAGGCTTCCTCCGCACGGCTGCCCGTGTTCCGCTCGCCGCGTCCCCGTGTGCGGCCATCCGGGTGAATTGCTCGCCCAAGGCGTAGCGACCGGTCCGGGTGCGGCGATGTCCGCTTCGGGGGTGGGAGTCGCCGCCCCCGGTCGATGCCCGGGAGGGCGGATGGTCCGGTTAGACCGGGGTGTTGGCGGTTGTCGGGGCGGCCCGGACCGCGTTCGGCGCGCCCGCGGTCCCGGAGGTCCGCCCGCGACTGGCCGGCGGATCACCCGCCGGATCCCGGACAAGCACTGAATCGACGTCGACCGGTTGCCCGACGCGGTATTCCGGTGACGTTCGCACGGTCACGCGATCGTGACCGATCACCGTTGTGCGTAGTCGACCTTGGGGGCCCCGCCGTGCGTCGTGACCATTCCTTGCCGACCTACGAGCAGCTCTTCGGGGCGCTCGACTTCCGCGCGGTCGACGAGGGGCGCTCGGTCTACTCGCCGGCGGCCTACCTGGCCGATCTCCTGGAGCTGATCGACGACAACTTCACCGGGGACCCGCTCACCGGCCCGGATCGGCGACCGGACATCGCGACGATCCCGCTCGACGGGGAACACGCCTACACCGAGTTACCCTATCTCGACGTGGTGAACCGGGTGCTCGCCGCCGTCATCGGTCCGGACGCGCACGCGGAGCTGAAGCGCCTGCGATTCCCGTTCGCCCTCCCGTTCGACCTGGACCGGGAAAAAGTGCGCCGCCACCTGCGCCATTTCCGGATCGGCCCGGTCGAGCTGTACGAGTTGTTCGCGCGCCGGCCGGAGCGCGATGTCGTCGCCCGCGAGTTCCTGGGCCTGTCCGCCGACGACGTCGCGCTGGTGACCACGGTCGTCACCGACCCGGCCGACCTCCTGGCGACCTTCTACGGGGGCGACGGCTCCTTCGCCGACCTGGAGGACGCCCGCTCGTTCGTCCGCGCCACGCGGCTGACCGCGACCGAACTCGACGCGCTCGTCACCTCGGGCGCGGACGCGTTCGTCCACCAGGGCGGGCCGCGCGTGACCCTCGACCCCGCGGGGCGGAAACTGGTCTGGGGCGACGGCTCCGCGCCCGTGCCGCCGGAGTGGTTCGAGCGGGTCAGCAGGTTCGTGCGGCTGGCGCGCAGGACCGGCCTGACGCCGACCGAGACCGACGTGGTGCTGCGCCGCTGCTGCGGCAACCGGATCGACCTGGCCGCGCTGCGCGTGCTGGCCGTCGTGGTCCACCTGCACCGCGCCATGGACCTGCCGGTCGACGTGGTCGCCTCCCTGGTGGGCCCGATCGACGGCGACCTGTTCGAGCGCGTGTTCAACGAGCCGTTCGCCGCCGAGCGCACGGTGATCGCCGGACCCGCGACCCCGCCGGCGGACGGCGTGCGGGTGCTCACCGCCTCCGGTGACTTCCTGGCGCCGCGCAACCAGGAGTACCGCGTCCGCGTGAGCCGCGCGGTCGGCCTGTCGGAGGCGGACCTCGCCGTCACCGTCCGGCGCGTGCGGCAGCGGTACTCGGGCACGGTGGCCGGGTCCGGCCCGTTCGACCACGACGGGATCGGCCTGGACGCCCTGTCCCTGCTGCACCGGGTCGGGCGGCTGACCCGCGCGCTCGACGTCACCGCCACCGAGCTGTTCGGCGTCCTGGACGCGCTGGCCAACGACCCGTTGAGCCTGCACGCGAGCGCCTTCGGCGGGCTGCTCGACACCGGACCGCAGACGTCGGACCCGTACCTGCTGCTGGAGGCGCGGGACGTCGGTTCCGGCCTGTGCCTGGCACAACTGCTGCTCGGCGTCGTGCGGTGGATGCGGGCGCTCGGCGTGGACAGCGCGGAACTCGGCGACGTCCTGGGCGGCACGCCGCCGGGCGAGGTCGACGAGGAGTGGGACGCGGTCCGCGGCCGGTTGACCGAGAAGCTGGACGAGGTCGCGCTGACCCCCGACCTGTTCGTGTCCGAGCGGTTCGGGCAGCGCGCCGCCCAGGTCCTGCACGACGTGCTCACCCAGTCCGACGGTGTCGTGGCCCAGGACCACCGCGTGCTGCGGCTCGACCCCGCCCTGGTCGGCACGGCCGCGTACGACGCGGTGACCGACCTGTCGGACATCACCGAGGAGGACTTCCGCGGGCTGGGGCTCGCCGCGCCGCTCGCCGGCAAGGTCTTCACCAACCTCGTGCTCACCGGCCTGCTGGACTCGTCGGGGACCCTGGTGGACGACCGGCTGCCGACGACGGTCGCCCGGTTCCGGCTCGCGAGCGACTTCACGGCCGTCCGGGAACGGCTGTTCGCCCTCCTCGCCGAGTGCGGTGCGGCCGAACCCGCGGCGCTCTACCCCTCGGACCTCGCGGCGCTGGGCGGGCTCACCGACGACCAGCGGGCGGAGCTGTACGACAACCTGGTCGTGCTGGGCCACCTCGACCCCTCCGGCGCGATCCTGGCGCCGGACTTCTTCCAGGCGCCGGGGAACGTCGCCGGGTTCGCGGTCACCGTGCCCCTCGACGCCGTCGCGCCGGAGGTGTTCGACCTGCTGCGCGCACTCGTCGAGCGGGCGCGCACCGAGCCGGTCGCGGTCGACCCGGAGATCTTCGCCGACCTCCCGCTCACCCCGGGGCAGCGGGACGACCTGCTGGAAAGCCTGCGGTTCAACGGTTACGTCGACGGCGAGGACAACTACGTCGATCCCGCGGCGCTGGCCCGGCTGACCCTCGACGGGTTCGGCCTGGCCGTGACGTTCCACCCGCACCGCGCGGCCGTCCTGCGCGCCGTCCAGGACCAGCTCGCCGCCGCCCGCGCGGCGGTGCTCACCGTGGACGCGGAGGGGTTCGGCGAGATCGCCGACCACGCCGCCGCCCGCGCCGCGGCCGAGGCCCTGGCCGGCGCCTACCTCGACGACAACGCGGTGCCCGACGAGATCCGGAACTTCTTCGCCGACCCGGACAACGTGGTGTCGCTCGCCGGATCGCCCTGGGAGCGGTTGTTCTCCGCGGGCGACCTGGCCACCATCACCCACCGGATCGCCACCGTCCTGACCGAGCAGCGGCCCTACCGGTTCGACCTCGACGCGATCGCCGAGCTGGGCTTCGACGCCGACGAGACCACCCGGCTGGTGGCCATCCTGGTCGCCCGCGGCGACCTCCACGACGACCTCTCGGTGCCCGAGGACCGGCTCGCCTGGTTCGCCACGCCGTCCAACTCCCTCGGCTACACCCTGCCCGACCTGGAGGACTACGCCACCGACGTCTTCTACCTGCTGCACACCGCCGCCCGGGAGCTGGTGGCGGGTGTCGAGGAGGTCACCGCGGCCCTCAGCGCGCAGGCGACCGTGCAGCGCGACGCGCTGCTGGAGGTGCTGGCGGACGCGACCGGGCAGCGCACGGCCACGGTGGAAGCGCTGTGCACGGGCGTTTGCGGCAGCGTGGCCGGGGCGTTCGACGTGCTGCCCGCGGCGGGATCGGCCGGCCGTCGCGCCTACCACCGGATCCGGCGGTTCGCGCTGCTGGTCGCCCGGCTCGGGCTGGACGCGACCGGCGTGGGCGTCGTCTTCCACGACCAGGACCTGGCGGGCAAGTTCCCCGAGCCGCTCGTGCTGCCGACGGGTGCAGACCGCATCGACGCGCTCCTGGAATCCGCCGACGGCAACCGCTACCTGTTCCGGGGCAACGCGTGGTGGGCCTACCCGGAGGGCGCCGAGATCCCCATCGGGCCGCCCCGTCCGCTGGCCGAGCTGTCGCCCCGGTTCGCCGGGCTCGTCGGCGTGGACGCCGCGTTCACCGACGCGCAGGGCGCGGAATGGCTCATCGGGCACGACGCGGCCGGGTCGCACGCCTTCACCCGCGCGCCCGGCGCCGGGCACTGGGACCGCGGCACGCAGGTCTGGGGCAAGGTCCGCAACACCTTCGACCACGAGCCGGCCCGGATCGACAGCGCCTTCGTGGACGCCGAAGGCCGCACCTACCTGTTCCGGGGCGACCAGTACGTGCGCTACTCCGGCTCGGACCACACCTTCGTGGACGAGGGCTACCCCCGCGCCATCGGCGAGTGGTGGGAGGGGGAGGGGCGGCACACGCCGCTGCCGGAGCGGTTCCGGACCTCGGTGGACGCCTCGTTCCAGGACCGCGACGGCACGACCCACCTGTTCGCGGGCGACCGCAGCCTGGCCGTCGGCGACGTGCTGGGCGACCGGCCGACCGCCGAGGTCTGGGGCCGGGTGCGCAACGTCCTGGCCGACACCGGGCGGATCGACGCGGGCTTCGCCGAGGCGTCGTCGGTCGTGCTGTTCTCGGGCAACCAGGTGGTGCGCTACTCGGACAGCATCGAGAACGACGGCGTCCTGGTCGACGAGGGCTACCCGCGCTCGATCGAGTCCCACCTGGCCGGTGTGCCGGTCGGGTTCGACGGCGCGCTGGACGCGGCGTTCGCCGAGCCCTCCGGGGTGGTGCACCTGTTCAAGGACGGCCGCACGGTCGCGCTGGAGCCCATCGGGGCCGCGGCGGTGACGCCGGCCAGGCCGGGCGCGACCGCGGACCGCTGGGGCGTGCTGGAGCCGGTCCTGACCGGCGGTGTGGTCGATTCCGCGTTCGTGGGCCTCGACGGGATGACCTACCTGTTCAGCGGCGGCAAGTACCTCCGGTACTCCGGCGCCGACTACTCCGCGGTCGACCTCGGCTACCCGCGCCGCATCGCCCCGGACTGGGGCGGGCTGCGCAGCGTCGGCGCGTCCTTCGTGCTGGACGGCGCGACCCACCTGTTCGGCGCGGGCGGGTTGCTGTTCGACCTCCCGGTGGAGCACGAGCCCGACCTGGCCGCGGGCACGGTCTCCCGGGCGCTGCGCGACCTGCTCCAGGAGCGCGGGATCGGCGTCGGCGTGGACACGCGCGTGACCGGCGCCGCGCCCGAGTGGCGCCTGCAAGCGGAGCACGGGATCAGGCTCGTGCTGCGCCGGGCGACCGACCGGATCGAGGTGCACGCCGACCCGGATCAGGACGTCCAGTACCACGTCCGCTACTCGACCCGCGCCTACGCGGTGCCCGACGGGGGCTACCCGAGGCCGCTGGCGGAGAACTGGTGGAACCTCCCCGACGGTGGGTTCACCACGGTGGACGCGGTGTTCACCGGCCGGGACGACCGGACCTACCTGTTCTCCGGCGACCTGTACGTCGTGTTCGACAACAAGCGCCGCTGGTGGTCCGAGCCGAGACCGCTGGGCGACCGGTGGGACAGCCTGCCGTTCGACCACGTCGACGCGGCCTTCGTCGGCAAGGACGGCAAGACCTACGTCTTCTCCGGCACCCGCTACGCCCGCTACACCGGCAACGACCACACCGGCGTGGACGACCGGTACCCGGCCACGAACGCGGCGTTCTGGGGCAACGTCGCCAACGGCATCGCCCGGCACGGCCGCGTCGACGCCACGCTGGTGCTGGACTCCGCCACGTACCTGTTCAGCGGCAACCAGTACGTGCGCTACGACGGCGCGGACCTCACCACCGTCGCGGACGGCTACCCCAGGTCGATCGAGGCGCTGTGGCACGAGCCGCGGTTCGCCGGGCTGCCCGCTCCGCTGACCGGCCCGGTCGAGGCGGCGTTCGCCGACCGGCGCACGACCTACCTGCTCGTCGACGGCCGTTGGCACGCCGTCTCCGACGCACCGCACCGCCGTTACCCGGGGTTCGGCGACGTCCGCTGCGCGTTCGTCGAGGACGGTGCGGTCCTGGTCGAGGAGGCGGCCGGCTGGCAGCGCTACAGCGCCCTGGAGGGCGCGACCGTGACGAAGACCCCGGTCCGGCCACGGGTGCTGCGCGCGGTGCCCGCCGGGTTCCGCACCGGTTTGGACGCCGTGCTGCGCGGCGCGGACGGCAACACCTACCTGTTCAAGGGCAGCGCGTGCTTCGACGTCCGGCTGAACCGGGAGTACCCGCTCGCCGAGGACTGGGGACGCGGCCGCAACACCATCGCGCAGGACAACCGCGTGGACGCCGCGTTCGTCGGGCGTGACGGGCGCACCTACGTGTTCAGCGGCGACCAGTTCGTCGTCTACGAGGGCACCCGGGTCGTGGACGCCGAGATCGTCGGCGAACCGCGGCCGATCGCCGAGCACTGGGCCGGCCTGACCAGCGTCACCCTGGCCTACGTCCGGGGCGACCGGACCTACGTGTTCGAGAAGCCGGACGCCGCGGGCGTCCAGCGCTACCTGGTGTTCTCCGGGACCGGCTACACCCGGCCCGACCAGGGCTACCCGCTGCGCGCCGACGCGACGTTCTGGGACGTCCCCGCCGACCTGCGGCCCGACGGCTTCACCGCGCCCGACGCGGTGCTGTTCGAGGGCGAGAACATGCTGGTGCTGACCGGCGACCGGTACCTGGTGCGGCACGAGGTCACCGGCGCGTGGTCGCCCGCCCGGCCGGTGAGCAGGCTCTGGCCCGGCGTCGAGCGCGACTGGCCGGCCGCGGTGACCGCCGCGTTCACCGGGCCGGACGCCGCGACCTACCTGTTCTTCCCGGACCGGTTCACCCGCGTGGCCGCGGGCGCGGTCGCCGCGCCCCGTCCGATCCGGGACGCCTGGGGCCGGTCGCGGAACAACTTCGTGTCCGGCGGCGGTCGTGTGGACGCCGCGTTCGTGGCCTCGGGGAACACGACGTTCCTGTTCTCGGGCGACCAGTACGTCCGCTACACCGGCACCGCCTACCGGCACGCCGACCCCGGCTACCCCAAGCTCATCGCGGACAACCTCCGCCACGAGGACGCGTTCGCGAACCTGCCCGACTCGTTCGAGGACGCGGTGGCCGCGCGGATCGAGGCGGGCGCCGGCGCGGTGATCGACGCCGTCGTGGCCAACCGGCGCACCGCCCACCTGTTCGTCGGCGGTGAGTGCCACGTCGTCTCGCGCACCGCGACCGCCACCTACGACGTCGCCGAACTGGGCCTCGGCCGGGTCCGCAACACGCTGGCCGAGCAGGGCCGGGTCGACGCCGCGCTGGTCGACGACGGGCGCACGTTCCTGTTCAGCGGCGACCAGTACGTGCGCTACTCCGGCGGCGACCTGTCGTTCGTGGACGAGGGCTACCCCCGCGCGATCGAGACCGCCCTGCCCGGGGAACTGGGCATCGGGACCCTGCCCGAGCAGATGCGCGACGGCGTGGACGCGGCGTTCCGCGGAGCCGACGGCGGCGTGCGCCTCTTTGCCGGCCCGCACTGGATCGACGTGCGGCGGCCCGACGTCCGGCCGGTCGCCGGCGTCTGGGGTCGGGTCCGCAACGCGTTCACCGACAACCCCGGCGTGGACGCGGCCTTCGTCGCCCCGGCCGGCGAGCTGTACGTGTTCCGCGACGGGCAGTACGCCCGCTACAGCGGCGACGACCGGACCCACGTGGACGACGGGTTCCCCCGCACCGTGCGCGACGACTGGGGCGACCTGCCCGCCGGGTTCGAGGAGCGCCTCGACATCGCGTTCGTCCTCGACGGACGGACCTACCTCGGCCGGGGCGACCAGTACGTCCGCTACTCCGGCGACGGGTACGGGCGGATCGACCGGACCTACCCCCAGGCGTTCCACCGGCGGTGGTCGGCCTGGTCGGACTACCGGTTCGAGGACCTCCGCGCGATCACCCGGTTCGCGGGCCTGGCCCGCGCCCACGACGGGCTCGCCGAGTTCGTCGCGACCGGGCCGGGCACGTTCACCGACCCGTACCTCCGGCTCGCGGAGATCATGGGCTGGGATGTGGAGGACGTGCGCTGGCTCGTCCGCCGACGCGCCCTGCGCACCGGCACGCCCGACGACGACCGGGTCGAGCTGGAAACGATGCTCAAGCTGGTGGACGTGTTCACCGCGGCCGAAGCGCTGGGCGCGGGACCCGCCGCGGTCTTCGACGTCTGGTCGGGGCTGCACGGCGAGCGGCCCTCCGACGCCGCCACGGCCGTGCTGCTGCACGACCTGCTGGCACGTCGGCACGGCCCGCAGGACTGGGCGGTGCTCTCCCGCCAGGTCCACGACGAGTTCGCCGTGGTCGAGCGGGACGCGCTGGTGGCTGCCGTGCTGGGCAAGACCGGCGCGGACACCTCGCGCGAGCTGTTCGAGCAGTTGCTGATCGACGTGGACATGGGCAGCCGGGGCACGACGTCCCCGATCCGGGAGGCCATCGCGGCGACCCAGTTCTTCCTGCACCGCTACTTCCTGGACCTGGAAGACGTCACGCACCCCGGCGGGTCGGACGGGCAGGTGCGCGACCGGCTGCGGACGTGGTGGACCTGGATGCGCAACTACCGGGTCTGGGAGGCCAACCGCAAGGTCTTCCTCTACCCGGAGAACTACCTGCGCCCGGAGCTGCGGGACCGCAAGACCCCTGCGTTCGAGGCGCTGGAGGCCGACCTGCTCCAGGGCGAGGTCACGCCGGCGTCGGTGGAGCGCGCCTACAAGCGCTACCTCGACGAGTACACCGAGGTGTCCCGCCTGGCGATCGCGGGCGGCCACGTCTACACTGCGGGGTCCGACGACACCCGTGACCTGGTCCTGTTCGGCCGCACCCGGACCGAGCCGCGGCGCTTCTACTACCGGCGCGCCCGGTTCCGCAGCGCCGACAAGCTGACCGGCTCCTGGGAGCCGTGGCTCAAGGTGGACGTGCAGATCGACGCGGACGAGGTGCACCCGGTGCACGCGTTCAACCGGGTGTTCGTGTTCTGGACCACGGTGGAGTCCGTCCCGCCGGCCACGCCCGCCACGACCACGCTGGCCACCCGCGACCAGGGCGACAGCCAGCAGGTCACCGCACCGCCGGCGACCGAGCAGGTGAAGATCCACTACTCGTTCTACAACCTCAACGGGGAGTGGGTGCCGGCGCAGACGTTGGCCATGGACACCCGCGGCGACGGCACGATCCACGACGTCCGGCTGGCCGTCGAGGTGGCGGGCGGCCACGCCGACGATCCCCAGTCAATCGCCGTGACCTGCACCTACTCGGTGATCACGACGCAACCGGGTGAGGACGGCGCCGCGCCCACGCCGACCAGGTCCACCCACGTCCAGGCGTCCGCGTTGACCGCGGAGCTGGTCGAGGAGGTGCTCCCGGTGCCCGCCCTCCGCGCGGGGGCGGACGTGGTCGCGGCCACCGACCCGCTGCGCGAGGTCCTGGCCCAGGCCGAGATCGACGCGGTGGCCGGCGCGGACCCGGCGAACCGGCCCAGGGTGGTGCCGTTCACCAGCCCGACCGGAGCCGACTACGGACCCTGGTTCAGCATCGACCACAAGGGCGGCAGCTTCCTGTGCCGCCCGGCCGTCGTGGCGCCGGCCGAACCGGTCGTGCCGCGCCCGCAGACCGACCTCGGCCTGACCGGGTGGACCCGGGTCGACGCCGCGGTCGAGCTGCCCGGCGGCACCCGGTACTTCTTCGACAACCAGGCCCACCGCCACGTCGCCGTCACCAGGGGCAGGCCCGGCGACGGCGGGACCATCGCGGACCGCTGGGGGCGCAGGACCACCAACCTGACCCGCACCGGCCTGGTGGACGCCGTGCTGCACCGCCGCGACCGGGACGGCGAGCGCACCTACGTGTTCTCGGGTGGGCAGTACTTCCGCTACAGCGGTGCGTTCGGCGCGCTCGACCCCCGGTACCCCAAGGACCTCCTCACCAACGACGAGAACTTCCCGCGCTGGGGGCGGATCGACGCCGCGTTCACCGACCTCAACGACACCGAGTGGTTCTACACGGCGGCCGGCGGCGGCCGGATCGAGCGCGGCGGCAGCCCCGGGACGCCCGCCACCGCCCTGTTCGGCGGCAGGTCCGGGCTCACCCGGTTCGACTCGGCCATCGTGGACGCAGACCGGCAGCTCACCTTCGTGTTCACCGGCGACGAGTACGTCCGGTACTCCGGCAACCACTACCAGGCGCCCGACGAGGGCCACGCGCACAAGATCTCCGAGAGCGGCGAGAACTTCCCGAAGTGGGCGAAGATCGGCGCGGCCCTGCGGGTGCGCGGCACGTCGTGGTACTTCAACGACGCGACCCTGACGTGCAGCCAGGTCGAGGTCGAGCAGCCGGGGGAAGGCCGCCCGCACCGCAAGCCCAAGGTCGTGGAGACGAGCTGGCCGAGCCGGGACCTCGGCCGCGGCGTGACCACCGGCGGCCTGGCCACGGTGGACTCGGCGTACGTCGACGGCACGTTCCTGTACCTGACCAGCGGTGCGCAGGTCGTCCGCTACACCCTGCCGGGCCAGGGCGGTCAGGTGCCGGAGACGGTCGACGAGGGCTACCCGAAGCCCTTGTCGCAGCCGATCACCGCCGTGTTCCGGCGCGGTCCGCACCGCTACGCGTTCAGCGGCGCGTACTACGCGCGCCTGACGTCCGGTCTCACCGACGTCACCGGCTTCGCGCCGATCGAGGGCAACTGGGGCGACCTGCCGGAGAACTTCGCCGAGGTCACCGGCGTGCTCGACAGCGAGTCCGACCACCGCCTCTACCTGTTCGTCGGCGAGAACCACCTCGGCTACCCGAGCACGACCACGGTGCCGCGACCGTTCGAACGGGCCGCGCTGCCCATCGAGGTCGTCCGCCTGACCACGAGCACGGCCGCGCAGCTCAACCAGCGGCTGCTGGGCGGTGGCGTCGCGGCCCTGCTGGCGCCCGCCGGGCAGGAGCTGGACGAGCGCCCTGCGTTCCGGACCGACCGGTCGGACCGCAACACCATCCAGGTCCGCGACGACCGGGTGGTGGCCAACCGGCTGCCCGCCGGGGCGCACCTGGACTTCCAGAGCGCCAACGGGATCTACTACTGGGAGATCTTCTTCCACGCGCCCGTCCTGATCGCGCAGGCGCTCAACGACGCCCAGCGGTTCGCCGACGCGCGGCAGTGGTACGAGTACGTCTTCGACCCCACCGAACCCGACCGGTACTGGCGGTTCCTGCCGTTCCTCGCGGTGGACCTCGCCGCGCTGGCCGACCGGTCGCGGCGCGACCTGGCGGAACTGGCGGGCACGCTCGCCGCCGCCGGGTTCGACGAACCGGCGGGCCTGGCCGCCGAACTGGACGAGGTCCTGGCCGACCTGGAGCGGCTGACGCCCGGGTTCCGGGAGAACCGCCCGCTGGACGGCGCGGAACTGGCGGTGCTCGACCGGCTGGCGTCCTCCCGGCTGCACGTGCTGCTCGCGGACGCGGTGACCGCCGCGAAGGCCCGGATCACACCGCGCATCCGCGAGCCCAAGCGCAGCCTGTGGCAGGGGGTCGTGCGGGCCGTCGAGCAGTTGCAGGAGCGCACCGCGCTGGTCGCGGACCTCCAGCGGTACTACGACCTGGTGGGCGACCGCGACAGCCTCATCGACGCCTACCGCGGCGACCCCTTCGACCCGCACGCCATCGCCGACCTGCGCCCGGTGGCCTACCGCCGCGCGGTGGTGATGGCCTACATCGACAACCTGCTCGACTGGGGCGACATGCTCTTCCGCCAGCACACCGGCGAGAGCGTGGACGAGGCCAGGATGCTCTACATCTTCGCCTGGGACCTGCTCGGCCTGCGGCCCGAGCTGCCCGGCAGGCTGCCGCTCACCCCGTCGCGGACCTACCGGGAGCTGGACGACGAGCCGGGCGAGCTGGACCTGCTGGCCGAGCTGACCGGCGGCGGCAGCCTGCTGGAAGGACCGGGCGGCGTGCACGCCGGCGTGGCCAACCGCTACTTCCGGATCCCGGACAACAGCGCGTTCACCGCTTACTGGGACCGGGTCGAGGACCGGCTGCGCAAGATCAGGCAGTCGCTGAACATCCTCGGCATCAGCCAACCGCTGCCGCTGTTCGAGCCGCCGATCGACCCGATGGACCTGGTCCGCAGCGTGGCCGCGGGCGTCGGGGTGGAGCAGGCGGTCGCCGCCGGCGCCGCCGCGGCCGTGCCGCACTACCGGTTCGAGGCCACGTTCCGCCGGGCCCAGGACCTGGCCGACCGGCTCCGCCAGCTCGGCGGCGACCTGCTCTCGGTGCTGGAGCGGCGCGACGCCGAGGAGCTGGGCCTGCTGCACAACCGGCAGGAGGGCGTCATCCTGGAGATGACCCAGGCGATCAGGGACGCCCAGGTCGAGGCCGCCGCGGCGACCGTGCGCGAGTTGCAGGCCAGCCGTGAGGCGGCCAACCAGCGGATCGCCCACTACCAGCAGCTCATCACGACCGGGATCACCCCGCTGGAACAGGCGCAGATCGGCATCATGGGCGCGGCCGCCGCCCTGCACCTGACCTCGGGCGTGCTCAAGGTGGCCGCGGCCATCGCGCACGCCGTGCCGCAGGCCACCATCGGGCCGTTCAGCATCGGCTCGACGTGGGGCGGGCACCACCTCGGCAACGTGCTGGACAAGGGCTCCGAGATGCCGCAGGTGCTGGGCGAGGGGTTGACCGTCACCGGTGAGCTGCTCGGCGTGCGCGCCGAGCAGGAACGCACCCACCAGGAGTGGGAGTTCCAGCTCGCCAACGCCACCGGCGACCTCGCCCAGATCAACCACCAGGTGGCCGCGGCCGAGCAGCAGTTGGCGGTCGCGCGCCGCGAGGCCGAGGTCCTCGCCCGGGAGATCGACCACAACCGGGCCGTCGGCGCGCTGCTGAAGGACAAGTTCACCAGCGTCGAGCTGTACGGGTGGATGGCAAGCCGGCTGTCCGGCCTGTACTTCCAGGCGTACTCGTTGGCCTACGACACCGCGAAGGCCGCCGAACGCGCGTTGCGGTTCGAACGGGGCCTGGGCGACGCCGAGGCGGCCGTCATCCGCCCGGTCCACTGGGACAGCCGCCGGGCCGGGTTGCTTGCCGGTGACAGCCTCGGGGTGGACCTGGACCGGCTGAACCAGGTCTACGCCGACACCGGGGCCCGCGGTCTGGAGATCACCAAGCAGGTGTCGTTGCTCGAACTGGACCCGGCCGCGGCGCTGCGGCTGGCCGCGAGCGGGTCGTGCGAGTTCACGCTCACCGAAGAGCTGTTCGACCGCGACTTCCCGGGCCACTTCCGGCGCCAGGTCCGCACCGTGACGGTCACCTTCCTGGACGACAACGGCGAAGCGGTCCAGCCCAACGCCACGCTGACGCAGGTGGGTCACAAGACCGTGCTGGAGCCCGACCCGAAGGCGGTGCGGCACCTGCTCGACCCCAAGGAGCCGCTGCCCGACACCGTGCGCGGCGACTGGCGGGCGAGCCAGCAGATCGCCCTGTCCCAACCCGGTGAGCAGGAGAACAACGGGCTGTTCGAGCTGCGCTACGACGACACCCGCTACCTGCCGTTCGAGGGCACGGGCGCGGTGTCCACGTGGCGCCTGGAACTGAACGGCCGCCGGACGACCGGGTTGCGGGACGTCCTGCTGACCGTGCGCTACACGGCCGCACAGGGCGGTGAGGTGTTCGCGAACGCGGTGAAGGGGATGCTCAAGCCCTACCCGACGGCCCGCTTCCTCGACGTGGCGACCGAGTTCCCGGACGAGTGGCAGGAGTTCGTCGAGGGCGACGGCGCCGAGCTGACCCTCCCGATCACCGGGGACCTGCTGCCCGGCCTGACCGGACGCCAGGTCATCGGCATCTACCCCCGCTACGGCACGGTCGACGGCTCCGCGCCGCGGCTGACGGTCAACGGCGACCGGGCGATGGCGCTCACCGAGGGCAAGCTGCTGCTCACCCCGGACCTGCGCGTCGACGGTGACGGCTGGACCTTCGTGCTCGACGGAGACAAGGAGGCCCTGACGGGCCTCGGGCTCGTGCTGGCCTACCGGGCCTCGGTGGCCTGACCGCGGAGAGGACGGGCAGCGATGGAAGCCAGGAAGAAGACGACGACCACCACCACGAGGAAGAAAAAGCCCGTGGACAAGGGCAAGAAGCCCGCGCGGTCGGAGCTGGACACCACGACGGAGGACCCGCGCCTGGCCAAGCGCAAGCGCAAGAAGAAGGAAGTCCCGCCGGTGAACGTCGCCGAGGACCTCCGTGCCGCTCGGGAGCACTGGACGAGGAACGAGGCGAAGGACGCGGACCCGAAGGACCCCATGCTCAGGCAGATGTCGGGCGAGGGCGACCAGCGGGACCTCCTGTCGAAGGCAGTGCCGATGTCGCTCGTCGATCCGCCGATGCAGAACCCGATGCAGGAGGGCACCCAGCGCATGGTGGCGAGCGCGCGTGACCTCATGGACATCAAGACACTCCAGGAGATGCGGCCCGAGGTCTACGGCACGCTCACGCCCAACCAGGTCTGGTCGCTCGTCGCGGCGGAGCGCAAGGGCGAGTTGCAGCACGGGCGGGCCATGCACGACTCGGAGCTCCGACTGGTGGAGCTGAACAAGAAGTTCGGCACGGATTACGAGCCCGATGACCTCCCGGCCATCTTCAGGTCCCTGCGGGACCGGCGGCTGGCGTCCAACTTCTTCCTGTCCCTGCCGCCCGGCGGAAACCGGGACGGGGTCGCGGAAGGACCGTCGCTGCTCGACCACTTCATCGCCGACGCCGACGGCCTGTTCCGCAACGTCTGGGAGACCGGCACGTCACAGGCGTCCTCCAACCTCGCCACGCGCGGCGGCGTGGAGGAGCGGTTCGGGTACGCGTTCGCGCTGAAGCGCACGGAAGGTGTTCCGCTCACGTTCTTCGGCGGCGGCGACGGCAAGTTCGCCACCGCGCCGGTCGGTGCGCCGGTCGACGACGCCGACACGTCCCCGGCGGGGATGTACCTGCGCAAGCTGCAAGCGGAGTCCCCCAACTACCTGAAGCCCGGCGAGATGCCGAAGTACGCCGCCGCGGTCGGGGAGTCGCAGGTGTTCGGGGTCTCCGCGCGGTACGGCTCGTCGGTCGTGTACTGGAAACCGGACATCGACTGGCGCACCACCCGGACCCCGGGCGACAGCTGGAGCAGCGAGTACCTCCAGTCCGCGTTGTCGTTCGTCAGCGCCAACTACCCGGAGTCGGTCTTCGCGTACACCGACATCTCGGTCGCCCGCCTCGCCGCGGCCGAGGCCACCGGCTTCAAGCGCGACCGGGAGCTGGCCGAGAAGATCGAGGAGACCGGCGGGAACCTCAGCGCGTACATCGAGACCCAGATCCACGGCGACCTGTCCTGGAAGGACGTCGACAAGGTCGTGCTGAACTACGGGACGTACGGCGGGATCAAGGGCAACATGGTGATCACCTACGAGGACGTCGAGAAGGACGCGGAGAAGCTGAGGCGGTTCGCCAAGGCGAACGGGTACGGCTTCACCGTGGAGATGGGCCGGAAGTACGTGCACTCGGACGAGAACGCGGAGAAGTGACGTCCCGGCAGAGGACTCGCGGGAAGCCCGAGCACGGGTTGCACCGCGACCTCTCCTGAGCCCACGCCGATTGCCGCCCGGTCGCCGTGCACCCGCCGGTCGCGGCGGGTCGCGGTGTATCCGCCGACCGCGGAGGCTTGCCGTGCACCCGCCGGCTGCGGCCGGTTGCCGTGCACGCCGACCCGGCCGGGCCGGTGGTGCCGATCCCGCGCGACGCGGCAGCGGATGCTCAGGGCTAGGTCCGATACCGGTGACTTAGAGCTCCCAACAGAATGATCTTGCTTATACCTCGATCTTGTCGGGTGGAGTGTTGTCCGGCGGGAGGTTGGTGTGGCCCGGCGTCGACCGTGGGAGGTCGAGGACGAGTTGTGGGAGCGGATCGAGCCGTTGTCGCCGGTGGTGTCGCGCAGGCCCCGCAATCCCGGGCGGAAGCGGTTGCCTGATCGGCAGGTGCTGTGCGGGATCCTGTTCGTGCTGCACACCGGCATCCAGTGGGAGTTCCTGCCGCGGGAGCTGGGCTTCGGTTCGGGCATGACCTGTTGGCGCCGGTTGGCCGAGTGGAACGAGGCCGGTGTGTGGCGGCGGCTGCACGAACTGCTGTTGGCGGAGTTGCACTCCGCCGGCGCGCTGGACTGGGACCGGGCGGTGGTCGACTCCTCGCACGTCCGTGCGACCGGACGCGGCCCAAAGCGGGCCGAGTCCGGTCGACCGCGCCCGACCGGGCTCCAAGCACCATCTCCTGACCGAGGGCGGCGGCATCCCGCTCGCCGTGCTGCTCACCGGTGGCAACCGCAACGACGTCATCGGCTTGGAGCCGCTGCTGGACGCGGTGCCCAGCGTGGGCGGCCGACGAGGGCGTCCCCGCCGACGCCCGAAGACCGTCTACGCCGACCGTGCTCACGACCACGACAAGTACCGCAGGTGCCTGCGTGCCAGAGGGATCGCCACCCGGATCGCCCGCTGCGGCGAGCCCCACGGCTCCGGCCTGGGCGTGGTCCGCTGGGTCGTGGAACGCACGATCGCCTGGTACCACGGCATGAAACGCCCACGCATCCGCTGGGAACGCCGCGACGACATCCACGAAGCCTTCCTCGGCCTCGCCACCTGCATCATCTGCTACCGACACGTCCGGCGATTCTGTTAGTAGCCGTAAGCGGGCTCCGAGCACCACCTGATCACCGACGGCGGCGGTGTACTCCTGGCGGTGACGCTGACCGGTGTCAACCGCAACGACGTCACCCAGCTGCTGCCGCTGCTCGACGCCGTCCCGCCGGTACGCGGGCGACGCGGCCGACCCCGACGCAGACCCGACCGGGTCTGCGCCGACCAGGTCTACGCCGACCGGGGCTACGACCACGACACCCACCGGAGCAGGTCCGCGCCAGGGGTGTCCGGCGGTTCATCGCCCGCCGCAGTGTCGAGCACGGCTCCGGACTGGGCGTTCACCGATGGGTGGTCGAGCAGACGCTGGCGCTGCTGCACCGGTTCCGCAGCCTGCGCATCCGCTGAGGTCTGCTCGGCGTGCGGCCCTTCGATGCCCAGGACCGGCCGGGCGGCGCGGTACCGGAGCGCAGCCCGCACTCGTCGACCCATGCGATCGCCGCACCCCTCGGCCCTCGCCCTGGCCTCGATCGCCGGGTACTCCTCATCCAGCCACGCCCGCACCACGGCGGACTGCTGTTCATGGGCCCGTCGCGCCGGGCGCTGCGGAGCGAAGCCGTCGACGCAGCCACAACCCCACGCCTGCTCGGTCATGTCGACCCCGACGACCAGCCGGATCAGCTCCACCACCGCCGGGCGGGTCCACAACGGCCCGCCGATCAGCAACTCCTCGGGCGTGTAGTCGGACATCGCCGCGAACAACGTGCCCCGATCCTCCGCGCTGATCAGCTCGGCGGGACCGGGACGTCCCCTGCGAGTCGCCAGGCCGTCACGACCGTTCCGTCGGTAAGCCCGCCACCAGGTGCCCGCCGAACGTTCGGAGACCCCGAACACCTCCGCCGCCTGCCGGTAACCCTCGACCTTCCCGGCCTCCAACGCGGCCACCACCCGCAACCGCAGCACCTCACGCACCGCAGGCGACAACCGGTGCGCACCCCGACTTCGATCGCGAGTGATCAACGCACAGGAAGGTGATCACTCTCGACTCAATAAAGACCTGCGACGATGACTTTCGAGCGGCACATGCCCGCCGACCGCACTCTGAACCTCGACCTCGGTGATCTATTCACCGGCGATTGATCGCTTTCGACCCGGTGCTGCCCAATGGTCAATCTTCCGGCGGGACTTGTTCACCCGGTCGGGTGGCTGCGCCTGTGGATGGGCTGCGATAATTTGGAGCCGGTGCTGTCGGACGACGTTCTGAGGTGGTAAGAGTGGCGTCCGAGGAGACCAGGGCCGCGCGGAGCCGAGTCGCCGAACGATTTATCGGACGACCCGGTGTGACGGGTGTCGGTATTGGCGCCAAGGTTGTGAACGGGCAGCCCACCGGTCAGGTCGCGGTGACCGTGTTCGTGCAGGAGAAACTGCCGGCGGCGGAGTTGTCCGCCGAGGAGGTGATTCCCGCCGATGTCGACGGTGTGGCGACCGATGTGGTGGTGCTGCGGGACTTCCAGCTCGTCGACGAGCCGTTGGGTGCCGTGTACAAGGACGAGAACGTCGACGAGGGCAGGCACCGGCCGATCGAGGGCGGGATCGCGCTGAAAGGTGCCGTGAACGGCGCGGGAGCCGGCAGTATCGGCTGCATTCTGCTCCACAAGGAAGATCCGGCGAAGGTGTACGCACTCACCTGCCACCACGTGATCGCCCACGTAGCAGAAGAGAAGCTGGACCGGTTCGGGCTCGAGGTCACCGGTAGGAAGATCCTCGCGGAGCCGGTCAAAGGCGTGACCAAGGTGGGGCAACCGGATCTGGAGACCCGTTCTACCTGTTGCAAGGGGATCTTCGGTACCCACGCGGACGGCGAAGAGGTCCCGGAATGGGATGCCGCTGTGGTCGAGTTGGACCCGGGAATCGAGTACCGCAACGACATCCGCGGGTTGAGCGTGCCGGGGGAGGACTCGGTCGCGGTCGCCGGGGAGGCGCCCATGCCGACCGAGGCGCAGCTGGCCGATCACAGTTACCTGGTGCGCAAGCGCGGCATGCGGACCGGTCTCACCGGAGGCCGCATCGTCGCCGCGCATTGTGACATCGTCTTCGCCCGCAGGGCCGACGAGTCGCCGGAGAGTCCGGAACGGTTCAGCGCCAAGGACGTCGTCATCGTCGCACCGCACCCGAACCCCCAGGTGCCGGCCGGTGAGCACCCGCACTTCCTGCTCGGGGGTGACTCCGGCTCGGTGACGGTCGACACGGCGAACCGGGTTCTCGGGTTGAACTTCATGCGTTGCAGTGGTGGTTCCATCCGCCCGCCCGATCCGAACCTGCCGGTCGACACCTACTTCGGGGTGATCTTCCCGCTCTGCACCATCCTGAAGAGGTTCGATGACCGCGGGCTGAAGCTCAAGCTCGGCACCGCGGCACAACCGGGGCAGACGCACACGGTTCCCGGGCGGCCCACCGTCGCGAGCCAGATCGACGAGGAACGGATCACGGTAGTGGTACCGGAACCGGCGGAGGAAGTCCCGGCCGTGACATCCGCGCCGGCGAACGCGGACCAGCTCGCCGCGGACCTGGCCCGATCCGCACGGGGGCGGGAGCTGTTGGACTTCTGGCGAGCGCACTCGCGTGAACTGCGGCGCCTCGTCAACTCGGACAGAAGGGTGGCTGCCGCGTGGCACCGCAGCGGAGCCTCCGCCGTCTACCAGGTTCTGTTGCGCGGACTGGAGACGGACACCCTCCGCATTCCCTCCACGGTGGACGGCAAGCCGCTGGACGTGTGCCTCGACAAGCTCCTCGCGGCGCTGCGCCTGTCCGCGAGCGAGGAGTTGCGTGCGGACCTCGACCGGATGCGTGAGCTCCTGCCGGACCTCGCGGGGCTCACCCGCTCGCAGATCATCGCCGCGTTGAGCGGCGTGCCGGCGACGTCCCGGCACTGAGCCAGAAGGGTGTCGCCGCATGCGATCCGAGTCCACACTGCTGCCGACCGCCGACCCGCCGAAGTTCCCTCGGCCCACCCCGCCAGGCGAGCCGACCGGCAAACCGGCCCCGCCGCCCGCCGACGAGATGCAGGAGTCCGAGTCGGTGCTGATCGGCGGCGGACCGATCTCCAGCCAGGTGGATTCGACGTTCATCGGCACGCTCACCACCTTCGTGCAGGACGTTTCCGCGCCTGGCGTCCTGTACGCGCTGACCTGCCTGCACGTGCTCGGCAAGGTGGAGGTCACCCTCGACGCGTCGGGACAGCCCGTGAGCGACCGGGTGATCGCGCTGCCGACGCGCAACGTGACCAGGGTGGGACAGGTGAACGCGGACGGCTCCTGCTCAGGTTGCTCCAACGACACGTTCGGCACCTACGCGGGCGGTGAGCTGGTGAACCGCGACTGGCGCGACGTGGCGCTGGTCCGGCTCGACCCCGGTAGGACGTTCTACGGTGAGGCCAAGGAACTCGGGGTGGTCAACGGGATCGCGCCGCGCCCGACCGCCACCGAAATCACCGACAAAAGCTACCTGGTGCGCAAGTACGGGCACGCCACCGGCTGTACCGGCGGCAGGGTCGTGAAGGCGCAGAAGGTCGTGTCGGGGCAACCGGCCCAGTACCTGGTCGTGCCGCATCCGAGGACCGGGATCCCCTACCCCCAGGTCCACTTCGGCGTCCGAGGTGACTCCGGTGGCCCTGTGCTCACACCAAGCGGTTTCCTGCTCGGCTACGTCACGGGCACCGCCGTCGTCAACGCCGGCGAGTTCGAGCCGACGGCGACGGGCACGGTGAACGTCACCTTCGTGACCTCCATCGAGGCGATACTCCACCACCTCGCCGCACTCGCGCCGCCGCTGGCCGTCAAGCTCGTCGACCCGAGGCCGGCAGGCGAGGTCCGCACCGTGCCGCCCGCCCCGGCCACGACCGCACTGCTCGACGACGACGTGGTCACCATCAGCATGCCGCCGTCCCCGCCACCCCGGCCGGCCGGCGCTCCCGTGCTGGGGGACCGGTTGCGGGAGGACCTGTCGACCTCGGCGTTCGGCAGGGAGGTGCTCGGCCTGTGGCAGCGGCACTCGGCCGAGCTGACCGCGCTGGTCAACTACGACCGTCGGGTGCTGGTGACCTGGCACCGCAGTGGGGCGTCCGCGGTGTTCCAGCGACTGGCCAGGACACGCGGGCTCGCCGAAGCGGCACTGCCCAGCACCGTGAACGGCGCGCCGCTGCGGGACTGCGTCGACCGGATGTACAGCGTGCTGTCCGACCGGGGTGGTCCGGAGCTACGCGCCTCGCTCGACCAGGTGCGCGCGCGGTTGCCGGAGCTGGCCGGGCTGACCTATCCACGGATCCTCGCCGCGTTCGACGCGGTGCACGACTGAGCGAGGCAGGCATGGCCGACACAGCGGGCACCGTCGAGCAGATCGCGCTCGACCTGGCCAGAGCGCTCACCGGGCTGGGCAACCGCATCGCCGGGGACCGGCTGCTCGACCTGCTGGCCGAGCTCGGCACCGCCTTCCCGCCCGCGTTGCTGACCAAACCGCAGATCGTCGCGGCACAACAGTCCATCGGCCACACCAGCGCGACGGTGAGCAGCGCGGCGCAGTCGCTCCTCGGTGCGGTCGGCGCGGGTGAGGCGGACGAGATCGTCGCCAAGGGCGCCGCACTGCTGACCGCGTGCGGACGCACCGCTGAGGCGTACCTGGAGTTGGCCAACGCGCTGCAGGCCGTCGGGCCCACACTGCCGGGGATCACCCCGACGCAGGTGGCCGACCTCGTCGCCGGCTTCCCGCGCAAGCTGCTCGACCTGGCACTGCTGGGGCTCGTCGATCCCGGCCGGCGGCTCACCCGGGTGCTCGCGTTGTTCGGGCTCGCGGAGGTCCAGACCGTCGACGCCGACCCCGCCAACCCCAGCACGGTCGACCACCAGCGGGTCACCCTGCGCCTCGACCGGCTGCCCGGCTTCCTGCTCAACCCGGTCGACCAGCTCCGACAGCGCTACGGCTGGGGTGAAGCCGGCTTCGACGGTGAGCTGCTCCTGAAGGCCCTGCACGCGTTGCTCGTCTCCCTGCGCCTACCGGCCCTGTACCGACCCGCCGCCGAAGGGCAGCCCGCCGCGTTGGAGGCGTGGGCGTTCGACATCACGCTGGGGGAGGGCGGACTCGAGCTCCGCGTCGTCATGCCGGTCGGGGCGATGGTCACCCGCACGGTCACGGTGTCGCCGGAGTGGGAGGTCGAGCTCGACGCCGAGGGCGTGCTGCCGCCCGGCGCGGCGGGCCGGCTGCGCCCTCCGTTCGAGCTCGACATCCCGGGCGAGGAGACGGAGCTGCGCGGCTCGGTCGAGCTCCGTTACACGGCACCGAACCGGTTCCTCGTGCTCGGCACCGCGGGCGGCAGCCGCATCGAGGTGGGCGAGGTCGGCATCCGGGCCGGGCTCGCCCTGGTCTACGCGGACGGCTCGGTGACCGGCGAGCCGACCGTGGCCGGCGACGTGCGGGGCGGCAAGCTGGTGATCGACGCGTCGAACGGGGACGGTTTCCTCACGACCCTGCTGGGCGGCGGTCGCCTCGAGACGGACTTCGAGGTCGGGTTCTCGTTCTCGCCGGAGGACGGGCTGAACTTCCACGGCGGCGCCGGCCTGACCATCCAGCTCCCCCTGCACGTGCGGCTCGGCCCGATCGACCTGCGTGCCATCCGGATCGCGGCGAACCCGAGCGGCTCCGGCGTACCGATCGAGCTGTCGGCCACGATCGGTGCCGAGCTCGGACCGATCAGGGCGGTGGTCGAACGGCTCGGGCTGGTGGCCGAGCTCCGCTTCCCGGAGGGCGGCGGCAACCTCGGGCCGGTCGACCTCGCGTTCGCGTTCAAACCACCCGACGGGGTGGGGCTGTCGCTGGACGCCGGCATCGTCTCCGGCGGCGGCTACCTGTACGCCGACCCGGAGCACGGCGAGTACGCGGGCGCGCTGGAGCTGGAGTTCGCCGGTGTCGTCGAGGTCAAGGCCATCGGGTTGATCACGACCCGGATGCCGGACGGCAGCAGCGGGTTCTCCCTGTTGATCGTGCTCTCCGCGGAGTTCGGCGGCGGTGGCGTCCAGCTCGGGTTCGGGTTCACGCTGCTCGGCGTCGGCGGCATTCTCGGGCTGAACCGCAGGATGAACCTCGACGCGCTGGTGGAGGGCGTCGTCACCGGCTCGATCCAGTCGGTGATGTTCCCGAAGGACGTGGTGGCCAACGCACCGCGGATCATCAGCGACCTGCGGAAGTTCTTCCCACCGCAGGACGACACCTTCCTCGTCGGTCCCATGGCGAAGATCGGCTGGGGCACGCCGACGCTGATCAGCGTGTCGCTCGGGGTGATCGTCGAGATCCCGCCGGGCAACATCGCGATCCTCGGGCTGCTCGAGTGCGTCCTGCCGAGCAAGGACGTCCCGCTGGTCGTGCTGAAGGTCAGCTTCATCGGCGCGCTGGAGGTCGACAAGTCGCGGCTGTGGTTCTTCGCGAGGATGTTCGACTCGCGGATCCTCGCCATGACCATCGACGGCGGGCTGGGCCTGCTCGTCGCCTGGGGCGACAACCCCGACTTCGTGCTGTCGATCGGCGGGTTCCACCCCGCGTTCAGCCCGCCGCCGCTGCCGTTCCCGGCGCCACCCCGGATCACCGTCGACATCCTCAACGGGCCGGGACAGCTGATCCGGGTGTCCGGCTACCTCGCCGTCACCAGCAATACCGTCCAGTTCGGCGCGGAGGCGGAGATGCGGCTGGGCTTCGGCGACTTCGGGATCGAGGGTCATCTCAGCTTCGACGCCTTGTTCCGGTTTTCCCCGTTCTCGTTCGTCATCCAGATCTCCGCCGGTGTCTCGCTGAAGGCGTTCGGCGTCGGCCTGTTCAGCATCGACCTCGACTTCACCCTCGAAGGGCCCGCGCCGTGGCGGGCACACGGCCGTGGCTCGATCTCCCTGCTGTTCTTCGAGATCTCGGCCGACTTCGACATCACGTGGGGCGAGGAGCGCACCACCACGCTGCCGCCGGTCGTGGTGCTCGCGCTGCTGGAGGGCGAGGTCCGCAAGACCGAGGGCTGGCAGACCCGGCTGCCGGCAGGCGGGACCAACCCGCTCGTCACGCTCCGGCAGTTGCCCCCCGGCGACGATCTCGTGCTGCACCCGCTCGGCTCGCTGTTCATCCACCAGCGCGCCATCCCGCTCGGCGTCCGGATCGACCGGGTCGGCGGGCAACGTCCCAGCGACGGCAGGCGGTTCACGGTCGAGCCGGCGCAGAACAGCGGATTCGTGCGGCAGTCCGTCATCGGCGACAAGTTCGCGATGGCCCAGTTCCAGGACATGGACGACGCGGCGAAGCTGTCCCGCCCCGCCTACGAGACCCAGGACGCCGGCCTGGAACTGGTCGCGGCGGGCGGCGCGATCGCCTCGCCGAGGGTCGTGCGCCGCAGCGCCCGCTACGAGATGTCCGTCATCGACAACGAAGCGCCGTCGGTGGGGGGTGCGGTGATGCGTGTCCGGACGGGGAACGGCCGGAGGAGGGGAAAGTTGTACAGCCCGCCGTCCGCGGTGTTCGGGCAACTGCTGACCGGCAACAGCACGGCACGGTCACCACTGTCCCGGCAGGAGGCCCGGCAGCGGCAGCCGTTCCCCGTCGAGCAGACCGTGAGGGTCACCGGCGACCGGTACGTCGTCGCGTACCTGCGCAACAACCACCAGGCGTTCCCGCCGGCCACCGCGGGCGCCACGACGTCGAGCTTCCGCAGCGCCGCGACCGCCGCCGACGCCATGGCCGACTGGATCCGCCTCGACCCGGCCCTGGCCGGGCAGCTGCACGTGCTGCCGCAGGCCGAGGTGCGCGGCGGGGTGCTCGCCGGGTCGGGCGTCTGGTCGGCGGCCGGTTCACCACCGGTCGCCGTGTCCGGTGCGGACGCGGTCCGGCTGGGGAACGGCCAGGTGCTCGTCGCGGGTGGCGCCGACGCCACCGGATCGGCCGTGGCCACCTCGGCGCTGTTCGACCCGGTCGCCCGCACCTGGGCGCGCCAGACCGCGTCGCTGGCGACGGCCAGGCAGCAGCACACCACGACGAAGCTGGTCGACGGCCGGGTCGTCGCCGCCGGCGGGCTCGGCGCGACCGGCGGACCGGTCGTCACGGCTCTCGACGCGAGCGACACGCCACTGGCCTCGGTCGAGGTGTTCGACCCGGCGACCGGCACGTGGACCACCCCGCAGGGCGGGCTCGCGACAGCCCGGTCCGGGCACTCGGCCACGGTCGTCGCCAAACGCCTGCTCGTCGCGGGCGGCACGGGCGCGCGAGGCGTCGCGCTCGCGTCGGCCGAGCTGCTCGACCCGGCGACCCTGACCTGGGCCGCGGTCGGGCCCATGACCGACGCACGGACCGGGCACGCGGCCGTGTTCCTGCCGAGCACGGGCAAGGTCCTCGTCGTCGGTGGTGCCGTGCCGACCGGCGATGGCGAACGGGCACTCGCCTCCTGCGAGTTGTACGACCCCGACGCGAAGACGTGGACCCCGACCGGCAGCCTCGCCGTCCCTCGCAAGGGTCACCGGGCGACCCTCCTGCCGAACGGGAAGGTGCTGGTCACCGGCGGCGACGCGATCCCCGCCGTCCCGTACCGGGTCGAGAGCCTCACCTCGGCCGAGGTGTACGACCCGCAGACCGGCGCGTGGACGCCGGTGGCCGACCTGCCGGGCGGAGGCCGCAGCGGGCACCGGTGCGTCCCGACATCCCGGGGTGCCGTCGTCATCGGCGGCGTCGGTCGGCCCCGCGCCACCGCCGGGTTCCGGGAGGTCGTTGCTTTCGACCCCGCCACCGGCTCCTGGACCGGGACCGGCGCACTGGCCACCGGCCGCTGGGACTTCCCGGCCGTGGACCTCGCGGACGGCCGCGTCCTCGTCGTCGGTGGCCGGGCGCTGTCCGGACCCGCCGCACCAGGCCCAGCCCAGCTCGCCACCACGGCCGAGACCTACCTGCCATGACCCCCAGCCGGAAGGAACTCCGATGACCACCGGCATCCTCGCCGAGACCTGGTCGGCCGCGGACGACTACGTCATCGCCGCCTGCTGGCGTGGCCAGCACGACGCCCCGGTGGTGTTGTCCGGCGACACGAAGCTCCTGGTCGCCGGCGGCGCGGACGCCACCGGCGCGAGCCTGCGGCAGAGCGCGCTGTTCGACTTCGCGGCCGGCGAGTGGTCGGCCGCCGTCCTGCTCGGCACCGCCAGGCAGCTGCACGCGTCGACCCTCCTGCCGGACGGCAAGGTGCTCGCCACCGGAGGGGTCGGGCCGGGTGGCGCGCCACTGGCCACGGCCGAGATCTACGACCCGGTGGCCGACGAGTGGGCCCCGGTCGCGAACGGCATGGCGGTGGCTCGCTTCGGGCACAGCGCGACCACGCTGTCGAACGGGCTCGTGCTCGTCGCGGGCGGCAGCGGGCTGCGTGCGGGCGGCGGGGTGCTGGCACTGCGTTCCTCGGAGCTCTTCGACCCCGCCACCGGGATGTGGCAGCCGGTCGGGAAGGATATGGCCGACGCCCGCACCGGACACACCGCGGTCGCCATGGACGCCGGCAAGAAGGTGCTGGTCTGCGGCGGCAGCGTGCCACTCGGTGCCGGCCACGACGCCGACCTGGCCTTCTGCGAGCTGTACGACACGGTCGCCGGGACCTGGCAGCCGACCGCGACCATGCGCCACCCCCGCAGCGGCCACAGCGCGACCGCGCTGACCCCCACGACCGTGCTCGTCGCCGGCGGGCGCGCACCGGGGGCGAGCGGTGACGGCTTCGACCCGTTCGCCCGCGCCACCGCCGAGGTGTACAACCTCAACGGCGAGAAGTGGACCGATACCGCCGCCATGCCGGCGGGGCGCGCCTTCCACCGCGCGGTGCCCTTCGGGCCGGACAAAGCGCTCGTGATCGGCGGCGCCGACCACCCCGACAACGAGACCGGCTACCGCGGCGTCCTCCAGTACGCGAGCGGCACGTGGACCCCGTTCGCCGGGCTCGCCGAGGGCCGGTGGGCGTTCGCGGCTGCGGCGTCCGGAACGAAGGTGCTCGTCGCCGGCGGCATCACCCGCACCGGGCTGGCCGCCGCGACGGGGCCCGTCGAGCTCACCGCGACCGCGGAACGGAGCGAAACGTGAGCGGCTCCTACTCCTTCCTGCCCTGGCTGCGGACTGGGCTCACGACCAGGATCACCGGCGAGCCGGGCATCGGGCGGGCCGGCATCCCGGTCCAGCTGGAGCTGTCGGGCGACGCGTTGGAGGCAGGCGACCCGGTACCGCACCGGCTCATCGAGCAGCCGGTGCAGCTCTACGGCCCCGGCGACGTCATCGGGATCGACCGGCGGGCCATCTCGCGGATGGAGCCACCGCCGTTCGCCACCAACTTCGAGCCGAACTACCTGGCGCACGTCGAGTTCTACGAAGAGGACTTCGCGTGGCGCTACAGCCCCGCCGCGCCGAACGCCGCGACGAAACGGCTCACCCCGTGGCTGGCGCTGATCGTGCTCTCGGCCGGTGGCGAGTCCGGCGACCCGGAGTTCGAGGACGGCTCGGGTGACGGGCCGTTGCCGTTCATCACGGTCACGGCGCCAGGAGCGTTGCCACCACCGGGAGAGCTGGGTGCGTGGGCCCACGTCCACGTCAACGGCGTGTTGCACCAGGACCCCCAGGTCGACGACGCCACCGACATGGGCACGGTGCTGTCCAACCTCACGAAGGTGCTCCGTGACGCACCGGACAGCGCCTGCTCCCGGCTCCTGTGCCCCCGCCACCTCGAGCCGACCACGACCTACCACGCGTTCCTGGTGCCCGCGTTCGAGACCGGCCGGCGCGCCGGGCTCGGCATGGAGCCGGGGCAGCTCCCGGCGGCGACCCCGAGCTGGGGTGTGCCGGACATGCCGGCGTCCGGCCGGCTCCCGCACTACCACCGCTGGCAGTTCACCACGAGCGCGGCAGGAGACTTCGAGTACCTGGCCCGGCTGCTGAAACCCGTCGAAGCCAAGGAACCCGTCGGACTGCGGGACGTGGACGCGCACCAGGTGCCCGGCTTCGGCCTTCCGGAGCTCACCACACCGACCGAACCGAGCGGCGTGCTCCGGCTCGGCGGCGCGCTGCAGCTGCCCGACTCGGACGCGGTCATCGACGACTACGAGAACTGGGACAACTACCACGGGCCACAGGACCCGCCCGGCCCACCCGGTCCGCCCGACCCGCCGCGCCCGCCCTACCCGAACCAGTGGCAGCGCGCGCTCGCCGGGTTGATCAACCTCGCCGAGGCCTACCGGCACGCGCCGGCGGTCACCGCGAACACCACGTTGTCGGCGCGGATCACGGACCTGGCCGGTCAGGTCGACCCGGTGATCACGCCCCCGCTGTACGGGCGGTGGCACGCGCTCACCCCCACCCTGCTCACGGAGCCGGACGGGTCGCCGAAGTCGGACGAGGAGGTGCGCAACTGGGTGCACCGGCTCAACCTCGACCCCCGGCACCGGGTCGCCGCGCACTTCGGCACCAAGGTGGTCCAGGCGCGGCAGGAGGAGCTGATGGACGCCGCCTGGCAGCAGCTCGGCGAGGCACGGCGGGCGAACGCCTGGATCAGGGCCGCGCAGCTGGCCAGGGAGGTCGGCAACATCCTGCACGGCAAGCACATCAAATCCCGGAGCGGCGTGGCCCAACCCGCCGCCCGGACCGCGGCCGAGCCGCTGCCGTCCGGCAGGGCGCTGACGCTCACCGCACCCGCCCACCCCACCGTCCTCGACCATCCGGACGCGACACTGGTGGCGGCCGAACCGGAAGAGGTGCTGGCCGTCGGGTTCAAGGTGGCGCAGAGCCGGGTCGCGAGGGCGCCGGTGTCACCGACCATGCGCCGCATCACCCGGCCTGGTGGCCGGCTGATGCGGACACTGGGCACGTCGCTGGACACCCTCCTCGCCCGCATCGACGCCGAGGAGGTCGCCGCGGCACCCTCGCCGGAGGAGGCGCCACCCGGCCTCGTCACCGCGTCCCGGCTGGGCGGCCGGGTGTCGTTCCGGGTAACGGCGGCGGCGAGCCGACCTGAGCTGGGGGTCGCGACCACCACCAGCGCCGTGCTGACCGGCCTCGCGGCCGACCGGACGGTCATGAAGAAGATCGTCACGGCGGTGAACCTGCCCGCCCGGCTCGCGCCGCAGGCCGGCGAGCTGACCGAGGTGATGGCCTACCCGAGGTTCGACACACCGATGTACACCGAGTTGCTCAAGATGGGGACGGACACCTTCGTGCCCAACCTCGGGCTGCTCCCGCCGAACTCGGTGACCCTGCTGGAGAACAACCGCCGCTTCATCGAGTCCTACCTCGTCGGCCTCAACCACGAGATGGCACGCGAACTGCTGTGGCGGGAGTACCCGACCGACCAGCGCGGCACGCCGTTCCGGCAGTTCTGGGACCCGCGCCCGGCGCTGCCCCGGCCCAAGGAGACGGCCGCGGCCCGGCGTGAGCGGCTCTACGACATCCCACCCGTCCACGACTGGGGGAGGAAAGCGCTCCTGGGCCACAACCCCAACCCGAAACCGGAACCGGGGGACCCGCCGCCGAAGAACGACCTCGTGCTGGTGATCCGAGGCGAGCTGCTGCGGAAGTACCCGACCGCGGCGGTCTACGCGCACAAGGCCGCGTGGCCGGACGCGCCCGGCCAACCCGGCGTTCCCGACATGAGCGGTGAGCGGACGCCGGCGCCGCTGCCGGAGAACGTCGACCCGCCGCCGGAACTGATCCGGCTGCCGATCTACGAGGCCAAGGTCGAGCCGGACATCTACCTGCTCGGCTTCGACCTGGACGCCGACGAGGCCCGGGGCGGGAACGGCGATCTCGGCTGGTTCTTCGTGCTGGAGGAACGGCCGGGTGACCCGAGGTTCGGGCTCGACGAGGACCAGCCGGGTGAGCAGACGGAGGTCGAGGTGTGGAACGACCTCTCCTGGGGCAAGGTCGATCCGGCCCCGGGGCACGGCTTCATCCGGTTCGACGGGGGCGTCACCGTCGGACTCGACGACTTCAACGGCGACGAGGACGACCCGGAGAAGGCACTGCAACGCGAAGACGACGAGCAGATCCCGCAGTGGCACCCGAACGTCAGCGCCGCGGACGTCGCCTACATCCTCTTCCAGGCCCCCGTGCTGGTGGCCATGCACGCACAGGAGATGCTGCCGGATGCCCCCACTCAGCCTTGACTTCCCGGTGCTGCTGGGGCCGGTCCGGGTCGAGACCCGCTTCACGCAGACCGAGCTGCTGGTCCGGGTGTTCCCCGACGAGTGGTCGGTCAACAAGCTCGAACCACGCCCGACCAGGGCGGAGCTCACCGCGCTCGACGCGTACTGGGTCGCGTTGTGGGCCTCCGGTGGCTCGCCGGTCGGCGAGCAGGCCGCCTGGCACGAGCTGATCGCCCGCATCCCGGCCGGGCGTGCCGGTTGGCTGCTCCAGACCCACACACCGGTCAACCCCGGCGAGCGCCCGCTCGACGTGCCGGCCGGCACGATGGTGCTCGTCGTCGTGAGCCGGCAGGCACTTCCCGAGGGTGACCGGCAGGCCGCGACCAAGTACTGGACGGCAGTGTGGCGTGCACACGGTGACCAGACGAAACTGCGCCAAGCCGAGATCACGTTGCTCGCCGACGTCGGGGCGACGAAGGCGACCGCGATCAAAGCCCGCCGACCGTCCGGTGTGGACAACGCACCCGCGACACCCGGCGACGCCGTGGTGGTGGCGCACCTCGTGCTGCCGGCGCCGGCCGCGAACCAGATCGCGCCGGAGTCCTGGACCGTGGCGGCCACCGCGACACTGCTGCCCGACCGGTTCACCGTGTTCGGGTACGTCGGCAACACCCTCGTGTTCTCGAAAACCGGAGGAGCCGTGCGCCAGGGCCTCGCGGTGAGCCCGAACCCGGCCGAGCCCGCCGCGACCCAACTGCGGATCGACGAGACCACCGGCGCACTGTTCGTGCCACCCGCGCTGCGCTGGCTGACCGACTTCGACGAGGCCGTCATCGCCGGTATGGGCATGCGGATCCCACTGCAGGACGGTTTCCGCGACGGCGTCGACCGGCTGGTCGTGCTCGGGCTCCGCGAGCAGGCGACACCGACGCAGACCGCGACCGCGTTCGGCACCCTGCTCGCCGACCAGCTGCACAGCGCCACCGGGCTCAGCTTCCTGCCGCAGGGCACGCCGACGAACAACTCCGAGGAACGGTCCGCCGGCCAGGACCCGAGGACCGAGGCGGAAGCCGGGCTGTCGACGGTGGCGGGGTTCGCCGCCGCGGCGGTCGACTGGACCACCAAGACCGACGGGGAGTGGTTCGCCGAGCTGCTCGGCCTCGACCCCGCCGTGCTGTCCGGGGTACCGAACGCGGACGGCCTCGACCGGCGGGACGCGCGGGCCGCGCACACGGCCCTGTGGCCGGCGACCTGGGGCTACTTCCTGCCGGCACTGCTCGACGGCGTGCTCACCGGTGAACAGCTCGCGCAGACCCGGGAGTTCTTCCTCGCCCACGTGTCCGGCCGGGGACCGCTGCCCGCCGTGAAGATCGGTCGCCAGCCGTACGGGATCCTGCCGACGACCGTGTTCTCCCGGCTCGCTTGGCCGGCGTCGGCAACGCACCGGATCGCGCTGAACGCCGTGCTGAAGGACGTGGCGCAGGACTGGCACATCGCGCTCGAACACGTCGTCAGCCTCGGCAACCCCGGCGAGGACCTGCACCAGACACTGCTCGACATCCTCGCGCTGCACCCGACGTCGGCCGAGTACCGGATCCGCTTCGCGCAGGGGGTGGCGGAGCTCGCCGAGCAGGAGGCCACCACACCCGTCCGCGAGCTGCTCGCCAGGCTCGGCCGGCCGGACGTCACGCCGGAGCTGCTCCAGCAGGTGTTCGCGGACGGGGCCGAACCACTGACCCTGCCGGTGGTCGACGACCGGCCGTTGTCCGAGACGGCCCTCGTCCGGCCCTACACCACCGATAACCGCGACTACCTGACCTGGCTCGTCGAGAGCGACCCCGACACCATCCTGAACGAGCTGGGCTTCGCCGACGACCAGCCGCCGTCGGCGCTGCTGTACCTGCTCGCCCGGCACGCGGTCCTGTCCTCCGCGAATGGAACGGTACCGGCGGACCTGGCCCAGGCACTCACGATCCTGTCCACGCTGCCCACCGGGAAGCTGGAGCGGGTGTTCGCGGAGCACCTCGACTGCGCCACCTACCGCCTTGACGCGTGGCGGCTCGGGCTGGTCAACGAGCGGCTGGCCGAGCTGCGGCACGGCCAGGACGGGACCGCGACGCCGGTCCGCGGCCTGCACCTGGGTGCCTACGGCTGGCTCGAACACGTCACCAGGAACACCGACCCGGTGGACATGGTAGACGTGCCGTCCGACCTCACGGGGCTGTTCGGCGCCGCCAAGCTCCCGCGCGACAGGAACAACGGCGGGTACGTCCACACCCCCTCGCCCGCGCACGCCCGCACCGCCGCGGTACTGCGTGCCGGTTACCTCGCCAACGCCGACGAGTCGACACCGAACGCGTTCGCGGTCAACCTCAGCTCCGAACGCGTCCGGCTCGCCATGACCATCGGTGACGGCATGCGCCAGGGCCAGTCGCTCGGCGCGTTGCTCGGCTACCGCTTCGAACGCGGGCTGCACGACCGCGCCATCGGGCTGGACGAGTACATCGCGGGCCTGCGCCTGAAGTTCCCGTTGCGCGCCAACAAGATCCCCGAGACGAAGCTGGAGCCGGACGACCCGGCGGCGCCGAAGACCGTCGAGCAGGTCGAGGCACGCAACGTGATCGACGGACTTGCCCTGCTGCGCCGCGCGAACGCGCTGCGGGACGACGCACCGCCGGACGTGGAGCACCCGGACGACTACCCGTTCGGCTTCACCGACCTGAAAAAGGCCGACGCCGCCACGGTCGGCCACATCCGGGCGGAGGTGAACGCACTGCGCAACACACTGGACGCGGTGGCGGACGTGGCCGTCGCGGAAGGCACCCACCAGGCACTGCAGGGCAACACCGAGCGCGCGTCCTCGGCACTCGACGCGTACGCCAAGGAAGGGCTCCCACCCGCACCGTCGGTGATCGAGACACCCCGCAGCGGGACCACCCTCACCCACCGGTTGGCCCTGCAACTCACGCCGAACCTCGATCCGGACCACGGCGCACCGCTGCTCGGCCACAACAAGCCCAGGGCACAGGCCGAGCCGTCGGTCAACGACTGGCTGCCCACGGTGCTGCCGAAACCGCAGGACGTCGCGGCACGGGTGACTTGGCTCGACGAGGACGGCGTCGAACACAGCCACGTCGTCACCCAGGCCGACGCCGGCCTGGCGCCGATCGACCTGCTGTGGGCGTTGCGCCCGGCGGACCAAGCCGCGATGACCGACCTCGACGACCGGATCATCGGCGTGGTCGTCGACGAGGCGGACCCTCGACCGGACATCGAGCTCCACATCGACTACACGAGCAGGGTCAAGGGCAAGGTCACCTTCTTCGAGGTCTCCCCGCTGGTCGCGGCCGTGCGCACGCTGCTGACGACGTCCCGGCCGCTGCGCCAGAGCGACCTCGTGCCCGCCGCCGGGCCCACGTCGGTGGACCGTGCCGCGGATGACGCGATAGTCCTGTCGAAGAAGCGTCCGGTCGCCGTGCTGGCGTCCATGACCGGCCTGATCGAGGTCGTGGCCCAGTACGTCGAGGAGCTCGGCGAGCTGTACCCGGAAGGTGCGCCGCCCGCGCTGTCCACGGTGGTGGACAAGATCGACGACTTCCTGACCGGGTACGCGAACCTCGCGGTGAGCGCGAGCGGGTTCGGCCTGGTGCGCAGCGGCTGGGGTGAGCTCACGCTGTGGCGGCACGGGGTGTTCGCCGACCTCCTGGAAGCGGTCGCCGTGCTGGCCACCAGGATGGCCGACGCGCTCGCCGAGGCGAACGTGCTGATCGAGCAGGAGGACGACCTGCCACAAAACCCGGTCGAGCCCCGGTTCCAGCTGCTGGAGAAGGCGGAGCGGCTGCTCACCACCAAACCGGGGCCACGCACCGACAACGTGCTGCAGATGCGCAGCCGAGTACGCAGCCTCCGCAACACCTTCACCAACGAGGTCAACGGGCTCAACCAGGTGGCGGGCACCAACCGGACGACGTTGAGCGGCCTGTTCGAGCTCGTCGCGAACCGGCTGCCGCCCGCCGACTTCGACCCGCAGGGCCTCGACCTGACCCCGTTCCGGGACCGCGTGGTGACCTTCGGCGCGGACCTGCTGGCACGGGCGAACAAGCTGGCGGAGGAGCTGACCGCGCGGCGCATCGCCGCGAACGCGGCACTGCAGCTCTACGACACGGCGCCGCCCGGCCCCGACCGGGTCCGCGCCGGCACCGACGCGCTGAAGGCACTGCTCGGCGAGGACGTCTTGTCGGTGCCCGAGTTCACCCCGCCCGGCCCGGTCATCGACCAGTGGCGCAAGGCGCGCGACGACAGCGAGGACCTGGTCGGGCACCTCGAGTCCACCCGGGACTTCCCGGTCGACGACTGGCTGCACGGAATGGCACGGGTGCGGGAGAAGCCGAGGTTGTGGGAGCAGGTCGTGGTGCTCTCCGACGCGCTGCTCGGTCCGGGCGGGCTGCTCGGCGTCGGCCTGCCCAACCGGAAGGACCCGGAACTGTCGCCGATCCAGCTGCCCTACGTCGAGGGCGACCACTGGCTCGGCATGGAGTTCGCCAACGATCCCGCGCTGCCCGACCAGCTCGACCAGGACCGGCTGCTGTTCACCGCGCACTACGCGGCCGGGCTGGGCCACGAGCGGCAATGCGGGCTGCTGCTGGACGAGTGGACCGAGGTGATCCCCGCCGAACGGGAGACCACCGGTGTCGCCGTGCACCACAACGGACCCGACGCCGAGCCACCGCAGGCGATGTTGCTGGTCGTGCCGCCAGATCGGGTGCCCGGCGGGCAGTGGGCGACCGCCGACCTCGTCGACGCGGTCACCGAGACGTTCGAGATGGCGAAGACCCGCGCGGTCGAGCCGGCACACCTCGGTGCGACGGCGTTCGCGCACCTCCTGCCGGCGACCGTGCTGTCGGGTCCCCAGAACACCCGGAGGGCCGGCCGATGACCGAACCCACGTGGACGCGGCTGGAAGGCAGGCCCCGCACCACCGACTTCGACCGCGCCCTGCGCGTCGAGGTCAGGGATCCGCTCTGGCTGCTCACCCGGCAGTGGCAGCTCGGCGAGTTCCTCGGCACCGACGGTGGCTCTCCGGTGGCTGTGACGTACTCGGCCGGGCACGCGCGGCCCAGCCGGTTCCGGCCGCCCGACGGCCCGCCGGAGGACCTGCCGGCCGACCGCCCACTGGAGACGGTGGCGGAACGGCGACGGCTGTCGTTCGCCCACGGCACCGAGAAGATCGGGTTCGACCTGCGGCTCGCGATGGGTCACCGCTGGTTCAAGATGCTCCGCAAGATCGGGTTGCTCGGCCTCGGTCACCGGTTCGAGGAGCAGTACGCCGAGAAGTACCCGATCACGCTGCCGACGGCCACCGACGTCACGCGACGCGCCAACCCTGCCGTCTGGGCGACCATACAGGCCGTCGCGGGACGCCGCGCCGACGGGTACGAGCTGTACCTGCACGTGAAGGGCGGCGGCAACGCCGACGACGGCATCACCACGTTCACGCAGTCCAACCGCACGAAGCTCATCAACGCGGGCAAGCGGTTCGTCACGTGGTTCGACCTGCTGATCGACCAGCCGACCGGTGTCACTCCCGCCCGCCCGGACGGGAACGCCACCTGGGACCCGAGACGCCTCGAACACCGGTTCTCGGTCGCCGCCGCGAAGCCGGACGGGGGCGAGAAGACCCTGACCGCGCGGGAGTACCCCGGCGGCACGCTCGACTGGCACGCGTTCTCCGCAGACCCCGGCCCGGCACTGGGCGGGGTGAAACCGCCGGAGCCGGCACTGTCCAGGACGGTGTTCCCCGCACCGGTGCGGTATTCCGGTATGCCGCTGCCGCGCTGGTGGGCGCTGGAGGACGGGAAGACCAACTTCTCGGCCGTCCGCCCGGACAGCACTGATCTCGCCCGGCTGGTCTTCCTGGAGTTCGCACTGGTGTTCAGCAACGATTGGTACCAGGTGCCGTGCGATCTGCCGGCCGGCACCATCGCCCGGATCCGAGGCCTGGTGGTCACCGACGTGTTCGGCCACAAGCAGTGGGTCGACCCGGCCGGGAAGGGCTACGACGAGGACTGGCAACGCTGGTCGATGTTCACCCTGGACACCATCGGCAGCGACGACGTGCCGGCGGACACCGACCTGTTCCTCCCACCGAGCGTGCCGAAGGTCGCTGTCAGCGCTCCGCTCGAGGAGGTCCTGCTGATGCGCGACGAGAACGCGAACCTGGTTTGGGGCATCGAACAGACCGTCTGCCTGCCCACCGGCGAGCCGCACCGGGGCGCCGAGGCGGCTGCCGATGCGGTGGCCTACCGTCGCCGGCAGGCCCCGCCACCTCCACCGCCCACCGACCTCCCTCGCGCCGCGCTCTCGTACGCGGTGATGAACACCATCCCGGAACATTGGATCCCGTTCATCGCGGTGCGCGTCCCCGACGACAACCGGGAGGTCCAGCTCCAACGCGCGGCCATGCCCAGTGCCGTCGACGGCCAGCCGGTCCGCCCGAGAACCACGTTGCTGCGCGAAGGTTTCGACCGCGGCGAGCAGTACTTCATCAACGAGGAGGAGGTGTCGCAGGCCGGGACCCGCCTGTCCGTGTCCTACAACAGGACCCGCTGGAGCGACGGTCGCGTCGCGGTGTGGCTGACGGCCCACCGGGGCGAGGGCCGCGGCCAGGGTTCGAGCGGTCTCCTGTTCGACCTCCTCATCGACACCCCCCTCTGACCGGTCAGGCCCGGAGCTGCACGTGAGCACTGCCGGTCCGACAGGACCCGTTCTCTTCGCCCAGCGGCGAAGACGGACGATCGGCGGGAGACAGACCTCGCCGACGCCCTGCGCCTGGTCCTGGACGCGACCCGCAGTCGACCCGGTCGGCCGGTCTTCGGTGTCGCGCGCATGCCGACGTAGACGCAGCCGGTGCCGTCGGTGAGGGCCGAGAACACGACCGGCTCCAGTCGTCGCTGAAGGCGCCGTCGGCGCGGCCGGCGAACACCGCCTGCGACACCGGGACCAGATCCGATGATCCTCACACCGTTTGGCGGAGCTGGGTACTGGAGTTCAGGCTACTGGAGCGATCCTGGGGGTCGGAGTTCGTACTCGATCGGTGTGCATTCCGAGGGCGGTGTGGCGTCGCAGCCAACTGGGGTTGTCCCTGTGCCTGCCGATAACCTCATCCATGCAGGTAGAGGACGTACGCAGCCCAAGGGGAGTCGAGCGTTCGCGGGCACGGCTGCCATCCGCTGTAACGTCGATCAGCACGGCATGATGACCGGCTGTGCTGCTCCGACCGGCCTACCTCGGCGTGACCAACGCCTTCGCGCTGCTGCGCCTGCTGCCCATGAGCGACCGGAACAAGGCCGTGGAGATCCTGGTGCTGCGGCACCAGACCATGGTCCTGGAACGCCAACTCGGAGACGCCCGTCCACGGTTCTCCCCCGGCGACCGGGCGTTCCTCGCGGCACTGCTGCACCGACCCCCGGTCGCCACGCTTCGTCGGCTCCGCCTACTGGTACGTCCGGACACGGTGCCGCGCCGGCACCGGACCTCCTCGCACGACGCCACGCAGCCAGATCCCGACCCAAACGGCCCGGCCGCCCACGGACCATCCGCTCGATCCGACTCCTGGTGCTACGCCTGGCGCGGGAGAACCCCGCCTGGGGCCACCGCCGCATTCACGGAGAACTCCTCACACTCGGCATCACAGTCGCAGCATCCACCGTCTGGCAAATTCTTAAAGACGTCGAGATCGACCCGGCACCCGAACGCACCACTACGACCTGGTCGGCCTTCCTCCGCTCCCAGGCCGACGCGCTCCTGGCCTGGGACTTCTTCGAGACCGCCACCCTGAGCGGCATCCGCCTGCACGTACTCGCGGCCATCGAACACGCCAGTCGCCGGGTCCACGTGCTCGGCGTCACCGCACACCCGACCGCCTGCTGGGTCGCCCAAGCCGCCAGGAACCTCGTTATGGACCTCGAAGACGCGGGCATCCGGGTCGTCCTCAGCGGCGTCCGCATCCCGCGCATGAACGCGATCATGGAACGCTGGATCCGCAGCTGCCGCCGCGAACTCCTCGACCGCACACTCATATGGAACCAGCGCCACCTGCTGCGCGCCCTGCGCGAGTACGAGCGCTTCTACAACACCCACCGACCCCACCAAGCATCGCCAACGCCCGACCGCTACAACCACTGCCACAACCAGCGGCCGACCAAGCAGTTGTCACCCACCTCGACGTCCGCAGACGGCAACGACTGGGAGGCATCCTCAACGAGTACCACCACGCAGCCTGACCTGCACGGACGACATTCTCGGCACGCACAGGGTCGGCACCGGCAGGCCGGGTTCCATGTCACCCTCCGCGCCACCCGTTCGCGGAACGCATCCCGAGCCGGGAGAGCTGAGTACCCGCCGCAGGGCCAGCGCGGCCGTGACCGCGGTCCACAGGTCGTGGAACGAGCTGGACGCCGCCCACTGCTCCTGCCCTCGCACCGGCAGACACCCCACGAGCACCGACCATCAAGTAGGGTCGAAGCAGGGTCGGGAAACACAAAGCCCCACGAGACTCCCAGATGACCTGGAAATATCTCGCGGGGCAAATTGTGTGTCCGAGAGGTTTGCCCGAACGCGCATCCGTGGAGAATTTCCCACTCGCCTTGAAGGGGAGTGGCTCATAAGTCCAGCTTGGTAGGGGTCTGGGACTCCTGTGCAAGAGTGGGGAATTCCCCGCGCAACTTTCATGCAGTGAAATCTGGGGCCATCTTCGGCGGACACGCTCCATCACTGTAGGCTGCGGCTGCGGGTGTTCCTGGACGCTGGGCGACGCAAAGTGAACTCGCCAAGAATCCTGACGACATCGCAAAACCGAATAGTTTGACGTTTGTGCTGCTGACTATCCGTTAATAGTCGCTACGTCATCAGGTGTAGTTCCTGTGCGTGGTCGGCGCGGCGGGTGTTGGTGGTTGCGATGGACAGATCTCGCGGCCTCCCAGCCTTCGGAGGTGGGCTGGTGGATGTGAAGGCTTGTGTGGGTGTTCCAGCCGGGCCACGGGTTGTGTTCCATGGCTTCGCCGGATCGGCGTTCCTGGTAGATGACCCGCCCGAGTACGAGGTCGGTGTTGGCGAGCCCGGTGTGGAGGGTGTCGGCGCGGACGAGGAGGGCGTGTTCGCCGGGTTCGAAGACGGCGGGGCGAAAGCGATGACGTCGCCGTCGGGGGTGCGTACGGCGCCGTCGCGGACGTAGGCGCCGGCGGTGAGTAGTCGGAGGAGGTGGGCGCTGGGTAGGGAGACGGCGACCGAGTTGGTCAGCGAGCAGTCGTAGGTGCTGCCTTCCCACACGTAGTGGTCGGTGGCGTGCAGAACCGGTGCGGGGATGTTGGTGTCGGTGGTCCAGCCGTCCTGTTGTTCGCGGTCGTCGAGCAGGCCGGTGTGGGCGGGTTGGTCGGGGAACTCCGCGAGGAACGCGCTGTTGGTGAAGCTCTGGTTGTAGTGGTGAGGCTCGTAAGCGTCCAACGGGAAGTCGAGAATGCCAGGCACGTCGGCGCGGTGGATCAGGACGGTGTGCTGGACGATGGCGTGGTCTGCCTAGACGCCCCCGCTGGACAGCCTGAAGGCAGGGCCGTAGGCGTCCCAGTTCCAGGCGACAATGCCCGAGCCTCTTCGCTGGTGAGGGTGCTCCTGGATGCTGTGGCGCACTGCTCACCGGCCTGCTGCGCGCGGCGCTGCAGGTCGGGTTGCAAGGCAGACTCGACATCCAGGTGCTGCTGGGGTTCAGCGCGTACACGCTGTGTCCACCGATGCGGTTCTTCGAACAACGCAGCCCCGACGGCCCGGTGACCCGCTTCGGCAGCATCGCCCTGCTGCGCGAACTGATGATCGGGAGACCCGATCTCGGACCTGCTTGTCGCGTTCGTGTGGTCGACGCGTTCGGCAGTGATGTGACCGAGTAGCACTCGTCCATCTCCTGTCAGCGTCCGTTGAGTGGTGGGACCACCGAAGAGGCGCCAACGCCGCGCCGGTGAGGTGCTCTTGGGGCTGCCGTGGCGGTGGGCAGAATTCCGACATGGACATGCTTTCGTTCGCGAGGCACCTCGGTCGATTGGATCGGGCGCAACTGGATGAGGTGCGGCGGGTTCGGCGGGAGGCGCGGAAGCCTCCGCTGCCGGACGACCCCGGGGCGCTCGCGGAGCGGTTGGGCGAGGAGGGCGTCGCGGCCGCGATGCGGTTGGTAAGCCGGGATGCGTTGGCGGTGGGGCGGGTGGTGGCTGGGTTGGGGTCAGGGGCCACCGTGGAGTCCGTGGTGGAGGTGACCGGCGGGGATCGGGAGGCGGTTCGGGCGGCGTTGACCGAGCTGCGGCAGGTCGGGGTGGCGTGGCCGGACGGGGATGTGGTGTGCCTGGTGCCGCAGGTCCTGGAGCGGTTGAGGCGGACGACGGAGCGGTGGGAGGTGACCGGGCGGCCCGCGGTCGAGCGTGGTCGGGGTGCTCCGGACGGCGAGCTGCGGTCTTTGGCGCAGCACCTGCTGCGGTCGGCTTACGCGTTGTTGGACACGGGCAGGCCGATCGCGGGGTTGAAGAACGGTGGAGTGGGCAGCAAGGAGCGGAAGCGGCTGGGAGCGGCGCTCGGACTGGACGACGAGTACCTGGTGCTGCTGTTGGAGCTGCTGTTCACAGCCGGGTTGTTGGCACGGGCCGGGTCGGTTTTTCGGGTGACCGCGCGGTACGAGCAGTGGCGGGGGGAGACGCCGGCTCGGCAGTGGGCGAAGTTGGCCTGGGCCTGGGCGGGATTGCCCCACTCCCCGGTCGCCGAGCGCGAACCGGCCGCCTCGAAGATCTATTCGCCTCGTGTCCGGTCGGCGCGGTGGGCGGTGCTGCGGGCGGCGCGGGGTGGGTCGTCGGTCGACGGGGTCGCTGCCGCTGCCTACTGGTTCTGCCCGTTGGTGCACCAGCACGCCGAGGTGGTCGTTCGCGAGGCGCAGATGCTGGGGGTGGTGGCGGGGGACGTACTGAGCGTGTGCGGGCAGGCGCTGTTGTCCGCTGACGACGCGGAGGCGCTGGCCGCTGCGGTGGCCGGGGTGGTGGTGCCGATGCCGTGCGAGGTGGAGGTGCTGGAGGACCTGACAGCCGTGGTGTTCGGGCAGTTGACGGTTGAGGCCAGGCGGGTGCTGGAGGCTGCCGCGGAGAGCCGGGTGGAGGACGGGGCGCAGGTGTGGCGGTTTACCGCGGCCAGCGTGCGGGCGGCGTTTGCCCGAGGGTGGACTGCGGAGTCCCTGCTGGCCGCGTTGACCGACCTGACGCGGCAGGACGTGCCGTGGGCGCTGCGAGTGCTGCTGGGTGAGCAGGGACGAGGGCAGGTGCGGGTACGGGAGGTGGGATGCTGCCTGGTGGCCGAGGCCGAGGTCGTTGCCGAGGTGGTGCGGTTACCTGGTTTCGTCGAGCTGGCGCCGACCGTGGTAGGAAGCGCGATGGCGCCTGCGGAGGTGGTCGCGCGGTTGCTGGCGGAGGGGTTCGCGGTGGTCGAAGACCTGTCGTCGGGCAACGTCGCGGTCCGGCGGCGAAAGCCGCAGGCGGTCGATCCTGCGGAGGAGCCGGTTCCGGTGGACCTCTCCGACCTGGTCGCGGGCGAGCCCTCCACGGCGCAGGTTGTGCGGGGGCTGAACAGGGAGTTGTCCGACGAGGCGGTGGCGTTGTTGGCGGGGGCCATCGACGAGAAGTCGGACGTGCGCGTCGACTACGTCAAGAAAGGGGGCGAGTTCTCACAGCGCACCATCACCCCGATCAGGTGGGATGGGCCGTTCCTGGTGGCGTGGTGCCACCTGCGAGAGGACGAGCGGCAATTCAAGGTGACTCGGATCAAGGCGGTGTCACCGGCGCACCCCTGAGGAGATGCCTTACGGTCAGGCGGTCGGCTCAATGTGCGTTCTCGTATCCGCTAGTCTGGAAGCGGGCTGGACTGCGGGTTTAGTTACTGGAGTTCCAGTTCTCGTCGCAGCTCAATGGCGTGAGTGTCGTTGAGGTTCCCCCGATAACCCGAGGTGGTTGTTACCTGGATCGGGTCGGTGATGCCGGGACGGTAGTCGGTTCGGCCTGGGCGGCGTGCCAGGCGGCTTCGTACTCGTCGGGGCTGAGCCAGCCGAGGTCCTTCTGGATGCGTTCGGTGTTGTAGAACCCGTCGATGGAGGCGAACAGGTCGTTCTCGGCTTCGTCGCGGGTGCGCCAGGAGCGCCGGTAGACCAGCTCGATCTTGAGCGTGGAGAAGGAGTTCTCCATCAGGGCATTGTCGTAGGAGTCGCCGACCGACCCCATCGAGGGCAGGATTCCGTTGTCCGCCAACCGTTCCGCGAAGCGGAAGGCCGTGTAGGTCGAGCCGCGGTCGCTGGTCTTCCAGCCCACGATCCGGTTGGAGAAGGCGTCGCGCACGGCCGCGAGCCAGAAGGCGCCCTCGCCGGTGCGGATGCGGGTGGCGTCGGCGACCCACAGCCGGTCCGGCGCGGGCGGTGAAGTCCCGGTTCACCCGATCGGGCGCCGGTGCCGCTCCTGGATCCTGCCTGGTCGACGGGGCGCGCCACTGTTTGCGCAGGAAGGCGCCCTGCAGGCCGGCCTGGCGCATCAGCCGCTCGACCCGCTTGCGCGACACGCGGACGCCCCGACGCCGCAGGACCTGGTGGACCCGCGGGCTGCCGTAGGTTCCACCGGAGGCGGTGTGGATGTCGGTGATCTCGGCGGTGATCGCCTCGTCCTCGCGCTCACGGCGGGACGGGTCGGCCTGTCGGGCCACCCAGCCGCGGTAGGTGGAGGAGGAGACGCCCAGGACCCGGAGGACGAACTCGACCCCGAAGCGGTCGCGAAGCTGCTCGACCAGCTTCACGACCGTCGCCGGGTCGGGTCGAGTTCCGCCGCGAAAACGCGGACGCGGTCTTCAGGATCTCGTTGGCCCGCTTCAGTTCCGCGTTCTCCCGCCGCAGCCGGCGCAGCTCCTCCGACTCGGCCGCGGAGGGCCGGTCGCCCCGCTCGCCGCGGTCGGCCTCGTCCTGCCGGATCCAGTTCCGCAACGCCTCCGGGTGCACGCCCAGCTGCTCGGCCAGGCGCCGGATCACCGGCTTGGGGTCCGACTCCCGGTACAACCGGACCGCGCGGGACCTCAACTCGTCGGGGTACTTCTTCGGTGGTGCCACGGACGACTCCCATCAGGCCCTATCGGACCATGCCTGGAAAGACTCCGAGCCACCGGGGGAACCTCAGTCCACGGCCAGCGCCGCGAATGCGGTCGGGTACTGGCCGGGAATCCCGCAGTCCAATGCCACCTCCAGCAGCGTCTGGTGCCCGAGGCCAGGCGGTGACGGTGTCGGGCACCGTGAAGGTTCGGTTGTAGGTCAGGGTCTGCTCGGTGTCGGTGTCGGTGTCCGTGCAGGCACACCGGCAGCGGGTGCCCACCACTCGAGCGATGTCGGCGACGTCGACATGTTCGTTCCACACCGCCTTCGGCCGCGCGGGCCCGCTCCCGGGCAGCGCTCAGGATTCCAGGCGCTCCGCGGTGTCGGAGAGCAGGGCGAGGAGCCAGCGCCAGGTTTCCGGGTCGGTGGTGGACAGCGGCTTGGGGGAGAAGAAGTACAGGCGGTTCTTGACGATTTCGATGTTGACCGGGCGTTCGGCGTACCGGGCCAGGAGGTCGGGGGAGAAGAGGGTGCGGTCCAGCAGGGCCTGGATCTCCGCGGCCCTGCCGAACGGCCCGGAGACTGTGAAAGCTTCGGTGCCGGGGCCGCGCAGGTCGGGGTTCCCGAGGGTGGCTCCGCCGGACATGTGCCGAACGCCCGTGCCTTTCGCCCGCGAGGTCAGCAGCAGGTGGGGAAGGTGGGCGTCGAGAGGGGTGGTTGCGTAGCCCAAGTGGTACGTTTCCGCGCCGTGGTAGCCGGCCGTGTAGTGGTACTGGCCGATTTCCATCGGACGTGGCCCTTCGATGCTGACGACGTCGACGGCGCAGCGGTTGTTGCCGATGTCGAAGACCCCGGCGGGTTGCTCCGGGTCCTTGACCTTCATCCGGTAACCCATGCCGTTGCGGGCGGCGAACTGCATGATGCGGTAGTGGTCGATCCGCACCTGCCCGCTACCTTTGCGGCCCTGGACGACGACCAGGACGATCAGCCCGAGACCGATCACCAGCGGCAGCAGCCCGAGGAGCCGGACGCCCACGCCGCCGTCCGGATAGGCGCCGGTGAGGTACATGTTGAGCGGAATGCTCAAGAAACCGGAGAAAGCGGCAATGATCACGGCGAACACGAGTGCGCCGCACGCCATGTCGCGGCCTGGGGGGTCGCCGTTCGCTTTCGCGTGCGCCAATGCCGCAGCCGGGTCGACGGGGGCGGCGAGCGGGGAGTAGTCGAGGTCGTCGGGCACGGCTCACGCTACCCCGTCGAGCGGGCGGAACCTTCCCGGTTGGGCGGTTCGGGTGCGACCGAGGCGCCGGTCCGGCTGCCGGGTGCCTGGCAATCCCCTGTGCCGCTCGAAAAGTCATCGCTGCTGGTCAAGCGACATGTCTGTACTCGTTGATGAGCCCGCCGAGGACGCGGGTGCGGAGCAGTCTGTGGGTGTCCAGGTCGTGTACCGCGGGAGGATTCTGTTGAGTCTCGGGCGGTAGCTGGTCTCGGGCCTGGTGGGGGCGGTGTCGGTTGTAGTGGTTTTCGTAGGTCGTGAGGACATGGCGTGCGTGGGTCTCGCCCAGGATCAGGATGTGGTCGAGGAGTTCGCGTCGGATGGTGCCGACGCCCCGTTCGCAGTGGGCGTTCATCCGGGGCGCCTGCGGCGCGCTTCGATCACGCGCAGGTCGTTGCTCTGGAGACGGTGTCGAACGTCTGGCTGTACTTGCCGTCGCGATCGCGTGAGAGGGAGTGCAGGGACTCCGTCCGGTGTCCGAGGTCGGCGGTGAGGTTTCTGGCCTGCTGCGTGGTCCATGCCTGGGTCGGGTGGGCGGTGACGCCGGTGATGCGCAGGCGTCTGGTGTCGTGTTCGAGGAACGCCATAGCGTAGAGGCGTGTGCCGAGCACGGTGTCGAGGTGGAGGAAGTCCGCTGCGATGATGCCCTGGGCCTGGGCGGTGAGGAACTGCCGCCAGGTCGGGCCGGTGCGGCGTGGTGGCGGGTCGATGCCGGCGTCGTGCAGGATCCGCCAGACCGTCGAGCAGGCGACGTGGTGGCCGAGGCGGGCCAACTCACCCTGGATCCGGCGGTGTCCCCATCGTGGATTCTCCCTGGCGAGCCGCAGTACGAGCGACTTGACCGCCGCTCGGGTCGGTGGGCGTCCGATGCGTCGCCGCGCGCTGTAGTCCCACTTGCCGGCCACGAGTCTGCGGTGCCAGGCGAGCAGGGTGCCCGGCGTGACCGGGAAGATCTCCGGCCACCGGCAACGATCCACCGCCCCGGACAGGGCGGCGAACCAGAACCGATCGGCGGGCTCATAGCGGACCGGACCCGTGAGTTGCCGGCGCAGGACCGCGTTCTCGTGCCGCAGCACGAGCAGTTCGGCATCCTTGGCCGCCTCGCTGCGGAGAAGCACCGCCGGGACGGACAACAGCTTCCGGGTCACCTTGTACAGCAGGGACATGATCACCCGGACATGGTCCCAACACTGTGGCAGCCTTGCTCTACCAGCGACGATGACTTTTCGAGCGGCACACGATGGTTGGCAGGGCAGTACGGTACGGGCGATCTTGGATAACCCGAGGTACACGGGGTTCGCGTTCTTCGGGCGGTGGGCGCGGCAGGAGACGTTGCTCGACCCCGACGACGTGGCGGCCGGCTACGTGATGCGCTTCCGGCGGGCGAGCGCCGATCGGATCGTGCGGTCGCGCAAGCCTGCTCATCCGGCGATCGTGAGTGTCGAGGAGTTCACGCAGGCGCACCTGCTGCGCAAGTCGAAGTCCGCCGGCGGGTTGAAGACGGCTCGTAAGACCGAGCGCGCCGAGCGGCCCATGAAACGGCCGTACCTGTTCCGGGGCATCGTCCGGTGCACCGCGTGCGGTCGGAAGCTGGAGGCCAGTCCACGGGCGCGCGGCGTGTACTACCGGTGTCCCGCCCGGACGCTCGCACCCGGATCACCAGCGCTGGCCACGCATCCGCCCACGGTCTACCTCCGGGAGGACGTTCTTCAGGAAGCGGTGAACGGGTGGCTCGGGCGATTGTTCGCACCGGAGAACCGGGACCGGACCGTTGTGGCTCTGGTGGAGTCGCAGGGAACGAATGGAGCGGCGAATGGCAGGGAGGCCGCCAAAGCCCGGCTCGCCAAAGCGGAGGCGCAGTTGAGCCGGTTCCAAGAGGCCATCAAAGCCGGAATCGACCCGCTGGCACTGGTCGAGCCGATGAACGAGGCGCAGGCGGTTCGAGCTGCCGCGCGGGCGGAACTGGAGGGAACACCGGCGCCGGACGCCCTGAGCGCCGCCGAGGTGCACGCGATGATCGACTCACTGGGTAACGTCGGCGAGGCGTTGGCCGATGCTGAGATAGAGAGCGTGGCGAGCCTCTACAGGGCGGTTGACCTGCAAGTTCGCTACACGCACACGGCCCACGAGGCTGATGTGATCATCAAACCCGTGGGCCGTGTGAATAGTGCGCGTGTCCGAGGGGGGACTTGAACCCCCACCCCCTTTCGGGGACTAGCACCTCAAGCTAGCGCGTCTGCCATTCCGCCACCCGGACTCGGCTCTCGCCGTGGTGTGTGCATAGATTACATGATCGTTCTCGGTAGCCAAAATCGGGGCCCCCTGTTGGCCGATCGACTGGCATAGTCGCTGGTAGAGCAGCTGCGGGGCGGTCGTTGTGAGTGGGACGCGGAGCCGACCCGTTCGCTGGTGATCGCTGGCGCGCTGCGGCGTCGCGGCACCGTGCAGAGCGAGTGCCGCGACTGATCGGGCGCACCCGCTGAAGCGAAGGCTGGACGTTCGGGGTCGGCGGGTTGCACTGCCGCAACCTGGGCTGTACCACGCGGCGGCGGACCTGGGCTCGCGCGGCAGGCGGCTGGTGGACCGGGAGTCCCAGCCGGAGCTGTGGTGGGAGCTGACCGGAGGCACGACCACCGCGCTGTCCTCGGCGGGCGCTCCGACGAGGCCGAGGCGATCTACGGCGAGGTGCGGGCGGCCTCGAAGGACCCGGCGGAGTAGATGAAGGTCGCCTACGGCATGGCGATGCCCTACGCCCGGCACCACCCCCGGAGGAGCGGCACGATGCGCGAGTCCAGGCGGTCGAAGGGCGGCCTCCGTCGGCGCTGCTCTGGACGGTCGTGGTCGGCACGGCGTGCGGCGACCGCTGGGGTTCTGCGGCGGCGGGGCCGAGATCGGCGCGCGGGCAGGACGCCACGTGCGAAGGCGGCTTGGCCGACGTGCAGGGGGGCGTCCCCGATCACGCTGACCAGCCGTACGACCAGGGCCACCGGCGAGTCCCACGACTCGTCCACGCCCCGGGGCGGGTCTTCGGCGACGAGGTCGCGTAAGTAGGCGGTGCGGTCGTGGACCGCCTGGTGGTGGTCGAGCAGCAGGTCGGCCGGCGCGGTGACGGCGGGGACCTGGCCGGCGCCGTGGCGGAAGCCGGTGTCCCCGGTCGGCAGCGGCGGGTCGAAGCGCGCCGCTCGGCCGTCCAGACCTGCTCGGTGCCCGCGACCTCGGCGACGTGGTCGTCCCGCACCCGGGTCAGGACGCTGCGGGCGCTCCGCGCTACGCCTGCGAGTCCAAGACCATCCAGGACTGCTCCGATCCGTTCCGGCGAAAGTCGGAGATCGTTCCGAACCGGACGCGGATTGGAACGGCACGAGCGCCCCCGCTCCCGGTCGACCGCATCCGTGTCGACCGGGAGCGGGGGCGGAACGGGTCGTCGGCGCCAGCCGACCGCGACAACGCCGTGATACCGCTGCTGGACGCGTTCGAGCTGGTGGTCACCGACAACGCGGGCTCCGACCCGCAGGTGGACGTGTCGAAGACGGAGAGGCGCTGCGGGCGGAGGCGGGCATCACCTGCCCGCCGGTCTCGGCGAAGAACCTGGTCGACACCTGCACCGGGTTCTTCGCCGAGACCGGCTACTACCGGCGGCCCGGGAGCCGGCTCCGCCCGCCGCGTCCACGTGGTCGGCGTCGCCGGACCGAGGCGGAGCAGGGAGCCGGCGGACGCGCTCTAGTTCGCCTCGCCGGTGAGCGCGAACGACCGCAGTCGTCGGGTGGCGCCGATTGTGCCCACCACGACGAACACCGACGCCATGATCAACGCGGTGGGCGGCGACATGGTCGAGGAGATCAGCCGTCGAGCAGTTCCATCATGTGCATCCGCTGCCGGGGGTCCATGCCGTTGAACGGCTCGTCCAGCAGCAGCACCTCCGGGTCGTGCACCAGCGCCGCGGCGACCCGGCTCCGCTGGCGCATCCCCTTGGAGTAGGTGGAGATCCGGCGGTCCTGCGCGTCGCGCAGGTCCACGACGCCCAGCGCGGCACGGGCGGCGGCCGTCGGGTCGGGGAGCTTGTGCAGCTTGGCGCTGGCCAGGACGAACTCCCACGCGGTGAGGAATCCCGGCACGCTCTCGCGCTCGGTCACCAGGCCGAGCCCGCGGTACACGGCGGGGTTGGCCCACGCGGGCTCGCCGCCGATCACGACCTCGCCCCGCGACGGGGCCAGCAGGCCCGCCATCAGGTGCAGCCCGGTGGTCTTGCCCGCGCCGTCGGGGCCGAGCAGCCCGGTCAGACCCGGGCCGATCGACAAGCTCACGTCGTTGACCGCGACCACGTTGCCGTACCAGCGGGACACGCCTGCGAGTTCGACGGTGCTCACGACCTCGTCCGGTTCTCTCCTGAGGTTGCCGGCCTCCCGACCTCTGGGGGTGGCCGGCGCACTGCGGTCGGCGCATTGTCGATCGTGCCCGAATCCAAGCCTGGTCGGCTTCTCAGGGTCTGCAGAAGGAGCGGCTCCAGCGCTGATCGCGTGATCAACGACTTGGCGGGGAGGGCAGGTCGTGCGCCGGTGGCTACCGGTGGGCAGGGTTGGTCTGCGCAGCCCGACGACGGCTACGCGGCGGCGCCCACTCGTGCGGTGAACCGGGTGCGGCGCACCACGGCGACCGGTGCGGTCACGCGCGTCCGGCTCGACGCCGACCCCGCGCGTGGCCGTCCGGCTCGCGGTGTCCGCGAGCCGGACGCGCGACGACGCCGTACGCCGGAATGGGCGGGGCGGCCTGGTGGCGTGTCCGGGATGGCGGCCCAGGTCGGTCGGGTCGACCACGGCTGAGCCGGGATCGGCCTGACTCATCCGCCTGCGGAGTCCACGTCGGGTGACGCTCCGACCGGGATGTCGGCCCAGACGGTCTTGTGGCTCTCGTGTGTTTCGACGCCCCATCGACTGCTGATGGTCTCGATCATGAGCAGGCCGCGACCGCGGAACGGGCCGAGGGACGACGTGCCGGGGTGGGGCGGTGTGCGAGGGGTGGTGTCGTCGACCTCGACGCGCACGACCGGTTGAGCGAAGGGCCTGCGCAGGCGCAGGGCGCGTGGGCCGTGTGCGTGTTCGTAGGCGTTGGTGACCAGTTCGGTGACGACCAGTTCGGCGTCTTCGACCACGTCCTGGTGGAGGTCGGCGAGGACTGCGCGGGTCCAGGTCCGTACCTCGGCCAGCGGCGGCGTGTCGTCGGCGAGGGGGAACTCGTCGTGGTGGTCGTCCTGCTCCCGGGGCGCGGGCGGCAGGGCGGTGAGAACGAGGACGGCCATGTCGTCGCGCAGGCGGTCACCCCACCACTGCCGGGCGTCGACGAGCAGGGCTTCGGCGATCGCGTCGGCGGGGTGGTCGGTGCCCGGGCGGAGCGGGATGCCGGCGAGGACGGTGGCGATTTCCTCGTCTTCCCGTTGTCGGTATCCGCCCGCGCCTTCGGTGAAGCCGTCGGTGTAGAGCACCAGCGCGTCGCCGGGGTGCAGCGGCACCTCCGCCACCTCGTGGCAGACCTCGTCCAGCACGCCGAGCACGGGGCCGCCCACAGCCAGCGGCGTGGCGTGGCCGTCGCCGTGCAGGAGCAGGGGAGCGGGGTGGCCCGCGCAGGTGATCCGCAGGCGGGCGGGGGTGGAGGAGGTGTCGAGCACTGCGTAGACCAAGGTGCAGAACGGGCTGCTCTGGCGCAGGAGTGCCTGGTTCACCAACGACAGGACGTGGCCGGGCTCGGTGCTGTGCTGGGCCGCGGTCCACAGCGTGTGGCGCACCAGACCGGTGACGGCGGCGGCTTTCGGGCCTTTGCCGCAGACGTCGCCCAGCACGAGCACGTGGTGCCGGTCCGGCGTGGTGTAGGCGTCGTAGAAGTCGCCACCGATCTGGTCGTCGTTGTAGCCGAAGGGGTGGTAGCGGGCCGCGAGGTCGAATCCGGGCAGTTCGGGCAGGTGAGGTGGCAGCAGCGGTTCTTGGAGCGCTTCGGCGGTGCTGCGCAGCCTGCGAACCAGGAGGTCCTGTCGGATGCCGACGGCGATTTGGTCGGCGACGCCTTCCAGCGTGGTCAGCGCGTCCTGGCTCAGGTGCCGGCCGGTGACGGCGGTCAGCACGCCCATGAGCCGACCGCCGAACACCAGCGGGTACCCGGCGAAGCGGACCGCTCGGTCACCGGTGGCGTCTGCGTGATCCGGCAGCGGGTTGTCCAGGTAGGGGCGTTGTCGTGCCGCGATCGCCGCGATGGTCGTCCCGGTGGGCCACCCGGCGTCGTGCGCGTCCTCGGAGTGGGAGCACGATCCGGCCTTGGCGGCGTGGGTGAGCCGTGCGCTGCGTGGGCCGACGGTCCAGATGTGCGCGCAGGTCGCGTCCAGGTGACCGACGATGGCCTGCGCGCACCGGTGCAGGTGGTGCGGCAGCTTGCCCGGTGCGGTCGTGGCCGCGGCGACGTCCGCGGTGAGCAGGGCGTGCTTGGTGCGCTCGGCCAGTCGGCGTTGCGCGAGCACCGAAGCGGTGACGTCCTCGACGAGCACCAGTGTGCGTTCGACCTCGTCGGCGTCCACCACCCGCTGGGCGGCCAGCCGGAGGGTCTGCGCCGTTTTCCGGCGGTCGAGGCGGTCGAGCGTCGTCTCGACCGGGCCGCGCGAGGCCAGGAACGCCCGTAGGCTGTCGTGGACCTGCGTCGGGAAGAGCGACGACAGGCGCGGTCCGGTCGAGGCGGGCCCCACCAGGTCCAGGACCTCCGCGGCCCTGTGGTTCCACGCGGTCAGCACCCCGCTGTCACCCACCACGACGGCACCGATGGGGGCTTCGGCGAGCAGCCGGCCGAACACCTGGTCGTGGACCTGCCGGACGAGCACGCCGCTGTCGGTCAGTCGTTGTTGGGCGGCGGCGCGCACGGCGGTGTAGGCCCGGCGGTGTGCCATGGACTCCAGTACGTCGCGCACCACTTCCGGGAGCCGGTCGTCGGACCCGGCAGGGAGGTGACGGGCCTGGTCGGCGGAGAACAGCAGCGGCAGCATCGCCGTCCTGCTCTCGACGCCGGGCGCGGACGACACGACGACCGCCACGGTGATCCCGTCGGGCCGCAGCGCGTGCACCAACCCCACGGGCGCGGGGAGCTGCCTGCCGAGCACGACCAGGACAGGACGGGAGCCGGTCGGGGCCTGGGCTGTGCGGGCGAGGAGTTCCTCCACGCCCGCGGAAACGATCTCGACCCCGTCGCCCAGCACCGCCCGCAGCTTCGGCGCGACCTCCGCGGTGGTGCCGGTCAGCAGGACGAGAGGTGGGGAGGGGGACACGTCAGTCACCCAGCAGGGGTTCACCGAGCAGGGCCTTGCCAACCCACACGCGCAGCAGGTCGGTGACCGGGGACATCACGTGTGCGGCGCGGGCGTCACGCAGGAGGCGGTGCAGCACCGAGTCGCTCGCGTAGCCGAGTCCTCCGGTCAGGGTCAGGGCGTCGTTGACGACCGCCTCCGCGGCTTCCGCGACCTCGGCCTTGGCCGAGCACAGCGCCGGCAGGGCGTCGGGCTCACCGGCCTCCGCCGCCGCGGCGGCGTGGTACAGCAGCCGCCGGGTCCGTTCCACCCGGGCCCACATGACGCCCAGCCTGTGCTGGACCAGCGGTTGGTTGGCCAGTGCCCGACCACTGTGCGCGTACCGACGCGCCATCACGTGGGAGCGCGCCTCGTCCAAGGCCGCGACCGCGACCCCCAGGTAGGTGCCGGCCATGGCCATCAGGAAGTAGGGGGCCACGACGTTGAACACGTACCAGATCTCGTCGCCCTGCTCGCCCAGCAGCTGTGTGCGGCCGATCTCCACCCCCTGCAGCTCCAGGGCCCGGGACTCGTTGCCCCGCATCCCGAAGCCGTGCCACGGGGCACCCCACGCCATGCCCGGCGTGTTCGCGTCGACCACCGTGCAGGAGAACTCGCCAGGCGGCGCCTCCGGGCCGGTCGCGACGGTGGAGATGACGTAGGAGTCGGCGTGACCGCCGTTGGTGACGAAGCTCTTGGTGCCCGACAGGCGCAACCCGTTCCCGCCGCTGCGTTCCATGCGAGTCTGGGGCAACCAGAACTCGCCGCCGTTGCCCGGCTCGGACAACGCCAGGGTCGTCAGGTGCCGTCCCTCCGCGATCGGGGCGAGGTAGCGTTCCTGGTGGAAGTCCGTGGCCTTGGCGGCGATCACCGCGGAACCGACCAGGTGCATGCCGAAGCAGATCGACGTCGATGCGCACGCCCGGCCGGTCACCTCCCCGACCTGCACGACCGCCGAGAGCCCCTGGCCCATCCCGCCGAACCGCTCGGGCACCACCAGACCGCCCAACGTGCTGCGCAGCGCGGTCATCCCTTCGACGGGCCACCGCTGTTCCCCGTCCACCGCCGTGGCCTGCGGCCTCAGGATGTCCTGGCAGATCTCTCTCGCCAGGAGCACCGCCTTGCCCAGTTCCGTCCGGGTCATGCTGCCTCCCCAACTCGTCGCACCTGTCGGCCCATCAGGGTGCAGACACGCGGACCGAGCCTAGCCGGCCGCCTCGACACGGCGGATGCCGCCATGCCGAGGCCCGGGAGCCGGACACCCCGCAGCCTGCCGGTAGCCCTCGACCTGCCCGGACCCCAGCGCGGCCACCACCCGCAACCGCGCCACTTCCCGCTCCGCGGGCGGCAACCGATGCGCACCCACGGTCACAAGTGATCACCCCGCGGCGGTGACCTGTCCGGATGCGGACACCGCGACCGGGGCGCACGGGACGGCGGCGACCGCACGAGGCGGGCGCGGTACGGATGGCCACGCAGAAGAGGGCCGGGTCGCCGGTCAGGTGGAGATCGAAACCCCGTCGCACTGCGACGACCTCACCGCCGTGCGCGAACGCATCGACGGGGCGCTGCGGCTGGTGGCGGCGGAGTCGGCGTCCAACGCCCACGACCACGCCGACAACTCCCGGCACCTGTTGCTGCACCGTGGAGTCCACCCCCGCCCGCGGGCCCGAACTCGTTGTCGAGGCCCGTGGCGCAAACCTCGATCACGTCCCGGTCGTCGGGTTCCCACGCCGTGAATCCCGCCTCCCGCGCACCGACCCGGACCACTCATCCCGCAGGTGCACCGACCGCATCCGCGCGCCGGAGGCGATCGTGACGTTCCGGGGTCGAGTCGTCACCCCTGGTCGTACTTCGTGCGGTTGACGTGACCATCAGCCCTGCGGCCACGCTGAACCGCGGGCCGTTGTCGACGACGCCGCAGCCGGGACGTGCGGGTGATTGCGGGCATGTCGGTGTCTTCACTCGAATGGGTGTTTTGCTCCGAGGCCGTGTAACTGTCCACTTCGGCGGTACCCATGGCACCTCTGCAAACGCCATGGACCGGAGGAATGACATGGACAACGTGAAGCGCCTCGTAGCGGCACTCGTCCTCGGCGCGGCCCTGTCCGCCGTTCCGGCGGCTGCCGCGTCCGCGCAAGAATCCGCGCCGCGTGCCACAGCAGCGGTGATGGCCCAGGACAACAACGATGACGACGACAGCAGCGGCAACTGGGGCCTCCTGGGCCTCCTGGGCCTGTTGGGGCTCGCGGGGCTGGCCGGTCGCAAGAAGCGCGGCGTCGACCACGTGACCGGTCGGTAACCGGAGCGGTGGGGAAGGATCTGTCGTGCGTTTCGGGAACACCCGCGTCGAGTTCCTGGGGGGCCGCCCGGGGTGCCTGACGATGCTGGCGATCTCGATCGTGGTGTCGGTCCTGCTCACCATCCTGCTGAACGTCTTGCTGTGACCAACATGCCCGTGGTGTGGAGGCGGGCCGGCACCCAGCAGCGTCGTAGGGCTCCCGGGCGTACCGGGGCGGGCCTCGGCCAGTGGCCCTGGAGCGCTGCCGGGGGTCATGGCGCTGGTGACGGCCGGTAGGGCTGAGCCGAGGGGCGGGTCCTTCGGTGGCAGGGTGGGAACGCGACCAACACCCGCCGCGCGGAAGACCTGTCCGCGCTTCCACCGCAACGCCCCGCTGTCCGTCGAAGGCCGCCACCGCCTCGCCAGGCGCTGCGGCAACCGCCCTGGAGGTCGTGGCCGAGGGCACGGCCGTGTCGGTGCGCACGGTCGGCCGGCATCTGATCCACCTCGGACCCAACCGCCGCCGGTTCTCGACCCGACCGGAAGGACGACCGCGCCGAGAACACCGGTACCGGGAAGCCCGCCGAGAAGCGGTCACCACAATCGGCTCCGCCCGTCGCGCGTGCGTTCTTCGCCGCCCGCGACATCGGCCACGTCACCGCGTCGTCACCGACAACGGCTCCTCCGCGCACACGACTCCACCACCGTGCTGCGCGACGTCCGCCACCGGTGTGGAGCGTGCACCGGCACCACCGTCGGCCCCACACCACCGCCGGAAGCGACCACCGGCAACCCGGCCCCACACCGACGACGTGGACTCGTGAGGCTAGCGGGTGAGGTGCAGGAAGGCGTGGGTGGTCGTGCCGTGCGGGGTGGTGTGGGTGCGGACGAGGTCGGCGAGTTGATTGACCAGCAGCAGGCCGCGGCCGCCTTCCTGGTCGGGGCGGGCGGGGTGGCGGCCGGCGAGCGGGTCGGCGAGGTGGCCGTCGTCCTCGACGGCGCAGATCAGGTGGGTGCCGTCCTGCCGGATGCTCAGCAGGCAGGTGCCGCTGGTGTGCCGGAGGCTGTTGACCACGAGTTCGGTGGTGATCAGCGCGAGGTCGGCGGTCCGGGCGTCGGACAGGCCCAGGCGCTGGGCGTGCGCGGTGACGAAGCGGCGGGCGCCGCGGATGTCGGCGGTGGTGCCGACCTGGAAGGTGGCGGCACCCGGGTCGGTGGCGAGGGCCTGGTTGTAGCGGTTGACGACGTCGTCGGGGTCGTAGTGGCCGCTGCGGTAGCGGCGGGTGGTCTCCCACACCAGCGGGTGGGTGGCCAGTGCGTCGGTCAGGACGTGCTCGTCGAGCGCGGTGGTGTCGTAGGGGCAGGCGATGGTGACGTCGCGGCCGGCGAAGGCGAGGTTGATCAGCGCTTCGTGCTGGGCGCACGCGGGGTACTCGGCGTCGGTGCGCCCGGCCCAGATCGGCTCGCCGATGACTCGGACGTGCTTGTCGGGGTGGCTGTCGGCGAACCGGCGCAGCACGGCGGGGATGATGCGGCCCGGGTTGCGGCCCTCGACCTGCATGTCGAGCAGCAGCACGTCCGCGGCGGCGTTGCCCAGGGCGTCGCGCAGCAGCCGCAGGCGGCTGTCGGGCACGGACGCGGCGACCGGTTGGCCCTGTTCCAGGCCGTCGGTGACGAAGGGCACGAGCAGTTGCAAGTACTCCTCGTCGGAGGCGTAGAACACCGCGGGGTGGACGAAGTCGCCCGAGGGGGAGAGGTCGGTGATCGTCACGCGGCACGCTCCACTCGGATGTTCGCGAGGTCGAGCAGGTCCACCAGCGTGGACACGCCGGGCCAGGTGCGCAGCCCGGGGAACACCCCGCGGTCGGCGGCGTGCCGGGCCGGGCACAGCAGGCCGAGGTGGTCGGGGGAGGCGGGGTCGGTGGCGAGCACCGGTTCCCCGCCGCCGGAACGGGAATCGGCACGTCGCGGCACGGGGGTGAACAGGTCCTCGTCGAACCGGTTCACCTCGCCGCCCGGGGCGGCGACCCCGTTGCCCCCGGCATGCAGCCGGAAGCCGGGGGAGGAGGCGTCGGCGTTCGGGTCGATGCACCCGACCTGCGTGAACGCGTCGTCGTCCACTTCGTCGGCGGCGCAGGCGCACATGACCGGGAACGGCCGGTCGGCCGTGCGGCGGTCGATCCGGTGCTCGTAGCGGGCGAAGGCCGCCAGTCGCTCGGGGATGCGCACCAGCGGGGTGCGGTGGGCGGCGACGGGCAGACCGGTGAACCCGACGGCCGGGGGCGCCCCGGCGTGGTTCCGCGCCTGCGCGGCGGGCTCGACCACCGTGTCGATCGGACAGGTGGCGTCCGGCGAGGCGACCTGCGCGGCGCTGGTCCGCAGCGCCCGGTCGGCCTCGGCGGTCCCGTCCAGGCCGTCGAGCCCACCGGTGCCGGTGCAGCGGACCCGGTACCGAGGGGTGAGCCCCTCGGACGGGCCTTCGGGGGCGCGGTCGCGGAACCCGCGCGCGTCGCGGAACCGCCGGCACGCGTGATCACCGGGCTCGGACCCACCCCGCGTGCCCCACCGACCCGGACCGGCGCACACCCACCACCTCGGCCCGCTCTCCGCGCGGTGCGCCCACACCCGTGTCCGGAAGGAGAAACCGCAGGTCGGGTGCGGTGGGACCGGAGGTGGCGCGGGCAATCGACCCGGACCCTGTCCAAGGTGGGGTGCCAGTCTCCGCACCCTCCGGGAGACGGTACTCGCGACACCGGCAGCCGGGTCGGCGGTACCGGCAGCGACGGGGATCGCGGTCACGACGTTCCTCCCGGGGGCCGGGTGCGCGTCGTGGCGATCTCGGCCCAGACGACCTTGCCGTCCGGGGTGGCCCGGGTGCCCCACCGGGTGGCGAACGCGTCGACCAGGATCAGCCCGCGGTGCCGCTCCTCCTGCGGAGTCGCTTCGAACAGCCGCGGCGCGGAGGCGCCGTGGTCGGCGACGACGACGGACAGGAGGGAGTCCTGGTGGTGCAGGCGCAGCACGATGGGGCGGTTGGTGTGCTGGACCGCGTTGGCGACCAGTTCGCTGGTCACCGTCAGCGCCGCGTCGCGCACCTGGGGCAGGTCCCACAGGCCCAGGTGCGCGGCGACGAAGGCGCGTGCCCGGGTCGTGACCGTCGGACCGGTGTCCAGCGGCATGGAGGCCACTCGGCGGTTCCCGGCGAGGTGGTGCACGTGCAGCAGCGCCACGTCGTCGTCGTGGCGTCCGGCGGTGAGGCGGTCGATGAGCTTGTCGCAGGCGACCTGGAGGTCCAGCTCGCGCGGCAAGGCGCCGAGTTCGGCCAGCAGGGCTTCGATACCGGTGGTCAAGTCGCGGTCGCGGCTCTCGACCAGGCCGTCGGTGTAGAGGGTCAGGCGTGCGCCTGCCGGAAATGACGTTTGTCGCTGCAGGAACGTCTCGCCGACGCCCAGCGGCATGCCCAGGCCCTTGCCGATCAGGTCGGTCGTGCCGTCCGGGCGCGTCAGGATCGCCGGCAGGTGACCGGCGTTGGCGTAGGCCAGTGTGTTGTCGGCGGGGTCGTGCACGGCGTAGAAGCAGGTGATGAACGTGGCCTTGGGGGTGACACCGGCCAGTCCCGAAGCGTGTCGCAGCACGTCGGCGGGTGGCAGGTCCAGCAGTGCGTAGGAGCGCACGGCGGTGCGCATCTGCCCCATCACGGCCGCCGCTGTCACACCCCGGCCGACGACGTCGCCGACGACGAACGCGGTGCGCCCGGCCGGCAGTTCGAGGACGTCGAACCAGTCACCGCCGACCTCCGATCCCGTGGCCGCCGGCAGGTAACGGGACGCGATGGCCAGACCGGTCACGTGAGGCACCGCGGGCAGCATGCTGTGGGTCAGTTCGGTGGCCGTCGAGCGCTGGCGGTCGAACAGGCGGGCGTTGTCCAGGGCGATCGCCGAGTAGCCCGCGATGCCCTCGGCCAACTGCTCGTGCCGCTCGGTGAACCGCCCGGCCTCGTGGTGGCCGAAGAAGAACCCGCCCAGCACCTCCTGCGATGAAGGGGAGATCACCGGTACGGCCAGGTAGCTGCGAACGGGGAGGTGTCCTGGTGGCATCCCCTGGTAGGGGGTGTTGTGGCCGTAGCGGGGGTCCTGGGTGATGTCGTCGGAGCGGACCGCGCCCTCTCCGTTGAAGGTGACGGCGAACACGTCGGTGTTGCGGGGCATGGGGAAGCGCTCGAACGCCGACCTGGGCACGCCCGACAACGTGTAGAGGGTGTAGGACTCGCCGTACTGGTCGACGAGGTTGTAGAAGAACGCGCCGAACTCCGCCCCGGTCGCCTTGGTCGCCGCGTCGGTGGCGTCCTGGACCAGGGTGTCGAGGTGGAGTTGTGAGGTCAGCCGGTGACCGACCACCTGCAGGGTGTCGACCAGTTCAACTTCGGCGCGCAGCCGCCGTACCGTGGTCTCCAGGTCGGCCGCCTGTTCGCGGGAGGTGTTCTCCAGCACGCGCAGGTGGTCGCGCAGGGCGTCGCGCTGCGCGACCACGTCGACGTCACCGCGCCCACCGACGGGGTGGGCCAGCAACCCGGCTCGGATGCTCACGGCCACCGCCCGGAACAGCTCTGCGGTACCCGCGGGGATCGGCACGCCCGCGAGCAGCACCACGCAGAAGAGGTTCCCGTCGGGCAGCGCGCCACCGAACGCCAGCGCCGAGCGGACGCCGTGTTCCCGGACGAAGTCCTGATCCGGGACGTGCTCGCTGCCGTCGGCCTCCGGCACGTGGAACACGTCCAACCGGTCCCACGCCTCGCGGGTCGTGCCACCCGCACTCCGCGAACCCGACGCGGCGGCCAGCGCGGAGATCATCGGCACCGCCGCCGCGGCCTCCGCCGAGGTCGGAAGGAGCGTGCCGGGCATGCCCGACGCGGTCGGGGCGGTCCGCGTCGGCCCCATCCCGGCGGTGGCTTCCAGCACCAGGCAACACGCGCCCGCCTCGACATCGCCCGACACGCTCTCGCGCACGACCTGCTGGGACGCTTCGGGCAACGCGTCGAAACGACGGGTGGAGAACAAGCGTGCCGACCGCACGACCGACCCGCCGCGTTCGTCCGCGAAACGGTCGCGCAACCGTTCCACCACCTCGGCTGCCGCGGCGGCGAAGTCGTCGGCGCTCTCGGCTGCGGCCCGGAGGTCGGCGGTCAGCCGCACCATGTCCGACAGGCCGAAGGAGGCGAAGTCGCGACCATCCCGGGCGTCCCGAGGGGGGAGGCTGCTCACGGGGTCGATCCACCCGGCGCGTCGGGCACTCGCGGGTGGATGGTCAGGAGTTGGTGCAGCATGGTCAGGGTGATCGCCGATTCCACCTGGGGGCGCGGGGCGGCCAAGTGCAGCGCACCGCCCGCCGCCTTGGCCACCTTGTGCAACCGGACCAGCGCGCTGAGCGCGCTGGAGTCGCAGAAATCCAGTTCGGACAGGTCCAGCACCAGCGTCCGACCCTCGGCCGCGAGGGGTTCGACCACCTCCAGCATCCTGGGGGTCGTGCCGAAGTCGAGTTCCCCCACGACGGTCGCCACGGTGTCGGCACCGCGGTCGTGAACACCGATTTCCAGCGGCAGCGCTTCGTGCACCCTGGCTCCTCTCCTTCGTCCGGACTTCCACCTCGCCGTGTGACCGCAGGTGGGACCAGGGTAGCCCTGGAGCACGAGGTCGGGTGTCTCGCCCAAGGGTGTCGGGTGTCGCTGATCGACGCTCCGAGGGCCGTGCGGTGCAGTTGACGTCCGCAGTGGGTCACCGCACCGGTGTGCCGGTGGGGGCCGAGCGCGGTGAGGGTGCTCCGCAGGCGTCGGTCGCGACGTCGTGGTGCGCCTCCGTGCCCGTCCCGGCGGGCGGGCTGCCACGGTGGTGCTCACCCGACCGTGGTTGAAATGGTCGAGCACCTCCATGGTGACGCCCCGGAGCGGACTGTGGGAGCGGAATGGGAGCCGTCGGACGCGTTCGGCAGCGTCGAACCGCATTCGAGGGCTTCCGATGGCCGTATTTCCGCAGTGGTCGTTCCGCTGGTGTCGACTTCGTCGAGGCTCTATTCACGCCGAAGAGGTCGCCGGGCTTTCCCGGTGAAGTGGATTGACGACCGCTGCGATCGGGACCGGGCCGGATGCCGGTCCGCGACAGGGCGCGAGTCCTCGGTGGGACCAGGCCTGCGGAGATCGACTCCGTCGGCCGGAGGCTCGCGGTGGTTCCCTGTTCCACCACGCTCCACCTCCGCGCCGCCCGGCGGATTCCCGGGCCGGCTGTTGGCGGTCCGCCGCCGGGAGACCGGCACGCCGCGCCGAGTTCCGGTGGGCGCGGGTGCGCGCCGGCGGGGGTTCAGTCGCCCGACGCTGCGCGAAGGGCGGGCTGGACGCCGTCGCCGATGACCCGAGGCACGTCCGTTCCGGGCAGGTTCGGCAGTGCGGCCCAGTGCGTGACCAGTTCGTCGCTCCTCCCGCCGAGGGGGTGGCGGACCACGCGGTCCGCGTCGATGAAGCAGTTCTCGACGACCTCGCCGGTGTCCTCCACGAGGTGGAGGCGGCGGAAGTGCGCGGGGAGGACCAGCCAGAACTCCTGACCGCTCAACGGCTCGGGGTCGTCGGGATCGACGGGGTAGCGACCGGTCACGGCGGCGGCGACGGGGACGCCGTCGTGGGGGAACCGCTCGTCGACGCTGATCCACTCGATCGCCATCCTCATGAGCACGGACCTCCTCGTCGATGGGGCAGTCCGGAACGGACTCAACCCCACCCCGGGGTCGGCCGCATCGGGGAGATCCCCCACAACGCCCCGGATCGCACCGGCCCCGTCCCGGTTGCCACTGCCGGACCGCCGTCGCGTGAGGTGCTGACCGCCGGCGCGCGTCGCGGCCCGGCGGAGGACGGTTCCGCGGTGTCGTACGTACGCCGCGCCGAGGGCGGGTGATCGCGGACGGGTGTCGCTGCCGCGGGTGTCGTCACAAGCGCACCGGGCGGTCTCCGCGATCAACCGCCGGACGGTCCGGGTGCCCGGGAACGTGGTCGGTCGTGGACGACGGGAACATGGGCCGGGCGTGACCGCATGAATCGTTCGCCGTCACCTGGAAAGACCACTACTCGCACCACCGGTGTCGTGACACGATTTGTGCGTCCCACTGCCGGAGGCTTGGCCGGGACTCCTGCGGGGATGACGGTCCCTGTTGTGCTTCCATGATGGGGCGATGCCTTCTGCTTGTCGAATCGACCGGCGATCCGCCGTTGGGACGGGTTCGGCGGGCTTGCGAACCCCAGGTCCTCACCCTGTGGTCGATGCCGACACGCGGATGTCCGCATCGCCCCTCCGCGGTGAGGTCGATGCGCATTGTTCATTCTTTCCGTCCACTCGGGCCAAGGTGATTGCCGTCACCGCCGTGGTGACCACGTCCCGCAGTCGGCGGGCGTGTCCGCTCCCGCGTGCGGCTACGACGTCGTGCACCGGCTCCGGTGCCGAGGGCGGACCTTCCGCGATCCCGTGTCCGGTGCGGAGGCGCGTCGAGCAGCGCCGTTCGGTGCTGCGCAGATCCGTGGCGGTGGTCACCGCCGCGCTGGTGGTGCGGGCCACGACCGCCGTGGTCGTCGCAGCGCCCCGGGCGGCGGCTCAGGTCGATCCCGGCGCGATGACACCCGCGACCACCGGCGAGACGGGCATGCCGGACCCGACTGAGTGCACACCGGCCCGGTAGTCGACGGGAAGGGAGACGTCGTCGGCGTAGTCGCTGACCGGCAAGGAGCACACCGCGACCGCACACCACACCCCGAGGACGACGTCCAGCCGCTTCACCGTCGCAGGCGTCGTGGTGTGCCGGTCGACCACCGGCACGCCCCCGCCGCGAACACGCCGCAGGCGAACAGCCAGCCCACCGGAGTGGAAACCGCCGGCACCCCGCCGGTCGGCGCGCCCACCGCCGGGATCACCGCGCCCCGCAGCAGGAAGTGCCCGCCGACCAGTAGCCGGAGTACCCCAGGAAGACCGCGACCTGCGTGAGCCCGCTCTGCCGGGTGAACCAGGTCTCCTGCGCCCGCGCGACCGCCCGTGCCTCGCCGCGCTTGCGCCGCCTGACCGCCTGCCGCGGCTTGTGCCCGCCCTTGGCGCCCACCCGGCCCGCTTCTGCTCCACAGCGCTGTCGGCACCCCGTCGACCCGCGTCGGGAATCGGCTGCCGGTGGCGAGTTCGGTGCTCGTCGACCCGACCGGCACGCGGCCGTCCGGGAACACGACGACCGGACGTCCCGGCGACCGCCTGCCGATGCGACCGCGCGCTCACGGGCCACGTGGTCGTGCTCGTGAGCGCAGTCGGCCCCGGTGAACGGCACCTGCGCTCCCTCAGCCGCGTCCTGGCACGGCGGAGTCCCGCCCCGATGAGCACCGTAGAGGAGGACTTCACCCGTCGCGGTGACCGTAGGGCACAGCGGACCATGACGTTCCGTGCCCGCCTGACGCCGCGGCGACCTGCGCACCGGCACGCCGCCGCCGGCCGCCCACAGGATCGACGCCGGTCTGCGAGTGCACTGGTCGAGCACGCGGCGGGTGGCCCCGGGCGGCCCACCGCCAGAGGAACGGCGAAGGCGCCAGCCGGAACGCGGACATCGAGGTGCACCGGGAAATCGGCGATCGGCCCAGTGGACACCCGGGGTCCGCCCTGTCACGAGCGACCCGGTCCGCATCGTCCGCACGACCGTGTCCCCGGAGTCGGACGGAACACCCGGTCGACATTCCGGGTGAGGGATCACCGACTCCGTGCAACCAGGGGAGGACCAGCCTCCGAGCTGTCGGGGGAGTTCAGGTCGCCTGGACGAGCCCAGCAGGATTCACTCCGTAGGCTTACGCGGTCGGACGGCGGACGAGGGGGCGGGGTATGGGTGATATGCGGAGCCCGGAGCTGCGGCTGCGTGTGTTGGAGGCGGTCACCGACAGCACGCTCCGCGACCTCGACCAGGAGAAGCTCTTCGAGGTGCTGCTGCGGCGGGTGCGCGACCTGTTCGCGGTCGACACCGCCACCGTTCTGCTGGTCGACCCCGGCGGCGAGCAGTTGGCGGTCAGGGCCACCTCCGGTCTGCGGGAGGAAGTCTTCCAAGGCGTTCGGGTACCGGTGGGCGCGGGCTTCGCGGGCCGCGTGGCCCTGCTGCGGGAGGCGGTGTACGTCGATCACGTCGATGAGTCCACGGTGACGAGCCCGCTGCTGTGGGAGCGGGGTCTGCGGGTCCTGCTGGGTGTGCCGATGGTCACCCAGGGCGACCTGATCGGGGTTCTGCACGTCGGCAGCACCACTACCCGTCGGTTCACCGACGGCGAGGTCGAGCTGCTGCAACTGGTGGCCGACCGGCTGGCGATGGCGGCGCACATGCACCGGTCGCATTCGGAACGGGCCGCCGCCGCCATGCTGCAGGAAAGCCTGTTGCCCGGACACCTGCCCGTTGCGGAGGGCTGGGAGATGGCCGCCCGCTACGTTCCCGGCGCCGAGAGCGGTGTCGGCGGCGACTGGTACGACGTGTTCGTCCTCCCCGGCCGGCGCATCGGCGTGGTGATGGGTGACGTGGTGGGCAACGGGCTGCCTGCCGCGATCGTCATGGGCCGGCTGCGCAGCGCCTTGCGCGCCTACGCCCTGGAGTCCCCCGACCCGACGTACGTGCTCGGCAAGCTCGACCGCAAGGCCGGCCACTTCGAGGCCCACAGCATGGCCACCGTCGCCTACGCGGTCATCGATCTGGCGACCCACCGCATGGACCTCGCGCTGGCGGGCCACCTGCCGCCCCTCCTCGTCCTGCCCGGGCAGGACGCCTGCTTCGTCGATGTCCCGGTCGGTCCGCCCATCGGCTACAACCTGGCCGTCACCGGCCGCCGGGGTGCGAGCACCGACGTGCCACCCGGAGCGCTGATCGCCCTCTACACCGACGGCTTGGTGGAACGCCGTGACGTGGAGCTGGACGACCAGTTGGAGAAGCTGCGGAGGGTCGTGTCCCCGATGCCGCCGGAAGCGGCCTGCGTCCGGATCATGGCCGCCATGGTGGGCGATCAGCCCGCCGGCGACGACGTCGCCCTGGTGACGGTACTGCACAGCCCCGTGTTCCACCCGCCGGTGTGACGCCCGCAGCACCACGAGCCACAGGTCTTCCAGGTCGACCGGAGTCCCGTCCGCGCCGTGACGGCGCGCGAAAGCGACGGCACCTCGCAGAGCGGCAGTGGTCCGGGTGCCACCCAGGCTGCTCCACGTGGCCCCGACCTGCGTTTGCGCCGACACCGGCCAGGACCTCGATCCCGCGAAAGCGGGTGCGCCGCGGCGCCGGTACCGGACCGCGCTGATCGCGTTCGCGAGCTTCCGGCTATCCCAGGCCCGTCCGGCGACCTCGTCGACCCCCATCTCGTCGGAAGCCTGCGCACGTTCCGCCCCATCCCATGGAATGGGAATGAGCTGCCTGTGCCGAGCAGGCATGCGAATGGCGTAGTGGGGGTAGTCCATGCACACGTGCATGAGGCAGGGCGGACGCGTCCGACTCGCGAAGGGAGCCGTGTCCGTGACCTTGTACCCGGGCTCCGACCAGCCTTCCCGAGCAGGCGAGCACACTGGTCACGGCAAGGACGAGGTGGCACTGGAGACTTCTCTGCCGTGCGAAGACCTGGCTGTGATGCGACAGGAAGTACGCAACCTGCTCCGGGGCTTTCACGAGGAATTCGTGCAGGATGTCGAACTTGTGTGCAACGAACTCGTGGCCAATGCGTGTGATCACGCCGACGGGCCCCGTCGACTGAGGATATGTCGCCGGGGCCACGGCGACGACGACGAACTGGTCATCGAGGTCCACGACGCATCCGCCGACCGGGTTCCGACGGTCGGGGGTTCCACGGCAGGGCGGAATCGCGGTAACGGGTTGCGCATGGTCCAAGTCCTGAGCAGCGACTGGGGTGTGCGCCGCACGGGAGCGACGAAAGTGGTGTGGGCGCGGCTTCCCGTCCCGGTCTGACCGCGCACCGCGAAAGCGACTGGCCGCTCGACGTCGAAGGTCGTTCCGCCTGCCGCCGGTCCTCTGCTGGTACGTGGTCGGTCCCGAAGAGGGAAACGCGGGCGTGGAGCGGGGAGGTCGATCGCGTACGGATCTGACGAAGGCTTGTCGCTCCGCACCCCGAACATCGTCGAGCAGATCGGCGTCCGACGCCACCAGGAGCGCCGCGACCGTCCAGCGGCGGACGCCCGGCCGGCTCCAGCGTCGAGGTGCCGGGAGCACGGACCCACACGTGCGGCGCGTGACGGACGAGCGGTGGAGTGGTGCTCACCCGGACCACCACGGCGGGAACCGGGTCTGAACGACATCCAGGTTGGGCGGCGGCATCCACGCCGGCACCTCGGGTCGCGGCGATTAAGGTCACCGCGTGACCAACGCGATGGGTTCCTCGGGCTTTACCCACGAAGCGGTGCTGGACGTGCTGCTGGTGGAGGACGACCCCGCTGATGCGCTCATGATCGCCGAAGCCCTGGTCGACAGCCCGGTGCGGCTGCACACGGCGCGCGACGGTGACGAAGCCCTGGCGTTCCTGCTGCGCACCGACGGCCACGACGACGACGCTCCCAAACCGGGCCTGGTCCTGCTGGACCTCAACCTGCCCCGCCTCGACGGCCGCGAGGTCTTGGCCCGGATCAAGGCCGACGAGGCGCTGCGGTCCATCCCGGTGGTGGTGCTGACCTCCTCGCAGGCAGAGGCCGACGTGGCGGCCAGCTACAACGCCCACGCCAACGCCTACATCGCCAAACCGCTCGACGCCGAAAACTTCGCCGCCGTCATACGGCAGGTCGCCGCGTTCTTCGGCACCGTGGCCCGCCTGCCCGGATGACCACGTACGCCCGGTCAAGTGGCAGAAGCGGAGCGGCGAACCGGCACCGACGGGGTGAACGGACCGGGGGACGACCGCGCGCCGTCGCGATGGCCCAGGCACCGGCGGAGGGACCGTTCCGATGAGCGCCACCACAGGAAGCCCCGAGTGGCTGTTTCCGAGCTTGAGCAGGTAAGCCCTTTTTGTCGTGCGTGGTCGCCCGGCTGGTCCTGTCGGGGGTCGTCAGGGTGGGGTCATCCTGGGTGCTTGGTGTGTGCTCGCGCCCACAGGGGGTATTGGGTGCCGCCCGGATGGAGAGCGATGATGATCAAGTCGTTTCGCACCGTCATGGCCACGCTGACGACGGCCGTCTGCGCCCTCGCGCTGACCGTGCTTGGCCCGGCAGGCACCGCCTCGGCCGGGGTGCTGGACGTCACCTGCACCCCGCCCAGCAGCCAGAGCACCACCTTCACGCCGCCGCTGACCGTCACCCCTCAGAACACCGTCGTCAGCGTCACGGGGCAGTACGGGCCGTGCGTGTCGCTGAGCAACCCCGCCATCACCTCCGGCTCCCGCACCTACATCGGCCAGGAACCGGGACGGTCCTGCCTCGACCTGCTGGACAGCGGGCCCGCCACCTTCACCATCACCTGGAACACCGGCCAGACCTCGACCGTCTCCGCCAACAGCACCTCCACCATTGTGGGAGCCGCCGTGGTGGTCACCGTCACCGGCACGGTGACCTCCGGCTTGTTCGTCGGGAGCAGCGTCGTCCAGATCATCACCGGCCCGGCCGCCGACGTGCTGCTGTGCACGCTCGGACTGGGCACGGTCGCCGGCATCTACGCCCTGGCAACCCTGGAGATCACCTCGCTCTGACCCACCGTCCCCAAGGCCACCCCACCACCACGAGGCCCATGGTCCGCTGGTCCATGATCCGCATCACCAGCCGCCGACTCACCCAACCCCAATAGCTCGGAAACAGCTACTGACACCGCGGTACGCCGTTGCGGGGTCGAGGCCTTCGAAACCAGGGCCGGCGCGGCGGTGCCGAGGGGCGACGGCGGTGTGCCCCACCTGGTGGTGGACGACCTGCCGGAGGGCTCCTTCCGCGTGCTGGACACCGACGCGCCCACCGTGGTGGTGGACTGACCGGGGTCGGGCTGTTGTGCGGAGAGGCGGCGTTCGCGTTGCCGGCGTCCATCCGCTGGGGCGGGTGAATCCGACGCGTTCCGCGTGTGGTGCCTTCACCGGTCGTGCGACGCGAGGTGGCTGCGCTCGGCCTGCTCGCTGTCGGCCCGCTCGCTGTCGGCCCGCTCGCCGTGTCATGAGCGCGTTCCCGCTGACTGTGCCGTCGGCACGACCGCCGCGCCGATGAGCGCTGGGTGCCCCGAGGTTCGAGGGGCCGGGGCAGGCGAACGCGGAGAGCCTGCATGGTGTGCCGTCGCCGGATCAGCCGTCGCTGTGACCCCCGAAGGGGTGAGGCGGCGTCGGGGCCGTGGCGGTCGGTCGGTGCGGGCCGGCGCATTCGGGCCCATCACCCACGACCACCTGGCTGAGGGGGCCGGGCATCCCGGCGATGCGCTCCCTCCACTCGGCGACGGGCACACCGAACGGGCTCAGGTCGTCGGCATCCTCCCGACCCCTCGTGTCGCGCGGCGCGGCCAGCCCGTGCACCTCGGCGGCGCGATCGCGTCGTGGCGTGCCCTCGCCCACCGGGCACGCCACGACGCGGATCACGCTATCGACGTGTCCTGCCGCGGATCGCCACGCCCGCCGCGGCCACGGCCAGCGTCAGGAACACCGCGTAGCTCACCGCTCTGGGCACCGCGCCGGTGAGCAGGAGCACCAGGTTGAGCACCATCGACCCGAGCACCAGCAGGTAGGCGCGCCGTTCGAGGCCGGTGAGGCCCGGTGGCGGTGGTCGTCGGTCGCGTTCGTGGCGTCGCACCGTTCTCCTTCCTGGTCAGCAGACCCACAGCGCCGTGAAGGCGACGCCGACGGCCGCTCCGGTGAACAGGACGTTGTAACCGGGGATCAGGAATCCCGCCGCGGTCCAGCCGACGGCGGTGCCGAAGGCGGAGACGTCGCAGGCGTTGGGGGCCGTGCCGGTGGGATCGCTGAGGTTGACCGGGTCGCCCTGCGCATAGGCGTAGGGGTTCATCTCCTGGCCGGTGGGGTCCGGGGCGGTGAAGCGCGCGTAGGTCGGGTTGTAGAAGCGCTCGCCCAGGGCGTACACGCCGCCCTGGAGGCGGTAGCCGCCCAGCCAGCGGAACGGGTTGGCGTCGGCGATCGCGCCGCCGTTCGTGGTCACCGCGGCGCCGTAGGGGCTGTAGACGTAACTGGCGGCCAGGTTGCCGTTGGTGTCGACCAGGCCCAGGACGCTGCCCTGATGGTCGGTGACGGCGCCGTAGCGGGCCCCGGCGGGCGTCCGCAGACCCAGCAGCAGCCCTTCCGGGTCACGGCTGTAGCCGGTGCGCGCGCCGTTGTCCACGGTCTCCGATACCCCGAGCGCGGTGCGGGTGAACACGTGCGTGGTCGCCGATCCGCCGGGCGGTGTTTCGGTGATCGCCGCCGGCTGCGTCTGGTCGGCGGTGTCGTAGCTCAGCGACAGGGTGGTCTGGCCGCTGGTGGTGCCGCGGATCAGCTGGTTGGCGGGGCTGTAGGTGAAGGTGCCGGCCGGGGAGGCGCTGGAGGTGAGGTTGCCCGCGGCGTCGAACCCGACCGCGGAGCCGTCGACCCGGGTGAACCGGTCGGCGGCGTCCACCTGGTAGGTGTGCCCCTCGCCGGAGAGCAGGTTGCCGGCGTCGTCGTAGGTGTAGGTGCCGGAGTTGGCGCCGGTCAGCCTGCCGAGCGCGTCGTAGCGGTAGGTCGTGGTGCCGCCGGCCCTGGTGCGGACCTGCACCTTGTCGGTGTCGGTGCCGTCCGCGCGGCTGTAGCGCCACGTGGCGTTGATCAGCTCCGACGCGGTGGCGGAGGTGACGCGCAGCGCGGTGAGGCGACCGGAGGAGTCGTAGGTGTTGGTCTGCGTCGCCCCGCCGGGGAAGGTGGTGGCGGTGCGCCGGTCGGCGGCGTCGTAGGCGAAGGTGGTCGTGCCGCCGAAGGCGTCGTCCAGCTCCACCAGCCGGTCCGCGGCGTCGTAGGTGTAGTGGGCGGTGCCGCTGGGCGTGGTCAGCGCGAGCAGGTTGCCCACCGCGTCGCGCTGGTAGGTGATCGTCTCCGCGCCCTTGCGGGCCTCGACCAGGGCGTTGCGGGGGTCGTAGGTGAACGTGCGGGTCGCGGTGGGCGTCTGGGTCTTGGTGAGGTTGCCGTTGGCGTCGTAGTTGTTGGCCTGCAGCACGGTCGCGCCGTGCTTGACCGAGGTGACGCGGTCCAGGGCGTCGTAGCCGTAGTCGAGGCGCACGCCGTTGCCGTCCGTCACGCTGGTGATGCGCGACAGCGAGTCGTAGGTGTACGACGTCGCGCCGGCGGGCGCGGGCGGTGCGACCTCGGTCAGGTTGCCCGCGGTGTCGTAGGTGAAGTCGGTGTACTCGCCCTTGCCGTCGACGCGGTAGGACACCGTGCCGTTGGGGTCGTTGTAGCCGAACGTGGCGACGTCGACGTCCAGCGCGTCGGACCGGACCTTGAGCAGGTTGCCGGCGTCGTCGTACTCGCGCGACAGGTTGTTGCCCGACGGGTCGGTGACCAGCGTGGGCAGGTGCGGGTGCGCAGAGGAGGTGTAGCCGACGGCGCTGGTGGCGCCGGTGGGTTGGCTGCTGCCGGTGGGGTTGTTCAGCGTGTCGTAGCTGTAGCTCACCTGGTGGTCGAGGGCGTTGGTGGTGGAGGCGACGTCGCTGTTGGCCGTCCAGGTGGTGCTCCGCCGGTGGCCGAGGGCGTCGGTGACCGACACCGGCCGGTCCTGGTCGTCGAACTCGTAGCGGGAGGTGTGGCCGTTGGCGTCGGTGACGGTCACCGGGCTGCCCACCCAGCCCTCGTCGACGTAGGTGGTGGTGAGCGGGCCGTCCGGTCCGGGCTTGGTGATCGTCGAGACCCTGGCGCCGTCGTGCTCGATCCGGTGCACGCCGCCGCGGGCGTCGGTGATCGTGCTGATGGTCCCCGACGTGTCGGGCAGGTAGCCGATCTCGATCCGGTTCCCGCCCCGGTCGGTGAACCCGGTCAGGTGGGGGAGGCTGTTCGGCGCGGTCCGACCGTAGGTGAAGTCGCCGAACTTCGCGCCGGACGGGTCGGTGATCCACTGGATCATGTCCGCGCCCAGCAGGCCCGTGGGCGTGTTGGTGAAGGAGGTGACGCGACCCTGCGTGTCGGTGATCGACGCGAGCCCGCCGCGGGTGGTGTACCGGAAGGTGATGCTGTTGCCGTTGCGGTCGGCCTGCGACACCAGCCACCCGCTCGCGGTGAACAACCAGGTCTCACCGGTCCGGTCGAAGGTGACGACGTACTTGCCGCCCGGCAGCTTCCGCAAGGAGGCCGGCAGACCCGGCGCCCGGTCGTAGCCGCCGTCGGCGCGCTTCGGGAAGTCCCAGCTGCACCCGTTCGCGCCCCACAGCTCCAGGTGGCCGCTCTCGTCCTGGAACTCGGTCGCCAACCCGATGTCCGGGCCGGTGCCGAGCATCCACCCGCCCAGCGTCGAGGAGTAGGTGCTGCCCTCGTACACGTGGTCGACCGACAGGTCCAGCCCCGTTCCGCGCACGGTGAGGTCGTGCGCCACGACCCGCAGCTCCCCGCTGACGAGGTCGACGCCGACCTTGAGGGAGTCGCTGACGCGGTGCCAGTCGACCAGCTCCGACGTCGTCCCAGGGCACTCCGGCGTCGTGGCCGCGGCGCGCTGCTCCCCGCCGGGCGCAGCCCGCGGAGCCGTCCACGGGCGGTCGGGTTCCTCCACACCGCCGGGTTCCCGGTCCACTGTGGCGGAAGGCACCCACGCCGGCGGTTCCGGCACCGCGTCGACAGCCGCCACCGCCGGTTGACCGGTGGCCGTCAGCAGGGCCGGAAGCAGCAGTGCGGCCACGGCCGCGGTGAATGTGCGCAGCACGGAGCCACGCAGCGAACTGCGTCTCATGATGGGTCTGTCCCCCCTGGTACAGCGCCCTCCTGGCCGAGCACCCCCAGGTGCTCGCGGGCGTCACGTCCGAGCATACGAACGACACGGACGGGTCCACCACCGTGCGGAACCGCGCTCGACAGCTTCACCCCCACGGCCCAGTCCACCGCCGGCGGAGCGGATCGCCGTGACCTGGCCGGCTCCGGCGTTCGGGCGTGGGGCGCGACAACGGTGGGGTCTCCCGCCGGCGGGACAGCCCGCAGGACGACCGCGCCGCACCTGATCACCGAAGCGCGTGGCGTGTCCCCGGCGGTGACGTCGACCGGTGCCGACCACGACGCAGTCCCGGCCGGTCGTACGCCGACCACGGCACGTACCGGGAGCAGGGCCGAGCGAGGCACCACCCACGAAGCGTTCCTCCTCCCGCGCGGAGGACCGGTACGGCTCAGGGAGACGCGACGCGCACCCGGGACCATCCCCGCTCGCGCTCGGATGTGGCGCACACGCGGTCCGGGCCGGGGACGTCGTCGACCCGCACGTGCGTCTTGTCCGCACACCCGCCGCATTCCCGCAGGCTCGTCACGCCGGCCCACGGCCTGTTCAGGCTCGGGTCTCCAGTCGCGCGAGCAGGGCGAAGGAGTTCGGCAGTCGTCCCCGCCACGCCGCGGCGTCGACGCCGTCGGGCCGCCAGAACGGCTCGGGGTGCTCCGACAGGTGGAGGATCTCCAGGCCCGCGGAGAGCACGGCCGTGACGACCTCGGCGAGGGTGGCCTGCCGCTCCACCGCCCCGTTGGCCGGGAACGTGTCGTTGACGTGGTCGCGGTCGAAGTAGCCGCGATCGGGTCGGACGCGGGGCTCGTCCTCGTCCCACGTCCAGAGCGGGACCATCGGGTGGGCCTCGTAGACGAACAGGTGCCCCGACGGCCTGAGCAGCCGTGCGACGTCACCCGCCCACGCCGTGAGGTCCGGCAGCCAGATCAGCGCGCCCTTGCCCGTGTAGACCAGGTCGGCGCACCCGTCGCGCAGGGGAGCCCCGGGCAGTTCGGCGACCACGTACCGGCAGTCCACCCCGAGTTCCCGGGCACGACGCCGCGCGGCCGCCGCCGCGACCTCGCTGAAGTCGACACCCACCACGGACCGCGCCCCCGCGCCCACCAGGGCCACGTCGTCCAGGCCGTGCCCGCTCTGCAGGTGCACCACCGCGGGCGACGAGGCCAGCACGGGCCCGAGCAGGTCGAGTTCCAGCGGGACCAGCGAGGACCGGTTCCGCGCCTGCGCCAGCAGGTCGTCGTACTCGCGGACGTGCTTCTCCGAGGCCGACTCCCAGGCACGCTTGTTCCGCGACGTCTCGGGGTTCACACCCGCCACCGTGCCCGTGCCCGCGCGCTCCTGTCCACCGGATATCGCCTGCGGCAACCCGGGCGGACGAGCCCCGCCCGTGCCGGACGGGACCGGTGGACCGGCACACGGGTGGACCCGCTTGGCCGACGGCAGACGCGTCATCCTCCTGCGCGCCGTCCAGCGCGTGCCGGTCCACGCGGACATGCGGTTCGTCCAGGGGAGGTCCGCTCGTGGTGGTGCGGCAGCAGGCGGTGGGTAGGCCGAACCTGCAAACCCGACAACGCAGGTCGGAAGCCGGGACCGTCGTCCGGCGCCGCGGTCGGTGGTGATCGGTGTGTCGAACCGGTGTCCCCGGAATGAAATGTCGAACTTCCCATTCGGCCGGCAAGGAGGAGCGATCCGGTCGTGGTGCTCCGTCTCGTGTGCCCGGCTTGTCCTTCCGCGAATTGCGCATGGCGGCGGCGAAATCTCCGCTATGCGCGGAAGGGGCGTCGTGACCTCGGTCGCGGCTCGCTGACCTGCGCCGGGATTGCCCGAAGAGGCATCAGGTCGCCTTTACACATCGTGCCCGGATGGCTACGATAGGTTATCGACGGAATTCGTTCAGCTATTGCGATATCTCTCGGGACATCGTTCGCACAGTGGTCGGAGGTCGTCGAGGTGTCTGCACCGCGAACGCTCGATCGCGCGGCAGGTCGTGGTGGGCCACTGCTGGGCCGTGAGCGCGAGCGCGCCTCGGCTCGCGGCCGCGTCGAAGCCGTCGAGGTCGGCCTGCGGCAATTGCTGATGATCCGCGGGGACGAGGGGGTCGGGAAGTCCCGGCTGCTCGACGAGGTGCTGGACGCCGCGGTCGTTCCTGCGAAGACCACGGTTCTCCGCACCCGCTGCGAGCCGGAGCTCCGCAACGTCTCCTACGGTGTGGCGCGCGACCTCCTCGGCTGTCCCGGCGGACTGCCCGGGCACCCCGATGCCTTCGCCGTCATGCACCACCTGTACCGGCTCGCGGTCGACCTGATGGCGTCCGGGCCGCTGATCCTCGCCGTCGACGACCTCCACTGGGCCGACGAGGACTCGCTGGACTGGCTCGGCTACCTGCTCCGGCGCTCCCGGCATCGGCCGCTGTGCCTCGCGCTGACCGCGCGCACACCGCTCACCCGCCCGATCACGCTGCTGCGCGGCGCTTTCCTCGGCACCGGCACGACCACCATCGATCTCGGGCCGTTGCCCGCCGACGCCGTGGACCGGCTCGTCACCGAAGCCCTGGGCGACTCCGTGGACGAGGGCGTGCTGACCGAGGTCCGCCGGCTGAGCGGGGGGAACTCGCTGCTGCTGACGCGCCTGCTCGCGCGGCTCGCGGACGGTTCGGCCCCCGCGATCGGTGGCGAGGTGGTCATCACCTCGGTCGTCGACTGGCTGCTGGCGCAGCCCCCGCAGGTGGCGCGCGTCGCCCGCGCCATCGCGGTGCTGGGGACCGGCGATCCCGACCTCGTCGCCGCACTGTCGGGTGTGCCCGCCCGCGCCGTGTCCGCCGCCGCGGACCTCCTGCGCTCCGCCGGCCTGCTCGCACCCGACGGCGACGGGTTCGAGCACGACGTGGTGCGCGAGGCGGTGCTGACCGGCCCGCCCGCATCGCGTGTCGTCCACATGCGCGCCCGGGCGGCCCGCCTGCTCAACGACGCCGGCCGACCGGCCGAGGTGGTCGCGTCGCACCTGCTCCGCCTGCCGGCGCCCGACAAGCCGTGGATGCGCGCCGTCTTGCGCGCGGCGGCTGACGACACCGCCCGGCGAGGGGCGCCCCGCGCGGCGGCGCGGTTCCTGCAGCCGCTGGTCGATGCCACGCCCGGCGATGCCGCCCTGCGTGCCGGGCTGGCCGGTCTGCTGGCGCACGACGACCCGTCCTCGGCGCTGCGCCACCTCGACCGCGCGCTCGCCGACGCGCCCGATCCGAGGCTGCGCGCGCGCATCGCCGTGCAGCACGGGGAAACCGCGCTGGCCCTCCAGCGCTCGCCCGACGCCGTGCGAGTCCTGGAACCCGCGCTCGACGCGCTGGTGGCGGCGGCCGGGCCGACCCCGTCGGCGGAGGACGGCGAACTGCTCCACCACGTCCGCGCTTCGTTGTTCATGTCCGCGGTCGACGAGAAGTCGACGCTGCGCCGAGCCCTCGACCGGGTGCTCCGGCTTGGCGAGCCCGCCGGCGACACCCCCGCCGAACGACAACTGCTGGCCGTCCTGGCAGTGTCCGACGCGATCGCCGGGCACCCCGTCGAGCAGGCCGTCCGCCGAGCCGAGCGGGCGCTGCTGCTGGACGAGGCGGCCTGCGGCGGCTGGACGGCGCTGGCGTCGGCGTTCGTGCTCGACCTCGCGGACGACACCGCCGCGGCCGTGACGGCGGTCGACCGCCTCGTCACGCGCAGCCGCGTGGAGGGCGCGCTCTGGGCGCACTGGGTTGCCCTGGGCACCCGCGCGACCCTGTTGTGCGGCGCGGGCAACTTCACGTCGGCCGGTGTGGACGCCAGGCTCGCCCTGGAGCCGTCGCGCCACCGCGCCTGGCGGTCCCACCCCGTCCAGCCGGTCGTCACCCTCGCCCACGTCCTCGTGCGGGAAGGCGACGCGTGTCGCGCGGCCGACCTGCTGGCGGCGGTCGAGCACCCGCGCTTGGACGACCTGCTGTTCGACGGCCACTTGTTCCGCATGGCGCGCGCCTCGGTCCGCGCCGAACTGGGCGACGCGGAAGGCGCCCTGGCGGACCTGTCGTGGTGCGGTCGCAGCCTCGCCGGAGCCGGGGTGGCCAACCCCGTGTTCGCGCCGTGGTGGGCCGAGGCCGCTCTCCTGCTCGCCGACCAGGGCCGCACGGCCGAAGCGGAGGCCCACGTCGAGCACGGTGAGCGGTTGGCCGCGAACTGGGACGTGCCGCGGGCGCGAGGGCTCGTCCTGCTGACCCGGGCCGCGGTCGACAAGGGCTCCACGGCCGTCGAGTCGATGACCGAGGCGGTGCGGGTCCTGGAGACGTCGAGCGCCCGGTACGACCTCCAGCGCGCGGAGCACCGCCTGGGCAGCGCGCTGCTGCGCCGCGGCGACACCCGTGAAGCGCGCGAGCACCTGCGGCGCGCGGCGGAGCTCGCCACGCTGTGCGGCGCGCCGGTCGCAGCCGCCCGGGCCCGGGCGCTGCTCCTCAAGGCGGGTGGCCGGATGCGGAACCCCACGGGCGACCGCGCCGACATCCTCACGGACAGCGAGCGGCGGGTGGCGCGGTTGGCCGTGGGCGGGGCGACCAACCGCGAGATCGCCGAGGCGCTGTTCGTCACCGCCCGCACCGTGGAGGTCCACCTCACCAGCGCGTATCGCAAGCTGGGCATAACCGGCAGGGCGGAGCTGGCGACCGTGTTCGCCGGCGGGGAGGGCGACTGACCGGTGTCCGCGACGCACCCGGAGCAGCACCCCGTGACACCACTGGTGGAGCGGGACGCGGAAACCTCGCTCCTCGACCGCGTCGTCGGCGACCTGGCCGCGGGCCGGTCGGCGGCCGTCGCCGTGATCGGTCCGCCGGCGATCGGCCACAGCGCGCTTCTCGCCCACGCGGCCCGCGTCGCAGCCGGGCACGGCGTGCGCACCGTCGTGGCCCGCGCCCGGCGGTGGGAGACCGACGTCGAGTGGGGCGTGGTCGACCAGTGGCGCGCGTCCCTGGCCCCGGACGGGTCCGGGTGGCCGCCCTTGGACCGCGTGCGGCCCGAGCAGCGGGCCGCCGCGTCGTCCGAGGTGTGCTCCGCGCTGCTCGCCACCGCCAGGCGCGCTCCGCTGCTGCTGCTCGTCGACGACGTCCACCGGGCCGACCAGGCCTCCACCCACCTGCTCGGGATGCTGCTGCGCCGGCTGCGGCAGGCCCCCGTCGCCGTGGTGTGCACCGGTCGCTGCGCCCCGAGGGCCGGCGAGTGCACCCCGCTGCGTCCCCGGCCGCTCACCGCCGCGGGCGGGCGCCGCGTGAGCCGCGACCGTCTCGGGCTACCTGGCGCGGACGACCGGTTCGACACCGTCGCCGAGGCGTCGCTCGGCCTGCCCGGGGTCCTCGTGCCTGCCCTCGACGGGCTGCGCGACGCAGGGACGCGCGTCGACGTGCGCGCGGCCGAGGCCGCCGTGCTGCGCCGCCGTGCCGCCGTCGTCGACCGCACGCTCGCCGGCCTGCCCGCCGGTCTCCTCGATGTGGTCCGCGTCCTCGCCGTCGCCGGGGACGCCGTCCCGCTACCCGCGGCGCGGGGTGCCGCCGCCGTGCTCGACCACCTCCGCGCCAACGGCCTGACCGCCACCGGTCCTGCCGCGGACGACCGTCCCCGGCTCGCGCCGCACGTCGCCGAGCAGGTGCTCGCCGGCACGGACCCGGCGGTGCGCCGCGAACTGCACGCCTGGATCGCCGAGGCCGCCCACCGCGTCGCCGCGCCCGATGACGTGGTGGCCCGTATCCTGCTCGGCGCCGCGCCGCTCGGTGCGCCGTGGGCGGCTGACGTGCTGCGCCGCGTCGGCCGGCGCAGGCTGCGCGAGGGGCACGACAGGGAGGCCGCCGCGCTGCTGGCGCGCGCCGCCGGCGAACCGGTTGATCCCGCCGACCGCGCGGCGCTGGTGGTCGACCTGGCGTGCGCCGAGAGCCGCGACCGGCCGGTCGTGTCCAGACGTGCACTGATCACCGCGGCGTCCGAGGGCCAGCACCGGCAGTCGGCCGTCGACCTGCTCCTCGTCGTGGGCGACGGGGACGCGGTGTGCCGGGCGCTGCCGCTCGACCAGGCGGAGGACCGGCCGGGCGACGCCGGGTTGGGCACGCTGCGCCGGATCGCCTCCCTGATAGCCGGCCATGACGTGGACGACCGGGTCGACGCCCGCACGGCCGCGGCGGACCCGGTGCTCGCGGGCGCCGAAGCTTGGCGGCTCGCCCTCGCCGGCCGCGACCTCCACCGCGCCCGGGGGTTGGCGTTGCTGGCCGTCGCGGAGCAGCCGCTCCTCTCGCCCCGGCTGGCCGGTGCCGCCACGCTCGTGCTCACCGACGACCTCACCGAGGCCCGCGCCGCGTTGACCGACATGCTGACCGACGCCCTGCGCGTCGGCCGTCGCGGCAGCGCCGCCTCCATCGCCCACCACCTGGCCCACGCCGCGCGCCGGGCCGGGTACCTGGACGAGGCCGCGCGGCACCTCGACCACGCCCTGGAGCTGCTCCCGCTGCCGGCGTGGCCCGCGCGCACACGGGCCATGCTGATCGCCTCCGGCACGCTGCTGGAGGTCGAACGCGGCGACCCGGACGCCGCCCGCCGCCACCTCGCCCTCGCGGACCCCGCATCCGGACCGGGCCGTGGACGCCTCCTGCACGCCCGCGCCGCCGTCAGCCTCGCGTCGGGCGACCCGGTCTCGGCGCTGCACGACCTGCTCGACTGCGGGCGCCGGCTCGCCGGGCGGGGGCGCGGCAACCCGGCGCTGGTGGACTGGCGCCCTCTCGCGGCCGAGGCGCTGGTCCGGTTGGACCGCGCCGACGAGGCCCGGACCCTGCTCGCGGAGGAGAGCCGGGCGGCCGCCGCGTGGGGCACGGCCAGCAGCGTCGGCGCCGCCAGGCTCGCCGCGGCGCGCTGGGGCCACGAGCCCTTCGCGCCGCGGGCGCTGGTCGAGGCCGAGCACGTGCTGCGCCGGTCGCCCGCCCGTCTGCTGCACGTCCAGGCCCAGGTGGAGCTCTCGGCGGCCGAGTTGCGGCTCGGCCGGACCCGGGAAGCGGCGCGGCTGGCCGACGCCGCCGCGCGCACGGCCCGTGCCTGCGGCGCGGTGCCCGTGCGCCTGCACGCCGAGGCGCTGAGCGCGGCGGCGCGCGCCGGCGCCGGCGTCCCGCACGACCGCACCCGTCGCTTGTCCGAGCTGTCGCCCGCACAGGCGAAGGCCGCGGAACTCGCCGCGCGGGGGATGACCAACCCCGAGATCGCGGGTGTGCTGGGCGTGAGCCGCCGCACGGTCGAGCTGCACCTGACCACCGCCTACCGCAAGCTCGGTGTGGCGGGCCGGGGCGAGCTGCTCGCCCTGATCGGTGGGCGGTGACACGTGCTGTTCGACCGTGACAGCGAGATCGCCCGCCTGAGCCGCGCCGTGACCGACGCCGCGGCCGGGCGCGGCTCCCTGCTCGTGATCACCGGCCCGATCGGAGCGGGGCGCACCGCGCTGCTCGACGCCGTGCGCCCGCAGGCCGCCCGGGAGGGCGCCCACGTCGTGGAGGCAGTCGCCGCGCGGGCCGAGCGCGCGTTCCCCGCCGGGGTGCTGCGGCAGCTGGCCGAGCCGCTCACCGCGGACCTCACCGCCGACGAGCGCGACCGCGTCGCGGCGGGGATCGCGGACTTCCTGCACCCGGTGTTCGCGAACGGGGGGGCAGCACCGCGCGCGGGGTACCCCGCGTCCGCCTCCCACGCCGTGCTGCACGGCTTTCGGCACCTGGTGTCCGTGGCCGGTGGACGTCGACCGCTGGTGCTCGTCGTGGACGACCTCCAGTGGGCCGACGTGGAGTCGCTGCGCTGCCTCGCCTACCTCGTGCACCGCCTCGACGGTCTGCGGGTCGCCGTGGTCGTCGCGGTGCGCGACGGCCTGCCCCGGTCGGGCTCCGAATCCGTGTGGGCGGTCGTGCAAGGCGCGGCGGACGTGCTGGTGCCGCGTCCCCTGTCGTCCGCCGGTGTGCGGGGCCTGGTGCGGGAGGTGTTCGGCGAGGACTGCGGTGACCGGTTCGCCGCCGCGTGCCTGGAGGTGTCCCGGGGCGTGCCGTTGATCGCGCGCGCGGTGGTGGACGAGCTGGCGGAGTCGGGTGTGCGGCCGGTCGACGACGCGGTGCGGGAGGTGCTCGCCTGCCTGCCGTCGCAGCTGTGCGAGTGGTACGGCACCAGGTTGGCGGAGTTCCCCGGCGCGGTGCGGTCGTACGCGGTCGCGGCGGGTCTCCTCGGTGACGCGGCCGAGCCGGAGCTGATCGGTGGGCTGACCCGCCTCGACCCCGCGGAACTCGCCGCCGCCGCACGCGCCCTGCACGCCGCGGGGGTGCTGGTGCCGGACCGGCTCCCCCGCTTCGTCCACCCGGTCGTCCGCGAGGCCGTGCTGCGGTCCCTCGAACCGGCGGACGAGGAGGGCCTGCACGTCGCGGCCGCGAAGGTCCTGCACCGGGCCGGCCGACCGGCCGAGGAGGTGGCGGCGCACCTGCTGGCCGTGCCGTCGTTCCAGGACGTGTGGGTCGTGGACTCGCTGCGTGACGCCGCCCGCGCCGCCGTGCACCGGGGTGCGCGCGACCAGGCCGCCCGCGTGCTGCGCCGCGCCCTGTTCGACACGCCCGTGCAGACCGCGCAGCGCGGTGAGCTGCTGGTCGAGCTGGCTGAGGTGGAAAGCGCCGCCACGCCCGTCGCGGCGACCCGTCACCTGCTGGAGGCCCTGCCCCTCCTGCGGTCGGCCACCGCCCGCGCGACCACGCTCGCCCGTGCCGCGACCACCTGCCTGCGGGCAGCGCCGGACGAGTTCGCGGACGCGGCGCGCGCCGTGCTGGCCGACGACGTGCTGCACCCGGAACTGCGGCTGCGCGTGGAGGCGCGGCTGTTCCTGATCACCGACGACGACCCGCGCCGCCTCGCGGACGCGGTGCGCCGGGCGCAGGAGGCGGACCCGCGGGCGCTCGCCGCGACGTCCGGCGGTCGGGAACTGTCCGCGGTACTGCTGCGCGCCGCCGCCCTCACGGGCCGTTCCTCCCGCGACGACGTGGTGCGCGACGCGACGCTGCTGATGCGCGAGATGACACCCGAGGACCCGCGCCTGCCCGACACGGCCGCCTTGCTGACCGAGGTGTTCGTCCTCGCGGACCGCCCGCTCGACGCGGCCCCCCTGTCGGCGCTCGCGGCCCAGTACGCGCGCGACCACCGGGTGCCGGACGCCGCCGCCACCATCGCCGTCGCTTCGGCGTTGAGGCTGCTCGCCCAAGGGTTCGTCGGCCAGGCCGACGACCTCCTGGCGTCCGTCGGGCGGGAACCGTCCGCCACCGGGACCACCACGGGGCTGCTGCTCGGCGCGGCGGTGCTGCACCTGCCCGACCCGCGGCGCGCGCACCACCTGCTGCGCACCGACCCGGAACGCCCCGAGCACCCGGCCGCGACCGCCCTGGGGCAGGCCCTGCGCGCCTTGGCCCCGCAGGGCGACGAGCCGGCGTCGACCAGGGTGGAGCGCCTGCTCGACTGCGGTCGCCGGTTGGAGCGCGCCGGGTGGACCAACCCGGCGGTGCTCGCGTGGCGCTCGTACGCCGCGACCCTGCTCCACGGGCTCGGCGACACCGACGCCGCGCTCGTCCTCGTCGAAGCCGAACTGGCGGCGGCGCGGACGTGGGGTGGACCGGTCGCGATCGGCCGCGCCCTTCGCGCGCTCGGCTCGGTGCTGCCGGACGAGGACGCGGCCGTGCGGTCGACCAGGGAGGCACTGGAGGTGCTGCGCCGCACCGACCACCGGTGGGAGGTGGCGCTCACCGAGGCGCAGCTCGCCCGGGCGCTCCAGCGGTCGCGACCGGAGGAGGCCGCCGCGCTCGCCGCCCGGGCCAGGGCGGCAGCCGCCGAGTACGGCGTCCGCCAACCCGCCGACCAGGTCCCGGCGGGGCATCCCGCGCCGACTCCCGGGCGGTCGACCGCCTTGACGCGCGCCGAACTGCGCGTGGCCCGCTGGGCGGCCGAGGGGCGCACCAACCAGGACATCGCCGAGGAGCTCGGCGTCAGTTCGCGCGCCGTCGAGAAGCACCTGACGAGCGTCTACCGGAAGCTGGGCCTGTCCGGCCGGACGGCGCTGGCCGCCGCGCTGGACGACTACGGAGCGTGACTCCGTCGACGTGTCGCGCGGACGTGGGGTCGACTCAATTGGTTCCGGTGGTCCGGGGCATCGTGCTGGTCTGTTCGTCCCAATCGGTTAAATTGTCGTGAACAGACTGTCGCGTGTATTCATCGCGATCCGGGAGAGCGGTGCGGCTAATGCCGCACCGCTCTCGGGCGGATATCGGACCCCGTCTGACACTGTGTCCTTTCTCACAAGATCGGATGCTGTGTCGGGGCTGGTCCAGGCTGTCCGTCCGCTTCTCAGTACCGGTCGCGGCCGGTGCGAACCGGCACACCACACCACCCGTCCCCCGAAGTGACCGAACCCCGGCGCGGGGGGCACCACAGGATTAGCCGCGAAAGTACTGGAAGCGTTGACCCCCGCAGTCGGTTCTTCTTACGGTGGTTGCAGTGGTTATTCGGGGCCGCGCGCCGGCAGACGTTTTCCGTCTTGTCCGGCCACATGCGCGGGCCGCGTATCGAGAGGAATGGTGACGCAGTGCGTCCAGCCGCAACCTTACCCTCCCTCCGTCCGACGAACCGCCCGGCGAACCACCGGGCGCACCACGACACCCGCCACGCCGACGCGTTCCGGTCGTTGTTCGAGCGTTCCGGCACGTGCATGGCGGTCGTCGACCCGATGCTGCGCATCCACGAGGTCAACAAGCAGTTCCTGCGCGAAGTCCCCCTCTCCGACAGCCCCGTTGGCCGGACCCTGCTCGACTTCGTGCCGCCGGCGGATCACGTCCGGCTGCGCCGGCAGTTCACCCAGCTCGCCCTGGGGCGTCGCGAACGCCTCGTGGAGCGCGTCACCTGGTTGTGGCCCGGCACGTGCGACACCGGCGGCACCATGACGGCCGTCGCCGGTCACAGCGAGGCCGTGCCCGGCGAGGCGCCCGTCTCGACCATCGTGGTCAGCGTCACCTGGAACGAGGGGCCGATCGACGAGGGGCCCGGGCAGGAGTTCCGGCTCACCGAACTGGACGCGCGCATCCTGGAGGGCATCGCCACCGGCATGTCCACGATCAACCTGGCGACCAAGCTCTACCTGAGTCGACAGGGCGTCGAGTACCACGTGGGCAGCATGCTGAAGAAGCTCGACGCGCCCAACCGCGCGGCGCTGGTGTCACGGGCCTTCTCGCTGGGCGTCCTGCGATCCATGTCCTGGCCGCCCAGGGTGGACGCCGCCTTCGTGAAGTGACCGCGACGCGCCCGGCCAGTCCGCGCACCGTGGCGTTGGACCGGCCGCGTCGGCGCTCCTCCCGTCCCCCCGGGGCGGTTCAGCCGCTGTGGCGGCCGATTCCCAGGGCGATCCACCACAGCGCGGCGCCCTCGGTGGTCCGCGGATCGACCCCGGTCAGCCGGGCGATCCGGTCCAGGCGGTAGACGAGGGTGGACCGGTGCACGGCGAGCAGTTCGGCGGCCTTGCTGAGGTTCAGGTCGCACGTCAGCAGCGTCTGCACCGAGCGGGTCAGCTCCCCGGCCCCGGAGAGCTGGGCCAGCATCCGCACGAACCGGTCGGTCGCGGCCGGGTTCGCCGACACCGAGTCCAGCACGGTCAGTCGTCTGCCCGACAGGACCTCCGCCGGGCGCAGCGGTCTCGGCTGGTACTCCGCGACCTTCGCGCGCAGGACGGCCAGGATGTCGCGCAGTTCCGCCAGGGAACCGCTGTCGGCGGCGATCACGCCCTCGGTCGAGCTGTCCGGCCGCAGCGCGAGCAGCGTGTCGCCCAGCCAGTCGCCCTCCGCGCGCGCCAGGTCGCCGACGACGATCAACTGCTCGGGCGTCGGCCGCCACACCGTCCACCACGAGTCCAGCCTCTCCTCGCCGTCGAGGACGGTCCTGAGGACGGGTGGCGCGGCGCGCAGGACGACGACGAACAGCCGCGCCGGCACGTGGTCCGCGTAGTCGTCCGCGGACGCGTGCGACGACGTGAGCATGTTGAGCAGCCAGTTGCGGTGCTGGTCGCCGGTGCGCTGGCGGCCGTGCAGGGGCGGGACCGTGCGCAGGGACTCCAAGGCGTGCCGGTGCGCTTCGGTGAAGAACGTGTCGTGCCACTCCCCGAGGGGGCTGAGCAGGCCGACCACGTGGTCGTCGGGAATCGCGGACAGCAGTTGCCGCATCACGATCACGTGCGCCGATGTGCTGATCTTCAGCAGTCCTGGCAGGTCGACCACGCCGCTGTTCATGACGCGCCGCGCCCACCCCAGGGAGGCGCCGCGCATCTCCCACTCGTGGTCGGTCTCCACGGTCGGGCGCAGGTCGCGCGCCAGGCCCAGGAAGATGGTGATCGAGTTGGACAGGCTGATCGCCATGTCGGCGGCGTTGTTGCGTCGCACCACCTCGTCCAGCGCGCGGTGCTCGGGGGACAGCTCGTTGACGCGTTGCACGAGCTTGTCGAGATCGCCCAACATCGCGTCGGCGGTTTCGGCCAGTACGCGCGTGCCCGGAGCCATCAGCAGCCTCCATCAGAAACGGAACACCGGTGTCCGTCGGGTGTTGCTCGCCGATGAGCACTTCCGCACGCCACGTTATTGCGTGACCGGTAACCCGGCAACTATTCGGGGTACCGGGGGGAAACCGCCGTTCTGCATGTGAAGGTTATTCGCATTAATTGCCTAAAGGATCGCGCTCCTGGTCACTCCGCTGCCGCGTCGATGGGTCGGGGCGGCACGACGCCCGGGACACCGGCGTCGCAATTGGCATTCGCTCCCGAGATTAGGCCATTCGGCCCGTTTCGCCGGGCCGGGTGCTATTGCCGCCGGTCGGCCGTGTGGCCCACCCACGCGTGCGGTGAACGGGTGCGGACGCGGGCGATGTAGAGCAGGTTCCAGGTGAGGATCACCGCGACGAACACGGCCATCATCAACGCCGACAGACCCACCGCCACGTCGACCGGCACCAGGTAGATGACGGGTAGCCGCAGGACCGCCTCGGCGATCAGCCCCACCCCCCAGACGAGCCCGCTCAGCCGGAACAGCCGCCGCGTCTCCGGAACGGTCCGGTACAGATCGCCGAACTCGGCGGCCTGCGCCGGCTTCCACGTCTGGACCGCCGCGAGCGCGAACGGACGCGCCCCCGCCAGGCTGATCAGGTGGACCAGACCCGCGCCCGCGGTGCCGAACGAGTCCTTCACCAGCAGGAACCTCGGATCGCCGCTGAGGAAGCCCAGCGCCAGCCCGAGGCCGAAAACCATCATCATGACCGCGGCGAACCAGGTCACCTGCCGGGTGCGCAGCGCGACCCAGACGAGTCGCCCCGTCGCGGTCGCGGTGGCCGCCAGCAGCGCGACCCAGTCGGACGCGCCGAGCAGGTGCAGCGCGTAGTACGCGACGAGCGGCAGGCCCAGGTCCCAGATGACGGCCAGTACCGCGGCGGCCCGACCCCCGCCGGGCGGAGTGGCGGGAGCGGCGGACGAAGCGGCAATGCTCTCGGACACCGTTGCGTCCCCCGGGTGCTCGATCGGTCAGTCCGGCCACCGTATCCGCGTGAACGGGGACTTTCGTTCCCAGGAGCGATGTGTAGGGAGTTCCCTAACCGCTCCGGCCCCTTTAGGGCACTCCTTAGAGTTCGCTCGGCCGCGCCTTCCGCGAGCGCTTCCCGTGGTTACGTGGACCGACGCGCCGTGCGGGCGCGACCGGACCCGGCCACACCGGGAAACGCCCACCGCAGGCGGTCGAAGTGGCGTCACGTGGTTGTTTTCGCGAACTCGTGGGAGTGCCGTACATGAACGAGTCCGGTAAAGCCGTCGGTGGGCCGCCGCAGGCCATCGCCGTCGTCGGCCTGTCCTGCCGACTGCCCGGCGCCGAGGACGCCACCGCGTTCTGGCGACTGCTCAGGGGCGGCGTGGACGCCATCGGCGAGGTGCCGGAGGGCCGGTGGCACGAGGTCCCGGACGGCATCCCCGCGACCGTGCGCTCCGGCGGCTTCCTCGACCACGTCGACCGGTTCGACGCGGCGTTCTTCGGCATCTCGCCGCGCGAGGCGGCCGCGATGGACCCGCAGCAGCGCCTGGTGCTGGAACTGGCCTGGGAGGCGCTGGAGGACGCCGGCATCGTGCCCGGCTCGCTGCGCGGCACCCGCACCGGCGTGTTCGTCGGCGCGATCTGGGACGACTACGCCGCCCTGGCCCGGGACCTCGGCCCGATCGCCGTGTCCAAGCACTCGGTCACCGGCCTGCACCGGAGCATCATCGCCAACCGCGTCTCCTACTTCCTGGGACTGGGCGGACCGAGCCTCGCCGTCGACTCCGGGCAGTCGTCGTCGCTGGTGTCGGTACACCTCGCCTGCGAGAGCCTGTGGAACGGCGAGGCGTCCGCGGCCATCGCGGGCGGGGTCAACCTGAACCTCGTGGTGGACAGCGCGATCGGCGCGCAGCGGTTCGGCGGGTTGTCCCCCGACGGCCGGTCGTTCACCTTCGACGAACGCGCCAACGGCTACGTGCGCGGCGAGGGCGGCGCGATCGTCGTCCTGAAGACCCTGGCCCGGGCTGAGGCCGACGGCGACCGCGTCTACTGCGTCATCCGCGGCGGAGCGGTCAACAACGACGGCGGCGGAGCCGGCCTGACCGTGCCGTTCCAACCGGGTCAGGAGGACGTGCTGCGTCGCGCTTACCGGCACGCGGACACCGATCCCGGCGGTGTGGACTACGTCGAGCTGCACGGCACCGGCACCAAGGTGGGCGACCCGGTGGAGGCCGCCGCGCTCGGCGCTGTCCTCGGCGCCGCGCGCCCCGCCGACCGGCCGCTGCGCGTCGGCTCGGTGAAGACCAACGTCGGCCACCTCGAAGGCGCGGCGGGCATCACCGGACTGGTCAAGGTGGCGCTGGCGCTGCGCAACCGCGCCTTCCCGGCCAGCCGCAACTTCGCCCGGCCGAATCCCGCCATCGACCTCGACTCGCTCAACCTGCGCGTGCTCACCGAGTTCACGCCCGCCCAGGACGACGCGCCGCTCGTCGCCGGCGTCAGTTCGTTCGGCATGGGCGGCACCAACTGCCACCTCGTGCTGGCCGAGCACGTGGCCGCGCCGGAACCCGCACCGGTCGCGGACGACGGCGCACCGCTCCTGTGGCCGCTGTCGGGCACCTCGCGGGCGGCGCTGCGAGCCCAGGCCGGGGCGCTGCTGGACCACCTCGCCGACGACACCGACCTGGCGGGTACCGCGTGGTCCCTGGCCCGCCACCGCACCGCCTTCCCGCGCCGCGCCGCCGTCGTCGGCCGCACGCGCGAGGACTTCGGGCGCGGGCTGCGCGTACTCGCCACCGGCCGCCGGGACGCCGCCGTCGTCACCGGCACCGCCCACGCCGCGCCGTCGGTCGCGTTCCTGTTCTCCGGCCAGGGCAGCCAGCGGCTCGGTGCGGGCAAGGCACTGCACGCCGCCCTGCCCCTCTTCGCCGAGGCCTTCGACGAGGTCTGCGCACACCTCGACGCGTCGACCGACCGACCGGTGCGCGACGTCCTGTTCGCCGCCGAGGGCTCGGCCGAAGCCGCGCTGCTCGACCGCACCCGCTACACCCAGCCCGCACTGTTCGCCACCGAGGTGGCGCTGTTCCGGCTCCTGACCGCCTGGGGCGTCACCCCCAGCCACCTCATCGGCCACTCGCTCGGTGAGCTCAGCGCCGCCCACGTGGCCGGCGTGCTGTCACTGCCGGACGCCGCGCGACTCGTGACCGCCCGCGCCGCCCTCATGGACGACCTGCCCGCGGGCGGCGCGATGCTCGCCGTCCAAGCCGGGGAGGACGAGATCCGCGTGCTGCTCGCGGGCGTCACCGGGCTCGACGTCGCCGCCGTCAACTCGCCGACCTCCACCGTCGTCTCCGGCGACGAGGACGCCGTGCACGGGATCGCGGCCACGCTCGCCGCGGCCGGCCGCAAGGCCACCAGGCTGCGCGTCAGCCACGCCTTCCACTCCGCCCACCTGGACGCGGTGCTGGACGCGTTCCACGAGGTCGCCGCCGAACTGACCTACTCGCCCGCGCGCATCCCGATCGTTTCCAACCTGACCGGCGGCGTGGCCGCCCCCGACTTGCACAGCTCGCCCGGGTACTGGGTGCGCCACCTGCGCGAGGCGGTCAGGTTCGCCGACGGCGTCCGCGCCCTGCGGGACGCCGGCGCGACCGCCTACGTCGAACTGGGGCCGGGCTCGGCCCTCACCTCGCTGGCGACCGAATCCCTCACCGACGCCGAGGTCGCGATCCCGACGCTGCGCGGCCCGGACGAGGTCGACGCCGTGCTGAAGGCCGTCGGCGCGCTGCACGCCCACGGTGTCGCCGTCGACTGGGACGCCCTGCACGGCGACAGGCCACGTCGCCGCGTGCCGCTGCCCACCTACGCCTTCCAACGCAAGCGGCACTGGCTGGACGGCGCACCGACCCGGCCGGCGCCCGTGCCGGAGACGTCCGTGCCCGACGTCGTCCCGCCGGACGACGAACAGACCAAACCCACCGCCGGGCTCGGCGAGCGCGTCGCCACCCTTCCCGAGGTCGAACGCGCCCGGGTCGTGCTGGACGTCGTGCGCGGTCACGTCGCCGCGCTCCTGGGCCACGCCGAGCCCCGCGACGTCGATCCCGCCACGACGTTCCGCGAACTCGGACTCGACTCCCTCGGTGCCGTCGAACTGCGTGACCTGCTCGCGACCGCCACCGGTCTCCGGCTGCCCAGCGGTCTGCTGTTCGACCACCCGACCCCCCGCGCGCTGGCCGACCACCTGCGTGAACGCCTCCTCGGCGAGCGCGCGGCGGTCGTCCGGGCCAGTCCGGTCGCCGACCGCGACGACCCGGTCGTCATCGTCGGCATGAGCTGCCGGTTCCCCGGCGGCGTGCGCTCCCCGGAGGACCTGTGGGAGCTGCTGCTCGCCGGGACCGACGCGATCGGCGAGTTCCCCGACGACCGCGGGTGGCGGCTCGACGAGCTGTACGATCCCGAACCCGGTGTGGCAGGCCGTTCCTACACCCGGTCCGGCGGGTTCCTGCGCGACGCCGCACTGTTCGACCCGGCGTTCTTCGGCATGTCCCCCCGCGAGGCCCTGGCCACCGACCCCCAGCAGCGGCTGCTGCTGGAGGCGTCGTGGGAGGCCGTCGAACGGGCCGGCATCGACCCGCTGTCGCTGCGCGGCAGCCGCACCGGTGTGTTCGTCGGCGCGACCGACATGGATTACGGCCCTCGCCTGCACGAGCGCGCCGAGGGCCTGGAGGGCTACCTGCTGACCGGAACGTCGGCCAGCATCGCCTCGGGCCGGGTGGCGTACGCGTTGGGGTTGGAGGGGCCGGCGGTGACGGTGGACACGGCGTGTTCGTCGTCGTTGGTGGCGTTGCACCTGGCGGCGCAGGCGTTGCGGTCGGGTGAGTGCTCGGCGGCGCTCGTCGGCGGTGTCAGCGTCATGTCGACGCCCGGCATGTTCGTGGAGTTCAGTCGGCAGCGGGGGTTGTCGGCGGATGGTCGGTGCAAGGCGTTCGGTGCGGGTGCGGACGGTACGGGGTGGGCCGAGGGTGTCGGTGTGTTGTTGGTGGAGCGGTTGTCGGATGCCCGGCGGCTCGGTCACTCCGTGTTGGCGGTGGTGCGTGGTTCGGCGGTGAACCAGGACGGTGCGTCGAACGGGTTGACCGCGCCGAACGGCCCGTCGCAGCAGCGCCTGGTCGCGCAGGCCCTGGCGAACGCCGGCTTGACGCCGTCCGACGTGCACGCCGTCGAGGCGCACGGCACGGGCACCGTGCTCGGTGACCCGATCGAGGCCGAGGCGTTGTTGGCGACGTACGGGCATGGTCGGGATCGTCCGTTGTGGTTGGGGTCGGTGAAGTCGAACATCGGTCATACGCAGGCGGCTGCGGGTGTGGCGGGTGTGATCAAGATGGTGATGGCGATGCGGCATGGTGTGTTGCCGCGCACGTTGCACGTGGATGAGCCGTCGCCGCACGTGGACTGGTCCGCGGGTGGGGTGCGGCTGCTGACCGAGCGGCAGGAGTGGCACTCGGACGGTCCGCGCCGGGCCGGCGTGTCGTCGTTCGGCATCAGCGGGACGAACGCGCACGTGATCGTCGAACAGGCCCCGGAGGCCGAGATCGCGCCCGAACCCGCTGTGGGCGGTGTCGTGCCGTGGCTGGTGTCGGCGAGGTCCGAAGCGGCGTTGCGCGCCCAGGCGGCACAGCTGTTGCCCCTGCTGGACGCGAACCCCGTCGATGTCGCGCACTCGCTGGCCGAGGGACGTGCGGTGCTGGAGCACCGGGCGGTCGTGCGGGGAGGCCGGCCCGCGCTGGAGGCGTTGGCCGACGGGCGGACGCACCCCGACCTCGTGGTCGGGCAGGCCGCCGGTGACGCCGGTGTGGCGTTCTTGTTCTCGGGTCAGGGTTCGCAGCGGGCGGGTATGGGGCGTGGGTTGTATGCGGCGTTCCCGGTTTTCGCTGCCGCGTATGACGAGGTCGTGCTCCGGTTGGGTGGGCATGGGTTCTTCGATGTTGACGTGGAGGTGTTGAGCGGGACGGGTGTGGCGCAGCGTGCGTTGTTCGCGTTGCAGGTGGGGTTGTTCCGGTTGGTGGAGTCGTGGGGTGTGCGGCCGGATGTGTTGGTGGGGCATTCGGTGGGGGAGATCGCGGCGGCCCACGTGGCCGGGGTGTTGTCCCTCGGCGATGCCTGTCGGTTGGTGTCCGCCCGTGCGGACCTGATGGAGGCGTTGCCGTCGGGTGGGGCGATGGTGGCGGTGGAGGCGTCGGAGGAGGAGGTCGTGCCGCTGCTGACGGACGGTGTGTCGGTGGCTGCGGTGAATGGTCCGCGTTCGGTGGTGGTGTCCGGTGCGGTGGACGCGGTGGATGCGGTGGTGGCGCACTTCGCGGATCGCAAGACGTCGCGGCTGACGGTGAGTCACGCCTTCCACTCGCCGTTGATGGACCCGATGCTCGACGGGTTCGCGGCGGTGGTGCGGGGACTGGAGTTCCACGAGCCGCGCATCCCGATGCTCTCCCCGGTCGCCGAGGCGGGTTACTGGGTCCGGCACGTCCGTGACGCGGTCCGCTTCGCCGACCAGGTGGCCGAACTGGACCGACGCGGCGTCTCGAAGTTCCTGGAGATCGGGCCGGGCGGCGTGCTGACGGCGCTGACCCGCAACTGCCTGCCCGACAACGAAATCCTCGCGGTCCCACTGCTGAGGGCCGACCGGGCCGAGGAAGCGACGGCCGTCACGGCGTTGAGCGAGCTGTTCGCCCACGGCGCGGACGTGGACTGGACGACGTTCCTCCGGGGTGGCCGGCGGGTCGACCTGCCGACCTACGCCTTCCAGGGCGAGCGGTACTGGCTGGAGGAGCCGGATCGCGGTGCCGTCGTGTCACCGGGTGACGTCGAGTTCTGGCAGACGGTGGAGCGCGAGGACGTCGAGGCGTTGTCGGCGTCGCTGGGCGTCGACTCGGACGACTCGTTCCGCGCCGTGCTGCCGAAGCTGTCGGCGTGGCGGCGGCAGCGACGCGACCGGTCCGCCATGGACGACCGGCGCTACCGGGTCACGTGGAAGCAGGTCGATCCCGGGACCGCGGTGCCGGGCACGTGGCTCGTGGTGGCCGACGTCGAGGCGGGAGCGCGTGTGCGCGCGGCGTTCGAGCCGCTGGGCGTCGAGGCGGTGGTCGTCCCGTTCGTCGACGACCGCGAGGAGTTCGCGGTCCACCTGGCCGGAGTGGGCCTGGTCGACGGCATCCTCGCCTTCGTCCCCGGGGGGGACGACCACTCGCCGGCCCCGGTGGCGCGGGCCGTGGCCTTGGTGCAGGCCGCGGCGGACGCCGGTCTCACCGCACCGCTGTGGTTCGCCACCACCGGCGCCGTGGCGGTTTCCCCCGACGACCGCGTCCGACCCGTTCCCGCGTCGCTGTGGGGCCTGGGCCGGGTGGTCGCGCTGGAGCAGCCCCGGACCTGGGGCGGTCTGGTGGACGTGCCCGGCACCGAGGACGCCGACGCCCGCCTGCTGGTGCGCGTGGTCACCGGCGGGTCGGGCGAGGACCAGGTGGCGATCCGCGACGGGCGCGTGCTGGGTCGGCGGATGACCCGCGCCCGGGTGACCGGCGGGTCGGTGGGGTGGACGCCGCGCGGCACGGTCCTGGTGACCGGCGGCACGGGGGCCGTGGGCGCGCACGTGGCCCGGTGGTTGGCCGGTGCGGGCGCCCGGCACCTGGTGCTGACCGGTCGGCGGGGCCTCGACGCGGATGGTGCCGTGGAACTGCGGGACGAGCTGACCGCGCTCGACGTGGCCGTGACGGTGGCCGCCTGCGACGTCGCTGATCGGGACGCGCTCGCCGCCCTCCTGGCCTCGCTGCCCGAGCCGCCGTCGGCCGTCGTGCACGCGGCGGGTGTACTGGCCGACGGCCTGGTCGCGACGATGACCACCGACTCCCTGCACGCCGTATGGCGTGCCAAGGTCGACGGCGCGGTGAACCTGCACGACCTGACCGGCGATCTCGACGCCTTCGTCCTGTTCTCGTCCATGACCGGTGTGTGGGGCAACCCGGGCCAAGGTGCCTACGCCGCCGCCAACGCGTTCCTCGACGCCTTCGCCGGCGAACGCCACGCGAACGGCCTGCCCGCGCTCGCGGTGGCCTGGGGCGCGTGGGCCGACGGGGGCATGGCCGCCGGTCGGGTCGGCGAGCACCTGGCCCGGCGTGGTGTCGACCCCCTCGCGCCCGCGTTCGCGATCACCGCGCTGCACGACGCGGTCGGCCGTGGCGAGCCGACCGTCACCATCGCCGACGTGCGCTGGGACGCGTTCGTCGAGCACATCGCCGGCGCGCGCCCGGTGCCGCTCTTCGACGGCGTGCCCGAGGCACGCGACGCCCTGGCGCGGTTCGACGAAGCCCGGCCCGCCGGTGGCTCGGCACTCGCCCGGCAGCTGGCGGCGGTCGCCGAGGTCGACCGACCGGCGGTGCTGGTGGAGGTGGTGCGTTCGCACGCCGCCGCCGTCCTCGGGCACGCGTCTGCGGAGGCCGTGGACGCGGCGAAGCCGTTCCGGGAGAGCGGCTTCGACTCGCTCGCCGGGGTCGAGCTCCGCAACCGGCTCAACAACGCGACCGGCCTGCGGCTGCCCACCACGCTCGTCTTCGACCACCCGACGCCCGCGGCACTCGCCCGGCACCTGCACGACGAACTCGGCGGCCGGACGGCCGACGCAGGCACCCCGGCCCCGCTCGCGCTCGCGGTGGCGGACGACCCGGTCGTCATCGTCGGCATGAGCTGCCGGTTCCCCGGCGGCGTGCGTTCCCCGGAAGCCCTCTGGGACCTGGTCGAGAGCGGGGCGGACGCCGTCGCGGGTTACCCGACCGACCGGGGCTGGGACCTCGACTCCCTGTACCACCCCGACCCCGACCACCCCGGTACCTCCTACGCGTCGGGCGGCGCGTTCCTCGACGGCGTGGACCGCTTCGACGCGGACTTCTTCGGGATCTCGCCGCGTGAGGCGGTGGCGATGGACCCGCAGCAGCGCCTGCTGCTGGAGACGTCGTGGGAGTTGTTCGAGCGCGCCGGTCTCGACCCCACCGCGTTGCGCGGCACGAGGACAGGCGTGTTCGTCGGCACCAACGGCCAGGACTACGCCTCGTGGGTCGACCGGCCCTCCGAGGAGGTCGAGGGCTACCTGCTGACCGGCAAGGCCGCGTCCGTGGTGTCCGGTCGGATCGCCTACACGTTCGGTTTGGAGGGGCCGGCGGTGACGGTGGACACGGCGTGTTCGTCGTCGTTGGTGGCGTTGCACCTGGCGGCGCAGGCGTTGCGGTCGGGTGAGTGCTCGTTGGCGCTCGTCGGCGGCATCACCGTCATGACGACACCCACCCTGTTCCTCCAGTTCAGTCGGCAGCGGGGGTTGTCGGCGGATGGTCGGTGCAAGGCGTTCGCGGCTGGTGCGGACGGCACGGGGTGGGGTGAGGGTGTCGGGTTGTTGTTGGTGGAGCGGTTGTCGGACGCCCGCCGCAACGGTCACACCGTGTTGGCCGTGCTTCGGGGTAGTGCGGTGAACCAGGATGGTGCGTCGAATGGTTTGACGGCTCCGAATGGTCCGTCGCAGCAGCGGGTGATCCGGCAGGCGTTGGGTTCGGCGGGTTTGTCGGTGTCCGATGTGGATGCGGTGGAGGCGCACGGGACGGGTACGGCGTTGGGTGATCCGATCGAGGCGCAGGCGTTGTTGGCGACGTACGGGCGTGGTCGGGATCGTCCGTTGTGGTTGGGGTCGATCAAGTCGAACATCGGTCATACGCAGGCCGCCGCGGGTGTGGCGGGTGTGATCAAGATGGTGATGGCGATGCGGCATGGTGTGTTGCCGCGCACGTTGCACGTGGATGAGCCGTCGCCGCACGTGGATTGGTCGGTGGGTGACGTCCGGTTGCTCACCGAAGCCGTTGAGTGGGCTGAGCCGCGTCGGGCGGCGGTGTCGTCGTTCGGGATCAGCGGCACCAACGCCCACGTCATCCTCGAACAGGGACCTGCCGAGGAAGTCGCGCCCGTTCCCGTCACCGACCAGTTGACGCCGTGGGTGGTGTCCGCCAAGTCCGAGGTGGCGTTGCGCGCCCAGGCCGCGCGCCTGACCGCGATGGCGGACATGTCGCCGGTGGACGTCGGTCACTCGCTGGCGGTGTCGCGGGCGTGGCTGGAGCACCGGGCCGTCGTGCTGGACGACCACCTCAGCGGAGTGGCGGCCCTGGCCGGGGGAACCGGCTCACCGGTGGTCGTCCGAGGTGCCGTCCAACCGGGCAAGGTCGCGTTCTTGTTCTCGGGTCAGGGTTCGCAGCGGGTGGGTATGGGGCGTGGGTTGTATGCGGCGTTCCCGGTGTTCGCCGCTGCCTATGACGAGGTGGTCGCGGGCCTGGGTGGGGCGTCGTTCTTCGACGTTGACGTGGAGGTGTTGGCGCGGACGGGTGTGGCGCAGCGTGCGTTGTTCGCGTTGCAGGTGGGGTTGTTCCGGCTGGTGGAGTCGTGGGGTGTGCGGCCGGATGTGTTGGTGGGGCATTCGGTGGGGGAGATCGCGGCGGCCCACGTGGCCGGGGTGTTGTCCCTCGACGACGCCTGTCGGTTGGTGTCCGCCCGCGCGGACTTGATGCAGGCGTTGCCGTCGGGTGGGGCGATGGTGGCGATCGAGGCGGCCGAGGACGAGGTCGTGCCGCTGCTGACCGACGGTGTGTCGGTGGCTGCGGTGAACGGTCCGCGTTCGGTGGTGGTGTCCGGTGCGGTGGACGCGGTGGACGCGGTGGTGGCGCACTTCGCGGACCGCAAGACGTCGCGGCTCAAGGTGAGTCACGCCTTCCACTCGCCGTTGATGGACCCGATGCTCGACGACTTCGCCGCTGTGGTGGGCGGGTTGGAGTTCCACGAGCCGCGCATCCCGATGCTCTCCCCGGTCGCCGAGCCCGACTACTGGGTCCGGCACGTCCGTGACGTGGTCCGCTTCGCGGATCAGGTCGCGGAGCTGGACGAGCGCGGCACGACGCGGTTCCTGGAGATCGGGCCGGGCGGCGTGCTGACGGCGCTGACCCGCAACTGCCTGCCCGACGCGGAGATCCTGGCCGTCCCGACCCTGCGCGCCGACCGACCGGAGGACCTGTCGGCCGTCACGGCGCTCGCGGAGCTGCACGTCAACGGCGTCGAGGTCGACTGGACGCCGTTCCACAGGGGTGGACGACGGGTCGATCTGCCCACTTACGCATTCCAGGGCGAGCGGTACTGGCTGGACGCGGTCGCCACGCGGGGCGGCGTGACGGCCGCGGGCATGACGGACCTCGGTCACCCGCTGCTGAGCGCGGCCGTGCTCGTAGCGGGGGAGGACGAGTGGTTGTTCACCGGCAGGCTGTCGGTGCGGACCCAGCCCTGGTTGGCCGATCACGTGGTGGGCGAGGACGTGGTGGTGCCCGGCACGGTCTTCGTCGAGCTGGCGGTCCGCGCCGGTGACGAGGTCGGGTGCGACGTGCTGGACGAGCTGGCGGTCGAGGCGCCGCTGGTGCTGCCCGCTCGACACGGCGCGACGATCCAGGTCCGGTTGGGCCGGGAGGCGGACCGCTACCGGGTTTCGGTCTTCTCACGTCCCGAGGGCGCGGCGGACGACCAGCCGTGGACCCGACATGCGACCGGCCTGCTCGGCACCGGTGCGGCTCCGGCGGGGACCGGGTCCGAGTGGCCGCCCGCCGGCGCGGAACCGATCGGCGTCGACGGCTTCTACGAAGGACTGCGCGAACTGCGCTTCGCCTACGGCCCGGCGTTCCGGGGGCTGCGCGCCGCGTGGCGGCTCGGTGACGAGGTGCTCGCCGAGGTGGTGCTGCCCGAGGCGGTCCGGGGCACCGAAGGGTTCGTGCTGCACCCGGCCCTGTTCGACGCGGCGCTGCACGCCGTGTGGCTCGGGGCGGTGGAGCCCGAGGAGGGCACCGGGCGCGGTCTGGTCCCGTTCGTGTGGACCGGGGTCGCGCTGCGGGCGACCGGCGCCTCGGTGTTGCGGGTGCGAGTGCGGCCGACCGGCCGGGACGCGGTGTCGTTGGCCGCGACCGACCAAGGCGGCGTCCCGGTCGTCACGGCCGAGTCGCTGGTGCTGCGCCCGACGGCGGCGGCGAGCACGACGCCCGACGACCTGTACGAGGTCGCCTGGCGGCCCGTGGGGCCGTTGCCGGACGACGAGGTCGACCTGGCGGTGCTGGACGGGCTGCCGCCGGTCGGTGAGCGGTCGGACCTGGTCGCGGTGCGTTGCGCCGCACCGGAGGACCTGCCCGTGCCGGAGCGGACCCACGAGCTGCTGCACACCGTGCTCCGGCTGCTCCAGTCCTGGCTGAGCGAGGACGGCGGGCGCCTGGTGCTGGTCACCGGCGGCGTCGCCGACGGCGTCGTCGACCAGGCGGCCGTGTGGGGGCTGGTGCGGTCGGCGCAGGCGGAGAACCCCGGTCGGTTCGTGCTGGCGGACGTGGACGACGACCCGCGCACGGCCGCCGCGTTGCGGCGGGCGCTGCTGCTGGACGAGCCGCAGCTGCGGGTCGTCGGCGGCGAGGTCTTCGTGCCCCGGCTCACCCGCGTGGCCGTCCCGGGTACTGCCGCGCCTGACTTCGGGGACCGCACGGTGCTGCTGACCGGGGCCTCGGGCGCGCTGGGCGCGCTGTTCGCCCGCCACCTGGTCACCGTGCACGGCGTGCGCGACCTCGCCCTGGTGAGCAGGCGCGGCGGCGACGCTCCGGGTGCCACCGACCTCGCGGCGGAGCTGGCCGGCTCGGGCGCGCGGGTTGACTGGTACGCGTGCGACTTGGGCGACCGGGACGCGGTGGCCGACCTGGTGGGCCGGCTCGACCTGTCCGCCGTCGTGCACGCTGCCGGTGTGCTGGACGACGGTGTCGTGGCCTCGCTCGACGCGGAACGCCTGGACGCCGTGCTGCGGCCCAAGGTCGACGCGGCGTGGCACCTGCACGAGACGACCACCGGCCTTTCCGCGTTCGTGCTGTTCTCCTCCGCCGCGGGAGCCCTGGGCACGGCGGGGCAGGGCAATTACGCGGCGGCGAACAGCTTCCTCGACGGACTGGCCGCCCACCGCCACGCGCTGGGCCTGCCCGCGACGGCACTGGCCTGGGGACTGTGGGCGTCCGGCATGGGCGCGACGCTGGACCGGGTCGACCTGACGCGCATGGAGCGCACCGGCTTGGCGCCCATCCCCACCGAGGACGGGCTACGGCTGTTCGACGCCGCCGTGGGCACGCGGCTCCCGGCGCTCGCGCCGGTCAAGCTGGACACCAGGGCGTTGCGGGGGCACGACGTGCCGCCGCTGCTGCGCGCCCTCGTCAGGACAGCCGCCCGGCGGGCCGCGGGCTCGGGGGCCACGACCGGAGGCGGCACCGACCTGGCACGCCGGCTGGCCGCCGTCGGGCCGGCCGAGCGCGGCGGTGTGGTGCTGGCACTGGTCCGCGAGCAGGTCGCCGACGTCCTCGGGCACAGCGACCCGGGCGCGGTCGTCCCGGGACGCGCGTTCAAGGACATCGGCTTCGACTCGCTGACCGTGATCGAGCTGCGGAACCGGATCGGCGAGGTCACCGGCCTGCGGTTGCCGCCGACGCTCGCGTTCGACCACCCGACGCCCGCGGCCCTGGCGGCCTTCCTGGTCACCGAGGTCGACGGCGCGTCCGGTGGGGGCGACGCGCCGGTGGTCGTCACGACCCGGCCCGCGGACGAGCCGCTGGCGATCGTGGGGATGAGCTGCCGCTACCCGGGTGGGGTGCGGTCACCGGAGGACCTGTGGCGCCTGGTCGAGGAGGGCGTGGACGCGGTGTCCGGGTTCCCGACCGATCGTGGGTGGGATGTGGAGGGGTTGTACGACCCGGACCCGGATCGTGTGGGGACGTCGTATACGCGCAGTGGTGGGTTCTTGCACGATGCGGCGGAGTTCGACGC
>NZ_NSDM01000019.1 GCF_030852425.1 Saccharothrix longispora
GGTCGTTGGAGATGGTGGCGGCGGTGTTGGCGGTGACGAAGGCGGGTGCGGCGTACCTGCCGATCGACCCGGGGTACCCGGCGGACCGGATCGGGTACATGCTCACCGACGCCGCCCCGGTCGCGGTGCTCACGAACCGGCAGGCCGGCGCGGGCCTCCCCGACCGGGAACGGGTGGTCGTCCTGGACGACCCGGAGGTGGCCGCCGCGGTGGCGGAGCAGCCCGGCGACCCCGTCACCGACCGGGACCGGATCGCGCCGCTGCTGCCCGCGCACCCCGCCTACGTGATCTACACGTCCGGTTCCACCGGGCGCCCCAAGGGCGTCGTGGTCAGCCACCAGGGGCTGTCCAACCTGGCCGCGTTCATGGTCGACACCCTGGCCGTCACCCCGGGGTCCCGGGTGGCCCAGCTCCTCTCCCTCAGCTTCGACATGTCGCTGCTGGAGCTGCTGTCGTCGTTGTCGTCCGGGGCGGCGCTGGTCCTCCCCGAGCCGGGGCAGCTGTCCGGGGAGGCGCTGGCGGGCACGTTGCGCGAGCTGCGGATCAGCCACGCCGTCGTGGCCCCGGCCGCCCTGGCCGGGGCGGCGCCCGACAGCCTGCCCGGGCTGGAGTGCCTGGTCGTCGGCGGTGAGGCCCTCCCGGGCGAGATCGTCGCCGAGTGGTCGGTGGGCAGGCGGTTGTTCAACGCCTACGGCCCGACCGAGACGACGGTGTGCACGACGATCAGCGGGCCGCTGTCGGGAGGCGGCCCCCCGCCGATCGGCGGACCGAACTGGAACGTGCGGACGTACGTGCTGGACGGCCGGCTGGCGCCGGTGCCACCGGGCGTGGCCGGAGAGCTCTACCTGGCCGGCCCGGGTCTCGCCCGCGGGTACCTGAACCAGCCCGGGCTGACCGCGCAGCGGTTCGTGGCCTGCCCCTTCGCGTCCGGGGAACGCATGTACCGGACCGGCGACCTGGTGCGCTGGCGGGAGGACGGCGAGCTGGAGTACCTGGGCCGGGTGGACCAGCAGGTGAAGATCCGCGGTTTCCGCGTCGAGCCGGGCGAGATCGAGGCCGTGCTCGCCGCGCAGCCGGGAGTGGAGCACGCCGTCGTCGTGGTCCGGGAGGACCGGCCGGGCGACCGGCGCCTGGTGGGCTACGTGCAACCGGAGGCGGGGCACGCGCCCGACCCGGCGGGGTTGCGGACCGCGGCCGCCCGGGTCCTGCCGGGGCACATGGTGCCCAACGCGGTGGTGGTCCTGGACGCGCTGCCGTTGTCGCTCAACGGGAAGCTCGACCGGAAGGCGCTGCCCGCGCCGACGTTCGCCGCCGCGGCCGGGCGGGAGCCGGCCACGGCCCTCGAAGAGCGCCTGTGCCGGCTGTTCGCCGAGGTCCTCGGGGTGGAGCGGGTCGGGGTCGAGGACAGCTTCTTCGACCTGGGCGGGCACTCGCTGCTCTCGGCCGTGCTCGTCGCCCGGCTGGAGGAGCAGTTCGGCATCACGATCAGCCTGCGGGACTTCCTGGGCGATCCGTCCGTCAGCGGTGTCGCCGGCCGGGGCGCGCTGCCCGCGGCCGGGCAGCCCTGACCCAACCACGCCCGAAGGAGGGAGGAACGATGATGGATCTCGCCGCCAGCGGCGTCACCGTCTACTCGACCTGTCGTTCCAGCATTGGGTACAACGAGCGGTCCCACCTGCGCAGGCTGGTGGAGATCGCCGGGTGGGCCGACGACGCCGGCTACCGCGGCGCCCTGATCTACAGCGACAACACCTCGATCGACTCCTTGATGGCTGCCCAGGCGGCCATCGCGGGCACCGCGGGCTTCGTGCCGCTCGTCGCCGTCCAACCGGTCGACCGGAGCCCGTTCACGCTGGCCCGTGCGGTGTCGTCCCTGGCGCACCTGTACGGCAGGCGGATCGACATCAACTTCGTCAGCGGCGGGTTCAGCCGCGATCTCGCCGTCCAGGGCGACACCGCGTCGCACGACGCCCGCTACGACCGGCTCACCGAGTACGCGAAGATCGTCGAGGAGCTGCTCACGGGCGGCATGGTGACCTTCGCGGGCGAGTACTACAACGTGCGCAGGGCGCGGCTCACCGCTCCGGTGCCCCACGACCTGCTCCCCAAGGTGTACGTGTCCGGCTCGTCGCCGGCCAGCCTCCAGGCGGGCGAGGCGCTGGGCGTCGGACAGCTCTCGTTCCCGCTGGTGCCGGAGGACTTCGTCAGCCCGGGCATCCGCAAGAACAAGTACGGCTCGGGCATCAGCGTGGGGATCATCGCGCGCGAGGACTCGGCCGAGGCGTGGCGGATCGCGCACAAGCGCTTCCCGGCCACCCCGGAGGGGGCCGAGAGGATGAAGATGCTCCTCTCCGCCGCCGTGTCGTCCTGGCAGCCCCAGCTCGCCGCCGTGCCCATCCCCGACGACGCGCCGGGCCAGGCGTACTGGCTGGTCCCGTTCCGCTACCACCACACGTTCTGCCCCTACCTGGTCGGGAGCTACGACGAGGTGGCGCGGGCGGTGGCGACGTACCTCGACGGCGGCATCCGCACATTCGTGCTCGACATCCCCGAGGAGCCGGACGACCTGTGGCACGCGCGCACGGCGATCGAGCGGGCTGTCGCGGCCATGGACAGGTAGCAGCAGCCAACTCGCTGAACGAAGGATGGACGATGACAGAGATCATTGAGACCGACGTCGTGGTCGTCGGCGGCGGGCCGTGCGGTTCGACCGTGTCGACGCTGGTCGCCCAGCAGGGGCACCGGGTGGTGCTGCTGGAGAAGGAGCGGTTCCCCCGCTACCAGATCGGCGAGTCGCTGCTGCCGTCCACCGTGCAGGGCATCTGCCGGCTGCTCGGGGTGTCCGACAAGCTCGACGCGGCCGGGTTCCCCCTCAAGCGGGGCGGCACGTTCCGCTGGGGCGCCAACCCCGAGCCGTGGACGTTCGCCTTCGGGATCTCGCCCAAGTTCGCCGGGACGGCGTCGACCGCCTACCAGGTGGAGCGGATGAAGTTCGACCAGATCCTGCTCGAGAACGCCAAGGAGCACGGCGTCGACGTGCGCGAGGAGCACGCCGTCACCGACGTCGTCGAGGAAGGCGGCCGGGTCGTCGGCGTCAAGTGCACCGACGCCGACGGCGTGCGCCGCGAGATCCGCGCCCGGTACGTGGTGGACGCCTCCGGCAACACCAGCCGGATCCACACCCGGGTCGGCGGGAAGAGGCAGTACTCGGAGTTCTTCCGCAACATCGCCCTGTTCGGCTACTTCACCGGCGGCAAGCGGATGCCCGCCCCGGTCTCGGGCAACATCCTGGCCGTCGCCTTCGAGTCCGGCTGGTTCTGGTACATCCCGCTGTCCGACGAGCTCACCAGCGTGGGCGTGGTGCTGCACCCGGACGCGCTGGAGCGGATCAGGGGCGACCGCGAGCGCGCGCTGCTCGACCTGATCGCGGAGTGCCCGATGATCGCGGACTACCTCTCCGACGCGGAGCGGGTCACCAGCGGCCCCTACGGCGAGATCCGGGTGCGCAAGGACTACTCCTACATCCAGGAGAAGTTCTGGCGGCCGGGCCTGGTGCTCGCGGGTGACGCGGCCTGCTTCATCGACCCGGTGTTCTCCTCCGGCGTGCACCTGGCCACCTACAGCGGGCTGCTCGCCGCGCGCTCGCTCAACACCGCCCTGCGCGGGACGGACGACGCGGACGAGACGGCCCTGTTCGAGGAGTTCGAGCTGCGGTACCGGCAGGAGTACGCGCGGTTCCACGACTTCCTCGTCGCCTTCTACGACAAGCACTCCGACGAGCAGTCGTACTTCTGGAAGGCCAAGAAGGTCACCGGCAGCGCGGCCTCGGAGGTGCAGTCCTTCGTGGACCTCGTCGGCGGCGGCTCGTCGGACGAGCGCGCGCTGGTCGACGCCGGCTCGTACCTCGACCGGCGGGACGGCGAGATCGACGACATGATCTGGGCGGTCGCCGAGGCCGGGGCCCGCATCCAGGTGCAGGCGGCCACCGGCAGCACCGAGGACGAGCAGGTCCCGATCCGCGCCGGCGGGCTGGTCCCCTCGACCGACGGACTGCACTGGTCGCTGCCGGGCCGGACGGCGGCCTGAGGGGAGGACCGGCGCCGCCCGTGGCGCGGCGCCGGTCCTCCGGCGGCTTCCGCGGTGGACCTCCTTCGCCGCACACGACGAGATGACACCGGTTTCCCCGGGTGCCAGTCTCGGCACTGGACCAGCGCAGACCTCGACCGGAGCGGGAATGGACGACAGCCGATGACCATCGAACAGCAGATCCCGAGGGCCGGCGACGTGAGAGCCACGCGCCCGCTCTCGGCCAACGAGGAATTCCTGTGCGCCTTCGACCGGGGCGACGAACTGGGCGTGTTCGGTCCGCGGGGGATCGTCCTGGCCGGCTGGCGCATCCGCGGGACGCTGGACGTGGCGACCGTGCAGCTCGCGCTGGACGACGTCGTCGCCCGGCACGAGGTGCTGCGCACCTCCATCATCCGGGGCGAGGGCGCCCCCCACGCCCTCGTCCGCCCGCCGTGCCCGGTGGACCTCACCGTCGTCGACCTCCCCCCGACGGGGCCGGACGACGACGAGCGCGGGCGCCGGGCGCACGAGTTCCTCGACGAGATCGACCGGACCGGCCGGCTCGGCGCCTCCGCGATGCCGCTGCTGCACGCCTCGCTGGGGCGGTTCGACGACGACGACGCGGTGCTCGTGCTCGTCACCAACCACCTGGTCAGCGACGGCTGGTCCATGCACGTGATCATGCGCGACTTCGCCGTCCGCTACGCGACGCGTCGCGGGCTGCCCGCGCCCGAACTGCCCGCGACCCGCCAGTACGGCGAGTTCACCCGCTGGCAGCAGCAGGCCCGCCGCAGCGACTCCGCCGCCGTGGCGCGCGAGTACTGGGAGGCCAAGCTGCGGGGCGGCACCATGTCCACCCTCGCCACCGACCGGTCCAGGCGGTTCGACGTCCCCCCGCTCTACGCCGTGCACCGGTTCCTGTTCGACCGGGAACTGGTCGACGCCACCGCCTCGCTGGCCGGGTCGCTCAACAGCTCCTCGTTCATGGTCCTCTTCGCCTGCTTCAACCTGTTCCTGCACCGCCGGACGGGATCGGACGACATCATCTCGCCGATCATCACCTCCGGCCGCACGGAACCCGGTTTCGAGGACGCGGTGGGGCCGCTGTTCAACTTCCTGCCCATCCGCACCGACCTGACCGGCTGCGCGAGCTTCGCCGACCTGGTGCACCGCACCCGCGCCGCGCTGCTCCAGGCCTACTCCCACGACCTGCCCTTCAACGACATCATCGCCCAGTCCGCGCCCGAACTGATGAGCGGCGCCGCCACGAGCGTCAACGGCGTCGTCACCGCCTTCCAGATCTCCCAGTTCCCGCCCGAGCCGGAGGAGGGGCGCGTCGGCGACATCCGCTACACGGCGCTCCGCCGCCGCCTCACGTCCACAGTGGACACCTCCGAGATCCCCGACGGCAACATGTGGGAGTTCGACCTCGACCCCGCCGGCGACCTGGTCGGCGTCGTCAAGTTCAACAGCCTCGACTTCGACCACGCCACCATCACCGCGATGGTCGACGAGTACCGCGAGCTGCTGCGCACCTCCCTCGCGTCCCCCGACGCCCCGCTCCCGCGGTAGACCCCGCACGACGACGCCGCACCGCGGAACCCCGCCCGGGCACGAGGGCGGGGTTCCGCGGTGCGCGCCGGGCGTCACGGGTCGCGCGGCGTCACCAGGCCCGATTCGTAGGCCAGGACGACCAGTTGGGCCCGGTCGCGGGCGTGGAGCTTGGTCATGGCCCGGTTGACGTGGGTCTTCGCCGTCAGCGGGCTGATCACCATGCGCTCGGCCACCTCGGTGGTGGACAGGCCCCGCGCCACCAGGGCCACGGCTTCGCGCTCGCGGGCGGTGAGGCGCGCCAGTTCCCGGCTCGGGGCGGCGTCCGGGTGCGGCTGGGCGACGTACCGGGCGATCAGCCTGCGGGTGATCGACGGCGCCAGCAGGGCGTCACCGCGCGCGGCCACGTGGACGGCGTGCAGGAAGTCCTCCGGGAGGACGTCCTTGACCAGGAAACCGGCCGCCCCGGCGCGCAGGGCCTCGAAGACGTAGGCGTCGAGGCCGTAGTTGGTCAGGATCACCACGCGCACCCCGGCGAGGGCCGGGTCCCCGGCGATGCGCCGCGTCGTCCCGATGCCGTCCAGGACGGGCATCCGGACGTCGACGAGCGCCACGTCGGGCAGGTGCTCCCGGGCCAGCGCCAGGCCCTCGCGGCCGTCGCCGGCCTCGGCCACCACCTCGATGTCGTCCTCCGCGTCGAGCAGCGCGCGGAAACCGCTGCGGATCAGCGGTTGGTCGTCGACCAGCAGGACGCGGATCACGGCGTCCGCCCCACAGGGAGTTCGGCGTGGACGGTGAAGCCGCCGCCGGTGCGCGGTGCTGCCCGCAGGCTGCCGCCCAGGGCGGTGACCCGCTCGCGCATCCCGAGCAGGCCGACGCCGGGGACGGGCGCGGTGGCCGGGGTGGCGGCGCCGTCGTCGTCGACCCGGATGACCAGGCTGCCGGGGCGGTGGTCGATCCGGACCGACGCGGTCCCGGCGTCGGCGTGGCGGGCGATGTTGGTCAGCGACTCCTGGACGATCCGGTACGCGGTCCGGTCCACGGCGGCGGGCACGTCGCCGTGCCGCCCGTCGATCGTCAGCGTCGCGTCCAGGCCGCTCGCGCGGGCCCGCCGCACGAGGTCCGGGACCTGGTCGAGCCCGTGCGGCGGCCGTTCGTCGTCGCGCAGCGCCTCCAGGGTCGCCCGCAGCTCCCGGGCCGCCTCTCGACCGGCGTCGCGGATCGCCAGCAGCGCCTCCGGCACCCGCTCGCCCCGCTTGGCCGCCAGGTGGACGGCGACCTCGGCCTGCACCGTGATGACGGAGATCTGGTGGGTGAGCGAGTCGTGCAGCTCGCGCGCGATGTGCAGCCGCTCCTCGTCGGCCCGCCGCCGCGCCGCCTCCTCGCGGGTGCGCTCGGCCTCGTCCGCCCGGCGCTCGGCCTGCCGCAGCGCCTCGCCCGCGGCGCCGGCGGCGATCAGCCACGCCAGCTGGAGGACGTCCCGGGACTCCGCGAACGCCTCGCCCGCGGACCCGTCGCGGAGGAGCAGCATCGAGAGCGGCAGGGCGGTCAGCATGACCACCGAGGCCACCACCGCGACGCCGCGGCGCCCCGCCCGCACGGCCGCGTACACCGCGAACAGGTACGCGACGACCGGCACGTCGAAGCCGACGGCCTGGTACCCCAGCGCGCACGCCCCGGTCACGACCAGCACGGCGACCGGGGCGCGGCGGCGCGCGGCCAGCGCCAGGCCGCCGGCCGCCAGCAACGCCCAGCCGAGCGCGTCGAGGGGCGGGGGCGGGGGCGGGTGCTGCCCGGACACGCCGGTGGTCAGCAGGGCCGCCGCCACGCCGACGGCGACCACCCAGTCCACGATCCGTGCCCCGCGCATGCGTGAACCCTATTCGGGCGCCCGCACGGGCAAGTCCTGCTCGCGGACGACCCCCGACTACCGCGGTGGCGGTAGTCGGGGATCGTCCGCGGCGTCGGCGGTAGCGCGGACCTCCCGCGCGCGCACGACGACCGGCGGCGCGGCGGCCGACACGATCGACACGTCCGCCGTGGGAAGTCGTGGAGAAGAGGAGCACCCCGATGTCCGTGCACCACCTGCTCGCCGCAGACGTCGTCACCCCGGGACCCGGGAGGGCCGCGGCCACCGCCGCCGCGGTGACGGGAGCGGCCGCGGTCGTCGTCGGCGGGATGGCGCTGGCCCGTTCCGCCGGCCGCGGCGCCGGGGACGGGCGGCGCGGAGCCGTCGCGGCCGTCGTGGCGGGGCTGGTCGCGGCGGTCGTCGGCGGGCTGGTCGTGATCACCGCCGACGGCGGCCTCGGCACCGGCAACGGGATGGGCGGCGGCGTCGTGGCCGTCGTGGTGGGGCTGGTCGGCGCGGTCCTCGGCGGGGCAGCCGTCAGGCGGCGCTCCACAGGGCGGGGGCGTTCGGCGGTTCCCAGCCCACCTGCGCCCGGTGGGCCTGGCGGCACGCGTAGGCCGCCCCGCCGTGGGTGACGCGGGCGCCCACCGCGTAGTCCACGCCCGCCGCCCACGTGCCGCCACCGGGCCGCGACGTGGTCGTGGTGGTCGGCCCGGCGCCCGGCACGGCGAGCACGAAGTCGAACGCCGCCGTGCGGCTGGTCCCGTTGTCCTGCACCGTCATCAGCAGCCGGGGGTCGAACAGCGGGTCGGTGTTGTTGCGCGGCTCGTTCGGGAAGTACAGCTGCGTGGTCAGCACCGGCCGGCCGGGTGCCTGCACCTTCACGTGGAGGTGCCTCGTGCGGCCGGGGTAGAGGCCCGGCACGATCGTGGACAGCGTGAACGCGCCCCGCGCGTCGGTGAACTGGTGGCCGCGGAACCGGAAGCCGGTGTTGTCGTACACGCCGTTGGCGTCGGCCTGCCAGAAGTCCAGCAGCACGTCCGCGATCGGTTGGCACGCCAGGCCGAACACGTAGCCGGACACGGTGAGCCGCGTGCCCGGTCCGTCGGGCATCGCGGTGCGCCGGGGCGAGTCCGGCTTGAAGTACGGGCCTTCCATCTGCGGCGGCGTCGGGTCGTCGCCGTCGTCGCACCGCGGCGTCGGCTCCGGGGCGCCGCCCGCGTCGCCGACGGTGCGCGCCAGCGCGGGCACGCCCATCAGGGCGACCGGCAGCGCGACACCGGCGGCGAGCGCGGCGCGCAGCACCGGGCGCCTGCCGAGCCCGCGGCCGTCGTCGCCGGGGGCGGCCTCCGTTGGCACATCCATGTTCGCTCCTCGTGGGGACGTGGTGGGGGACCACCCGAACCTACGAAGGCGCACGGGGTGCGGACGATGGACGCAACCGGCCCGTCGTGGTGATCCTCGCGGGCGCGGGCGGGCCTCACCGCGGAGGCAGGGCCCGCGGGAGCTGCGAACGCCGGAACCCGCCGGGGCTCGTCCCCGCCTCGCGCCGGAAGAAGCGGCAGAAGTACGCCGGGTCGGCGAACCCGACGCGCCCGGCGACCTGCCGCACGCTCAGGTCCGTGCGCGCCAGCAGCCGCTGCGCCTCGCGGGTCCGCGCCTCGCGCACCAGCTGCGACGGCGTCCGCCCGGTGGCCGCCTTCACCACCTCGGTCAGGTGACCCGGTGTCACGCCGATCCGGTCCGCGTGCGCGCGCACGGACCACAGGCCGTGGTCGGTGCGGCCGACCCGCCGGACGAACTCCTCCGCCACGGCCCCGGCCGGCGCGGGCGGCGGCGCGGGCGTCGCGGGCAGCCGGGCCGCGCGCACCACCAGCACGTGCAGCAGCGCCCGCAGCACGGACACCTCGCCGCCCCGCCGGTACTCCTCGTCCAGCTCGGCGACCAGCCGCCCGATCGGTCCGGGCTCGTCGAGCGTCGCCCACGGCCGGGCGCTCAGCCTGCGCAGCAGGTCCCGGTCGGCCGGGTGGTCGAGCAGGAAGTCGTCGGTGAACAGCAGCACGAACCCGTCGAGGCCGCGCGCCCCGTCCCAGTGGTGCACCTGGCCGGGCGAGACGACGCACAGGTGCGGCGGTGCCAGCTCCCACCGCGCGAGGTCGACGACGTGCGCCCCCGTGCCGCCGGTGACGTAGAGGATCTCGTGGAACGTGTGCCGGTGCGGGAACGCCGCCCGCGACAGCGGGCCGATCGTGTCGAACGTGCCGAGGGCGAACGGAGTGCCCACCACCTCCAGCCGGTGCATCGGCGGCCCGCCCCCGCTCGGCTCGTCGCAGGGGGTCCCGGGCAACACGGTGGTGCCGCGCATGTGCCGCTGTCCTCTCGGGGGCCGGACGGGCGGCGGCCACGTCCACCATGGCACGCCCGGCGGCGGGGCGGAACGCGACGGAAGTCGGTCACGGGGTTGATCGACGCCCTGGTCGACGCGTTCGCGTCTTTACCCGTTGCGCGGTGTGGTGGACTGCGTGGATGACCACCACCCCGCTCTGGCGCCGACCGCTGCACCAGCGCGTCGACCGGCTCGCCGTCGCCGACGACGCCGTGGTCGTGCACGAGCGCAACACCCGCCTGGTGCGCGTGGCCCCGGACTCGGGCGCGGCCACCTGGGACGTGCCGGTCGGGCCGTGGCCGCGTGAGCTGGTCGTGGCGGAGGACCGGTGCCTGGTCCTGCCGGCCGCCCCGCCGCACCTGCTGTGCCTGGACCTCGCCACGGGCCACGTCGTGTGGCGGGCGGACGTGCCCGACCACACCGGGAACCTCGTGGTGGCCGACGGCGCGGTGCTGGTCGGCGGGTGGCGCGGCTACACGCCGGTGCTCGCGTTCGACCTGGCGACCGGGCGACCGCTGTGGCGCGACGACCGGCCGGCCACCCGCCCCCTGGCGGTGGACGACGCGGTCGTGCTCGGCGACCCCGGCGGTGACCTGGTCCGGTCGGTGGGCGCGCGTGACGGCGCCACCCGCGTCCGCTGGACCCTGCCCGCTCCTCTGCCGACCGGCGACGGCGCGGTGTTCGCGAGGGCCGGCGCGGACGTCGTGGCCCGGTGCGCCGGTGACCTGCTGGCGAGGCTCGCGCCCGACGGCGGCCTGGACTTCGCCCGACTGCCCGCCACCCCGCTGTCCGCCACCTCGCCGTCCGGCGGCCTGCTGCCCGTCGCACCGATCGTGCTCGGCGACCTGCTGTGGCTGCCGGAGTGGCCCACGGGCTGCACCGCGCTCGACGCGCGGACCGGCGAGGTGGCCTGGCGGATCGACCCGGGCGCGCCCGTCACCTCCGTGCTGCCGCACCGGGGCGTCCACCTGGTCGCCTCCGGCGTCGTCCGCTCCGTGGGCGCGGACGGGCGCGTGCTCGGGCGCACGTGGACCGGCGAGCACGTCACCGCGCTGCACCGCCTCGGCGACGACGTGCTCGCGGTGGGGCGCAGCGCCCTGTCCCGCCTGCGCGGCCCCTGGCCGGGGGCCGATCCACCGGCCCCTCAGGTCGTCCGGTAGGACATCGTGCCGTGGCCCACCGCCACCCCGGGGTGCGCCACCGGCGAGGCCAGCGGCCCGGACCGCGGCCCTTCCGACCCGCCCAGCAGGACCCCGGTCAGCGAGCCGCGCTCGTCGGCCATCGCCCGCGCCACGTCGGCCAGCTCGTCGCCGACCACCGGTGCGACGTCCGGGTTCGCGCGCACGGCGTCCAGCACGGCCCGGCGCAGCAGCTCCTTGATGAACGACGCCGTGACGCCCTCCGTCGCCTCGACCACCGGCCCCAGGTCCGCCCGCAGGTCCACGCCCCGGCCGTACAGCTCCATCAGCCTGCGCCGGCCGTCCGCGTCGGGCCGCGGCACCTCCACCGCCAGGTCCACCCGGCCCGGCCGGTCGGCGAGGGCGCGCTCCAGGTCGTCCGCCCGGTTCGTGGTGAGCACGAACGTGACGTCCGCGTCCGCGCCGATGCCGTCCATCGCCTCCAGCAGCGCGAACAGCAGCGGGTTCGTGCCCGCCCCCGGCATGCCCCGGTCCATCGCGACCAGGTCCACGTCCTCCACCACCACCATCGACGGCTGCAACCGCCGCGCCAACCCCGCCGCCTGGCTGATGAGCCGCAGCGACGCACCGGTCAGCACGATCACCGTGGTGTCGCGCAGCCGGCTCATCAGGTAGCGGACGGTGTGCGTCTTGCCGGTGCCGGGCGGGCCGTGCAGCAGCAGCCCGCGCTTGAGGTGCTGACCGGCGGCGAGCAGCCGCTCCGAGTGCTCGGCGATGCCCACCACGTGCTGCTCGATCGTCTCCAGCACGCCGTCGGGCAGCACCACGGCGTCCGCCTCCAGCGTCGGCCGGGGCAGGAACGTCAGCAGCTCGTTGCCGCGGTGCTCGCTCCACCCGAACGACAGCACCTGGCCGCGGAACCCGTCGTGCTCGCGCACCAGCCGCTCCACCTCGGCCCCGACCGCCCGCGCCGCGGCCCGGTCGGCGGCCAGCACCTCCAGCCGGCACATCGGCGGTCCGAACTCGGTGGGCCCGCGCACACCCAGGAACACCGGGGTGCCGTCCGGCGCGGTGGTCGCCACCAGGCCGAGCTGCACGACGTCCACGGTCTCCGCCGGCCCCGCCGCCACCGTCGCGTAGTCGGCGGACCCGAGCCCGTACGCCTGCCCGTGCCGCGCCGCCAGGAGCGTCCCGAGGATGTCCTCGTGCCCCCGGTGCTGCCCGGACACGCCGAACCACTCGGCGTCGGGCGAGTGGGCGGCCAGGTAGGCGTCCGCTCCGCGCTGGACGTTGACGTGCTCCCACACCTCGAACCGCGTGGACACGGACAGGACCCGGGCCAGCTCGCACCCCAGGTGCCCGCGCACGCGCTCCATCAGCGGCGCCGCCTCCCCGCCCTCCTCGACCAGCGTGGCGGTCAGCTGCAACAACCGTCGCAGGCTGCCCGCGAGAGCCTTGGCGTCGTCCCCGCTCAGTTCGTCCCCCACCACCCCATCATGCACCGGTCCGGCCACGCCGACCCGTTGCTGTCTGGCAACGTGTACGGATGCTCGTGGACGACTCCGGGAACATGGTGAACGCCGCCTTCTCCATCGAGGTGGAAGAGGGCGGTCTGGCGTTGGTGCTCGAGAGCGCCGGCGGGAGGACCGCCGGCGGAGGGGTGCGCAACGCCGACTACAGGGCCGCGCTGGAGCTGTTGCTGCGCCGGCTCGCAGACCTGCGTGCGGTGCTGCACGAAGCGCTGGTGGACTCGAAACAGGCGCGGAAGCTGACCGAGGTGGAGCGGCGCCTGCTCGCGGGTCCGCTACCACTGGTCCCCGAACTGGACTTCCGCGGGCTGCGGCTCGCCCTCACCTCTGCCCAGGGCACGATCGGGCAGCGGGCGGGAGCGCCGAAGCCGGGGAACAACAGCAAGCGCATCCGCCTGCGCTTCGAGGTGCCGGGATACGGGATCGACGACCGCGAACGGGTGGAGCGCCACCTGGCCCAGGGGTACCGGGACTCGCACGACACCGCGTGGACCACGGGACGACTCGACGCGTCCGGCCTCCTGCGCTCGTTCGGGACGCTGCGCACCCACCGGGACGCCCCGCTGCACAAGCCGTTGTCGCTGGTCTGGGCCATCGCGCAGGTCGGGCGAGGGCACGGCCGACTCTTCCGTTGGCGCGAGTTCGAGAAGCCGGTCGCCGACCTCCTGGGCGCGTTCGGCGCCGGCCGGACCTCGAAGTACCCGTTCTGGCACCTCGGCTCGACGCCGGAGCTGTGGGAGGTGCACGGGTTGACCAAGGAGCCCGGTGCGCGTGACGGCGATGCGCAGGCCGGCTTCACCGAGGACGCGTTCCGCCTGCTGACCGACCCGGCGGTGCGGGCCGGCGCGCTGGACGCCCTGCACGCCACCCACCTGCGCGGGGTCGAGCGGCGGGCGCTGTGGCGGGAGGTCGGGCTGCCGGCCGAGCCGCTGGACCCCGCTGCCCGGAACTTCGGCGTGCTCGACGGCACGACGCGGGCCAAGTACCGCCGCGAACAGGGGTACCTCCGGGGCCTGCTGCTGCGCGGGGCCGAGGTGGCGGCGTGCGACCTGTGCGGACGCGAGTTCCCGAAGGCGTACCTCGTCGCGGCCCACATCAAGAAGCGCGAGGAGGCGACCGACGAGGAGAGGCTGGACCTGGCGAACATCGCGATGCTCGCCTGCTCGTTCGGCTGCGACAAGCTGTTCGAGCTGGGCGACATCGCCGTGGACCAGGACGGCACGGTGCTGACCGCACCCAGCGACGGCCCGCTGGACCCGCACCTGCGGCTGCTGGCGGGCCGGGTGGCCCGCGCCTTCCGCCCGGAGACCGAGACCTACTTCCAGTGGCACCGGGAGAACACGTTCGGCAGGGCTACGGGCGGTTGACCGGCTCGATCGCGCAGAGCTTCCGCTGGTGGGCGAGGTGGGCCGGGTCGACGTGGTGCTCGGGATGGCGGCGCAGCCGGCCGGCCCCGGCGCCGTCGTGGACCCACCGGACCACCTCGTGCTCGTCCACGTACAGCGCGAACGTGTCGAACTGGACGTGGCAGTTCGGGCACAGGCACAGGACGTTCTCCGGCACGTCCTCACCGCCGTGCACGCCCAGGCCCACGATGTGCGCGGCCTCGCTGTGGAAGCCGAAGGCGGTGCGCAGGCGCGTACCGCAGAACTGACACCGGTTGTCGTGCAGCGCCTTCACGTGCTTCGCCACCTCCCGGGAGCGCGCGACAGTGGTGCCGGAGACCGGCCGGCGGCCGGGCGTCGTCGTGCCCCGGGCGTCCACCCGCGCGTAGTCCGCGAGGCCGACGAACGCCAGCAGCGCCTCGTGGTCGTCGACGGCGCCGAGGAGACGCGCACGGACCGTGTTGCTCGCCCTGGTCCGGAACGAGACGTCGACCCGCAGGTGCTCGTGCGACCGCGCGGTGAAACCCGCGCGCGGCTCGGTGCCCCCGACCGGGACGACTTCCCACACGCCGGTCCGGCCCAGGTCGTGGAAGGCCGGCTCGGGGTCGCCACCGTCGCCGAACTCGGCCAGCACGGCATCGACGCCGGCCAGGAAGCCCTCCCGGTCGTGCAGGCGTTCGCCGTCACCGACCCGGCCGATCGCCTACAGCGCGGCGAGCGGTTCGCGCAGCGCGGTGCGGTCGAGCGCGAGCAGACCGGAGAGCAGGTCTTCCGCAGGGGAGTCCGGTCGAGCGCGAGCAGACCGGAGAGCAGGTCTTCCGCAGGGGAGTCCGGTCGGTCCTCGCGCAGGTCCACGACGGTGAAGCGCAGGCGCTTCCAGGACGCGGACCACCGACGCGATCCCGCCGGTGAAGTCCCTCGGCCGGAGCACCCGGCGGCCGGGGAGGAACCCGTGGGCGACGCCCACGATCGCCTTGGACGGGTAACGCCGACCGTCGTGGACCAGCAGGAGCGCCCGCGCCTCACCGAAGCCGTAACGCTCCAGGAACGCCTCCGCACCCAGCTCGTCGTGCCGCGCGATGGCGTCGAGCACGTCCTGGCGGCGGATCTCGGACAGGACCACTTCCGGCATCCGTCCATCATGCGCTCTGGCACGGTGTCGGGGTGCCGTTCACGAATGATTCCGGGCGTCCCGTGCACGCGGACTTCGCGATCGAAGCCGAGGGCGACGGGCTGTCCCTGGTGCTGGCGAGTTCCAGCGGGAGAGCTGCTGGTCGCGATGTGCGCAACCCCGACTACCGGGAGGCGTTGGAGCTGCTGTTGCGCCGGCTCGGGGACCGGCGCGCCGTGGTGCGCGAGGTGTTGGTCGACTCGCTCCGGACGCAGCAGCGGAACCTGCCGGAGGAGGAACGGCGGCTGGTGCGCGAGCCCTTGCGGTTGGCGCCCGGTATGGACTTCCTCGCTCTGCGCAGGCAGCTCACCGGGGCGCAACGACGGATCGGCCAGTCGAAGGACGCTACGACTGCGGGGAACGGCACCAGGCGCATCCGGCTGCGGTTGGCAGTACCGGGGTACGGGCCGCAGGACGCTGAGCGGCTGCAACGCGAGCTGGAGCGGCCGCAGATCGACGTCGTGTGGCCCGCCGGCCGCGTGGACGTCGCAGACGAGCTGCGTGTGCGGATCGGCGAGCAGTTGCCCGGCGGCGGGCAGATCGTCGCCGTGCCGGCGGGGGCCGTTGTCGTCGAGACCGCCGGCGGACGCGTGGAGGTCCCGGTGGGCGACGTCCAGGTCCGGCTCGACCGGTTCACGCGGACGGGGACAGCGCCGGTGGAAGACGTGGTGGGTGTGCTGGTCGCGGTGGCCGCAGGCGCGGGCGTGGAGGACGGCCGGGCCGTGCGCACACCTCTGAAGCGGGCCGTCCGGCAGTTCGCCGAGCTGGACGGGCGGGTCACGGCCAAGTACCGGAAGGAGCAGGGCGCGTTGCGCAGTCTGCTCGTCGGCGACGACGAGGTAGCGCCGTGCGCGTTGTGCGGTCGGCCGTTCCCCGTGGAGTTCCTGGTCGCCGCGCACGTCAAGAAGCGGCAGGTGGCGACGGACGATGAGCGCCAAGACCTGGAGAACATCGCGATGCTCGCCTGCTCGTTCGGCTGCGACAAGCTGTTCGAACTCGGCTACGTCACCGTGGGCGAGGACGGCGCGGTGCTCACCGTCTCCACCGGCGGCCCGCTTGACCTGCACCTGGAACTGCTGCGGGGACGGGTGACCGAGGCGCTCCACGCCAGCTCGGCGCCCTACTTCCGCTGGCACCGGGAGAACGTGTTCCGGGGTTGAGCGGGATCGCGCGGGGCGAACGGCGGTTCACGGGATGGTCACGCGGCCAGTGGTGCGGGGGTGGCCACGGGTGTGGGTGGTCGGTGGAGCAGGTTCTGGCGTGGTCGTCGTGCGGGGTCGACGTGTCGGGGCGGGATGAAGACCGGTGTCCCGCCGGTGGTGGTGATCCGCCACTGCGAGTGGTGGATGAGTGTGTGGTGGGTGCGGCAGAGCAGCACGAGGTTCGCCAGGTCGGTGGTGCCGCCGTCGGCCCAGTGGCGTACGTGGTGGGCGTCGCACCACTGGGGTGGTCGGTGGCAGCCCGGGAAGGCGCATCCCCGGTCGCGGGCGTGCAAAGCCCTGCGCTGGGCCACGCTCACCGTTCGCTTGGCGCGGCCGAGGTCGAGTATTTCGGAGTCGCCGCCGAGGACGACGGGGACGATTTTGGCGTCGCAGGCGATGCGGCGGGCTTGGGCGGCGCTGAGGTGGCGGTCGCCGTCGAGCACCGCGTGCCCGAGACCCCGGCACAGGGTGTCGTGGTCGATGGTGACGCTGATGTGCGGGCGCTCTCCGGCCTCCGAGGGCAGGTCGGTGGAGCGTGAGGCGAGGTGGATCAGGTCGGCGAACGCCTCGCCCCTGCGTCGTGCCGCGTCACGCGGGCCGTCCGGCCGTGGTGCGGAGAGCGGTTCGAGCATCGCGGTGAACCGCGCCCCGGTCTCGGCGGACAGTTCGCCGAAGAAATTCGAGTCGTCCGCCGGGCAGGTCGCGCAGGTGCAGTGTGTCGCCGGGGTCGGCGGCGGGTTCGTCCACCTCGTCCACGCGGTCCTGCTCGGCGCGGTCGCGAATCCGGTCGGCGAGCTGCCGCACCGCCTTCGGCTCCACCGACCGCGCCGCCTCGACCAGGATCTCCTCCGACCCCTCGGGCAGGCGCAAAGCGATGGCCCGCGCCAATGCGGTCAGGTGCCCGTCGGAGAGTTCCTCCAACACCGCACCCGTCACGGGGTGCAGGGGTGGGAGCGGTTGTCCGGTGGGGCTGAGCGAGGGCAGGAACAGGCTCACCTGCGCCGTCCACCGCTTGAGGTCACGCGGGTCGGCCCGCACCAACCGCTGGAAGGTGTCCGTGTCGAGCCCGCGCCGCAACACCTCGGCCAACAACCGCAATTGCCTCAGGTGCGCTGCCCGTGCCACAGCCGCGGTCTCGGCGACGGCGTTGAACACGTCGTCGTCGGAAAGTAGCGCGGGCGGGATCTCCATATTTCCCAAGCTATCCGAACACGCGTTCCCTTTCATCACTTGATCAGGTGAACCCGACGGTGTCAGGCGTCGAAGTGACCGGCTTTGATCGCCCCGAGCAGGCCGGTGAGGGTGACGCGGAGGTGTCGCCGGGGGTTCTTGCTGTCCCGGACCAGGGCGCTGTTGCCGCTCCGGGCCACTTCGACGCACTCGTTGCCGCCACCATCGCCGGTGCTGTAGCTGGACTTCCGCCACCCCGGGTGGTTGGTCATCACGCCGCCTCGCCTCCGTGGAGGTCAACTGCCCGTTGCGACCTCGAACCGGGTCGCGGCCTCCAGTATCAGGGCTTTGGACGCCCGGAGGTCCAGGGCGGCGACCTTCCGGCGGTCCCAGGCGACCCGGTAGGGCTCGGTGGCGGTCTCGCGGTCGCGGTAGAAGGACTCGGCGTGGCCGTGAACCTGGACGATGTCGGCGGCAGGGCCGTTGCGGAAGCGCAGCAGGTAGAAAGCCGCGTCCATGCCGGGGTAGGCGCCGGCGGAGATCGGTTGGACCTGGATCTCCACGTTGGGCAGGTCGCACGCCGCCGCGAGGTGGAGGAGCTGCTCCTGCATCACGGTCGGGCCGCCGACGGGCAGGCGCAGGGCGAGTTCGTGCACGACGGCGCGGATCGTGGGCGGGTTGCGCTTGGCGAGCACCTGCTGCCTGGCCTTGCGGAGGGCGACCAGTTCCTCGATGCGCTCGGGTGCGAGCAGGTCGCCGCTGCGCAGCCACAGTTCGCGCATGTACGCCTCGGTCTGGAAGTACAACGGCACGAGGGTCAGCGTCACGGCCAGGACCTCGACGGCCTCGGCGCGTTCCAGTTCCAGGAAGGCGCGGCTCTTGAGCGGGACGAACATGGGGAACTCGCCGCGCCTGGTGCCGGCCCGGACCTCGCGGGCCAGTTCGAGGAGCATGACCAGGTCGTCGCGCCCGATGTCGTACGCCCTGGCCAGCACCTCGATCTCCTGGCGCTTGAACTTGCTCTCGCCGCGCTCCTTGCGGGTCAGCGTCGGACCGGTCGCCTCGATCAGCTCGGCGGCCTCGTCGCGGTCGATGCCGGCCTCCTTGCGGAAGCTGCGCATGGCCGCGCCGAGTTGGCGGCGCTGACCGACGGGGCTGTCGTCAACGAGGTGGGGCACGGGTCGTCCTCTTCTTTATCCGTTGCCATTTCGCACGTGTTGAAAGTGCCCGTATTGAGTGATTCACGAGATTCACCCGGTCGATTAAGGGTGCTAAACGTACGTGCGTGTTCTACTGGTCGTGTTGTTGGCTTTCGATCGCACCTTGTCACACCGACAGCGGTCGGCTGGGGTTTCGCGGTGATCGGTCAACCGAAAGAGGAGATGACATGGCTGGAACGCGGGGGCAGGTCGTGACGAGCCTGGGCATCCACCTGGAGGAGGGCGTCCCGATCGACCTGCGGGGGAGCCTGGGTGCGACGGCGTTCCTGACGATCGGCGACGGCATCGAGGTCGTCCTCGGCGAGTCGCACCTCCGGGCGCTGCGGGACCGGGCCGACTCCGCCCTGGGCGACATGGCGCTGGTCGGGGCCGCCCAGCGGGTGCTGGGGGACGTCGGCGAAGCGGGCGCGCAGGCGTGCACGGCCGCCGCGTTCGCGCGGGCCGAGGCCGAGGCGGCGCGGCGGGCGGGCGCCGAGGATCAGGCCGCGTCGGCGTTCGCCGCGGCCGAGCGCGCGGCGCGGGCCGCGGAACGCGCGCGGGACGCCGTGCGGGCGGCGGTCGAGGCGATGGAGTCGGCCGACGACGCCGCCGAGCGCGCCAGGTACGCGGCCCTGACCGCCCGCGCGGCGACGGGGGACTGACCCGCTCCGGAGTCGTGCGGGCAGGGCTGTCGGAGGGGTCGGTTAGGATCGCGCGATGGCTTCGCAAGAGGTGCTGCGGAGGATCTTCGGCTACGAGTCCTTCCGCGGTGACCAGCAGGAGATCGTCGACCACGTCATCGCCGGCGGCGACGCGCTGGTGCTCATGCCCACCGGCGGCGGGAAGTCGTTGTGCTACCAGATCCCCGCCATCGTGCGCGAGGGCACCGGGGTCGTCATCTCGCCGCTCATCGCGTTGATGCAGGACCAGGTCGACGCGCTGCGGGACCTGGGCGTGCGGGCCGGCTTCCTGAACTCCACGCAGTTCCCCGACGAGCGCGCGCTGGTCGAGGCCGAGTTCCTGCGCGGCGAGCTGGACATGCTCTACCTCGCCCCCGAGCGGCTGCGGACCGAGCAGACGTCGCGGTTGCTGGAGCGCGGCAAGGTGTCGCTGTTCGCGATCGACGAGGCGCACTGCGTGTCGCAGTGGGGCCACGACTTCCGGCCCGAGTACCTGGCGCTGTCGCACCTGCACGAGCGGTGGCCCGAGGTGCCGCGCATCGCGCTCACCGCGACCGCCACGGAGGCCACGCACGCCGAGATCGCGCAGCGGCTGAACCTCGGTGACGCCAAGCACTTCGTGGCCAGCTTCGACCGGCCGAACATCCAGTACCGCATCGTGCCGAAGAACGAGCCCAAGAAGCAGCTGCTCGAACTGATCCGCACCGAGCACGACGGCGACGCTGGCATCGTCTACTGCCTGTCGCGCAACTCGGTGGAGAAGACCGCCGAGTTCCTGGTCCAGAACGGCATCCACGCCCTGCCCTACCACGCGGGGCTGGAGTCGGGCGTGCGCGCGAAGAACCAGGCGCGCTTCCTGCGCGAGGACGGCCTGGTCATGGTCGCCACCATCGCGTTCGGCATGGGCATCGACAAGCCGGACGTCCGGTTCGTCGCGCACCTCGACCTGCCGAAGTCCGTCGAGGGCTACTACCAGGAGACCGGCCGCGCGGGTCGCGACGGGCTGCCGTCCACCGCGTGGCTCGCCTACGGCCTCCAGGACGTCGTCCAGCAGCGCAAGATGATCGACGACTCCGAGGGCGACCAGCAGCACCGGCGCAAGCTCATGGCGCACCTCGACGCGATGCTCGCGCTGTGCGAGACGGTCGAGTGCCGCCGCGTGCGGCTGCTGAACTACTTCGGCCAGTCCGGCACCCCGTGCGGCAACTGCGACACGTGCCTGAACCCGCCCGAGACGTGGGACGGCACCGTGCCCGCGCAGAAGGTCCTCTCCACCGTCGTGCGGCTGCGCAACGAACGGCGGCAGAAGTTCGGCGCCGGCCAGACGATCGACATCCTGCTCGGCCGCAAGACCGCGAAGGTCATCCAGCACGACCACGACCAGCTCAAGGTCTTCGGCATCGGCACCGAGCTGAACGAGAGCGGCTGGCGCGGCGTCGTCCGCCAGCTCCTCGCGCAGGGCCTCCTCGAAGTCGAGGGCGAGTACTCCACGCTCGTCACCACCCCCGCGAGCGACGAGGTGCTGTTCCACGGCCGCGCGGTCTCGATGCGCCGCGAACCCGAGCGCGCCGCCAAGGTCCGCACGGCCAGGAGCACCGCGAAGTCCGCCGCGCCGCAGGTCGAGCTGTCGGCCGAGGCCACGTCGGTGTTCGAGAGGCTGCGGGCGTGGCGCGCCGCGACGGCCAAGGAGCAGGGCGTGCCCGCCTACGTGATCTTCCACGACGCGACGCTGCGGCAGATCGCGTCCACCGGGCCGAGCACCCTGTCCGAGCTGGGTACCGTGAACGGCGTGGGCGAGAACAAACTGGCCAAGTACGGGCAGCAGATCCTGGACGAGCTGAACGCGTGACCGGGCTCCAGCTCACCGACCTGCGCGCCGACTGCTCCCGCTGCACCGGCCTGTGCTGCGTGGTCCCGGCGTTCGGGAAGTCGGACGACTTCGCCATCGACAAGCCGGCGCGCACCCCGTGCCCGAACCTCGGCGGCGACTCCAGGTGCGGCATCCACGCCGAGCTGCGGCCGCGCGGGTTTCCCGGGTGCACGGTGTACGACTGCTTCGGCGCGGGCCAGCGCGTGACGCAGGCGACGTTCGGCGGCACGACGTGGCGCGACGACCCGTCGTCGGCGCGGCGGGTGTTCGACGTGTTCCCCGTGGTGCGGCAGCTGCACGAACTGCTCTGGTACCTCACCGCGGCGCTGGCCCTCGAACCCGCCCGCGAGCTGCACGCCGACCTCGCCGACGTCCGCGCGACCGTGGAGGCGCTGGCCGGGGGCACGCCCGACGAACTGCTCGCGCTCGACGTCGGCCCGCACTGGGGCCGGGCGAACGCGCTCCTGCTGCGGGCGAGCGAACTCGTGCGCGGGCGCGGTCGGAACCGGCGGGGCGCCGACCTCGTCGGCAAGGACCTGCGCGGGGCGCGGATGCGGGCCTCCACGTTGCGCGGCGCGTACCTCATCGGCGCGGACCTGCGGGGCGCGGACCTGCGGCTGGTCGACTTCATCGGCGCCGACCTGCGCGGCGCCGACCTCGCCGGGGCCGACCTGACCGGCGCGTTCTTCCTCACCCAGGCCCAGGTCGACGCGGCGCGCGGCGACGGGACGACGAAGCTGCCCGACGGCCTGCGCGCGCCCGCGCACTGGGCCTGACCGCGCTCCGGCGCTGTCGGTTCACGCCGCGGGGCCGGACCCGGTGGGGCCGAGGCCGGTGCGCCTGCGCCGCACGGTCGAGGCCAGGTCGACCGGGTCGCACGCGGCCAGGTGGTCGCGGACCAGTTCGTGCGGGAAGCGGTGCTCGTCGACCAGCAGCACGCGGTCGCGGGCGGCCTGGACGAGCGCGCCGCGCCGCAGCGGGAACTCGTCGAGCGCGAGCGGGCGGGCGAGCAGTTCGGCGACGACCTGCCAGGGACGGACCGCGAGCGGGGTGACGGCCAGCCCGAGCAGCAGACCGGTGGCCGGCGCCAGGGCGGCGGGCTGCGCGGCGGCCCCGGCGAGCGCGGCGAACCCGACGCCGACCAGGCCCGCGACCGGTAACCAGCGCAGCCTCGCGGCGGGCCGCGCGCCCACCCCGGACCACACCTCGCCGAGCCCTCCCGCGAACACCCCGACCGCCGCACCCGCGGCCAGTCCGGCGCCCAGCCCGGCCAGCACCCCGCCGGGGCCGGTCAGCACCATGACCCCGGCCGGCACGAGCGCGCACACCACCGCCCAGTACCGGTCGCGCGTGCTCCGGTAGGCGACCAGCAGGGACACCGCGACGACGAGCCCGAAACCGAGGGCGGCGGGCCACCGGGAGAGCTGCGCGCCGACCCACCCGCCGACGACCGCCAGGCCGCCGGCGAGCAGCGCGCCTGCCGTGAAGCCGATGGCGGCCCACCGGGCGCCGCGCCACCCGGGCACCCGCGAGCCCGCGCCCCCGGTCCCGTCCGCGTCGACCGGGAAGTCGCCTCGCGGCGCCGACAGCGTCGCCACCGCCGCGCACCCGGCGGCCGTCAGGCCGAACCGGACGCCGACCGCGAAGCACAGCGCCACCGCCGCGCCCGCCAGCGCGCTCGGCGCGGCCCGGCGGAACAGGCGCCACACCGGGGCCGGCCCCACGAAGTCCAGCCACACCCGGCGCGGCGGCAGGGTCGGGCTCACGGCCAGGTCACCGCGCCGCCGCGCGATCAGCGCCAGGAACCTCAGCGCCCGGACCAGCCGCTCCGGCCGCGTCGCGCCCCTGGCGGCCGACTCGACCAGGTAGGTGTCGACCACGCCCCGGTACTCGGCGCGACCCGTGCGATGGGCCAGCGCCAGCAGGCCGAACGCCAGCGGCGTGCGGATCTCGTCCCACAGGTCCGGCTCCTTGGTGAGCGTTTCCCGGAGGCCGTCCAGGCGGGGGGCGCAGGCGGCGATCAGGGCTTCCGCCTCGGCCCGCCGCAGCGGTTCGACCCGCAGCACGTCGTGGCCGGGCAGGGCGTCGACGTCGTCCACCGCGCACAGCACCAGTTGCGGCGGGCGCAGGGCGGCGACCCGGTCCAGGCACGCCGCCCGCTCCGGCCCGGCCAGTTCGTCCAGGCCGTCGAGCAGCAGGGCGAGGCCGCGGTCGCGCAGCCACACCCGGCCGACCCGCGTGCCGATGCCGTACCGCTCCGCGAGGAACAGCAGCAGCCACTCGGCGAAGTCCTCGTCGCGCCGCCACCCGCCGACGTCGACCACGACCGGCACGGGGCGGCCCGGGTCGTCGCGCGCCCGCACCACGAGCGTGCCCGCCAGGTCGAGCAGCAGCGTCGTCTTGCCCGCGCCCGGCTCGCCGACGACGACCAGCGGCACGCGCAGCCGGGTGGGCAGGCGCGGCCCGGCGCGCGGCGCGACGCCGAGCTTCAGCCGCACCTGCTCGGCGAGCGACCCGTCCAGCCTCTCCCGCACGAACCGCTCCACGCCGTCCAGCGCGGACGCCCGGTTGGCGGGGTGCGCGGGCCGGCGCGCCGACAGCCGGGCGCGCAGCGGGTTCCACGCGGCCAGGCACGCGGTCACGGCGGCCAGCACGGCCAGCGCGGGCCACAGCCAGGCCGCCCACGACCCGAGCACGCGGGGCGCCGTCCCGCCGGTGGCGGTGTTGACCGCGATCGGCACGAGCACGAGGCAGGTGACGCTCCCCGCGCCGATCAGGGCGACCAGGCGGGATGCGCGCGCGAGCCGTCGGGTGTCCATGTCGCGCACGACGGTAACGGCGTTCGGGACGCGGTGGTAGGCGAGTTCCCGTGGTCAGGGGGTCACGATGGGTCACGCCCCCAGGAAGTCCACGACCAGCCGGTTGACGGCCTCGGGCCGCTCCAGGAAGCCGTAGTGGCCCGCGTCGGCGACCTCCTCGTACCGCGCGCCGGGGATGGCGTCGGCCACCTCGCGCGCCAGGTGCGGCGGCAGCACGCGGTCGTCGGCGAACCCCACGACGAGGCACGGGACGGTGATGTCCCGGTAGGCGGCGAGGCGGTCGCCGAAGTCGTCCAGCTCCAGCTGCGCCCGCACGCCCTTGCCGGCGGACGGCCCGGCGTACTCCAGGACGTCGAGCCAGTCCCGGGCGGCCACGGGGTCGCGCAGCGTCGCGGGGGACAGGTTCAGCACCGCGGAGACCGCCGCGTGGTACTCGGCGGGCAGGGCGACGCCCTGGTCGTGCAGTGCCCGCTCGCCGCGCGACAGCGCCAGCTGGAGGGGGTCGTCGCGCCCGGCGGTCGCGAGCAGCACCGCCCGCGACACCAGGTCGGGGCGGGCCAGCGCCAGCTCCTGCGCCACCCGCGCGCCGAGGGACGTGCCGACGACGTGCGCCCGCCCGCCCAGCGATTCGACCAGCGCGGCCGTGTCGCCGACCAGGTCGGCCAGCCGCATGCCGGCCGCGCACTCGTCGGTCGGCGGGATGCCCCGGTTGTCGAAGGTGGCGACCCGGAACCCGGCGGCGCGCAGCGCGGGCACCTGGTGCGCGTGCCACACCCGCCCGGGGCTCCCGGTGCCCATCACGAGCACGACGAGGTCGCCCTCGCCGTCGACCTGGTAGCTGAGGTTGATCCCGTTGAGCGCGACGACCGGCATGGTCGGCAGGCTAGCGCGGCCCGTGCGCGGCCCACTCGATCGCCGGGCAGCGGTCCATGACCACGTCGAGACCGGCCGCGGTGACCCGTTCGTAGGCGGCCTCGTCGACCACGTCGAGCTGGAACCACACGGCCTTCGCACCGATCGCGGCGGCCTGGTCGGCGAACTCGCCCGCGGCCTCGGACCGGCGGAACACGTCCACCACGTCCACCGGGAACGGGATGTCGGCCAGCGAGGCGTAGCCGCGCTCGCCGTGCACGGTCTCGGCGTCGGGGTGCACGGGCACGATCCGCTTGCCGTGCCGCTGGAGGAAGCGCGCGACGCCGTACGCGGCGCGGCTCGGCGAGGAGGACAGGCCGACGACGGCCCACGTGTCGCCGTTCGCCAGGACGCGGCGGATCTTGTCGGGGTCGCCCCACGGTTCGGTCATGCCACCAGGGTAGGACCCCTGCATGTGAAGCGATTTCGCGTTTAGGCTGGGCGTGCCGCCGCCGCGGAGCCTTCGAGAGGACATCGTGATGCGCGCCACCCGACTACTCCTGATCGCCGCGCTCGCCGCCCCCCTGGTGACGCCGACGGCGCACGCGCGGCCCGCCGACGGCCGGTACTACGTGCAGAGCGCCACCACCGGGCTGAACGCGGGCGTCTCCGGCACGACCGTGCTCCAGCGCAGGCCCAAGGGCGACGAGGACCACCAGCAGTGGACCCTGTCCGGCCGCACCCTGCGCGAGGGCGACCGGTGCCTGGGCCGCGCCGGCGACCAGGCCGTCACCCTGCCCTGCGACAGCCCCGACGCCCAGTGGGACGTGCTCGACGACGGCGACCGGCACCGGCTCAAGGTCCCCGGCGCCGACCGCCACCTCGTGGCGGTCGGCACGGACCGGGTGCACGTCGGCGCCGGCGCCGACCGCTGGTACCTGACCCCGGTGTCACCGGTCCGCACGCCGGCGCCCGCCGAGGGGCGGCGCCGCCTCGACCAGGTCACCTTCCTCACCGCGCACAACGCCTACGCCAACGGCGTGGACGGCGGCTTCGCCCCGCCGTTCGTCAACCTGGCGCCCAACCAGGCCCGCGGCATCGCCCGGCAGCTCGCGGACGGCGTGCGCGGCTTCCAGTTCGACGTCCACCAGACGCCCGACGGCGCGATCCTGTGCCACAACAGCTGCGCACTGGTCAGCCGCCCGGTCGCGCTGTGGGTGGACCTCCAGCGGATCGTGGACTTCCTGGAGGCGAACCCGCGCGAGTTCGTCACCGTCTTCCTGGAGGACCACGTCTCCGCCGACGTGCTGCGCGCCGAGCTGGACCGGGTCGACGGCCTGGCCGACGTGCTGTTCCGCCCCGACCTGTCGAACGTGCGCGCCACCGGCTGGCCCACCCTCGACACGTTGCGCGCACGCAACGACAGGCTGCTGGTCTTCACCGACCGGACCCGCTCCGGCGACACCGTGCCGCGCGACGCGTTCGGGGTGATGTACCAGTCGGAGTGGACGGTGGAGAACCACTGGTCGATGGGGTCGGGCCTGGGCACGTCCGACTGGTCCTGCTACAGCCGCTGGAGCACGCCGCTCACCCGCACCGAACCCGGCTTCCGACCGCTGTTCGTGATGAACCACTTCCGGGACGTGCCGCTGACCGGCACCGCCACCACCGACAACGGCAAGCTCGCCGACCGGGCCCGCCGGTTCTGCGAACCCGCCGCGCGCACGACGCCGACCTACCTGGCCGTGGACCACTACCACCTGGGCAACCCGATGGCGGCCGTCGCGGCCCTGTCCGCCGAGCGCTTCTAGCGCCGGCCCGGGGGACGGGGCAGCGCGCACCCGGCGGCGGTCGGGTCCAGCCGGCCGCCGCCGACCAGGCACGGCGCCAGCCCGTGCACCGGCTGGCCGTAGCGGGCGCCGGGTCGCACCGTCACCGCGCCCGCCGCGTCCACCTCGCACGGGTTGTCGCGCGTGCAGCGCTCGCCGTTCTCGTTGGTGGTGTTGTTCACCGCCACCACCCGACCGGTCGAGACGTCGACCACGGGCGAGCCCGAGGTGCCGCCCCTGGTGTCGCACCGGCTCGTGTAGCGCATCGAGCCGTGCCACACCCAGGGGCCCTCGCGCAGCTCGTGCACGAACCCGTCGACGTGGCACGAGTAGACCTTGTGCCAGTACCCCGACACCACGCGGATGTCGGCGCCCTCGTCCGCGCGGGTGGTCGACAGCTCCAGGACCCGCGTGCCCAGCGCCTCCACCTCGGAGTTCGTGCTGGTGAGCCGGTACAGCGCCAGGTCGGTGCCGTGCATCGTCGCGTACAGCAGGCGGTCGGCGCGCAGCGTGCCCAGCGTCCCCTCGCCGTCGCGGGACAGCAGGGTGAACGCGCGCCCGCCCTCGGCGTCGACCACCACCTCGCCGGGGTCCATCAGGCGCACGCAGTGCCCGTTGGTCAGCACCAGCGCCGGCTCGTCCGGCCCGGCGCCCGGTGGCCGCACCACCGACCCCGAGCAGCCCTTCATCGACACCGCGCCGGCGAAGTCGACGTCCCGCCGGGCGGCGGCGGGAGCGGTGAGCAGGGGCAGGAGGAGCACGGCGGCGAGCACCGCAACCAGGTGGCGCATGGCGGTCGATCCAATCAGGACCCCTCGCCGGACGCACGCCCGCCCACCCGCCCGCGTTCACCGATACGGGCCGGTGGGCGGACTACTCGCCCGTCGCCCCGTCCGCCAGCTCGCGCAGCAGGTCGAGGTGGCCCACGTGCCGGGCGGTCTCCTGCACCAGGTGGGCGAGCACCCAGCGGACCGTGCGCCCCCGGCCGTCGCGGTCGGCACGGGTGCGGTCGTCCGGCCCGAGGCCCTCCAGCGCCCGCGCCGAGCGCTCCCACTCGGCCCGGTACGCGGCGACCACCGAGTCGACCGTGTCGTCCGCGCCCAGCCGCCACGACGCGTCGGCGTCCTCGCCCCACAGCGACGGCAGGTCCGCCCCGCCGGTCTCGATCGAGAACCACCAGCGCTCGACGGCCGTCAGGTGCTTCAGCACGCCCAGGGCGCTCACCACCGGCGACGTGCCGATCGGGGCCGCGGAGGCGTCGGCCGTGCCCAGGCCCTCGACCTTGGCCACGGCGGTGAGCCGCAGGAAGGTCAGGAACTCGGTCAGCAGGCGCAGCTCGTCGTGGGCGTCGACCCGGGGCCACGCGCGTTCGTTCGAACCCATGTTCGAACCTTAGGGCACCGGCGGGGCCACGCCGCCGGCCGGTCCTTTGCTATCGTCGGCAACGGCGTGTGCGGGCAGACGTCAGGCTGGAGCCACTCCCCGGCGACCGGGTGGCGAATCCGCCGCGGGGTGCAGGCACCCCTGCCCGACGGAGCACCACCAGGACACCGAACCGACGCGTGACCGCGTCCTTGTGCGCCGAGCCGGGCGGCGGGAGCGAGGACTGCCGTGTCGCGATCGTCGTTGACCGAACGACTGGTCGACCTCCGCCGGGCCTACACCGGCGAGAACCTCACCCAGGCCGTGCCCGCGGTCAAGGCCCTGCTGCACGACCTGCCCGACGACCGCCGCGAACGCGTGGTCGACGCGCTGAACGGCCGGGGCGACGCGCGGGGGCTGTTCCTGCCCGACGCCCCGGACGACGACCAGCGCGCGCTGGAGTCCGTCCTGTTCGTGGCGGGCCTCGACGCCGCGGGCCACCTCCAGCTGCGGCCTCCGGCGAGCATGCTGCGGCCCGCGCACGCGTTCCGCGCCGTCGAGCCGCTGCCGCACCCGCGCGTGCACCTCGCCGAGCACGCCCTCGGCCCGCTGCTCTACGAGCTGCTGCCCCGGCACGACGACGGGGGCGTGGCGGGCGTCGCGGGCCTGCGCGTCACCCACCACCCGCGCTCGGTCGAGCTGCGCCTGATCGGCTCGGAGGCGGCCGTGCGCCTGGCGGGCGTGGACGACCGCGCCTGGGAGGAGGGCCTGCGGTACGTCCGCACCCTCATGAAGGGGCGCGACCTGACCGGCGCGTTCGTCGACGGACCGCTCACCGCGGCCGAGCGCGACCAGCTCGCCGGGACCCCCCGCCCGACGGGCCTCGGCGGGCTCCTGCTCCGCCGTTACAACCTGTTCACACGAGCCCCGTGGCTGCGCGCGATGGCGCAGGTCGACCGGTGGTGGGTGGAGTGGCCGCGGAGCCTCGGCGTGGTCCCGGTGGCGGACCGGTTGCTGCACCCGGTGTTCGGGCTGCCCGGTGCCGTCGAGCTGCCCGCCGCGACCGGCGGACTGGCGCTCTCCACCGGCTGGTACGACCTCCACCTGCGGGAAGTCGAGGGACCGGACCCGGACCACGAGGCCGCGCTGGCCGCGTTCGACTGGCCCGAGGGTGTCACCGGGTGGTGGGAACCGCCGCACCCCGTGGCGTGACGGGGGAGGGGACGCCGGTCCGCGCCGGCGTCCCCACGGCCCTTCCGGCGGGGGAGCGCGGCCGGCCGGCGCGCTCGTCCGAACGGTCCCGTCCGACCCGTCGGAACCCGGGCCGGTGGCCGCGATCACGGCCCGACCGCCACGACGCCGACCTGACCGCCGGTAGACTGCGGTTTCGCCCGACGCGACCGCGTCGAACCGCCGCAGAGTGTCAGGAGGACCCCGGTGACCCAACAGGCTGCCGAGGCCCAGCACGAGGTCGCGCCCCGCCGCGTCCTCGTGGCCGAGGACGAAGCCCTCATCCGCCTCGACCTGGTCGAGATGCTGCGCGAAGAGGGCTACGAGGTGGCCGGTCAGGCCGCCGACGGTGACGAGGCGGTCACGCTGGCCACCGAGCTGCGCCCCGACCTGGTCATCATGGACGTGAAGATGCCCAAGGTGGACGGCATCGAGGCCGCGTCGGCCATCGCCGGCCAGCGCATCGCGCCCGTCGTCATCCTCACCGCGTTCAGCCAGCGCGAGCTCGTGGAGCGCGCCCGCGACGCCGGCGCCATGGCGTACCTGGTCAAGCCGTTCGCCAAGCGCGACCTCGTGCCCGCGATCGAGCTGGCCATGAGCCGCTTCGCCGAGCTGACCGCGCTGGAGGACGAGGTCGCCGGGCTCACCGACCGGCTGGAGACCCGCAAGGTCGTCGAGCGCGCCAAGGGCCTGCTGATGACCAAGCAGGGCCTGTCCGAGCCCGAGGCGTTCCGCTGGGTCCAGCGGACCGCGATGGACCGCCGCACGACCATGAAGGCCGTCGCCGAGGCGGTCATCGAAAACTTCGGCTGAGATCGCGCCATGGCGCATAGGGGGATCGGGTACTCCGTCGAGTGCCCGATCCCCTTCGCCGTTCGAGTATCGGACACTTCGGCCTGCCCATTGTTGGTCACTGTTCGCATTGGAGTTGTGACCCGAGGCTATTTGAGCTGGATTTAAGATTGTTAACTGTGGGGCATTTCCCGGTGACTACCGTCACGATGTGGACACAGAGCAGTAAGACCACCTGTTCAGCGAACTCAACTGAAGCTACGTTCCTGCCCTAACCCACGCTCTCGTGTGAGAGCCCGGCTCCGCCTACCGGCGGGCTGGTTGGTGTCATGGGAGGTATTCCGGTGTCAGGAGCACGACTCGGCCGAGTTCTGGTGCTGGCGGCGGCTTCGTCGCTGGTCCTCGCGGCTTGCGCCGGCGGCGGCGGTGGTGGCGGCGACGCGGGTGGCGACGTCACGTCGGTCAAGATCGGGTTCATGGGTGACCTCACCGGTGAGAACTCCGCGATCGTGATCCCGCCGCGGAACGGGGCGAAGATGGCGTTCGACGAGTACAACGCCAAGAACCCCAAGGTCAAGATCGAGATGGTCCAGTACGACAGCCAGGGCAAGCCCGACCAGGCCACCTCGCTGATCACGAAGGCCATCGGCACGGACAAGATCGTCGGCCTCATCGGCCCCGCCTTCTCGGGCGAGTCGAAGGCCATCGGCGGCGTGCTGGAGGAGAACAAGATCCCCAGCGTCTCCCCGTCGGCCACCAACCCGGGCCTGGCCTCCAACGGCTGGACCTTCTGGCACCGCGTCGTCGCCAACGACGACGACCAGGGCCCCGGCATCGCCGAGTTCCTGGTGACGGCGAAGTCGCCCAAGAAGGCGTTCGTCCTGTCCGACGACCAGGAGTACTCCGTCGGCCTGGCCGAGGCGGTCGCCAAGTCCTTCGAGGGCAAGGGCGTCACCGTGGAGAAGGACAAGTTCGCCAAGGACGCGTCCGACTACTCCTCGACCGTCACCAAGGTCGCTGCGGCGCAGCCCGACGTCATCGTCTTCGGTGGCTACTACGCCCAGGCCGGCCGCCTGCTCAAGCAGCTGCGCGACGGCGGCGTGACCGCCACGTTCGCCTCCGGTGACGGTTCGCTCGACCAGCAGCTCGTGACCGGCGCCGGTGCCCAGGCCGCCGAGGGCGCCGTCCTCGCCTGCCCGTGCAACATCCCGTCGGCCGACGTGACCGGCCCGCTCAAGACGTTCTTCGACAACTACAAGACGGCCGCCGGCGCCGACCCGGCCATCTACGCGACCGAGGGCTACGACGCGGCGACCGCGTACATCAAGGCCGTCGAGTCGGGTGCCACCACCCCCGAGAAGATCAACGAGTTCCTGAAGACGGTGAGCTTCGAGGGCGTGTCCAAGCCGATCAAGTTCAAGGCGAACGGCGAGCCGGAGAACAACTCCATCTTCGTCTACCAGGTCAAGAGTGGCGTCCTCAAGCTGCTGGGCCCGGCCGAGTCGGCCAAGCTCGAGGGCTGATCGGGACGGAATAGGCAAGCAAGCTAGCGCTGGGGAGCGGGAGCGTCGTGCCAACGACTGCTTCCGCTCCCCGCCACTATGGCGAAGTTTCTCTCCCCCCGCCCGTCTCGTGAGGCAAACCTGTCATGCTTGATGATTTCCTCAACCAGTTCCTACCCAGCACGGTGGGCGGACTGGTGTTCGGCTCCATCTACGCGCTCATCGCCCTCGGCTACACGATGGTCTACGGTGTGCTGCGCCTGATCAACTTCGCGCACTCCGAGATCTTCATGATCGGCACGTTCACGTCGCTGGTGGTCCTCACGGCCATCGCGCCGGCGTCGCCGCTCACGGGGATCGCCCTGGTCGGCGTGATGGTGTTGATCATCGTGCTCTCGGCGGCCGTCTCGGGCGGCGCCGCCATGCTGCTGGAGGTGGTGGCCTACCGGCCGCTGCGCAAGAAGGGCGCCACCCGGCTCACCGCCCTGATCTCCGCGATCGGCGCGTCGCTGTTCCTCCAGGAGCTGTTCGCGCTCGTCATCATCCCCTGGTTGACCGGCAAGCCCGGCCGCAACCAGCAGCCCGCCCCGCGCATCGTCGACCGCGACACGGTGTTCACCATCGGCAACGCGGCGATCCGCACCGACCACATCATCGTGATCGTGGCGGCGGTGATCATGATGATCGCGCTGGACCGCCTGGTGAACAAGACCAAGATCGGCCGGGGCATCCGGGCCACCGCGCAGGACCCCGAGTCCGCGGTCCTGATGGGCGTCAGCATCGACAACATCGTGCGGACCACGTTCCTCCTGGGCGGCGCGATGGCCGGCGTGGCGGGCGCGCTGTACCTGATGGAGTTCGAGAACACCGACTACCGCATCGGTTTCGTGCTGGGCATCAAGGCGTTCACCGCCGCGGTCCTCGGCGGCATCGGCAACCTGCGGGGCGCACTGCTCGGCGGCATCGTGCTCGGCCTCATCGAGAACTGGGGCGCGATCTTCCTCGGCTCGGAGTGGAAGGACGTCATCGCCTTCACCGTCCTGGTGATCGTGCTGATGTTCCGCCCCACCGGCATCCTCGGTGAATCCCTGCAGAAGGCCCGAGCATGAAAGGCAACGGAGTGTCTGGCAACTCGAACCCGTCGAGGCGCGTGGGCGCGCTGTTCGACGGCGCCCGCGACTGGTGGGCAACCGCGAAGGCGTGGCAGCGGTACGCCCTGTACCTGGCCGCGCTCGTGTTCGCGCTCATCCTGCCCGCGCCGTGGATCGGCTCGTTCATGTCGCCGGGAGCGGACTGGACGTCGGTCCTGATCTTCCCGATCGGCACGTACATCCTGCTGGCCATCGGCCTGAACGTCGTGGTCGGCCAGGCGGGTCTGCTCGACCTCGGGTTCGTGGCGTTCTTCGCCATCGGCGGGTACTCGGTCGCCTACTTCGGCACCCAGTACGGCTGGAACTACTGGGCCACCGCCGTGTTCGGCATCATCCTGGCCGCGGTGTCCGGCGTCATCCTCGGCGCGCCCACCCTGCGCCTGCGCGGCGACTACCTCGCCATCGTGACGCTGGGCTTCGGTGAGATCGTCCGCATCGTCGCGAACAACACCGACGAGATCGGCGGCGCGCGCGGCATCACCAACATCCCGCACCCGCCGGAGATGTTCGGGATGAAGTTCCTGCTCGACCCGGCGCCGTACTACTACCTGATGGTCGCCGCGATCGCGATCGTCATCGTCTTCTCGGTGCGGTTGCAGAAGTCCCGCGTCGGCCGCGCGTGGGCCGCGATCCGCGAGGACGAGGACGCCGCCGAGCTGATGGGCGTCCCGACGTTCAAGTTCAAGCTGCTCGCCTTCGCCATCGGCGCCATGATCGGCGGCCTGGCGGGCGGCATCTACGCGGGCAAGGCCGTGTTCATCGAGCCGAACACCTTCCCGTTCATCCTGTCCGCGACCATCCTCGCCGCGGTCGTGCTCGGCGGTTCGGGCAACCTGCCCGGCGTCATGCTGGGCGCGTTCATCATCGCCTGGCTGCCCGAGCGGTTCCGCGAGGCCGGTTGGCTGAAGGACCTGCTGGGCCGCGACCCCGCCGAGTACCGCATCCTGCTGTTCGGCGGTGTGCTGGTGCTGATGATGGCGCTGCGACCCGAGGGCCTGCTGCCGTCCCGGCGGCGCAGGGCGGAACTGCAGGAGGGGACCGGCGGCATGGGCGCCATGGGCGCCGAGGTCGCGGGTCCCGACAGCGAGGCATCGTCGGAGGTGTCCAAGTGAGCACGCCCGTCCTCCAGCTCGACGCCGTGACCATGCGCTTCGGCGGCGTGGTCGCGTTGCGCGAAGCGCGGATCAGCATCGACGAAGGCGAGATCTTCGCCCTCATCGGGCCGAACGGCGCCGGCAAGACCACCGTGTTCAACGTGGTCACCGGCGTGTACTCGCCCACCGAGGGGCGGGTGCTGTTCCGGGGCGAACCCATCAGCGGCGCCAAGCGGTTCAAGATCACCAAGATGGGCATCGCCCGCACGTTCCAGAACATCCGGCTGTTCCACAACATGTCGGCCCTGGAGAACGTGATGGTGGGCGCCGACGCGCACCACAAGACCGGTGCGATCGGCGCGACGCTGGGCCTGCCGTGGCACCGCAAGGAGGAGAAGCGCGGGCGCGAACTGGCGCGCGAGCTGCTCGACTTCGTCGGCATCCCCGGCCGGATGGACGAGACCGCGAAGAACCTCCCGTACGGCGACCAGCGACGCCTGGAGATCGCGCGGGCCCTGGCGACGGACCCGAAGCTGCTGCTGCTCGACGAGCCCGCGGCCGGCATGAACCCGGCCGAGAAGGAGTCGCTCCAGCACCTGATCCGCAAGATCCGCGACAGCGGGCGGACCGTCCTGCTCATCGAGCACGACATGAGCCTGGTCATGGGCGTCAGCGACCGCGTGGCGGTGCTCGACTTCGGCCAGCTGATCGCAGAAGGGCTGCCGGCAGAGGTGCAGAACGACCCGAAGGTCATCGAGGCCTACCTGGGGGTGTCCGAAGATGCTTCTTGAGATCAAGGACATCCACGTCCACTACGGCAAGATCGCGGCCATCAAGGGCATCAGCCTGGAGGTCGGCGACGGTGAGATCGTCTCGCTCATCGGCGCGAACGGCGCGGGCAAGACGACCACGCTCAAGACGATCTCCGGCCTGCGCCCGCTGACCAGCGGCAGCATCCTGTTCAACGGCGCGGACATCTCCAGGATGCCCGGCCACAAGCGGGTCGTGGCGGGCATCGGGCAGTCACCGGAAGGCCGCGGCGTGTTCCCCGGCATGACGGTGCAGGAGAACCTCCTGATGGGCGCCTACACCCGCAAGGACAGCCTGGACGCCGACCTGGCCGAGGTCTACGAGCTGTTCCCGAGGCTCAACGAGCGCAAGAACCAGTTCGGCGGCACCATGTCCGGCGGCGAGCAGCAGATGATCGCCATCGGCCGGGCGCTGATGACCAAGCCGAAGGTGCTCCTGCTCGACGAGCCGTCCATGGGTCTCGCGCCCATGCTCATCGCGCAGATCTTCGAGATCATCAAGGAGATCAACAAGCGCGGCACGACCGTGCTGCTGGTCGAGCAGAACGCGCAGCAGGCGCTGAAGCTCTCCGACCGCGCGTACGTGCTGGAGACCGGCCGGGTCGTCAAGAGCGCCCCCGGTCCGGAGCTGCTGGACGACCCCCAGGTGCGCGCCGCGTACCTCGGCGGTCACTGACCCGTCCCGCCAGGAGGGGGCCCCACCGCCCGCGGTGGGGCCCCTCGGCGGTTCCGGGGCCCGGCTCAGGGGCGGATGAGCGGGATGTCCGTGCCGGTCACGTCCTTCAGGTCCGTCAGCGTCGGCCCGCCGTACACCCGCAGCGCCAGCGGCTTCGCGTCCTCGGGCAGGTCGTAGTACACGTCGTACTCCAGCCGCACGTTCGCGCCGAGGTCGACGACGTCCGGCTGCCGCTTGATCGTCATCGCCTGCGCGTCGGTCGCGTGCTCGCCCTTCCGGTCGTCCACCAGCACGTGCCTGCGGGCCGCGAACGACACGCTGCTGCGGCCGTTGTTCACCACGCTCATCCGGACGCGCGCGAACCGGCCCTTCGCCTCGAACTCGGCGTGGCTGCCGATGATCGCGTCGATCCCCGTGGTGAGCCCCAGCAGGGTGAACGCCGTGTCGCCGTCCGAGGTGGTGGGCACGTGCAGCGCCCGCTCGTCCGGCCGCACCGTCTGCACGGGCACGGGGTAGGTCTCCGCCGCCGAGGCGGTCGGGGTCGAACCGGCCTGCACGGGGCCGCCCGTGCACCCGCCCGCCAGCACTGCCGCCGCCGCTACCGCCCAGACCGCGCGCACGGTCACCTCCCACGTCGCCGAGGTCCCCATTAGACCGCGCGGTCAGCCCTTCGGCGCGTCTTTCAGGAAGCACGTGAGGCGGGCCGTGCACACGCGGCGCCCCTGCTCGTCGCTGACCGCGATCTCGTAGGTCGCCGTGCTGCGCCCGCGGTGGATCGGTGTGCACACCCCCGTGACCAGGCCGTCCGTGACGCCCCGGTGGTGCGTGCAGGACAGCTCCAGCCCCACGGCCAGCCGCTCCGGCGCCGCGTGCATCGCCGCCGCGATCGACCCGAGGGTCTCCGCCAGGACCGCGCTCGCGCCGCCGTGCAGCAGCCCGTACGGCTGCCGGTTGCCCTTCACCGGCATCGTCCCGACCAGCCGGTCGGCATCCCATCGGGTGATCTCGATGCCCAGCTTGTCGGCGAGCTGTTCCGCGGCGACACCCTGGTCGGTGCCGGGGATGCCCTCAGGTGCTGACGTCACGTGCTGCTCCACTCGGTTCAACGCTGTCGGACCCTCACCCTAGACTCGGCGCGTGAGCACTCCAGGAGCCTCCCGCTTGCTGCTGATCGACGGCCACTCGATGGCCTACCGGGCGTTCTTCGCGCTGCCCAAGGAGAACTTCCAGACCGGGACCGGTCAGACCACCAACGCGGTGTACGGCTTCACGTCGATGCTGATCAACCTGCTGCGCGACGAGCGGCCCACGCACATCGCGGTGGCGTTCGACGTGTCGCGCAGGACGTTCCGCACCGAGGCGTACGCGGACTACAAGGCGGGCCGCAGCGAGACGCCCGACGAGTTCCGAGGCCAGGTCAGCCTCATCAAGGACGTCCTCGACACGCTGAACATCCGCACCCTGTCGAAGGACAACTACGAGGCCGACGACATCATCGCCACGCTCACGACCCAGGCGACGGCGCTCGGCCACGAGGTCCTCATCTCCACCGGCGACCGCGACGCGCTGCAACTGGTCACCGACAAGGTGACGGTGCTGTACCCCGTCAAGGGGGTGTCCGAGATGGCCCGCTACACCCCGGAGTTGGTGCTGGAGAAGCAGGGTGTCCGGCCGGAGCTGTACGCCGACTACGCGGCGGTGCGCGGCGACTCGTCCGACAACCTGCCCAACACCCCCGGCGTCGGGCCGAAGACGATCGTGAAGCTGCTCAACCAGTTCGGCTCGCTCGACGGGCTGGTCGACCACGTCGACCAGGTGCCCGGCAAGGTCGGCGACGCGATCCGCGCCAACCTGCCCAACATCATCCTCAACCGGCGGCTCACCGAGCTGGTCCGCGACGTCGAGCTGCCGTTCGGCCCCGAGGACCTGGCGGCGCGGCCGTGGGACCGCGACGCCGTGCACCGGCTGTTCGACGAGCTGGAGTTCCGCGTCCTGCGCGACCGGCTGTTCGCCACCCTGTCCACCGCCGAGCCGGAGGCCGACGAGGGCTTCGCCGTCAGCGGCGGCCCCGTGCCCGCCGGCACCCTCGGTGCCTGGCTGGACGCGCACGGCCGCGCGGGCCGCGTCGGCGTCGCGTTCCGCTCCGCCGGCGGGGACCTGGAGGGCCTCGCGTTCGCGACGCCCGGCGGCGAGGGCGGCTACGTCGAGGTCGCCTCGCTGACCGAGGAGGACGAGAACGCGCTGGCCGCGTGGCTCGCCGACGCCGACGTGCCGAAGGCGGCGCACGACCTGAAGCTGCCCCTGCGCGCGCTGCGCGCCCGGGGGTGGGTGCTGCGCGGCGTCACCAGCGACACCGCGCTCGCCGCCTACCTCGTGCGGCCCGGCCAGCGGTCGTTCGCCCTCGACGACCTCGCCCTGCGCTACCTCAAGCGCGAGCTGCGCGCCGAGGAGGTCGACGACGGCCAGCTGTCGCTGCTCGCCGACGAGGAGGAGGAGCGCGAGAAGACCGCGCAGGCCGCGATCGTGCGCGCGTTCGCCGTGTCCGAGCTGGCCGACGCGCTCGACGAGGAGCTGGTGCGCACCGGCCAGCAGTCGCTGCTCGCGTCGCTGGAGCTGCCGCTCATGCACGTGCTCGACGAGGTCGAGGCCGTCGGCATCGCGATCGACACCGACCACCTGGCCGAGCTGGAGGCGCACTTCGCGGCGGGCGTGAAGGAGGCCGCGCAGGCCGCGTACGCCGTCATCGGCAAGGAGATCAACCTCGGCTCGCCCAAGCAGCTCCAGGCGGTGCTGTTCGACGAGCTGAACATGCCGAAGACCAAGAAGACCAAGACCGGGTACACGACGGACGCCGACGCGCTCCAGACGCTGTTCGAGAGCACCGAGCACCCGTTCCTCCAGCACCTGCTGGCGCACCGCGACGTGACCAGGCTCAAGTCGACGGTCGACGGCCTGCTCAAGGCGGTCGCGGACGACGGGCGCATCCACACGACGTTCCACCAGACCATCGCCGCCACCGGCCGGCTGTCGTCCACCGACCCGAACCTCCAGAACATCCCGATCCGCACCGACGAGGGCCGCCGCATCCGCGAGGCGTTCGTCGTCGGGCCGGGCTTCGCCGAGCTGATGACCGCCGACTACAGCCAGATCGAGATGCGGATCATGGCGCACCTGTCGGAGGACGAGGGCCTGATCGAGGCGTTCCGGTCGGGGGAGGACCTGCACACGTTCGTGGCGTCCCGCGCGTTCTCGGTGCCGACGTCCGAGGTGAGCGCCGAGCAGCGCCGCCGGGTGAAGGCGATGTCGTACGGCCTGGCCTACGGGCTGTCCGAGTACGGCCTGGCGCAGCAGCTGCGCATCCCGGCGGCCGAGGCGCGCGAGCAGAAGGAGGCGTACTTCACCCGCTTCGGCGGCGTGCGCGACTACCTGAACACGATCGTCGTGGACGCCCGCGAGAAGGGCTACACGGAGACCATCCTGGGGCGGCGGCGCTACCTGCCGGACCTCAACAGCGACAACCGCCAGCGCCGCGAGATGGCCGAGCGGATGGCGTTGAACGCCCCCATCCAGGGCAGCGCGGCCGACATCATCAAGGTGGCGATGCTGGGCGTGTTCCGGGCGCTGGAGGCGTCGGGCCTGAGGTCCCGGATGCTGCTCCAGGTGCACGACGAACTGGTGCTGGAGATCGCCGAGGGCGAGCGCGAGGCCGTGGAGGCGCTGGTGCGCGAGGAGATGGGCAACGCCCACCACCTGGCGGTGCCCCTGGAGGTCTCGGTGGGCGTGGGCCGCTCCTGGGACACCGCCGCGCACTGACCCCCGACCGGGTGGGGCGGGGGAGGGGCGAGCCCTCCCCCGCCCCTCGGTTCCGCTCCCTCAGCGCAGCGGCGTCACGCGCACGTCCCGCGCCGTCAGCACCTCCGCGCACCCGGCGCAGGTGACCGCCACGTCCACCCCGCCCCCGCAGTCGCGGTGGTGCAGGTCGAACGACGGGCCGGGCTCGGGCGACATCCACCGGTCGCCCCACTTGCGCAGCGCCATCAGCACCGGGTAGAGGTCCAGGCCCTTCTCGGTCAGCCGGTACTCGTAGCGCGTCCGGACGTCCTTGTACGCCTCGCGCCGCAGGATGCCCTCCTCCACCAGCGTGCCCAGGCGCTCGGTGAGCACGCTGCGGGAGATCTCCATCGTCGACTGGAAGTCCTCGAACCGCCGCGTGCCGAGGAACGCCTGCCGCAGCAGCAGCAGCGTCCACCGCTCTCCCAGCAGCGCCGCCGGCAACGACACCGGGCACTGCTCGTCCACGACCCTGACCTGTCCCATGGACCCCGACGATACCGCTTGCGTTCGGAAAACGAATCCAGTTAGGGTTCGGAATCCGAACCCAAGGGGCGCCCGCCATGCGAGTCCGCGAACTGCACCGCGCCGAAGCGGCCGACGTCGTCGCCACCGTCTTCCGCGGCCTCTCCCCGCACAGCCGCCACCTGCGCTTCCACGCCCCCGTGCCCCGCCTCACCGCGGCCGTGCACCGCCGCCTCGCCGACCTCGACGGACGCCGCCGCGCCGCCCTCGTCGCCGAGTGCCACCACCGCCCCGTCGGCATCGCCCGGCTCGCGGCCACCGGGGACGCCGCCGCCGAGGTCGCGATCGCGGTCGTCGACCCGTGGCAGCGCAAGGGCGTCGGCACGCGCCTCGTCGCCGAACTCGCCACCCTCGCCGCCGCCCTCGACTACACCGCGCTGCACGGCGACGTCCTCCACGACAACCAGCCGATGCTCCGCCTCGTCCGCCGCCTCCTCCCCGGCGCGCGCCTCACCCGGGCCGAGGACGACGTGGTCCACGTCCGCTACCCGCTCACCGTCACCCACCAGGACCTGGTGGCCGACCTGCGGTGGTGAGCAGAATCGTGGTCATGCGACGCAGCGGCGGCACGCGACGGGTGTTCGGCTTGGTCCTGGCACTCCTCCTGGTCGCGCCGCCGGCCGTCCAGGCGACCCCGCCGGGGGACCGGCCCCTGCCCGGCTACACGATCGACAACCCGCCGCTGCCTCCCGCGCGGGTCGGCGGCCTGCCGTCGCGCGTCCTCCAGGGCGTGCACGAGCACGCCGCGTACACCGTCGAGGTCCCGCCCCGCTGGAACGGCCGCCTCGTCATGTGGGCGCACGGCTACCGCGGCGCGAGCACCGTCCTCACCGTCGACCCGCCCGGCTACGGCCTGCGCCAACGCCTCCTCGACCAGGGCTTCGCCTGGGCCGCGTCCAGCTACTACGCCAACGGCTACGACGTGAGGGCCGGCGTCGAGAGCACGCACGACCTCGCCGTGCGCGCCCAGCGGCTGATCGGGCGGGCGAAGGGCGTCCTCGTCGCCGGCGTCTCCATGGGCGGTCACGTCATCGGCCGCTCGCTGGAGCAGTACCCCGGCTTCTACGACGGCGCCCTCCCGCTGTGCGGCGTGCTCGGCGACCAGGAGCTGTTCGACTTCTTCCTCGACTACAACCTCGTCGCGCAGGCGCTGAGCGGCGTCCGCGCGTGGCCCCCGCCGGCCGACTACCTCGACGCCGTCGTGCCGCGCATCCAGGCCGAGCTGGGCCTGACCGGCACGCCGAACGAGCGCGGCCGGCAGCTCGTCGGGATCACCGTGAACCGCTCCGGCGGCCCGCGGCCCGGCGGCGAGCAGGCGTTCCGGCACTGGAAGGACTTCCTGTTCGGCCTGGGGGCCGCCTCGTCCGGCGAGGGCCTGGCCGCGGACCCCGGCCGGGTCGCCACCAACGCGCTCACCCGCTACGCGCCGAACACCCCGGTCGACGTGGACCGCGCCGTCCGGCGCGTCCTGCCGGAGGACCTCCGGGCCCGCCTCACGCCGTCGCTCACCGAGGTGCCGCGCATCGCGGGCCGGCCGACCGCGCCGGTGCTGTCGCTGCACGACCTGGGCGACCTGTTCGTGCCGTTCTCGATGGAGCAGCTCTACGAGCGCGACGTGCGCCGCAACGGCCGCGGCCACCTGCTGGCGCAGCGGGCGATCCGCGCCGTCGAGCACTGCGAGTTCAGCCCGGTCGAGGTGGGCACCGCCTGGGACGACCTGGTGAGGTGGGTGGACACGGGCCGCAAGCCCGCCGGGGACGTCGTGTCCGACCCCGCGGTCGTGGCCGCGCCCGACTACGGCTGCCGCTTCAGCGACCCGGCCGCCCACTCCGACCCGAACGGCACCCGCCGGCTGTTCCCGCCCTGCTGACGCGCGGTGGGCGCGGCCGGCGCCGCGCCGGCACCCCGACTCGCCGGCGGCCGAACGGCCGGGTGGCGGTCGACCGCGGCGGTAGCCTGACCCGGTGCCGCTCCTGGGACCGCGCGACGAGCTGCCGCACCCCCCGCGCCGGGTGCTCGTGACCGGCACGTCCGGCTCGGGCAAGTCCACCCTCGCCCGGCACGTCGCGGGGTGCCTCGGTCTGTCCTATGTGGAGATGGACTCGCTGTTCCACGGTCCACAGTGGACACCCAGGGCGGAGTTCGAGGCGGACGTGCGGCGGTTCCTGGAGAGGCCGGCGTGGGCGACCGAGTGGCAGTACCGCGCGGTGCGGCCGCTGCTGCTTTCGCACGCGGACACGCTGGTCTGGTTGGACCACCCGAAGCACGTCGTCATGCGCCGGGTCGCCGTGCGCACCACGATGAGGCGCGTGCGACGGGCGGAGCTGTGGAACGGCAACGTGGAACCGCCCCTGCGCACGGTGTTCACCGATCCCGAGCACCTGCTGCGGTGGGCGTGGAAGTCGCACCGCAGGACCGGTGAACGGGTGCGCGCCGTCCTCGGCGGCGAGCACGCGCACCGGCTCGTGGTGGTGCGGCTGCGGGGCCAGCGAGAGGTCGACCAGTGGCGTAGAGGCCCGTTGCGCAGAGCGGCGGAACGGGGTGAGGAGTCGGTGCGATGAGCGAGCGAACGGCGTTGGTGCTGGGCGGCACGGGGATGTTGAGGGGGTGCGCGGACGAACTGCTGGCGCTGGGGTGGCACGTCGTGCTGCCCAGCCGCAGACCCGACGCGGTCCTCGGGCAGGCGGCGAGAGCGTCGCTGAAGAGGGGCGGTCACGTGCCGCAGGCCGACGAGCGGGCGCGCGCGCTGCGCGTCGCGGCGGACTGGGCCAGGCCGGAGGAGCTGGCCGACAAGGTGCGCGACGCGCTGGCGGGGCGACCGGCCGACCTGCTGGTCGCCTGGGTGCACACGAGCTACCGCGCAGCCGTGCTGAGGGCCGTCGCGCCGCTGCTCGCGCCGCACGCGCCGGTGGTGGAGGTGCTCGACAGCAGCGAGATCAACCCGGTGCGCGGCGTGCCGGACCCGACGTTGGAGGGCCACCCGGCGCAGCAGGTCGTGCTCGGGTTCGTCCGGCACGGCGGCGGCACGCGCTGGCTCAGCCACGAGGAGACGTCGGTGGGCGTGCTCGACGCCGTGCACCGCGCCCTGGAGGGCCGCCCGCCGTCGGTGCACCAGGTGGGCGAGATCGACACCTGGGAAGCGCGCAACTAGGCCGCGCGGATCAGGCCGGCGGGCGCAGGCCGCGCACCAGCAGCAGCACCGACTCGCGCACCTCGGCGAGGTCCCGCTCCGGCTGGAACACCTGCCAGTCCAGGGCCACCACGAGCATCGTGCCGAACAGCGCGGCGGACGCGGTGCCGACCTGCACGCCCTCGGGCAGCCGGCCCGCGTCGGCCAGCCGCTGCACCTGGCCGCGCACGATCGACACGATGTCGTCGCGCAGCAGGCCCAGCGTGCCGTGCCACTGGCCGGGCGTGCGCCACAGCTCCGACACCAGCAGCTGCCCGAACGCCGGGTACTCGGCGAAGAACCCGAGCATCCCGTCCACCAGCGACGTCATCGCCGCCTCGGTCCCGTCCTCGTCCTCGGCGACCCTCAACCGCGCGGCCAGCAGGTCGACGCCGTGCCGCAGCAGGGCGTCGACCAGCGCGTCCTTGCTGGCGAAGTTGTAGTAGACGGTGCCCTTCGCGACCCCGGCCTCGGCGGCGATCTCGTCCACCGTCACGCTCGCCGCGCCCCGTTCGCCGACGAGCTTCAGCGCCGCGTCGAACAGCTTCTGCTTGGTGGCGGCGGTGCGGCCGGGGCGGGGGCCGGTCACAGCACCAGTTCGGGTTTGAGGCGAGACGGGGTCCACACCCGCTGCTTGTACGCGGCCAGCGTCGACAAGGCAAGCCCGGCGAGCAGGTAGCCGGCCAGGACCAGCGCGTCCCGACCGACGCCGCCCAGCGGCCCGCCGTACATGAGGTGCCGGAGGCCGTCCACGGCGTAGCCCATGGGCAGGCCGTGGTGCAGCGGGTACAGCGGCACCGGGATCGTCTGCCACGGGAACGTGCCGCCCGCGCTGACCAGCTGGAGGATCAGCAGCACCAGCCCGATGAACTTGCCGACCACCCCGAACAGGGCGTTGAGCCCGTGCAGCACGGCCACGAACGCCGCCGACACCAGGAACAGGAACGCCGGCGCGCCGATCGGGTGCGACGGGCGGATGTCCACCACGAGCGCGACCACCGAGTACCTGACGACGACCTGCGCCACGCCCAGCAGCGCGCCGGGCAGCCAGCCGCCGACCGCGACCCGCAGCGCGGACCGGCCGACCGCGAGACCGCGCCGCGACAGCGGCCTGAGCAGCAGGTACAGCACGAACGCGCCGATCCGCGTGGCCAGGCCGAGGAAGAACGGGGCCAGGCCCGCGCCGTAGCTGCCCGCCGACGTCTGGCTCACCCCGCGCACGGTCACCGGGTCGCCGATGGTGTGGGCGGTCGACTCGCGGGTCGGGTCGTCGGGGGCGGGGATCTCGGACACGCCCGCGGCGAGGCCGTCGTGCAGCTGGTTCGTGCCGTCGACCAGCTGTCGCTCGCCGTCGCGGAGCCGGCCGGCGCCGTCGCGCACCTGCGCCGCGCCGGACGCCAGCTGCGTCGCGCCGTCGTCGAGCCGCGTGATGGCGCCGGTCAGCGCCGGGGTGGAGGCGGCGAGCCGCGCGGCGCCGTCGGCGGCCTCGGCCGTCCTCTGCCGGATCGTGGAGAACCCGAGCAGCAGCTTGTCCGCCGCCTCCGCGCCGACCTCCACCGAGACGGAGCGGCGCACCTCGGTGCCCACCTGGTTGGCGATCGTGGACCCGAGGTAGTTGTTCGCGTCGTTCGTGGTCAGCACGATCACGCCCTGGCGCGGGGTGAACCCGCCGGTGGAGATCAGGGCCTGCGAGAAGTCCTCGGGCAGGGTGAGGGCGAACGTGAAGGTGCCGTCGCGCACGCCCCGCTCGGCCTCCTCCGCGCCCACCCGGCGCCAGTCGAAGCGCTTGCCGTCGACCAGCTCGTCGGCGACGTCCTCGCCCGCGTCGAGGCGGGTGCCGTCACCGGAGACGGCTCCCCGGTCCTCGACGACGAGCGCGGCCGGCACCCGGTCCAGGTTCGCGTACGGGTCCTTGTCGGCGTAGAGGTACAGCGCCGCGTACAGCAGCGGGACCAGCGTCAGCGCCAGCACCGCGAGCTTGGGCAGCCTGCCGGAGGTGATCCGGCGCAGCTCGTTGAACGCCATCCGGAGCGCGGTCACTCGGACTCCTCGGGGGTGTTGTCGGCCCCGATGCGGGCCGTCGGGACGCCGAGGAACCCGGCGGAGGTGGTCGTGCACAGCACCACGACGGAGCGGTCGCCGGTGACCTGGGCGCGGGCCGGCTCCCACCAGGTCGCCGGGTCGCCGTGGTAGCGGTCGGGGCTGTCCAGGACGAGGACGGCGGCGTCCGGGCGGCCCGCGGCCAGCTCCAGCAGCAGGGCGCGCCGGGTGTGCGGGGGACGTTCTCGAAGCGGTGGTCGTGGTAGCGGTCGGCGTCCCGCTCGACCAGCCAGTCGGCCACGGCCTTGCGCCCGCTGGGCGCGCCGTTCACGGCCAGCTCCTCGCCCACGACGCCGGCCAGGGACAGCGAGCCCTCGGGTTCGCTCACGTCGGGGGAGTCCACCGGCACGACCCGCCTGCGCAGCTCGCGCTCGTCGGGGGCCACCTCGCCGGTGCTCGGCCGCATCCGGCCGGACAGGACGAGCGCCAGCGCCGTGCGCCCGGTGCCCGGCCGCAACTCGGAGCGGTGTGATCCGGGTGTCGCCGACGAAGTGCCACCCGGTTCAGCGCAGCGCGCCGGCCGGGCGGACCTCCCACATCGTCCACAGCGGGCGGTAGCCCTGCCGGGGCCAGAACACCGAGGACAGCGGGTTCGGCGGGTTGTAGTAGAGGTAGGTGCCGACCGTGCCCAGCCGGGCCAGCTCGCGGTGCGCGAACGCCATCAGCTGCCGACCCACGCCGCCGCCCCGCGCGCCGGGCAGCACGGACACGCAGTTCACGTACCCCCAGCGGCCCGTCGGCAGGCGGGTCGAGGTCAGGTTGCCCGGCTCGGACGTCACCACCGCGCACTCGGCCAGCGCCACCGCGATGCCGTCCCGCTCCGCCAGCCACGCCGGACCGCCCGCCGCCAGCCGCTCGGCCAGCGCCCGCCGCTTCAGCCCGACCGCGTCCGGCCGGTGCACCGTGGAGCCGACCATCGACGAGTAGCGCAGCTCGGCCAGCGCCAGCGCGACCACGGTGTCCAGGTCCGCGGGCGTGGCCCGGCGGATCGTCGCGCCACCCGTCACCGGGGGCGGCGGGGCCTGCCGGACCGCGATCACGGTCAGCGGCACCAGGCCGTGGTCCAGCAGCGCCCGCGTCGACTCGGCGTCCCGGCTCGGCCAGGTCAGCACGCACGCCGAGTCCCGCTCCGCCGGGTGCAGCAGGTCCAGCCGCTGCCGCCACGCCCGCAGCAGCGCGTCCATGCCCGCCGCGCCCGTGCCGCCCAGCAGCGGCGTCAGCTCCCACACCTCGCTGGCCGACCACAGGCGGGCGGGGGAGCGGTGCTCGTGCACCCGGCGGGTGAGCACGCCCGCGACGCGCGTGCCGTCCGGCAGCGCCGCGGTCAGCACGTCCCCGTCCGCGGGCGCCACCGCGGGCGGCAGCAGCGGGTCGATGCTCGCGAAGCGCACGCCCTGCGCCTCCACCAGCCCCCGCCCGACGGTCATGCCCGGCAGATTACGACTTCCGCGTCCGGAAGATCGCGGTGCCCGGGAACAGCCGGCCGCGCAGCGGGCTCCACTGGCCCCAGGTGCGGGTGTGCCCGGCGGGCCACTCCGGCTCCACCACGTCGAGCAGCTCCAGGCCCGCGCCGACGAGCGCCCGCACGTAGTCGCCCGTGGTCCGGTGGTGCTCCACGTACGTCGCCCGCCCGGTCCCGTCGACCTCCACGTACGGGGTGCGGTCGAAGTAGGACTGCGTCACGGTGAGGCCGTTCGGACCCGGGTCGTCCGGGAAGATCCACCGGATCGGGTGAGTCACGGAGAAGACCCACGGGGCGCCGGGGCGCAGCACCCGGGACACCTCCCGGAACACCTCGCCCACGTCCGCCACGAACGGCACCGCGCCGAACGCGGAGCACGCCGCGTCGAACGACGAGTCCGCGAACGGGAGCTGGTCGGCGCTCGCCTGCACCAGGGGCACGGTCGTGCCGGTCCGCCCCGCCGCCGCGACCGCGTGCCGCAGCATCCCCGCCGAGATGTCGAACGCCACCGCGTCCGCGCCCCGCCGCTTCAGCCAGCGCGCGCACGGCGCCGAGCCGCAGCCGACCTCCAGCACGCGGCGTCCGCGCACGTCGCCGAGGTAGCCGACCTCCTCCTCGCGGACCCCCTCGGGGCACCACACGAAGTCCGCCTCGCCCAGGAAGTCGCCGTGCTCGGCGTGGTAGTCGTCGGCGTCGGCGTCCCACCAGACCCGGTTCGCCGCCCGCGACTCCGCCGCGTCGACGCCCCGCTTGGCGATGCCGGTCGTGCCGAGCGCCAGTTCGGCGCTCGCGTGCTGGTCGGACACACTGCTCCATTCACGCGGACCGGTTTGCCCGGTGGTCGTCGAGCCGCGTACGATACCGCGTGCGTGGTGCGTTCGCGCTGCCCATGATCGGTGATCTCCTGGTGAGTCGGTCTTCGCGGTGGGGCGCGCCCTCCGCGAAGCGTCGAACCCGCAGGCCGAAACCCCAATCCGTACCGGAGCCACCTACCTAATGTCCACCGACACCACCACTGTCCCGGTTGCCGCTGCGCCGAAGCAGGTCGCCATCAACGATATCGGGACGGAGGAGGACTTCCTCGCCGCTATCGACAAGACGATCAAGTACTTCAACGATGGCGATATCGTCGAAGGCACGATCGTCAAGGTCGACCGGGACGAGGTCCTGCTCGACATCGGCTACAAGACCGAGGGCGTCATCCCCTCGCGCGAGTTGTCGATCAAGCACGACGTCGACCCCAACGAGGTCGTCAAGGTCGGTGACGAGGTCGAGGCCCTCGTCCTCCAGAAGGAGGACAAGGAAGGTCGGCTGATCCTCTCCAAGAAGCGCGCTCAGTACGAGCGCGCCTGGGGCACCATCGAGGCGCTCAAGGAGAAGGACGAGCCCGTCAAGGGCACCGTCATCGAGGTCGTCAAGGGCGGCCTGATCCTGGACATCGGTCTGCGCGGCTTCCTCCCCGCCTCGCTCGTCGAGATGCGTCGCGTCCGCGACCTCCAGCCCTACGTGGGCCGCGAGCTCGAGGCGAAGATCATCGAGCTGGACAAGAACCGCAACAACGTGGTCCTGTCCCGCCGCGCGTGGCTGGAGCAGACCCAGTCCGAGGTCCGCAGCGAGTTCCTCAACCAGCTGCAGAAGGGCCAGGTCCGCAAGGGCGTCGTGTCCTCCATCGTCAACTTCGGTGCCTTCGTGGACCTGGGTGGCGTGGACGGCCTCGTGCACGTCTCGGAGCTGTCCTGGAAGCACATCGACCACCCGTCCGAGGTCGTCGAGGTCGGCCAGGAGGTCACGGTCGAGGTCCTCGACGTCGACATGGAGCGCGAGCGCGTGTCGCTGTCGCTCAAGGCGACGCAGGAAGACCCGTGGCGCCAGTTCGCCCGGACCCACGCGATCGGCCAGATCGTGCCGGGCAAGGTCACCAAGCTCGTCCCGTTCGGTGCGTTCGTCCGCGTGGACGAGGGCATCGAGGGCCTGGTCCACATCTCCGAGCTGGCCGAGCGCCACGTGGAGATCCCGGAGCAGGTCGTCCAGGTCGGCGACGACGTCATGGTCAAGGTCATCGACATCGACCTCGACCGCCGGCGGATCTCGCTGTCGCTCAAGCAGGCCAACGAGGGCTTCACGGTCGACTCCGAGTTCGACCCGACCCAGTACGGCATGGCCGCCGAGTACGACGACCAGGGCAACTACATCTACCCCGAGGGCTTCGACCCGGAGACCCAGGAGTGGCAGGAAGGCTTCGACAAGCAGCGCGAGGAGTGGGAGCGGCAGTACGCCGAGGCCCACACGCGCTACGAGGCCCACATGAAGCAGGTCGCCAAGGCCGCTGCCGCCGAGGAAGAGGCCGCGGGCGAGACGAACTACTCGTCCGGTGGCGACGCCCCGGCCGCCGCGTCGTCCAGCACGGGCGCCCCGGCTCAGGCCGGCGGCACCCTGGCCAGCGACGAGCAGCTGGCCGCGCTCCGCGAGAAGCTGTCGGGCGGCGCCTGATCAGCACCCCGGTCACCGACCGGTAGGCACGACGGGATCGCCCCCCACCCTCACGGGTGGGGGGCGATCCCCTTTCCCGCGAGTCGTACGCCCAGCCCCCGCGAGTCGTACGTCCAGGACCCGCGAGTCCAACGTCCAGGAGCTCTGGGTTCGGCGTTCGGGACCCCGGGTCCCGCGTTCCCGAACGGGCTGCGAACGCGGTGTCGTGCGCTAGGTTGGGAACCCTATGAGCGCGCGGATGATGCTGCTGCCGGTGGTGCTGGCCGTCGTCTTCTCGGCCCTCGCGCAGGCGTGCTCGTCCGTGGCGCCGCCGCCCGCGCCGCCGCCGCGGATCCCGACGATCCTGCCCCCGACGACGATCAGCCGGACGCCGCAGATGGCCGACCGGCCGCTGCCGGAGGACTGCGAGTTCGTCCTGACCGTCGAGGTGCTCGACCAGAAGCTCGGCCGCGAGCTGGGCGGCGAGCTGAAGCAGATCATCGGCGTCCCCGAACCGTCGCTCGGCCGCACGGGCAAGATCGACTGCTACTACGGGCTGGGCCAGCGGCAGCCGATCGCCGCCGCACCCGTGATCGTCGGCCTCGCCACCTACGTGGACGAGCCCACCGCGGCCGGACGGGTCGCCGACAGCGTCACCGCCGAGCGCGAGGACGGCGCCACGATCACCCCCGTCGAGGTGACCAGGCACAAGGCCAGCCTGGTCGTCACCAGGACCGAGCGCCTGCTGGTCGGCTCGCTCGGCAAGACCACGTACGTGGTGCGCGCGAAGGCCGGGTTCCTGCCGGACGAGCAGGTCGGGCCCTTCCTTGTCGCGCTCGCCCAGCAGTCCATGACGCCCGTCGAGGAGGACTGAAGATCGCGGCCGTGGCAGGCTGACCCCCATGTTGCGCGTGGGCCTCTCCGGGGGAATCGGGTCGGGCAAGTCGACGGTGGCGGGCAGGCTCGCCGAGCACGGCGCGGTGGTGATCGACGCCGACCGGCTGGCCCGCGAGGTCGTCGAACCCGGCACGGAGGGCCTGCGCGAGATCGTCGAGGCGTTCGGCGAGGACGTCGTGCGGGACGGCGCGCTCGACCGGGCGGCGCTGGCGGCGCGGGTGTTCACCGACGACGCCGCGAGGGCCACCCTCAACGGCATCACGCACCCGAGGATCGCCGCCCGCACGGCCGAGCTGATCGCCGCCGCGCCCGAGGACGCGATCGTCGTGCACGACGTGCCGCTGCTCGTGGAGAACGGCATGGCCCCGCTCTACCACCTCGTGCTCATCGTGCACGCCGACGTCGAGGAGCGCGTGGTGCGCCTCCGGGGGCGCGGCATGCCCGAGGAGGATGCCCGGCGGCGCATCGCGGCCCAGGCCGACGACGAGCGGCGCCGCGCGGTGGCGGACGTGTGGCTGGACAACTCCGGCACGCCCGACCTGGTGCTCGCGCGCGTCGACGAGCTGTGGGCGGACCGGCTGGTGCGCTACGAGTCGAACGTGCGGCTGCGCCGGTACGCCCCCGGCCCGCCGGTCGTCGTGCCCTACGACGCCACGTGGCCCGAGCAGGCCCGACGGGTCGCGGCGCGGATCGCCCTGGCGGCGGACGGCAGGCGGGTCGAGCACATCGGGTCGACGGCCGTGCCGGGGCTGGCCGCGAAGGACGTGCTGGACTTCCAGCTGGGCGTGGCGTCGCTGGAGGAGGCCGCCGGGCTGGAGGACGCGCTGGCGCGCGCCGGGTTCCCGGGACTGGGCCTCCGCGAGGACGCGGTGAAGCGGGTGGGGGACGCGCCGGAGCTGTGGCACAAGCGGCTGCACGCGGGCGCGGACCCGGGCCGGCGGGTCAACCTGCACGTCCGCGTCGAGGGCGGCCCGGCGTGGGAGTGGGCGGTGCGGTTCCGCGACTGGCTGCGGGCCGACGCGGCGGCGCGGGACGAGTACGCGGCGGTGAAGCTGGAACTGGCGGAGCGGCACCGGGGCGACGCGGAGGGGTTCGCCTACGGCGAGTCGAAGGAGCCGTGGATGTCGGCCGCCACGGCCCGCGTCGACGCGTTCTTCGCGTCGCAGGAGGGCTAGGGCGACGGCCAGGTGTCGAAGATGCCCCGGTGGGTGAGCCACGCGCCGAGGTCGTGGCGGTGCAGGCTCACCTCTTCCAGGGTGCGGTGCACGATCCGCAGGGCCTGGTCGGCGTCGTCGGCGTTCAGCACGCGACCGGCGACGGCGGCGGCGAACTCCTCGGAGCGCACGATGCGGGCCGTCGTGCCGCCCGGCACGGCCAGGCCGAGCAGGAGGTCCGTGGTGCGCCAGTGGCGGCTGTCGCGCTGCACCCGCACGGCGGACAGCACGCTCGGCCCGCTGCGCGCGTGCCGGGACCGCGGCTTGTGGTGGGTCAACCGGAGCCCCAGTTCGGGCATCAACCAGGTGACCTCCGAATCGGAGAACGGGTCCTCCGGGGTCGGGCACTCCAGGCGCAGGCCCCAGTGCTCCACCCGGCAGGTGGACAAGCGCCGCGCGCCGCCGCTGGAGTAGCTCCGAACAGCGCTGACGGTGTCGACGACGTCGACCAGCTGAGGTGTGATGACCGCTCCCACGCGACCCGAGGGTAGCCGCAGATGTGCGCCGGGTAACTGTGCGGGTCGATTCGTTATATCACGGTCTGTGGTGAGGGGGGTCTCTATCCGGTGACGGACTCAGGGGATGGTTGACCTGCGAGTGTGACTGTCTGTATTACCCGCGACGCCACGTCGTGATCATCCCCAGCGAGGCCAGCCAGCGCACGGCGTCGTGCCCGTGCGCGGCGATCCCGGCCACCGCGCGGTAGGTGTTCTCCAGCGCCCACTGGGCCCGCTCCGGCCGGAGGAGGCCCTGGTCGAGGGCGCCGAGCAGCTCGTCCGTGTCCAGCACCGTCACGCCGCGCCCCGTGCGCACGAGGATGTCCAGGTACAGGTCGACGGTCTTCCACACCGAGCCGCTGGAGCTGATCTCCACGAGGTCGATGTACAGGTCGTAGTCGCGCTCGTGGCCGGGGTGCCACGACTGCCTGGTCACCCGCAGGCCCTGGGACGGCAGCAGCCACGACTCGAAGTGCGACAGGTGCGGGTGGCCCGGCACCGGCCGGAACATGTACAGGCCGTGCGGGGTCAGCCGGTACTCCTCGACGCCCCGGAGGTGGCCCTTGGGGTCCGTGTTGCTCTTGGCGTCCAGGTCGAAGTACTCGATCTTCGGCGGGTGGATGTGCATGCGCGTCCCGGCGGAGCTCGTCGTCACAGCGCGACCCTAAGCACCGGAACCCGCTGAACACTCACTTTTGTCACCCGAAAGTAGGATGATCGCTTACTCTTCCGCCATGTTCGGCATCATCCGCCCCTGCCGCAACCGCCTGGCACCCGACCTGCGCGAGTCGTGGTTGGCGCACCTGTGCGGCCTCTGCCTCGCGCTGCGCGACGACCACGGCCACCTCGCGCGCGTGGTGACCAACTACGACGGCCTCGTCATCTCCGCCCTCGTGGAGGCGCAGTCGGGGCGTTCGCGCAGGTCCGCGGGGCCGTGCGCGCTGCGCGGGATGCGGTCGGCGGACGTCGCGACGGGCACGGGCGCCCGGCTGGCCGCGTCGGTGTCCCTCGTGCTCGCCTCGGCCAAGGTCGGCGACCACGTCGCGGACGGCGACGGCGTCTTCGGGCGCCCCGGCGCGCGCGGCGTGGGCAGGCAGGTCGCCCGCCGGTGGGCCGCGCAGGCCGCCACCACCGGGCACGACCTGGGCTTCGACACCGCCGTGCTGGTGGACGCGGTCGCCCGGCAGTCGTCCGTCGAGGCCGCGGCGGCCGGCGGGACGTCCGTGCTCGCGGTGACCGAACCGACCGAGACCGCCGCGGGCGAGGCCGTCGCGCAGACCGCCGTGCTGACCGGCAGGCCCGGGAACGCGGCGCCGCTGCGCGAGGTCGGCCGCCTCTTCGGCCGGTTGGCGCACCTGCTCGACGCCGTCGAGGACCTGGCCGAGGACCGCGCGTCCGGCGCGTGGAACCCGCTGGTCGCGACCGGGACGTCCCTGGAGGAGGCGCGCCGGCTGTGCGAGGACGCGGCCCTGGGCATCCGGCTCGCCATGGCCGAGGTGGAGTTCGCCGACGACCGGCTCGTCCACGTGCTGCTGGTGCACGAGGTGCGCGAGTCGATCGGGCGCGCGTTCGGCGAACCCCACGTCCACACGCCCGGCCATACCCCGCCGCCCGGGTGGCAGCCCGGCCCCGGCATGTACGACCCCTACCACCAGGGCGGCGTGGCGCCCCCGCCCCCGGTGCCGCCCGCCTCGGCGCCCGGTCGCGGCGGTCCGCCGACCCCGCCGAAGGGCGGCCGGCGCAAGCGCGGCGACGACCCGGCCGGCTCGGGCAGCGGCCTGTGGGCCTGGCCGAAGCTGCGGCAACCACCCGTCTCCCGCGGCCTCCTCACCGGCTGCCTGGCCGTGCTCTACCAGTGCGGGACGTGCCAGTACTGCTGCCGCGACCCCTACCCGGGCGCGTGGAGCGGCAAGTGGCGCGAGGCGTGGTGCAACTGCGACTGCTCGGGCTGCGACGGCTGCTGCACCTGTTGCGACTGCAGCTGCTAGCCCGTCCACCAGGGACGACGCGAAACTGTCGTACCCGGGGCGTACCTTCGTCACCGTGGCATTCCCTACCGAGATCCCGGTCAAGGCGCACTCGGCGCACCGCCCCGTCGGCGACATCCCGCGCACCGACGGGAAGTTCCGCGTGGTCAGCGACTACCAGCCCGCCGGCGACCAGCCGGCGGCGATCGCGGAGTTGGAGCGGCGCATCCGGGGCGGGGAGAAGGACGTCGTGCTGCTCGGCGCGACGGGCACCGGCAAGTCCGCCACCACGGCGTGGCTCGTGGAGAAGGTGCAGCGACCCACGCTCGTCATGGCGCCGAACAAGACGCTGGCCGCGCAGCTGGCCAACGAGCTGAAGGAGTACTTCCCCGACAACGCGGTGGAGTACTTCGTCAGCTACTACGACTACTACCAGCCCGAGGCGTACATCCCGCAGACCGACACCTACATCGAGAAGGACTCGTCGGTCAACGAGGACGTGGAACGGCTGCGCCACTCGGCCACCATGAGCCTGCTGACCAGGCGCGACGTGATCGTGGTCGCCTCGGTGTCGTGCATCTACGGCCTCGGCACGCCCCAGTCCTACCTCGACCGGTCGATCCAGCTGGAGGTCGGCGGCGAGATCGAGCGCGACCTGCTGCTGCGCGCCCTGGTCGACATCCAGTACTCGCGCAACGACCTCGCGTTCAACCGCGGCACGTTCCGCGTGCGCGGCGACACGGTGGAGATCATCCCGGCGTACGAGGAGCTGGCGATCCGCGTCGAGTTCTTCGGCGACGAGATCGACAAGCTGTACTACCTGCACCCGCTGACCGGTGACGTGGTCAAGGAGGTCGACGAGCTGCGGATCTTCCCGGCGACCCACTACGTCGCCGGGCCGGAGCGCATGGAGAAGGCGATCCGGAACATCGAGCTGGAGCTGGCCGAGCGGCTCGCCGAGCTGGAGCGCCAGGGCAAGCTGCTGGAGGCGCAGCGGCTGCGCATGCGCACCGCCTACGACGTCGAGATGATGCGCCAGGTCGGCTTCTGCAACGGCATCGAGAACTACTCGCGCCACATCGACGACCGCGCGGCCGGCACCGCGCCCGCCACGCTGATCGACTACTTCCCGGACGACTTCCTGCTGGTCATCGACGAGTCGCACGTGACCGTGCCGCAGATCGGCGGCATGTACGAGGGCGACGCGTCCCGCAAGCGCAACCTCGTCGAGCACGGCTTCCGGCTGCCCAGCGCGCTCGACAACCGCCCGCTCACGTGGGAGGAGTTCGCCGACCGCATCGGCCAGACCGTCTACCTGTCGGCCACCCCCGGCCCGTACGAGATGGGCCAGGCCGGCGGCGAGTTCGTCGAGCAGGTCATCCGCCCCACCGGCCTCGTCGACCCGAAGATCGTGGTGAAGCCGACCGAGGGGCAGATCGACGACCTGGTCCACGAGATCCGCGCCCGCGCCGAGCGCGACGAGCGCGTCCTGGTCACCACCCTGACCAAGAAGATGGCCGAGGACCTCACGGACTACCTGCTGGAACTGGGCATCCGGGTCCGCTACCTGCACTCGGACATCGACACGCTCCGCCGCGTGGAGCTGCTCCGCCAGCTGCGCCTGGGCGAGTACGACGTCCTGATCGGCATCAACCTGCTCCGCGAGGGCCTGGACCTCCCCGAGGTCTCCCTGGTCGCGATCCTCGACGCGGACAAGGAGGGCTTCCTCCGCTCGGGCACCAGCCTGATCCAGACGATCGGCCGCGCCGCCCGCAACGTCTCCGGCGAGGTCCACATGTACGCCGACCGCGTCACCGACTCGATGCAGCACGCGATCGACGAGACCAACCGCAGGCGGGCCAAGCAGATCGCGTACAACGAGGAGCGGGGCCTCGACCCCCAGCCGCTGCGCAAGAAGATCACCGACATCCTCGAACAGGTCTACTCCGAGGCCGAGGACGCCATCGAGCCGGGCGGCTCCGGCCGCAACGCCTCGCGCGGCAAGAAGCCGACCGGCGACCCGGGCGCCTCGGGCCGCAGCTCCGGCCTCCTGGCCGACCGCGACCCGTCGACCATGGCGAGGTCCGAGCTGGCCGACCTGGTGCAGAGCCTGACGGACCAGATGATGGCGGCGGCGCGCGAGCTGAAGTTCGAGCTGGCGGGCCGGTTGCGCGACGAGATCCAGGACCTGAAGAAGGAGCTGCGCGGCATGGACGCGGCCGGCGTCAAGTAGCGCGGGACCGCTGCCGCGACCCGACGACCGCGGAGGAACCGCCGTGACGCTCGACGACGTCGTCGCCCACTGCCTCGCCAAGCCGGGCGCCGAGGAGACCTACCCGTGGGGCGAGTCGGAACTGGTGTGCAAGGTGGGTGGCAAGGCGTTCGCGTTCATCGGGCTGGTCGAGCACACGGTGGGCGTCAAGTGCGGCGCGGACGCCGAGGACGCGGCGGCGTGGCGGGAGCGGTACCCCGGTGACATCGCGGTGAGCGCCTACGTGGGCCGCTACGGCTGGAACCGCGTCGACCTCACCGGCGCGGTGCCGGACGACGACCTGCTGGAGCTGCTCGACGGGTCCTACGACGCCGTCGTCGCCACGCTGCCGAGGAGCAGGCGGCCGAAGAGCGAGCCGTGACGAGGGGGCGCCGGGGAGAACCCCCGACGCCCCTCCGCACGTGGCGGGACGTCAGCTGGTGATGTCCTTGGTGGCGAACTTGCGCGCCGCCAGCAGGGTGAAGAACGCCCCGAAGCCGAGCGCCGAGAACGTCCCCATCGCCATCTGCGACCAGTCGACGTCGGTGGACAGCAGGTCGACCCACGCCAGCGCGTAGTGCGTCGGCAGGTAGTTCCGCAGGTCCTCCAGGGCGGTGATCTGGTCGAGGATCTGCGACAGGATCGACGCCAGCACCGCGCCGCCGACCGCGCCCAGCGGCGCGTCGGTGGACACCGACAGGTACAGCGCCAGCCCGGCCACCCAGAACAGGTGGATCGCGATGTAGACGACCGCCAGCGCGAGGCCGAGGACGCCGTCCGCGAACGGCGCCGCCTCGCCCGTCGGCGAGACCAGCTCGCCCGCCCCGTACCAGACCACGCCGACGCCCAGCGCCACCAGCGGCAGCAGGACGAGCGCGAACAGGGACAGCAGGCCCGACGCGATCGCCTTCTGCCGCAGCAGCCGGTGCCGCGGGATGGGTGCCGCCAGCAGGTACTTCAGCGACGACCACGACGCCTCGGACGCGATCGTGTCGCCGAAGAACAGCGCCACGATCATCGGCAGCAGGAAGCTGCCGGACACGAACAGCGTCAGGATGACGAAGTTCACGCCGCTGGCCGTGGCCAGGTCGACGAACCCGCCGGAACGCCGGTTGGCCTGCGCCTCGCCGATCTCGAACGCCACCACCAGGATGACCGGCAGCAGGACGAGGAACCCCAGCACGAGCTGGGTCCGCCGCCTGCGCAGCTGCCGGGCCAGTTCGACCCGCAGCGGCAGGGTCCGGCTCGCCCGGTAGCCGACCTTCGAGCCGTCCGGGGCGACGGAGGAGTGCTCCGCCGCCGCCGCGTTCGTCAGGTCGGCGATCGCCGCCGGGTCGGTGTGCACGCCGTTGGTGCTCATTCGCCCACCAGTTCCAGGAACGCGTCTTCCAGTCGTCGCCGCGGACCGGCCTGGTCCACCGCGACGCCCGCCGCCACGAGCGCCTCCAGCGCGGACGCGCGGGGCGTGCCGTTGAGGCTGGCGTGGACCTGTTCGCCGTCCACGCTCACGTCGTGCACGCCGGACAGCCCGCGCAGCACGTCGGCCGCCTCGTCGGGTCGGTCGACCCGGAAGCTGGCCTCGCCGCCGCCCGTCGCGATCTCCTCGACCGGACCGGCCGCGACCAGCGACCCCTTGTGCATCACCACGACGTGGGAGCACGTCTGCTCGACCTCGGCGAGCAGGTGCGAGGACACCAGCACGGTGCGCCCCGCCGCCGCGTAGCGGCGCAGGACCTCGCGCATCTGGTGGATCTGGGGCGGGTCGAGCCCGTTGGCCGGCTCGTCGAGCACCAGCAGGTCCGGCAGCCCGAGCATGGCCTGCGCGATGGCGAGGCGCTGCCGCATGCCCTGGCTGTAGGTCCGCACGCGCCGGTTCACGGCGCTGCCCAGGCCCGCGATCTCCAGGGCCTCCTCGACGTGCGCCTGCTCCGCCGGGCGGCCGGTGGCCGCCCAGTACAGCCGCAGGTTCTCCGCGCCGGACAGGTGCGGCAGGAAGCCGGAGCCCTCGACGAACGACCCGATGCGCGACAGCACCGGCGCGCCGGGGTGCACCTTGTGCCCGAACACCCGGATGCCGCCCTTGCTGGGCCGGATCAGGCCCATCAGCATCCGCAGCGTGGTGGTCTTGCCCGCGCCGTTGGGGCCGAGCAGGCCGAGCACCTGGCCGTGCTCCACCCGGAACGACAGGTCCTTCACCGCGGTCAGCCCGCCGGGGTAGGACTTGGTCAGGCCCTCGATGACGAGCGGCACCGATTCGAGCGACGGGTCGACGTCGGCCGACAGCCTGCGCCGGAACCAGGCGACCACGGCGGCGATCACGCACGCGATCAGCACGATCGCGATGCCCCACAGGGCGGTGGTCGGCACGTCGCTGGTCGCGTTCACGCCCGCCACCACCGGCACCGACAGCGCCGGGGACGCCAGCGACACGCGGTACGCGGCGGGCTCGCCGGCGTTGGCGTAGGCCTGGTCGGTGGTGGACACGACGACCTGGAAGCGGTGGTCGCTCTCGACCGGCCGCACCGCGCCGGGCAGGGTCACGGTCACGTCGACCGGTGTGCCGTCGGCGGGCAGGTTCGCGACCCGCACGGGCGCCACGGCCGAGCCGGGCAGCGTGCGCACGCCGTTGGCGTCCGCGTCGTAGAGCTTCACGAACAGCACGGCGCCGTCCGCGGGCACCGGCTGGCCGGGCACCGCGGCGACCCGCAGCCGCACGGTCGACGCGCCGGTCAGCAGGGTCTGCGAGGTCTGCGGCTCGCTCTGGAACACCGCGGACTGGCCGGGCAGGTCGAGCGCGAGCCGCGAGGACAGCGAGCTGGACCGCGACAGGATCGACCCGAGGCCGGGCAGGCTGGACACGGCGGCCGGGTTGCCGCCCGCCGGGTTGATCACGACCTGCTCGCGCCCGCTCAGCGCCACGTCGGTGCGCGACACCGGCGGGGAGCCCGCCAGGCCCGGGTAGGCCGGGGCGACGACGGTGCGCAGCGCGGGCGCGCCGCTGCTGCGGAACGCGCCCGCCACCGTGTACTCGAAGCCGGTGCCGGGGTCGGCGCCCTGGCCGCGCAGGTGGAAGTCGAGCCAGTCGGCGATCTGCCCGCGCAGCTCGGGGCCGGGGGAGCCGCCGTCGTGGCCGCCGGAGTACCAGACGACCTTCACCTTCGCGCCGTTGGCGGCGATCTGGCGGGCGTTGGCGTCGGCCTGGTCGAGGCCGAAGAGGGTGTCCTGCTCGCCCTGCACGATCAGCGTCGGCTGGGTGATCCTGCCGGTCACCGCCGCGGGGGACGCGCGGCGCAGCACCTCCAGCGTCTGCGGGCCGGCCTTGCCGGTGGTGGCGACCTCGGTGTACGCGGCGCAGACGTCGGCCTGGAACCGGCCGCACGCGCCGGCGACGGGACCGGCGGGCCGGTCGTCGCCCTGCTGGGGCGGCGCCGGCTGGGTGGCCGCCGCGGCGGCGCCCGCCACGTTCTGGTCGTCGTCCTCCTGGCCCGGCTCGACGGCTTCCTGACCGGGGTTGGCGGCGTCCGCGCCGGACAGGCCGGCGGAGAAGAAGATGCCCGCCCACGACCGCTTGAACACGCCGTTGTCGGCGAACGCGCCGGGCGAGGGCGTGGAGGCGTCGACCGCGTCCGGTCGCGCCGAGTTCGGCAGCAGCGCCTGGGCCAGGTCGTTGTAGGTGATGACCGGCGCGATGGTGTCCACGCGGGGGTCGACGCCGGCCAGCGACAGGGCCAGCGCGCCTCCGTAGGAGCCGCCGGTGACGCCGACGCGCGGGTCGCCGCCGCCGTCGCGCACGACCTCTTCGCGGGTGGCCAGCCAGTCGAGCAGCTTCTGCGCGTCGCGGACCTCGTGGTCCAGCGAGTTCAGCGCGATCTGCCCGGTGCTGCGGCCGAAGCCGCGGGCCGAGTAGGCCAGCACGACGAAGCCGCGCTGCGCCAGCTCGGTCGCCTGGGCGGCGACGCTCTGCTTGCTGCCGCCGAAGCCGTGCGGGAGCAGGACCGCGGGGGCGGGGGTGCGTTCGGGCAGGTACAGGGTGGTGTCGATCTGGACGGTGCCGTCGCTGTCCGGGCTTTCCGGCACGTCGATCACCGCATCGCGGGTGCTCACCGGGGCGGGTTCGTCGCCACCGCGCGTCCAGACCACGACAGCGCCCACCAGGGCTATGACGAGGACCAGCGCGGGGAGCGACCACCTGCCGCGGAGGCGGTTGAGGGAGGCCACGGCACGACCTTATGCGCGCACGGCTGAGAACGGCGTGTGAGCGGGGCGCGCCGCTCTCAGCGAATCACCCGAAAACGACGAAACGGCGTGCCCCTGATCACCTCGACTGGCGCGGACCGGCGGTCATGCGTGAGACTGTGCGCAGGTGGAGGGGAGTACTCCCTAACGCGGTGGTGTCGTCAGCACGGAGCCCGGCGTGGGGCTCCCGGTGCCACCGGTCGACCGGTGCGTTCGTCCGGTCGGCGGAGGAGACCTCCGGTCATTGGCGTGCGCGCGGTGTACCGGAGGGTTTCTCGATGTCTGTTCCCCTGTGGCTGTGGTTCGCCACGATCGCCGGCCTGGTCGTCCTGCTCGCCGTCGACCTCTTCATCGTCGATCGCAAACCGCACGAGGTCACGATCGGCGAGGCCGGCCGGTGGGTGATCTTCTACGTCGGCGTCGCGGTCGCCTTCGGCCTCGGCATCTGGTACTTCTCCGGCGGCACGTACGCGGGCGAGTTCTTCGCCGGGTACATCACCGAGTACTCGCTGAGCGTCGACAACCTCTTCATCTTCCTGATCATCATGACCACCTTCAAGGTGCCCGCGATCCACCAGCACAAGGTGCTGCTGATCGGCATCCTGATGGCGCTGGTCATGCGCGGCATCTTCATCGCCGTCGGCGCGGCGGTCATCGCCCAGTTCAGCTGGGTGTTCTACCTGTTCGGCGCGTTCCTCATCTACACCGGCTACAAGCTGGCGTTCGCCGGCCACGACGACGAGGAAGAGGAGTACAAGGAGAACGTCGCCACGCGGATCGTGCGCAAGGTCTACCCGGTCACCGACCGGTACCACGGCGGCGACTCGTTCGTGAAGATCGACGGCAGGCGCTTCGTCACGCCGATGTTCATCGTCATCGTGGCCATCGGCACCACGGACCTGCTGTTCGCGCTCGACTCGATCCCGGCGATCTTCGGCCTCACCAAGGAGCCGTTCCTGGTCTTCTCGGCCAACGCGTTCGCGCTCATGGGTCTGCGCCAGCTGTACTTCCTGCTCGGCGGCCTGCTCAACAAGCTGGTCTACCTGTCGATCGGCCTGTCGGTGATCCTCGGCTTCATCGGCGTGAAGCTGATCCTGGAGGCGCTGCACACCAACTCGCTGTCGTTCCTCAACGGCGGTGAGCCGCTGCACGTGCCGACCATCGGCATCGAGCTGTCGCTGTCGGTGATCGTGGGCGTCCTCGCCATCACCACCATCGCGAGCCTGATCAAGGTCAAGCGCCACCCCGAGGCGGCGCTGCACGCGGCCGCCGACAAGCCCGCCGACGTCCGCGTCGAGGACCGCTCCGAGTGACCGCCGGGTGACGGTCCGCGTGACGTTCTGTGAGCGTCAATAACTCGTAAGCCTTGCTAATAAACCGTCCGGTAACGTGCTGGGGCGTGCGCCCCGATGACTTGCAGCAGCTGACCCTCCCCGGCTCCGTGTCGGTACGGGGGGACCTCGTCCTGGTGAACGTCGCCACCCCGGACGTCGCCGCGAACACGTACCGGGGCGGGCTGCACCGCGTGCCCCTGGACGGTTCCGGGGCACGGCGCTGGACGTGGGCGGAACGCGACCTGGCCCCCCGGATCTCCCCGGACGGGCGCTGGGTCGCGTTCCTGCGCGTCGCGCGGCGGGGCACGCCGCCGCAGCTGCACGTCATGCCCGCCGACGGCGGCGACGCGCGTGCGCTGACCGACCTGCCGCTGGGCGCGGGCGCGCCGGTGTGGGCGCCCGACTCCCGCCGGCTCGCGTTCACCGCGCGGGTCCCCGAAGCCGGCCGCTACGGCACCGCGCTCGCCGACGGCGACGAGGCCCCGACCCCGGACGCCGAGGCGCCCCGCCACATCACCCGGCTCGACTACCGCATCGACGACGTCGGCTTCACCGCCGACCGGCACACCCGCCTGTTCACCGTCGACGCGCTCGACCCCGACGCCTCGCCGGTCGAGCTGACCGACGGCGCGTTCCCGGTGGCCGACCCGACCTGGAGCGCCGACGGCGACTCGGTCGTGTTCGTCGCCGACCGCGACCTCGGCCGCGCCGAGACCATGTACAGCGACCTGTACTCGGTGCCCGCCGCGGGCGGCGAGCCGACGCTGCTGGTCGCCTCCCGCGGCCAGGCCGCGTGCCCGGTGGCGCTGCCCGGCGGCGGCGTCCTGTTCTACGGCACCGAGTTCCCCGGCGGGCACAGCGTCGCCCGCAACCTCGGCCTGTGGCGCTTCGACGGCGAGGCGGGCGGCGAGGCCGTGCGGCTCACCGACACCGAGACCGTGGACTGCGAGAAGGCCGCCGGCCCCGCCGTGGTGACCGGCGACGGCGTGCTCGTGGCCGTGCGCAACCGGGGCGCCGTGGAACTGCGGCGCGTGCCGCTCGACGCCGTGGGCGCCGTGCTCGACGACCTCGAACCGCTCGCCGGCGAGCGCGCCGAGGTCAAGTCCTTCGCCGCGGACGGCGACGTCGTCGTGGCCGTCGTCTCCACCCCGGACAACACCGGCGAGGTCGTGCGGGTCGGCGGCGAGGTGCTCACCGCCCTCGGCTCGACCGTCCCGCTGCGGCCCGCCGTCGAGCTGACCGGCACCGCGCCCGACGGCTACCCGGTGCACGGCTGGCTCGTCCTGCCCGAGGGCGAGGGGCCGCACCCCGTCGTGCTCACCGTGCACGGCGGCCCGTTCATGTACCACGGCTGGGGCTTCTACGACGAGGCCCAGGTGTACGCGGCGGCCGGCTACGCGGTCGTGCTGCCCAACCCGCGCGGGTCCGCCGGGTACGGCCAGGCGCACGGCCAGGCCGTGGTCGGCGCGTTCGGCACGGTCGACGTCGACGACGTCCTCGCCGTGCTCGACGTCGCGCTGGAGCGGCCCGAGCTGGACGCCGACCGGGTCGGCGTGATGGGCGGCTCCTACGGCGGCTTCATGACCTCGTGGCTGGCCGCGCACCACGGCGAGCGGTTCCGGGCGGCGTGGAGCGAGCGCGCGGTCAACGCGTGGGACTCGTTCGCCGGGTCCTCCGACATCGGCTGGTTCTTCACCGACGCCTACTGCGGGCCGGGTCTGGAGAAGCAGCGCGCGATGAGCCCGCTGACCTACGCCGAGAAGATCTCCACGCCGTTCATGGTGGTGCACTCCGAGCACGACTGGCGCTGCCCGCTGGAGCAGGCCCAGCGCCTGTACGTGGCGCTGCGCCGCAACGGCGTCGAGGCCGAGATGCTGCTGTTCCCCGGTGAGGGCCACGAGCTGACCCGCTCGGGCAAGCCGCGCCACCGCGAGCAGCGGTTCGGGCACGTCCTCGCCTGGTGGGGTCGCCACCTGCGCTGAACCGGGCGAAATCCCGGGTCCCGGTATCCCGCGGGCGGCAGACTGGTGCCTCGTGGAGGAGGTCGAACCACATGGCGAACCCCTTGCCCCGACCCACCGGGACCTACCTGGAGACGCTGCCGGACGCCGCCCGGGGCGCGCTGCTCGACCTGGGCGCGTCCCGGCTCCACCGGCGCGGCGAGGCGCTGATGCGGGAGGGCGACCTCTCCGACCACGTCGTGCTGATCGAGCAGGGCCTGGTGAAGGCCACCGTCACCCTGGAGAACGGCCGGGTCGCGCTGCTCAACATCAAGGTGGGCGGCGACCTGATCGGCGAGATGGCGCTGATCACCGGCGAACCGCGCTCGGCGACCGTGACCGCGTGCGTCGACAGCCGGGTGCGGGTCGTGTCCGCCGCCACCTTCACCCGGTTCCTCACCGACCACCCGGCCGCGCACTTCGCCCTGGACCGGACCATCGTGCGCACCATGCGGTGGGGTGAGCAGCGGCGCACCGACTTCAACGGCTACCCCGCGTCCGCGCGGCTGGCCCGCGTCCTGGTGTACCTCGCCGACGCCTACGGCCGGAAGTCGGTCGGCGGCGTCGCGCTCGAGCTCGGCCTCACCCAGGGCGAGATCGGGTCTCTGGTCGGTGTGGAGGAGGACACCGCGCGGCGGGAGTTCCGGACGCTGCGCGACCGCGAGGCGATCAGCGTGGGGTACCGGTCGGTGACGATCGTCGACCGCGACAGGTTGCGCGAGATCGGCGAACTCACGTGAAACGGGAAACCCGGTGATAGCCCTACTTCCGTAGGCCCGTGCGGGGGATGCTCGCGGGGTGACGCTGGAAATGGTGACCCCGTTGCGCGGACTGGTCTACCGACTCGTGGTGGCCGTCGACGTGGAGGGGTACAGCAAGCTCGACGCCCTGGACCAGTCCCTGGTGCAGGCGCGGCTGAGCGACGTGCTGGACGCGGCCGCCCGCAACGCCGGGTTGGACCGCGACCTGTGGTACCGGCAGGTGCGGGGCGACGGCGAACTGGCCGTGCTGCCCGCCGACGCCGACGCCGCGTGGGTGGTCGCCCGCTTCACCGAGCAGCTGGCGCGCGCCCTGGCCGACCTGAGAGCCGCGGGGACCCCGCTGCGGATGCGCCTGGCGATGCACTGCGGTCCGCTCACGGCGGGCGCGTTCGGGCTGGTGGGCGACGCCCCGATCGTCGCCTGCCGGCTGCTGGACGCGAAGGTGGTGCGCGAGGAGCTGGCGACGTCCGACGACGACCTCGTGCTGGTGATCTCCGACCGCCTGTTCGCCGACGTGGTGCGCACCCGGTTCCACGACCTGGACCCCACCCGGTTCCGGCCGGCCAGGTTCCGGGTCAAGAGCACCCGGTACTCCGGTTACCTGTGCACCGTCGCCCCGGTGCGCGGTTGACCGAAAGCTAGCGGACGGCGAGCCGGTTGCGGCACGCTCTCCCGATGCAGTGGACCGTGCGGGCCGGACGGCCCGACGACGCGCCCGAGATCGCCAGGATCAACGTGGACGCCTGGCAGCACTCGTACCGGGGGATCGTGGACGACCCGGTGCTCGACCGGATGCTCCCGGAGAGCAGGCTCCCGGCGTGGGCGCGGGTGCTGCGGCTGCCCGAACCCAGCCGCGTGTTCGTCGCGGTCGAGGAGGGCACCGGGCGGATCGGGGCCTACTGCGCGGTGGACGCGGTGCGCGAGACCACCGACGCCCACCCCGACCTGCACACGGGTGAGCTGGTGGCGATCTACGCCGACCCCCGCTTCCGCGGCACGGGGGCGGGCCACGAGGTGCACGAGGCGGGTGTGCGCCACCTGCTCGACCAGGGTTTCCGGTACGCGGTCCTGTGGGTGTTCCAGGACAACTCGCGGAGCCGGGCGTTCTACGAGGCGCACGGGTGGCGCCACGACGGGCTGGTCCACCGCTACGAGCTGGGCGACCAGGAGCTGCCCGAGGTCAGGTACGGCCGGTTCCTGTCCGCGCCGCGCCGCCGCGCCCGCCAGGCCCGCAACCTGTGACCGGCGGGGCGTGACCGCCCGTCAGCCGAGCAGCGTGTAGTTCAGCTCGTCGCACACCCGGCCCAGCGGCAGGTCCAGCCCGGGGTGCTCCAGCGGCAGCAGCACGTCGGGCGAGACGGGCAGGCCGGTCGCCCCGGGCGGGTCCCACAGGCACACCGCCGGGGCGCCCGAGTCCATGGACGACCGGTACCACAGCCCGTCCAGCTCGGGGTAGGCCGCGCGGATCGCCCGCGCCCACTGCCGGGTCATGTGCTTGGGCCCGGAGCTGATCTCCTGCGAGGCGCCCACCCGGGTGGGCCACAGCCCGACCAGGTCGAGCAGCCGCAGCGTCCGCCGCGGTCGCATCACCACCAGGAACGGGCTGCGGGTGCGCCGGTCCACCACCGACGTCGCCTGGAACACCTCGGCCACCGACGTGCGCACGGTCAGCCCGAAGTACAGCACTCCCTGGTCCTGGGCGTGCGCGGGCGCCCCGTCCGCGGACGGGGGGTGGGTGTCGAAGCGGGCGTGCGCCAGCGGCCCGGTGTAGCGGAAGCTGTTCCAGCGCTGCGGGTGCAGGCCCTTGGCGGCGAAGATGCGCACCAGGCGGGTCGCCCGGTGAACGGCCACGACGTCCTCGGTGCGGCGGAGGCTCGCCTGGAGCACTGCGGGAGCTGGCGGCTGGGGAAGCCGTGACATGCGCGTCCAGGGTCTCGGGGGAGGGGGATCGCGGGACGCGTGGTCCCGCCGGGGCGCCGCTCAGGCGGGGGTGCCGAGCTGCGCGGCGAGCGCGGTCACGCGGCGGGGGTCACCGCCGGCCAACAACCACTCGCGGGGCGAGGTCGGCTCGCCGTCGACCGACAGGTCCTCCTGCTCGGTCGTCATGAACCCGGCCACCACCAGGGCGGGCTGGTCGGCGGGCACGGCGGCCAGCACGGCCTCCAGGCCCGGGAGCACGCCGTCGCCGGCGAACTGCCACGCGGGCAGCCGCCAGCTGCCCCGGTCCTTCCAGCCGACGAGGCGGCCCATGCCGAGCCGGTGCCGGATGCGGCTCGTGTCCACGCCCAGTTGGCGGGCCGCGTCGGCCACGGTCAGCGCCGAGTCGCGCAGCACCGCGTGCGCCACCACCGTCCGCGCGCGCCCCTGGTCGTCGGAGGGGCGGTGCGGGCCGAGGTCGAGGCCCACCTCCACCAGCGCGTCGCGCTGGTCCGGGGAGAAGTAGCCACCCGGGTCCGGGTGCGGAGGGGCGAGCCTCTTGGCGGCGTCGGCGACGAGGGACAGGAACTCGTCGGGGGTGACCTGGAGACCTGCCCTGGCCAACACCGCCTCAAGCGCTGGACTCATGCGCACAGGGTATCCCGTGCGTGCGCCTTTGTGCGGCCATGTAGCTCGAATGTCCGAAACCGGGAACTGTGCGCGCACAATGCACAACACTACGTAAACAACCGAGGTGGGGCATGGTGACCTGGGACTCACCCGGCCGCTGGATACGATGCCGCCGGACGAGAGGTCGGGGGTGGTCCGGTGGTGGTACCGGTGCGCGTGGACAAGCGGGTGGCCGGGGTGGCGGCCCTGTGGGCGGGGGCGGTCGTGACCGCGCTCGTCGTCGTCCTCCACCGCTCCGGGGGTGACATCGGCCTGCTCGACCTGCGCGTCTACCGCACGGGCGGCGAGGCGTGGCTGGAGGACGTGCGGCTGTACTCCGACGGGTTCCCGAAGCCCCTGGACGGCCCGCCGTTCCCGTTCACCTACCCGCCGCTGGCGGCGTTCCTGTTCAGCCCGCTCGCCCTGGTGCCGTGGTCGGCCGCCGTGCTGATCTGGACCGGCGTCGGCCTCGCGCTGCTCACCGGCGTCTGCCTGGTCACCGCCGAGCACGCCTACGGGCGCACGCAGCGCGCCCTGCTCGTCGGCCTCGGCGTGGCCCTCGGGTCGCTGCTGCTCGAACCCGTCACCGCGACGCTCGACTTCGGGCAGATCAACCTCGTGCTGCTCGGCCTCGCCGCGCTGGACTGCCTGCTGCCCAAGACCCCCTGGCCGAGGGGGCTGCTCATCGGCCTGGCCGCCGCCGTCAAGCTCACGCCGATGGTGTTCGTGCTGTTCTTCCTGCCGCGCCGGCAGATCAAGCCCGTCGTCACGGCGGTCGCCTCGTTCGTCGGGTTCGGCCTCGTCGGGTTCGCCGTCGCGCCGACCGACAGCGAGCAGTACTGGTTCGGCGCGCTGCTCGACCCCGGCCGCGTCGGCGGCCTCGACTACGTGGCCAACCAGTCGCTGCGCGGCCTGGTCAACCGGTGGGGGCTCACCGGCACCGCCGAGACCGCCGTGTGGGGGCTGCTGTGCCTGGCCGCCGTCGCGCTGGTGTGGGTCGCCGCGGCGCGGTCCGGGCAGGACCGGGTCGGCGCGTTCCTCGCGGTCGCCGTGGGCGGCCTGCTCGTCTCGCCCGTGTCGTGGACGCACCACTGGGTGTGGGTCGTGCCCGGCATCGTCTACCTGCTGCACCGGTCCTGGCCGTGGGCCGCCGCCGTCGCGCTCCTCTTCTGGCTCGCACCCCAGTGGTACATGCCGTACGAGGACAAGCTGGAGCAGACCTGGACCTGGTGGCAGCAGGTCGTCGGCAACGCCTACGTCTGGGCGGGCCTGGCCGCGCTCGTCGTGCTGGCGCTGCGACCCCGCCCCGCGGCGGTCACGACCCCGTGATCAGCGCGACCGCGCGTTCCCGGGTCGCCTCGTCCACCTCGCCCAGCCGGAAGCCGCGCGCCACGATGTGCGCCACCAGCTCCGGCTCCGGCGGGAGGCCGTGCTTGCGCAGGTAGTGCGGCACCGCGCCGGCCCACACCCAGGTGCCGTCGGTGCGGAAGTTCAGCGGCACGTCCACCTCGGCCGGCACGAACTCGTCCACGTCGAGGTTCCGCGCGGCCAGCACCACCGGCGCGGCCTCCAGGTAGGTCAGCAGGGCCTCGCCCAGCTGCCGGTCGATCGCCTGCCGGTTCACCACCGGGCGGCCCGCCCCGTCCCGCCCGTCGTACACGTGCGCGGTGCGCAGCTCCTGCCGCCGGGGCGGCAGGCCCACCCGCTGCCGCAGCCAGTCCGGGATGCGGTCGTCGTGCCGGGGGAACGCGCGCAGCTCGTCCCGGAAGCCGATGACCGGCGGCGGGTTGCGCCAGCGCGGCTCGTCCTCGGCGTTGAAGTCCACGGCGAACGCGGCGGGCGCCTCGATCTCGTACACCGCGCTCAGCCACGTGCCCCGGTCCGGCTGGTGCATGCCCGCCCGCAGCTGCCCGAACAGCTGGACCACGTCCAGCGGGGGCCGCACCGGCCGCCACTGCCCGTCCGGTCCGGCGAACGCCAGGTCGACCTCGACGTGCCTGCCCGCCGCCCGGTACTCGGCGCGGATGCGCTGCCACCCCGGGGGCAGCGCCGGCAGCATGGCACGGCCGATCTGCTTGACGAGCCTGCTCTGCTCCTCCTCGGACAGCGGTGTGGCTGGCTGGCTCATGCGACGAACACCCTTTCGGCTCCCCCCGACACGGTGCGCTGATCTTAACGGCCACGACACACCGCCGGGGTCCGGTCGGGTCAGCCCAGCCGCTCGTCCCGGACCAGTTCGCCCCGCTCGTTCCACTCCTTGACGTGCAGCGGCCAGCCGTTGGCGGAGAACGTGCGGTGCGCGGCGAGCGTGCCGTCGGGGTGCCACTCGTACCACTCGCCGACGGCCCTGCCCATGTGGTTCTCGCCCCGGGACTTCACCCTGCCGTCGGGGTAGTACTCCTCCTGGAGCCCGTTCGGGATGCCGTCGTAGTAGGTGGTGAGCTCCAGCAGTTCGCCGTTCTCGCCCCGGTACTCCGACTCGCCCGTGAACGGCCCGTCGTCGTACATGACCCGCTGGGTGTCGTCCACGTAGGTATCGGACTCGTCGATGCGCATCGTCATTCCGCCACTGGAGGTATCAGGTCGCCCTTCGCGCGGTAGTCGAACGGCGCGTACCGGAGCCTACCGCTGTAGCTCCCGACGTCCCGCAGGATGACGCTGCAGTTGCCGCACGCCGGACCGGGGTCGCCGATGTCGCCGGTCTTCACCTTCACGCCGTCGGCGTCCCTGCGCATCTGCTCCTGGAGGTTGCGCGGGTCGAAGCGCATGTCCCGCAACGCCTCGCGGGGCAGTGCCGGCGGCGGCGACTCCGGTCCGTGCTCGGCCGACCAGTCCTGCTCGTGCTGCCGCTGACGGGCCCACAGCAGTTCGTTGACCGCCTTCACCTCGGCGTGCCGCAGTGGCTGGTCCGGGTGCACCTGACCCGGGAGGACCCAGTCCTGCAACAGGTCGTCGCCGTTCTCGTCCTTGAGGTGCCCCGGGCCGTCCGGGTTCTTGACCGGCGCCTGCTTCACCCGGTCGGGGGCCTCCATGATCGGGTGCTCCCACACGTCCATGTCGCGGTGGTTCTCCCGGAGCAGCGGGTGGAGGTTCTTCGGCGGGATGAGGTCGCCGGTCCTGCCGTTGACGCCCTCGGTGACCAACCCGGTCCGCAGGTCGACCGCGACCGCCACGTAGGGGCCGTTCGCCCGTCCCTGGCGCCCGCCGTGGTTTGCGGCCCGCGCCTCGGCCAGCTCGCCGATGTACTGCTTGACGGGTTTCCCGTCGACCGTCTCGATCCGCCCGTCCTTCACCGTCACCCGGTCGGTGTCGGAGATGTCGATCCGCTCCAGCACCGCACCGCGGGTCCGGTCGGGCAGCGGACCCGACACCGGCGCGTCCGGTGTCGGGGACGGGGCGTCGGCCGGCGGGAACTCCGTGGGTTCGCGCGGCGTCGTGGCCGTCGGCGGCTTGTGCTCCTCGTCCGGGGGCGCGGCGCGGTCGCGGGCGTCGCCGGCGTCGGTGTGGTCGACCTCGTCGGCGCCGTGGGTGCCGGGCGCGTAGCCGTCGCCGCCCGCCGGGGTCCGCGTGCCGTCGGGGTGGTGGGTCTGCCACTCGCCGTTGGGCGGGATGCGGGGGTGGCGGTTGCCGTCGGGGCCGATGTCGGCGTCGCTGGTGTAGACGCGTCCGTCGGCGTCGGTCCAGGCGGGCTTGGTGGGGGCGAGGACGTCGGCGCCGGTGTGGCGGGAGAGGCGGTCGGCGAAGTCGTTGGTACCGGCGTCGCAGCCGATGAGGCGGACGGGGGTGCGGCCGTCCCAGCCGTTGCGGCGCAGGAGGTCGCCGTACTGCTCGGGGGTGTAGGTGTGGTTGCCGATGCGGGCGCGTCCGTCGGGGGTGATGTGGACGTCGGCGGTGAAGCGGTGGGGGTCGGGCGGGACGCGGTGGGGCAGGTCGCCCATGTCGGAGTCGCCCCGGTGGTGGCTGATGCCGGCCGGGGTGGTCTCGCCGTGGCGGGCGTGGGCCTCGTCGATGCTCGGCTGATCGCTGCCGGGGCGGTCGCTGTCGGCCCTGTCGCCGTCGACCCTGTCGCCGTCGACCCGGTTGTCGTCCGGGCGGTTGCTGTCGGGCCGGTTGCTGTCGGGCCGTTCCGTGTCGGGGCGGTCGTTGTCCGCTCGACCACCGGGTCGGCTGGGGTCGGCGCCGTCGTGGTGGCGGCCGGTGCCGGGCGTGGGGTCGGGATCGCGGCGCGGCGGGGTCCACGGCTCCGCGGCGCGCGGGCGGGCGCCGTCGGGGGCGTGAGGCGCGTCGGGCCGCACGGGCGGGCCGTGGTGGCCGACTGCCGGAGGGGTCGGTCCAGCGCCGCCACCGGGCCGGCCGTGCGGCGGAGTGCCGGGACCGGTGTGGGTCGGCCCCGTTCCTCCCGGCCGGCCGTGTCCCGGGCCGTTGTTGCCCGGTGCGCTGTGGCCGGGGCCGAAGTCGCCCGGACCGGTGCTGCCGGGACCGTTGGGGCCGGGGCTGTGGTGACCGGGGCCGTTGTGGCTGGGGGCCACGTGACTCGGGCCGGTGTGACTCGGGCCGGTGTGACCGGGACCCGCGTGGCTGGGGCCGAACGACGAAGGTCGAGGGGCTTCGGGGCCGCGTGCCGCGGGGACACCCGAGCCCGTGTCACCTCGACTGCCGGGGGTTCCGGTCCAGCCGCCACCGCTGCCGGGGCGCGGGCCACCGCCCGGCGCGCCACCACCAGCAGGGGGGCCACCGGGGTTGCCCCCACCGGGAGCACCGCCCGGTGCCCCGCCGGGCATGCCGCTGCCGGGCATGCCGCCGCCCATGCCGCCGGGCGGGTTGGGGTGGTTGCCGGGGGTGGGGGGCTGGTTGTGGCGCGGGGGCGCCTCGGGCGTCGCGGCGGTCGAGGTCGAGGTGTGGTCGTAGCGCGAAGGCGCGGGGGCGCCCGGTGCTCCGCCGGTCGGGGAGCCGCCGCCCGGTGCGCCGCCGTTGTGGTACCCGCCCGGGGTGTTGCCCGCGGGGGTGTTGCCCGCGGGGGTGTAGGTGCCCGGTGCGGGCCGGCCGCCCGGACCGCCCCGGTGCTCGCCGAGGGGCGTGGTGCCGCCACGCGGGTTGCCGGGGCCGGGAGTGCCCGGCACGGGGGCGCCGCCGCGCGGCAGGTCGTTGTCCGGGCCGTCCGGGGCGCGCCCCGGGCGTGGTGCGGACGGGGGCCCGTCGGGGTCGCGGCCCGGCCTGGGCGCGTCGGTGGCGGTGGAGGTGCCGGAGGTCGTGGTGGTGTCGCCGGGACGGCCGGTCGGGGTGCCGGGGTCGGAGGTCCCGCCGTCACGACCCGTGCCGCGGTCACCGCCGCCCGGGGTGCCGCTCGGTGCGCCGCCCGGTGTGCTGCCGGGTGTGCCGCCCGGCGTGTCGACGTCCGCGCGGCCGGTCTGCAGGAACCCGCCCCGCTTGATGTTCTTCGGGTCCAGCACGTCCAGGCCGGTCGCCTTGCCTGCGAGCTTGCCGACCACCTTCATGATCTTCTCGAAGATCTCGACCAGGCGCTTCAGCAGCGGTGAGACCCTCTTGATCGCGTCCAGCAGGTCCTGGACGATCTTCGCGATCTTCGCGGCCCACCGCGAGATCGCGGTCACCGCCTGCGCCACGATCACCGGCGTCCCGAACCCCAGCGTGAACGCCGCCTCCAGCACCCAGGCGATCAGCTTCCCCACCAGGTCGGCGATCAGGTCGCGCACCACTTCGCGCACGAACGCCACGACCATGCCCATCATGCCCACGACCGTGCCCACGGTTCCCGCGGCCGACGCCGCGCCGGACAGCGCGTCACCGTGGGCCTTCGAGTTCTCCGCGTACGCCTCCGCCGCCGAGCCCGTCCACCCGGCCAGGCCCGTGGACACCGCCGACGCGTAGTCCTCGGCGATCGTCCCGAGCTCGGTGGCGACGTTGGTCCAGGTCGTGGAGTACGACTCGATCACCGGAGGGTTCCCGGCCAGCCAGTCCAGCATGTCCTTGAGCGGCTGGACGTGCTCCATCAGGAACGACGCCGCCGAGGACATCAACGTCCCGAACGGGTCGATCGCCATGGCGGCGGCGTCCGCGGCCAACCCGACCATGCCCAGGCCGGCCCCGACCCAGTCACCGTCCTTGACGCCGTTGAACGTGTCCATCGCCGACTCGGCGATGGAGATCCCGGTCGCCCAGTCGTTGTCACCGGTGCCCGCGTTGACGAAGCCCCCCGGCTCCGCCGGCGCCTGCGCCACCAACGGGTTCTCGCCGGCCATCAGCCCGCCGACCCGAAGCCGTCGCGGATGGCGTCCTCCATCTCGCGGTACTGGGCCACCGTGTTCCGCACGGACTCGCCGGCGGCCTCCATGGCCTCGACCGCGCCCTGGAGCGCGTCCAGGCCCCACTGCTCGACGGGGTCCAGCATCATCCGGAACGGCTGGCAGATGACGCCGTAGGCGTCCGTCGGCATGCTCACCGTCCTGGCGGCGTCCACCGCGCCCTGGAGGCGCGAGCCCAGGTCGGTCAACTGCTTGCCGTGCGCGTCGAGGTTGTCCGCGACGATCTCGAAACCGGCCATTGCCTACCCCCTTGAACCGTGGTCACGACAGGAAGGACCGCCCGCCGAAGTCGTCGTCCTCGTCGTCCGGGCGCGCGTGCCGCCTTGGCGGTGGCGGCTGGGTGGGACGGGGCGGGCCGGGCGGCTGCCGGGGCGTGTCGTCCTCGATGCCGAACCGCATCTCGCGGTTGACCGGGGGCGGCGGCGGGACGTCCTCGTGCGGCGGGGCCGGGAAGGTGCGCTTGGCCTCGTCGAACAGGGCGTTGGCGGTCTGGTCCCCGGTGCCGATGGTCTCGGCCATCGCCTGCCGGAGCAGTTCCGGGATGCGGGACTGGGCGCGTTGCAGGGTGCGCATGACCTCGGCAGACACCTCCGCCATCCGCTTGTCCCGCGCGGACTCGGCGATCTCCAGGTGGGTCAGGATGCCGTTGGAGCCGATGGTGAGGCGGACCGAGCCGTCGCGCGAGGTCTCCGAGATGGACAGGCCCTGCACGCGGGCCGCCATCTCCTGGTAGCGCTCCGCCTTCCGCTCGATGTCCTGCTGCCACTGGCCGAGCATCCGCTCGGACGCCCCGACGTCCTCGGGCACGACGCCTTCCCCCTCGACGAACGGTCTTCTCGCGATCCCCGTCAGGATGACGCACACGGGAACGGCCCGGTTCCGCGACGGGGTCGAATGCTCCGGACGGAGCAGCCGCGGGACCGGGCCGGGCGCCTCGGCTAGTTCACGCCGAGCAGGTCCACCACGAAGATCAGCGTCTCGCCGGGCTTGATCACGCCGCCCGCGCCGCGGTTGCCGTAGCCCAGGTGGGCGGGGATGACCAGCTTGCGCCGGCCGCCGACCTTCATGCCGGCCACGCCCTGGTCCCAGCCGGCGATGACGCGGCCACCGCCCAGCGGGAACGAGAACGCCTCGCCGCGGTCCCAGGAGGCGTCGAACTGCTCACCGGTCGAGTGCGCCACACCGACGTAGTGGACGTGCACGAGCTGGCCGGGGGCCGCCTCGGGACCGTCGCCGACGGTGATGTCCTCGATCACCAGGTCGGCGGGCGCGGCGCCCTCGTAGGGCTCCACCACGGGCTTGCTCGGGGCCATGTCACTCTCCTGTGCTCGCTGTCAGCCCCTGTCGGGGCGGTCGGCGACTACTCAACCACGCCCGCCCGCGTGCGGCCGATCGGCCCAGCACGACCGCCGTCGGCGCGCTTCCCGCGGTGGCGCGCAACCGCTTCGCGCCCTCGTCCCGTCCTGGGGGCATGAGGCGATGGTCCTGGGCAACGCGGGCGGCGCTCGTGGGCGGCACGGCGCTGGTGGTGGGGGTGAGCGCGGCCTCGGCCGTGCCCGCGCCGGAGGTGGACTGGCGGATCGTGCCGCCGATCGAGGCGGTGCCGGTCGACCTGGTCGCGTACGACTCGTGCGAGAACGCGCTGCACGGGTTGCGCGCCGCGGTCGCGCCGCACGTGGGCGTGTACGGCCTGGGGGGCGGTGGCTACGCGGTCCCCGCCGCGGGCGACACGGGCGTGGCGCTCGACTCGCGGGCCGGCGGCACGCCACCGGTCGCGCCGCAGCGGTCCGCGGGCGAGAAGTCCGCGCCCGGCCAGTCCGCGCCCGACCCCTCGGCGCCCGACCCCTCGGCGCCGGAGCACTCGGGCACCAACACCCACGAGCGGGGCGTCGACGAGCCGGACCTGGTCAAGACCGACGGCAAGCGGGTCGTCACGGTGGTCGACGGCAGGCTCCGCGTCCTCGACGTCGCCTCGACCGCGGTCACCGGCACGCTGGACCTGGCCGACGCGCCCGCGTCCCAGCTGCTGCTGCACGGGGACCGCGCGCTGCTCGTCGGCGGGGCGCACTCCCCGGCGGAGGGGACCCCGGACGGCGGCGCCTCGATCACCCTGGTCGACCTGTCGGGCGAGCCGGAGGTGCTGGGCACGCTGCGCGTCGACGGCCGGTACGTCGACGCGCGGCAGGTCGGCGACGTGGTGCGGGTGGTCGTCCACTCGGGACCGCGACTGCCGTGGGTCCACCCGGTGGACGGCCGCGGCGAGGCCGAGTCGCTGATCGGGAACCGGGAGATCGCCGCCACCGCGCCGATCGACGCGTGGCTGCCGCGCTACGAGCTGAGCGACGCGGGGGGCCGGACCTCGCAGGGACGGCTGGTCGCGTGCGACCGGGTCAGCGCGCCCGTCGGCAGCTCGGCCGCCTCCATGCTCTCCGTGCTCACCTTCGACTTCCCCGGCGACCTGGGCACCGGTGACGCGGTGACGATCGTGGCCGACGGCGACACCGTCTACGGCACGGGCACGTCCCTCTACGTCGCCGACGACCACCACCTGCGCCCGCAGGCCCGCGGCGCGCCCACCGGACCGCCGACGACCGCGATCCACCAGTTCGACGTGTCCCGGCCCGGCCCGCCGGAGCACGTGGCGTCCGGCCGGGTCGCGGGCGCGCTGCTCAACCAGTACGCGCTGTCCGAGCACGCCGGCCACCTGCGGGTGGCGACGACGTACGGCGACGCGGCGGTCGTCACGAGGCGGGCCGCTCCCGCGACGCAGAGCGCGGTGATCGTGCTCAGGCGCGAGGGCGCGGAGCTGAAGGAGGTCGGCAAGGTCGAGGGCCTCGGCGTCGGCGAGCGGATCCACAGCGTCCGGTTCGTCGGCCCGGTCGGGTACGTGGTGACGTTCCGGCAGGTCGACCCGCTCTACACGCTGGACCTGTCCGACCCGACCGGGCCGCGCGCGGTGGGCGAGCTGAAGATCACCGGGTACTCGGCCTACCTGCACCCGGTCGGCGACGGCACGCTCATCGGCGTCGGCCAGGAGGCCACCACGCGGGGCCGCACCACGGGCACGCAGGTGTCGCTGTTCGACGTGTCGGACCCGGTCGCGCCGACCAGGGTCGCCGCGCACCACCTGCCCGGCGCGAACTCCGAGGTCGAGTACGACCCGCACGCGTTCCTGCACTGGCCGGACCGGGACCTGGTGGTGCTGCCGGTGGTGACCGCGCCGGTGGAGCCGGAGGTCGGGGCGCCGCCGAACGGGACGGCGGGGAAGCCGGTCGCGCCGCCGGTCGGCGGGGTGCTCGTGCTGCGGCTCGCCGACCGGGCGTTCTCCGCGCTCGGCGAGATCCGGCACGAGGCCGTGCCCTACGACGCGGGCATCCGCCGCGCCCTGGTGATCGGCGACGACCTGTGGACGCTGTCCGCCACCGGCGTGCGGGTCACCCGGATCGACGGGCTGGTCGAGCGGGCGTGGGTGCCGTTCACCTGATCCGGTCGTGCAGCAGGCGGTGCGCGAGGACCGTGCCGCCCGCCATCGCGGCGGGCAGCACGACCAGCGCCGCCAGCGGGACGAGGCACAGAAGGTAGACGGGCACGGCGAAGCCGAGCGTGACCGCGCGCCTGCGGCGCAGCACCTGCCTGCGCACCGTCAGGTTCAGGCCGCGCCGGGTGAAGGGGATCGCGGTGAGCTCGATGCCGAGCAGGGTGGCGTTGACGCACACCGCGACCACCGGCACCACGGTCTGGCCGACCACCGGGATGAACCCGGCGGCGAACAGCGGGATGGCGCACAGGATCGCGATGCCGACCAGCAGCACGGCGTCGCGCGCGCCGACCGCCGCGGACCTGAGCCAGCTCGCCCGCTCGGCCTCGGGCACGCCGCCGAGGTGCTCGTCCTCGATCGTCTCGGCGATGTGCTCGTAGAACGGGCCGCCGACGATCAGCGTGATCGCGGTGAACAGCAGCAGGCCGACCGCGACGAACGCGCCGATGACGCCGAACCCGGCGGCGAACCGGACGACCGAGCGGGTGGTCGCGCTCCAGTCGTCGGCGAACGGCGTGATCCACGCGGCGATGTCGTCGACGTAGACGGCGAGCCCGACCAGGCCGCCGATCAGCAGCACGGTGGTGAGGAGCGCCGGCACCGCGCCGATCAGCAGCAGCTTCGGCGAGCGGAACACCAACCCGAACCCCTGGCCGAGCAGTCGAACACCGGTCGAGAAGTCCCGCAGCACCCTGATCACGGCGGGGAGCATAACCGCGCGCCCGGAACGGCCGGTGCCCGTTGTCCGGAATGCCCGGACCGGCGGGTCCGCCCGCTGGTCGAGGTCGGTGCCCCGCACCCCCGAAACGGCGGTGTGCCCGCTCCGGGAGCGGTGCCAGGATGCGGGGTCTCGCGAAGGGATCGCCCGAAGGGACGGGGATGGCACTCGATCGCACCGACCCGACCGCGGGACGGCCCGACGCGGCGACCCCCGGCGGTCCGCTGCCGCCCCTGCCGCCGTCGCTGTGGCACGGCGCCGAGGTGCGCGAGGCGGTGCGCCACCGGTCGCCGGGCGCCGTCGTCGCGGCGGCCCGGCGCGCGCACGGCCTGCGCCAGGACGAGCTGGGGGCGCTCGCGGGCTTCTCGCAGTCCGCGATCTCCCGCCTGGAGGCGGGCAGCAACATCGCCTACGACCTGCGCGTGCTGCGGCCCCTCCAGCGGCTGCTCGGCATCCCCGCGCACCTGCTCGGCCTGTCCGACCACACCGTGCCGGTCGAGGCGGGGGACGTGCGCGGGCTCGCCCCCGACCGCGCGGCCGGCCTCGGCGCCGGCCCCGGGACCGACGCGCACGACGTGCTCGGCCTGGACGCGGCGGCGCTGACCGCGCTCACCGGCTCCGCGGTGTTCGGCGGCGGCCGGGACGGCGGGCCGATCGCCGACGACGCGTTCGAGCACCTGCTGGTGCTGCGCCGGGTCGTCAACGACGCGCACAACTGGCGCGGCTTCGCGGCGCTCGTGCCGACCGTGCGCGCCCTGCACGACTTCATCGACGCGCTGCGCCGCTCGGCGCGCGGGGAGCAGCGCCGCAGGCTGCTCGCCATCGGCGCGGTGTACGCGGAGTTCTCCGGCTGGCTGCACGAGGAGACCGACGACCCGCGCGGCGCGGTCGGCTGGACGGCCCGCGCGCTGGAGCAGGGCCAGGCGGCCGACGACCGCGACGTCGTGGCCTACTCCTACATCCGGCTGTCCCAGCTCGCCGAGGCCGACGGCGACGCGGACCGGGTCGTCGGCCTGGCCCGCGCGGCGCGCCGCGAGCACGGCGCGAGCCCCGTCGTGCGGGCCATGGCGCTGCGCCAGGAGGCCCGCGGCCTGGCCGCGGCGGGCGACGAGACGTGCATGGAGCGGCTCGACCTGGCCGACGCCGAGTTCCGGCGCGTCCGGTCGCCCGACGGCGACGCGTACTGGATCGGCTACTGCTTCACCGCCGAGCACATCGCGCTGGAGCGCGCGTCGAGCTGGCTGGAACTGGGCCGGCCCACCCGCGCCATCGAGGTCTACGAGGACCTCCAGCAGCGCCGGTGGCGGCGCATGTGCCTGTGGGAGCAGGGCGTGCACCTCGCGAAGCTGGCCTGCGCGCACGCCCTCGCGGGCCACCGCGACCGGGCCGCGGAGCTGGCCTGGGAGGCCCTCGACGCGGCCCGCGCCACCGGTTCGCCGCACGTGGTGCAGGAGCTGGCCAGGCTGGGGCACTGGGAGGGCGCGCCGGACGTCGCCGAACTGGCGCGCGGCGCCGGGTGGGACGGCGGGGCGTGACCGGTCCCATGCGAGTTCCGCATACGACCGCACCGATCGCGACGCGGGGCTTCGCCGACCGGCGGCCGACCCCCACGATGAGGGGATGACCCAACCGGAACCCACGGGCTCGCCACCGCGGGACGACACCGGTGACCGCGGGGACGACCACCCGGCCCGGGTGCGCCGGCGCTGCGGCCCCTACCGCCTGGACTTCTACGCCACCCCGGACGCGGTGGTGTGCGTCGTGACCGACGAACTGGTGGTGTCGTGAGCCCGTCCCCGCGCGCCGAGGAACCCGTGCTGCTGGTGCGCAGGCTCGACCACGCGCCGGGCGAGCGGGAGCGCGGCTGCCACCTCGTCCCGCTGCCGGACGGCACGCGGTCGGCCCTGGTCACCCTGTGCGGCGAGCGGATCGACGTCGCCGCGGCGGAGCTGCTGCCCGAACCGGACGGCGTGCCGTGCGTCGCGTGCCTGCTCTCCGCCCCGCCGGCGCGCCCCTGACCCGGGCGCGGGAAGGCCACGGGCACGGGGAAGGCCCCGGACCTGGTCGGTCCGGGGCCTTCCCGCGAGCGGCCGTCGGGTCAGCGCCGGCGGCGGAAGCTCAGGTTCCGCGCGCCCGCGCCCACACCCGCCAGGTGCAGTGCCACGCACAGCAGTCCCGCCAGCAGCAGCGTGCCGCCGTCCAGCACGGTGCCGAACGAGGCGTTCGCCAGGTCCAGCAGGAGGGCGAGGCCGAAGATGACCGCGGCGATGATCGCTAGCACGGGAGCCTCCCGGTGTAGTAGTTGACCGGGACTTACCCGGCGCCACCGGCGCCCAAGCGGGCATTCGGCCCAACTTCGGGGCCGGGCCGGGCCGGGCCGGGTCAGCGGTCCCGCGTCAGCCGCGGCACGCCGACACCGGACCCGGCCCAGGCGACCAGCCCGGCGACGTCGATCCCGTGCGGCGGCCCGTCGGTGTACGGTGCGATGTTGGCCGCGCCGCGGCCGAGCAGCGACCGCGCGCCCGAGGCGTTGCCGCGCGCGGAGTGCGTGAGGCCGACCGCGAGCTGCGCCAGCCCGCGCCACAGCTCGCGCTCGTGTTCGGGCGCGGCCTTCCACGCGTCCTCCAGCACCTCGTGCGCGTGGAACGGGCGGCCGTCGTCGAGCAGCCGCTGCGCCTCGGTCAGCGCCTCCGCCGGGGTGCGCGGCACGCCCTCGGGCTGGCGCTCCACACCCGGCAGCCCGTAGGGCAGCGGACGGCCGAGCCCGTCGCGCGGTCGCGCGTTGCGGGCCCGGCCCTGCTCGTCGCGGTCACGGGGGCTCGTGCTCATGCCGTGATCGTGTCACGAACCCGCGCGGACGTCAGCGCTCGGCCGCGGCCGCCCCGACCGCGCCGGCCTTGACCGGCCCGGAGAACCGGAGCTGGTTGCCCGACGGGTCGCGGAACGCGCAGTCGCGCACCCCGTACGCCTGGTCGACGGGCTCCTGCATGACCTCGGCGCCCGCGGCCCGCAGCTTCTCGAACGTGGCGTCGCAGTCGTCGACCCGGAAGATCAGGGAGCTGAGCGAGCCCTTGGCCGGCAGCGCGCGCAGCGCCCGGGCGTCGTCGGCCGGCCTGCCCATCGACGGGTCCTCCAGCACGATCTCCAGCCCCGGCTGGTCCGGGGACCCGAGGCTGAGCCGGCGGTACTGCTCGATCGGGGCGTCCCGGAGGCGCGGGCGGGCACGTCCGCGGGAGGGTCAGACGCCCGCCACCGACTGGATCCACGAGCGGTACCGCGTCACGTTCGTGTAGGCGGTGGTGGTCTGCCGGTCGCTGGTGGAGGCGACGCCGACCTGCACGCCGCCGGCCATCATCGGGCCGCCCGAGTCGCCGCCGGCGGTGATGCCGTCGCCGCGCCGGGCGCAGATCGCGCTGCCGCCGTAGGCGTCGGTGCAGCCGCCCGTGACGGTCACGTTCGCGACCTTCAGGTACCGCGACTGGCAGTTGATCTCCGAACCGCACTGGGACGTCGCGCCCCAGCCGTACACCTGCACGGACTGGCCGACGGTGACCGAACCCGGCTGGCCGAGCCGCGCGTAGCCGGCGCTCACCGAGCGGTCCAGGCGCACCAGCGACAGGTCGGACGAGTGGTTCACGGTCTGCACGCCGTTGGCGACGGTGCCGCCGGAGGTCTGGTCGAGGCTGCCGATCCGGAACGACAGCCCGCCACCGCTCACGCAGTGCTTCGCGGTGAGGATCCACGTGGGCGCGATGATCGTCGCGCTGCACGTCTGCCGGCCGTTGGAGAAGAGCCGGGCTGCCCACGGGGCGTTGCTCGCGTAGCCGCCGCCGATGATGTACGGCGTGACACCGCCGTCCGGGGCGGGCGCCGCCGCGCCGGACGGCACGGCGGTGGGCAGGGAGAGCAGCGCGGCCGCGATGGCGGGGACCAACCTGGTGATTCGCACGGTTCCTCGTTTCGTCGAGACACGCGATTCCTCGCGCGCAGGGATGTCTCGGGTCATGGGATTCGTACCACCCGACCGGGTGAAAAGGGCCATATCGAATCGGTTATAACGTGGGCCCCGTGCTTGTCGAAATGGCCATCGGGGGCGCCTGCGGGGCCGGCTTCGAGTACGCCGACGCGGACCACGTGGGCAGGCACGACACCCTCGTCGGGTACGTGCGCGACCCCGTGCGCCCGGGGTTGGCGTACGCGCGGGGTTTCCAGGGGCTCCCGGGGTCGGTGCGCACGGGGGAGGAGTTCCTCGCCCGCATCCGGCCGGACACCGACAAGAGCGGCGCGGCGATGCGGGTCGTCCCGGTCGGCCCGCTGCCCGACGTGCTGCACCACAGCGACGTGCAGCCCCGCGTCACGCACGACACCCCGGACGGGGTCGCCCCGGCGCGGGCCGCCGCGCTCGCCGTGCACTACTGCCACCGCGGGCTGCGGGTCGGGGCCGGTCGCCGACGTCGGCGCGTGGGTCGCGGACCGGCTGGGCTCACCGGTGTGGGCGACGCCGTGGCGGGGCGCGGTGGGCGCGAAGGGCGTGACGAGCGCGCGGGCCGCGCGGACGGCGTCCCTCGTGGACGGTCCGGAGGACGGGCCGTTCGGCCGCGCCCACCTGTCCGCTGTGGACGCCCTGCTCCCGTGGCGCGCGAGCGACCCGGGACCCGGTGCGGCGCACCGGGTCCCGGCGCGGACGCCGTCAAGCCCGGCGCACCGGCATCAGCGGCGTCGGCGTCAGCGGCGTCGGCGTGGAGGTGAGGAACCCGGCCACCAGTTCCACGCACAGGTCGGGCCGCTCGAACAGCATCAGGTGCGAGCTGCCCGGCACGATCGCCAACTGCGCGTCGGCGATCCCCCGGTACAGCGCGACGGTGTGCTCCAGGTGCACGATGTCGTCGTCGCTGCCCAGCACCAGGACGGGGCAGGTGATCGCCGCCAGGTCCACCACCTCCGGCGCACGCGCGGCGCGGGCGAACTTGTCCACCACCACCGGGAAGTGGTCCCGGCCGTCCGGCGACACCTCGGCGTACCGGTCGACGACCGCCGGGGGGAACCGCCCGTCCGGCTCCGGCAGGAACAGCCACCCGTCGGCGGAGAAGCCGGAGTTCAGCACCACCAGCCGGCGCACCAGGTCCGGCCGCCGCGCCGCCGCGCCCAGCGCCACCACCCCGCCCGCGCTGTAGCCCACCAGGTGCGCCGGGCCGCCCACGACCCGCTCCAGGAACCCGACCACGTCACCGGCGAGCAGGTCCGCGTCCACGTCGCCGGGCACGTCCGGGGTGCGGCCGTGGCCGCGCCGGTCCACCAGGAACACCCGGAACCGGTCGGCGAGCCGCACCAGGTTCGGCTCGAAGTCCCGCGAGTCGCCGAACCCGCCGTGCAGCAGCACCAGCGGCTCGCCCTCGCCGCGCACCTCGAACCAGGTGCGCACGCCGTTCACGTCCTCGTACATCGGTCGTCCTCCCGTGGGGTCTCACCCATCGGTACGGAGCCGACCGCCGAAAGTCATCGGCAGCCCGAACAACCCGAAGAGCGAATCGCCGAGGTACGTGGCGCAGGAGACCGCGCGCGAACCCGAGAACTCGACCACGACCAGCGCGAACGCCCGGAGCACGCCCTCCTCGTCCGGCCGGTACTGGCCGAACGCGGGCACGCCGTTCGCCCGGGTCGCGACCACCCGCGCCGCCTCGCAGCCCGTGCCGGGGACCGCGAGGACGGCGGCGACGGCCGCCCGCCCGCGCAGCCACCACGCGAACGGCGGCATGGTCATCGTCGCGTCCTCGTGCAGCACCGCCACGAGCGCGTCGACGTCGTACCGCTCGAACGCGGCCGTGTAGCGCTCCAGGAGGCCCTCGTCGACCGGCTCGAGCGGCTCCGGCTTCCGCGCGGCCAGGGTGGCGCGGGCCCGCTGGAGCACGCTGTTGACGGACGTGACGCTGGTGCCGAGCAGGTCGGCCACCTCGTGCGCCCGCCAGACCAGCACGTCGCGCAGGATCAGCACGGCCCGCTGCCTCGGCGGCAGGTGCTGGAGCGCCGCGACGAACGCGAGCCGCACCGACTCCCGCCGCTCGACGAGCACGTCGGCGGGCAGCACCCGCGCGTCGGGCACCGGCTGCACCCACGCCTCCGGCGGCAGCGGCTCGCCCAGCGGCGAACCCGGTGCGGCGGGACCGGTCAGGTCCGCGGCCAGCGCCCGGCGCCGCGCGCCGCGCAGCATGTCGAGGCACACGTTCGTGGCGATCGCGTACAGCCACCGCCGCAGCGGGCCGCGCGCCGGGTCGAACCCGCCGCGCCACGCCCGCACGAACGTCTCCTGCACGGCGTCCTCGGCCTCGAACGGCCCGCCGAGCATGCGGTAGCAGTACCCGGTCAACTCCACGCGGTGCTTCTCCAGGTCCAGGTCCAGGTCCACCGGCACACGGTAAACTCGCGGCGGCGCCCCTCGACCCCTCGGTGCAGCCCACCCCGCGTGGCACGACCGCGCGGACACCCCGCTCGACCGCCGCGTCCGACCGCCGCGTCCGACCGCCGCGTCCGACCGCCGCGTCCGACCGCTGTGTCCGATTACCGAAGCCACCCGAGGAGTCCCCGTGGCGCGCACGTTCACCAGTTCCCCGGTCCGCGACCTGCTCGCGCTCGCCAACCGCCCCGAGGTGATCTCGTTCGCGGGCGGCCTGCCCGCACCCGAGCTGTTCGACGTCGACGGCCTGCGCGCCGCGTTCGACCAGGCCCTGTCCCGCCGCACCCTCCAGTACGCGCCCACCGAGGGCGACGTGGACCTGCGTGCCCTCGTCGCCGCCCGGATGACCCGCCGCGGCCTGCCCACGACCGCCGCCGACCTGCTCGTCACCACCGGTTCGCAGCAGGCGCTCGCGCTCGTGGTCACCGCGCTGCTGGAGCCGGGCTCGGTCGTCGCCGTCGAGGAACCCACCTACCTCGCCGCGCTCCAGTGCTTCCAGCTCGCGGGCGCCCGCGTCGTGCCGGTCGCCGGCGACGAGCACGGCGTGGACCCGGCCGCGCTGGCCGAGGTCGTCGAGCGGGAGCGGCCCGGGCTGCTCTACCTCGTGCCGACGTTCGCCAACCCCACCGGCCGCACGCTCGACGCCGGGCGCCGCGCCGCGGTCGCCGCCGTCGCAGACCGGCACGGCCTGTGGGTGGTCGAGGACGACCCGTACGGCGAGCTGCGGTTCCGCGGCGAGCCGGTGCCCCCGCTGGCCTCCTTCAGCGACCGGGTCCTGCACCTGGGCAGCTTCTCCAAGATCGGCGCGCCCGGTCTGCGACTGGGCTGGCTGCGCGCGCCCGAGGCGCTCCTGCGCACCCTGGTGATCGTGAAGCAGGCCGCCGACCTGCACACCTCGGTCCTCGACCAGGCCGCCGCCGCGGTCTACCTCGGCGCCACGGACCTGGACGAGCACGTGCGCGGCCTGTGCGCCGCCTACCGGGAGCGGCGGGACGCGATGGTCGCGGCGCTGCCGTCCACCACGCCGGAGGGCACGCGGTGGACCGACCCCGACGGTGGCATGTTCGTGTGGCTGACCCTGCCCGGCGACGTCGACACCGGCGAGCTGGTGGGCAAGGCGCTGGAGCGGGACGTGGCGTTCGTGCCCGGCGCGGCGTTCTACGCCACCACACCGGACCGGTCGACGATGCGGCTGTCGTTCACCACGAACACGCCGGACGGGATCGCCGAGGGGATGCGCCGGCTGGCGACCGTGCTGCGGTAGACCGGTTCGCGCGGGCAGGCCGGTTCGCGCGCTGTCGCCGGTTCCCCGGTCCGGCCCGGTCCGGGGAACCGGGAACGGCAGGTCGGACGGCGTCGCGGCCCGCGCGCGACGGCCCCGCCCGGCGGCCGCGACCTAGCTTCGCCCCATGACAGAACCGCTCCCGAAGTCCGGACCGCGCCGGGTGGTCGTCGTGCTCGGTGCGCTCGTGGTGCTCCTGATCGGCGCGTCGGCGCTGGCGATCACGCTGTTCGCCGGCGTGCGCGACGACCGCGACCTGGAGTCGCAGCGCCTGGACCAGGTGTCGACCGCCCGGTCCGAGGCGCAGGGCAGGCTGTCGGGCACGACGGCGTCGATCGACGAGGTGGCCGACGGGATCGCCCGCCTGGAGGCCGCGAACGCCGAGCTGCACAAGTGCGCCGACCCGGCCAAGGACACCATCATCGCCGCGCGGGACGACGACGACGCGGCGCTGGGCCCCGCCGTGGGCCGCGCCTCGGACAACTGCTGAGCGAGGGGAACCGCACATGACGACGTCCGAACCCACCCGGCAGGCCGACCCCGTCGACGTCCGCACCGCCGACGTCCACCCCGCCGGTCGGCAGCCGACGGGGATTCCGCCGCTCACCCCGCCGCTCACGGCCGCCCCACGCCCCGGCAGGGCGCCGGTCGTCGTGCTCACCGCGCTGGCCGTCGTGTTCGCGGTCGTCGCCGCCGTCTTCACCGTGCTGCACGCCGACGCGGGCGACGAGCGGGACCGCCTCACCGCGGCGCGACTGGAGGAGGAACGCGCCCTCTCCGGGCTCCAGGCCGAGCAGGAGGAAGCCGACCGGGTGCTGGAGGACAACCGCTCCCGCCACACGACCCTGACCACCCGACACGACGTGCTCACCCGGTGCGTGGACGCCGCCAAGGCGTACTTCGACCTGCCGCCCGTCGATTCGCCCGAGTCGTCACGCCTGTTCCGCATCATGTACGAGGTCTGCCCGCAGGTCTGACTCCCGGGCCGCCTGCACGCCGCGGACCGCCAACCGGTCCGCGCGCTCGTTCTCCGGGTGCCCGGAGTGGCCCTTCACCCAGTGCCACTCGACGTCGTGCGGCACGAGCGCGGCGTCGAGCCGCTGCCACAGGTCGACGTTCTTCACGGGTTGGCGGGCGGAGGTGAGCCAGCCGTTGGACTTCCACTTCGCCATCCACGACAGGACGCCGTTGCGGACGTAGGTGCTGTCCGTGTGGATCCGCACGGTGGCCGGCCGCTTCAGCGTCTCCAGCGCCCGGATCGGCGCCATCAGCTCCATGCGGTTGTTGGTGGTGGCCGAGGACTCCCCGCCGAACAGGTCGCGCTCGTGCTCCCCGTACCGCAGCACCGCGCCCCACCCGCCCGGTCCCGGGTTCCCGCTGCACGCGCCGTCGGTGTAGATCTCCACCACCTGCTCCACGCGCAGAACATACCGGGGCGTTCGCCGACGGCCGATCAGCCGACGGCGGACCCGCTGCCGCCGGCCGCCGCCGGGGGTGCACGGTGTGCGGCATGGACCTGGGTTTCAGAGGAGAGGTGGCGGCCCTCTACCGCCGCTACCGCCGCGGCTACCCGCCGCCGGTGGTCGACGTGCTGGTGGACGCGTTCACCCTCACGCGTGACGACGTCGTGGTCGACCTGGGCTGCGGCACGGGCCAGCTCGCCGTGCCGCTGGCCGGACGGGTGCGCGGCGTGGTCGGAGTGGACCCCGAACCGGACATGCTCGCCGAAGCCCGGGCCGCCGCCGGCGACCTGCCGAACGCGACGTGGGTGGTCGGCTCGGACGCCGACGTGCCCGCGCTGCGCGCCGTCCTCGGCACCGGTTCGGTCGGCGCGGTGACCATCGGCCAGGCGCTGCACTGGATGGACCGCGAACGCCTGTTCGCCGAGTTGAAGACCCTGGTGAGGCCGGGCGGCGGCGTCGCCGTGGTCACCAACGGCACCCCGCTGTGGCAGCAGGGCAGCGGGTGGTCGCGGGCACTCGGGGCGTTCCTGCGCGACCACCTCGGCCCGGGCGGCGACCGCGCGTGCGGCACGGACGAGGAGTCCCAGCGGCAGTACGCCGCCGCCCTGTCGGCCGCCGGCTACGACGTCACCGCGACCACCGTCGAGTACACCGCGCCCCTGACGGCGGATGCGATCGCGGGCGGCGTCCTGTCCGCGCTCCCGGTGGACCGCCTGCCGGCCGACCGGGCCGCCTTCACCGCCGCCCTGGAGAACGCCGTGGCGCCGCACGCGCCGTTCGCCGAGGACGTGCGCGTCGCCGTGCTGACGGGGCGGCGCGGCTGACGCCCGCCCCGCCGGCTCACCCGGCGACGGGGACGGGGAGGCGGTCGAGCGCGGACAGCGCCGCCCGCACGGTCTCCGGGGCGGCGGGCAGCAGGGGCAGGCGGACGGCGGGGGTCGGGATGCGGCCCAGGGCGTGCAGGACGCCCTTGACGACTGTCGGGTTGGGCGCGGCGAACAGGGCGTCCGACAGCGGGGCGAGGGCGTTCGCCAGCGCGCGCGCCCTCGCCGGGTCGGTGCGCCAGGCGTCGACCAGGTCCGCGAACCCGGCCGTGACGACGTTCGCCGACGCCAGGATGCCGCCGTGCGCCCCCATGGCCAGCAGCGGCGAGATCACGAGGTCGTCGCCGCCCAGGACGGCGAAGTCCGCGGGCGCGTCGGCGAGCAGGGCCACGGTGTCGGCGTCGATCCCGCCCACGGCGTGCTTGACACCGGCCACGCCCGGCACGGCGGCCAGGTCGCGCAGCGCGCCCGCCGACAGGTGCTGCCCCGTCCGGTACGGGATGTTGTAGACGATCAGCGGCACCGGGCTGAGCGCCGCCAGGTGCGCGAAGTGCGCCACCACCCCCGCCTCGCCCGGCCGCACGAACGGCGGCACGGTCGCCAGCGCGGCGGTCACCTCCGACGGGTCCAGCGCGGCCAGCGCCTCGGCCGTGCTCGCGCCGACGGTCAGCGGCACGCCCCGCTCGCGGCACACGCCCGCGACGAGGTCCACCACGGCCCGCCGCTCGGCCTCGGTCAACGACCCCGGCTCGCCGGTCGTGCCGAGCGCCACCAACCCGGCCGCGCCCTCGTCCAGCACGTCGTCGGCCAGCCGTCGCAGGGCGTCGAGCGCCACGCGGCCGTCCGCGTCGAAGGGCGTGATGAGCGGGACGTGCACACCGGAGAGCGTCATGAGGTCCAGCGTCGAGCACGCGATGCGTAAGGTCCAGTTCGCATCCCTGACGAGAACCGTAAGCTCACCTTATGCTCGACGTGCGCCGCCTGAGTCTGCTCTGCGACCTGACCCGCCTCGGCACGATCGCCGCCGTCGCCCGCGCCAACGCCTACACGCCGTCCGCCGTCTCCCAGCAGCTGTCCGCGCTGGAGCGCGAGGCCGGCGTGCCGCTGCTGGAGCGCACCGGCCGCGGCGTCGCCCTCACCACCGCCGGCCGCGTCCTGGCCGAGCACGCCGAGTCCGTCCTGGCCGCCCTCGAACGCACGACGGCCGCCCTGGCCGCGGTGTCCACCGGCCTGTCCGGACCGCTGCGCATCGGCGCGTTCCCCACCGCCGTGCGCACGCTCCTCCCCGCCGCCCTGGTCGCGCTGGGCGAGCAGCACCCCGGCCTGGAGCTGATGGTGACCGAGCTGGACCCGGTGGACGTGCCCGCCGCCCTGCGCGAACGCCGACTCGACGTGGGCCTGCTCAACGACTACGACGTGGTCCCCGTCGTGCCCGACCCGTCCCTCGACGCCGTGCCGCTGCTGGACGAGACCGTGTACCTCGCCGTGCCCGCCACCGCGCCGATCACCGGCGACCCGCTGCGCGCCGTCCGCGACGCGGACTGGATCATGGCCGGCCCCGGCACCCTCTGCCACACCGCCACCACCCTGGTCTGCCGGGCCGCCGGCTTCGCCCCGCGAGCACGTCACCACGCGGACGAGTTCACCACCGTCCTGGCGCTGGTGGCGGCCGACCAGGGCGTCTCCCTGGTGCCCCAGCTCGCCGCCGAACACCCGCCCCCGGGCGTCCGCCTGATCCCCCTGCCGACCCGCCGGAGGACCCGCGTCGCCTACCGCGGGGGAGCGGCGACCCACCCGGTCACCGCCGCGTGCGTGACGGCGCTGCGCGACTCGGTGGACGCGTTCCTGCGCCGCTGACCTCCTGCTCGGGCCGTCCCGGCCGACGCCGGCCGGGTGGCCGACCGATCCGCGCGGCTCGTGCGTGAGGATGGCGCGGTGAAGTGGACGCGTGCGGTGCGGCACCTGTGGGACCTGGCGGAGAAGTGCGCGGAGCTGGACGGTCCGGCGGGGGCGGTCTACCAGGTGCGGGTCGTGGGGTTGTGGGCGGTCGGCGACGTGCTCGGCGAGGCGCGCGACGTCGACCGGGTCACCGTGGCGCTCGCGGTCGACCTGCCGGTGGACGAGGTGCCCTGGCGGAGCGAGCCGGCCGGTGCGGAGCACTGGGGCAACGCGACCCGCATGACGAGGAACCCGATCACGCCGTTGTGGCGGTCGGCGCGCGGCCCGGTCTGGAACCACCGCGTCGAACGGCCCGTCCTGGTGTGGGACCCGGCGGGCGGGGTGGCCGAGGAGACCCTGGAGGCCTTGGAGGCGGGACGCGGTGACCGGCTCCGACCACCCGCGCCGAGTGCGGGCGAACTGCGCGAGCGGCTCCACGACGAGTTGGACGTGAGCCTCCGCGCCCTGCGCGGCCGGACGCGCGCCTACGAGGAGAAGCGCTGGCGCCCCGGCAAGCTCGACCCGGTCGCCGACGACCTGTGGCGGGCCGGGGTCGGCTACCTCGACGTCCTGGACGCCCTCGAACGCACCGCGAGCGGCTGACCGCGCTCGGCCGGCGGATCGTGCCGGCGGAAGCGCCGGGTCCTCCCGCCGGGAGCGCTGTCACGCGTCGGACGGGAACCGGCGCGGCAGGAGCAGCGCTTCGAGTCCGCCCGTCCCGCTCTTCAAGAAGACCGGTGTTCGAGGGGACATCGACGCGCCCTCGTCCGGTGGAGTTCTTCTCGTCACGGGCGACACATGTCGCGGAGTTCGTGGGGATCGGCTGTTGCGCCGCGCCCGGGACCACGGAGCGATCTACGCCTGTGCAACACGTGAAACTGAATCGCGTTCACCGTCGTCACGGCTGGAAATGACTTCGGTCGACCTCTGGAAATGGATGGTCCGCAGGTTTGCCCTGCGATTGTACAAGTGAGGTGCGAATCTACCTCGTGTCAAGGTGGGCATCATGACGACTCCGCGGTACGAACCACGAGACCCGACCGCGCCTGCCGTTCGGAAGAAGAAGGGCAAGTTCAAGGTCTTCCTGGTCTTCCTGGCGGCGGTCATCGGTGTCGTGATCGTCGTCAACGTGGCGAGCGGTGGAGGAACCCGGACCTCCACGGGAGGTGCGGAAAGCACTGAGGGGCCGGCCGTCGCGCCGGTGGAGGGAGCGGTTGCCCCCGGGATCGGCACACCGGTGCGCGACGGCGCCTTCGAGTCCACGGTCCTGGGAGTCGAAAGGAAATCCCGGATCGGCGACGAAATCCTCGCCAAGGATGCTCGGGGTGAGTTCCTGCTGATCACCGCGACCGTGAAGAACATCGGTGACCGACCCCGGTCGTTCGCCGGTGAGAACCAGGACTTGTTCGACGTCTCGGGCAGGGAGTACTCCGCGGATTCGACGGCGGCGCTCTACCTCGGTGATGCCAAGTCGCTGTACGAAGAGATCAATCCCGGGAACCAGGTCACCGGAGTGGTGGTCTTCGACGTTCCGATCGGCTCGGAGGTCGCGCGGGTCGAGCTGCACGACTCCGCGTTCTCCGACGGCGTTTCCGTGGCTCTCGGGCGATAGGTTCTCCGTCGTGCCGCCACGCCGTCCCGAGGGTGACGTGGTCCTCCCCACCCGGTAACGGCGAGTCTCCCAACGGCGGACACGGTGCCGTCACCGGCGCGCGGTCTCCCACAGCGCGGCGATGGGCAGCGACACCAGTCGGTCGCCGAAGCCGATGCCCCCTTGGCGGCCGGTGTGGAAGACGACGCCCAACGTGAACTGATCGCCCAGCAGGTCCCGCAACGTGGTCAGTCCCCGGAAGTCCTCCGCGGTCACGGTGTCCTTCGCCTTGGCCTCGATGCCGACCACCTGGCCGTCGTCGCGCTCCAGGACGACGTCCACTTCCGCCCCTCCGCTGACCCGCCAGTGGTGCAAGCGGACCGCTGTCTCGCTCCACGTCGCGTGCTTCGCCAACTCGTTGACGATGAACGTCTCCACGAGGGGGCCGCGAGCCGGTGCGACCGGCTTCGCCAGGGACTCGGGGGAGATGCCCAGCAGCGACGCGGCCAGGCCGGTGTCCGTGAGGTGCAGTCTGGGGTGCTTGACGACACGTGCCGTCAGGTTCCTGGACCAGGCCGGCAGGCGGTGCACCAGGAAGACGGCTTCGAGGAGTTCGACGTAGCGGTTCACCGTGGTGCGGTGCAAGCCGGTCTTGTTCGACGTGTTGGCGCTGTTGTGCTCTTGAGCGGTGGTCGAAGCGAGGTGCGCGAGCAGTGACGTGATGGCGCTCGGCTCGTTGATCCGCGACATCTCGCGGATGTCGCGTTCCGCGATCGCCCGCACGTAGCTGCGGAACCAGGCGCGTCGCGCCCGGGCGGTCTTCATGAGCGCCGGTTCGGGAAAACCACCTCGGCACAGGCGTGTGAAGTAGCCCGCCCGGTCCACGGCGGACGGCGGGAGCGACTTCAGCGAGTCCGGGTCGTCGAACGCGATGTCGACGAAGTTCTCGAAACTGCCTTCGAACTCGCCTTGCGAGAACGGCCACACGTCCACGACCGCGCCGCGCCCGGCGAGCGACTCGGACAGGCTCGGTGTGGCGAGGAAGCGGGTGGACCCGGCGAGGACGTAACGACCCGGCGAGGGAGTGGCGTCGACCTCGGCCTCGATCGCTCGCACGAGCGGGTCACCGGCTCGTTGGACCTCGTCGATGAACCGCGGTTCCCCGCCGCTGGTCGCGAAGGCCAACGGATCGCCGACCGCCGCCTGCAGCAGCTGCTCGTCGTCGAGGTTGAGCAGCGTTCCGCAGTGCTCGTGTTGCATCTGCCTGAGCAGCGTGGTCTTCCCGGCTTGGCGCGGACCGTTGAGGGTGACAACCCTGAAGGTCGAGAGGTACTCCTCCGCCACGACACTGCAAGCGCGAGTCAGACTGGTGTGGTCCATCTGCCGCTCATCAGGGATTACGCCATGCGCCAGGCGGACTGACCGTACACCTCACATGCCTCCGAACCGACATTTGACGGACGATCCAACCGACATTCGACAGTAGTCCCGACCGACAAAGCGATGATCTTGCTCGATGCGCCTGCCCAGCGGGCGAGCGAGGATGAGCGGCCGTCCGCCGGTGGCGGGCGGGACGCGTCGGGCCGAGCGGCGACCGCGTGGACCGCTCACCAACGTCGCCCGCGTCCGATGCCGCTCCACCCCCGCCGGGAAGGCGAGGGCTGAGGTGGGCGTGCCACTCCTCGGACGTGGGGGTGACGCCGCCTGAAGGCCGGCGTCACCCGCACGGGACCTGGCTCACCAGCCGCGTGAACGCCACTCGTCCAGGTGAGGACGTTCAGCCCCGAGGGTGGTGTCGTCCCCGTGCCCCGGGTACACCCAGGTGTCGTCGGGCAGCACGTCGAACACCCGTTCCACCACATCGGTGAACAACGACGTGAAGGTTTCGGGCGACGTCGTCCTCCCCACCCCGCCCGGGAACAGCGAGTCGCCGGTGAACAGGTGCGGGTGGCCGTTCGGGTCGCGGTACAGCAGGGCGATCGACCCCGGCGTGTGGCCGCGCAGGTGGACCACCTCCAGGGCGACCTCGCCCACCCGCACGGTGTCGCCGTGCTCCACCAGGAAGTCCGGCGGGATGGGGAGCACCCCCGCGTCCGCCGGGTGCGCCACCGTGTTCGCCCCGTTGGCGCCCGCCACCGCGCCGAGGGCTCCCCAGTGGTCCGCGTGCTGGTGCGTCGTCACGACCGTCTTCAGCCTCGGCCGGTCGAGCGAGTGACCCACCACGTCGGACAGGCGCACCGGGTCCGCTGCGGCGTCGACGAGCAGCGCCTCGTTGGTGGCCCGGCAGACGAGCAGGTAGGCGTTGTTGTCCATCGGGCCCACGGAGACCTTCGTGATGGTCAGCGCGTCCAGGGTGCGTCGCGCGGCGGGGCCGTCCGGGGCCACGTGCCCCGCGTAGTCCTCGAGTACGTCCACAGTGGCCGACGGTAGCCGACCGCGCACCCTTCAGGGTCCCCACAGGTACCTGCCTTAGGGTTGTCGACGAACCCCGCCGCGCCGCCGATTCCTCCGAATAGGGTTTCTCCGCCTCGTGCCTACCAAACGCCGGATCAACTGGGACGTCCTGCGCATCGCCGCCGTGCTGTGCGTCCTCCTCCAGCACGCGACCCACGCCGGGCCGTCCGTCCACCCCGAGTTGAGCGCCCCGGTCTTCACGTTCAGCCTGGAGTTCGGGGCCAGCGCGCTCGTGGTGATCTCCGCGTTCTTCGCCTGCGCCTCGCTCGCCAAGGGCGCACCCGGACGCTTCCTGCGCAGCCGCCTGGCCCGCCTGCTGCCCGCCTACGTGGTGGCCGCCACGGTCACCTACCTCGTGCTGCGCCACGTCGCGCCGGCCGGCTGGAGCGAGCTGGAGCCGCGCGACCTGCTGTTCAACGCCCTGATGCTGCAGAACTGGGTGCCGGGGGTCCGCCTGGTCGACTTCTCCTACTGGACCCTGCCGGTGCAGGTCACGGGCTTCGTCGCGGGCGCGCTGCTGGCCTCGCGGGTCCGCGGCAACGGGGTCAAGGCGCTGGTGTGGGCGCTCGTCCTGGGGCCTCTGGTGATGCGCGTGTGGACCGAGGAACCCGGTGTCGTGCGCACCTTCTACGACGGCTTCGGCGTGCACCGGGGCCAGCTGTTCGCCATCGGCGTCGGCATCTGGCTCTGGGCGAGGGGCCGGCTGGGCGACACGCACCTGTTCGCCCTGCTCACGGCCGCGCTCCTGGCGCAGGCGGTGCACAGCGCGGACCTGGCGTCGACCATCGGGCTCGGCGTGCTGCTGATCGCCGTGTGCGCCGCGGCGGGCGGCGCGGACTGGGACGTGGCGCCGGTGCGGGCCCTGGCTCGCCCGATCAGGTGGTTGGCGGGCATCTCCTACGGCGTCTACCTGGTGCACCAGGAGATCGGCTACGTGGTCATGGCGAAGGTCGCCGCGTTCGGCCCGTGGGCCGAGCTGGCGGCGTTCACCGGGACGGCCGTCGTCCTCGGCTGGCTGCTCACGCGGTTCGTGGAACGGCCGGCGCACCGCGCGTTGACGGCCAACCCGAACGGGTCGGTCCTGGCCGGCCTGGTGCTCGCCGCGCGGCTGCTCGCCGCCCGGGTCGTGGGGGCTCAGAGCCACCTGGGCAGCGTCGGCGCCGTCCCGCTCAGCTTCGCCCCGCTCCGGCGGCCGGTCAGCCACCCGAGCACGTCCGCCGCCGCGCCGTCCACGTCGGGCGACGTCGCGTCCGCCGCGCCCAGCGACCAGCCGCGCTGACGGCCGTCCGGGAACACCGCCCGGACGTGCAGCGGCGGCACGTCCGGCCGGTTCGCGTACTGGCCCACCGCGTCGGCCAGCAGGTGGTCCAGCACGTCCTCGGGCAGGGCGTCGAACCCGGTGCCGCGGTCGAGGTCCACCAGGTGCACCCACACCTCGCGGACCCGCAACCACGGCACCCGGCTCGCGCTCATGGGCACGCCCGTCACGGGGTGCGCCAGCCGGTTCTCCCAGGCGCTGTCGGGCAGCTCACGCCCGGCCGTGGCGAACCGGTCGCACGCCGCGTCGAGGTCGGCGCGCAGCAGCTGCGGCAGGCGGCCCGCACCCTCGTCGATGTCGGCGTCGCGGTCGGCGCGACTGGGGTACATCAGGTGCTCGACCCCGGTCTTCGCCCAGGTCAGGAGGTTGACGAGGCCGTCGGCGTTGCGCGCGAGGTGGGTGACGACGTGCGCCCGCGTCCAGCCCGGCAGCAGGCTGGGGCCGCGCAGCGCGCGCTGGTCCAGCTCCGCGACCACCTCGTACAGCGCCTCCGTGGCCCGCTCCACGGCGGCCAGCCCGGCCTTCGCGTCGTGGATGGGCGCGGAGTGCCCGCGCGGCGCGGGTACGCTCGTCTGGGCGGATCGGACCTGGGCGGCATCAGCGAAGCTCATGGGCACCTCATCCCGGCGTCATGCGGCCGAACGGCCTATCGGTCCAGCGTAGGGGCGTCGTCCGCCCCCCGGTAGAGCCGTTGGCGCACGATCGTGGGAGAGCTGTCGCCACGTTTTTGTCGGTGGCCCCGCCTAGCATGGTCCGAGCCCCTCCCGACAGACCCCGACCCAGTGGTCCGATAGGCTTTTCGAACGTCTGTTCGGGGGAAGGTCAACTTCGAAGGGAACAGCTGTGGCCGACCGGCTCGTCGTTCGCGGGGCACGCGAGCACAACCTGCGGGGGGTGGACCTCGACCTGCCGAGGGACAGCCTCATCGTGTTCACCGGGCTGTCCGGCTCGGGCAAGTCCAGCCTCGCCTTCGACACCATCTTCGCCGAGGGGCAGAGACGGTACGTCGAGTCGCTCTCCGCCTACGCGCGGCAGTTCCTCGGCCAGATGGACAAGCCGGACGTGGACTTCATCGAGGGCCTCTCGCCCGCGGTGTCGATCGACCAGAAGTCGACCAGCCGCAACCCGCGCTCGACCGTGGGCACCATCACCGAGGTCTACGACTACCTGCGCCTGCTCTACGCGCGCGCCGGCAAGGCGCACTGCCCGCAGTGCGGCGAGGCGATCAGCAAGCAGACGCCGCAGCAGATCGTCGACCAGGTGCTCGCGATGGAGCAGGGCACGAAGTTCCAGGTGCTGGCCCCGGTCATCCGAGGCCGCAAGGGCGAGTACGTCGACCTGTTCTCCACGCTCCAGTCGCAGGGCTACTCCCGCGCCAAGGTCGACGGCGTCGTGCACGCCCTGGGCGAGGTGCCGAAGCTCAAGAAGCAGGAGAAGCACCACATCGCGGTCGTCATCGACCGGCTGAGCGTGAAGGCGAGCTCCAAGCAGCGGCTCACCGACTCGGTGGAGACCGCGCTGCGGCTGGCCGACGGCCTGGTCGAGCTGGAGTTCGTCGACGTGCCGGAGGGCGACCCGGGCCGGGTGCGCGGCTTCTCCGAGAACCTGGCCTGCCCCAACGGCCACCCGCTGGCGATCGAGGACCTGGAGCCCCGGTCGTTCTCGTTCAACTCGCCCTACGGCGCGTGCCCCACCTGCACCGGCATCGGCGTGCGCAAGGAGGTCGACCCGGAGCTGGTCGTGCCGGACGACGAGCTGTCGCTCGGCGAGGGCGCCATCGCGCCGTGGGCCTCGGGCCAGACCGCCGAGTACTTCACCCGCCTGCTGGAGTCGCTGTCGCTGGCGATCGGCTTCCGGATGGACACGCCGTGGCGGCAGCTGCCCGCGAAGGTGCAGAAGGCGGTGCTGCACGGCGTCGACGAGCAGGTCAACGTCCGCTACCGCAACCGCTACGGCCGCGAGCGCTCCTACTACGCCAACTTCGAGGGCGTGATCCCGTTCCTGGAGCGGCGCCAGGAGCAGACCGAGTCCGAGTACATGAAGGAGAAGTACGAGGGCTACATGCGGGAGGTGCCGTGCCCGGTGTGCCGGGGCACGCGCCTCAAGCCGGAGATCCTGGCCGTCACGCTGCACCACTCGACCAAGGGCGACAAGTCGATCGCCGAGGTCTGCAACATGTCGGTGGCCGAGTGCTCCGACTTCCTCGACGGGCTGCGGCTGGGCAGGCGCGAGGCGATGATCGCGGGCGCGGTGCTCAAGGAGATCCAGGCCCGGCTGCGGTTCCTGCTCGACGTCGGCTTGAACTACCTGTCGCTGGACCGCGCCTCGGGCACCCTGTCCGGCGGTGAGGCGCAGCGCATCCGGCTGGCCACGCAGATCGGCTCCGGCCTGGTCGGCGTGCTGTACGTGCTGGACGAGCCGTCGATCGGCCTGCACCAGCGCGACAACCACCGGCTGATCGAGACGCTGACCCGGCTGCGCGACCTGGGCAACACGCTGATCGTCGTCGAGCACGACGAGGACACCATCCGCACGTCCGACTGGGTCGTCGACATCGGCCCCGGCGCGGGCGAGCACGGCGGCCAGGTCGTGCACAGCGGCCCGTACAAGGCGCTGCTGAAGAACAAGGACTCGATCACCGGCGCGTACCTCGCGGGCCGCCGGGAGATCCCGATGCCCGCCGTCCGCCGCCCGGTCGACCGGAAGCGGCAGCTGACCGTGGTCGGCGCGCGCGAGCACAACCTGCGCGGCATCGACGTGTCGTTCCCGCTCGGGTGCCTGGTGTCGGTGACGGGCGTGTCCGGCTCGGGCAAGTCCACGCTGGTCAACGACATCCTGGCCACGGTGCTGGCGAACAAGCTCAACGGCGCCCGCCAGGTACCCGGCAGGCACACCCGGATCAAGGGCCTGGAGCACGTCGACAAGCTGGTGCAGGTCGACCAGTCGCCGATCGGCCGCACGCCCCGGTCCAACCCGGCCACGTACACGGGCGTGTTCGACCACATCCGCAAGCTGTTCGCGGCCACGACCGAGGCGAAGGTGCGCGGCTACCAGCCGGGCCGGTTCTCGTTCAACGTCAAGGGCGGGCGCTGCGAGGCGTGCGCGGGCGACGGCACCATCAAGATCGAGATGAACTTCCTGCCGGACGTCTACGTCCCGTGCGAGGTGTGCAAGGGCGCCCGCTACAACCGCGAGACGCTGGAAGTGCACTACAAGGGCAGGACGATCTCCGAGGTCCTCGACATGCCGATCGAGGAGGCCGCGACGTTCTTCGAGCCGATCAACGCGATCCACCGGCACCTGCGCACGCTGGTCGAGGTGGGCCTCGGGTACGTGCGGCTGGGCCAGCCCGCGCCGACCCTGTCGGGCGGTGAGGCGCAGCGCGTGAAGCTGGCCTCGGAGCTGCAGAAGCGGTCGACCGGCAAGACGGTCTACATCCTCGACGAGCCGACCACGGGCCTGCACTTCGAGGACATCCGCAAGCTGCTGGGCGTGATCAACGGGCTGGTCGACAAGGGCAACTCGGTGATCGTGATCGAGCACAACCTGGACGTCATCAAGACCTCCGACTGGCTGGTCGACATGGGTCCCGAGGGCGGTTCGGGCGGCGGCACGGTGGTCGCCGAGGGCACGCCGGAGCAGGTCGCCGCGGTGGCCGAGAGCTACACGGGCGAGTTCCTGCGCACGGTGCTGCCGCAGGCGGCGGCGGTCGGCTGAGCCCGGTCGGTTCGGGAGGGCGTCCCGGGGGTAGTGGGACGGCATGGGGCTGAACCACTACCGCTTCCGGAGCACCTGGTCGCTCGACGAGCCGCCCGCGCTGGTCCACGAGGTGCTGGCCGACCTCGCCGGCTACCCGCGCTGGTGGCGGGAGGTGCGCGGCGGACGGCGGCTGGACGACGACACCGCCGAGCTGCGCCTGCGCTCGGTCCTGCCGTACGAGCTGGTCGTGGTGCTGCGCCGGGACGTGGACGACCCGGCGGTGGGCGTGCTGCGGGCCGTGCTGTCCGGTGACATGGACGGCACGGCCACGTGGCGCGTCGCGCCCGAGGGCGGCGGGACGCGCCTGGTGTACGAGCAGGAGGTCGTGGTGCGCAGACGCCTGCTGCGGCTGCTCGCGCCGGTGGCCCGCCCGCTGCTCGTCGCCAACCACGCGCTGATGATGCGCAGCGGCCTGCGCGGCCTGCGCGCCCGACTGGCGGGTGAGCGGACCGCCTGGTACTCCAGCCGTAGTCGTGATCAGTAGCTGACGGCCCCTCAGACCGGCCCGGGCGCGACGTCGTGCAAGACGAAGGTGGCGAACCCGAGCTCACGCCGCAAGCCGCCGAGCCAGGTGTCACGGTGCTCGCGGGCGGCGGTGAGCGCCTGGTTGCGGTCCTCGACGGTCGGGGCCGACCGCACGGCCCAGTCGACGAGCGAGCCGGTCCAGCTGAACTCGTAGTCGTCCCATTCGGTCAGTGTGCTGACATGCCCGAAGGACGGCTCGAGGCCGTGCCGGTGGAAGGCCCGCACCAGGCCGGCGAGGTCGGGGACGGAGTCTGCCGGTAGTCCGAGCGCGGCCGGCGCTGCCGCGGACGGGGTCCCCTCCCAGATCATCTCGCCGATCAGCGCCTGACCGCCGGGGCGCAGGTGCTGCCGGACGGCGACCAGCATGTCCTCCAACCCGCCGAAGGCGTGCCGGGCGCCGACGCAGAGCACCACGTCGAAGAGCCCGTCGTTCCAGGTGGCGGCGTCGGTCTCGATCCATCGCACCCTGTCCGTCAGCCCGCGCTCGCCGGTGCGCCGGGCGGCCGAGGCCGGCAGCACGTGGTCGATCCCGACGCCTGTCGTCGCGGGATGGTCCAGCAGCACCCGCTGCAACCACTCGCCCTCACCGCAGCCGAGGTCGACCGCGCGGGCGCCGGCGGCGGGGCTCAACCACCCGATCAACTCGCGCAACCGGTCGGGCGCGACCGGCGCCGCGATGGGATGGCGCAGGTGCGCGATGTCGAAGATCTCCGATCGGTCCACCGAGGTAACGCTAGTACTCCAGCCGTCGTTCGTGATCCACGACTGATGGCGGCTGCTTGCCGTCGGTAGTGGCCGGCCTGGGCAGGGGCTTGGTGCCGACGACGCCACCGGGACCATGCCAGGGCTTGGGCAGCAGTCTGGGCCGGGGCTGTTGCTGCGGTGAACAGCCGCCGGATTTCGCTACGGGCAATGGGATCGGTTCCTCGATGGTGTCGACAGCCGCCCTGGTCTGGCCGGCGGTCGTGACCGACAGGAAGGAGCGGTGGAACGCCGGCATGTCGTGCGCGACGGCCCCACCGGCAGCCCGAGCACGAACCGCCCAGCTCGCCGGCGCGGCTCCACCCGGCCGAACCGGCTCCCGCCCCGGCTCGTGAGCTTCTCGAATGCAGCAGACCGGCCATCCACGTCTACGGTGTGATCAACGGCCATCGCCCGGTCCTCTCCGGTCCACAACCGCGGGTGTTCCAGGCGGTGCCGCCGCTCGAGCGGGCGGTGCTCCGGGAGCACGGGGAACGCTGAAGATCGTTGTGAACCACCTCGGGGTGGCGTCCGTGTCGGTGGCATCGGTTGCCGCGAAGGGACGCGGGCGATCACCCAGGGGAGGTCCACCATGACCCTCACTCGTGCGGTTGCACTCGGGGCCGCGGCCTTGCTCGGCACCGCTCTGCTCGGCGCGTGCGGCCAGGTCGCGACCCCCACCGCCGGCACGCCGCTCCAGGCGGGCGCGGCGGGCGACGAGCCGGTCGTCGAGCGGTTCGCCGGGGCCGCGGAACTGGCCACCACCGTCGTGCCGGAGCTGGGCGCGGTGCTCACCGACGGCGAGGGCCTGACGCTGTACCGGTTCGACGGGGACACGGCCAAGCCCCCGACCGCCACGTGCGCCGGCGCCTGCGCCCGGACCTGGCCGCCCGCCCTGGCCACCTCCGGGGACGTGGAGGTGCAGGGCGTCGACCAGGCTCTCGTCGGCACCGTCGACCGCGCGGACGGCACCCGGCAGATCACCGTCGCAGGCTGGCCCGTCTACCGCTTCGCCGAGGACACCGCGCCCGGCCAGGCGGGCGGGCAGGGCGTGGACGGCACGTGGTTCGTCGCCGCGCCGGACGGCGGGAAGGCGCTCGCCCCGGCCTCCGGCCTCGCGCTGACCACCGCGTCCGCCGGGGCGCTGGGCACCGTGCTGACCGACCGCGAGGGCATGACGCTGTACCGCTTCGACGAGGACTCCGCCGACCCCTCGACGTCGACCTGCGGCGGCGACTGCGCCGCCGCGTGGCCGCCGCTGCTGGTCGACACGGCGAACTTCGAGGTGCGGGGCGTCGACAGGTCGCTGGTGGGCACGGTGACCCGCGCGGACGGCACGCTCCAGGTCACCGCGGCCGGGTGGCCGCTGTACCTGTTCTCCGGGGATGGGCTGTGCGGCGACGCCGAGGGGCACGGCGCGGGCGGCGTGTGGTTCGCCGCGGCGCCGGACGGCTCGAAGGCCGGCTGACCCGCGCGGCCGGTGCCCCCTTCGAGGGGTGGGGGGCACCGGCCGCGCGCCACACCACCGGGCCGAGCGGCGCGGCCGCGGCGAAGCCCACCACCGACCGGGCCGTCTCCAGCGCGGTCCACGTCCGGAAGGTCTCCTCGACCGACGGGCCGAAGCGGCGGGGCGGTGCCGAGCCCGGACGGCGTCGGCAGCCTCCCGTCGAGTGCCGCGACCGGTCGATCACGGGCGGCTCCGGGGGTTGCGCAGGGACGTGCCGGGCAGGGCGCCGGTGCGCCGGCCGTCGTCGACCACGGGCACCCCGTTGACGACGACGTCGGTGATGCCCGCGGCGGCCTGCCGGGGCTCGTCGAACGTGGCGGTGTCGGCGACCGCGTCCGGGTCGAACAGCACCAGGTCGGCGGCGAAGCCCTCCCGAACGAGGCCGCGGTCGGCCAGCCGCAGCCGCCGCGCGGCCCGCCCGGTCAGGTGGTGCACGCACTCCTCCAGCCCGAGCACGCCCAGTTCGCGCACGTACCGGGCGAGGTAGCGGGGGAACGTGCCCCAGGCGCGCGGGTGCGGCCGGTCGCCGACGAGCAGGCCGTCGCTGCCGCCGGTGTGCGCGGGGTGGCGCATGATCGCCCGCACGTTGTCCTCGTGGCCCACGTGCATCAGGCACGAGGTGCCGAGGCGCTCGGAGACCAGCACGTCGAAGTACAGCTCGGCGGGCGGCCGACCGGCGCGGCGGGCGGCCTCGGCGACGGACAGCCCCACCAGGTGCCCGTTCCCGGGCCGGCGCACGCCGTTGACCTCGATCGCCTCCCAGTCGACGGGCACGCCGTGGCAGCCGTCCGAGCCGACCTCCTCGACCTCCGCCCGGATGCGCTCGCGGGTGGCCGGGTCGGACAGCCGGGCGAGCGTGGCGTCCGGGCCGCCCTCGCCGGCCCAGCTGGGCAGCAGCGCGGACAGGTACGTCGCGCCCGGCAGGTACGGGTAGCTGTCCAGCGTGATGTCCGCGCCGTCCGCGATCGCGCCGTCCAGCAGGGCCAGCAGCTCGCCCGCCCGGCCCCGGTTGACCTCGAAGTTCATCGTGGCGTGCGCGAGGTGCAGCGGGCAGCCGGAGTCACGCGACACGGCGATCATCTCCGCGTACGCCTCCAGCGCGCCCGCGCCGTAGCTGCGGTGGTGCGGGCTGTGGAACCCGCCGTGCTCGGCGACGACCCGGCACAGCGCGGTCAGCTCGGCGGTGTCGGCGTACATGCCGGGCGTGTAGGTCAGGCCGGACGACAGGCCCATCGCGCCCTCGCGCAGCGACGTGGCCAGCACCTCCCGCATGCGGTCCAGCTCGCGGTCGGTGGGCGGCCGGTCCTCGTGGCCGACGCACAGCATGCGCAGCGTGCCGTGCGGCACGAGGTAGGCGGCGTTGACGGCGATGCCCCGGTCGAGCCGGTCGAGGTACCCGCCGACCGAGCGCCAGTCCCAGTCGAACCCGGCCGGGTCGTCGTTCCACCCGGCCAGCTGGTCGCGCAGCACGGCGAGCACGTCGTCGTCCACGGGCGCGTAGGACAGGCCGTCCTGGCCCAGCACCTCGGTGGTGACGCCCTGGGTGACCTTGGCGAGGTGCTCGGGGTTCGCGAGCACCTGGAGGTCGGAGTGGGAGTGCATGTCGATGAAGCCGGGCGCGAGCACGCGCCCGTCGGCCTCGACGGTCCGGCCGCCGGTGACCCGGTCGCCGATCGCGGCGATCCGCCCGTCCCGCACGCCCACGTCCGCCCGGCGGCCGGGCGCGCCGGTGCCGTCGACCACCAGCGCGCCCCGGAAGACGATGTCCACGCCGCCGTCCCTAGAAGTAGGTGCGCACGAGGTCGACGACGGTGGTGCCGTCGACCACCGGGATGAGCTGCCACTTGTCGAACACCGTGCACGGGTGGGACAGGCCCAGCCCCACCCAGTCGCCGACCTCCACCGGGTCGTCGGGGGAGAGCCGCAGGAACGCGTGCTGGTCGTTGAGCGCGGTGACCTCCGCGTCCAGCGGCCGGACCGCGCCGTCCCGGCCCCGCACCAGCTGCGGCTCGGGCAGGCCCTCGTCGAACGACGCGTCGCGCTTGCCGAGCGTGAGCAGCGCCAGGCCGGGCTCGGGGCGGGAGGTGACCTGGGCCCAGGCCCGCAGCGCGGGCCTGAACGGCTCCGCGCCGGGCGTGCGGCCCAGTGGCGAGATGCCGCGGTAGAACCCGTCGTCGTGGGTGACGTACGCGCCGCTGCGCAGCACCGGCCGCACCGGGAACGGCCACTCGCGGGTCAGCGCGGCGGCCACCTGGTCGAAGTACGCGCTGCCGCCCGCGGTGACGACGGGTTCGTCCACTTCGAACTCGTCGCGCAGCCGGACCGCCAGGTCCCGCAACGACTCCAGGTAGCGGTCGATGGTGGCGCGGGCCCCCGGTGACGCGTCGTGCGCCAGCGCCCCCTCGTAGCCGCCGACGCCCGCGAGCCGCAGCGCGGGGCTGGCGCGCACCGCCCGCGCGACGGCCAGCGCGGTGTCGTGGTCGCGCGCGCCGGTCCGGCCGCCGGGCGCGCCGACCTCCACCAGCACGTCGACCGGGCGCGGCGGCGTGCCCAGCACCTCGGTCATCCGCTCGACGCCCGCCACGGAGTCCACCCAGCAGGTGAACTCGAACGTCTCGTCGGCCAGCTCGTCGGCCAGCCACCGCAGGCCCGCGGGGTCGACGAGCTGGTTGGCCAGCAGGACGCGGCCCACCTCGAACGCCCGGTAGACGCGCACCTGGCTGATGGTGGCGGCGGTGATGCCCCACGCGCCGTGCGCCAGCTGGCGGGCGAACAGCTGCGGGGCCATCGTCGTCTTGCCGTGCGGGGCGAGCAGCACGCCGTGCTCGGCGCACCAGCGGGCCATGGTGGCCAGGTTGTGCTCCAGGGCGGCGGCGTCGAGCACGACCAGCGGGCCGACGAACCCGTCGGCGAACAGGTCGGGCCGGCGGTCGACCAGCTCGCCGACCGTGCCGCCGAACGCGTCGGCGGGCAGGCCCTTGAAGCGCCAGTCCACGCGGTCGTGGCGGATGGCGTCCACAGCGTCGAGGTCCACGGGATCGGCACTCCTCACGTTGCATTATACGCAACGGCTATTGCGCGATGTGATGTCGAAGTGTGTAACATTCGGCTCGCCGCCCGTCAATGCGAAGGCGCTGGGAGGAGCACGGATGCGGTTCGACCTGCCGGGTGGCGTGGTGTGCCTCGGCGAGACCATGGCGGTGCTGGTGCCCGCCGAACCCGGACCGGTGCGCGCCGCGCGCACGTGGACCCGGGCGATCGGGGGCGCCGAGTCCAACGTGGCCATCCACCTGCACCGGCTCGGCGTGCGCAGCCGCTGGGTGGGTGCCGTCGGCGACGACGCGTTCGGCGGGGCCGTCCTCGACGCGGTCAGCGGCGCGGGCGTCGACGTCACCGGCGTGCGGGTCGACCCCGACCGGCCCACCGGCCTGTACGTCAAGGAGGCCGACGCCGCCGGCAGCCGCGTCCGCTACTACCGGCGCGGGTCGGCCGCCTCCGCGCTCGGCCCCGACGCGCTCGACCGCCTCGACCTCGGCGACGCGCTGCTCGTGCACGTCACCGGCATCACCGCCGCCCTGTCCGACAGCTGCCTCGACCTGCTGCGGGCCGTGCTCGCCGCGCCGCGCCGGTCGCCCGTGTCGTTCGACCTGAACTGGCGGCCCGCCCTGTGGCGCGACCGCGACCCCGCCGTGCTGCGGGAGCTGGCCGACGCCGCCGACGTCGTGCTCGCCGGGGCCGACGAGGCGCAGGCCGTGTGGGGCACCGGCGACCCCGACGGGCTGCGCGCCCTGCTGCCCGGCCCGAAGACGCTGGTCGTGAAGCACGGCGCGCGCGGCGCGACCGTCGTGGAGGACGGCGCGACGACGTTCCAGCCGGCCCTGCGGGTCGACGTCGTGGAACCCGTCGGGGCGGGCGACGCGTTCGCCGCCGGCTACCTCGCCGCCCACCTCGCGGGCGAACCGCCGGCCCGCCGGCTGCGCGTCGGGCACCTCCAAGCCGCCTCCGCGCTGCTCACCAGGGAGGATGTCGGCGAGTCGCTGCCGTCCCACGTCACCGCGCCGCTGCTGGACGCCGACTCGGACACGTGGGCCGCCGCACACCTGAGGAGACGTCGATGAGCCAGAGCCTGGACCGGGCCCTCACGCTGGTGGGTGAACTCGCGACGGGGCCGAAGACCCTGGAGGAGCTGTCCGGCGTCGTCGACGTCCACAAGTCGACCGCCCTGCGGCTGCTGCGCACCCTGGAGTCGCACCGGTTCGTGCAGCGCGACGGCGTGCACCACTACCGGCTGGGCACCGCCCTGTTCGACCTCGCCAACCGGGCGCTGGAGGAGCGCGACGTGCGGCGCAGCGCCGAGACCGCGCTGCGCGAGCTGAACTCCCGCACCGGCTACACCGTCCACCTCGCGTCCTACGAGGGCGGCGAGGTCATCTACATCGACAAGTACGACAGCACCCACCCGATGCGTATGTACTCCCGCATCGGCCGCCGCGCGCCGCTGCACTGCACGGCCGTGGCGAAGGTGCTGCTGGCCGACCTGCCCGAGGCGCGGCGGCGCGAGGTCGCCGCGACCATCGACTACGTGCCCCTGACCGCGAACACCCTCGTCACGCCCGAGGCGTACCTGGCCGAGCTGGAGCGCGTGCGCGCCGCCGGGTACGCCGTGGACAACGCCGAGCACGAGGACTTCATCCACTGCGTCGCCGCGCCGATCAGGGGCGCGCGCGGCGAGGTGGTGGCCGCCGTGTCGATGTCCGTGCCGAAGGTCCTGCTGGACTTCGACGGACTCCTCGGCCACCTGCCCGACCTGCTCGCGACCGCGCGGGCGGCGTCCGTCGAGTGCGGCTGGTCGCCGCGCGACTGAGGAAGAGGACAACGCATGTCGAAGACCGAGATCCGCACCGCCGCCGCGCCCACCCCCGTGGCCGCCTTCTCCCAGGGCGTCCGCAAGGGTCCGATCCTCCAGGTGGCGGGCCAGGTCGCGTTCGACCCGGGGAGCGGCGCGATCGTCGGCGACACCGTCGCCGAGCAGACCGAGCAGGCGATGCGCAACGTCGAGGCCGTCCTGGCGGCCGGCGGGGCGTCCCTGGCCGACGTGGTGATGCTGCGCGTCTACCTCACCGACACCGCGCACTTCGCCGAGATGAACGAGACCTACAACGCCCTGGTGACCGGGACCCCGTTCCCGGCCCGCACCACCGTCTACGTGGGCCTGCCCGAGGGCCTGCTGGTCGAGATCGACGCCCTGGCCGTCCTCGACTGACCCGCGCGTCGCGCGTTCGCGACCCGTGAGCCGCGCGTCCACGGTCGGGGAACCGGTGTACTTCTGCCGGTTGTTCTGCGTGGTGCCCCGCGACGCCGGGCGGTTGACTGGGACCACCCGAGAGCACGTCATGGAAGGACCCCGGCGATGGCGAGGAACGCGTCACCGATCGGCTGACCTCACGTGTGCGGCCCGGTCGCGGAACCCCCCGGCCGCGACCGGGTCGCCGAGGTCGTCGAGGACGTCGGCGAGCGCGTCGAGCACATCCGCCAGGTCGTGGCGGCGCTGCTCGTCGGCCAGTCCCGCGGCGCGCACCAGCTCGACCCGCGCACCCGCCGCGTCGCCGAGCCGGTGCAGCGCGACCCCGCGCAGGTGGTGCGCGTCGCACAGCGTCGACGGCGCCGTGGTCCCGCGCAGCGCGGCCAGCGCCTCGTCCGCCGCCGCCAGCACCTCCGGCCACCGGTCCAGCGGCGCCAGGCTGTGCGCGGTGCGCACCAGCAGCTGCGCCGTCATCTCCGCCGTCATCGCCGGTGCCAGGCCCAACCGGCCCGAGCGCACGACCCCCAGCAGCTCCCGGTGCACGACCACCGCGTCCCCGTACCGCTCCAGCCCGTGCAGCACCAGCCCGAGGCAGGACAGCGCGATCTGCTCGCCCAGCGCGTACCCCGCCCCGCGGAACAGCACCTGCGCCCGCCGCGCGTCGCCCCGCGCCGCCTCCAGCCGGCCGGACCGCATCTCCGACACCGCCCGGTAGTGCATCGCCCAGCCCTGCTCGACCACGTCCCCCGAGGCCACGGCCGCGCGCCACGCCTCGTCGTGCAGCGCCAGCGCCTCGTCGTGGCGGCGCAGCAGCACGCCCAGCGTCCAGGTCAGGAAGTTCAGCTGCACGGCCTCGTCGCGCACGCTGCCCAGCGCCCGCGCCGCCGCCACGCCCGCGGTGAACACCTCCACCCACGTCTCGCCGCGCCCCCGCTGGTCCGAGTACCAGTGCATCGCCGTGGCCAGCCGCAGCACGTCCCCGTGCCGACCGTCCCGCGCCGCCCACCGCAGCGCGCCCGTCCAGTTCGCGGTCTCCGCCGTGAGCCACGCGTCGGCGTCCTCCTGGCCGCGCAGGTCGCCCACCGGCGAGCCGTCCGCGTCCGGCCCGAAGAACCCGGCCGCCGCCACCGCGGTGTCCAGCAGCAGGTCCACCACCCGCTGCCGCGCCCGCTCCACCACGGGCGCCGGGTCCTCGTCGACCAGCCGCTCCCCGGCGAACACCCGGACCAGGTCGTGGAACACGTACCGGCCCGGCACCTCCGCGGTGTCGAGCAGGCTCACGTCGACCAGCTCCTCCAGCGTGTCCTCGGCGGAGAACCGGTCCACGTCGGCCAGCGCCGCCGCCAGGTCCGCCCCGAAGTCCGCACCCGGCACCAGCGACAGCCGCCGGAACAGCACCGCGGCCTTCCCGCCCAGCTGCCGGTAGGACATCTCGAACGCGGTGCGCACCTGGAGGTCGCCCGCCGTCAGCGCGGTCAGCCTGCGCCGCTCGTCGCCCAGCTGCTCCGCCAGGTGCGCGATCGTCCACTTCGGACGGCTGGCGAGCCGGTTGCCCGCGATGCGCAGCGCCAGCGGCAGGTGCCCGCACAGCGCGGCGACCCGCGCCGCCGCCACCGGTTCCGCGCCGACCCGCGCCCGACCCGCGATCGCGCCCAGCAGCTCCAGCGAGTCGTCGGCGTCGAGCACGTCGAGCCCCAGCCGCAGGCCCGCCTCCAGCCCGCCCAGCACCAACCGCGACGTCACCAGGACCAGCGACCCGGCGCCGGTCGCCAGCAGCGGACGCACCTGCCCCTCGTCGGAGGCGTTGTCCAGCACCAGCAACGTCGACCGCTCGCGCAGCAGCGCCCGGTAGAGGTCCGAGCGCTCGGCCTCGCCGGCCGGGACCTGCTTCTCGTCCACGCCCAGCGCCACCAGCATCCGGTGCACGACCTCCGAGGGGTGCACCGGCCGCGCGTCCATGCCGCGCAGGTTGAAGAAGAAGCAGCCGTCGGGGAAGCGCCCCGCCAACCGGTAGGCCGCCCGCACCGCCAGCGTCGTCTTGCCCGCGCCCGGCGGCCCGTGCAGCACCACCAGCGACGTCGCGCGCCGCGCCGACCCCGCCGCGTCCAGGGCGGCCAGCTCGTCGTCCCGGCCCGTCAGGTCCGCCACGTCCGGCGGCAGCGCCGACTGGGCCACCGGCGGCTCGGGGGCCCGCCGCGCCCGGCCCTCCTTGGCCGCGTCCAGCAGCTCCTCGACCTCGTGGCGCGCCAGCGCCAGCACGCCCGCCAACGCCTCCACCGTGCGCCGCTGCGGTCCGCGGGCACGTCCGCGCTCCATGTCGCTGATCGCCCGCACGCTGACCCCGGAACCCCCCGCCAGCTCCTCCTGGGTCAGCCTCACCCGGCGGCGGTGCGCCCGCAGCAGGTCACCGAACGTCGTACCCACGCCCTCGACATTAGTGGCCCGCACGGGCCGCACCGCCGCCCGGCGGCGCGAACGGTGACCGTTCGCGCACGATCCGGCACACCGCGGTCCCCCGGCGGCCCGAGCCTGGTAAGACCACGCACCATGAAGTGGTACGCGGACCGTCCTGCCCGGCTGGCCCGGCAGGTGGCGGCCGACCTCGTGGCGGTGGCCTGGGTGTGGTTCTGGGCGACCCTCGCCCTGGCGGTCGGCGAGGCCGTCCGCGCCCTGCGCGCGCCCGGCGACGGGCTCGTCGACGCCGGGCGCGGCCTGACGGACACGTTCGGCGAGGCCGCCGCGAAGGCGCGCGACGTGCCGCTGGTCGGCGGCCGGCTGGCCGAGGCCCTCGACCGGGGCAAGGACGCCGGGGGCACGCTGTCCGACGCGGGGAACACGCAGATCCAGGCGGTGGAGACCACCGCGCAGTGGCTCACCGTGGCGCTCGTCGCGATCCCCGTCGCGTTCCTGCTCATCACCTGGCTGCCGCTGCGGCTGAGGTTCGCCCGCCGGGCGAGCGCGGCGGCGCGGCTGCGCGACCAGGGCCGCCTCGACCTGCTCGCGCTGCACGCGTTGAACAACCTGTCCCTGCGCGAGCTGGCGAACTTCCCCCAGGACCCGGTCGAGGGCTGGCGCCGCCAGGACCCCGAGGTCGTCCGGGCCCTGGCGACCCGGCAGCTGCGGGCCAGCGGCGTGCGGGCCTGACGGGGCCGGTCCGGGCGCGGGGCCCGGACCGGCGTCACCGCCGGATCACCCCATGCGGTGCCAGAACACCTGCCCGCCCGGGCCGTAGAGCACCACGTTCGAGTCGTTCTGCACGATCAGCCGGTCCGCCGCCGTGCCCCACGTGTGCGTGTGCCACTTCGCCACGCCCGCCGCCGTGTAGATCACCAGGTTGCCGTCGCCCTGGAGCACCACGTGCGTCGCGCCCGTGCCCCACGTGCCCGAGGACCACAGCGCCTGACCGGCCGCCGTGTACAGCACCAGGTTCCCGTCACCCTGCATGACCAGCGTGAACCGGCCGTCCGCCGACGTCCGCGACTGGCCCGCCTGGAGCGACTCGCCGCGCAGCAGCGTGTCGTTCGACGGCTGCGGCGTCGAGGAACCCGTGAACAGCAGCAGGTTCGGCGACCCCGTGCCCGGGTTGGCCACCTTGTTCGGCGTCGCCGCCGACACCAGCGCGTCCCGCACCTGCTGCGGCGTCGCACCGGGGTTCGCGGCCAGGTGCAGCGCCGCCGCGCCCGCCGCGTGCGGCGACGCCATCGACGTGCCGCTGATCGTGTTCGTGGCCGAGTCGCCCGTGCTCCACGCCGACGTGATGCCCACGCCCGGCGCGAACAGGTCCGTGCACGTGCCCCAGTTGGAGAACGTCGCCCGGCCGTCGCCGGAGTCGCTCGCGTTGACCGTGATGGCCTCCGCCACCCGCGCCGGCGAGTACGAGCAGGCGTTCGCGTTCGAGTTGCCCGACGCCACCGCGTACGACACGCCCGACGCGATCGAGTTGCGCACCGCCGCGTCGAGCGCGTCGTTCGCACCGCCGCCCAGGCTCATGTTCGCCACGGCCGGCTTCACCGCGTTCGCCGTCACCCAGTCCACGCCGGCCACGACGCCCGCGATCGTGCCCGAACCCGAGCACGACAGCACCTTCACGCCGTGCAGCCGCACGCCCTTCGCGACGCCGTGCGCCGCACCGCCGACCGTGCCCGCGACGTGCGTGCCGTGCCCGTTGCAGTCGGTGTTGTTGCCGTCCCCGGTCGTGTTGGCGTCGAACGTCGCCCGCCCGCCGAAGTCCTGGTGCGTCGTGCGGATGCCCGTGTCCACGATGTAGGCGTGCACGTTCGCCGCCGTCGTGGCGTAGCGGTAGTTCGCGTCGAGCGGCAGGGCGCGCTGGTCGACCCGGTCCAGGCCCCACGACGGCGGGTTCGGCTGGTCGGCCAGCAGCCGCACGTGCCGGTCCGGCGTGACGTAGTCCACCGCCGGGTCGGCGGCCAGCCGCTTCGCCGCCGCCTCCGACATCCTGGCGGCGAACCCGTTCAGGGCCGCCGAGTACCGGTGGGTGACCTGGCCGTCCACCTCCGAGGTGAACGCGTGGCCGTCCTTCAGCACCACGATGTAGCTGCCGGCCACGGCGTCGGGGCCGCCGGCGTCGCGGATCGACGCCTCGGCGGCCTGGGCGGGCGCGGCGACCATCGCGGCGGTGGCCGCGACGATCGCGCCGGCACCCGCCAACCTGGTCCAGGGCGCGCGGAACTCTCCCATGTCGGGTTCTCCCTCGTGCAGGGTCGGGGATCAGGGGTTCGCGCGAACCCCCTCGACCATGGCACGGGGTGAGCACCCGTCACAGGACGTGGCGGGCGGGCCTTCGGGTGGGCCTTCGGTGCGGCGGGCGCCGCGTCGGCGGCGGGCCGCGTCAGTACACGGGGCCGGTGTACTTCTCGCCCGGCCCCTGGCCCGGCTCGTCCGGGAAGACGGACGCCTCGCGGAACGCCCGCTGGACCGACTGGAGGCCCTCGCGCAGTGGGCCGGCGTGCGGCCCGAGGTACTCGACCGAGGCGGTGACCAGGCCCGCGAGGGCGGTGATCAGGCGGCGGGCCTCGTCCAGGTCGCGGCGCGGGCTCGTGTCGGGGTCCTCGTCGGCGAGGCCCAGGCGTTCGGCGGCGGAGCTGAGCAGCATGATCGCCGCCTTGCTGATCACCTCCACGCTGGGGACGTCGGAGAGCTCGCGGACGTTGTCCGGGGCGTTGTCGGCAGGCAGGTCGGTCACGGCGCCATTCTCGCAACTCCGCCGGTCGGCTCGCCGATTCGGGGGTTGACAAGCTCGTCTGGTACTATTTTCGGCGCGACCAGTCCCCACCCGTGTGGGGACGGCAAGTGGAGCCCCGCTCCCACCCGCGTCCGCCGCTTCGAGCAGGTGGCCGGGTCCGGTCCGGTGATGGGTGGACTGCGCCCTTCGCCGTGCGATCGGTCGGAAGCGGGCCTCACACCGGGCAGGTGTGGGGCCTCTTGTCTTTTGGCGCACAACGAGTCACAAAGGACGTGAATGACAAGTCCCTCGAACCGAGGTGCTCCCGTGAGCACCGAGCCGCGCATCAACGACCGCATCCGCGTGCCCGAGGTTCGACTGGTCGGGCCGAACGGCGAGCAGGTCGGGATCGTTCGCATCGAGGACGCGCTCCGACTCGCCCAGGAATCGGATCTCGACCTCGTCGAGGTCGCCGCGCAGGCTCGGCCGCCGGTCTGCAAGCTCATGGACTACGGCAAGTTCAAGTACGAGAGCGCGCAGAAGGCACGCGAGTCGCGCCGCAACCAGCAGCTGACGGTCATCAAGGAGCAGAAGCTCCGCCCGAAGATCGACCCGCACGACTACCTGACGAAGAAGGGCCACGTGGCCCGCTTCCTGTCGCACGGGAACAAGGTCAAGGTGACCATCATGTTCCGCGGCCGTGAGCAGTCCCGGCCGGAGCTGGGCTACCGACTGCTCCAGAAGCTCGCTGAGGACGTCGCGGAGCTGGGGTTCGTCGAGTCCAACCCGAAGCAGGACGGCCGCAACATGATCATGGTGCTGGCCCCGCACAAGACCACGAAGACCCGCCCGATCAAGCACGACAGCGCCGAGGACGAGGCGCCGGCGGAGTCTGTCGAGGAGTGATCTCCCGGCCCCCAGGGGTCGGGAACCGGTGCCCCCGGCCCTCACGGGTCGGGGGGCAAGCACGGCCGCCCCCATGCCTGGTGGCTGCACGAGACTGAGGACGGAAATGCCCAAGAACAAGAGCCACAGCGGGACCTCCAAGCGCGTGAAGGTCACCGGCAGCGGCAAGCTCCTCCGGGAGAAGGCCGGCAAGCGCCACCTGCTGGAGAAGAAGTCCAGCAAGCTGACGCGCCGCCTCTCCGGCACGACCGAGGTCGCGAAGAACGACGTGCCGCGGCTGAAGAAGCTGCTGGGCCGCTAAGACCTTCCCCCTTGAACACCCGGGGCCGCTCACCCGGCCCCACGAGATCGACAGGATGGACCCGTGGCACGCGTCAAAAGGGCCGTGAACGCCCAGAAGAAGCGCCGTACCACCCTTGAGCTCGCCAGCGGCTACCGCGGCCAGCGTTCGAGGCTGTACCGCAAGGCCAAGGAGCAGGTGCTCCACTCGCTCAACTACGCCTACCGGGACCGCCGCGCCCGCAAGGGTGACTTCCGGAAGCTGTGGATCCAGCGCATCAACGCCGGTGTCCGCGCCAACGGCATGACGTACAACCGCTTCATCCAGGGCCTGCGCCTGGCCGGCATCGAGGTGGACCGCAAGATCCTCGCCGACCTGGCCGTCAGCGACGAGGCCGCCTTCGCGGCCCTGGTCGAGGCCGCGCGCGCCGCCCTGCCGAGCGACGTCAACGCGCCCGTCGAGGACAACGCCTGAGCACGGACGATCGTGCACCACGACCCGGGGATGCTCCGTTCACCGAGCGGACACCCCGGGTCGTCGCCGCTCGGCGGCTGACCAGGCGGTCCGGCCGCGACCGCGCCGCCCGCTTCCTCGCCGAGGGCGCGCAGGCGGTGCGCGAGGCCCTCGCCTGGGCCGCCGCCGGGCGCGGCGAGGTGCACGAGCTGTTCGTCACCGCCGTCGCCGCCACCCGCAACCCCGACCTGGTGCGCGCCGCCGTCGACGCGGGCGTGCGGGTCAGCGGCGTGACCGACAAGGCCGCCGCCGCGCTGTCGGAGACCGTGACGCCCCAGGGTGTCGTCGCCGTCTGCTCGCCCGTCGACGTGCCGCCCGTCGAGGCGCTGGCGCCCGGGGTGCGGCTGGTCGCCGTGCTGCACGGGGTGACCGACCCCGGCAACGCGGGCACCGTGGTGCGCGTCGCCGACGCCGCGGGCGCCGACGCGGTCGTGTTCGCGGGCGACACGGTCGACCCGCACAACGGCAAGTGCGTCCGCGCGTCCACCGGCAGCGTGTTCCACCTGCCGATCACGCGGGTGCGCGACGCGGCCGAGGCGTTCGACGGCCTGCGCTCCGCCGGGCTGCGCCTGGTGGCCGCCGACGGCCACGCCCCGGAGGACCTGGTCACCGCGGACCTGCGCGGCGACCTGGCCACGCCCACCGCGTGGGTGTTCGGCAGCGAGGCCCACGGCCTGCCCGACGACGTCGTGGCGAGCCTCGACGCCTCGCTCAAGGTGCCCATCTACGGCGGTGCGGAGAGCCTGAACCTGGCCACCGCCGCCGCCGTGTGCCTGTACGCCTCGGCCCGCGCCCAGCGCGCCTGACCGCCCCCGGTCGTCCGCCCGCCCCCGGTCGTCACCAGGCCGGTCCCCAGGCCAGGACCACCGCCTGAGCCCGGTCGCGCAGCGCCGCTTCGCGAAGACCCGCGCCACGTGCGTCTTCACCGTCGCCTCGCTGAGCACCAGCTCCGCGACCGGCTCGGCGTTCGACAGGCCGCGCCCCGTCGGGGTCACCTCGCGCACGCCGCGGTGACACCGCCCGAGGGGCGGTGTCACGCCTCCAGCCGGGTGTTCAGGGCCCTGAGCAGGGGATCCGCCTGGGCCGCCTTGTCCTGCGCCCGCAGCGCCTCCTCCAGCACGTTCGCCGTGTCGCCGAGGATCTGGGGCGGGGTGGCGTCGGTGATCAGGGTGACCGCCCGGCGGGCCTCCGCCTCCGCGTTCACCGCGTCACCGGACTCCAGCAGGAAGCGGGCGCCCCGCGCCACCAGGAACGCCTGCCAGTCGACGTCGCCGATCTGCGCCGCCAGCTCCTCCGCCACGCCGTTCTGCTCCACCGCCTCCGCGTGCTCGCCCGCCTGGACGTGCAGGAACGCCCTGATCGCGGCGATCCGCGCGGTCAGGTGGGTGCGGTGGTCCACGTCCTCCACCTCGGGCAGCAGGCGCTCCGCCGCGTCCAGGGTGGCGGCGCACTCGGCGGTCTCCTCGTTCGGCAGGGCCGCCGCCGCCTCGACCAGGGAACCCGCGGCCTCGGCCTGGTCGGGGACCTGCTGCCACGCGCTCGCCGCGCCCTGGTAGGCGGAGGCCGCTTCCAGGGTGCGGTCGAGGCGCCGCAGGACGCCGCCCAGCAGGTCCAGGACCATCGCCTTGCGCCACGACTCGTCCGGCGGGACCAGGCCCAGCGCCGCTTCCAGGTGGCGCCTGGCCGACTCGGTCTCGTCCAGGCGCGCGCAGACCTGGCCCAGCCGGTAGCGGATGGGGACCACCACGTCCGGGTCCACGTCGTCCGCGCCCACCACGCGGACCGCTTCCTCCAGCGCCTCGGCGGCCTCGACGAGACGGCCCGCCTTCAGGTAGCCACCGGCCAGGGCGTAGCACGCCTTGGCCACGTCGTCCGGCGCGCCCGCCTCGTGCCCGGCGGCCACGGCGTCGCGCAGTTCCACCAGGTGCTCGGCCTCCAGGCCGAGCCGCTCGACGGACGCCACGCGCTGGCGGTGCGCCTCCGCCGTCCACGGCCCGCGCGGCGCGCTGAACGCGCGCACGAACTCGGCCGCCGTCGCCACCGCCTCCTCCGCGTCGCCGCGCACGGTCCGGATCTTCAGCAGCAGCCGCAGCGCGTCGAACCGCACGGATGCCGGCACGCCGCCCGCCAGCAGGTCCTCGACCTCGGCCCGCGCCTCCTCCAGGTCGCCGACCGTCGCCAGGTGCTGGGCCCGGTCGCAGCGCGCCCGCGACACCAGTTCCGGCACCTCGGCGCGCGCCAGCTCCAGCGCCTGCGCGGCGAGCACGCCCTGCTCGTCGTGCTCCTCGGCGTCGGCGAGCAGGTCGGCCAGCAGCAACCTGGTCAGCACCCGCGTGTACGCGGTGCCCGCGACCTCCGCCTCGGCCAGGCACGTGCGCGCGACCTCCACGCACTCCGCCGACCCGTCCTCGGACGACTCGGCCCGCAGGCCCGCGCCCCGCGCGCGGAAGCGGTTGGCCAGGTCGTGCTCGCCGCACGCGACCAGCCGCTCGATGCCCTCGTCCAGCTCGGCCAGCACCTCGTCGCGCGGTCGGACGTGACCGCCCGCGATGGCCCGCCGCACCGCCACCAGCGCGGCCAGCGGTTCGGGCAGCAGCGGGTCGAGGTCGGCGGGCAGCGAGCGCAGCAGCCGCATGCCGGTGACGAACTCGCCCTCGTCGAACGCCGCGCACATGCTCCGCGCCAGCTCCACCGGGTCGCCGACCGCGATCGGCTCCTCCTCCGGCGCGGCGGGCGCGGGCGGCGTGGCGACCGGCACCGCCAGCGGCACCGGGATCGTGTCCGGCCGCTCCAGGGTCTCCCGGATGCGCCTGGTCATCGCGTCCGAGCCGTTGCGCCGGTCGAACCGCGCCGCCAGGTCCAGCGCCTGCGCCTCCAGCAGTTCGCGCAGCCGCGCCGCGGTCAGCACGGTCGTGACGCCGTCGCGCGGCACGGCGAACTCCTCGTCCGGGTCGACCCGGCTCAGCAGCAGCGCCGCGCCCGCCGAGAAGTGCGCGGCCTGCGACGGGCTGGTCGAGTGGTGCACCCGGTGCAGGTGGCCGCGCAGCAGGTCGACGCCCCGCCGCACGTTGCCCGACGTCGCGCAGAACACCAGGTGGTCGTCCAGGTAGCCGCCGACGAGGTCGTCGCGGATCAGCCGGTGCGCCACCACGTGCGCCTGCCGCGCCCGGTCCACGTCGCCCAGCGCCACGAACGCGGGCGTCAGGGTGGTGAGGATGCCCTGCGGCTGGGTCGCGCAGCCCGTCTCCTGCTCCAACTGGTGCTCGGCGTGCGCGACGGCCTCGGCGTGCCTGCCCTGCCGGATCAGGTGCCCGGCCTGCTCCTCGACGACGCACGCCTCGCAGTCGCTCATCGGCCCGCGGTCCACCGCCAGGTAGCGGGCGAAGTGCTCCCGGTACGCCTCGTCGTCGCCGACGTGCGCGGCCAGGTCGGCGCGCGCCCCGTGCACCGGCTGCATCGAGTACCCGAGCCGCTGGTAGCGCGCCGCGAGCTGGTCGACGAACGACCCGATCTGCGCCAGCGTGAACCGGGGGTCGGCGATCAGGCCCGACACGATCCACTTGTGCGCCCAGTCGAAGCTGTGCGTCTCCCACTCGTCGAACGCGCCCGGGTCGCGCTTCTCGGCCGTGCCGCACCACGCGAACGGGGCCAGCATCAGGTCGTAGCGGCCCAGGTCGTAGGCCGAGCGGATCAGCGCGATCCGGCAGCTCACGGCCAGCGGCAGGTGGTCGACCGCGTCCGCCGCGCGGGCCGCGCGCTCCAGCGCCTCGTGGCGCGCCATGCCCTCGGGCATGTGGTACGCCTCCACGAACCGGCGCTCGGCGGCGTCCTTCTCCTCGCTCATCAGCGGTCTCCCACGGCGCGGTCCAGCAGTTCCAGGAACGAGCGGTTCAGCGCCGCGGTGTCCTTCGGGCGCATCGGCCGCCGTGCTTGCAGCAGGGCGTGCACGTACAGCGACTCCACGGTCAGCTCCACGAGCGCCGCGTCGGTCAGCCGCGCCAGCCGGCGCACCAGCGGGTTGCGGCAGTTCAGCACGAGGCGCTGCGCGGCGTCGGACGACGAGGACCCGACCAGGTTGCCCAGCAGCTCGGCCCACAGCGCGTCGGCCTCCTCGCCCGTCTGCTGCGCGTCCCGCTTGCGCTCGGCCTCCGCGTTCGTGACCAGCAGCGCGGGCAGCGTGCCCGGGTCGAAGTCGCGCGGCACTGCCTCGCAGTCGTGCCGCTCCAGGACGTCCTCGGCCAGCACGAGGCGTTCGCGCAGGGCGCGCTCCAGCTCCGGCTCGGGGTCGCCGAGGGCGGCCAGCACCTCGCCGGGCGAGACCCGGCGCGCGGCGGCCGGGCCGTCGAGGGCGACGAGCCGCTCCATGATCTCGGCGTCGTAGGCGTAACCCGCGTTGACCAGGCCCATGCCCTGGGCGTGCGCGACCGGCGCGAGCTGGCGGAACTCGTCGACGTCCGGGACGTGCGCGATCGTGCCGTGCCTGCGGCGGAACTGGCGCAGCGACTGGGCGCCGTCGGTGGTCTCGAACGGCAGCCACCGCTCGACCAGGCGCAGCATCTCGTCGTCGACCCGGGCCAGCGACTTGATGCCCAGGTGGTGCGCGTCGAGCAGGGCGCGGGTGCGGTCGGGGTCGGTCGCGTCGAGCCGCACGAGCCAGTCGCGGACCTGGCGGCCCAGCTCCTCGCGCACCGCCAGCAGCGTCTCGTCCTGGTACAGCGACTCGCGGCTCGCGGTCGGGCGCAGCGACGTCGAGTCGACCACGCAGCGCACGAAGTACGCCCACTCCGGCAGCAGGCCCTCGATGCTGTCGCCGACCAGCATCCGCTTGAGGTACACGCGGTGCGACTGGCGGGCGCCGGGGTGCACACCGCCCGGCAGGACGTACGCGACGCCCCGGAGGCCCACGGTCGGCACCTCGACGGGGATCGCGTCGAACGGCCGCACGCCCAGCACGCGCTCGCCGTAGGCCAGGGCGTCGTCGGTCCACGGCAGCGCGTCGTGCGTGACGACCTCGTCGCCGACGCGGACGGTCACCGGCAGCAGCTCGCCGTACTCGGCGAGCAGGGCCTTCACCACGTCGTGCTCCAGCCAGTGCTCGGCGTCGCGGTGCGGCACCAGCTCGATCGTGGTGCCGACCTCGGCCCGCTCGGCCTCGCCGACCTCGTAGTGGCCGCTCGCGTCGGCGGTCCAGCGCACGGCGGGCCCGCCGCGCGCGCTGCGGGTGGTGAGGTTGACGCGCTCGGCGACCAGGAACGCCGACAGCAGGCCCACGCCGAACTGGCCCAGGAAGCCCTGGCGGGCGAAACCCAGGTCGTCGCGCTTGGACGTGCGACCGAGCGTGGACAGCAGGTCGTGCACCTCGCGCTCGGTGAGGCCGATCCCGGTGTCGGAGATGCGGAGGGTGCCGCCGGGGGACCCGACCGGCTCGACCACCACCTCGCCGGGCGCGTCCGGCTGGAGCGCGCGGCGGGCGGTGATCGCGTCCACCGCGTTCTGCAGCAGTTCGCGCGCGTACACGCGGGGGCTGCTGTAGAGGTGGTGGCTGAGCAGGTCGATGATCCCGCGCAGGTCGACACCGAAGGTGTGTGCCAAGTGGAGTTCACCTCGGGTCAAGGTCATGGGTGACGGACGATTCCAGGTTCGTTCGCGCGGCTCGTGGTCCGGTTTTCCGCTCTTCGCCCGCCGGGACCCGCTCACGACCGCAAGACTGCCACGACCCACCGACAACCTCGAACCGGTCGGGGCCGCGGACGGCGGTTCGTGCCGGTCAAGGCCGATCACCTAGGATCGGTCCGCCCCTCCGCGCACCTCGCGGAGGGGCTATCCACCTGTTGTCCGTGACGGGAGCTGTCCACCAACCATGTCCGGAGCCAACGACCCGTACGACCCGAAGCAGGTCGCGGCGCTCTCCCCGGAGGCGCTGGACACGGCGGTCGAGCAGGCTCGGGAGGCGTTCGCGAAGGCGGCCGACCTCGACGAGCTGGCCGCCGTGAAACCGAGCCACCTGGGCGACCGCTCGCCGGTCCTGCTGGCCCGCCGCGAGATCGGCGCCCTGCCGCCCGCCGCGAAGGCCGAGGCCGGCAAGCGGGTGAACGTGGCGCAGAACGCCGTCAAGCAGGCGTTCGAGGAGCGGCGCGCCGAGCTCCAGGTCGAGCGCGACGAGCGCGTCCTGCGCGAGGAGGCGGTCGACGTCACGCTGCCGCGGGACCGCGTCCCGCGCGGCGCGCGGCACCCGATCTCCACGCTCGCCGAGCGCATCGCCGACGTGTTCGTGGCCATGGGCTACGAGGTCGCCGAGGGCCCCGAGCTGGAGACCGAGTGGTTCAACTTCGACGCGTTGAACTTCGGCAAGGACCACCCGGCGCGGACCATGCAGGACACGTTCTACGTGGCACCCGCCGACTCGGGCCTGGTGCTGCGCACGCACACCAGCCCGGTGCAGGCGCGCACGCTGCTGGACCGCGAGCCGCCCGTGTACGTGGTGTGCCCCGGCCGCACGTTCCGCACCGACGAGCTGGACGCCACGCACACCCCCGTCTTCCACCAGGTCGAGGGCCTGGCCGTGGACAAGGGCCTGACCATGGCCCACCTCAAGGGCACGCTCGACGCGTTCGCCCGCGCCATGTTCGGCGCGGACTCCCGGACCCGCCTGCGACCGAGCTTCTTCCCCTTCACCGAGCCGTCCGCCGAGGTGGACGTGTGGTTCCCGGAGAAGAAGGGTGGCGCGGGCTGGGTCGAGTGGGGCGGCTGCGGCATGGTCAACCCGAACGTGTTGCGCAACTGCGGCGTCGACCCGGACGTGTACTCCGGGTTCGCGTTCGGCATGGGCCTGGAGCGCACCCTGCAGTTCCGCAACGGCCTGCCCGACATGCGCGACATGGTCGAGGGCGATGTCCGCTTCACCCAGCCATTCGGAACGGAGGCCTGACCGGTGCGCATTCCGGTTACCTGGCTGGTCGAGAACCTCGAGTTCACCGAGACCCCCACGCCAGAGCAGCTCGCCGAGGCGTTCGTGCGGATCGGCATCGAGGTGGAGGACGTCCACCGGCTCGACGGCGTCACCGGACCGCTGGTCGCGGGCCGCGTCGTCGAGGTCGAGGAGCTGACCGGGTTCAAGAAGCCGATCCGCTACTGCCAGGTCGAGGTCGGCCCGGAGCAGGTCAACGGCATCGTCTGCGGCGCGTCGAACTTCCGGGAGGGCGACACCGTCGTGGTGGCGCTGCCCGGCGCGGTGCTGCCCGGCGGGTTCGCCATCTCCGCCCGCAAGACCTACGGCAGGACCAGCGACGGCATGATCTGCTCGGCCCGCGAGCTGGGCCTGGGCGACGACCACGCGGGCATCATGGTGCTGCCCAGCGGCACCGCGCAGCCCGGCGACGACGCCGTCGAGCTGCTCGGCCTCGGCGACACGGTCATCGAGGTCTCGCCCACCCCCGACCGCGGCTACGCGTTCTCGGTGCGCGGCCTGGCCCGCGAGCTGGCCTGCGCGTTCGACGTGCCGTTCGGCGACCCCGGCCTGGCCGAGGTGCCCGAGGGCGAGGGCGAGGTGCTGCCCGTCCGCATCGAGGACGAGGGCGCCTGCTCCCGGTTCGTGGCCCGCCGCGTGACCGGCGTCGACCCGACCGCGCCCACCCCGTGGTGGATGCGGCGGCGGCTGATGCTCGCGGGCATCCGGTCGATCTCGCTGCCGGTGGACGTCACCAACTACGTGATGCTGGAGCTGGGACAGCCGCTGCACGCGTTCGACGCGTCGTCCGTGAAGGGCGGCCTGGTCGTGCGGCGCGCCGTGGCCGGCGAGAAGCTGACCACGCTGGACGAGCAGGTCCGCGCGCTGGACCCGGACGACATCGTGATCGCCGACGACAGCGGCGTCGTGTCGCTGGCGGGCGTCATGGGCGGCGCGAGCACCGAGGTCGGCCCCGCCAGCTCGGACATCCTGCTGGAGGCGGCGAACTGGGACCCGGCGTCCATCGCCCGCACGGTGCGCCGCCACAAGCTGCCCAGCGAGGCGGCGAAGCGCTTCGAGCGGGTCGTGGACCCGGCGCTGGCGCCGGTGGCGCTGGAGCGCGCGGCACGCCTGCTGGACATGTTCGCCGACGGCAGCATCCGGCCCGAGCGCACGGACGTGGGCTCGCCCGCCGCGCCCGGCCGGGTGACGATGCCGATCGACCTGCCCGACCGGGTCGCCGGGGTGCGCTACGCGCGCGGCGTGACGGCGCGGCGGCTGGGCCAGATCGGCTGCCAGGTCGAGGTCACCACCGGTGACGACGGCGCGACGATGGTCACCGCGGTGCCGCCGACGTGGCGCGCGGACCTCACCCAGCCCGCGGACCTGGTGGAGGAGGTGCTGCGGCTGGAGGGCTACGACACGATCCCGTCCACGCTGCCGCCCGCGCCCGCCGGCCGCGGCCTGACCGAGCAGCAGCGCCGTCGCCGCACGGTGTCCCGCGCGCTGGCCGAGAACGGGTTCGTCGAGGTCAAGCCGTTCCCGTTCGTCGCGCCGGCGGTGTTCGACGCGCTCGGCCTGCCCGAGGACGACGTGCGCCGCAACGCGGTGAGCGTGCTCAACCCGCTGGAGGCCGACAAGCACGCGCTGGCCACCACGCTGGTGCCGGGGCTGCTGGAGACCGTGCAGCGCAACCTGGCGCGCGGGCAGAAGGACCTGGCGGTCTACGCGATCGCCCAGGTGACGCTGCCGCGCGCGCAGCAGGTGCCGGTGCCCGCGGTGGGCGTGGGCGCGCGCCCGTCGGACGCCGACGTGGCGTCGCTGCTGGCGTCGCTGCCGCAGCAGCCGGTGCACGTGGCCGCCGTGCTGGCGGGCAACCGCGAGCAGGCCGGCTGGTGGGGCAAGGGCCGCCAGGCCGACTGGGCGGACGCGGTGGGGGCCGCGCGCCTCGTGGGCGAGGCGTACGGCGTGGAGCTGACGGTGGTCGCCTCCGACCTGGCCCCGTGGCACCCCGGCCGGTGCGCGGAGCTGCGCGTCGGCGACTGGCCCGTGGGGCACGCGGGGGAGCTGCACCCGAAGGTCGTGGAGGCGCTGGGCCTGCCGAAGCGCACGGTCGCGCTGGAGCTGGACCTCGACGCGCTGCCGCTGACCGACGACCGGCCCGCGCCGGTGGTGTCGCCGTACCCGCCGGTGTTGCTGGACGTGGCCGTGGTGGTGGGCGCGGACGTGCCCGCCGACCGGGTGGCCAGGGTGCTGCGCGCGGGCGGCGGGGCGCTGCTGGAGGACATCCGGCTGTTCGACGTCTACACCGGTGACCAGGTGGGCGAGGGCAAGCGGTCGCTGGCCTACTCCCTGCGCTTCCGGGCGCCGGACCGCACGCTGACGGTGGAGGAGGCGACGGCGGCGCGCGACGCGGCCGTGGCCGCCGCCGCGGAGCGCTTCGGCGCGGTGCTCAGGGGCTGATCGCGGTCCCGGACCCGCGTCGCCGCGGGTCCGGGACTAGGCCGGCTGAGTGATCCGCACGGTGCCCATGCGGGGTGAACGCGCAGGTCGGGTGAGTGCCGTCCGGTGTCAAGGGGTCCAAAGACCTGTGTTTCCGGGCACGCTGGGTCCTTGCGCGGATGTTGAATGTTCTCCAAGATTGGCTGTGCGGCCCGCTGGGCCGAGGGGCGAAGCGATGAACCGCCGGGCGTGTCTGGTCGCCGGTCCGACGGGGAGCTAGCGGCGAACCCACCGCCTGGAGCAGCAATCTAGTGAGGTTGCCTCATGCGCAGTTTGGGTCCCCGGATGGAAGCCGCCGTCGCCGCGACCATCCTCGGTGTGGGGGCTGCCGTCGTGGCCGCCATGCACCTGACCTGGCCCGAACCGGAGTTGCCCGCCATGGCGTACTCCGTGAGCGGGGCCGAGGCGGGGGTGGCAGACCTCCAGCCGTTCGAGATCGACGACATCTCGGGCGCGCCGGTCGAGCTGACCCCGGGCAGCGAGGGCGCCCGCCTGGTGCGGCTGTCCAACCCGAACGGCGTCGACATCGTCGTGCTGACCCTCCAGGCCCAGCCGGGCCTGCCGCTGGACGAGGCGCGGAACCACGTGCCCGAGTGCCCGTCCGGGGTGCTCACCGTGGTCCCGATGGGGGAGCCGGTCACCATCCCGCCCGCCGGCGCGGTCGAGGTGGAGATGGTCGTGCAGATCGCGCACGACGTGCCGGACGCGTGCCGGGACCTGGTCTTCCCGCTCACCTACTCGGGGCGCGCCGCCCGAGGCTAGAGGTGCCTGAGGGCCTCGCGCCGGGACAGCGCGGACAGGCCCGGGTGGTCGTCGACGAACGCACGGACCCAGTCCGGGTCCGTGCGGGCGTGCTGCCGCAACGCCCAGCCGACCGCCTTGCGCAGGAAGAAGTCGGGATCGGCGGTGTTGGCCTCGACCACGTCGCGCAGCAGGTCCCGGTCGGTCGCGCCCTTCGAGGCGAGCTGGCAGATCACGGCCGTGCGGCGGCGCCACCGGTCCTCGTCGGTCGCCCACGCGCGCACCAGGGGCGTCACGTGCGCCGGGTGGGCGCGCAGCAGCGGACCGACCCGGTTGGCGGCGACCTCGTCCACGAAGTCCCACCACGCCCCGGTGACGACGAACTCGTCGTAGACGGGCAGCAGGTCCACGTCCTGCCAGTCGCGCCGGCGGCCCGTGAGGTCGACGGCCGCGTAGCGCTCCTCGCGGAAGCGGGCGTCGCGCCACAGCTCCAGCGCGGTGGCCAGCCACTCGTCGCGCGAGGTGAGGGGGTGCTCGGCCAGCGCGGCGCGCAGCACGCGGACGCGCTCCGGTTTCGGCACGCCGAGGAACGGCATGTCGGACTTCATGTACCGCCGCATCCCCGGCGCCTTCGCCGGTGAGGCCGCGGCGGCCAGTCCACGTCGGATCACCCCGGCGAGTCCGTTCACCCGAACACCGTAGGGCAGGTTCGTGTGCGAGGCTTCCGGCATGAGCGAGTACGACTACGACCTGGTCGTCATCGGATCGGGCCCCGGCGGCCAGAAGGCGGCCATCGCGGGCGCCAAGCTCGGCAAGCGCGTCGCCGTCGTGGACCGCGCCGACATGGTGGGCGGCGTGTGCGTCAACACCGGGACGATCCCGTCGAAGACGCTGCGCGAGGCGGTGATGTACCTGACCGGGATGAGCCAGCGCGACCTGTACGGCGCGAGCTACCGGGTCAAGAGCGACATCTCCATCTCGGACCTGCTCTCCCGCGCCCAGCACGTCATCGGGCGCGAGGTGCAGGTCGTGCGCGCCCAACTGCACCGCAACCACGTCGACCTGCTCAGCGGCACCGCGGCCTTCCTCGACCCGCACACCGTCTCCGTGCGGGGCGAGCACCGCGGCGAGCACCACTCCGTCACCGCCGAGAAGATCGTCATCGCCACCGGCACCCGCCCCGCGCGACCGGACCAGGTGGACTTCGACGAGGCCCGGGTGCTCGACTCCGACGAGGTGCTGGCGCTGGAGGAGATCCCGTCGTCGCTGGTCGTGGTGGGCGCGGGCGTCATCGGCATCGAGTACGCCTCCATGTTCGCCGCGCTCGGCACCCGCGTCACGGTGGTCGAGCAGCGCGACCGGATGCTCGACTTCTGCGACCCGGAGATCGTCGAGTCGCTCAAGTTCCACCTGCGCGACCTGGCGGTGACGTTCCGGTTCGGCGAGAAGGTCGTCAACGTCGACGTGGCCGAGACGGGCACGGTCACGACGCTGGCCAGCGGCAAGCGCATCCCGGCCGCCGCGGTGATGTACTCGGCGGGCCGGCAGGGCAACACCGAGGCGCTCGACCTGGACAAGGCGGGCCTGGAGGCCGACCGGCGCGGCCGGCTCAGCGTGGACGAGCACTACCGCACGCCCGTCGAGCACATCTACGCGGTGGGCGACGTCATCGGCTTCCCCGCGCTGGCCGCCACGTCGATGGACCAGGGCAGGCTCGCGGCCTACCACGCGTTCGGCGAGGAGGCGCGCGAGCTGTCCGCGCTCCAGCCCATCGGCATCTACACCATCCCGGAGATCTCCTACTGCGGCGCGACGGAGGCCGAGCTGACCTCGTCCGCCACTCCGTACGAGGTGGGCCTGGCGCGGTACCGGGAGCTGGCGCGCGGCTCGATCGTCGGCGACGCCTACGGCATGCTCAAGCTGCTGGTGTCCACCGTGGACCGCAGGCTGCTCGGCGTGCACCTGTTCGGCACCGGCGCGACGGACCTCGTGCACATCGGGCAGGCCGTGATGGCGTGCGGCGGCACGGTGGACTACCTGGTGGACACCGTCTTCAACTACCCGACGCTGTCCGAGGCGTACAAGGTCGCCGCCCTGGACGCCACGAACAAGATCCGCGCCCTGGAGCGGTTCGGCCGGTAGGCGTCACACCGCACCCACCAGTGCGGCGACGTGGTGCAGGCGCGCGTCGTGGACGTCCCGCAGGGGCGGGACGAGCAGGGTCGTGAGACCCGACTCCACGGCCGCGCCGTCGTGCGTGGACCGGTCGCCCACCACGAGCGTCCGGTCCGGCTCGGCGCCCAGGTCGTCGAGCGCGAGGCGGAAGATCGCCGGGTCGGGCTTGACCACGCCGTGCTCGAACGACAGCGTGAACGAGTCCACCGGCAGGTCCCGGAACGCGGGCCGGATGTCGAAGTGGATGTCGCTGAGCACCCCGATCCGCACGCCGTGCCCGCGCAGCGCCCGCAGCACCGGCTCGACGTCCACCGCGAACGGGTTCGCCGCCGGGTCGCACTCCACCGCGTACAGCGAGTCGGCCAACTCGTCGTCGATCCCGGCGTCCCGGAACGCCCGGTGGCAGGTCTCGCGGTGCAGGTCGGCGTCCGCGTCCATGCCCGGCACGTCCGGCGCACCCACGCGCAGCAGCGCCGCCACCCCCGCCGCGCCGGACGGGTCGCGGCCGAGCCGGCGCAGCGCCTCGGTCGCCCAGCCGGTGAACGTCGGCGCGAGCACGAGCGTGCCCCGCCAGTCGAAGATCACGGCGCGCAGCCGTCGGTCACCATCCGTGTCCAGGTGTCTCACTCGCCCGACCCTGCCGCGTCACCCCGACCCGTCGCTACCTTCTCCCCACCGCACCTCCCGCGCCGCCGACGGTCGGAGGCCCACCATGACCCTGCCCCTGCACATGCGCCGAGACGGGTTCGCCCCGGCGGCCGAGCTGGCCGCGGCGCGCGACGAGGACGGTGTCCGGCTGTTCGAGACGCCGATCGGCGACCGGGTGTGGCTGGTGACGCGCGTCGCCGACGTCCGCCGCGTCCTCGGCGACCCGGCCCGGTTCGGGAACTCCGCGCGCCACCTCGTGCCCGGCGCGCCCGCCCTGTCCGACGAGGAGCTGGCCCGCGTGCGGCCCGGCAACGTGCTCGGCTACGACCCGCCCGAGCACACCAGGCTGCGGCGGCTGCTCGCGCCCGGCTTCACCGCCCGCCGGGTGCGCCTCCTCGAACCGAGGGTGCACGAGATCGTGCACGACCACCTCGACGCGATGGCCGACGCCGGGCCGCCCGCCGACCTCGTGCCCGCGTTCGCGCTGCCCGTGCCGTCGCTGGTGATCTGCGAACTGCTGGGCGTGCCGTACGCGGAGCGCGCCGAGTTCCAGCAGCGCGCCGCGGACTTCTTCGACGTGTCCCTGACCCCGGAGCAGCGGATGGACGTCGCGCTGCGGTCCCGCGCCTACCTGGCCGGGCTGGTCGACCGCGCCCGGGTCGACCCCGGCGACGACCTGCTGGGCGTGCTCGTCCGCGCCGGCGAACTGGACGGCGACGAGCTGGTGGGCGTCGCCGACCTGCTGCTGCTCGCGGGCCACGAGACGACGGCCAACATGCTGGGCCTGGGCGTGCACGCCCTGCTGCGCCACCCCGACCAGCTCCGCCTGCTGCGCGAACGGCCCGAGCTCGTCGACGGGGCGGTGGAGGAGCTGCTGCGCTGGCTCACCGTCGTGCACACCGGCGTGCCGCGGGTCGTGACCGCCGACGTCGAGCTGGGCGGCCGCGAACTGGCCGAGGGCGACCTCGTGGTCTGCTCCCTGCCCGCCGCCAACCGCGACCCCGACCTGCTGCCCGACGCCGACGAGCTGGACCTGACCCGCCGGCCGACCGGCCACGTCGCGTTCGGCCACGGCGCGCACCACTGCCTCGGCGCGCCCCTGGCCCGGCTGGAGATGCGCGCCGCCCTCCCCGCGCTGCTGCGCCGCTTCCCGGACCTGCGCCCGGCGGGCGAGCCGGAGTTCCGCCCGCGGCAGGTCGTCTACGGGCTGTCGTCGCTGCCCGTGACCTGGTGAGGGCTGCCTGCGGCGTGGTGGGGCGGCTCCCACGACGTGGAAAGGAATTTGAGTGATGATGCACCGGAGTGCATACTTATCCGCATGACGGTGCGGATCGCGGTGGCCGGGGCCAGTGGCTACGCCGGCGGTGAGGTGCTCCGGCTGCTGCTCGGGCACCCGGACGTGGAGATGGGGGCGCTCACGGCCGGCGGCAACGCGGGCACGCCGCTGCTCGCCCACCAGCCGCACCTGCTGCCGCTCGCCGACCGCGTCCTCGAGGAGACCACCGCCGAGCGGCTGCGCGGCCACGACGTCGTCTTCCTCGCCCTCCCGCACGGCAAGTCGGCCGCGATCGCCGCCGAACTCGGCGACGACACCCTCGTCGTCGACTGCGGCGCGGACCACCGGCTCACCAGCGCCGCGGCCTGGGAGCGCTGGTACGGCGGGGAGCACGCGGGCAGCTGGCCCTACGGCCTGCCCGAGCTGCCCGGCAAGCGCGACGAGCTGCGGAGCGCGAAGCGCGTCGCCGTGCCCGGCTGCTACCCGACGGTGTCCTCGCTGGCCCTGGCCCCCGCGATGGGGCTGGTCGAGCCCGAGGTCACCGTGGTCGCCGTCTCCGGCACGTCCGGCGCGGGCAAGGCGGCCAGGACGAACCTGCTGGGCTCCGAGGTGATGGGCTCGCTGTCCGCCTACGGCGTCGGCGGCGCGCACCGGCACACCCCCGAGATCGCGCAGAACCTGACCGGGGTCGCCGGTCACGACGTGAAGGTCTCGTTCACCCCGGTCCTGGCCCCGCTGCCGCGCGGCATCCTGGCCACCTGCTCGGCCGCGCTCACCGACCCCGACGCGGACGTCCGCGAGGTCTACGCGAAGGCCTACGCCGACGAGCCGTTCGTGCACCTGCTGCCGGAGGGCCACTGGCCCACCACGGGCGCGGTGCTCGGCTCGAACGCCGTGCAGCTCCAGGTCACCGTCGACCGCGACCTGGGCAGGCTCGTCGTCGTCGCCGCGATCGACAACCTGGCGAAGGGCACCGCGGGCGCCGCGGTGCAGTGCATGAACCTGGCACTCGGCCTGCCGGAGACCACCGGCCTGTCCACCGTGGGAGTGGCACCGTGAACCGCGAGCCCGTGAACCGCAACCCCGTGAACCGCGACAGGGGCGTGACCGGCCCGTCCGGCTTCAAGGCGGCGGGGGTCGCCGCCGGCATCAAGGAGTCCGGCGCGCTGGACCTCGCGCTGGTCGTCAACGAGGGGCCGGGCCAGGCCGCCGCGGGCGTCTTCACCACCAACCAGGTCAAGGCCGCGCCCGTGCTGTGGTCGCAGCAGGTGCTCAGGGAGCGCCGGCTGCGCGCCGTCGTGCTCAACTCGGGCGGCGCGAACGCCTGCACCGGCCCCGAGGGTTTCCAGGACACCCACGCGACCGCCGAGAAGGTCGCCGCCGTGCTGGACGTGGGCGCGATCGAGGTCGCCGTGTGCTCCACCGGCCTGATCGGCGAGCGCCTGCCGATGGACGACCTCACCGCGGGCGTCGACAAGGCCGCCGCCGAGCTGGCCGCCACGGACCGGGCCGGGCTGGACGCCGCCACCGCCGTGATGACCACCGACACCCACCCCAAGCAGTCGTTCCAGGCCCACCCCGACGGCTGGTCCGTCGGCGGGTTCGTCAAGGGCGCGGGCATGCTGTCGCCGAACATGGCCACCATGCTCAGCGTCATCACCACCGACGCGGCCCTCGACGGCGACGCGCTCGACGCGGCCCTGCGCCGGGTCACCGCCCGCACCTACGACCGGCTCGACGTCGACGGCGGCACGTCCACCAACGACACCGTGCTGCTGCTCGCCTCCGGCGCCTCCGGCGTCACCCCCGACCCCGAGGAGTTCGCGAAAACCCTCGAAGCCGTCGCGGGCGACCTGGTCAAGCAGCTCCAGGGCGACGCGGAGGGCGTCACCAAGGAGGTGGCCATCACGGTCACCGGCGCGCTCACCGAGGCCGAGGCCGTCGAGGTCGCCAAGACCGTGGCCGAGGACAACCTGGTGAAGACCGCCCTGTTCGGCTCCGACCCCAACTGGGGCCGCATCGCCATGGCCGTCGGCCGCTCCCGCGCCACCGTCGACCAGCACAGGCTGAGCATCGCCATCAACGGCGTCACCCTGTTCGCCGACGGCCACAAGGCCGCCGACCGCGCCGAAGCCGACCTGTCCGGTCGCGACGTCGACATCGTGGTGGGCCTCGGCCTCGGCGACGGCACGGCCACCGTGCTCACCACCGACCTGTCGCACGCCTACGTCGAAGAGAACAGCGCGTACAGCTCGTGACGATCCCCGCACAGGACAAGGCCGCCGTCCTCATCGAGGCGCTGCCCTGGCTCCAGCGCTTCCGCGGCGCGATCGTCGTCGTCAAGTACGGCGGCAACGCCATGGTCGACGACGAGCTCAAGCGCGCGTTCGCCCAGGACGTGGTGTTCCTCAAGGTCGCCGGCCTGCACCCGGTCGTGGTGCACGGCGGCGGCCCGCAGATCGCCGCGATGCTGACCAGGCTCGGCATCCACAGCGAGTTCCGCGGCGGCCTGCGCGTCACCACGCCCGAGGCCGTGGACGTGGTCCGCATGGTGCTCGTCGGCCAGGTGCAGCGCGAGCTGGTCGGCCTGATCAACCGCCACGGCCCGTACGCGGTCGGCCTGTCCGGCGAGGACGCCCGCCTGTTCACCGCCGCGCGCCGCCCGGCGGTCGTGGACGGCGAACCGGTCGACATCGGCCTCGTCGGCGACATCGTCGACGTCGACCCGGACGTGGTGCTCGACGTCGTGCGCGCCGGCCGCATCCCGGTGATCTCCACGGTCGCCCCGGACGTCGACGGCGTCGTGCACAACGTGAACGCCGACACCGCGGCGGGCGCGGTGGCGGTGGCGCTGGACGCCGCGAAGCTCGTGGTCCTCACCGACGTGGAGGGCCTCTACGCGGACTGGCCGGACAGGGGCTCCCTGCTGCACCGGGTCGACGCCGCGCGGCTGGAGGAGATGCTGCCCGACCTGGACAGCGGGATGGTGCCCAAGATGGAGGCGTGCCTGCGCGCGGTGCGCGGCGGCGTCCCCGAGGCGCACGTGATCGACGGACGATCGGCGCACTCCCTGTTGTTGGAGGTCTTCACCTCCGAGGGCGTCGGGACCATGGTGACCGAGGGGACCGGGGAACGGGCATGAACGACCAGCAGCGGTGGCAGGCCGCGATGATGGACAACTACGGCACGCCGGGCCTGACGCTCGTCCGCGGCGAGGGCGCGCACGTGTGGGACGCGGACGGCAACCGCTACCTCGACCTGCTCGCCGGCATCGCGGTCAACGCCCTGGGCCACGCCCACCCGGCCGTGGTCGCCGCCGTCACCGAGCAGATCGGCAGGATCGCCCACACCTCCAACCTCTACATCAACGAGCCCGCGCTCACGCTCGCCGAGCGCCTGCTGGACCTGGCGGGCGCGGACGGCGACGGCCGGGTGCTGTTCTGCAACTCCGGCGCCGAGGCCAACGAGGCCGCGTTCAAGCTGAGCCGGCGCACCGGCCGCACCAAGGTCGTGGCCACCGACGGCGGCTTCCACGGCCGCACCATGGGCGCCCTCGCGCTCACCGGCCAGCCCGCCAAGCGCGCCCCGTTCGAGCCGCTCGTGCCCGGTGTCGTGCACATCCCGTTCGGTGACGTCGACGCCCTCGAAGCCGCGATCGACGACGAGACCGCCGCGTTCGTCGTGGAGCCCGTGCAGGGCGAGAACGGGGTCGTCGTGCCGCCCGAGGGCTACCTCGGAGCCGCCCGCCGCATCACCGCCGAGCACGGCGCGCTGCTCGTCCTCGACGAGGTGCAGACCGGCGTCGGCCGCCTCGGCACGTGGTTCGCCTTCCAGCAGGCCGGTGTCGTGCCGGACGTGTTCACCCTGGCCAAGGGCCTCGGCGGCGGCCTGCCGCTGGGCGCGTGCGTCGCGCTCGGCCCGGCCAAGGACCTGTTCGAACCCGGCCAGCACGGCACCACGTTCGGCGGCAACCCGGTGTGCTGCGCCGCCGCCCTCGCCGTGCTCGACACGATCGCCGCCGACGGGCTGCTGGAGCACGCCTCCGCGGTCGGCAAGGAGATCGCCGCGGGCGTCGAGGCCCTCGACCACCCGCTCGTCTCCGGGGTGCGGGGCGCCGGCCTGCTGCTCGGCATCACGTTGCGCGAGGCGGTCTCGGCGAAGGCCGCGGCGGCCGCGCAGCGGGCCGGCTACCTGATCAACCCCATCCAGCCCGACGTCATCAGGATCGCCCCGCCGCTCGTCCTCGACGAGGCCGACGCGCAGCGGTTCGTGGCGGGGCTGCCGACCTGGCTGGAGGCGTGACGTGGTCCGCCACTTCCTGCGCGACGACGACCTGACACCCGCCGAGCAGGCCGAGGTCCTCGACCTCGCCGACAGCTACCGGGTGGACCGGCTCGGCGCCAAGCCGCTGGCCGGGCCCAGGTCGGTCGCGGTCATCTTCGAGAAGAACTCGACCCGCACCCGCCTGTCGTTCGAGGTGGGCATCGCCCAGCTCGGCGGCAACCCGGTGATCATCGACGGCCGGTCGATGCAGCTCGGCCGCGAGGAGACCATCGAGGACACCTCCCGCATCCTGTCCGGCTACGTGGACGCGGTCGTGTGGCGCACGTTCGCCCAGAAGCGGATGGACGCCATGGCGTCCGTCTCGCGCATCCCGGTGATCAACGCGCTGACCGACGAGTTCCACCCGTGCCAGGTGCTCGCCGACCTCCAGACGATCCGGCTCCGGCACGGCGCGCTGCCCGGCCTCACCGTCACCTACCTCGGCGACGGCGCCAACAACATGTCCCACTCGATGCTGCTCGGCGGCGTCACCGCGGGCATGCACGTCCGCGTCGCCGCCCCCGAGCACTTCCAGCCCGCGCCGTGGGTCCTCGACGCCGCCCGCGCGCGCGCCGCCGACACCGGCGGCTCCGTGCGGGTGCTCAGCGACCCGCGCGAGGCCGTCGACGGCGCGGACGTCCTGGTCACCGACACGTGGACGTCGATGGGGCAGGAGAACGACGGCCGCGACCGGACGCGCCCGTTCCGGCCCTACCAGGTCAACGCCGAGCTGGTCGCGGCCACCGGGGTGAAGACGACGGTGCTGCACTGCCTGCCCGCGCACCGCGGCCAGGAGATCACCGACGACGTCCTCGACGGGCCGGACAGCGCGGTCTGGGACGAGGCCGAGAACCGCCTGCACGCCCAGAAGGCGCTCCTCGTGTGGCTGCTGGAGCAGTCGGCGTGACCCGCACCGCGCGGCAGGCCCGCATCGTCGAACTGATCGCCCAGCGCGCGATCCGCAGCCAGTCCGAGCTGGCGAAAACGCTTGCGGTGGAGGGCATCGAGGTCACCCAGGCCACGCTGTCGCGCGACCTGGACGAGCTGGGCGCGGTCAAGCTGCGCGGACCGGACGGCGGCGCGCCCGTCTACGTCATCCCCGAGGACGGCAGCCCGGTGCGCGGCGTGCAGGGCGGCACCACCCGGCTCGTCCGGGTGCTCAACGAGCTGCTGGTGTCGGTCGACCACTCCGGCAACCTCGCCGTCCTGCGCACCCCACCCGGCGCGGCCCAGTTCCTGGCCAGCGCGCTGGACCGGGCCGCGCTCCAGGACATCGTCGGCACCATAGCCGGCGACGACACCATCCTCGTCGTGGCGCGCGAACCGGTCACCGGCGCCGAGCTGGCGACGCGCGTCGCCGCGCTCGCCGCCGGCGAGGCGGGGGACGAGGGGCCGTGAACGAGCGGGTCGTCCTGGCCTACTCCGGTGCCCTCGCCTCGTCCGTCGCGCTGCGCCGCCTCGCCGGCAGCGGCGCCGAGGTGATCGCGGTGACCGTCGACGTCGGCCGGGGCGACGCCCTGGCGACCGTCCGCGAACGCGCACTGGCCTGCGGCGCGGCCGAGGCGCTGGTCGTGGACGCCCGCGACGAGTTCGCCGAGCGGTACTGCCTGCCCGCGCTGCGCGCCAACGCGCTGCACGGCCCGCTGCTCCCCGCGCTGACCCGCCCGCTGCTCGCCGAGCACCTCGTGCGGGCCGCCGAGCGGCACGGCGCCACCGCCGTCGCCCACGACCTCGCCGCCGCCGACCGGGCGGGCGTGGACGCCGGCGTCGCGGCCCTCGCACCGCACCCGACCGTCCTCCCGCCGGACCACGAACCGCCCCGGGCCAGGCACGACCTCCGCGGCCGGGCCGCGCGCACCGGGCCGGCGCACTCGGTGCCGGCGGACACCTGCGAGGTCGTCGTCGCCTTCGACCGGGGCGTCCCGGTCGCCCTCGACGGCGAGACCGTCACCGCCTTCCAGGCCATCCGCGAACTCGACCTCAAGGCGGGCCGGCACACTGTGCGCGGGGTCCGGCAGGCGCTCGGCGCCCTCGCCCTGACCACCGCGCACCGGGAGCTGGAGACCGCCACCCTGGAGCACGAGACGGCCCGCTTCAAGCGGCAGGTCGACCGCCGGTGGGGTGAACTGGTGCGCGACGGGCAGTGGTCCTCACCGCTGCGGCACGCGCTGGACGGCTTCCTGGAGACCACCCGGCGGCACGTGACCGGCGAGGTCCGGCTCCTGCTGCACGACGGCCGCGCCACCGTCACCGGCCTGCACCGCGAGCAGGCACCGCACGACCACGCCCCCGCCGGCCGCGGCTGGGGCCACCCGCACGACCAGTCGAAGAGGGATCAGGGGTAGATGAGTTCTCTGTGGGGCGGGCGTTTCGCCAGTGGACCGGCCGAGGCGATGGCGATGCTGTCGCTGTCGACGCACTTCGACTGGCGACTCGCCCCCTACGACATCCGCGGTTCACGGGCGCACGCCCGCGTGCTCAACCGCGCGGGCCTGCTCACCGACGACGAGCTGACGCGCATGCTCGCCGCCCTGGACGCCCTGGAGGCCGACGTGGCCTCCGGCGCGTTCACGCCGGTCGTCGAGGACGAGGACGTGCACACCGCGCTGGAACGCGGCCTCATCGACCGGGCCGGGCCCGAGCTGGGCGGCAAGCTGCGCGCCGGCCGCTCCCGCAACGACCAGGTCGCCACGCTGTTCCGGATGTGGCTGCGCGACGCCGCCGAGCGCGTCTCCGAGGGTGTGCTCGACGTGGTCGACGCGCTCGCCGGCCAGGCCGCCGCGCACGCCACCGCCGTCATGCCCGGCCGCACGCACCTCCAGTCCGCGCAGCCCGTGCTCCTCGCGCACCACCTCCTCGCGCACGGCCAGGCCCTGCTGCGCGACGTCGAGCGGCTGCGCGACTGGGACAAGCGCGCCGCCGTGTCCCCCTACGGCTCCGGCGCGCTCGCCGGGTCCTCGCTGGGCCTCGACCCCGCCGCGGTCGCCGCCGAGCTGGGCTTCGACGCGCCCGTGGAGAACTCCATCGACGGCACCGCCTCGCGCGACTTCGCCGCCGAGATGGCGTTCGTGCTCGCCATGATCGGCGTCGACCTGTCCCGGATCGCCGAGGAGGTGATCATCTGGACGACCGCCGAGTTCCGCTTCGCCGTCCTCGACGACGCGTGGGCCACCGGCAGCTCGATCATGCCGCAGAAGAAGAACCCCGACGTCGCCGAGCTGACCCGCGGCAAGTCCGGCCGGCTCATCGGCAACCTCACCGGCCTGCTCGCCACCCTCAAGGCCCAGCCGCTGGCCTACAACCGGGACCTCCAGGAGGACAAGGAGCCCTTGTTCGACTCCGTCGAGCAGCTGGAGCTGCTGCTGCCCGCCCTGGCCGGGATGATCGGCACCATGCGCTTCGACACCGACCGCATGGCCGCCCTCGCGCCCGCCGGGTTCACCCTGGCCACCGACATCGCCGAGTGGCTGGTCCGGCAGGGCGTGCCGTTCCGCGTCGCGCACGAGGCGGCGGGGGAGTGCGTGCGCGCCGCCGAGACCCGCGGCGTCGGCCTCGACGAGCTGACCGACGACGAGTTCGCCGCCATCTCGCCCGCCCTCACCCCCGCGGTGCGCGACGTGCTCACCGTGGAGGGCTCCATCGCCTCCCGCGACGCCCACGGCGGCACCGCGCCCGACCGGGTCGCCGAGCAGCTCGCGAGGCTCCGGGACAAGGTCTCCCTTGCCCGCCTCGCCTAGGCAGCTCACCGAGCGGGAGCTGGCCGTCGACCCGATCGACGCGGCCCGGCTCCTGCTCGGCGGCACCATCGAGTCCACCACCCCCGAGGGCGTCGTGGGCGTGCGGATCGTCGAGGTCGAGGCCTACCGGGGCGGCGACGACCCGGCGTCCCACTGCTACCGGGGACGGACGCCGCGCAACGACGTCATGTTCGGCCCGGCCGGCCGGTTGTACGTGTACTTCGTCTACGGCATGCACTTCTGCGCCAACGTCGTGTCGCTGACCGACGGCGTGCCCGGCGCCGTGCTGCTGCGCGCGGGCGAGGTCGTGACCGGTCTGGAACTGGCCCGCGCCCGCCGCCCCGCCGCCCGCAGCGACGCCGAACTCGCCAAGGGACCGGCCCGCCTCACCGGCGTCCTCGGCCTCGACCGCGCCCACAACGGCACGGACCTGACCGCACCGGACGCCTCCGTGCGGCTGCTCGCGGGCGACCCCGTCGACCCGACCGCCATCCGCACCGGCCCGCGCGTCGGCGTCGCCGTGGCGGTCGACGTGCCGTGGCGCTTCTGGGTCGACTCCCCGGCGGTCAGCGCCTACCGCCGGGGCACGCGCCGCACCCGCGCCGCACCACCGCCGGAGCGCTAGACCTGCCTGCCGGCCCGGACCTCGCCGAACACGTGCGTGCCCGGCGCCTCCGGGTCGTCGCCGGCCCAGAACTCGACCCAGTGCCGCACGAACTCCGACTTGGAGATCGTGCCGTCGCCGTCGAGGTCCAGCAGCGCGAACACCCCGTCCGTCGGCGTCTCGTCACCGGTCCACGCGTGGATCATGCGGCCGTACTCGGGCGCCGACACCGCGCCGTCGCCGTCCTCGTCCACCGCCTCGAACATCGACTCGGCCGTGGCCACCACCAGGTCCAGCGCGGTGCCGAGGTTGTCCACCATCCTGAGCACCTCGTCGTGCGACACCTTCTCGTCGCTGTCCTGGTCGGACGCCGCGTGCAGGGCCTCCCACCAGCCCATCATGATCTCCCGCAACCGCTCCGGCTGGTACCCGTCGCGGAGGTGCACCCACCTGTCCGTCAACGCCTCGAAATCGGCGCGCTCCAGGTAACCGTCGCCGTTCACGTCCATCGCGGCGAACACGATGGAGGTCTTCTCCCGCTGCAAGTCGCTGGCCACGTGAACGAACTTGGCGGTCGAACGCGGCACGGGCAATTGACCAGCCGGGGCATACCCGCGTGCGGCAGGGTGAACGCGCCGTGACCGTCGGTAGTGCCATCATGGCGGGATGGGGAAGATCGACGACTTCGCGGTGATCGCGGCCCGGCACGTCCCGCTGGTCGCGGCGCGGATACCGCGGACACCGGCGGCACTCGTGGCGGGCCTGCCCGGGGACCCCGGACTGGTCGACGTCGCCGACGCCCTGCGCCACGCGGGCGGCCTGCTCGCCGAACGCCTCCTCGGCGCCCTGGAACTCCACCTCGACGACCTGCCCGGCGCCGCGCCCGGCCTGGTGGAGGACCTGCGGCCCGTCGAGCACGCCGCGGTCACCACGCTGAGCGGGGGCGCGACGAGCGAGACACAGAGCGCCCTGACCGTGCTGGACGCCACGCACCCCGGCGCGACCGCCCGCGTGCACGACCTCGTGCGCCGGCTCACCCACCACCCGGCGCTGGCCGAGGTGCTCGGCGTGCCGCCCGGAACGCCGCCCGCGCCCGTCGGACCACCGGCCGCCCCGACCGTCCAGGCCGCTCACGCCGCGCTCGCCGAGCACCGGCTCCGCCACCTGCCCGGCCTGGGCACCCCGACCGGCCGGGCCGTGCACCCGTCGGACGCCGCCGAGGACCCGGTCCACCGCGCCGCCCTCGAAGCCAACCTCCGCGCGGCGCGCGCACGGTCGGCCGCGGCCACGCCGCGGCCCGTCCACCCGCGCCCCCGCGCGATCCGGTACGCGCAGCCGTCACCGCCGATCGCCGACACCCCGGAGACCCGCGCCGAGACCGCCGCCGCGGCCCGCCACGCCACACCGCACCTCGCGCTCGCCGTGATCACCGCCCACGCCGTCCTGCGCCACCTCGGCGTCGCCACGCCGGCCGCCGTCGTCGGCACCGCCCTCGGCGTCACCGCGCGACTGCTCCCCGCCCTGCCCCCACCCGCCGACTACACCGAGGCCGTCCTGGCCCGCCGCCGCGCCGAGTACCTCTTCCCCCGGTACGCCTCCGGGCACGCCCGGGTCCACGACGGCCACTTCACCCTCGCCGAGGGACCCACCCCGGGGAACGTCGACTTCTCCGCCAACGGCCTCGTCGCCGTCGTCGACAACGGCATCGCCGTGCGCACCACCGACGTGGCCGGCGTGCCCGTCCGCCTCACCACCACCGAGACCGCGCCACCACCGCCCGACCTCGAGTGGTGGGACGACGTCGTCGAGGTCTCCTGGCACGCCCGCCGCGGTGACGCGGCCATCCCCGGCGTCTCCGACACCACCCCGCCGTGGCCCGGCGACCTCCGCGTCCGCGTGCACGCCAGGGGCCGCGACGGCAACGACACCGAGTGGTACGAACTCGCCGTCTGGCCGGCCCCGCCCGCGCCCGAACGGGTGCTCAAGACGGCGGACACCACCGAACCCCCGTACGCCGCCCACCGCTGGATCAACCGCAGCGCCCTCTCCGAGGCCGCGTGCGTCACCGTCGTCACCGGCTCCACCCGCGACGAGGTGCTGCGCGCGTTCGGCGCCACCGCGCCCGCCTCCCGGAGGGACGTCGGCCACGGGCACGGCACCGCCCCGTGGGTCGCCGTCCACGAGACCGGCGGGGCGGTCCTCGCCATCGAGCCCGACGGCTGCCGGGGCGCGGACCGCGACGTCCTCGCCGCGCTGTCCGCGCACGGCCGCGCCGCGAGCATGTTCTGGAACGTCGACGCGCTCACCGGGTTGGGCTTCGCCGAGCGAGGCCGGGTCGTCGCCGCCTTCGAACCCTGGTGCGCCGACGACCTGCCCGCCGACGTCGCCCGACTGCTGGACGACCTGGTCGGCTCGCGCCACAAGGTCGCCCGGGGGCTCACCGCCGTCGCCCGTTACACCGGGCGCGGCATCACCCCCGACGACCTCGCCGCCGTCGAGCGGGCCGACGAGGTCCACCTGATCACCGGGCAGGACCAGCCGGGCCGGTGATCCGGCGACGGTCAGCGCGCGGTCCTCCGGTACCAGACCCGCCGGTCACCGGAGGGCAGCGCGACCCGGGTGATCACGTTCGTCGGCACCGCCCCGATCAGCAGCCACAGCAGCGCGGCCAGGCCGTCGTTCAGCAGCGTCCGCAGCCCGGCGCTCGCGGGCGTGAACAGGTCGCGCAGGCCCGGCGACACCCCCGCCGACCACGACCCGATCATCCGCGCGAACCCGTTCGCCGGGTTCGCGCCGCCGATCACCAGGAAGATGCGGATCGCCAGCACGACGGCGACAGCCGGCACAGCACGTCGATCACCGCGCACACCACGCGCACCCGTCCGTCGCCGCGCTCGACGACCTCTTCCCGCTGGTACGCGACCTCCTGCGGAGGGACGTGCCGCTGCTGCGGCACCCCGGGGCGGGGCGCGATCCCGGTGGGGCGATCAGTGGGGCGTGGATCGCGATCCGGGTAGGTCATCGCTGCGGTCCTCTCACCAGCGCCCGCTCCCGACTACCCGGAGCGGACACCGGCTCAAACCGCGTTGACCAGGTGTCGGACAATGGCCAGGTGAGCGAGCACATCCTCGACGAGCTGACCTGGCGCGGCCTGATCGCGCAATCCACCGACCTCGACGCGCTGCGGAAGGACCTCGACGCGGGACCGCTCACCCTCTACGCCGGGTTCGACCCGTCCGCGCCCAGCCTCCACGCCGGCAACCTCGTGCCCCTGCTCATGCTGCGCCGCTTCCAGCGCGCCGGGCACCGGCCCCTCGTCCTGGCGGGCGGCGCGACCGGCATGATCGGCGACCCGCGCGACACCTCCGAGCGCACCCTCAACCCGCTCGACACCGTCGCCGAGTGGGTCGGGCGCATCCGCGGCCAGCTGGAGCGGTTCGTGGAGTTCGACGACGGCCCCACCGGCGCACTCGTCGTCAACAACCTCGACTGGACCGGCCCGATGTCCGCCCTGGAGTTCCTGCGCGACGTCGGCAAGCACTTCTCGGTCAACGTCATGCTCGCCCGCGAGACGGTCAAGCGCCGCCTCGAAGCCGACGGCATGTCCTACACCGAGTTCAGCTACCTGCTGCTCCAGTCCCACGACTACCTCCACCTCCACCGCGCGCACGGCACGAAGCTCCAGGTCGGCGGCTCCGACCAGTGGGGCAACATCATCGGCGGCGTGGACCTCATCCGCCGGGTCGACGGCAGGACCGCGCACGCCCTGACCGCGCCGCTGGTGACCGACGCCGAGGGCCGCAAGTTCGGCAAGTCCACCGGTGGCGGCAACGTGTGGCTCGACCCGGAGATGACCTCGCCGTACGCCTGGTACCAGTACTTCGTGAACGTCGGTGACGCCGACGTGATCCGGTACCTGCGGATGTTCACCTTCCTCTCGCGCGAGGAGGTCGCCGAGCTGGAGCGCCAGACCGCCGAAGCCCCCCACCTGCGCGCCGCGCAGAAGAGGCTCGCCCAGGAGTTCACCGACCTCGTGCACGGGGAGCACGAGACCCGGCAGGTCATCGCGGCCAGCCAGGCCCTCTTCGGCCGGGGCGAGCTGCGGGAGCTGGACCTGTCGACGCTGGAGGCCGCCATGTCGGAGGCGCCCACCGGCGAGGTCCGCCTGGCGGACGGCCCGACGATCGTCGACCTGCTCGTCGGCTCCGGGCTCGCGGACAGCAAGGGCGCGGCGCGGCGCACCGTGAAGGAGGGCGGCGCGTACGTGAACAACGCGAAGGTGACCGACGAGGAGTGGGTGCCCGCGAAGGAGGACCTGCTGCACGGCGCGTGGCTGGTCGTGCGGCGCGGCAAGCGCAACACCGCGGGCGTGCGCGTACTGCTCTGACCTGCACGGACGAGTGATCCGGAAGGCCGTCTGCCCCTCGTGGGCAGGCGGCCTTCGTCATCTCGTCGAGTGATCGCGGTCACACTGTTGCACGCGAGGCGGGTCGGATAGCGTGTGAGTCGGTACTACACAGGCTGCTGACCTGGGGTTTCGGCCTGTGGAGCGGTGCCGCGCCCCTGATTTGACCTCCTCTTCGGCGGCGTGTAACTTTCTCTCTGCCAGCGCGGAACGGGCCGGGAAGACCGGAACGGAGTGCGGCGGGTCACGAACCAAGCTCCCACCTCGTGTGGTAGAGTGGGTGACCTCGAGACGAGAAGACCCAGCCGAGGCCCTGAGGGCCGTTCCGGCCAAGGGCGTCAAGTTTCACAACAAAGCTTACGAATACACAAGCCTCCGAGCGAGCCGTGCAAGCGGTGAGTGACGATGAGCGCGTGTTCTTTGAGAACTCAACAGCGTGCCGAATAGCCAGTAAATTTATGATCCTCGTCAAGAGGATTCCTTTGAGATTGTTACTGGACAACTGACATTATTTGTCAGTGTTGT
>NZ_NSDM01000002.1 GCF_030852425.1 Saccharothrix longispora
TCACCAGCGCGTCTCGCCCGCGAAATACCGGGCCGCCTTGCGCAGGATGTCGCGCTCCTCCTCGAGCTCGCGAATCCGCTTGCGCGGCGCGGCGTTCTCGTCCTCCGGTGAACCCGACGGCGGCGCGGCCGCGGGAGCGGCGGCGGTGTGGGTTCCGGTGCGTCGGCCGTCGTCGAGCCGGATCCAGTTGCGCAGCGTCTCGTGGTTGACCCCGAGGTCGTCGGCCACCGACTTGATCGTCGCGCCGGGTCGGGACCGGTAGAGCGCGACCGCCTCGGCCCGGAACTCCGGCGGGTAGTGCTTCATCACCATCTGAACGGGACTCCTGTCCACCCGGATCGTCAGGATCCAAGTGTGTCCGGTGTCCAACATCCAGGGGCAAGTCCCGTAGTCACGAGGCGAGAACTCGTGGGCGGACAGGGATGCGCGGTACAGGTCGGCGGCTCGACGCGGACGGCCGGCTTCCGTGTGGCAGATCGCTGTCTGCATCGCCAGCAACGTGGCGTTGCAGTGGCCGCCGAGCGGTTCATCGGCGACGCTGCTCTCGGCGTCCGCCAACAGGCGGTGGGCCTCGTCCAGTTTACGATCGACCTCGATGTCGTCCACTCCGAGCATCGCGTGGGCACGGGCTTCCTGTTGGGTCACCCGGCGCACAAACCGAGGAAGCCACGACGCCGTCTACCATATCAGGAACGCAGCATTAGGCCCGAACGGAATCGTCTTGCTGGATGGCAAGAGGTTCACCCCTTCGCACGAGCAGGCCATTCGACATTGAAACATTGGCCCGCAATGGAAAAGTATCGACCACCGAAGCTCATTACGTCCGTAACACATTTGGGTGAGCCATCGATCTGCCCGGTATCAGTCTTCCGAGTCGCGGGCAGGGGTCAGTCTTGAAGCAGTCAGACCAGCCGGCCAGGAACGAGGTCGACGGCGATGTCGGCACGTCCATCCAGGCCGGTTCCATCAGCGGTGACGTCCACCTGCACCCGCCTGCCGGGCCGCGGTGGCGCAGGCGCCTGCTGCTCTCCGCTGTCGCGGCGGCGACGGCCATGGGCACCTCTGCCACGGCGCTGGTCGCGCTGACGGTGTCCGACGAGCTCGCGCGGTCCGCGCCGCCCCAGGCCGTCTCCGTCACGACGCCCGCGACGGAGACCACCGGGGCGGCCGCCCACGCGCCGGTCGTGCCGACGGTGGGCGCTGTCCGGCCGATGCCCACTGTTCCGGCGACCCGCGCGTCCGGCAGCGTGATCGTCGTGGCCACGACCACGACGATCACCACCACCACCACGACGGCGTTCGCGCCGTCCGTCGCTCCCCCGCCTGCGGACGCCGTTCGCTTCAGCAGCGAGCTTGAGTTCGGCAGCTTCAACCTCGACCTGTCACCGCCGAAGCGCGTCGACGGCCGCAACGTCTGGACGCTCACCCCCGGCCGCCTGCACGGGGACGAGAACTACTGGTTGGCGGAGTGGTTCGGCGGTGGCGTGCCCGGCCAAGCCGAGTGCGCCGCCGAGATCTCCGCGCGCGGGACGCGGGACGCCGAGAACCTGGCCGCCGGCAGCACGGTGTGCGGGAGCACGCCGGAGGGCAGGATCTTCCGGATCGACGTGCTTGCCGTGGACCGCGTGACCATCACCGGCCAGGTCGTCGTGTGGGGTTAGTGCCATGTGCCCCGAATTGTGTAGTCGACTGGTCGGGCCCCAGAAGGCGTGTCCGATATGGATGTGGTGCGTCGATTGGGTGTGTCACCGCCGATGGTGAACAATGGCGGCGCCGATCCCTCGAGCACCGCTTGGACGGGCTGTCCGACGAGCGCCGTCTCGGCGCGCCGCGCGATCACCGAAGCCCGGGCCGAACAGGGTGTGGTGACCACACGCGAACAGGTGCCGCCGAACAACGACTCGCATTGATCGACCCGGTCGATGGCGCGGGTCACCGGCATGTCCCAGACGGCGTTCTCCCGTGATCCGGCGCGCCTTCGAACTCAAGCCGCACCTGGTGCAGACCGGGAAGCTGTCCGCCGATCCGCTGTTCATCGGTAAGGTCCGCGATGTCGTCGGCCTCTACCTCAACCCGCTCGCCAAGGCTCGTGTCCTGTGTGTGGACGAGAAGTCCGGGATGCAGGCGTTGGACCGCACCGCCGCGACGCTGTCGGTCATGCCCACCACTGCGGCCGGTCGCAGGCACGACTACGTCCGGCACGGCACCACCGTCGCCGCCCTCGACGTCGCCACCGGCAAGGTCATCGGCCAACACCGACGCCGCCACCGGGAGTTCCTGCGGTTCCTCAAGACCATCGATGCCAACACCCCACCGGAGTCGGGCCCGCACCTGGTCTGCGGCAACCACGCCACCCAAACCCGAGATCGAACCTGGCTCGTCCGCCATCCCCGATTCCACCTGCACTTCACCCCGACCGGATCGTCCTGGCTCAAGCTGGTGGAGCGCTGGTCAGCCGAGCTGACCAACCGCGAACTCCGCCGCAGCGCCCACCTGCGGCGCCGCCGAACTCGAAGCAAACGTCGAACCTGGATCGACGCCGGGCACGACGCCCCCCAGCCCATCGTCTGGACCGAGACCGCCGACGAGATCCTCGACGGGGTGAAGTCCTAGAGTGGCATTCATGATCACCGAGGAAGAACGCGCCGCCCGCTCACACCGCGCCCGTGATGCCGCTGTCGCCGCCGCGACGGCCCTGGGCCTGGACGCGTCCGAGGCGAAGGTCGTCTACGACGTCTTCTCGGTGGTGGTGGACCTCGCGCCGTCGCCGGTCGTCGCGCGCGTGCCGGTGGTGACCCCGCGCGGCACCACCTCGGCGGGCTTCCAGCGCACGGAGCTGGCCGTGTCGAGGTGGATGGCGTCGCGCGGCGAGTCGACCGTCGTGCCCAGTGACCTCGTCCCGGCGGAACCCGTCGAGCGCGACGGGTTCGCGATGACCTTCTGGGAGAAGGTCGAGGGCGTGCTGCCCAACGACTACGACGCGGTCAGGCGCATGCCCGCCGTCGCCCGCCTGCACTCGGTCCTGGCCGGGTACCCCGGCGAGACCGGCTTCTTCCCCGGCATCCAGGGCTACGTCGACCTCGCCTTCGACGACCTCGAAGGCCGTGAGGACCTGCTGCCCGCCGCCGACCTGGCCCGCGCCCGCGCCGAGTGGGCCGTCCTCTCGCCCGTCACCGCGTCGCCCGCCGCTTTCGCGCGCGTGTTCCCCGGCGTCCCCGTCCAGGTGGTCCACGGCGACGCACCGTTCTACAACCTGATCGAGACCCCCGACGCCGTGCTGTACTCCGACTACGAGCACGTCGGCGTCGCCCCGGTCGAGTGGGACCTCGCGCACACCGGCGAGGAGGCGATCGCCGCCTACGACGCCGCCGCGGCCGAACTCGGTCTTCGCGCGGTCGACACCGGCGTGCTGCGCGCCATGGAGCGCCTGCGCGACCTCCAGGCGGTCGCCTGCCTGGCCATGGCCCCGCAACTCCCGCTGCTGCTCGACGGCCTGTCCTCGACCCTGGAGACCTGGCGGGCCACCGAACCCTGGCGGAACGGCAAAACTCCCTCGACGTGAACGGACCGGCCGCCTGCACCCCGTGCTGCACGCATCACGCCGGTACGAGACCGCTCGTCGACATGAGCACGTGGTCGTGGGCAGTCGCTCGGCGGCATGGGCGGACGTTCGCCGAATGGGGGATCAGCGCAACGGATGTCACGGCATCGGTCAGGAGGGTCGCCGACCCGAGTGCAGAGGCAGGGCGTTGCTATGTCGTTTCACCCTCGTCCGCGACCATGCGGACGAGGGTGTCGACGAGTTCGTCGGCAGTGGTGCGCCACTTGTCCGGGCCGAGGTGGCCGCTGAGTTCCATGCCCGCGATGCCGTGGGCGCTGCTGAGCAGCAGGGCGCCGTAGTGCGGTGCGTCGCGCTCCCCGACGAGGGTGGCGACGATGGCCAGGAACTCGTCCTGGAAGCGTCCGGCCGCGCGAACGGCCGCGGCCGGGTCGCCCTCCGGTCCGCACAGCCGAAGCCGGACGCGCTCGAGGCCTTCACCACGTTCTCCGGAACGGTCTCCGCGCTGCCTGAACAACACCTGGTAGAGGTGCGGCTGGTCCCGGCCGACGCCGATGAGGGCGCGGAGAGCGCCGCGCAGCTTCTCGGAGGCGGACAGGGCCGGGTCGGTCCGCAGGGCGTGCACCCGGTCGCCGATCCGTTCCCAGCTCTCGGTCGCGACGGCGGTCAACAGGCTGTCCTTGCCCGCGAAGTGCCGGTACGGCGCTCCCCGCGTCACGCCCGCCCGCGCGCCCACCTCGCGCAAGGTGACCGCTTCGGGGCCGCCGAGGTCGAGGAGTTCGGCGGCCGCGTCGAGCAGGGCGCGGCGGGTGGCGGCGGCGGATTCCGCACGGGTGGCCATGACGCCCATCATACAGTTGACGTTGTCATCCGAACTGGTAGCGTCACCAAGGTGACAACGTCATCTGAAAATCGGAAACTGGTCGTCGTGACCGGAGCCTCCACGGGCATGGGCGCGTCAACCGCCCGCGAACTGGCCCGCCGGGGATTCCACGTCCTGGCCGGCGTGCGACGCGACCATGACGCCGACGCCATCCGATCCACCGGCGTCGAGCCGGTCATCCTCGACATCACCGAGCCCGAGCAGGTGGAAGCACTCGTCGCGCGGGTCGCCGGCGACCCGCGCGCGCTGCACGCGCTCGTCAACAACGCCGGCATCCAGGTGAACGCCCCGGTCGAAGCCCTGCCGATGACGCAGTGGCGGTGGGTGTTCGAAGTCAACCTGTTCGGCCACATCGCCATCACCCAGGCGCTCCTGCCCGCGCTGCTGCGCAGCAAGGGGCGCGTGATCAACATCAGCTCGGTCGGCGGCAAGGTCGCCATGGCCACGTACGGCGCGTACGCCGGCGCGAAGTTCGCCCTGGAGGCGGTCAGCGACTCGCTCCGCCGGGAGGTCGCGCCGCTGGGCGTGCAGGTGGTCGTGGTCGAGCCCGGCGGCGTCCGCACGGAGATGGCCACCCGCGGGATCGCGACGGCGAACACCCTGGCCGCCCGGATGACACCGGAGCAGCACGGGCGCTACGGCAGCCTGGTCCAGGCGACCAACACGCTGATGGCCTCGGGCACCGCATCGGGCCTGACCGCCGACGCCGCCGCCCGGGTCATCGCGAAGGCCGTGACGACCCGCAGACCGCGCACCCGCTACACCGTCGGCCGGGATGCCGCCCTGATCACCCGCCTGACCCGGATGCTGTCCGACCGCACGCTCGACCGCGTCCTCGCCGCCAACCTGCGCCGCCACCACCCGGAGGGAGCCGTCCGCGCCCACAGCGGCTGACGAACAACGTGGTGTTCGTCCCGCCCACCGGCGGTCGCCTGGCAGTTCTCCCATCCCGAGGCGCGCGAGCTGCGCTCAAGGTCATCGCGGTGTCGGTCTTCGCGGTGCAGGTCTTCGTGCTCGCCGCCCACGTCACCGTCGAGCCGGTGCGCGCCCTGTCCGGCGCCGAGGACGCGGACCACTCCACGGCCGGGATCGTGCCGGCGGCCGTATCGCTGCCGACCACGCCGTTCCCCGTCGGCCGCGCAACGCCGCGCTGGACACGAGTCCGGCCCGTGCCGGCGCCGACTCCGAGCAAACCCCGCTGTGCACCTCGTGGGATGAGCGCGGCACATCTCAGCATGCGTGCCGCAATCTGACTCGTACCGGTCAAACGCCGCACACGACTGCTCGCGGCATGTGGGTGCGTTTCGCTACCCGGTGACGAGAGCACCGAGTGCGGGCCACGGCGGACCCTCGCGGAGCGAGGACAGGATGTTTCGGCCGTGCCGACGCCCGTCCGGGAATTCGTCGCGGATGTCCCAACGCCAGGCGGCGACCAGCGCGAGCACGAGCCGCCGACATTCCGCGAGCAGGACGTGATCGACGCCGGGATAACGCGCGCCGACCTCCTCGGGCACGTGGGCCACGTCGAACTCGACGGGTCCGCGGCAGCACGTCTCGAAGTCGATGAACAGCAGGCCGTCACGGGTGCTGAGGAGGTTGCCGGGATGCGGTTCGCCGTGCAGCAGCTGCTCGGTGGCACCGCGGCGGCGGATGCGTTCACGAGCGCTCCGCAGCGTGCCGATGAGGAGGTGCCGGTCGGTCTCGGTGAGCGCGGGGGTGTCATCCCGGTGCGTGACCAGCCGTTCAGCCTCTGCGACCCGGTCCAGGAAGTGCGGGGTCGCGATCTCGACGCTTCGCATGCCGGCGTGCAGGCGTTGGAGCGCGTCCGCGTATGCGCCCGGGAAGTCCGGGTCGGGAGTCACGACGTCGTAGTAGGTCCACAAGGTCACGGCGAAGCCGTCGCGTTCGTAGACCCGCGGCTCGACCCGGGGCTCCAGCGCTGCGACGGGGCTCGCGGTCGCGGCGAGTCGCCCGGCGAGTTCGACCTCGAGCGCGGCCACCTCCCGCCCCACCAGCGCCACTCGGGCGAAGACGCCGCACGGCAACAGGCGCAGGGCGAGCATGTTCGAATTGTGGATCACGACCGTATCGTCGGCCCGCAGGTGCAGCTCTGCGGCCAGTGCCGTCGCCGCGGCCACCGCACGCGAAACGATCCCCGCCTCCACGACCTGGATCCTCGCACGTGCCCGCTCGTCGGCGTGAGCGCGCGTCGGCCGCTCGCGGCGCGCTGCCGGCAACGTCACCTTGACGAGCTACGCACTGGCACGATGGGTCGCCGGGCTTGGACAGGGCTGGGCGGTGTCCGCTTCTCGTGGGAAGCGACGTTCCGGACGCACGACTCGCGGCAGGCGTGCGTTCGTCGGCGACGGGATTGCCCGCCACCACGTGTACGGACAGGGAAGCGTCTGCGTCCTGCCGCCGTGTCGGGTACGAATGGTTGGTGGAACGAGTCGAGGTCTGGCGAGGCGCTCACGGCGACCCGGTCCCGTTGTTCGGGCCCTTGCCCGGTGTCCGCCTCGGTGACACGCTCGCCTACGAGTTCCGGCTGCCGGACAGCTTCGAGCCGTGGCCGGGGGGCACGCTGCTGGAACGCGTGTTCGTGCTGCTGGACCTCGGTGTCAGCATGTCGGTTCCGGCCTGGCGGTCCCATCGCGGGACCGACCGGGACCGGAGCGGGCCGACCACCTGGTACGTGGACCTCGTGCACGTCTCGACCGCCGGGGACTCGATCACGGTCCGGGACCTCTACGCCGACGTCCTGGTTCCCACCGACGGCCGCCACCAGCGACTGCTCGACCTCGACGAGTTCGCCGGCGCGATCGAGGCGGGGCAGCTCGACGTCGCCACTGCCGTCGACGGCCTGCGGCGTTGGCAACGCTTCCTCGACCTGCACCTGCACGCCGACCGCGATCCCCCCGGGACGTGGACCGACTTCCCGCCCCGGCGACTGCACGCCCTGGCCGCGGTCCCCGCCCCGCTCGGGCCGATTGTCACCGCACCAGGCTGACCACCACCGTCGGCCCGATGACGGCGAGGAACGACCGATGACGGCCGGCGGAACGGGCACGCCCGGCATGGGGTGACCGGACGCGCCGGGTGCTGGTCGGCGGCGTCCGCGGTGCTGGACCGGCACTCACCCTGTACGTACTCCGCCGGCACGCCGTCCGTCGACCCGGCGGATCGAGGGAGCACACGCAGACCGGGAAGGACCTTCTCACCCGGCAGCGGGATGTCCGCTCGTCGGCAGCAGCGGGTGTCGACCGCGAGGCCGATGTCGGTCAGCGGGGAACGTACCGGCCGAAGAGCAGGTACTCGACGGTCACCGGGCGCAACGCCAGCAACAGGCTCGCTCCCGCCGCGGCGGCGACCACGATCGGAACGGCGATGAAGACCGCGGCCGCGGCCGGCGATTCGCCGGTGGCGGACGCCACCGCGCTCAGGGCGTGGAGCAGGTAGCCCGCGCAGACCGCCAACTCCAGTGCGGCACCGGCGATCAACGCGCGTCGCCCGGCGCCGATCGCGAGCCGCACCCCGCCCGCGAGCAGCAGCACCGCCGCCACGACCTGGGCGACGACCACCGACCACGCGACGAGCGCGAACCACCCCGTTCCGGACGGCTCGACCAGGACCACGCCGGCGAGCACAGCGCCGGCGAGCGTTCCGAGCCCGACCAGCACGCCCAGGATCGCGGCCCAGGTCACCGTCCCCGGCCGCTGCCCCGCCTCGTCCAGCAACGCGTCCAGCCCGGCCATGGCGCTCCTCCGACTCGACCCCCCGTCCTGCGTATCGTCGGGATCTCCCCGACCGTTGCCCCGGGGCGACGAGGGCGTGCCTCGGAGACCGATCAACGGCGCGAGCGGGGGTCGGGAGACCCGCGTCTGTGCGTCAAGGCCGGGGACGGCCGTCCGGCCCTGGCCGTTCCCGGAGGTGTCACGGAACGAGTAGCCCAAGGTGTCAGCGGTTCGCCACCCCACTGCCGGCGCGGGCCGGCTGGACCAGCTCGAACCGCACGCGGTTGAGCCATCCCGGGAGGTCGCTGAGCACGTACAGCTCGCCGTGCACGTCGGTGCCGATCGCGGTCGGCTGGGTGGGGAGGTGTCCGATCACGGCGGACTCGTAGCCGCCGTCGAACCGGGGGCGCACGGCGAACACGCGAGTCGAGCAGTAGTCGCTCGCGACGTAGGTCCCCCGCGCCTGCGGGGTCCGGGACCCCCGGTACACCACGCCGCCGGTCACCGAGCAGTTGTCGTTGTAGTGGTCGTACTCGAAGACCGGGTCGGTGTACCGCCCGCCCGAGCGGCACTGCTGCGGGTCGAACACCGGGGTGCCCTCCCGGCAGGACCAGCCGAGGTTCGCCCCGCCCTGCCACGGGCGGATGTGGTTGACCTCCTCGACCAGGCCCTGGCCGACGTCCCCGATCCACAGCGAGCCGTCGACCGGGTCGACGGAGAACTTCCACGGGTTGCGCAGCCCGTAGAGCCAGATCTCCGGCCGCGCGCCCGGCACGCGGACGAACGGGTTGCCGGAGGGCACGCAGTAGGGCTTCGGCCCGCAGGTGCGGTTGACGTCGATGCGCACGATCTTGCCGAGCAGGGTGCCGAGGTCCTGGCCGGCCTTGAACGGGTCGTGGGTGTGGCCGCCGTCGCCGAGGGACCAGTAGAGGTAGCCGTCGCGGCCGAACGCCACCTGTCCGCCGTTGTGGTTGCCGTACTCGGCGTGCTCCTGGGTGAGCAGCACCCGCGCCCGGTCAGGAGCACCGAGGGGCACCCGCGCCAGGGTCAGCGCGCCGGCCGGCAGGCTCGTGTAGGCCACGTAGAGGGTCCCGGTCCGGGCGAAGTCCGGCGCGGGTGTGATGCCGAGCAGGCCGCGCTCGTTGTCGGAGGCGTCGATCCGGTCGGTCAGGTCGAGCACCGGCTCGGCGGCCAGGCCGGTGTCGGGGTGGTAGGCGCGGACGGTGCCCTCCTTCTCCGCGATCAGCATCCGGCCGTCCGGCAGCCCGGTGATCGCGATCGGACGCCGCAGACCGGATGCCACCTGCTCGGACACCACGGTCAACTCGGTGAGCGGCACCGTGCCGGTGCGGGACGTGCCGGCCGCGGCGGCGTCGTTCACCGACACCGAGGGCAGCAGGAACGCGGACAGGGCTAAAACGAGCAGGCCGGCCGGGACCGCGGCCGGGCGACAACGCCGTCGCAACATGGTTCGGCTCCTCGAGCGAGGTGGAAGACACATTCCGGGAGCGCTCCCGAACGTAGCGCGACTTCCCGACGACATCCAGCCGCCGTCCCACCCTCTCCCCCGGTCGACGAAGCCCGACTCCGGTGTCGTGCAGGATGGTGACGCAGGTGCGCCGCAGCAGGTGTGCGGGTGCGGCGGCCGAGCGGCGGTGGTCTCGGCGAGGCGGTGCGGGCGGCACGCCCGTCCGTCCGACCAGCGCACGACTGCCAACCAGCCGCGCGCCCGTCAGCTCGTCGAGCCTTCGCGATCACACCCGTCTCGTCCGTCCGCCGTCGAAGGCTCGGTCCCACCGACGTCCCCCGGCGAGTGCAGGTGGACTCCCTGGGGATCACTCCGGCCGTCACCAGGCGATCGCTCCCAGCGACCCGTCCAACGCCGTGACCAGCGGCTGCCACCTCTTCCGGTGTCCGAGGACAGCGGGCGGGACGGAAGCCGGCGCGGCCGGAAGGGGTGGTCGCCGGTGCGCCGATCCTGCGGATCAGCCGTCGCGGACCGGCCGGTGGAACACCTCGGGCAGCACGAGATCACGTCCGGATCAAAGCGCCGTCGTCATCGGGCAGTGCGACGTCGGCGAGGTGTGGTCAGGCCGGTATGCGCAGGCGGGCCCAGACGACCTTGGCGTTGTCGGTGGGACGCACGCCCGGGTCGCTGCTGAGTGCTCGACCACCTTCATGCCGTTGCCGCGGTTGGGGCCTGCCGTCGAGGCGCCGACCGCGGGGCACGATCGGTGGAGGCGTCCCGGACCTCGATGAGGAGTTCACGTCGGGTGTGACAGCGCACGCTGAGGTGGTGGGGTTTGTCGGCGTGGTCGCAGGCATTGTCGACGAGTACGTGGCGGACGGGTTGCGCGTCCCGGACGAAGTCCTCGCCGAACCCTCGCAGCAGGCTGCCGACCTGGGCGCGCATCACGGCCAGGCTCTCGCACTGCACCGACGTGTCCAGCAACAGACCGTCGTCCTCGTCGATGTCTTCCCCTTCGGGTGTTTTCTCCGGCTCGAAGCGGGAAGTCATGGGTGCGAACCTCTTTCCGGGCGGTGGCGCGGTCACCGTGGAGTGACGGTTCAACCGGGGGTCACCCCTGCGGTCGCCGTACGTACGCCTCGTGGGCGGGGATGAGTCGATCGCCGGCGGCGAGACCTCGTGCCGCTCAGGTCGTCGACAGCACCGGCACTGCGTCCGTCGTCACCACTTCGGTCACGCGAACGTGCGCGATGTCGGCGACAAAGACCGGACACGGCTGGTTGCCGAGGGCTCGGACACCGACCGCCTGGACCGGACGATCGATGCAAGCCCACCACGGCCGATCACCACGGGTAACCCGTCCGGCAGGTGGCGCAGGGTCGATCCCGGACGCCAGGCCCTGCCCATACCGGCACACCTGCGCTGCGGCGACACCTACATCCGCCTCGCCGCCGGATTCGGCATCGGCCTGGCCACCGTCTACCGCTACATCCACGAAGCCGTCCAACTCCCGGCCGCACGGGCACCGGACCCGGCCGACGCGACGCGCATCGTCGCGCGCAAGGCCCACATCACCTTCGACGGCACCCTGCCGCCCATCGACCGCATCGCGGCCGACCGGCCGTACCACTCGGGAAAGCACAAGCGACACGGCATGAACGTCCAAGTCCTCGCCGACCCAGCCGGTCGACTGCTGCAGACCTCGCCCGCGCCACCCGGCTCGACCCACGACCTGACCGCAGCACGCGGCCACGGCATCGTCGACGCCCTCACCACAGCGGACATCCCATGCTGAGCTGACAAGGCCTACCGGAGAGCGGGCGGCTCGGTCCGCGTGCCCTACCGCGGCAAGTGGCACAACCCCTCACCCGGCCAGCAGGCGGTCAACCGCTCACACGCCCGTATCCGCGCCCTCGGCGAACGAGCCGTCTCGATCCGCAGGACCGGGCGGCTGCTGCGCAGACTCCGCTGCTCCACCACCAGCATCGCCAACCTGACCAGAGCCGGCCTCACGCTCCACCTCAACGCTGGATGAGGGTGAAAGGCTCAGTGGTACCCGGCAGTGCGGACCGCTGCAACGAAATCTGCGGTTCCGCACCCGTGGACGCATACGGAAAGTGTCATCGCATTTCGCCCGTTCGGCACGCCACCGGGTGATTACAGTGTGAATCCGGTTGAGTCATGGAAGTGGGGGTGCTCCGATGAGGGCGGCGAAGCTCGAAAAGCTGGTGTCGGCGGCGCGGCGGTCCTTCGCGGGCGTCGTCGTCGCCATGTCGGTGGCGTTCGGAGTGGTGACCGCAGCACCCGCGGCCCAAGCCGTGGACGTCGAGTTGCTGTCGTGCGCGGGCAACGGCGCCAACACCTACCAGCCGGGAGTCACCGCGCAGCCCAGGGTCGTCTCCATCACCTCCAGCGCGGACTACGGCTCGTGCGTCTCGAGCGGATCGCCCACGATCACCTCCGGCGGGTACGCGATCACCGCGAACGGCCTGGTGTCGTGCCTGGGTGGCGGCGTCTCCATCACGGTGACCATCACCTGGAACACCGGTGAGACCACCACCGTGGCCGCGGTGGGGCTGGTCGTGCTGCGCCCCGCCAACGAGGTCGTCGTGGTCTACCAGGGCACCGTGACCGCGGGCCGGTTCACCGGAGCCGCCGTCGTGATGACCGCGGCGCTGTTCAACACCACACCGGCGCAGTGCCTCACCCCCGAAGGCGTCACCGGCACCAGCGGCCCCGCCAACATCACCATCACCCAGCTCGCCTGACCCGACCGCCCTGCCGAGGAGTACTTGCAGTCCATGTGCGACGCCTCGGGGGTCGTCACAAGAACATGTCACCCGCCGCATCCGAAGGTGAACACGTCGGGCTCGCAAGGATCACGGAGCCGGATTCGCCCCCCATCTTCCGAAGAACAGGAGCGTTGCCCAGGAGGTTGATCTCGGGGTGACAGCGCAACTACCCCGTCTGGGCAGGGTCGGTTTCCTTCCACAGAAACGATCCACCACGAGGCGGGGCTGTTGCGCTACCAGTCTACGATCGGGCTCGACCACGACCAGATCCAGGAGTTGGTCGCCCGGATCCATCCGGTCCTGGGTCCCCCGGACCGGCCGGTGGGACGACCCCCGGCGCTAAGCCTGTACCGATCCGTGCTGCTCACGCTCGTGCTGATGCGCCAGAATCCGGCACAGACCGTCGCCGCGGACTGGTTCGGCGTCTCCCAGCCCACCGTCTCCCGCATCGTCCGACGCATCGCCCCGCTGATCGGCCAGGTCACCTGCCTCCACACCCCGCCGCTGCCCGACGCACTCGCGGGCCGGGTCGTACTCGTCGACGGCGCCCTGGTCCCCACCGACGACCACGCCTCCCACCGCAAGGCCAACCACAACACCAAACACCGCCAAGCCGGTGTGACGGTGCAGGTCCCGGCAGCCCTCGACGGCACCCTGCCCGCCGTCACCGGCCCGGTCGAGGGCCGCACCCACGACAGCAACGCCTACACCCTCACCGGCCTCGACGTGCTGTTATGCGACACCCAGGTCGTCGGCGACCTCGGCTACCAGGGCACCCCCGCCATCCGACCCCGCCGCAAACGCCCCGGCCACACACGGCACACACCCGCCGACAAGACCTGGAACACCAGCATCAGCCGCATCAGATGGGCCGTCGAACACGCCATCGCCCACCCCAAGGACCGGAAGATCCTCGCCACCGGCTACCGACCCCGCCTGACCGAACTCCCCACCCTCATCCGCATCGTCACCAGCCTGGAGTACTACCGCCAAGGTTGGTGACCTTCTGAATAGCGCTCCAGTTCACCCCCTTACGGGCAGGGGCTGTCAAACACGGGCGGCTCTGGCGCACTTCCGGTGGTGACGGTGAGCAGCCGGTCGGTTGTGATCTTGCGATGGGTGCCGATCCCTTTGTGGGGACGGCATGTCCGGACTGCCGGTTCCGGTCGTCGGGTGCGTGGCAGAGAGCGGTGTTTGTGGTCCGCATCCGGGTTGTGGCCGTGCCGTCCGGCGCCCGGGGCTGCGATGACGAAGGCGTCGACAGCCCGAAACACCTTCCCGGCGAGGGCATCGATCTCCACCGCAAGGCCACGACCGCGACCGGCTACTCGCCGTCACCACCGAAAGTGCGCCAGAGCCACACGAGCGGTGTAATTCGGGTTGAAGAGGGCTACTTGCGTCCGGCGGCCAGGCGGCCGTCGAAGGCGATCTCGAAGGTGTTCAGCGCCGGCTTCCAGCGCATCATCCAGCGTTTGCGTCCGGTCCCGGTCGGGTCGAGACTCATGATCGCGAGTTGGACGCGCTTGAGCGCGGCCTGCTCGTCGGGGAGTGGCCCCGGGCCTTGACCGCGCGGCGGATACGGGCGTCGACGCTTTCGAGGGCGTTGGTCGAGCAGATCACCCGCCGGATCTCCACGTCGAAGGCCAGGAACGGCACGAACTCGGCCCAGGCGTTGTTCCAGAGCCGCACGATCGCCGGATGGAACTCGTGCGCCGCACCATCACCACCTCCACCGGCCGGCCACGACTACGGGGACCGGCCGAATACCTAGCGAAGCGGCCGCAGGAGCTGATCGGGGGAGCGCATCGCTTCCAGGTAGACGTTCCACTGCTGGTTCGCCCTGCCGGCATCACAGGGCTCCAACGCCAACGGATCGTCCAGTCCCGCGTGCGTCACGCACGAGCCGCTGTCCGCGACGCTGGAGAGCAGGGCCGGGAACATGTCCGGCTCGCCGACCGGACTCCAGTCCCACAGCTGGTCCTCCGCGCCGGTGCGACACGGCGTTTGCCGCACCGCCGTGCCGTCAGCGGTCAGGCACTGGCCGCTCGCCTGGTTTCGGAACGTTCCCACCTCGGCGTTCCAGTACCAGTACTGGTGCGGGTCGTGGTCGTTCTCGAACTCCCTCAGGAAGACCGGCATCCCGGGAACGGGACCTGCTTCCCAGACAGCTGTCTGGATGTCGACGCCGCCCACGAAGACCAGGTACTCGTCCTGGCCCGCAACCGCGGGTGACGAGCCGAACAGAACAGCGGCTGCTGTGAGAACCGCCGCCCAGGTGCGGTGGAACATGTGTTGCCTGCCCTTCTCGATCGACGATCCCCGGCGGATTCGGACCGCGGAACCGGTTCGCCGCCATTGCCGCTTCCGAGTATGTGCACAAGTTCCCGGAGGACGGGGTCCGGTCCCTCGGCCGTGTTCTCGAACCACCTGCTCGGGACCGACGACTCCGCTTACCGTCGGGTGTGGTGACACGTGGTCACCACGGCTACCTGCCGCCTCCGCAGTCGCCGGATCGTAGGCCGATCCGACTACCGCCGAACCGCTCCACCACCACGGTGTCCCGACGAGCAGGCCCGGTCTGGTTCGAGCAGCTCCGCTTCCCGGTCACCAGACGACTGGCGCCATCGCGGATCGTGCCGGCCTCACCGGTGCTCTCGCGGCAGTCCGGCAAGGTGCCCAGCGCACCGGGTACTGCGTGTCGGCCCGGTCCGGCCCTGGGCACCGACTCGTCCGGAGCGACACGGCGACCTCGTGTTGCACCGGCAACGTAACGTCCTCGGCTGCTGGCGAGTGGCCGAGCAGAACCGGCCAACGGATGAACTGAGGTTGTCCCCTTGAGCCGGACACCCTGATCCAGACGGCGGTCCGGGAAGGATGTCCTCCGTGTCAGGCAAGTCGAAGTACCCCGAGCGGTTCCGCGGGGACGCCGTCGCGCCGGCCCGCTCGTCGGACCGGCCGTTGCGGCAGGTAGCCCGCGAGTTGGGCGTGGATCACGAGACCCCGGGGAACCGGGTCCGCACCGCCGACCAGGCCCGGGCCGCTGCGCCGGTGGGCGGCGTGTCGACCGATGAGCGCCAGGAGCTGCGGGAACTGCGCAGGCGGGTGGCGGAGCTGGAGTCGGAGAAGGACATCCTCAGCAAGCCGCCGCGTATTTCGCCAAGGAAATGGGTCGTCGACCCGCTGCCACCGGTTCGTCTCCGGGCATCGCCGTCTTCGGTGTCACCCGGTTGTACGGGGTCCTGGGCGTGCGGTGCCCTGGCTTCTGCGAATGGCACGCCGCGGCTCCGGCCAGGACGGAGCGGGCTGCGGCCGACGAGCGCCTGGCCGCCGAGATCGGCGAGGTGCATGCCGGTCACCGGGGTGCCTACGGGCGTCCGCGGATCGTCGTCGCGCTGCGTCGTCGAGGCCGTCGGGTGAACCACGAGCGGGTCGGGCGGGTCATGCGCGAGCCCGGGATGGTCGGTCCACTCGCAGGCGGCGGAGGTCTTCGACCAGGCCCGATGTCGTCGCTGCGCCGGTTCCGGACCTGATCGGCCGGGACACCACCTACCCGGCCACGCGGGAGGGCTGGCTCTACCTGGCCACGGTGATCGACCTGCACAGCCGCGAGGTCGTCGGGCACGCGATGGCCGACCACATGCGCGCCGAACTGGTCCGACACGCCCTCGACCTCGCCGTCCGACGCGGCCTGACCGGCGATGCGGAATCGTTCTTCGTCACCCCAGGACCGAGCTCGACACCACCGTCCGGGACACCCGCGGCGACGTCTTCTCCTACCTCGGCCACCACAACCACAACCGTCTACATTGGACGCTCGACTACCGCATCCGCACGAGGTCCGAGTCGGCTATCGTCAGGACCCACCCCTCAGGACCCACCCCTCAGGACCCACCCCTCAGGACCCACCCCTCGGGACCCACCCCTCGGGGCGTGAAATCCGGTGTCCGGTCCTCGGGACAACCTCAGTACGCGCAACCGAAGATCCTCGCTTCCCGCGCATGACGCACGTCGCCACCCCGTCGGGCTCGAATTCCGCACTTCTGCGGTGGGCGGCATACCCACGGTGTTGCGCCGCAAGCCGTTTGGTCGATTGAGGACGGACGAGGGGACGGCGAAACTCGGACTCCCCGAACGATTCCGGAGAACGGGGAAAGTCCATGCGTCTGCGTTCCCTGATCCTCGTCGCCGCGGTCGCCCTGTCGACCGCCGTCGGCTTGTCCTCCCCCGCGTCGGCGTCCGTGCTCGACGTCAACTGCCCGCTGGGCACCCAGGTGGGCACCTACTCCCCCGGCATGACGCTGCTGCCGCGCCAGATCGACTTCACCGCCACCGGCACCCTGGGCGGCTGCGTCTCCCCCACCCACCCCGACATCACCGGCGCCACCTTCACCGCCCTGGTCAGCGGCACGTTCAGCTGCCTGTCCGGCTCCACCACCAACACCTCCACCTACCACTGGAACACCGGACAGCACAGCACCGTCCAAGGCGGCTTCGAGATCAACCTCAAACCTGGCGGCACCACCGTCCTGGTCCTGACCGGCACCGTGGTCGACGGACTCTTCCAGGGCTCGACCGTCGTGCAGACCAAGATCCTGCCCGCCACCGACCTCACCGCCTGCCTCACCCCGCAGGGACTGACCAGCGTCAGCGGCACCACCTCATTCACCGCCGTGCTCTGAACCCGTGGACACCGCGTGACGGGCACCGCGACAGCCACACCCGATCGACAGCAGTCCACTCGCGAACGAGGAGGAACCAATGCCGAACTACATCGTCATCGGCTCGGGCGGACCGATCGTCATCATCATCGAGTTGGGCGGCGTGGACGTCTCGTCCCTGCGCCCCATCGACCTGGAGAAGCTCGACGTCGCCGCGACCGCGACGTGAACCGCACCGGCTGACGGCACCTCGGTACCGGGCGAGCCGGCCGATCGGTCGAGCCGTGCCGGGCGATCACCACGGGAGCCCGCCGGACGAAGAACCCGTCCTGGACGGGGACGCACCCGTCCTCCCCACCCTCATCCGTCGGGGTGCGACGGCCTGGCCGTTCACCCGGCGACGGCCAGGCCGCCTCCGATCCAGCCGGAACCCGCACCGCGAACCTGGAAGTGGTCGTCGAACATGAATCCAGCCGTGTTCCGGTCCCGTTGTCGCCGTCTCGTCGCCGTCGCGTGCGGCTCCGCTCTGCTCGCCGTCTTCTCGGCGGTCGCGCCGACCGGCGTCGCGGTCGCGGACGACGCCCCCGCCACCGGCGTCGTCGTGTGCACCACGACCTCGACCTGGACCTACTCGCCGGGTGTCGTGCTGGTGCCGAGGCCGGTCGTCACCCGGGTCGACGACCGGTACACCTCCTGCCTGTCGCCCACCGGTGGCGGCGTCACCGGGGGTTCGAGCAGCTTCACCGTCGAGCGTGACGCGGGCTGCCTCGAACCCGTCGCCGCCGTCCCGGAGACGCGGGTGATCACCTGGGACGACGGTCGCACCAGCACGTTCAGCTACACCGTCACCGTCAGCTCCCTCCCCGGGCTCGACGTGGTCACCAAGACCGGGACCATCACGGCGGGCGCGTTCGCGGGCCATGCCGCGCAGGCGACCCAGGCCGCGCCGACCCTCGACCTCCTCCAGTGCCTGGGGCAGGGCGTCCAGCGGCAGACCGCGCTGGGCACCTTCGCGATCCTGTGACCACCCGTACCCCCGCGGGCCGGGTGGAGATCGCGGGCGTCGCGGCGGAGGTGGCGACCCTGCTGCGCGAACTCGCACCCGACCTGTGGTGGTACGACCGCTCCCCCTTCCTGAGCGACTCCGCCCGTTCCGCGCTGCCGTGGCTGCGGTACGAGCGCCGGGACCACCGCGCGGAAGCCGCCGACGGGCCACCCGGTCCGCCGGTGCCGGCGCGCTCGGTCCCCGCCGGGCGGGTCGGGATCACCTTCGCCCCCGAGGACGGCACCGGTGCGCGGTCGTGGGCGGCCGGCCGCGGGCTGCGGCTGCTCGCGCCCCCGCGAGCCGCCGCGGAAGTCGCCGCTGACAAGATCGACTCGCTGCGGCTGTTCGAGCGCGCGGGCGTGACCGTGCCGGCAACCGGGGTGGTCCTCGCCGACCCCGGTGACGCCGAGTCCTGTTGGGCGGCGGGCGGTGGCCGCCCGGTCGTGGTGCAGCGCCGCGCCAACAACCTCACCGGCAAGGGCACCCGACTGGCGACCGACGTCGCGCAGTTGCGCGCGGTGCTCGGCGACTGGCGCGGTGAGCCGCTGCGGGTGTCCGCCTTCACGCCGGGCATCCCGTTGACCGTGAGCGGGTGCGCCACCGGCGACGGCACCGCGGTGTCCGCGGTGTCGCACCAGCTGGTCGGCCTGTCCGAGCTCACCCCGTACTGGGGCGCGCACTGCGGCAACCAGTTGGTCGCCGACGACGAGCTGCCCGCCGGGGTCGGCAGGCGGTGCCGGCAGGTGTGCGAACAGGTCGGTGACCAGCTCCGCGAACTGGGCTTCCGCGGCGCGTTCGGGCTCGACCTCGTCGCGGCCGTCGACGGCACGGTCTTCGCCGTCGAGATCAATCCCCGGTTCCAGACCGTGGTGTCGCTCGTGCACGCGCAGGAGATCGCCGCGGGCCTGCTGCCGATGCTCGGCGCCCACGCCCTCGCCTCGCTGCTCCCGTCCGTGCCGGTGAGGCGGGTCCGCACCGCGTGCCTGGCACTGAGCCAGCTCGTCGTGCCCGTCGTCCACCGCGGCGTGCTCGACGCGATCCCCGCCTCCGGGTGCTACCGGCTGGAGGCCGGCGAGCTGCGACCGCTCGGGCACAAGCAGCTCACCGACCTGCGCCCCGGCGAGGCGCTGCTGTGGCAGCACGCCCGGCCCGGCGACCGGGTGCGCCCCGGTGAGGAACTGGTGCTCGTCCAGCTGCCCCACCGGGCGGCCCCGGTCGGCGAACGGCCCGCGCTCGCCCCCGTCGCCCGGGCCTGGGTCGACGCGGTCCACCGGGCCACGACCGTCATGGAGGGACCACCGCGGTGACCACCCCTGCCCCGCACGAGCTGGACCTGACCGCCGAGCAGATGCGCGCGCTGGGCCACCGGGTCGTCGACCTGGTGGTGGACCACCTGCACGAGCAGCGGAACCGACCCGTGCACCGGCGGGTGGAAGCCGGTGAGGTCGACCACGTCCTGACCGAGCCCGTCCCGGAGGACCCCGCGGACCCGGCCGGGCTCGTCGACTTCCTCGCCGCCGAGGTGCTGCCCCGGTCGCTGCGCCTGGGCCACCCCGGATGCTTCGCGTTCATCCCCAGCGCCAACAACTTCCTCGGTGTCCTCGGCGACCTGCTCGCCTCCGGGTTCAACACCTCGCCCGGCGCGTGGTTCGTCGGCGCCGGACCGGCCGCCGTCGAGCAGGTCACCGCGCGGTGGCTCGCGGAGCTGCTCGGGATGCCGGCGGGCACCGGCGGGGTGTTCACCCCCGGCGGGACGATGGCCAACCTGACTGCCGTCGCGGCGGCCCGGTACGACCGGCTCGACGACGATGCCGCCGACGCCGTCCTCTACTGCTCCGACCAGACCCACCCGGCGGTGCTGCGCGCCTGCCGCGTGCTCGGCCTCGGCGACTCCCCGCGCGTCCTGCCCAGCACCGGCCACCGCCTCGACCCCGACCTGGTGCGACGGGAGGTCGACAGCGACCGGCGGGCCGGCCGCAGGCCGTTCCTCGTGCTGGCCAACGCGGGGACCACCAACACCGGCAGCGTCGACCCGCTGCCCGAGCTCGCCCGGCTGTGCCGCGAACACGACCTCTGGTTGCACGTCGACGGCGCGCACGGGGCCGCGGCCTCGATGACCACCAGGGGCCGCGCCGCCCTGGTCGGGTTGGACGAGGCCGACTCCGTCGTCATCGACCCGCACAAGTGGCTGTTCCAGCCCTACGAGATCGGCTGCCTGCTCGTGCGGGACCCGGCCACGCTGCACCGGGCGTTCGCGCTGGGCCGGTTCCGCGCACAGGCCGGGTACCTCGACCTCGCCCGCCCCGCCCCCGGCGAGGTCAACCTGTCCGACCACGGCGTCCAGTTCACGACCGCCGCCCGAGCGCTCAAGCTGTGGTTGTCGTTCAAGGGCTTCGGCGTCGCCGCCTTCCGCGCGGCCATCGACCGCGGACTCGACCTGGCCGAGCACGCCGCCGACCTCGTCCAGCGGAGCCACGAGCTGGAACTGCTCGCCGGACCGAGCCTCGGCATCCTCTGCCTCCGGTACCGGCCACGGGCAGCGGACGGCGCCGCGGACCTCGACGCGATCCAGGCCCGGATCGCCGAGACCGTCAACCAGGGCGACCGGTTCATGATCGCCACGACCGACGTGGACGGCCGCCGCGCCCTGCGGCTGTGCACCATCAACCCCCGCACCACCCCGGCCGACGTCGACAGCCTCGTCGTCGACGTCCTGGAAGCGGGACGCGCACTGGAGTGACCAGCCTGCCGGCCTGACACCGGCCGCCCTGGACCCGGCGAGCAGCGCCTGCACCCCGAACAACCGGTGAGGGTCGACCGGGCAGGACGACGGGCACTGCGCGTTGCCGGGTGCCGGTGGGTGGGCGCGGCTGCGGGCTCGCCGGCCATTACCGGTGTCGCGCCGCGCCGTGTGGCGAGTCGGGGCGACTATCCGGCGGCCGGGCCGTGAACCGGGCCGCCCACCGCGAAGCCGATGGCTCCCACGGCGGACGGTCACCGGCCTTCGAGGCCGAGGTCCACCCCAGCGTCACGCGGTCGAGTACGCCACCGACGTGGGGCGAGCGACAGGGTCCGAGCCGCTACGCGCGCGACACGGTCCGGACGGGCAGCGGTCAGTACCTGATGACGAGGCAGCCGTTGCCTCCGACGTCGCCGGTGTACCCGCCGACACACCGCCGTCGGCTCCGTTCCCACCTCTCCCGGTGCCGGCCGCGCACTCGGACGGCACCGCCGCGCCAGGTGCGCCACCCGCACCGCCGCCGCCGCTGAGGACACCATTGCCGCCGGTGGCGCCGTTCGCACCGGGGGTGGTGGTGGACACGGTCCCCGCGCAGCTCACCGAGCTGCTCCCGGCCCCCCACGCCGCCGGTGTTGTCGCCGAGCGAGCCCTTCCCACCGTCACCGCCGCCACTGCCGGCCCGCACGGTCGTACCGGTGGTGATGCCGGAACTCCCACCCCACGCTCCGGCCTTGGTCCGGTAGACGCCCTCCCGCAGGCCACCTCCGGCACCGCCGGCGCCGACCGAGATCTTCAGGAGGGTGACCGAGGTGACGGTCAGCGTGCAGCTGGCGTTCGCGCGGCCCCGGCACCTCCCCCCACCGGGCCCGGGGACGGGGAAGGTCGGGTTGCCGGGGTTGGTGTAGACCATGAGCGAGGCCGCGTGGGCGGGCGTGGCCACGGCCGGCGGCAGCAGCAGCACCGTCAACGCCACCGAGGTGAGCCCTCTTCGGCGGGTGGCACAGCCGGACGGGTCGACGGGCCGCATGGGTCCTCCTCGGACTGGCGAATGGTGTTCACGTTTCGTGGGCGTGCACGGCAGTCGTCCGGAACGAGGACGTGCCGCGGCCGACGGGAGCCGTGCCCAGGCAGCGAGGGTCAGCTGCACCACGCGAAAGTTGTCGCATCGACCTCCGATCACCTGGGCGACACCGCACAGCCGGGCCCAGGCCGGCTCCGAGCGGACGCCGGCAGTCGAACAGCCACAAAGCCCTGCACCGTCGGGACTTCCTTCTCCAGTCCGCGATCGGGCATGGCCGGCCTCCTGCTCGTCGACCGCAGCGCCGGAGCCCGACGTTTCCGCGCCGCTCGCCGTGGAAGGGTGGGAACCGGTGATGTCAGCCGTCGCGGTCGTGATTCCGTCGAACTGACCCCATCGGTACTCGGCGTGGCATCCGGGAGTCGGGCAGTCAACGGGCGGTCGCGTCGGGCTGCCGCCGCGGGTGTTCGCCTGTGAACAGGTGGTCGTCACCGCGACGATGGGGCCTTGTGACCAGGTCGGCGGCGATGGCTACGACTACGCCGTGGACGAGGGCCGAGCCTGCGTGGCGATCTTCGACGCGGTGGGCCGCGACCTGCACGCCGGCCCGATCACCTCGATCGCCCCGGCGGTCACCCGCAACGCCCGCCGCGGTGCTGCGCGGCGGACAGGTGGTGCGGCTGCTCGACACGACCGGCGCACCCCGCTGGGCCGCGTACACGACCTGGGGCCACGGCGATGCGCGACGCGGTGCGGTTCCACCGCAACGCCTGGATGACCTGACCGGTCGCCCCGGGTCGCGAGCGCCCGGGGCGACCAACGGGCGTCAGCGGGACGGAGTCGTGGCGACCGGGGTCCAGCGGACGCCCTTCCAGGTGCCGGCGGCGGTGGTGCTGCGGCCGACCACGACGCCGTGGTTGTTCAGCGCGACCGGCGTGCTGTAGGCGCCGCCCAGCGAGTCGAGGTAGGTGAGCTGCCCGTCGCGCCAGAGGAACACGCGGCTCGACGAGTGGTCCGGCGACGAGGCGTGCCCGATGATGTCGCCGCGCTCGTTGATCGCGGTCGCCACGGAGTTGCCGGGCACGCCGAGGTCGACCTGCTTGCCGCCGGCGGGCCACAGCACCGCGCGGGACGTGCCGCCCTCCAGCACCCAGCCGATCGCGTCGCCGCGCTCGTTGAGGGACTGCTCGCCGTGGGCGAGCCGGCCGCTCTCCGACAGGACGGTCATCTCCTCGCCGTCCCAGCGCAGCGCCACCATGCCCCGGTTGGCGACGATCACACCGGCCTCGTTGATCGCCTCCGGGTCGTACGTGCCGTAACCCGGACCGGGGGTCAGCTCCGTGCACGCGCCGTCGGTGCAGCGGAGCGCGGCGAACTCCTGGAAGGCGGCGGAAGCGTAGCTCGCCGCGACGACACCGGCGTTGTTGATCGCGTACGTCGACACGTGATCACCGGTCACCGGCAGCTCCACGTGCCGCTCGCCGTCCCACACGGTGGCGTGCTGCTCGCCCCGGGACGACGTGGCGTACGACATCGGCACGCTGCCGTCGTCGTTGATCACCTGCGCCAGCGCCCACGCGGCTCCCGGTGGGGTGATGGCCTTCCGCTGACCCGCGAACCAGATCCACGGCTTCTGCGTGTCCGGCACGCCGTCGGAGGTCAACCCGAGCACCTTGCCGCTCTGACTGATCGCGCCGGCCAGACCGGGGCCGAGGTCGGTCGCACCGCCGCGCGGCGCCCACAGCACCGCGCGCGTCAGCCCGTCGCCCTGGGCGCTGCCGATGATCTGGCCGAGGTCGTTGACACCGGTGGGGTGGTAGCCGAGGGCGCCGGGCAGGCCCGCGACGCCCGGCAGTTCGGCGATGACGTGCGTGGGGGACGCGACCGCCGCGGGAGTGGTGGCCAGTGGCAGGGCTGTCGCGAGCACCAACACGGCCAGCGACGCGCGTAAGTCGGGCATGATCGCTCCGTTGCGAGTATGTCCTGAAGTGGTACTGGATCGATCAACGGTAACCCCCGCGCGCCCGCGGTGGTGTCGGCCGGACAGCGCAACGGTCCGGCCGCTCCCTCGCCCCGCGCGTGCGACACGCCGAGGCCGGGCAGGCGGTGTCGGGTCACTGCACAGGTCGACCTGGACGGCGTGTTCCGCGAGCGCGTCCGGGAGGTGCCGCGTGGTGGTCTCCGAACCCGGTCGGACGACGTGACCAGCCCGACCGCGGCGACGCGCGCCGCGGGTCGCCGATCGCACGACCGGCGTCCGCGGTCACCGTCGTCCGCGGTCAGGCCGTCGTGGCGGGCACCCGTTTCGCGGCGGTCGCGCGCAGGGCCGTGACCAGGGTGTCGTAGCGTCGCTGGGCGTCGTCGCGGGAGGTGCCGACCGCCACCATGCCGAGCTTGCCGAACTCCGGCAGGGCTCCGAGGGCGTAGTAGAACGCGCCGGTGCCGGTCGTGTGGTCGTAGGCCACGCCGTGCTCGCGCGCGATCCCCACGAGGTCGTCGTACGAGAGGGAGCGGAACGCGTCGTCCTGGATTCGATCGCTGGTGACGTAGTGGCGCGGCGAGCCGTCGGGGGCCAGGTGGTGGCCGGTGCCCAGGTCGTAGTGGCCGCCGACGAGCCCGCGCATGAACATGTACGGCGCGGTCGCACCGCCCATGCGCAGGTTGATCTCCAAGGCGTACACCTGCTCGGGGGCGGCCTCGTCCACGACGAAGTCGACGCTGAGCTGGCCCACCACGCCGGCGCTCGCCAGCGCCCGGCCCACCCGCGTGGCCAGTTCCTGCACGCGCAGGCGGTAGGCGTCACGAGCGGGGAACGCACAGCCGACGAAGGTCTGACCGGACGGGCCGCCGAGCACCTGGTCGTGGGTGGACAGGACGCGCACCCCTCCCCGCGGGTCCAGCTCCAGCTGGGCCGACGGCGAGCGGAGCGCGCGTGCCTCCACGAAGCGCTCGACCACGCCTCCCATGTGCTCGAACTTGTCCCGGAAGGAGGGCCACGTGTCGCCGGGGGCGTTCAGCCGGGTGGCGATCTGCTCGGCGATCCAGTCCTCGGTGCCCGCCTCCGGCGCGCCCTCATAGGAGAACACGGCGTTCCCGGCCCCGGCGAAACTGTCGTTGAGCTTCACCACGGCTTTCCGGAGTTCCGGCGCGGCGTGCTTCAACCGCGCCAGCGCGCGGATCAGGTCGCCTTCCGAGAACAGGTCCTCGAAACCGTCGGGCACCGGCACGCCCGCTTCTTTGAGGAGGGTGCGGCCACCGCTCTTGGTGCCCAGCGCCGACAGCGCCGGGTCGCAGGAGAACATCGGGATGCCCAACCGCAGCGCCAATTCGCGCTCCAGGTCGGTGCTGTTGAACACCACGAGGTAGGCCCGTGCGGGGTCGCGGACGGCCGCCTTGATCCCCCGGACCAGCTCGGGTCGCCGGAGCACCTTCTCGGTGAGCGGGGCCGGCGAGTCGTCGTCGCAGTCGAGCAGGGTCAGCCGGTCCGCCGCCCCGGTGCCGGCCAGCGCGGGGACCAGGCCGAGCGCGTACTCGACGGCCTCCGGAGCGATCCGCTCGCTGGTCGCGTAGACCAGGTTGACGTTCGGCTCGCGCAGCAACTGGAACTCGAAGAGCAGCCGCTGCTCGAAGTGCACCGCGCCGGGGATCTTGCGCAGCTCGTCGGGGTGCAGCGTGAGGCTGGGCACCACCACGACCGTCACGGGCGCTCCCGAGGTGTCCTCGAACAGGACGCCCAGGCGCTGTTGCAGCCGGGTGAATTCCGTCTTTTCACAAGAATCGTTCCGCACCGGGAAAGGTTACCGAATCGGGCGCGGGACGACCTACGCACAGAGCGGTGAATCCATTAATCCAAAATGATGACAATACCCGAAGAGCTGTAACGATCCGTGAGATGAATGAGAGTCATTTAATGTATGAGCCGTCTTCATCCGGCGCAACCGCGAGACAAGTCGAGGACGATCGACGCGGCGGGTTCGGCGGTCGTCCCGATCAACCCGACCCCCTGGCCCGCGTACATGGCCATGCCCTCGACGTCCCCGACGTGGCCGACGACCGGCACGAGGTCGGCGTAGCGCCGGACCGGTCCGAACGAGGCGTGCTCGGCGACGACCTCGCCCTCGCCGGGGCGCGCGCCCGGACCCGGCCGGCCCGCCTCCTCCCAGCGGGTCAGCGTGGTGTTGCGCAACGCGCGGTGCGGCGCGTCGGGCCAGCCGTCGCGGAACACCCCGGTGTGCACCGCGTCCTCGGCGGTGGCCGCCCGGAGCCGCTCGCGGTACCGGGGGTGCGTCCCCGCCTGCTCGGCGACCAGGAACCGGGTGCCGACCCACACCCCGCACGCGCCCAGCGCCACCGCCGCCCGGACGCCCCGCGCGTCGCATATCCCGCCGGCGGCGAGCACCGGGACCGGTGAGATCCGGTCGACCACCGCCGGCACGAGGGCCAGGGTGGACGTCGTGCCGCGCACGTGCCCGCCCGCCTCCCAGCCCTGTGCCACGACCACGTCGACGCCGAGGTCCGCCGCGACGCGCGCCTCGGCCACGCTCCCGGCGGTGTGGACGTGCAGGGCCTCCGCGGCCTCGATCCGCCCGCGGTAGGGCGCGGGGTTGCCCCAGAACGTGGAGACCACCGGGACGCCGTGGTCGAGCACGAGGGCGAGCCGCTCGTGCTGCGGCCGGTCGAGGACGAGGTTGACCCCGAAGGAGCGCGACGTGAGCCGCCGGACGGCGTGGATGCGGCGGTGCAGCTCCGCCGGGGACGACCACGTGCCCGGCAGGAACCCCAGCCCGCCCGCCTCGCCGACGGCGGCGACCAGCTCCGGCGTGCAGGCGTTCCCGATCGGGGCCTGCACGACCGGGACGTCGACGCCGAGCCGCCCGCGCCACCCGGCCCCGGTCACGACCGGCGCCCTCCGCGCGTGGCGGGCACCCGCCGGGAGCCGCCCGGCCGGACCGCCGCTACGCGCGCTGCGCCGCCGCGGCGGTCCGGCCGCCGGTGCGCATCCGGGTGACGAGGATGCCCGCGATCACCAGGGCCGCGCCGACGAAGGTGTTCCAGCTGACCGGTTCGGACAGCAGCACCGCGCCGATGGCCGTCGACCACAGCGGGATGACGTAGGTGACCGTCGACGCGGCCGTCGGGCCTGCGTGCCTGATGACCTGGAGGTTCAGGATGTACGCGACGCCGGTGCCCAGCGCGCCCAGCACGAGCAGCGCGATCGCCGCGCCCCAGCCCGGCCAGGTCGGCGCCACGCCGACGGCCGCCGTGACCACGGCGAGCTGGGCGGTCGCGCAGCCGACCTGGACCGTCGACAGCGCCGCCACCGAGCCCGGCCGCTGGGAGAAGAAGCGCCGGGCGTAGGCGAACCCGGCCCCGTAGCACGTGGTGGCGGCGAGGCAGGCCAGCCCGCCGACGAGGGTGCCGCCGGCGATCCCGCCCCACACGCCGAGGATGACCAGCACCCCGCAGAAGCCCAGGACCAGTCCCGTGGCCTTGGTCGCGGTCAGGCGCTCGTCGCGGACGAGCACCACGACGAACAGCATGGTCAGCAGTGGGGTGGTGGCGTTGAAGATCCCGGCCAGCACCGAGTCGACGTGCTGCTCCCCGTAGGCGAACAGGGCGAACGGGGCGGCGTTCAGCAGCGCGGCGACGACCAGCGCGTGCCCCCACGTGGCCGCGTCCCGGGGGATCGCCAGCCGCTGCACCGCGCACACGACCAGCAGGGCCAGCAGCCCGAACAGGCAGCGCCACAGGGCCACCCACAGGGGGTGGACGCCGGCGTCCACCCCGATCTTGATCAGCGCGAAGCTCGATCCCCACAGCGCGGAGAGCCCGATGAAGCTCGGCAGCCACCGCGCGGTGTCGCCGTGCGCCGTCGCGGGCGCCGTCGGCGTGGTCATGTCGGATGCCCCCTTCTGGCGGCGTCCGTCCCTTCGGGGTGCCGCTGGGGGCCATGGTCACCAGTCGGGCATCATGAGTCCAATGAGATTCGCTTGAATCCCCATGAGGATATTTCATGAGCATCGGAATTCCCCAGATCAGGGCCTTCATCGCCGTGTCGGACACAGCGAGCTTCTCCGCGGCGGCCGCGCAGCTCGGCATCAGCCAGTCGGCGGTCTCCCACGCGATCGCGTCCCTGGAGCGCGCCACCGGGCGGCAGGTCCTGATCAGGGGGAACCCGGTCCGCCCCACCTTGCTCGGCGAGCGGCTGCTGGTCCACGCGCGGATGGTGATGGCGTCGATGACCTCGATGGAGGACCTCGCGCACCACCACGACAGCGGGCTGCGCGGCAACCTCGTGCTGGCGGCTCCCCCCACCGTCTGCCACGGCCTGCTGCCCGGCCTGCTCGACCGCTGGCGCGTGGAGTTCCCCGGCATCTCGATCTCGCTGTTCGAGGGCGACGACGACGAGGTCACCGGCTGGCTGACCGGCGCGAGCGCCGACCTCGCGGTCGTCGTGGACCCGGCCGGCACGCCGCCGGGCGCGGTGCTGCTGGCCGAGGACCGCTTCCACGCGGTCCTGCGCACCGACCACCCGCTGGCCGAGAGCGGGGCGGTCGACGTCACCGACCTGGAGGACGACCCGTTCCTGCTGTCGCTGGGCGGCTGCGAGCGCCACATCCAGGAGTTGCAGCGGAGCAGCGGGGCGCGGCTCAACGCGGTCCACCGGGTGCGCCAGCTCGGCACGCTGTTCGCCATGGTCCGGGCCGGCATCGGCGTGTCGATCGTGCCGGGCCTGGCCGCCGGGATGGAGGGACCGGACCTCGTGCTCGTCCCGCTGGTGCAGCGCATCAGCCGCGAGCTGATCCTCACCGGTCCCCGCAACCGGCCCTGGCACCCGGCCACGGGCGCGCTGCTGGCCTCCGTGGAGCAGCAGCGCGCCGCCTGATCCGGCCGGGTGGCGGCGGAGCGGTGCGCGGTCGTCACGCGGCCTCGGCGAGGAAGCCGGTCACGGACGCGGCGACCGCGGCGGCGGCCTCCTCCTGGGGGAAGTCGCCGCACCCGGGCAGCAGCACCAGCCGGGAGCCGGGGACCAGCTCGGCGAACCGGTGGCCGGTCGACGGCGGCACGAGCCGGTCGGCTGCCCCGAAGAGCAGCAACGTGGGCACGTCGAGCCCCTCCAGCGGCCCGGCGAGCGCGTCGAACGACTCGCCGTAGCTCAACCGGACGCCCAGGGCGAACCGCGCCATCTCCGCGCCGCGGGCGCGGAACTGCCGGTGGTAGGCCCGGACGGCGGCCGGGTCGGGCCGGTGGTCGGGGCCGTGCGCGGCGGCCCACTTCGCGGCGAAGACCCGGTAGGGGAACAGCCGGGCCAGGGCCGGGCCCAGCACCGGCCGGGCGAGCGCGCGGTACAGGCCCAGGTTCGCGGCCCCCTCCCCCAGCGCCCCCGCCGCCAGCACGACGAGCCGGGAGACCCGGTGGGGGTGGCGGGCGGCCAGCCACGCCGCCAGCGAACCGCCCATCTGGCTCCCCACGACCACCGGGGCGTCCAGCCCGAGGGCGTCGAACAACTCGACCAGCAGGTCCGCCGCGCGCGCCGCCGTCCACCCGCGGGCGCGGGGCGCGGGCGACCGGCCGCAACCGGGCAGGTCCACCAGGACCACCCGGTGCCGCTCGGCCAGGACCGGGTGGACGTCGCGCCAGGTCGTCGCCGAGGTCAGGAACCCGTGCAGCAGCACGACCGGCGGACCGTCGGCCGGTCCGACCTCGTAGACGTGCACGTCCGCGTCGCCGAGCCCGACCACGCGGCCCTCGCCGAGCGCCCGCGCCCCGATCACCGGGCCGCTCCGAACACGTCGACCACCAGGTCGTTGAACAGGCGCGGCGCCTCGACGGGCGGGACGTGCGCGGCGGGCAGCAGCTCGACCCGCGCGCCCGGCACGAGCCGCCCCAGCTCCTCGGTCAGCACCGGCGGGAAGAGGATGTCCTCGGCGCCGCCGACGACCAGGGTCGGGCAGCCCACCTCGCCCAACCAGGCCCGGCTGTCGTGCTCCAGCGCCTGCGCGTAGATGCTGCCGAGCGCGGCCACGTCGTACTGGTCGAACATGGCCCGCCGCAGGGCCGCCTCGCGGCGGGCGAGTTCCGGTGCGCCCGCGGCGGAGAAGAGCATGCTCTTGAGCACCTCCCAGAACCCGGCGAGGTCGCCGCGCTCCAGGAAGCCGTTGAGCATGCGCAGCAGCAGGAGCGTCGGGCCGTGCGGCGCCGCGAAGGTGGCCACCAGCCCGAGGCCGGTCAGCCGGTCCGCGTGCTTGGCCGCGAAGTGCTGGGCGACGAGCCCGCCGTGCGACATGCCGACCACCGCGGCCCGGTCGACGCCGAGGCGGTCGAGCAGGACCGCGAGGTCGTCGGCGTGCTGCGCGTTCGTCGGGTGGCCGGTGTCCGACGGCGAGTCGCCGAAGCCGCGCATGTCGTAGGTGAGGACGTCGAAGTGCCGGCTGAGCACGGGTACCTGGCGCAGCCAGCCGCCCGCCAGCGTGGACAGGAGCACCAGCGGCGGGCCGCTCCCGCCGCGCCGGTAGCCGATGGCGCCGCCGGTCACGTCGATCCGTTCCACGATCTCCACTCCGTTCCCGACCCGGCGAGCCCGGGTGCGCGGTTCGTCCGGTCAGTTCGCCCGTTCCGCCTGCGCGTCGAGGCGCCGGTGGGCGGCCGGTGCGCCGTGGACCCGGTCGATCACGTGCCGGCGCGGCTTGCCCGTCTCGGTGAGGCAGCCCTCCTCGACGGTGGGCATGCGGTCGACGACCGCGTAGGACCGCACCCGCTCCCAGGGGTGCAGGCCGCTGTTGACGCGGCGCAGGGCGGCGGCGACGTCGTGGTCGGCGGGCACCTCGCCCGGCTCGAAGAACAGCAGCGCGCCCAGCCGGCCGTCGGCGCCGGGCGCGACCTGGCACAGCCCCGCCCCGGCCGCTCGGGCCACCGCGGTCTCGATGGGGGTGACGAAGACCTTCTCGCCGCTGGGCAGCACGATGAAGTCGCGCAGCCGCCCGAGCACCCGCAGGAACCCGTCGGCGTCGAACTCGCCGACGTCGGCGGTGGGCTCGAACCGGTCGGGGTCCCACCGCTTCGGCTCCACGCGACCGTCGACGAGGCGGCCGTGCAGGAACGGCGTCGGCGTGCGGACCAGTACCTCCCTGGTGCCGGGGTCGAGCCGCACCTCGCCCCACGGGATGGGCCTGCCCACGGTGCCTGGTCGGCGGGCCCCGGGGGTGTTGAGGCCGATCATGCCCAGCTCGGTGGTCCCGTAGACCTCGAAGACCGGAAGGTCGGCCGCGAGCAGCTCGGCCATCAACGCCGGGTCGGTCGGCGCGCTGCCGACGAAGATCGACCGGATCGCCGGCCCGAAGATCGACCGGTAGGCCGCCGCGGTCGCCCCCGGCTCCGCCTGCCGGCCCTTGAGCACCTTCGAGACCCGCCACCGGACGTGCTCCAGCACGCGCGGGACGGTCACGTGCAGGGTGGGCGCGTGCGCGGCGCCGTCGGCCGCCATGTGCGCCGGGTCGGACAGCACGAAGTCCAGGCCGGCCCGCAGTCCCCAGTAGAGCATCATGCGCTGGGGCAGGTGGGACAGCGGCAGGTACAGCAGCAGCCGGTCGCCGCGCCCGAAGCCGTAGATCTCGGCGAACCGGTCCATCGTGCGCAGCAGGGGGTCCGCCGCCACGGTGAACAGCTTGGGCTCCGAGAGCGTCCCGCTGGTGGAGACCACGGTGAACGGCCCCGTGCGCGGCCGCGCCGCCCCGTCGCGCGCCGCGGGGCCGGCCCGCGACACCAGCTCGGCCACCGACTCGACGCCGTCGGGCGCGGTGTGGCCGAGGAACAGCACGTCGAACCCCGCCGCGCGGAACGCGGCGACGGCGTCGGCGTTGTCGGTGAGGACGGTGCGGCAGCCGCTCTCCCCGGCCACCGCCACCGCCCTCGGCACGGGCGCGCTGGGGTACAGCGCGACCGACAGCGCCCCGACCAGCACGCAGGCCAGGTCGGCGAGCACCCACTCGTACCCGGTCGAACCGTGCACGGCGACCTTGGCGCCGGGACCGACCCCCCGCTCGCGCAGCGCCGCGGCCAACGCGGCCGCGTCGGCCCGGCACCGGGCGTGGCTGACCCGGTCGGGTTCGCCGCCGCCGCGGCGGAAGACCAGCGACGAGGTCTCGTTGCCCGCCATCGCGTCCAGCACCGCGGGCAGCGGGCAGACCTGCGGCGCCGTGGTCGCCGTGCTCATGCGCTGACCTTCGCTTCGCTCATCGCGTCGCTGAACAGCTGCCCGTAGGCGCGCAGGGTGTAGGTCCAGGTGGTGACCATCAGCTCGTAGCGCTGGTCGGTGGTGGCCGCCCGGTTGAACGCCTTGCGCACCATCTCGACGTGCTCCTGGTCCTCCTCGGCGTGCACCTTCAGGAAGGTCAGGGCCCGCTCGGCGAACGGGTAGGTCACCATGGCCGCGGACACCCTGGGGCCGAGCATGGCGCCGAGCCCCTCGGTCGCCGCGGCGAAGCCCAGCAGCGCGGCCGGGTCCTTCATCGAGACCGCCCAGTGGTTCTGCCCGACCATCGTCCAGGTGCCCAGGCCGGGCAGTCCCGCCAGGTAGGTGTCGGTGTCGTAGCCGAGCCGGCGCAGGTCCTGGACGCACAGCCGGTCGTGGTGGCGCTCCTCGATGGCGAGGTTGAGGAAGAAGTCCTGCAACCAGCCCTCGGCGCTGCGGGACGCCGCCGCCGACAGGAAGTACGGCGTCTGGGTGACCAGGTGGAAGGTCTCCCGCAGGTAGGCCGCGTACACGTCCTCGGTGAGGTCGCCGCGCAGGATCGTGTCGATGAAGGGGTGCTCGACGACGTCCTTCCGGAGCGTCCCGTCCGTCTCCGCGAGCGCCCGCTCGTAGGGGGTGGTCATGCCACGTCCTCCTTGATCCCGATCCTGGACATCACGTCGTCGAACCGCGCGCGCGTCCGGTCGAGGTAGTCGTCGGAGACGAACCCCGCCTCCATCGCCCAGGCGATCGACTCCTTGAGCTGGCCGCCGAGGTAGCCCTCCATGTGGTCCCGGTACCACTTGCAGTGCTCGACGGCCCGCTTGCGGGCCTCGGCGTTGTCGTCGAGCACCTGGTTGGCGACCGTGATGCCGAAGGCGACGTGCCGCCGTTCCTCCCGCTCGATGCGGTCGAACTGGTGGAAGTACGGCGTCCGGCTGCGCGCGAGCTGGTACAGCTCCTCCATCGCCAGCACGCCCTCGGCGTAGAGGTTGAGCCCGATGAGGACCTCGACCTCGTCGTCGCTGTAGAACAGCTTGGCGAACCGGTCGCCGATGTCGTCGATGCGGTAGGGCTCGTGGTCGAACTCGTGCCAGGGCTGGCCGAGCTTCTCGACGCCCTCGCGGAACAGCCGGGCGTGGACCACCTCGTCGGCCGCGTGCCTGATCAGGTAGTTCTTCTCGCGCAGTCCGCGGCGGCGCGGCAGCCAGCGCGCGCACAGGTCGATGATGTCCAGTTCGGAGTAGTAGAAGTTGACGTAGACGGTGAGGATGAGGTCCCAGGCGTTGCGGCCGTACTTCTCCAGGATCTCGTCCTTGAGCGTCATCGACGGGTCGCGCTCGACGGTCGTGCCGGTCATGCCACCCTCCTTCACGTGGTGGTGGGCTGCGGTGCCGCGGCGTCGAAGACGCTCTCGACATCGATGGACAGTGCTTTCAGGAACCGGCTCGTGAGGTTGTAGACCCCGATGGCGAGGACGATGTTGACGATCTCGTCGTCGCCGAACGCGGCCTTCAGCTCCGCGCGCAGTTCGTCGGTGACGCCGTCGGGGTCGCGGGTGAGCACGTCCGCGGTCCTGAGGATCAGCGCCTCGCGCTCGTCGAAGGCCGTGCGGATGCTCGCCAGGTCCCCGACGGCCGAGATCTGCGCCTCGGGGACGCCGGCCCGGCGCGCGGACGCCGTCATGTGGGCCACGCAGTAGGTGCAGTCCTGCGCCTTCGCCGTGCCCAGCGCGGCGAGCGCCCGCAGCCGCGCGCCGATCGTCGGGGACCGGTAGACCTGGGCCCAGAACGGCACGAACACGGCGAGCAGGTCGGGGCAGTGCGCCATCGCCCGCAGGATGTTGGGCACGAACCCGTACTCGCGCCGCACGGACTCGAACAGCTCCCCGACGGCCGGGGGGACGTCGTCCCCGTCCAGCAGGTCGACCATGGCCATGTCGCGTCCTCCCTCACGCCGACCGGTCGGCGGGCACCAGCAGCCGGTGGCTGACCGCCTCGTGGACCAGGCTCTGCGCGGCCTCGCGGTCGTGGGACCCGTCGCGGACGAGTTCGTCGACCAGCTCGACGCTCGTGTGCCCGCCCCCGGCCAGGGACAGGAGCCGGTCGAGGGCCTCGGTCACCGGCAGCGTCGCCCCGGTCGGGGTCACCAGGGACCGGGCCGGCCGCAGGTGGACGCCGTCGACGGCCAGGTCGTCGACGTAGGTCACGTCCGGCGAGGCGACGAGCGACTGGTGCGGGTCGACCCCCACGCCGGTGGACTTGCCGTCGAAGATCTGCTCGATCGTGTCGCGCAGCTCCGCCGGCACGTCGAGCTGCCGCAGGTAGCGGCTGTACCAGGACCGGTGCTGGAAGGCGCCGGCGATCAGCGAGATGAACGCCTGCTCCGGTTCGGCGTCCGGGACGTCGAACTGGCTGCGGGCGTGCCAGAAGTAGGAGTCCTTGTCGTCGCCGTGCCCGCTGTAGAGGAAGTAGACCTGGGCGCGCAGGCGCGCGAACTCCTTGCGGTAAGCCGACTCGTAGAAGCCCAGCACCTCTGCCCGGTCCATCTCCGGCCGGTCGAGCACGGTGTTCACGGTGACCGCCGCGAGGAACCCGCTGAGCATGGCCAGGTGCACGCCCGTGGAGAACAGCGGGTCGATGAAGCACGCGGCGTCGCCGACGGCGATGTAGCCGTCGCCGCTGAACCGGTCGTAGGCGTACGACCAGTCCCTGGCCACGTGGATCTTGTCGGCGCGCTGCGCGCCCTCCAGCCGCTTCGCCAGTTCGGGCGTGCGGGCCAGGCACTCCGCGTAGTACGCCTCCATGCCGAGGCCGCGGTTCTCCTGCACGACCCTGCTGTCCACGACCATCCCGATGCTGGTGCGGTCGTCGCGCAGCGGGATGAACCACCACCACCCGTCGCCGAACGTCGGCAGGAAGGTGTTGCCCGCGTCCAGGCCCGGCGGGCGCTCGGCGCCGGTCCAGTACGACCACACGGCGAGGTTCTTGAGGTACGGGTCCCAGTTCTGCTGGTGCAGCCGCTTGGTGACCAGCCCGCCCTGGCCGGAGGAGTCGACGATCCACCGGGTGCGTACCGCGGTGCTCACCCCTGCGGCGTCCTGGAAGGTCACCGTCGAGACGCCGTCCGCGCCGAGGGCGAAGTCGGTGACCCTGTGCTCCTCCCGCACCTCGGCGCCGTGCTCGCGGGCGTTGTCCAGCAGCAGCTTGTCGAACTCGCCCCGCTCGACCTGGTAGCCGTAGTCGTACGGCATGGCCAGGGCGTCCTTGAAGTAGACGGTCCAGGGCTCCCGGTTCTCACCCCACACCCACTCGACCCCGTGCTTCTTGATGTAACCGTCGCCCTCGACCCGGTCGAGCACCCCGATCCGGTTCATCAGCTCGGCCGTTCCGGACAGCAGCGACTCGCCGATGTGGTAGCGGGGGAACTTCTCCGCTTCGAGGATCAGCACGCGCTTGCCGAAATCGCTGAGCAGGGTGCCCGACATCGATCCGCCGGGCCCTCCTCCGATCACCACGACGTCGTAGAGGTCAGGTTCCACGGGTGCGGTTCTCCTTCACGTCCGGATCGGCCGGTGTCCGCCGGTCGATCAGCTGTAGACGGCGATGTTGGTGTCGGGCTCGATCAGGTAGCGGTAGAAGGGGTTGGTGCTGCGGAACGGCCGCGAGAACAGCTCGCCGAGCTCCAGGAGCAGGGCCACGCTGCGATCCGGCTCGTCGAGCTCGCTGTCGACGAACTCGATGCCGGTCTCGGTGAAGCCCAGCGCCAGCAGCGGCGCCATGGGCGTGGTGGAGGTGTTGAGGAACAGGTCCGCGACGATGTGCGAGTACCCGTGGCGCAGGCACCAGTGCAGGCAACCCTTGACCAGGGCCGCGAACACGCCGTAGGGCATGCCCGGCGCGCGCCGGTTGCGGTACTCCCCCATGACCATGAGCCGCTGGCACTCGACCAGCCGCCGGTCGCCGACGCGCAGCGCGTCGATGCCGGTGAACTGCTCGATCGGCAGCCCTTCCGGGGTGTCCACCACGAGCCGCATCGTGCCGACCGGGTGGCCGTCCGCAGCGGCGATCAGGTATGCGGAATTGGGGTGGTAACGGTCCTTGTGCAATGCCGGGGCATCAGCAGGAAGCCAACCGTGCTCACGACCGTATACCTCGCGCCACACCGTGTCGACATCATCGAAATCGGATTCGATGGTGGCCAGGCGTATACCGGAACCATTGGGCACGGGCGCGCAATCCTCGACGAATCGCCACAACAAGGTGGTCTCCGAAGGTGGGAGGAGATGTGCTTTCCGAATCATTTTTCGGCCGCTGCGGCCTGCTTTTCCGGAGCCTAGGTGCGGACAATTGGACGTGTCAACGAAGGGACGGTCCGACGGAAACGTCGCGGGACGGTCCCGGTGAGCCGCCCCTCACCGGGACCGTCGGCCGGGCCGCCTCAGGACACCCCGGCGCTCTGCCTCGCGATCCGGTCGGCGAAGTCGAGCCACGTCCTGGCGCACTCGCCGGCCAGGTGGGCCACCGACTCCACCCGGTGCGGCGGAACGGTCTCCAGCAGCTGCTCCCACTCCCGGATGCCGACGAGGTGCAGGTGCAGCAGCCGGAGCAGGAGGCGCCCGCTCTCCGTCATCCGGAGCGAGGGGTCCTGGCACAGGAGCCGGTACGTGCGCTTGAGCTGCTCGACGTCGCGGCTGTGGCGGTCGACGTCGGTCGAGCGGGACCTCGCCTCGGGGACGAGCGCGGTGGCCGGGGCGGCCCTACCCGCGCCGTCGTCCTCGCCGGGACGCGCCTCGGGCCGCGCCCGGGGGAGCCGTGGTCCGCGCACCCTGCCGTCCCGCCCGATCCGGGCCGTCAAGTGAGGAAGTTCCTCAGACGAGCGCCGGATCGCGCCGACCGTCTTCGGCGAGAGGCCGACCATGCCGGCGATCATGCGGTCCGACCACTGCGCGTGGAGCCGCAGGATGCGGGTCGCCGCGGCCCTGCGGTCGGCCAGCGACAGCGGCAGGCCGTGCGAGACATTCGACCGCACGGCCTCGACGAACGCCTCGTCCGCGTCGCCGCGGAAGAAGGTGACCTCGATCGTCTTCCGACCGCGCAGCTTCGCCGCGGCCAACCGGTGCATCCCGTCGACCACCCGCATGGTGGTGTGGTGCACGACGATGGGGGGCAGTTCGACGTCCAGTCCGGCCAACAGCTTCACGTGCTCCGGGTCCTCCCCCGCGACCCTTGGCGAGTCGGCGTCCCGGATCACGGCGATCGGGAGGATGTCCACCTGCGCCCCGCGGGGCGGTCGCCCCTGACGCGGGCCGGAGGGGGGCTTGCCGTCCCCGGTGCTCCCCGGGTCGTGGTTGGCGTTGCGCACTTCCACCTTTTCCCACCTCGAAGCTACGAGCGCCCACCGGTCCTCCGCCGCGGTCGGTTGCCGACCCGGCGCCACCGGGGGCGGTGACGGGCACTGCCGTGGTCGCGAAGTGGCCCGCCGCGCCTTCCGGCACCGCGCCCACCTCGCTCGTATCCGCGTGACGTGCTCACACGCCGCAGCGATCAGCCGGCCCGCGGTCCGGCGCGGCGGTGCACGCCGACCGAGCAGGAGATGGGCGTGCCGTCGACGCGGCTCACCTCCAGCGCGGCGCCGAGGTCCCGGACGGCCTCGTCGCCCAGCACCAACTCGATGTGGTCGCACTCCTCCGGCGGGGCGCCGGGCGGACCGAGGACCACCCGGAACGAGACGCAGTCGTCGTGGTCGCGGTACACCAGGATGAACCCGTCGACGAGCCCGGCGACGACGGACCTCGGCGCGTCCGTGTTGTTTGCCGTGTTCATTTCCCCCCTCGTGACCCGTGTGAGGGCGTGGCGGCACGCCTGCCTGAGACATCGCGAAACATTTCCGACACCGGGGTCGTAAACCTGTCGTGTCGCCGGGGGTGCCGGCTCCCGCAAGGGGGACCACGTGTTGCCCGTGGTCAGCCACGGTTGAACGATTATGTCGTACCAGAGCACGTGAGGCGACGTCATTGATGCCCGCGGACTCTTCACTCAGATGGAGGAAAGCAATGGCGACACTATTCCACCCGAAGGGGATGATGTGATCGGCGGACTTCGACCGACTTTTCACCGCTGCGGCCGAATCGACGTCGAGAAGGTGACATACGTCACGACCGAGGCGCTGCCGCGTTCTGGCGAAACCTCGTTGTTCGACGATTTCGACGAGGCGGGACGAACCTTTCGACAGCGTCCGCCGCAGGTCGGAGGGGTGCACCGCGATCGGACAGGACACCCGATGGCGTCAAGTGGCCCTCGCCTCCGACCGAGCCGAATTCGCGGAACATGCCCGATCATCATGGCGGCGGACCGGGCATGAATAGAATTCCACGCTTGTCCCGCCGGCAGGCGGTCGGGACGGGCCGCGCGGCACCGGTCCGTCGGGTGGCGACCGGTCGACGATCATGCGCACCCGGTCCGCTCCCCTGTCCCGGCGGACTGCGCGCTTCCCGCGACGACACGCTCCGCAATGGCGCCGGAGGTCGACCGGAGAACGCGGGCGCCCTTCTCGCGCCACACTTCCCGCAAGGGCGGGTCGTCGACACGGCGACCACCGGCCGATCCCGGACCGCACCCCCTGACCGGCGACGTGGAGTGGCCGGTCGACGACTCCGCCCCCGCTGGGCCCGTCCCCGGGGTGTGCGGTGCCGGACAAGCGGGCAGACCGGCACACGGTGCGAGGTGGATTTCGTCCCTGCTGTCCTGAGCCCTCACCGAGGCAGGGTGGTCGGCGTTCCGCCGGTCGCGCGATCGGGCTTCAGGAGCCACGGCGCGGGGCGACGGAGTTCGTCGGCACCGTCCTGACCGGGCTGCCCGTGGCCCCTCCGACGACGACGGCATCACGTGACCCGCGCCGCGGGATCGGCGGCTCACCGACGCGAGCCCTGTCCGAGGTACCGACCGAGCAGCCATGCCCGGCACGGCAAGGCTTCACGGCTACCCGACCCCGCGGTCGGCGACTCCGGTCGAAGCCGGCACGCGGACCCGGTCGGCGTGGTGTCCCGGCCCACCACCGCCCCGGCGACGGCTCCCACCCGCCGGCGATCGGCTCCGCGGAAGTCCTACCGCATGGTCACGACCCTGACCGGTGCCCGCCGCCGCGAGGGAATCGACACCAGGACGACCGCTCCTTCTGCGCGAACATTTCCGCAATCAGGTTCCGCGACCGCGCGGAACCCATTGCGAATACTCCGATTGAAGCCGATCCGCATTTGTCGGCGACAGGCATGACTTAATAACGCATGGACACCCCGGACGTGATTTGACGGATTCGACGGAACCCGAGAGGATCGGCCATGCTTCACTTCACTTAGCGACAGGGGGATGTGTTGACCTCGGGATTCCTGAGCCGGTTCGTGGTGGACGTGAGCCCGCTCCGGGAGCGGCGGGACTACCGGCTCGTCTTCACCGGCTACCTGATCTCGGTCCTGGGCAGCCAGATGGCCACGGTCGCCGTCGCGTACCAGGTCTACGTGCTCACCGGGTCGTCGTGGATGGTCGGTCTGCTCAGCGTGGTGGAGCTGGCGCCGCAGGTGCTCGGCATGCTGTTGGGCGGGGTGGTGGCCGACCGGATGGACCGGCGGCGGCTGTTGCTGGTCCTCCAGTGCGTGTCGGTGTTGGTCTCCGGCGGGTTGGCGGTCGTGGCGTTGGGGGCCACCACTCCGCTGGTCGGGGTGTTCCTGTTGGTGGCCGTGCGGGCGTTGCTCGGTGGGCTGACCGCCCCGGCCTACACGGCTCTCAGCGCGCGGGCCGTCGGGCCGAGGCTGTTGCCCTCCGCGGCGGCGCTCAACGCGATCGTCATCCAGGCCGGTGTGTTCATCGGGCCCGCGATCGGCGGTGTGCTGATCGGCTCGGCCGGGCTGCCCTGGGTGTACCTGGCGGACATGGTGAGTTTCGCGGTGTTCGCCGTGCTGCTGGTGATGACGAAGCCCGCGCCGCCCGAGCGTTCCGACGCGCACGGCGACGTGGGGCTGCCGGGTATCGGCCGGTCCCTGGTACGTGGTCTCAGGTTCACCAAGGACCAGCCGATCCTGCGCGGGGTCATGCTGATCGACCTCAACGCCATGGTGTTCGGGATGCCCCGGGCGTTGTTCCCGGCGTTCGGCACGGCCGTGTTCGACGCCGGGCCGGAGAGCGTCGGCCTGTTGTACGCCGCACCGGCGGCCGGCGCGTTGCTGGCGGCGTTGGGCAGTGGTTGGGTCGGCCGGGTGCACCGGCTGGGGCACCTGACCCTGTACTCGGTCGCGGCCTGGGGTGCCGCCATCGCTGTTTTCGGTCTCGTCACGTCGTTCCCGATCGCGTTGGTCGCGCTCGCCGTGGCCGGGGCGGCCGACGTCGTGTCGGAGATGTGCCGCAGCACGCTGGTGCAGCGCTCGGTCCCCGACGAGCTGCGCGGACGGGTCAGCGGGCTGTGGTTGGCCCAGACGAACGCCGCGCCGCGACTCGGTGACGCCAGGGCAGGCGCGATCGCCAGCCTGGCGTCACCGGCGTTGGCCGCGCTCTCCGGTGGGCTGCTGTGCATCGTCGGCGTCGTCGTGTGCGCCTGGCTGCTGCCCGACCTGCGCAAGGCCGTCAACACCGAGCACGACCCCGACCCCCGGCCGACCGAACCCGCGCAGGAGTGAGCCGCACGGGCCGGGCGGGTCAGCCGACCTGCCCGGCCCGGTGGCGTTCCAGTTCCCGCACCGCCGACCGCACGTCCCCGGCGTGGCGGTCGGTCAACGCCGAGACCCACCGCTCCAGCCCCATCCCGAGGCACGCCGAGTACGCGAACCCGTTGTCCGGCAGGGTGATGTCGCACCTCTCGGAGAAGAAGTTGCGGTGGAAGTTGACCGATGCGATCGCCACCCCGCGTTCGCTGACGAGTTCCTGCTTGACCGGGATCAGCCGCTGCATCTTCGCCCGCGGCCCGTCGGGGTCGAAGAAGGGATCGGTGGCGTCGCGCAGCGTCGCGTTCAGGCCGAGCGCCTTCGCGAACGCGACGAGCCGCTGCCGCGCCTGTTCCACGAACTCGCCCACGCTGTCGGCGCCGCCGATCCGGACGATCTCCCGCATCGAGAAGCTGAGCAGCCGGTCCAGGCCGACGTACTCCTTCTCCTGCCGGAAGCACCGGGCTCGGGTGGTGACCGTCGTCCGCTCGTCCACGGACGTCCCGCCCAAGGAGAAGTAGACGTTGTAACAGGCCGCCGAGGGCAGGACGTACCCGCTGTCCACCAGCATGTCGGCGCGCACGGTGTCCCGGTCCGCGGTGTGCGCCGACATGTCCGCGAGCTGGTCGGCACGCAGCCCCGTGACCATCATCCCCAGCTGGGGGAAGTTGTCGAAGTAGTCGATCCGCTTGAGGTCGGCGACCCGCAGCAACGGCGGGTACGACACCTCGTCGGCCCCGGATTCCCGAGCCCAGTCGAGGAAGCAGGCGTCCAGCAGCGCGACCAGCCGCAGCATGTCCGGACCGATGGTCGCCAACCCACCGGCCGCTCCCGGCAGCGGACCCTCCCGGCGTGTCCGCACGGTCACCGCACCAGGAAGTGGTCGTTGATCATGCGGAGGGTCCGGAAGGACTCCAGCTGCACGTCGTCGGACAGCAGCGGCTCGCCCCTCAACTCCTCCACGAACAGCAGGAGGGAGATGAACTCCAGCGAGCTGACGATCCTGCTGTCGATGATGTCCAGGTCGATGTCGATGTCCTCCAGCTCCGGGTGCTTGTCCAGCACCCACTTGCGCAACTCGTCGAGCAGGCCGTCGTTCATCGTCGTCTCCTCAGCGAAGTGGTCCACCGACGGGGAGTGCCGCGTCACCGGCGACGCAGCCGCACCGGGATGTGTCCCGCCCGGCGGAAGATGTGGCCGGTGACGCCGGGCGGCGAACCGCCGACCGCCTCCGGCTCGGCGAACCGTTCCCGCAGTACGCCGAGCAGCGTGTGGAACTCCCGCTCGGCCAGGAACATGCCCGGACACGCGTGCTGGCCGACCCCGAACGTCAACGCGCCCCGCTCGGTGCGCCCGAACCGGAACCGCTCAGGCTCGGTGAACACCCGTTCGTCCCGGTTGGCACTGGCGATCGAGAGCAGCACGGGGCTGCGCCTGCCGATCCGGGTCCCGCCGATCTCCAGGTCCTTCGCCGCGAACCGCAGCACGGAGTGCAGCGGCGGCTCCCAGCGCAGGCTCTCCTGGACGGCGGGTGCGATGGCGTCCTGGTCGCGCCACACCTCGGCCAGCACGTCGGGGAAGCTCAGCAGGCAGTGCATGATGTTCGAGATCGCCGAGACACTGGTCTCGGTGCCCGCGACCAGCATCAGCATGATGGTGCCCAGCAGTTCCGGCTCGCCGATCCCCGCCGAGCGGGTGGTGCCGGCGTGGCGCAGCCGGTCGATGATGGAGCCTTCGGGCAGCCGGTCGCGGTCGGCCAGCAGGGTGCGGAAGTACTCCTCCACGACCTGCTTGGCCTTGTGCGCCGGTTCGAGCTCGCCCTTCGGGTAGTCGAGCACCCGCACGATCGGGCGCATCTGCTCGTAGAGCCACGGTGCGTCGTCCGGCGGGACGCCCATCAGCCGGCACACCACCCCGTACGGCACGGCGACGGCGACCCGCGAGACGAAGTCGACCTCGCCGTCGTCCGGCAGGTCGTCCACCACGGAGCCCACCACCGGCCTGATCACGTCCCGGAGGTGGATCGCCACCGCCGACGCGCCGAAGAACGGGTTGACCAGCCGCCGCAGCGTCCGGTGCGCCTCACCGTCGGTGTCGAGCATGTTCCGGCCGAACATGAGCCGGCTGGCGCGCAGCACGAAGTCCGCCGCGAGATCGGCCCGGGCCAACCCGTCGCGCACGTCGGCGTGCGCGGTCACCACGTAGCAGCCGCTGGGCTCGGAGAAGTGCACCGGCTCGGTGGCGCGCAGGTGCGCGTACACGGGCCACGGGTCGCGCAGGAACCCGGCCCGCCCGAAGTCGACGGTGTGCTGGACGGTCATCGCTCGGCCAGCGCCCGGTGCAGCCGGGCTACCTCCACCGCCATGGCGACCTGCCGCCCGAGTTCGCCCGCGAGCGCCACGTCGGACGCGCCGAACCCGGCCTTCTTCCGGATTCCGGCGCGCACCAGCGTCAGCGTCCCGACCAGCCGACCGCGCACCGAGAGCGGGATCAGCAGTGCCGAGAGCACGCCGAGTTCCGCCGCGTCGCTCCGCGACTCCTCCGTGGCGCTGCCGCCGGACTCGGCGTAGACGACCGGGTGGCCCCCGGCCAGCACGTCGGGTGTCCGGTCACCTCTCCCCGCCGCGCCGTCGTCGAGGAACGCCAGTTGGCGTGCCACCACGGCGGGATCGAGGCCGGCGACGTGCTCGGTGACCGTCTCGGCGGGTACTCCCCCCTCCACCAGGGAGATGCGGCTGACGTCGGCGAGGAACGCCACGCCCGCCCGCGCCACGTCCCGCAGCGAGACGTCGAGGTCGACGGTGCCGGACAGCGCCGCTCCGCAGTGCGCGAGGAAGCCGAGCGCCTCCTCGGCGGACTTGCGGCCGACGATGTAGCGGATCGCCACGCCCCAGGTCTCCTGGGTGCTCGACGTGCTCGACGTGCCGGGTGTGCCGGGTGTGCCGGGTGTGGTGGGTGTGGTGGGTGTGCCGTTGTCGTCCATGTGGTGCTCGCTTCCCGCTCAGTCGTTGCGTGGCCAGCCGAAACCGCTCGGAACGGTGAGCTCGGCGTCCGGGTCGTGGTCGGAGAACAGGAAGCAGCGGGTGTTCTCGAACCGGCCGTCCTTGAGCCGCAGACCGGAGTAGATGATCACCGGCTCCGACTCGCCGTCCTTGCGCAGCAGCCGTGCCCGGAAGTTGATCACCGGTTCGCCCTCGACCAGCCTGCGCAGCAGGTCCTCGACGATCGCCTTGTTCGAGTGGATCTTGCGGACGTGGTGGCCGACGTACTCGTCGCGGTGGTCCTGGTAGCCCAGCAGTTCCAGTTCCATCCGGTTGGCCCGGAGGATGAGGCCGTTGAACCCGACGAAGTGCACCCCGGCGGGCGCGCCCTCGAAGAAGTCCTCCAGCTCCTCCAGCCGGGCCTGCTTCTCCTCCTGGCCGAGACCGGCGAGCACGTCGTCCGCGTCGTGGTTGACCAGCTGGGCGCCCCAGACGAAGGCGTCCTCGTTGGTCCCCGGCGCGCCGTGCACCTCCAGGTGCGGGTTCACGCTGGGCAGCTGCGAGATCAGCCGCCGGCGCACGAACCACCGGGTCGCCACCCACTCGCCGGCGACGAACCGCCCGGACACGTCGATCAGCACGTCGCACGTCGAGCCGTCCGCGGTGCGCAGGGCCGCTTCGACGTTGTTCAGCCGGGCACCGCCGGCGACCCGGTCCCGCAGCGACCCGGCCAGGTCGGGGTCGGCGAAGAAGTCGGCGAAGTTCCGGCCGACGAACTCCTCCCGCCGGTCCAGCGCGCCCACGATCTGCAGCATCGCGATGTTGGCGGACCGCACCGTGCCGTCGCTGTCGGTGATCTGCAGCCCCAGGGGGGCGTTGACGAAGAAGTCCTCCAACTGCTGGAGCACGGCCGGCTCCTCGTTCGTCGTGGCCTGCTCGATACCTGGACTCACGGTGTCTCCTCGTCGTCGGTGTCGGTGACGTCCCGCGGCGCGTGCTCCACTGCTGCGGCCAGCGCGCGGACGGTGCGGAGCTCGAAGAATCGCTGGAACGGGATCTCGACGCCGAGCGAATCCCGCACCCGCCCCAGCACGCGCATGGCGAGCAGGGAGTGCCCGCCCAACGCGAAGAAGTCGTCGGACAGCCCGATGTGGCCGAGACCGAGCAGTTCGCTCCAGATGGCCGCGACCTCCCGTTGCGCGGGGGTGACCGGCGGTGCGGCGGGCACAGGCGACGGATCGGCCTCCTCCTGGGCCAGTGCCCTCCGGTCCACCTTGCCGCTCGGCGTCAGCGGCAGGTCGGCGACGACGCGGATCGTCGACGGGACCTGGTGGGCGGGCAGTGACAGCCGCAGGAAGTCCAGCAGCAGTTCGGGTGTCGGTTCCGTCCCCGGCTCGGGTACCGCGGCGCACACCAGCCGGGCACCGCCCGCCGAGTCGACCGGGACGACCGCCGCCCGTGCGACCTGCGGGTGGGACCGCACGGCCCGCTCGACCTCCGCCAGACCGACGCGGAATCCGCGGACCTTCACGACCCCGCTGTTCCGCCCGAGGAGTTCGAGGGTGCCGTCGGGCCGGTAGCGGCCCCGGTCGCCGGTGTCGTACAGCAGGCGGCGCGACCCCGCCGGGGCGAACGGGTCCGGCCGGAAGCGGTCGTCCGGGTCGAGGTAGCCGTCCGCGGGTGCGGCGCCCCCGACGTGGACGGAGCCGGGCAGCCCGGCCGGAACCGGCCGCAGCGAAGGATCCAGCACGTACACCGAGGTGTTCGCGATGGGCCTGCCCAGCGGCACGGTCGCCGCGTCGCCCAGCTCCGCGGTGTCGAACCAGGTGCAGTCCGCCGCGACCTCGGTGGACCCGTACAGGTTCCACAGCGTCGCGCCCGGGACCTGGCGGTGGAAGCGGGAGACGAGGTCCACGGGGAGTTCCTCGCCGCTGCTGATCCAGTGGCGCAGCCGGGGCAGGCGGTCGCCGAGGTCGGGGAACGCCTCCAGGAGCGCGTGCAGCAGTGACGGGACCAGGGTCATCCGGGTGACGCGGTGCGCGTCGAGGCTCCGCACCAGGGTGGGGGCGTCGCGCACCACCTCGTCGGGCAGCACCACCGTGGGGACGCCGCGCAGCAGCCCGCCGAACATCTCCGCCAGGGAGTCGACGAACCCGAGCGCCGTCTTGTGGACGCACACGTCGTCCGATTCGAACGGCCGTTCGTCCCACATCCACGCCAGGCGGTTGACCATGGCGGAGTGCACACCGCGCACGCCCTTGGGGCGGCCTGTGGAGCCCGACGTGTAGAGCACGTAGGCGAGGTCGTCGGGCGCGTCCGCCGCCGGCGGTGCGGTCGCGGACCACCCACCGAGGTCGATGTCGACTGCGATCGTCGGCAGGTCGGTGTCGGGCAGGTGGTCGCGGTCGTCGGTCGTGGTCAGCACGAGCCGGACGGGTGCGTTCTCCAGCGGCCACGCGAGGTGCGCGGTGGGGTAGGCGGGGTCCAGTGGCAGGTACGCGCCGCCGGCCTTCAGCACGGCCAGCACGCTGATCACCGACGCCACGGACCTCCGCTGGTGCACCGCGACGAGCGCCCCCGCCTCGATCCCCTCCTCCCGCAGCAGGTTCGCCAGCCGGTTGGCGCGCTCCTCGACGTCGCGGTAGGTCAGCGCGGTGCCCGATGCCGGCACGAGCGCGGGCGCGTCCGGGGTGCGGGCGGCCTGCTCGGCGAACAGTTCGTGCAGGCGGCGTGCCGGCACCTCCAGCGAACGGCCGCGGACGTGCGGCGGTGCCGCCGCGTCGGCGAGGGCCAGCCGCGACAGCGGCTCGTCCGGGGCGTCCAGGGCCGCCCCGACCAGGCTGCCCAGGTTGTCCGCGAACATCGCGGCGCCGCCCTCGGTGAACAGGTCCCGGTTGTACTCCCAGGCGCAGCGGTAGCCGTCGGACTCGCGCACGGACAGCGCCAGGTCGAACCGGGCCGTCTCCCGTTCGACGCGCAACGCGCTGACGTCGAGGCCGGGCAGCCGCCACGGCACCGGGTTGGCGTTCTGGTAGGTCAACACCACCTGCGCCACGGGGTCGCGCGCCGGGTCGCGGTCCGGGCGCAGGTGGGCCACCAGTTGGTCGAAGGGCAGGTCCTGGTGGGCGAACGCGTCCACGTAGCTCTCGTGGACCCGGCCCAGCAGTTCGCGGAACGAGGGGTCGCCGGACAGGTCCACCCGCAGCACCAGCGTGTTGATGAAGCAGCCGACGACCTTCTCCGACTCGGCTCGGTTGCGGTTGGCCACCACCGTGCCGATCGCCAGGTCGTCCTGTCCCGTGTACCGGTGGAGCAGCGCGAACAACGCCGTCATGAAGAACACGAACGGCGAGACGTCCTCCAGCCGGACGAATTCGTCCAGTCGTGCCGCCGACGCCCCGGTGAGCGCGAACCGCGTCCGGCCACCCCGGTGGCCGCGCCGGGCGGGGCGGGCCAGCTCGGCGGGCGGCGCGCTGACCGGCGGCAGGCCGTCCAGCCGTTCCCGCCAGTGGCGCACCAGGAGGTCGAGGGGTTCACCGGTCAGCCATTCCCGTTGCCAGCGGGCGAAGTCCCCGTACCGGATCGGTGGTGGAACGGGTTCGGGCCCGCCCCGGTAGGCGTCCGCGAGTTCGCCGGCGAGGATGCCGAGCGACCAGCCGTCGCCGACGATGTGGTGCAGGCACAGGACGAGCACGTGGAGGTCGGGGCCCGCGCGCAGCAGCCGCACGCGGAACAGCGGCCCTTCACCGAGGTCCATCGGTTGGGCGACGACCTCGGCCGCTCGCCGCGCCAGGTCGTCCTCGGCCGCATCCTCGACCGGCAGCCGTGCCGGCCGGAACGGTGTCACCCGGGCTACGGGCTCGCCGTCGACCACCGGGTACGCGGTGCGCAGCGCCTCGTGCCGCCGCACCAGGGTGTTCAGCGCGGCTTCCAGCGCGGTGACGTCGAGCTGCCCGCGCAGCCGCAGCACGACCGGCATGTGGTAGGCCCCGGAGTCCTGGTCGAGCCGGCCGAGCAGCCACAGCCTGTTCTCGGGGAAGGACAACGGCCGGTCGCCGTCGTCCGCGCGGGCGCGCAGGGGCGGTAGTCCCCGCTGCCGCGCGTGCACCGCCCGCACGGCGTCGAAGAACCGGGCTCCCCGGCACTCCCGCTGGTCTGCCGCGTTCACCGCCCCACGCTCCCCTCTGGTCGGCGCACCACTGATTCGAGGGTCCGCCACAGCCGGGGCCAGTCCTCGGTGAAGTAGAGGTGCCCACCCGGCAGCTCGATCAGCTCGAACGACGAGGTGGTCCAGTCGGCCCACCGCGCGCACAGCCCGGCGGGCACCGCGTCGTCGTCCACCCCGCGCAGGGCGGTGATCGGGAAGGGCAGCGCCCGGACGACATCCGCGCGATACCCGGAGAACAGCGCCACATCCGCGCGGAGCGCGGGAAGCAGCAATTCCCGCAGCTGGGGCACCGACCACGCGTCCGCCCCGGTTCCCGCTCCCCGCCGGACCCAGGCGATCAGCCCGTCGTCGTCCAGGTCCGCCAGGTGGTCGGGCCGACGGGACGCCGGGTCGGCCGCGCCGCCCACGACGAGCCGGCTCGGCAGCGGACCCGCGGCGGCCAGCAGCTCCCGCGCGGTCTCGAACGCCAGCAACGCGCCGAAACTGTGCCCGTACAAGGCGAACGGCTCTCCGCCGGCCAGGTCGAGCACCTGCCCGGCGCACCGGCGCGCGGCCTCCGCCATCGAGCCGGAGTGCGGCTCGGTGAACAGTTCCTCCCGGCCCGGCAGCTGGACCGGCACCACGCGCAGGACGTCCGACTCGTAGTCCCGCCACGGCCGGTACAGCCCCGCGCCGGCGCCCGCGTGCGGCAGGCACATCAGCCTCGTCCGCGTCATGGCCGCCCCAGTCCGTCGAGCCGGTCGGAGAACGCGGTGGACAGCGCGTCGAGCCGGCTCGCCCAGCCGGCCCGTTCGGGCGCCTGGAACACGCCGTGCCAGCGCTCGTCGTCCCGCACCTCCAGCAGCACCTCGGCGTAGCCGCCGCGAGGGCTGACCGGTCGTGACCGCAGCCGGGCGGGACCGGCGTCGTGGTCCACCCGCGGCCAGCTCTGGTAGAGCAGCGTGGCCTGGTAGAGCGGCATCCTGCGGCGGTTGCCCGGCGCGCAGGCCGCGACGATGTCCTCGATCGGCAGCTCGCTGTGGGTGAGGGCGTCCACCGCGGCCTCCCAGGCGCGGGCGAGCCCGCCGTCGCGGCCGGCGCCGACGATCCGGATCGGCAACATGTTGATCATGCAGCCGATCTCGTGGTCGGCACCGGGCGGCCGGTCGGCGAACACCGTGCCCACGCAGAAGTCGTCGGCGCCGCCGACCTCGCCCAGCGCGGACGCGAACGCCCACAGCGCCAGGGTGAACACCGAGATCCCCGCTTCCCTGGCGTACGCGCGCAACCGCCCGGCTTCCCCGGCCGGCCGGCTCCACTCGTGCTCGACCACGGTTCCGCGGGTCAACTCGCGCAAGGTCGTCGACGCACCCAGGTCGGGCAGCTCCGGCACGCCGTCCAGCCGGGCCCGCCAGTGCCGTTCCAGCACGGCCCGGCGCGGCGCGGCGATCACCGGCTCCGGACGGCGGCCCGACACGCCCAGGTCGGCGCGGCCGGTGTCGAGCGCTTGGCGGTAGGCCGCGGCGAGGTCCTTGGTGAACACCTGACCGGACAGGCCGTCGAACACGATGTGGTGCACCACGACGAACAGGTCGCCGCCGCGCACGCCGGCCCGGATCAACGAACCCCCGGCCAGGTCGAGCGGGACGGCGGTCAACACCCGCGACACGTCGGCGAGTCCGACGTCCGGCGGCAGGAGCACCAGCTCCGGGCCGCCCGGGTCCGCGTGCACCTCGCGGACCAACGCCGTGCCGCGCAGCGCGAACCCGGTGCGCAGCGCCTCGTGCCGGGCGCGCACCGCGCGCAGCGCCTCGGCGAGCGCGACCTCGTCGACCAGGCCGTCGATCTCGATGTGCAGCAGCACCGACCGGGTGCCGGCGCCGATCTGCTCGGCGAACCAGAACCTGCGCTCACAGGTCGACGCGGGTTCGGTGCGCGGGCTCACGAGTCGACCTCCTCGATCGTCTTCACCAGGTCGGACAGCGTCGAGTACCGGAACACGTCCCGCAGCGTCACCTTCGGGTGCCCGGCGTCGTGCAGCGCGGTCAGGACCCGGACCGCCAGCAGCGAGTTGCCGCCGATCCGGAAGAAGTTGTCCCCCCGCCGCACGTCGAGGCCGAGCACCTGCCGCCAGATCCGCGCCACGGTGGACTCCACGCCGGTGAACGGCTCCTCGTCCGGCTCCGGCACCGCCACCGGCACGAGCGCGTCCACGTCCAGCTTCCCGTTGGGGGTCAACGGGAACTCGGCGACCGACGTGATCGTCGACGGCAGCATGTGGGCGGGGAGCCCGCGTTCCAGGTGCGCCCTGAGCTCCTCCGTCGGCGTCCCGCCGTCGAGCACCACGTAGGCGTCGAGCCGGGGCGGGGAACCGGTGGCGACGACGGCCACCGCCCGCACGCGCGGGTGCCCGGCCAGCACGGCGCGGACCTCGCCGGGCTCGACGCGGTGGCCGCGGATCTTCACCTGGTCGTCGATCCGGCCGAGGACCTCCAGTTCACCGTCGGGCCGGTAGCGCCCCAGGTCGCCGCTGCGGTAGCGGGTGCCGCCGGGGAACCGCAGGGCGGTCAGCTCCGGCCGGTTGAGGTAGCCGGCGGTCACGCCCGAGCCGGCGACGTGGATCTCGCCGGCGACGCCGACCGGGACCGGGTGCCCGGCGGTGTCGCGCACGTGCAGTTCCCACCCCGCGAGCGGCCTGCCCACCGAGCGCTCGGACCGGGTGGTGTCGGCCGCGGTCACGTCCCGCAGGGTGCAGTGGACCGTCGTCTCGGTGATCCCGTACATGTTGACCACGCGGCCGGGTTCCGGCCGGTGGTCGAACCAGGGCCGCAGCGAGGTCGTGTCCAGGGGTTCGCCGGCGCAGACCAGCAGCCGGACCGCGAGCCGGGACAGCCCGCTCCCGGCCGAGCCCGACAGCACCGCCAGCGCGGACGGCGTCTGGCTGAGCACGGTGACGCGGTGGCGCACGAGCGTCCGGTGGAACTCGGCCGGGTCCCGCGAGGTCCACCGCGGCACGACGACCAGCCGTCCGCCGGTCAGCAGGCAACCCCAGACCTCCCACACCGAGAAGTCGAAGGCGAAGGAGTGGAACCAGCTCCACACGTCGGACGCGCCGAGCCCGAACTCGCCGGACGTCGCGCCGACCAGGCTGACCACGTTGCCGTGGGTGGCCACCACGCCCTTCGGCTCGCCGGTCGAACCCGACGTGTGGATGACGTAGGCCGGGTCCCCCGGTGACACCGGGACCGGCGGACGTCCGGCGGCTTCCGCCGCCACGTCCACCGCGCGCAGCCCGTTCGGCGCCGTCGCGCGGTCGGTGACCACCACCCGGACCCCGGCGTCGGCCGCTGTGAAGGCCAGCCGTCGGGCCGGGTACGACGGTTCGAGCGGCACGTAGGCCGCCCCGGCTTTCAGCACGGCGAGCAGCGCGACGACCAGCCCCGACGAGCGCTCCAGGCACACTCCCACGCGGTCCCCGCCGACGACGCCGGCCTCCGCCAGTGCTCCGGCCAGGAGGGTCGACCGTTCGTCGAGCTCGCGGTAGGTCACGTCGCCGTCCACGTCGCTCACCGCGACCCGCTCGCCGGAACGGGCCGCCTGCCTGGCGAACAGCGAGGTGACCGTGTCCACCACCGGGGCGACCGGCGCGCCGCGCCCCAGGGCGAGCACCGCGTCCCGTTCCGCGGCCCCCAGCGTGGGCACGCCGGCCAGCGGGCGGTCGGGGTCCCGGGCGAACTCGGTGAGCACGGTCCGAACCTGCCCGGCGAACCGCTCGACGGCGGCCGGGCCGAACACCGCCTGGCGGAAGACCAGGACGCCCTGCATGGAGCCGTCCGCGCGGTCCTTGACGTAGCAGGTCATGGGGAACGTCGCGGCTCCCGGGCCCGGTGCGGGCACCGGCTCGCAGCGGGTCGGGCCGGCGCTCAGCGTCGGCAGGTCGGCCTTGGGCACGACGACGACCCGCGGGCCGGCGCCACCGTCCTCGCCGAGGACGAGTGGCAGCGGGAAGTGCGACCGCCGGTAGGCGCGCAGACCGGAATCGTGCGTCCGACGCAGGTGCCCGCCCACCGTGAGGTCCCCCGCGGCTTCGACCGGGACCAGGACGGTGTTGCCGAAGTAGCCGATCGACGCGGCGAACCGGGGTGAGCGGCCGTTGACGGTCACACCGACCACCGGCGCGGTGGTGCCGCAGTTCCGGGAGAGCACCAGCCCCACGGCGGCCAGGCACGTGGCGTACCAGCTCGCGCCCGCCGCCGCCGCGACCGACCGCACGCCGCCCCACGTCACCGGGTCCAGCGTGAACTCGACCCGCCCGGCTCCCACGCCGTCGTGGGCGGGCATCCCCCACGACAGGTCGAGGGCCGTCGTGGCGGCACGCAGCTCCGCGCGCAGGTCGGCGAGGCCCGCCGCGTCGCGGGCGGCGCGTTCGTGCCGGTTCGCGGACCACTCGCCGAACCGTCCGGGCTCGGGTGGCACGCCGTCGACCAGGAGCCACCGCGCGACGAGTTCGACGGACGGCTCGTCCACCACCAGGTGGTGCGCGCCGATGACCAGGTCCGCGCTCCGCGCCGAGTACCGCAGCAGCACCAGCCGCACCAGCGGTCCGCGGTCCAGGTCGTACGGCCCGGCCACGGCGTCGTGCGGAGTCCGGCACCCGCCGGGCCGGTCCCGGACCTCCAACGCCACCGGCCGGTCCGACGCGACGAGGCGGAACCCGTCCCGTCCGGTGACGACGCGCGAGGCGAGCAAGGGGTGCAGGCGGACGAGCTCCTCGACCCGCTCGGCGAGCCTCGCGTCATCGCGGGAACCGGTCACCCGGTACACCGCGGACACGGTGTAGCCCACCGGGTCCGCCGCCGCGGTGTCCGCGAGGTAAATACCTTCCTGACCGGGTGAAAATCGCACGCCGAATGACACGCACAGCCCCCGTGATCCACTACACCAGCCGGAAGAAACCGGCACCCGATCCTGCGATCGAACCCGTCGAATACCCGGACGAACCCGTCGAAAGAATTGCGCACATCCACCTCGACCGAGGTGGAAGATCCCCCGCCACACCGGTCACGGCGGTCGCGACCCTGCCGAGATCACCGGCAGAACCCGTTGACCTGCTTCGAACATAGCGGCGAGGTGTGACTTGTCAAGCCGCGCACCGACGCCGGGTCCGCCGAGCCGGCTTGTTTACAGCCCGACACCCCCTGTGGTACCTGTGGAATGGGCCTCGGACGAATTGATCAGGGGCGCCCGGGGGGAATGATGCCTTTTCGGATACCGGATTCACCGGGCAGGGTCCGCGCCCGACCGCCCGCGACGCACTCCGCTTGGGCGGAGTTGCGCGCGTACGGCGACGTGTTCACCTGCTACAGCGCGGCCGTCGCGGCCGCCTTGGCGGTCACCGGACCCGACTGGCGCGACGCGATCGACCCGCACCTGACGCTCACCCTGACCGACGAGCCGGACGACCTGTTCGGGTTCGTGCACTTCGCGCCGGACTTCGGGGCACGGGCGCGCCTGACCCGTGCGGGCGCGGACTCGGCCGACGAGGCGGTCGGCCGGATCGCCGCCGCGCTCGGTCGCGGCGAACCGGTGGTGGTCGCGGGCGACACCCGGTGGCTGCCCTGGCAGGTCGGCCACGGAGGGGACCCCGCACCGCACTGGTTCACCGTGGTGGCCCACGACGAGGGCGTGGAGGTGCTGGACGCGTTGGCGATGCGCAACGCCCGCGGTGAGCAGCGTCCCGTTCGGACGGTCGTCGACGACCTGCACGGGCTGCTGCTCTCGGTTCCGGTGCACGACCCGGTGATCGCGCTGCGCGAGCGGTACGCGCTCGGTGACGACGCCGGCCCGATCACCCACCCGTACAGGTGGATCGAGAGCGGGGAGCGGCCCGCCGGCCCCGCGCCGAGCGGGTCCCGCGGGCCGGCCGCGCTGCGCAGGCTGGCCCGGCACTTCCGCGACCACGCCACCGACCCGGACGCCTACCGCCAGGTGGACGACCTGTGGAGCGTCGGACGTCACCGCGCGTTCGCCGTGCGGCGGTGGACCGAACGCGCCGACAGCCGTCCCGCCGAGCGGGACCGGGTGCGGCGCCACGGCGACGACCTGCGACGGCTCTGGGCGCAGGTCCCGCCCAGGGCGATGTACGCGGCGACGACCGGCGGCGCGGGCGCGGGCGCGTTGTCCGACCTGCTCGACGAGTTGGCCGACCTGGAGTCGGCGGCCGGTTCCGGGGAAGGCGTGGCGACTTGACCGACGTCGAGCTGTCCGAGCGCGTCCGCGCGCTGGTCGCCGAGGGCGGTTTCGCCGAGGCGTGGGCGTCGCTGCGCCCCGCGTTGCGGCGCGACGGCGGCTACGGGCTCTTCCGGCGGGCCGTGCGGCTGCTCGCCACCGCCGCCGGCCGGGACTGGACTCCCGCGTACCGCCGCGAGACCCGGCTCGCCCTGCTCAGCACGTTCGAGACCGCCGAGCTCGGCGAGCTGCTGCCGGTGGCGTGTGCGATCCACGGCCTGCGGGTGGAGGTGCACGTGCCGCCGTTCGGCCAGGTGGAACAGTGCCTGCTGGAGCCGGCCGGGCTCGTGGCCTTCGCGCCGACGCACGTCCTGCTCGCCCCTAGCACGCAGGACCTGGGCCTGTCGGACCTGGTGGAGGAGCCCGAGGCGGTCGTGGACGCGGTCGTGGCGCGGTGGACGGGCGCGTGGCGGCTGGTGGCGGAACTGGGCGCGCGGCCCGTCCAGCTGCTGTTCGCCGTGCCGGACGGCGACGTCCTCGGCAACCTCGCTTCGACGGTGCCGCGGTCGCGGACGACCGTGGTGCGCGAGGTCAACCGCCGGCTGGCCGCCGCCGCGAGCCGGAGCCACGTGCTCGTCGTGGACGTCGACCGGATCGCGTCCGACCTGGGCAAGCGGACCTGGTTCGACCACCGGGTCTGGTACGCCACCAGGCAACCCGCCGGGTACGAGGGCCTGGCCGCGACCGCGCGGGAGATCGGCGCCGTGCTCGCCGCCGACGCGGGCCTGGGCTGCAAGTGCCTCGTGCTCGACCTGGACGGTTCGCTGTGGGGCGGGGTGGTCGGCGAGCTCGGCTGGGACGGTGTCGACATCGGTCCGGGCAGTGCCCGGGGTGAGGCGTTCCGGGCGTTCCAGGAGTTCCTCGCCGGCCTCCGCGACACGGGCGTCGTACTGGCCGTCAGCTCCAAGAACGACGGGGCGGCCGCGCGGGAGCCGTTCGAGCGCAACCCCCACATGCGGTTGCGACTCGACGACTTCGCGGCGTTCGTCGCCGACTGGCGGCCGAAATCCGAGCAGGTGCGGGACATCGTCGAGGCGCTGGGCGCGTCACCGGAGGACGTCGTGCTGCTGGACGACAACCCGGCGGAGTGCCTGGAAGTGCGCCAACGCCTGCCCGAGGTAGGCGCGGTGGTGCTGGACGGCCCCGTCGCGGACTTCCCCCGGCTCGTCGCCTCGTCGGTCCTGCTCGAACCGGTGTCCCGGACCGAGGAGGACACCGGCCGCGCCGCGTCCTACACCGCCCGCGGCCAGGCCGAACGGCTGCGTGGTGAAGCGGCGTCCCTGCCGGAGTTCTGGCGCTCGCTGGAGATGACCGCGCGGGTGCGGCCGGTGACCGAGCGGACCGTCGAGCGGGCCGCGCAGCTCAGCCGGAAGACCAACCAGTTCAACCTGACGCTGCGCCGCCGCTCCCCCGCCGAGATCGACGCGCTGCGCCGCGCCCCGGACTGGACCTGCCTGACCATCGGCCTGGCCGACCGGTTCGCCGACCACGGCATCGTCGGACTCTGCCTGGCCGGCCCGGTGTCGGGCGGCGAACTGCCCATCGACACCCTGGTGCTCAGCTGTCGCGTGATCGGCCGCACGGCCGAGCACCACCTGCTGGCCGCCCTGTCCCGGCGCGCCGCCGACGCCGGGGTCCGCCGCCTGCGCGGCCACTACCGCCCAGGACCGCGCAACGCGCTGGTCGCCGACCTCTACGACCGGCTCGGCTTCCAGCGCGACGACGACGGCTGGTTCCTCGACCTCGCCGGGACACCGCCCATCGACAGCCCCTACATCCGGGAGCAACCATGACCGCCCGACTCCAGGAGATCCTGATGGACCTGCTGGACCTCGACCACGAGCCGGCCGACACCGACGGGCGGCACACGATCGAGGACTGGAACTCGTTGGCACACGTGCGGATCGTGCACGCCTTGGAGTCCGAGTTCGACGTCCGCTTCCCCGACTGGGTGCTCACCGCGGACCGGGTCACGGTCGCCGAGTTGGCCGAGCTGATCCAGCCGGCGTGACCGGCACCGTCCGGTTCACCGACGCGGACGTCGCCGCGTTCGCCGACGCCTCCCACGACCGCAACCCCCTGCACGTCGACCCCGTGTTCGCCCGCTCGACGCCGTTCGGCCGGACGGTCGTGCACGGGGCACTGGCCGGGATCACCGCACTGCACCGGCTCGACCCGGACGTCCGCGGAACGCGCCTGCTCTTCCAGGAACCGGTGTTCACCGGCGAGCCCTACGCGGTCGTCCACGACGGCCGCCGGGTATTCCTGCGCGGACGAGGTCGAGTGGTGCTCAAGGCCGTGCCGCGCACCGGCACGCTGAGCCGTCCGCCGGCCGCGACGTCGACCACGCCCCTCCACGACCCGACCACCCGCACCCGGCCACGGGAACACGCGGAGATCACTCCGGGCATGGAGTTCACCGGCGGGTACGAACCCCGCTGGGACGGCTTGGCCGCTCTCACCGGGGGGTCGACCACTCCCGCGCACCTCGCGCTCGCCTTCGGCAGCTACGCGAGCGGCATGGTGTTACCGGGCAGGGACGGGGTCCTCGCCGAGATCGACCTCCGCCTCCACGCACGACCATCGCCGCACCGGCCCCTCGACTACCGGTTGCTGGTGGAGGACCACGACCCGCGAAGCCGCATCACCACCTGCTCGGCCGTCCTCACCTCCGGCGGGACACCGGTCGCCGAGCTCCGGCTGTGCTCCTTCGCCGGCCGCCGCGTCGAAGGGCCCACGCTCGACCGCGTCGCGCGGTTCCTGCCGCCGGGTTCCGGCATGACCGGCAAGACCGTCCTCGTCGTGGGGTGCAGCCGGGGTTTCGGCGCGGCCCTGACACTGGCACTGCTCAGCCAGGGCGCGGTCGTGCACGGCACCTACGCGAGTTCGCGCCCGGCCGCCGACGCCGCCGGGCCGCACGCCGATCGGCTGCGCCTGCACCACGCCGACGCCACCGACCCGACAGCCATGGCGAAGGTGCTGGGATCGATCACCGACGACCTGACCGGCGTCGTCCTCAACGCCACTCCACCGCTGCGCCCGATCACCCTGTCACCCGAAGCGGCAGCCGAAGCCAGGCACCACGCCGACCAGGCCATCGCCGCCGCCATGGTGCCCTTGAGCTGCGCACTGCCCAAGCTGGACCGAACCGACCACTGGGCCCTGTTCGTCTCGACCGAAGCCGTCACCGCACCGCCCGCGCACTGGCCCCACTACATCACGGCGAAAGCGGCCATCGAGGGCCTCGCGTCCTGGCTGGCCCACAACCACCCCGAGGTGGGCACGGCCGTGCTGCGCCTCCCGCCGATGCGCACCGAGCTGACCAACACCCCCACTGGCCACCTGAACGCCCGGGCACCCGAGGAGCTGGCCGCCGCCGTGGTGGGACGACTGCTCCGTCAGGACTGGCCGAGCACACCCTGGTCGTTCCCCGCCGAAGCCACGATCCGCTGAACCGCCGAGCAATCGGCGGCCTCCATCACGTCCAGGTAGTCCACTTCGCGGCCGTACTCCTCGAACACCCGAACGGCGAACACCGTGGCCTTGAAGGAATCCCCGCCATTGGCCGTGAAACCGACGTCGAACCGGGCTCGTGCGCCAAGCACTTCCAGCCACAGCGCGCGCACCCCGTCGACCGGACTCCCCATGGCATCCCCCTCTGTCCCGGTCATCGTCGGACGAGTCCGATCCAACCAGGAACGTGACGCCGAGGGCCAGCTCCGCCGGCTCGTCCGGTCGGGCTGCTGTGCCGACCCGCGTTCCGGCACGACAGGTCGGAGGAACCGTTCGACGAGGTGGAGGTGGACGAGTCCCGCTTGACCGGTCGCCGGTGAACGGACCACCCCGGTGCGGGTGGTCCGTGCGGAGGATCAGCCGGGGCCGGTGGCGTAGGCCGGTTCGCGGCCGACGTGCCCGGGGTCGGCGATCGCCTCCGGGTCGCGTGCCGGACGCCCGGGGCGTGTGGCGCTGTCGAGGAGGCGGTAGGCGGCGATGGTGTCCTCGGCCAGGACGGTGGCGAGTGAGCCGCCGCGCGGCAGGGGCACGAGCGACCACCAGTCGCCGACGACCGGTTCGGGCGGGCCGGGGTCGCCGACGAGCAGTTCGGTGGCGATGACGCGGTGACCGGCCAGGTGCGCGGGACAGGCGTCGAGGTCGGGATCACCGAGGTCGAGGCCTTGGCACAGCAGGGGGGCGCCGTCCCGGCGCACGTGGGTGCCGCCGCGGAACCGGCCGGGTCGTTCGCCGCTGCGACCGAGGACGACGACCTCGCGGCAGCGCAGCCGGGCGTCGGCGGCGAGGTCCGCGCGCAGCTCGGCGTGGTGGTCGGCTCCGGCGGCGACGATGGTCGGCTCGGTCAGGTACTCCAACCGGCCGCCGTCGGCGACCTGGAAGGTCACCGACGTGCGGCTGGGGCCGGGGTGCCGGCCGGGCAGCGCGAGGGTCGCGCCGATCGCGCGCAGGCTCAGCGCCGCGCCCGGCCCGACCTCGACGGTGACCTCCAGGACATCGCCGCCCAGCGGGGCGGCGGCGGACCCGACCAGGTGTACCAGGGCGGTGTCGGGATCGTCGTGTCGGGCGGCGGGGCACGGCATCAGCGTGAGCGGCGAGACCGACCGCAGGTCGCGGATGACGCTGCGGCCGGTGCGGTCCCGTTCCACCACCAGTCGGGCGGTGGCTTTCACGCCGTGCCCGAGAGCTGCGCGACGTCCTCGCGCGCCGGGTGGTCGTCGCGCAGCAGGGCGCGGACCCAGGCGGCCACGTCCGGGGCGTCGGGGGTGCGCACCAGGGACTGGGTGATCACCGGGAGTTCGTGGCGGCGCATGCGGTGGGCGTCGGAGACCATGACCTCCATGTCGGCGCCGACGTGCTCGGCGAGGTCGGTCTTGTTGATGACCAGCAGGTCGGCGGTGGTGACACCGGGGCCGCCCTTGCGGGGCACCTTGTCGCCGCCGGCGACGTCCACGACGAAGACCTGCCGGTCGACCAGGCCCCGGCTGAACACGGCGGTGAGGTTGTCGCCGCCGCTCTCGACGATCACCAGGTCCAGCGCGGGGAAGCGTTCTTCGAGGCGTTCGACGGCGTCGAGGTTGGCGGTGATGTCGTCGCGGATCGCGGTGTGGGGGCACGCGCCGGTCTGCACGGCCTCGATGCGCGCGGGGTCGAGCACGCCGGCGCGGCGCAGGAAGTCGGCGTCCTCGGTGGTGTAGATGTCGTTGGTCACCACCGCGAGTTCGAGTTCGCCACCCAGGGCGCGGCACAGCGCGGCGGTCAGGGCGGTCTTGCCGCTGCCGACCGGGCCGCCGATGCCGATGCGGAAAGCCCGCCCCGCCGCCATCGGCGGGGTGTGGGGGTCGGGTTCGGTGGCGGTGGGGTCGAAGTCGACCGGGTGGGTGTGGCCGTGGCCGTGTCCGGTCCTGTGGTCAGCTGGCAAAGAGACGCACCTCCAGGCGGTGGGTTCGGTCGTGGGTCTCGGCGAAGAGGTCGAGGGCGGGTGCGCTGGGCGCGGGCAGGTCTCGCGGCGGCACGTCGCACATTCCGGCGGCGGTCGCGGCGATGCGCCCCATCGGCGCGGACAGGTCGGCGACGACGGCGTTGGCCCGGAAGGGGTCCAGGCCGAGCAGGCGGACGCAGGCGGACGCCGGTCCGCTGACCGACAGGTAGGCGGCGGCGAGCGCCGAGTCGCGGGGGGACGCGCCGGCGATCCCGGCCAGCGCGCCCAGCACGATCGGGTGGTGCGGGCGGGGTGTGGCCGCCAGCAGGTCGTCGAGCGCCGGCGAGGGCCAGGCGAGGCGTCCGGCGCGCGCCGTGCCGCGTCCCTGGGCACGGGATGCCGCGCGTTGCGCGGGTGACGGGGTGCGGGCGTCGAGTTCGGCGTCCAGCTCCCGCCACCGGTCACGGTCGGGTCGTTCCCGGGCGGCGTGGGTGGCCGCGGCGGCGAAGGCGGCGGCCAGTGCGCCGGCGGTGCGGAGCCTGCCGCGCAGGAACGAGGCAAGGCTCGGCACGTCGGTGACCAGGCCGCGGGCGACCGCTTCCTCCACCCCGCCGGAGTGGGCGTGCCCGCCGCCGGGGAAGCGGGAGTCCACCAGGCACAGCACGGCTGCCGTTCCCGCGGCGTCCGCGAGTTCGTCGGGACGCATCAGAACAGGAAGTAGCGCTGTGTCATGGGCAACTCGGCCACCGGGTCGGGTTCGACCAGGTCGCCGTTGATGTAGACGGCGAAGTTGTCCGGCCGCACGACGACCTCGGGGCATTCGTCGTTGAGCACCATGCTGTCCTTGAACCGGCGGCGGGTGTTGCGCACCGCCTCCATCGGGGTGGCCGTCTTCAGCTGGGCTTGCAGGTCGGCGTCCATCGCCTCCGGGGAGACGAAGTGCACGCTGCTCTCGGCGGCGACCTTCGGCGCGGCCCCGTACATCGGGCGCGACCACACCGGTTGCGGTGTGGGGATCGACGCGCTCGGATCGCCCATCTGCGCCCAGGCGATGACGCCGCCCTTGAACACCAGCTGCGGGCGCACCCCGAAGTACTTCGGGTCCCACAGCACCAGGTCGGCCAGCTTGCCCACCTCGACCGAGCCGACCACGTGGTCGATGCCGTGCGCGATCGCGGGGTTGATCGTGTACTTGGCGACGTACCGGCGTGCCCGCATGTTGTCGTTGTCCGCGTCCTGGTCCTGGCGGGACCTGCCGCGCTTGGCCTTCATCACGTGCGCGGTCTGCCAGGTGCGCAGTGCGACCTCGCCGATCCTGCCCATGGCCAGCGCGTCGGAGCTGATCATCGAGATGGCGCCCATGTCCTGCAACACGTCCTCGGCGGCGATCGTGCTGGGCCGGATGCGGCTGCTCGCGAACGCCAGGTCCTCCGGGATCGACCGGTTGAGGTGGTGGGCCACCATCAACATGTCCAGGTGCTCGTCGAAGGTGTTCACGGTGTGCGGCCGGGTCGGGTTGGTCGAGGAGGGCAGCACGTTGGGGTGGGCCACGACGCGCAGGATGTCCGGCGCGTGCCCGCCACCGGCGCCCTCGGCGTGGTAGGCGTTGACCGAGCGGTCCCCGACGGCCTTCAGGGTGGACTCCAGGAACCCCGCTTCGTTGAGGGTGTCGGTGTGGATGGCGATCTGCACACCGCTCTTCTCCGCCACGCTCAGCACCAGGTCCAGTGCGGCGGGCGTCGCGCCCCAGTCCTCGTGGATCTTGAACCCGCCGGCGCCGGCGCGCAGCTGCTCCCACAGCGCGGCGGGGTGCGCGGTGCTGCCCTTCCCCGTCTGCAGGACGTTCACCGGCAGGCCGTCCATGGCGCGGAACATCCGGGCCAGGTTCCACGGACCGGGGGTGACGGTGGTGGCCTTGCTGCCGTCGGCCGGGCCGGTGCCGCCGCCGATCAGGGTGGTCAGGCCACCGGCCAGGGCGACGTCCACGATCTGCGGGCAGACGAAGTGGACGTGGCAGTCGACGCCGCCGGCGGTGAGTATCCTGCCGTTTCCGGCGACGACCTCGGTCCCGGGACCGATGATCAGCTCCGGGTCGACGTCGTCCATGACGTCGGGGTTGCCGGCCTTGCCGATGCCGACGACCCTCCCGTCCCGCACGCCGACGTCGGCCTTGACCACGCCCCAGTGGTCGAGCACCACGACACCCGTGATCACCAGGTCCGGCGCGCCCTCCGCGCGGGTGGCCCGCGACTGGCCCATCGACTCGCGGATGACCTTGCCGCCGCCGAAGACCACCTCGTCGCCGGAGCCCCGCGGCCCCATCGACCGGTCCTCGGTGACCTCGATCAGGAGGTTCGTGTCGGCGAGCCGGATCTTGTCCCCGACCGTGGGGCCCAGCAGTTCGGCGTAGCGGCGGCGCTTGATCTCCGTCTCGTGGTTCACGAGGTCCTTCCGCTCGGTTCGTCGGACCCCGTCGACGGGTCCGGTTTGGCCGACTCCGGATCACCCGGCTCCGACCCCCGCTCGTCCAGCGTGCCCGCGTACTCCCACCGCAGCCCGGGAACCACGCGGTTCCCCCCGATCGGCACGAGCGGGACCTCACGTGGCACGCCCGGCTCGAACCGCACCGCCGTGCCCGCCGGTATGTCCAACCGCAGACCCCACGCGGCCTCGCGGTCGAAGTCGAGTTCGGGGTTGACCGCGGCGAAGTGGTAGTGCGAACCCACCTGCACCGGGCGGTCGGCCTTGTTGCGCACCACCAGGTGCGTGCGCGGCCGACCGGGGTTGAGCGGCACCGGGTCGTCGGCCGGGATGATCTCGCCTGGACGCACGCGCGCCTCCGCTGCTAGGGGATCGGGTCGTGCACGGTCACCAGCTTCGTGCCGTCCGGGAACGTCGCCTCGACCTGCACCATCTCCACCATGTCCGGCACGCCGTCGAGGACCTGGTCCCGGCGCACCACGCGCCGTCCCGACGCGGCCAGCTCGACCACCGCCTGCCCCGCCCGCGCGCCTTCCAGCACGTGCGAGGTGATCAGCGCGACGACTTCCGGCTGGTTCAACCGCAGACCGCTCTCCAGACGCCGCCGCGCCACGTCGGCGGCGACGTGGACGAGCAGCTTGTCCCGCTCCTGAGGTGACAGATGCACAGGACCGAAGCTAGCCACGCGCCATCCCGGAGCACACCGGTGACACCCGATGGAGCCCCGATTCACCCGCCCGCACCCGACCTGGGTGGTGCGCGTAGGAGCGCGACCCTCCACGTCACCTGAACGAGGTTCCGACACGGAGTGGAAGTGTTGCCGCACAACACCGAATTGTGCGGAGTCGGGTTCGGCGCCACGCCGTCTCCGGTGTGGCCGTCGCCGTGGGACAGGTTCGATCCGGCGGTCACCGCGTCGTGGTCCTCGCGGGCCGCGGATGAGCGGTGCGGGGCCGGCAGGTCGTCGGCCAGGACCACGTCGATCCGGACGTCGAGGTCCCGCCCCGGACGTGGGTGAGGATCGCGGCGAACTCGCGGACCCGCCGGCGAGGGCGGGATGCGGTCGGTTCCGGCTCTGCCCCGTGCGAGGTGGCGGACCAGCAGGTTGACGCTGCCGTGGTAGCCCGGGGCGCGGATCGGTCACGCTGCGGCGGTGGGCGGAGGGTGCCGCACCTGCTCGGCGGAGGCGACGCGGGCGTCGCGCGTGACGGTGTCGCGCGCGGTGCCCGGACACCGCGCGCGTTCCGGCAGCCCGACGCCTCGGCGGGGCAGGCCGTGGACGCGGCGTGCCGCTGCGGGGTCCGTTCCACCGGTCGCCGGTCCGGATCGCGTCCGGGGCGCCCCGGCGGACGGCTTCGGCGCAGGTGGCCGACCGTCCCGACGCACCACCCCATCCCGGGGGCTCCCGCAGCCAGGCGGTCGGGTCGTGGCCTCGCGGTCGGGCGGCACGTCGACCCGGTGATGGTGATCGCGTCGATCAGCACGGTCGCGTAGCGGCGACCGCGCCGCAGGGCGACATCGTCGACCCCGAGCACCTCCACCGCCCCGACCGGCCTGGCGGGCCCGCTCGGACAGCAGTGGCTCCCGCCAGGTCCACCGGGCGTCGGTGACGCCGGCGGGATGGCGAGCCGTCCGTCAGGCGTCCCTCTCCAACGGGGCCTGCGCGTGCTCGTACAGGGCGTCCGCCACCTTCTTGCACAACTCCGCGAAGATGCTGCGCTCACCCGGGGTGAGGACGGAGTTGCTCACCGCCGCGACTTCGCGGCGGCTGTCGGCCGCGCGGGTGAGGAACTCGTGGCCGGCCGGTGTCAGGGTGGTGGTCAGCTCCCGGCGGTCCGCGCCGCCCGCGACCTGGGCCACCAGCTCCCGGTCCTTCAGGAAGCGCAGGGCCTTGGACAGGCTCTGCCGGGACACGCCGAGTGCCTCGCTGAGCTGGGAGGGGGTCATCCGACCCCGGAGGCGCAGGTTCTCCAGCACGTCGTACTGCTGCCAGGTGACGTGCTCCGGGTTGGTCCTCGTGCGCCTCGCGACCAGGACGCACTGGAGGTGGGTCAGCGCGTCCTCCAGCTCGTCGGGCACCTCCGGTGCGGAAGTCTGGCCGGGCTCACTCACGGTGGTCATGGGCGCCTCGCAATGCTCCGCTGCCGACACCTTCCGGGTCGCGACAAAACGGTTGCCTCCGGGAAATATGTTAACACGCCCGGAGTGCTGTGATCAGGCCGTCGAGGCGAGCGTGCGGGAGAACCAGTTCCGCACGCGCTCGACGTGAGCCCGGTCGAGCAGGGGCAGGTCGCGGTGGCTGATGCGGCCGCTGCGGGTCAGCAGGCGGACGGTGAACTCGTCCAGGGGGAGGCCGACGTGCTCCTCCACGCGTTCGAACCACTCCCGGCTGATCTCCGCCACCCGCTGCATCCGCTCGACGGCCGGTTTCCGCTCCGCCTCGTAGGCCGCCAGGGCGTCGGGCAGGTCGCGGTGCTCGGTCAGCGAGATCGCCAGCGCGACCGCGTCCTCCATCGCGAGCTTGGTGCCGGAGCCGATGGAGAAGTGCGCGGTGTGCGCGGCGTCGCCCAGGAGCACCACGTTGCCGTCGCTCCAGCGGTCGTTGCGCACCGAGGTGAACCGCCCCCAGCGCGAACCGGTGCAGATCAGGCGGTGGTCCCCGAGGAGGTCGGGGTCGCCGTCGAACAGCCCGGCGACAGCGCGGGCGGTCTCCGCCGGCGAGCGGTCGGGCACCTCCAGGCCGGAGTCGCGCAGCACCCGGTCGGTGGTCTCCACGATGAAGGTGCTGCGCCCCGGCGCGTAGGGGTAGGCGTGCACCTGCACGGGCCCGTGCGGCGTCTCGACGACGGCGAAGGTGAGCGCGTCGAACACCCGGTCCGTGCCCATCCACAGGTAGCGCGAACCGCGGGGTTCCAGGTGCGCGCCGAACGCCTCCGCGCGGGCGGAGCGGACCGCCGAGCCGACGCCCTCCGCGGCGACGACGAGGTCGAACTCCGCGCGCAGTTCGGGCAGCGGTGGGGCGGACGTGGCGAAGCGGAGCACGACCCGACGGTCTTCGCAGCACTCGCGCAGCAGCCGCAGCAGCGCCTGGCGGCCCACGGCGGAGAACCGGTACCCGTCGTGGGACTTCGTGCGACCGCGGTAGCGCACGTCCACGGATTCCCAGCGGACGAACCGGTCGATGACCGCCTCGAACAGCTCGGGGTTCGCCGCCTGGACACCGCCCAGCGCGCCGTCGGAGAACACCACGCCGAAGCCGAAGGCGTCCTCGGCACCGCCGCGTTCCCACAGCACGACCTCGTGGCGGGGGTCGACCTGCTTGACCAGTGCGGCGAAGTACAGGCCGCCGGGCCCTCCACCGATCACCGCGATGCGCATCGTGACTCCTCCCAACCGTGCCGGCCGTCCACACCGGGGCGCGTCGGAGACGCAATCGTTTCCACCAGGAAACCACCGGTACGGACACGACCGCAAGTCGACCACGTCCAGGACTCAACCGCGCCACGACTTCCTTGCCTCCCAGCGGATGTGGTCAGCCGAGGTGCGAGCCTTGCGAAGGCGCGCTAACTTTGATTGCCGGAGAGAAACAGCACTGGATGACCTGGGGAGCGACACGAACATGGCGACGCTCCGCCCCGACGAGGTGGGCGAACTGCTGGCCGGGCTCGTCGACCCCCTGCGCTCCCCCGCGTTCGCGGTGCTGTGCCGCGACGCCGGCACGGCCGACGTGCTGGTCGGGACGACGACCACCGTCCCTTCGACCGCCGAGATCCCGATCGGTCGCGCCGGGTCGGTGGCGTTGCTGCCATTCCGCCAACTGGCCGAGCGCGGGCTGCCGTGCCGGGACGACGGCACGCCGCTGCGCGTGCTGGTGGCCGCCGAGCGCCACCTGGTGCCGCGGGCGGCGCTGGAGCGGTCGCTTCCACGGGGGGCCGCGGTCACCGGGGCCGACTTCGACGAGGAGGACGCGACCTACGCCGAGCGGGTGCGCCGCGTGGTGGCCGGACGACCGGAGGACGTGACCCACTGCCTGCTGCGGCGGGGTTTCACCGCGCGTCTGGAGCGGCCCGGTCCGGCCGCGGCACTGGCGCTGCTGGGCGGTCTGCTGCGCGGCGAGCGGGGCGCGTACTGGACGTTCGCGGTGCACGAGGGCGGGTCCGACGGCCTGGCGCTGGTCGGCGCACCCCCGCAGGGGCAGGTGCGGCTGGAAGGCGACGAGGTGGTGCTGCGCCCCACCTGCGGGACCCACCGCTACCCCGCGACCGGACCGACCGCCGAAGGCTTGACGGCGTTCCTCCGCGACGACAAGGAAATCGACGAACTCGCGGCCACCGTCGACGCGGAACTGGCCGCGCTGTGCGCACTGGAGCCGGGCGAGGTCGTGGTGGAGGGCCCGGTCCTGCTGCCGATGAGTCGCTTGGCGCACACCGGCTGCGTGGTGCGCGCCGGCGGTGTGCCCGACGCGCGGCGGGTGCTGGCGGGCACGATGTTCGCCGCCACCGCGATCGGCAACCCGATCGCGGGCGCGCTGCGGGTGGTCGCGGAGCACGAGCCGGGCGGCCGGGGCTACTACGGCGGCGCGGTGGCGCTGCTGGAGCCGGACGGGTCGTTGGACGCCGCCACCCTGATCCGGACCGCCGAGGTCGACGGGTCGGGTGTCGTGCGCGTGTCCGTGGGCGCCACGCTCGGGGACCACTCCTCCCCCACCGCGGAGGCCGCCGAGACCCGGGTCAAGGTCGACGCCCTGCTGTCGGCGCTGCGCGGTGGTGCGACGTCGGTCCACGACGAACCCGCCCGTGACGAACCGCCGCCCGCGTTGTGCGCGGAGCCGGTCCGGGAGGCACTGGCGGTGCGGCGCGACGCGATGGCCCCGCACTGGACCCGCCCCCCGGTGCCGGCGGCGGTCGACCGCGGTCGACTGCTCGTGGCGGACCTGGGCGACGACAGCGCGGCGACGCTCGCGCACCTGGCCCGCCGGTGCGGGTGGCGGCCGACGGTGCGCGCCGTCACCGCCCTCCGCGACACCGACTTGCGCGCGGCCGACCTCCACGACACCGCTCACCGCCCCGACGACCCGGACCTCACGAGTCCCCGGAGCGGCACGAGCCCTGCGCACGGCGCGGGCGGCAGGGCCCCCGATGGCCTCGGGGTCACCCGGCCCGCGGGCACCGTCCTGCTCGGCCCCGGACCGGGACACCCCGACGACCCCGGGTCCGAGGGCGTGCGGCGCTTCGTGCGCGAGGCGCTGCGCGCCGGGTGCGAGGTGCGCGGCGTGGAGCTGGGATTCCAGGTGCTGGCCCGGGTGCTGGGTCTCCCGGTGGTGCCGCGGCGGACTGCGGGCGGTCCGCGGGTGGTGGAGGTCTTCGGCGTCCGGAGCACTCTCGTGCTGCGCAACCGGTTCGCCGTGACCGGACCCGTGCCCGCCGGTGTGGAGACCTGGCTCGACGAGGCCACGGGCGAGGTGCTGGCACTGCGCGCCCCGCAGGTGGCGGGTGTGCAGTTCCGGCCCGAGGCGATCCTGGCCAAGGGCGGGGCGGACGTGCTCGACGCGCTGCTGCGCCCGCCCCCGGCCTGAACCGCCCGATCGCCGGCCAAACCTCCCGGCGGCCGATTCACCGAATTCTCGCAATGTGTTCGCGCTGAGTGTCCTCGACCGTCGCCGCGTCTGCGCCGGGTGGGCGTCACAGGACCGGCCAATGCTGTCGCATTGATAATTACTCTCCGCAATTGATTTCCATCTGGATACCTTCTCCTGTGTTACCCGTTCATGATCACACCTTGCGGCACCCCTCGGCGACGCTGGGCGCGTCCACCCTGCAGGCGATCACGGGCCACGACCACCTCCGACGGAAGATCCGGGCAGCTACCCACTGACCTCGGGATATATGCACGTCAAGGACAATCTGACCGCTTTTGACATCAACTTCCACCACGCGGTCGATGACAGTTCCCCCTATCGGCAGATCAGTTGATCACCTCATCGCGTGATCACCCGATCGCGTTGACACCTCAAGCTAGAAGTAGCAAACTGGTTTCCTGTCGACAATCAGCTGAGTACGTGCGGGCCGGTCATGTCGACCGGTCGCCACCAGTTCGAGACAGTCGGAATTTCACCTTGCCTCTGCCAGGAGGACCGTGACGTGCCGGAACGAGCAGTGCAAGACGCGCAAACCACGAACGGCGCACCCACCGCGGACCCGGCGGTGCTGACCTCCCTGTTCGACGGGGTGGTCCGCCGGTTCCCCGACCTGCCCGCCCTGGTCGAGGGCGACCGCATCACCAGCTACGCGGAGCTGGACCGCGCCTCCGACCGGGTGGCGGCGCGGCTGCGCGAGCGGTGGGGCATCGCACCGGGCGAACCGGTGGGAGTCCACATGGCCCGCCGCACCGAGCTGTACGCGGTGGTGCTGGGTGTCCTCAAGGCAGGCGCCTGCGTGACGCCGTTGAACCCGGAGCACCCCGCCCGCTTCGTCGACCGCGTGGTGGCCGAGTCCCGCATGCGGGTGGTGGTGCACGACCGTGACCTGGACTTCGGCCGGGTGCACACCGCCCCGGTCGCGGACCTGGTGGCCCACGACGGACACGAGCCCGGGAAGTCCGAAGTGGACCTGGACGGGGACAGCCCCGCTTTCCTGATGTTCACCTCCGGTTCCACCGGACGTCCCAAGGGCGTGCGGATCGCGCATCGCGGCCTGGCCCGCCTGGGCACCGGTCAGGGCCCGCTGGCCGTCACCGAGCGGGACACCCTGGTGCAACTGGCCGCCTACTCGTTCGCCGCGTCGACCATCGAGATCTGGCTGAGCTTCCTGCACGGCGCCAAACTGGTCGTGCTGCCCTCGGGCCTGCCGTCGCTGCCGGTGCTGCGCGACGCGGTCCTGCGACACGGCGTGACCGTGATGAGCATGCCCGGCGGCCTGTTCAACGTGCTGGTGGACGACGAGCCCGACGTGCTGGCGGGGTTGCGGGCGGTGCTGCTCAGCGGCGACTTCCCCTCCCCCGCCCACCTGGTCAAGGCCGCCGGGCTCACCGACGGAACCATCTACAACGGCTACGGCTGCACCGAGAACTCGACGATCTCCCTGCTCCACCCGATCCGCACCGCCGAGGACGTGACCCGGTACGACCGCGTGCCGGTGGGCAAGCCACTGCCCGGCGTGGTGGCGCGCGTGCTGGACGACGAGCTGAGGCCGTGCCCACCCGGGCGGGTGGGGCAGTTGTGCCTGGGCGGAACCGGGGTCGCCCTGGGCTACCTGGACCAGCCGGAGCTGACCGCCGAGAAGTTCGTCCCCGAACCGGACGGCTCGCTGCTGTACCGGACCGGCGACCTGGCCCGGTTGACCGCGGACGGCGAGGTGGTGCTGGTCGGCCGGGCCGACAGCATGGTGAAGGTCCGCGGCTACCGGGTCGAGCTGAGCGAGGTGGAGCTGGCGCTGCGCGCCCACCCCTCGGTGCACCAGGCCGTGGTCAAGGCGTTCGGCTCCGACACCGAGGAGAAGCGGCTCGTCGGCTTCTACTCCACCGTGGACGCGGTACCGCTGGCCGTGGAGGACCTCGTCGCCCACCTGTTGGACGAGGTGCCCCGGTATGCCCTGCCGTCCACCTTCCAACACTTGGACCGCTTGCCGCTCAACGTGAACGGCAAGATCGACCGCAGTGCGCTGGCCGATCCGTCGGCGCACCCCACCACACCGGAAGGCGATGACACCATGAGCGAATCCGCTGCCCTGTTGGAGCCGGTGATCCTCCAGGCGTGGAAGGACATCTCGGGCAACGACGAGTTCACCACCACCGACTCCTTCCTCGGCCACGGCGGCAACTCCCTGCACTTCGTCCAGCTCGCCAACCGGTTGCAGAAGATCTTCGCGATCGAGGTCGAGACCGAGGACGTGTTCCGCCACGGCAACGTGCAGCGCCTGGCCGCGTTCATCGACGAAGTCCGCGAGCAGCAGCCGGTCGCCCGCTAGCCCTCATCCGGGCGGGCGAGGCCGAGACGGAGGAGACGAGGAACTGTGAACCCACCCCTGGAATCCGCGGTGCTGGAGCTGGCGCGGACGGTCACCGGCGTGGCCGACCTCTCCGCCGCCGACTCGCTGTCCCGGCGCTGCGGCGGTCCCGAGGCGGTGTCCCGGGTCGGCGCGGCGGTGCGCGCGGTGTTCGCCGCCGGGCTCGGCGACGAGGCGCTGCGCGGGATCGACACCGCGGGCGAGCTGGCCGACGTGGTCGAGCGGTCGCGCGGGACCGGCACCCGTCCGGTGCTGCGCGCCGGCCTGGCACCGCGTCGGGGCGAACCGCTCCCGGCCTCGTCCGGGCAGAGCGGCATCTGGCTGGCCGACCAGTACGCGCCGTCGTCCACCGCGTACAACGGCCCGTTCCACGTCGTGCTGCCCGAGGCGCTGGAGCCGGAGGCGGTGCGTGAGGCCGTGCGGCGCGTGGTGGGTCGCCACGAGGTGCTGCGCACCAACCTCCGGTTGGTCGACGGCGTGCTGACCCAGGTGGTGTCGCCCGAGCCGCGGTTCCGGTTCGAGGTGCGCGAGTACTCCTCGGACGACGAGCCGGCGGCCATCGCCACCGAGGTCGCCCGCACGAGGATCGACCTGGGGGCCGACCCCGTGGTGACGGTCGTCTGCGCCACCCGCGCCACCGGGCCGGGTGGAGAGCCGGAGACCGCCCTGGTGTGCGACATCCACCACGCCGCCTCCGACGCCGCCTCCGCCGGGCTGTTCCTCACCGAACTGCTGGCGCGCCACGACGAGGTCGTCACCGGCCTGCCCACCGACGACGGCTGCGACCGTCCCCAGTACGCGGACTTCGCGCACTGGCAGGAACTCCGGCTGGCCGGCCCGGAGCTGTCGCGGGTGCTGGACCACTGGGCGGACCGGCTCGGCGGCGACCTGCCCGCACTGGACCTGCCGGTGGACCGGCCCCGCCCGGCGACCCGGCGTTTCGCGGGCGACGTCCTGCCGTTCACCGTGCCCGCGCCGCTGGTGCGCGAACTGCACGCGCTCGGCGCCGCCGAGGGCGTCACGCTGTTCATGATCGCCCACGCGGCGTACGCGCTGCTGCTGTCCCGCTACGCGCGCCAGGACGAGGTGGCCGTCGGCACCCCGGTGTCGTTGCGCGACCCGGCCGAGGCGCACGACATCATCGGCTACCTGGTCAACATGGTGGTGCTCCGGCACCGCTTGGACGAGGACGCGACGGTGCGCGACCTGCTGCGGGCGGTGCGCGACGAGGCCGCCGACGCGATGCGGCACAAGTGGGCGCCGTTCGAGAAGGTCGTCGAGCGGGTGCGACCCAAGCGCGCCGGCGGCTACTCGCCACTGATCCAGACCATGCTGGTGCTCACCCCGCCGGGCTCGTCGCACGTCGAGCGCCGCGGCCGGCGCCTGCGCATCCGGCGCGACGTCGGCCACGGTGCCAAGTACGACCTGTCGCTGGTGGTGCAGCCCGGCGACGCGGGCGAGCTGGACGCGGTGTTCGAGTACGACACCGACCTGTTCGACGCCACCACCGTGCGCGGCCTGGGCGAGCGGTTGGTGCGGGTCCTGGAGGCGTTCGCGCGCGAGCCCGGCTCCCGGCTGGGCGACGTGCGACTGCTGTCGGACGAGGAGGAGCGCGAGGTGCTCGCGCTCGGCGACCGGGTCGCCGAGCGCACCCCGCCGCGGCCCACCTCGGAACTGTTCGAGGAGCAGGTGGCCGCGGCCCCGGACGCCGTCGCCGTGGAGCACGAGGGCCGCTCGCTGACCTACCGGGAACTGAACGAGCGCGCCAACCGCCTCGCCCGCGCCCTGCGCGACCGCCCGGTCGGCGCCGGCGACCGCGTCGCCCTGTACCTGCCGCGGTCGGTGGACGCGGTGGTGGCGCTGCTGGGCGTGGTGAAGTCCGGCGCGGCCTACGTGCCGATCGACCCTTCCTACCCGCGCGAGCGCGTGCGGGACATGCTGGCCGACGCCGACGTGCGGCTGGTCCTGACCACCTCCGCCGCGGCGGGCGACCTGCCCGGCGGGGTGGAGCGGCTGGAGCTGGACCGCGTCGACCTGTCCGGGTGGCCCGCCGACGACCTCGGCCGGGTCAAGAGCCCCCAGGACGAGGTCTACGTCGTCTACACGTCCGGCTCGACCGGCCGCCCCAAGGGCGTGGTCATCCGGGACGAGACGGTGGACAACCTCGTGCGGGTGCAGGACCGGGTGTCCCCGGTGGGCGCGACCGGCCGGACGTTGCAGTACATGTCGCTGTCGTTCGACGTCTCGGTGATGGAGATCCTGGGCACGCTGTGCGTCGGCGGCACGCTGGTGCTCGTCCCCGAGGAGGTCCGCAAGGACCTGCACGCCCTGGCGGAGTTCCTGCGCCGGCACGAGGTCCACCGGGTGTACCTGCCCTACGTGGCGCTCCAGGGGCTGGCGGCCATCGCGGTGGACGCCGGCCTGCGGCTGGACGCACTGCGCGAGGTCGCCTCGGTCGGCGAGCAACTGGTCGTCTCACCTCAGATCCGCCGCTTCTTCGCCGAGCACACCGGCGCCCGCCTGCTGAACATGTACGGCCCGTCGGAGACCCACCTGGCGACCTGGCGGGAGGTCCCCGGCGACCCGGCGACCTGGCCGGAGGCACCCGCGATCGGCGAGGGCATCCCCGGCCTGCGCCTGGCCGTGTTGGACCGGCGCGGCGCGGTCGTGCCGCCGGGCGTGCCGGGTGAGCTGCACCTGGGCGGCCCGGTGCTGTCGCCGGGCTACCACCGGCGGCAGGAGGAGACGGCCCGGCGCTTCCTGCCCGATCCGTTCCGGCCCGGCGAGGTGCTGTACCGCACGGGCGACCTGGTGCGGTCCACCCGCGACGGGCTGGAGTACCTGGGCCGGGTGGACGACCAGATCAAGGTCCGCGGTTACCGGATCGAGCCCGCCGAGGTCGAGGCGGCCATCGACGCGCTGGACCTGGTGACGGCGTCGGCGGTCACGGCGGTGGACGTCGCGCCCGGCGACCGCAGGCTGGTGGCGTTCGTCGTGGGCGGCCCCGAGGACCCCCACGAGGTCGGTCGCGCCCTGGTCGGCGTGCTGCCCGACCACATGGTGCCCTCGCACGTCGTGCGGCTGGAGCGGTTGCCGGTGACCCCGAGCGGCAAGGCCGACCGCAAGGCGCTGCGGGAGCTGTTCAGGCTGGACGACGTCGTGGCCGACGCGCCCTCGGAACCGCCCACCGGCCCGCTGGAGGAGGCCGTGGCCCGGCAGTGGGCCGAGCTGCTCGGCGGGGTCGCCCCCGGCCGCCACGACGACTTCTTCGCCCTCGGCGGCCACTCGATCATGGCCACCGAGCTGGTCTACCGGCTGCGACGCGAGCACCACGTCGACCTGCCGCTGCGGGCCATGCTGGACAACCCGACGGTCGCGGGCATGGCCGCCCGCATCGCCGAGGTCCTCGACACCGGCGCGGCCGCCGCACCGCGCAGGCTCGACCTGCCGGCCGAGGTCCGCCTGCCCGAGGGCTTCGCGGTGCGCGGCGCCCCGGTGGCCGACGACGAGGTGACCGACGTGCTGCTCACCGGCGCGACCGGCTTCCTCGGCGCGTTCCTGCTGCACGACCTGCTGCGCACGACCACGTGGCGGGTGCACTGCCTGGTGCGGGCCGACGACGCCGACGCGGCGTGGCGCCGGCTGCTGGACACCGCACGGCGCTACGGCATCGCGGACGCGCTGGACCCGCGGCGCGTGGTGGCGATGCCCGGCGACCTGGCCCGCGAGCGCTTCGGCCTCGCCGAGGACGAGCACGACGAGCTGGCCTCGACCGTGGACGCGGTCTACCACGCGGCGGCGCACATCAACTTCGTGCTGCCCTACGGCTCGGTGAAGGCCGCGAACGTGGACGGCACCTCGCGCGTCGTCGCGTTCGCGGCGCACCGCCGGGTCAAGCGGCTGCACCACATGTCCACCATCGCGGTGTTCTCGCCCGCCGAACCGGACGGCGTGATCACCGAGCTGTCGGTGCCCCGCGCGCCCGAGGCGCTGGGCATCGGCTACACGCAGAGCAAGTGGGTGGCCGAGCGGATCGCCACGGCCGCCCGCGACGAGGGGCTGCCGGTCACGGTGTACCGCATCGGTCGCGTCTCCGGCGACAGCAGGACCGGCGCGTGCCAGGCGGACGACTTCCTCTGGCGGCAGGTCAAGACCTTCATCCAGCTGGGCGCCGCCCCTCCCGGCGACACCATGACCACCGACCTGCTGCCGGTGGACTTCGTCGCCCGCGCCGTCGTGGCGCTGTCCCGCGACCCGGGCGCGCACGACCGCACGCTGCACCTGTTCCACCCGCGCGGAGCCGACTTCGACACCGTCTACCGGGGTATCCGGGCAAGCGGCCACGACGTGGGCGTCATGCCCGCGGACCAGTGGTGGGACCTGTTGGAGCGCTCCGCCGCCGAACCCGGCGGCAACGCCCTGGCCGCCACCCTGCCACTGTTCCGCGAGGGCGCCCTGGAACTGGGCGACAACACCTACCGCAACGACGACACCGCGGCGCTGCTCGACCGGCTCGGCCTGCCGCTCCCCGACATCGAACCGGCGGCGGTCACGCGGATGGTCCGCTTCTTCGAGGGCACCGGGGAACTGGCCGGCGCGCGTCGACCGGTCGCGCCCGGGACGGATTCGTCCCGAGCGGTCGGACCGCGGTCCGGCGTGCCCCAACCCGCGGCCTGACCGCGCCCGGTCGCACCGCCCACCGACGACCCGAACCGATCCGTCCCGCGCGAGCGGGACGTGGAGGAACCACCATGACGACCCACACGTCCAGCACGGACCGCCTGCTCAGCGAGGTGCTCGCCGCGGCGGCGCTGCCGGCCCGGCAGCAACCCCAGTGGTGCGACCGGGGCCGTTTGGCCGAGGTCCGCACCCGCCTGTCCATCTCCGAACCCATCGTCGACCACGAGTCGGTGCGCCGGTTGTCGGGTCTGCTGGTCCGCGCCGCGCACGGCGAGTTGGGCGTCCTCCAGGCGGGTGACTGCGCGGAGGACCCGGCCGAGTGCGGGGTGGACGACATCCGCCCCAAGGTGGAGCTGCTCGACATGCTCGGCGACGTCATGGGCGTCGGCGCGGGCACACCGGTGCTCAAGGTCGGCCGCATCGCCGGGCAGTACGCCAAGCCGCGCTCCGCCGACCACGAGGTGCGCGACGGCGTCCGGCTGCCCGTCTACCGCGGCTCGATCGTCAACAGCCCCGTCCCCACGCCCTCGGCCCGGCGGGCCGACCCCGAGCGGGTCCTGCTCGGGCACGTGGCCGCGCGGCGCACCGTCGCGGCCGTGGACGAGCTCGGCCGGGGTCGGGGCGCGGCGCCCGAGCACCGGGTGTGGACCAGCCACGAGGCGTTGCTGCTGGACTACGAGGTGCCGCAGATCCGCACCACGCCGGACGGCGGGCTGTACCTCGCGAGCACGCACTGGCCGTGGATCGGTGAGCGCACCCGGCAGCTCGACGGTGCGCACGTGCGGCTGCTGTCCCTGGTGGACAACCCGGTGGCCTGCAAGATCGGCCCGAGCACGAGCGTGGACGAGGTGCTCGGCCTGTGCGCCGCGCTCGACCCGGACCGCACGCCGGGCCGGCTGACCCTCATCCCCCGCTTCGGCGCGGCGCACATCGACGACCTGGGCCCGCTGGTGCGCGCGGTCGTGCGCGCGGGCCACCCCGTGCTGTGGCTGTGCGACCCGATGCACGGCAACACCGTCGTCGGGGACCACGGCCTGAAGACGCGCCGGCTCGGTGACGTGATGGCGGAGATCGACCGCTTCGTCCGGGTGGTGACCGCCAACGGCGGACTGCCCGCCGGCCTGCACCTGGAGGCGTCGGCGGCGAACGTCTCCGAGTGCGAGGGCGCGGGGGTCGTGGTGGCGCGCGGCGAGCACTACCGGACGCTGTGCGACCCGCGGCTGAACACCACGCAGGCCGTGGCCGCCGTCGCCCACTGGCACCGGACGCCGATGCGGGTGGCCGCGTGAGCCGGTCCACTCCCACCCTGCCCGGCCTGCCGGAGAGCGGTCCGTTCGCGCTGCTGCACCGCCCCGGCGACGGCGCGGACGCGGTCGAGGTGCTCGCGGGCCCGGTCCGCCACGCCGAACGGCTCGACGGGCTGGACCTCGACGGCCCGGCGACGCGGGGTCGCGACGGGCACACGGCGCTGGTGGTGATGCCCTACCGGCAGATCGCCGAACGCGGCTTCGACTGCCCCGACGACGGGGAGCCGCTGCTGCTGATGGAGGTGCGCGACCGGCACCGGGTGCCGGTGGCCGACGCCGTGGCCGCGCTGCCCGACCGGATGCCGCCGCTGGAGGAGCTGGGGTTCGACCTGGACGACGACGCCTACGGCCGGCTGGTGGACCGCGTCGTCCGGTCGGAGATCCAGGCCGGCGAGGGCTCGAACTTCGTGCTGGCGCGCAGCCTGCGCGGCCGGTTCCGGGAGTTCGACCGATCGGCGGCGCTGGCGCTGTTCCGGGGCTTGTTGACCGGGGAGAGCGGCACCTACTGGACGTTCCTCGTGCACACCGGGGACCGGTACCTGGTGGGCAGCTCGCCTGAGCGGCACGTGCGCGTGCGTGGCGACGAGCTGGCCATGAACCCGATCAGCGGCACCTACCGGATGCCCGGAGGGGAGGTGGACCACGACGGCCTGCTGCGGTTCCTGCGCGACCCCAAGGAGGTCGACGAGCTGTACATGGTCGTCGACGAGGAGCTGAAGATGATGGTGTCGCTGTGCGAGCGGGACGTCGTGGTGTCCGGGCCGTCGCTGACGTGGATGTCGCACGTCGCGCACACCGGCTACCACCTGACCGGTCGCTCCGACCGGCCGCTGGCCGAGGTGCTGCGGCGCACCATGTTCGCGCCGACGGTCACCGGCAGCCCGCTGGAGAACGCCTGCCGCGCCGTGGCCCGCCACGAGCCGGCCGGGCGCGGCTACTACAGCGGCGTCGTCGCGCTGGTGGGCGCGGAGGGCGGTCGGCGGTCGCTGGACTCCGCGATCCTGATCCGGACGGCCGACATCGCGCCGGACGGCGCGGTGCGGCTCACCACGGGGGCGACGGTGGTCCGCGATTCGGTGCCCGCCGCGGAGGCCGCCGAGACCTCCGCCAAGGCGGCCGGGCTGCTGCGGGCGATGAGCGGCGAGCAGCCGGGCCGCGCGCCCACTCCCCCGGCGGGTGCGTTCGACCGGGTGCTGGCCGGCCGCAACGACGGGGTGTCGGCGTTCTGGCGGTCGGCGGACGCGCAGCGCGTCGCCGACCCGCTGCTGCTGGGCGTGCCGGTGACCGTCGTGGACGCCGAGGACGACTTCAGCGCGATGCTGACCTACCAGTTGCGGGCGCTGGGCTGCGCGGTGCGGTTGGTGCCGTGGCGGCGCGCGGTCCCCGGGATCGGTGACGACGGCGTGCTGCTGCTCGGCCCCGGTCCCGGTCGGCCCACCGACCACCGCGCCCCGCGGATCGCCGCGCTGCGCGAACTGGCGGCCGACGCGCTGGAGCGCCGCCGCCCCCTCGCCGCGGTGTGCCTGGGCCACCAGGTCGTCTGCGACCTGCTGGGGCTGCCGCTGGTGCGGCTGCCGCGCACCAACCAGGGCCGGCGGCTGCGGGTGCGGCTGCTCGGCCGGCAGCGGTGGCTGGGCTTCTACAACAGCTTCGCCGCCCGCACGGACCGCGGGGTGTCGGTGGGTGACCGGCCCGTGCACGTCGAGCGGGACCCGGACGGCTGGGTGCTGGCGCTGCGCGGCCCGGGGCTGGCCACGGCCCAGTTCCACGCCGAGTCGTTCCTGACCGAGGGCAGCCCCGAGGTGCTGCGGACCCTGTTGCTCGACACGCTCGCGGGCGACCTGCACGGCGCCCGCCCACTCCGCACGAGAGGAGCGCACGTCCATGAGCACGCCTAGCACCGCCGCGCCGCCCGTCGAACCGATGGCGCTGCGCCGGTTCCTGGGGAACTTCCCCACCGGCGTCACCGTGGTGACCTGCCGGCGCGGCGACGTGGTCCACGGCGCGACGGTCAACGCCTTCACGTCGGTGTCGCTCGCGCCGCCGCTGGTGCTGACCGCGCTGGACCGGCGCAGCCGCGCCTGCGGGCACCTGGCCGAGGGCGCGTTCGTGGTGAACGTGCTCGCCGAGGACCAGCGGGACGTGGCACTGCACTTCGCGGGCCGGCCGATGCCCGGTCCGGTGCCGTGGCTCGACCAGGACGGCGACCACCCGCGCCTGGACGGCGTGGTGGGCCACCTGTTCTGCCGGGTGTGGCGCAACTACGAAGGCGGCGACCACGTGCTGCACGTCGCCGAGGTCGAGGACCTCCGGTCGCACGGCGGCCGACCGCTGTTGTTCCACCGGGGCGACTTCCCGCGCGTGGCCGACGGCGACCCGGTGTGGTCGCTGACGCTGGACGGCTGGGCGCCCCGGTTCACGACGACCCGCTGACGGAAGGGAAGCAGATGAGCACCCCGCACGACCCCGCGCCCGCCGGGACCCCGCGGCGCGTGACCCGGCCGATGACCGGCGACGAGTACCTGGAGAGCATCCGCGACGGCCGCGAGGTGTGGGCCTACGGCGAGCGCGTGGACGACGTCACCAAGCACCCGGCGTTCCGCAACACCGCGCGCATGACCGCCCGCCTCTACGACGCGCTGCACGACCCGGAGCACCGCGACGTGCTGACCGCGCCCACCGACACCGGCAGCGACGGCTACACGCACAGCTTCTTCCGCGTGCCCCGCGGCGTGGACGACCTGGTGCACGACCGCGACGCCATCGCCCGGTGGGCCCGCCTGGGCTACGGCTGGCTGGGCCGCAGCCCGGACTACAAGGCGAGCTTCCTGACCACGTTGGGCGCGAAGCCGGAGTACTACGGCGACTTCGCGGACAACGCGCGCCGCTGGTACGCCGAGGCCCAGGAGAAGGTGCTGTTCTGGAACCACGCGGTCATCAACCCGCCGGTCGACCGGAACCGGCCGCCGGACGAGGTGGACGACGTGTTCGTGCACGTCGAGGAGGAGCGCGACGACGGCCTGGTCGTCAGCGGCGCGAAGGTGGTGGCGACCGGGTCGGCGCTGACCCACGCCAACTTCATCGCCCACTACGGACTGCCGGTGAAGAAGAAGGAGTTCGCGCTCGTCGCCACCTTCCCGATGGACTCGCCCGGCCTGAAGCTGATCTGCCGGCAGTCCTACGAGCTGGCCTCGGCGCGGATGGGCAGCCCGTTCGACCAGCCGCTGTCGAGCAGGCTGGACGAGAACGACACCATCTTCATCCTCGACCGGGTGAAGATCCCGTGGGAGAACGTGTTCATCTACGGCGACACCGCGAAGGCGGGCACGTTCCTCACCCAGTCGGGATTCACCCACCGGCTCACCTTCCACGGCGTGACGCGCTTGGGGGTGAAGCTGGACTTCCTGGCGGGCCTGCTGCTCAAGGGCCTGGAGGTCACCGGCACCCAGGACTTCCGCGGCGTGCAGACCCGCGTCGGAGAGGTGCTGGCGTGGCGCAACCTGTTCTGGGGCCTGAGCGACGCGATGGCGCGCACCCCCGACACCTGGCACGGCGACGCGGTGCTGCCCAACCTGGACTACGGCATGGCCTACCGGTGGTTCATGACGCTGGGCTACCCGCGGGTGCGCGAGATCATCATGCAGGACCTCAGCAGCGCCCTGATCTACCTCAACTCGCACGCCAAGGACTTCCGGGAGCCGGAGCTGCGGCCGTACCTGGACCGCTTCATGCGCGGCTCCAACGGGTACGACGCGGTGGAGCGGGCCAAGCTGATGAAGCTGATCTGGGACTCGGTGGGCACGGAGTTCGCGGGCAGGCACGAGCTGTACGAGCGCAACTACTCGGGCAACCACGAGAACGTGCGCATCGAACTGCTGCTGGCCCAGACGGCGTCCGGGCAGGTGGACGACTACAAGGGCTTCGCCGAGCAGTGCATGGCCGAGTACGACCTGGACGGCTGGACCGCGCCGGACCTGGTCAACCCCGGTCGGGCGTGACGTCGTGGCCGCCGACCGCCGGTGCGGCGCGGGCCGCGGCACCCCCGCGGCCCGCGCGCCCGGTCACCCCGTGACGAGCACCAGGGTGAACCCGTCGTGGCCCTTGGCGCCCACCGTCTGGAGGGTCGTCGCCTCGACCCGGGGTTCGTGGGCGAGCCGTTCCAGGAAGCGCCGCACGCCCTGCACGCCCCGGTCGGGGTGCTCCGGGTCCGCGACCGCCCCGCCCTGCACCACGTTGTCGACCACGATCAGGGAGCCGGGTCGGGTGAGCTTGAGCGCCCACTCGAAGTACTCGGGGATGTCGGGTTTGTTGGCGTCGACGAACACCAGGTCGAAGGGCGCGGCGGGGTCGGCGGTCAGCTCGGGCAGGACGTCCAGCGCCCGGCCGACCCGCTGGCGGACGCGGTCCGCGACGCCGGCGTTCGCGATGTGCTCGCCGGCCGCCCGGGCGAAGGACTCCTCGTACTCGATGGTCACCAGCGTGCCGTCGGCGGGCAGCGCCCTGGCCAGCCAGATGGTGCTGTACCCGCCGAAGGTGCCGATCTCCAGGACCGTCCGGGCGCCGCGGGTCCGCGCCAGCAGGTTCAGGAACCTGCCCTGCGCGGACGAGACGGCGATGTCGGGCAACTCGAACCCGACATTGGCCCGGGCCGCGTCCTCCAGCGCCCGGTCCGGCGCCGCGGAGAGGCTCTCGAGGTAGTCGTCCACTGCATTCCAAGTCTGTTCTCCCATAGCGACCATTTTACGGAGGAAAACGCGGCGAGCCAACCCGAAAAAAGCGGTAAACGCCATCCCCCATTCGCGCCATCGCGCCGGTAAAGTGAGCAAAACAGCAGCTCACGCGCTTCCGCATGCCCTCTTCAGCCTACCGGAGAAGTTCCGAACCCATCGCCCGCAAAAGTTGCAGAGCCACCTGTCAGTTGCTTAACATCGAACCACGAGCGTATTCCCGAACCCTCTTGCGAAGGAATTCCCATGACCGGTTCCATGACTTCGCCGAGCCGCGTGCGCACGTTATTGCCGCCCGCTCCGCGGATGCACCACGTCGGTATCCAGACCCGGGACCTGGCGAACTGCGTGGCCTGGTACCGCGACTTCTTCGGGTGCGAGGAGAAGTGGAGTCTGGAGGAGTTCTCCGACCTGACGCTCAGCAGGCTGCCCGGCATGGAGCGGCTCACCGAGGTGAGGGTGGGCGACCTGCGCTTCCACCTGTTCGAGCGCGCCGACGACACCGACGACCTGCCGGGCGGCAACAAGATCCAGTTCCAGCACGTGTGCCTGGACGTCTCCTCGCCGGAGAACCTGGTGGCCTGGCGCGAGCGCTGGCTGGAGCTGCGCGCGTCCGGCCGCTACCGCTTCGCCACCGACGAGGCGCCCACCGACATCGTCACCGACGCCGACGGCGTGCAGAGCTGCTACCTGGTCGACGTCAACGGCTTGGAGTTCGAGCTGACCTACACCCCCGGCGGTGACCGATGAGCACGTCCACCGCCGTGCTCGCGGACCTCCCCGTCCGCGAGGGTTGGGACTTCGGGGACTTCCCCTACGGCCTGGAACCGCTGGTGCTGCCCGACCCGCCGGGCCGCGACGACCGCGGCGGGCCGCCGGACCGGGTGGGCGACGAGGAGTCGGCCGCCCTGCTGCGGGAGCTGGGCGCGCTGCCCGCCTGCCGCCGCTCCGCACCCGCCCTGGCCTCCGCCGACGAGGCCAACCAGGTGTTCTGGTTCCGCTGGATCACCGGCCACCAGGCGACGTTCGCGGTGTGGCAGTACCTGGCGCGGGCGCAGCACGACGCCGAGGCCGAACCGGACGATCCTCGCCACCTGGCGGTCATGGGCCGGCTGGTGCGGGCGTACACCGCGATGCTGCTCTACACCGGCTCGTGCCCCGACGACGTCTACCACGAGATCATCCGGCCCAGCATGTTCCTCCAGCACCGCGGGTTCAGCGGCGCCTGGGCGCCGGACTTCGCGCCGGTGCGCAGGCTCTTGCGCGGTCGCCGCTTCCCGTGGTCGGAGACCCCGGCCGGGCGGGAGCTGGAGCGGCACGTGCGCACCTACCACGAGGTGCACGCCGGCATCGCCGCCAAGCTGGTCCCGGGCGGCCGGTCGCTGCTCCAGGAGACCGTCGCGGAGACTCGGCTGCTGCACCCCGAGATGCGCGCGGTCGTCTACGACAACTACTTCCTGACGCTGCGCGCGCCGGTCGCCCGGCAGGAGGTGGCCCGGCAACTGGTGCGCCGGCTCAAGGCCATCGCCCTGGACGTCACCGAGAACGGGCTCTACCCCGGTCAGGCGGCCGACTCCCCGGAGCTGCCGCCGGAGCTGCGCTCCCCGGAGGCCGTCGCGCACGAACGCGACTTCACCTCGATCGTCACCGGGCTGGCCGCCCTGATCACCGGCGTCACCGCCTGACCACCCCGGACCCGCGAGGAGCGAGAGTGCGACACGGAGTCCTGATCCTCCCCGAGCACCGCTGGCGAGAGGCCCGGCTGCGGTGGGCACGGGCCGAGGAGTACGGGTTCGACCACGCCTGGACCTACGACCAGCTGATGTGGCGGTGGCTGCGCGACAAGCCGTGGTTCGGCACCGTGCCCACCCTCGCCGCCGCCGCGACCGCGACCACCGCGATCGGCCTCGGCACCATGGTGGCCACGCCCACCTACCGCCACCCGGTCCCGTTCGCCAAGGAGGTCATGTCGCTGGACGACATCAGCGACGGGCGGTTCGTGTGCGGGCTCGGCGTGGGCGCGGGCGCGGTGGACGACCTGGTGGTCGACCGGACCGAGCGCACGCCGCGCGAGCGGGCGGACCGGTTCGCGGAGTTCGTCGAGGTGACGGACCTGCTGCTGCGCCGGCGCGTGACCTCCTACGCGGGCGCGCACTACCGGGTCGACGAGGTGTGGATGAACCCGGGGTGCGTCCGCGCGCCGCGCACCCCGTTCGCCATCGCCGCCACCGGGCCGCGCGGGATGCGGCTGGCCGCCCGGTACGCCCAGACCTGGATCACCGCGGGGCGGCCCGCCACCTTCGACGCCCGCCCCTACGAGCAGGTGCTGCCCGACATCGCGGCGCAGGTGCGCGCCGCCGAGCGGGCGTGCGAGGAGGTCGGGCGCGACCCGGCGTCCCTGCGCCGGCTGCTGCTGACCGGCGCGGCCGTGGGGGGCGTCCTCGACTCGGTCGAGTCCTGGCGGGACGCCTCGGGCCGTTTCGCGGAGGTCGGCATCACCGACCTGGTCGTGCACTGGCCGCGCCTCGACTTCCCCTACGCGGGCGACGAGCGGGTGCTGGAGGACATCGCGGGTGACCTGACGACGACGGTGGGAGGGCTGCGGTGAGCGACCGCATCGACCACGACCGGATCGACTACGAAGTGGTGGACATGTTCGCCGTCGGCCCGCTCAGCGGTTGCGCGCTCGGCGTGGTCCCGGACGCCGGACGCCTGTCCGACGAGGCGATGGCGGCGGTGGCCCGTGAGATCGGCACCTCCGAGACGGCGTTCGTGCTGCCCGCCGCGGAACCCGGCGTCACCCACCGGGTCCGGGTGTTCACCCCGTACGGTGAATCGCCCTTCGGCGGTCACTCCGCGGTGGGCACGGCGGCCACCCTCGTGCGCCTGGGGCTGCTGCCCGCCGGTCGCCTGGTGCAGCAGTGCGGCGAACGCCTCATGCCGGTGGAGGCCGACGACGACGGCGCGACGCTCACCGCCGCCGAACCGCTGGAGGTCGTCCCGTTCGACGCCACCGCCTCGGCGGAGGCGGTGGGCCTGGACCCGGACGACCTCACCGGCCCCGCCGTCACCGCGGGCTTCGGCCCCGCCTTCCACGTCCTGCCGGTGCGGCCCGACGCCCTGGCGCGCGCCGGGCTGCGCCCGGGGCACCCGGTGTGGCGCGACCAGCCGGACGTGGTGCTCCTCGCCTGGGACGGGCGAACGGGTGCCGCGCGGGGCCGCGTGTTCGCCCCCGGCTACGGGATGCCCGAGGACCCCGCCTGCGCCTCGGCCGCGCTGGCGCTCGGACCGTGGCTGGTGGCGTCCGGCCTGCTCCCCACGACCACCGGCTCGCACCCGTACCTGCTGCGCCAAGGTGCCGAGGTGCACCGACCGTCCACGCTGGCCTGCCACGTCGAGGTCAGGGACGGCCGGGTCACCGGGGCGTCGGTCAGCGGCGTCGTCCTGCCCGCGGCCCACGGCCGCATGGTCCTGCCCACCCCGGCCGCCGTACCGGCCTAGCACCACCGAGAGGAAGCGCACACCGTGTTGACCCGACCCGAACTGCGCGGCACCCAGGCCGCGGTGTCCTCGACCCACTGGCTCGCCTCGACCGCCGGGATGGCGATGTTCGACCTGGGCGGAAACGCCTTCGACGCGGCGGCGGCCGCGGCCTTCGTCATCCAGGTGGTCGAGCCCCACCTCAACGGACCGGCGGGCGACGTGCCGATCGTGGTCCACCGCGCCGGTTCCGAGCGGGTCGAGGTGGTGTGCGGGCAGGGCCCGATGCCGGCCCGCGCCACGATCGCCGAGTTCCGTGACCGCGGCCTGTCCGCCGTGCCGGGTTCGGGCCTGCTGCCCGCCTGCGTGCCCGGCGCGTTCGGCGCGTGGCTGCTGCTGGTGCGCGACTACGGCCGGCTGCCGCTGGCCGACGTGCTCGCACCCGCCGTGCACTACGCCGAGCACGGCTACCCGGTGCTGCCCAAGGCCGCGGAGATGATCGGCTCGCTGGAGGAGCTGTTCCGCGACGAGTGGGCCGAGTCGGGCCTCACCTACCTGGTCGACGGCCGGGCGCCCCGTCCCGGCCGGCGGCTGCGCAACCCGGCGCTGGCGGCCACCTACCGGCGCGTGCTGGCCGAGTCCCAGGCCGCGGGCGGCACCCGCGAGCAGCGCATCGACGCCGCGCACCGGGCGTTCTACGAAGGCTTCGTGGCCGAGGCGATCGACCGCTTCGCCACCACCGCGCGGGTCGTGGACGCCACCGGTCGGCGCAACGGTGGCCTGATCTCCGGCGACGACCTCGCCGCGTGGCGGCCGACGGTCGAGGACTCGGTCTCGTCGTCCTACCGGGGCCTGAGCGTGCACAAGCCCGGCCCCTGGTCGCAGGGCCCGGTCTTCCTCCAGCAGCTCGCCCTGCTGGAGGGGTTCGACCTGGCGTCCATGGGCGCGGGCAGCGCCGACCACCTGCACACCGTGGTGGAGTGCGCCAAGCTGGCGTTCGCCGACCGCGAGGCGTGGTACGGCGATCCCGAGCACGCGGACGTGCCGCTGAAGGCGCTGCTGGAGCGCGGGTACGCCAACGAGCGGCGGGCGCTGGTCGGCGCGGTCGCCTCGGGGGCGCTGCGGCCGGGTTCCCCCGACGGCCGTGACCCGTTCGTGCCGCCGCTGCTCGACCTGGACGCGCCGCCGGACGAGCCGTCGTGGCTGGCCCAGATCGACGACGGCGTGCCCGCGGTGGTGCGGCGGACCGCCGCGCGCGGAGACACCTGCTGCGTCACGGCCACCGACGCGGAGGGCAACGTGGTCGCGGCGACGCCGAGCGGCGGCTGGCTCAAGAGCTCCCCGGTGGTGCCCGGCCTGGGCTTCCCGCTGGGGACCCGCGGGCAGATGGCCTGGCTGGTGGAGGGCCACCCGAACTCGTTGGCGCCGGGCAAGCGCCCGCGCACCACGCTGAGCCCCACGGTCGTGCTGCGCGACGGACGGCCGTACCTGGCGTTCGGCACGCCGGGCGGCGACCAGCAGGACCAGTGGACGCTGAACTTCTTCGTCAACCACGTCGACTTCGGGATGGGCGTGCAGGAGGCGGTGGAGGCCACCGCGTTCCACACCGACCACGTGCCGTCGTCGTTCACCCCGCGCCGGTCCCGCCCGCTGGCGCTGGTCACCGAGGGGGGCCGCGCCCCGGACGTCCTCGACGAGCTGCGCCGACGCGGCCACGAGGTGCACGAGGTGCAGCCGGGGACGCTGGGCAAGGTGTGCGCGACCGGGCGCGACGACGACCTGGTGCTGGCCGCGGCCAGCCCGCGCGGCCAGCAGGCGTACGCCGTCGTCAAGTGAACCAGCTGGTCGGGACGGCAGTGGACGACCGGCTGGTCAGCCGTGTGGCGAGGCGGGGACGACCACTATATGATTTCCTCAGGGAAACCATCCGAGAGGGCTGGAGGGTGGAGATGAGCACTCGTGGAGGAGTCCGCTCCGGTGGGCACATCGTGGTGGGCAACGCCCGGGGGAACAACCTCAAGAACGTCTCCCTGCGCATCCCCAAGGGACAGCTCACCGTCTTCGCCGGCGTGTCCGGCTCCGGCAAGTCGTCGGTCGTGTTCGACACCATCGCGGTCGAGTCGCAGCGCCAGCTCAACGAGTCGTTCCCCTCGTTCATCCGCAACCGGCTGCCCCGCTACGAGCGGCCGGACGCGGAGGTCGTGGAGAACCTGTCGACCGCGATCGTGGTCGACCAGAAGCCGGTGGGCGGCAACTCGCGGTCCACGGTGGGCACCATGACCGACATCCACCCGGTGCTGCGGGTGCTGTTCTCCCGACACGGCAAGCCCACCGCCGGACCGTCCACGAAGTTCTCGTTCAACGACCCGCAGGGCATGTGCCCCGAGTGCGAAGGGCTGGGCCGCACGGTCCGGCTCGACCTGGACAAGCTCATCGACGAGGACAAGAGCCTCGCCGAAGGCGCGATCCGGTTCCCCACGTTCGCCAAGGGCACCTTCCAGTGGCAGCTCTACGCCGAGTCCGGCCTGTTCGACCCGGACAAGCCGATCAAGCGGTTCAGCGCGGCCGACCGGGAGAAGCTGCTGCACGGCAGCGGGTTCAAGGTGGACCGCGCGGGCCGCCACGGCGTCTACAAGAACGAGTACGAGGGTGTGGTGCTGCGGTTCACCCGCCGCTACCTCAAGAAGGGCCTCGACTCGCTCAACGAGCGCGACCGCGCCGCCGTCGCCGAGGTCGTCAGCGAGGGCCCGTGCCCCGCGTGCCGCGGCGGGCGGCTCAACCGCGCCGCCCTCGCCTCGAAGATCGCCGGCTACTCCATCGCGGACCTCACCGCGATGGAGGTCGACGAGCTGATCGACGTGCTGGCCGGGCTCGACGTCCCCGCGGCCAAGCCGATCACCGCCTCGGCGCTCGCCGCCCTGCGCCGGATCTCGGGCATCGGGCTGGGTTACCTCACCCTCGACCGCGAGACCCCCACCCTGTCCGGCGGCGAGAGCCAGCGCCTCAAGACCGTGCGCCACCTCGGCAGCAGCCTCACCGACCTCACCTTCATCTTCGACGAACCCAGCGTCGGCCTGCACCCGCGCGACGTGCACCGGCTCAACGAGCTGCTCATCGCGTTGCGCGACAAGGGCAACACGGTGCTGGTCGTCGAGCACGACCGCGACGTGCTGCGGATCGCGGACCACGTCGTGGAGATGGGCCCGGGCGCGGGCACCGAGGGTGGCGAGGTCGTCTTCGAGGGCACCGTGGCGCAATTGCGCAAGGCCACCACGCCCACCGGCAGGGCGATGCGCTCGGTGCCCGGTCTCAAGGAGTCCTTCCGCGAACCCACCGGCACCCTGCCGGTGCGCAAGGCGAAGCTGCACAACCTCAAGGAGGTCTCGGTCGACTTCCCCACCGGCGTGCTCACCACGGTCACCGGCGTGGCCGGCTCCGGCAAGAGCACGCTGGTGGCCGGGGTGCTCCCCCGGCAGCACCCCGACGTGGTCGTGGTGAACCAGTCCGCCGTCGGCATCTCGCTCCGCTCGGTGCCCGCCACCTACCTGGACATCATGGACCCGGTGCGCGCCCTGTTCGCCGGCGCCACCGGCCAGGACCCCGGGCTGTTCAGCTTCAACTCCACCGGCGGGTGCCCGGAGTGCAAGGGCCGCGGCGTCATCCAGACCGACCTCGCCTACCTCGACCCCGTCACCACCACCTGCGAGGCGTGCGGCGGCAGCCGCTACCGGCCCGAGGCGCTGGAGCACACCCTCGACGGCCGCACCATCGCCGACGTGCTCGCCTCGACCACCGACGACGCCCTGCGCTTCTTCACCGACGACGGCATCCGCGAGCGGCTGGAACTGCTGTCCGAGGTCGGCCTGGGCTACCTCACGCTCGGCCAGCCGCTGTCCACCCTGTCCGGCGGCGAACGCCAGCGGCTCAAGCTCGCGGGCCGGTTGCGCGAGACCGGCCACGTCTACGTGCTCGACGAGCCCACCACCGGCCTGCACATGTCCGACGTGGACCGGTTGCTGGCGCTGCTGGACCGCATGGTGGACGCGGGCAACACCGTCATCGTCATCGAGCACGACCTCGACGTCGTGCGGCGCTCGGACTGGGTCGTCGACCTGGGCCCGGAAGCCGGGCGGCACGGCGGCGAGGTCGTCTTCCAGGGGACGCCGGCGCAACTGCTCCAGGCCGGGGAGTCGCACACCGCCAGATGCCTCAAGGCGGACTTGGAGGAGTTCTCCGGCGGGAGGCGGGATGGCTGAGGAGCACCTCGTGCCGATCGGCCGCGTCGCCCAGTGGTTCGGGATGCGCGTGCCGGCACTGCGCTTCTACGAGGACGAAGGGCTGATCACCACCCGGCGCCGCAACGGCCGCCGGCATTTCGACGAGCGAGACCTGCGGCGGCTCGCGCTCGTGCGGACCTACGTCGAGAGCGGGAAGCTCAGCCACGACGAGATCGGGACGCTGCTCTCACCCGCCCCCCGGTCGGGCGCGCGAACGCTGGCGGAGCAGCACATCCCGGTGTTGGAGACGCACGTGGACAGCGCCTCCTCCGCGCTGCGGCTGCTGCGCCACCACGTCGACCACGATCACCCGGACCAGTTGACCTGCCCCCGTTGCGACCAGGAGCTGCGGGAGCGGCTGGACCGGTACACCTGCCGCCGCGGACAGAGGTGAAGGGACGGTAAGACCCATGCCGCAGATCCACGTGACCCTGTTGAAGGGGCGGGCGGAGAGTGAGATCGCCGCCCTGGGCAGCGCGCTCACCGAGGCCACCGCGCGGTCGCTCGGCGTGTCACCGGACGCGATCCGGGTGACCGTCACCGAGTGCGAACCGGAGCACTGGTTCGTCGCCGGTGAGTCGATGGCCGACCTGCGCGCGGCAGGCCGTCGCTGAAAGCGCGGCGACACAACCGCCGCTACCGAGGAAGAAGGTGCGTGAACGTGCGAGAGCCGACCCAGGCGCAGGTGCGCCGTGAGCTGGAGAGCGGACTGCCGGGCCTGCGCCCCCCGCGGAGCGCCGTCGTGGTCGGGGCTGGGCTCGCCGGGCTGGCCACCGCCTACGAGCTGGCGAACCGCGGGTGTGACGTGACCGTGCTGGAGGCGTCCGAGCGCCCCGGGGGACGGGCGTACACCCTGCGGCACCCGTTCGCCGACGGCATGCACGTCGAGGCGGGCGCCATGACGATCACACCGCACTGCCACTACGTCCACCACTACGCGCGCGAGCTGGGCGTGGAGATGGACGTGGCGGACCTGGTCGACTCCCAGTTCGCCTACTTCATGGGCGGGCGGTTCTTCGGCCCGGACCAGGAGTCCGTCGCGGGCTCCGGTCTCGCGCTCACCACCGAGGAGCGCGACCTCGACGTGGCCGGCATGATCAAGCGGTACGTCACGGGGCTGGCCGACGAGCTGCGCCCGGACCTGGCGGCCGAGGAGTGGCGCCCCACGCCGAAGCTGCTCCCCTACGACGAGCGCTCGGTGTACGACGTGCTGCGCGAGCGCGGCGCCTCACCGGCGGCGATCGACCTGATGGAGCCGTTGTTCCTGGAGATGCGCGGCGGCGACCTGAAGTCGGCCTCCGCCCTGGCGTGGCTCAGGCACGAGGCGAGCCCACACTCGCTCACCCACGCCGACCCCCGGTGGTCGAAGATCAAGGGCGGCACGGACCGCCTGCCGCACGCCTTCGCCGACCGGCTGCGCGGCCGCATCCACTACCGCAAGCCGGTGGTGCGCGTGCGCCAGGACGACGACACGGCCGAGGTGACCTTCCTGGAGCACGGCAGGCTGCGCTCGATCACGGCCGAGCAGGTCGTGATCACCGTGCCGTTCAGCGCGATCCGCCACATCGACCTGGGCGAGGCGCGGTTGCCCTCCGACAAGGTCGAGGTCATGCGCAAGCTCAAGTACTCGTCGATCGTGCGCGTGTACCTGCAGGTCCGCCGGCAGTTCTGGCAGGGCCGCGCGGTCAGCTACTCGACCGACCTGCCGGTCCGCTGGCTGCGCGACGCCACGCCGCGCACGGAGGGGCCGCGCAAGATCCTGGAGTGCCTGCTGACCGGCTGGCGCGCCCGGGCGATCGGCGCGATGACCGCCGAAGAACGCGTCGACTTCGCCCTGGACCAGGTGGAGCAGGTCCTGCCGGGCGCACGCGAGCACTTCGAGGTGGGCACGTCGGTGGTCTGGGACAAGCAGCCTTACATCGAGGGCTCCTACATCCTGCCCGAGGTGGGCCACGAGAAGCTGGCCCCGGTCATCCGGCGCCCCGAGGGCCGCATCCACTTCGCCGGTGAGCACGCGGGCTTCGAACCCAACGGCGGCTCGATGACCTTCGCGCTGGAGTCCGCCGTCCGCACGGTGGTCGAACTGGGCGCGTGAGTCCCTCCCGGTCTGCCACCTGAGGGAACGCCGCCCTCACGGGTCGGAGCCCTCGTGGGTGCGGGCGTCGGCCCGAATCCGGACGCGCACCCCGCCTCACCGCCGGACAAGGCTGGTGACCGGGGCGAACGGACCGGGGCGGTCGGAGTCGTGCCGCGGCCCCGACCGCCCCTCGCCGGCGGCGGGGCCGGGCACGTCCGGGTCCGATGGGGTCAGGCCGCGGCTCGTGTCATGCCCAGCGATTCCCGGTACCAGTCCGCCGCCTCCGCGAGCCGCAGGACGTAGCCGGGGCCCGGTGACTCCCCGGTGAGCGCCCAGATCCGGCTGCTCTCGTACCAGTGGTCCCGGGTGAGCAGGGAGTACTGGTGGTCGCTGAGCGCGGGCAGGGCCAGGCGGGTGCGGGCCTGGTGCTCGGCGAGGGTCAGGTTCGCCACCGGCAGCGGCAGGTCGAACAGGCCGCACACGGCGGCGAGGAGGGGGCGGAGCCGCACCGGGTGGGGGTCCGCCACGTGGAACACGTCGCCGGGGCGTGCGACCCCGGGTCTGAGCGCGAGCGTCGCGATGGCGGCGGCCAGGTCGGTGACGGCCACGAGGGAGGTGCGCGCCGTGGCGCCCGCCGCCCACGCCGGCACCGCGCTGAGCCAGCGCACCAGCGCGGGCACGACGTGGCGGTCGCCGGCGCCGTGGACCAGGTGCGGTCGCAGGACCACGCCGCCGGCGGCCCGCACCAGCCGTTCGGCCGCCAGCCGGCTGCGGCTGGTGGCCGACGCGGGGTCGGCGATCAGGCCCGGGTCCACCTCGGGGACCTCGCCCTCGGCGGAGCGCACCGGTTCCAGCGCGCCGCGGTGGACGCCGTCGCGGTAGACCCCGCACGTGCTGAGGTAGGACAGGTTCGCGGTGCCCGCCCTCCGGGCCTCGGCGAGGAGGTTGCCGGTGCCGTCGACGTTGACCGCGACGCACCGCGCCTCGTCTCCCCCGACCTGCGATGCGAGGTGCACCAGGGTCGTGATCCCGGCGCACAGCCCGATGAGCCCGGTGGGCGCGGTCAGGTCGCCGCGCCACACCTCCACGCCCGCGTCGGTCATCCACCCCGGGGCGGGGCGTCGCACGAGCACGCGGAGCCTGGGCCCCATCCCCCGGGTCACCAGCTCGCGCACCACGGCCGCGCCGATGAAGCCGTTCGCCCCCGTGACGACGATGTCCGCCGTGCCGACAGCCCTCAGGTCGCCTGGCATGACGAGCGCATGGCCAACGTGCCCAGGGCGGCGGTGGCGCCGTTCTGCTCCAGCGTCACCCGCACCACGCGGGTACCGGCCTCGGCCGAGGGCTCCTCGACGGCGAGCAGCAGGCACTCCTGGTCGAACTCCACGTACTTCAGGAACCGGAAGTCGGTGTGCACCGGCAGGGCGTAGGGGTCGTCCACGGTCAGCAGCGCCGCCTGCCGGGCGCCCTCGGACAGCACCATGCCCGGCACGTGGTCCACCCCGTGGTCGAACAGCACCGCGTGGTCCGGGTCGAACTGGAGCGACCAGGTGCCCGGCGCGTCCGTCCGGGCCACCAGCACGTCCTCCGGTCGCTCGCGGCCGACCAGGGCCGGGTCGACGGTGGGCAGCACCTTGGCCTGGAACGGGGTCGCCGCGAAGTGGTCGCCCCGGACGCGCCGGTAGACGGACGAGGAGACGCAGCGCCACCGCTCCGACATCGTGCCGATGCGGTGGCTGTCGCGGAAGCACTCGAAGTCCAGGCGCATCCCGGCGACGTCCTTGCTCCGGTACTTCACCTCGTGCGCGCTGACGCGCATGGTGACGTCGACCGGCCGGCCCACGGTGGCCAGTCCGCCTTCGTCCACCGAGTACGTCTTGTGGTCCAGGAGGAAGTTGTGGCCGAGGGGGATGCCGTACGCCCGATGGGCGATCAGCAGCCCGGCCTGGCGGCACGTCTCGGCGTACAGCATGGGGTCGTGGGAGGCCTCCGTCCGCGGCCCGAAGAACGTGTGCCGGCGGGGCCACTGCGCGCCGACCTCGAAGCGGTCGGGGCCGAGGATGTTCATGTCCGTGACGAAGACCTCGGACACGGCGGCGCGGTGCACGAGGCTCCGCGGTATCGTCTGCTGGAACTTGAGGGGTCGCGCGTCCGGCTCGTCCGCCGCGGATCTGTGGTTCTGCTGGGCTAAGTCCTGAAGCAAAGTCCTGACCATGTCGGCCCTCCCCAGAAGGAATCTTCCCTCAGAGCGCATCCCCGTGCGCAGGTCCAGTTGTAGCCGAACCGGGGGGATAAAACCATACCTGCCGACCGGTTTTTTCCTTTGGTCCCTCGGCCGGACCGGCGTTACACTGACGTCGTCGCGGCGTCGGCCCGGCTGCTTCCCGCCGGGTCTTCCGCTGGGGCTGACGAGAGGGGTTCGACTTGGCTCGCCAAGAGCGTGCGGAGCAGACGCGCAACGCCATCCTGGAAGCAGCGGCTTCCCGGTTCGACACGGTCGGCTTCCTCGGCGCGAGCCTGTCGGACATCCTGTCCGAGGCGGGTGTCACGAAGGGCGCGCTGTACTTCCACTTCAAGGCCAAGGAGGACCTGGCCGACGCGCTCGTCGAGGAGCAGTTCGGCATGCTGGACCCGATCGCCACGGTCGAGAGCCCCGGCCTGCAGACGCTGATCGACTGGTCCCACGACCTGGCCAGGTCGCTCCAGACCGACGTCCGGGTGCGGGCCAGCATCCGGCTCGTCATCGAGCAGGGTTCGTTCGTCTCCCCCGCGGGCAACGCCTACAAGCGGTGGATCGACACCGCGCACGGCTGCCTGCTCGCGGCGAAGGCGTCCGGCGACCTCCGCAAGGAGGTCAACGCGCACGACCTCGCCCAGTTCGTGGTCGCCTCGTTCACCGGCATCCAACTGAGCTCGCAGGTGCTGACCGGGCGCGCGGACCTGTCCGAGCGCGTGACGTTCATGTGGAACACCATCCTGCACTCGGTGGTGCCGCCCCGGCGGTTGCACAAGTTCACCGCGACGCCGCCTTCGGTGGTCGCGCACGCCGCGTCCGGCTGACCCGCGCCGCGTCCCGCCGACCCGCGCCGCGGGCGGTCACCCCGCCTGGTCAGTCGCCCGTGCCGAACCGGTCGACGAGCGCGCGGGCGTTGAGGCGCCAGAGCCCGGCCAGTGCCCCTTGCAGGCCCAGGTCCGGCCTGATCACGCCGGTGGAGAACACGGACTCCAAGCCCACGCAGGTGACGACCGCCTGGAGCGTGGCCAGGTCGAGCGGCACGTCGGCGCCCAGCTCGCCGTCGGCGCGGGCGTCGGCCACGCACTGGCGGACCTGGGCGGCCCAGGCGACGGCGAACGAGACGAACCGCGCGTCCTTGCCGCCCATCTCCCGGGCCAGCCGGAAGCTGGCCCCCACCCTGGGATCGGTGTCGAGCCAGCGCATCAGCGCGTGCCCGAGGTCGGCCAGCCGCTGGAGCGCGCGCGGCGAGGAGGTCGGGCCGCGGTCGACGTGCTCGCGCAGCACGGCCACCGCGGCCTCCTGCACCTCGTCGCAGATCTGGTCCTTGGACGAGAAGTGGAAGTACAGGCCGCCCTTGGTGATGCCCGCCGCGTGGGCTATGTCGATCAGACTGGTGTCGGAGTAGCCGTCCCGCCACAGCAGCACGGCCGCGGCCTCCAGCAACAGCCGCCGGGTCTGCTCCGAGCGCGCCTGCTTGGTCACTGTCGTTCCCCTCCCGGGTCGCACCGGGCGACCTCGGACAGGTCCGCGGGGCCGCGCGCTCGACCATCGTTACATACCAACCGCCCGGTTTACAATGACGGATGGGGTGAAATTGGCCCTATAGTAGGACCTTCGGGCGTCCAAATCGAAGCAAACAGACCGACCTCCCGGTTTTGTCTTGAAAACCGGGAGGTCGGTTTGCTATGTTTCCGGACACGAACCGGTCACCACGACGGCAGGCAGCGCGCTCGGGGGCGCCGAGGCACGCAGACCTCGAACGACGCGGACACCCGGAGGCACACGGATGAACTACGAGATACTGGGTCAGATCAGGGTCAGTGGCCGGCCGGGCGTCAGCGCGCCGCGTGCGCGCAAGGTCGAGACGCTGCTCGCGGTGCTGCTGGCGAAGGACAACCAGGTGGTGACCACGGAGCACCTGATCAACGAGCTCTGGGGGGACAACCCGCCGGCCCGCGCCAGTGCCGCCCTGTACGTCTACGTCTCGCAGCTGCGCAAGTTACTGCGCGGCACGGGCGACGCCCCGGAGGAGAGCCCGCTGGTCACCAGCCCCCGGGGCTACTCGCTGCACGTCGGGGCCGGCGAGCTCGACGCCGACCGCTTCACGTTCCTGTACCAGCGGGGGCGTTCGCTATACCGGGACCGCGGCTACGGACCGGCCGCCACCGTGCTGCGCGAGGCCGCCGCGCTGTGGCGCGGCCAGGCCTTCGGCGGTTTCACCGACTCGCCCGACGTCCAGGCCTATGCCGCTCTGCTGGAGGAGAAGCGGCTGGAGTGCCTGGAGCTGCTGATGGAGACCGAGCTGCTGGTCGGGCGGCACCGCGAGATCGTCGGACAGCTGTCCGCGCTGGCGAAGGAGCACACGCTCCGGGAGACGTTCCACGAGTACCTGATGACCGCCCTGCTGCGCTCGAACCGCCGCGCGGAGGCGCTGGAGGCCTTCGCCTCGGCGCGGCAGAACCTCGGCGAGCAGTTGGGCATCGAGCCCGGCAACTCGCTGCGGAAGCTGCACCACAGCATCCTCTTCGAGGAGCTGACGGACGCGATCTGACCCGGCGCGTCCACGACCAGGCCCGGCCCCGCCCGCTCCCGCGGCGGGCCGGGCCTTTCCGCGTCCCGGCCCGCCGTGCGGGCTCAGCTGCGGTAGACCGACACCACGGGACCGCCGTCGCACACGGGCTCGCCGCACCAGCCACCCCAGCGGCCGTCCAGGGCGAGGTCGGCGAGCTCGGCCATGAGGTCCAGCTCCGCGGGCCACAGGTAGCGCACCGGGAACCGGGCGTCGGCCGGGACCAGCGTCTGGCGGGTGGTGTCGTGGCGGGTCACGCGCGGGTCGGTCGCCCAGCCGACCGGATCGGGGTGCCGGCCCTGGACCACCAGGGCGCCTCCGGGGCGCAGGAACGCGGCGAGCCGCCGGACGGCACGCGTCTGGTCGCGCTGCACCGGGAACCGCGACAGCTCGTCCGCCCCGGAGAACACGACGTCGACCCGCGGGCCGGAGGGCCGTCCACCGGGTGGGGGCGCCGTGACCGCGTACCCCCTCCCCGTCAGGGCGTCCGCCACCGGGCCGCCGCCCGGCACGAGGACGCGCCCGGTCCCCCGGCGGCGGGTCACCAGGTCCGCGACCCCGCCGAGGAACTCCTCCGCGCCGACCTGGTCGGCCACCAGCGGGGCGGACCAGGCGTCCAGGACGCCGGCGGGCCTGCCGGCGATGTCGGTCGGCATCACGCCACCTCGCTTCACGCACCGTCTGCTTACTTCACGCAGAGTGCCCGACCGACCTTAAGCGGACCTAGGTTCCCCTGCACGCGCACGAGCGCCGAGGGCGGCCCGCGTCGCACGCGGACCGCCCTCGGCGGGGGAACGGCGGATCAGGCCATGGCGCGCTGGTGGAACTTGCGGACCGTGAACACCGCCGACAGGACCGTGATCGGCACCCACCAGGCCAACGCCAGCCACCCGGTCGCACCGAGGTCGGTGCCGTTCAGCAACGCGCGGACCGCGTCGATGAGCACGGTGACCGGCTGGTTGTCGACGACCACGCGCAGCACCAGCGGCATCGAGTCGGTCGGCACCAGCGCGCTGCTGGCGTAGGGGACGAAGACGAGGATCATGCCGAGGCCACTGGCTCCCTCGATGGTCCTGGCGATGGTGCCGAGCAGCGTGGCGAGCCAGAACACGCCGGTCGCGAACAGGGTCAGCAGGCCGAGCGCGGCCAGCCAGCCGAGCACCCCGCCGGCGGGGCGGAACCCGACCAGGAGGCCGACGCCGACCATCACGACCAGCGACAGCGCGCTGCGCAGCATGCCGGAGGCGACGTGCCCGACGAGCACCGCCGAGCCCGACATGGGCATGGACCGCAGCCGTTCCACGAGACCGTTGGTGAGGTCGGCGGCGACGCCGACCACGGTGGTCGTGGTGTTGAAGCCGATGCTGATGACGACCAGGCCCGGCACCAGGTAGTCGATGTAGGCCATGCCGGGCACGGTGATCGCGCCGCCGAACATGAAGCGGAACAGCAGCAGCAGCACGATCGGCAGCGACACCGCCTGGAACAGCATCTCCGGGTTCCGGGTGATGTGCTTGACGTTGCGCCCGATCAGCACCCGCCAGTCGGACAGCAGGAGCGACAACGCGGAACGGGCGGGAGAGCCCGGAGCCGGCCTGTCCACGGTTTCCCTCGACAAGGTCTGCGTCATCACTTCGCTCCTGCGGTTCCGGTGAGGGTGTGGAAAACGTCGTCCAGGGTCGGTTCGGCCAGGTCGAGCGCCGTCGGCTCCAGGCCCGCCCCGGAGACCTGGTTGAGCACGCGCCGGACCTGCGCCGGCTCGTCGATGGCGACGCTGACGGCGTCGTCGGCGAGCACGCCCCCGACGACGCCGTGCGCCCGGACCGCGTCGCCGGCGGTGGCGAAGGCGAGGGTGAGCCGGGAGGCGCCGACCTTGCGCTTGAGCTCCGTCGCCGTGCCCTCGGCCACCACGCGGCCGTGGTCGATCACCGCGATCCGGTCGGCGAGCTGGTCGGCCTCCTCCAGGTACTGCGTGGTGAGCAGGATCGTGGTGCCGCCGTCGAGCAGCTCGCGGATCGCGTCCCACATCGCCGCGCGGCTGCGCGGGTCGAGCCCGGTGGTGGGCTCGTCGAGGAACAGCACGGACGGCGAGGTGATCAGGCTGATCGCCAGGTCGAGCCGGCGGCGCATGCCGCCGGAGTACGTCTTCACCTGCCGGTCGGCCGCCTCCACCAGGTCGAACTGCGCGAGCAGCTCGGTGGTGCGCGCCGTCACCGCGGCGGCCGGGAGGTGGAACAGCCGGGCCATCATGCGCAGGTTCTCGCGGCCGGTGAGCAGCTCGTCGACCGCCGTGTTCTGACCGGTCAGGCCGATCTGCTCGCGCACCACCCGCGTGCTCCCCGCCACGTCGTGGCCGTTGACGGTGGCGGTGCCGGCGTCGGCGTTCAACAGGGTGCTCAGGATTCGCACCGTCGTGGTCTTGCCGGCGCCGTTGGGCCCGAGGAGCGCGAACACCGTGCCGCGCTCCACGCTCAGGTCGACCCCCTCCAGGACGTGGACGTCGCCGTACGACTTGCGCAGCCCCCGCGCTTCGATCGCGTAGCCGGTGACCATCGGTTACCTCACCTCGTTCGAGTCAAGATCCATAACGAACTCTTCGTCGGAACCCGGCAAGGAGCCCGGAAACTGTCGGTACCAGTTGGCCACAGCGCGCGGGGGCGGGCCAATAGTGGCCGGGTCGGGCCACTTAGGGGTGGCGCACGCCGGTGCTCGTCGGCGTGCGCCCCCGCGGTCAGTCGTCCTCCCCGCCGCCGATCGCCATGCTGATGAGCGCGTCGGCGTCGAGCTCGTCGATCGAGGCCGCCTCGACGACGGGAGCCGCCGGCTCGTCCTCCTCCGCCGGGGGCAGGCCCGCCAGGGTCAGCAGGCCGTCCAGGAGCCCCGCGGAACGCAGCTCCGCCAGGGGAATCCCGGCCAGGAGGTCGCGGATGCCCTGCTCGGTGGTGGCCGACGCCGTCCCCGTCCCGGTGTCCTCGGCCTCCGGCGCCGGGGCCAGCTCGCCGACGAGGTGCTCGGCGAGGACGCGCGGCGTCGGGTGGTCGTAGATGAGGCTCACCGGCAGCTTCAGCCCGGTGACGAGGCTGAGCTTGTTGCGGAACCCGGTCGCGGACAACGAGTCGAAGCCGACCTCGTTGAAGGAGCGGTCAGGTTCCACCGCCTCCGGTCCGGCGTGGCCGAGCAGGGCGGCGGCGTGCGTGAGCACCAGTGCCAGCACCGTCGGGACGCGCTTGTGCGCCGGGAGCCCGGCCAGCCTGGCCGTCAGCGACCCGGTGTCGGCCGCGGTGTCCTCGGCCGCACGCCGGCCGCGGGTGCCCGCCAGGCCCCGCAGGACCGCGGGGAGGTCGTCGTCCTCCAGCGCGGTCAGCACCCGGAGGTCGAGGGAGATCGGCACCAGCGACGCCTCGGCCGAGCCCGCCGCCGAGTCCAGCAGCCGCAGACCGTCCCGCGTGGGCAGCGCGGTGATGCCGGTCCCGCCGATGCGGTGCGCGTCCGCGCCGTCCACCCGCGCGCCCATGCCGCCGCCCTCGTCGGCCCACAGGCCCCAGGCGAGCGAGGTGCCGACCAGGCCCTCGGCCCGGCGGCGGGCCGCCAGCGCGTCAAGGAACGCGTTGGCCGCCGCGTAGCTGCCCTGCCCCGGCGCGCCGAGCACCCCGGCGGCCGACGAGAACAGCACGAACGCCGTGAGGTCCAGCCCGCGGGTCAGCTCGTGCAGCACCAGCGCCGCGTCGACCTTCGGCCGGAGCACGCCGTCGACGCGGTCCGGTGTCAGCGACGTCAGCACGCCGTCGTCGAGGACGCCGGCGGCGTGCACCACCGCGCGCAGCGGGGCGTCGGCCGGCACCCGGGCCAGCAGCGCCGCCACCGCGTCGCGGTCGGCCACGTCGCAGGCGACCAGGGTGACGTCGGCGCCGAGCCCGGTCAGCTCGTCGCGCAGCGCCGCCGCGCCGGGCGCTTCGGCGCCGCGCCTGCCGGCGAGCAGCAGGTGCCGCACGCCGTGCTCGGTCACCAGGTGCCGGGCGACGGCGCCGCCCAGCGCGCCGGTGGCGCCGGTGACGAGCACCGTGCCGTCGGCGTCCCACACGGGGGCCGCCGCCGCGTCGGCCGCGCGGACCAGCCGCGGCACCACCACGGTGCCCGAGCGCAGGGCCACCTGCGGCTCGTCGGAGGCCGAGACCGCGGCCAGCGTCCGACCGGAGGGGGTGCCCGCGCCGAGGTCGACCAGGGTGATCCGGCCGGGGTGCTCGGCCTGTGCCGAGCGCACCAGGCCCGCCACCGCGGCGCCGGTCGGGTCGGGGTCCTCCCCCGCCTCGGCGGCCACCGCGCCCCGCGTCGCCACGATCAGGGAGCCGCTCGCGAACCGGTCGTCGGTGAGCCAGGTCCGCAGCAGGTCGAGCACGCGGTGCAGCTCGGCGTGCACGTCGTCCGCGCCGCCGGCGGGCAGCACCAGCAGCCCGGTGCCGGAGGCGGCGGCGAGGTCGGCGGCGGTCGTGGCGCCGAGCGCCTCGGCCAGGCCGAACGGGTCCGCGCCCACCACGGTCCAGTCGGTGACCTCCGCCACGGCGTCGAACTCGGCGTGCTCCCAGCCGACCCGGAACAGGAGGTCGCCGCCGGTCGTCGCGGCCGGTCGCGGCGTCGCGGACATCGGGCGCAGCAGCAGCGACTCCACCGACGCGACCGGCGCGCCCGTGCCGTCGGCGACGTCGAGCGCGACCGCGCCGGTGCCCACCGGCCGGACGTGCACGCGCAGGGTCGTCGCGCCGACGGCGTGCAGCGACACCCCCTCCCAGGCGAACGGCAGCGCGGGTTCGGCCCCGGCCGCGCCCGAGACTCCGATGGTGTGCAGCGCGGCGTCGAGCACGGCCGGGTGGAGGCCGTAGCGGTCCGCGTCGGTCACCGAGGCGGGCAGCCGGACCTCGGCGAAGGCCTCGCCGTCGCGCTTCCAGGCGGCGACGAGCCCGCGGAACGCGGGTCCGTACACCAGCCCGTCGGCGGCCAGCTCCTCGTAGGTGCCGTCGAGGGCAACCTGCTCGGCGCCGGGGGGCGGCCAGGTGCCGAGGTCGAACCGGGCGGTCCGGCGGGTCCTGGCGAGCCGGCCGGTGGCGTGCCGGGTCCACGGGGCGCCCTCCGGCGCCCCCTCCGGCCGCGAGTGCAGGCTGAACGCCCGGTCGCCGCCGCCGTCGGGTGCGCCCACCGCGCACTGCACCCGCACGCCGCCGCGCTCGGGCAGCACCAGCGGGTACTCCAGCGTCAGCTCGTCCAGGCGCGGGCAACCCACCTCGTCGCCGGCGCGGACCGCCATCTCGACGACCCCGGTGCCGGGGAACAGCACCGCGCCGCCGACGACGTGGTCGACCAGCCACGGCAGCGACCCGACGGACAGCCGCCCGGTGAACAGCACGCCCCGCGCGTCGGCCAGTTCCAGGGCCGGGCCGAGCAGCGGGTGGTCGTCCCCGCCGGGGGCGGACGCCGTGCTCTCCAACCAGAACCTCTGCCGCTGGAACGGGTAGGTCGGCAGCGCGACCGACCGGGCGCCGGTCGGCCCGTACACCGCGGTCCAGTCGACGTCGACGCCGCTCACGAACAGCCGGGCGAGGCCGGTCAGCGCGGCGACCGCCTCGTCCTGCTCCTTGTGCAGCACCGAGGCGAGGACGAGCCCGTCGGGCCGCTCGTCGAAGCAGGCGGCGGTCATCGCGGTGAGCGTGGTGTCGGGCCCCAGTTCCAGGAACCGGGTGACGCCGTCGGCCGCGGCGCGGGTGACGGCGTCGAAGAACCGGACGCCCTCGCGGACCTGCCCCACCCAGTACTCCGGGGAGGTCAGCTCGTCGGCGGGCGCGCCGGTGACCGTCGAGATCACCGGGATGCGCGGTGCGTGGTAGGTCAGGTCCTCCGCGACCGCCCGGAACTCCGCGAGCATCGGCTCCATCAGCCGGGAGTGGAAGGCGTGCGACACGCGCAGCCGCCTGGTGCGCTCGAACAGCGCCGCCACGGCGGTCACGGCGTCCGCCTCGCCCGAGATGACGACGGAACTCGGGCCGTTCACCGCCGCCAGGTCCACGGTGTCCCCCGCGGCCTCGCGCACGGCCTCCGGCGTGGCGTCGATCGCGGCCATCGCGCCGCCTCCGGGCAGTGCTTGCATCAGCGCGCCCCGGGCGACCACCAGCCGCGCCGCGTCGGCCGACGAGAGCACGCCGGCGCAGTGGGCCGCGGCGACCTCGCCGATCGAGTGGCCGGCCAGCACGTCCGGCTTGACGCCCCACGAGCGGACCAGTCGGAACAGCGCGACCTCCAGCGCGAACAGCGCGGGCTGCGTGTAGCGGGTCTCGTCGAGGGCGTCCCCCGCGTCCACCACCTCCCGGATCGGCCGGTCGAGGTGGCGGTCCAGCTCGGCGCACACCTCGTCGTAGGCCTCGGCGAACACCGGGTACCGCCGTGCCAGCCGCGCGCCCATCCCGGCGCGCTGCGAGCCCTGGCCGGTGAACAGGAACGCGGTGCGCCCGCCCGCGACGGCGACACCGCTGACGACCCCGGGCGCCTCCTCCCCGTCCACGAGGGCGGCCAGCCCCCGGACGAAGTGCGGGGACCGGCTGCCGATCAGCACCGCGCGGCGGTCGAACGCGCTGCGCGTGGTGGCCAGCGAGAAGCCGATGTCGGCGAGGCTGCCGTCCGGTTCCTCGTCCACGTGCGCCATGAGCTGCTCGGCCTTCGCCCGCAGCGCCGCGGCGCCCCGGCCGGACACCGGCCAGGCGACCGGGCCGTCGTGCTCGGGGCCGTCGGGGGCGCCGCCGGTGGGGACCTCGGGTCGGTCCCCCTCCTCCAGCAGCACGTGGGCGTTGGTGCCGCTGACGCCGAACGAGGAGACGCCGGCCCGGCGGGTGTGCCCGTTCGGCGACCACTTCACCGGTTCGGTGAGCACCCGGACGGCGCCCGCGGACCAGTCGATCTCGGTCGAGGGCCTGCCGACGTGCAGCGTCGCGGGCAGTTCGCCGTGCCGCATCGCCATCACGACCTTGATCACGCCGGTCACGCCGGCGGCGGCCTGGGTGTGGCCGACGTTCGACTTCACCGAGCCGATCCACAGGGGGTGCTCGGCGGTGGCCTCCTTGCCGTAGGTGGCGATCAGCGCCTGGACCTCGATGGGGTCGCCCAGTTTGGTGCCGGTGCCGTGGGCCTCGACGACGTCCACGTCGGACGGCCGCAGGCCCGCGTCGGCCAGCGCGGCCCGGATCACCCGCTGCTGCGCGGGGCCGTTGGGCGCGGTGAGGCCGTTGGACGTGCCGTCCTGGTTGACCGCGCTGCCGGTGAACACCGCGAGCACCGGGTGCCCGTTGCGGCGCGCGTCGGACAACCGCTCCAGCACCAGCACGCCGACGCCCTCGGACCAGGTGGTGCCGTCGGCGTCGTCGGAGAACACCTTGCAGCGGCCGTCGGCGGCCAGCCCGCCCTGGCGGCTGAACTCGACGAACGTCTCCGGCGTCGCCATCACGGTGACGCCGCCGGCGAGCGCGAGCGTGCAGTCGCCGCCGCGCAGCGCCTGCGCCGCCATGTGCATGGCGACCAGCGACGACGAGCAGGCCGTGTCGACGCTGACCGCCGGGCCGGCCAGGCCCAGGGTGTAGGAGACGCGGCCGGTGACGATGGAGCCGGCGCTGCTCGCGCCCGCGTAGTCGTGGTACTGGACGCCGGCGTAGACGCCGGTCTGGCTGCCCTTGAGCGACACGGGGTCGATCCCGGCGCGCTCCAGGGCCTCCCAGGACGCCTCCAGCAGCAGCCGCTGCTGCGGGTCGATCACCGGCGCCTCCTTCGGCGGGATGCCGAAGAACGCCGGGTCGAAGTCGCCCGCGTCGTAGAGGAACCCGCCGCGGGCGACGTAGGTGGTGCCGGGGCGGCGGCCGGTCGGGTCGAGCAGGCCGTCGAGGTCCCAGCCGCGGTCGGCCGGGAACTCGCCGATGGCGTCACGCCCCTCGGCGACCAGGTCCCACAGCTGCTCCGGCGAGGTGACCCCGCCGGGCAGCCGGCAGGCCATCCCGACGATCGCGATGGGCTCGTCCGACCCGGTCGCGGCGACCGCGACGGCCTCGTCGCCGGTGCCCGTCAGCTCGGCCAGCAGGTGCGCGGCCAGCACCGACGGCGTGGGGTGGTCGAAGATCAGGGTCGCGGGCAGGCGCAGGCCGGTGGCCGCGCCGAGGCCGTTGCGCAGCTCGATCGCGGTGAGCGAGTCGAACCCGAGCGACTGGAACTGCGCCGAGGGCTCGATCTCGTGCGCTCCGCTGTAGCCGAGCACGGTCGCGGCGTGCCCGCGCACCAGGTCCAGCACGGCGTCCGCCCGGTCGTCCGCGGGCAGCGCCGACAGGCGTGCGGCGAACGAGTCGGCCGGGGTGGCGGTCGCGGTCGACGCCACGCGCCGGGCCGGCCGGCCGGTGAGCTCCTCCAGGGCCTTCGGCACGCGGTCGAGCCCGCGCAGCCTCGGCAGGTCCAGCCTGGCGGGCACGACGGCCGGGTGCCGGGCGGCGAGCGCCCGGTCGAACAGCGCCAGCGCCTCCGCCGTGCCCAGCGGCACGATCCCGCCGGCGGCCAGCCGGGAGACGTCCTCGGCCGACAGCGAGCCGCCCATGCCGCCGGCCTCGCCCCACAGGCCCCAGCCGAGCGACAGGGCCGGCAGGCCCTGCGCCGCGCGGTGGGCGGCGAGGGCGTCGAGGAACGCGTTCGCCGCGGCGTAGCTCGCCTGGCCGGGCGCGCCGAGCACGCCCGAGACCGAGGAGAACAGCACGAACGCGGAGAGCGGGGTGTCGCGGGTGAGGTCGTGCAGGTTCAGCGCGCCCTCGACCTTGGGGCGCAGCACGGCGTCGACGCGCCCGGGGGTGAGCGCGGTGAGCACGCCGTCGTCGAGCACGCCGGCGGCGTGCACGACCGCGGTCAGCGGGTGCTCGGCCGGGATCGCCGCCAGCACCCCGGCCAGCGCGGCCCGGTCGGCGACGTCGCACGGCGCGAGCGTGACGTCCACGCCCACCTCGCGCAGGTCGGTGGCCAGCCGGTCCAGGCCCGGGGTGACCCGACGGCCGACCAGCACCAGCCGGCGGACGCCGTGCCCGGTGACCAGGTGCCACGCGAGTTCGCCGCCGAGCGCGCCGGAGGCGCCGGTGAGCAGGGTGGTGCCGTGCGCCGGGAAGCGCACCGGCTCGGCGCCCGGCGCCGCCCGGACGAGGCGCGGCACCAGCAGCGCGCCGTCCCGGACGGCGACCTGCGGTTCCCCGGTCGCGAGCACCCGGGGCAGCACGGCCTCGACGGCGGTCCCGCCGTCGACGTCCAGCAGCACGAAGGTGTCCGGGTTCTCCTCCTGCGCCGAGCGCAGCAGGCCCCACGCGGCGGAGGCGGCCAGGTCGGTGACGCCGGCGTCGTCGACCGCGACCGCGCCGCGGGTCACCACGACCAGCCGCGCGTGCTCCGGGTGCGCCGTCGCCAGCCGGTCCTGCGCGGCGGCGAGGACGCGGTGGGTCAGGGTGCGGGTCTCCGACGCCGTGCCGGCCTCGCCCGTGCAGTCGAGGACCTCGACGCCGTCGACGTCGACGGCGGGGCCGGGGTCGGCGGCCCGCCGCCAGTCCACGCGGTACAGCGGCGCGGCCCGGTCGGCGGCGGCCGGTGCGGTGAAGGCGCGGAACACGACCTCGGCCACCGTCGCGACCGGCGCGCCGGTGGTGTCGGCCAGCGCGGCCTCGAAACCGTCGTCGGTGGTGGGCGTGAACCGCACGCGGAGCGCCGACGCGCCGGTGGCGTGCAGTTCGACCCCGGTCCAGCAGAACGGGACGCGGCCCACGCCGCCGTCGCCGCCGCCGGCGACGCGCAACGCGTGCGTGCAGGCGTCGAGCGCCGCCGGGTGCAGGCCGAAGCGCCCGGCGTCGCCGTCCTCGGGGAGCGCGACCTCGGCGAACACCTCGCGGCCCCGGCTCCACACCGCGCGCAGGGAGCGGAACAGCGGGCCGTAGGCGAGGCCCTGGTCGGCGAAGTCGTCGTAGAGGCCGTCGATCGGCACCGGTTCGGCGCCGGCGGGCGGCCACTCGGCCAGGTCCACGCCGCCGCGCTGCGACTGGGGCGCGACGGTCCCGCTCGCGTGCGACGTCCACGGCTCGTCGGGCCCGGCGTCCTCCGGTCGCGAGTGGACGGTCACGGCGCGGGTGCCGTCCGCGTCCGCGGCGCCCGCGGTCACCTGCAACCGGACCGCGCCGCGGTCCGGCAGGACGAGCGGGCTGCCGAGGGTCAGCTCCTCCACCCGGCCGCTGCCGACCTGGTCGCCGGCGCGGACCACGAGTTCCAGGAACGCCGTGCCGGGCACGGCGATGGCGTCGCCGAGCCGGTGCTCGGCCAGCCACGGGTGGGTCTCCACCGACAGCCTGCCGGTGAGGACCACGCCGTCGGTGCCGGCGAGCGCGACGGCGGCGCCGAGCAGCGGGTGCCCGGTCGCGGTGAGCCCGGCGGCGGTCACCTCGTCGCGGTTGGCGCGGGCGGCGAGCCAGTAGCGCTTGCGCTGGAAGGCGTACGGGGGCAGGTCGACGCGCCGCGCGCCGCGACCGGCGAACACCGCGGCCCAGTCCGGGACGAGCCCGCTGACGAACAGCTCGGCGAGCGCCGTGAGCGCCGCGCGCGGCTCGGGGCGGTCCTTGCGCAGGACCGGGACGACCACCGCGTCGGAGGTCGCGCGGACCAGCGCGGACAGGGCGCCGTCCGGGCCGACCTCGACGAACCGGGAGACGCCCTGGGCGGTCAGCGCGCCGATCCCGTCGTGGAACCGGACGGCGGCGCGGACGTGCGAGACCCAGTACTCCGGGGTGGCGACCTCGGGCCCGGCGAGCGCGCCGGACACGTCGGACACCAGCGGGATCGAGGGCGGGGCGTAGGTCAGCGTGCGGGCGACGGCGGCGAACTCGGCCAGCACGGGTTCCACCAGCGGCGAGTGGAACGCCTGCGACACCTTCAGCTTCGAGGACTGGCGGTCGCCGAACCGGGCGACCACGGCGGCGACGTCGTCCTCGGCGCCGGAGAGGACCACCGAGTCGGGCCCGTTGATCGCCGCGATGCCCACCCGGCCGGTGAGCAGCGGCGCGACCTCCTCCTCGGTGACCCGCAGCGCGACCATCGCCCCGCCGGGGGGCAGCGCCTGCATGAGCTTCGCGCGGGCGGTGACCAGGGTGCAGGCGTCGGCCAGCGACAGCACGCCGGCGACGTGCGCCGCCGCGATCTCGCCGACCGAGTGGCCGAGCAGGAAGTCGGGCCGCAGGCCCCACGAGGACAGCAGGCGGAACAGCGCCACCTCGATCGCGAACAGCGCGGGCTGGGTGTATCCGGTCTGGTCGATCAGCCCCGGCTCACCGGACACGACGCCCTTCAGGGGGCGGTCGAGGTGGCGGTCGAGTTCGGCGACGACCTCGTCCAGCGCCTCGGCGAACACCGGGAACGCGGCGGCCAGTTCGACGCCCATGCCCGGGCGCTGGGTGCCCTGGCCGGAGAACAGGAACGCGGTGAGCCCGTCGACCGGCGTCCCGGTGACGACCGCCGGGGTGGTGCCGCCGGCGGCGAGCGCGGCGACCCCTGCTCGACCGCCGGCCGCGTCGTCGGCCAGCACCACGGCGCGGTGCGTGAGCGGCGACCGGGACGTCGCCAGGGAGAAGCCGAGGTCCGCCGGCGCGACGCCGCCCAGGGCGGCCAGCAGGGCGTCCGCCTGGGCGGGCAGGGCCGCGGCGCCGTGCGCGGTGATCGGCCACGGCAGCGGGACGCCCTCGGGCCAGGCCGACGCGGCCCGGTCGGCGGCGGGGTCGGCGGTTGCGCCGGTGGCGGAGTCGGCGGCCGCGGCATCCGCCGGGTCCGGGGCCTCCTCGATGATCACGTGGGCGTTGGTGCCGCTCACGCCGAACGACGACACCCCGGCCCGGCGCGGGCGGTCGCCCGCCGGCCACGGGCGGGGTTCGCGCAGCAGCCGCACGTTGCCCGCCGTCCAGTCCACCTCGGTGGTCGGCTCGGTGACGTGCAGCGTCCTGGGCAGCACCCCGTTGCGCAGGGCCTGCACCACCTTGATCACGCCGCCGACGCCGGCCGCCGCCTGGGCGTGGCCGATGTTCGACTTGATCGAGCCCAGCCACACCGGCTCGTCGGCCGGGCGGTCCTGCCCGTAGGTGGCGAGCAGGGCCTGGGCCTCGATGGGGTCGCCCAGCGTGGTGCCGGTGCCGTGCCCCTCCACCGCGTCGACCTCGGACGCGGAGAGCCGGGCGTTGGCCAGCGCCTGCCGGATCACCCGCTGCTGCGAGGGGCCGTTGGGCGCGGTGAGGCCGTTGGAGGCGCCGTCGGAGTTCACCGCCGAACCCCGCACGACGGCGAGGACGGGGTGGCCGTTGCGGCGCGCGTCGGACAGCCGCTCCAGCAGCAGCGTGCCCGCGCCCTCGGCCCAGCCCGTGCCGTCGGCGCTGTCGGAGAACGGCTTGCAGCGCCCGTCGGCGGCGAGCCCCCGCTGGCGGCTGAACGCCACGAACGGGCCGGGTCGCGACATCACCATCACGCCGCCGGCCAGGGCCAGGGAGCAGTCCCGCTGCCGCAGCGACTGCACGGCCAGGTGCAGGGCGACCAGCGACGACGAGCACGCCGAGTCGATCGTGACCGCCGGGCCCTCCAGGCCGAGCGCGTAGGCGATGCGGCCGGAGATCACCGAGCCGGCGTTGCCGGTGCTCAGGTAGTCCTCCACCTCGCCGGCGAGCACGGACGCGGGCAGCTCGTCGTAGTAGTCCTGCCCGCCGCTGCCGATGAACACGCCCACCTGCTGCTTGGCGAGCGAGTGCGGCGCGATGCCCGCCCGCTCGATCGTCTCCCACGCCAGCTCCAGCGCGAGGCGCTGCTGCGGGTCCAGGGCGAGCGCCTCGCGCGGCGAGATGCCGAAGAACGGCGCGTCGAACTCGGCGACGTCGTGGACGAACCCGCCTTCGGCCACGTAGCTCGTGCCGGGGTTGTCGGGGTCGGCGTCGAACATCGAGTCCAGGTCCCAGCCGCGGTCGGTGGGGAAACCGCCGACCGCGTCGCGGCCCTCGGACACCAACTCCCAGAGGTCGTCGGGTGAACGCACGTCGCCCGGGTAGCGGCAGCCCATCGCGACGATCGCGATCGGCTCCGCCTCCACCGCGCGCAGCCGCTCCCGCGTCTCCTGGAGGTTCGCGGTCACCCGCTTCAGGTAGTCGACCAGCTTGCTTTCGTCAGTCATCGTGGGGAACCTCTTGTCGCTCCGTGGTCCTGCGGGTGGGCGGGTGCGCGGTCAGGCGCCGAGCTCGTTGTCGATGAACGCGAACAACTCGTCCGTGGTCGCGGTCCGCAGGTCGTCACCCGCCGCGGGACCGGCGCCGGCCAGGGCCTTGTGCAACGTGGTCACCATCGCCTGCAAGCGGGCGACGATCCTGGAACGGTCGATCTCCGCGGCGCTCAACGTGGCGGCGACCGCTTCCAGCCGGTCGAGCTCCACCTCCAGCGGCACCCCGGTCGGGGCGTCGCCCAGCCGCGTCCCCAGGTGCTCGGCCAGCGCCTGCGGGTTCACGTGGTCGAACGCGACGGTGGCGGGCAGCTTCAGCCCCGTGGCGGCGGCGAGCCGGTTGCGCAGGTCGACGGCCGTCACCGAGTCGAAGCCCAGTTCCTTGAACGCGCGGGCGGGTTCGACCGCCGCGCCGTCGTCGTAGCCGGCGACCGCTGCCACCTGGTCGCGCACCAGCTCCAGCAGCGCCCGCCGCCGCTCGACCGGGGTCAGCCCGGCGAGCCGCGCCCCGAGGTCGCCGTCCGCCACCGGGTCGGCCGCGGTGCGGTCGTCCGCGACCTCGGGCAGCGCCCGCAGCAGCGGGCGGGGGCGGGCGAGCTGGTAGACGGGCGCGAAGGCGGCCCAGTCGATGTCCGCCACCACCAGGTGGGGTTCGTCGTGGTCGAGGGCCTGGCCCAGCGCCTCGACGGCGAGCCGCGGCGCCATCTCGGCCAGGCCCATGCGCCGCAGCAGGTCGCCCGCCTCGGCGTCGACCATGCCGCCGCCGCCCCAGGAACCCCAGGCGACCGCGGTCGCGGTGCGCCCGGCGGCGCGGCGGCGGCGGGCGAGCGCGTCGAGGTAGGCGTTGCCCGCGGCGTAGGCGGGGCGACCGGAGGTGCCCCACACGGCCGCGCCGGAGGACATCAGCACGAACGCGTCCAGCTCGGCGTCGCCGAGCAGTTCGTCCAGCAGCGCGGCGCCGGTGACCTTGGCGCGGGTCGCGGCGGCGAACGCCTCGGGCGTGACGTCGGACAGCGGCGGCTCGGCGGTCAGCACGCCGGCGGCGTGCACCACGGCGGTGGGCCGGTGCTCGGCCAGCAGCGCGCGGAGCGCCCGCTCGTCGGCGACGTCGCAGGCGACGACGGTGACGCGGGTGCCGGCCAGGTCGTCGACCAGCGCGCGGGCGCCGGGCGCGTCGAGGCCCCGGCGGCTGGTGAGCACCAGGTGCTCGGCGCCCCGTTCGGCCAGCCAGCGGGCGACGTGCCCGCCGACCGCCCCGGTGCCGCCGGTGACCAGGACCGTGCCGCGGGGCCGCCAGGGCTCGGCGGCCGGCCCGGCGAGCGGGGCGCGCGCCATCCGCCGCGCGAACACCCCGGAGGAGCGGATCGCGACCTGGTCCTCGTCGTCGACACCGGACACCACCGCGCACAGGCGGTCGGCGTCGGCCGGGCCGTCGACGTCGACCAGGCCGCCCCAGGTGCCCGGCTGGTCGAGGGCGACGACCGTGCCCAGGCCCCACACCGCCGCGGCGGCCGGGTCGGCGTCGGAGAAGGCGTCCACCGCGACCGCGCCGCGGGTGACCACCCAGGCGGGCGCGTCGACGTCCCGGTCCCCCAGGGCTTGCAGCAGGGCGGTGGTCGCGGCGACCGGGGTGCTCAGGGCGGGGCCCTCCGGGTGCTCGCGTGGGTCGAGCGCGAGGAGCGACAGCACGCCGTCGAACCGCCGGGCCCCCGTCGCCTCGCCGAGCAGCGCGGCCAGCGCCGCCCGCTCGGCCGGCGCGGGCACGACGACCCGGACCACGTCGCCGCGGTCGGCGACGGCGGCGGCCAGCCTCGCGGCCTCGGGCACGCCGGCCGGCACGACGACCAGCCAGGAGCCGGTCAGCCCGCCGGTCGGGACCCCGTCCAGGGGCGTCCAGGAGACGCGGTAGCGCCACGAGTCCACGGCGGACAGCTCGGTGCGGCGCTCGTGCCAGGTGGCCAGTGCGGGGACGACCTCGGCCAGCGGCGCGGCGCCGACGCCGAGCCGGGCGGCGAGCGCGTCGACGTCGCCGTCGACGACGTCCCGCCAGAACTCCTGGTCGGCCACCCGCGCGGGCGGCGCGGGCGGCGCCCCGGCCTCGTCCTCGCGCCAGAAGCGCTTGTGCCGGAACGGGTAGGTCGGCAGCTCGACGGTGCGGGCGCCCGGCACGAACGCCGTCCAGTCGGCGGTGCCACCCCGGACGTCCAGCTCGGCCAGCGAGGTCGCGAACCGGGTCAGCCCGCCTTCCCCGCGCCGCAGGGTGCCGGCCACGACGCCCGCGTGCCCGCCCTCGTCCAGGGTCTCCTGGATGCTCATCGCCAGCACGGGGTGCGGGCTCACCTCGACGAACCGGGTGTACCCGGCCGCGGCGAGCTTCGCGACCACCGGCGCGAACCGGACCGTCGTGCGCAGGTTGGTGAACCAGTACGTCGCGTCCACCGTGGACCCGGTGATCGGTTCCCCGGTGACGGTGGAGGTCATCGGCACGTCCGCCGGTCGCGGTCGGATCGGGCCCAGGTCGACCGCCAGGCGGTCGGTGAGGTGTTCGACGTGCCCGGAGTGCGACGCGTAGTCGACCGGCACCCGCTTGGCGCGCACGCCCTCGGCGACCAGCCGCGCGCACAGCTCGTCGAGCGCGTCGCCGTCGCCGGACAGCACCGCCGACGTGGCGCCGTTGTCGGCGGCCAGCGAGATCCGGCCCTGCCAGGGGTCGAGCCGGTCGAGCAGGTCCGTCGCGGACAGCCCGACGGCGAGCATCCCGCCGCCGCGCCCGCCGAGGACGTCGCCGATGGCCTTGCTGCGCAGCGCGACCACCCGGGCGCCGTCCTCGATCGACAGGGTGCCCGCGACGGTCGCGGCGGCGATCTCGCCCTGCGAGTGGCCGATCACCACGTCCGGGTGGACGCCGTGCGCGCGCCACAGCGCGGCCAGCGAGACCATCACCGCCCACAGCACCGGCTGCACGACGTCCACCCGGTCCGCGGGCGGGGTGCCCGGCTCGCCGCGCAGGACGTCGACCACCGACCAGTCCACGAACCGCCGCAGCGCCGCGTCGCACTCGGCCATGCGCCGCGCGAACGCCGACGACTCCGCCAGCAGCGCGGTCGCCATGCCGGCCCACTGGGAGCCCTGGCCGGGGAAGACGAACGCGGTCCTGCCGCGCACGTCGGCGGCGCCGGTGACGACGTCGGGGCGCGCGCCGCCGTCGGCCAGCCCGCGCAGGGCCTCGGCGGCGCCCACCCGGTCCTCGGCGAGCACGACCGCGCGGTGGCCGAACCGCGCCCGCCCGGTGGCGAGGGTGCGCGCGACGTCGGGCAGCGGGTCGGTGGAGGCGGTCACGTGCGCGGCCAGCCGCCCGGCGAGGTCGGCCAGCGCGGCCGGGGTCTTCGCCGAGAGCACCAGCGGGGTCACGGCCGCCGCCGGCTCGGCCGCCGCGGCGGCGGGCTCGTCCGGCGCCTGCTCCAGGATCACGTGCGCGTTGGTGCCGCTCACCCCGAACGACGACACGGCCGCGCGGCGCGGGCGCGCCACCTCGGGCCAGTCGCGCGGCTCGGTCAGCAGCTCGACCGCGCCGGCGGTCCAGTCCACGTGCGTCGACGGCGTGCCGACGTGCAGCGTGCGGGGCAGCTTCCCGTGGCGGATGGCCTGCACCATCTTGATCACCCCGGCGACGCCGGCGGCGGCCTGGGGGTGGCCCATGTTCGACTTGACCGACCCCAGCCACAGCGGCTCGCCGGTGCGCCGCCCGTAGGTCTCGATCAGCGACTGCGCCTCGATCGGGTCGCCGAGCGCGGTGCCGGTGCCGTGCGCCTCGACCGCGTCCACGTCGGCGGGCGACAGCCCCGCGTCGGCCAGCGCCGCCTCGATCACCCGCACCTGCGAGGGGCCGTTCGGGGCGGAGAAGCCGTTGCTCGCGCCGTCCTGGTTCACCGCGGAGCCGCGCAGCAGGGCGAGGACGCGGTGCCCGTTGCGGCGCGCGTCCGACAGCCGCTCCAGCACGAGGACGCCGACGCCCTCCGCCCACGACGTGCCGTCGGCGTCGTCGGAGAACGACTTGCTGCGCCCGTCGGCGGCCAGCCCGCGGCGGGCGCAGAAGTCGACGAACATCTCCGGGGTGCCCATCACCGCGACGCCGCCGGCCAGCGCGAGCGTGCAGTCGCCGCGCCGCAGCGCCTGCGCCGCCAGGTGCAGGGCGATCAGCGACGACGAGCACGCGGTGTCGACCGAGATGGACGGCCCCTCCAGGCCGAGCGTGTAGGACACCTGCCCGCTGACCAGGCTGCCGTCGGGGCTGCCGTCGCTGTAGTCGTGGTACATGACGCCGGCGTAGACGCCGGTGGGGCTCCCCTTGAGCGAGGTGGGGTCCAGCCCGGCGCGCTCGATCGCCTCCCACGAGGCTTCCAGCAGGATGCGCTGCTGCGGGTCGGAGCGGCGGGCGTCGCGCGGGCTGATGCCGAAGAACTCGGCGTCGAAGCCCGGCGCGTCGTAGAGGAACCCGCCGTGGCGGGTGTAGGTCTTGCCGGGCCGCTCGGGCGTCGGGTCGTAGATGCCCTCGACGTCCCAGCCCCGGTCGGCGGGGAAGTCCCCGATCACGTCGCGGCCCTCGTCCACCAGGTCCCACAGGTCGTCCGGCGTGCGGACGCCCCCGGGGTAGCGGCAGCTCATGCCGATGATGGCGACCGGTTCGGTGTCCCTGGTCTCCAGCTCGTGCAGTCGGCGCCTGGCCTGCTGGAGGTCGGCCGTCGCGCGCTTGAGGTAGTCGCGGAGCTTGTCCTCGGTGCCCATTGCTTTCCCGTTCATGATGCGCCCAACTCCTCGTCCAGCACGGCAAAGAGCTCGTCGTCGGTGGCGGCGCCGAGGTCGGCCTCCGGCGCGTCGTGGTCGGTGTGCGCGTCGGTCCACTTGCGCGCCAGCGCGTCGAGCCGGGCGGTGACCTTCGCGGTCGAGCCGTTGAGCCCGCCGGCCGCCCGCAGGCGGGCCTCCAGGCGGTCGATCTCGGCGAGCAGCGGTTCGGCGGCGGACCGACCCGGGCCGAGCAGGTCGTGCAGGCGCCGGGCCAGCGCGGCCGGGTTCGGGTGGTCGAACACGACGGTGGCGGTCAGCTTCAGCCCGGTCAGGGCGCCGAGCCGGTTGCGCAGCTCGACCGCGGTCAGCGAGTCGAACCCCAGTTCCTGGAACGCCCGCCCCGGTTCGACCGAGCCGGCCGACGCGAACCCGAGCACGACCGCCACCTGCTCGGACACCACGTCGAGCAGGTACGCCTCCCGCTCGGTCTCGGGCAGCGCGCCCAGCCGGGCGGCGACCGCGCCGTCGGAGCGGGCGGTCGCGCGGGGCGACGGCGCGGGGCGCACCAGACCTCGCAGGGTCGGGGGCAGCGCGTCGCGCCGGGCCCGCAGGGCGGCGAGGTCGAGCCGCACCGGCGCCAGCACGGCGTCGTGGGCGGCGAGGCAGCCGTCGAGCAGGGCCAGCGCCTCGTCGGTGGCCATCGGCGGCGTGCCGAGCCGGCTCAGCCGGCGGAGGTCGGCCGCGTCCAGCTCACCGGTCATGCCGCCGTCCTCGGCCCAGGCGCCCCAGGCCAGCGAGGTCGCGGGCAGGCCCTGGGCCCGGCGCAGGTGGGCCAGGCCGTCGAGGAACGCGTTGGCCGCGGCGTACCCGGCCTGCCCGGCGGCGAGGACCGTGCTCGCGGCCGAGGAGAACACCACGAACGCGTCCAGGTCGCGGGTCAGCTCGTGCAGGTGCCACGCGCCGTCGACCTTCGGGGCGAACACCCGGTCCAGCTCGTCGTCGGTGAGGTTCTCGACGCGGCCGGCGGACGGGACGCCCGCGGCGTGCAGGACCGCGGTCAGCGGGGCGTCGGCGGGGATGCCCGCCAGCAGCGCACGCACGGCCGCGGCATCGGTGACGTCGCAGGCCGCGATGGTGACGTCCGCCCCGAGCGCGGTCAGTTCCGCGCGCAGCCCGGCCGCGCCGGGCACGTCGGCGCCGCGGCGGCTGACGAGCAGGAGGCGGCGCACGCCGTGGTGCGCCGCGAGGTGCTTCGCGACGACGGCGCCGAGCCCGCCGGTGCCGCCGGTGATCAGGACCGTGCCGTCGGGCCGCCAGTCCGGCTCGCCCGTCGAGGCGGGCGCGGGGGTCAGCCGGGGCACGACGGCCCGGCCGTCGCGGACCGCGACCTCGGGTTCGCCGGTGGCCAGCGCCCGCTCGACCTCCCCCGGTCCGGCGTCGACGAGCACGAACCGGCCGGGGTTCTCGGCCTCGGCCGCGCGCACCAGGCCCCACACCGGCGCGACCGCCGGGTCGACCCCCTCGCCGGCCACGGACACCGCGCGCCGCGTGACCACGGCGAGGCGGGTGTCGTCGTCCCCGGCGAGCAGCTCCCGGATCGCGGTCAGCACCCGCCGCGCCGCCGCGCGGGCGGCGGCGGGCACCGGGCCGTCCCCACCGGGCACGTCGAGCACGCGGACCGGGCCCGTCGCACCGGTGCCGGTCGCGGGTTCCCAGGTGATCCGGAACAGCGAGTCCCGGCTCGGCGCGAGCGCGTCCGACGAGACCGGGCGGGCAACCAGGGAGTCCACGGACAGCACCGGCCCGCCGGTGGCGTCGGCGATGTGCAGCGAGATCGAGTCCGGACCGGTCGGCGACACGCGGACCCGCAGCTCCGACGCGCCCGCGGCGTGCAGGGTGACCCCGGTGAAGGCGAACGGCAGCATCGGCCGGGCCCCACCGTCCTCCGGGCCGTCCTCCGGGGCCGGGCCGAGGAGCTGCGCGTGCATCGCGGCGTCGAGCAGCGCGGGGTGCAGGCCGTAGTCGCGCGCTTCGGCGCCGCCGGGCAGGGCGACCTCGGCGTACACGTCGTCGCCGTGCCGCCACATGGCGCGCAGGCCCCGGAACGCCGGGCCGTAGTCGTAGCCGAGTTCGCCGAGCAGCGCGTACGGGTCGGTCAGCCCGACCTCGACGGCGCCCGGGGGCGGCCACTCGGCGAGGTCGAACGACGGCGGGTCCGCCTCGGGCGCCACGAACCCGCCGGCGTGCCGGGTCCACGCGTCCGCGCCGTCGGGTCGGGAGTGGACGGTGACGCGGCGGCGGCCGTCCTCGTCGGCGGCGTCGACCAGGACCTGGATCGCGGCGCCCGCGTCGGGGGCCAGGGCGAGCGGCGCTTCGAGCGTCAGCTCCTCGATGCGGGCGGCGCCGGCCTCGTCGGCGGCGCGCTGCACCAGTTCCACGAACGCCGTGCCGGGCAGCAGGACCGTGCCGAGCACCACGTGGTCGGCCAGCCACGGCACCGTCCCGGCGGACAGCCGCCCGGTGAGCACCAGGGCGTCGGTCTCCGGGACGCGCACGACGGCGGTGAGCACCGGGTGCCCGGCGGGCGACTGGCCGTGGTCGGCGGGGTCGCCGGTCGGCGTCGTGGCGGGCAGCCAGTAGCGGGTGCGGCGGAAGGCGTAGGTGGGCAGCGCGACCCGGCGTGCGCCGGCGTAGAACGCGGGCCAGTCCACCGGCACCCCCCGGGCGTGCAGGGTCGCGAGCGCGGTCACGGCGGCGCGGGCCTGTCCCCGGTCACCGCGCTGGGCGGGGACGAACGCGAGCGCGTCGTCGTCCAGCGCGGCCTGCCCGGCGGCGGTGAGCACCGCGTTCGGCCCCACCTCGACGAACGTGCGGACGCCCTCGTCGGCCAGCACGCGCAGGCCGTCGTGGAACCGGACGGTCGCGCGGACCTGGCGCACCCAGTACTCGGGCGAGGTGAGGTCGGCGCCCTCGGCCACCGTCGAGACCACCGGGATGGCGGGCGCGGAGTAGGCGAGCCCCTTCGCGACGGCGGAGAACTCGGCGAGCATGGGTTCCACGAGCGGCGAGTGGAAGGCGTGCGACACCCGCAGCCCGGTGGCCTTGCGGTCGGGGAACGCGGCGGCCACCGCCCGCGCGGCGGCCTCGGTGCCCGAGACCACCACCGAGTCGGGGCCGTTGATCGCGGCGATGCCCACGTCGTCGGTGAGCAGGGGGGTCACCTCGGCCTCGGTGGCGCGGAGCGCGATCATCACGCCGCCCTCGGGCAGGGCCTCCATCAGCTTCGCGCGGGCGGCGACCAGCGCGGCGGCGTCGTCGAGGGTGAGGATGCCGGCGACGTGCGCCGCGACCAGCTCGCCGATCGAGTGCCCCAGCAGGTGGTCCGGTCGCACGCCCCACGACTCCAGCAGGCGGTACAGGGCGACCTCGACGGCGAACAGGGCCGGCTGGGCGGCCCCGGTGCGCGCCAGCGCGTCCTCGTCGTCGAGCACCGTCCGCAGTGGACGGTCCAGGTGCGGGTCGAGCGCGGCGCACGCGGCGTCGAGCGCCTCGGCGTACACCGGGTACCGCCGGGCCAGCTCCGCGCCCATGCCGGCGCGCTGGGCGCCCTGGCCGGTGAAGAGGAACGCGGTCCGGCCGCCGCCCGCGCGGTCGCGCACCACACCGGGCGCGTCGGCGCCGTCGGCGAGCGCGGCGAGGCCGGCGAGCAGTTCGCCGCGGTCGGCGCCGACGACGACGGCCCGGTGGTCGAGCGCCGAGCGGGTCGTGGCGAGCGACAGCCCGACGTCCGCCGGGGCGTGCTCGGCGTCGACCCGGGCCGCGAGCCGCCGGGCCTGGGCGGCCACCGCGTCCGCGGCGTCGGCCGACAGCGGCCAGGCGAACACCGGGAGCGCCGGCGGGTCCGCCGGCACCGAATCCGCCGGCCCGGGGTCGGCCTGCTCGACGATCACGTGCGCGTTGGTGCCGCTGATGCCGAACGAGGACACCGCGGCGCGGCGGGGTCGTCCCGCGGCGGGCCAGGCGCGGGACCCGGTGAGCAGCTCCACCGCGCCGGAGGACCAGTCGACGTGCGGCGACGGCGCGTCGACGTGCAGGGTCCTGGGCAGCACGCCGTGGCGGAGTGCCTGCACGACCTTGATCACGCCGCCGACCCCGGCGGCGGCCTGGGTGTGGCCGATGTTGGACTTGAGCGACCCGAGCCACAGCGGCTCGTCGCGGTCGCGGCCGTAGGTCGCCAGCAGCGCCTGCGCCTCGATCGGGTCGCCGAGCTTCGTGCCCGTGCCGTGGGCCTCCACGAGGTCGACGTCGGCCGCGGTCAGGCCGGCGGACTCCAGGGCCCGGCGGATCACGCGCTGCTGCGCCGGGCCGTTGGGCACGGTGAGCCCGCTCGACGCGCCGTCGGAGTTGACCGCGCTGCCCCGCACGACCGCGAGCACGTCGTGGCCGAGCCGCCGGGCGTCGGACAGGCGTTCCACCACGAGCACCCCGACGCCCTCGCCCCAGCCCGTGCCGTCGGCGGCGGCGGCGAACGCCTTGCAGCGGCCGTCGTCGGACAGGCCGCCCTGTTCGCTGAAGTAGACGAACGTGTCCGGCGTGGCCATCACCGTCACGCCGCCGACCAGCGCCAGGGAGCAGTCGCCGCGCCGCAGCGCCTGCGCCGCCCAGTGCAGGGCGACCAGCGAGGACGAGCACGCCGTGTCCACCGACACCGCCGGGCCCTCCAGCCCGAGCGCGTAGGCGACCCGGCCGGAGACGACGCTGCCGGCGGCGGCGTGCCCGGCGTAGTCGTGGTACATCACCCCGGCGAACACGCCGGTGCTGCTGCCGCGCAGGGTCTCCGGCACGATGCCCGCGCGCTCCAGCGCCGTCCAGGAGACCTCCAGCAGCAGCCGCTGCTGGGCGTCCATCGCGAGCGCCTCGCGCGGCGAGATGCCGAAGAACTCCGCGTCGAACTCGGCGGCGTCGTGCAGGAACCCCGCCTCGCGGGTGTTCGTGGTGCCGGGGCGCTCGCCCGTCGGGTCGTAGAGGCCGCCGAGGTCCCAGCCCCGGTCGGTCGGGAAGCCGCCGACCGCGTCGGTGCCGGTGGCCACGAGGTCCCACAGGTCCTCGGGCGAGGCGACCCCGCCGGGGTAGCGGCAGGACATGCCGACGATCGCGATCGGCTCGACGTCGCGCTCCCGCGTCTCCCGCAGGGCGCGCTTGGCCTCGCGGAGGTCCGTGGTGGCGCGCTTGAGGTAGTCGAGCAGCTTCTGCTCGTTCTCGGTGGTCACGTCGTCGCCCCCGTTCCGGCGGCGAGCCGGGAAATGGCCGGCCGGCAATTCCTGCCGGCGCAGTTTTCGGTACTCACGTAATCGACCCACCTAACCGAGAAAAGGGGTGGAACGTGCCACGCGGAAAACGCTACCCACGCATCGGGGGTGCGCCGTACCCCTAACGGGGCCGCGCGGCCCCACAATGGGGTTCCCCGGCGCGGGACGGGCCCGCGCGGCCCGCCCCCTACCGGGCGCACCCGGTCACCGGGTCAGTTCGGCCACCACGGCGCGCGGTGCGGGGAGGGCGGCGATCTCGTCCCGGAGCGCGGCCGCGCGGGCGCGCAGCCCGTCGTCGGTCAGCACGGCGCCGATCCGGTCCGCGGGGCCGACCACGCCGGCTCCGGTGTCGGCCACCCGGGCCGCGAGGTCCGACCCGGTGAGGCAGAGCTGGGGCAGGCCGTGGGCCGCCGCGGCCAGCGCGAGGGCCGCGTCGCCGTCGTGGACGAGCGCGACGCACGTGCGCAGCAGCGCCGCGGGCGGGGCCGAGTCGACGAGCTTGACGTTCACCGGCACGGTGACCCCGGCCGGGACGCGCCCGGGGTCGGTGGCGCACAGCAGTTCGACGCCCAGGCCGGTGACGGCCTCGAAGACCGGTCCGAGCGAGGCGGGGTCGGCGAGCGAGAGCAGGACGCGGTCGCGTCGCGCCGTGCGGCGCAGCCAGCCCGGCACCTCGACCGGGCCGAAGTACGGCACGTGCCGGATCGGGCGGGTGTCCGCGCCGGCGGGCCGCAGCGACGGCGGCACGGCGTCGAACGTGACGTCGGCGTCGAACGCGTCCGTGCCGGAGGGGTCCGCACCGGCCGCGCCCGGTTCGTCCAGTGCGCCGAGCAGCCGCACCGCGCGGGCCGACACGGCGCGGGCGGCGGTCACCCCCGCCGGCGCCAGGCCGTCCGAGACGACGACGTCCGGCCGCCACAGCTCGGCGAACGCGACGAGGGCCGCGGACTCGGCGAGCGGGGTCCCGTCCCCGTCCTCCAAGTCCACCGCCACGCAGCCGGTGCGGAGGACCTCGTCGACGAACGACGGCCGGCCGGCGATCTTCACGTCGTGACCGGCGGTCCGCAGCGCCCACGCCAGGGGAACGAGGTTGTGCAGCCGGGCGGCCGACGACGGAGCGGCCAGGAGTACGCGCATGGGAACCACTCCACAAAAGGAAACGGGGCCACCCCCGGGCGGATCAGTCGAATTCGAGACTAATCACCCGGAAGTGGCCCGCGTACCCCTAGAAATCCTTGCCGGTGCCGTTCGGCACCCCTTCCCCGGCTCCAGTGGGAACCGGGTCGGGAGGTCACTGCCCCGGCAGGGTCACCGCTTCGATCGGACTGCTGCGCATGGCGAGCCGCGCGGACAGCGCGGTGACCGGCCAGACGATCAGGAACACCGCGAGCACCACGGCGAGGAACACCCAGATCGGCCCGGACGGGAGGATCTGGCCGGTGGTGAGCGCCATCGGCAGCACGGTGAACAGCGAGATGGCGATCCCGAGGACCAGGCCGACCACCGCGACGGTGCCGCCCTCGATGAACAGCATCCGGCGCACCTGGTCGCGGTTCGCGCCCGCGAGCCGTTGCGCGCCGAACTCCCGGCGGCGGGCCAGCACGGCCACCGCGAGGGTGTTCACCGCCGCGATCGCCGCGTAGGCGATCGCGAGCACGGCGAGCAGGTAGTTGATCATCGCTTCGACGTCCGCGCCGGCCTGGAAGTTCCGGATCAGGGCGCCGTCGTCGTCGACGGTGAGGCCCGGCCAGTCCTTCACCCGGTCCTCCAGCGCGGTGACCAGGTCGTCCGGGTCCTGGTCGGCGCCCGCCACCACCAGCACCTGGCCGGGCAGGCCGCTGCTGCTGTGCTCCGTGAGCAGGTCGGCCGACAGCACCATGCTCGCGTAGCTCGACGGGCTGTCGAGCAGCGCGACGACCTCCACCTCCGCCTGCGCGCCGTCGCCGAGCCGCATGGTGATCCGGTTGCCCAGGGCGAGCCCCAGGTCGTCGGCCACGTCCTCGGGCAGCGCGACCGCGTCGTCGTCGAGGTCCTTGAGCGACCCCTGGGTGACCTCGGTGGCGAGCACCGTGCCGCCCTGTTCCTCCCGGGCGATGCCGAGGAGGCGCAGCGGGTCGCTGCCGTTGCCGTCATAGGGCTGCTCGATCCAGCCGGAGCTGGTGACGAGCGGCGACGCGGCGCCCACCCCCGGCGTGCTCCGGATGCGCTCCAGCGCCTCCGACGCGATGCCCCCGGTGTCCGTGGCGATCACCGCGTCGGCCCGCAGCTGGCCGGCGTAGGCCGCCAGCTGGGCCGACTGGGAGGTGGTCATCGAGTACACGTTGCCGAGCGAGACCGCGGTGGCGAGCGTGATCGGCGTGAGCACCGCGGCGAACGCCACCGCCCGGGCCCGCGAGTTGATCACGGCGAGGGTGGCCTCGCTGCCGGCGAACCGCCGGATGAACGGGCCGTAGCGGTCGACCGCGAACACCATGATCTCCGGGCCGATCAGCGCCACCGCGATGGCGCCGGTGAGCACCGCCGGGCCACCGATGGCCGCCGCCGTGTCGGCCGGCATGAACACCGTCGTGGCGGCGAGCACGACCGTGGCCGCGGCGAACACCAGCGCGCCCGTGCGGCGCAGCGGGTTCACCGCGACGCTCGGGATCGCCGCCTCGGCCAGCGCCTGGATCGGCCGGGTCCGCGACGCGGCCAGCGAGCTGAACCACGCGGCCGCGAAGGTGATCGCGAGGGTGGCCAGCACACCGGCGGCGAACGCGATGACGCCCTGCCGGAAGACCAGCTCCTCGGGGACGATGCCGATCGCCGAGCTGATGCCGAAGATGATGTTGCCGAGCACGAAGCCGAGGAACACGCCGCCCAGGGCGGCGAGCGCGCCGACGGCCATGGTCTCGAACAGCACCATCCGGTGCGCCTGCTTCGGGGTCGCGCCGGTGGCCCGCAGCAGCGCCAGCTCCTGCTGCCGCTGCCGCACGGTGAGGCTGATCGTCGCGGAGACGACCAGCGCCATGACCACCAGCACCATGCCGCCGAACACCGCGGCCAGCAGGATCAGCGGCAGCCGGCTGCCGTCCACGCCGTGGAACTCGGCCGAACCGCGGTCGTCCCCGGTCAGCACGCTGGTGCCCGGCACCTGCTCCGCGATGCGCGCGGCCAGTTCGTCGACGTCCACGCCGTCGTCCGGGAAGACGCCGACGAGGTCGACGCCGTCCGGGTGGGTGCCGAAGCGCTCCACGTCGGACCGCGAGAAGAAGAACGCGGACGCGCGCACGTCCTCGGCCGGCTCGGCGATCCCGCTGACGGCGAAGGACTGCTTCTGCCCACTCACCACCAGCTCGACGTCGGAGCCGACGTCGATGCCGGCCGCCTCCGCCGTGGTCGAGTCGAGCACGACCTGACCGGCCGACCCGGGCTCGCCGCCGTCGCGCACCCGGTAGCCGCCGAGGGCGGCGGACTCCCAGCCGTGTCCGGAGAGGACGGACGTGTCGGGCACCTGCGGCGTGCCGTCGCTCAGCAGCACGGCGGGGAACGAGACGTCCGGCACCGCGCTCCGCACGCCCGGCACGTCGTCGATCCTGTCGACCTGGTCCTCGCCCAGCCTGGCGCGCTCGGCGTAGGGGACGACCTCCGACTCCTCGTCGGGCAGCTTGAACCCGGACGACCCGCCGACCACGACCGGCGCCGCCGCGAGCCGCTGCGGCTTGGCCTCCAGCACGATGGCCGTCTCGAACAGCCCCGCGCAGGCGATCAGCAGCCCGCAGCCGATCAGGATCGCGACGAACGACGCGAGCGACGCGGCGGCGCGGAACCGCAGGCTCGACAGGGCGAGGTCGAGCACCACCCGCCGCGAGTTCACCGCTGTCCCCGTGCCCGCTTGGCCTGGGCGCCGAGCTTCGCCAGGGTCGACGCGACCGCCTCCACGCCCGGGTCGGCCAGCTGCATGACGATCCGGCCGTCCACCAGGAACAGCACGTTGTCCGCGAAGGAGGCCGCCACCGGGTCGTGGGTGACCATGACGATGGTCTGGCCCGCGGCCACCAGCTCGCGCATCAGGTTCAGCACTTCCAGCGCGGTGTTCGTGTCGAGCGCGCCGGTCGGTTCGTCGGCGAACACCACGGTGGGCCGGGCGGCGAGCGCGCGGGCGATCGCGACGCGCTGCTGCTGACCGCCCGACAGCTCGCCGGGGCGGTGCTTCACGCGCTGCGACAGCCCGACGCGCGCGATCACCTGGTCCACCCACGCGCGGTCCGGCTCGCGGCCGGCCAGCAGCATCGGCAGGGTGACGTTCTGCTCGACGTTCAGCGCGGGCATCAGGTTGAAGGACTGGAAGATGAAGGCGACGTGCTCGCGCCGCAGCTCCGTCAGCGTGGTCTCGCTCTTGCCCTTCAGGTCGGTGCCCACCAGTGTGACGCGGCCGGAGGTCGGCTCGTCGAGGCCCGCCGCGCAGTGCAGCAGGGTGCTCTTGCCGGACCCCGACGGGCCCATCACCGCGGTGAAGCTGCCCGCGGGGAAGCCGAAGGAGACGCCGGACAGCGCCTCCACCGCGCTCTCACCGGAGCCGTAGGTCTTGTGCACCGAGTCCAGCCGGACCGGGGACTCGACGGAAGCCATCGTGGGCACGTCGTTCACTCCGTTCGTTCCCGGTCGCGCCGGGCCGGGTCGAGGAACCACCACAGCAGCAGCGCGCCGCCGCCGAGACCGACCGTCCACAGCCAGAAGGGTGTCTTGAACGACGTGCTGATCAGGCTCATCAGCAGCCAGATCGTGAACTGGACACCGCTGATCACCACCCAGGCGATGGTGAGGAAACCCCGGATTCTTCCCCGTAACGACCGGGTCTCCCCTGAGCTCTCCGGCATGAGGCCCCCCAAATATCGGCTCGTGGAGCGGCTAATTAACTGTGTAAAGCACACACAGATTAGCGGAATCGCCACGCCCCGGGAAGCCACCCCCCTACTCCGGGCCTGCTTTCACCCGTTGGGGTAGCAGGGGTTCACGGGGTGCCGTGCACCGCCGCGCGGATGCGGCGGTCCCAGTAGCGGACACCCCAGATGCCGCCGACCAGGACCGCGCCGGCGAGCAGCACCCAGAACAGCCACGTCGGGTCCCACTGCCCGCTGATCGCGCCGATGAGCAGCCAGATGACGACGTTGACGGCACCGACGGACGCCCACACGGCGCCGGCGACGCGCGGGGCGGCCTCCACCATCGGCAGCACGGCGGCGTCGGCCCGTCCGGCGACCGCGACCCGCAGCGCGGCGTGCGTGGTCGCGACGCTGGCGTGCGCGAGCCGGCGGGCGGCCTCCTCGTCGCCGCACTCGCCCCGGGCGCGGGCGTACTCGATCTCGGTCGCGGCCAGGTGACGGTCGAGTTCGGTGACCCGCCCGAGCCGGAACCGGTTGGTCTCACCCACGCCGCTCGCCCCCAACCTCGATCAGTGCAAGACTTGCACAGTTTACTGAACGACCCAGCGGAGCGATAGATGCCGACCGACCACGAACCGCGCGCGCGTCCCGACCCGTCCCCCGGCCTGCCGCCCGGGCTGGTGCCGGCGTGGGCCGCCGCGCCGCGACCCCGCCGCGGCCCGAAGCCGGCCCACACCGTGGCGCAGGTCGTCGCCGCCGCCGTGGAACTGGCCGACGCCGAAGGGCTCGCCGCCGCGTCGCTGCCCAACATCGCGGCCGCGCTCGGGTTGACCACCAACGCGCTGTACCGCTACGTCGACTCGAAGGACGAGCTGCTGGTCCTCCTGGCGGACGCCGGGTTCGGACCACCCCCGCCAGTCGGGGACGACGCCCCCGACTGGCGTGCCGCCGTCCGCGCCTGGGCGCACGCGGCACTCGACCGCTACCGGGCCCGGCCGTGGCTGCTGGACGTCCCGTTCCGCGGCGGGCCGGTGACGCCGCACCGGCTCGCCTGGACCGAGCGGCTGCTGGCCGTGCTCGCCACCGCCGGGGTGTCGGGCGCGGAGGCGCTGGGCTGCGCCACGCTGGTCGCCGACGTCACCCGCACGACGGCCGAACACCTGCGCGCCCGCACCGACCCCGACGCCACCGACCCAGATCCCACCGACGCAGACGCCACCGGGCGGGCGGCCGACGTCCGCGCGTTCCTCCGGCCGCTGCTGGCCGAGCGCGGCTACCCCCACCTCGCCGCGCTGGTCGACCGGGGCGGGTTCCCGGCGGCCACGGCGGTGGACTTCGGCCTGGACCGCGTCCTGGACGGCATCGCCGCGCTCGTCGCCGCCTCCCGCGCCTGACCCGAGACGTGCGCGGACCCCGAGGGCGTGCCCCGGGGTCCGGCGAGTGGTGCGACGGGCTCAGCCGAGGTCGTCCAGCCAGGCGCCGACGGCGGCGGCGGTGGTCCCGGCGTCGGCGGCGACGACGCTGAAGTGGTCGCCCGGCACGGTGACGACCGCGTCGGCGCGGTACCACGTCGTGCGCCACGAGGAGTCGTCCGCCGGGGCCGGCGCGTCACCGCCGGTGGTGAACCGGCGGTCGGGTCGGACGAGGACCGTGGGCACCCCCACGTCGACCAGGTCCGCGGACTCCAGCAGGCCGAGGTAGTGCGCCATCGCGGTCAGCTTGTCCCGGTCGAACGGGCCGTACTCCTCCTCGCGCTCCAGCATGCCCGCCGCCATGTCGGCCGCCGTGTCGGCGGTCGCGTCGCCGCCGGCGTCCATCTCGTAGCTGTCCAGCAGCACGACCGCCGCCGGTGGGAGGCCCGCCTTCTCCATCCTGGCGGCCAGCGCGTACGCCAGCACGCCGCCGGAGGAGTAGCCGAACAGCGCGTACGGCTCGTCACCCGCGCCCAGCCGGACGCTCGCCTCCAGCACCTCCAGCACCGCGTCGATCCCGGCGGGCACCGGCTCGCCGGCGCCGAAACCGGGCACCGGCAGCGCCGCGAGCGCCCGCGTGCCGCGGAACTCCGCCGCGAGCCTCGCGTACTGGTAGGCCCCGCTCATCCCGGCGGGCGGCGGCACCGCCAGCAGCCGGGGACCGCGCGGCCCGTCCGCCAGGGTCAGCGGGCGCGGCGACCCGCCGAAGTCCGCGAGCCCGTCGAACTTCGGGCGCAGGTCCGCCGCCGCGCCCAGCAGCGCGAGGCCCTCCTCGACCCGGCCGTCCCGGACCGCCTCGACGAACGACGCCTTGACCGGGTCGTCCCCCGGGCCGTCGTCGCCGGCGAGCACCTCCAGCAGCCGCGTCGCCAGCCCGGTGGGGGTCGCGCAGTCGAACACCACGGACGCCGGCAGCGCCACGCCGGCCGCGGCCGCGATCCGGTTGCGCAGCTCGACCGCGGTGAGCGAGTCGAAGCCGGACTCCAGGAAGTGCGCGTCCGGGTCGATCGCGCCGGCGTCACCGTAACCGAGCAGCGCCGCGGCCTGGTCGAGCACGAACCGCCGCACCCCCGGTCCGGTGCGGTCGAACGGGGCCGGCTCCGGGACCGCGCCTTCGGCGGCCACGCGACGCCGCACCACCACCGCCGTCGCCGTCCCGGCAGGGGCCGCGACGACCTCGGGGAGCGACACCCCGCGCAGCACCACGGACGCGGCCTCCGCCACCGGCGCGCCGGTGTGGTCGGCCAGCAGGACCGACACCGCGTCCCCGCCCACCGGGGTGATCCGCACGCGCAGCCGCGCCGCGCCGACGGCGAGGAGCCGGAAGCCCGTCCACGCGGCCGGGACCGCGCCGGCGGTGGCGCCGCGGACCAGCGCGGCGGCGTGCAGCGCCGCGTCGAGGGCCGCCGGGTGCAGGCCGAACCGGTCCGCGTCCGCCCCCGGGTCGAGCGCCACCTCGGCGAACACCGACCCGTCCGCGACCCAGGCGGCCCGCAGCCGCCGGAACGCGGGGCCGTGGTGCAGCCCGGCGTCGTCGAGCAGGTCGTAGAGCCGCGTGACGTCCGCGGGCACCGCGCCCACCGGCGGCCACTGCGTCAGCGCTTCCGGCTCGGCGGCGTCGCCCGCGTCGGTGGACAGCAGGCCTTCCGCGTGCCGGACCCAGCCGTGGCGCCCGTACGAGTGGACCGCCACCGGCCTGCCCGCCGGACCGGGCTCGCCGACGACCACCTGGAGCCGCACCTCGTCCGCGCCGAGCACCAGGGGCACGTCGGCGTCCAGCCGCACCAGCGTGGCGCAGCCGACCTCGTCACCGGCCCGCACCGCCAGTTCCACGAACCCGGCGGTGGGGAACACCGCCGTCCCACCGGCCAGGTGGTCGGCCAGCCACGGGTGCGTGGTCGTCGAGACCGCGCCCGCCAGCACGACGGTCGACGAGTCCGCGACGGGCAGCACGGCGCCGACGAGCGGGTGGTCGCCCGCGCTCAGCCCGCTCGACGAGAGGTCGCCGGTCGCCCGGCGCGCCTCCATGTCGACCGCCGGCCAGTAGCGCTCGCGGTGGAACGCGTAGCCGGGCAGCGGCACGGTGCCGGGCGCGCGCCCGGTGAACATGCGGCGCACGTCCAGCCCGGCGCCCGTCACGTGCAGCCGCGCCGCGCTCGTCAGCACGTCGCGGACCTCGTCGGCGTCGCCGCGCAGCACCGGGACGAACAGGGCGTCGACGTCGTCGGGCAGGGCCGCCTGCGCGAGCGCCGTGAGCACCCCGTCCGTGCCCAGCTCCACGAAGCGGGTCGCCCCGCTCGCCCGCACGGCGTCGGCGAACAGGACGGTGTCGCGGCAGTTCGCGACCCAGTGCCGCGCCGTGCGCAGCTCGTCGGCGACCGGGGTCCCGGTCACGGTGGACACCACCGCGATGCGCGGCTCGTCGTAGGTCAGCTCCTCGGCGATCTCCTCCAGCTCGGCGAGCACGTCGTCGAGCAGCGGCGAGTGGACGGCGCAGCCGATCGGCAGGCGGCGCGTGCGCCGGCCCAGCGCGGTGAAGTGCGCGACGACCCCCGCGACCGCCCCTTCCGCCCCGGACACCACCACGGCCCTCGGGCCGTTCACCGCGGCCAGCGCGACGTCCGCGCCGAGCAGCGGCCGCACCTCGTCGGCGTCGGCCTCGACCGCGACGACCGCGCCGGCCGGCGCCTCCGCCATCAGCTCGCCGCGGTGGGCGACGAGCTTGACCGCGTCGTCCAGGGACAGCACCCCGGCCAGGTGCGCCGCCGCGATCTCGCCGACGGAGTGCCCGACCAGCACGTCGGGCCGCTGGCCCCACGATTCGAGCAGGCGGCACAGCGCCACCTCGAAGGTGAACACGGCGGCCTGGCCGAACTGCGTGCGGTCGAGCAGCTGCCCGGCGGCCGAACCGGCGTCGGCGAACATCACCTCGCGCAGCGACCGGCCGAGGTGGGGGTCGAACCTGTCGGCGACCCGGTCGAACTCGGCCGCGAAAGCCGGGAACGCCGCGTGCAGCGCGGCGCCCATGCCGGGCCGCTGGACGCCCTGGCCGGGCAGCAGGAACGCCGTGGCGCCGCCGGACCTCGCCCGGCCCGTCACGACGTTCCCGGCGGGGACCGGAGTCGGCTCGGCCAGCGCGGACAGCGCGGTCCGCACCTCGTCGGGGTCGGTCCCGACGACGGCGGCCCGGTAGCCGAACAGCGGGCGGCGGGCGGCCAGCGAGTGGGCGACGTCCAGCGGGGCGAGTGCCGGGTCGGCGTCCCAGTGGGCGAGCAGGGCCCGCGCCTGGTCGGGCAGCGCCGCGGCGGTCCGGGCCGACAGCACGAGGGGCGGCAGCACGCCGCCGCGGTCCCCGGCCGGCGCGGGCGGCTCGGCGGCCTCGACCGCGGGCGCCTGTTCGAGGATCACGTGCGCGTTGGTCCCGCTGTAGCCGAACGCCGAGACGGCCGCGCGGCGCGGTCGACCGGTCTCCGGCCACGGCCGCGTCCCGTCGAGCAGCCGCACGGTGCCGGCGGCCCAGTCGACGTCGGCGGTGGGCTCGTCGGCGTGCAGCGTCGGCGGCAGCACGCCGTGCCGCAGCGCCTGCACGGTCTTGATCACGCCGGCGACGCCCGCGGCGGCCTGGGTGTGGCCGATGTTGGACTTCACCGAGCCCAGCCACAGGGGCCGGTCCGCGGACCGGCCCCGGCCGTAGGCGGCCATCAGCGCCGAGGTCTCGATGCGGTCGCCGAGCGGGGTGCTGGCGCCGTGGCCCTCCACGGCGTCCACCTCCTCCGGGTCGAGCCCGGCGGCGGCGAGCGCCCGCTGGATGAGCCGCTCCTGGGCCGGTCCGCTCGGCGCGGTCAGGCCGTTGGACGCGCCGTCGGCGTTGACCGCGCTGGACCTCACGACCGCGAGCACGTCGTGGCCGTGGCGGCGGGCGTCGGAGAGGCGCTCGACGACCAGCACGCCGACGCCCTCGCCCCAGCCGAACCCGTCGGCCGCGGCGGAGTACGGCTTGCAGCGGCCGTCACGGGCCACGGCGCCGTCCACGAACTGCGCGAACGGGGCGGGCGAGACGAGCGCGGACACGCCCGCGGCCAGGGCCAGCGCGCAATCGCCGGCCCGCAGCGCCTGCACCGCCTGGTGCAGGGCGACGAGCGACGACGAGCACGCCGTGTCCACCGACACCGCGGGACCCTCCAGCCCGAAGGCGTAGGCGACGCGACCGGAGACGACGCTGCTCAGCGCGCCGGAGCCGCGGTAGATGCCGCCGCCCCGCTCCAGGGCGTCGCCGGGGTCGTAGTCCGTCTGCATCACGCCGACGAACACGCCCGTGGTGCTGCCCCGCAGGGACGACGGGTCCAGCCCGGCGTCCTCCAGCGCCGTCCAGGACGCCTCCAGCAGCATCCGCTGCTGCGGGTCCATCATCACGGCCTCGTTCGGGCCGATGCCGAAGAACGCGGCGTCGAAGTCGGTGGCGTCGTGGACGAAGCCGCCCTGCGGCGTGCCGCCGTCCGGCGCGACCTGGTCGAGCCAGTGCGCCATGTCCCACGCGCGGTCGGCGGGGAAGTCGCCGATGCCGTCGGCGCCCGCGGCGACCAGCCGCCACAGGTCGTCGGGCGACTCGACACCGCCGGGGAAGCGGCAGGCCATGCCGACGATCGCGATCGGCTCGTCGGCGCTCGCGGGCCCGGCGGCCTCCTCCGCGTGCGCGTCGTCGCCGAGGTCGCCGAACAGCGACTCGTGCAGGTGCGCGGCGAGGTCGGCCGCGGTCGGGTGGTCGAAGACCAGCGTCGCGGTCAGGTTCAGGCCGGTGGCCTCCCGCAGGGTGTTGCGCAGCTCCACGGCCGTGAGCGAGTCGAAACCCAGGTCCTTGAAGGCGCGTTCGGCGTCGAACACGTCGTTCGGGCCGTGCCCGAGCACCGCGGCGGCGTGCCGGACCACCAGCTCGCGCAGGTGGTCCAGGCGCCGGTCGGCGGGCAGCCGGACCAGCTTGCCCAGCAGCGTGTCGCCCTCCGCCTCGCGGTCGGACACCGCCCGCCGGGCGGTCGGCACGAGGGCGCGCAGCACGTCGGGGACCGCGCCGGCGGCACGCCACGCGGCGAGGTCGAGCTTGACCGGCACGGACAGCGCGTCGTCCGCGCCGAGGGCGGCGTCGAACAGCGCCAGGCCCTCCTCCGCGGTGAACGCGCCGAGACCGCGCTTGCCGTGGGTCTCCCCGGCCATGCCGTCCGCCGACTCCCACATGCCCCAGGCGAGCGAGTGCGCGGGCTTGCCCTCGGCCCGCCGGTGCGCGGCGAGCGCGTCGAGGAAGGCGTTGGCGGCGGCGTAGTTGCCCTGTCCGGGCGCGCCGAACACCCCGGCGGCCGACGAGAACGTGACGAACGCCGTGAGGTCGCCGGCGAGCTGGTGCAGGTGCCAGGCGGCCAGCGCCTTCGGGTCGAAGACGCGGTCGACCCGCTCGGGCGTGAGCGACGGCAGGATGCCGTCGTCGAGCACGCCCGCCGCGTGGACGACCGCCGTCACCGGGTGCCTGGCCAGCAGCCGCCGGGCCTTCGCCCGGTCCGCGAGGTCGGTGGCGACCACCTTCACCTCGGCGCCCAGGTCGGTCAGCCCGGCGACCAGCTCGGCCGCGCCGGGGGCCTTCGCGCCGCGGCGGCTGACGAGCAGGAGCCGGCGCACGCCGTGCCGCCGCACCAGGTGCGCGGCGACGAGCCGGCCCAGCGCGCCGGTGCCGCCGGACACCAGGACGGTGCCGGCCCGCCAGTCGACGGGCTCGGCGGCGGCACCGGGCACGGCGCGGGCCAGCCTGGGAGCGGACACCGCGTCACCGGAGATCCGGACGGACGACTCGTTCGCGGCGGAGACCGCGGCGAGCTGCCGCGGGGTCGCGTCGCCCTCGACCAGCACGATCCGGCCCGGGTTCTCCACCTGGGCCGAGCGGACGAGCCCGCCGACGGCGGCGCCGGCCAGGTCGCCGCGGGTCAGCACGACGAGCCGGCCCGACGAGGAGCCGGGGTCGGCCAGCCAGTCCTGCACGACGGCCAGCGCGCGGTGGACGGCCGCCTTGGCGGTGGCGGCGTCGGTCCCCGGCTCGACCTCGTGCACGACGACCCGCGGGTCACCGGCCGGGTCCGGCAGCGTGACGGGGACCCAGTCGACCCGCAGCAGCGAGTCGTGGCCGCCGGGCACCGCGCGGGCGGCGGCGAGCTGCTCCTCGCTGATCCGGCGCAGCGCCAGGGCGCCGACCCGGGCGATCGGCGTGCCGGTCGAGTCGGCCAGCCGCAGCTCGACGGTGCGCCCGCCGATCGGCCGGACGTGCACCCGGGCCGTCGCCGCGCCGGTGGCCAGCAGTTCGACGTCGGACCACGAGTACGGCAGCGCGGTGCCCTCGTCCCCGGTCCCGCTCAACCCGATGGCGTGCAGCGCCGCGTCGAAGACGGCGGGGTGCAGCCCGAATGCCTCGGCGGCGAGCCGGTCCTGCTCGGGCAGCGCGACCTCGGCGTAGACGTCGTCCCCGGCGCGCCAGGCGGCGCGCAGGCCCCGGAACACCGGGCCGTAGGCCGTGCCGTGCTCGGCGAGCAGGTCGTACATGCCATCGACGTCGACGGTCTCGGCGCCGGCGGGCGGCCACTCGGCCAGGTCGAACGGCGTGCCCGCCGAGGCGGGGGCCAGGGTGCCGTCGGCGTGCCTGGTCCAGCCCGCGGCGGCGGCGAGGTCGTCCGGTCGCGAGTGGACGCCGATCGGGCGGGAGCCGTCGGCGGCGGGCGGGCCGACCCGGACCTGGATGCGGGCCGCGCCCCGCGCGGGCAGGACCAGCGGGGCGTGCAGCGTGAGGTCCCGGACCCGGCCGCAGCCCACCTCGTCGCCGGCCCGCACGGCCAGCTCGACGAACGCGGTGCCGGGCAGCATGATCGAGCCGCCGACCACGTGGTCGTTCAACCAGGGGTGCGTGGTCGCCGAGACCCGCCCGGAGAGCACCACCCCGTCCGCGTCGGCGAGCAGCGTCGCCGCTCCGAGCAGCGGGTGGTCGATCGCGTCGAGCCCCATCGACGTCGCGTCACCGGCGTCCGACCCGACCTCCAGCCAGTACCGCCTGCGCTGGAAGCCGTAGGTCGGCAGGGCGGCCGGGCGGGCGCCCCGGGAGGCGAAGTGCGCGCCCCAGTCCACCACGACCCCGCGCACGTGCAGGGTCGCGAGCGCGGTGGCGAACGCGACGTCCTCCGGCACGTCCCGGCGCTGCGCGGGCACGGCGACGGCGGTGTCGGCGGCCGAGGCCGGGACCACCGCCGTGAGCGGCGCGTCCGGGCCCAGTTCCAGGAAGCGGTCGACGCCCTCGGCGGTGAGCGCCCGCACGGCGTCCGCGAAGCGCACCGTCCGCCGGACGTTGCGGACCCAGTGCTCGGGGTCGGTCAGCTCGGTGAAGACCTCGCCCCCGGTGACGGCCGACACGACGGTCAGCGACGGTGGCGCGTACGCCACGCTCCGCGCGACCGCCCGGAACTCGTCGAGCACGGGTTCCACCAGGCGCGAGTGGAAGGCGTGCGAGACGCGCAGCCGGGTGGTGCGCCGACCGGCCCCGGCGAACTTCGCGGCCACCGCGAGCACGGCGGCCTCGTCGCCGGAGAGCACGACGGAGCGCGGCCCGTTGACCGCGCCGATGTCGACCGTGCCGTCGGGGTCGTGCGCGGAGACCTCCTCGGGCGTGCCCTCGACGGCGACCATCGCGCCGCCCTCGGGCAGCGCCTGCATGAGCCGGCCGCGGGCGGCGACGAGCCGGGCCGCGTCGGCGAGCGAGAACACCCCGGCGCAGTGCGCGGCGGCCAGCTCGCCGACGGAGTGCCCGCAGAGCGCGTCGGGCACCAGGCCGCACGACTCGACGAGGCGGAACAGCGCGACCTCGAACGCGAACAGCGCCGCCTGGGCGTTCCCGGTGCGTCCCAGGGCTTCGGGGTCGGTGTCGACCACCTCGCGGATCGGCCGGTCCAGGTGCTCGTCGAGCGCCGCGCAGGCCGCGGCGTACGCGTCGGCGAACACCGGGTACGCCGCCGCGAGCCCGCGCCCCATGCCGGGCCGTTGCGCGCCCTGGCCGGAGAACAGGAACGCGGTGGTCACCCCGCCCCGGGCGACCCCCGTGATCGCGCCCGGTCCGCCGTCCGCGACGCCGCCCAGGGCGGCCAGCAGCCCGGCGCGGTCGCGGCCGACGACGGCGGCGCGGTGGTCCAGGTGCGTGCGGGCGGCGGCCAGCGTGCGCGCGACGTCGAGCGGCGGCAGCGCGGGGTCCGCCTCCAGGTGCGCGACCAGCCGGGCGGCCTGCGCCCGCAGCGCCTGCGGCGTCCGACCGGACAGCACGAACGGGATCGCGGCGTCGTCGCCCGGCCGGTCGGCCGCCTCGTCCGGTTCCGGGGCCTCTTCGATGATGACGTGCGCGTTGGTGCCGCTCAGGCCGAAGCAGGAGACGGCGCCGCGGCGCGGGTGCCCGTTGCGGGGCCACTCGCGCCGCTCGGTCAGCAGCTCGACCTCGCCGGCGGTCCAGTCGACCCGCTCGGTGGGCTTGTCGACGTGCAGCGTCTTCGGCAGCACGCCGTTGTTCAGCGCCAGCACGACCTTCAGCACCCCGGCGACGCCGGAGGCGGCCTGGGTGTGGCCGATGTTCGACTTGACGGACCCCAGCCACAGGGGGCCGTTCCCGGCCCGGCTGCGGCCGTAGGTCGCGAGCACCGCCTGCGCCTCGATCGGGTCGCCGATCCTGGTCGCGGTGCCGTGGGCCTCCACGACGTCGACCTCTTCGGCGGGCACGCGCGCGTTGGCGAGCGCCTGGCGGATCACGCGCTGCTGCGCGGGGCCGTTGGGCGCGGTCATGCCGTTGGACGCGCCGTCCTGGTTGATCGCGGTGCCGCGGACGACCGCGAGCACCGGGTGGCCGTTGCGGCGGGCGTCGGACAGCCGTTCGACGAGCAGCATGCCGCAGCCCTCGGACCAGCCGGTGCCGTCGGCCGCGTCGGCGAACGTGCGGCAGCGGGCGCTGCGGGCGAGCGTGCCGTCGAGGCTGAACTCCACGAACGTGCGCGGCGTCGACATCACCGTGACCCCGCCGGCGAGCGCGAGCGAGCACTCCCCGGCGCGCAGCGCCTGCACCGCCATGTGCAGCGCGACGAGGGAGGACGAGCACGCGGTGTCGATGGTGACCGCGGGCCCTTCGAGGCCGAACGTGTAGGCGAGCCGGCCGGAGATGACCCCGGACGAGCCGTAGCTGCCCTGGTAGTTGTGGTACATCGTGCCGGCGAACACCCCGGTCGGCGTGCCCTTCACCGAGTGCGGCGCGATGCCCGCGCGTTCGAAGGCCTCCCACGAGGTCTCCAGCAGCAGCCGCTGCTGCGGGTCCATCAGCAGGGCCTCGCGCGGGCTGATGCCGAACAGGTCGGCGTCGAAGTCGAGGGCGTCGTGGAGGAAACCGCCTTCCCGCACGTAGCTCGACCCCGGTCGCTCGCCGGTCGGGTCGTAGAGCCGGTCGAGGTCCCAGCCTCGGTTGGTCGGGAACTCCCCGATGGCGTCGACGCCGCCGTCGAGCAGCCGCCAGAGGTCCTCCGGCGTGTCCGCGCCTCCCGGGAACCGGCAGGCCATGCCGATGATCGCGATCGGTTCCCGGGCGGCCTCGGTCAACCGGCGGTTCTTGTCACGCAGCCGTTCGGTCTCCTTCAGGGACGCCCGGAGCGCGCCGACGAGTTTGTCCTCGGAGTTGGCCACGTGTCCTCTTTCCTTCCACATCGCCTGTGCTGGAAAGGGGAATTCGCGCGAACCCCCACAGCGGTCGGGTGTGACGATACGAGCGCGGGGTGGGCGCACCCACCCCTAAGCCGGGCGGCACAGGGGCGGTGCGGCCCCTAGTCGGGGACGGCCCGGACGCGCGGCGGCGCGGCGCCGCGGTGCCACGCGGTCCACTCGGGACTTCGCCGGAGGGGTGCCGGTCGGTCCTCCGGGACAAGGGGTTCAGATTCGCCGAAGGTCTGCTTTAGAGCCGCTTTAGGGGTTGTCGGCCGCCCTCGGCGGATGACAGGTTTTCCCCAGCTTCGAAGGACTTCTTCACCTCTCCACCGCACCGCGCCCACCAGTTCCCCCGGCAGTGGCCGGTTCGGAACGGGACCTGCCCGGATCGACCCGGCAGGCCGTCGGGGCTCGCCCATCGGACTAAGGCTGGGGATCGGTATGCACAGGCAGATGCGAAGGCTCCTGGTCGTGGGAGCCCACGGGGACGACGAGACCCTCGGCGCGGGCGGCACGATCGCCCGGCTCGCCGAAGAGGGCGTGACCGTGTCCCTCTGCGTCCTGACCAACGACGACGGCTCGCGCTCGGAGACCGGGAGCGGCGTCATCAACCGTACGGCGGCGATCGAACTCGCGGCGAAGACGCTCGGGATCGAACGGCTGCGCATCCACGAGTTCGGCGACAACCGGCTCGACACGGTCGGCCACCTCGAGCTGAACCGGGTCGTGGAGCGCGAGGTGCGCGACTTCGAGCCGGACACGATCTTCACCACCGGCATGAGCGACCTGAGCACCGACCACGCCCTGGTCAGCCGCGCGGCCCGGGTGGCCGGTCGTCCCGGCAAGGGCAGCGTGCGGGAGCTGCGCACGTTCGAGGTGCGCTCGGCCACCGACGTCGGCGAGGCGTCCGGCCTGCCGATCACGTTCCGCCCCAACTGCTGGCAGTGCCTGGACGAGACGCACCTGGAGCGCAAGGTCGAGGCGCTGCGCGCCTACGGCAAGGAGCTGGAGCCCTGGCCCAACCCGCGCAGCGAGCGGGGCGTCCGGGCCCTGGCCGAGTACCGGGGGTCGCAGATCTCCGTCGGCCTCGCCGAGGCGTTCGAGATCGTCCGGTTCGTCCACCACTGACCACGCCCGCGGGGTCGCGCACCCCGCCCCTCCCGCGATTCCCACTGCCTGCCAGAGACGGGTGACCAGCAATGACCAGTACTGTCGTCGAACACCAGACCGTGGCCGAGCCGACCGAGCTGAAGTCCGTCGCGGTCGTCGGCCTGGGCTACGTCGGGCTCCCGACCGCGCTCGGCCTGCACGCGGGCGGGATCGAGGTGATCGGCATAGACCTCTCCCAGAACAGGTTGGACGCCATCCGCGCCGGCGACGTCGACCTCATCGACTCCGACCAGCGCCAGCTGGAGAAGACCCTGCACCAGGACTTCCGGCTCACCACCGACTCCAGCCGGATGGCCGAGGCCGACGCCGTGCTCGTGTGCGTGCCGACCGGCCTCGACGAGTACCTGATGCCGGACCTCGGCCCGCTGGAGGCCGCGTGCGCGGCCCTGGTCGCCAACGCCCGCCCCGGCCAGACGCTGATCCTGACCTCCACCAGCTACGTCGGCACGTCCCAGCGGCTGCTGGTGGCGCCGCTGACCGCCAAGGGGTTCAAGGTCGGCCGCGACATCTTCGTGGCGTCCAGCCCCGAGCGCATCGACCCGGGCAACGTCACGCACACCCAGGCCGGGACGCCGCGCGTGCTCGGCGGCGTGACCCCGGCGTGCACCGCGATGGCGCAGCGCGTGATCAACGTGCTGACGCCCGCCGTGCACTGCGTCAGCTCGCCGGAGGCGGCCGAGATGACCAAGCTGTACGAGAACACCTTCCGCGCGGTGAACATCGCGCTGGCCAATGAGTTCGCGGAGATCAGCGACGGGTTCTCGATCGACCCGATCGAGGTGATCGAGGCGGCGGCCAGCAAGCCGTACGGCTTCATGGCCTTCCACCCCGGCCCCGGCGTCGGCGGCCACTGCATCCCGTGCGACCCGCACTACCTGCTCTGGCAGCTGCGGGCGACGCGGAGCAACGCGCCCCTCGTGACCCAGGCCATGCACGCCATCGCGGAGCGGCCCAAGCAGGTCGTCGACCGCCTGGCGGACACGCTGTCCCGCAACGGCAAGGGCGTGGTGGGCACCCGCGTCCTGGTGGTCGGCGTGACCTACAAGCCGGGGGTGCGCGACGTGCGGTCGTCCTCGGCCCTGGACATCATCGACCTGCTCGCCGCGAAGGGCGCGGTGGTGGGGTACCACGACCCGCTGGCGCCCAACGTGCGCGTGACGGGCGGCTCGCTGGACAGCGTCGTCGAACCGGACGGCGCCGACTGGGACATCGCCCTCATCCACACCGTGCAACCGGAGCACGACTACCACTGGCTTGCCCGGTGCCCGGTGGTGGTCGACGCGACCTACCGCTTCGACCCTGCCCTGTTCGCGCTCTGAGAGGAACCCGACATGCGCTACCTGATCACCGGCGGGGCCGGGTTCATCGGCTCCCACCTGACCGAGCACCTGCTGGAGCGGGACCACGAGGTCGTCGCGCTCGACAACCTCAGCACCGGCACCCTGGACAACCTCGCGGGCGTGGCCGGGCACGCCGGCTTCCGCTTCGTGCGCGGCTCCGTGACCGACCCGGAGGCGGTCGAGGCCTGCATGGCCGGCGTCGACGCGGTGTTCCACCTCGCGGCGGCCGTGGGCGTGTTCACCATCCTGGACAAGACGCTGGAGAGCCTGCGGACCAACCTGCACGGCACCGAGGTCCTGCTGGAGGCCGCGCTCCGGCACGACGTGCCGATCCTGGTGGCCTCCACCAGCGAGATCTACGGCAAGAACACCGCGGACGGGCTCACCGAGGACTCCGACCGGATCATCGGCTCGCCGCTGAAGACCCGCTGGTCCTACGCCGAGGCGAAGGCGCTGGACGAGACGCTGGCCCACCTGTACGCGGTGGAGCACGGACTGCGCGCGGTGATCGTGCGGCCGTTCAACACCGTCGGTCCGCGCCAGACCGGCCGCTACGGCATGGTGATCCCGCGCTTCGTCACCCAGGCGCTCGCGGGCGAACCCCTCACCGTGTTCGGCGACGGGCAGCAGACGCGCTGCTTCTGCCACGTGCACGACGTCGTGCCGGCGCTGGTGCGGCTGCTGTCCGACGAGTCGGCCTACGGCAAGGTGTTCAACCTGGGCAGCAACGAGCAGACGACGATCTCGCAGCTCGCGGAGCGGGTGATCGCCGCGACGGGCTCCACGAGCGCCATCGCGAAGGTCCCGTACGAGGAGGCCTACGGCGAGGGCTACGAGGACATGCAGCGCCGCATCCCCGACTGCTCCAGGGCCCGCGAGCAGATCGGCTTCGCGCCGGTGCACACCCTCGACGGCATCATCGAGGCCGTGGTCGCCGACCGCCGCCGCTGACCGGTACGACCCCGACCGGCACGACCCCGACCGGGAAGCGCCCGGGGGTCGTGGGTGCGGCCGACTCGCCACACCCACGCCCCTCGGGCGCTTCCCGCGTCCCGGCACGTTCAGCGTCCTCCCTCGGCCGCGGTGAACTCGCCGGCCAGGGCCGAACGGCCGGGCACGCCGAGCTTGCGGTAGACGCGGGTCAGGTGCTGCTCCACCGTGCTCACCGTGATGTACAGCGTCTCCGAGATCTGCCGGTTGGTGCGGCCGGCCGCCGCCAGCTCGGCCACCCGCAGCTCGGCCTCGCTGAGCACCGCCGGCGTCGTCGCCGGCGCGCCGACCGCGACCGGCACGGTGACCGGGGCCGGCACGCCCGCCGTCGCCCGGCTGCCGGCCCGCTCGGGGCGCGGTCCCACCGACCGGGAGACGGCGACCCTCGCGAGCTGCCGCCGCACCCGGACCGGTGCGACCGGGCCCCTGGCCCGCTGCGCGTCCTGGCCCAGCCGGTTGAGCATCCGCGTCGTCCGCGCCAGCTCCAGCCGGTCGCCGGAGGCCCGGAACTCCTCCGCCGCCCGGTTCAGCATGCCCTGGCGCTCCGCGGCGTCACCCGCCTGCGCCAGCACCCGCAGGGCGGCGCCCCGCGAGCCGTGGTCGGACGGCGCCGCGTAGGCGAGCTGCTGGTTGGCCAGCTCCACGGCGAGGGTCGGGTTGCCCAGCCGCAGGTTCGCCTCCGCGAGGTCGGTGCGCCACGGCACGAGCACCGGCACCTCCAGGTCCCACCCGCGCAGGGTCCGCTGGCACTGCTGGAAGTCGCTGACCGCCGCCAGTCCCCGGTTGGTCGCCAGGTGGAACCGGCCGCGCGCCCGCAGGTACCGGACGCCGCCCAGGGTCGTCAGCGCCGCGTCCGGCAAGGGCCTGCGCAGCACCGCCGCGGCCGCCTTGAACGCGCCTGCCTCGGTGTGCGCGCTCAGCAGCGTCGCCAGCGGGTGGCTGATCGCGACGCCCCAGTTCGGCCCGTCCAGCAGGGCCAGCGCCCGGTCCGCCCGCTCGGCGGCTCCCGCGACGTCACCCCGGCGCAGCACCAGGCTCGCGGCGATCGCGTCGAGCATCGCCTTCCAGGTCACCGCGCCGCGGTGCTCGGCCTCCTCGCTGAGCGAGGCGCACCAGCCCTCGGCGCGATCGGCCTTGTCGTCGTGGGCCAGCGCGAGGATCGCCGTGCAGAGCGCTTCGAGCGAGGTGTCCGACAACCGGCAGCTGTGCAGGATGCGTTCCGCGCCGGCCGACGCCCGCTCGGTCCCCTCCGCGCGCCACACGGCGGAGAGCGCTTTCACCGTGTGCAGCCAGGGGTCGTCGCTGTCCGGCAGGGTCACCGACGCGCCGTAGTGCCAGTGGCCGGCGAGGCTCAGCTCGGCCACCGTGCGCGGGTCGAGCGGCTCGTCGTCGACGAGCGCCGCGAACGCGCGCTCGAAGGTGTCCCGGTCCCCGAACCACAGCGCCTGCCGCGCGAGCGCGACCCGGTCGGAGCGGTCCAGCGAGTCGCCCGCCGCCCACCGCGTCCTCAGGTGCGGCGCCGCGGCGGTCGGGTTCACCCGCCAGGTGATCTTGGCGAGCAGCTGGGAGATCCGCTGCCGCACCCACCCCGTGGCCGGTGCCGAGGCGGCGAGTTCCAGGCACCGGGTGGCGAACTCGACGTCGTCGTCGAGCATGACCTGTTCCGCCGCCTCCAGCAGGGTCCGCGGCGCCCAGTCGACGTCCGCCTCGCCCGCGGCCACGAGGTGACGGGCGATGTCGGGGGACGCCAGCCCCAGCGAGTGCTTGACGTCGGCGGCCCGCGAGTGCAGTCGCGCCCTGGCCGGGCCGCGCAGGCCGCCGATGATCGCGGCGGCGGCCGCCGGCTGCCGGAACCGGACGCCCTCGACCAGGCCGGAGTCGGCCAGCCGGCAGGCGGACGCCTCGGCGTCGCCCGGGTCCACGCCGGCGACGACGGCCAGCGCGTCCAGGCCCATGTCGGTGTCCAGCACCGCGATCGCCGTCGCCACCTCGCGCAGCGGCGAGCCGCAGCGGTGCAGCAGCTGCCGCACCGCCTCGGCGTACGCCGCGTCGGCGTCGGCGCCGGCGCGGTGGGCGTCGACCAGCGCGTCGGCCAGCAGCGGGTTCCCGGCGCTCAGCTCGTGGACCTGCCCGGGCAGCCAGTCGGGCCCCTCCCCCACCAGCTCCGCGATGGCCCGCTCCGACAGCGGCGTCAGCTGCACGTGCCGGTGCGGCTGGGCGGCGAACGGCAGGCCGCCACCGGAGCCGGAGCCGCTGAGCACCAGCAGCACGGCGGCGGACCGGGTCCGCCGCTGTAATCGCAGCAGCAGCCGGACCGAGGTCCCGTCCACGTGTTGGAGGTCGTCGACGGCCACCAGCACCGGGCGTTCGCGCGCCAGCCGGTGCAACGCGCCGCACACCCCGGCGATCCGCTCGTCGTCCCAGTCGCCGAACTGCTCCGCCAGCGCCCGGGGCACCCCGGGGCACGCCAGCAGCTGGTCGATCACGCCGCCGTCGACGTCCTGCTCGTCGGCGGCCCCGGACGCGGTGAGCGTGAGGATGCCCAGCTCGCCGGCCCTGGCCACCACCTGGTCCTGCAACCGCGTCTTCCCGCTGGCCGGTGCTCCGTCGACCAGCACGGTCTCCCCCGTGCCCCCCTCGCATCCGATCAGCAGACCCCGCAGGAAGTCCGACGCCTCCCGCGGATCGATCCGGTGGTTCTGCTGCCCCCAGTTCACGCCCATCGCTCACTCCTCGAACGAGGCGGGTCTTCTTCTGGCGGTACCGACGGTCGCAGCACGTCCCTAAGCCGAACCAACCGCAATCTAAATCACACGATGAGGTGAACTTGAGCAGGTGTCGCCCGGCGTGCCCGGCCGCGCGATAGGGGTTGCCCACCAGGGGGAGGTGGCCGAAGACTCCGTGAACTGTGACTGCCGTGAACGAGAGAACGAGCCGATGGATTCGGCGATTCCACGCGGCCGAGGCCGCTGCCGTGCGGTTGGTGTGCCTGCCGCACGCCGGCGGGTCCGCCACGGCCTACTTCCCGTTCTCCCGGGTGGCCGCCGAGGCCGGGGTGGACGCCGACGTCGTCGCCGTGCAGTACCCGGGCCGCCAGGACCGGCGGGGTGAGCGCTGCCTCGACGACCTGGCCACCATGGCCGACGCGGTCGCCGACGACCTCGGCCCGTGGTTCGACCGGCCCGTGGCGCTGTTCGGCCACAGCATGGGCGCGACGCTCGGCTACGAGGTCGCGCGCCGGCTGGAGGCGCGGGGCACCCCTCTCCTGGGGCTGTTCGCCTCCGCGTGCCGGGCGCCGTCCGCGCAGCGCGTCGAGTACGTCCACCAGCGCGACGACGACGGCCTGATCGCCGCGCTCCGGGAGCTCAGCGGCACCGACAGCGCCGTGCTGGGCGACGACGAGCTGCTGCGCATGGTGCTGCCCGCCATCCGCGGGGACTACACCGCGGTCGAGACCTACCGGCACCGGGCGGGGCGGGAACTGGACTGCCCGATCCACGTGCTGGTGGGCGACGACGACCCGGTCACCGACCTCGGCGAGGCGGAGGCGTGGGGCGCCCACACCACCGGCGGCCACGTCGTGGACGTGCTCCCCGGCGGCCACTTCTACCTCAACGCCCAGCTCGACCGGGTCCTGGCCACGGTCGCCGCCCGCCTGCGCGAGTGGCACGACGCCGCCGCCTGACCGGGGGTGGGGAAACCTCACCCCCGGGTTCGGGGGTCGGCCTCATGTCCCGGCGGGGTCGGGTTCGCGACACTGGGTACATCGGGGAGACAGCCCCACCTCTCGGAGGTAGTGATGATGGCAATCCAGACCGCTCCCGGTGTCACCCAGCGGATGCTCCCCAGCGGCCACCTCGAACTCTTCTGCCGCGGCACCGGTCGTCGGATCGACTGCGAGCCCGTCGCCGCCACCATGTGGATCGCGCTCAAGCAGCACAACGGCGACGTCGACCGCGCCGGTGCCGCGCTGGCCGCCGTGTGGGAGACCGACGTCGAGGAAACCCGTTACGACGTCATGGTCTTCGCCGGCTCGCTGTGCTCGCTGGGACTGCTCACCGAGACGTGAGCCCCGCTCCACCGCTTCCCCCGGAACCACCCCCGACGTCCGGGCGACCCCTGGCCCGGTCATGCCGGTGAGGCCACCTCCACCCCCTCGGGTGGCCTCACCGGTCCACTGCTCCCCCACCCCGCACGGCACGGCGTCGAGCCGCCCGGCACCACGCGCCGGGCGGCTCGACGGCGGGAACCCCGTGAGGGGCCCTCAGCCCTGCGACTCCAGTTCCTCGTCCAGGAGGGCGAACAGCTCGTCCGCGCCGACCTCCGCGATCGCCACGTCCTCCGGGGAGAGCGCGGCCACGAGCGCCTTCAGCCGGGCCCGCACCAGGGTGCGGGCGTCCTCGTCCAGCACGCTGTCCCGCAGCGCGGCCTCCAGCCCGCTCAGCCCGGACTCCACCGGGGACGAGGTGTCGGTCAGGCCCTCGCCCAGGAAACCGGCCAGCGCGACCGCGGACGGGTGGTCGAAGATCAGCGTCGCGGGCAGCCGGCGGCCCGTCACCGCGTCCAGCCGGTTGCGCAGCTCGATCGCCGTGAGCGAGTCGAAGCCGAGTTCGATGAAGCCCTTGCGCGGGTCGACGGCGTCCCGCCGCTCGTGCCCCAGCACCACCGCCGCGGTGTCGCGGACCAGGTCCAGCAGGGCGCGGTCCCGTTCCCCGGCGGGCAGCGCGACGATCCGCGGCCACCGGTCGTCGACCGGCTCGGCCCGCCGCCGCGCACCGCCGCGCACCAGGCCCCGCAGCATCGCGGGCACGCCGTGCGCGTCGGCCCGCACCCCGCTCATGTCCAGCCGCACGGGCACCAGCGACGGCTGCCCGCACCCGAGGGTCGCGTCGAACAGTTCGAGCCCGTCCGCGAACGACAGCCCGAGCACCCCGGACCGCGCCATCCGGAGCAGGTCGGTCTCCCCCAGCTCGCCGGACATCCCGCCCTCGGACCACAGCCCCCAGGCCAGCGACACCGCCGGCAGCCCGAGCGCGGCCCGGTGGTGCGCCAGCGCGTCGAGGAACACGTTCGCGGCCGAGTAGTTCGCCTGCCCGGCCGCGCCCAGGGTCCCGCCGGCGGACGAGTACAGCACGAACGCCGCGAGGTCGAGCGAGGCCGTCAGCTCGTGCAGGTGCCAGGCGGCGTCGACCTTGGGCCGCAGGACCGCGTCCACCCGCTCGGGGGTCAGCGCGAGCAGCACCCCGTCGTCCACCACCCCGGCCGTGTGCACGACCGCCGTCAGCGGGTGCTCCGCCGGCACCCCGGCCAGCAGCGCGGCGACCGCGTCCCGGTCCGCCAGGTCGCAGGCCGCGAACGAGACCGACGCGCCCAGCTCCGCCAACGAGGCCGACAGCTCCGCGGCGCCGGGGGCGGCGGCGCCGCGCCGGCTCGTGATCAGCAGGTGCCGCGCGCCGTGCGCGGTCACCAGGTGCCGCGCGATCAGCTGTCCCAGCACGCCGGTGCCGCCCGTGACGAGCACCGTCCCCGCGGGGTCCGGGCGGACCGGGTCGCCGGGTGCGGGCGTGAACTTCGCCAGCCGGTGCACCAGGACCGCTCCGTCGCGGACCGCGACGCCGGGTTCGTCGGCGTACATCGCGCCGAGGACGACGTCCACCGGCGGGGCGGCCCCGTCGACGTCCACGACCATGAACCGGTCCGGGTACTCCAGCTGGGCCGTCCGGATCACGCCCCACAGCGCGGCGTGCGTCAGGTCGTCGACGCCTTCCTCCGGTCGGGTGGCGATCGCCCCCGACGTCACGACGACCAGTCGTGAGGCCGCCGGCACGTCGTCGCCCACCCACGCCCGCGCGAGCTCCAGCAGCCGGTGGGTCGCCTCGCGCGCCCGCTCCGGTGAGGTCCGTCCGGGCGTCGGGAACGGCGCGACCACCACGTCCGGGGCGATCGCGCCGGCCCGCACCGCCGCGACCAGCGCGTCGAGGTCCGCGAACGACGGGCCGCCGAACCCGAACACGTCCTCGCCGAGCACGGCCGACGTGGTCCCGGTGACGGCGTCGCCGGTCCACGGCGTCCACTCGACCCGGAACAGCGAGTCGTCCACCGCCGAGCGGGCCGTCGCGGCGAACGCGTCGTCCGCGATCGGCCGCAGCGCCAGCGACCCCGCGGTCAGCACCGGGACGCCGGTCGGGTCCGTGGCGGTCAGCGACACGGAGTTCTCCACGTCGGAGGTCAGCAGCACCCGCAGGGCCGACGCGCCGGTGGCGTGCAGGGACACCCCGGACCACGCGAACGGCAGCACCGGGACGTCCGCGGTCGGCCCGGCGAGCCCGATCGCGTGCAGCGCGGCGTCCAGCAGCGCCGGGTGCACCCCGTACGACGCGGCGTCCGCGTGCTCCGGCAACGCCACCTCGGCCGCCACCGCGTCGCCCACCCGCCACGCCCGGCGCAGCCCGGCGAACACCGGCCCGTAGTCGAACCCCTGCTCGGCGAGCCGGTCGTAGCGGTCGGCCACGTCGAGTTCGACCGCGCCCGGTGGCGGCCACGCGGCCGGCGCGGCGGGCGCGTCGGCGTCGGGCGAGAGCCTGCCGCCGCCGTGCCGGACCCAGTCGTCGGAGCCCTCGGCCTGCGAGTAGAGGTCCAGCGGACGGCCGCCGGAGTCGTCCTCCGCGCCGACCACCACCTGGAGCCGCACCCCGCCCTCCCGGGGCAGGACCAGCGGCGCGGCCAGCGTCAGCTCGTCGAGGCGTCCGCAGCCCACCTCGTCGCCGGCCCGGGTGGCGAGTTCGACGAACGCCGTGCCGGGGAACAGGACCGAGCCCCGCACCACGTGGTCGGCCAGCCACGGCTGGGTCCGCAGCGAGAGCCGGCCGGTGAGCACCGCGCCGCCGGAGCCGGCCGTGACGACGACGGCGCCCAGCAGCGGGTGCTCCGCGTCGCGCTGGCCCACCTCGGCGACGCCGCGCACGCGGGCGCCGGTCGGGTTCTCCAGCCAGTAGCGCTTGCGCCGGAAGGCGTACGTCGGCAGTTCGACGGCCTTGCCGCCGGCGTGGAAGGCGGGGAAGTCCACCGCCGCCCCGGCGACGAACAGCGACGCCACCGCGGCCGCCGCCGACTCGTCCTCGGGCCGGTCCTCGCGCAGCACCGGGACGAACGCCGCGCGGTCGTCACCGGTCAGGCAGGTCTGCCCCATCGCCGTCAGCACCGGGCGCGGCCCGACCTCCACGAACGTGGTGACGCCCGAGTCGAGCAGCGCCCGGACGCCGTCGGCGAACCGGACGGCGTCGCGCACCTGGCGCACCCAGTAGTCCGGCGTGGCCGGGTCGCCGCCGCCGGCGGCGGGGATGATCGGGATCGTCGGCTCGGCGTAGGCCAACCGCCGGGCGACCGCGGCGAAGTCCGCCAGCATCGGCTCCATCAGCGACGAGTGGAACGCGTGCGACACCCGCAACCGGGACGTCCGGGCGAACGCGCCCGCGACCGCGAGCACCGCGTCCTCGTCGCCCGACAGCACCACGGACGCGGGGCCGTTGACCGCCGCGATCTCCACGCCGTCGGTGAGCAGCGGCGCGACCTCGGCCTCGGTCGCCGCGACGGCGACCATCGCGCCGCCCGGCGGCAGGGCCTGCATCAGCCGCGCCCGCGCCGCCACCAGCTCGCAGGCGTCCGCGAGCGTGAGCACCCCGGCGACGTGCGCCGCGGCCAGTTCGCCGACGGAGTGGCCGAGGAGGTGGTCGGGCCGCACGCCCCAGGACTCCAGCAGCCGGAACACCGCGACCTCGACCGCGAACAGCGCGGGCTGCGCGGTCCCCGTCCGGTCCAGCGCCGCGCCGTCGTCGAGCAGCGCGCGCAGCGGCACGTCGAGGTGCCGGTCGAGTTCGGCGGCCACGAGGTCCAGCGCGGCGGCGAACACGGGGAACGCGGCGGCCAGCCCGGCGCCCATCCCGGCCCGCTGCGCGCCCTGGCCGGTGAACAGGAACGCCGTCCGCCCCGTCCCGGCGACACCGTCGACCACGCCCGCGGGGGTGCGGCCGTCGGCGTACTCCGTGAGCGCCCGCAGGGCCGCGGCCCGGTCGGGGGCCACGACGCCCGCGCGGTGCTCGGCGCGCGTCCGGGTGGTCGCGAGGGAGAACCCGAGGTCCGCGGCGGAGGCCGGGGCCGACCCGGCGAACGCCGCCAGCGCGCCCGCCTGCGCCCGCAGCGCCTCCGGGCCGGTGGCCGACAGCAGCCAGGTGACCGGCCCCGGCCCGTCGGGCGCGGCCGCCTCGACCGGGTCGCCCTGCTCGATGACCACGTGCGCGTTGGTGCCGCTGATGCCGAAGGACGACACCGCGGCCCGCCTGGGGCGCCCGGTCTCCGGCCAGGGCCGCTCCTCGGTGAGCAGGGAGACGGTGCCGGCCGACCAGTCGATGTGCGGCGACGGCTCGTCGGCGTGCAGGGTCCGGGGCAGGACGCCGCGGCGCAGCGCCTCCACCACCTTGATGACCCCGCCCACCCCGGCGGCGGCCTGCGTGTGGCCCACGTTCGACTTGAACGACCCGACGTGCAGCGGCCGTTCCGCCGTGGCCGCCTTGCCGTAGGTGGCGATCAGGGCCTGCGCCTCGATGGGGTCGCCGAGCGTCGTGCCGGTGCCGTGCGCCTCCACGGCGTCCACGTCGGACGGGGTGAGGCCGGCGTCGGCCAGCGCCGCCCGGATCACGCGCTGCTGCGCGGGCCCGTTCGGCACCGTGATGCCGCTGGACGCGCCGTCGGAGTTCACCGCGCTGCCGCGCAGCACCGCGAGCACGTGGTGCCCGTTGCGCCGCGCGTCCGACAACCGCTCCAGCAGCACCATCCCGGCGCCCTCGGAGCAGCCGACGCCGTCGGCGCCGCTGCCGAACGCCTTGCAGCGCCCGTCGGACGACAGCCCGTGCTGCTCGCTGAAGTACACGAACATGTCCGGCGTCACCATCACGGTCACGCCGCCGGCCAGCGCCAGCGAGCACTCGCCGCGCCGCAGCGACTGCGCCGCCCAGTGCAGGGCGACCAGCGACGACGAGCACGCCGTGTCCAGCGACACCGACGGCCCTTCCAGGCCGAGGGTGTAGGACACGCGGCCGGAGACGAGGCTCCCGTCGCTGCTGCCGGTGCCGTAGTCGTGGTACATCACGCCGGCGAACACGCCGGTCCTGGAGCCGCGCAGGGTGGCCGGCACGATCCCGGCGCGCTCCACGGCCTCCCACGCCGTCTCCAGCAGCACGCGCTGCTGCGGGTCGAGCGTGAGCGCCTCGCGCGGCGAGATCCCGAAGAACTCCGGCTCGAAGTCGGCGGCGTCGTGGAGGAAACCGCCGTCCGTCGAGTACGTCGTGCCGGGTCGGGCGCCGGTCGGGTCGAACAGGGCCGGGGTGTCCCAGCCGCGGTCGTCGGGGAACCCGCCGATCGCGTCCACCCCGCCCGCCACCAGGTCCCACAGCCGGCTCGGGCTGGTCACCCCGCCGGGGTAGCGGCAGCCCATGCCGATGATCGCGATCGGCTCGGACGCCGCGGCGGCGAGCTCGCGGTTCTCCGCCCTGAGCCGTTCGTTGTCCATCATGGACTGCCGCAGTGCGACGACGATCTGCTCCGTCGAGGGCGCCTCGGTCACCGTGATCCACCTCGTTCGTCCGTCGGGGTGCCGCCCATCGCCGACCTGACCAGTTCGGCCAGGTCCATGTCGGCCACGGCGGCGATCGCCGTGTCGTCCGTGCCGTTGGCCCGGGCCGGCTCCCGCGCCGGCTCGTCGAGCTCCGGCAGCAGCTCGCCCAGCAGGTACCGGGCCAGCGGGTACGAGCTCGGGTAGTCGAACACCAGCGTGGCCGGCAGGCGCAGCCCGCAGGCGGCGCCGAGCCGGTTGCGCAGTTCCAGCGCCGCCAGCGAGTCGATGCCCAGGTCGGTGAAGCCCTTCTCGACGCCGACCGCGGACGCGTCGTCGTAGCCGAGCACGGCGGCGGCGTGCTCGCGCACCAGCTCGACCGCCGCCGCGTCCCGTTCGTCCGCGGACAGCCCGGTCAGCCGCTCGGCGAAACCGGCCTGCGGTGCGGCGGCCTCGGCGACCCGCCGGGGCGTGGTCGGGACGAGGCCGCGCAGCAGCGGTGCCACCCGGTCGGCGTCGCGGAGCCCGGTGAGCCTCACCGGCACCAGGACCGGCTCCCGCGCCGCCAGCGCGGCGTCGAAGAGCGCCAGGCCGTCGTCCGCGGACAGCTCCCCGACGCCGGACCGGGCGATGTGCGCCAGGTCCACCTCGCCGTCGGTGCCCTCCCACGGTCCCCAGGCCAGCGACGTGGCCGGGAGCCCCCGGGCCGCGCGGTGCTCGGCCAGCGCGTCGAGGAAGACGTTGCCCGCCGCGTAGTTCGCCTGCCCGGCGGCGAGCAGCAGGCCGCCCGCCGAGGAGTACAGGACGAACGCGGCGAGGTCGTGCGACGCGGTCAGCTCGTGCAGGTGCCAGGCCGCGTCGACCTTCGGGCGCAGGACCGCGTCCACCTGCTCGGGCGTCAGCGAACCGAGCACCGCGCTGTCCATCATGCCCGCGGCGTGCACCACCGCGGTGAGGTCGTCGAGCGAGCCGATCAGGGCGGCCAGCTCGTCGCGGTCGGTGACGTCGCACGCCGCCACGTCGACCCGGGCGCCCTGCCCGGCCAGTTCGGCGACCAGCTCCTCCGCCCCCGGCGCGGCGAGGCCGCGCCGGCTGGTGAGCACGAGGCGCCGGACGCCGCGGGCGACGAGGTGCCGGGCCAGCAGGCCGCCGAGCAGGCCGGCGCCACCGGTGATCAGCACCGTGCCGTCGGGGTCCCACTCGACCGGGTCGCCGACCGCGGTGACCTTCGCCAGCCGGGGCACGCGGATCTCGCCCTCGCGGACGACCGCCTCCGGTTCGCCGGAGGCCACCACGGTGCGCAGCGCGCGCATCGACGCGGCCGACCCGTCGACGTCCACCAGCTGCACCCGTCCCGGGTTCTCCGCCTGCGCGGCCCGCACCAAGCCCCACACGGGCGCCTGGGTCAGGTCCACGCCGTCCGGGGTGGGCACCGCGTTCCTCGTGACCACGAGCAGCCTGCCGTCGGCGAGCCGGTCGTCGGCCAGCCACGCCTGCAACCGGGCCAGGGTGTGCCGCACGGTCGCGTGCACCCGGGCCGGCACGTCGTCGCCGTCACCGGAGCCGACCGGCAGCACGAGCACGTCGACCGGCGTCGCCTCCCCCGCGCCGGGGTCGTCGTACGACGGGAGGCCGAGGCCCAGGTCGTCGGCGCCGAGCACCGCCCAGCGGTCCATCGCCACGACCAGCCCCAGGCCGGTCACCGGCTGCCAGTCGACGCGGTGCAGCGAGTCGGGCACCGCGGCGCCCAGTTGGCTGCCGGACACGGGCCGCGTCACGAGCGCCTCGATCCACGCGACCGGCTTGCCGGCGGCGTCGGCCAGGGCCAGCGACGAGCCGCCGTTCTCCGCGCGCACCCGGACCCGCAGGGCGGGTGCCCCGGCGGCGTGCAGGGAGACGCGGTTCCAGGCGAACGGGATCGTCGTCGCGGTCAGCGCCTTCGGGCCGCCGGGGACGAGGAAGTCCGTGGCGCCCAGCGCCGAGTCGAGCAGCCCCGGGTGCAGGCCGAACCCGGTCGTCGCGGTGCTCTCGGGCAGCGCGACCTCGGCGAACACCTCGTCGTCGCGCAGCCACACCGCTTTGAGGTTGCGGAAGGTCGGGCCGTAGTCGAAGCCGAGCCCGGCGAGGTCGTCGTACAGCCCGCCGAGGTCGACGGGCTCGGCCCCGGTCGGCGGCCAGGCCGTGAGGTCGGCCTCCTCCGGGCCGAACCCCTTCGCCCCGTCCCCGGCGGCCAGCGTGCCGGCCGCGTGCCGGGTCCAGGCCCCGCCGGAACCGCCGGTGCGGGAGTGCACGGACAGCTCGCGGCGGCCGGCGGGGTCGGGTGCGCCGACGACCACGCGGAGGTCGACGCCGCCCTCGTCGGGCAGCAGCAGCGGCGCCTGCTGGGTCAGCTCCTCCAGCACGTCGCAGCCGACCTGACCGCCGGCGTGGAGGGCCAGTTCGACGAACGCGGTGCCGGGCAGCATGGTCCGGCCGAGCACCACGTGGTCGGCCAGCCACGGCAGGCCGTCCACGGCCAGCCGACCGGTGAGCACCACGCCGCCGTCGGGCAGCTCCACGAGCGCGCCGAGCAGCGGGTGCGCGGCGGACGTGGCGCCGAGCGAGCCGATGTCGCCGGTCGGCTTGGTGGCGTCGAGCCAGTAGGACCTGTTCTGGAAGGCGTACGTCGGCAGGTCCACCGCGGACGCGCCCCGGCCGGCGAACAGCGCCCGCCAGTCGATCGCCGCGCCGCGCGAGCCGAGCGTGCCCAGCGCGGTCAGCAGCGTGGTCACCTCGTCGCGGCCCCGGCGCAGCGCCGGGACGCCCACGACCCGCTCGGGCCGGTCGGCCCGGGCCGTGCCGCACTCGCGGGCCATGCCGGTGAGCACCGCGTCCGGGCCCAGCTCGACGAACCGGGTCACCCCGGCCGCCAGCAGGGCGTCGACGCCGTCGGCGAACCGGACGGCCCCCCGGACGTGCCCCACCCAGTACTCGGGCGAGGTCAGCTCGGCGGCGGTGGCGATCCGGCCGGTGACGTTCGAGACGACCGGGATCGCCGGCGCCGCGTAGGCCAGTCGCCGGGCGACGGCCCGGAAGTCGTCGAGCATCGGTTCCACCAGGGCCGAGTGGAAGGCGTGCGAGACGACCAGCTGCTTCGTCCGCCGCCCCTGGTCGCCGAAGATCGCCACCGCGGTCCGCACCGCGTCCTCGGGGCCGGAGACGACCACCGAGCGGGGTCCGTTGACGGCGGCGACGTCCACCTCGACCCCGGCGGTCGACAGCACCGCGCGCACCTCGTCCTCCGCGGCCGCGATGGCGGCCATCGCGCCGCCCGCCGGCAGCGCGTCCATGAGCCGGCCCCGTGCCGCGACGAGCGAGCACGCGTCGGCCAGCGAGAACACGCCGGCGACGTGCGCCGCGGCCAGCTCGCCGATGGAGTGCCCCGCCACGTAGTCGGGCGTCACGCCCCACGACTCCACCAGGCGGTAGAGTGCCACCTCGATCGCGAACAGCGCGCACTGCGTGTACGCGGTCCGGTTCAGCAGCCGCCCGTCGGCCGAGTCGGCGTCCGCCCAGACCACCTGCTTGAGCGGCACGTCCAGCTCGGCGTCGAACAGGCCGCACGCCTCGTCGAACGCGCCGGCGAAGACCGGGAAGGCCTCGTGCAGGCCGCGGCCCATGCCCGACCGCTGCGCGCCCTGCCCGGTGAACAGGAACGCGGTGAGGTCGGCGGCGCTGATCGTGCCGCTCACGGTGCCCGCCGGGGTCTGCCCGGCGGCGAGGCCGTCGAGCGCCTTGAGCGCGGCGTCGCGGTCGGCGGCCAGCACCACCGCGCGGTGGTCGAGCGCGGCGCGGCCGGTGCCCAGCGAGTAGCCGACGTCGGTCAGGTCCAGCTCCGGGTGTGCCCGCAGGTGCGCGGCCAGCCGCCCGGCCTGGTCGGCCAGGGCCGCGGCCACCGCGCCGGACACCGGCAGCGGCACCACCGGCAGCGGCGGCGCGGTGCGCCGGGGCGCCTGCGCCGTCGACGGGGGCGCCTCCTCGATGATGACGTGCGCGTTCGTCCCGCTGATGCCGAAGGACGAGATGCCGGCGCGGCGCGGACGCCCGTTCGGCAGCCACGGACGGGCCTCGGTGAGCAGCTCGATGCCGCCGGTGCTCCAGTCCACGACCGGCGACGGCGCGTCGACGTGCAGCGTCTTCGGCAGCAGGTGGTGCCGGAGCGCCTGCACGACCTTGATCACCGCGGCCGCGCCGCCGGACGCCTGGGCGTGGCCGATGTTGGACTTGACCGAGCCCAGGTAGAGCGGCCGGTCGCGGTCCTGGCCGTAGGTCGCCAGCAGCGCCTGCGCCTCGATCGGGTCGCCGAGCTTCGTGCCGGAGCCGTGCGCCTCGACGGCGTCCACGTCGGCGGGCCGCAGCCCGCCGGCGGCGAGCGCCGCGTGGATCACGCGTTCCTGCGACGGGCCGTTCGGCGCGGTCAGGCCGTTCGACGCGCCGTCCTGGTTGACGGCACTCGACCGGATCACCGCGAGCACCTCGTGGCCGTTGCGCCGGGCGTCCGACAGCCGCTCCAGCAGGACCAGGCCCGCGCCCTCGGCCCAGCCGACGCCGTCGGAGGCGGCGGCGAAGGACTTCGACCGGCCGTTGGGCGAGAGCACGCCCTGCCGGCTGGAGTCGACGAACAGGTCGGACTGCGAGAGCACGGTGACGCCGCCCGCGAGCGCGAGCCCGCACTCCCCCGCCCGCAGCGCCTGCACCGCGAGGTGCAGCGTCACGAGCGAGGAGGAGCACGCCGTGTCGACCGTCATGGACGGGCCTTCCAGCCCCAGCAGGTAGGAGATGCGGCCGGAGACGACCGCGCCCGAGCTGCCGTTGGGGATGTAGGCGGCGACGTCGGCGGGTGCGGCGGGGGCCCGGCTGCCGTAGTCGTCGTACATGGCGCCGGTGAAGACGCCGGTCAGGCTGCCGCGCAGCCGGGTCGGGTCGATCCCGGCGTGCTCGATGGCCTCCCACGCGGTCTCCAGCAGCAGCCGCTGCTGGGGGTCCATCGCCACCGCCTCGCGCGGGCCGATGCCGAAGAAGGCCGGGTCGAAGTCGGCGGCGTCGTGCAGGAAGCCGCCCTCGCGGGCGTAGGTCTTGCCGCGCTTGCCCGGTTCCGGGTCGTAGATGCCCTCGACGTCCCAGCCGCGGTTGGTCGGGAAGCCGGTGACCGCGTCGACCTCGTCCACCAGCAGCCGCCACAGGTCGCCCGGCGACCGGACGCCACCGGGGTAGCGGCAGGCCATGCCGACGATCGCGATGGGCTCCTGCATGGCCGCGGCGGTCCGGGCCGGGCCGGCGGGGACCTTGGCGACCGCGCCCAGCAGCTTGCCCCGGACGAACCCGGCGACCGCCTCGGCGGTCGGGTGGTCGAAGACGAGCGTGGCGGGCAGCGACAGGCCGGTCGCGGCGCCGAGCAGGTTGCGCAGCTCCACGGCGGCGAGCGAGTCGAACCCGAGTTCCTTGAACGCCTTGGCCCCGTCCACCTCGGACTTGTCCGCGTAGCCGAGCACGGTGGCCACCTGCGTGCGGACGACGTCGAGCAGGAGGCGGTCCCGCTCGCCGTCGGCCAGGCCGGCCAGCGAGGCGGCCAGCGCGTTCTCCGCGCCCGCCCCGGCCGCGGCCACCCGGCGGGTCTTCGGCGGGAGGAGGCCGCGCAGCAGCGCCGGCAGCTCGTCGGTGCGGGCCAGCAGCGCCGGGACGTCCACCCGCAGCGGGGCGAGCACGGCGTCGCCGGCGCCGAGCGCCGCGTCGAACAGCCTCAGCCCCTGCTCCGCGGTGACCGCGGGCAGGCCGAGCCGCGCCATCCGGGCCAGGTCGGCCTCGGCCAGCTCGCCGCCGAGACCGGTGTTCTCGTCCCACAGTCCCCAGGCCAGCGCGGACGCCGCGAGGCCCGCCGTCCGGCGGTGCTCGGCGAGGCCGTCGAGGAAGGCGTTGGCGGCGGCGTAGTTCGCCTGACCGGCGGGCAGCACCTGGCCGCCGGCGGAGGAGAACAGCACGAACGCGGCCAGGTCCAGGTGCGCGGTCAGCTCGTGCAGGTGCCAGGCCGCGTCCACCTTGGGCCTCAGCACGCGGTCGAGCTGCCCGCCGGTCAGCGAGTCGAAGACCCCGCTGTCGGCCGTGCCGGCCGCGTGCACCACGGCGGTGAGCGGCGCGTCGGCGGGCACCCCGGCGATCAGGTCGGCGACCGCGGCGCGGTCGGTGACGTCGCACGCGGCGACGGTGACCCGCGTGCCCAGGTCGGTGAGGTCGTCGACGAGCTGCGCCGCACCGGGCGCGGCGAGCCCGCGCCGGCTGGTGAGCAGCAGGCCGTCCACCCCGTGCACGGCCACCAGGTACCGGGCCAGCAGGCTGCCCAGGCCGCCGGTGCCACCCGTGATCAGCACGGTGCCGCCCGGTCGCCACGGCGATCCGCCCGCGGACTCCGCCTTGGCGTACCGCGGCACGAGCACCGAGCCCGCGCGGACCGCGGCTTCCGGCTCACCGGAGGCGACGACCGCCGCGACGGTCTCCACCGACGTGTCGGCGTCCGCGTCGACGAGGAACACCCGACCGGGGTGCTCGGCCCGCGCGCCGCGCGCCAGGCCCCACAGCGGGCCTTGCGCGACGTCGACGGGGGTACCGCCGGCGGGCACCGCGCCCCGCGTCACGACCGCGACCTTCGTGTCCGCGAACCGGGGGTCGGCCAGCCACGCCTGGAGTTCGGCGAGCAGCCAGGCGGTGTTCCCGCGCGCCGCGTCGGGCACGTCGCCCACGTGCCCGGGAACGGTCAGTGCCACGAGGTCCGGCGCCGGCGCGCCGCCGTCGAGCGCGTCGACGAGGTCCGCGACGCCGGCGTGGGCGGCCCCGCCCCCGCCGACGGCGACCACGTCGCCCGCCCCGGTGTTCGGGACGGACGCGGACTGCCAGGCGATCCTCAGCAGCGAACCGTCCGCGCCGGAGGCCGGCGACGCGGTGAGTTCCCGCAGCACCGGGCGAGAGACCAGCGCCTCGATCGACGCGACGGGCCGGCCTTCGAGGTCGGCCACCTCGATGGCCGACACCTCGTCGCCGTCCAGCCGGGCGATCCGCACCCGCAGCGCGGTGGCGCCGACGGCGTGCAGCGTGACACCGGTCCACACGAACGGCAGCAGCGTCGAGCCGCCCGGGTCGCCCAGGAGGTCGGCGTGCATCGCGGTGTCGAGCAGGGCGGGGTGCAGGCCGTAGGCCCTCGCCGAGGCCGCCGCCGGCTCCGGCAGCGCCACCTCGGCGAACACCTCGTCACCGCGGCGCCAGGCGGCCCGCAGGCCTTGGAACGACGGCCCGTAGCCGTAGCCGCGGGCGTCGAGCAGCGCGTAGGCGCCCTCGGTGTCGATCGGGCTCGCGCCCGGCGGCGGCCACTCCCCGAGCCCGGCGGGCTCGGGCCGCGTCGCCGACGACAGCGTGCCCAGCGCGTGCTGAGTCCACTCGCCGTCCACCGGCGCGCCGGCCGGGCGGGAGAAGATCGTGACCGGGCGGCGGTCGTCCGTCGCGGGACCGACCACCACCTGGAGCGCGACCGCGCCGTCCGGCGGCAGCACGAGCGGCGCCTGGAGCGTCAGCTCCGCCACCACCGGGTGCCCCACCCGGTCGCCCGCCGCCGTGGCCAGCTCCAGGAAACCGGTGCCGGGCACCAGGATCGCGCCCTTGACCACGTGGTCGGCGAGCCAGGGCACCGACCCGGCCGAGAGCCGGCCGGTGAGGACCGTGGTGTCCGAGCCGGGCAGCGTCACCGCGGCGCCGAGCATCGGGTGCGCCACCGGCTGCTGGCCCACCGCCGTCACGTCGTTGACCGGCGTCGCGTCGAGCCAGTAGCGCTTGTGCTGGAAGGCGTACGTCGGCAGGTCGAGGCGGATCGGGCCGTCGCCGAGCAGACCGTCGAGACGTGCCGCGCCACGGGTGTGCAGGCTGCCGGCGGCGGCCACGGCCGTGCGCACCTCGTCCTGGTCGCGGCGGCCGAAGGGCACGAACGCGACCGCGTCGGGGTCCGGCACGTTCTGCGGCCCGAGGGCCGACAGCACGCTGTCGGGGCCCAGTTCGAGGAACGTCCGCACGCCGTCGGCCGCGAGGGCGGAGATCGCGTCGCCGAAGCGGACCGCCTCGCGCACGTGGGCGACCCAGTAGTCCGGCGAGCACAGCTCCTCGGCGGTCGCCGGGCGGCCGGTGACCGTGGAGACGATCGGGATCGTCGGCGCGGAGAACGCCAACCCGGCGGCGACCTCGCGGAACTCGTCGAGCACCGGCTCCATCAGCGGCGAGTGGAACGCGTGGCTCACGCGCAGCCGGTGCGTCCGCACGCCGGCGGCCGAGGCGGCCCGCTCGATGCCCGCCACGACGTCGGCCACCCCGGACACGACCACCGAGGTCGGTCCGTTCACCGCGGCGACGCCGACCTCGGCCTCGTGGCCGCGCAGCAGCTCGCGCACGGCCTCCTCGGAGGTGGCGAGCGCGACCATCGCGCCCGGCGGCTCGCTCAGCGAGCCCATCAGCCGGCCGCGCGCGGCGACCAGCGTCGCGGCGTCCGCCAGGGACAGCACCCCGGCGACGTGGGCCGCGGCCAGCTCGCCGATCGAGTGCCCGGCGAGCGCGTCGGGGACGATCCCCCAGGACTCGACGAGCCGGTAGAGCGCGACCTCCACCGCGAACAGGGCGGCCTGCGTGTACTGCGTCTGGTCCAGCAGCCCCCGGTCGGCGAGCGCCGTGGTGCCGAAGACGACGTCGCGCAGCGGCACGTCCAGCAACGGGTCGAGCGCGTCGCGGACGGCGTCGAACGCCGCCGCGAACACCGGGTAGGTCTCCCACAGGCGGTGGCCCATGCCGACGCGCTGCGCGCCCTGCCCGGAGAACAGGAACGCGAGCGTGCCCTCGGCGCCGGCGGACCCGGTGCGCACGTGGGCGGACGGCTCGCCGGCGGCCAGCGCGTCCAGGCCGTCGGCCAGCTCGGCGGCGGTGCCGGCGAGGACGACCGCGCGGTGCTCCAGCGCCGCGCGGGTCCTGGTCAGCGACCGGGCCAGCTCGGCGGCCGGCACGTCCTCGTGGTCGGCCACGTACGCCCGCAGCCGCGCGGCCTGACCGCGGACCGCGGCCGGCGACCGGCCGGACAGCGCCACGGGGACGGGAACGCCCCGCGCGGGGGTCGACGGGTCCGCGGGCGCCGGCTCGGTGGGCTCCGGCTCGGCGGGCTCCGGCTCGGCGGGGGCCTGCTCCAGGATCACGTGGGCGTTGGTGCCGCTGATGCCGAAGGACGACACGGCGGCGCGGCGCGGGCGCCCGGCCGTCCAGTCGCGGGCCTCGGTGAGCAGCCGGACGGAGCCCGCGGTCCAGTCGACCATGGTGGACGGGCGGTCCACGTGCAGGGTCCGGGGCAGGTGTTCGTGGCGCATCGCCATGACCATCTTGATGATGCCCGCGACACCGGCGGCGGCCTGCGTGTGGCCGATGTTGGACTTGATCGAGCCGAGCCACAGCGGCTCGTCCTCCGGCCGGTCGCGGCCGTAGGTGGCGAGCAGGGCCTGGGCCTCGATCGGGTCGCCGAGGGTGGTGCCGGTGCCGTGGCCCTCGACCGCGTCCACCTCGGACGCCGCGAGGCCCGCGTCGGCCAGCGCCTTGGCGATCACCCGCTGCTGCGAGGGGCCGTTCGGGGCGGTGAGGCCGTTCGACGCGCCGTCGTGGTTGACCGCCGACCCCTTCAGCAGCGCGAGCACCGGGTGGCCGTTGCGGCGGGCGTCGGACAGCCGCTCGACGAGCAGCACGCCCGCGCCCTCCCCCCAACCGGTGCCGTCCGCCGCGTCGGCGAACGAGCGGCAGCGGCCGTCGGCCGAGAGCCCGCGCTGGCGGCTGAAGTCGACGAACGTGTCGGGGGTGGACATCACCGTCACGCCGCCGGCCAGTGCCAGCGAGCACTCGCCGCGCCGCAGCGCCTGGACCGCCCAGTGCAGGGCGACCAGCGACGACGAGCACGCCGTGTCGATGGTGACCGTGGGGCCCTCCAGGCCCAGCGCGTACGACACCCGGCCGGACACCACGCTGGCGAGGCTGCCGTTGCCGAGGTAGCCGGCGATGTCGTCGGAGACCGTGCCGAGGCGGGTGCCCCAGTCGTGGTACATGACCCCGGCGAAGACGCCGGTGTCGCTGCCGCGCAGGGACACCGGGTCGATGCCGGCCCGTTCGAACGCCTCCCAGGACACCTCCAGCAACAACCGCTGCTGCGGGTCCATGGCGGCCGCTTCGCGCGGGCTGATCTCGAAGAACTCGGCGTCGAACTCGGCCGCGCCGTGCAGGAAGGCGCCGTGCTTGACGTAGCTGTGGCCGGGCTTGCCCGGCTCCGGGTCGTAGAGGGCGTCGGTGTTCCAGCCGCGGTCGACCGGGAACGGGGTGAGCGCCTCCCGGCCGCCCGCGACGAGCCGCCACAGGTCCTCCGGGGTCTCGACCCCGCCCGGGTAGCGGCAGGCGATGCCGACGATCGCGATCGGCTCGTCCGGGTCGCCGGCGACGACCGGCGGGACGGGTGCGACCGGTCCGGCCGGGGCGAGGCCCACCAGCCGCGTGACGATGTGCCCGGCCAGCGCCCGCGGCGTCGGGTAGTCGAAGACGAGGGTCGCGGGCAGCCGCATGCCGGTGACCGAGTCGAGCACGTTGCGCAGCTCCACGGCGGCCAGCGAGTCGAACCCGATCTCGCCGAACGGGCGGCCCGGGTTGATCGCGCCGGCGCTGTCGTGGCCCAGCACGGCCGCGACGTGCGTGCGCACGAGGTCGAGCACGGCCCGGTCGCGGTCGGCCTCGGACAGGTGCGCCAACCGGTCGGCGAACTGCTGCTCCGGTGTGCGGTCCCCGGCCGGGGCGGCGCCGGCGCGCCGGCGGCCCGCGGGGGCGAGGCCGCGCAGCAGCGCCGGGACGTCGTCGCCGCGGGCCCGCAGCGCGGCGCGGTCGACGCGGGTCGGCACCACCAGCGGCACGCCGGTGGTGAGCGCGGCGTCCAGCGCGGCGAGGCTCTCGGAGACGGTCAGCGGCGCGAGGCCCAGGCGGGCGATCCGGTGCAGGTCCACCTCGGACAGCGTCGCGCCCATGCCGATGGCCTCGCCCGCGTCGGGCGCCCACAGGCCCCAGGCGAGCGACGTCGCCGGCAGGCCCAGCTCGTGGCGGTGCGCGGCGAGGCCGTCGAGGGCGGTGTTGGCCGCGGCGTAGTTCGCCTGGCCGGTGCCGTCGACCAGGCCGGCGGCGGAGGAGAACAGGACGAACGCGGACAGGTCGGCCCCGGCGGTCAGCTCGTGCAGCGCCCAGGCCGCGTCGAGCTTCGGTGCGAGGACGTGGTCGAGCCGGGGGCCGGTGAGGTCGCCCACGAGGGCGTTGTCGAGCACCCCGGCCGTGTGCACCACGGCGGACAGCGGGTGCTCGGACGGGACTTCCGCCAGGGCGGCCGAGAGCGACCGCGCGTCGGTGACGTCGCAGGCGACGACCCGCGTGGTGGCGCCCAGCCCGGTCAGCTCGGCGACCAGCTCCGCCGCGCCGGGCGCGTCGGGTCCCCGGCGGCTGAGCAGCAGGAGGCTGCGGACGCCGTGGGCGGTGACCAGGTGCCGGGCGACCCGCGCGCCGAGCCCGCCGGTCCCGCCGGTGATCAGCGCGGTGCCGTCGGCCCGCCAGGCGGTCCCGTCGGCGTCGGCGTCCGCGTCGGCGGTGAGGCGGACGAGCCGGGCGGCCCGCACCTGCCCGCCGTCGATCCGCAGTTCCGGTTCGCCCGACCCGAGCGCGGTGGCCAGCGCCTCCCGCGACAGCCCGCCCTCGACGAGGACGACCCGGCCGGGGTGCTCGGCCTGGGCCGAGCGCACCAGCCCGCGCACGGCGGCGTCGGCCGGCGTGCCGGAGGTGGCGACCACGAGCCTGGACCCGGCGTGGCGGTCGTCGCCCAGCCAGTCCTTCAGCACCGCGAGCACGCGGTGGACGGCGTGCCTGGCCGCGGCGGGGACGTCGCCGTCCCGCGCCGGGATCGGCAGCAGCACGGCGTCCGGGACGTCGGGGAGCGAGTCGAGCGAGTCGACCACGGGGACGTCCAGGCCCGCCGGGTCACCCAGTGCCACCACCGACGGCGTCACGTCCGACGCCGGCACCGGCGTCCAGTCGACGGTGTGGAGCAGGTCCCGCGCCCGCGCACCGAGGTCGCCGCCGCGGACCGGGCGGGACCGGAACGACTCCACCGACAGCACCGGCGCGCCGGCCGGGTCGGTGAGCTCCAGCGCGACGCCGCCGGTCGCGGGCGAGGTGATGCGCACCCGCACCTCCCCGGCGCCGACCGCGTGCAGCCGCACGCCGGTCCACGCGAAGGGCAACCGGATCTCGTCGGCCTCCCGGGCCTCGCCGGGGGCGAAGTCCGTGGCGTGCAGCACGGCGTCGAGCAGCGCCGGGTGGACCCCGAACGCGCTGTCGCGCCCGCCGGCGGGCAGGGCCACGTCCGCGTAGACGACGTCGTCGCGCCGCCACGCCGTGCGCAGGCCCCGGAACAGCGGGCCGTACCCGTAGCCGTGCGCCGCCAGCTCGTCGTACAGCTCGCCGGTGGCCACCACCTCGGCCCCGGCCGGCGGCCACTCGGTCGCCGGCGCGGGTTCCGCGTCCGGCGCGCCGGCGAGCACGCCGACGGCGTGCCTGGTCCACACCGCGTCGTCGTCGTGGTCGGGGCGCGAGTAGAACTCGACGGTGCGGCGGCCGTCCTCGTCGGGGCCGACCACCGCCTGGAGGACGACCCCGCCCACCTCGGGCAGCGCCAGCGGCGCGTGCAGGGTCAGCTCGTCGACCACGTCGCACCCGGTCCGCTCGGCGGCGTGCAGGGCCATCTCGACGAACGCGGTTCCGGGCAGCAGGACCGTGCCGGCGATGGTGTGCTCGGCCAGCCACGGGTGCGTCCGGAGCCCGATGCCGCCGGTCAGCACCAGGCCGCCGTGGTCGGCGAGGCCCACCGCGGCGGCCAGCAGGGGGTGGCCGGAGGTGAGCGGGCCCAGGTCCGCCGCGCCGGCGGGGGCGGTGAGCCAGTAGTGCGAGCGCTGGAAGGCGTAGGTCGGCAGGTCGACCCGCCGGGCCGCGCCGAAGACCGCGGTCCAGTCGACCGCGACGCCGCGGGCGTGCAGCCGGCCGAGCGCGCCCGTGAGGGTGGCGACCTCCGCGTGGTCGCGGCGCTGCGCGGCGACGAACGCGATGTCGCGGGCGTGCGGACCGGTGGCGGCCAGCGCGGCGAGGATCGCGTCCGGGCCGACCTCGACCGCCGTGGTCACGCCGGCCCCGGCGAGGGCCGCGACGCCGTCGGCGAACCGGACGGGGCGGCGCACGTGCCACAGCCAGTACCCCGGCGAGCACAGCTCCTCCGGCGTCGCCGGCCGGCCGGTCACGTTGGAGATCACCGGGATGGTCGGCGGCGCGTAGTCGACGATGTCCAGGATTTCGCGGAAGTCGTCGAGCATCGGCTCCATCAGCGGCGAGTGGAACGCGTGCGAGACCCGCAGTTCGCTCGTCTTCCGGCCCTGCGCCTCGAACAGCGCCACCACGGCGGCGACCGCGTCGGCCTCGCCCGAGACGACCACGGACGACGGGCCGTTGACGGCGGCGATGCTCACGCGCTCGTCGAGCAGCGGCAGGACCTCGTCCTCGGTCGCGGCGAGCGCGACCATCCGGCCGCCGACGGGCAGCGCCTGCATGAGGCGTCCCCGCGCGGCGACGACGAGGCAGGCGTCGGCCAGCGTCCACACGCCGGCGACGTGCGCGGCGGCCAGCTCGCCGATGGAGTGGCCGAGCAGGACGTCCGGCCGCACGCCCCAGGACTCCAGCAGCCGCGCGAGCGCGACCTCGACGGCGAACAACGCGCACTGGGCGTACTGGGTGCCGTTCAGCTCGTCGGCGTCGTCGCCGAACAGGACGTCCCGCAGCGGCCGGTCCAGCTGCACGTCGAGGTGGTCGACCGCCTCGTCGAAGACCTCGGCGAACACGGGGTGGGCGAGGTACAGCTCCCGGCCCATCGCGAGCCGCTGGGAGCCCTGGCCGGTGAACAGCATCGCGAGCTTGCCCGGCGTGCGGGTGCCGGTGACCACGGCCTGGTCCGGTTCGCCCGCGGCGAGCGCCCGCAGGCCGCGCACGGCGTCGGCGGTGCTCCCGGCGACGACCACCGCGCGGTGGTCGTGCGCGGCCCGCGTGGTGGCGAGGGAGAAGCCGAGGTCGGTGAGGTCGGTGGACGCGGCGGTGGCGACCAGCCGGTCGGCCTGGGCCCGCAGCGCCTCCTCGCCGCGGGCCGAGACCACGAGCGGGACGACCGGGAGCGGGTCGCCGGCGCCGTCCTCGTCCGCGGTGGCGGGCGCCTGCTCCAGGATGACGTGCGCGTTGGTGCCGCTGACGCCGAAGGAGGACACGCCGGCGCGGCGCGGACGGTCGGGGGCGGACCACTCGCGGGCCTCGGTGAGCAACTCCACCGCGCCGGAGGACCAGTCGACGTGCGGGGTCGGCGCGTCCACGTGCAGCGTCCTCGGCAGCACGCCGCGGCGCATGGCCTCGACCATCTTGATCACACCGGCCACGCCGGCCGCCGCCTGGGTGTGCCCGATGTTGGACTTGATCGAGCCGAGCAGCAACGGGGTCTCGCGGCCCTGGCCGTAGGCGGCGAGCAGGGCCTGCGCCTCGATCGGGTCGCCGAGGCGGGTGCCGGTGCCGTGCGCCTCGACCGCGTCCACGTCGGCGGGCCCGAGGTCGGCGTCGGCCAGCGCCCGGTGGATCACGCGCTGCTGCGACGGGCCGTTCGGGGCGGTGAGGCCGTTGGACGCGCCGTCGGAGTTGATGGCCGAGCCGCGGACGACGGCGAGCACGGTGTGCCCGTTCGCCACGGCGTCGGAGAGCCGTTCCAGCACCAGGATGCCGACGCCCTCGGCGAAGCCCGTGCCGTCGGCGGACGCGGCGAACGCCTTGCAGCGGCCGTCCTCGGCGAGGCCGCGCTGGCGGCTGAACGCGGTGAACGTGCCGGGCCCGCCCATCACGGCGACGCCGCCGGCGAGCGCGAGGTGCGTCTCGCCGCTGCGCAGCGCCTGCACCGCGAGGTGCAGGGCGACCAGCGAGCCGGAGCACGCGGTGTCGACGGTGAGGGTGGGGCCTTCGAGGCCGAGCGCGTAGGCGACGCGGCCGGAGACGACGCTCGGCGCGTTGCCGGTGAGCAGGTAGCCGTCGAGGCCGTCCGGGGCTTCGTGCAGCCTCGGGCCGTACTCCTGGGCCTCGGCCCCGACGAACACCCCGGCGGGCGTGCCGCGCAGGTCCGTCGGGTCGATCTTCGCCCGCTCCAGGGCCTCCCAGGCCGTTTCCAGCACGAGCCGCTGCTGGGGGTCCATCGCGGACGCCTCGCGCGGCGAGATGCCGAAGAAGCCCGCGTCGAACTCGCCGGCGTCGGGCAGGAAGCCGCCGGAGGTCACGTAACTGCTGCCCGGCCGGTCGGGGTCCGGGTCGTAGAGGCCGTCGAGGTCCCAGCCGCGGTCGGTCGGGAACCCGGAGGTGGTGTGCACCTCGTCGGCGACGAGCCGCCACAGCTCCTCCGGCGACGTCGCGCCGCCGGGGTAGCGGCAGCCGATGCCGATGATGGCGATCGGGTCGTCCGCGCCGGCCGCCGACCCGCGCCGGACGGGGTCGGGCGCCTCGGCGCCGAACACCTCCGCGTGCAGCAGGCGCGCGACCGCGCCGGGGGTCGGGTGGTCGAAGGCCACCGTGACCGGCAGGTCGAGCCCGGTGGCCTCGGTGAGCCGCGCGTGCAGCTCCACCGCCGCCAGCGAGTCGAACCCCAGGTCGGAGAAGGCCTTCTCCGGGTCGAGCACCGCCGGCACCTCCGGCAGCACCGCCCGCAGCGCGTCCCGGGTCGCGCCGTGCACGACGTCCGCCAGGAACGCCGCGCGGTCGCCGGGCGGCAGGTCGCCCAGCCGGTCGGCGAACCCGGATTTCCGATTCGATGCGTCCCCGGCGCCGGAAGGCGCGGAAGCTGCCGTCTCAAACTCACGCATTGCGCACTCCACCGCTGTAGCAAGCCAGCACTCATGGTCTGTTCGTCGGATCGCGGGTCGGCCCTTCCACCGGCCCGACCCCGGGAAGCGGGGCTCCGGGTCAGGGGTTCACCAGGCGACGCGCAGGAGCGAGGGCCCCCGCACGATCACGCCGAACTCCCACTTCACGCCCTCGGGCCCGTCCGCGAGGCGCAGGTCCGGGAACCGCTCCAGCACCGCCTGGAGCGCTTCCCGCAGCTCCAACCGGGCCAGCTGGGCGCCGATGCAGTGGTGCGGGCCGTGCCCGAACGCCAGGTGCGGGTTGGGGCTGCGCCGCAGGTCGATGCGGTCCGGGTCGGCGAACACCTCGGGGTCGCGGTTGGCCGCGTGCAGCGCCGGCAGCACCGGGTCGCCCGCGCGCACCACGACGTCGCCGACGCGGACGTCCACGGTGGCGTAGCGGGCGAACATCGCCGCCGTGTTGATCGGCACGTACCGCAGCAGCTCCTCGACCGCGGTGGGGATCAGCTCCGGCTCGGCGCGCAGCGCCGCCAGCTCCTCCGGGTGGGTGAGCAGGGTGTAGACGAAGCTCGGCAGGGCCGAGGAGACCGTTTCCACGCCACCGGTGAGGAGTCCCGCGCCGGCGATCGAGATCAGCTCGTTCTCGCTGAGCTTGTCCCCGGCGTCGCGGGCGTAGACCAGCGCGCCGAGCAGGTCGTCGGTGGGTTCCTCGCGCCGGCGCGCGACCAGGTCGGCGATGTAGCCGTCGAGCTGGTCGCCGTACACGTCCAGCACGTCGCCCTTCGCCGTGGCGTCGCTGACCAGCGCCTGCGTCCACTCGCGGAAGATCCCGTGGTCCTCCCGCGGCACCCCGAGCAGGTCGCAGATCACGGTCACCGGCAGCGGCCGGGCGAGGTCCTCGACCAGGTCCGCGGTGTCGCCGCGGGCCACCATGTCGTCGATCAACCGGTGCACCAGCTCCCGCACGCCGTCGCGCATCCGCTCCATGCGGCGGGCGGTGAACGCCTTGCCGACCAGGCGGCGCAGCCGCGAGTGGTCCGGCGGGTCCATCCCCATGATCCCGTCGCCCATCTGCTGGCGGCGCATCCGCGGTTGGTCGAGCCCCTGCGCGAGCTCCCGGCTGAACCGCGGGTCGGTCATCACGAGCTTCACGTCGGCGTACTTCGTCGCCAGCCACGCCGGTTCGCCGAACGGCAGCTGCACGCGGCTCATCGGCTCGTCCCGCTGGAGGCGGTGGTACTGCTCGGAGACGGAGATGTCGTGCATGTCGAACGGGTACTCCCGGATCGTCCGCCGTGTGCTCATCGCGCATCCATTCCGATCGCGGGCATCGGTCGTTCCAATGCCCGGGCGTCATAGGTGTTCTGGACGTAGGAGAGGGCGGACATCAACGTCGACGACGTGATCGGGCCCGCCCGCGCGCGCTCGACGACCCGCCGCAGCGGCAGCGACCCGAGTTCGGACCAGCCGAGCCGGCCGTCCGGGGCGAGGTGGCTGCGGGCCTGCCCGGCGTTGTCCGGGTGCAGGCAGTACGGGATGTCGAGCAGGCCGCGCTTGAACGCGATCACGATCGCGCGGCCCAGGTCGGCGTGGCTGTTCAGCACCGCGTCGACGAGCGCGTGCGCCTCGCGGTAGACCTGGTTGTCGGCGTCCACCGCGGCCACGGCGGTGCCGGCGACGGAGGCCGCCTGCGTCAGCGCCGCCACGTTCTCGGCGACGGTGGGGATGCGGTGCGCCTCGGCGACGGTCTTCACGATCAGCCGCTCCGACCCGGTGGTCACGGCCAGCTCGGCCGCCGAGCGCAGCAGTCCCCGCGCCCCGTCTGCGGTGCGCGGGAACAGCCCCATGTACGCGTAGACCACCACGTGCCAGGTGGTGCCCGGCAGCAGCTCGGCGCACAGCCGGCGCAGCGCCGCCACCGCCTCCTGGTCCTGCGCCAGGTTCGTCTGCTGCGCGTAGCTCACGGAGAGGCTGCGGAACCCGGCCCGGTGGAAGAACAGCGCTTCGAGCACGCTGAGCGCGACCAGCTCGCTCGGCGGGCACAGCTGGCCCAGCATGCAGCCGCCGAAGGTCTCCAGGTGCGGCCGGCTGCCCGGTCGTTCGGCGGCCAGCAGCAGCTCGCAGCACTCGGACCAGTTGCGCACGGACTCGTCGAGCGGGGTCCGGCTGTAGGGCAGGCAGTAGGAGACCGGGCCGCCCTCGGTGGCGTGCAGACCGGCGGCGATCATCGCGCGGAAGATGTCCGCGGGACGTGCCGAACCGTGCCGCACCTGCACCGGGAAGTCGGGGCCCTCGATGCCGTCGAGCATCGCGCGGGTGACCTCGGGCGGATGGTTGACGATGGGGTAGCCGTTCAGCGGGTTCCCGTCGCGCAGCGCGCGGGAGACGGAGTCGGTGTCGCCGACCCGGGTGTAGCTGTCGAGCGTGATGGTGCCGACCGTCGCGGCGGCGACGTCCCTCGTCGCGACCAGCCCGGCGCGCATGGCGGCCGGGTCGGCGAAGCCCATCCGGGGCTGCACCACGAGTTCGCCGGCCGCGTGCCGGCTCGCGACGAACCGCTCGAAGCTCACGCCTCGGCCCCTTCCACCCGCACCGGCAGCTGCGCCGAGCCGGTCGAGAGCTCGGCGGCGAGCCGGCGGAACGGGGCGGGGTCCCGCTGGTCGTCGAACACCGCGTCGAAGCCGGCGAGCAGCAGCTGCCCGACCTCGTCCTCGGTGAGCGCCCCGCCGATGCCGAGCTTGCCGCCGATGACCACGGGCGCCCGGTGCGCCCCCGGGAACTCCCGCAGGCACCGGATCACGCGCAGGCCGTCCTGGTAGCCGTGCCCGTTCACGCTGCTCAGCACGAGCAGCGCGGGCCGGCGGCTCAGGTACTCGGACCTCAGCAGCTCGTCCGGCACGCACGCGCCGAGGTTCACCACGTCGAACCCGAGTTCGCCCAGCAGCAGCTCCAGGTACACGAGGTTCCACGTGTGCGAGTCGGACGCCATGCTGCTGACGATCACGGTCCGCCTGGCCGCGTCCGCGTCCACCACTGCCCCGCAGGGGGGCGCCTCGTCGTTCACGGCGTCACCTCGTACGTCCGGTGGTAGTCCAACCGGGACACCGAGACGACGTCCTCGCCGCGCACCACGACCTCGACCGGCGCCGGACGGCCCAGGAAGCCGATGAGGCTCGCGGTCACGCCGTACGCGCCCACGTTCGGCACGGTCACCACGTCGCCGGGCACCAGCTCGGGCAGCCTGGCCGCCTTGGCGAGCGAGTCGCCGGGCGTGCACAGCGGGCCGACGAGGCTGCCGGTGCGCAGGTCGTCGTCGTCGACGCCGTCGAGGTCGACGGCGGCGGGCAGCAGCCGGCCGATGCCGGACAGGCCGCCGAGCACGTTGATGCCGCCGTCGAGGATCACGAACCGGTGGCCCCGGCTCTCCTTCACGTTCACCACCCCCGCGAGCAGCGCGCCGCAGCTGCCGGCCAGGTAGCGGCCGGACTCGCAGGCCAGCCCGACCGCGCCGGAGCGCCACTCGGGCAGGTGCAGGTCGAGCAGGACCTCCAGGCCCGCGCGCAGCTTCGGGTAGTCGGTGCGCGGGCCGGGCACGGCGTAGGGCGAGGAGAATCCGCCGCCGATGTCGAGCAGCTCCAGCGGCAGGCCGACCTCGTCGCGCAGCCGCGCGGCGGAGTGCAGCACGAACTCGTACTCGCCGAGCAGGCTGTCCTCGTCCTGGGCGTTGCTCATGGTGAAGAAGTGCGCCCCGACGAGGCGGGTGCCGGGCACGGCCCGCAGCTCGGGCATGAGCGCGGGCAGGGTCTCGGCGTCGATGCCGAACTGCGAGGGCCGGCCCATCATCCGGATGCCGCTGGAGGCGTTGCTCGCGGTGGTGTTCACGCGCAGCAGGCACGACGCGGTCACGCCGTGCTTCACCGCGGCGGCGCCGACGTGCCGCAGGTCGGTCGCCGACTCGACGGAGAACAGCCGGACCCCGGCGGCGACGGCCCGCTCCAGCTCGGCGTCCGTCTTGCCCGGGCCGGTGTAGAGGATCTCCTCCGGCGCGAAGCCGGCGGCCAGGGCGTTGCCCAGCTCGCCGGTGGAGCTGATCTCCGCGCGGCACGGCCGGTCGCCCCCGGCGCGCAGTTCGCGCGCGATCTCCGGGTGCGGGTTGGCCTTGAGCGCGTAGAACAGCTCGACGCCGTCGGGCAGCAGGCCGAACAGCTGGTCGCGGGCCTGCGCGACCACGTCGAGGTCGTAGACGTAGGTGGGTGTGCCGAACTTCTCGGCCAGGGTGCGGTACTTGCTCACTGGTGGGCGCCTTCCACGAGCCGGGCGAGTTCGTCCGTGGCGTTCTTGCCGTGCGCCGTGAGCGGGAGCTCCTCCACGACGTGGCACAGGGACGGGACCTTCTGCGGCTCCAGCCGCTTGGCGAGTTCCCGCAGCACCGTCGTGGGCGACAGGTCGCCCTCGACGCAGATGGCGAGGTCCCGGGTGTCGCTCGGCGGGATCGCGCCGGCCGCGCGGACACCGGGGATGTCCATCGCGGCGGCCTCGATCTCCAGCGTGGACATCCGGATGCCCTTGCGCTTGAACATGTCGTCGCGGCGGCCCTCGAAGTAGAGGTAGCCGTCGGCGTCGAGCCGGCCGTAGTCGCCGGTGTGCAGGCGGAGCGCGCCGGTGGCCTCGTCGCGGCGGAAGGCGCGGGCGCTCAGCTCCGGCGCGCGCCAGTAGCCCGGCATCACGTGCGGACCGGCGGCGACGATCTCGCCGATGTCCCCGGCGGGCAGCTCGGTGCCGTCGGCGGCGAGGATGTGCACGGACGTGCCGGGCAGCGGGAGCCCCGAGGAGCCGGGGCGGTCGAGGTCCTCCTCGGGCGGCATGATCGTGATCCGCTTGCACTCGGTCTGGCCGAACTGGCGGACCACCCGGACGCCGGGGAAGGCCGCGCGGAGGGCGGCGATCGTGGCGTCGGGCAGCGCCGCGCCGGTGTTGGTGAACAGCCGCACGGGCGCGGGCGGTTCGTCGTCGCGCCCGGCGAGCGTGGCGATCATGGTGGCGAGCGACGGGACGATGGGCACCACCGTGGCACCGACCTCGCGCATCCGCCGGAGCAGCCGCAGGTCCGACTCGGCGTCGGCGAGCACGATCTCACTGCGCCCGCCGCACGCCAGCAGCACCTTGTAGAGGCCGTAGTCCCAGGACATCGGGAACCGGCAGAACACCACGTCGTCGCCGCGGTAGCCGAGCACGGCCTGGATCGCCCGGGTGGCGAAGACGACCTGGCGGTGCGGCCCGACCACGCCCTTCGGCGTGGCGGTGCTGCCGGAGGTGTAGACGAGGACGGCGACGTCGTCCTCCGCCACCTCGGTCGGCTCGGCCCGCTCGCCCGCGGCGAAGGCCCGCTCGACCTCCGTCCACAGCGGACCGAACTCGGCCGGAGTGACGACCAGCACCGGTTCGGCGTTCGCCGCCACGGACCCGAACTGGAACGGCTTCATCGCCGGGTTCACCGGGACGAACACCGCGCCGCGACGGGAGGTGCCGTAGAGCAGCGCGACCAGCTCGCGGGTGGTGGGCAGTTGCAGGAGGACGCGGTCGCCGCGGCCGACGCCCCGGCGCGCCAGCACCGCCTCCGCGGCACGGCTCCACGCGGCCAGTTCGGCGTAGGTCCAGGCGCCGGCGCCGTCGCGCACCGCCGTCGACGCGGGCGCGTCGGCCACCGCCTCGTCGAGCAGGGAATGGATGAGCGGACCGCCAGGAGAATCGTTCACGACTGCTGCTCCCGTATGGACTCGAAAGAATCACGTGCGGCGCACGAACGATGCCCCGATGTCGGAAAATTAACCGCGACGACGTGGCCCGCCACACCCCTAGCGGCCCCCTAACCGCACGGACCCCGAAATGCGCCAGGTCACCCCGGAGGACGTGGGAGTCCTCCGGGGTGACCTGGTTCGACAGGGGCGTGACCTGCGGGTTCAGCCGACCGGCACGGGACTGAGCAGCTCGGCCGCTTCCGCGGCCAGCGCCTTGCGGTCGATCTTCCGGTTGGAGTTGAGGGGGAATTCGGCGACGTTGCGGTAGTGGCGCGGGATCACGCCTTCGGGCAGCACCTCGCGCAGGGCTCGGACCAGTTCGATCACCGGCCGGGTCGGGCCGGTGTAGAACACGAACAGCTCGGTGCCCGCGTCCGAGGCGACGCCCAGCGCCACGGCGTCGTGCACACCGCAGGCGCGCAGGGCGTGCTCCACCTCCGTGAGCTCGACGCGCCAGCCGAGCACCTGGACCTGCGAGTCGAGGCGGCCGAGGTAGGCGAGGCCGCCGTCGTCGAGCCGGCGGACGCGGTCGCCCGTGCGGTAGTAGCGGCGACCGCCGCGGTCGAGGAACCGGCCGCGCTCGTCGGCCGGGTCGAGGTAGCCCGGGGTCAGCTGCGGGCCGGCGACGCACAGCTCGCCCTCGGCTCCCGGCTCCTCGGCCACCGCGACGTCGTGCTCGCCCAGCAGCAGGTGGTCGTGGCCCGCGTGCACCTCGCCGATCGGCACCACGCCGTTCACCGCGATCCGGGGCGTCTCCACGTCGTCCCAGCGGTAGCCGGCGACGGTGATGGTGAGCTCCGTGGGCCCGTACAGGTTCTCCACGGTCGAGGAGGACGCGGCCCGCCAGTCGGCCGCGTCCCGCACGTTCAGCGCCTCACCGGCGAAGAAGCTCCACCGCAGCCCCGACAGGGCGCCGGGGCGCAGCCCGCCGGTGCGGCGGACGAGGTCGATGGCGCTCGGCGTGGAGAACCAGACCGTCACCCCGCGGTCGGCCACGAACTCCGGCAGCGCGCGGTAGGCGGCTCGCGGCGGCACGACCGCCGGCGCGCCGGCGCCCCACGCGCAGAACAGGTCGAACATCGCGCAGTCGAAGTTCAGGTCGAACGTCTGGGAGAACACGTCGTCCGGCGTGAAGTCGTAGCGCGCGTCGAGCAGGCCGAAGTAGTGGTCGGTGGCGCCGTGGCTGATGCGGACCCCCTTGGGGCGGCCGGTGGAACCCGAGGTGAACAGCACGTACGCGGTGTCCTCGGGGCTCACCGACAGCGGCGCGGCCAGGGCCCGGGAGAAGTGCGGCCGGACCACCGCCGCCGTCGTCCCCTCCGCTTCGGGTGCGAGCACGATCGTCCGCCGCCCGGCCGGCACCTGCGGGCACTGGGCGAGACCCCGCGCGTCGGCGACGATCGCGTCCACCCCGGCGGCCTGGACCATCTGCGCGGTGCGCGCCGCCGGGAAGTCGGGTCGCAGCGGCACGACGGTCGCGCCGGCGTAGAGCCCGGCGAGGACACCGGCGTACGCGGTGACCCCCTTGTCCGCCAGCACCCCTACCGTGCGGGCGCCGGCGTCGACCAGCGCGCCGCCCCAGAGCAGGGCCAGGTCGTGCAGCCGGGCGTAGTCGATCCGCTGTTCGCCCAGGTGGAGCGCGACCCCGCGCTCCGACCGGGCCAGGCCCCGCAGGAACCGGGCGTGCAGCCCGGTGGAACTCGTGTCCATCGTCGTCCTCCGCCGTGGAATAGGGGTGCCGATGCGTCGATCCGGAGCGGCGACGCGAGGTAGGGTCCAAAAACGAACCGGACGGTCGGTTTTGCCGTCCGCCGAACCCAGCGATCCGGAGTTTGCCATGTGGGACAGCACTTTCGACGAGACGCTGCGCTCGTTCCTCCCGTTCCTGTCCACCGAGGAGGCCTTGGCGGCCGACACCCCGCTCCGGGAGTACGGCCTCGACTCGCTCGCGACCGTGGAGCTGCTCGCCGTGCTGGAGCAGAACTACGGGGTCCGCTTCCAGGACGACGCCCTGAACCTGGAGACCTTCGAGAACCCCGGCCGGCTGTGGACCACGTTGGCCGGCTTGCAGCCCGCTAGCTGACGTGCGACGGTCCGGTGCCCCGCCGCCGCGGGTGCAAGGCCAGGCGGGGGTTCACCGTGACCACCTCGAACCGGCTCGTGGTGGCCCGGACGCGACCGAACAGCGTGTCCGGGCCCGCCACCCAGAGCTTGCGCACCCCCAGCTGCTCCAGCGACGAGACCACCTGCAACCAGTTCAGCGGCTTGACGATGCTGTCGAGCAGCATGGTGCGCACCTGCTCGCCGGAGCGCAGGATCGAACCGTCCTGGTCGGCGATGATCGGCAGGAGCGGGTCGTGGAACCGCAGGTCGCCGATGACCTCGTCCTCCACCTTGCGGCGCAGCGCGCCGAACGCCCGCGAGTGCAGGGGCGGCCGCATCGTGTAGAGGGAGAGCCCGCCCATGGCGCGCACCGCGTCCTTGAGCCAGTCGAGGTTCCGCTCGCGCAGCGACACCATGTAGAAGTCGTGGTCGATGTAGCACGAGATGTCGTGCCACTCGCCGCGTGCCGCCAGCTCGGCGAGCGCCTCCTCCAGCTTGTCCTCCGGCGTCCGGACGAACGAGTGCGTGACCACGTCCGTGTACTCGGTCGCGAAGAACTCGGTGAGGCAGCGCGCCAGCTCGGCGGTCATCCACACGGCGTCGGGGAAGGTCAGGGAACCGGCGTACACGCTGGCGGGCTTCTCGCCGAAGCTCGGCCCGGTGCAGTAGTCGGGGCTGATGCCGTACTCCTGCTCCGCCCACTCGGCGAGCGCGACGCAGGTGAGCATGAACCCGACCTGCGCGTACTCGGAGTAGTCGCCCTCGGCGTCGCGGAAGCGGTCGATCAGCGGGTAGCCGAGCCGGTCGCCCGCTTCCGCGGTCAGCCGGCGGGCGAAGGGGTTGAGGAGCAGGAACTTGCCGAAGTCGGCGAACCTGCACGGGCTCATGCCGGGGAAGACGATCGCCGACCCCGGCCCGGTGGCCTCATCCATGTCTGGCGACCTCTCTTCCGGCGGTCCGGCTCGCGGACCCGCAGGCGTGGACTTCTCGCAGGAAACCGAGCAGGACCTCGCGGAACCGCTCGGGTTCCTCCAGGTGCGGAACGTGGCTGGAGTGCTCGAAGATCTCCCAGCGCACGTCGTGGATGCGGTCGGCGTACGGCTGGACGGTCACCGGGGTGGCCTCGTCGTGCCGACCGGAGACGAGGAGCGTGGGCACCTCGATGTCGTCGAGGTGGTCGATCACCGAGTAGTCCTTGAGCGTGCCGGTGACGGTGAACTCGCTCGGCCCGTTCATCACGGAGTAGACGGTGCCGTTCTCGGCCATCTCCAGGAACGAGGCCAGGTACTCGTCCGGCCACGGCAGCACGCGGCACACGTGCCGGTCGTAGAACACCCGCATCAGGTCGAAGTACTCCTGCGTGCCGGTGGTGCCGGCGGCCTCGTGCGCCCGCAGCGCGGCGTCCACGCCGGGCGGGAGCTGCGCCCGCAGCACGTCCATCTCCTGCCGCCACAGCGGGTACGACGCCGGCGAGTTCGCGATCACGAGCCCGCGCAGGCCGTCGGGCCGCCCGGCGGCGTGCCTCGCCACGACCAGGCCGCCCCAGGACTGTCCGAAGAGGACGTAATTGTCCTCGATCCCCAGCCGGTGCAGCAGGTTGTCGAGCTCGTCGCCGAACAGCTCCGGGGTCCAGAACCCCGGGTCCGCGTCCGGCAGGTGCGTCGACCCGCCGCCGCCCAGCTGGTCGTAGTGCACCACCGGCCAGCCGTGCTCGGCGAGCGAGCCGAGGTTGCGCAGGTAGTCGTGCGTGCTCCCGGGCCCGCCGTGCACCACGACGACGGCGGGCAACTCACCTCCGACGACGCCGGTGACCCGGTACCAGGTGCGGTGCCCGCCGAACGGGACCCAGCCCTTGTCCGTGGGTTCCACGACCATGCTCATCACCTCGCTCGCTGTCCACGTCCCGCCCGACGCGATCGGGCCGCTTCCATGTCTAACCGCCGCCGGATCTCCTCCACCAGCCCCTAAGGGGGATCTAAAGCGGTCCTTGCGCCGGCGGGGGTGTGGAGCTGTCGTCCGGGCGCGCGATGACCCGCGGGGGCGCGCCCGTCGGTGCTCCCGCCCTACCGCACCCCGTCCCGGAGGGGAAGGCGTCCCCGGCGGAACAGGGGTTCCGCTCCTACCGGGACCTTGTCGGGTCGGCCGGGCGGCGCGCCGGCCGTACCGTTTCCCCGACAGGCCTGGATCTCCCGCCCGTGACCCCGGAGTGTGTGCGATGCGCGTCATGCTGATGGTCTTCCCGACGAGGACGCACGTCTACAGCATGGCACCGGTCGGGTGGGCGCTGGCCGCCGCCGGGCACGAGGTGCGGTTCGTCGGCCAGCGCAACCCGCGCGAGGTCGCCTCGTTCGCCGAGACCGGCCTCGACGCCATGTGGTTCGGCGGGGACCTCGACATCGCCCGGCACCGGCGGCTCCAGGTCGACGGGGACAACGCGATGCAGGGCGGGTTCCGGATCTCGGAGAGCCGGCCGGAGCGCTACACCGAGGAGTACGTGCGCAACGTCTACGAGCACTGGGTGGACGTCTTCCGCTGGACCACCCCGGACCCCCTGCTCGACGAGCTGGTCCGGTTCGCCCGCCACTGGCGGCCGGACCTCGTGGTGTGGGACCCGATGATCTACGCCGCGCCGATCGTCGCGCGGGCCGTCGGTGTTCCGCACCTGCGGATGATGTACGCGGCGGACCAGACCGCGCGGATCGCCGCGCAGTACCGGGACCTGCGCGCGAGCCGGCCGGACGACCGCTCGCCCGACCCGTTCGTGGAGTGGATGACCGCCGCGGTGGGCCGGTTCGGCGCGGACTACGACGAGACCCTCCGCCACGGCGTCAAGACCATCGACTGCCACCCGTCCTACCTGCGGTACGACGGGGTGGACGTCGACTACGTGCCCGCGCGGTTCGTCCCCCAGAACAAGCCGATGGCGATCCCGCGGTGGGTGCTCGACGAGCCGGAGCGCCCCAGGGTGATGCTGACGCTGGGCGTCTCGAACCGCCAGGTGATCGGCATCGAGGAGACGTCCGTGGCCGACCTGCTCAACGGCCTCGCCGGCCTCGACGTCGAGGTCGTCGCGAACCTCGACGCGAACCAGCTGGCGTCGGTCGGGAAGGTACCGGACAACGTGCGCGCGGTGGACTTCGTGCCGATGAACGAGCTGCTGGCCGGCTGCTCGGCCATCGTGCACCAGGGCGGCGGCGCGACCATCGGCAACGCCGTGGTGAACGGCGTGCCGCAGCTCGTGATCCCCGGCACCACGTGGAGCGAGCGGGTGTCCGCGGTGGCCCAGGTCAAGCGCGGCAACGGCCTGCTGGTGGACCTGGAGGACGTCACGCCGGACTCGGTCCGCGCCGGCCTCCAGCGGCTGCTGGAGGAGCCGTCGTTCCGCGACTGCGCCGCCGAGGTGCGCGACGAGATGCTGGCCACCCCCACCCTCGACGACCTCGTCCCGGAGCTGGAACGGATCGCCCGGTGGCGGTGATGCCCCGGCCGGGGCCGGTCCGGACCATCGTCTTCCTCCTCGCGAGCTTCCCAATCCGGCTGGTGGTGTTCCCGCTCGTGGTCGTGACGACCGTGCTCGGCATCGTCACCATCATGCTGTGGGTCGGCATCCCCGTCCTGGTGGCCGCGACCTCCCTGGTCCGCGGTTTCGCCGACCTGGAGCGCGCCTGGGTGCGCGCCATGCTCGGGGTCGACGTGGCGACCCCCGACCGGCTGCCGGGCGGCGGGGGGCTGCTGCACACCTGGCAGGTCCGGCTGGTGGACCCGGTGACCTGGCGCGAGCTGATCTACGTGCTGCTCGCGCTGCCGCTGGGCATCGTCGAGTTCGTGGCCGGGATCGTGTCGGTGGCCGTGCCGCCGTTCGGGATCTTCGTGGCGCCGAAGATCGGGGAGCTGCACGGCGCGCTGGCGCTGTCGCTACTGGGGCCCGACCGCACGGCCCAGCTGGAGGCGCGCACCCGGCGGCTGAAGGACTCCCGGGCCCGCGCCGTCGACGCCGTGGAGGCCGAGCGCCGGCGCATCGAGCGGGACCTGCACGACGGGGCGCAGCAGCGGCTGGTGGCCGTCGCGATGAGCCTGGGCCGGGCCCGGCTGAAGCTCGACTCGGACGACCCGGCCGCGGCGCGCGAGCTGATCGGCTCGGCCCACTCCGACGCGAAGCTCGCCGTGTCCGAGCTGCGCGACCTCGCCCGGGGGATCTACCCACCGGTGCTCCAGGACCGCGGCCTGGACGCGGCGCTGTCGTCGTTGACGGCCCGGATGCTGATCCCGGTGGACGTCCGGGTCGACGTGGAGCCGCGCCCGCCCGCGCCGGTGGAGACCGCGGCGTACTTCATCGTGAGCGAGACGCTGGCCAACATCACGAAGCACGCGGGCGCCGGCCGCGCCTCGGTGCGGGTGACGCGTGACGACGACACCGTGGTCGTCGAGATCACGGACGACGGCCGCGGTGGCGCCTCCCCCCGGCCCGGTGGCGGCCTGGCCGGTCTGGTCGACCGCGCCGCGACGATCGACGGCGTGCTCACCGTGGTCAGCCCGGTCGGCGGGCCGACGGTGGTGCGCGCCGACCTCCCCGTCCGCTGGTGACTTCCCCGAGGAGCGCGAGATGCGTGTCGTGATCGCCGAAGACTCCGTGCTCATGCGCGCCGGCGTGCAGAGCCTGCTCGCCGATGTCGGCATCGAGACGGTCGCGGCCGTGGCCAACGGGGACGACCTGCTCCTGGCCGTCCGCGAGCACCGGCCGGACCTGGTGATCGCCGACGTCCGGATGCCGCCGACGTTCACCAACGAGGGGCTGCGGGCGGCGCTGGCCGCCCGCCAGGAGTTCCCCGGGCTGCCGGTCCTCGTGGTGTCGCAGTACGTGGAGGGCAGCTACGCCGTCGACCTGATCGCCAAGGGCGCCGCCGGGGTGGGCTACCTGCTCAAGGAGCGCGTCGCCGACGTGACCGACTTCCTGGAGGCGGTCCGGCGCGTGGCGGGCGGCGGTTCCGCGATCGACCCCGAGGTGGTCGCCCAGATGCTCTCCCGCAGCCGGGACCCGCTCGACGCCCTCACCGCGCGCGAGAAGGAGGTGCTGGGCCTGATGGCGCAGGGCCTCTCGAACGCGGCCCTCGCGCGGAACCTGAGCGTCACCCAGGGCGCCGTGGAGAACCACATCAGCAACATCTTCGCGAAGCTCAGCCTGGAGGCAAGCCGCGACGAGAACCGGCGCATCCGCGCGGTGCTGACCTACCTGGACAGCACCGTCGTGCGCACGTGACCCGGTCCGGGCGGACCCGCCGCCGAACCCCGAGGGGTTCAGCGACGGGTGCGCCAGCTCGTGGAGGCCGGGTAGGAGGTCGGCCGGCGGGGCCTGGGGACCGGGGGCGCCGGCTCCCCCGCCCGGATGGCACCGGCCACCGCGGAGAGCACCGCGACCAGGGCGGCGAGCTCGTCGTCGTCCGGCGAGCCGCGCAGGACGCGCACGTCGGGCTCGCCCATCAGACCGGCGGGTTCCCGTGCTTGCGCGCCGGGATGTCGGCGTGCTTGGCCCGGAGCATCCGCAGCGCGCGGACCAGCAGCTCGCGCGTGCGGCCCGGTTCGATCACGTCGTCCACCAGCCCGCGCTCGGCGGCGTAGTAGGGGTGCATCAGCTCGGTGCGGTATTCCTTGATCTTCAGGCGGCGCATGCCCTCGGGGTCGTCGGCCGCCTTGATCTCGCGGCGGAAGATGACGTTGGCCGCGCCCTCGGCGCCCATCACGGCGATCTCGTTCGTCGGCCACGCCAGAGAGACGTCGGTGCCGATGGAGCGCGAGTCCATCACGATGTACGCGCCGCCGTATGCCTTGCGCAGGATGACCTGCACCCGCGGCACCGTGGCGTTGCAGTAGGCGTAGAGCAGCTTCGCGCCGTGCCGGATGATGCCGCCGTGCTCCTGGTCCACGCCGGGCAGGAAGCCGGGCACGTCCACGAGCGTCACGAGCGGGATGTTGAAGGCGTCGCACGTCTGCACGAACCGCGCGGCCTTCTCGCTCGCCTCGATGTCGAGCACGCCGGCGAGCACGGTGGGCTGGTTCGCGACGATGCCGACCGCGTGACCGTCCATCCGGGCCAGCGCGCACACGACGTTGGTCGCCCAGCCCGCGTGCACCTGGAAGAACGCGCCGTCGTCCACGATCTCCTCGATGACGGCGCACATGTCGTAGGCGCGGGTCGAGTCGGTCGGCACGAGCTCGACCAGCCGGTCGGTCCGGCGGTCGGGCGGGTCGTCGGTCGGCTCGACCGGTGGTGCCTCGTTGTTGTTGGACGGCAGGAAGGAGATCAGGTACCGCACGTCCTCGATGCAGCTCTGCTCGTCCTCGTAGACGAACGCGGCGACGCCGGAGGTCGTGGCGTGCACGTCCGCCCCGCCGAGGCCGTTCTGCGTGATCTCCTCGCCCGTCACCGCGTGCACCACGTCCGGGCCGGTGATGAACATCTGCGAGGTCTCGCGGACCATGAACACGAAGTCGGTCAGCGCCGGCGAGTACGCCGCGCCGCCCGCGCACGGGCCCAGCATCACCGAGATCTGCGGGATGACCCCGGAGCACCGGGTGTTGCGCTGGAAGATCCCGCCGTACCCGGCGAGCGCCGTGACGCCCTCCTGGATGCGGGCGCCGGCGCCGTCGTTGAGGGACACCAGGGGCGCGCCGGCCGCCGCCGCGAGGTCCATCACCTTGTGGATCTTCTGGGCGTGCGCCTCGCCGAGCGCGCCACCGAAGATCCGGAAGTCGTGCGCGTACACGAACACCGTGCGGCCGTGCACCGTTCCCCAGCCGCAGACGACACCGTCGGAGTACGGCCGCCGGTGCTCCAGGCCGAAGCCGGTGGCCCGGTGCCGGCGCAGGGCCTCGACCTCGGTGAACGACCCCGGGTCGAGGAGCAGTTCGATCCGCTCGTGCGCGGTCAGCTTGCCGCGCTCGTGCTGCCGGGTGGTCGCCGCGTCGTCGGGCCCGCGGCGAGCCGCGTCCTTGATCTGGCGCAGCTCCACGAGCCGGTTCTCGAACGCCGCCTCCACCGCCACTGCCTCAGTCATGGGCGAACCTCCGGTCGGTGAGCCGATCCGCCGGGTGCCGGGACACGGCCCCCTGGCGGTGGGTGTGAGTGGGTGCCCGCCCGCGGGCGCCGCACGGAAGCCGGTTCCCGTCGTGCGGCGGGCACGTCGACCGCGTCCCCGCCCGGGTGTCGCGGGGCCGGTGAACCCGGTCCCGCGCGGTCTGCCCCGAGTGGACGGTCGTGTCATCCCGTCGCCTTCCGCGTCGGACCGGACCTCTGTTCCTCGGGCAAAAGTAGCCGCGCCGATTCGGCTCAACGACCCCTAAAGCCCCCCTAAGGCGTCCCGTGGACGATCTCCGGGCAGCCTCGGAACGCCCCGTGGTCGTGCGGCCCGCCCACCCGTCCGGCGAGGTCGTGCGTCCTCCGCGCTCCTCTTCCGGGGCCGGGGTCCGGCTCGGCGGTGCTCGCGGCGGTGTGGGACGACGAGCCCGGCGCCCCGGTGGCCGCCGTCGGTGATGGTGGTTCGCCGTCGGATCGGACATCGCGAACGGAGGCGCGGGCCGTCCCGTCGTCGAGTTCGCGCGTCGGTGAGCCCCGACCAGCAGCGCCGGGTCGGCCGGCGGACGACTGCGCGGAAGACCCCCGCTCGGCGGACCGGCGCGGCTCGGCCCGGTGAACGGGCGGCCCGTGCCACCGGAACCGGCTGCACGGCGCCCGCTGGACGAACACGTCGTCCAGCTCCCGCCCCGTCGATCGAGTCCCTGGACGACCGACAGCGGTCCACTGTGGTCGGAGCCGTCCTGCGCCTCCCCGCCACCCGCCGCCCCAGCGGAGCGGAGCAGTCGGCCCGGCTGCTCCGCGTCACTCGAACGGGCGCTGACGGAGCGTCGACCGATTCGGTAAAGCTATTACCGAGGGGGTGCAGCGGAGCGGGTTCCGCTTGTCGTCGTCATTGCACGAGTCGTTCCGCGGTGCGACCACGCAGGTCGAACGACCCGATCGAGCGAGACCACCGGCCACGCGTGCGGGGCCGTCCCCGGAAACGGCCGCGGTGAGCAGAGAGGTCTGCGGGTCCTGATGGACGACAAGGTGCTCGAAGCCCAGCGGTGGGTCAACGCCACCTACGGTGGCGTGGCCGGGTACAAGCGGTGCGATGAGGACGGCAACACCGGGTGGGCCACGATGTGGTCCCTGACGATGGGGTTGCAGCACGAGTTGGGCATCTCGCCCCTGGTGGCGAACTTCGGCCCCGGCACGCTGACCGCGCTCCAGGCGTTGGGCGACATCGGTTTCGGCTGGAACCGGAACCAGAACATCGTGCGGATCATCCAGCACGCCCTGTTCTGCAAGGGGTACTGGGGCGCCAACGAGTACGGTGGGTACGGCGCCGTCACCACCGAGGCCGTGAAGGCGATGCGGCGCGACATGGGGCTGCCGGACGGCGGGACGGGCACCGCGGGCGGCCAGACGACGCCGAAGATCTTCAAGGCGCTGCTGACCATGGACGCCTACGTCCTGCTCGGCGGCGGCCGGGAGGTGGTCGTGACCATCCAGCGGTGGCTCAACAGCCGCTACTGGACCAGGGCGAACTACTTCATCGGTCCCTGCGACGGCCACTACTCCCGGGACGTGCAGCAGGCGCTGGTGCGGGCCCTCCAGTACGAGATGGGGATCGCCGAGCCCAACGGCAGCTTCGGGCCCGCCACCAAGGCCGGCCTCCAGCAACGCACCCAGTACGTCGGCACGTCCGGGCCGGTCACGCAGCTGTTCCACGCCGCCTGCATCTTCAACGAGCCCGTGCCCGGCACGTCCGGGGTGGGGTTCCGGGACACCTACACGACCGCGACCGCCGACTTCATCCGGGTGTTCCAGCGGTTCTCCGCACTACCGGAGCACGGCAACGGCGACTACGCGACCTGGGCGCAACTGCTGGTGTCGACCGGGGACCCGGACCGGCCGGCCGACGCGTGCGACACGAGGTTCACCATCACCGCGTCCCGCGCGCAGGCGCTGTACCAGGCCGGTTACCGGGCGGTGGGGCGCTACCTCGACGAGGCCCCCGGCGGCACCCTGGACAAGGAGATCAAGCCGGGCGAGTTGCAGGCGATCTTCGCCGCCGGGCTCCGGTGCTTCCCGATCTGGCAGTACAACGCCCGCCAGCTGGTGGACTTCACCTACTCGGCCGGCTACCAGCACGGGATGCTGGCGCACGAGCGGGGCGTGCACTACGGGTTCAACCGGGGCACGGTGATCTACTTCGCGGTCGACTACGACGCCACCGACCCGGAGATCACCTCCAACATCGTCCCGTACTTCCTGGGCGTCCGGGGTGCGCTCAACCGCCAGGGCGGCCGGTACGTCGTCGGCGTCTACGGTTCGCGGAACGTGGCCGCACGGGTGAGCGCCGAGGCGTACGTGTCGCACTCGTTCGTCTCCGGCATGTCCTGGGGCTTCTCCGGCAACCTCGGGTTCCCGCTGCCGCTGAACTGGTCGTTCAACCAGATCAAGGAGTTCCAGTTCCAGAACGGCTCCGACGTGTTCGACCTGGACCGCGTCGTCCACCGACCGGGTGCCGACTTCGGGGTGGACTCCGTCGGTCACGCCCCGACCGGCGTGGACCAGTTCCTCGCCTACGTGCGGGAGGTGCACGGCCTCGCGGTGCGTCACGATCCGTCCCGCGCGTCGAAGCTGGTGCTGGAGTGGCTGCGCTACCCGAAGTACAACGACTTCGAGTGGCGCAACACCTTCGAAGGCGTGGACGAGGGGTTCATCTCGGCCTGTCGCGGCGCGGGGCTGCGGCCGCCGCCGGAGTACGACTACCAGGACCCGTCGTTCGGCGTGTCGATCTCCGTGGACCACCTGGCCGCCACGGCGAACGCCTACCTGCTCAAGGGGGCCGGAGAGCGCGCCGGTCTCACCCTGGGCGACCTGGGCGGTTGGTGCGGCGACCTGATCACCTTCTACGGTGAGTGGGTGCGCGACGAGTCCGAGAACAAGGACGGCTACGCCTACGCGATGGCGCGGCTGGCCAAGCCGAACGTGCAGACGACGTTCATGCTCAACGACCTCGTCGAGGACATGGACGGTCACCGGATCGGCTTGGCGGTGAAGAACGGCACGAGCGTCGTGACCGCGTTCGAGGACCTGCTGCTCCGGGGCGGCCACCTGTCCCGGGTGAACAACTTCTTCGACAGCCGGTACGGCACGATGACCGACGCCGAGAACGCCGCCGTGGCGTGTCTGACGGGGGCGCCCGCGAACCCGGTCGACGCCCTGAAGTACGCCGCCGCCCGCAAGCTGCTGGTGCAGCAGCAGAGCGGCGGGTGGATCGACCCGATCAGCATCACGCCGTCGGACCTCCGGGCGTTCTGCAAGGGTTACGCCGACACGCTGAACATCCTGCGCGGGGCGGAGAACCGGCGGCGCAGCGCCATGAAGGCCGAGTGACGGGCACGTGGAACGGATCGCCAACGACCTCGCCCTCCTGCTGCTGGCGGTGACCCCGCTGCTGGTCCTGGTCAAGCTCGTGCACGGCCTGACCACGCGGCGGGCGACGTTCGCCCCGCGCGGCTCGCGGCGGGCGCGGGTCGAACCGGTGGCGTGGCTGCTGCTCGCGGCGGTGGACAGCCACACCGCCGCGCTGTGGTCGACCATCGCGCACCAGGCGGAAGACCTGTGCGGGCGCTACCGGCCGGACCTGGGCGACGACGTCCACCTCAGCGGCGGCTACTTCTTCGAGTTCCCGGTGGACGTCCGGTGCGTGTGGCGGAGCGGGGAGACCGCGGCGGTGACGACCTGGCCGCTGGCCGCCCTCACCGGGGTGTTCGTCCTGGCGGCCGTCGCCGTGCCGGTGATCGCCCGCGTCCGCCGCTCCCGGCGCCACGGCGCACGCCCCACCTCGGACCAGTCGCGACCACACGGGGAGAGCACACCATGACACCGATCGACCGGCGCCGTTTCCTCGCGTTCGGCGGCGCGGCCCTCGCGGGCGGCGCCCTGTGGACCGCCGCTCCCCCGGCGTCGGGCGCCGCCCCGGCGGCGACCGCACCCGCCGGCCCGGCGGAGTGGCGGGGCGGCAGGAGCGCCAACGGCTGGCCCGTGCTCACCGCCGGTGGCGCGCCGGAGTTCCGGGTGGAGGGCAGCGGACTGACCGTGCGCCTCGCCCCGGCGGCGGCCCCGGTCCTGCTGCACGTCGTGCGGCGTTTCCTGTACGAGGTGGAGCACCGGGTGGGGCCGGGCGAGCTCACCGGGCACGTCGAGGACCGGCGCGTCGCCGCCCCGTACGAGTCGGCGTACCTGTCGGGCAGCGGCATCGCCCTCCGCCCGCTGTTCTACCCGTCGGGCGCGCGGGACGGGTTCTTCGAGCACGAGAAGGCCGTGGTCCGCGACATCCTCGCCGACTGTGAGGGGGTCGTCGCCTGGGGCGGTGACCTGACGCCGGTCAAGGAGTCGCACTTCCACGTCGTCGAACCCCCGACGAGCGCCCGCTACCTGGCCGTCGCCGCGAAGCTGAGCCGCTGGGAGGACGCGCCGGGCAGGGGTGCGGGGGCGGTCAGCGCCTTCGACGGCTGAGCGCGCCACCGGCCGCCCGCCCCCGGCGGTAGTCGGGGGCGAGCAGGCCGAACAGCAGGTCGTCCACCCACTCGCCCCGCAGCCACGTGTTCTCCCGCCGCAGTCCTTCGCGTCGGAAGCCGACGCGCTCCAGCAGGCGCGCGGACGGGGTGTTGCGGGGGTCGCACTCCGCGGAGACGCGGTGCAGGTCGAGGTCGAGGAACAGGTGCCGGAGCAGGCGTTCGACGGCTTCGGTGGCGTAGCCGCGCCCCTGGAACGGTGTCGCGACGCTGAAGCCGATCTCGGCCTGCTTCCGGTTCTCGTGCAGGTTGACGCCGATGTCGCCGATCACGTGGCCGTCGAGCGCTATGGCGTACGGGAACCACCCGACCCGGTCCGGGTCGGCGGCGGCGTGCCGCGCCACGGCGGCCGTCGCCTCCCGGAGCGACAGCGGGCTGTCCCACGCCTGGTACCGGGCCACCTCGGGGTCGGAGCGGTAGGCGGCGAACGCCTCCTCGTCACCCGGCCGGAATTGCCGCAGGACGAGTCTCCGGCTGGTCAGCAGCATCGAGTGGGGCTTTCTGCTCGGGTACTCGGCGTGCGTGGGCTCCCCGTCCGGGTCAGCCCTTGCGCAGCACGTAGCACTGGAAGAGGGCGTGCCCGGACGGGGTGGCGCCCGAGCGTTGCACCGGGGTCAGCCCGGTCATCTCGCACCACTGGCTGCTGATGAGGATCGGGGTGTGACCGAGCAGCACGACGTGCCCGCCGTCCCGGCACCTGCTCGCCGCGGCGGCGAGCAGGTCGTGGGCCTGGTCGGTACCGACGACGAACGCGTTGAGGTGCCGGCAGACCACCAGGTCTGCGCTGCCCTCGGGGATCGCGGGCCGGATGCTGTCGCCGCAGTGCGCCTCGTCCAGCCTGGTCCGCGCGCGGGCCACCATGTCGGGGCTGAGGTCCTGGCCGATGGTGCGCGTCCCGGGGAACCGGCGACCGACGGCGTGGAGGAACGCGCCGGTCGAGCACGCCGCGTCGTAGGCCACCCCGCCGCGGAACCCCAACTCGGCGAGCCGGTCGGGCACGTAGTCGCGCAGCACCTCCTCGGCGTGGTCCAGTTCACGGGCCGACTCGTCGGTCACCTCCCAGCCGCCCGTGTCGGTCTCGCGGACGCGGTGGCCGAGCTGCGCGTACGGGTAGTACAGGTCCGTCATGGGGTCGGCGGCGGCCGCGGCGAACAGCGCGGTCCTCTCCCCCTCGTCCAGCGGGCGGTGGAACACGGCCACGTGGTCCTCGGCCACCTGCTCGCGCTCCACCACCCCCAGCAGCATGTGCGGCTCGACGAGGGTGCACTTGAGCCGCTCGGCCGGCCGGCCGTCGCGGTCCGGCTCGGGGTAGGCGGCCTCGGTCTTGCGACCGACCAGGCGAACGCCGGCCGTGTCCAGGAAGAACAGGTCGTAGGGCTTGCCCTCGGCGTAGGTCTCCACGACCCGGTCAGGCGAACGCCGGACCACCTGCGACGGTGCGGTCATCGCTCTCCTCCCAGCGCCCGGCGGATCGCAGCCGCCGTGTCGGGCAGTCGGTCCTCGTCGAACAGCCGCTCGTGGGTGCCGGCCACGGGTTCGACGACCAGACCGGGCAGCAGGGTCCGGTCCCAGCCGCGCGAGCGCACGGCGTCGCGGCCGTCGTCGCCGTCGTCGGTGACGAGCAGGCACACGCGGTCCCGGTAGGCCGGGGGCGCGTAGTCCGCGGCGAGGTCGCCGTTGTGCAGCAGCTCCTCCGCGATGTCCGCGCCCTCCGGGGAGTCGGGGTCCACGCCCAGGCCGGTCAGCCGCTGCCGGATGCCCTCGCGCGGGTCACCGGGGCGTGCGACGGCGTTGAGGTTGTGGCTGTCGATGAGCAGCAGGTCGGACACGGCGTCGCCGTGCGCGGTCATCTGCCGGGCCATCTCCAGCGCCACCACGCCGCCGAAGGACCAGCCGCCGAGGCGGTACGGGCCATCGGGTTCGGTGGTGCGCACCCACTCGACGTAGCGGGTGGCCATCTCGGCGAGGGTGGCGAACCGGTTGTCCGACTGCCCGAAGCGCGGGTCGGACAGGACGTGCAGGCGCACGTCGGGCAGCAGCGGCGCCAGCCCGTGGTAGGGCAGCGCCAGTCCCTCGCCGGGGTGCACGAGGACCAGCGCGCCGCCGGTCGCGTCCGGGTTGAGGGTGTGGACGTACGCCGAGCCGGAGCCCGCGACCGGACCGAGCAGCTGCTCGGCGAGCCCGGCGACGGTGGGCGCCTTGAGGATGTGCGGCACGTCGCAGTGCACCCCCTCCGGCAGGTTGTCCCGCAGCACCCGGAGCAGCCGCACCACCAGCAGGGAGTGGCCGCCGAGCGCGAAGAAGTCGTCGTGCGCGCCGATGCCGGTGACCCCCAGCACCTCCTCCCAGCAGCGCGCGACCAGCTTCTCCATCTCGGTGGCGGGCGGGCGCGACGCGGCGGACGCCGCCGGGTGCGGCCCGGAGCCGGCCAGGTCCAGCAACCGGCGCTGGTCCACCTTGCCGTTGCCGGTCACCGGCAGCGCGTCGAGCACCACGAGCCGGCCGACCATCCAGTCCGGCAGCCGTTCGCGCAGCCACCGGCGCAGCTCGTCCGCGTCGAGCAGGGCTCCGCCGCGCAGCGCCGCGAACGTGGTCAGCTGGGCGTCGCGGGCGACGGTGACCGCCTGCCGGACCGCAGGGTGCCGCTCGGCGGTGCGGTCCACCTCGGCGGGCTCCACCCGGTGCCCGCGCACCTTCACCTGCCGGTCGCGGCGGCCCAGGAACTCCAGGTCGCCGTCGGTGCGCCACCGGGCCAGGTCGCCGGTGAGGTAGAGCCGCCCCGCGCCGAAGGGGTTCGCGGGGAACCTCCGCGCGGTCAGCTCCGGGTCGCCGAGGTACCCGGCCCCGACGGCGGTGCCGGCGACGGCCAGTTCACCGACGCAGCCGACGGGCAGCTCGCGCAGGTGCTCGTCCACGACGTGCGCGGTGGTGTTGTCGATCGGCCGGCCGATCGGCACGCGCTCGCGCAGGCCGTCCTCGGGCACGCAGGTGTGGTGGGTGACGCTGATCGACGCCTCGGCCGGGCCGTACGCCTGGTGCAGCCGGGCGTGCAGGCCGGACCCGGCGAAGGCGCGGACCATCGCGGGCGTGACGCTCTCGCCGCCGGAGAGCACGTGCAGCAGCGCCGCGCAGCCGTCGGCCTTGGGGCTGTCGAGGAACGCGGCGAGCAGGCTGGGCAGGAGGTGCGCCACGGTCACCCGCCGCGCGGCGACCAGCTCCGCCAGCGCGTCCGGGTCGAGCACGGTGTCCTGCGGCGCGACCACGACCGCGCCGCCGTGCGCCAGTGGGAAGAACACCTCCCAGAGCGCGATGTCGAAGGCGGTGCCCGCCGTGGCGAGCACGCGCGGCGGCTCGGGCGTGGGGAACGCCCGGCCGGACCACAGGACCCGGTTCACCACCCCGGCCTGGGGCGCGAGCACGCCCTTGGGCAGGCCGGTCGAGCCGGAGGTGTAGACGACGCAGGCGTCGCGGGCCGGGTCGGTGGAGCCGGGCGGGCCGGTGGGCGGGAGCGTCGGCGGGGTCACCGTCCCGTCGGGGTGGACGACCGGCCACGCCTCGAACCCGGTCACGTCCGCCGTCGTCACCACGGCGGCCACGGCGGCGTCGGCCGCCACCACCCGCCGGCGCGCCTCCGGGTGGTCGGGGTCGAGCAGCACCGGCACCGCGCCGCTCCGGTAGGCGGCCAGCAGCGCGGTCGGGTAGGCGGCACCGCGCGGCAGGCAGATCCCCACCAGCCGCCCGGCACCCACCCCGACCTCGGCCAGTCGCCCGGCCAGCGCGGTCGCGCGGGCGTCCAGCTCGGCGTAGCCGATCGCGGTGTCGCCCTCCACCACGGCCGGCGCGTGCGGCGTGGCCTCCCGGTGGCGCAGGAACAGGTCGAGCAGCGACGGCGGGGTGTCGTCGGCGCGGGCCGTGTCGTTCCAGCGCCCGAACAGCTCGCGGTCCCCGGCCGGCAGCAGGTCCAGCTCGCGCAGCCGCGCAGCCGGGCGGCGGCACAGCTGTTCGGTGAGCAGCCGGAAGGTCTCGATGAACCGGTCCACCTCGGCGCGGGTGAAGTGCGTGGTGTCGTAGTTGAAGTGGAACGCCAGTTTCTCCAGCGGCAGCACGATCAGGCCGATGGGGTACTCGGTCTTCTCCTGGGCGTGCAGGTCGATGACCCGGATGCTCAGGTCGTCGCCGGGCAGGTTGTCCTCGGGGTAGTTCTCGAAGGCCACCAGGTTGTCGAAGACCCGGCCGCCGGACAGCCGCTCGCCGGAGGCCCACGACTTGATCTGGGCCAGCGGGACATGGCCGTGCGCGGCCGTGGTGGCGAGGTCGCGGTGGATGGTCTCCAGCAGCTCGGTCACCGTCTTGTCCGGGTCGAGCCGGATGCGCAGCGGGATCGTGTTGATGAAGATGCCCACCATGTGCTCCGAGCCCTCCAGCTCGGGCGGGCGGCCCGCGATGGTCAGGCCGTGCACCACGTCGCGCGCGCCGGACTGGAGCGCGAGCAGCATGCTCCACGCGGCCTGGCTGATCGCGTTGGTCGTGACGCCGTACCCGCGCGCCGCCTCGTTCACCAGGCGCGTGAGCTGCTCGGGGAACTCGTGCACGACGGTGTCGAACTCGCCCTCCTGGTCGGCGGGGGCGGTCGAGAACGGGCTGGGGGTCAGGTCCCGCAGGTACTCGCGCCAGAACCGCTCGGACTCCTCGCTGCGCGCGGCCCTCGCGCGGATCCAGCGCACGTAGTCCCGGTAGGGCCGGACCGGCTCCAGGCGCGGCTCGCGGCCGTGCACCAGCTCCTCGTAGACCCGGAACACGTCGCCCCAGATCAGGGACAGGCACCAGCCGTCGAGCAGGATGTGGTGGTGGCTCCACAGCAGGTAGTGCCGGCCGCCGCCGAGCCGCACGAGGGTCAGCCGGTACAGGGGGCAGTCGGCCAGCGAGAGCCCTGCGGCCCGGTCGTCGCCGAGCAGCCGCTCCAGCAGTTCCGCATGGCGGTCGGGGCCTTCGTCGGACCAGTCGTGCACCGACCACGGCGGTGTCAGGTCGTCGCGCACGTACTGCAGCGGCTCGGCCCGGTCGTGCCAGGCGAAGCCGGTGCGCAGGATCTCGTACCGGTCGGCGACCCGCCGCCACGCCTCGCGCAACACGTCCTCGTCGGTCCCGCCCACGAGTTCCAGGACGTTCTGGTTGAAGTAGGCGTCCGAGTCGGGCCAGAACAGGCCCCGGAACAGCATGCCCTCCTGCATGGGGGCCAGGGGGTAGACGTCGGCGACGCCGGGGCGGGCGCGCACCTCGGCCAGGTGTGCCGGGTCGACGCCCGCCAGCAGCGCTTCGTCGTCGTCGCCGCGCGGTTCGGCGACGACCGGGCGGCCGGCGGCCTCGTCGGCCGCGGCGGCCATGCCCCGGACGGTGCGGTGGGTGAAGATGTGCTGCACGTCGAGCCGGACGCCCTGGCGCTGCGCCCGCGCGGCCAGCCGCATGCTGGACACCGAGTCGCCACCGGTGCGGAAGAAGTCGTCGTCCAGGCCGGGTTCGACGCCGTCGAGCAATTCCGCCCACAGCGCCGCGATCGCCCGCTCGGTGGGCGTGCCGGGCGCGGCGGACGACCGGGAGGTGGTCGTGACCTCGGGCAGCGCCGCGCGGTCCACCTTGCCGGAGGAGGTCAGCGGGAGGGTGTCCAGCCACACCAGCTGCGACGGCACCTGGTAGGCGGGCAGGGTCGCCCCCAGGCGGGCCAGCACGTGCGCCGCCGCCTCCTCGGTGCCGCCGGCGGCACCGGGCCGGCCGGAGACGAAGCCCACCAGCCGCCTGGTGCCGCCCTCGCCGCGCAGGACCACCGCCGCCTGCCGGACCAGGTCCGACTCCAGCAGGGCGGTCTCGATCTCGCCCAGTTCGATGCGGTAGCCGCGCAGCTTGACCTGCCCGTCGCGCCGCCCCAGGTACTCCACCGCCCCATCCGGCCCGAAGCGGGCCCGGTCACCGGTGCGGTACAGGCGGTCACCGGGGCCGCCGAACGGGTCGGGCACGAACTTCTCGGCCGTCAGCGCGGGTCGCCCGAGGTAGCCCAGCGCCACGGCCCGACCGCCGATGCACAGCTCGCCCTCCGCGCCGACCGGCAGGGGCGACAGCTCGTCGTCGAGCACGTGGACCCGGGTGTTGTCGATCGGCGTGCCGATGGGCACGAAGGGCCGCTCGTCGTCGCCGTCCACCGGCCAGTGCGTGACGTCGATGGTGGCCTCGGTCGGCCCGTAGAGGTTGTGCAGCGCGCAGTGCGGCAGGCGTCGGGTGAAGTCCACGGCCACCGGCTTGGGCAGCGCCTCGCCGCTGGAGATGGCGACCCTCAGCGCGCGGGCCTGCTCGACGCCCTCCACGTCGAGGAACGCGGGCAGCAGCGAAGGCACGAAGTGCAGCACCGTCACCGACTCGGCGCGGACGAGGCCGACCAGCGCGGCGGCGTCCCGGCGGGTGCCGCTCGGCGCGACCACGAGGCGCGCGCCGCTGATCAGCGGCAGGAGCTGCTCCCACACGGACACGTCGAAGCCGAAGGACGTCTTGTGCAGGACCACGTCCTCGGGTCCGACCCGGTACTGGTCGCGCATCCACAGCAGGCGGTTGACCAGGCTGCGGTGGTCGACCGCCACGCCCTTGGGGCGGCCGGTGGAGCCGGAGGTGTAGATGACGTAGGCGGCCAGGGCCGGGCCCGGGAACGCGACCGGTCCGGTGGCGCCGCCCGGGGACGGCCGGTCGGACAGCAGGGTCGGCCCGTCGTAGGCACCGACCGCGCTCTCGCGCGTGGCCGCGTCGGTGATCAGCGCCGCTGCCCCCGCGTCGGAGAGCAGGAATTCCAGCCGCTGCGCGGGCAGCTCCGGGTCCAGCGGCAGGTAGGCCGCGCCCGCGTGGAGCACGCCGAGGACGGCGACGATCCGCCGGTCCGACGGGGGCAGCGCGATGGCGACGACGTCGCCGGGCCGCACGCCCGCGCCGGCCAGCCGCGCCGCCAGGTCGGCGGCCGCCGCGTCCAGCTCCGCGTAGGTCAGGGTCGTGCCCTCGAAGGTCACGGCGCCGCGCGCGCCGTGCTCGGCGGCCTGCCGCCGCACGAGTTCGTGCACGCCCACGTCGGTGGGGAAGTCGCGGGCGGTGTCGTTCCACGCGGCCAGCCGCGCGGTGGTCTCGTCGGCGTCGTCGGCGAACAGGTCGCGCACGCGGAAGGTCACGGGTTCCTTCTCCCCTCGGGGTCGCCGCTCCGGGCGATCCGTTCCAGCAGGCGAACCAGGCGGCGGACCAGTTCGTCCGCCTCCGCAGAGGTCAGGGCGTGGCCCTGGTGGGTCAGCTCGAAGGTGAGCCGTTCGTCGGGAAGCACGGTCAGGGACACGGCGAACTCGGTGCTCTCCACCGCGCGGACCACCCGCAACGCGCCGTCGGCGCCGAGCGCCTGGCCCGTGCGGTCACCGGGGTAGTTCTCGAACACCACGATGCTGTCGAACAGCGCGTCCGGCGCGCCCGCCCAGCCGCGGATGCGGCCCAGCGGGTGGGCGGCGTGCCGGTAGCCCTCCACCAGGTCCTCCTGGATGCGGCGGAACAGCTCCGGCAGCTCGCCGTCGGCGTCCAGTCGCACCCGCAGGGGCACCGTGTTCAGGCACAGGCCGACCAGCCGCTCCGAGTCCGGGACCTCGTCGGGGCGCAGGGACACGACCACGCCGAACACCACGTCGTCGCTCGCGCAGCGCCTGGCGAGCACCAGCGACCAGGCGGCCAGCACCACGGAGTGCAGCGTGGCGCGGCTGCGCTCCGCCAGCCGGGTCAGCGCCCGCGTCGCCGCCTCCGGGAGGTCCGCGGTGGCCATCGACGCGGTGCCGGAGGAGCCCGCCCGGCCCAGGCGCGTCGGTGCGACGCCGGCCAGCCGCTCCCGCCAGAACCCCGCGCCCTCCTCCTCGTCCCGCGTGGACAGCCACGACAGGTAGGCGTCGTAGCCGGGGCGGCGCGGCGGCACCCAGGCGGGCCCGGCGGTGTAGGCGGCGGCCACGTCGGCGAGCACCAGCGGCAGGCTCCAGCCGTCGAGCAGGATGTGGTGGTGGCTCCACAGCAGCCACCGGCCTGCCGGACCGCCGTCGATCCAGTGCCAGCGCTGCGGGCCCGGCGCGGAGAGGTCGAACGGCTCGGCGCGATCCGCTTCGAGCACCTCGCCCGGATCGGTCGCCACGTGTCCGCGCCAGTCCACCAGCGGGCTCGCGCCGACGACCTGCACCGGCTGCTCCAGTCCCGAGTGGACGAACGCGGTCCGGAACACGTCCGTGTGGTCCACCACCCGCTGCCAGGCCTCCCGCAGCCGGACCTCGTCCACGTCGCCGTCCGCGGAGAACAGGATCTGCGTGTGGTAAGCGGCCGATCCGGGGCGGGCCAGGTGCCAGGCCAGCATGCCCTGCTGCGCCGGGGACAGCGGCCGCACGTCTCGCGCGCCGGGGCGGGCGGTGAGCACCGTGCGCAACTGCTCCCCCGGCGCGTCCGCCAGCGGGAAGTCGGCGGGCACGGCGGCGGTGCCGAACGGCCCGTCCAGCAGGGCCGCCAGGTCGGCCAGCGCGGTCCGCAGGTCCCCGCCCAGGAAGTCCACGGCGGACCGGGAGAACCGCTCGGGGTCGTAGAGCCACTCCACCCACAGGCCGCGCTCGTCGATGCCGGCGATCACCTCGATGCCGCGCACGGCGGCGTGCTCGGGGGCGGCGTACTCGCCGATCGCCTGCCGCTCGACGCGGGCGAACAGGCCCGAGCCGGGACCACCCGTCGTGGCGCCGAGGTAGTTGACCACCAGGTCCGGCTCCGCCGCGGGATCGGTGTGCAGCAGGCCGTAGCCCACCCCGCCGTCCGGGACGGCGGCCAGGGCCTCGCGGACGGCGTGCAGGGCGGCTGCCGGGTCGTCGGCGGGCACGTCCACGCGCACGGGGTGGACGGCGGTGAGCCAGCCGACGGTGCCGGTCAGGTCGGGCCAGTCGGCCGGGCCCGATCGGCCGTGCGTCTCGCGCAACAGCGCCACCCGGGGGTTCCCGGTCCACCGGGCCACGACGCGGGTCAGGCCGGCCAGCAGCAGTTCGTCCACCCGCAGCCGGTGCCGGGAGGCCGCCGCCACCAGCGCCCGCGTGACCGGCTCGCCCAGCGCGAGCACCACCGGACCGCCCTCGCCGTCGCCGGTCGTCGAGGGGAGCCGGGGCAGGTCCGCGAGCTGGTCGTGCCAGTGGGCGCGCTGCTCCGGAGTGTCCAGCCGGGAGGTGAGCGCGGGCAGCATGCGGGCGAAGTCCGCGAACGGCGTGACCGGCGTGGGCAGGACCACCTCCTCGCCCCGCGCGACCTGCCGATAGGCGGTGTCCAGGTCGGACAGCACGGTCTCCCACGACGCCGTGTCGATCGCCACGTGGTGGGCGACGAGCAGCACCGCCTGCCCGCCGTCGGGCCGCTCGGCGAGCAGCGCGGCCAACAGGGGGCCGTGGTCGACGTCGACGGCGGCGTGGGCGGGTGCGGCGAGCACCACGACCGAGTCCGCGTCGAGCGGCGCGTCGGCCACCAGCACGGTGACCAGGTCGTCCGTCCGGGGGGCGAGGGTGGCGTGGTCCTGCCGGCGCCCGTCGACCCGCACCGGGCGCAGCCGGAACGCGTCGTGGTGGGCGGCCACCGCCTGCAACGCGGCCCGCAACGCCGCCGGCGTGACCCGTTCGGCGGCCTCGGTCAGCACGGCCTGGTTGAAGTGGCCGGGCCGGGAACCGGCGGCGGACAGGAAGCGCCGCTGCGCCGGGGTCAGCCACACCCGGTCGTCCGAGGAGGCGGGCCGCGTCGCGGCGGGCCGCTCGACCGGGCGCGCGGAGGCCGCCAGTTCGGCCAGCGACGCCGCGCGCAGCACCCGGCTCAGCTCCACGCGCAGTCCCGCCGCGCGTGCCCTGGCCACCACCCGGATGGCGCTCACCGAGTCGCCGCCGAGGTCGAAGAAGTTGTCCTCCGGTCCGATCGCCCGTCCGCCGGGGACGGGGAGCACCTGCGCCCAGATGGCGGCGAGGCCGCGTTCCGCGTCGGTGCCGGGCTCGGCGACCGACGGGGTCGGCGGGGGCGCCGGGGCCTCGTCGGGGTCGGGCAGGGCGGAGACGTCCAGCTTGCCGGTCGGGCCGATCGGCAGCGCCGCCAGCACCACCAGGTGCGCCGGCACCATCGCGCGGGGCAGCCGCTCCCGCAGTCCCCGGCGCACCTCGGCGCGCAGCCGGTCCGGGTCGGCCCGGGGGTCGGCCGGCGCGAAGTAGCCCACGAGGCCGACCGCTCCCCCCGCGTCCGCACGGGGCAGCACGGCGCAGGCGGCCACGGCGGGATCGGCGGTCAGCGCGGCCTCCACCTCGTGCGGCTCGACGCGCACGCCGAGGATCTTCACCTGCCGGTCGGCCCGGCCCACGAACTCCAGGCCGCCGTCCGGGCGGTAGCGGGCCAGGTCACCGGTGCGGTAGGCACGTGCGCCCGGCACGTCCGCGAACGGGTCCGGCAGGAACCGCTCCGCCGTCGCCCCGGGCCGGCCGAGGTAGCCCCGGGCCAGCACCTCGCCGCCGAGGACCAGTTCGCCCACCACGCCCACCGGCACCGGCCGCCCGTGGGGGTCGAGCAGGTAGACCCGCGCGTTCGGCAGCGGCCCGCCCAGCGACAGCCGGTCCGGCACCGGGTCGGCGGGAACGCGCCAGTGCGTGACGGTGATCGACGCCTCGGTCGGCCCGTAGGTGTGGTGCAGGGCCGCCGGGGTGCGGGCGGCGAACCGGGCGGGCAGGCCGGGCGGGACCCGTTCACCGCCGCACAGCACGTGCCGCAGCGAGTCGGCGGGCCCCTCTTCCAGGTAGTGCTCCAGCAGCGCCGGCACCAGGTGCAGCACCGCCACCCGCTCGGTCGCCACCAGCTCCGCGATCGCCGCGACGTCCCCGTGCCGCTCCTGGTCCAGCACCGCGAGCCGGCCGCCGCTGGTCAGTGGGTGCATCAGCTCCCACAGCGAGATGTCGAACCCGACGGCCGCGACTTGGGCCGACGCCTCGCCGGGGCGCAGCGGGTACGCCCGCCGCGACCACATCAGCTGGTTGGCCAGGCCGTGGTGCGGGCACTGCACGCCCTTGGGTTCCCCGGTCGAGCCGGAGGTGTAGGCCACGTACGCGAGGCGGCCGGGCTCCGGCGGGCGGACCTCGACGCCGTGCGGGGCCGGTCGGAGGTCGGCGACGGCGAGGACGGGGATCGCGCCGAACACCGGGTCGGGCCTGTCCGCGACCACCGCGTGGGGTCGGCAGTCGGCGAGGACGCGGTGGTGCCGACCGGTCGGTTGCGCGGGGTCCAGCGGCACGTACGCGCCGCCGGCCTTCCAGATGCCCAGCACGACGGCCGGCAGTTCCAGGCACCGCCCCAGCCGCGTGGCCACCAGGCCTTCGAGGGGCAGCCCCCGGTCGCGCAGCCACGCGGCCACCCCGTCGGACAGCGCGTCGAGCTCCCGGTAGGTCAGTCGCCCGGTGGGCGCGGTCACCGCCGTCGCGTCCGGGGTGCGGGCCACCCAGTCGGCGACCAGCGCGAGCACGTCGACGGGCCGCTCCGACCGGTGCCGCGCGTTCGGTGCGACCAGCACCCGGCGGCGTTCCGCCTCGTCGAGCAGGTCGATCGACGACAGCGGGGCGTCCGGCCGCTCGGCCACCCCGGTGAGCAGGCGGGCCAGGGCCGTCGCGAGGTGCCGGATGCCCGCCGGCCCGAACAGGTCCGCCGCGCCGCGCAGCTCGACGGCCAGCCCGTCCGCGGTCGGGCGCGCGGTCACCTCCAGGTCGAACGCGCCCAGCGGCGGGGTCTGCGGCACCGTCCGCGCGGTCACGTCGCCGAACGCGGTGGTCTCGGGCGCGGCGGCCTCGTCCAGGTCGAAGACGACGTGGCTCAGGCCGCGCCGGCTCAGCCCGAGGTGCCGCACGATCTGCTGGGTGGGCACCGAGCGGTGCTCGAACACGGCGAGCACGGCGGCGCGCGTGCGGGCCACCTGCTCGGCGAACGAGCCGGTCGGGTCCACCTCGACGCGCACGGGGAGCACGTTGACCAGCGGCCCGAGCACCCCGGCCGCGTCGCCGTCGTCCCGGTCGGCCACGGGCGTGCCGACCACGACGTCCGCCTGCCGGCAGCAGCGGGCCAGCCACGCCTGCACCCCGGCGAGCAGCGCCATGAACGGCGTCGCCCGCTCGCGCCGGGCCAGTTCGGCCAGCGCGACGGCGGTCCGGGGCGGCAGCGGCACGCGGGCGCGGTGCCGGCCGGGGTCGCCGGGCCCGGTGCGCGGCCGGTCGACGGGCAGGTCCATCCGCTCCGGCGCGCCGCGCAGCGCTTCGGCCCAGAACGCCAGCCCTGCCTCGTCCGGGGGCGCGGCCCGGTCGGCGGCGGCCAGCGCCAGGAAGCTGGGGGCGGGGGGCAGGTCGGGCGCCCGGTGCCCGGTGCGGGCCGCGTACAGCTCGGCCAGTTCGCGCACGAGCGCGCCCGCGGACCAGCCGTCCCCGGCGATGTGGTGCAGCACGACCACGAGGGCGGCGTCGTCCGCGCCGAGCCGCAGCAGGGTCCACCGGACCGGCGGCGCGGCCCGCAGGTCGAACGGTTCGGCGACGAGGTCGCGCACCCTCTCGTCCAGGTCCGTCGCGGGCGCGTCGAGCACCCGCAGCGGGGGCGGCGCGTCGGGGGTCGGCCGCCACTCCGGGCCGTCCGGGCCGTCGACGAGCACGCTGCGCAGCAGGTCGTGCCGTGCGGCCAGGGACGCCGTCGCCCCGGCGAGGGCGTCCTCGGACAGCGGTCCGGACAGCCGCAGCACCACCGGCAGGTGGAAGGTTCCGCTGCCGCTGGTCGCCGCGTGCGCCCAGATCCCCAGTTGCGCCCAGGACAGCGGGGCCGAGCCCACCGCGGGGCCGGGAGCGGCGGCGGCCGGGGTCGCCGCGGCCGGGGCGTCGGCCGCCCACGGCGCGAGCGCCTCGATGGTGGGGTGCTCGAACAGGTCCGGCATCCGCAGGTGCGGGTAGCCCTGCGCGCGCATCCGGCGCACCAGGTCCATCGCCAGCAGCGAGTGCCCGCCCAGCTCGAAGAAGCTGTCGCGCACACCCACCTCCGCCGCGCCGAGCACCTCGGCCCACAGCGCGCACGCGGCCCGCTCCCGGTCGTCGCGCGGAGGCAGGTGGTGGGCGGGCCCGTCCGGCACGGGCGTGAGCGCGGTGCGGTCCACCTTCCCGGTGGACGTGTGCGGCAGCGCCCGGGCCACCACGACCACCGAAGGCACCATGAACGCCGGCAGCCGGCCTGCCAGGTGGGCCCGCACCCCCGCGCCGTCCACGTCGGGCGGAGCGGCCACGTGGGCCTCCAGCCGGCCGTCGCGCACGACCACGGCCGCCTCGGTCACACCGGGCGCGGCGGCGAGCGCGCTCTCCACCTCGTCCAACTCGATCCGGTAGCCGCGCACCTTCACCTGCCGGTCCGCCCGGCCGACGAAGTGCAGCACCCCGTCGCGGCGGACGGCCAGGTCGCCGGTGCGGTACATGCGCCGCCCGCCCCCGGCGAACGGGTCGGGCAGGAACCGCTCGCCGGTCAGGCCCGGACGGCGGACGTACCCCCGGGCGAGGCCCGAGCCGGCCAGGTACAGCTCGGCGGCCACCCCGTCGGGCACCGGCGCGAGGTAGCGGTCCAGCAGGTAGACCCGCGTGTTCGGGATCGGCGCGCCGATCGGGACGCCGCCACCGGGCACGAGGTCGGCGGCGGTGGCGCCGATCGTGACCTCCGTGGGCCCGTAGGCGTTGACCAGTCGCGCCCCGTGCGGCAGGCGGTGCCAGCGGTCCACCGCCCGCCGGTCGACCTGCTGCCCGCCGATCACCACCAGCCGCACCGACGACGGCCACACCAGCCCGTCCTCGTCCAGGGCGGCGACGAGCCGCTCCCAGTAGCCGGTGGGCAGGTTCACCACCGTCACGCCCCGCTCCGCGCACAGCTCTGCCAGGGCCTGCGCCGAGGTGGCCGACTCCTCGTCCCGCAGCACGACGGCCCCGCCGGCTGCCAGGGTGGGGAACACCTCCTCCAGCAGCACGTCGAAGGTGACCGCGCAGAACTGGAGGGCCCGGTCCTGCGGGGACAGCCCGTACTCCCCCACCGCCCAGCGCACGTGGTCCGCCAGCGCGCGGTGCTCGACCAGCACGCCCTTCGGCTCGCCCGTCGAACCGGACGTGAAGATGACGTACGCGGGGTCGTCGGGCGACGGTTCCGGCAGCGGTCCGGCGGGTGCCTCGCCGGACGGCGCGGGCGACACGACCGCGACACCGGGGAACCGGTCGGCGTCCACGGCGACCACCAGGCGGGCCCCGCTGATGTCGAGCTGCCTGCCGATCCGGTCGTCCGGGTCGTCCGGTGACAGCGGCAGGAACGCGCACCCCGCGGCGAGGACGCCGAGCAGCGTCACCACCAGGTCGGTGGAGCGCGGCAGGCACACGCCGACCACGTCTCCCGGTCCGCCGCCCGCGGCACCGATCCGGGCCGCCACGGCGTCCGCGTGCCGCACCAGCTCGGCGTAGCCGGTCACCACCGCGCCGTCCACCACGGCAGGCGCGTCCGGGTGGCGCGCGGCGACGGCCCGGACCAGCCGCACCACCGAGGGCGCGGGCGGCTCCACCGGCCCCGCCAGGACCGGGTCGACCGGCGCGCCGCTCAGCCGGGTCGCGCCGATCCGCACGTCGGGGTCGGCCAGGACGTCGTCGAGCAGCGCGGTGAACCCGTCGGCGACGAGCGCGGCGGACGGGCCGTCCAGCACGTCGTGGTTGAACTCCAGCTCCAGGTCGATCCCGTCCGGCACCGCCCGCGCGATCAGCGTGAGGTCGAACGCGGTGGTGTGGGACGGTGGGCGCATCGGTTCCGCGGCCACCCCGGGCAGTTCCACCGGCACGCCGAGGGAGTCCTCCCACACCAGCATGTGCCGCATCAGCGAGTGGTGCGCCGCGCCGCGCCGCCGGCCCAGCGCACCGGCCAGCCGCTCGACGGGCACCGCCTGGTGCTCCCGGGCCGCGGACACCTCCCGGCGGGTCCGGTCCAGCACCTCCGAGAAGCGGGGGTCGCCGCGCAGGTCCGCGCGCAGCGGCACGGTGTTGACCAGCATGGTGACCACGTCGTACGCACCGGGGGCGTCCCGGCCGTCCACGGGTACCGCGACGACCACGTCGTCGGAGTCGGAGAAGCGGTGCAGCAGCACCTGGAACGCGGCCAGCAGCACCATGAACGGCGTGACGCCGCGTGCCGCGCACAGCGCGCCCAGTGCGGCGGTGCGCTCGGGCGGCAGCAGCCGCAGCACCCGGCCCGCCCGGTGCCCGCGGTCGGCGCGATGGCGCGGTCCGACCGCGAGGTCGCCGTCCAGCGCGGCGCCGTCGAGCCGCCGCAGCCAGTGGTCCAGGTGGCGCTCGACCTCGGCGCCCGTGGCGGCGCGCGCCACCGCCGCCGGGTTCGCGGGCGGGCCGAGCCGGGGCGCGCGGCCGTCGAGGGCGGCGGCGTACAGCTCGCGCAGGTCCTCCGCCAGCAACCGCATCGACCACCGGTCGCACACCAGGTGGTGCAGCACCAGCAGGAACACGTGCTCCTCGTCCGCCACCCGCACGAGTCGCGCCCGCAGCAGCGGTGGCCGGCGCAGGTCGAACGGCTCGGACGCCAGCTCCTCGTCCGCCGCCGCGACCCGCGCCTCCCGCTCGGCCGGGTCGAGCGCGCGCAGGTCCTCCACCACGAGCGGCGCCTCCACCACCTCGTGCACCACGAGCCGCGCGGGGCCGTCGTCGTCGGCCAACGCGCCGCGCAGCACCGGGTGCCGGCGCACCAGGCCGTCCAGTGCCGCGCGCAGCGCCGTCACGTCCACCGGGCCGCGCCACCGGGTCGGCACCGGCACGGTGAACAGGCCGGGGCCGCCGAGGAACTCCTCCTCGAACAGGATGCGCGCCTGCGCGTGCGTCAGCGGCAGCTCGGTGGCCGCCTCGTCCTCCGGGGCGTCCACCGGCTCGGGGGCGACCGCCGCCAGCTCCTCGATCCGCCGGGCGAGCGCCGCCGCGGTGCGGGCGCTGAGCACGTCGGCCGGGGACAGCCGCACCCGGTGCCGCCGCCAGGCCGCCGCCGCGGTCCGGGTGGCGAGGAGGGAGTGGCCGCCCAGGGCCAGGAAGTCGTCCGAGACGCCCACCGCGTCGAGCCCGAGGTCTTCGGCCCACAGCGCGACCAGCTCGCGCTCCAGCGCGGTCGAGGCTTCGCCGTCGGGGGCGCCGGCGCCGCCCCGGGCCGCGGGCAGGGCGGCGTAGTCGATCTTCCCGTTGGGTGTGAGCGGGAAGCGGTCCAGGCGCACCCAGCGGGTGGGGATGACCGCCTGGGGCAGGCGGTCCGCGAGGTGCGCGCGCAGCTCCGCGGGCTCGGCGGCGCCCTGGAGGTAGGCCACCACGTGCGCGCCGTCGGCCAGCCGCACGGCCGCCCGGCCGACCCGCGGGTGCTGGTGCAGCAGGGATTCGATCTCGGCCGGGTCCACCCGGTGGCCGCGCACCTTGAACTCGTCGTCCACCCGGCCCAGGAACTCGATCCGGCCGTCGGGCAGCCGGCGGGCGCGGTCCCCGGTGCGGTAGACGCGGCCACCGCGGCCCGGGGTCAGCCCGAGCCAGTCCGGCACGAAGCGGGCGGCCGTCTCACCGGGTCTGCCGAGGTAGCCGCGAGCCAGCGGGACGCCGCCCACCACGAGTTCGCCCGCCACGCCCACCGGTAGCGGCCGGTCGTCGGCGTCCACGACGGCCACGGCGGCGTTGTGCATCGGCCTGCCCAACGGGATGCCGCCGGCCGGGTCGTCCGCGCGGCACTCGTCGTGCACCACGGTGATCGTGGTCTCCGTCGGCCCGTACGCGTGCACCATCCGCGCGCCGGACAGGGCGAGCAGCCGGTCCCGCTGCGACGGCGGGACCGGCTCGCCGCCGCACGCCACCAGCCGCAGGCCCAGCCGGCCGCCGTCGGCCATCCAGCCCAGCAGCTCCTCCAGCACCGACGGCACGAGGTGCGCAACCGTCACCCCGTGGGCGGCCATCAGCTCCGGCAGGTGGGGCACCACGCCGTGCACCCGGTGCTCGGCGATCACCAGCCGGGCCCGGCCGAGGAAGGCGGCGAGCAGTTCCCACACCGCGATGTCGAAGCCCGGCGACGCGGTCGCCATCAGCACGTCGTCCGGCCGCAGCGGGTACTCGTGCTGCCACCACAGCATCCGGTTCGCCAGGGCACCATGGGTGACCAGCACGCCCTTGGGCAGCCCGGTGGAACCCGAGGTGTACACCAGGTAGGCGGCCCGCCCGGGCTCGGGCTCCGGCCACGGGACGTTTCCCGCGTCCTCGTCCCGCACGTCCTCGACGTCGACGGTCGGCACCGGCCCCTCGAACCCCAGCGCACCGCCGGCCACGACGGCCGCGACCGGCTCCGCGTCGGTCAGCACCGCGGCCCGCCGGCCCGCGGGCCACCGCGGGTCCACCGGCAGGTACACCCCACCCGCGCGGAAGACCGCGAGGCACGCCACGAGCTGGTCCAGGCCGTCCTCGGCCAGCACCGCCACCGACCGCTCCGGCCCGACGCCGACCGCGCGCAGCCGCCGGGCCAGGGCCGCCGTCCGGGCGTCGAGCTCACCGAACGACAGCGAACGTTCCCCGCGCACGGCGGCGGGCCGCGCACCACCCCCGGCCAGCCCGGCGGCGATCGACCGCCACAGCCGGCCGGGCCCGTGGTCGCCCCGCGCCCCGCGCTCCCAGTCCCTGCTGTCCGTCATAGTGCCCTCAGGCTAGGAACATCGTTTATCAATTCCTTATCGCCATCCGTGAATGTGAAAACGAATCGATAAGCAGGCCGTCTATAAATGCCGTCGAAGACGATTCCACAGTTGGAGGGTCGTGATGGCGGCACAGGCAGGCAGTGCGTTCGAAGGCATGACCGTCGACCACACCGTGTTCTACGTCGGCGACGCGGACCGGGCGGCGGGGGAACTCGTCGACAAGTACGGGCTGGCGGCGCTCGGCACGTCGGAGACGTCGTCGGTGCGCTCGGTCGCGGTGGGCGGCGGCACCATCCGCCTGGTGTTCACCCAGGCCGTCACCGACGACACCCCGGCCGCCGCGTACGTGAAGGTGCACGGCGACGGGGTGGCCGACATCGCGCTGGGCGTCGCCGACGCGCGCGCCGCGTTCGCCGAGGCGGTGCGCCGGGGAGCGCGGCCGGTGGCCGGTCCCGCCGTGGTCGACGACGCGGTCGTCGCCACGATCATGGGGTTCGGCGACGTGGTGCACACCTTCGTCGAGCGTCCCGGCGGCACGCCCGGCGGCGGTCCGGCCCCGGCCGGCGGTCTGCGCCTGCTGGACCACTTCGCCGTCTGCCTGGAGGCGGGCCGGCTCGCCCCGACCGTGGAGTTCTACGAGACGGTGCTGGACTTCCGGATGGTCTTCGAGGAGAAGATCGTCGTCGGGGCGCAGTCCATGAACTCCAAGGTCGTGCAGAGCACGTCCGGCGGGGTCACGCTCACCCTCATCGAGCCGGACACCTCGCGCAAGCCCGGGCAGATCGACGACTTCCTCAAGAACCACGGCGGGGCGGGCGTGCAGCACATCGCCTTCGCCACGGACGGCATCGTGGACTCGGTCCGCCGACTGCGCGCACGCGGCGTGGAACTGCTCACCACGCCCGCCGCCTACTACGACCAACTGGTGGACCGCCTGGAGCTGACCCGGTACTCCGCGGCCGAACTGGCCGAACTGGACCTGCTGGTCGACGAGGACCAGGACGGCAAGCTCTACCAGATCTTCGCCCGGTCCACCCACCCCCGGGGCACGTTCTTCTTCGAGATCATCGAACGCGCCGGCGCGCGCACCTTCGGCAGCGGCAACATCAAGGCCCTCTACCAGGCCGTCGAGGCGGAGCACAGCAGGACCGCCCGCTGAGCGCGCGGGAGCACGACGGTGGACCCGCTGCGCCTGGACGACCTGCACGGCTCGCTGACCGACCCGGTGCTGACCTCCATGGAGTTCCTCAACGAAATCGCCAACCGCCACCCGGACGCCGTGTCGTTCGCCCCCGGTCGGCCCTACGAGGGGTTCTTCGACGTCGAGGACCTCCACCGCCACCTGCGCACCTTCCACCGCCACCTGGTGGGGGAACGGGGCATGGACGCCGTGCGGGCGCGCCGGGCGTTGTTCCAATACGGCCGCACGAAGGGCATCGTCCACGAGTTGATCGCCCGCAACCTGGCCGTGGACGAGGGTGTCCACGTGGACCCGGAGTCCATCGTGGTGACCGTGGGCTGCCAGGAGGCGATGCTGCTCGTGCTGCGCGCACTGCGCGCCGACCCCCGGGACGTGCTGCTGGCCGTGTCGCCGGTGTACGTGGGCATCACGGGCGCGGCGCGGCTGGTGGAGATGCCCGTGCTCCCGGTGCGCGACGGGCCGGCGGGCGTGGACCTGGACGACCTGGTGGCGCGGACCCGGCGGGCGCGGGCCGAGGGGCTCCGGCCGCGGGCCCTGTACCTGGTGCCCGACTTCGCCAACCCCTCCGGGGCGACGCTGGACGCCGGGGTGCGGCGCGCCCTGCTGCGCGTGGCCGCCGAGGAGGACCTGCTCCTGCTGGAGGACAACCCCTACCGCCTCTTCGGGGCGACCGACGAGCGGCCTCCCACGTTGAAGGCGCTGGGCGGCGAGCGCGTGGTCTCCCTGGGCTCCTACGCCAAGACCGCGTTCCCCGGCGCGCGCGTCGGCTACGTCGTCGCCGACCAGCCGGTGGACCTCGGCGGTGGTCGGACCGGGCCGCTGGCCGACCAGCTCTCCCGGATCAAGAGCATGGTCACGGTGAACACCCCGCCGATCGGCCAGGCGCTGATCGGCGGCCTGCTGCTGGAGCACGGGTTCGACCTGACCAAGGCCAACCTCCGCGAGATCGGGGTCTACCGCCGCAACCGCGCGCAGGTGCTCGGCGGACTCGCCGCCCGGATGCCCGACGCCGCGGAACGGGGCGTGAGCTGGAACTCGCCGGCCGGCGGCTTCTTCATCGTGCTGACCGTGCCGTTCCCGGTGGACGACCGGCTGCTCGACCACTCCGCCCGCGAGCACGGCGTGCTGTGGACCCCGATGCACCACTTCCACGGCGACGGCCGGCCGCTGCCGCACCTGCGCTTGTCGGTCAGCCTGCTGACCCCGGACGAGGTCGAGCGGGGCCTGGACCGGCTGGTCGGGTTCGTCGACGAGCAACTCGGCCGGAGCTGACCCCTCACGCCCGCGCCGGTCGACGCGCCGCGCCCAGCAGCAGCCACCCCGCGGCGCAGCAGGCGACCAGCGCGGGCCACGGCCACGCCGGGCCGAGCGACAGCAGGCCGGTGAACAGCACCGGGGCCACGACCATGGCCGCGCCCCAGGACAACTGGTGCGTGCCGAGGTAGCGCCCGCGCAGCCCGGGCGGCGCCAGCCGGACCGCGAACGCCGAACTGGTGGGGGCGAACAGCAGTTCGGCGGCGGTGAACACGACCACCCCGAGGAACAGGGCGACCAGCGCGGGGGCGGTGGGCAGGAACGCCGCCGTGCCCAGCAGCACCAGGGAGGTCGCCCACACCGCGGCGGCCAGCCGCAGCACGTCCGCCTCGACCCGTCCCTCCGTCCAGCGCACCACGGGACCCTGGGCCAGGACCACCAGCACCGTGTTCACGGTGAACAGCGCGCCCGGCAGCCAGGCGAGGCCGGGCAGCGTGATCCCCACGTAGGCGGGCACCAGCAGGACGATCGCGTAGACGACGACCACGAAGAACCCGTTGGCGAGGACCAGGCGGGTGAAGGGCCGGTCGCGCAGCACCTCGCGGTAGCCCCCCTCCGGGCGCGGTCGCGCCACCGCCGCGCGCCGACCCGCGAGCGTCCTGGCCTTGGGCCAGGTGCCGATGAGCACGGCTATCAGCAGGAAGCTCGCGGCGTTGGCCACCGCCAGCACCCGGTAGCCGTCGGCGCCGAACCCGACGATCGAGGAGGCGACGACCGCGCCGATCCCCAGGGCCGCGTTGCGGGTGGACCGGATGAGGGCGAACCAGCGGGGTTGCTGGTCCAGCCCGGCCAGGTCCACGACGAGCGCCCCCTGCGCCGGCAGCCAGGCGCCGTCGGCCCAGTAGACGAGCGCGGCGGCGAGCACCAGCTGCCACGGGGTGCTCACCCACAGGTAGGCGAGGAAACCCGCGGCCCTCAGCACGTTGCAGCCGACCACGACCGCCGTGGCGCCGAGCCGGTCCACCAGCGGGCCGGCCATCATCCCGGCCGGCACGCCCGCCAGCGCGGCCACCGAGAGGGCGGTGCCGATCGCGAGCAGGCCGAGGTCGGAGACGACCAGGAAGTACGGGATGGTGAACGGCAGGAACAACCCGCTGCCCAGGCTGTCCACGGCGGCCGAGACCGCCAGCCGGTGGAGCCCGCGCATCCGGGGGAGCCCGAGCCGCTCGGCGCGCCGGGTGACCGTCATTGTCCGGATGTTATCGGCGGGGTGCGCGCGCGGCAATGATAACGAATCGAAAAGACCATTCACTAGAATTGCCGACAAGACTGTGTGGAGGTATTCCGTGCTTGGAGACAACGAGGACTCGGGTGAATTCGAGGTCGTCGTCAACCACGAGGAGCAGTACTCGATCTGGCCGGCCGACCGGCCGGTGCCGGACGGCTGGCGGACCGCCGGGCGGCGCGGGCCGAAGCAGCTGTGCCTGGAGTGGATCGACGAGAACTGGACCGACATGCGCCCCCTGAGCCTGCGCGAGGCGCTGCGCGGGTCCGGGGACCGGGCTTGACGCCCGGGGGCGACGCGCAGCCCGGTGCGCTCCCCCGCGTGCCGCTGATCACCGCGCCCACGCGGCTGCAACCGGTGGACGGCGTGGCCCCGCGCCGGGTGTTCGTCAAGCGGGACGACGAGAACTCCCCGGTCTTCGGCGGCTGCAAGACCAGGGCGCTGGAGTTCGTGCTCGGCGCCGCGCGCGCCGGCGGTGCCACGGCCGTCCTCACCGCGGGCACCGCGGGCTCCAACCACGTCGCGGCCACCGCCCTGCACGCGGAACGCCTCGGGTTCCGGGTCACCGCCCTCGTGCTGCCGCAGGAGCCGGGCCCGCTCGTGGCGCGGAACCTGCGGCTGGCCGCGGGCGCGGGAGCCCGGCTGGAGCCGGTGCCCGCCGGGGTCTCGGTCCACCCGGACCGGGAGCGGCACCGCGCGGCCGTGGCGGAGCTGCTCGGCCGCGGTGAGCGGCCGCACGTGATCCCCTTCGGCGGCGCGGCCCCGGTGGCGGGCGTGGCGCACGCGCTGGCCGGCCGGGAACTGGCCGATCAGGCCCGCGCGCTGCCCGCGCCGCTGCGCGTGTACCTGCCCGCCGCGTCGACCCTCACGGCCGCCGGGATCGCCGCCGGCCTCGCGCTGTCCGGCCTGCCGTTCCAGGTCACGGCCGTGGACGTGGTGGGCAATCCCTCGGCGTTCGGCCCCGGGTTGCTGGGCCGCGCCCGCGACGCGGCCGTCCTGCTCGGCGGTCCCGCCGACGCCGTTCGGCCCGAGCACGTCCGCCACGTCGGGCACGAGGGCGCCCCCTACGGCGTGGTCGACCCGCACGCCGAGCGCTCCGCCGGCCTGCTGCGCGACGCGGCGGGCGTGGAGGTGGACGAGTGCTACGGCGCCAAGGCGTTCCACCGCATGGTGACCGATGTGGACGATGCCGACGGCACGTACCTGTTCTGGCACACCGGCAGTACACGGAAGGCTGAAGGGGAGGTGTTCGCCTCGGTCCACCCGGACCTCGCCTGCTACCTTGGGTGACCATGATCGGACTCCTGAGCCGGTGCTCGTCCGCCCTGGTCATCGTGGTCGCCCCGGTCGCGCTGGCCGCCTGCTCCGGCCCCGAGCCCGCCGCGCCGCCACCCACCACCTCGTCGATCTCCCCGGTGGCCGAGCAGACCCGCCGACCAGTCGAGCGCCGCCCCGTCACCGACGCCGCCACCACTGTCCGCGAGATCAGCGTCGCCGGACGGACCCGCTCCTACCGGCTGCGCGCCTCCCCCGCACCCGTCGACGACCCGGGCCGCCCGCTCGCGCTCGTGCTGCACGGCAAGGGCGGTTCCGCCGAGGAGATGGAACGGCACAGCGGGCTGAACGCCGTCGCCGACGCCGCGGGCGTGGCCCTGGCCTACCTGGAGGGCGTGGACGAGGGCTGGAGCGCCTCGCCGAAGCCCACGGAGCTGCGCCCGGACCCCGCCGCGGACGTGGACTTCGCCCGCGCGGTCGTGGACGAGCTGACCGACGTCGCGCAGGTGGACCCGGACCACGTGTACGCGGTCGGCCTGTCCGAGGGCGGGATCATGGCACTGCGCCTGGCCGCCGAGCACCCCGACTGGTTCGCCGCCGTCGCGTCCGTGGCGGGCCAGCTGCCGGGTCCCCCGGCCGAGGTCCGGCCGACCGGCCCCGTCCCGGTGCTGTCGATCTACGGCGACGCCGACCCGCTGCGCCCGATCGGCGGGCTCGTCGACGTGCCCCCCGGCACGCCCGTGATCGGCAAGGAGCCGCCCAAGCCGACGCTCTCCACCGCCGAGACCGTCGAGGCGTTCTGCCGGGTCGGCGACGCGGACGAGCGGCGGCACGAGGAGCTGCCCGCCACCGCGACGCCGGACGGCACCTCGCTCAGCCGGGACAGCTGCACCAACCCCGACAGCGGCCTGCGCGTCGTGTCGATCACCGTGCACGGGGGCGGGCACACCTGGCCGGGCGGCACGTTCCCGCACCGCCCGAGCACCGTCGGCGTCACCAGCGGGCAACTGTCCGCCGCCGACACCGTCGTGGACTTCCTGCTCGGCGACTGAGCCCCGTCACCGGGCGGACCTCCGTCACCAGGTGACCGGCAGCTCCGCCGGCGAGCGCAGCAACGAGCCCTGCCGCCACGGCACCTCCTGGGGTGGCACGGCCAGGCGCAGCCCGGGGAAGCGGGTCAGCAGCGAGGTGAGCGCGACCTGGAGCTCACCCCTGGCCAGCTGGGCGCCCAGGCACACGTGCACCCCGCCGCCGAAGGCCAGGTGGGGGTTGTGCTCGCGCCGGAGGTCCAGCACGTCCGGGTCGTCGAACACCCGGTCGTCGCGGTTGGCCGAGTTGGTGCTGGCCACCACCGCCTCCCCGGCGCGGACCAGCACGCCGCCCAGCTCGACGTCCTCGGTCGCGATCCGGGCGAACGCGCCGCCTGAGCCGAGGGGGATGAAGCGCAGCAACTCCTCCACGGCCGAGGGCACCAGCTCCGGGTCGTCCCGCAACAACGCCCACCGCTCGGGCTGCTCCAGCAACAGGTACACCGAGCAGGCGAACTGGCTCGCGGTCGACTCGTGCCCCCCGACCAGCAGCGTGATCCCGGTCTGCGTCAGCTCCTTGTCGGTGAGCCGGTCGTCGTCGTGCGCCGCCACCAACGCGCTCATCAGGTCCTCGCCGGGCTCGCGCCGCCGTTCGTCCGCGAGCTCGCCGAGGTATTCCTCCAGCGCCGCCCGCGCCGCCACGATCTCCTCGCGGGTGTTCGCGGTGGTGGACAGCACCGTGGCGGAGAAGTCCCGGAACCGGTAGTGGTCCTCGGGCGGCACGCCGAGCATCTGCGAGATCACCGACACCGGCAGCGGCAGCGCGAGGCCCGCCACCAGGTCGGCCGGTGGTCCGGTCCGCTCCAGCCGGTCGAGCAGGCCGTCCACGATCTCCTGGGTGCGCGGCCTGAACTCGCGGACGCGGCGGGAGGTGAACGCCCGCGCGACCAGCTTGCGCAGCCGGCTGTGCTCCGGCGGGTCCATGCTGAGCATCGACCCGGCGGGTGCGGCCTCGGGCGTCACCCGCGGCGTCTCCTCCCGCCCGGCCGCGCGGGCCCGGCTGAACCTCGGGTCGCCGAGCACGGTCTTGACGTCCTCGTAGCGGGTGATCAGCCAGCAGTCCTCGCCGTAGGGCAGTCGGACGCGGAGCGCGGGTTGCTCGGCGCGCAGCGGCGCGTAGCCGGGGTGCAGGTCCAGGCGCACGGGGTCGCCGAAGGGGTAGGGGCGCGTTTCGGTTGTGGTCACGGGTCGATTCCTCTCCAGTGGACCTCGCCGGGTCACGGGCCGGTCGTGGCCAGTTCCGCCGCGTAGGCGTGGGACAGGCTGGGCAGCCGGTAGCGGGTCTCGCCGTCCGCGCCGGAGCCCGCGGGTTCGAGCAGGTGCGCGTCGACCAGGCGCTCCAGCACGTCGTCGGCCTCGGGGGCGGGGCAGCCCAGCAGCGCCTCCGCCGTCCACGACGTCAGTTCCGGTGTGGGCAGCCCGCCCAGCGCCCGGTACAGGTCGGCGGCCACCGGGTCCAGGCGGCGGGCGCTGGAGGCGAGCCCGTCGCGCAGCCGCTGCCCGCAGCCGCCGAGGCCGGACAGCCTGCGACGCGGGCGGTTCAGCTCGTGGACCATCCTCGGCACCCCCCAGTGCGGCTTGCTGGCCAGGTGCGCGGCGGCGGCCAGCAGGGCCCCCGGCACCCGCCCGCACAGCTCGACCAGCTCGGTCACGGCGTCCGGGGCCCGCGCGGCCCGCGACTCGCCGACGATGCCGCGCACCAGTGCCACCGCGTCGTCGCGCCCGAGGCTGCCCAGCCGCAGCGGCACCGTCCCACTGCGGGCCACCAGCTCCCGAAGGGGGTTGCGCGACGTCACCAGCACCTGGCAGGTGGCGGTGTTCGGCAGCAGGGGCCACACCTGGGCGGCGTCGCGGGCGTCGTCCAGCACCAGCAGCATCCGCCGGGTGGCCATCATGGTGCGGAACAGCGTGGGTCTTTCGGCGGGGACCGGCACCTGCCCGGGTGGCACGCCCAGGGCGTGCAGCAGGTGCGCGAGCACGGTCGCGGGGTCGGCCGGCGGGTGGTGCGGGTCGTGCCCGCGCAGGTCCACGAACAGCTGACCGTCCGGGAACAGGTCGGTGTGGCAGTGCGCCCACCGCACCGCCAGGACGGTCTTGCCCACGCCGACCCCGCCGACCAGCAGACCCAGCGGCGGCGCGCCCACCTGCCCGTCGGCGGCGGCCAGCCGGTCCAGCACCGCCAGCTCCTCGGTCCGCCCGACGAACGCCTGCGTCACGGCGGGCAACTGCGCCGGCGGTCGCCCGACCGCCGGGCGCTCCTCGTCGCGCAGGATGTGCTCGTGCAGCCGGCGCAGCTCCGCACCCGGTTCCAGGCCCAGCTCCTCGACCGAGCGGCGGCGCAACCGCGCGAACGTCTCCAGCGCGGCGGCCCGGTAGCCGGAGCGGTACTGCGCGGTGATCAGCAGGCCGTGCAGCCGGTCCCGCAACGGGTACTGCTCGACCGCCGCCACGAGCCCGGCGACCAGCGAGCGGTGCTCGCCCAGCGCCAGGCGCAGCTCGACCTGCTCCTCGTAGACGGTGAGCAGGTTCTCCTCCAGCTGAGCGGACATGTGCTCCGGCACCGCCCCGGTCACGTTCGCCAGCACCGGTCCGCGGCGCAGCGCGAGCGCCGAGTCGTAGAGCCGGACGGCCTCCTCGCCCCGTCCTCGGCGGGCCGCCGCCCTGGCCAGGTCCACCAGCTCCTCGAAGTCCAGCGTGTCCAGCCGGTGTCCCGCGGGCCGCAGCACGTAGCCGGGCGCGACGGTCTCGATCACCTCGTCCACGACGCCGCACGCGCGGAACGCCTTGCGCAGCGCGGACACGCAGATCGCCACCTGGGTCCGGCTGGTCGACGGGGGCCGGGCGCCCCACATCGTCTCGGCCAGCGCGTCCACCGACACGACGCGGTCGGCGTTGAGCAGCAGCGTCGCCAGCACCGTCCGCTGACGTGGTCCCCCGACCTGGACCTTGCGCCCGCGGGCCGCCACCTCCAGCGGCCCCAGCAGCAGGAACTCCAGCTTCCCGGTCATCTCGTCCCCCGGACCACACGTCCCGGCTCCGGTCACGGTCCTCGTGGCGGTCAGGGCGCACCTCGCCCGGTCGACACCGTCGCAAGTCGGCGGGCCGCGTCGACGTCGGCGCACCCGGCGAGCAGCAGGGCCTGCGCGAACTCGGCGCGCAGCAGTTCCAGGACCCGCGCCACACCGCGTTCGCCGTCGACCGCGAGCCCCCACAGGACGGGCCGGCCGAGCAGCACGCCGGTTGCGCCGAGCGCGAGGGCGCGCAGCACGTCGGTCCCACTGCGGACGCCGCTGTCGAACAGCACGTCGCCCGCGCCCGCCACCGCCTCGACGACGCGCGGCAGGGCCGTGACGCTGGGCACCGCGCCGTCGAGCTGCCGCCCGCCGTGGTTGGACACCACCACGGCCGACGCGCCCAGGCCGACGCACCGGGCGGCGTCGAGCGGGTCGAGCACGCCCTTCACCACCAGCGGGAGCCGCGTGCGCGCCCGCAGCCACTCCAGGTCGCGCCACCCGAGCGTCGGGTCGAAGACCGCGCTCGTGTGCTCGGCGACGCCGGAACCGACGTCGCGACGCTCGTGCGCCTCGGTCGGACCGGCGACGAGGTGGGCGGCCCGGACCTCCGCCGGCAGGGCGAACCCGTTGCGCACATCCCGCCGCCGGTGACCCATCACCGGCACGTCCACGGTGATCACGAGGGCCTGGCACCCGGCCTCCTCGGCCCGCGCCACCAGTTCCCCGACCAGGCCGCGGTCGCGCAGCCAGTAGAGCTGGAACCACAACGGCGCACCGGTCTTCGCGACCTCCTCGACCGTCCGACTGCTCAACGTGCCGACGGTGAAGGGGACCCCGGCGGCACCTGCCGCGGCCGCCGCCGCAACCTCCCCCTCGGGGTGGACGAGGCACTGGTACGCCATCGGCGCCACGGCGACGGGCAGCGCGGCCCGCGTGCCCACGAGCGAGACGCCCGTGTCGGCCGCCTCGACTCCCGCGAACGTCCTGGGCACCACGCCGACACCGTCGAGCGCCGCGCGGTTGGCCGCCAACGTCACCTCGTCGCCGCTGCCACCCGCGATGAAGTCGCGCACGTCCGGGGGCAGTCGCGCGGCGGCGAGCCGTTCCACCTCCGCCAGGTCCGCCGGGACGCCCGTGCGAGTGTCGGGGGGATTGCGGACACGCATGTATCGTGGCCTCCTGCCGGTCGGACACGCCACTTCTCACGCGCACGGAGGCGGTGAAAAGGTCGATTGAAGCCACGCCGGGCGACCCGATGTCGGAGCCCCATTCTCGGCTGGCGAATTCAAGTTATCGCCGACCTATACACCTGTCAAGGCGTTCCAGGTTGCAGCGGCCGGGTGACGCAGTCCGATAAACATGTTCCGACACATTTCCCAAACATTCGACACGAATGCCGGAACGGCGCTACGCGCGGTCATCGCGCATTGCTACGGGACAAACCGCAGGTGAACAGCGCGCGAGAAGATCCACTCGGCTCGTGCAACAACACTTGACACTTATCGGAATACGCGACGTTCCCCAATCCCCGACCCGCCCCCCACCCGGCGGGCCGAGCGGACCGCAGTCGATCCCCGACGCACTCGACACCTCCCACTGGACCACCCGGGTGAATCGAAAATCTTTTTGTCACGGTATGCGTTTGCCGTTCCCCGCCGGTCTCCGCGGGGAACGGCGGCCTTCGGTTCGCCTTTCCGCAACACCAATTCGACGGGTAGCTCGACCTCGCGTAGGATGTGCGCTTTCCGGGTCCGCCGGACCGGGGTGGCTACCGCGGTGAGAGGCGGCAGCGGACGGGGCTGGTCGCGTGCAGCGTCATCCCCTGGTCGAGGGAGACGTCGCTGTCCACGCCCTCCAGTTCGAACTCCTGGAGCACCATGGCGAGGGCCTGCACGGCTTCGAGCATCGAGAAGTGCTCGCCGATGCACGCGCGCGGGCCACGTCCGAACGGGAACCACGCGTACCTCGGGCGCCCCGCCTCCTCCTCGGGGCGGAAGCGCTCGGGGTCGAACCGCTCGGGGTCCGGCCAGTAGGCGGGGTGGCGGTGGGTCACCCACGGGCTGACGAACACGTCGGAGCCGGCGGGGATGCGGTACCCGCCGATCTCGGCCTCGTCCACCGCCCTGCGCACGATGGAGGGTACGGGCGGGTAGAGCCGCATCGCCTCCTTGAGCACCCACGTCGTGTAGGTGAGCCGGTCGAGGTCCGCGGCGCCGGGCGGGCGACCGCCGAGCACCCGGTCCACCTCGTCCCGGGCCCTGGCCTGGACGTCCCGGTGGTGGGCCATCAGGTGCAGCGCGAAGGTCAGCGCCGTCGCGGTCGTCTCGTGGCCGGCGAGCAGGAAGATCAGGACCTGGTCCCGCACCTCCGAGGCTGCCAACCGGTCCCCGGTCTCGTCCCGCACGCGGGCGAGCAGCCCGAGGAGGTCGTCGCCCTCGTCGCGGCCGTCCGCGGCGCGCTCGGCGATGATGCGGTCGCACAGCTCGTGCACGCGCCGGTGGGCGGTCACGTACCCGCGGTCCCACGAGCGCGGCAGGGTGATCGGCGAGACGGTGCGCCGGGCCACGCTCCCGCTGATGATCGGGAAGCTGTGCCGCATGGTGCCGACCGCTTCCTCGACGTCGGCGCCGAACAGGATGCGGGCCACCACGCGCAGCGTGAGCCTGGTCGACTCGTCGCGCAGGTCGACCACCCGGTCGGTCCGGTCTCGCCACCGGCGCAGGACGGTGCTCACCTCCTCGCGCATGGCGTCGGCGTACTGGTCCACCCTGCGCCGGGTGAACAGGGGCTGGATCAGCCGGCGCTGCCGCCGGTAGACGTCGTCCTGGCTGGTGAACAGGCCGTCGCCGAAGGCCGCCCGGACCTCGACGTAGGTCTTGCTGTCCTTGCGGAAGTTCGCCGCGTCGGTCGCGAGCACCCGCTGGGCGCCCTCGGCCGAGAAGACGCCGTGCAGCGTCAGGCGCAGCCCGGGCGGTCCGGCGACGAACCGGACGACGTCCCCGCACTCGCGCATCCCGTTGAGCAGGACGCCCAGGGAGTCGCGGCGCAGTTCGAACAGTGAGCCGAACAGGCGTGAGCCGGTCGGCGAGGGCGCTGGAGTGGCCATGGCTCCTCTGCTGGTACGAGGTGGTCGGGCGTCGGTGTCCGCGGCGTTCCCGGGAATCCCGGTCACTTCCAACCGGGGAAGTACGGGTCGACGCGGAAGGCGGGCACGGGTTCGGCGTTGGCGGGGTCGAGGGCGTTGAGAACGTGCAACCAGGCGCGCTCGTTGTAGACGATGCCCGCGTGCTCGCACAGGTCCTCGGGGCAGCCGTCCTGGAGCAGGATGTTGGTGACGTTGTCGCCCTGGAGGAACGCCTTGTGGTACGGGGTGACGATCTGGTCGTGCTCGGTCATGATCACCGTGTACGTGGGGCCTGGCCGGGTGTCGCCCTTGCCGTAGATGGTCTCGATCATCTCCGAGTCCGGCGCGCCCTGGTCGCACAGCGGGAAGAGCTTGCGCGCCATCAGGTGGTAGTAGCGGGGGAACGCGTTGCGCAGCACGTAGGTCATGGTGCTGAACGACACGCCGTGGTTGGACGGGGCGATGGAGATCGCCTTGTCCACGTTGGTGTGGCCGTCCAGGACGTTGAGGTAGTACTGCATCAGCAGGCCGCCGCCGCCCGAGTGGCCGACCAGGTCGACCTTGTCGACGCCGGTGAGCCGCTTGATCCGCTCGACCTCCTCGGCGAGCTGGACGCCGCTGACGGCCAGGTCGTCCACGCCGTTGCAGGGCACCTCCAGCGGGCCGGCCCACCTCGGCCTGCCCCAGTTCATGGTGAACACGCAGAACCCGTTGTTGCGCAGGAAGGGCGCGCCCGCCTGGAAGTTGAACGACTGGTTGGACATGAAGGCGTGCAGGAGCAGCACCGGGCGAGGCCGTTCCTCGGTGGGCCCGAACAGGGGGTCGTTGGCGCCGGGCGGGGGCCTGCCGGGGGTCCAGTAGGCCCGCACGCCCGCACGCATGTCCCACGGCACCGGCAGCGGGCCGGACGGGCGTGCGCGGACGGGCGCGGGGGTTTCGGTCGACTCGGTGGACACGGGTGTGCCTCCTTCTTCGAACGCGGGGGTCCGGCGGGTTCAGGCCGGGAGGTCGTAGCGCATGGGCGCGATGTTCTGCTCGCGCACGACCGACATCGGGGCGTGCCGGATGACCAGGTCCCGAAGCCGGGTGGCCAGGGGGTTGGTCAGCTGCTCTACCCGGCTCAGCCGCCGGGAGGCGGCCACCAGGTCGCGGGTGCGGCCGCGGCGGTCGGTCTCGTAGCGGCGCAGGGCTTCGGCCGCGTCGTCACGGGCGGCGAGGTGGTGGGCCAGGGCGTGGGCGTCCTCGATGGTCGAGCCCGCGCCCTGGCTGAGGCTGGTGAGCATGGGGTGGGCGGCGTCGCCGACCAGGGTGACCGGGCCGGCGCCCCAGGTGGCGAGGAACGGTCGGTCCTGGGCGGGGACGGCGAGGATGTCGGCCTCCGGGGTGGCGGCGATCGCCTGGCGCACCTCCTCCGCCCAGCCCGCGAACGCGGCCTGGACGGCGGGCTTGCCGGCGGTCCGGCGGTCCACCGGCGACGGGACGTTCCTGGTGCCCCACCAGTAGACGTGGCCGCCGCCGATGTCGATCAGGCCGAAGCGCTGCCCGCTGCCCCAGTAGTGGGCGGCCCCGCCCGCGGGCAGGCGGGGGTGCTCGAAGGCGGTGGTGGCGATCCAGCAGACGTAGCCGTGCTCGCGGACCGGCTGGTCGCCGACGAGCCGGGCGCGCACCGCCGAGCGGATGCCGTCGGCGCCGACGAGGACGTCCGCGGTGCGGGTGCCGCCGTCCGCCAGGGTGACCGTCACGCCGCCGCGGCGGACGCGGTGGTCGGTGACCCCGGCGCCGTAGTGGACGGGGGTGTCGGCCAGCGAGTCGCGCAGCAGGGCGAGCAGGTCGCCGCGGCGGATGTTGACCACCGGGGAACCCAACTCGTCGGAGATGGACCTGATCGGCAGGTCCCGCATCAGCCTGCCGTCGGTGGTGCGCAGGCAGAAGCTGGTGCACACGCGCCCCAGGCCCTGCTCCACCAGGTCGACGCCCAGGGCGGCGAGGACCTTCGTGGCGTTGGCCGCCAGCCCGAGACCGCCGCCCCCGGTGCGCGGGTGCGGCGCGGCCTCCACGACCTCCACGTCGAAGCCGCGGGCGCGCAGCGCGATGGCGGTGGTCAGCCCGCCGACCCCGGCGCCCGCGACCAGGACCCTCACCGCTGCCCCTCCCCCGCGGGGAACTGGCGGCGGATCACCGAGTCCAGCACCCGGTCGGGCAGCACGCGGGCTGCCACCGAGGCGGTCCAGGAGTCGGACCCGACCCGGTAGCGGGTGCGGGGTCGGCGGGCGGTCATGGCGTGGGCGACGGCGGCGGCGACGGCCTCGGGGCGGGTGCGGCTGCTCCGGGCGCGCTCCTCGTTGGCGGCCACGAACGCCTCGAACCGGGCCCGGTACAGCGCGGCGACCTCGGCGGGCGCCTTGTCGAGCACGTCGTGGGCGGTGCCGGCCACCTTGGACCAGATGGGGGTCATGACGGCGCCGGGTTCCAGGACCGACACGCTGACCGACAGCGGGGCCAGTTCGCGGCGCAGCGCGTCGGAGACGCCCTCCTTGGCGAACTGGGACGCGGCGTAGGGGCCCAGGAACGGGGCGGCGACCCGGCCGATGCCGGAGCTGACGTTGACGATGCGCCCGGCCGGCCCCGCGGGCGCGCCCGGGGTCCTGGTGCGCAGCAGCGGCAGGAACTCCTGGGTCACCGCGACCGCGCCGACCAGGTTGACCTCCAGCTCGGCGCGCAGCTCGTCGAGCGGCACGCACTCCAGGGGCGCGGACACGCAGATGCCCGCGTTGTTCACCAGGCCGACCAGCCCGGTCCCGCCGGTCTCCCGGCGGACCCGGACGCCGGCGGTGGCCACCGAGTCCTCGCGGGTCACGTCCAGCACCAGCGGCCGGATCGCCGGGTGGGCCCCGGCGAGCCGGTCCGCCGCCGTGTCGGAGCGCACCCCCGCGTACACGGTGAACCCGGCGCGGGCCAGGCCCAGGGCGGTGGCTTCGCCCAGCCCCGACGAGGCCCCGGTGACCACGATCGCGCCCCTGCCTCCACTCTTCGCCATCGTCGGCCTTTCGTTCCGGCGCCGGGCGGGCCCCGGCGGTGGTTGGAGAGCGGACCGCAGGGCGTGCACCGCGCGGTCGGCGAGCCGCCCGGCCCGCCGGCGGTCGACGGCGTCGGCGACGTGGGTGAAGTTCCAGTGCAGCGCCGAGTGGCTGGTGGTGACCGCGGCGACGAGGTAGCCGCTGACCGAGATGCCCGCGACGAACTGTGCCCCGGACAGCGCGCACACCCCGGTGCGGTCGGGGAAGTCGACGCGGCCGACGTTGGACAGGCACACGTTGCCCGGTCCGGACCGGTCGATCATCGCGACCACCCGGGCGCTGCCGCCGACCGAGCGGGGCGAGATGAACCGCAGCAGGGAGACCAGCGCGAGGTGGTGGTGGTAGCGCCTGCGGCGGCGCAGGTCCCGCTGGGCACCGCGGGCGGTGGCCCAGAGGTCGTCCGGCTCGACCCGCACGTGCGAGGGGACGGTGGCCACGTAGGCGCCCGCGTCCCGGGGGTCGACCGGCGGGACGAGGTCGGCACGGAAGTCCACGGGGGACCCGATGGTGACCGGCCGCGGGGTCCCCGCGCCGTCCTCCCCCGCCACGGCGAGGGCCATGGCGGCGGTGAGCGCGGCGTGCACGGTCACGCCCTCGGCACCGCACCGGTCGACCAACCGGGTCAGGGTCGCGGGGTCGAGTTCGCGGTGCAGCAGCCGGGTACGCCGCCCGTCCGGCGGCACCGGGGTGCTCGGCTCCAGCCGCCGGGGGCGCGCTGTCGCCGCGGCGACCTGGTCGGCCAGGGTGAGCGCGACCAGGTGGGCGACCCGGGGCAGGCCGTTGAGCCGTGCCGGCAGCAGCTCCTCCGGCGGTGGCAGCGGTGCACGTGGCGGGGTGTCCGAGGGGTCGGCGGCCTGCTCCACCAGCTCGCGCAGGAGTGCGAGGGCGGTGGTGCCGTCGGCGATGACGTGGGAGGCGGTCAGCAGCACGTCGTGCCCGTCCGTGCCGTGTCCGATGTGGACCACCCTGATCAGCGGGCCGGTGCGCCAGTCCAGCGGGGTGGCCAGTTCGACCTCGTCGACCTCGTGCTCCCACTGGTCGGGGCGGGTGGCCTCGACGGCGCGGACGGGGACGCGGGGACGCGCAGCCGGGACGAAGCACGGCTCGGGGTCTGCGGCGACGGCCACCCGCAGCAGCGGGTGCCGCCGGACCAGGGTCTCGGCGGCCCGCTCCAGGTCGGCGGTCGTGCAGGGGCCGGTCACCCGGACCCGCGCGACGACGTTGAGCGCGGAGAGCTGGTCGCACACCCAGTACCAGCGCTCCATCGGGCTCAGCGACCTGCGGACCTCGCCGACGGCGTTCACCGGACCACCCCCGCGCCCGCGGAGGCGCGGCGCGGGTCCTCGGCGCGGTCCAGTCCTTCGCCGAGGGCGGCGGCGACGGCGTGGACGTGCGGCGGGGTCATCATCGACAGGTGGTTGCCGGGGACCTCCACCTCCTCCACGGGGTGGTCGGCCCGCTGCCGCCAGCCGTTGCCGGGATCGGCGAACAGGCCGCCGACCGCGCGGTGGGCGATGGCGAGGTTGGCGGGCAGCTCCTCGGCGGCGCGCAGCAGGCGCAGCGGGCGGCGCACGCGCCGGGGTCGGTGGTCGAGCACCGCCCGGTAGTTGGCCCGGAAGACCCCGTAGAGCCTGCGCAGCAGCTGCGGCGAGCCGTCCTCGGGCAGGATGCCCAGCGCCACGCACCGGGCCAGGCCCTCCTCGAAGAGCCGCTCGGGGTCCTCCCCGACCAGGTCCGGCTCGCCGGCCAGGTCGCCCCCGCCGGTCGAGTACCACAGCAGCTCGCGGAAGAAGAACTCGACGAGCTGCCGCTCCGGCACGTGCGGACGGGCACCCTCGCCCAAGGCGACGGTGTCCAGCAGGGTCGCGGTGGGCACCCGCGCCGGGCCGAGCGCCTCGGCGATCCCCAGTGCGACGTAGCCGCCGAAGGACCAGCCCGCGACGTGGACGGGACCGTGCGGGTGGACGCGGCGGATCGCGCGGGTGTAGGCGTCGACCAGCGCGGGCAGCGAGGTCAGCGGCTCGGTGCCGGGGTCGGCGCCTGCGGCCTGGAGGCCGTACACCCGCCGGTCGCCGGGCAGGTGCGCGACCAGCTCGCGGTAGCACAGCACGTTGCCGCCGATCGGGTGCACCAGGAACAACGGCGTCCCGTGCCCGCCCTCGCGCAGGGGCACCACGGGGTCGAAGGCCGGTCGGCGGGCGTCGTGGGTCCGGATGAGCCCGGCCAGCTCCCGCGCGGTGGGCGCGGCGAGGAAGGTCTGCAACGGCAGGTCCACCCCCCACCGCCGGGCGATGGTCATCGCGGCGCGGGTGGCGCCGATGGAGGTGCCACCCGCGTCGAAGAAGCCGGTGTCGACGTCCAGGCGGTCCACGTGGGCGAACTCGGCCAGCAGCCCGGCCACGGCCTCCTCCAGCTCGTCGCCGGGGGCGGCCGGGGCGGGCGCGCGGGTGGCCAGGGCCCGCAGGGCGTCGTCGTCGCGCTTGCCGCTGGGGGTCAGCGGGATCGCCTCGACCCAGTGGTAGCGCGAGGGCACCATGTGCGGCGGCAGGTCCTCGCCCAGCCGCGCCCGCAGCGCCGCGACGTCGGCCCGGTCCGGGTCGCCGACCAGGAACGCCTCCAGCACCGCGTCCCCGGCACCGAGGTCGCGGGCCACCACCGCCGCCTGCTCCAGCCCGGGGTGCTCCCCGGCCAGCCGCAGCACCGCCAGCTCCACCTCGGCGCACTCGACGCGGTAGCCGCGCACCTTGACCTGCCCGTCGGCGCGACCCAGGCACACGATCCCCCCGTCGGGGAGCACGAGCCCGATGTCGCCGGTGCGGTAGCGCAGCCGCCCCGAGGGAGCCGGGACGAACCGCTCGGCGGTCAGGCCCGGTCGGTTCTCGTACCCCCGGGCCAGGCACGGGCCCTCGACGTAGATCTCCCCCGCCACCCCCGGCGGCACCGGGCGCAGCCGGTCGTCGAGCAGGCTGACCCCGACCCCGGGGATCGCGGTGCCCACGGGTGGCAGCGGCGGGTGGTCGCCCCCGGCGGGCAGCTCGTGGGCCAGCACCACGTGGGTCTCGGTCGGACCGTACTGGTTCTCCAGCACCGCGGCCGGGTTGGCCGCGCACAGCGCGCGGATCTCGGGGCTGACGCGCAACTGCTCCCCGGAGGAGATGATGGAGCGCAGCGAGCCCGGGTAGGCGCCGGTGGTGGCGGCGGCCTCGGCCAGCGCCTGGAGGGCCACGTAGGGCAGGTGGACCCGCTCGATCCCGCTGTCGCGGATCAGCCGCAGCACGGCGGGCATGTCCTGCCGCAGGCCGTCGGCGGGCACGCGCAGGGTGCCGCCCCCGCACAGGGTGGAGAAGATCTCCTGGAAGGAGACGTCGAAGCTCAGCGGCGCGAACTGCAACGTGGTCGGCGCCCGACCGCCCGACCCCGTCCAGCCGGTGCCGCGCCGGTTCTGCCACTCGACGAGGTTCGCGAGTGCCCGGTGGGGCATGGCCACGCCCTTGGGCTCGCCGGTGGAGCCGGAGGTGAACAGCACGTAGGCGATGTCCTCGGGGTGCGGTCGCGGCAGCGGCACGGGGTCGCCGGCGGGCGGTGCCAGCAGTTCGGCGGGGTCGAGCACGGCCGCGCCGTCGAGCGCGGCGCGCACGTCCGGGTCCGCGACGACCCGCCACGGCGCGGCGATGTCCGCCATGGCGCGGACGCGCGCCGGCGGGTAGTCGGGGTCCAGCGGCACCACGGCCGCCCCGGCGCGCATGACGCCCAGCACGACCGCCACCAGCTCGACACCGCGGCGCATCCGCACCGCCACGCGGGCCTCGCGGGGCATCCCCAGGTGCAGGAGCCGCCGGGCGACGGCGTCGGCGGCGTCGGTGAGCGTGCGGTAGTCCCAGCGGTCGGTGTCGCCCGCGACGGCGGTGGTGGTCGGGTGCAGGGCGGCGGCGTGGGCGACCGCCTCGGTCACGTCGCGGCGCCGGACGGCGGCCAGGTCGATCCCGGCATCGGGACGCCGGACGACCTCGGCCAGGACGCCGACGAGGAGCCTGCCGAACTCGGCGCACTGCTCGCCGGTGAGCGCGTCGCCGCCGGAGCTCAGCCGCAGGGTCAGCCTGCCGTCGCGCGGGTCCACGACCGCGGTGGTGAGCAGGGCGAAGTCGGTCTCCTCGCGCACGGTCACGTCCACCAGCTCCGCGGCCGGGGACAGCGGGTCGTCCCCGCGCAGCGCCTCGACGAGGGTGTGGTGGTTGACGAAGTTGAACGCGGTCTCGAACACCGGCCCGCCCCGCTCCTCCTGGAGGGTGCTCAGCGGCAGGCGCCGGTGCGGGTAGGACTCGCGCTCCCAGCGCAGCACGTGGTCGACGGCCTCGCGCCAGGTGCCCGGCCCGGCGCCCAGTCGCACCGGGACGGTGTTGAGGAACAGCCCCGCGCACAGCTCGGCCCCCGCGCGCTCGGGCCGGGTGTGGGTGACGCAGCCCGTGGTGACGTCCTCGACGCCGGTCATGGCCCGCAGCGCCAGGCAGTGGGCTGCCAGCAGCAGCGACTTGAGCGGCACACCGCGGCGGCGGGCGAAGTCCTTGGCGCAGGCGTCCAGCCAGGCCGGCAGCGCCAGGGTGCGCTCACCCCGGCCGGGCGAGGCCACGTGCGCCCGCACCGACTCGACGGCCGTGGGCCGGGAGCCCTCCAGCACCCGTGCCCAGTGACGGCGGGCGGCCTGGTCGTGGCGGGCGTCGTGCTCGGCGCGCACCTGCTCGGCGAGCAGCAGCGTCGAGCCGGGGGCCCGTTCGGCGGGGGCGCGGCCCGCCACCAGGGCCAGGTGGTCCTCCAGCAGCTCGCCGACCAGGGCGGCCACGCTCCAGCCGTCGAGGATCGCGTGGTGGAAGGCGAACACCAGGTCCACCTCCCCGGAGCCGTCCCCGCGGACGAACACGCGGAGGCGGTGCAGGGGCGCGGCGCGGGCGGGCTCGTCGTCCGGCAGCGGGTAGTCGGCGTGGTGCAGGGCGGCCATGTGGGCCTCGACCTCCCGCTCCAGCGCGTCGGCGTCGGCGGGACCGCGCACCACCTCCACCGGGTCGTGCGCCTCGGCGAGGACGAGCTGGAGCGGGGTGGAGCGGCCGGTGAGGTCGAACGTCGAGCGCAGCGCGGGGTGGCGGCGCACCAGCTCCCGGGCGGCGTGCCGGAAGGCGACCTCGTCCCAGGGCACGCGCAGCCGGTAGCGGAAGACGTCCTTGTAGAGCGGTGAACCGGCGCGCCGGCGGCTGTGGAACAGCATGCCCAGCTGGAGCCGGGTGGCGGGGAAGGCGTCCTCCACGCCGTGCAGGCCCGCCCGGTCGATCAGCGGCACCAGCTCGAACGGCTCGGTGACCGCGGTCTTCCGCGCGGGGACGGGCGGTCCCGCGTCCAGGTGGGCGGCGAGCGCGGCGACGGTGGGGTGGGCGTGGAACCGGTCGAGGTCGAGGGGCAGGCCGCGCTTCTCGGCCTCGGTGCGCATGCGCAGCACGAGGATGGAGTCGCCGCCGACGGTGAAGAAGTCGTCGTGCACGCCGAAGGCGTCGGTGCCCAGCACCTCGCGCCAGACCTCGGCCAGGGTCTCCTCCAGCGGGGTACCGGGGCGGTCGGAGCCGCGCTCGCGGCGGCCCAGGGCGGCCAGCGCCCGGCGGTCGACCTTGCCGCCCGCGGTCAGCGGCAGCCGGTCCACCCGGACGAACTCGGAGGGCACCATGTACCCCGGCAGCCGCCGGACCAGCGAGTCCCTCACCGTGCGCACCAGGTCCGGCTCGTCGGCGCCGCCGGGGACGAGGTAGGCGACCAGCCGGGTGCCCGAGCCGGTGTCCTCGGGGACGACCGCGGCGGCCGACACCCCGGGGCAGCGGGTCAGGGCGGCCTCGACCTCGCCGGGGGCGACCCGGTTGCCGCGGACCTTGACCTGGTCGTCGAGCCTGCCCAGGTACTCCACGGTGCCGTCCGCCAGCCAGCGGGCCAGGTCCCCGGTGCGGTAGCGGCGGCGTTCGGGGATCGACTCGTCCACCACGAACGCCTCGGCCGTGAGCGCGGGTTTCCCCAGGTAGCCGCGGGCGAGGGCGACCCCGGCGATGTTCAGCTCGCCGGGCGCGCCGATCGGGCAGCGGCGGCCGGCGGCGTCGAGGACCATCAGCGCGGTGTTGTCGACGGGCCGGCCGATGGGCACCCGAGTCAGCGGGCCGGAGCCCGGCACGTCGTAGTAGGACACGTCCACGGTGGCCTCGGTGGGCCCGTACAGGTTGGCCAGCCGCACCTCCCGGTTGCCCGCGGCGGCGAGAACCGCGCCGAACCGCTCCGCCAGGGCCGGGGTCAGCGCCTCGCCGCTGGCGAAGACCTGCCTCAGGGTGCGCACCCCGGCGGCGGCGCGCGGGTCGGCCTCCAGGTGGTCGAGGAAGGGCCCGAGCATGGAGGGCACGAAGTGCACGACTGTGGCGCCGTGGCGCTCGATCGCGGCGGCCAACTCGCGCGGGTCGCGCTCGGCGCCCGCCGGGAGCACCGCCACCGCCGCGCCCGCGTGCGCCCACCACAGCAGCTCCCACACCGAGACGTCGAACGTGGTGGGGGTCTTGTGCAGGACGACGTCGTCGGGCCCCAGCGGGTAGCGGCGCTGCATCCAGGCCAGGCGGTTGACGACCGAGCGGTGCTCGACCATCACGCCCTTGGGGACCCCGGTGGAGCCGGAGGTGTAGATGACGTAGGCCAGGTCGCCGGGTCGGGTGGTGGCCGGGACCGGTGCGGCGGTGCCGTCCCCCGGCTCGTCCCCGGGGTCGTCCCCCAGGTCCACCGCGAGGGACGGAACGCCGAGGTCGCCGAGGTCGGAGTCGGCGATGGCGAGCCGGGCACCGCAGTCGGCCAGGACCGTCCGCACGCGCTCGGCCGGGTGGCCGGGGTCGATCGGCACGTAGGCCCCGCCCGCCGCGTGCACCGCGTGCACCGCGACCAGGAATCGAGGGGACCGCGGCAGCAGCACCGGCACGCACTCCTCGGGGCGCAGGCCCTGCGCGCGCAGCTGCCCGGCCAGCCGGGCCACGTGCCGGTGGAACCGCTCGTAGGTGAGCGCACCGGTGGTCCCGTCCGGGGCCGACCAGGTCACGGCCCGCCGCTCGGGGGTGCGCCCCGCCTGCTCGGCGAACAGCCGGTCCAGGGTGGCGGTCTCGTCGAAGCCCCGTCCCGCGGGGCGCTCGAAGGCGTCGAGGCGGGCGGACTCGTCCGGGCCGAGGACGGGCAGCACGCCCAGGGGCGCGGTCGGGTCGTCCAGTCCCGCCCGGAGCAGGCGGGCGACGTGCCCCATCGCGGCGTCGAGGGACAGGTCGTCGCCGAAGACGTCGTCGGCGTAGAAGACGTCCAGGTGCAGGGAGCCGTCGGACCGGTCCTCGCGGGCGACGATGTTGACCGCGTCGAGGGCGTAGCCGGAGGCGAGCACGGTCAGCTCGACGTCCTCGCCCGGACCGCCCTCGGGAGCGGTGATGTAGGAGTAGGTGACGTCGAACAGGTCCCGGGCCGGGTGGCCCGCCGCGCGCAGGGCGGTGCGCAGGTCGCCGAGCGCGAACCGCTGGTGGGTCAGCAGCTCGCCGACCCCGGCCGCCACCCGGTCCGCCAGTTCCAGCAGCGTGCCCCCCTCGTCGACAGGCACGTGCAGCGGCAGGACGTTGGCGACGTGCGACATGGTGGCCCGCTCGACCGGGGTGCGGCGGTTGAGCAGCGGGACGCCCAGCACGACGTCCCCCTCGCGGTGGAGGCGGCGCAGGTAGGCGGCCACGGCGGCGGTGGTCACCGAGAACACCGAGTGCCCGGTGGCCCGGATGCGGTCGACGAGGGCGGCGTCCACGCGGGTGGAGTGGCGCAGGCGGCGGTGGGTGCCCACGGTCGCGGTGCGGGCGAACAGGGCAGGGGTCAGGGGGGCCATCGCGGCGACCAGGGCGTCCCGGTCGGCGTCGTGGTCGGGCAGGTTCCGGTACCGCGCCTCGGCCGTCACCGCCTCCAGGCAGCTGGGTGCCGGGTGCGCCGCGGTCGGGAGCGCCCCGGCGCGGCAGGAGTCGGCGACCTCCCCGAGCGCCACGTTGATGCCCCAGGCGTCGGCCACGACGTGGTGGAACCGGGTGTAGACGACCAGGGAGGCGTCGTCGTCGACCAGGACCGCCGTGCGCACCAGCGGCCCGTCCAGGGGCATGGGGGTGTCGGTGGCCCGCTCGATCCACCGCAGGCACGCCGCGACGGGGTCGGGCTCGGCTCGGAAGTCGACCACCTCGACCTCGGGGTGGTCGGGCCGCACGCGCTGCCGCCACTCGTCGCCGTGGACCCCCAGCCGGAGCCGCATCGCGTCGTGGCGCAGGGCGGTGCGCCGGATGGCGGTCCGCACCCGCTCGACGTCGGTGGTGCCGCGCAGGCGCAGGTAGCCACTGGGCTGGGACAGGGGCAGGTCGGGGTAGGCGAGGGCGACGCCCACGATGTCGCGCTGGTAGTGGCTCAGCGGGTGCCACTCCCCGGTCGTCCGCGGTGGGTGCTCCCCGGTCGGGTCGGGCGCTATCGGGTCGGGCGCTATCGGGTCGGGGGTGATCGGGTCGGGGGCGTGCCCGATGGTCGCGGTCGGGTCGGGCGGTTCGGGGACCGGTGCCGCCGGGGTCACGAGGGTCAACAGGTGCTCGGTCAGCGCCGCCGGGGTCTTGTGGTCGATCACGACGTTGGTGGGCACCGGCAGGCCGGTGACCTGGCGGAGCCGGTTGCGGAAGTCCACCCCGCCGAGGGAGTCGAACCCCATGTGCTTGAAGCGCGCGTCGGGGTCGATCGCCTCGGCCGAGTCGTGGCCCAGCACGGCGGCGGCGACGGAGCGGACCAGGTCGGTCAGCGCAGCGCGGCGCTCGGCCTCCGGCAGGCTCGCCAGGTCACCGGCGCGGGACCGCTCCCGCGGGGCGGGGGCCGAGGCGGCGCGGCGGGGCGACCGGACCGGGCCGCCGAGAACGGTGGGCCGGCCCTCCGCGGTCCCGGCACGCGGGTCGAGTCGCGCCGGGACCAGCAGTCCCCGGCCGCTGTCGAGGGCGGCGTCGAACAGGGCCAGGCCCTCGGCGGCGGACATGGCGGTGAAGCCGGTGCGGCGCAGTCGGGCGAGGTCGCGGTCGTCGAGGTGGCCCGTCATGCCGGAGCGGTCCGCCCACAGGCCCCAGGCCAGGGAGGTCGCGGGCAGGCCGCGGTGGCGGCGGTGCTCGGCCAGCGCGTCGAGGAAGGTGTTGGCCGCCGCGTAGTTGGCCTGCCCGGGGGTGCCCAGCACGCCGGCCGCCGAGGAGCACAGCACGAAGGCGGCCAGGTCCAGGTGGGCGGTGGCCTCGTGCAGGTGCCAGGCCGCGTCGAGCTTGGGCCGCAGCACGCGGTCCACCCGCTGCGGGGTCAGCGCGGTGAACACCGCGTCGTCCAGCACGCCGGCGGCGTGGACGACGGCGGTGAGCGGGTGCGACGCGGGAACCCGGGCCGACAGGGCGGTCACCGCCCGCGGGTCGGCGGTGTCGCAGGCCACGACCAGGGGCTCCGCGCCGAGAGCGCGCAACTCCTCCGCCAGCGCCCGCGCGGCGGGGGTGTCCGGTCCGCCGCGCGAGGCCAGCAGCAGGTGCCGCACGCCGCGGGTGGTGACCAGGTGGCGGGCGAGCACGCCGCCGAGGACGCCCGTGCCGCCGGTGATCAGCACGGTGCCGTCGGGGTCGAGGGGACGCGGCAGGGTGAGGACCAGCTTGCCGGTGTGCCGGGCTTGGGCGAGGGTCCTGAGCGCGTCGGGGGCCTGCCGCACGTCGCGCACCGACACCGGCAGCGGGCGCAGCGCGCGCCGCTCGAACAGCGCGCCCAGCTCGGCCAGAGCGGCCCCGGTCTCCTCCGGCCCGACCGCGGTCAGGTCGAAGTGCCGGTACCGCACGCCGGGGCGGGTCCGCGCGATCCCCTCGGGATCGCGCGGGTCGGTCTTGCCCAGCTCGACGAAGTGGCCGCCGCGCGGCAGCAGGTCGAGCGAGGCGTCGACGAACTCGTGGGCGAGGGAGTTGAGCACCACGTCCACGCCCGCGCCCCCGGTGGCCGCCAGGAAGCGGTCGCGGAAGTCGAGGGTGCGCGAACTCGCGATGTGGTCCTCGGGCAGGCCGGCGGCCCGCAGCACGGCCTGCTTGGCGGGGCCTGCGGTGGCGAACACCTCGGCACCGAGGTGGCGGGCGAGCTGGATGGCGGCCATGCCGACCCCGCCGGTGCCCGCGTGCACCAGCACGCGGGCACCGGCGGTCAGCCCGGCCAACCGGCGCAGCGCGAAGTGCGCGGTGAGGAACACCGCCGGGGTGGCGGCGGCCTCGGCGAAGGTCCAGGACCCGGGGAAGCGGGCGAAGTAGCCGCGCTCGCGCACCACGACCGGGCCGACGCCGTAGAACATGCCCATGACCCGGTCGCCGGGCGCGAGGTCGCGCACGTCGTCCGCGACCTCCAGCACCACGCCCGCGCCCTCGTTGCCCAGGTCCACCTCCGGGTCGGGGTAGAGCCCGTGGGCGATCATGACGTCGCGGAAGTTCAGGCCCACGGCGCGCACGGCGACCCGCACCTCCCCCGGCGCCGGCGGTCGCCGGGACTCCGGCCAGTCGGCGAACGCGGTGTTGGCCGCCTCCAGGGTGCCCGCGCCCAGGGTGCGCAGCCGCCAGTCGGGCCTCCGCAACCGGTCGAGCCCGGCGGTGACCGTGCCGCCCGCCGGTGCGAGGCGCGGCACGACGGGCCCGCCCCGCCGGAAGGCCACCTCGGTCTCGCCCGCGGCGAGGACCGCGAGGGCTTCGGGGACGCGGTCGCGCCAACCCTCCCAGTCGTCGAGGTCCACCAGCGCGACGCGGTCGGGGTGCTCGGTCCGGGCGCTGCGCAGCAGGCCCCACACGGGAGCGTGGGCCAGGTCCTCGACGTCCTCGCCGGGGCCGGCGGACACGGCGCGCCGGGTGAGCACGACCAGGGTGGCGCCCTCGGCGCGCGGGTCCACCAGCCAGCGCTGCACGAGGCCCAGGACCTCGTCCAGCGCCCGTCGCGCCCGGTGCGGGAGGTCCGGCCCGTCGGGGGCGGTGTCGCGGCGCAGGACGACGGCCCCCGCCGCGGTCCCGCCTGCCCACTCCGCCCACTCCGCCCACCGGGGAACGGTCGCCGCGGCCACCGGCGCGGGGGTCCACTCCAGGGCGTGCAGGGAGTCGCGGGTGCCCGCGCCCGCCGCGCGGAGCCGATCGCGGGTGATCGGTCGCAGGGTCAGCTCCCCGACCGCGCACACCGGCTGCCCGGTCGGGTCCGCCAGCGCCAGCGCGTAGGCGTCGGGGCCGGTCGCGGTGATGCTGACCCGCAGGGCGGAGGCGCCGACGGCGTGCAGCCGGATGTCCGACCAGGTGAAGGGCAGCCGGATCAGGTCGGTCCCGGCATCGGGACCGGTGTGCACGAGGGCGTGCAGGGCCGCGTCGAGCAGGGCCGGGTGCAGGCCGAACTCCCCCGGCTCGACGCCCTCGGGCAGGGCGACCTCGGCGTGGACGTCCGCGCCCCGGCGCCAGACCGCGCGCAGGCCGCGGAAGGCCGGGCCGTACCGGTAGCCGCGCGCGGCCAGCCGGTGGTAGGCGTCGGAGACGTCCACCGGCTCGGCGCCGGGAGGGGGCCAGGCGGCCGGGTCGGGGGCGGTCTCGGCCTGCGCGGACCCCAGGGTGCCTTCGGCGTGCCTGGTCCAGGTGGCCCCGGCGCCCGGCGGGGTGTCGCGGCGGGAGTAGATCCGCACGCCGCGGCCCTCGGGGGCGTCGCCGGTGACGACGACGCGGAGGAGGACGGCGTCCTCCTCCGGGATCACCAGCGGCTCGCGCAGCACCAGCTCGACCACGGTCGGGCTGCCCGCGCGCCGCCCGGCGAAGGCGGCCAGCTCGGCCATGGCCGCGCCCGGCAGCAGGACGACCCCGTTCACGGCGTGGTCGGCCAACCAGGGGTGGACGGCGAGGGAGAGGCTGCCGGTGAACTGGAGGCCGTCGTGCTCGGGGTGGTCGTGGGCGGTGGCCAGCAGCGGGTGCTCCGGGGCCGGTCCGGCCGCGGTGGTCCCGGTCGTGGGGGACAGCCAGAACCGCTTGTGCCGGAAGGCGTACGTGGGCAGCTCGACCGGCGCCCGGTCGCCGAGGCGGGCGGTCAGGTCCACCGGCAGGCCCGCGGCGTGCGCTTCGGCGACCGAGGTCAGCAGGCGGCGGGGCCCTCCGTCGTCGCGACGCAGGCTGCCCACGACCACGACCGGGTCGTCGGCGGGGGCGTCCTGGAGCGACTCCTCCACTCCCGCGGTGAGCACGGGGTGCGGGCTGACCTCGACGAAGAAGCGGTGGCCGCGGGCATAGGCGGCGCGCACGGCCTCGTCGAAGCGCACCGCGCGCCTCAGGTTGCGGTACCAGTACGCCGCGTCCAGCTCCGTGCCCTCGACGGGGCCGCCGGTCACGGCGGAGAGGAACTCCACCCCGCAGCGCGTGGGCGAGATGCCGGCGATCGACTCCTGCACCGCGCCGTCGAGCGCTTCGACGTGCGCGGAGTGGGAGGCGTAGTCCACGGGTACCCGGCGCACCCGGACGTCGTCGGCCTCGGCGGCGGCGGTGAACTCGTCGAGGGCCGCGGCGTCACCGGAGACCACGGTCGAGCGCGGCCCGTTGACCGCGGCCACCTCCAGCCTGCCCGCCCAGCGCTCCAGGCGGCGGACGACGTCGACGGCGGCCAGGGGCACGGAGGCCATGCCCCCCGTGCCCGCGATGGCGGTGATGGCCTTGCCGCGCAGGGTGACGACCGCGGCGGCGTCGGACAGCGAGAGCGCGCCCGCGACGCAGGCGGCGGCGATCTCGCCCTGGGAGTGCCCGATCACCGCGGCGGGGCGCACGCCGAAGGACTGCCAGCAGCGGGCCAGCGAGACCATGACGGCGAACAGGGCGGGCTGCACCACGTCCACCCGGTCGAGACCGGGTGCGCCGGGCACGCCGCGCAGGACGTCGAGCAACGACCAGTCGACGAATTCGGCGATCGCCGCGGCGCACTCCTCGATGGAGGCGGTGAACACCGGGTCGGTGCCGAGCAGGCCGGCCGCCATGCCCACCCACTGCGAGCCCTGCCCGGGGAAGACGAACACCGCGCCGGCGTCCGGCCGGGCGCGGCCGGTGCCGGCGCCCTCGGCGAGGGCGGTCAGCCCGGCGAGCGCTTCGGCGCGGTCGCCGGCCACCAGCACGGCACGGTGGTCGAACCGCGTCCGGCGGGCGGCGAGGGTGTGCGCGGCATCGGCGAGGTCGAGGTCGGGCCGCTGGTCCAGGTGCTCGCGCAGCCGGACTGCCTGGGCGCGCAGCGCTTCGCCGGTGCGTGCCGAGAGCACGAGCGGCACCGCTCCTCCCGCGTGCGCGCGGGTCCGCTCGAGGGGCGGGGCCTGCTCCAGGACGACGTGGGCGTTGGTGCCGCTGATCCCGAAGGAGGACACGGCGGCGCGCCGGGGGCGGTCGGATGCCGAAGCGGGCCAGGGGACCGTCGTGCTCGGGACGCGCGCGGCGCCCGCGGACCAGTCGACCGCCTCCGTGGGGCGCGCCACGTGCAGGGTGCCCGGCACCAGGCCGTGGCGGACGGCCTCCACGGCCTTGATCACGCCCGCGACCCCGGACGCGGCCTGGGTGTGGCCGATGTTGGACTTGATCGAGCCGATCAGCAGCGGGTCGTCGGCGGAGCGGGCCGCGCCGTAGGTGGCCAGGAGCGCGCGGGCTTCGACCGGGTCGCCGACGCGCGTGCCGGTGCCGTGCGCCTCGATCACGTCCACGTCCGCGGGGGTGAGCCCGGCGTCGGCGAGGGCGGCGCGGATCACCCGTCGCTGGCCGTCCTCGCTGGGCGCGGACAGCCCTTCGGAAGCCCCGTCCTGCCCTACGGCGGTGCCGCGCAGCACGGCGAGCACGGGGTGGCCGAGGCGGCGCGCGTCCGACAGCCGCTCCAGCACGAGCACACCCGCGCCCTCGGAGACGCCGAACCCGTCGGCGCCGGCGGAGAACGGTTTGCTGGTGCCGTCGGGGGCGAGCGCGCCGAGGTGGCCGAAGCCGACGAGGATGCTGGGCGCGCACACCACGTTCGCCCCGCCCGCCAGGGCGAGCGAGCACTCGCCCGCGCGCAGGGCCCGCGTCGCGAGGTGCACGGCGGTCAGCGACGAGGAGCAGGCGGTGTCCACGGTGACCGCGGGCCCCTCCAGGCCGAGGGCGTACGCGACGCGGCCCGAGGCCACGCTCGGGGTGGTGCCGGTGGTGAGGTGGCCGGCGTGCTCCAGCTCCCCGGCGAACACGCGGGGACCGTACTCCTGCGCCACCACGCCGAAGTAGACGCCGGCGTCACCGCCCGCCAGGGTCGAGGGATCGATGCCCGCCCGTTCCAGCGCTTCCCAGGACACCTCCAGCAGCAACCGCTGCTGCGGGTCCATGGTAAGCGCTTCCCTCGGGCTCACGCCGAAGAACGCCGCGTCGAAGTCGCCCGCGCGGTCGAGGAAGGAGCCGCCGCGCGCGTAGGTCGATCCGGGTGCGCCGGTGTCCGTCAGCGCCCGCAGGTCCCAGCCTCGGTCGGCGGGGAAATCGGGACGGGCGGCATTCCCCTGGCGCAGCAGGAAATCCCACAGCTGTTGCGGCGAGGACAGCGCTCTCGGGTAGCGGCACCCCATCCCGACCACGACGACGGGGTCCGGCCGGTCCGCTTCCCCGCCCGGGGCACCCCTGTCGGCCGAGCCTTCGCGCAGCAGCATACGCAGCCCTTTCCTCGGCTTGTGCCCGCGCACGACGGATCTCCTGCGATTGCGCGGATTCCCCCGCCGGACCACCCCGAAATCCGTCCTGAATGGATTTCCCTCGGGCTCTCGGCGACTCGGGTACTTCCCGACTATGCACGGAACCGCTGCGCAAGGTCAATGCCAGGTCTATCGTCGGGGCGGGACACGCACGCGGAGGAACGACTCCGCAGAACGGAAAACCCGGCGAAAGCGCAGGTGGAAGACCCCCGGCGACAACGGGGCGCCGTCTTCGCCACCCGTCCGGCGGAACCCCGGGCGGCATGACGGCCGAGCCGACGACATGACCGGTTCGGCGGAACGAATGCGGTCCGCGTCCCGACAAGCACGTGACGAAACCTTCAACCGATTACGCGAATCAGCGACGACATCACTCAACCGGTGGAGTACCGGGTGACGTAACGCGAGGCTGACCACCCAACCCCTTCGGCATGCCGAATCCCTTGCGCGGCGCACCGCGGCACGACCTGCGACGACCAGGAGGTCGACTCACATGACAGCGCACGGCGATCAGACCCGCACCGAGAACCGCGGGCTCGTGGAGATGGGCTCGGGCCACTGGTTGGACGCGCTGCTGGGGCGCACCCCCCGGCGTCCGGCCGCGTTGGCCGCACCGCCCGCGGGCAGCGCCCTCGAGCCGGTCCCCGGCGACCGGGGCCTGCCGTTCATCGGGATGGGGGTGCACACCGTGCGCTACGGTCCTGCGTTCCTGCTGGCGCTGATGCGCCGCCACGGCCCGGTCTCGTGGTGGCGGGCGTTCGGCCGCAAGGTCGTCGCGGTGTCCGGGCCCGAGGCGGTGCAGGTGGTGCTGGCCAACAGGGACAAGGCGTTCGCCAGCGGCTGGCCCGCGGTGATCGGCCCGTGGTTCGACGGCGGTCTGCTGGCGATGAACGCGCCGGGGCACCTCGCCGACCGCCGCCTCGTGCAGGCCGCCTACGGCGAGGAGGCGTTGGACGGGTACCTGCGCACGATGGCCGAGGACGTGGAGGAGCGCCTGGACCGGTGGCCGGTCGGGCGCCGGTTCCGCCTGGTCGACGCGGCGCGGGAGCTGTCCGGCCAGATCACCACGCGGGCGTTCCTGGGCGTGCCCCACGAGGGCGTCGGGCGGAAGGTGGTGGACGCGGCGGAGGAGTGCATCCGCGCCGAGACCGCGCTGGCCCGGGTGCGGGTGCCCGGCACGCTGTGGCACCGGGCGCACCGCGCCCGCACGTGGCTCGTCCGGTACCTGCACCAGGCGCTGCCCGACGCCCGCGCCCGCGCGGGCGAGGACTTCCTCTCGGTGCTGAGCCGCGTCGACGGGTTCACCGACCGCCAGGTCGCGCTCCACGCGCTGTTCACGGTGATCGCCTCTCACGACACGACCACCGCGGCCACGCTCGCCTCGGTCTACTTCCTCGGCAAGCACCCGGCGTGGCAGGAGCGCGCCCGCGCGGAGTCCGCGGGGGTGGCGCCGCGGGACGCCGCGGGCGTGGACCGGCTCACCACCTTGGACCTGGTGGTCAGGGAGAGCATCCGGCTGGTGTCGCCGTCGCCGGTCCTCATGCGGGTGGCGGTGAAGGACACCGACGTGCTGGGCCACCACATCCCGGCGGGGCAGCTGGTATCGGTGTGCACGGGGGTCAACCAGCTGATGCCGGAGCTGTGGTCGCGGCCTGACCGGTTCGACCCCGGGCGCTTCGACGAGGACCGCGCCGAGGACCGCGGCCACCGGCTGGCCTGGGCGCCCTTCGGCTGGGGCGCGCACAAGTGCATCGGGATGAGACTGGGGATGCTGAAGGTCAAGGCGACCGTGGACGCGCTGCTGCGCCGCTACGAGTGGAGCTACCCGGAGTCCTACGAGGCACCATGGCGGTTCACCTCGCTGCCCGCCCCCGCCGACGGTTTGCCCACGGTGCTGCGCAGGATCTGACCGTCCGATAAAGACTCGATAACCGGAGTCCGCGTCGGCGAGTCGATTTTCGTTGCTGCGCGCCACTTTTGGCCCTTGGTCCCGCTGGTGCCCTGTGCCATGGTGGGGTGGGCAACGGAGACCTGCCGATGGGAGAGCGCGATGTGGCGTCGACGGCTGCTGGTCTTGCTCGGCGTGGCGGGACTGGTCTTGGGGACGGGTCAGGCGATCGCGGGCCCGGTCGACCGGGCGGACGTGGTCCGCACCGACGCGGGGCCCGTGCGGGGGGTGGTCGAGCGGGACGCGCGGCTCTTCCAGGGCATCCCGTTCGCCGCGCCCCCGGTCGGCGAGCTGCGGTGGCGCCCGCCGCAGCCGGTGCGGCCGTGGCGCGAGCCGCTGGACGCGGGCACACCGGGCAACGCGTGCGCCCAGCCCTCGGACTTCGGCCTGCCGGAGAGCTTCGTCGAGGACTGCCTGTACCTCAACGTCACCACGCCCCGGCGCGGACGCGGGCTGCCGGTCATGGTGTGGATCCACGGCGGCTCGTTCACGACCGGCGCGGGCGCCGTCTACGACGCCCGCGCCCTCGCCACCCGGGGTGACGTCGTGGTGGTGACCGTCAACTACCGCCTCGGCCCGTTCGGCTTCCTGGCCCTGCCGTCGCTGACCGCCGAGTCCCGCGGGTCGCAGTCGGGCAGCTACGGCATCCAGGACCAGCAGGCCGCGCTGCGCTGGGTGCAGCGCAACGCCGCCGCGTTCGGCGGCGACCCGCGCAACGTGACGATCTTCGGCGGCTCCGCCGGCGGGGCGAGCGTGTGCGTGAACCTGACCTCGCCGACGGCGGCGGGCCTGTTCCACCGGGCCATCGTCCAGAGCTTCAGTTGCGCGAGCGGACTGGCCACCAAGCAGCAGGCCGAGGCCGCGGGCACCGAGCTGGCCACCCGCTTCGGCTGCCCCGACCCGGCCACCGCCGCGGCCTGCATGCGCGGCAAGCCGGTCCGCGAGCTGACCCTGTCCTGGCCGGGCGGCTTCCCGGTGGTCGGGAGTCGCGAACTGCCCCTGCACCTGCCGGAGGCGCTGCGCCGCGACCGCTTCAACCACGTACCGCTGATCATGGGCAACACCCTCGACGAGATGCGCCTCTACATCGGCCTGGAGTTCGAGGCCAGGGGCAACCCGGTCACCCCGCGGATCTTCGAAGAGCGCGTCCGCGAGGTCTTCGGCGCCGCGTCCGACCGGGTGCTCGCCCGGTACCCCCTGTCGGACTTCCCGTCCCCCGCCATCGCCCTGTCCACCGTGGTGACCCACGCGGGCAACACGCTCGCGACCTGCGACCACCTCGCCGGCTACCGGCTGGCCGCGGCCCGACCGCGCCCCGTGCCGGTCTACGCGTACCAGTTCGCCGATCGCACGGCCCCGGTGCCGGTGGACATCCCGGGCTTCGACGAGGGCGCCATGCACGCCACCGAACTCCCCTACCTGTTCACCGGCGTCTTCGGCGCCCCCTTGACCGAGGGCCAACGCGGCCTGTCGAACGCGATGATCGACTACTGGACCGCCTTCGCCCGCACCGGCGACCCCAACCGCGACGGCCTGCCCCGGTGGCCCCGCCACCGCCCCGGGACCGGCGCCGACGTCCTGACCCTGGACGTCCCGGCGGGAGGCGGCATCCGCCCCACCGACGTGGCGGGGCGGAGCGACTGCGCCTTCTGGAACTCGATCGGCTTCGGCAACGGCTCGGACCGGCCGTAGCGGCGCCACGTCCCGGTCGCGCCGTCAGCGGCGCATCGCGGTCCAGTGGTCGTCCACGTAGGTGTCGCAGGCCGTCCTCGGAGCGGGTCCCAGGACGGTCCGCCACCCGGCGGGGACGGGGGTGGCGGCGGGCCACAGGCTGTGCTCGCCGCGCTCGTTGAGCAGGACCAGGAACGGGCCGTCGCCGTCGAAAGGGCTTGTCACACCGGCACCTCGTGGGGTTTCGGGACGCGGCCGCGCACCAGTGGGCCGGTGGCCACCGTGGTCAGCAGGGCCACCAGGACCAGGATGGTGAAGGCCGCCTCGTCGATGAGGCCGTGCTGCAGGCCGACGGACACCACGACCAGTTCCGTGACGCCACGGCAGTTCATCAGGGCGCCCAGGGTGAGGGCGTCCCCCGTGGACCAGCCGGCGGCCAGTGCGCCGCCGGCGGCTCCGACGACCTTGGAGGCGGTGGCGGTCAGGAGCAGCACCAGCAGGGCCCACCACATCCCCACGTCGCCGCCGAAGAGGCCGAAGGCCGTCTTGAGGCCGATGCCGGCGAAGAACAGCGGCAGCAGGACGGAGACCGCGAAGCCCTGGAGCTGCTCCCCCACCGCGGTGATCAGCGCGCTGTCGCGGGGCACGGCGAGGCCGAAGAGGAACGCGCCGATGACCGGGTGCAGGCCGACGACCTCGCTGAGCGCCGACCAGGTGACCGCGCCGACCACCAGCACCGGCAGCATGACGGCTTCGGGCTTCGGGCGGTCGCGCAGGAGCCGGTCCAGGGCCACGAGGGCCGGTCGCGCGCACAGGGCCGTGGCCACGACCAGCGCGACCGCCGTGGCCGCCTTGGCCGGCACGGCGCCCGCCCCGCCGCCGTCGGTGAGCGTCAGCACGACCGCCAGCGCCGACCAGGCCACGGCGTCGCCGATCGCGGCGCAGGCGATGGCCACGGTGCCGATCCCGGTGGTCCGGGTGCCGGAGTCCAGGAGGATCCGCGCCAGCACGGGCAGCGCGGTGATCGACAGGGCGATGCCGAAGAACAGGACGTAGGGCAGGAGCGGTTCGCCGGCGGGCAGGAAGGCGTCCCGCCACAGCCACGCCACCAGCGCCCCGGTGGCGAAGGGCACGGCGATCGAGCCGACCACGACCAGGCCGACGACCCGTTCGCTGCCGGCGACGCGTTCGAGCCTCAGTTCCGCACCGAGCAGGAACATGAACGTCACCACGCCGAGCTGGGCGGCCATCGCGAGGCCGTCGGTGACCTCGGGGGTGAACAGCGCCCGCTGCCCGTCGGGCCACGCGGCGCCCAGGGCGGAGGGGCCGACCAGCAGGCCGCCGGCGATCTCGCCGACGACGGGTGGCTGGCCCAGGCGCGCGAACAGCAGGCCGAGGAGGTGGCTCACGGCGAGGACCAGGCCGACGGCGGCCAGGAAGCGGGCCACGGAGGTGACGCCGTCACCGACCTGCGGGCCGAGCAGGGCCAGGGCGCCCGCCAGGACGGCGGCCCCGACCAGCGGTCCGACCCGGTGTCGCCACCCGGCCGCCCGCGATGGCCGGGAGGGTGTCATCGCGGGCCGCCGGCGGGGACGGGCGGGAACGCGGGGGCCAGGTGCGGGAGGGTCTGCACGCAGGCGATGAGGCTGCGCAGCTCCACGGTCAGGTAGTTGCTGTGGACGAGCAGGGCGCAGAGCTGCCCGAGCGGGAGCCAGCGGTAGGAGCCGGGCAGCGCGGTCGGGAAGTCGTCGCCGACCTCGACGACGACGTACCGGTTGCTGGCGTCGAGGAACCGGCCGCCCTCCTCGGACTGCATCACGTCGTAGCGGATCGCGGCGGGGTCGGCGTCGAGGACGGCGTCCAGGAACGGCGGGGTCCGCTCGGGCGGGAGGCCCCGGTAGTTGTCGGGGGTGCAGTGCACGGAGGCGGCCAGCTCGACCCCGTTGAGGGAGCCGGCGTCCAGCCTGGCCTGCACGAGCACGTCGAGCGAGCCGCGCGTGCGGCGCACCAGCAGCGCCAGCAGGCCGCTGCCCGCGGGGGCGATCAGCGGTTGGCACCAGGAGGTGACCTCGCGCGACCCGGTGCTCACGTCGACGCCCACGACCGTGAAGAACCGGCCGCTGTCGTGCTCGATGCGGTCCGGGCCGCGCCGCCAGCCGTGGTTCGCGCCCCGGTTGAGCGGGATGCGGGCCTGGAGGAACTCGCGGCGGGCGCGCTGGTCGGTCACCCAGCTCAGCACCTCCGCCGCGCCGCGCGGGTCGCGCTCCCGGAAGGACTCCAGCACGGCCGCCCCGAAGTCGTCGGTGTCGAACCCGTCGCCGTCGGGGTCCGCGGCGGCGGCGGCGATCTCCGCGACGGGCAGGCAGGACAGCACGGTGCGGGCGTCCATGTTCACCACGTCGTCGCGGTGCAGCAGCCGCCGGATCTGGCCGAGGGTGAGCCAGCGGAACCGGTCGTCGTGCTCGACCGGCGCGGTCGTCTCCACGACCATGTTGCGGTTGCGCTTGTGCAGGAACCACGCGTTCTGCTCGGACTGGAGCACGTCGACGAGCACGCCCGACGACCGGTCGCGCAGGAAGTGCTCCAGGTGCGGGATGGAGGCGCCGCGGTGCACGCCGGTGTAGTTGCTGCGGGTCGCCTGCACGGTCGGCGAGAGCTGGACGACGGTGACGTTGCCCGGCTCGAACTTGGCCTGCATCAGGAAGTGCAGGACGCCGTCGAACTCCTTGACCAGCAGCCCGAGGACGCCGATCTCGGGCTGCACGATGATCGGCTGCACCCAGGTGTCGGTGTCGGCGGTGACCTTGACGGCCTCGACCGTGAAGAACTTGCCGCTGTCGTGGCCGAGGTTGCCGGTGTCCTCGGCGAAGTGCCAGCCGCGCAGGTCCGCGAAGGGCACGCGGCGGACGACCGCGGCGCACTCGGTCCGCTGTCGCGCCAGCCACGCGTCGACGTCCGCGTTCGGGGTGAGCGGGCTGTCCGCGCGGCGGGCCGAGCGCAACAGCCTCCGGCCGGTGTCCACCCTCGCGGACGGTCCGGTGCCGTGGGCGGTCATGCGCACCTCCGTTCGTGCTCGACCCCGTTCCGCGGAACGGTCCCGGGACGGGTCTCGGGGACGGGCACCGCATTGTGCGGTCAGGGAGGTCGGCCGGCGCTGCTCAGAATTGACCGTCACGGCCGGGTCGTCGCGGTGCACACTCGGCGGGCCCCGGGCGTCCCGGTGGCGCTGCCGGACCGGGAGACGTGACGATGGCAACCCTGGTGTGGGACTACCTGGCGGAGTGGGAAGACGAGCGCGCGGACATCATGGACGCCGTCGAGACGGTGTTCTCGTCGGGCCGGCTGGTGCTCGGCCCGAGCGTGGCCGGGTTCGAGCGCGAGTTCGCCGACTACCACGGCGCGGCCCACTGCGCGGGTGTGGACAACGGGACGAACGCGCTGGTGCTGGCGCTGCGGGCGCTGGGCGTCGGTCCCGGTGACGAGGTGGTGACGGTGTCGAACACGGCCGCGCCCACGGTCGTGGCGATCGACGCGGTCGGCGCGGTGCCGAAGTTCGTCGACGTGCACCCCGACACCTACCTGATGGACGCCGACCAGGTGGCGGGGGTGCTCACCGAGCGCACGCGCTGCCTGCTGCCGGTGCACCTGTACGGCCAGTGCGTCGACCTGGACCCGCTGACCGAGCTGGCGCGCCGGCACGGGCTGGCGCTGCTGGAGGACTGCGCGCAGGCGCACGGCGCGCGGCGGCACGGGAGGATCGCCGGGACGACCGGCGACGCGGCGGCGTTCTCGTTCTACCCGACCAAGGTGCTGGGCGCCTACGGCGACGGCGGCGCGGTGGTCACCTCCGACGACGAGGTGGACGCCCGCCTGCGGCGGCTGCGGTACTACGGCATGGCCGAGAAGTACTACGTGGTGGAGACGCCCGGCCACAACAGCCGCCTGGACGAGGTGCAGGCGGAGATCCTGCGCCGCAAGCTGCGGCGCCTCGACGGGTACCTGGCGGCCCGCCGCGAGGTGGCCCGCCGCTACGCCGAAGGGCTCGCCGACACCGACCTGGTGCTGCCCGCCGTGGCCGACGGCAACGACCACGTCTACTACCTCTACGTGGTCCGCCACCCCCGTCGGGACGAGGTCCTGGAGGCGCTCAAGGCGCACGACGTGCACCTGAACGTCAGCTACCCGTGGCCGGTGCACACCATGAGCGGTTTCCGGCACCTGGGGTGGGCGCCCGGTTCCCTCCCGGTGACCGAGCGGCTCGCCGGGGAGATCTTCTCGCTGCCCATGTACGCCGGGCTGGCGCCGGACGTGCAGGACCGGGTCATCGACGCGGTGCGCTCGGTCCTGGCCGAACTGTCCTGATTGGAGCTTTCCGTGAAAGCACGCGGGCTCGCCGTCGACGGCGCGTTCGAGTTCACCCCGAACACCTTCCCCGACGACCGGGGGCTGTTCACCTCCCCCTTCCAGGAGGCGGCGTTCACCGAGGCCACCGGGCACCGGCTGTTCACCCCGGCGCAGACCAACCACAGCCGGTCGCGGGCCGGCGTCGTGCGCGGCGTGCACTTCACCACCACCCCGCCGGGGTGCGCCAAGTACGTGTACTGCCCGCGCGGCGCCGCCTTGGACTTCGTGGTCGACCTGCGGGTCGGCTCACCCACGTTCGGGCAGTGGGACGTGGTCCGCGTCGACCCGGTGGACTTCCGCGCCGTGTACTTCCCGGTGGGCCTGGGGCACGCGTTCGTGGCACTGGAGGACGACACGGTGATGTCCTACCTGGTGTCGTCGGCGTACGTGGCGGAGCACGAGCTGGCGGTGCACCCGCTGGACCCGGCGCTGGGCCTGGAGCTGCCCGACGGCCTCGAACCGCTGCTGTCGGACCGGGACACCGTCGCGCCGACCCTGGCCGAGGCCGAGGCGGCGGGCCTGCTGCCCCGGTACGAGGAGTGCCTGCGGCTGGACCGGGAGCTGACCGCGTGAGCGCGCGGGCGGTGGTCCTGGGCGGCACGGGGTTCATCGGCTCGGCGGTGCTGCACGCGCTGGCGCGCGACGGCCTGGCCGTGCGCGCGGTCGCCACCCGGCCGACCCCGCCGCCGCCGGGCGCGACGGCGTTCGAGGACGTGGTGCTGGACCTGACGGCGCCGGGCGCGCTGGCCGGGGTGGTGGCCGACGCGGACGTGGTGGTGTACGCGCTGGCCCACCGGTCGGGTTCGGGCTCGTGGCGGGCCGCGGACGGCGACACCGCGGCCGAGCGGGTCAACACCGGGTTGGTGCTCGACCTGGTCGACGTGCTGTCGGCGCGGGGCGGCCCGCCGCCGGTGGTGCTGTACGCGGGGACCAAGAGCCAGCTCGGGAACACCGACCGGGTCCGCATCGACGGTTCGGAGACCGACCGGCCGCGCACCCCGTACGGCAGGCAGAAGCTGGCCGCCGAGCTGGCGCTGACGGCGGCGGACGCGGACGGCGTGCTGCGGGCGGTCTCGCTGCGGCTGCCCACCACCTACGGCCACGTGCCGGGGTCGGGCGCGGTCGACCGGGGCGTGGTGTCGGCGATGGCGCGGCGCGCGCTGGCGGGCGAGCCGATCACCATGTGGCACGACGGGACGGTGCGGCGGGACCTGCTGCACGTCGCGGACGCGGCGGAGGCGTTCCGCCTGGCGCTGCGCCACGTCGACCGCCTGGCGGGCCGGCACTGGGTGATCGGCACCGGCCGCAGCGCACCCCTGGGCGAGGTGTTCCGGGAGGTCGCCGGCCTGGTGGCCGAGCTGACCGGGCGGGAGCCCGTGCCGGTGCGCTCGGTGCCCCCGCCGGGCGAGGTGGACCCCGGCGACCTGGAGAGCGTGGAGTTCGACGCCTCGGCGTTCACGGCCGTCACCGGGTGGCGGCCGCGCGTCCCGGCGGACGAGGGGTTGCGGGACACCGTGGCGCGGCTGGTGGCCGACGGCGTGGCGCACCGGTAGCGGAGTCGCGGGAGGACGGACGGCGCGGCGGGGGAACCCGTCGCGCCGTTCGGCGTGCCCGCGAGAAGTCGTTGCGGGACAACGAAGTCCGCGATCCGCAAGTGCTCAACGTTGCGCAGACCGGGCCCGCTGGCGGGCAGCAGGATTCTCCTCACAGCACAGAGCGAGGGGAGGTGACCACACATGAAGAAGCTCGTCGTCCGCCGCCTGGAGACCGTCAAGACCAGCGCCGCGACCTCCTGCTCGGTCGTCGTCGCCTGACGACACCCGGCAGCAGCCGAATGACGACCGGCGGGTCGGCGCGTGCGCCGGCCCGCCGGTTCCCCACGGAGGAGAAAGGACCGCACCGATGCCCGGTTACCCGCCCGACTCGGTGATCACCGTGCTGCCGTACTCGCATCGGCGCGAGGCCGACTCCGCGGTCATCGGCGACGTCGACCGCCAGGTCTTCCTGAGCATCCCCCCGGAGGCCCTCGACGTGCTGGAGTGGTTCGCCGAGGGCTGCACGCCCGCGGAGGCGAGCCGCCGCTACGAGGCGAAGCACGGCGAGACCGCCGACCTCGACGACTTCATCGACGCGATGGTCGCCGAGGGTTTCATCACCGTGGACGGCACGACCGGGGACGAGGCGGCGAGGACCGTCACGGCCACCGCCGCGGCAGGCACCGCGACCGGCGCCTCCGGCGCCGCCGCACCGGCCGGGGACCCGGCGCCGGGCCTGCGCTGGAAGAGCCACATGGAGTGGATCAGCCAGAAGACCGCGCGGCGGATCTTCTCGACCCCCGTCCTCGTGCTCGCCGGCCTGGTCATCGCCGCCGGTGTGCTGACCGCCGTGCTGAACCCGGGCATCATCCCCGGCGCCACGGTGCTGCTGTTCCCCGAGCACTTCGCCCTGCTCACCTGGGCGACCATGGCGATCATGATCGTGGGCATCTACATCCACGAGGTGGCGCACCTGGTGGCGGCCCGCGCGGCCGGCGTGCCCGCGCGCATCGGGATCGGCAGCAGGCTCTACATCCTGGTCGCCGAGACCGACATGAGCGGCATCTGGCTGGCGTCCAAGAAGGAGCGCTACGTCGCGTTCCTGTCCGGGCCCATCGTGGACGGCGTGTTCGGCTCGATCGCGATCATCCTGCTCAAGCTGATGGAGACCGGGGCGCTGTCGGTGCCCCAGGAGATCCAGTGGCTCACCGCGGCGGCGCTGTGGACCTACTTCGGCCGCCTGCTGTGGCAGTGCTTCTTCTTCATGCACACCGACTTCTACTACGTGATCACGACAGCGATCGGGACCCGGAACCTGATCAAGGACACCGAGAAGTGGATGCTCAACGGCCTGCGCAGGCTGTGGCGCTCCCCCAAGCGCGAGGACCTGTCCGACCTGAGCCCGCGCGAGATGAAGTCGGTGCGCTGGTACTCGGCGGTGTACCTGCTGGGCCGCGGCGTCACGATCGCCTCGCTGTTCGCGATCACCCTGCCCGTGCTGATCGGCTACCTGTCGCAGGCGTTCCTGTTCGCCACCGGCCAGGACAGCCGGATCAACTCGTTCGACTTCGCCACCATCGTGCTGGTGGCGGTGCTGCTCGACGGCGGCGGCCTGTTCGTGTCCACCCGCAACCTGCTCCGCAGGCGGCGCGCCCGCCGCGCGGAGCAGGCGCTGCACGGTGAGCGGCTGGCCGCGGCGCAGACGGCGGCGCGGGCGGGTGCGGTCGGCTCCTGACCACCCCCGCGGTGCGGGACGGGTTACCGTACCCGGGACACGACCCGCACTGTGGAGGCATGGACACGTGACCGCGGCCGGCATCACGACCCGAGAACTCAACCGCGCCCTGCTGGCACGCCAAGGACTCCTGGAACCGATCGACGACTCGGTCCCGGGAGTCCTCGCGCGCGTGGGGGCGGTGCAGGCGCAGAGCTGGCCCGCGGTCCCCGTCGCGGTGTGGACCAGGACCGCCGACCTCGCCCCGGAGGCGTTCCTCGGCGCGGTGGAGCGCGGCGAGCTGCTGCTCGCGACGCTGCTGCGCGGCACGCTGCACGTGGTGGCCGCCGAGCAGTACCCGGCGTACGCGGCGGTCACCGCCCTCACCGGCGCGGCCGACTGGCGACGCAAGACCGAGGGGCCGGCGCCGCTGATGGACCGCCTGCTGGACGAGCTGCGCGAGCACACCGCCGAACGGGCCCGCACCGCCGACGAGGTGTGCGCGTTCATCGAGGCGTTCCTGGAACGGCACCCCGACGCCACCACGGACGAGGAGATCGCGTTCCAGCGGCAGTACAAGTGGCGCCCCTTCCGGGGCGTGCCCGCGTTCGTGCGGGCCCCGGCCGACGGGGAGTGGGGCGCGAAGGCCCCGGAGGCGCTGCGCGCCGCTCCCCCGGCCGCCGAGGACCGGGACGCCGCCCTGGCGGAGGTGATCAGGGCGCACCTGCGCGCGTTCGGCCCCGCGGCGGCGGACGACGTGGCCACGTGGATCGGGCACCGCACCCCGCCCGTGCGCGACGCCCTCGCCGGCATGGACGACCTCGTCACGTTCTCCGAGGACGGCCGCCGCGTGCTGTACGACCTGCCCGACGCGCCCCGGCCGGGCGCGGACGCGCCCGCGCCGGTGAAGCTGCTGCCCGCCTTCGACAGCACGCTGCTGGCGTACCGGAGCACCCACCGGGAGCGCATCCTGCCCGCCGCGCACAAGGACGTCGTGTACGCGAAGTCCAACCTCCAGATCAAGCCGACCTTCCTGGTCGACGGCCTGGTGGCGGGCACGTGGGCGATCGCGGTCAAGCGGCGGGTGGCCACCGTCGCGCTGCGCCCGCTGGAGAAGCTGTCCGCGACGGACCGCGAGGCGCTGGAGGCGGAGGCGGTGCGGCTGGCCCGGTTCGCCCAGCCCGAAGCCAAGGACCACGCGGTCGTCGTGGAGGAGGGCTGACCACGGGCATGATGGGTCGACGGCACCGGCGGCGCGCACGGGGTGGGACGGTCTCGCACTGGTCGCGGGCCCGCTGGGCGCCACGGCGGGGGGCGGCTACCTGTGGCTGATCGGCCGGCAGGGGGGCGACCCCGTGGTCTGGTTCCCCACCACGCCGGTCGTCGGCGTGCTCCCCGCGGTCTGCGGCGCGGCGACGGCCGCCCCGCGCGGACCGCCGCGCTCGCGGTGTCCGGCACGATCCCGGTCGTGCCGGGGCTCGTGGGCATCTTCTCCGTCGGCCTGCCCGTCCTCGCCGCGGGCGTGCTCGTCCTGACCGCCGGCGCCCGGTCGCGCCGCCGGCCGCCCTCCTGGGGAACCGGCCGCGTCCAGGCCACCGGACCGGTCCCCGGGGCCCACCGCGAGGTCCTCAGGCCATCGCGGGCCGGGGCCGGGGCACCGGCCTGCCGTCGACCATCTCGTGCACCTCACCGCCGACCCGGCGCACCACCGCCGGGTCGTGGGTGACCACGAGCAGGGTGAGCCCGCGCTCCTCGCGCAGCTCCGAGAGCAGGTCGACCACGCTCGCCGCGACCGCCCGGTCCAGGGCGCTGGTCACCTCGTCGCACAGCAGCACGTCCGGGTCGGCGGCCAGGGCGCGGGCGATGGCGACCCGCTGGCGCTCGCCACCGGACAGGGCGGCGGGCAGCGAGTCGGCGTGCCGCTCGGTGAGGCCGACCCGGCGCAGCAGCCCGACCACCTCGCCGGTCACCGCCTCGTCGTCGGCGCACAGGCCGAACTGCTCCAGCGGCCGGGCGACGATGCGGCGCACGGTGTGCCGCGGGTTGAGCGAGTCGTAGGGGTTCTGCGGGACGAGCTGCACCCGGCGGAGCTGCTCGGCGTCGCGGCCGGCCACCAGCGGGGCCAGCGGCACGCCGTCGAGCAGGACGCCGCCCTCCGCGGGGGCCATGAGGCCAGCGACGACGCGCAGCAGGGTGGTCTTGCCGCAGCCGGAGGGCCCGACGAGGCAGACGCCGCCGCCGGCCGGGGCCCGCAGCGACGCCCGGTCCAGCACGACCCCGACGCCGCGCCGGCGGACGGTGACCCCGGAGACCACGAGCAGGTCGGGCGCCCCCTCGGGCGGTTCCCGGCGCACCGGGGCGTCCTCGGCGACCACGAGCTGCCTGGTGGCGGGGTGCGTCGGCGCGGTGAGCACCCGCGCGGCCGGCCCGGTCTCCACGACCCGGCCGCCGTCGACCACGGCGAGCCGGTCGGCGGCGGTCGCCAGTGCCGGCAGGTCGTGGGACACCAGCACGGCGGCGGCGCCGGAGACCCGGCACAGCTCGACGAACTCGGCGAGCAGCCGGTCGGCGTTGTCCGCGTCCAGGGCGCTGGTCGGCTCGTCCAGGACGACGACCGCCGGCCGGTGGGTGAGCGCGATGGCCAGCGCCAGGCGCTGGAGCTGACCGCCCGACATCTGGTGCGGACGGCGGTCCAGGAACGCGTCGTCGTCCGGCAGGTTCGCCCGGCGCAGCGCGGCCCTCGACAGGCCGTCGACCTCGCCCCGGGCCACGCCCCGGGCCCGCAGCACCTCGGCCAGCTGGGCGCGCACCCGCAGGTGCGACGGCAGCGCGGTGCGCGGGTCCTGGGCGACGTAGGCCGCGTGCCGGGCGCGCAGCAGGCGCAGCGCCCGGCCGGAGCGCGCCCCCAGGTCGTGCCCGGCGACCCGGGTGACGCCGCCGACGTGGACGAGCCCGGGGCGCAGGTGGCCGAGCAGGGCCAGGGCGATGGTGGTCTTGCCGCTGCCGGACGCGCCGACCAGGCCCAGCACCTCGCCCGGCCGCACGGCCAGGTCCACGCCGTCCACGACGACGCGGCCGGTGGCCGCCGCGGCGACGCGCAGGTCCACCACCTCGGCGGCCGACACCGGTCGGGGGTCGTCGGAGACGGGGCGCGCCACCCGCGCGCGGCGGGGTGGCCGGCGCGGCGAGCGGTCGACGGCCAGGCGGTCGGCCAGGGCGCTGGACAGGCTCAGCAGCACGACCAGCGCGGCCACCGGGGCCAGCACGGCGAGCGGCTGCAACGCCAGGCCGCCCCGGTTCTCGAAGATCATCAGCGCCCAGTCGGCGGTCGGCGGCTGCACCCCGAGGCCGAGGAAGCTCGCCGTGGCCACCGCGTACACCGCGGCGACGAACCGCACGCCGAGGTCGGCGGCCAGCACGGGACCGAGGTTGGGCAGCACCTCGCGCACGAGCACGGACCGGCCGGGCTCGCCGCGCGCCACCGCCACCTCGACGTAGTCGCGGGCCAGCGCGCCGGCGGTCGCGGTGCGCACCACGCGGACGATGTCGGGCAGCAGGACGACGGTGATCGCCACCGCCGCACCGCCCGTGCCGCGGCCGACGCCCGTGACGATCACGGTGAGCAGCACGATCGCGGGCAGGCCCATCAGCACGTCCGCGGTGCGCATGACGGTGTGGTCCACCCAGCCGCCCCGGTGCGCGGCGAGCATCCCGGCCGCCGTGGCGAGGGCGTAGGTGACCACCAGCACGGCCAGCGCCACGAGCACCAGCGTCCGGCCACCGTGCAGCAGCCTGCTCAGCACGTCCGCGCCCAGGTAGTCGGTGCCCAGCGGGTGCCCGGGCGCCGAGGGGGCGAACGGGAACGACACCGACTCGTCGGGCGCGTGCGGAGCCAGCAGCGGACCGAGCACGGCCACCAGCAGCACCAGGCCCAGGGGCACGACGAGGCCCCACGGCACCCGCGTGCCGCGCCGCGTCTGCGACGTCACCGGGTCACCCCCCGTTTCGGGTCGAGCAGGACGGCGAGCACGTCGCCGAGGAGGTTGAGCAGGACGGTCACCGCCGCCGCGACCAGCGCCACCGCCTGCACCACCGGGACGTCGCGCCCGGCCGAGGCGGTGACCAGGGCCGAGGCGAGCCCCGGGTAGCCGAACATCGTCTCGGCGATCAACGCGCCGCCGAGCAGGAACCCCGCGTAGCGGCAGAAGATCGGCAGGGCCGGTGGCAGCGCCGAGGGCAGCACGTAGCGCAGGACGACCCGGTGCTCGGGCACGCCGTTGAGCCGGGCGTTCTCCGCCGCGTCCCCCGCGGACACCTCCCGCACGCCCGCGCGCACCAGCCGCACGTTGTGGGCCAGGCACACCGCGAGCAGCGTGACCACCGGCAGCACCAGGATCTCCGGGGAGTCCAGCGGCTGCTGCCCCGGCGGCACGAACGACACCGCGGGCAGCACGCCCAGTTGCACGGCGAACACCACCACCAGCACGGTGCCGATGACGAACTCGGGCACGGACACCAGTCCCAGCGTCGCGCCCGACACGATCCGGTCGGCGGCGCGGCCGGCGCGCAGCGCGGACCACACGCCGAGGCCGATCGCCAGCGGCACCAGCAGCACCACGGCGAGCCCGCCGAGCAGGGCGGTGTTGCCCGCCCGCTCGGCGATCACGTCGGAGACCGGGCGGTGGCTGACGTAGGACACGCCGAAGTCGCCGCCCACCGCCCCCCACAGCCAGTCGAGGTAGCGCACCACCGCCGGGCGGTCGAGGCCCAGCTCGGTGCGCATCGCGACCACCGAGGCCGGGTCGGAGTCGGGGCCGAGCGCGGCGGTGGCGGCGTCGCCGGGAGCCAGCTCGGTCGCGGTGAACACGATCGCCGACACCGCCAGCAGCACCCCGAGCCCGGCCACCAGCCGGAGGGCGACGAGCCGGGGCAACCCCCCGGCCCGCCGCACCGCCACCTCCGCGGTCATGCCAGGAACGCGTCGCGGAAGCTGGGGAAACCGGGGTAGCCCAACGACTTCACGCCGTTGACCTTCGGGGTGCCCGCCGAGCAGATCGGCGCGCGGGCCCACACCAGGTCGCCGCCCTCTTCGCTGAGCAGCTCCTGGAGGTCGCCCATCGAGGTGCGCCGCTGCTCCTCGGTGACGGCGGTGCGCACCGAGGCGGCGAGCTGGTCGACCTTCTCCCCCGCCAGGCCGGTGAACGGCAGCAGCGCGTCGGAGCCGTAGAAGAACAGCACGTCCAGCGGCAGGGGCCGGGGCTTGCGGTTGGCCGACTGGAACTGCGCGCCGATGAACACCTTGTAGTCGGCGAGGAAGTCGGCGGCGGGCACCTTGTCCAGCTCGATGGTGATGCCGGCGGCCTTGGCGTGCTCGGCGAACGCGACGGCGCCCTCCGTGAGGCCGTACTCGTAGTCGCTGGTGCGGATCTTGAGCTTCAGGTCCGACATGCCGGCGTCCTTGAGCAGCTTCTTGGCGCGCTCCGGGTCGTACTCGCGCTGCGGCAGGTCCTCCGCGTAGTACGGCAGGTGCTTGCCGAACAGGTCGTTGCCCAGCTCGCCGAAGCCGAGGGTGACGTTGTCGACCATCTTCTGCCGGTCGACCGCGTACCGCAGGGCCTGGGTGATCCGCGGATCGGTGAAGGGCTCCTTGGTGCGCTTCATGGACGCGCCGAAGTTGGCCCACTCCCACTTGGGCGGCACGAACAGCTTCACGTCGGTGTTGTCGCGCTCCACGCGCGCCGAGGTCAGCGGGATGCTGGCGGCGTAGTCGAGCTGCCCGGCCTTGAGGGCGTTGAGCCGCGCCTCCGGGTCGGCGATGGACAGCAGCTCCAGCTCGTCGAGGTACGGGCCGCCCTCGGGGCGCCAGTAGTTCGGGTTGCGCTTGAGCAGGCCGCCCTTGCCCGGCTCCAGCCGGTCCACGGTGAACGGGCCGGAGCCGATGGCCTTGTCGAAGTCGGTCGTGTCCTTGGAGAACACGAACACGCCCTGGGTCAGGGCGAGGTCGAGGAAGCCGTGCGGGCGCAGCATCGGCAGCACGAGGGTGCGGTCGTCCTGGCGCTTGGCGTTGGCCAGGTCGATGTCCATCAGCAGCGGCGCGGTGTTGGACTGCTGGTCCACGTAGGTGCGCAGCGTGTGCAGCACGTCCTCGGACGTCATGGTGCGCCCGTCGTGGAACGTGATGCCCTCGCGGAGCCTGATGGTCCACTGGCTGCCGTCGGCGTTGGGGGCGATCTCCTCGGCGAGCACGAGGGTGGGCTTGCCGTCGGCGTCGATGTCGCACAGCACGTCGTAGACCACGCGCGTGCGGACGTAGTCGATCGGCGTGTTGGTGGACTTCAGGATGTTGGCGGTCTCGTTGCTGCCGCCGATGAACGCGGCCCGCATCCGACCGCCGCGCTTGGGCTCGACCGAGGGCGCCGTGCTCTGCGCCAGCGGTCCCGCGCCGGACCCGCCGCACGCCGCGAGGGCGCCCGGCAGCGTCGCGGCGAGCGACACACCGGCGAACCCGCGCAACAAGGCTCGCCGGTTAAAACCACGACCGTCCGACATGGACATCGCACCTCCTGATCCAGAGCAGGGTCGCGCTCGGCGACCGTCGGCGGCACGCTAGTGGCCGGCGCGGGCGGGCGACTGCTCAGAAGTAGGCATCCGGGACGACCTGTGATGCGCAGTTCGGCACAGACAGGCGCGGGCGGCGGCTGCGATCGTGCGGGCATGACCGAGCGATTGAAGGACGTGCCGGAGGACTTCACCCGCGTGCTGTGCGTGGTGGCCCACCCGGACGACATCGAGTTCTCCGGTGCCGGGGCGGTGGCGGCGTGGACCGCGGCGGGCAAGGAGGTGGCCTACGTCCTGGTGACCCGGGGCGAGGCGGGCATCGACGGCCTGGACCCGGCCGAGTCGGCGGAGGTGCGGGAACGGGAGCAGCGCGCCAGTGCCGAACTGGTGGGCGTGAAGGAGGTGGAGTTCCTGGACGGGCACCGCGACGGCGTGGTCGAGGAGGGGGTGGCGCTGCGCCGCGACCTGGCCGCCGCGATCCGCCGCCACCGGCCGGAGCTGGTGGTGGGCTACAACCACCGGGACGAGACGTTCACGAACCGGTGGAACAGCGCCGACCACCGCGCCGTGGGCCGCGCCCTGCTCGACGCGGTGGCCGACGCCGGCAACCGCTGGATCTTCCCCGAGGCGGGCGAGCGCTGGGCGGGCGTGCGCCACGTGGCGATGCTGGCCTCGCCCCGGCCGACGCACGCGGTGGACGTGAGCGGGTCGGTCGACCTGGCCGTCGCGTCCCTGGAGGCGCACCGCGCCTACCTGGACGCGCTGGGCGCCACCGACGTGCGGACCCCGTTGACGGGGCTGTTCGAGGCCAACGGTCAGCGCTACGACGGGCGACCGGCGATCACGCTGGAGTTCGTCAGCGGCGGCTGACCGGGGTGGCCGGTCCCGGGTGTTCAATTCTGGGCATCACCGCACGCCGGCCGGGTGCCACCCTCTGCCCATGCCTGCGATCCCATACCTGAAGTACGAGAACGCCGCCGCCGCGCTGGACTGGCTCAGCACCACGTTCGGCTTCACCGAGGACAAGCGCTACGCGCACGAGGACGGCACCGTCTTCCACGCCGAGATGAGCACGCCGCTCGGCGACCCCGTCTACCTGGCGGGGCCGGGCGGCGAGTACCGCAACCCGCGCAACAGCGGCGCGGTCAACGCCATGGTCTCGGTCGACGTGGCGGACGCCGACGCGTTGCACGAGCGGGTGACCGGCGCGGGCGGCGAGGTCGCGTTCCCGCCCACCAACACCCCGCAGGGCATGCGGGTGTTCAAGGTGGTGGACGTGGAGGGCCACGAGTGGTTCTTCAACCAGCGGCTCGACGGGGCCGCCTGAGGCGGGTCCGGAACGACGTGGGGCCCCCGACCGGTCGGTCGGGGGCCCCACGTCGTTCCGGTGCGGCGGCGGCGCGCATTCCAGACGATATGGGATATTCCCCCGTCCGTCGTCACCCGTTCGGAGCCTTCCATAGCCCATGAATTCGCAATACCTTCGGATGCGGATTGCGATGACGACAACCCGTCGCAAATCCGCACGATACGGGGGCCTGGGGGCTGAAAATACCGATCACCTTCCGCGCGTTCCGACGGAATCGACCTGGCACGACTTCGGGAAAATGGTCGCGAATCCGTCGATGGCACCGCCGTGCACCCGCGACCCGGTCCAGGTCGTTGTTGACGAGCACGCCCGGTGAGGTGGACAGATGTTCGAACTGGTCGTGGGGGGCCGCACCAGATGAACCGGAAGAGCTCGGCACGGTTTTCCGCCCGCATCCCGCAGTGGGGCTGCGCAACGGTCGAGAGAGGTAAGAGCCACCGGTATGCGCAGATCGGATTGGTTCCGGCTGATCACCCTCGGCGCCTTGTGGGGCGCTTCGTTCATCTTCCTGCGGGTGCTCGCGCCCGTGCTCGGCGCGGCGACCACCGCCGGGGTGCGCGTCGGCCTGGGCGGACTGGCTTTCCTGCCCTACTTCGCCGTCGTGCGGTTCCGGCCCCGCTGGCGGGCGCACTGGGTCGTCTACGCGGTCGTGGCGGTGTTCAACGTCGCCGCGCCCATGCTGCTGTTCTCCTACGCCGCCGTGCACATCCCGGCGTTCTACTCGGTCACCATCAACTCCAGCACGCCGCTCTTCGGCACGCTCCTGTCCGCGGCGTTCCTCGCGCAACGCCTCACGGCGCGCGGGATCGCGGGGCTCGTCCTGGGCATGGTCGGGGTCGCGCTGATCACCGGTGGGGGCGCGGCCGTCCAGGGCTCACCGGTGTTCTGGGCCTCCATCGCGGCCTGCCTCGCCGCGTCGGCGCTCTACGCGCTGTCGGGCGTCTACGTGAAGCGGTTCGCGCCGCACGTCGACCCGATCGGCACCGCCGGGTGCTCGCAACTGCTGGCCGGGCTGATCCTGCTGCCCTTCTGGGTGGTGGACGTCCCGCACGTCGAGCCGACCGCCCGGATCGTGCTCAGCATGGCCGCGCTGGCGGTGCTGTGCACGACCGTCGGGTTCCTGCTCTACTTCCGGCTGGTCCGGGACGTCGGCCCGGCGCGGGCGATGATGGTCGCGCTGCTGACGCCGCTGTTCGGCGTGGTCTGGGGCGGGCTGTTCCTCGGCGAGGCGCCGACCGCCTCCGCCGCCGCGGGGTGCCTGCTGGTGATCGTGTCGGCGGGCCTGGTCCTGGTCCGGACCGGGGCACCCGTGCCGGTCGGGGTCCCCGAGCGGCGCTGACGGACTCGCCGGCAGGTCCGCCGTGGGGGTCGCCGAGGCGTTCGCCGAGGGGACCGCGGTGAACGCGCGGCGGGGCGACCTGACCGCGCGGGTCAGCCCCGACGACCACCGGGCGCTGATGGGTTCCTTCCCCACCGGTGTCGCCGTGGTGACGGCGGTGGGCGCGGACGGCGAGCCGCGGGGCATGACGTGCACCTCGCTGGCCAGCGTGACGCTGGACCCGCCCACCCTGCTGGTGTGCCTCGACACCGCGCGCCGCACCACGGCCGCGGTGCGGCGGGGCAGGTTCGGGGTGAACCTGCTGCACGCGGCGGGCCGCCGTGCCGCCGAGGTGTTCTCCTCGCCCGTGCCCGACCGGTTCGGCGCGGTGCTCTGGCGGAGCGCGGCCGGGACCGGGATGCCCTGGCTGTTCGAGGACTCGCTCGCGTTCGCGGGGTGCGTCGTGCGCGAGAGCACGGTCGTCGGCGACCACGTCGTGGTGCTGGGCGAGGTGTCGGAGATCAACTGGAGCGGCGGGACGCCGCTGATGTACGGCAGGCGGGAGTTCTCCACCTGGGCCCCGTGACGGCCGGGCCGAGTGCTCCCACGCGGAACAACGGAGGTCTTTGCGTGTCCGATCGGATCGGGAAAATCCTCATCGTGGGTGGCGGGACCGCGGGCTGGATGGCGGGTTCCTACCTCGGCAAGGCGTTGAGCGGCACCGCCGAGGTCACCGTGCTGCAAGCGCCGGACATCCCGACGCTGGGAGTCGGCGAGGCCACCATCCCCAACCTCCAGACCGCGTTCTTCGACTTCCTCGGCATCCCCGAGGACGAGTGGATGCGGGAGTGCAACGCCAGCTACAAGGCGGCCATCAAGTTCATCAACTGGCGCACCCCCGGACCGAGCAGCCCGCACGCACGCCCGCTGGACGACGGCAGCGGCCGCGGCGACCACTTCTACCACTCCTTCGGCCTGCTCAAGTTCCACGAGCGGATCCCCCTGTCCCACTACTGGTTCCACCGCCGCCGGCACGGCGCGACCGACGAGCCGTTCGACTACGCCTGCTACAAGGAGCCCGCGCTGCTCGACGCGGGCAAGTCGCCGCGCAGGCTCGACGGCACGCCGGTCACCAACTACGCCTGGCACTTCGACGCCCGGCTGGTCGCGGACTACCTGCGACGCTTCGCCACGGAGAAGCTCGGCGTGCGGCACGTCGAGGACCGGGTCGAACGCGTCACGCGCGACGCCAACGGCCTGATCGAGTCGGTCACCACGGCGACCGGGCGCACCTTCACCGCGGACCTGTTCATCGACTGCTCGGGGTTCCGGGGGCTGCTCATCAACAAGGAGCTGGGCGAGCCGTTCCTGGACATGAGCGACCACCTGCTCAACAACAGCGCGGTCGCCTCGGCGGTCCCCCACGACGACGAGGCCGACGGCGTCGAGCCCTACACCTCGTCCATCGCCATGAGCGCCGGGTGGACGTGGAAGATCCCCATGCTCGGCCGCTTCGGCACCGGGTACGTGTACTCCAGCGACTTCATCGACCAGGACGACGCGGTGCGCGAGTTCTGCGCGCTGTGGGGCCTGGACCCGGACACCGCACCGCTCAACAAGATCCGCTTCCGCGTCGGGCGCAACCGGCGCGCGTGGGTCGGCAACTGCGTGAGCATCGGCACGTCCTCGTGCTTCGTGGAACCGCTGGAGTCCACCGGCATCTACTTCACCTACGCCGCACTGTTCCAGCTGGTCAAGCACTTCCCGGACAAGGGCTTCAACCCGGTGCTGATCGACCGGTTCAACCGCGAGATCGAGACCATGTTCGACGACACCAGGGACTTCATCCAGGCGCACTTCTACTTCTCGCCCCGCGACGACACCCCGTTCTGGCGGGCGAACAAGGAGCTGCGGCTGGCCGACAGCATGCGGGAGAAGGTGGAGGCCTACCGCGCGGGCCTGGCGATCAACCCGCCCGCCTCGGACGACGCGCAGCACTACTACGGCAACTTCGAGGAGGAGTTCCGCAACTTCTGGAACAACAGCAACTACTACTGCGTGCTGGCGGGTCTCGGGGTGGTGCCGGACGCGCCGTTACCGCTGCTGGAGCACATGCCCGAGGCGACCCGGACCGTGGAGCCGGTCTTCGACGACATCAGGCGGCAGCGGGAGCGGCTGCTCGACGAGCTGCCGAGCACCTACGAGTTCCTGCTGCGGCAGCACGGCCGCTGATCCGCCACCGCGGACCGCGGGGAACGCGGTGCCCGGGTCGGCCTGGTCGCCGACCCGGGCACCGCGTTCCCGCCGCGTCGCCGGTCTAGTCGGCCGGCGGGTAGACCACGTCACCGGAGCGGGCGTCCACCAGGCCGATCGCCTCGACCGGGCAGGACTCCGCCGCGTCGAGCAGCGCGTCCTCCCGGTCGACCTCCTCGCTCACGACCCGGGCCGGGGTGCCCGCGCGCACCTCGAACCGCCCCGGCGCGAGCGCCTGGCAGATGCCCGAGCTGATGCACGAGTCCTGGTCGAGGGACACCTTCCACCTGGTGGTCGTCATCACCACTCCACCGGCAGGCCCTGGAGGCTGTGGATGACGGCGTTCTTGCGCCACGGCAGCTCCGACTCGTCGACCGCGAGGCGCAGCGTCGGGAACCGGGCGAACAGCGACCCCAGGCCGACCTGCATCTCGATGCGGGCGAGCTGCGCGCCGACGCAGTGGTGCGCGCCGTGGCCGAAGCTGGTGTGCGGGCCGGGCGCCCGGGTGATGTCGAAGCGGTCCGGGTCGGCCCACACCTCGTCGTCGCGGTTGGCGGAGTTGGTGACGGCGATGACGCCGTCACCCGCCCGGATGAGCGTGCCGCCGACCTCCACGTCCTCGGTCGCGACCCGCATCAGGCCGCCCGCCGCGCCGCCGGGGATGAACCTCAGCAGCTCCTCCACGGCGGCGGGGACCCGGCTGGGGTCCTCGCGCAGCAGCGCGAGCTGGTCGGGCCGGCCGAGGAGGATCAGCACGGCGTTGGCGAGCCGGTTCGACGTCGTCTCGTAGCCCGCCACGATCAGGCCGCCCGCGAAGGAGACCAGCTCGCGCTCGGTCAGCGCGTCGTTGTCCTGGTGGGCGATGAGCACGCCGAGCAGGTCGTCGCTGGGGTTCGCACGGCGGGCCTGCACCATCGCCGCGAGGTAGCCGATGAGCGCGTTGCGGGCCGCGACGGCCTCGTCGAGCTTGTCGGCGGTGCTGTGGAACATGGCGTCCGACCAATGCCGGAACCGGTCGCGGTCCTCGCGCGGCACCCCGAGCAGGTCGCAGATGGTGATGATCGGCAGCTGGGAGGTGTAGAGGCCCACGAGGTCCGCGGGCGGGCCGGCCGCCTCCACCTGCGACAGCAGGTCGTCCACGGTGGCCTGCACCCGGCCGCGCATGGCCTCCATGCGGCGGGCGGTGAACGCGGGCGCGACCAGCCGGCGCAGCCGGGCGTGGTCCGCGCCCTCCTTGCTGACGATGGACTCGGGGTCGCCCTCGACGCCGGGCATCAGGCGCGGTGCGCCGGGCAGGGTCGCGGCGGCGCGGCTGAACCTCGGGTCGGCGAACACGGCGCGCACGTCGGCGAACCTGGTCACCAACCAGGCCGCGTCACCGCTGGGCAGGCGCACCCGCATCACCGGCTGCTCCTCGCGCATCCGCCGGTACTCCGGGGACGGGTCGAGCGCGGAGGTGATCGGGAACGGGAAGGGCGGGTCGGTGGGGGCGGCGGTGGTGGTCGCCTCGGCCTGGGTCATGGCGGTGCTCCTCGGTGCTGCCGGGTACGGGGTGCTACCAGGTGACGGGGAGGCTGTGCACCCCGTGGACGAACATGTCGGTTCGGAAGGGGACCTCGTCGAGGTCGACGGCCAGCCGCAGGCCCGGGGCGCGCTCGGCCAGAGTCGTCCAGAGCAGGCCGAGCTGGAGCCGGGCCAGCAGCTGGCCGAGGCACTGGTGCAGCCCGAACCCGAAGGCCAGGTGGCCGCGCACGTCGCGGGTGATGTCGAACCGGTCCGGGTCGGGGTAGACCTCGGCGTCGCGGTTGGCCGAGGACAGGACCACCACGACGCCCTCGCCGGCGCGGATGGTCGTGCCGCCGACGACGACGTCCTCGGTGGCCACGCGGCGCAGGCCGTAGTCGATGACCGTCTGGTGGCGCGCCAGCTCCTCCACCGCGGGGACGACGAGCCCGGGTTCCGCGCGCAGGCGGGCGAACTGGTCGGGGTGGGTCAGCAGCAGCAGCGTGCCGACGCCGATCTGGTTCGCGATGGTCTCGAACCCGGCGATCATCAGCAGGGTGGCGACGCCGACGACCTCGTCGTGGGTCAGGCCGCTGCGGTCCCGGTCGCGCGACATCCTGCCCAGCAGGTCGTCGGTCCCGGCGGCGTGCTTGTCGGTGACCAGCCGGTCCAGGTACTCGCGCAGCTCGTCGCGCACGACCTGCCGGGCGGCGGGCGACGCCTCCTGGTCGCCGATGACCGCGGTGCGGTCCTGGAAGAACCCCCGGTCGTCGTAGGGCACGCCGAGCAGCTCGCAGATCACCAGCGTCGGCAGGGGCAGCGCGAGGGCCTGCACCAGGTCGGCGGGCGACGGGCCGGCCAGCATGGCCGACACCAGGTCGTCGACGATCGTCGTGATGGCCGGGCGCATCTCCTCGACCCGCCGGGGCCGGAACTCCTCCAGCACCGCGCGCCGCAGCCGGGTGTGGTCGGGGGCGTCCATGCGGATGAACGTGCCGGGGCCCGGCGGGCGCACGGTCATCCGGGCGGGGAAGCCGGGGCGGGAGAAGTCGGAGCTGAAGCGGGGGTCGGCCAGCACCGCGCACGCGTCGGCGTGCCGCGTGACCAGCCAGACGTCGCTGCCGTCGAAGTCCAGGCGCGAGCGGCTGATCGGGGCGTGGGCGCGCAGCTCGGCGTACTCCTCCGCCGGGTGCGTCGGGCGGCTGCGCGGGATGGGGTAGCGCTCGGCCACCACCGGCGCGCCGGGTGCGGGAGCCGGGTCCATGGGTGCCTCTCCTCCACGGGGACGGGCGGGCGTGGCGCGCGACCACGCCCGCCGCGCCCGGTCACTCGAAGTCGTAGTCGAACCGGTAGGCGGCGTTGCCGCTGTCGGAGTGCTTCGCCACGAAGCCGCCCTTGCCGGTCAGGCCGGCCAGCCCCCCGGTGCCGGAGCCCGGCACGACCGTGAACTCGACGGTCGCCTGCTCGCCGTCCAGCTCGCCGGTGTGGTGGAGCACGAACGTGCCCTTGCGGTCGCCGATGCGGCCGACCACGTGCTCCAGGCCGACGAACGTCGTGGACTCGTCGCTGCGGTAGGCCATGACGTACTCCTTGAGCCCGCTGCCCTCGACGTCGCCCTCGAAGACGTAGCGGATCGTGGAGCGGGTCAGCTTGATCCCGTCCTCCTCGGAGAACGTGGTCTCGTCCCAGCTGCGCAGCAACAGGTCACCGGTCGCGGTGAAGCCCATGATGTTCCTCCTACTCGAAGTGCCGGTCAGGGAGCGGAGCCCGCCGTCTCGGTGGATTCGGCCGCCTGGGCGGACTCGGCGAACCAGTTCCGCATGCCGCCCTCGATCCCGGCGACCTGCCGCCAGATCAACCCGTCGCGCAGCACGTAGGCGCCGAAGCCGAGTTCGCGCTCGCCGCGCACGCTCATGTGGGCGCGCACGAAGATGGTGTCCTCGGTGTGGGTGTACTCCAGCAGTTCCTCGTACTTCGCGGCGATGTCCATGTACCGGCCGAAGGTCTCGCGGATCTCGTCGATGCCGTTGAGCACGCCCTGGAAGCGGACCACGACCGCCTCGGGGTGGTAGGTCTCGACGAGACCGGCGATGTCCGCGTTCTGCAGGCACTCGATCTGCCGGGCGAACAGCGGGTGGACTCGGGACAGGTCCAGGTCGGCCACGGTGGGTCCTCCTCGCGCGGTGGGCACCCCCCGACTGCGGGGGCGCTCAGGAGGTTGGCACGCGGTTCCGGGCCCCGTCTGCGCACTGTTGAGCGCTTCGGCCCAGCAGGTCCTCCCGCACGGCCCGCATCAGCGCGGGCGGCGCGCCCCGCAGGTAGAAGTGGTCCCCGGCGAACGTGCGGAGGCTGAACGCGCCGCGCGTGACGTCGCGCCACGCGGCCAGCTCGTCCACGTGCGCCTCCGGGTCGGCGTCGCCGGTCATGGCCGACACCGGGCAGGTCAGCGCCGGTCCGGGCAGCGGGACGTAGGTCTCGTTCAGCTCGAAGTCGGCGCGCAGGGCGGGCACGAACAGGCGCGCCAGGCCGGGTTCCGCGAGCAGTTCGGGGGCGGTGCCGCCGAGGCCGGCGAGGGCGGTCAGGAACGCGGCCTCGGGCAGGTCGTGGCGCGGCCCGTGGCGGGCGGGCAGGTGCGGCGCGCGGCGGCCGGACGCGAACAGCCGGACCGGCGGGTCGACGCCCCGCGCCACCAGCGCGCGGGCCGCCTCGTAGGCCACGACCGCGCCGGTGCTGTGCCCGAACAGGGCGTACGGCCGGTCCAGCGCCGGGGCGAGGGCGTCCACCAGTTCGGGCACCAGCGTGGCCATCCGGCGGTGCGCGGGTTCGCGCAGCCGGGACTCGCGGCCCGGCAGCAGCACCGGCCACACCGCGACCTCCGGGCCCAGCGGCTCCCGCCACGGCCGGAACCCGGTCGTGCCGCCGCCCGCGTGGGCGAAGCACAGCAGCAGGACCCGGGCCTCCGCTCCCCCGGCGTCCCGGGGCACCCACGGCGCGGTCACCGCGTCACCTCCGGGTCGGTGATCACCAGGGACGTGGTGACGCCGCCGAACCCGAACCCGTTCGACAGCGCGACCCGCGCCCGCACGTCCTCGGCCCGGTCGCCGGTGTAGCGCAGGCCCGGTTCGACGGGGTCGCGCAGGTTGGGGTTGGGGTGCAGGAAGCCGCCGCGCAGCTGCGCGACCACGGCCACCGCCTCCAGCACCCCGGCGGCGTGCAGGCAGTGCCCCGTCAGCGCCTTGGTGGCGTTGACGCGCGGCCCGTCGCCGAACACGCGCAGCAGGGTCCCGGCCTCGGTGCGGTCGCCCAGCGGGGTGCCGGTGGCGTGGGCGTTGACGTAGTCGACGTCCGCCGGGTCGAGGCCGGCCGCCTTGAGCGCGGCGGTCACCACCTCCACCTGGTCGTCCGCGCTCGGGTGGGCGAGGCTCGTGCCCGCCATGCGCGCCGCGTGCCCGGCCAGGGCGGCCAGCGCGGGCGCGCCCCGGCGCTCGGCGGACCCGGGCCGCTCCAGGACCACGGCCGCGCACGCCTGGCCGGGCACGAACCCGCGGTGCCCGCGGTCGAACGGCCGGCACAGCGCCGCCGGGTCCGCCCCCTCGTCCAGGGCGGCCACCGCGCCGAGGTTGACCAGGGCCTGCCGCTCCAGCCGGGACGGGTCCGCCACGGGTCCCACGACGAGCACCGCGTCGGCCGCGTCGCAGGCGAGCAGCCGGGACGCGGTGATCAGGGCGACGTTCCCGCTGGCGGACGCCCCGCCGGCGGTCAGCCCCTCGCCGCGCAGCGCGAACACCTCGGTGAGCACGCCGAGCAGGTCGGTGTCCATCAGGTGCAGGGCGGCCCGACCGGGGACGAACGCCGGGTCGGCGGCCAGCTTGCGCGCCACGTCGTCGGCGTAGCCACCGGTCAGGTTGTGCCCGGCGACCACGACGGCGACCCGGTCGGCGGGCAGCGGGGCGCGGTCCAGGGCCGCTTCCCGCCACGCCTGCGCGACCGTGGCCACCGCGGTCCGGACACCCGGCGGGGCGCGGTGGGCGGCCCGCCGGGCCCGGTCCCGCACGCCGTCGTCGGCGTGCGCCGCGACCAGCGCGGCGGCCAGGTCGACCGGTGGCAGGGGCGCGCCCGCGCGGGAGCCGTCGAGGTCGTCCACGACCCGCACCACTCCGCGCGCGCCCGCGCGCAGCCGGTCGGCGAAGGTCGGCACGTCGTCGGCGACGGCGCAGCGCACCCCCGTCCCGGTGATCACCGGGACGGGGGTGCCGGGAGGGGTCATACCCGCTCCGCCAGCAGGTCGACCAGCGAGCGGATGTCGGACACGTGCTGGAAGTCCATCACCGGCACGACCACGTTCAGTCGCTCCATGGTCATGGTGACGACCTCGGCCCGGTCGATGCTGTTCGCGCCCAGGTCGGACATCGCCGCGTCGATGGTGACGCGCTCGCGCGGGATGTCCGGCACCACGGTGAGCAGGTTGTCCCGCACCACCGCGAAGATCTCGTCGTGGGTCATGGTGTCCCTCCGGGGGTTCAGCGCCACTCGTACTGGCGGTGGTAGTCCTCGACGTGGCTGAGCACGAGCATCGGCTCGCGGCCGGGGACGCGGTCCAGGTACTCGTCCCACCGGGCCAGGTCGACCTCGCGGTCGCGCACCGGCACCAGGCAGCGCAGCGTCTCCTCGAGCAGCAGGTCGTACTCGGCGAAGGTCAGCGCGACCCGCGCGTCCAGGCGTTCGGCGATGCGGCCCGCGCGCACGGTGGCCGCCGCGCGCGGGTCGGTGACGCCGCTGAAGAACTCGGCCGAGCAGCCGGAGCCGTAGGAGTACAGGCCCAGCCGGACGCCGCCGCCGAGCGCGGCGTTGTCGATGGCGCTGGCCAGGCCGAGGTAGACCGAGCCGGAGCACAGGTTGCCCACGCGGCTCGCGTACGCCGTCGCGGGCCGCAGCCTGCGCTCGAAGTCGGCCTCGATCTCCGCGGGCGCGGCGCGGCGCAGGTCGCGCATCATCTTGCGGTGCGCGGCCTTGACCAGCCCGACGAACGGCGTGTGCATGACGAGGTGGTCGAAGGTGTCGACGAAGTCGGCGTCCTCCACCTTGTCGGCGTAGTCGGCGAAGCTGTTGGCCAGGCAGTCGAGGTAGGCGAACAGGGACCGGTCGACGTCGGCGATGTCGAACTCCGGCGTCGGGCGGGCGGAGTCCAGCGTCTCGTAGCTGTGGTTGCCGAACGCGCCGAGGTCCATCGACAGCACGGCCGGGTCGTCGCCGAGCAGCACGGCCGCCGCGCCGTGGCCGGTGGCGGGTTCGGCGTACTCGGCGCGGGCGTCGACCAGGGCCACGTCCGTGGCGATCACCAGCGCCTTCGCCCCGGGCGACACGCCGGAGGCGAGGTAGCCCACGGCGAGCTGCACGGCGGCCGTCGCGGCGTAGCACGCCTGCTTGACCTCCACCACGCGGCACTTCGGCGAGAGCCCGAGGTGCCGGTGCGCGTACGAGGCCACCGACTTGCTGAGGTCCACACCGGACTCGGTCGAGGTGACCAGCAGCTCGATCCGGTCGCGCTCGGCGGGGTCGAGCGCGTCCACGATCGGCTTGGCGGCGTTGACCGCGTTGGTGACCGGGTCCTCCACCGGCAGGCCGATGGAGCGCTCGGACATCATCAGGTTCGCCAGCCGCGCGGGGTCGAGCCCCCGGCCCCGGAACAGCTCGGGCACCGGGATGCACGCGACCCCGAGGTAGGCGTTGACCGCCTCGATCCCGTAGGCGCTCACACCGGCCTCCGCGCCAGCAGCCGGTCGACCAGGGCGTCGAGGTCGGGCAGGCCGCTGAAGTCCGACATGGGGGCGACGACGCCGAGCCGGTCCATGGCCTCGACCACGATCTCCACGCGGTCCACCGAGTCCGCGCCCAGCTCCTTGAGGGTGGTGGCGGCGGCCACCCGGGCCGGGTCGGCCGCCGGCAGGATCACCGAGATCACCTCGCGCACCACGCGCTCCACCTCCGGCCGGCCGCTCACGCCGCACCCCAGGTCAGCTCCTGGCAGGCCACGGCCACCACCGCGCCGTTCTCCCTGTCACGCAGGACCACGTCCACCACCTCGTCCGTCAGCCCGCCGGGGGAACCGGTCAGCGACGACGACACCTCGGCGGAGAGGACGGTGTCGGCGTCGACGTTGCTCAGGTAGCACAGCCGCCGGGTGCGGGTCCGCCGCGCGAGGAACGCGGCGTCCGGCCGGCCGGCGGAGCGCCACGCCGCCAGCAGCGCCCCGTCCACGATCGAGAAGTAGGCGGCGAAGTACACCAGGCCCACGCCGTTGAGGTCGCGGGTCGGGTCGATGCGGTAGTCGGTGGTGAACCCGGCGAACCCGGGCTCACCGGCGGTCGGCGCGTCCCGCAGGGTCAGGTGCTGCCGGGCCTGGGCGCAGGCCAGCCGCGGCGAGTGCTCGCGGGGCAGCTCCGGCAGGTGCGCGGTGGTGAACCCCGGCGGCGAGGCGCGGACCAGGCCGCGGTTGCTGCCGGGCGCGGAGCGGGAGACCCAGCGGTTGAAGTTCAGCGCGTACAGGCAGTCGGGGCGGCGGTCCTCGAAGAACTCGGCGGGCTCCAGGGTCGGGTCCGCCGCGCCCGCGCTGCCGGCCGGGGCGACGCGGTGCAGCGTCGCGACCGACTCGGCCCCGCAGGCGAACACGGCGGTGCGCACGTCGATCCGGTCGCCGAAGGTGAAGCCGGCCGGGTCCGCGCCCCGCACGTCGAACAGCTGGAACGCCAGGTACGTCGGCTCGCCGTCGGCGTTGCGCGCGGTGAGCGCGTCGACGCCGCACGCGTCGCTGACCGCGTTCCACGTCCAGTCGCCGAGCCGGCCGACGAACAGCGAGTTGGCGCCGCACATGGCCGGGCTGAGCACGAACTCCCGCGTGGTGGTGGTCGTCGTCCCGGTGCTCATCGCACACCCCCGGCGGTGGTCGCCCCGGTGGCGGTCCGCTCGGTGGCCGACCGCTCGGCGAGGAACCCGTCCAGCAGGGCGTTGAACCGGTCGGCCGCCGTCAGGCTCGGGAAGTGCCCCGCGTCGGGGAACTCGTGGAAGCGGACGTCGGGCAGGGTGCCGTGCAGCAGGTGCCCGGTCTTGAGCGGGATGACCGTGTCCAGCGCGCCGTGCACCTGGAGCACCGGCACGTCCAGCTCCGGCAGGTGCGGCAGCAGGCCGGGGTCGGTGGCGAACTCGTCCAGGTAGCGCAGGCCGGTGTGGGTGCTCATGCTCTCGCAGCGCAGCAGCATCCGCTGCAACCCGGCCCGGTCGACGGTCACGCCGTTGCGCTCCAGGCGCCGGAAGTCCTCGTCTGCGACCAGGCTGAGCCGGTTCATCTCCCCGGCGCGGTTGCCCACCCGGTAGGAGCTGCCGATCAGGGTCAGCGACGCCGTGCGCGCCCGGTGGCGCAGCGCGAACGCCATCGCCACGATGCCGCCGAACGACGCGCCCGCCACGTGCACCGGTCCGGCGACGCCCAGCGCGTCGAGCGTGCGCGCGAACAGGTCCGCCAGGCCGTTGACCGAGATGTCGGTGGCCTCGGTCGTCGCGCCCACACCGGAGTGGTGCACGGCCAGCACGCGGTACCGGTCGGCCAGCGCGGCGAACTGGGGGCCGAAGAAGCCCGCCCCGATGTTGAACGGGTGCATCAGCAGCAGCGTCTCGCCGGAGCCGGCGGTGAACGCCTCGACCTCGCCCGAGCCGACCCGGACCAGCACGCGGCGCACGTCCGGCCGGTAGCCGGTGAGCACGGCGAAGTTCTCGTCCAGGGGGCGGTGCCCCTCGTCCATCGCCTCCCGCACGTCGTCGGGCAGCCGGTCGGCCGGGTAGTAGGCCGCGTCCGCCGCGCCGGTCCCGCCCGCGTCCGCCGCGCGCACCAGCGCCGGGGGCGTCGTGCCGGAGCGCGCCAGCGCGGCCAGCCGCGCCCCCGCCTCGGCGGCCTGCGCGGTGGTCGTGCCGACCGGGACGGCCAGCCGGATCAGCGAGTCGCCGTCGAGGTGCGGGGCGGCGCGGACGCCGGTGGCCCGGAAGACCCACGCCAGGGCGGACGCCACCGGGTGCTCCAGCCCGGCGGCGCCGGGGAGCCGGGCCGCGTCGAGCAGCACGGCGTGCCCGCCCGCCGGTCCCACCACCGGCAGGCCGGCGTCGACCACCGCCTGCCACAGGACGCGCACGGCCGACATCCGCTCCAGCACGGCCCGCTCCGCGCCGGCGGTGTCCGCCAGCGCGGCCGTCATCAGCCGCCGGGTGGTCAGGCCGGCCTCGACGCCGCGCAGCGCGACCTGCTCGCGCAGGGTCGCGGCGAGTTCGTCGTCGTCGGTGAGCACGAGCCCGCCCGAGGTGACGCCGTAGTCCTTGGACATCCCGATCGTCACGGCGCGCGCGCCGGCGAGCAGTTCGGTCAGGACGTCCACCAGCGGGCGGTCCGGGTCGCGCAGCTCGTGCTCGCGGACGAACGCCGCGTTCTCCAGGCCGCGCGTGGCGTCGAGGACCAGCGGCACGCCGTGCCGGTCGGCGACCTCCCGCACCCCGCGCAGGTTGGCCAGCGACACCGGGTGCCCGCCGCGGGCGTTGGTGCTCAGCTCCACGCACACGAACGACACGCGGCCGCGCTTGGCGGCGAGGACGCGGTCCAGTTCGACGAGGTCCAGGTCGCCCAGGAACGGCTCGGCCGCCGCCGGGTCGTTGCGGACCTGCACCGGGGTGAAGCCGTGGTCGAGCTGGCTGACCGCCCAGGTGGGGAACAGCGCGTTCTGCACGACGTCGCCCCGGCGGCCGGGCCAGGCGCGGCAGAGCAGGGCCTCGGCCGACCGGCCCGAGCCGGTGGGCACGACGCAGCGGTGCGGCAGCGGCGTGGTGACGCCGAACGCCCCGGACGCGAGGTCGACGGCGGCGGTCACGCCCTGGGCGGCGGTGGCGAGGTGGGCGGAGTGCGCCCGCACGTGCGGGGTGTCCAGTTCGGTCCAGGAGTCCGTGGTGAAGTCGAACTCCACGTCGCCGGCGGGGATGCGCAGCGGGTTGTGGCCCGCCCTGGACAGGGCCTTGTCCCGGCGCGCGACGTCGCCGTCGGACGGGGTGGGGCGCGGTGCGCCGGCCGGGGCCGGGGTGCGGGCCGGGGCCGGGGTGCGGGTCGAGGAAGGGGTGCGGGTGGGTGCCGGGGTGGGCGCCGGTTCCGGGGTCGCGCGGTCCTGCGCGGTGATGGCCGGCGGGTTGGCGATCATCAGGATGATCGAAGCGACGTCGGCGGGCGGCTGGTCCGCCGGCTGGCAGAGGTAGACCGGGTGGTTGGTGGTCTGGAACTTGTTCTTGAAGCGGAAGTTGCCCTCACCGGTGAACACGCCCAGGGAGCGCAGCTCGGCCAGGCCGCGCTCGACGTCCGGGTCGGCGTTGGGCGAGCCGGTGATGCGGACCCCGAAGGTCCCGCCGAAGCTGAACGAGGTGTCCCCCTCGGCGGCCAGCCTGCGGATGATCTCCACGATCGTGTGCTCCAGGCAGCCGCGCGGGGTGCTCTCCCGGTAGAACTCCAGGTCGAGCAGGTGTGCGCGCTCAGAGGGGATGCGCGTGACGATGACCGCGCTCTGGAGCACGCCGTCGAGCCGGGTGAGGAACGCGCGGTGGCGCGGGCCGAGGACGCCCCGGCCGATCTCGTCGCGCACCGTGCGCACGTACGGGTTGACCATGTCCTTCTGGGCGGCCCAGTCGCCGATCAGCTCGGCGACGGCCGCGTCGGTGGCCGGGTCCGAGCCCACCGCGTACTCGACCACCTCGGCCTTGCCGGCCCGCTCGAACCGGTTGACCTGGTTGCGCAGCTTGCGCGCCTTCGGGCCGTCGACGTCGAACTTCGACAGGTCCTCGATGCGCTGCACCGCGCCGAACGGGGTCGCCGACAGCGGGCGGCCACCGGCCTCGGCCATCGGCGACATCGCCAGGAAGGCGGGCTTGACGCCCTGGGCCGCCGCGTGGGCCAGCCACTCCCCCGCCAGCTCCGGCAGGTACTCGGCGCTGCCGACGTAGCTCCACGCGAACAGCACGTCACCGCGCCGGGAGAAGTGGAAGTAGCCCTCGCGCCGGGAGCCGAGGAAGATCAGCGGCGCGATGTCGCGACCCGGCAGGCCGCCCTCCTTCGCGTGGGCGAGGTCGAGCCGCCGGACCAGGTCGGCCAGCTCTGGCCGGTCGTCCAGCTCGCGCTTGCCGACCACCAGCTCACCGCCGGCGACGGCGTCGCTCACCGCGCTCGGCTCGGCCCGCTCGGTGCCCGCGATCAGCTCGGCGACCCCTTCGCCGAACACCTCGTCGAGGTGGGCCGCGAGGCGGGCCGGGGTCGGGTGGTCCAGCAGCAGCGTCTTGCGCAGCGCGCCGAGGCCGCGTTCCAGGGCGGCGACGACCCGCAGCAGGTCGAACGACGTGAAGCCGCTGTCCTCGAAACCGGCGTCCGGCGTGACCCGGTGCCCCACGGTGTCGGCGATGAACTCGACCAGCGCGTCGACGGTGGAGCGGGCGGGCGCGGCCGGTACGAAGGCCGCTGCCGGGGTGGGGGCCGGTGCGGGGGTGGGGCCGGTGGTGACCAGGGGCGCCACGAACGCCGCGAGCGTGTCGACGGTGTCGTGGTCGTACAGCTCGACGGCCTTGAGGTCGAGGGCGAAGGTCGAGTTGATCAGCCGCACCAGGTCCATGCGGTAGATGGAGTCCAGGCCCAGCTCGCCGAACGGCCGGTCGGGCTCGATCTCGGCGGCGGGGGTGCCGAGGATGTTCGACAGCTCGTCGGTGACCAGCCGGGCGACCCGGGTGGCCGCGGCCGGGTCCGGGACGGGCGTCGCGGGCTGTCCGACCGGCGGGGCGGGCGCGGCGGCGGGCCGCACGGGCGGAGCGGTCGGGGCGGGCTGCACGGTCGGGGCGGGCTGCACGGTCGGGGCGGGCTGCACGGTCGGGGCGGTCGCGACCGGTCCGGCCGCCGCGCCCGGCCGCGACAGCTTGATCTTGGGGCGCGGCGGCGCGGGCTTCACGGCTGGACGCACGGTGGCCTCCTCTGTGGTCGGTGGCGCGGCCGTCGGTGGCACGGCTGCGGGTGCCTCGATCTCGGTGTCGAACCAGTGCCGGTCGTCGGCGAACTCCGTGCCGGGCAGCGGGACGCGGCGCGGGGCCGGGCCGGGCCGGCAGGCCGCCCAGTCCACCTCCGCGCCCCGCACCCACGCGCGGCTCAGCTCGTCGGGCGGTGATCCCGGCTCGGCGGGCTCCTGGCCTCGCCGCGCCCTACCCCGGTGCACGCGGTCGTCGTCCAGGTCGCGCAGGAGCGTGACCAGCTCCTCGCGGTCCGCCGCGACGAACGCGGCGCGTTCGGTCAGGGCGTCCCGGCCGGTCTGGAGGACGTGCGCGACGGTGGCCGGGGCGACGCCGGTGCGCTCGACGTGGTCGGCCAGCGCCCGCCCGGTGCGGCGCAGCGCCTCCTCCGTCGTGGCGGACAGCGGGAACACGGCCGGACCGGTCGGGACCGGCAGGTCGGGCGCGGTCGGCGCGGACTCGACGACCACGTGGGCGTTGGCGCCGCCGAAGCCGAACGAGCTGACCCCGGCCCGGCGGACCGGCACGTCCGACCAGTCCACCGGTTCGGTGGCGAGCCGCAGCGGCGTGCCGTCGAGCCGGACGAGCGGGTTGACCTCGGCGACGTGCAGGGTCGCGGGCACCACGCCGCGCGACACCGCGAGCAGCGCCTTCACCAGGCCCGCCGCGCCGGCCGCCGCCTCCAGGTGGCCGATGTTGGACTTCACCGACCCCACGGCGACGTGGGGCGCGTCCGCGGGCGGCAGGCCGTGGTCGGCGTAGAGGGTGTCGAAGGCCCTCTTCAGCCCTTCGACCTCCACCGGGTCGCCGAGGGCGGTGCCGGTGCCGTGCGCCTCCACGTAGCCGACGGTGCGCGGGTCCACGCCGGCGGCGCGGTGGGCGCGCACCACGACCTGGGCCTGCGCCTCCGGGTTGGGCGCGGTGAGCGACGCCGCCCGGCCGCCGTGGTTGACCGCCGAGCCGGTGACGACCCCGTACACGTGGTCGCCGTCCGCGAGGGCCGCGCGCAGCGGTTTGAGCAGCAGCACGCCGCAGCCCTCGCCCCGCACGTAGCCGTCCGCGCCGGCGGCGAACGCCTGGCACGCCCCGCTGGGGCTGAGCATCCCGGACTGGGTGAACGCGCTGAACAGCCCGGGGCTGAGCAGGGCGTTCACCCCGCCCGCGAGGGCCAGGTCGCACTCGCCCGCCCTCAGGGCGGCGACGGCGCGGTGCACGGCGACCAGGGAACCCGAGCACGCGGTGTCGACGGCTTCGCTGGGTCCGCGCAGGTTGAGCAGGTAGGACACGCGGTTGGCCAGCACGGAGTGGGCGATGCCGGTGGCGGTGTGCGCGCGCACCGGGACGTCGTGCCCCCGGAGCAGGTCGTCGTAGTCGGACGTGGACACCGCCGCGAACAGGCCGGTGGCCGTGCCCGCCAGCGAGGACGGGCGGTACCCGGCGTTCTCGACCGCGCGCCACGCGGTCTGGAGGAACAGCCGCTGCTGCGGGTCCATCAGCGCCGCCTCGCGCGGGGCGATGCCGAACAGCCGGGCGTCGAACCGGTCCACGTGGTCGAGGAACCCGCCGCGGACGTCCGCGGTCCGCTCGTCGGCCAGCAGGTCGGCGCGGTCGTCGGGCACCGGTCCCACCAGGTGGCGGCCCGCGAGCAGGTTGCGCCAGAACGACTCCAGGTCGGGGGACCCCGGGAACACGCCGGCCATGCCGACGACGGCGATCCCGTCCGGGTGCGCGGTCGGTCCCGGTTCCGCGTCCGGGCCCGGTTCCGGGTCGGGCCCGGTCCCGGCCGGCGGGCCGGGTTCGGCCGACGGCTCGCGCACGGGCCCGCTGGACGTGGCGGCGGCGATCTCGGCCCGGTGCTCGCGGTCGAGGTGCGCGGCGAGCGCGCCCAGGGTGGGGTGCTCGAACAGCACGGTCGGCAGCAGGTCGAGGCCGTAGCGCTCGTTGAGCCGGTTGACCAGCTCGGTGAGCGTGATCGAGTCGAAGCCCTGCTCCAGCAGCTCCGCGTCCAGCTCGACGTCGTCCGGTTCGACCAGCAGGAAGTCCGCGGCCAGCGCCCGGAGGTCGGCGGTCACGACCGACTCGACCGACGCGACCGGGTCGCCGCCTGCCGGGGCCTCCCGGGGCGCGCGGTCGTGCCCGGCGGTCCCGCCGGTCCCCGTGGTCCCGGTCGACACGGTCACCCTGGTGACCCCGCCGGCCACCGCGCGGTCGAACGCGGCCAGGGCGGCGTCGGTGGGCAGCGGGCGGAGTCCCCAGCGCCGCCGCAGCAGCTCCTCGGTGGCCGCGTCGACGGTCATCCCGCCGTCGGCCCACAGGGACCAGCCGATCGACACGGTGCGGCCCGCGCGGAGCCCCACCGCGCGGCGCTGGTCGCGCTGCTCGGCGAAGGCGTCCAGGAACGCGTTGGCGTAGGCGTAGTCGGCCTGGCCCGGGTTGCCGGTCCCGGCGACCACCGAGGAGAACAGCGCGAAGAAGTCCAGCGGCTGGTCCGCGGTCGCCTCGTCCAGGGCGAGCGTCCCCGCCACCTTGGGCCGCAGCACGGCGGCCAGGTCGGCGGCGGTCTTCACGACCAGCCGGGAGTCGCGCCGCACACCGGCGGCGTGCACGACGCCGCGCAGCGGGCCGACCCGCTCCACCAGCGCGCGCAGCGCGGCCGGGTCGGCGACGTCGACCGCCTCGTGGGTCGCGCCGGGGATGGCCGCCACGAGCGCCCGCCGCCGGTCGTCGAGCGCGGAGCGCCCGACCAGGACGACGGTCCCGCCGCGCCGGGCGAGGTGGCGGGCGACGTGCAGGCCGACCGCGCCCGCGCCGCCCGTCACCAGGTAGGTGCCGCCGGTCGTCGGGGTGGTCGGGGCACCGGGCTCCCACGCGGTGGTCGACCGGACCAGGCGCTGCCCGCCGGCGTGCCGCACCTCGGCCACGCCGGGCTCGCACGAGAGCAGTTCCGCGGCGGCCGTGTCGGCCAGGTCGGCGGCCGGGGCCGCCGCCCGCGCGCCCTCGAAGCCCACCACGGCGGCCCGGAGGCCGGAGTGCTCCAGCGCGGCGGTGCGCAGCGCGCCGGCCGCGGCCTCGTCGTGGGGTCGGGCGTGCGCGGTGGACGCCGAGTAGGTGTAGAGCGCCCGCACCGGCCGGGGACCGCCCTCGGCGAGGACCGCGGCGGTGAGCCAGAGGAACGGGGCGAAGCCGTGGCCGACCTCGTGCGCCACCTCGGCGGCGGAGGCAGGCGCCGCGCCGGGGTCCCAGCACCGCACCACGGCGTCGGGCAGCATCCCCCGGACCGCCAGCTCGCGCACCACCAGCCCGTACTGGGCCTGTTCGCCGGCGACGACCTCGTGGGTGCGGTGGTCGACCCAGCCGTGCAGGACGCCCGGCACGACCACGACGCAGCGGACGCCGTCGCGCTCGAGGCGGTCCGCCACGGCCTCGCCGGTCCCGGCGTCCGAGGCCAGCAGGACGGCGGTCGTGGGCGCGTCGCCGCCGGGGGCGGGCGCGGCCGACCGCCAGACCGGTGTGGTGTACGAGCACTCGTCGGTGGCGCCGGCGGCCCTGATCTCCAGCCCGCGCAACGACACCAGCGGCGCGCCGCCGGCGGTGGTCAGGTCCGCGTCGTACAGCTCGCGCGGACCGGGCTCGCCCACGCGGGTCACGTGGACCTCGCACGGCCCGGCGAGCACGCCGTGGACGGCCAGCTCGGCCAGCGCCACCGGGACGCGGACCGACGACCCGCCGCACGCCGCGGCCACCGCCTGGAGCGCGCCGTCGAGCAGGGACGCGTCCAGGTCGGACCGGGGCGCCACCCTGGGGCCGAGCCGCGCCCAGGCCACGCCGTCGCCGGTGCGCAGCTCGTCCACCACCCGCAGCCCCGGGCCGTGGACCAGGCCGGCTGCGGCCATGCCGGCGTAGAAGGCGGTGACGTCCGCGGTGGTGGTGCAGCGGTCCGCGACCGACACCGGCGGGTGGACCGGTGCCGGGTCGTCGGACAGCAGGCCCGAGGCGAGGACGGTGCCGGCCACGCGCACCGCGAAGCGGGTCCCGCCGTCGGTCGGGGTGAGGTCGACCGGCACCGGCCCCGTCAGGTCGTCCACGAGCACCGGCGCGTTCCACCGCAGGTCGCGCAGGACGGCGGTGGGGTGCCGGTGGCGGGCCGACTCGACGACGGCCGCGGCGGGCAGCCAGCGCGCACCGCCGACCCGGTGGTCCGCCAGGTGCTCGGGCACGTCCAGCGGGGGCCGGTCGGCAGCGGGCCGCACCGGGGCGGCTCCGGGCTCGGCGGTGACCGGTCCCGGTGCCCAGTAGCGGTTGCGGTGGTCGAACGGGTAGGTGGGCAGGGCCACCACGCGGGGCAGCGGGCCGCGCCAGCGGGCGCGCCAGTCCACCTCCGCGCCGGTGACCCAGGCGGCGGCGGTGGTGGCGGGTGACGCGTCCGGCGGCACGACGGCGTCCGTGCGGGCGGCGGTGCCCGACGCGACCGCCGGGTGCTCCGCGCCGTCGGCGAACGCCCGCAGCGCGTCGACCAGGCCGGGCGGGTCCGTCGCCCGCACGGCGACCCGCGCGGACATCTCCCGCCTGCCCAGCTGGGTGGTCCGGGCGACCCGCGCCAGGGCGACGTCGCCGCCGGCGAGGTGGTCGGCGACCCGGCGGGACAGGACGCGGAGCCGGTCGTGGTCGCGCGCGGACAGCACCACGAGGTGCTCGCCGCCGACCCCGCCCCCGGCACCGGGCCCGGGGTCGACGTGCTCGGCCACGTGCTCCTCCAGGACGATGTGGACGTTGGCGCCGCCCGCGCCGAACGAGCTGACCCCGGCGCGGCGGGGGCGGCCGACCGGTTCGGGCCACGGCGCGGCCTCCCGCTGCACGCGCAGCGGCGAGTCCCGGAAGTCGATCTTCGGGTTGAGCCGCGCGAGGTTCGCGGCGGGCACGAGGGTGCGGTGCCGCAGCTGGAGCAGCACCTTGGTCAGGCCCGCGATGCCCGCGGCGCCCTCCAGGTGCCCCAGGTTGGCCTTCACCGAGCCGAGGGCGCACTCGTGCCCCTCGGCGCGGCCGAGCGCCCGGTTGAGCGCGGCGACCTCGATCGGGTCGCCGAGCTGCGTGCCGGTGCCGTGCGCCTCGACGTAGTCCACGGTGGCCGGGTCCACGTCGGCGCGGCGCAGCGCCTCGGCGATCAGCGCTGCCTGGGCGGTCGGGTTGGGGACGGTGTAGCCGCTGGTCTTCCCGCCCGCGTTGGCGAAACCGCCCCGGATGACCGCCCACACGTCGTCGCCGTCGGCCAGCGCGTCCGCCAGCGGCTTGAGCAGCACCGCGCCGACGCCCTCGCCGGGCACGTAACCGTCGGCGTCGGCGTCGAACGCGCGGCAGCCGTCACCGCCGGCGAGCATGGTCATGCCGGACAGGGCCACCAGGTGCGCGGGGTGCAGCACCAGGTTGACACCGCCCGCGACGGCCTGCCGGCACTCGCCCCGGCGCAGGCTCTCGCACGCCAGGTGCACGGCCGTGAGCGAGGACGAGCACGCCGAGTCGACGGCCAGGCTCGGACCGGTCAGGTCGAAGGTGTAGGACACCCGGTTGGCGATGGACCAGTACGCCGAGTGCGCCGCCGGGAACTCGCCCCTGGGCCACCCGTCGGCCGCCGCGAGCTTGCCGTAGGACCCGTACATCACGCCGACGAACACGCCGGTCTCGCGGACCGCGCCGTGCCGGCCGAGGTGGCCGGTGCTCTCCAGCAGGTTCCAGCAGGTCTCCAGGAACAGCCGCTCCTGCGGGTCGAGGGACGCCGCCTCGCGGGGCAGCACCCCGAACAGCGGGGCGTCGAAGGCGGCGATGTCGTCGAGGAACCCGGCCCACCGGCCGCGGCTGCGGTTCGGGACGCCGGGCCGGGGGTCGAAGTGGGCGCGCCAGTCCCACCGGTCGGCGGGCACCTCGGTCACGCAGTTGGTCCCGGCGAGCAGGTTGGTCCAGAGCGCGTCGAGGTCCGGTGACCGCGGGTACCGGCCGCTGACGCCGATGACGGCGATGTCGCCCTCCCGGACCTCCCGGGACCCCACCGCGGCCACCGGGCCGTGCTCGACCACCGGATCGGTCGCGGGAGCGGGCCCGGCAACCGGGTCGGGGGCGTCGGCGAGGGCCGGGGCCTCGGCCTGCTTCGCGGCGAACGCGTCGGCCAGCCGGGCGGCCAGGTCCTCGATCGTGACGTGCTCGAACAGCAGGGTCGCGGGCAGCTCGCCCAGGTCCGCGGAGAACCGGCGCAGGATCTCGGCGCCGTTGAGCGAGTCCACGCCGTAGTTCTCGAACGTCTCGCGGTCGCCGAACGCCGACTCCGGCAGCTTCAGCACGTCCGCGAACACCGAGCGCACGTAGTCCCGCACCGCCCGGTCGGCGGAGGGCAGGGCGAGCCCGTACTCCGCGAACCGGCCGACGTCGGCCTTGAGCACCAGCGCCTGCCGCACGCCGGAGGCCAGCAGTGCCGGCAGGACGGCGAACCCCTCGTCCGGGGAGATCGAGCCGACGCCCAGCGCCGCGAACCGGCGCGCGTGCGCCTCGTCCGCCACCGCGCCGACCCCGCCCCAGTAGCCCCAGTTGACGACGGTCGCGCCGGCCACCGCCGCGACGGCGTCCAGCGCGGTGCTGCCCGCCGCGTAGTTGGCCTGCCCCGGGGGGCGGACGAACGACGCGGCGGAGGAGAACACCACCCGCACGTCCAGGTCCTCGTCGGCGACGGCGTCCAGCAGCGCGGTCGCGCCGGCCAGCTTGGGCGCCAGCACCTCGGCGAACGCCTCGTCCGCCATCGTCGCGAGCGGACCGTCGCGCCACACGCCCGCGGCGTGCACGACGCCGTCCAGGCCGCCGAAGCGCTCCTTCGCCGCGCGGACCGCCCAGCGCGCCGACTCCGGGTCGGTCACGTCGGCGCTCAGGTAGAGCACCTGGCCGCCGGCGGCGGACACCCGCGCGGCGCGTTCGCCGATGGCGGCGTCGGACGGGCGGCGGCCCACCCACACCAGGTTGGCCCGGTGTTCGCGGGCCAGGTGCCCGCTCAGCGCCAGGCCCAGGCCGCCCGCGCCGCCGGTGATCAGGTAGGTGCCGCCGTCGGCGAACACGGGTCGGGCGGGGGTGGGCGGCGCGAGGGGCGCGAACCGGCGCACGAGCCGCTGCCCGTCGCGCCAGGCCACCAGCGGTTCGGCCAGGTCCTCGGCGACGACCAGGGCCGCCGCCCGTGCCGGGTCGGTGACGGTCGGGTGGGCGGGCACGTCGACGCAGCCGATCCGCCAGCCCGCGTGCTCGGCCCCGGCGGCACGTGCCAGGCCGATGAGGGCGGCGATCCCGGGCCGCACCGGGTCGCCGTCGCGCACGGCCACCGCGCCGGCGAGGACGACCCGCACCTCCAGGGTCGGCCTGGTCCGCGCCAGCGCGCGCAGCAGCCGGAACACCGCCGGCGCGACGTCCTGGTCGGTCGTGCCGGCGGCCACCACGTACACCAGGTCGGCGGCGGGGTCGGCGGTGTCGAGCGTGGGCAGGCGGACGTCGTCGCCCGCGTGCTCGGCGGCCAGGGCGGCGGCGAGCGCCTCGCAGCCCCGGGCGGCGTGGACGGCGACGACCCGACGCGGGCCGACGACGCGCACCGGCGCGGGCGCGGGGGTCCACCGCGGCACGTAGACCGGGACCGCGGGGGCCGCTCCCCGGTGCGGGCGCAGCGCGAGGCCGGCGAACGAGACGAGCACCCGCCCGTCCGCGTCGCACAGGCGCACGTCGAACCGGTCCTCGCCGCTCGCGCGGACCGCGTGGGCGTGCGTCGGGGTGCCGTCGGCGTCGTGCACGACCACCTCGTCCACGCTGTGCGGCACCAGCGGCGTCGGGCGCTCCCCCACCAGCGCGGCGACGGTCTGCAACGCGCCGTCCAGCACGCGCGGGTCGGGTCGGTGCCCGTCCGGTTCACGGGGCGCGAGGGCGGCCAGCACCTCGTCGGCGCCGGCCCGCAGGTCGGTGACGACCCGGAACCCGGGGCCGTAGCGCAGGCCGGCGCGGTCGAAGGCCGAGTACAGGTCGGCGGGTGGCACGGAGCGGGCGCACCGGGCGCGGGCGGCGACGAGGTCCACGCGCTCCGGCTCACCGCCGGTGGCGAGCCGGCCCGTCGCGCACGGTTCGCCTCCGTCCGGCGCGAGGTCGAACCCCGTCCCGCCGACGGTCAGGGTCGCGGTGGTGGGCCGGTCGACGGCCAGGGGCCGCAGCCAGGTCACGTCGCGCAGCCGCAGCGGTCCGGTGAGCCCGGCGCGGCGCGCGGCGGTCACGGCCAGGGCGACGGTGGCCGTGCCGGGCAGCACGGGCGTGCCGGACACCACGTGGTCGGCGACGAGCGGCGCGTCGGGCGCCAGGGCCAGGGTCACCGGTCCGGCGGGTTCCGGCGCGGCGGGCGGCACCTCGGCCGGCGCTGCGACCGGCGATGCGGGGACCGGGGCCGCGGGGGCCGCGATCCAGTGCCGGTCGCGGGCGAAGGGGTAGCCCGGCAGGGACACGGGCCGGCCCGGCAGGTCCGCGAACACCGCGGCCAGGTCGCCCTCGCCGCGCTGCCAGTCCCGGGCGACCCGGTCGAGGTCGGTGTCGCCGCGCACCGGTTCCGCGCCGGCGAGGAGCCGGTCGAGCTGGGCGCGCAGGTCGGCCAGGTCCCGGGCGACGAACGCGACGCGGTGCCGGAAGTGCGTCCGGCGCACGGCGAGGGTGTGCGCGACGTCGGTCAGGTCACCGCCGCCGAGCACGCCCGAGTGGATCATGCCGTCCGGGGCCAGCGCGGCCCGCAGGTCGGTGATCCGGGCGCGCAGCGCCTCCGCCGTGCGGGCGGACAGCGCCACCACGGCGCGCTCGGGCCTCGGTCGGGGGTCGGCCGGGGCGGGCGGGGCTTCCTGGAGCACGAGGTGGCAGTTGGTGCCGCTGAAGCCGAAGCTGCTGACCACGCCCGTGCGGACGCCGCTCGGTCCCGGGTACCAGTGCGCCCGGTCGGGCAGGACGCGCAGCGGTCCCCCGGTCAGGTCGGCGTCCGGGTTGGGCTCGGCGAAGTGCGGCGACGGCGGCAGTTCGCCGTTGCGCAGCGCCAGCACGACCTTGACCAGGCTGGTGATGCCGGCGGCCAGGGTGGTGTGGCCGACGTTGGCCTTGACCGAGCCGAGGACGGCCGGCGAGCGCCGCCCGCCCAGCACCTCGGTGAGGGCCTTGACCTCGATGGGGTCGCCCAGGGCGGTGCCGGTGCCGTGGGCCTCGACGTAGTCGACGTCCTCGGCGGAGATGCCCGCGCGGGCGTGGACCGCGCGCAGCAGGGACGCCTGCGACGTCGCGCTCGGGGCGGTGATGCCGTTGGTGCGGCCGTCGCCGTTGACGCCCCCGGCGCGGATGACCGCGTGGACGCGGTCGCCGTCGGCGAGCGCGCGGTCCAGGCGCTTGAGCACCACGGCGGCGCACGCCTCGCCGAGCACGATGCCGTCGGCGGAGGCGTCGAACGGCGCGCTGCGCCCGGTGGGCGACAGCATCCCGGTCTTGCCGGTCCACACGTGCATGCGGGGCGTGTTCATCACGGCCACACCGCCCGCGACGGCCGTGTCGCACTCGCCGGCGCGCAGGCTGTCGCACGCCAGGTGCACGGCGACCAGCGACGACGAGCAGGCCGTGTCCACCGCGATCGTCGGACCGGTCAGGTTCAGGTGGTAGGCGATGCGGGCGGGCAGGATGGACGCGGCGCTGCCCAGGAAGCTCTGGCCGGTGTCGTCCCGGCCCGCCTCCTCGACCAGCCGCAGGTAGTCGCCCGCGCCCGCGCCGACGAACACGCCGCACCGGCCGCCGCCGACCTGCCCGGCGTCCTCCAGCGCCGACCAGGCGGTCATCAGGAACAGCCGCTGCTGCGGGTCGACCAGCTCGGCCTCGGCGGGCGAGAGCTGGAAGAACGCGGCGTCGAACAGGTCCACGTCGGACAACATCGCGGCCCAGCGGCTGTTCGTGGTGCCCGCGCGCAGGCGGTCGGGGTGGTAGACCGCGTCCACGTCCCACCGCTCGCGCGGCACCTCGCGGACGCTGTCGTGCCCGGCGAGCAGGTTGTGCCAGAACGTCGGCACGTCGGGGGCGTCCGGGAAGCGGCCGGACACCCCGATCACCGCGATCGCGTCGTCGGGGTGCGGCCGCGCGCCCGCACGAGCGGGTTCGGACTCGTCGCCCTCACCGCCCAGGGGGCTCCGCTCGGCGCGGACCCGGCGACCGCGCGGCGCGGCCAGGGTGAGCGGCGCGGCGGCGGGTCGCGAGGGCGTGCTCAGCACGACCTGCGGCGGGTGGGACGCGACCCGGTCTCCGCTCACGGGCGCGGGACCCCGGGACCGGTCCTGCTGGACGGGCTCGGCCGGCTGCCGCCCGGGCGCCAGGGCGGCGTCGAGCAGCGCGCGGGAGCGGGCGGCGACCTCCAGGACGTGGTCGGTCAGCCGCGCGACGTCCGGGTGGTCGTAGACGGTCACGGAGTCCAGGTCCAGCCCGAACCTCTCGTTGACGGCCCGGACCAGGGTGACCGCGCCGATGGAGTCCACGCCCAGCTCGTTGAACGTGCGGGTGGGGTCGAGTTCGTGGCGGTCCACGAAGAGCTGCGCGCACAGCGACTCCTCGATCACCCCGACCACCTCGGCGCGGGCCGGCGCGGGCGGACCGGCGGGCACGGGGGCGGGGGCGGCCACCCGCTCGACCGGCGCGGCGACCGGCGCGGTGACCACGGGCGCGGCGGGGATCGGTGCGGCGTACACCGGCGCGGGCGCGGCCTGGACGGGTGCGGCCCGCGTGGGCGCGGACTGCGCGGGGGCGGGCGCGGCGGGGGTGCCGTTCCGGCGGAAGGCGTCCGCCTTGTCCTGGTGCGCGCGCACCCGTTCCAGCGACTCCGCCCCGAGCACCCGCTCGTGCAGCTCCACCTCGCGGCGCACCACTCCGGACAGCTCGGCCAGCACCCGGCCGGCCAGCTCCTCCTTGAGCGCGACGACGGCGGCACGCGGCTGGGCGGCGATCGACCGCGCCAGCTCCAGCGCGGCGGGCAGCACGTCGGCCGCGTCGTGGACGACCACGTGCGCGCCCCGCCGCTCCAGCTCGGCCCCGGACAGCGTCCGCGCGCCGAAGAACATCTCCGCCGCCGTGGACGCGCCGAACCGGCGCTGGAGCGCCTGGGTGGCCCCGACCCCCGGGGTGAACCCGAACTTGAGGAAGTTGGCCGCGTACCCGGCTTCCCGGGCGAGCAGCACCACGTCCGCGTGCAGGCCGAACGCCAGTCCGCCGCCGGCGGCGTGGCCGTCCATCGCGGCGATCACCGGCAGGGGGCAGCGCGGCAGCCCCTCGTAGACGAACGGCGCGTCGGTGAAGCGGCCGTTGCCGTCGGCGAGGTCGGCCAACCCCTCGGGGGTGCCGCCCATGCAGAACACACCGTCCGAGCCGGTGAGCACGACCACCTTCAGGTCGGTGCGCGCCGCGACCTCGGCGAAGGTCTCCTCCAGCGCGGCCAGCAGTTCGGGGGTGAACATGTTGTGCCCGCCGCGCATGGTGACGAGGGCGATGCCCTCGGCGGGGACGCGCAGTTCGACGGGGGACGCGGAGGTCGGCACCGTGTTCTCCTCGTGGTTCGGTGCGGCGGACGGCGACGCGGAGCGCCACCGGCCCACCCAGTGGGCCTGCTCGCGGAACGGGTAGGTGGGCAGCGGGACGCGGCGGGCGCCCGGTTCGGCGCAGCGGTCCCACGGGACGTCGGCCCCGGCCACCCAGGCGGCGGCCAGCGCGGTGAGGTCGCCGGCCCGGTGCAGGTCGAGGCAGGTCCGCGCGTCGGGCGCGGTCTCGGGGTCGGCGGTGCCCCACGCGCACCCGGCGGACGGGGCGGCCCCGTCGAGGTGGCGGCGCAGGCCGGCGCGCAGTTCGTCGGCGTCGGCGGCCACCACGGCGAGCCTGGCGCGCAACGGGGTGCGCCCCGTCGCGAGGGTGTGGGCGATGTCGCGCAGCGCCGGCCGGGTGCCGCCCCGCGGTCCCGACCGCGCCGCGACGAGGGCGGCGAGGTGGGCGGGGGACGCGCCCGGTCCGGCGGTGACCGGCAGCGGCGCGCCGAGGGCGTCGCCGCAGCGGCGGGCCAGTTCGAGCAGCATCGGCAGGTCGAAGCCCAGGTCGGTCAACGGCTCCGCCGGGTCGACCCGGTCGACGGGCACGTCGAGCAGCGCCGCGATCCGGTCCAGCAGCGTGGTGAGCACGTGGTCCGCGGCCGGCCGCGGCCCGCCGTCCAGCGCGTGCAGGAGGTCTTCCGCGCGGCGGCGCAGCGCGTCGTCGTCCCGCGCGGACAGCACGAACAGCCGGGTGGCCGGGGTGTCCGGCGGGGCCGCCGACCGGGGCGGTTCCTCCACGACGAGGTGGCTGTTCGCGCCACCCGCGCCGAACGCGCTGATGCCGGCGCGCAGGACGTCGCCGCCGACCGGCAGCCAGGGGCGTGCGTCCCGCTGCACCGCGAACGGCGAGCCGGCCAGCCTCAGGTGCGGGTTCGGCTCGTCGGCGTGCAGGGAGGGCACGAGGGTGCGGTGCTTCATCTGGAGCAGCACCTTGGTGAGCCCGGCGATCCCCGCCGCCGCCTCCAGGTGGCCGATGTTGGACTTGACCGAGCCGATCGCCACCGAGGCCGCCGGGAGGTCGGTCCCGAACGCGGCGCGCAGCCCGTCCAGCTCGATCGGGTCGCCCAGGGACGTGCCGGTGCCGTGCGCCTCGACGTAGCCGACGGTCGCCGGATCCACCCCCGCGCCGGTCAGGGCGCGGCGGATCAGGGCGGTCTGCGCGGTGGGGCTGGGCACGGTGAACCCACCGGTGCGACCGGTGTGGTTGAGCGCCGTGCCGCGGATGACGCCGTGCACGTGGTCGCCGTCGGCCAGCGCCCGGGACAGGGGCTTGAGCAGGACCACGCCGACGCCCTCGCCCGGCACGTAGCCCGCCGCGCCCGCGCCGAAGCTGCGGCAGCGCCCGTCCGGGGACAGGAACTGCCCCTGCGACAGTTGGAGGTACTTCTGCGGGTGGACGGTGGTGTTGACGCCGCCCGCGAAGGCCAGTTCGCACTCGCCGCGCCGGATCGCCTGCACCGCCAGGTGGAGGGCGGTCAGCGACGACGAGCACGCGGTGTCCACGGACAGGCTGGGGCCGGTCAGGTCCAGCACGTGGGAGACGCGGTTCGCGACCGAGGCGTGCATGGCGACGGGCGCGACGCCGGCGTCCTGGTACAGCTGGTAGTGGCTCCACGTCACCCCGGCGAACACGCCGACGTCGCGGCCGTTCAGCACCTGGCCCGCGTCCTCCATGGCCTGCCAGCAGGTCGTGAGGAAGAGTCGTTCCTGCGGGTCCATCCGCTCGGCGTCGCGCCGCGAGATGCCGAAGAAGGCGTGGTCGAACCGGTCGACGCCGTCCAGGAAACCACCCCAGCGGCTGTAGGTGCGCCCGTCGAGGCCGGGGCGCGGGTCGAAGTGGGCGTCGTGGTCCCAGCGCTCGGCGGGCACCTCGACCACGCTGTCCACGCCGTCGAGCAGGTTGCGCCAGAACGCGTCCAGGTCGGGGGCCTGCGGGTAGCGGCCGGCCAGCCCGATCACCGCGATCGCGCCGTCGTCCACGACCTCCGGCGCCCACTCCACCCGGGCCTTGCCGTCGTGGGCCTGCTCGACGTGGGCCGGCTCGGCGGGCGGCGGGACCAGGTCGTCGATCCGCGCCGGGTCGCCGTGGACGACGACCGCCACGCCGTCGGGACCGCTCAGCAGCCGGTCGAGGACGGCGAGGCCGTCCGCGGTGGGCATCGGCGCGGTGCCCTGCACGTCCCACACGCGGCGCAGGGCGGCCTCGGGCAGGCGCATCCCGCCCTCGGCCCACATGGGCCACCCGATCGCCACGCTCGCCCCGGCCCGGTCGGACCGCTCGGCCCGGCGGCGGGCGAAGTCCTCCAGCGCGCCGTTGGCGTAGGCGTAGTCGCTCTGCCCGGTGTTGCCGATCGCGGCCGTGAGCGACGACGCCACCGCGAAGAAGTCGAGGGGCGCGTCGCCGATCGCCTCGTCCAGGTGGACGGCCCCGAGCAGCTTCGGCTCGGCCACGGCGCGCAGGTCCCCCGGCCCCTTGCGGACGAACAGCCCGTCGCGGGTCACGCCGGCGAGGTGCAGCACCCCGTCGATCCGCCCGAAGCGGGCGCGGGCGGCGGCCACGGCGGACGCGGTGGACGCCGCGTCGGTCAGGTCCGCGCCGAGGGGCAGCACCCGCGCGCCCAGCGCGGCGAGGCGGTGGGCGCGCTCGACCAGTCGCGGGTCGTCGGCGTCGCGGCCGACCAGGACCAGGCAGGCGCCGGGTCGGCGGGCCAGGTGCTCGGCGACCGGGCCGGCGACACCGCCCGCCGCGCCGGTGATCAGGTGGACCCCGCCCGCCGCGGACCGCACCGGCGGTTCCGCCGGCGCGGGCAGGTGACGGCGCGCGGAGCGCACCGGGCCGCGGTGGCGGACCTCGACCTCCGGGGAGCGGTCCCCCGCCTCGGCGAGCACCAGGGCGGCCAGGGCGTCGGCCGGCGCGTCGTCGACCTCGACCGCGCGGCACCGCACGGACGGCGACTCGACCGCGATCGTGCGCGCCGCGCCCGCCACCGCCGAGCCGAGCGAACCGTCGTGCACCACGTGCACCGCACCGGTCGCGCCGGTCCGCGCGAGCGCGCCCGCCGCGTCCCACAGCACGACGCCGGCCTCGACCGGGTCGGGGGCGTCCAGGGCGATCACGAGCACCACGACGGGGCGGGCGCGGCCGGCGAGCAGGTTCCCGACGTCCTGGCCGGTCGCGTCGACCGGCGCGCCGTCGTGCCGGTGGCGGAGCGCGGCGGCCAGCGCCTCGCCCCGCGCGCCGGGGAGGCGCACCACGACCACGTCGCCCACCGGTTCCGGCGCGGGGGCGAGCGGCGTCCACACGGGCCGGTAGACGCGGGTGGCGACCTCGCGGACCGGCGCGGGTCCGGCTGCGGTCGTCGCGGCCGTGGACGGCGGCTCGGTCGCGGTCGGCATGGTCGGGGTGGGCGCGGTCGCGGTCGGGGCGGTCGGGGCGTGGAAGCCGTGCAGGCCGCCCAGGTGCGCGGCCACCCCCGCGACATCGGTGAACTCGAACAGCAGCGTCGGGTACAGCGCCGTCCCCGCCGCGCGCTCCAGCTCGCGGCCCAGGTCGAGCAGCGCCACCGAGTCCAGGCCCAGGTCGTAGAAGCCGGTGTCGGCGGGCACGTCCGCGGGCGGGCGGTCCAGCACGCGGCCGATCAGCTCCCGCAGGTGGGCGCGGTGCGCCCGGACGGCGTCGGGTCCGGGCGGCAGGGCGTGGCCCCCCTCCTCCTCGCCGGGCGCGGCGGCCTCCACGACCGGCGGTTCGGCGCTCGTGCCGCCGTGCAGCAGCCGGGTGATCAGGCCGGGGAACCTGATCCGCTTGCACGTCAGGCCGCGCACCTCCGCGCACAGCCCGCCCTCGTCGTCGTAGAGGCCGTAGCTGTTGGTGATCACGTCACCGGAGTCGGCCAGCACCTCCACGCCGGGCGCGTACAGCCAGGTCCGCCCGCGCAGCGGGCGCGGCGCGCGGAAGCCCTCGACGAACATCGGGATGAACGGTTCCCGGGACACCGCCTCGGTCTGCCCGTAGGCGGCGATCGTGGAGGCGTCCATCTTGGCCGGGTGCAGGTGGAACAGCTCCTCCGTCCCGGCGGCGGCCGGGTCGAGGTCCAGCTCGGCGAGCAGGTAGCCGTCGCCCACGTGCAGCGTTCCCCGGCACGTCATGGCGGGCCCGTGCCGGATGTCCTCGGCGCGGGCCCGCGCGTACAGCTCGGCCAGCTCGTATCGCCGCACCGCGCCGGCGCGCAGCGCGGCCGGGTCGATCCGGTCGTCCGCCTCCCGCTCGTCCAGCAGCAGCCGCGCGGTCAGGTTGGTGTGCCAGGGGTTGTCCGCGCCCTCCCACCGGCTCGACACGGACACCGCACGCACGCCGGCGGCGTCCGGCGCGCCCACCAGCACCCGGATCTCCCGACCCCGGCCGGGTTCGGTGGCGATCGGCTCGGGGAACAGCACGTCGCGCAGGTCGGCGCGGGTGTGCGGCAACCCGGCCCCGGCGAGCACCCGGTGCACGGCGTCGAGCAGCGTCACCCCCGGCATGACGGACACGCCGTGCACCCGGTGGTTGTCCATCACGAAGTCGTCGTGGGCCAACTGGATGCGGCAGTCGATGGCGCCGTCGTGCATCACGGGGTCCTTTCGCCGTGCTCGCTGTGATCACCGGCGCTGTGCCCACCGGCGAAGCGGAGGGTCGCCAGGGACGTCACCAGCGGGGCCGGTGGCGGTGGCGTGCGGTCGATCCAGTGCCTGCGCCGCCGGAACTCCGGTGGCGGCAGCGGGGTCCGCCGGGGGGTGTGCGGTGGCGGGTTGGAGACGATCGCGTGGGCGTTGGTGCCGCCGAGGCCGAAGGCGCTGACCCCGGCCACCCGGCGGTCGGCCTCCCACGGCGCGGTCGTGGCCGCCGGCCGGAACGGTGAGGACGCGAAGTCGAACCTCGGGTTGGGCCGCTCGCAGTGCAGCGTGGCGGGCACGACGGCCCGTTCGACGGCGAGCGCGGCCTTGACCAGGCCCGCGACGCCCGCGGCGCTGAGCAGGTGCCCGATGCCGGACTTGACGCTGCCGACCGCGCAGAACCCGGTCCGGTCGGTGTCGGCGCGGAACGCGTCGGTCAGGGCGCGCAGCTCGATCGGGTCGCCGATGCGGGTGGCCGTGCCGTGCGCCTCCACCAGGCCCACGTCCCGCGCGGACAGGCCGGCGACGTCCAGCGCCCGGCGCACCACCGCCGCCTGGGCGGTCGGGTTGGGCGTGGTGAGGCCCATGGTCCGGCCGTCGTTGTTGACGGCCACCGCGTCGATCACCGCGCGGACGCGGTCGCCGTCGCGCAGGGCCGCGGCCAGCGGCTTGAGCAGCAGCACGCCGCAGCCCTCACCGGGCACGAACCCGTCGGCGCGCTCGTCGAAGGTGCGGCACCGCCCGCTGGGCGACAGCGCACGCGCGGCGGTGAACTCCAGGTACGGCTCCTCGTCGAGCAGCACGTCGACCGCGCCGGCCAGCGCCAGCTCCGACTCCCCCGCCAGCAGGCTGCGCACGGCCAGCTGCACCGCGACGAGCGCCGACGAGCAGGCGCTGTCCACCACGAGGTTCGGGCCGTGCAGGTCGAGGTGGTGCGCCAGGTGCGCGGCGATGAAGTTCTGGTCGCCCGACGGCCCGCCCGCGCCGGGGCGCCTGCGGTAGTTCGACATCCGGGCGCCGACGAAGACGCCGACGTCCCGGCCGCGCACCTCGTCGTCGTGGTAGCCGCCGTCGCGCAGCGCGCCCACGGCGTTCTCCAGCAGCAACCGGATCGCCGGGTCGAGCGCGTCGGCCGCGGCGTCGTCGAGGCCGAAGTAGGCGGCGTCGAACCGGTCGATCCCGTCGATGAACCCGCCCCACCGGCTGATGCTGCTGCCGGGCGCGTGGTCGGTGCGGTGCAGCCCGTCGACGTCCCACCGGTCGGCGGGCACCTCGGTGATCGCGTCCACGCCGTCGACCAGGTTGCGCCAGAACGAGTCCACGTCCGGTGCGCCGGGGAAGCGGCACGCCATGCCGACGACCGCGATCCGGCCGTCGGCGACCGGCTCGGCGACCCGGGCGGGGGCGGGGGTCGGGGCCGCGTGGTGCGCCGGGGACGTCGGCGTGCCGAGGACGGCCGCGAGCCGGTCGGCGGTCGGGTGCTCCAGCACCAGCGAGGGGTCCACCGGCCGGCCCAGCCGCGCCTCCAGCCGCACCACCAGCTCGGCCAGCAGGACCGACTCCAGGCCGAGGTCGGCGAACGGCGTGGCCGGGTCGATCGCGGACGCGTCCGCACCCAGCGTCTCGGCCACGACCCGGACGAGCCAGTCGTGATCGCCCGCCCCGCCCGTCGCGACGCGCGGGGCGGTCCCGGCGCGGTGCCGCAGCGCTGCCACCGGGTCGAACCCGCCGGGAGCCGCCGGGGCGGGCAGGAGCACGGGGCGCGCGGTGGCCACGGCGCGGTCGAGGCAGCGCAGCGCCTCGTCGTCGCCGAGGGCGCGCAGGCCGGCGGCGGCGCAGGCCGCCGTTCCGGACGCGCCCGAGCCGCTGTCCCGCCACACCGGCCACTGGACCGAGGTGAGGCCGCGCACGCGGGCGACGGCGTCCAGGACCGCGTTGGCCGCGGCGTAGCCGGCCACACCGGCGCCGAGCGCGGGCAGCGCGGCCGACACCGACGAGAACAGCACGGTGTACGCGGGGCGGTCCGGCGCGCAGGCGTCCAGCAGTTCGATCAGCCCGTCCACCTTGGCCGCGAAGGCCCGGTCCAGGGCCGCCGGGTCCTGCCGGCCCAGGGGCGCGGGCGGGCCGCCGGCGTCCCCGGCGCAGTGCGCGATCCCGCCGACGGGACCCAGTTCGGCGCGCAGGGCCGGGACCGCCGACGCGACCTCGGCCAGTTCGCCGGACCACAGCCGCACGGTCGCGCCCGCCGCCTCCATCGCGGTGACGGCCTCCGCGATCCGGGCGTCGCGCGCCGACAGGCCCGGCGCGTCCCACAGCTCCCGGGCGGCGACCGGCCGGCGTCCCGTCAGCACGACGCGGCGCGCGCCCCGGCGCACGAGGTGCCGTGCCACCACGAGGCCCAGGCCGCCCGTGCCGCCGACGACGAGGTGGACCCGGTCCGGGTCCGGCGCGGCCGGTCGACCGGGCTCGGCCACCGGGGTCAGCGCGGGCCGGTGCCGGGCGCCGCCGCGCGCGCAGACCTCGCCCGGCGCGTCGGCGACGACCCACTCGGCGGGCACGTCCCGTTCCGGCGCGTCGGTGTCGAGGGTCGTGGCGAGCACCGCCGGGTGTTCGGCGGTGAGCACCCGGACGAACCCGGCGACCTCCGCACCCGCCGTCGTCGGCGACGTGCCGGGCAGGTCGGCGAGCCCCGAGGTCACGTGCAGCACCCGCAGCGCGCCGGTCCGGGACCGCAGCAGCTCCTGGAGCAGGGCGACGCGGGCGTGCCTCGGGACCGGCGCGGGGTCGAGGTCGCAGAGGTCGAGCACACCCGCCACCACGCGGTCGGCGCCGGTGACGCCGGGCCCGGTGACGTCGAGGAGGGTCACGGGGCCGCCGATGGCGGCGGTCACCCGTGCCGCGAGGTGCGCGGTGGCCGGGGTGTGCAGGCACAGCACGTGCCCGGTGACCGGCGCGGTCGCGGCGGTCGCGGCCGGCACCCAGGTCCGCTCGTACAGCGGCACCTCGGCGGTGGCCGGCGCGCCCGCCGGGACCCGCTCGGACGGCGACGGGAGCGCGGGCGGCGCGACGACCGACGCCCGGCGTGCCGGCAGGCGGCACGGGACGCGTTCGAACGCGGTGCCCGGCAGAGCCACCGGCCGGTGGCCGCCGTCGTCCAGCAGGGCGAAGTCGGCGTCCTCGCCGGCGGCCCACCGGGCGGCCAGCTGGTCCGGCGACACGCCGCGCGGGTCCAGTTCCGGGGCGGTGGCGCGTTCGTCGGCCCGGACCACCCGACCGCGGTGCACGGCGGTCGGGTCGCCGGCGAGGAACCGCGTCAGGCGTTCGCCCGCCTCGGCGCGGGTCGAGGCGACGAACGCCAGCCGCTCCACGCCGTGGTCGCGGCCGACCTGGAGGGTGAAGGCGATGTCGGCGAGGTCGTCGCCGCCGGTCAGGCCGAGCAGGTAGGCGCCCGCGTCGCGCGCCGAGGCCAGGCCCGGCGGCAGCTCGCCGCGCGCGATCCGCTCCAGTTCGGCGCGCAGGGCCGCCGGGTCCGCGGCGCTGTCCGCGAGGAGGTGGTCGGCCAGCCGGCGGGCCTGTTCGGTGAGGCCGGTGGCGGTGCGCGCGGACAGCACGACCACGGCGGGCCGGGCGGGACGCGGCGGCTCGGGCGCGGCGACGAACTCCTCCACGACCACGTGCGCGTTCGACCCGCCCGCGCCGAAGGCGCTGATCCCCGCGCGGCGGGGGCCGGACCCGGGGGCGGGCCACGGCGCGGCCTCGCGCTGCACCGCGAGCGGGCTCGCCGCCCAGTCGACCTCGGGGTTGAGGCGGTCGGCGTGCAGCGACGGCACGAGGGTGCGGTGCCTCAGCTGGAGGAGCACCTTGGTCAGCCCGGCGATGCCGGCGGCGGCCTCCAGGTGGCCGATGTTGGACTTCACCGACCCCACCGGGACCGAGCCGGGTGCGAGCCCGTCGCCCAGCGCGCGGGTCAGGCCCGCGACCTCGATCGGGTCGCCCAGGGAGGTGCCGGTGCCGTGGGCCTCCACGTAGCCGACGGTGTCGGGGGCGATGCCCGCCTCGCGGAGGGCCGCCGCCACCACCTCGCCCTGCGCGACCGGGTCGGGCACGGTGTAGCCGGAGGTGTGGCCGCCGTGGTTCACCGCCGTCGCCCGGATCACGCCGTGCACCCGGTCGCCGTCGCGCACGGCGTGCGCGAGCGGCTTGAGCAGCACCGCGCCCACGCCCTCGCCTGGCACGAACCCGTCGCCGTCGGCGGAGAACGCGCGGCACCGCCCGCTGTCGGCGGTCATCCGCATGGCCCGCTGCTGGACGAACTTGTTGGGGTGCAGGGACAGGTTGACGCCGCCCGCGACCGCCACCTCGCACTCGCCCCGGCGGAGGCTCTGCACCGCCAGGTGCAGCGCGGTCAGCGACGCCGAGCACATCGTGTCGACGGTCATGCTCGGCCCGGACAGGTCGAACGCGTAGGACACCCGGTTGGCGATGCCGCCGGGCGTGGACCCGGTGTACGCGGGCTCGCCGTCGGCGGAGCGCTCCACCCCCAGGAACGGGTACTCGTTGTGCATCGCGCCCACGAACACCCCGACCCTGCCGCCGTGCCGGTCGCGCAGCCGGCGCGCGGAGTAGCCCGCGTCGTCCAGGGTGAGCCGGGCGACCTCCAGGAACAGGCGCTCCTGCGGGTCCAGCAACGCGGCCTCGCGGGGCGCGATGCCGAACAGCAGCGGGTCGAAGTGGTCGACGTCGGCCAGGAAGCCGCCGTGCACGGAGCCGGCGGGCCAGTCGGGGCGGGCCCGGTCGGCGGGCAGCGGTGTGACGCGGTCGCGCCCGGCGACCAGGTCGGCCCAGAACGCGTCGAGGTCGTCGGCGCCGGGGTAGCGACCGGCGAGGCCGATGACGGCGATCGGCTGCGCGTCCGCACCGCCCGGCAACGGGGGGGCCGCGGGCTCCGGCTCGGGGCGTCGGGTCGTCCGCGCGGCGGAACCGGTCAGCCCGGCCGCGACCCCGGCGAGGTCGCGGTGCTCGAAGAACAGGGTGGCGGACGCCGGTCCGAAGCGCTCCCGGACGAACACGGTCATCCGCACCGCCGCGGCCGAGGTCAGCCCCAGGTCGGCCAGGGGGGTGCGCGGTCCCACCCGCTCGGGCGGCAGCCCGGTGATCTCGGCGAAGGCGGCGCACAGCGCGCGCTCGACCTCGACGAGGTCGGCCCCGGTCCCGGTGGCGGCGTCCGGGTCGGTGGGGCGCGTGCCGGCCGCTCCCGGGCCGAACCGCCTGCCGGGGAGGGCGATGCGCCGGCCCGGGACGGTCCACAGAGGACGCCAGTCGACCTCCTCGCCCGCGGCCCAGCGGCGGGCCCGCTCGTCGCGCACCGCGACCGCGCCGCCCGAGGCGAACGCGTCGAGGTCGGCGATCAGCGCGTCGAGGTCGGCGGCGTCGAACGCGGCGCGCACCGGGCGGGCGGCCCGACCGCACTGCGTGGTGTAGGCGACGTCGACCGGTCGCGGTCGCGCGTCGACGAGGTGGTCGCGCAGGGCGGCGGCCGAGGTCCGCAGCGAGGCGGCGTCGTCCGCCGACAGCAGCACGGCGGCGGGACCCGCGGGCTCCGGGCGCGGCGGGACCGCGTCCGGGGCGCGCAGCACGACGTGGGCGTGCGAGCCGGTCGCGGCGACCGCCGTGACCAGCGCGCGGCGGGGACCGTCGGGCCAGGGGCGCACCGCGGTGCACGGGCGGACCGGCGAACCGGTCCAGTCGACCAGCGGGCTGGGCTCGTCCGCGAGGAGGGTCGGCGCGAGTTCGCCGTGCCGCAGTTGCAGCAGCACCTTGGTGAGCTGCACCAGGCCGGAGGCGGCCTCCAGGTGGCCGACGTTGGGCTTGACGGTGCCGACGGGCACGGGTTCGCCGCGGTCGGCCAGCAGCGCGGTCAGCGCCTCGACCTCCGCCGCGTCGGCGATGGTCGCGCCGGCCGCCGCGCACTCGACGTAGCCGACGTCCTCCGGGCCGACGCCCGCCGCCTCCAGCGCCGCCGCCGCGGAGGCGCGCAACGCGTCCGCCGCGGGCGCGCCGAACCGGCCGCCGCCCCCCGCGTGGCCGAGGGCGCTGCCCTCGACGAGGGCGTGCACGGTGTCGTCGGCGGCGTCGGCGGCGCGGCGCAGCAGCAGCACCCCGACGCCCTCGCCGGGGGACCAGCCGGGACCGGCCGCGTCGAACGCGCCCGTGGACCCCGCTTCGGCGACCAGGCCGAGGTCCGACAGCAGGGCGGCGTGGTAGCGGTGGCCGATCAGGTTCACGCCGGCCACGAGGGCCGCGTCGCACTCCCCCGCCCGCAGCGAGGTCGCGGCGAGGTGGACCGCGGTGAGCCCGGAGGAGCAGGCGGTGTCGACGGCCACGCTCGGGCCGGTGAACCCGAACGCGTGGGAGACGCGGTTCGGCAGGTCCGCGGCCAGCGAGGACAGCACCGCCCGGTCACCCGCGCGCCACCGGTCCGCGCCCACCTGCTGGTGGTCGTGCCACATGGCGGCGACGAACACGCCCACGCGCGGGGGCAGCGACGCGGGGGTGTGCCCGGCGTTCTCCAGGCACTGCCAGGCGGTGTGCAGCAGGAGGCGCGTCTGCGGGTCGAGCGCGGTCGCGTCACCGCCGGCGGACGGGAACAGCGCGGTGTCGACGGGTTCGACGTCGGCGAGGTAGCCGCCGGGCACCGCGCCGAGCACGTCGCGCCGCGCGGCGGGCGGCACGGCCACGGCCGTCGCGCCGGAACGCAGCAGCCGCCAGAGGCCGTCCACGTCGTCGGCTCCCGGGTAGCGGCCGGCGACGCCGACCACGGCGACCTCCGTCGGGACGGCGCGCGGCGCGGGGAGCCTGCCGGCGACGCCGGTGGCGCGCCCGGCCGGTCCGCCGAGGAAGGCGTGCAGCAGCTCGTCGCCCTCGGCGAGGGCGAACTCGTCGCGCACCCGGTCGAACGCGAGGTCGCCGATCGGGCACAGGCCGAGGCCGGCGTCCGCCTGGCCCAGCATGAGCAGCTGGCCGAGGTAGCCCGCTTCCAGCAGCAGGTAGCGCCGCGCGTCCTCGCCGTACAGCGGGGCCACCGCCCGCGTGCTGCCGACCAGGTAGACCTCGAAGGCCGCCCGGTCGTGCACCGGTCGGTTGTAGACGAAGTGCACCGACCGGTCGATGGCCGGTTCGGCGGTGACGAGCACGAGGGCGTGCTCGTGCGGGTGGTGGTAGTACAGGCCGGGTTCCGCGCCCGTCACGGCGCCGGGCCGCAGCCGCACGTAGACCTGCACGCCGTAGGTGTCGCCGGCGGAGGGGTAGAGCCTGCGGGCGCGACCGTCGACGTCGGTGTCGCGCAGCAGGGCCAGCAGCGCGCCGAGGTCGGCGACGTCGACCGGCCGGTCGGCGAACTCGCGGGTGCTGGCCCGGCGGCGCACCTCCTCGGCGCTCGGCACGGGGCCCGGCAGCGCGACGCGGCGCGCGTCCTCGCCGAACCGCCGGGTGCCCCACCCGGCGGCCTTGAACGCGGCCCGCTCCTCGGCCGAGAAGAAGTCGACCGAGGCGGGCGGCCCGGCCGGCGGGGGTGGGTCGGCGAGGCGGTCCGCCACCGCCCCGCCGGGTTCGGGGAGACCGCCGGTCAGCTCCGCCACGTGGGCGGCGATGGCGGTCACGGTCGGGTCGTCGAGCAGCACGGCGACCGGGACGCGGCAGCCGTGCGAGCGCTGGAGCGCGCCCGAGACCTGCATCATGGTGAACGAGGTCGCGCCCTGGTCCCACAGGTCGGTGTCCGGGTCGATCTCGGCCACGCCCAGCAGCGTCGACAGGATGCCGCGCAGCTCGTCGGCGACGGCGGAGGCGGACACGGCGGGCACCGAGGCGACGGGCTCGGCGGACACGGCCGGCTCGGCGGACGCGATCGGCTCGGCGGGCGCGGGCCAGGGCAGCGCGTCGCGGTCCAGCTTGCCGTTGGCGGTGGCCGGGAACACGGCCAGCGGCACCACCGCGTTGGGCAGCATGTAGTCGGGCAGGGTGCGGGCGGCGTGCGCGCGCAGCTCGGCGGTGGTCACCGGGCCGCCGGTGGGCACGACGTAGGCGACCAGCCTGCGGTCGCCGCCGGGGTCGGCGCGCACGAGCACCACGACGTCCTTCACGCCGGGGTGGCCGCGCAGCGCGTGCTCGACCTCGCCCAGCTCGACGCGGAACCCGCGCACCTTGACCTGCCCGTCGGCCCGGCCGAGGAACACCATCACGCCGTCGGGCCGGTACAGGGCCCGGTCGCCGGTGCGGTAGAGCCGGCCGCCGGGCTCGGGCGAGAACGGGTCGGCGACGAACCGGGCGGCGGTCAGGGCCGGCATCCCGAGGTAGCCGACCGCGAGGCACTCGCCCGCGATGTAGAGGTCGCCCTCGACCCCGACGGGCGCGGGCTCCAACCGCTCGTCGAGCACGTAGTAGCGCGCGTTGTCGATCGGGCGGCCGTACGGGATGCTGCGCCACTCCGGGTCCACCCGGCCCACCCGGTGGTAGTTGGACCAGACCGTGGCCTCGGTCGCGCCGCCGAGGCTCACGACCTCCGCGCCGCGGAACACCCGCCGCAGTTCGTCGGGCAGGCTCAGCGGGGTGTAGTCGCCGCTGAGGAACACCAGCCGGAGCGAGTCGGTGCCGGGGTCGCCGCCGCGCAGGTCCGCCAGCAGCGGCATCACCTGGGCCAGGGTGGTGGGCGCGGAGTTCCAGAAGGTGATCGGCTCGGTGCGCAGCAGGTCCAGCAGCACGGCCGGGTCGCGCAGCTGGGTCTCGTCGGCGACGTACACCGACGCGCCGCACCCCAGCAGGCCGAACAGGTCGAACACGGACAGGTCGAACCCCAGCGAGGTCACCATCAGGCCGGTGTCGGCCGGGCCGAACGCGAAGGTGCGCCCGCACCAGTTCAGCAGGTTGAGCAGGGCCCGGTGGCGCACGGCGACGCCCTTGGGGGTGCCGGTGCTGCCGGAGGTGAAGATGACGTAGGCGAGGTCGTGCTGGTCGACGACGGGCGTGGGCGGGTGGTCGGCCGGGTCGGCGTCGGCCACGTCGAGGTGACGGAGGCCGGCGGGCGCCTCCCAGCGCGGGTCGGCGTCCCGGAGGACGACCTCGACGCCGCTGGTGCGCAGCATCGACGCCGCCCTGGCGGCGGGCAGGGCGGGGTCGACGGGCACGTAGCAGCCCCCCGCCTTGAGCACGCCGAGCACGGCGGCGACCAGGTCGGGTCCCCGGGACAGCGAGACCGCCACCGCCGTGCCGCGGCCGACCCCCCGGGCGCGCAGCGCGTGGGCGAGCCCGTTGGCACGGCGGTCCAGCTCGCGGTAGGTGGTGGTGCCGGTGCGGTGGCGCACGGCGACGGCGTCGGGGGTGCGGCGGGCCTGCCGCTCGACCAGGACGTGCGCGGGCGCGTCCACCGGGAACGGCGCGGCCGTGTCGTTCCAGGCGGCCAGGTCCGGGGCGGCGGGCGCGCCCTCGGCGCGGGCGTCCCAGCCGGTGCCCGCCGCGAGGGCGGTCAGCAGGGCGGTGAACCGCTCGAACGCGGCCTCGACCGCGCCGGGCGGGAAGTCGTCGGGCACGGCGTCCCACCAGCAGGACAGGACGTCGCCCTCGGCCATCGGGATGCAGTCCAGCGACACGTCGGGCGTCGCGGTGCGCCACGGGCCGCCGCGCGTGCCGGGCGGGAGCGCCGCGTCGTCCATCTCCAGCAGCCCGGTCCACACGACGGGGAAGCCGGAGCCGGTGGTGTCCCGCTGCCGCAGCACCTTCCGGCGCAGCTCGCCCAGGCCGTCGGCGGCCGACGCCGCCAGGTCGGCGGCGAGCAGGTCGTGGTTGTCGGCGGCGCGCTGGGCCACGGTCCGCCCGGCCGGGCCGCGGGCGAGCCAGCTCAGCACGGTGTGCTCGCCGGGGCGCAGCGCCTCGGTGGCCTCGGTCCAGCGCACCACCGGCACCGCGAAGTCGCGGTCGACGCCCGGTTCCAGGGCGGTCAGCAGCGCGGCGACCAGCACGGCGTCCGGGTGCAGGCCGCGCGCGTCGATCTCGGCGCGCAGCGCGGCCCACCCGGTGAGCCGGGAGGACAGCCGGGTGCGCCGCCGTCGCGGCGCCGGGGTCGTCGGGGGGCCGGCGGGGAGGCCTGCCAGGCGGTCGCGCCAGTGCGCGGACGCGGCGGCGACGTCCTCCGGGGAGGGGGCGGGCGCGCCGCGGCGGGCGGGCTCGGGCAGGTACCGGGCGTCCGCGCCGGCCGTGCGGGCGACGAGTTCGCGCAGCACCAGGTGGATGCTGCGGCCGTCGAGGACGATCAGGTCCACGGCGGCGTGCAGGGTGGCGGACCCGTCGGGGCGGCGCACCACGCGCAGCTCCCACTGCGGCCGGCGGCCCAGCGGGAAGGCCGCGCCGACCATGTCGGCGGCGGTGCGCTCGGCGAACGCGTCGCCGTCCGCGCCGGCGGGCAGGTCGACCACGGCGATGTGCGCGCGGTCGGGCGCCTGCGGCAGCACGACCAGGTCGCCCTCGTGGGAGGCGCAGGAGCGCAGCGCGTCGTGCCGGGCGACGAGCCGGGCCCACTCGCGGGCCAGGGCGTCGACGTCCAGGTGGTCGAACTCGAAGCTGTGGTGGACCTGGCAGCCGTCGTCGGCGGTGCGCTCGGCGGCGCGCGCCACCCAGTACGCCTGCTGGAGCTGGTTGAGTGGGCGGCGGACCTCGGCCTCGTCGGGGGTGGCGAGCACGTCCAGCGCCGTGGCGAAGCGGGCGGAGAGCACCTCGGGGTCGCCGGTGTCGAACCGGTCCGCGGCCACGTCCCAGCGCCACGCCAGGCCGCCGCGCCAGGGCCACACCTGGCAGTCGAGGGCGACGCCGGACGTGCGGCTGGAGCCGTGCACCACCGCGTCGGCGAAGCCGCCGTCCTCCCCCTCGCGCGCGGCGTCCAGCAGGCTGGTGAAGACCACGGGCAGGTCGGGGGCGGGACCGCGACCCCGCAGCGCCCGCAGCGCGGTGACGCCGGAGGTGCCGATGTGGTCGAGGTCGCGCCACAGCAGGTCGTGCACCTCGCGCACCGCCTCGTCGAGGGGCAGGGCCGTCGTGGCCGGCGCCACGAACACCGCCGTCGAGGTGAACGCGCCGACCACGCGGTCGGCGGCGGCGGGCAGGCGGGTCCGGTCGCTGGTGGTGAGGACCACCGAGCAGGGCGCGGGAGGGCCGGGCCGGGTCAGCGACTCGGTGAACGCGGTCAGCAGCAGGGCCGTCGGGGAGACGCCGAGCCGGTCGGCGCGGGCGCGCAGGGCGGCCCACCGGTCCGCGTCGAGTTCGCCGCCGAACCGGGCGCGCCGCCCGGACGAGCCGGCGGCGGGCCGGACCCGCACCGGGGCGGGCGGCAGCGGGTCGAGCCGGGCGGTCCAGTGCGCCAGGTCGGCCGCGCGGGCGGCGGGGTCGCGTTCGGCGGCGAGGAGGAGGGCGCAGTCGCGCAGCGACAGGGGCGACGCGGGCGGCACGTGCGCCGGGTCGGTGTAGAGGCGGTGCCAGTCGGCGAGCAGCACGGCCAGCCCGCGGCCGTCGACCGCGAGGCCGTCCACGGCCAGGTGCACGACCGCGGTGTCGTCCGCGTCGAGGGAGATCTCCACCGTCGCGAGCGGTTCGCCGAAGCCCGGCACGCCGTCCTCCAGGCGGTCGCGCACCGCGCGCACGTGGGCGGCGAAGGCGTCCGGGGTGGAGTCGCGCCGGTCGTGCACCGGCACGGGGGGCGCGGCGTGGTCGGGCAGGACCCGCTGCGTGCCCGTCTCGGAGACGACGAGCCGCAGCGCGTCGTGGTGCGCCACGAGCCGGTGCCACGCGGCGACCAGCCGGTCGCAGTCGGCGTCGGGGACGGTGAACTCGCGGTGGACGCGGCAGCCGACCGGGTCGTCGGTCAGCTCCGGGTCGCGGCCGACGACGTACGCCTGCTGGAGGGGGCTGAGGGGGAACGGTTCCGCGGCCTGGCCGGCGGGAGCCACCGGAGCGGACGCCGCCGGGGCCGGAGCCGCCTGGGCGGGCTCCGCCGGCGGCGCGTCCTCCAGCAGCCGGTCCACCAGGGCGCTGGGGTCCGCGTCGGCCAACCACCGCACCGGCACGTCGGCGCCCAGCCTGCGGCGCAGTTCGAGCACCACGCGGGTGGCCGCGATCGAGTCTAGCCCGCATTCCCGGAGGGTTCGCCCGGGAATCGGTTCGGCAGCGGGGAGCACTTCGGCGAGAATTGCCGAGACAACCGAAAAGACATTCTCGCGATGTGCCGCAAGCGTCGATTCCACGGTTACCTCCGGATATGTGGACCACCTGGAGGGTAACAACCGGAGCCGTGGATTCCTGCTCACAACTGAGCACGCCGGGGGTGCCGCGCGGGAAGCGCGGCACCCCCGGCGGTCAACACGCGCAGCCCTCCAGGAACGCGGTCATCCGCGACTCGTTGATGCACAGGAACGAGTCCGGCACGGATTCGACCAGACCCGCGTCCCGGAAGCGCTTGAGGAAGTACCCGACGCGCGACCGGGTGGTGCCGACCATGCCGGAGAGGTCCTCCTGGGTGATCCGGTCCCGGATCTCCACGACGTAACCGCAGTCGGCCCGGTTGCCGACCTTCTGCGCCAGGTGCAGCAGGATCGCGGCCAACCTGCGCTCACTGTCCATGGTGAGCAGGTTGGTGATCATCTGCTGCTGCTCGACGACCCGCTCGCCGAGCTTCACGATGAAGTCCTGGAGCAGCGCGTCGTCCGACAGCGCCTGCCTGAGCCGGGACGCCGGGACCTGCCGCAGCACGGTCCGGGTCATCGCCATCGCCGACTCGGCCCGCGGTGGGCCGAACAGGGCCAACTCCCCGAAGGTGTCCCCTTCGGGGTGGATGGACAGCAGACATCGCTTGCCGTCCCGGGAATAGGCCACGGTTTTCACCTGGCCGCTTTCGACCAGGTAGACGCCGGAATCCCGGCTACCGACGCTGTAAATACTCTCGTCCTTTTCCACCACTATGCGCGCCGCGCCTGCGCAGTTAGTGCGGATGTACGACGAGATACCGTTCGCGGATCGTTCGACGGTATTGCGGGATGAGCGCACGGAGCACCCCCAGTGTGCATTGTTCGGGCGGATCGAACACGGTTGAGATGTACTGCTGCGGAGGGACCGCGGCCTGTCGGCCGCCGAACCGGTCTCCTCCTCGATGACCTGCTCAGCCGACCTGCGACGCGGTCCCGGCTAAACGGGACCGGAGCAGTCCGGTCAGGTGCGCCGGGGCGCGGAACAGGGTGAGGTGGTCGCCGTCCGGCTCGACGTGCAGTCGTGCGGCGGACAGGCGCTCCGCGACCGCCAGCGACCCGGCGGGGTGCGCGGTCCTGTCCTGTTCACTGGTCACGACCAGCGTGTCGACGTCGACGCGCGCCAGGTAGGGGCGGGCGTCCTGGGCCATGACCACGAGGTTGAGACGGCAGTAGCGGAAGAACAGTTCCCTCGACGCGTACGGGTAGAGCACGAGGTGCGCCAGGTCGGCCGGCACACCCGCGAGGGCGTTCTGGAGCAGGACCTCGTGCACGGCCGCCGCGGTCTCCCGGTCCTGGGCGGCCATGCCCATGAGGGCCTGGAGGTTGCGCTGGTGGTCGGTCTTCGGCGCGTCGTCGCCGAGGTCGAAGTCACCGTGCCACAGGCTCAGCGAGTCGACCCGGCCGGGCAGTTCCGCGGCGGCGGCCAGGGCGAGCAGCGCGCCGCCGCACATGCCCGCCACGTGCGCGGAGGGCACCGAGAACGCGTCCAGGACCGCCGCCAGGTCGGCCACCTGGGCGGCGACGCCGTGCTCCAGGTCCACTTCGGAGTCCAGGTCGGCGAACAGCCAGCGGCTCTCCCAGGTGATGACGCGCCGGTCGACGGCCAGCGCGCGCACCCAGCCCTCGACCAGGCGCACCGGCATGCCGCACGGGAGCACGAGCAGCACCGGCCGCCCGGTCACCGGGCCGACCGACCACGCGGGCAGCCGGGCGCCGTCGGCCGTCTCCACCACGACGCCGGCCTCCGGCGCGAGGAGGTCGTCCGCCGCCGCGCCCGCGACGATCCGGTCCACCTCGGACCGGTCGGGCAGGCCGGTGGCGGCGAGGGCGGCGGCCGTGCCCGCCAGGTCGAGGTGGTCGCCGAGCACCTGGTCGAGGACGGACCGCGGCGCGCCGGCCGGGCCGACGCCGTAGCGGGGGCCGCCCGACAGGTCGGTGATCCGGGCGAGCAGGTCGGCCGCCGCCGCGGGCCACGGGGAACCGTCCTCCGGGGCCGCCGCGACGACCGGCGGCTCGGGCAGCGCACCGGCCAGCGGGGCGGCCGACCGCACCGCCGCCGCCAGCCTGGCGACGGGGTGCGGTCGGGCGCCGGCGCTCATCAGGCCCGCGTCCCGTCGACGGGGGGAACGCCGTGGCGCGAGGGGAACCGGTGGCCGCGGGTGGTCTCCGTGACGATCCGGTTGTGCGCGTTGGTGTTCTCGCCCGTGACGAGGACGGCGCCGTAGCGCTCCAGCGACACGCGGCCGCCGTACTCCTCGATGTCCTCGGAGTCCGGGTAGACGTCCACCGACGTGGGCACGTACCGCGAGGCGAAGCCGAGCCGCATCTCGTCGGTCCTGCCGCTGTGCGGGTGCGAGGCGTGCATGAGGGTGGACCAGAACATGATGGCCTCGCCGGGCCGCATGACCATCGACACGGCCTTCGACTCGTCCGGGCTCCAGTTCTCGTCCTTCTGGAGCTCCCGGTAGTCGTAGCCGAAGAAGCCGCGCCGGACGCCGTCCTTCTCCGCGTTGTTGATGCGGTTCGGGTCGTAGTGCATCTTCTTGGTCTCGTCGTAGAACATCTGCTGGTGCGTGCCGGGGATGAACTGGAGGCAGCCGTTGTCCTCGTTCGCCTCGGTGAACGCGGTCCACACGGTGATCGTGCCGCCGAACTCCTCCTGCCCCTCGGGCCACAGGATCTGCGGCTTGCCGGAGGCGTTGGCGAAGGTGTCCGCCTGGTGCCAGTCGGTACCCTCGTCGCCGGGGTACTTGGGGAAGAACTCGGTGCGCCAGCACAGGACGTCCGGGCCGAGCACGCTGTTGACCCGGTCGGTGATCTCCGGGCGGCAGATGTGGTCGGCGAGGAACCGCATGTCCAGGTGGCGGTCGTAGTTGGAGATGTTGGTGTTGCCGGACTCCGCGGCCTCGTCCTGGTAGACGGCCATCGAGCGGTCGAGCATGCGCAGCCGCTCGCGCCGCCAGGCGGCCACCATCTCGTCGATCTCGTAGACCTTGAACGGGCCGAAGTACCCGTTGGCGCGGAAGCTGTCCAGCTCTTCGGGGGTCAGCGCGAACGTGCGCTCGCGACCTGCCAGCGTCATGTCTCGGGCTCCTTCGGTGTCAGGCGGTGACGTGCTCGGTGGTGGCCGCGCGGGCCAGTTCGACCTGCTCGGCGATGGCCAGCGCGCTGGCCGTGCCGTCGAGTTCACCGCCGGTGAGGCGCAGGCCGAACCGGAGGTTGACCCCGGTGATGATCCGGACGAACGACAGGGAGGTGGCGCCGATGTCGAACAGGTCGACCGCGGGGTCGACCGGGCGTCCCATGACGCCGGCGGCGATCTCGGTGACCGCGGTCACGACGTCGACCTCGGCGGCGGGCGGGTTCTCTTCCGTGAGCGGCAAGTCGTTCACAGCCTTTCTGTTCACCTTGCCCTGGGGCGTGACGGGGAGCGCCGCCACCGGGCAGACGGTCGACGGGCGCAGGTGCGCGGGGAGCCGCTCGGCGACGTGGTCGCGCAGCGCGGCGACGAGGTCGTGGCCGGCGGCACCCGCCGCGGGCACGACGTGGGCGACCAGGCGCACGTCGCCCTCGCCGAAGTCGCGGGCCGTCACCACGGCCGCCGCGACCCCCGGGTGGGCGAGGAGGCACGCCTCCACCTCGCCGGGCTCGATCCGGTAGCCGCGGACCTTGAGCTGGTCGTCGACGCGGCCCAGGTAGTGCAGCTCGCCGCCGGCCTGGCGGACCCCGAGGTCGCCGGTGTCGTAGAGCCTCAGCACCGGCCGCCCCGCGCCCGGGTCCACCCGCACGAACCGCTCCGCGGTCAGCCCGGGGCGGCCGAGGTAGCCGCGGGCGAGGCCGGGACCGCCGACGTGCAGCACGCCCGGCGTGCCGACGGGCACCGGCTGGCGGCGCTCGTCGAGCACGTGCACCACCAGGTCCGGGATCGGGCAGCCGATCGGGCTGACCGACGGCCGCTCCAGGTCCGCCGCGGTGATCCGGCGGCGGGTGACGTGCACGCACGTCTCCGTGATGCCGTACATGTTGGTCAGGCGGGGGCGGTCGTCGCCGTACCGCTCGACCCAGGGCCGCAGCAGGCCCACGTCGAGGCGTTCGCCGCCGAAGACGACGTGCCGCAGGGCGTAGCGGGCGGGCTCCTCGACGGCGTCGGCCGCGATCAGGGCGCGGAACGCCGACGGGGTCTGGTTGAGCACCGTGACGCCCTCGGCGAGCAGGAGCCTGCGCAGCAGGGCCGGCACGCGGGTGGTGTTCGGGGGCACGACGACGACCCGGCCGCCGGTGAGCAGCGGGCCCCACGTCTCCCAGACGGAGAAGTCGAACGACGGGGAGTGGAACATCGTCCACACGTCGTCCTCGCCGAACCCGAACCACTCCCGGGTCTGCGCCACCAGGCGCAGCACGGAGCGGTGCTCGACCACGACGCCCTTGGGCTCGCCGGTCGACCCGGAGGTGTAGATGACGTAGGCGGCCCGGTCCGCCCCGGCGGGCGCGGCGGGCGTGGAGGCGGCGCTCCCGGCGGCCGGGTCCCGGTCGGCGGACCCGCCGAGCCAGACCACGCCGGCGGACAGGTCCGCGGGCAGCGCCCCGGCCGAGCGGGTGGAGGCCACGACGACGGGGACCGCGCTGTCCTGGAACAGGTAGCGCACCCGTTGCTCGGGGTAGTCGGGGTCGATCGGCACGTACGCGCCGCCCGCCTTGCAGATGCCGAGCAGGCCGACCACGAGTTCGGCGCCGCGCGGGGCGCACAGGCCGACCAGGGTCTCCGGGCCGACGCCGACGGCGCGCAGCCGGTCGGCGAGCGCGGTCGACGCCTCGTCGAGCGCGCGGTAGGTGAGGATGCCGTCGGCGGCGGTCACCGCGACGGCGTCGGGGGTCCGGGCCGCCTGCGCGGCGAAGACCTCGTGCAGGAGGGTTGCGGGGGACTCGGTCATCCCGCCGCTCCGATCGTGCCGGCGCCGCTCATGCCGGGTCCGGTTTGGCCGTCGCGTAGAGCCCCCAGTGGTGGGGGGTCAGCGCGGTGTCGAGGAAGCTGCCCTGGGTGAACATCCGCGCCCACGTGCCGCCGCCGCCCTTCTCCGGGGCGCGCTCGCGGAAGAAGATCTCCCGGGCGCCCTCGTCGCGCACGTGCAGGCGCATGAGGCTGCGGTAGGTGGACAGCGAGCGCATGTGGATCAGCCAGTGGATGCGGTCCATCGGGCCGAACGCGTCCTCGTAGACCAGCACGGTGGCCTCGCCCGCCAGGTTGTCGTTGATCACCTGGGCGGCCTCGCGGGCGAACTGCCTGGCCTCGGAGCGGTAGTCGTAGAGGATCTCGGCGGTCCGGTGCAGCAGGATGCCGGCGTTGGCGGAGTGCAGCAGCTCCTCGTCGGACTGGGTCGTCTGCGCCCGCGCGGGCGGGAGGTCGACGTCGGCGTCCTCGCTCAGGTAGACGTCGGTGCTGCGCTCCAGCTCACCGTCCACCTTGGTCCCGTACATCCCCCAGAACTGGGGCAGCATGACGGTTTCGCTGAGGCTGCCGTCCAGGAACATCCTGGACCAGGTGCCGCCGCCGCGCTCGGGGGCGATGCGCTGCTTGCCGAACAGCGCCCGGTACGCCTCGTCCGAGTCACCCATCCGGACCAGCGTGTCGTAGGCGTCCATCGACTTCAGGTGGATGAGCCAGTGGATGCGGTCCTTGACGCCGAAGGTCTCCTCGTACAGGAAGACCGAGGCGACGCCCTCCTGGGTGGTGTTGATGTGCTCCGCCAGTTCCCGGGCGAAGACGCGCGCCTCCGAGTGGAACTCGTTGCGCACCTGGGCGGTCCGCTCGACGATCATGCCCGCGTTGGCGGTGTGCAGGACGCTGCCCGGCGCCAGCGCGGTCTGCCCCTGCGCCCCACGCGCGGGCGACGCCGCGGAGAGCTGTCCACCGGTGAGCGGTTCAGCGATTGTCACGCATTCCTCCTCCAGTCCCCCGCGGCACCAGGTGCCCTGGAGACGCGGGAACCATATATGGCCGATGTATCTCGCAGAACGTCCAAATGGATGAACGGGACGCGGCCCCTATAACTATTTTGGAGGCGACCCTATGCGTCTACCCGATGGCTCCCCAGCTCACTTTTGAGCATGCCGCCACCGGCCATTACCCGGAGCCACGGAGCGAATACGGAAACGGCATCCTCCATGAGGCGCGAGGCCAGGACGTCGACGTGGCGTTTACGCCAATGTGCCAGTTCCGTGCCTTTGAGGTATCGGTTGAACGACCCCATCGCGGGCCCCGTGTGCACCTGGGCGTTGACCCGCTCACCCGGACCGCCCCGCAGGGCGGCCCTCGTCCCGTCCACGAAGTAGGCGCGGAAGACCTGGGCCATCCGGGCCCTGGGGTCGCGCAGCGCCCGCTCCAGGTCTGCGGGCCGCTCGCGGCGCAGGTACTCCTCGGTGGTGCGCCACACCTCGGCCAGCGGCCGCCGGAAGAACCTGCTCTCCAGGGACGCCACCGTGGCCGCGTCCAACTCCTCCAACGAGCCGTGCCTGCGGTACAGCTCGTAGAGCCTGGTGGCGCGGGCCGCGAACAGCGTGCCCCGGCGGGCCACCTGCACGCGCGCGCCCAGCTCGAACATGTCGCCGGCCGGCGCGTAGGCGGTGTCCTGCACGTCCAGGCCCGCGAGCAGGTCCTTGACGTCGTCGGACACCCCCGCCTCCGGGGTGCACTGGTTGATCGACCCGGTGACCACGAATTCCGCGCCGAGCAGGAAGACCGCCGCCACCGCCTCGGGCGAGCCGAGGCCGCCCGCCGCGCCGACCCGGACCCGCCGCGCGTAGCGCTGCTCCGCCATGACCTCGTCGCGCAGCCGGCACATCGCGGGCAACAATGTCAAGGCCACGCCGCCGTCGGTGTGCCCGGCCGAATCGGATTCCACGCAGACGTCCCCGGCGACCGGCAGCCGAATAGCCGCCGCGGCCTCCGCGCGGGTGAGGTGGCCGCGCGCGACCAGGTCGTCCAACAATGATCGTGGGGGTGGTCCCATGAATGCGGCGGCGACTTCCGGGCGGGAAACCTTGGCCAGCACGTGACGCACGGCGACCGCATTCCCGTGCTCGTCGTGGTGCGCGCCGGAGAACCGGAACCGGACCACCGGCGCGGTCACCGCCGCGTACCCCGCGGCCTCGACGTGGCGCACGTCGTGCCGCAGGCAGAGGGACACCAGGGCGTGCTCGCGGGCGTCGTCGTCGAGCCCGTGCAGCAGGTTCACGCCGAAGCGCCCGCCGCGCCCGAGTTCGCGCGACAGCCGGGCCACCGCCTCCTCGACCACGTGCTCGCGCAGCCCCCCGGCGCCGAAGAACCCCATCAGCCCGGCCCGCGCCATGCGCAGCACCAGCTCCACCGACGAGATGCCGTGGTACATCGACCCGGCCAGGTAGGCGTAGCGGAGCCCGTAGTCGGCGCGGAACTCGGCCGACCCCAGGTCCTCGGGGCGCAGTCCGGGCGCGACCGGCGCGGGGGTCGGCGGGGGCGGGGCCACCGGGACCGGCGTCGCCGGGACCCTCGTCGTGGGAACCGGCGGGGCTGGGGGCGGGGGCAGCGGGCGTTCCAGGGCCTTGCGCCACAGACCGGTCAGCACGGTGCCCGGCCCCAGCTCGCGCAGCTCGTCCACCCCGGCGCGGCGCAGGTGGTCCACGGTGCGCGCCCACTGGACCGGCCTGACGATCTGCTCGGCCAGCAGTGCGGCGACCCGACCGGGGGCGTACGGCTCCCCCGTCACGTTGGCCACGACGGGGACCACCGGGTCGGCGAAGGTCTCGGCCTCGACGACCCGCCGGAACTCCTCGGCCGCGCCGGCCATGTAGCGGGAGTGGAAGGCGGCGCTGACGTTCAGCGGCACGCAGCGCACGCCGGGCAGGGCGGTGAGCACCGGCGCGAGCGCGCCGAGGCTGTCCCTCGGACCGGACAGCACGACCTGGTCGGGCGCGTTGACGTTGGCCGGGTCCACGTCCGGCGCGTGCTCGGCGGCCAGTTCGGCCACCCGCCCCGCGTCCAGGCCGAGCACCGCGAGCATCCCGCCGCCGCTCGCCTCCCCCATCAGCTCGCCGCGCCTGCGGACCATGCGCAGGCCGGCCGCGAAGTCGAAGACGCCCGCCGCGAACAGGGCCGCGTACTCCCCCAGGCTGTGCCCGGCGAAGTACGCCGGCAGCGGTTCGCGCTCGCGCGCGTCGAGGAAGGTCAGGGCGCCCACGACGAACAGCGCGGGCTGGGCGTAGCGGGTCTGGCGCAGCAGGTCGCCGGGGTCGCGCAGCAGCAGGTCGCGCACCGGGAGGCCCAGCTCGCGGTCCGCCTGCGCGACCAGGTCGGGGAAGCGGTCGAGCACGTCCGCGCCCATGCCGCGGCGCTGCGCGCCCTGACCGGGGAAGACCCATGCCTGCACGGACACTCCTCACCTCGACGCGGGACGGGCGTCAGCGTTCCCAGGGGAACCGCTGCTCGGTCACGAACGCGGCCATCCGCTCGCGCACGGTGGCCGAGTCGAGCAGCCGGCGGAACTCGGCGACGGCGGTCCGCTCGACCTCGTCGGTGACGATCCACATGCGCCGGAAGTAGCGCTTGACGTCACCGACGGTGACCGGGTCGACCTTGCCCACCCGGAACACCAGCCGGCGCAGCAGCGGTTCGAACTCCTCCGCGCGCGACACGGCCTCGTCGACGAGGTTCCACCGCTGCGCGCGGTCGACGTCGACCGCGGTGGTGGTCAGGGTCATCGAGTAGGCGGCCTGGAAACCCGACCGCCGGATCAGGAACGGCGTGACGCAGGCGGGCAGCAGGCCCCACAGCGCCTCGGGCAGGCTGAACTGCGCCCGGGCCGTGGCGTGCACCAGGTCGCAGGCGGCGACGATGCCGACGCCGCCGCCGGTGACCCGGCCGTCGACCTGGGCCACGACCACCCTGGGCGTCTCGGTGAGCCGCCGCAGCACGCCCAGGAACTCGGCGCCGCCGCGCTCGGCGGGGCGGGCGCCCGGGTCGGCCGCCGAGGCCAGGTCCATGCCCGAGCAGAACACCCCGCCGGTCGCGCGCAGCACCACCACGCGGCAGCGCGGGTCGGCCTCGGCGGCGTCGAGCACCCGGTGCAGGTCGGCCAGCAGGTCGCCGGTGATGCTGTTCTGCTCGCCCGGCCGGTCGAGCACCGCCGTGCAGACCTCGCCGTCCAGGCTCGCCCGCACCGCGGGGGTGGTCGTCAGCTCCACCGGTACCCCCGGTGGAAGTCGCGGATCTCGTCGAGCACCAGCAGCCCCCGACCGGCGAAGCGGTCGTCGTAGACGTCCTGGTACTCCTTGGTGTCGAAGACGTGGTCGCGCACGCCGCTCATCCGGTGCGCGGCCCCGTCGACCAGCACCTCGTACTCGGGCATCTCCAGCGGCCTGCGGTCGGCGATGCGCCGGCCGACGCCGGCGGCGGCCAGCCGCGCCTTGGCCCCCGGCGGCACCACGCCGCTGTAGAACTCCGACGCGCACCCGGAGCCGTAGGAGAACATCCCGAGCCGGCTGGGCCGGTCGAACGCGCCGTGGTCGATGGTCGAGCACAGCGCCAGGTACAGCGCGGCGGAGTACACGTTGCCGACCTCGGCGCAGTACTCCAGGGAGCCCGCGACCCGCTCGGCGAAGTCCGCGTCGATCTCGGCGGCCGACAGCCCCGCGTGCCTGCGCACCAGCGTGCGGTGCGCGCCGCGGACCATGCCGGCGAACGGTGTGTGCAGCACCAGGTGGTCGAAGGTCGTCACGACGTCCGCGCCGACGACGCGCTCGGTGTAGTGGCGGTAGCTCTGCTCCAGGCACTCCAGGTAGGACAGCAGCGACAGGTCGGAGTCGCCCGCCTCCAGGTCCGGCCGGGGGCGCAGGGTGTCCATCACCTCGTGGCTGTAGTAGCCGTTGGCCCCGGCGTCGAGGGCGAGGACGTCGGCCCGCCGGCTGACCAGCATGGCCACCGCCCCCGCGCCCTGCGACGGCTCCCAGTAGGTGCCGCGGGCCGCCGCCATCGCCGCGTCGGCCGCGATGACCAGGGCTTTCACCTCGGGGTCGGGGTGGGTGCCGACGAACGCCGCGGCCATCTGGAGCGCCGCGGTGCCGCCGTAGCAGGCGTGCTTGACCTCGAACGAGCGGCAGCGCCTGGGCAGGCCGAGCGCCTCGTGGACGTAGGTGCTGATGGGCTTGCCGAAGTCCACGCCGGACTCGGTGCCGACGATCACCAGCTCGACCATCTCGCGCTCGTCCGGCGCCAGGGCGTCGACCAGCGGCTTGGCGGCGTTGACGGCGTTGGTCACGGCGTCCTCGCACGGCAGCCCGACGGACTTCCGCCGCATCATCAGGTTCTCGAACCGCCGCTGGTCGAGGTCGCGCGCCAGGAACAGCTCGCGCACCCCGACGCTGGTCCGGCCCACGTAGACGTCGATGGCCTCGATGCCCACCGCTGAGTCCGTCGTCACTGGCATGCCTCGCTCCGGTCGTCCTGGTCGGTGGCGGCGTCAGCTGCCGGCCGCGCCGGGGTAGTGCGGGATGAGCACGGTGTCGTGCAGGGAGCCGTCGAGGAACAGCGCGCCCCAGTCGCCGCCGCCCGCGTGGTCCGGCACGCGCTGCTTCGCCAGCAGCGCCCGGAGCTCGTCGTTGCCGGTCTCCTGCTCCAGGACGGCGCGGTAGTCGTCCAGGGTGCGCAGGTGGATCATCCAGTGGATGCGGTCCTGGGTGCCCCACTGCTCCTCGTAGAGGAAGACCGTGCAGCGCCCGGCCAGCTCGCGGTTGAGGTGCGCGCCCCACTCGAAGGCGAACTTGCGGCCCTGCTTGCGCAGCGCGTAGCGGACCTGGCCGGTGCGGTGCAGCACGACCCCGGCGTTGCCGCTGTGCAGCATGACGTCCCGGGACTGGTCGGTCTGGAACTGCGCGGGCGCGGCGAACAGGCCCTCGACGTCGTGGTCGTCGGCGTGGGTGAGGCCGTGCTGGGGCACGATGATGTGCTCCCGGAAGGACCCCTCGGCGAACATCCGCTCCCAGTTGCCGCCGCCGTCCTCGCTGAGCCGGTCGGCCTCGGCGATCTCCTGGTACTCGGCGTCGTGGTCGACCATCTCCAGCAGCCGGCCGTAGTCGTTGGGCGCCTTCATGTGGATCAGCCAGTGCAGCCGGTCCTGCACGCCGAACAGCTCCTCGTAGACGAGCGTCGTGGCGTACGGGTGCAGCGCCTTGTTGGTGCCGTCCTGGAGGTCCCGGGCGAACGACCGGGCCTGCCGGCGGAACCGGTAGTTCACCTGGCCGACGCGGTGGATGATCAGCCCGCTGTTGCCGGTGTGCAGCAGTTCGTCCACGGGGTCGGGGGTCTGCTCCTGCGCCGGCGGCACGAAGGTCCACGCCGTCATCGCCTGCTCCTCTCGAAGAGATGCCCCCGCGGCCGTTGTGCGGCAGGCGGAGCAGGACGCTAAGCACGCCGGGAACCGAGCGCCGCTCAAAGTTGTGCATCCGGGAAGACCAGGCAGGACGCAGGATTCGGGGCACGACGGGGAAGGCCGCAAACGGACCGTCGGGTCCGTTTGAGTTATGCTCCCGCCGTAGGCCCGCCCGCCGCGGGACGCTCGGTCGAGGCCCCCGGGGTCGGCCGGCAGAGACGAGCTCAGCAGAGGGAGTCCGGTTCCATGTCCCAGACGATGTCCTTCGACAAGGACGCCGACGACTACGACGCCTACCACGGCGGCCTGGAGCGGGGCCGCAAGGCCGCCGCCGACATCGCCCCGCACCTGGTGCCGGGCACCGTGCTGGAGGTGGGGGTCGGCACCGGTCTGGTCGCCTACGGCGTCCGCGAGCTCGGCCACCCGGTGGTGGGCGTCGACATCGCCCCCCAGATGGCCGCCCGCGCCGGGTACCGGCTCGACGGCATGGCCGTGCTGGGCACCGCCGAGAAGCTGCCGTTCGGCGACGACTCGCTGCCGAACGTGATCATGGTGCACCTGCTGCACGTGGTGGACGACATGAAGGCCACGCTGAGCGAGGCGGCCCGCGTGCTGGCCCCCGGCGGCAGGCTCGTGGCCGTGCACGGCGTGCCCGAGGCCGAGCCCGACGACATGGTGGCCGCCGCGGCGGCGCTGGACGTGCTCAAGCCCGAGGTGCCCGACACCCCGGAGAAGCTGCACGAGACGGCCGCCTCCCTCGGCCTGCGGCTGGTCACCACCGGCGGCGCGAACCCCTACGAGCTGGACATCACGCCGGAGGAGTACGCCGACAGCATCGCCGGGCGGGTGTGGTCCTACCTCAAGGACGTCGACGAGGACGACTGGGAGCGCCTGGTCGTGCCCACCGTGGCCGCCCTCCGCGCGCTGCCGGACCCGACGACCGCGCGCCACCAGGTGTGGCAGGTCCCCATCTCGGTCTTCACCCGGGACTGACCGCCCGGACCCCACCCGGGAGCACGGTCCGCCGACCGCCGGCGGGCCGGGTCCTCCCCTGCCCGAACCCCGGAGGAACCGTGTCCCAGGAATCCGCGCCCGAGGAACCCGTGACCGAGGACGTCACCCTGCCCGTGCTGCTGCGGGGCCTGGCCGCGACCGCGCCCGACGCCGTCGCGATCACCGTCGACCCGGACTCCACGCTGACCTTCGGCACGTGGGAGCGCCGCTCGCAGGCCGTCGCGCTGGAACTGCTGGCCCGCGGCCTCGAACGCGGCCGCCGGGTCGCGGTGTACTTCGGCGGCGACGAGTGGGTCGACTACGCGGTGGCCTACCTGGGCGTGCTCAAGGCGGGCGCGACGGCGGTGCACCTCAACGGCGGCATGACCGACGAGGAGCTGCTGCGCCGGCTCGACCAGTGCGACGCGGTCGGCTTCGTGCACGGCTCCGAGGCGCCCCGCCCGGTGCTGCTCGGCGACGGCCGCTGGAGCACGCCCGTCACCGAGCTGGAGACCGGCCGCACCGGTCCGACCGGCGTGGCGCCGCGCACCGGCGACATCGCCGACATCCTCTACACGACCGGCACCACGGGGTTGTCGAAGGCCGTCGCGTGCCCGCACGGCAACTACGTCTTCGGGCGCGGCCAGGCGACGATGGACCACATCGCGGCCGTCGACCACATGCTCGCCCCGATGCCCCTGGGCACGTCGACCAGCCAGGCCACGATCTGCTTCCCGATCCTGTCCGGCACACCGCTGCTGCTCAACGCCCCCGGCGACCCGGAGCGGTCCGCGGAGCTGATCGAGCGGCACCGGCTGGGCACGATCATGGTGCCGCCGCACGCCGCGATCCAGCTGGTGAACTCCGGCGCCGCGACCCGGCACGACCTGGGCTGCGTGGAGACCGTGGCCACGGCGTCGGCGGCCTTCCCGCCGGCCGTGGCGGAGGCCCTGCTGGCGGCGCTGCCGCAGGCCAGGCTGGCGACGTCCTACACGTCGATCGAGGCGGCGCCCGCCGTCGTGATCAACGTGTTCGACCCGGCCTCGCCGACCGCGCTCGGCGTGCCCGCGCACGGCACCGAGCTGAAGATCACCGACGACGACGGGGTGGAGCTGCCGAGGGGGGTCGTCGGCCACATCTGGCTGCGGTCGGCCGCGCCCAAGCGGCTCTACCTCGACCCCGAGCTGAACCGGGTGACCCACGTGGACGGGTGGACCCGGCTCGGCGACCTCGGGCACGTGGACGGGTCGGGCGTGCTGCACTTCTTCGACCGCGCGGTGGACGCGGTCCGCACCGCGCGGGGCCTGGTCTCGACGTTCGCCGTGGAGTCCGCGCTCTACGAGCACCCGTCCGTGCGGGAGGCCGCCGCCTACGGCGTCCCGGCCGACGACGGCGAGCGGGTGGTGGCGCTGGTCGTCACGGGCGACCCGGGCGTCGTCGCGGACCTGTCGGCGCGGGCCTCCGAGCGGGTCGGCGTCCCGGTGGAGGTCGAGCCGGTCGACGCGCTGCCCCGCAATTTCCTCGGCAAGGTCGTGAAGCGCGAGCTGCGCGCGCGACCGGCCGGCACCCCACGGCCCGCGACCGCGGGTGACGCCCCGAAAGGAAGTGAACGACCGATGAGCATCGAGTCGGCCCTGCTGGAACTGCTGCGCTGCCCCCACGACACCGGGACCCCGCTGACGGCGGAGGGCGAGGAGCTGGCGTGCTCGTCGTGCGGCCGCCGGTACCCGGTCGTGGACGGCGTCCCGGTGCTGCTGCCGGTGGCGGGCTGACCGCCGCACCCGGCACCCTGGACACGTCGACGACCCGGACCACCAGCACGGGGGGCAGCATGGCCGGCAAGGCCGAACGCGGTGCCGCGCGTTCCCGCACGGACGCGGTCCGCAACCAGCGGCTGCTCGTCGAGGCCGCGGGCCGGGCGTTCGCCCGGTCCGGCCTCCAGGTCCCGGTGTCGACGGTGGTCGACGAGGTCGGCCTCGGCAAGGGCACGGCGTTCCGGTGCTTCCGCACCAAGGAGGACCTGGTGGCCGCGGTGGTCGCGGCCCGCCTGTCCGAACTGGCGGCCGAGGCCGCTCCGCCGGCCGACGGCGAGTCACCCGCGGCGGCCCTGCTGCGGTTCCTGGAGCGGTACGTGGAACTGCTCGTGGCGGATCGCGGGGTGGCGGAGGCGCTGGGCGACCCGGTGCGGGCGCACCCGGAGATCCGGACCGCGATGACGGCGGTGGTCGAGGCCGTCGACTCGGTCGTCGGACCGGCCCGCGAGGCCGGCCGGCTGCGCGCGGGCGTGACGGCGGTGGACGTGGTGGTGCTGGCGGGCGCGGTGGCCGGGACCGCGCGCCAGTTGGGCGCCCTCGGGCCCGACGCCTGGCGGCGCTACCTGCGCGTCGTCGTGGACGGGCTGCGCTCGGGCGCCGGCCTGCCCGCTGACGGACTGCCCGGTGACGAGCTGCCCGGACCGGCCCCCACCGCCGCCGACCTCGACACCGCGATGCGCTCCGCCCGCTGAGGGACCGCCCGGCGGTCCACGTCGTTCCCCCGGTGCGCTGTTCTGCGCAGCCCCGGAGGCGTCCCCTCCTGGAGGATCGACCGGCAGCACCCTTAAGCGGACCCGCCGGTCCGCTTAACTGCTACGGTGAATCCCCCGTCTCTCCAGGAGTTCAGCAATGACCGCATCTCCGGGTCTTGACAGCCAGCCCGCCTCCGGAGGAGGCGCGTCCGGGAACCGCTGGCTCGTCCTCGTCATCGTCTGCCTGGCCTACTTCGTCGTCGCGCTGGACGCCACCGTGGTGAACGTGGCGCTGCCGTCGATCGAGCGCGAGCTGGGCATGACGCCCGCCGCGCTCCAGTGGGTCGTGAACGCCTACGCGCTCGTCTTCGGCGGCTTCCTGCTGCTCGGCGGCCGGCTCGCCGACCTCGTCGGCCGCAAGACCGTGTTCATCGCTGGTGTCGTGCTGTTCACCGTCGCCTCGGCGCTGAGCGGCCTCGCCACCTCGGCGGAGGTCCTCACCATCGGGCGCGGCCTCCAGGGCCTCGGCGGCGCGCTGATCGCGCCCTCGGCCCTGTCGATCCTGACGACCGCGTTCAACGACCCGTCCGAGCGGACCAAGGCGCTGGGCGTCTGGAGCGCCATCGGCGCCGGCGGCAGCGCGTTCGGCCTGCTGATCGGCGGCCTGCTGACGGGTCTGCTGTCGTGGCACTGGATCTTCTTCATCAACGTGCCGTTCGGCGTGACGGCCCTGGTGCTCGCGATGCGCGCGGTGTCGAACTCGCGCGAGGAGCTGCCGCACCGGAGCTTCGACCTCGCGGGCGCGCTGACCGTGACCGGTGGTCTCGTGCTGCTCGTGTGGACGCTGAGCAACGCGCAGGCGTGGGGCTGGACCTCGCCCGTCGTGCTGGGCCTGCTCGGGCTCGGCGTGGCCCTGCTGGTGGCGTTCGCGGTCATCGAGTCGCGCAGCAGGTTCCCGCTGATGCGCCTGAGCGTGCTGCGCATCCGCACGCTGGCCGTGGCCAACGCGACGCTGATCTTCCTGACCTCCGGCATCTTCACGATGTTCTTCTTCTCCGCGCTGTACCTCCAGGGCATCCTGGGCTACGGCCCCATCAAGGGCGGTCTGGCGTTCCTGCCCGCCGCGATGGGCGTGATGGTCGGCGCCACCGTCGCGGACGCCCTGACGCGCAAGATCGGCCACGTCGTCACCGGTGCGGGCGGTCTCGGCCTGGCCACGGTCGGCATGCTGCTGCTGTCGCGCATCACGGCGCAGTCGACCTACGCCGCGGACCTGCTGCCCGGCCTGCTGTGCCTGTCGATCGGTCTGGGCATCGCCTTCGTGCCGATCACGTTCCTGGCGACGTCCGGCGTCCCCGAGGCGGACTCGGGCCTCGCGTCGGGCATCTACCAGACCGTGCAGCAGATCGGTGGCGCGATCGGCCTGGCGGTGCTGGCCGTGCTGGCGGCCAACCGCACCGAGGAGGCCCTCGGCGGCCCCTCGCCGCTGCCGCTGCCCGACGCGCAGGTCGCCGGGTTCAACGTGGCCTTCGTCGGCGGCGCGGTGCTGCTCGCGGTGGGCGCGGTGGTGTTCGCGGCCCTGCTGCGCAAGCGCCACGTCGCGCCGCTCGTGGCCGAGGCCGAGGCGGCCAAGGCCGCCGACGGGAAGCCCGGCGACGGGAAGGCCGCCGACGCGCAGCCCGCCGACGGGGAGCCCGCGGAGCGGGGAACGCGGACCGGCGAGCCCGCCTGATCGGAGCGGTGCCGGTGCCCGCCGCGCGGCGGGCACCGGCACCGCGTCACGAGCCGGGCCGCAGCGGGACGCGCTCCACCGCCAGCCGCTCCAACAGGTCCACCGCGTGGTCGGGGCCCGGCAGCTCCGCCATCTCGGCGCGGGCCTTCTCGATGTCGGCGCGCATGGCCTGGTCGCCCAGGACGCCGAGCACGGCGGACCGCACCTCACCGGGGGTGGTGGTGGCCGCGTCCAGCGCCCTGGTCAGGCCGAGCGCGGCGAACCGGCGGGCGTTGTCGTGGTCGTCGGTCAGCAGCGGGATGCTGACCTGGGGCAGACCGGTGACCATCGCCCCCGTCATCGTGTTGAAACCGCCGTGGTTCACCACCGCCGAGCACCGCGAGAGCAGCAGCGACTGCGGCAGGTAGCGCTCGACGTGGACGTTCGCCGGCCGCGGCCCCAGGTCGGCGGGGTCGCGGTCGTGGCCGACGGTGGCGACCACGTCGGCGTCGAGGTCGGCCAGGCCGTCGAGGACCGTCCCCATCAGCCCGGGGTAGGCGCCGGGGTAGAAGCGGATCGCCACGGTGCCGAACGACACGTACACCAGTGGCCGCTCCCCCAGGTGCTCCAGGTGCGGCGGCAGCCGCTGGTCGCCCAGGTTGTCGAACAGGCCGTCCCGCAGGTGGTGGGTGATCGGGGGCATCGGCCGGGCGGGGTCGAGCAGGCGCGGCAGCGCGAAGCACAGGTGCAGGTACCGGTGCAGCATGCCCACGCCGTCCCCCGGCGGCAGGCCGACCCCGTCGCGCAGCCGGTCCATCTCCTCGGCGATGTCGCCCATCAGCGGCGTCGTGTCGTAGAGCGGCGTGATGTCGACCGAGGCGCACGGGACGTCGAGCAGCTCGCCGACGGCCGCGGCGGCGGGCTCGTAGCTGTCGCGCACCAGGACGTCCGGCCGCCACTCCCGGCAGATCGGGACCAGGTCCGCCGCGGTGCGCCGGGCGCGCACGCCGTACATCACGCGGGCGATGGCGAGCCGGTCCATCTCCACGCCCGGCACCAGGCCCTTCGCCCCCGCCTTCAGGGCGGTGAACTCCTCGTCGCCGTCCCCGTCGCGGCTCAGCCCGGCGGCGAAGCCGGCGAACCCGAGGGAGCGCACGTCGTCGAGGAGGTTGGCGGCGCAGGCGAACGCGACCTCGTGGCCGCGGTCGCGCAGCGCGGTGGCGAGCGGGACGAGGGGGTGCAGGTGACCGGACGTCGGGGTTGAGGTGAACAGGACACGCATGGCGACTCCTTCACGGGAACCGGAGCCTGTGTTCTACGCCGCCCGGCGCCCGCCGGTCGTGCCACAAGTGAGCACGCCCGGCGGGGGTGTTGGGCCGGCGGTCGCAGTGGTGTGCGCCTTCCGGGGCCGAAGTCCGCAGGTAATGTGAATAAATTACGCATTAGCACCCGCGGTGAGGTATTCACCCACAAGATCACCTGTTACGCATGGTGGAGTCCGCTCCCCCGACTCCCCCGGAGACGAGATCCATGCGCGCACCACGGGCCCTGTTCCCCGTACTGGCGGCGCTCTTCGCCACCGCGGTCCTCGCCGCGCCGGCGCAGGCGGCGCCCCTGGCGGGCAAGTACGTCGCCATCGGCGACTCGTACACCACCGCCCCCGGCACCCGCACCTACGACGACCCCAACCACGCCTGCCGACGCGGGCCGCTGACCTACCCCCGCCTGTGGGCGGCGTCCCACCCGTCGGTGGCGTTCGTGGAGGCCGCCTGCTCCGGCGCCAAGACCGCCGACGTGCTCACCGACCAGGTCCCGCTGCTGACGGCGGACACCACGCTGGTCACCATCCAGGTCGGCGGCAACGACGTCGGCTTCGTCGACGTGCTCACCAACTGCATCCTCACCATCGACGACCGCGACTGCGTCAACGGCGTGGAGCTGGCCAAGCAGGCGGCCAACGCCTACCTGTCCCCCGCGCTGGCCCAGGTGTACGCGGCGGTGCGGGCGAAGGCCCCGTCGGCGCGGGTCATCGTGGTCGGCTACCCCCGCATCTACACGATCCGGGGCAACTGCGGCATCTTCGGCCTCAGCGACACCGAGCGCAACGCGCTGAACTCGGCCGCCGACACCCTGGCGGCGGTCATGGCGCAGCGCGCCGCCGAGGCGGGCTTCACATTCCTCGACGCCCGGCCGATCTTCGACCCGCACACCCTGTGCTCCAGCGGCACCAAGTGGTTGACCAGCCTGGAGTGGGACAAGATCAACGAGTCGTACCACCCGAACGCCGCGGGCCACCGCGACGGCTACTACGCCGCCCTCAACTCGCTGACCGCGGGGGTGCGGGGCGTGGCCTGACGGACGTCGGCGGGGCGCCCGCGCGCGGCGGGCGCCCCGTTCCGCGTCAGGCACCGGGGGCCGCCGGGACCAGCAACTGGGTGGCGGCCAGCTCCCGGTACAGCTCGTCCCGCTCGACCAGCTCGTCGTGCGTGCCCTGGGCCCGCACCGCGCCGTGCTCCAGCACCACGATCCGGTCGGCGTCGGTCACCGTGGACAGCCGGTGCGCGATCAGGATGACCGTGCAGCCGCGCGCGACCTGCTCCACCGCCTCGCGCAGCGCGTTCTCGTTGCGGGCGTCGAGCTGGGCGGTGGCCTCGTCGAGCAGCAGCACGCGGGGTTTGCGCAGCAGCGCCCGCGCGATGGCCAACCGCTGGCGCTCGCCGCCGGACAGCGTCACGCCGCGCGCGCCGACCTCGGTGTCCAGGCCCGCGTCGAGCCGGTCGACGAACCCGAGCAGCCGGGTCACCCGCAGCGCCTCCACGATGTCCTCGGCGGCGGCGTCCGGGGCGGCGTAGAGCAGGTTCTCCCGCAGGGTGCCCGCCATGACCGGCGAGTCCTGCTCCACGTAGGCGATGAGGCGGCGCAGTTCGGCGCGCGGCGTGGTCGAGATGTCGACGCCGCCCACCCGGATCGTGCCCGCGGTCGGCTCGTAGAACCGTTGCAGCAGCGCGAACATCGTCGTCTTGCCCGCGCCGGACAGGCCGACCAGGGCGGTGCGCGTGCCGGGCGCCGCGGTCCAGGAGACACCGCGCAGCGCGGGGCCGCGACCGGGGTAGGCGAACTCGACGCCGTCGAACTCCACCGCGGGCGCCGGACCGCGCGGTGCGGCCACGACGAGGTCCACGTCCTCCTCCACGGGCATCCGCCGCACCTCGTCGATCCGGCCGACCGCGCCCAGGCCCTGCTGGAGCATCCCCATGCCGGCGGCGAGCGAGCCGATCGGCGAGGCCAGGTAGAACACGTAGAGCAGGAACGCGATCAGCTCCGGCGCGGTCATCTCCCCCGCCGCGACCAGCGCCCCGCCCACACCGAGCACGCCCAGGAACGCGCCCTGGATCGCCACTCCGGTGAGCACCTTGACCACGGCCGCGTAGCGCGCGCCGACCAGCCCGGCGGCGTGCGCCTCGTCCACGGCCGCGCCGGCCAGCGCGGTCTCGCGGGCCTCGGCGCCGTTGGCCTTGACCGTGCGGGCCGCGCCGAGCGCCCGGTCCAGCGCCGCGCCGACCGCGCCCACGGCCGCCTGCGCCCGCGCCACGGCGAGCCGGATGCGGGGCAGCACCACCAGCAGCACCAGGGCGACCGCGACGATCACGCCGGCGGTGACGGCGAGCAGCCCGAGGTGCACCACGCCCATCAGCACGACCGCGCCGAGCGTGGTCAGCAGGCCGTTGGCGACCAGCACCAGCCCCTCGGTGGCGGCGTTCTGGAGCAGGGTGCTGTCGGACGTCACCCGGGCGGTCAGGTCGCCGGGCGGGCGGCGGTCCAGCTCGGGCACGCGCAACCGGACCAGCCGGAACACCAGGTCGCGGCGGACCTGGCGGACGACGTGCTCGGCGGTGCGCTGCTGCCACCACGACTGCACCCCGGTCAGCGCCGCGCCGAGCACCACCAGCCCGGCCAGCAGCAGCACCGGCTCCAGCACGGACCCGCCGGTGCCCAGGGCCTCCAGCACGTCCCGCGCCACCAGCGGCTGCACCAGCCCGGACGCGCCGGCCGCGAGCACCAGGAGCAGGCTGCCGGCCAGCACGGCGCGGTGCGGGCGGGCGTGGTCGAGCAGCACCCGGAGGGGACCGGGCGCGGGACTGGTCGTCATGGTGCTCCCCAAGGCGGTAGCCGAATCGGGCAGGGGCAGGGCTCGGGCGGTGGCGGGCTCAGGCGGTGGCGGGCGTGCGCGCGGCCACCGCGACCAGGTGGTCGGCGGCGGCGGGCGCGCCGCCGGCGGCGCGGAACGACCGGGCGAGCGCCCGCGCGGCGTCGAGGTGGCCGGACGCGGGGTCGAGCACCGCGTCCAGGGCCGCGCCCAGCGCGTCGGCGGTGACCCGGCCGAAGCGCACCCGCACGCCCGCACCCGCCGCGACGACCTGCGCCGCCACCACCGGCTGGTCGTCGCGGATGGGCGCGAGCACGAGCGGCACACCGTGCCACAGGGACTCGCACACCGTGTTGTGCCCGGAGTGGCACACCACGGCGGCGCAGCGGGCCAGCAGGTCCCACTGCGGCACGTGCGGCAGCACCAGCGCGCCGGGCACGTCGCCCAGCACGCCGCCGGGGTCCGCCACGACGCCCTGCACGTGCGGTCGGGCGGCCAGCGCGGCCACCGCCTCGCGCAGGAACCGGGCGCCCGCGTCGACGTTGGCGGTGCCCAGGCTGACCAGCACCGCGCGGCGGTCCGGGTCGAGCCGGTCCCAGGGGAAGCCGACCGGCGGCCGGGACGTGACGGCCGGGCCGACCAGCCGCACGCCGTCGGGCAGGGGCACGTCCCCGACGAGGTCGCGGGTGGTGAACGCGACCACGCCGGCGGGCGGGTGGCGCGGGTCGTGCACGGCGGCGGGGTCGCCGATCCGGCGGCGCAGGTCGGTGAGCAGGTCGGTGAGCCAGGCGGCGACCTTGGGCAGCCCGGCCAGCGGGTCGACCAGCTCGGCGGAGGTGCTGGCCGAGGTCGCGCACGGCACGCCGAGGCGTTCGGCGACCAGCGAGCCGGCGACCGCGTGCTGGTCGGCCACGACGAGGTCGGGCCGCTCCCGCTCGACCGCGGCGGCCACGCCGGGGGCCATGGCGTCGGCCAGCGGCACGAAGAAGTCCCGCCACAGGAACCGGAACGCGGCCGGGCCGGTCAGCTCCGGCGGCCGGTGCAGCAGGTCGGTGGGCGGCAGGGCGCAGTCGTGCACCCGCGCGCCCGGTCCGAGCAACCGGCGCAGCAGCTCGGCGTGCCCGGCCCAGGCGACGTCGTGGCCGCGCCCGGTCAGCTCCGCCGCGACCGCCGCGAGCGGGTTGACGTGGCCGACCAGCGGGGGCACGACGAACAGGAAGCGGCTCACCGGGGCGCCACCGCCGGGGCGTGGTGGGCGCGCACCCAGTCCAGCAGCAGCTCACGCGTCTCGTGCGGCCGTTCCACCAGCACCGAGTGGCCCTGGTCGGGCAGCACGACGGTGCGGCAGTCGGCGAGCGCGGCCTCCAGCCCCGGCGCCTGCTCGCACAGGCCGGACTCGTCGCCGAACACGGCCAGCAGCGGTCGGGTGAGCGCGCTCAGGTCGTCGTCGACCACCCGGCTGCGCGGCACGTCCTCGGCCAGGGTGGTGGTCTGGAGGATGCGGCTCGCGCCCCGGGACAGCTTCGCGGTGTGCGCGCCGTGGTTGGCCTCGATCCAGCCGATGACCTCCTCGCGCGCCAGGCGGTCCCGGGCGTCGGCGAGGCCGTCGGCCATGTGCCGGGTCCACGCGGCCACCGGCGGCTCGGACTCGATCATGGTGACGGTGGCGACCAACCCGGGGTGCCAGGCGGCCAGGCCGGCCGCGACCGTGCCGCCGAAGGAGTTGCCGACCACGTGCGCGGGCCGGGTCTCGCCGAGGGCGTCGAGCAGGTGCGCGAGGTCGTCGACGAAGTGCTCCAGCCGGTAGCCGGTGGCCGGGCGGTCGCTGCGGCCGTGGCCGCGCAGGTCGTACATGACCACGTCCGCGCCGGCCGCCGCGACCTGCGGGCCGACGGTGAAGTAGTAGCTGGCCAGGCTGTCGGTGAGCAGACCGTGCACGAACACCACCAGCGGCGCGGTCGGGTCGCCGCCGGCGGCGGGCAGCCGCTGCACGTGCGTGGTGACGTCACCGGTGCGGAGCTTGGCCATCACGCGGCCCGCAGCGAGGCGACCACGTGGTCGACCAGCTCGCCGACGGTGAGGCCGATGATCTCGTCCAGCTCCAGGTCGGCGACGAACTCGGCGAAGTTGACCCGGTCGCCGTAGTGCTCGCGCAGCGACGCCGAGAGCGTCACCAGGTCGATGCTCTCCAGCTCCAGGTCGCCGTGGAAGGTGGAGTCGCGGGTGATGTCGGCGTCCGGCAGGCCGTGCTCCTCCAGCAGCTCGCGCAGCATCCCGGTGATGTCGGCGAGCACGGTGGTCGGGTCCGCGGTCGTGTCGGTGTTCATGATCCCTCTCCTGGTTGCTGCGCGGTCCACGCGACCACGTACTCCCGTGCGGGCAGGCCGGGCGGGTTGGCGGTGGTCCGCACCCGCACGACGTGCTCGCGGCCCCCGGCGGCGACGAGCAGGTGGTCGTCGTCCTCGGCCACCACCCGGCCCGGCGCGGCGACGAGCTTGGCGACCGCGGCGAGCGCGGCCTCGTGCCGGGAGCCGCCTTCGCGCGCACCGCCTTCCCGGACCTCGATGGCGCACGGGCCGCGCCGGGCGATGGCGACGCCGATCTCGGCGTGGTGGGCGAGGTCCACGTGGACGCCGGTCACGTCGCGCCCGTGCACGCCCCGCAGCCGCGGCCGGCCCCCGACGTCGTCGACCGCGACCTCGGCGGGGTAGACGTCGCCCTCGCCCTCGCGCCACAGCAGCGCGCGGGCGGCGTCCTTGGCGGCGATGCGGCCGAGCAGCCAGCCACGCTTCCCGTTCGGCGGGCGGGTGTCGTAGGCGGTGCGCTCGGCACCGCCCAGGACGTTGCGCATGACCAGCTCGCGGGTGGCCAGGTCGGGCCAGCGCTCGTGCACCTCGGCCCAGCCCTCGTCGTGCAGGGTGGACAGGGTGTGCGCGCCGGGGAACCGGTCCACCGCGCGGATGCCGGGGTCGGTGTCGAAGCGGCGGTCGGTCCAGCCGGTGATCTCCACCCAGACCCGGTCGCCGAGGGACAGCTGGACGTCGGCGGTGACCTCGGTGCCGGTGACGGCGGTGATCCGGACGTGGCAGTGCAGCTCGGCGTGCGCCGGGGGCTGCGGGCCGTGGAACGCGATGCGGTCGAAGCGGACCGGGAACACGGTGGTGCGGTCCGGCAGGACGGCCATCACCCAGTAGCCGAACAGCTGGCCGACGTTGTCCAGCAGCGCGCCGGGCGTGGGCAGGGCGGCCAGGGTGCCGCGCACGTGCCGCTCGCCGATCGCGGTCAGCCCGGTGACGCCCTGGAACAGGGGGCCGTGGAACATCCAGCGCTCGTCGTAGAGCTGGTGGGCGCGCAGGTCGGGCGCGCGCTCGGGTTCGTCGACGGGCCAGCGCGGCGGCGGTGGCGGGTAGTGGTCGGCGAGCGTGACGGTGGCCTGGGAGAAACCGGTCAGGCCCACCTCGACCTCGGTGGGGGTGCGGCGGTGGACGGTGACCGGGATGTCCGCGGCGGGTGTGGCGGTGATCCACTTGAGCAGCCGCACGTCGTGCGCGGCGGTGGCGCGGGCGCCGGGGGCCGCGTGCTCGGCGATGGACATCAGGTGCGCGACGACCGTGGTGGCGGGGACGACCGGCCAGCGGTCGGCGTCGTCGGGCCAGCCGGGGCGCTGGCGGAAGAAGCAGTGGTCGCGCAGGTACGGCATGTCGGCCAGGTCGATCCGCAGCACCCGCGGGGCGGTGACCGCCGGAGGGGCCGGGGCGGCGGTGCGGACCGCGGTGGCGGCGCGGGCGGTGAGCAGGTCGGCCGCCAGCCCGGCGGTGTCCCGCAGCAGCGCGGACAGCTCCGCGGCGAGCGGGTCGCGGGTGAGGCCGGCCAGGGTGTCCGGGACGGCGGACGGGGCGGTGGGCAGGGTGATCCGCTCGGCCGCGGGCAGGGTCACCAGCGCGTTGCCCAGCTCCAGGCGGGTCCGGGTGGTCCCGGTGGCGCGCGGCAGCAGGGGGCCGGCGTCGGCGGGGCGGCCGTGCACCCACAGGGCGGTCACCACGCGCCGCAGCTGGGCCAGGCCGCCGTGCGCGGAGACCACCAGGTGCTCCTCGTCGGCCAGGGTGTCGCCGACCAGCGATCCGAGCTGGCCCGCGCCGAGCTGCACGAACGTGCGGAACCCGGCGGCGTGCAGGGCCCGCGTCAGGGGCCGGAAGCGGACCGGTTCGAGCAGGTGGCGGACGAACAGCCGGCGCACCGCGTCCGGGTCGTCCGGGAACGGGGCGGCGGTGGTCGCCGACCACACCGGCGTCGTCGGCCGGTGCAGGGCGTAGCGCTGGGCGGCCTCGCGGATCGGGGCCAGGTAGGGCGCGAGCATCGGCGTGTGGAACCCGGACCGGAACGGCAGCACGCGGCTGATCACCGCCTCCGCCCGGAACCGGCGCACCACCGCGTCGACCTCCGCCTCCGGGCCGCACACCATGGCCTGGTTGGGGGCGTTGTCGTGGGAGAGCACCACGTCCGGGTGGTCGGCGAGCGCGGCGGTGACGCGGTCGGCGGACGTGCCGACGACCGCGAACACCAGGCCGGGCACGCGTAGCGCCTCGGGGTCGAACGCGGCGAGGAAGGCGTCCACCTCGTCGGCGGCGTGGATGCCGCCCGCGGCCATCGCGGTCCACTCCCCCACGCTGTGCCCGGCGACCGCGTCGGGCACGACGCCGAGCCGCCGCAGCGCCGCGTCGAGCAGCCGGCCGACCTGGAACACGGCCGCGCCGTGCCGGCCGACGTCGCCGACGCGCACGTCGCCCTGGGTCCAGGGCAGCCCGAACCGGGCGGCGACGTCGGCGACCCGCGGTTCGAACTCGGCCTCCAGGCCGGGGAACAGGAACGCGGTGCGCCCGCCGAGCGGCGCGGGGCTGAACCACACGTCGCCGCGCCCGCGCCACGGCACGCCCCTGGCCACGGCCTTGCGCGCCAGGGCCAGCTTGCGCGGGGTCGGGTCGACGATCCCCAGCCGCACGGGTTCGCGCACGTCGGCGCGCTCGTCCAGGCCGGCGGGGTCGTCGGTGATCAGGTCCAGCAGCGCGGCGGGGGTCGCGGCGGCCAGCCGCAGCACCGCGGTCGGCTCGCGAACCACGACCGGGGTGGCGCGGGTGGCGGGTTCGCGCAGCACGACGTGGGCGTTGATGCCGCCGAACCCGAACGCGTTGACCCCGGCGCGGCGGGGCGCGCCGCTGTCCGGGCGCTCCCACGGCACGGCCCGCGCCAGCGGCGCGAAGCGGGTGTCGGCGAGCGCCGGGTGCGGGTCGTCGCAGTGCAGGGTGGGCGGCAGCACGCGGTGGTGCAGGGCGAGCGCGGCCTTGACCAGCCCGGCGACGCCCGCGGCGGGCATGGTGTGGCCGATCATCGACTTGACCGAGCCCAGGGCGGCGCGCGGTCCGGTCGCCGGGCCGAACACCTCGGCCAGCGTGCGCAGCTCGGCCCCGTCGCCCGCCGGGGTGCCGGTGCCGTGCGCCTCCAGCAGGCCGAGCGCGTCGGGGTCGCGCGGGTCGAGGCCCGCCGCCTCCCACGCCTGCCGCACGGCGCGCGCCTGGCCGCCGGGGTCGGGGTTGAGCAGGCTCGCCGACCGGCCGTCGCTGGCCACGCCGGTGCCGTCGACCACCGCGTAGACCCGGTCGCCGTCGCGCTCGGCGTCGGCCAGCCGCTTGAGCACGACCACGCCGGTGCCCTCGCCGATCAGCACGCCGTCCGCGTCCCGGTGGAACGGCCGGATGCGCCCGCTGCGCGACAGCGCGCCGAGCTGGCTGAACACGCTCCACAGCGTGATGTCGTGGCAGTGGTGCACGCCGCCCGCGAGGACGACGTCGCACCGGCCGCCGTCCAGCTCGCGCACCGCGTGGTCCACGGCCACCAGCGACGACGCGCACGCCGCGTCCACCGTGTAGGCGGGGCCGCGCAGGTCGAGCCGGTTGGCGACGCGGGAGGCGGCGAGGTTGGGCACCAGGCCGATGGCCGACTCGGGGGCCTCGGGGCCCAGTTGGTCGGCGAACGCGGCCCGCACCCGCTCCAGCCGGTCGTCGTCCAGCTCGGGCACGAGGTCGCGCAGCGTGCGCACGACCTGGTTGGCGGTGCGGACGCGCTGGTCCAGCCGCACCAGGCCGGGCGTGAGGTAGCCACCGCGCCCGAGGATCACGCCGACGCGCCGCCGGTCCCCCGGCAGCACGGCGTCGCCGCCCGCGTCGGCCACCGCGTCCGCCGCCACCTGCAACGCGATCAGCTGGTCGGGTTCGGTGCCGGGCACGGACGCGGGCATCACGCCGAACCCGGCCGCGTCCACCGACGCCTCGACGAACCCGCCGCGCCGCGTGTAGACGCGGTCGGCGCGGTGTTCGGCGGGGTCGTGGAACCGGGCGTCCCACCGGTCGGCGGGCACGTCGGTGATGGCGTCCACGCCGCCGGAGATGTTGCGCCAGAACGCGTCCAGGTCGGGCGCGCCCGGGAACAACACCGCCATGCCGACGATGGCGACCGGCGTCACCGGGGTCACCAGCCGGACGCGGAGCTGACGACGGCGTGCACGTCGGCCGGTCCCCAGGCCAGTTCGCGCAGCAGGCTGAGCGGCCCCTCCTCGGGGTCGATCAGCGCGACGCCGCGCGCGGCGTAGGAGCGGGCCAGCTCGGGCGAGACCATGCCGCCGCCCGCCCACGGTCCCCAGTGGACGGTCAGGCCGCGGCGTCCGGGCCGGGACCAGCGGCGGCCCAGCTCCTCCAGCGCGTCGTTGGCGGCGGCGTAGTCGCACTGGCCCCGGTTGCCCAGGGCGGCGGCGATGCTGCCGAACAGCACCGCGTAGCGGGGTCCGGCGGGTAGCGCGTCGACCGCGTCGAGCAGGGTGCGCGCACCGTCCACCTTGGTGCCGAACACGCGCCGGAACGACTCGACCGACTTGTCCGCCACCAGCTTGTCCTCGATCACGCCCGCCGCGTACACCACGGCGTCGAGCCGGCCGTGCTCGTCGTGCACCCGCTTCACGGTGGCGCGCACCGCTTCCGCGTCGAGCACGTCCACCGCGTGGTAGCGGGCGAGGTCGCCCAGGTCGGCCAGCGTGGTGCGGACCTCGCGCTCGGCGAGGGCCGCGGACACCGCCCGCTCGACCTCGGCGGGCGAGGTCAGGCCGCGGGCGAGGAACGCGGCGCGCAGCCCGGCCCGGTCGGTCGCGGCCGCCAGGTCGGGTTCCTCCGGGCCGAGCGGCGCGGGGGTGCGGCCGAGCAGTTCCAGCCGGCAGCGGCCCGCCGCCGCGAGGGTGCGGGCGAACCGGGCGGTGATGCCGCGCGCGCCGCCGGCGAGCAGCACCACGGCGTCGCGGTCCAGCCCGGCGGCCTCGGCCTCCGCCGCGCCGTCGCCGGCGGGTCCGGCGCCCGCGGCGGCCACCGGTCCGAGGTCGGTCTCGGTCAGCCGCAGGCCGCGCCGCGTGCCGGGGCCGGCGAGCACGACGGGTTCATGGTCGGCTGCGGCGAGTTCGGCGAGCAGCGCGGCGGCCACCGCGTCCGGTCCGGCGTCGGCCGGGACCTCGACGAGCGTGGTGGCCAGGTCCGGGTACTCGCGGTCCAGGGTGCGGAAGAACCCGCGCAGCCCGGTCGCGGCGCCGACCTCGCGCCGGTCCACGGCGAGCAGGCCGCGCGGTCCGGCCGCGAGCAGGGACTGGATGTTCGGGAACTCCTCGGGCAGCAGCGACTCGTCGGCGTCGAGCGCGCCCAGGTGGACCACGAACGCGCCCGCGACCTCCAGGCCGATCTCGACGCCGGCGGCGATCAGCGCGGAGGTCACGGCCTCGTCCGGCGCGCCGACGACCACGACCCGGGTGCCGCGCGCGTCCGAGGTGGGCGCGGGGAGGTCGTGCTCCCGGAACACCAGCCGCCGCGGGGCGACGACCAGCGGCGCGGCCTCCGGTTCGACGGCTCCCGGTTCGACGGCGGCGGGTGCGGCGGACTCGGCGGGTCCGGGCGCTCCCCCGCGACGCTGCTCGATCAGGTCGGCGATGGCGGCGGCGGTGCGGGCGGCGCTGAGCGCCTCCAGGGCCTCGCCCGCGCCCGCGTCGAGCCCGAGGCGGGTGGCGATCTCGCCCGCGATCTCGGCGCGCTTGATCGAGTCGACGCTGAGGTCGGCCTCCAGGTCCAGGTCGGGTTCGACCATCTCCACCGGGTAGCCGGTGCGCTCGGCCACCACCTCGACCACGGTCCGCAGCACGTCCGCGGCGACCGGCTCCGGCGTCGCGACCGGGACGGCTTCGACCACCGGCGCGGCGACCGCCCGCACCACCGCGGGCGCGACGGGCGGTGCCGCCACCACCGTGCCGACCGCCCCGGTCGCGCCGAAGTAGGTCATCAGCACGTCGCGCTGAGCGGCGATCATCTCGCGGCTGGTGCGCAGGAAGTCGGCGACCAGCGCGTCGGAGGACGCGGGGGTGACGGGGTGTTGGGACACGATCGGCTCCGTGATGCGTCGGGCGGGGCGCAGCGCGCCGGGCTGGATGGCGCCGTCCGCGCGCCGCACGAGGTGGCCGTCGACGGTCCACCCCGGCGTCGCGGGCACGGCGGACGGGTCCGCGGCGTCCCGGCCGCGCACCAGCGGGCCGGTCCGCACGTCCACCCCGGCGACCGCGAGCCGCGCCAGGGCGGTGAGGAGACCGGGCAGGCCCTCGCCGAGGTGCACCACCCGGTGCGGGCGGTCGCCGAGCACGGCGGGCACCAGGCCGCTGAGCACGCGACCGGGACCGACCTCGACGAACACGCGCACGCCGGCGTCGTGCATGGCCAGGACCTGCTCGGCGAAGCGGACGGGCGCGCCGATCTGCGCGGCCAGCCCGTCGCGCACGGCGTCGGCGGTGGCCGGGTAGGTCGCGGCGGTGCGGTTGGCCCACACCGGCAGGGACGGCGCGCGCAGCGGCATCGCGTCGAGCACCCGCCGGAACGCCTCGCCCGCGCCCGCCACCAGCGGGCTGTGGAACGCGCACGCCACCGGCAGCGGCTTGGCCGGGTGCCCGGCGTCGCGCAGCGCCCGCACGGCGGCGGCGACGGCGTCGGTGGGCCCGGACACGACGGTCTGCTTCGGCGAGTTCCGGTTGGCCGCGACCACGGGCAGGTCGGCGGCGGCCAGCACGCCCTCGACCTCGTCGGCCGGGGCGGTCACGGCGGCCATCGCGCCGGGGTCGCCGTCGCGGACCTGCGCCAGGATCGCCTCGGCGCGGGCGGCGCTGGCGGCGAGCAGGTCGGCCGGGTCGAACACACCGGCGGCGGCCAGCGCGACCAGTTCGCCGTAGCTGTGGCCGGCCACCGCGTCCGGCCGCACGCCGACCGACGCGAGCAGGTCGGTGGCGGCGAGTTCGACCACGCCGAGGGCGGGCTGCGCGACGGCCGTGTCGGTGATCCGGGCCCGCTGCGCGGCCTCGGCGGCCGGGTCGAACGCGGCGGGCGGGTAGAGCGCGTCGGCCCACCGCGCGCCCAGCTCCAGGTACCGGCGCAGCTCGGGGAACGCCACGAGCAGGTCGGCCAGCATCCCCGGCCGCTGGCTGCCCTGGCCCGGGTAGAGGAACGCGACGGCCCCGGTCCCGGCCACGTCGGCGGTGAACACGCCGTCCCCGGCGCCGCCGGAGACGGCGAGCCGCAGCCGTTCCCGCAGCTGCGCCACGTCGCCGGCCACCACGGCGAGCCACACCCGGTCACCGCGCAGCGCGGCCACGTCGGCCCTGGTCGCCGCACCGCGGGCGAAGTCGCGCAGGCGCGCCGCCGGCGTCGCCTCGACCTGGTCCAGCACCGCGGCGGCGGCACGCGCGGCGGCGGCCGGGTCGGTCCCCCGGAACAGGAACAGCTCCGCCGGCCACCGGTCCAGCGCGTGCGCGGCGGGCGCCTGGTCGTGGGCGCGCAGCACCACGTGGAAGTTCGTGCCGCCGAACCCGAACGCGCTGACCCCGGCGACCCGTTCGGCGGGTGGCGCGACCCACGGCCTCGCGGCGGTGTGGAAGGCGAACGGGCTGCGCTCCGGCTCCCACGCCGGGTTCGGCTCGCTCAGGTGCAGGGTCGGGGGGCGCACGCCGTGGTGCACGGCCAGCGCCGCCTTGATCAGCCCGGCGAGCCCCGCGGCGCACTTGGTGTGCCCGATCTGGGACTTCACCGAGCCCAGCGCGCACGACCCGGCCTCCGCGCCCGCCTCGGTGAACACCTCGGTGAGGGTGCGCAGCTCGGTCCGGTCGCCGACCACGGTGCCGGTGCCGTGCGCCTCGACCAGCCCGACCCGGGCGGGTGACACGCCGGCCATCCGGTAGGCCCGCTCCAGCGCGGCGCGCTGCCCCTCGGGGCGCGGCGCGGTCAGGCCGAGCGCCCGGCCGTCGCTGGCGCTGCCGACGCCGTCGACCACCGCGTACACCCGGTCGCCGTCGCGCAGCGCGTCGTCGAGGCGCTTGAGCACCACGCACGCCACGCCCTCGCCGAGCGCGATGCCGTCGGCCGACCGGTCGAAGGTGGCCGAGCGACCGCTGGGCGAGAGGGCGTGCACGGAGGAGAACAGCAGGTAGTCGTTGATGCCGTTGTGGAGGTCCGCGCCACCGGCCACGACCAGGTCGCTGGTGCCGGCGACGAGTTCCTTGCAGGCCACGTCGACGGCGGTCAGCGACGACGCGCACGCCGCGTCCACGGTGTAGTTCGCGCCGCCGAGGTCGAGCCGGTTGGCCACGCGGCCCGCGATGACGTTGGCGAGCATGCCGGGGAACGAGTCCTCGGTGAGCCGGGGCAGCTGGGCGTCCAGCTCGGGCGGCAGGGCTCCGGTGTAGGCGGGCAGCACGGTGCGCAGGGTGGTGGCGTTGGACAGGTCGCTGCCGGACTCCGCGCCGAACACGACGGACGTGCGGCGGTGGTCCGCGGCGGTGTGCGGGTAGCCCGCGTCCTCCAGCGCCCGGCGCGCGGTCTCCAGCGCGAGCAGCTGCACGGGTTCGATCGCGCCGAGGGACGCGGGCGGGATGCCGTAGGCCAGCGGGTCGAACGGGATGCGCGGCAGGAACCCGCCCCAGCGCGACGGGGTGCGCTCGCCGGTGCCGTCGGGGTCGTAGTACAGCTCCTGGTCCCACCGCTCGGCCGGGACCTCGGTGACGCTGTCCGCGCCGGAGAGCACGTTGGCCCAGAACGAGGCCAGGTCGGTCGCGCCGGGGAACACGCAGGCCATGCCGATGATCGCGACCCGCAGCGGCGCGGGCTCCGGCTCCGGCTCGGGCGCGACGAGGGCGGCGCGCAGCGCGGTGAGCCGGTCCGCGAGCCACCGGCCGGCCGCCGCGCCGACGGAGTGGTGCAGCCGGGCGATCGTGGTGACGGCGTCGCGCAGCACGCTCACGTCGCCGGCCATGAACATGCCCTCGGCGGCCTGGCGCTCCACCGGCACGGGTCGCAGGTCGTCGCCGACCCGCTCGACGCCCTTGCTGGCCACGCGCAGGCGGCCGACGTTGAAGCGCTCCAGGCGTTCCCACGCCTCGCGGTCGGGCACGCCGGCGGCGCGCAGGTCGTCGCGCAGCGCGGCGAAGTCCCCGGTGAAGCCGCTGCGCACGCACCGGGTGGCGTGGCCGGGGGCGGTCTCCAGCAGGTCGGTGCGGTCGGCGTCGACGACGTGCCGCTGGAACACGGGGCCGATCGCCCCGGTGCCCACGGCCTCCTCGGTGAACAGGTAGGCGGTGCCCATGAGCACGCCGACGCCCGCACCGGCGCGCGCGAGGGGCGCGGCGAGCGCGGCCACCATGGCGGCCGAGCGCTCGTCGTGCACGCCGCCCGCGAACAGGACGGTCAGCTCCCCGGCCTCGCCACCGGCGGCGAGGTGGTCGAGCAGGACGTCCACCTGGGACTCCCACAGCGGGAAGCTGTGGCGGGGGCCGACGTGGCCGCCGCACTCGGCTCCCTCGAAGACGAACTTCCGCGCGCCGGCGGCGAGGAACTGGCGCAGCAGGCCGGGAGAGGGCACGTGCAGGAACGCCGAGACGCCCGCGGCCTCCAGGTCGGCGGCCTGTGCGGGGCGCCCGCCCGCGATGATCGCGTGGGTGGGCCGGACCTCCTTGACCACGGCGAGCTGGGCGGCGCGCACGTCCTCGGCGGCGAAGCCGAGCACGCCCACGCCCCACGGCCGGTCGCCGAGCTCGTCGCGGGTGCGGGTGAGCAGGTCGCGGGTCTGCCCGGGGCCGGACAGCGCCAGCGCCAGGAACGGCAGGCCGCCGCCGTCCGCGACGGCCGCGGCGAACCCGGGGCGGTCGCTGACGCGGGTCATGGGGCCCTGGACGACCGGCAGCGCCGTGCCGAGGTGCCGCGCGCCGGTGGAGCCGGGCCCGAGCACGCGCACGGCGGCGTCGTCGGCGATCGCGGCCAGCACCGCGTCCCGCACGCCGCGGATGGCCGCGCCGGCCGTGGGCCAGCGGCGGGCGAACGCGGAGGCGAGCGCCACGTCCTGGCCGACGGGCGGGAACTGGGTGCGCAGGTCGGGGCCCAGCCAGTGGGGTTCGCCCCGACCGGCGACGTCGTCGGCGGGCAGCTCGGGCACGCCCGGACCGCGCCGCTTGAGCACCCGGTGGCCGTGGTGCAGCACGGTTTCCGAGCCGTCGAGGCCGTCCAGCGCGGCGGTCAGCTCCACCGGCAGCCCGGCGTCGGCGAACAGGGCGAGCTGGGTGTCCAGCACGACGCCCGCCGCGCCGCCGGCGACGGCCGCGGCGGCGGTGTGCGGGCCGATGCCGCCGGCCGCCCACACGGGCACGTCGACCGCGGCCAGGACCTGTTGCAGCAGCACGAACGTGCTCAACCCGCCGACCCGGCCGCCCGCCTCGCGACCGCGCACGACCAGGCCCGCCGCGCCGGAGTCGACGGCGGCGCGGGCCTCGGCGAGGTCGACGACCTCGACCAGCACCCGCCGGTCGGGGAAGTCGCGGGCGGTGCGCGCCGGGTCTGCCAGCAGCACGGTGTCCGCGGCGTCCGGCAGGTCGGGCACCGCGCAGCCCGGCCGGACGCGGACGCCGAACCGCCCGGTGGTCCACCGGGCGGTTCGGTCCAGCACGTCGGTCGCGGCGCGTAAGTCGCCCGCGGGCAGTTCCAGCACGCCGAGCGCGCCCGCACGGGCCGCGGCCGCGGTCAGCCGGGGCGCCGGGTGGTGGATCGGGTCGACCGCGACGACCAGCTCGGAGACATCCATCCGTTCCGCAACTCCCTATCGACACGAGCCGGCCGGCGATGACGTCGAGTAGTCAAGGGAGTGCGGTACGTCGCGTCAACGCCCCGAACCTTCGCTCGTGGCGCGCGTTAACGTGAATGGACGCCGAACGGGTGCTTTCCCACGCGACGGCGATCACCAGCCAGTTCACCGTGTGGATGCGAAAACACTTCACGGACGGTCGCAGGGGCGTTACCCGGCGGACACGGATGCATCGTGCGTGGAACAAATAGTGTGTTCGAGATCACAACCGTTCGGCGGCACGGCCGCGAGCCCGGTCGTACGCCGCACCGCACCGCCGGACGGACCCGCTGCCTTCGGGGGGTGGACAGCCACCTTACCGAGCGGTAGCAGCCGCGCGGACGGCCGCGCGGCCCGTCCTGCGCGGGATCAGCCGCGGAACTCCGGGTTGATCCAGTAGGTGCTGTCGCCGCGGTTCTCGGTGGGGAAACCACCGCCTTCGCCGTGGTGCAGCACGCCCGCGCCCACCGGAGCGGTGAACGGGCCGTGCGTCACCGGGGCGGTGTAGTAGCCCGGCGAGGTCAGGTAGCCCCCGTACGGGGTGTAGTAGGAGATCACGTACTCGCGGCCGGCCTCGACCGGCACCGGGGTGGCGAAGAAGATCTCCGCCATGCGACCGGGGTGGGTCCAGGCGCGTTCGGCCAGCAGGGCGCCGTCCCGCCACAGGCGCAGCGTGATCGGCCCCCGGTAGGGGCCGCGCAGCAGGGAGGCGCCGAGGACGTGGCCGGGCCGGTCGAAGACGGTCCTCAACCCGACCTCGGTGGGCCGCACGTCCTCGGCGGCGACCTCCGGCGCGGGCCGGGTGACGAACTCGCAGCCCTCCGCGCAGGAGACGGTCCGCGGACCGGGCGGCGATTCGGGCGTCGGGGCGGCGGGCGCGTCGGCGGGTGCGGCGTGGTGGGCGGGGACGCGGTCCGGTGCGGGGTCGTCGTACGCCCGGGCGGAGCCGGACAGGACCAGGGCCGCGACGGCGGTGGTCGCGAGCAGCCTGGGTAAGCGGGACATGCGGACTCCTCTGGAGCGGCGGGCGGTTGTCGTTCCCGTGGTGTGGATCGTCGGGACGGGGCGTCGTGCTACCCGGCACCTCGGGAGTCGACCTCAGGAGGTGGTGAAGACGACGTCCACCCAGTAGTTGTTGCCGCCGTAGTAGTTGGTCGGGAACCCGGCGCCCTGCCGGAACCTGCCGTTGGCGTACGGGCCGGCGGCGGTCCACAGTGGCGGGGAGAGGACGCGGGGTCGGCGGTCGAAGTAGCCGTGGTCCACCGCGTGGTGGCCGCTCGGGGTGGTGTAGGAGGCCACGTAGACCCGGTTGGCCTCGATCGGCACCGGGGTGGCGAAGGTCAGCTCCTGCCAGCCGGTGGCGGTCTCGTCGGTGAACGTGCCGGTGGCGAGGAGGGCGCCGTCCGCCGACCACAGCGAGCCGGTGTGCGTGCCGGTGTTGCCCTCGCCCTTGTAGAACCGCACGCCGGTGACCGCGCCGGTCACGGCGGAGCCGAAGCGGACGCCCAGCTCCAGCGGCCCCTGGTCGGCGCTCGCCGGGAACGCGGGGACCGTCGCGGCGCTGAACAGCGAGCACGGGCAGTCGGCGGTGGGCGCGGTGGTGAACGACCAGGTCTCGGCGCGGGCGAGGGCGTTGCCGCGCACGTCGGCGACCAGGGCGGAGGCGGTGTGGCGGGCGCCGGGCGTGAGCGGGCCGTCCGGCGTCCAGGTGACGGTCCTGCCGTCGGCGGACACCGCGGCGGTGCCGTGCAGCTCGGCCCCGCCCTCGTCCGTCAGGACGATCCTCGGCGACGCGGGGTCGATCGCCTCGTCGAAGCCGAGGGTGAGGACGCCGTCCAGGGGCACGTCGGTCGCCTCCGGGGCGGGGGTGCGCGCGTCGAGCACGGGGCGGGTGTAGTCGCCGTCGGCGCCGTGGCGGTAGAGGACGTCGACCCAGTAGTTCGACGCGTGGAAGCCGCTGTCGGGCATGCCGCCGCCGTAGCGGAACAGGCCGTTGGGCGTGGCGGTGGTGTCGGGGACGGCCCAGACCTGGTCGTGGCCGACGGTCCGGCCGTAGTTGCCGAAGAACGTCCCGTCGATCGCGTAGCGGCCGTGCGGCGCGAAGTAGGAGACGACGTAGGGCCGGTTCGCCTCCACGACGACGGGCGTGGCGAAGACCAGGGTCTGCCACCCGGTGGTCGTCTCGTCCGTGAACGTGCCGGTCGCGAGGCGCTGACCGGTGGCCGACCAGAACGAGCCGGTGTGCGTGCCGGTGTTGCCCGGCCCCTTGTAGAACCGCACGCCGAGCACCTCGCCCCGGCCGGTGAAGTAGACCTTCGCGCCCAGCTCCACGGCGTCGCGGTCGTCGGTGCTCGGGCGGCTCGGGACCGCGAAGTCGTCCCAGATGGAGCACGGGCAGTCGTCGGCGCGCGGGCTGCCGGTGGTGAACCGCCAGGTCGCCGCGGTGCCGTCGGCGTGCACGGAGGCGGTGTAGGTGGTGCCCGGGTCGAGGGGCGCGGCGGGGGTGAACCGCGCGGTCAGGCCGCTCGCGGGGGTGGTCGTGCCCTCGACCGCGCCGGCCGGGCCGGTGAGCGTGAAGCGGACGTCGGGGTCGGCGATGGTGCGGGCGAAGGTGGCGGTCACGGTCGGGGTCAGCCCCACGCTGCCCGCGCCGGCGGCCGGTTCCGTGCTCAGCAGAGCGGCCTGCGCGGACGGCCCACTCGCGGCCGATTCGTCCACTGTGGACCCGGCGGGGTTCGGCACGCGGGTGGCCTCGGCGGACGCGGCCGGGACGACGGGCAGCGCCGGCGCCAGGGCGGCGACGGCGAGCACGAGCAGTCGTCTCAGCGGCCTGCCGGCGGCGCGGTGGGCTCTGCCTGGTAACGGCATGGTTGTCGCCTTCCGTGCGGAGCGGGCACCCCGATCACACGTCGGGCATCGGCGCACCCGGACGCGCCGTTACCGCGCCCCGCGGGCCGCTGGGCCACTCCGCCCACCGGCGGTCCCGCGAGGGCTCCGGATACCGCCGATGCGCCCACTCCCCCGCCACTCCCCGCACCCGCGCGCGGCGGGCATTCGGACGCGCGGCGCTCCGCGCGGGGGATTCCCGGCACGTCCCGGCCCCGCGCGGCGCAGTCCGCGGTGACGGCGACAGCGCCTTCGGCTTCGCGCCGGCGCACGCGCCGAGGGACACGGCGGCGAGGGCGGGACGATCGGGTCCACCGATCCGACCGCCCGGTGCGAGGAGGTTTCACCTTCGCCCCCGGCCCGCGCACCGCGACGGTGTTCAGGACGTGCACCCCCATGCGGTGCCACCGCCACTCCGCGACCGGTGCGGCTCAGCGGGTCCGGTAGCGCGCGTAGATCAGCCCGCTGTCGAAGGCGCGCTCCTCGACCAGGTCGAGGTCGAGGCGCACGCCGTCGGGGAAGAACCGCTTGCCACCGCCGACCACGCTCGTGGTGATGAACAGGTGGTACTCGTCCACCAGGCCGGCGGCGATCGCCTGGGCCGCGAGGGTCGGACCGTCCACGGTGAGGTCGGCCTCCGCCTCGGCCTTGAGCCCGCGCACCGCGTCCGGGTCGAAGGTCCGCTCGATCCTGGTCTTCGCACTGGACACCGACTCCAGCGTCGTGGAGTACACGACCTTCTCCGCGGCCTGCCAGTCGCGGGCGTACTGGAGGATGTGCGGCGGCTGGTCGGGCTCGGTGTGCGCGGTCTCCCAGTAGACCATCGTCTCGTACATCCGCCGGCCGTAGAGGTACGTGCCGACGGGCCGGAAGAGGTCGTTGACGAAGGTGTGCACCTCCGGGTCCTCGGCCCCGGTGCCGAGGCCGCCCTCCGTCGCCTCGGCGTAGCCGTCGAGCGAGGTGATCATCGAGTAGACGAGCTTCGCCATGGGTCTCCTTCGGGTACGGGCGCGCCAGTCTGCCGGCGATTCCGCGACCGTGCCCCGCACGACCCGGAACCCGTCGGCCGACCGGCTGCCGCTCCGCGACCGCGGCGACCCGCCGGACCCGTCAGCCCGTCCGTCCACAATGGAGAGCGTGGAGCACGGCGTGGTAGGCGGGCTTGGGGTCGCCCGCGCCGTCGAACAGCAGCGGGGTGCCGCTCGCGCGCCACGAGTCGGTGTCGCGGATGCCCCACACCGTGATGCCGGCGCACCGGGGCACCGCCAGGCACGCCTGCGCCACCCGCCGGAAGTTCTGCGCCTGGGTCGCGCCGGAGCCCTCCACGTCCAGCTCGGTCAGCTGCACGTCCACGCCGAGGGCGGCGAAGTCGCGCAGCGTGGCCTCGAAGTCCGCCGGCACCGGGTTGCCGCCGGCGAAGTGCGATTGGACGCCGACGCAGTCGATCGGCACGCCGCGGGCCTTGAAGTCCCGGACCATGCGCAGGACGGCCTGTGTCTTGGCGTGCGCCCGGTCCTCGACGTTGTAGTCGTTGTAGCAGAGCGTCGCGCCCGGGTCGGCGGCGCGGGCGGCGCGGAACGCGGCTTCGATCCAGTCGTCGCCGGTGCGCTGGAAGTTCGAGTCGCGGCGGCGGCCGGTCGTGCCGTCGGCGAACGCCTCGTTCACCACGTCCCACGAGTGGATCCTGCCCCGGTAGTGGGCCACGACCTGCGTGACGTGGTCGAGCATCGCCGCGCGCAGCGCCGTGCCGCCCAGGTTGTTCAGCCAGCCCGGCTGGCCGGAGTGCCACAACAGGGTGTGCCCGCGCACCCGCTTGCCGCGCTGGAGGGCGTGGTCGACGATCCGGTCGGCGGCGGTGAAGACGAACCGGCCCTGCTGCGGCTGGGTGGCGTCGAGCTTCATCTCGTTCTCGGGGGTGACCACGTCGAACTCGCGGTCGAGGATGCCCGCGTACACCGGGTCGGCGAGCTTGCCCGCCGTGACCGCCGTGCCGAAGTACCGCCCGGTGCGCTGGGCCGCCTCGGCCAGGGTGGGGCTCGCGGAGGCGGCGGCCGGGACCGGGACGAGGGAGGCGGCGACGAGGGCCGCGAGGAGGAGCGCGCGCACTGGACGGTCCTTTCCGGCAGTGGGGCCACGATCGTGACCCCGCCGCCGCCGATCGGGCAATGCTTGTCGCAAGCTTGCGAAACCGGGAGGACCGGAGCCGGTGACCGCGGACATCCTCGCCACTTCTTCCGGTCTTCACCACCCGTTGCCGGCCAATCCACGGGAACAATCGCTTTCGACACCGCTTTCACGAGTCCGGCATGATCCTGTTCCACTTCTCGGATTCGCCGCCGACACCCTCGGAAAGCTGGGATTCTGAGTCATCTGACGCAGTGCCCGCTCCGGCGCGCTCGCATACTGCGAATGGCCGGGAGAGCGGTGGTGGCCTTCTCCCGCACGGGGGGTCGAGAGAGGAAGAGCCCTTGCCTTTCCACCCGGAAGCAACGCACCACTCCATAGTCTCGGTGGACATCGCGGGCTCCAGCGCCGAGGGCAGGCACGTGGGGCACCGGTTGCACGCCGTCCAGTCCCTCCGCGGCATCGTGGAACACGCCCTCAAGGAGGCGGACGTCGAAGCGGGGCACTGCGATTTCCGGGACCGCGGTGACGGCTACCAGATCCTGGTCGACGGCACGGTCCCCAAGGCCCGCCTGGTGCGCCGGTTCGTCAGCGAACTCGTGGACGGGCTGCTGGAGCACAACGAGAGGTCCAACGAGCAGAGCAGCCTGCGGCTCAGGGTGGCGCTGCACTACGGGGAGGTGACCCCGGCGGAGACCACCGAGGTGTCCAAGGCCATGGAGCACGCCACGCGCATCCAGGACGCCCGGCACGTCAGGGACCGACTCCGGCAGTCGGGCGCGGTGCTCGCGCTCGTGGTCTCCGAGGATTTCCACAAGAACATCATCGACGAGGTCGCGGCGGTGCGGGAGCGGTACGATTTCGCCCCTTTCGAGGAGGAATTCCGGGGCACCCCCTTGAAAGCCCGGCTGTGCCTGTTCGGCGGCAAGGCGCCCCTGGCCCCCGACCCCTCCGCTGCGAACGCGCGGGAGACCGGCCCCGCGCGCCCCGGCGTCCCCCGCGACCCGTCGGACCCGGTGTTCGACGTGCTCCGGTCGGTCATCGTGCTCGGCGCGCCGGGCGCGACCGCGCGCCAGGAGCGCACCACCTCGCTCGTCCTGTTCGGCCCGCCGGGATCGGGCAGGTCGCGGACCGAGCGGTGGCTGTGCGAGGACCTGGCGGAGCGGGGCCAGTGGTGGGTGCTGCTCGGCGCGGACCGGGACCGCGGCAGCAGACCGGTGGCCGACCTGCTGCTGGAGGCGGCGGTCGGGCTGGTCGGGCAGGACGGGCCCTGGGACTTCTCCCGGCTGCTGGGCCACCTCGTCGCGAGGTCGGTCCGGCGCGCGGGCGGCGGCGTCGACGGCGACCCGCTGCCGCTGCCGCGGTCCGGGGACGACCTGGAGGGCGCGCTGGGCGGGCTGGTGCGCGCGGCGGGCCTCGGCGACGACGCGCGGCCGCAGGTCCGCCGCATGACCACCCGGCTGCTCCGGCCCCGCTGGACCCGCCCGCGCGGCGGCCACGACTGGCACCGCCGGATCGTCGCGCTCCGCGAGTTCGCCGACCTGTCCGCACGCGCGGACCGGGAGTCCGGGGAGCGCGCCGACCGCGTGCTGATGACGGCCTTCCTGGAGGACCTGGCGGCGGTCGAACCCCGCGGGCGGCGGGTGGACCCGGTGGTCGTGATCAGCAGCGACATCGACGCCGAGCCCCTGCTCCGCGCCTGGGGCGGGGCGCTCACCGCCGGAACGCGGGCCAGGGCGACCTTCGTCGCGGTGGGGGACCGCGCGCTCGTGGAGAAGCTGGGGCTGCCGCAGGAGCAGGCGATCCCGGCCGGCCGCGAGGACGTGGAGCGGTTGAGCCGGGGCGCCACCGCGTTCCGCGGTCCGCACACGCCGCTGCCGCTGTCCGGTCTCACCGCGGCCCAGTTGGAGGCCATGGTCGTCGAGGCCGGGGTGCCGGAGCGGCACCGGGAGCGCCTGGTGTCCTCCGTGCTCCGGCTGAGCGCGGGCCACGCCGAGGCGGCTGCCCAACTGGTGCGCGCCGCGTGCCTGCTCCCCCCGGCCGAGTGGGCGCCCCGGCTCCTGCTGGGTGTCCGGGCCCACGACGGGTCGGGTCCGCTGCGCGACCACCTGCTGGACCGGCTGCTGGCGGGGCGGACCGTCGGCCTGGACGACGCCGTGACCCGCTCGGCGGCGAGGAACCAGGCCGAGGCCGCCCTGCTGATGACGGGCGCGCGGCAGGCGCGGTTGAAGGGGTCGGCGCTCGCGACCGAGTGGGCGTGCACGGGGCCGGGTGGCGTCCCGGTCATGCACCCGCTGCTGCGGCTGCTGCTGGTCGAGCGGCTGGCCGAGCGGCCGGCGGACGCGCCGGACTCGTGGGAGGCGGTCTTCACCCGGCTCGCCGGGTTCGCGAAGCGGCGCGGTGACGAGGAGGGCGAACTGCACCACCGGTTCGCCGCGGGCGACGTCGACGGCGTGCTGGGCAGGTTGGAGGAGCTGCTCACCTCCGGCGGGGGCCGGCGCTGGCTGGACGTCGTGGAGGTCGTCGCGTCCTGCCCGGCCCGCCCGGGGACGCGCCCGCCCAGGACCTTCCGCTCCCCCGTCGAAGCCGTGCTGCGGTCGTGGCACGCCACCGGCGACGTCCACCTGATCGACGAGTGGGCCGACCACCACATCACGACCGCCGCGCACCTCAGGCAGGTGGCGGGGCTGGCGCGCAGCGGCCAGGTGGAGTTCCTCCACGCGGCCGACTGGCACGAGGAGCAGGGGCGCCGCCAACCGCGCCACCGGGGTTCGCCCCACCAGGACAGGGAGGAACAGCAGTGACCCGAGTGGACATCCCCGACGCGCGCCCCAGGTGGAGCAGGCGACGGGTCGTCGCGCTGTGCTCGGTGGTGGCCGTCCTGGCGGCGGTGATCACGGCGGTGGCGTGGGCGGTGCGCGAACCGGTCTGCGACGACCAGGAGGGTCTGGTGCTGGTCGACGACCAGTGCATCGGGGTCGCCGACCCGACCCGGGCGTTCGACTTCGACCGCCCCGCGCTCCGCGACGTCATGGAGCGCATCCGGAAGCAGAACGAGATCGCGGCCCGGGACCCCGAGCACGTCAGCATCGCCGTCCTGCTCACCCTGACACCGCCGGGCGCGCACGCCATCGAACCGGTGGAGCAGGTGGAGCACCAGTTGAAGGGCGCCGTGCGCGCGCAGGCCTTCTACAACGTGGACGACTCGCCCAAGGTGGTGCTCCTGCCCGCCAACGCGGGCGAGGGGTTCACGCACTGGGAGCCCGCGGTGGGCGAACTGCTCCGCAGGCGCGGGGCCCCCGACCGGCTGGTCGCCGTCACCGGCTTCGGGCAGAGCCTCGCCCCGGCGCAGGCCGCGCTCGAAGTGCTGTCCGAGAACCAGGTCCCCCTGGTCGCCTCGACCATGACCTCCGACGCGCTGCGCGAGGTCGACGGGCTGCTCCGCCCGGCGCCGAGCAACTCCCGGCAGGCCGGCGTGGCCGCGCTGAAGGCCAAGGAGATCCTGGACGCCGACGCCGCGCGGGCGGTCCCCGGCCCCGGGGGCGGGAAGCCGGGCGTCGTGATGATCACCGACAAGAACGAGGACGACGGCTACTCGGTGAACCTCGCCGCGGAGTTCAGGGAGCAGGTCGGGGCGCTGGGCATCGAGGTGCTCAAGACCATGTCCTACGACAGCAGGCTGAAGGACATCAGGGTCACGTTCCGGGGGGACCAGGCCAACATCTGCTACGCGAGCACGCGGGTCTTCTACTTCGCCGGGCGGGGCACGCACCTCAGCGCGCTGGTCGAGGCGCTGGGCGACAAGCCCTGCGAGAAGGGCAGGGAACTGGTGATCCTGACCGGGGACGACAGCCCCAGCGACGAGCAGGCGGCCGAGGACAAGTTCCGCGCGGGACTGGCCGGCGGCATCAGGATCGTGCAGACCGACCTGTCGCCCCCCGACCTGCGGGAGGGCTACGCGGTGCTGGCGGGCAAGGGGGACGGGGACCGGATGAGCCCGAAGGCCATCGAGGACTTCACCGGTGACGAGTTGCCGGACTACGCGCTGGACGAGGCGGCACGGCGCGACGACGGCACCGTCCTGTCCTACGACGCCGTGCTCACCGCGCTCGCCCTCGTCACGAAAGCCGTGGACCCCGATCAGCGGAAACCGCTGGACCACCGGGAAGTGCTCAAGGTGATCTACACCCTCAGCGACGCGAACGCCGTGCCGGGCGCCAGCGGGCGGCTCTCCTACACCAGCGAGGGCGACGCCGAGGACAAGGTGGTGCCGCTGGTCGAGCGGACGGCGTCGGGCGTGGTGCTGGTGGACGTGCGCTGACGGCGGCCCCGCCCGGTCGGGACACCGGGGTCGGGGACACCGGGCCAGGGGGCACCGGAGGGGCGGTGACGACCTCGCCGGCGGGGTCGTGGTCCGGTCCGGTCGTGCCGGCCACGACGACCGTCGCCTTCCGCCACGGCTGTTCGCGGAGCATGAACGGCAGTTCCTCGGCCACCACCCGCCCGCCGGCGTCTCGAAAGGGGTGCCGCCCCTCGTGGCACAATGCCCGCCTCCCCCGGACCGGTCGTGTCCGGGCAGCCAGGTCGTGCGAAGGGGTCGGAACACCGTGACCGACAGCAGCGAGGACGTTCGGGTGGACGGCGCGGGCGCGCCGACGATGCAGGACGCGCTGCTGGCGCTCCAGCGCTACTGGACGGAGCGGGGCTGCCTGGTGGTCCAGCCGTTCAACACAGAGGTCGGCGCGGGCACCGCGAACCCCGCGACCATGCTGCGCGTACTCGGTCCCGAACCGTGGCGCGTCGGGTACGTCGAGCCCAGCGTTCGGCCCGACGACGCGCGGTACGGCGAGAACCCGAACCGGCTCCAGACGCACACCCAGTTCCAGGTGATCCTCAAGCCGGACCCGGGCGACCCGCAGGAGCTGTACCTGGGCAGCCTGGAGGCGCTGGGCGTGGACGTCCGCGCGCACGACATCCGGTTCGTGGAGGACAACTGGGCCTCGCCCGCGCTCGGCGCGTGGGGCCTGGGCTGGGAGGTGTGGCTCGACGGTCTGGAGATCACCCAGTTCACCTATTTCCAGCAGGCCGGCGGCCTCGTGCTCGACCCGGTGTCGGTGGAGATCACCTACGGCATCGAGCGCATCGTGATGGCGTTGCAGGGCGTCGCGCACTTCAAGGACATCGTCTACTCCGACGGCGTCTCCTACGGCGAGGTCTTCGGCCAGGCCGAGTACGAGATGAGCCGCTACTACCTCGACGACGCCGACGTCGAGGCGAACAAGCGGATGTTCGACGAGTACGCCGCCGAGGCGGGCAGGCTGCTGGACGCGCGCCTGCCGGTGCCCGCGTACGTGCAGGTGCTCAAGTGCAGCCACACGTTCAACGTGCTCGACGCGCGCGGCGCGATCAGCACCACCGAGCGGGCCAAGGCGTTCGGGCAGATGCGCACGCTGACCAGGCGCGCCGCCCAGCTGTGGGCCGAGCGCCGCGAGGAGCTGGGGCACCCGCTGGGCGTCGTCCCGGCACTGCCGCCGGCCGCCGCGCCGACGCCGCTGCCGACCGCGTCCGCGCCGGCCGCGCTGCTGTTCGAGATCGGCGTGGAGGAGATGCCGCACCTCGACGTGACCGCGACCGCGCTGTGGGTGCGGGAGGCGCTGACCGCGAAGCTCGCCGCCACCCGCCTGGGCCACGGCGAGGTCCGGGGCCACGCGACGCCGCGCCGGATCGTCGCGCTGGTCGACGACGTGCAGCCGGCCGAGCCGGACGCCGAGCGCACCGTGCGCGGTCCGCGCGCCTCGGCCGCGTTCGACGCCGACGGCAACCCCACCAAGGCGGGGCTGGGCTTCGCGCGCGGGCAGGGCGCGGACGTCGCCGACCTGGTGCGGGTGGACGTGGACGGGGTCGAGCACGTCGCCGTCGTGCGCACCGAGGTGGGCCGCGACGCGGTGGTCGTGCTCGGGGAGGTGCTGGCGCAGCTGGTGGCCGAGCTGCGGTCGGACAAGAACATGCGCTGGCGCGACCCCGGCCTGTCGTTCAGCCGCCCGGTGCGGTGGCTGCTGGCGAAGCTGGGCGAGGTCGACGTGCCGGTGGCGGTGTCGTCGCTGCTCGGCGGCGGCACGACCCGCGTGCGCCGCACGGCGGCCACGCCCGAGGTGGCGGTGCCGTCGGCCGAGGGGTACCTGGAGTTCCTGGCCGGGCACGGGATCGTCGCCGACGCGGCCGAGCGGCGTCGGCGGATCGTCGAGGACGCCACCGGCCTGGCGGCGTCGGTCGGCGGGGTCGTGGACTTCGACGGGGTGCTCGACGAGGTCACCAACCTGGTCGAGGAGCCGCGCGCGATCCTCGGGTCCTTCGAGGAGCGCTACCTGGAGCTGCCCGCGCAGATCCTGACCACGGTGATGCGCAAGCACCAGCGCTACCTGCCGGTCCGGGCGGCCGACGGGTCGCTGCTGCCGCACTTCGTGGCCGTCGCCAACGGCGAGGTCGACGAGGAGCTGGTGCGCGCGGGCAACGAGGGCGTGCTGCGGGCGCGCTACGAGGACGCCGCGTTCTTCTGGCGCGCCGACCTCCAGGTCAGCCCCGAGCGGCACCGGACCGGGCTGGTCAAGCTGACGTTCGAGGAGCGGCTAGGCTCGATGGCCGACCGGGCGGACCGCATCGCGCACGTCGCGGGCGCGCTCGGCGACCTGGCCGGGCTGGGGTCGGCGGACCGCTCCACCGTGGCGCGGGCCGGTGAGCTGGCCAAGTTCGACCTGGCGTCGCAGATGGTCGTGGAGCTGTCCTCGCTGGCGGGCACGATGGCGCGCGAGTACGCGGCGCGGGCCGGGGAGACGCCGGCCGTGGCGCGGGCGCTGGCGGAGATGGAGCAGCCGCGCAGCGCGGGTGACGCCGTGCCGGAGAGCGCGCCCGGCGCCGTGCTGGCGCTGGCCGACCGGTTCGACCTGCTGGCCGGGCTGTTCGCGGTCGGCGCGAACCCGACCGGCAGCTCCGACCCGTTCGGCCTGCGCCGGGCGGCGGGCGGGGTGGTGACCATCCTGCGCGCGACGCCGGAGCTGTCCGCCGTCACCCTCACCGCCGGCCTGTCGGCCGCCGCGGACCGCATCACCGCCCAGGGCGTCGAGGTCGGGGACGGCGCGTTGACCGACGCGCACGAGTTCGTCGTCCGCCGGTACGAGCAGCAGCTGCTGGACGCGGGTCACGAGCACCGCCTGGTGCAGGCCGTCCTGCCGCTGGCCGACACCCCGGCGGCGGCCGACGCGACGTTGGCCGAGCTGGAGAAGCGCGTCGGCGACGAGGACTTCGCCGCGCTGACCGCCGTGCTCCAGCGGGCGCGCCGCATCGTGCCGCCGGGCACCCCCGCCGAGTACGACCCGGCCGCCCTGGTCGAACCGGTGGAGGTGGCGCTGCACGAGGCGGTCGTGGCAGTCGGCTCCCGGTCGTCCGGTCGGGGGCGCGACCTGGCGGGGTTCACCACCGTGGCCGCGCCGCTGGTCACCCCGGTGAACGACTTCTTCGACGGCGTGATGGTGATGGCGGACGACCCGTCCGTCCGCGCCGCCCGGCTGGGCCTGCTGGCCACCGTGACGGCGCTGGCGGAGGGCGTCGTGGACTGGAAGGCGCTGTAGGGCGGCGGTCCCCGGCCCGTCCTCGGGGCGGGCCGGTCACCCGCGGGTGGCGTTCTCCGGTGAGCGGAACGCCACCTCCGGGTACCGGGGCGACGGCGCGTCCGGCAGGGAACCGGCCCTGCCCCGCAGGTGCCGGTCGACGAGCGCCCGGACGTCGGCGCGGGTGATCGCGCCGGCGCGCTCGCCGGGCAGGGTGGCCCCGAAGTCCGGGCCGAGCCGGTCGGCCGGCAGTCCGCGGCCGGCAGTGCGGCCGCCACGGGTGCGACCATGGACGCCTCCCTCGTCGGGTGCGGCCACGCCAGGCGCGCTCCCGGGGCCGGGACGTCGTCCCGCCGGTGCATCCCCGGTGCCGCGCCATCCTCCCGGTGTGGTCGGCGGGGGGTGGTTCGACCGGCCGGTGCCGGCCGCACATCGGTGCTTCCACCCGTTCCGGTCGCCACCGCCGGCAGCGGTGGCGACGGCTGCGCCACGCTTCGGTCACCGCCGCCCCCCACCGGACCTACGGAGAAGCCATGCGATTGCGCAGTGCGTTCCTCGGTGCCCTCCTCCTCGCCGGCGCGGTGAGCGGGACCGCGTCCGCGTCCCCGCCGTCCGCCCGGGGCGGGTCGGGCCCCTACCCCGCCGGCTACGAGACGACCATCAGGCTGGTCGACCACACCGTCTACCGCCCGAACACGCTGCCCGCGGGGGTGAAGCTGCCCGTCGTCGTGTGGGGCAACGGCGCGTGCCGCGCGGACGGCACGTGGTTCGAGAACATCCTCACCGAGTGGGCCTCGCACGGGTTCCTGGTCATCGCGAACGGTCGGCCGAACGGCTCCGGCTCGACCGACTCCGGGATGCTCACCGACTCCATCGACTGGGCGATCGCGGAGAACTCCCGCCCGGGCAGCAAGTACCGCGGCCGGATCGACACCACGAGGATCGCCGCCATGGGCCAGTCCTGCGGCGGCATCGAAACCTACGAGATCGCCGACGACCCGCGCCTGACCACCGTGGTGCTGTGGAACAGCGGGTTGCTCAGCGACAGCCAGAACTCCCTGCTGCGGCGCCTGCGCACGCCGATCGCGTACTTCATCGGCGGCCCGAGCGACATCGCCTACGAGAACGCCATGGACGACTGGCGGCGCCTGCCCGCCGGGCTGCCCGCCTTCATGGGCAACCTCGACGTCGGTCACTTCGGCACGTTCGACCAGCCCGACGGCGGCGAGTTCGGCCGCGTCGGCGGGCACTGGCTGAAGTGGCAGCTCAAGGGCGACCAGGCGAGCGGCGCGCAGTTCACCGGGTCGCCGTGCGGCCTGTGCGCCACCGAGTGGGTCGTGCAGCGCAAGAACCTCTGAGCGGGAGCGGCCCGGCTCGGACGGGGGACGTCCGAGCCGGGCACGATCCACTCCCCCGCGCTCACTCTCCGGCGCTCACTCCCCGGCGCTCACTTCTCCGCCTCGGCAGGAGCGGGCACGCGGGTCGCCGCGTCGAGCCGGCTATGCTGCGCCCACCGGACCACGAACGGCGTGACCAGGCCCAGGCCCAGCAGCAGCGCGCCGAGCGCCAACCAGCCGGGCAACCCCTGGTCCAGGCACAGCGCGGCCAGCAGGGCCGGCCCCACCGCGTTCGCCGCGCCCGCGCCGAGCCCGAAGATCCCGGCGTACTGGCCCTGGGCGTGCGGCAGCGCCAACCCGAAGGCCAGCTCGAACGACGCGGCGGCGTGCCACAACTCGCCGAAGGTGTACACGACGACGCCGAGCAGCAGCACGAACGCGGCCGTCCACGTCGGCAGCAGCGCGGTGAGGCCGATGAGCGCCGACGCGAGCAGCAGCGCGCCGCCCGCCCACCGCATCCGCTGCCCCGCCGAGCGCGGGTCGACCACGCCCCGGCTGAGGCGGACCTGGAACCCCACGATCAGCACCCCGTTGACCAGGATGACGGCCGTGATCGCCCAGCGCGGCACGGACGTGCTGTCCACGATCCACAGCGGCAGCGCGAAGCTCGGGATCGCAAGGTGCACGGACATCGCGCCGTTGATCAGCGTGATGGCCAGGTACGGGCGGTCGGTGAGCGCCACCCACCGCCGGTGGGCCTCCTGCACCGGCAGCGGCACCACGTGCGCGAGCCTGGTCAGCACCGCGCCGGCGACCAGGAACGTGACCGCGCTGGCCAGGATCATGGTCACGTACACCGGCCCCGTGTCCAGTTGGATGCCGATGGTGGCGATCAGGATGCCCAGCATGACGCCCACGTTGGACACCGCGCGCTGGTAGGACAGGAACCACGTGGTGCGGTCCCCGGCCACCGCCCGGATCAGCGGCGCCCGGCTCGCCGAGCCCGCCGCGCCGACGAGCGCGGTGAGCAGCGACACCAGGGCCAGCGCCCAGAACGACCGCACGAACACGAAACCGGCGGTGGCCGCCGCGCCGCACAGCATCGTGATGATGTGCACCTCGCGGGGACCGCGGCGGTCGGCCACGTGCCCGACCAGCGGGCCGGCGGCCAACCCGAGCGCCGCGCCGGCGGTGAGGCCGAACCCGACCTCGACCGCCGACATGCCGATGACGCGGGTCAGGTACAGGGTGCTGCTGCCGAGCAGCATCCCGCCACCGACGGTGACCGCGAAGACCGACCCCAGCAGCGAGCGCTGCGGCCCCGGCGGGGGCAGGATGCGGACGAGCGCCCGGTGGGCGCGGACGAGCGGGCCCCCGGCCGGCCGGTCGTGCGCACCGGTCGGCTCGGGGGTCGGCTCGGGGGTGCCGGGGGCGCGCGCCGGGTCCACGCCCTCCTGGTCGCTCATTCGCCGTCGTAGAGCCAGTCGCGGTACTCCCGCTCCGGCGTCCTGGTGCGCTGGAGCGCCCAGCGCTCCCCGCTGGTGAGCCACGGCTCGGCGACCACGAGGCGTTCGGCGAACCAGTCGCGCAGCTCCTTGACGCGCGACTGGAACCGCTCGACGTCGTCGGTGACGAGCAGCAGCGCGCCGAGCATGTCGGCGGAGGCGGAGAACTTGTCCGCCAGGGTGTGGCCCGGTGGCACGTACATCTGCGCGAACGACACGTCCGGCTGGGCGATCAGCTCGTCGGCGGTCGGGTAGGAGATGACCGTGCCGGGCGGGCCGAACAGACCGGCGCAGCCCACCACGTTCGGGTTGACCTTGACCTCGATCTCCGGCTCACGGCCGATGGCGCACAGCAGAGCGGCCTCGCCGAGGTCGACGTTGAACTTCGCCAGCACCTGCTCCTGCGTCAGCGCACCGCCGCGGCGGGCGGCGCACTCGCTGAACACGATCCGCCCGGTGCCCTTCTCGCGGAACATCTCCATGTGGAACACGCCGTCCTGCAACCCCAGCGCGGTGATCGCGGCGCGCACGACCGGGTCGGCGGCCTCGTACGCCTCCGGCTCCTGCACGGGGTCGAGCCGCCGCAGCGAGATGGGCTCCTGGCCGGTGATGGCGTCCAGGCACGGCTGGGTGTAGGCCCCGAGGCCGAAGAACAGCACCTTCCCGCCGAAGGCCACGCCCTCGGCCATCCACTCGTCGCCCTCGACGTACTCCTCCAGCAGGAACGTCCGGCTGGTCTCCTTGGCCAGGCGGGCGGCGCGACTGGCCGCCTCCAGGTCCGCGCGGCCGGTGACCACGCTGGTCGACGTGGTGCCGCCGCCGGCGATCGGCTTGAGCACCGCGCGCTCGAACTCCAGCGGCACGTCCTGGACGTTGAAGAGGTCCTCGACGACCACGGTGCGGGTGACCGGCACGCCGGCCTCCTTCAACCGAGCCTTCTGCAGCGACTTGTCGCGGAAGTGCAGCGCGGTGCCCGGGTCGATCGTCCGGATGCCCAGCGCGCGCCCGAGGACCGCCGCGGTCGTCACGGCGTACTCCCACGTGGTCTGCACGGCGAGGAACTCGCGGTCGGCGAGACCGGCGCGGTGCAGGGCCGCCAGGCAGTCCTCCACGTTGGTGACCTCGTCGACGCGGATCACCGTGCCGCCCGGCGGCACCTGCACGCGGCCGGAGTCGTACGCCCCCGAATTGCACAGCAGGACCGGTTCGACGTCGTGGCGCCGGCACGCGCGCAACACGTAAGGGTCGGCACCGATCAACAGAACAGATGGCCTGCTCAAAGCCCCTCCAGAGTCCCCAGTTTTCTTCGCTCCGCGCGAAGCGACGCAACAGTAGCCCATTGCCGGCTGATCGAGATGTTCTTTTCGCATCACCAACCCGAATGGCCCCATTCACGGAATAAATGATCTCGCGGAAGCCGTGGTGGGCGATCCGGGACGCGCCGCATTCCACGTCGCCCCAGGTCGGCACGATGGCGTTCGACGAGCACCGCGCGATCCGAGGAAGAATCCACCGAAAATCGACCATCCGAGCAAAATCTTCCCCCGACCTGCCGGAGCCGGGGCGACACTTTGGAAGCATTTCCAGTATTCGCGGAGCCCGGTCGGCACGTGCACCCACGCGGTGCACGTGCAGATTCACGAGCACCGCGGGGGTCGCGGGCGACGGACCGCGTGAAATCGGTGTGCGGTGCGCCGGGCGCGGTTCGGCCGGGCGCGGTTCCGCGGCCGGCACCACCCTCCCGGACGGCCGCGAGGCCCGCGACGGCGCGCCGTCGTCGCTCCCGGCCACCACGTCGCCGGACCCCGCCGACCGGCCACCCGCCACGGGGCCGGGCCGGCGGCCCCCCTGTCGTCGCGGCCACTGGGCCGTCCGCGCACGTCGTCCGACTTGCGCTACTCGATGTGGGGAATTCAGGTTCCTTCCTTACTCCGTTGTGCCACCATTGGTCCGTTCGCGCGGTACGAGGGGTCCGCCGAACCCGACTCAGCGCAGTCATCCGAGTCGTTCGCAGTACCGGACAAGATCATCAGGGGAGGAAGATCTTTTTGTCTACGACAACCGAGACCGAATACGTGGGGGAAGACGTCCCGACGGACGTGATCGACACCGAGGACGTGCTGGACCAGCAGGAACAGCAGGACGGGGACAAGAACGAGCCGGCGACGCCGGACTGCGTGGGCGGCGGCTGCGTCGACACGAAGCCCAAGTCCTGACCCGTCACAGGTGATTGCGCCCGCCGACCAGGCAACTGGTCGGCGGGCGGCTTTCCGTACCGTCCTGTGATGTGATGGAGAAGTGCCTGTCACCGCTTTTCCGGCCGAAGCAGGGATCATCAACGAAGCTCGCGAGCTGCACCGCAGCGGGGTCGAAGCCTCGTGCTCCGGACGGCATCGCGAAGCGGTGAGGTTGCTGAGGCGCGGGCAGCACCTCACGAACGGACTGGACCCTGCCGACCCGGACACCCGGTCCGAGTGGCTCGCGACGCGCATCCGCCTGTCCACGACGTTCGCCGCGGTGATGGCGGAGACCTACGGTCCCGCCGCGGGCTTGGACGGGCTGGCCGAGGTGCGGCAGCTGGTCGAGGACGTGACAGACCCGCTGCTGCAGGTGGAGCTGCGCGGGAGCATCGAGCACAACCGCGGCCTGCTGATGCTGAACGCCGGATTGATCCAGGACGCCACCGCCGCCTTCGACTCGGCGTTGCAGCACAAGGAGCACCGCCTCGCCGCCGGCGAGTCCGCGCCCCTGGTCGAAACGCTCGTGAAGACGCTGTGGAGCAGGGGCACCGCGCACACCAGGCTCGGCGCGATCGGCCAGGCCAGGCAGGACCTGACCAGGGCCGTCACCCTGGCGACCGAGCACGGGCTGCTCGCCAGGGCCGCCGACGCGAGCCACGCGCTGGGCGTGCTGGACCTGAGGGTGGGTGACGTCCCGGCTGCCCTGCGGCGCTACGAGGAGAGCGAGCGCGCCTACCGCGGGCAGGGACCCGACCTGCCTGCCCTGCTGGGCCTGGACCGTGCGCACGCGCTGATGGCGGCGGGGTTGGCCGACGAGGCGGGCAACCAGCTCGACGGCGTGCTGGAGGTGCTGCGCGCCGAGCACGGCACTCCCCGGTACCTGGCCAACGTCGAGCTGTACCGGGCATCGGCGGCCTACATGACCGGGGACCTCGACCTCGCCCGACGCATGGCGTCCGCGGCCCGGCAGCGGATGCGCCGGTGGGGCTGCGCGACCTGCGTCGCCAACGCGGTGCTGCTCGGCCTGCGGGTGGGCACCGCGGTGGCGCTGCGCGCCGGTCGCGCGCCCCGCGCGCTGGTCGGGCGCATCCTGGCGTTCGCCGACGGGCTGCCGGTGCCCCGGCTGGCGGACCAGGCTGCGCTCGCGCGGATGCTGGCGGTGCGGCTGGAGGTCCGGCGCGGTGACCTGGACGCGGCGCGGGACGTCCTCGACCGCGTCCCCCGGCCGGGCCGGCTCACGCCGGTCGACCACCGGATGCTGCGCCGCCTGTGCCGCGCCGAGCTGGCCGTGGCCCTGGGCGACCGCGCGGGCGCGCTCGCCGAGATCCGGGCGGGGTTGACCGACCTCGGGCACGTCCGCGACCGGATGGGCGGCCTGGAGCTGCTGTCCGGCACGGCGCTGCTCGGCCAGGACCTCGCCGAGCTGGCCGTCACCCTGGTCCTGGAGGGTGGCGACGCCCGGAGGCTGTTCTCCTGGCTGGAACGGACCCGGGCGCAGACGTACCGCTACGAGCAGCTGCCCCGCGTCGACGACCCGGAGCAGGCCGAGCGGATCGCCGAGGTCCGCAGCCTCGCGCAGTCGATCCACCAGGCGGAGCACGACGGCCACCCGACGACCGCGCTGCGCGCCCGGCACGCCGAGCGCCTCCGCGAGGCCAACCGGCTGGGCTGGCACGCCGGTCGGTGGGGCAGACCGCGCCCGGTCGTCGGGGCGCCCGAGGTGATGGCGAGGCTGGGCGGCCGGGCACTGGTCAGCTACGCGTCGTCCGGCGACGCGCTGGTCGCGGTCGTCGTGGCGGGCTCCGCCGTCAGGCTGGTCCGGCTCGGGTCGGCCGAGCGTGCGTCGGCGAGCGCCCGGATGCTCAACGCGGACCTCAACGCCCTCGCGCCCGACCACCTGCCGGAGGCGTTGGCGCACGTCATGGCGCTGTCGGCGCGCAGGCAGGCGGAACGGCTGGACGCGCAGCTGGTCCGGCCGCTGGCGGGGCTGGTCGGCGACCGGGACCTGGTCGTCGTGCCGACCGGCGCGCTCTACGCGGTCCCGTGGGGCGTGCTGCCGTCGCTGCGCGCGCGCCCCGCCGTGGTCGCCCCGTCGGCCACCGCGTGGCTGGCCGCGGACCGGGCCGGGACCGGGACGGACGGCCGGATCGTGCTGGTGCGCGGCCCCGGTCTGCCCGCGGCGGTCGGCGAGATCGATCGGCTGGGCGCGCACCACGGCACCGCGGCGCTGATGTCCGGGGAACCGGCGACGGCCGCGGCGGTGCTGGCCGCCCTCGACGGCGCGGAGGTCGCGCACCTGGCCGCGCACGGCGTGCACGAGCCGGAGAACGCCCTGTTCTCCCGGCTCCACCTCAGCGACGGACCGCTCTACGCGCACGAGCTGGCCGGTCTGTCCCGACCGCCCCGGCAGGTGGTGCTGGCCGCGTGCGAACTGGCCCTCAACCGCATCCGCCCCGGTGACGAGCCGCTGGGGTTCGCCAGCGCGTTGCTGGCCGGTGGTTCGCGGACGGTGGTCGCGCCGCTGAGCAGGGTCGGCGACCGGGCGTGCGCCGCCGCGATGGACGACTACCACCGGAGCTTGGCCACCGGTGCGCCACCGGCCGTGGCGCTGGCCGAGGCGATCGCGGTGGACCCGCTGCGCCGGCCGTTCGTCTGCCTGGGCACCGGTTGATCAGGGCGTGAGCGGGTCGGGCAGCGCGCCCTGGGCGGGCCACTCCCCCTCGACCAGGCGGCGCAGCGAGTGGTCCGGCGGCAGCTCGTCGGCCGCCCGGTCCGGTGGCGCCACGACGAGGTGCCTGATCGTGCAGGCCGGCACGTGCATCCGCACGCGTTCGGGCGCGTGCGGGACGTGGAAGAGGTCTGGGTGGGTGCGCTCCAGCAGGCGCAGCGCGGCGGGGTGGGTGTCGTCGACGGCGAGGGCGTCGGGGTCGTCCACCGGTCGGGCCCACCGGGCCGGTTCGCCCAGCGGGCCGACCGCGTCCGCCACGAGCCCGGGTCGACGTGCGGGAGGTTCCGGACGTGCCCGGCCAGCCGCACGGCCCGTTCGGCGGGCAGCGGCACGATGTCCGCGCCGACCAGGCCCGCGACACCACCGGCCAGGTCCCGGCGCGCCGGCAGCGGCCCGACCAGCCCGGCCGGGGGCGTCCACGCGTGCAGCGCGCGCAGGGCCTCGCCGAGCCGGGCGACCGCGGCGCGGCGGTGGGTCGCGGACAGCGCAGGCCACCGCCGGTCGAGGGTGTCGCCCGGCAGCCGGCGGGTCAGCGAGTGCGCCAGCGCGACGCCGTCGAGCGAGGTCCGCCCGTGCGCGAGCACCGGGGGGTGCGGCACGGTGTCCGGCAGGGCGGCCAGGACCACCGCCTCGCGACCCAGGCGGTCCACGTCACCGCGCCAGGACACCCGCAGCACGGCGTCGTCCAGCAGCCAGGCGTCGTCGGAGTGGCTTTCGAGCAGCCGCGGCGACGCCGGGTCCAGGCCCGCCGCCTCGCACACGCGCGCCAGCCGCGCCTCGCGTCCGGGAACACCCCGCGGCAGTACCAGGTCGGGCGTGCGCGGGCACCTCACTTTCCGGCGGGGAACACGGCCGCCACGTCGTCCAGGCGCGTCACGACCAGCACGCCGACGGCGGCCACGAGCAGTCCCACGAGCACGGCGCCGGGCTCCGGCGGTGGTGGGGTGTCGGCGACCGGGGCGAGCGTGCCGGTGCAGGCCAGGAGCAGGTTGCGCGCCACGTGCACCCGGCCGAGCGGCGTCGCCGAGGCCCCGAAGCAGCGGCACGGCGCCCGGTGCCCCCGGTGCAGCGCCCACGCGATCCCCGCGGCGAACACCAGCAGGAGGGCCGCCGCGAGCACGAACCCGGCGGGCACGGTCGCGGGCACCGCGAGCAGCACCAGGACGGCGGCCTCGGTGGCGACGACGGCGACGGCCAGCACCCGCGAGGTGCGCCGGGACGTCCGCGACAGCACGGCGACCGAGTCCGCGAACGCGCCCGGGTCGCGCGCCTTGCCGACCAGCGCGACCAGGAAGACGCCGAACAGCAGCGCCCGGCAGACGAATCCGACCACGTCGCCCCCGTTCCGATCCGTGTCCCGCTCGTCGCGGAACGGTAGCGGCACGGCGTGGGACGATGCCGGGCCGTCGGCACGAGGAGTCGGGACTGCTGGATTCCCGAGTGTTCCGCCGGCCCGGTTGACACTGGTCCGGACCACCCAGCACGCTGATGGAAGCGCTCTCACGCTCGTCGCCGCACCCGTGGTTCCGATCCGGAGGGACACAGCGCATGCGAGGCACACGACCGCTGCTCATCCTCGCCCTGGCCGTGCTGACCGTCGCCGGCGTGCTCACCGCGCCGGCCTCGGCCATCACGGCGAAGAAGGGCGTCAGCGCCAACAACCACCCCGGCGTCAGCGCCGCGCTCGCCGACGTGCGGGCCGGCTGGTACTACACCTGGGCGTCCGACACGCAGGGCATCACCACGCCCGCCGGCGTCGAGTTCGTGCCGATGATCTGGGGCGCGCGCTCGGTCACCGACACCGAGCTGAACCGGGCGCGGGCGCTGGGCACCACGCTGCTCGGCTTCAACGAGCCCGACATGGCGGGCCAGGCGGACATGTCGGTGGAGCAGGCACTCGACCTGTGGCCCCGGCTCCAGGCCACGGGCATGCGCCTGGGCGCGCCGGCCGTCGCGTTCGGCGGCGACCGACCGGGCGGGTGGCTCGACCGGTTCATGAGCGGCGCGGCGGCACGCGGCCTGCGCGTCGACTTCATCCCCCTGCACTGGTACGGCAGCGACTTCTCGTCCGCCGCCGTAGGGCACCTCCAGGGCTACCTGCGCGCGGTCCACGACCGGTACCGCAAGCCGATCTGGCTCACCGAGTACGGCCTGATCGACTTCACCGGCCCGCACCCGGTGTACCCGGACCAGGCCCGGCAGGCGGACTTCGCGCGCCGCTCCGCCGCCATGCTCCAGGGCGAGCCCCACGTCGAGCGGTACGCGTGGTTCTCGCTGTCGACGCGCACCAGCCCGACCGGCCTCTACGACGGCGTCACGCCCAACGCCACCGGTGTCGCCTACCGCTCGGCCGCCTGATCCCCGATCCCCTGCCGCCGCCGCGTGTTCCCGTGGAGGAGCGATGCGCAAGTCCCTGTGCGCGGTGATCGCCGTGATCGCCGCGCTCGTCGTGGTCACCCCGCCGGCCGCCGCCGCGGCCGACCACACCGTCACCTTCGTCAACCGGTCGGGCCGGGCCGTGTGGATCGGCAGCACCGTCAACGCCGACGGCTCCCGCGCCCTCACCGGCCTGCCCACCCTCCAGAACGGCCAGTCGGCCACCATCACCATTCCCGAGTCGACCGCCCCGCACCACTGGCGCGGCAAGTTCTTCGCCCGCCAGGACTGCACCGGCACGCCGGGCAGCACGTTCCGCTGCCGGGTCGCCGACTGCGGCCCGTGGGCCGACCGCTGCACGACCGGTGAGCAGCCGGCGAGCCTGGCCGAGTTCAACTTCGACCGGAACGACTGGTTGGCGCCCTGGTACAACGTCAGTTACGTCAACGCGTTCTCCCTGCCGATCACGATCGAGGCGCGTGACGGGGTGACCCCGCCGGGCTCCACCGAGTGCACGGCGGTCGGCTGCCCGGAGAACCTGCTGCCGTACTGCCCGCCGGAGAACCTGACCCGCTGGGCCGACGGCAGGCCGATGCTGTGCACCAACCCGAACCGCGACGCGCGGACCGCGTACAGCAACGCGCTGTCGTCCCGCTGCCCCAAGGCGTACGCCTGGTCGAAGCACGACACCGAGCCGGGCAACCAGGTCGTCCGCCAGTGCCGGCAGTGCACCGGTTTCACCGTGACGTTCCACCCGGTGCCGTAGCGCCGGGGCGGCCCGCGGTGGCTCCGGTCGGCCACCGCGGGACCGAACGGCCGCCTCCCGGGGCGCACCGGTGCGGGAAGCCCGCCGCCGGCGGGCGCGGACGGCCCTACGATCGGGTCACGGGTCCGGTCGACGGCGGGAGGCGGCGTGGAGTTCCAGGACGTGGTGCGGCGCAGGCGGATGGTGCGCGCGTTCACCGACGAGCCGGTGTCCGACGAGAGCGTGCGGCGCATCATGCGCAACGCGCTGCGCGGACCGTCGGCCGGGTTCTCCCAGGGCCAGGCGTTCCTGGTGCTGCGAGGCGAGGAGAAGGCGCGCTTCCACGACCTGGTGCGGCCCTGGACGGTCCAGTCCGCGAGGACCGCGCCGGTGCTGGTGATCCCGTTCGCGGTCAAGGACGCCTACCTCGACCGGTACGCCCAGCCCGACAAGGGGTGGACCGACCGCGGCGAGGACCGCTGGCCGGTGCCGTTCTGGTACGTCGACACCGGCATGGCGGTGCTCCTGATCCTCCAGACCGCGGTCGACGAAGGACTGGGCGCGGTGTACTTCGGCATCGGTGCCGAGGACGTCGACGCGGTGCGCGAGGCGTTCGGCGTGCCCGCCGACCACGAGCCGATCGGGGCCGTCGCGATCGGGTACGGTGCCGAGGAGGGCGTGTCCCCCGGCGCGTCGCCGAACACCCGCGGGCGCAGGCCGTTCGACGAGGTCGTCCACTTCGGACGGTGGTGAGGGCCGCTCACCCCGTCGCCGGCCCACCCGTCGCCAGGCCGTCGAGCAGCGCCTGGATGCGGGCGGTGTCGTCCGGGCGGTCCTGGGCCTCGTAGAACTCCAGGGCCTCCCGCCACGCGGCGCGGGCGTCGTCGACCTGCCCGAGGGCGGCGTGCGGGTGGCCGAGGTGTTCGAGCGTGTCGGCCACCTGGTAGGTGTTGCCGATCCCGCGGAACAGCACCAGCGCCCGCCGGTAGTGCTCCACGGCCGGGGCGTGCTCGCCGGTGTGGTGGTCGATGTAGCCGAGGCTGTCGAGGGTGTCCGCCTCGCCCTCCGGGTTGTCGTGGCGGCGGTGCAGGTCCAGGGCCGCCCGGCAGTGCTCGCGGGCGCGGCCGTGCCGACCGAGCTGCGCCGCGTACCAGCCGACCATGTTGAGCGCGTTCGCCTCCCACGCCGGGTTGCCGAGCGTGCGGTAGAGGTCCAGGGCGCGGGTGGCGTGGTCGAGCGCCTTGCCGTCGTCGCCGCCGCGCGACCACGTCCAGGCCAGCACCTGGTGGATGTGCGCCTGGTCGGTCGGGTCGTGCTCCTCGGCCAGGGCGAGCGCCTGGTGCAGGTGGCGGACCGCCTCGTCGTGCTGCCGGAGGGCGGCGTGGGAGCGGCCCAGGTTGCGGTGCACCCGGATGCGGGCCGCCGGGTCGTCCGACTGCCCGGCGGCGACCAGTCCGGACCGCCACACGGCCAACTGCTCCTCCAGGTGTCCCCGGCGGTTGTGGAACGTGGTCAGGTTCCACGCCAGCTGCCACACCGCCCGGTGCTGCCCGCCCGCCGCGGCGCTCTGCTGGGCGGCGAGCACGCACCGGTGCTCGGTGTCCAGCCAGGACAGCGCCTCGGCGGTGTCGGCGAGCGGCTGCGGCTCACCGCCCGGTTCGGCCGGGTCCGGCTCGACCAGCTCGCGGTGCGGGTCCAGCAGGCGGTCCGCGGCGTGGGTGGTGTGCAGGTAGAAGTCGACGACGCGGCGCAGCGCGCGGCGGCGGGCGGAGTCCGGCAGACCGCGCGCGGTGCCGGCGGCGTAGGCGCGGATCAGGTCGTGCATCGCGTACCGGCCGCGATCGTCGCGGGTGAGCAGCGACGCCTGTTCCAGCCCGCGCAGCACCGTGCCCGCGCGGGCCGGCGACAGGCCGGTGAGGGCCGCCGCGGCGGGCAGCGCGACGTCGGGCCCGGGGGCGATCCCGAGCAGGCCGAACACCTCGCGCTCCTCCGCGGTCAACGCCTGGTGGGACCAGGACAGCACGGTCGGCAGGCTGGCCGCGGGGTCGCTGTCGGCCAGCGCGTCGAGGCCCAGGTCGCGCAGTTCGGCGGCGAACGTGGCCAGCGGCAGGCGGGGGTGCGCGTAGGCGCGGGCGGCGATGACGCCGAGGGCGAGCGGGAACCCGTTGCACAGGGCGATCAGCTCGTCCACCGCGTGGGCCTCGGCCACGATCCGGTCCGCGCCCAGGCGGCGGGCCAGCAGGTCGCGCGACTCGTCGTGGGACAGCACGTCGAGGTTGAGGTGGCCGGCCCCGTGGGCTGTGGTGAGGCTGAGCAGCCTGCTGCGGCTGGTGACGAGCACGGTGCAGGACCGGCCACCGGGCAGCAGCGGCACGACCTGGGCGGCGCTGGCGGCGTTGTCCAGCACGATCAGCATGCGCCGGTCGGCGACCATGCCGCGCAGCAACGCCGTCTGCGCGTCCGGCCCGGACGGCATGCGGCCCGGTTCGACGCCCAGCGCGTCGAGGAACCCGCGCACCGCGACGGCGGGTGGCATGGGTTCGCTCTCCGGGCTGAAGCCGCGCAGGTCGACGAACAGCTGGCCGTCCGGGAAGCGGTGGGCGTGCTGGTGCGCCCAGTGGAGCGCCAGCCAGGTCTTGCCGATGCCGCCGGTGCCGCCGATCGCGGAGATCACCACGGTGCCGGCGTCGACGTCGTCCAGCGCGGCGGTGAGGGCGGCGAGTTCCCCGGCGCGGCCGATGAACGAGCGGGGCGGGGCGGGCAGCTGGCGCGGCACGACGGCCGCCGGCTGCGGGACGGCGGGCTTGACCACCCCGGCGGTCCCGACGGGTTCGGCGTCGAGCAGCCGCCGGTGCAGGTCGCGCAGCGCGGCACCGGGATCGGCCCCCAGCTCCTCGGCCAGCCGGGAGCGGACCCGCTCGTAGTGGGCCAGGGCCTCGGCCTGACGACCGCCGCGGGCCAGGGCGAGCAGGTACTGGGCGGCCACCCGCTCGTCCAGCGGGTGCTCGGCGGTGCGGGCGGCCAACTCCGGCAGCAGGTCGGTGTGCCGCCCGAGGCGCAGCGCCAGGTCGGTGCGCTCCAGCTCCGCGATCCACCGCTCGCCGTCGACCATGTCCCGCGCCGCGACGACCCACGGCGTGTCGAGCCCGCTGAACGCCTCGCCGCGCCACAACCCGAGCGCCTCGTCGATCGCGCCCAACCCCGCTGCGGGCTCGGGTGCCGAGCGGGCGCGGGCGAGCAGGTCGCGGAACCGGTGCAGGTCCACGCGCGCCGGGTCGACCTCCAGGACCCAGCCGCCGGACCGGTGCACGATGGCGACGTCGCCCAGGTCGGCCAGGGCGGCGCGCAGACGTGACACGTACGAGTGGAGGTTGCTCTTGCCGCGCAGCGGCACCCGAGCGCCCCACACCCGGTCGAGCAACTGGTCGGCGGTGACGACCCGGTTGGCGTCGACCAGCAGCGCCGCCAGCACGCACTGCTGCCGGGCGTGCCCCACGTCCAGCCGCCGGTCCCCCGCCCGGGCCTCGACCGGGCCCAGCACCCTCAGCTCTCCCACGACCGACCTCTCATCGGTGATCATGTCCCCCTTGCGGGTGAAGGCATACCAGTTCCGGGCAGTGCGGCGCAGGTCGGGCACGGCGTCACCGGACCGGCGACTCGGCCGGGACCACCCCGTCGGGCGCGACGACACCGCCGTCGACCACCACGGACACCTCGGTGCCGCACTCGCCCGGCCTGCCTGCTGCCCACGACGACGCACATCGTCGGCGGCGGTCCGGGAGAGCGATCGGAATTCGCCGAGAAGGCCGAACACGACGTCGAACAAGTCGAAACATTTCGGACAGTTTATCGCAATACTTTCGGAGAGCGGACTACGCCATTCGCGCTATCGAAATACTTCCGAGCACTTCATCCACAACCGTCGAACACAGCGTCTCAACTGGGCATACACGCAGCACTTCACTCTGGGAGCGATCCCGGACAACGTCGACAAACTGCACGTCGAACACGATCCAGATGACGGTTCACACCTCAGGCGTCCGCAAGATGCGACCAGATCGCCGCTTGCCAGCCCTACATGTTTCGGTCAATACTGCTAAAAGTTTCAGGGACTGGGCTGTCAATCCCGACCAACCCCCACCTGGCGAACCAGCAGGTGCTCCCCCAGAAGGTGCCAATCATGAAGCTGACATCGAGGTCAGTGCTACGGGCCGCGCTCGTGTCGACCCTCGTCGCCGCCACGACCGGCGCGACGGTGCTCCTGGCCACGTCCGCCAGCGGTGCCGCCTCGACGCTCGCCGCGGCGGCGCAGCAGAGCGGTCGCTACTTCGGCACGGCCGTGGCGGCGAACAAGCTCTCGGACTCGACCTACGTGGGCATCCTCAACCGCGAGTTCGACATGGTCACCGCCGAGAACGAGATGAAGATGGACGCGACGGAACCCCAACGCGGCCAGTTCTCCTACGCCAACGCCGACCGCATCGTCAACCACGCCCGCAACCAGGGCATGCGCGTGCGCGGCCACGCCCTGGCCTGGCACTCCCAGCAGCCCGGCTGGATGCAGTCCATGGAAGGCGCCACCCTGCGCTCCGCCATGCTCAACCACGTCACCCAGGTCGCGACCTACTACCGCGGCAAGATCTACGCCTGGGACGTCGTCAACGAGGCCTTCGCCGACGGCAGCGGGGGCGGGCGTCGCGACTCCAACCTCCAGCGCACCGGCAACGACTGGATCGAGGCGGCCTTCCGCGCCGCCCGCGCCGCCGACCCCGGCGCCAAGCTCTGCTACAACGACTACAACACGGACGACTGGACCCACGCCAAGACCCAGGCCGTCTACCGCATGGTCCAGGACTTCAAGCAGCGCGGCGTGCCCATCGACTGCGTCGGCCTCCAGTCCCACTTCAACTCCCAGAGCCCGGTGCCCTCGAACTACCAGACCACCCTGCAGAACTTCGCCAACCTCGGCGTCGACGTCCAGATCACCGAACTCGACATCGAGGGCTCCGGCTCCGCGCAGGCCCAGAACTTCCAGCGCGTCACCCAGGCCTGCCTCGCCGTCGCCCGCTGCACCGGCATCACCGTGTGGGGCATCCGCGACACCGACTCCTGGCGCGCCTCGGGCACCCCGCTGCTCTTCGACGGCAGCGGCAACAAGAAGGCCGCCTACACCTCGGTCCTCAACGCCCTGAACGCGGCCGACCCGACGGGTCCGACGACCACCACCACGACCACCACCACGACGACCACCACGACCACGACCCCCGGCCCCGGGCCCGGCGGCTGCACCGCCTCGGTGTCGCTGAACTCGTGGAACGGCGGCTTCGTCGCCACGGTCAAGGTCACCGCGGGGTCGTCGGCCATCAGCGGCTGGACGGTGACGACCAACCTGCCCTCCGGGGCGACGGTCACCAACGCCTGGAACGCCCAGCGCAGCGGCACCTCCGGCACCGTCGACTGGACGAACGTGGCCTACAACGGCCGGGTCGCGGCCGGGCAGTCGACCGAGTTCGGCTTCCAGGGCACCGGCTCCGCCACCGGCATGACGCCGACGTGCAGCGCTAGCTGATCCGCCCGCACGACCCGATCCACCGCACGACCCGATCCACCGCACGACGAGGCCCGGCGCGGTCCCCCCGCGCCGGGCCTCCGCACGTCACGCGGCCTGCTCCGCGCACGGGCAGCCGACTCGTCGTCGTCCGGGTGGCGGGCACCTCGCCCGGCGGGACGAGCCGGGCGGCGGACGGGGTCGGGCGCACCCTGCGCCGGGGCGGGGGTGATCACTACGGTGTGGAGCAGGTGAACGACGAGGAGGAACCGGCCCATGCCCCGTGCGGAGTCCAACGGCATCGAACTGGAGTACGACACCTTCGGCGACCCGGCCGATCCCACCCTGGTGCTGGTCATGGGTCTGCGGGCGCAGATGACCGCGTGGGACGAGCGGTTGTGCGCGTTGTTGGCCGGGGAGGGGTTCCACGTCGTGCGGTTCGACAACCGCGACGCCGGGTTGTCCACCCAGCTCGACCACCTGCCCGCGCCGGACGTCGTGGCCATCGCGGGCGGTGACCGGAGCACCGTGCCGTACGTGCTCTCCGACATGGCGGACGACCTCGTCGGGCTGCTCGACCACCTCGGCGCGGAGCGCGCGCACGTCGTGGGCGCGTCGATGGGCGGCATGATCGTCCAGCAGGCGGCCATCGACCACCCGGAACGGCTGCTCAGCCTCACCTCGATCATGTCGAGCACGGGCAACCCGGCCGTCGGCCAGGCCACGCCCGAGGCGCGCGCGGTGCTGATGCGCCCACCCGCCGCCACCCGCGAGGAGGCGGTCGAGAGCGCGGTGGTCAGCTGGCGGGTCATCGGCTCCCCCGGCACGGAGGCCGACGAGGAGGAGGTCCGCGCACGGGCCGCCGCGGCCTACGACCGGGCGTTCCGGCCGGCGGGCGGGGTGCGGCAGTTCGCCGCGATCGTCGCCTCGCCGGACCGGACCGCCGGTCTGCAAGGGGTGAAGCTGCCCGCGCTGGTGGTGCACGGCATGAACGACCCGCTGGTGGGCCCCAGCGGCGGCCAGGCGACCGCGGCGGCCCTCGCCGACTCCGAGTTGCTGCTGGTCGACGGCATGGGCCACGACCTGCCGCCGGCGATCTGGCCGACGCTGGTCCGGGGTGTCCGGCGCAACGCCGACCGGGCGGCCTGACCGGTCGGCAGCCGTTCCCGGCGCGGGGCGGGGGCGGCCTGCGCCGCCCCCGCCCCCGGGGGCCTACAGGGTGCGCTGGAGGTGGTCGGACAGCACCCGCGCGAAGTGCGCCGGGTCGGGCAGGTCGCCGCCCTCGGCCAGCAGGGCCATGCCGTGCAGCAGCTCCACGGTGCCCTCCAGCCGGCTGTGGTCCTCGTCCTTGGCGAACGCCTCGTGCAGGCCGGTGACCAGCGGGTGCGTCGGGTTGAGCTCCAGGATGCGCTTGACCGGCGGCAGCTCCTGGCCCATCGCCCGGTACATCTTCTCCAGGGTCGGGGTCAGGTCGTGGGCGTCGCCGACCACGCAGGCGGGTGAGGTGGTCAGGCGCGAGGTCAACCGGACCTCCTTGACCCGCTCGGCCAGCGCGGTGGTCATCCAGGCCAGCAGGTCGGCGAAGTCCTTGCGGCGCTCCTCGGCCTGGGCCTTCTCCTCCTCGGTCTCCAGGTCGACCTGGCCCTTGGCGATCGACTGGAACTGCTTGCCCTGGAAGCCGGGGACGGAGTCGACCCACATCTCGTCGATGGTGTCGGTGAGCACCAGCACCTCGAAGCCCTTGGCGCGCAGCGCCTCCAGGTGCGGCGAGTTCTCCACGGTGGCCCGCGAGTCGCCGGTCATGTAGTAGATGTGCTGCTGGTCGTCCTTCATCCGCTCGACGTACTGCGCGAGGGTGGTCTGCGCCTCGGCGTCGTGCGTGGAGTCGAACGAGCAGATCGCCAGGATCGCGTCGCGGTTCTCGGCGTCCGCGATCAGGCCCTCCTTGACCGCCGCGCCGAACTCGCGCCAGAACGTCGCGTACGACTCGGGCTTGTCCGCCATCATCGTCTTGACCGTCGACAGGACCTTCTTGACCAGGCGGCGGCGCATCAGCGCGATCTGGCGGTCCTGCTGGAGGATCTCGCGCGACACGTTCAGCGACAGGTCCTGGGCGTCCACGACGCCCTTGACGAACCGCAGGTACTCCGGCATCAGCTCTTCGCAGTCGTCCATGATGAAGACGCGCTTGACGTAGAGCTGCACGCCGCGCTTGCGCTCGCGCATGAACAGGTCCATCGGCGCCTGGGACGGCAGGAACAGCAGCGCCTGGTACTCGAAGGTGCCCTCCGCCTGCATGCGGATGGTCTCCAGCGGCTTGTTCCAGTCGTGGCTGACGTGCCGGTAGAACTCGGCGTACTCGTCCTCGCTCACCTCGCTGGACGGCCGCGCCCACAGCGCCTTGCGCGAGTTGATCGTGGTCGGCTCGGCGGCCTCCCCGTCGTCGCCCGGCTTCCCGGGCACGAGCCGGACGGGCCAGGTGATGAAGTCGGCGTAGCGCTTGACGATCTCGCGGACCTTCGCGGTCGAGGTGTAGTCCGGCAGGTTGTCCTCGGTGTCGACCGGCTTGAGGTGCAGGGTGACGGCGGTGCCCTGCGGCGCGTCGTCGACGTCCTCGATCGTGTAGGTGCTCTCGCCGCCGGACTCCCAGCGCACGCCCTTCTCCGAGCGCGGGTGCTTCGTCACCAGCGTCACCCGGTCCGCGACCATGAACGTCGAGTAGAAACCGACGCCGAACTGCCCGATGAGGTCCTGCGGGCCGGCCGCCTCCTGCGACTCGCGCACCTTGCGCAGGAACTCGGCGGTGCCGGACTTGGCGATCGTGCCGATCAGGTTGACCACGTCGTCGCGGGTCATGCCGATGCCGTTGTCCCGGACGGTCAGCGTGCGCTGCTCCGCGTCGACCTCGATGTCGATGTGCAGGTCGGAGGTGTCGACCTCCAGGTCCTTGTCCCGGAACCCCTCCAAGCGCAGCTTGTCCAACGCGTCGGAGGCGTTGGACACCAGTTCGCGCAGGAACGTGTCCTTGTTCGAGTAGATCGAGTGGATCATCAGCTGGAGCAGCTGACGTGCCTCGGACTGGAACTCCAGCGTTTCCACGTGCTTCCTTCCTGTACGGCTTCCGTCGACCGGTCATCGTATCGGGACGCGACCGGAAATCCGGTCGATCGCCCCCGTCGTGATTTTTATGGTGCTGACGTCGCCGGGAGTCGGGAGGGGTCATGCGCACGTCGTACCCGCGCACGCCGCACCTCCCGTGGTCGCCGGGCGCGTCACCGGACGACGTCCGGGTCTGCGACCTCGACGGGTTGCGCGGGCGCGAGGTCGTGGTGACCGAGAAGCTCGACGGGGAGAACACCACGCTCTACCGGACGGCTCGCACGCCCCGGTCGCCCGACTCGGGCCACCACCCGTCCCGGTCGTGGGTGAAGGGGCTCCAGGGGCGGATCGGGCCGGGGCTGCCCGCCGGGTGGCGCGTCTGCGGCGAGAACGTCCACGCCCGGCACTCGATCGCCTACCGGGACCTGGAGAGCTGGTTCTACGGGTTCTCGGTGTGGGCCGGCGACCGGTGCCTGGGCTGGGACGAGTCGGTGCGCTTCCTGCGCGGGCTGGGCGTGCCCGTTCCCCCGGTGCTGTGGCGCGGGGTGTTCACGGCGGGCGCCCCGCACGCCTGGGACCCGCTGCGCGGGTGGTCGCCGGCCGGGTCCGGCGCCGAACGGCCGGACCTGCACCGGCCCGCCCCCACCGGCCCGATCCCGCGGGGGTCCGGGTGCTGACCTGGAACGTCCTGTGGGACCGCTACGACGGCGACCCTCGACACGGCGCGCCGCAGGCCGCTGCTGCTCGCCGCGCTGGAGGCGGCCGACGCGGACGTCATCGCGTTGCAGGAGGTGGAACCCGACCTGCTGGCCGCGCTCATGGCCGAGCCGTGGGTGCGCGCGGCCCACACCCTCGACGTCGACCCGGCCGGCCCGGACGTCGACCGCACCGGCCTGCTCGTGCTGAGCCGGTTGCCCGTGGTCGAGAGCGGCCGGTTCGCGCTGGGCGCGCACAAGGCCGTCGCCGCCGTGGTGGTGGAGACCGCGACCGGCCGCCGCGCTCGGGGTGCGCGACGCGTGGCCGGAGGCGCGCGACGACGCCCCGCCGACGTTCGACCCGGTGGCCAACCCGCCGGCGGCGGTGTCCTCGCTGACCGGGCGGGCGTCCCGGCTCGACCGGGTGTTCCTGCGCGGCGGGCTGCGGTGCGCGGAGGCGCGGCTGGTGGGCGACCGGCCCGTGGGCGGCCTGTTCGCCTCCGACCACTACGGGGTGCTGGCCCGGGTGGCGCCGACCCCGGCGCCCACCGACGTGCTCGATGGTGTGGCTGCCGCGCGGGCGGGAGGACGTGGACCGGGTGCGCCGCGGGCACGACCCGAGGGCCGACCGGTGGCCGCCGCACGTGACCGTGCTGTTCGGCTTCGTGCCGGAGTCCGACTTCGAGCGGGCCGTGCCCCTGCCGGCGCGGGCGGTGGCCGGGGTGGCGCCGTTCCCGGTGCGGGTGGCCGGGGTGCGCGGGTTCGGGCACGGCGTGGTGTGGCTGGACCCGGCGGCGGGCGGCGGGCCGTGGACCGCGCTGCACGACGCGGTGCGGCGGCGCTTCCCGGGGTGCCCGACCCGCGAGGGGTTCACGCCGCACCTGACGGTCGGCCGGTCCCGGGGGGCGGCCGACCGGATCGGGGCGTGGGACGACCGGGTGGACGAGGTCGTGGTCCTGTCGAGGCGCGGTGACGGCCCGATGCTGCCGCGTGCGGCGGTGGCGCTGGGCAGCGGCGACGTGCGGTGGTTCGAGGAGCCGGAGACGCCGCCGGGGCCGTCGCTGGACGCGGTGGCCGACGAGGTGGTCGCCGCGCTGTCCGCCTCGCTGGACGATCTGCACGTGGTCGGCTCGCGCCGGTTGGGGTGCGCGTTGCCGGACGGCGACCTGGACCTGGTCACCACCGACCAGCGCGGCGCGGGCCCTGGCGGAAGGCCTGCCGCGGGCCGAGGTCCGGGCCGTGCTCGGTGTGCGCTCACCGGGCTACCGGACGGTCGTGGACGGACTGGCGGTGGACCTGGTCGTGGGCGGCTCGCGGCTCGCGATGAGCGCGGTCACCGACGCGGAGGCGATCCTGGCCGGGGTCGGCGACCGGCGGGACGCGTTCACGCGCCTGGCCAGCGAGGTCAAGCGGTGGGCTCGGGCGCGCGGGCTGGACTCGGCGCCGTTCGGCGGGGTGCCCGGCGTGGGGTGGGCGGTGCTGGCGGCGCGGACGGCGCGCGAGTGGGACGGGCCGGACCTGCTCGCCGGGTTCTTCGGCACCTGGGCGGCGTGGGACTGGCGCGACCCGGTCGGACCGGGTGCGCCGACCGGGTCGCCCGTGACGGTCATGACGCCGGCGGAGCCCGTGCGCTCCTGCGCCGAGCAGGTCGGCCCCGGCTTCCGGGACCTGCTGACCGCCGAGCTGTACCGGGCGTGGGAGATCGTCGCCGACGGCCGTGCCGGGCGGCTCTGCGCGCCGCCCGACGCGCACCGGGCGCACGCCGCGTGGGCCGTGCTGACCGTGCCGCACGACCTGGTGGGCCCGGTGCGCGGGCGGGTGCGGTCCCTGGTCGCCGCGCTGGAGGCGGTGGCGCCGGACGTGCACGCCTGGCCGCGCCCGGTCGCGCGCTCCGCCGACGCCGTGCGGTTCGCGATCGGGCTGGGGCGCCACCCGCTGTCCGCGACCGCCCTGGCCGACGTGGCGGCGGCGTGGACGACCGGGTGGCGCGGGGTGTCCGCGGCGGGGGTGTCCGCGGCACGGGTGGGCAACGGCGAGGTGCCCACCCCGCGCCGACCGTCACCCGCAGTCGAGGCGCGCGTCGGCCCAGTCGGCGTGGTCGAAGTTGCGGCCGTCACCCGCGTCGGTGACCCGCAGGACGAGCGTCCGCACGCCGGTGGTGTCCACGGACGCGGCACGTCCCGGCTCGCCGCCCCGGACGACGCCGCTGTCGTGCAGCACCCGGCCGTCACCGACCACCTGGAACACCACCGAGCCCGGTGACGTCGTCTCGTCGTCCAGCCCGAGCACCGCGCCGAACGACCGGCACGCGCCGCCCAGGTGGACCGCCACCTCGGACGGCGCGTGCACCCCGAGCCCCTTGGCGTGCACGACCCCGGCGATGGTCAGCGGCCCGCCGTCACCGCCGGACGCCTCGCCGTTGGAGCGGTCCCGCTCGACCGGCCCCCACCCGTTGGACTGGGTGAACGGCAGGTCGCTCACGTGCGGCGCGCCGGTCGGCGCGACGAACACCCGCACGGCCCGCTCGACGTGCACCCGCGGGTGACCGGGAGTGCGGAACTCCGCGGACACCGGCACGTCGTGCGCGCCGACCGCGCCCGCCGCCGGGCGCACGGTCCACGTGCCGGCGACGGCCTCGCCCGCCCGCAGCACCTGCCGCCGGACGGTCGGGCCGGTGACCTCCCAGCCGGCGGGCGCGGTCGCGGTGAGGGTGACGTCCGCGACGTCGGCGGTGGCGGTGAAGCCGCCGGTCACCACCACCGGTGCCCCCGGCCCGGCGTCGGCCTCGGCCGGCGTGGTGGTCAGGGTGCTGCCGGGGACGGGGACGACCGGCTCGTCGCACGTCGCGCGCCCCGGCCGGTACGGGCAGGCCACCGCGGCGAACCCGCCGTCGCGCGGCACCGCCACCTCCAGCCGGTCGGCGGACCGGGCGACCCGGCTCTCGCGCAGCACGTCGCCGCGCGCCGCGGCCGGGTCGTCCCGCAGCACCTCGACCAGCCAGCGTCCGCCGCCCAGGAAGTCCAGTGACGCCCCCAGGGTGCGCGGGGCACCCGTCGACACCGCGCCGACGAACCACCGCTCGCCCGACCGGCGCGCCACCACCGCGTGGTCGGTCGGGTCGCCGGCGAGCAGCCGGGTGTCGTCCCACACCGCCGGCACCTGGTCGAGGTGGCGCAGGGCCTGCGGGAACCGCTCGTACGCCTCGGGTTTGTCGGCGAAGTGCGTCCACCCCGACTCGTAGAGCACGGGCAGCGCGATCTCGTGCGCGACGGACGCCTCCTTCGTGCCGACCTCCAGCGACACCGGCGTGTAGTCCATCGAGCCGACCACGTTGCGGGTGAAGAACTGCACCGGGTTGTTCGCGGCGGGCGGGGAGTTCTCCGCGCCGCGCACCGCCTCCATGGTCATCACGTGCGGCCAGGTGCGGGCGAGGCCGTGCGGAATGGTCGAGCCGTGGAAGTTGACCATCAGGCGCAGTTCGGCGGTCTTCGCCAGGACGGCGTCGTACCACTGGTAGCGGACCCGCGAGTCGGACTCCATGAAGTCGAGCTTCACGCCCTTCACGCCCCAGTCGCGCACCCGCGGCAGCACGGAGTCGCGTTCGGCGGACGTGTCGAGGTCGCTCCACCGGAACCACAGCAGCACCTCGACGCCCTTGGCTCGGGCGTACCGCACGAGGTCGGGCACCCAGCTCTCCTGCCAGCCCTCGTCGACGAGGACGTACTCCCAGCCGTGCGCGGCGGCGAAGTCCACGTACCGCCGCTGCCGCTCCGGGTCCCCCGGGCTGGAGTGCTCGCTCAGCCACGACCAGGCGACCTTGCCCGGCCGGACCCACGAGGTGTCGGCGAGCCGGGACGGCGGCGCGAGGTCGTCCACGAGGGTGGAGCGGCTCACGGTGGCCAGGTCGCCGACGATCGCGGTCCGCCACGGCGTGCGCAGCTCGCCTTCGGAAGCGCTGCTCCCGTCCGCGAGCACCACCTCGTAGCGGCCCGCCCCGACGTGCCGCAGCCTGCTGCCGGGGTACCGGCCGTCCACGTCGGACTCGGTCAGCAGGGCGTAGTCCCCGCCGACCCGGAACAACGACGGGTGGCCGTAGTCGCCGGGCGGGGCCCCGCCCGCGGTGGTGTGCACGCGGTTGGCCTCGTACCAGGCGTTGTAGGGCAGCAGCCAGGCCGGCGCGTCGGCGGGCAGGGCGTAGGAGGACGCCTCGCCGGTCACCACGGCGGGTCCCGGCACCACGTACCGGTAGGCCACGCCGTCGGGCGCGGCGCGCACCACCAGGTCCAGCCGCGCGCCGCCGGTCCCCGCGAACGACAGCCGCGTCTCGGTCATCCGGTTGTCGCGTTCGAGCCGCTTGCCGGTGGTCATGGCGTACCGCTCCCGCACGACCCGGTCGGACCGCCCGAGCGACCGCAGCCCGGAGGTCAGGTCGGCGGCCTCGGTGCGCAGCCCGACGGGCGCGGGGGCCAGCACGGTGCGACCACCGCGCGTGACGGCGAGCGTGAGGGCGCCGCCCTCCAAGGCGACGCGTGCCGCCACGCCGCCGGCGGGGGCGGTGACCACCCACTGGCCGGGCGCCGGGAGTCCGGGCGCCGGGAGTCCCGGCGCGGAGGGTCCGGGTGGGGCGGCGGTCGCGGGGGCGGGGAGCGCCGCCACCAGGGCGGCGGCCACTGCCAGGGCCAGTGGGCGAAGCGATGACATCGTTGTCAACCCCTGTGGTGCCGGTGCGAGCGGTGCGTGCGGGTCCCCTGATCCTGGTCATGATCCGGATCGGCGGTCAAGGGCGTGCCGGTCTTCCCAGGCCCTGCATGATGACGTGTGGCACCCGTCACACCCTGCACTCGGAGGTCGCCCGTGAACACACGTCTCCACCGCGCCCTGTCCACCGCCGCGGGGGCGGTCGCCCTGGCCCTGCCGGCGTCCGGCCTGCCGGTCCCCGGTTTACCGACGCCGCCGGCCGCGGCGGCGGAACGAGCGGCGGCACCGGGGGCCGCGGCCCTGGCCTACGTGGCGCTGGGCGACTCGATGCCGTCCGGGCCGCTGATCCCCTCCCCGACCGGTCCGCTCGCCTGCGGCCGCTCCACGCACAACTACCCGCACGAGCTGGCCGCCCGGCTGGGGGCGGCGCTGACCGACGTCACGTGCAGCGGCGCGGCCGGCAGGCACCTGACCGAACCGCAGGAGCTGTCGCTGCTCGACATCCCCGCCGGGACCGCGCCGCCGCAGTTCGACGCGTTGCGCCCGGACACCGGCCTGGTCACGTTGACCATCGGCGGCAACGACGTCGGGCTGGTCGGCATCGCCCAGGACTGCGTGCGGCTCGACCCCGCCGCCACGCCGTGCGCCGGCGAGCACGAGGCGCGGTTGGCCCAGCGGTTGGCCGAGTTCGGGCCGAAGCTGGCCGCCGCCCTGGACGGCATCCGCGCGCGGTCGCCGCGGGCGCGCGTGGTCGTCACCGGGTACGGGCTCTACATCAAGGCGGGCGGGTGCTGGCCGGTCCAGCCGGTGCTGCCCGCGGACGCCGACTTCCTCCAGGGCGGCGTCGACCGGCTCAACGCGGTCATCGCCGAGCGGAGCGCGGCGCACGGCGCGGAGTACGTCGACCTGAGGACGCCCAGCGCCGGCCACGACGCGTGCCAGGCGCCGTGGGACAAGTGGGTGGAGGGCTACGTGCCCACCGACCTCGCCGCGCCGCTGCACCCCAACCGGCGCGGTGAGGCCAACTACGCGCGGATCATCGCCGACCACGTGACGGGGGTGTGACATGAGGTCGCGCACGAGGCTGCCCCTGGTCGTCGCGCTCGTCGCCGCGTCGCTCACCGCCACGGCGCCCACCCACGCCGCCGCCCACGCCACCGGCGGCTGCGACCCGATCGGCGGCGGCGTGGAGTGCCTGCTGCCGTTCCCCAGCGACTGGCACACCCGGCCCGACCCGGGCACCGACACGGGACGGCGGGTCGCGTTCGACTCCCGCGTCCTGCCGCGCAACGCGCTCGGCAGCTCGCCGAACCCGACCGCGTGGAACCGGGCGGACGGCTTCTCCCCCGGCTCCACGCTGATCGCGCACGTGCCCGGCCTCGACCCGGTGGCGAGCGGGATGGCCCCGGTCACCGACATCGGCCGCTCGCTCGACCCCGACTCGCCCGTCGTGCTGCTGGACGCGACGACCGGCGAGCGGTGGCCGCACTGGGCCGAGATCGACTCGAACGACCCGCGACGCCGGGCGCTGCTGGTCCACCCGGCCCGCAACTTCCGCGACGGGCACCACTACGTCGTGGCCCTGCGCGGCCTGCGCGACGTCGCCGGGAACGAGATCGCGCCGAACGCCGCCTTCGCGGAGGTCGCCGGGCCGGACCTGGCGCCGGACGACCCGCTGCACGCCCGGCAGCGGCAGCTCCGACCGGCCCTGGACACCCTCGCCGCGCACGGTGTCGCACCGGGCACCCTGGACCTGGCCTGGGACTTCACCGTCGCGAGCACGCGCGGTCTGACCGGCGACCTGACCACCATCCGGGACGACGCCCTGCGCGGCCTGGGCACGCGGGCGCCCGCGTCGACCGTCACCGGCGTCACCGACTTCACCCCCGAGCAGGACGCGCGCATCGCCCGCGAGGTCACCGGCCGGGTCACCGTGCCCAGCTACCTGACGCTGCCCGCCGGCCTGCCCGGTTCGGTGCTGCGCCGCGGCTCCGACGGCACGCCGCGACGCTCGCTGTTCGGCACCGTGGAGGCGCAGTTCCGCTGCGAGGTGCCCCGGTCGGCGTTCACCCGGCCCTCCTGGCCCGCCCTGTACGGGCACGGGTTGCTGGGCTCGCGGTCGGAGGTGGGGGCGGGCAACGTGAAGGCGATGGCGGCCGAGCACGGGTTCACCTTCTGCGCCACCGACTGGATCGGCATGGCGCAGGACGACATCCCGGTCGTGCTGGCGGCGCTCGCGGACATCGGCCTGTTCCCGGCGATCCCGGAGCGCTCGCAGCAGGGCCTGCTCAACGCGATGTTCGTGGGCCGCGCGCTGGCGCACCCGCAGGGGTTCACCGCGCACCGGGCGTTCCGCACCGACGACGGACGCCCGCTGGTCGACACCACCCGCCCGCTGGTCTTCGACGGCAACAGCCAGGGCGGCATCCTCGGTGGGGCGCTGGTGGCGGCGTCGCCGGACATCCGCACCGCCGTCCTCGGCGTCACCGGCATGAACTACGGCCTGCTGCTCAACCGCAGCAGCGACTTCGCGCGGTTCCACCAGGTGCTCGACCTGTCCTACCCGGACCGACTGCGCCAGCAGGTGGTGCTCCAGCTGCTCCAGCTGCTGTGGGACCGGGGCGAGACCAACGGCTACGCCAACCACCTCGGCGACCGGCGCGTGCTGATGCACATCGCGTTCGGCGACCACCAGGTGGCGAACGTCGCGGCGGACGTGCAGGCCCGCACGGTCGGCGCCCGCCTGGTGACGCCGGCCCTCGCGCCCGGCCGCGGTCCCGACCGCGAGCCGTACTGGGGGATCGAGCCGGCACGGCTGCCGCACGCCGGCTCGGCGATGGTGGTGTGGGACAGCGGCACGCCCGCGCCGCCGACCACCAACACGCCGCCGACGGAGCCCGACTACGGCCGCGACCCGCACGCGGACCCGCGGTCCTCGGCCGACGCGCGCCGACAAAAGGCCGCTTTCCTGACCACCGGACTGGTGATCGACGTGTGCGGCGGAGCGCCGTGCACGGCGCCACCCGCGTGATCGGTCAATTGCCTTGGACGCCCTCGGCGGGCCGTTCCGGAGAACGACCCGCCGAGGGGTGGCGACAGGTGGGACGGTCAGGACACGGTGAACTCGTACAGCTTGGTCACCTGGCCCGGCTTGAGCGTGCACGCGGACGTGAAGGTGCCCAGGCCGGTGGTCGAGCCGTCGGCCTTCTTCGGGGTGAGCGTGGTGCTGAAGTTGCCGACCGTGATCGTGGTCCTGCCCGCCTTGGTGAGCGTGAGCGGCGGGGTGCCGCCGGTGGCGACCGTGTTGAACGCGCCGGAGGACGGCACGGGGGTCTTGGCCACGGTCAGGTTCGCGGTCACCGGCACGACGGTGCCCGCGTTGTCCACGCTGGTGGAGGCGACCGCCGTGCCCTCGACCGTCTTGGCCCCGACCAGGGCCAGTCCGAGGGTCGCGGTGGCCGGCACGGTGGCGGTGGCGGTGACGGTCGTGGCCGGCAGCGGCACGCCGACGGTGCCGGAGGCCGGCAGGTTGCCGACGACGATCTTCACCGACATGTCCTGCGACCCGATGAGCGGGAACGGGCAGTTGTAGACGAGCGTCAGCTGGGCTGACGCCGCGTGACCGACGCCCGCGCCGCCGAGGACGGCGGTGGTCGCGACCGCGGCGCCGACCGCGAGCCCCTGGACGAGCTTCCGGGACAGGGAAATGCGCATGGACAATCTCCTCGTCGAGATCGATCGGAATACGCTTTCAACAGCGGCGGTTGGTTCTACTACCAGTCAGTAATATACTGACCCCGAAAGACCCCTACAAGCACCGGATTCACATTTGCCGCAAATCCTTCCGATTGCACAGAAACTTCGAATGGATTTGTGCGGCTTGTGACAAAAGTCGACGAACGATCGGCCGCCGGTGGGCGCTCGCACGTCCCGCCCGGAGCCGGCGCGGAGGCCGTCAGCGCAGCGGCAGCCACTCGGTCGACGTGGTGGCGTCCGCCAGCGCGTCGGGCAGCGGGGCGACGCCGAGCCCCGGCCCGGCGGGCACGGGCAGGTGGCCGTCGCGGAGCACGAACGGCTCGGTGAGGTCGGCCCGGTAGTAGCGCTCGGAGGCGGAGGTGTCGCCGGGGAGGGTGAAGCCGGGCAGCGCGGCCAGCGCCACGTTGGCTGCGCGCCCGAGGCCGCTCTCCAGCATCCCGCCGCACCACACCGGCACGCCGTGCGCCGCGCACACGTCGTGCACCCGGCGGGCCTCCAGGTAGCCGCCGACCCGGCCGGCCTTGACGTTGACCACGGAGCACGCGCCGAGGCGGATCGCGTCGGCGGCGGCGCGGGCGGAGGTGACCGACTCGTCCAGGCACACCGGGGTGCGGATCGCGCGGGCCAGTTCGGCGTGGCCGAGGAGGTCCTCCTCGTCGAACGGCTGCTCGACCAGCAGCAGGTCGAACGGGTCGAGGCGGGCGAGGTGGCCGATGTCGGCACGGGTGTAGGCGGTGTTGGCGTCGACCTGGAGCAGCACGTCGTCGCCGAACCGCTCGCGCACCGCGCGCACCGGCTCGACGTCCCAGCCGGGCCGGACCTTCAGCTTGATCCGCAGGTAGCCCGCGTCGAGGTGGCCGGCGACCTCGTCGAGCAGGCGCGGCACCGAGTCGGCGATGCCCACCGACACCCCGCACGGCACGCGGTCGCGCACCGCGCCCAGCTCGCGCGCGAACGACCGGCCCGCGGCGCGCAGCTCGGCGTCCAGGACGGCCGTCTCCAGCGCCGCCTTCGCCATCCGGTGCCCCTTGAACGCGGCCAGCGCGGGCGCCACGGCGGTCGCGTCCGCCACCCGTGCCGCGGCGGGCACGAAGTACGCCCGGAGCACGTGCTGCGCTGCCTCGACGTACTCCGAGGAGTACAGCGGGTCCGCCAGCGCGACGCACTCGCCCCACCCCTCGGCCTCGTCGGTGACCGCGCGCACCAGCAGGATGTCGCGGGTGGTCTCGCTGCCGAACGAGGTCCGGAACGGCGCGACCAGCGGCATCCGGACCCGGCGCAGCTCCACCCCGGTCAGCTCCACCCGTCTCCCCCCGTCACGACGTACCCGCCGGCGCGGTCGAACCCGGTGATCCGCCCCCCGGCGGCGAGCAGCGGCACGAGGGCCTCGCGCAGCGCGGCCCGCCACCGCTTCGCCGCCTCCGGGTCGGTGGCGCGCAGGGCGGCCACGTCCGGCGGCACGGCCACCAGCGCGGCCCCCTCGGGCACGGGGCAGGCCCGCGGCAGGGGCGCGTGGACGTCCCAGCGCACCAGCACCCGGTCGCTGGCGTCGTCGGCGTTGATGCCGTCGCGCATCGGGCCGTAGAAGTCCGGCAGGTACTCCACGACCTCACCGCCGAGCTTGGCCAGGTTGAAGTGGGCGTTGCGGCTGACCAGCGGGTCGAAGGTCCAGGTGATGGCGCGGACGCCGCGTGCCGCGGCCCACGCCCGCTGGTGCAGCTTGAGCGCGTACCCGACGCCCCGACCGAGGGCGGTGGTGGCCACGCCGGTGATGTGGCTGTGCAGGGTTGCCTCGGCGGGCGGGCCGAAGAACCCGGCGACGGCGCCGACGAGCGCGGTGCCGTCGTACGCGCCGGCCACGTAGTTCCCGCCCTTGGTCAGGGCGCGCATCACCTCGGTGGTGATCGGCCGGTTCGCCGGGTCGGGCCGCCAGATGTCGTCGAAGAGCCGCTGCACCGCCGCGAGGTCGTCCAGGTCGGTCACCGCGCGGACCCGCACGCCGGCGGCGCGGGCGGCGTCCACCGCGTCGTCCTCCGGCCCGGTCACCGCTCCCCCAGCAGGTCTGCGACCAGCGCCGCCACCAGTGCCGCGCGGGGCGCCAGTTCGTCGATCAGGACGTGCTCGTCGTCGGCGTGCGCGCCGCCGCCCACCGCGCCGAGGCCGTCGAGGGTGGGCGTGCCGACGCCGGCGGTGAAGTTGCCGTCCGAGCCACCGCCGACGGCCACCCCGCGCAACGGCGGCAGTCCCAGCGCGGCGGCCACCCGGGACGCCCGGTCGAACAGGTCAGCCGAGGCGGTCCGGGGCAGCGGCGGGCGGTTCGGGCCGCCGACGACCTCCAGCACCGCGCCGTCCAGCACGGGGCGCAGCGCGCGCAGGGCGGCGTCCACGCGGTCCTGCTCGGCCGCGTCCCGGGCGCGGACGTCCACCGCGAACTCACCCGCGGCGGGCACCGTGTTCGCCGACGCGCCGGCGGACAGCAGGGTCGGCGTGACCGTGGTGCCGCGTCCCGGGTCGGCCAGGGCGGCCACGGCGAGCACCTGGTGGGCCAGTTCGACGGACGCGTTGACGCCCCGCTCGGGTTCCAGGCCCGCGTGCGCGGCCCGGCCGGTGACCCGCACGGAGTACTGGGACACGCCCTTGCGCTCGACCTTGAGCGCGCCGCCCGGCGCGGACGCCTCCAGCACCAGGGCCGCCGAGCAGCCCGCCGCCTCCGCCCGGATCAGCTCCCGCGAGGTCGGCGAGCCGATCTCCTCGTCCCCGGTGACCAGCAGCGTCACCCCGGCGCGGTCGGGCAGGGCGGCGATCGCGTGGAAGGCGACCACCAGACCGGCCTTCATGTCGAAGCAGCCGGGACCGCGCAGCACGCCACCGGCCGCGGTCACCGGGTGGGTGGCGAGCGAGCCCACCGGCCACACCGTGTCGTGGTGGCCCAGCACCAGCACGCGGGTCGGGCCGTCGCCGAACGCCCAGCGCAGGTGCGCGCGGCCGGCCGACGTGATCCGCTCGGGCGCGACGCCCAGCCGGTCGGCGCCGATCCGCGCCACCAGGTCCGCGCCGGCGGCCACCGCCGCGAGGTCCTCGGACGGCGACTCGCACGCCACCAGTTCCACGATGTCGGCCAGCATCGCGGGCAGCGCGGCCCGCAGGTGTGCGACGAAGTCCACCCGATCGAGCTTAGGGGTCGGGTGGCCCGGCGGGCGGTGCCCCGCTTCGGCGGGGGGGTGTAGGCGTCGCGTGCGGTGGTAGTCCGGTTCCGGTCGAGGGGTCCGCGCGCCACCGGGGCGCACGGGACCACGACCCGGAACCGGAGGTTCGCATGTCTTCCCCCCGCGGAGAGGTACGGCGGCGCGGCCGGGCGCTGGGCCTGGTCAGCCTGGGCCTGGGCGTGGCGCAGGTCGTCGCCCCGAAGGCGGTGCGCCGGCTGAGCGGCGTGGCCGACTCGACCACCTCGAAGGCCGTGGTGCCGCTGGTGGGCGCGCGCGAGCTGGTCCACGCCGCCGGCCTGCTCGCCGGTCGCCGCACCGGCCCCTGGGCGTGGACGCGCGTCGCCGGTGACGCGATGGACCTCGCCGGCCTGGCCGTGGCGCTGACCGGGCGAGGCGCTCGGCGGGGGCGGCTGCTCGGCGCGACCGGCGTCGTCCTCGGCATCACCGTGCTGGACGTGCTCGTCGCGCGCCAGGCCACCCGCGCGAAGGGCGCTACGCCGTGACCTGTCGCCGGACACCTCGAACGGCGTAGCCGACCTTCACTCGAACGGCCGATCAAGATCCGCCGCCGAGCCGTCGATGATCGTGTGGGCGGCGCGGGGCGCGTGATACTGGCGGCGTGACCATCAGGACGGTGTCCTCCCGGATCGTGTACGAGAACCCCTGGCTGTCGGTCCGCGAGGACCGCATCGAGCACGCGGACGGCTCGCCGGGCCTCTACTCGGTGATCGACAAGCCCGATTTCGCGCTGGTCGTCCCGGCCCAGGACGACGGCTTCCACCTCGTGGAGCAGTACCGCTACCCGTCCCGGTCGTGGTCCTGGGAGTTCCCGGCGGGGTCGTTCACGCCCGGGGTGACCGGCACCCCCGAGCGGATGGCCGCCGCCGAGCCGGCCGAGGAGACCGGGTTCACGGCGGGCGCGCTGCACCGGCTCGGCCACGTGCACTGCTCGAACGGCATCGCCGGCCACCGCGCCCACGTGTTCCTCGCGACCGACCTCACGCCGGGCGAGCCGCACCCGGAGGCGACCGAGCTGGGCATGCGCCAGGCGTGGTTCCCGCGCGCCGAGGTGGAGCGGATGATGCGGGACGGCGTCATCACCGACGGTGCCTCGCCGGCCGCGTACACGCTGCTCGCGCTGTGGGAGCGGAACGCGCCCGACCGATGTCGGGACGGTGCGGGCCGGCGCCGGTCGACCGGGTGAGCACGCCGTTCGGGTGACGGGGAGTAGTTGCACCGCGCCGACCGGCGTCGTACGGTCGAGGTGGGTCGACGACCACAGACGTCCGTTCGCGCGGAACGACGATACGGGTTGAAAAGAGCTCGGTTGCCGGTTCTCGTGGCTTGCCGAGAGGTATCCCATGTTCGATGCGCACCCCCTGGCCTCGCCCACCGTCCGCACCCTCGAGCACGACGACATCCCGGTCGTGGTCGTGGCGGGCGAGATCGACGCCTCCACCGCCCACCCCGTCCGGGTCAGGCTGAACGACGTGCTCGACCGCCACCCGTCCGGTCTCGTCGTGGACCTGTCCGACGTGGGGTTCTTCGGCTCCACGGGCCTCCAGCTGCTGCTGGGGGCCGTCCTGCGTGCCCGACGGCTGCGCACCGAGCTGGCGCTGGTCGCCAACCGGCGCGCGGTCCTGCGCCCGCTGGAGATCACCGACCTGCACCACGAGGTCGCCGTGCACCCCACGGTCGAGCAGGCCGTGGCGGCCGTGCGGACCCGGCTCGACCGCACCGCCGCGCAGCCGTCGCGCCGCCGCCGTCGGAGCTGGTGACGGAGCCGGCGACGACCCGGCCGCGCCGGCGCGGCCGGTCCGGCGGCCCGCCCCCTCCGGCGGCGCGGGCCGTCAACAAGCCGTAAAGGACCCGGCCCGCGGCGTCAAGGAGCCGTCAGGCCGCTCCGGGCGGCCCCTTCCCCGATGCACCCTTCCGGTCGTCGCGGTCCCACGAACGGGTGCCGCTCGAATCGGGAAGGGGCGACGTCCATGGCCGACCTGGCCTACGCGCTGCTGCTCATAGGGGTGTTCGCGCTGCTGGCGCTCGGCGTGCGCGGATTGGGGCGCTTGTGAGCGGCACGGGGGTGCTTGCCAACGCCGCGGGCGGCGTGCTGGCCCTGCTGCTGATCGGGTACCTCTTCGTCGCCCTCGTCCGGCCGGAGAGGTTCTGATGTCCTCGACCACGGCCGGGCTGCTCCAGGTCGGCCTGCTGCTCCTCGCCCTGGCGGTCGCGCACCGGCCGTTCGGCGACCACCTGGCCCGCGTCTACACCGGTGACCGGCACCTGGGGGTCGAACGGGCCGTCTACCGCATCGCCCGCGTCGACCCCGACTCCGAGCAGCGCTGGAGCACCTACGCGCTGGGCGTGCTCGGGTTCTCGTTCGTCGGCGCGGCGCTGCTGTACGTGCTGCAACGCGCGCAGTCGGCGCTGCCGTGGGACTTCGGGCGCGGCTCCGTGCCGCCCGGCACGGCGTTCAACACCGCGATCAGCTTCGTGACCAACACGAACTGGCAGTCCTACGTGCCCGAGACCACCATGGGCCACGCCGTGCAGGTGCTCGGCCTGACGGTGCAGAACTTCGTGTCCGCCGCCGTCGGCCTGGCCGTCGCGGTCGCACTGGTGCGCGGGTTCACGCGGCAGCGCACGGACCGGCTGGGCAACTTCTGGGTCGACCTGACCCGGGGTGTCGTGCGCGTCCTGCTGCCCGTGTCGTTCGTGTTCGCGATCGTGCTCGTGGCGGCGGGCGTCGTGATGAGCCTGGAGTCGGGTGTGGACGTCGACGGGCAGACCGTCGCGACCGCGCCGGTGGCGTCGCAGGAGGCGATCAAGGAACTGGGCACCAACGGCGGTGGTGTCCTCAACGCCAACTCGGCCCACCCGTTCGAGAACCCGAACGGGTGGTCCAACCTCGTCGAGGTCTTCCTGATCCTGCTCATCCCGGTGTCGCTGACCCGCGCGTTCGGCACGATGGTCGGCGACCGCCGGCAGGGGCGCGTGCTGCTCGGCGTGATGGGCGCGCTGTGGGGCGCGGTGCTGGCGCTCGTCTGGGCGGCGGAGGCGCACGGCCTGCGCCCGTTCGAGGGCAAGGAACTGCGGTTCGGCATCCCGTCGAGCGCGTTGTTCGCCAACACCACCACGGCCACGTCCACGGGCGCGGTGAACTCCGCGCACGACAGCTTCACCGGCCTGGGCGGCGGTGGGCTGCTGCTGAACATGCTGTTCGGGGAGATGACGCCCGGCGGCGTGGGCACCGGCCTCTACGGCATCCTGGTGATGGCCGTGATCGCGCTGTTCCTGGCGGGCCTGATGGTCGGCCGCACGCCGGAGTACCTGGGCAAGAAGCTGGGCCGCCGCGAGGTGACGGCCGCCGCCGTGTCGATCCTGGCGATGCCGACCGTGCTGCTGCTCGGCGCGGGGATCACCGCGGTCCTGCCGTCCACGCCGGCCGCGCTGGGCAACCCCGGCGAGCACGGCCTGTCCGAGATCCTCTACGCCTACGCGTCGGCGTCGAACAACAACGGCAGCGCGTTCGCCGGGATCACGGTGACCGGCGACTGGTTCCAGGCGTCGCTGGGCGTGTGCATGGCGCTGGGCCGGTTCGTGCCGGTCATCGCGGTGCTGTGCCTGGCCGGTTCCCTGGCCGAGCAGCGGAAGGTGCTGGTCACGGCGGGCACCGTGCCCACCACCGGTCCGCTGTTCGCGACGCTGCTGGCCGGGGCGATCGTCCTGGTCGCCGCGCTCACCTTCGTCCCCGCCCTCGCCCTCGGTCCCATCGCGGAGGCCCTGCTGTGACCACCACCACCGACCGTCCACTTCGGACCGGAAAGCCGCGACCGGTGACCGCGGGCGCGTTCGGCGCCCGGCAACTGGTCACGTCGTTCCCCGACGCGCTGCGCAAGCTCGACCCGCGCCACCAGGCGCGCAACCCCGTCATGTTCGTGGTGTGGGCCGGTTCGGCCCTCGTCACGGTGTTCGCCGCGACCGACCCGAGCGCGTTCACCGTCGCCGTGGCCGCGTGGCTGTGGCTGACGGTGCTGTTCGCGAACCTGGCCGAGGCGGTCGCCGAGGGCCGGGGCCGGGCGCAGGCCGACTCGCTGCGGCGGACCCGGGCCGACGCGGTGGCACGCTTGACCGACGGCCGGACCGTGCCCGGCACCGACCTGGCGATCGGCGACCTCGTGGTGGTCGCGGCGGGTGAGGTGGTGCCCGGTGACGGCGACGTGGTCGAGGGCATCGCCACCGTCGACGAGGCGGCCATCACCGGCGAGTCCGCGCCCGTGGTCCGGGAGTCCGGCGGCGACCGGTCCGCCGTCACCGGCGGCACGACCGTGCTGTCGGACCGGATCGTCGTGCGGATCACGGCGAAGCCGGGCGACACGTTCGTGGACCGGATGATCGCCCTGGTCGAGGGCGCGCGGCGGCGCAAGACGCCGAACGAGGTCGCCCTGACCATCCTGCTCTCGACGCTGACGATCGTCTTCCTGCTCGCGGTCGTGGCGTTGCAGCCGTTCGCGGTGTACTCGGGCGGCGAGCAGTCGGTGGTCGTGCTGACCGCGCTGCTGGTGTGCCTGATCCCGACCACGATCGGCGCGCTGCTGTCGGCCATCGGCATCGCGGGCATGGACCGGCTCGTGCAGCGCAACGTGCTGGCCACCTCCGGCAGGGCGGTGGAGGCCGCCGGTGACGTGGACACGCTGCTGCTGGACAAGACCGGCACCATCACCCTGGGCAACCGGCACGCCACCGAGCTGATCCCGGTGCGCGGCACGTCGTTCGACGAACTGGTCGACGCGGCCCGGCTGTCGTCGCTGGCCGACGGCACGCCGGAGGGCCGCAGCGTCGTCGAGCTGTGCGCGGCGGAGCACGGGCGGTCCGCGGACGCCACCGCGCACGAGAGGACCGGCGAGTTCGTGCCGTTCACCGCGCAGACCCGGATGAGCGGCATCGACCTGGACGGCCGCCGGGTCCGCAAGGGCGCGGCGAGCGCGTTCGCCCTGGACGGGGCGACGCGCGCGGTCGTGGACGGGATCGGCGCGGCCGGCGGCACGCCGCTGGTGGTGGCCGTCGACGACCGGGTGCTCGGCGTGATCCGGCTGGCCGACGTGGTCAAGCCGGGCATGGCGGAGCGGTTCGCGCAGCTGCGCGCGATGGGCATCCGCACGGTGATGGTGACCGGCGACAACCCGCTGACCGCCCGCGCCATCGCCGACGAGGCCGGGGTGGACGACTTCCTCGCGGAGGCCAAGCCCGAGGACAAGATGGCGTTGATCCGGCGCGAGCAGGAGGGCGGCAAGCTCGTCGCGATGACCGGCGACGGCACCAACGACGCACCCGCGCTGGCGCAGTCCGACGTCGGCGTCGCCATGAACACCGGCACCTCGGCCGCCAAGGAAGCCGGGAACATGGTGGACCTGGACTCCGACCCGACGAAGCTGATCGAGATCGTGGAGATCGGCAAGCAGCTGCTGATCACGCGAGGTGCGCTGACCACGTTCTCGGTGGCCAACGACCTGGCCAAGTACTTCGCCGTCCTCCCCGCGATGTTCGCGGCCATCCACCCGCAGCTGGACCGGCTCGACGTCATGCACCTGGCCTCGCCGCAGTCGGCGATCCTCTCGGCGGTGGTCTTCAACGCGCTGATCATCGTGGTGCTGATCCCGCTGGCCCTGCGGGGCGTGCGGTACCGGCCCGCCGGCGCCTCGGCGCTGCTGCGGCGCAACCTGCTGGTCTACGGCCTGGGCGGCGTGGTCGCGCCGTTCGTCGGGATCAGGCTGATCGACCTCCTCGTCCGCCTCATCCCCGGGATCGGGTGACCCTCGTGAACGCGATCGTCAAGCAGTGCCTGGCGGGACTGCGCGTCCTGCTCGTGCTCACCGTGATCACCGGTGTGCTCTACCCCGCCGCCGTGTGGGTCGTCAGCCGGGCGCCCGGACTGCGCGCCAACGCCGAGGCCGTGGACACCACCCTGGTCGCGGTGCCCCGGGACGGCGACGGGTGGTTCGTCCCCCGGCCCTCGGCGGCGACGCCGCCCGCGTCGGGCGGCTCGAACAAGGGCGAGCGCAACGCCGAGCACGACGCCGTGGTCGCCGGGCGCCGGGCGGCGGTCGCCGGGCGCGAGGGCGTCGCGGAGGACCGCGTGCCCGCCGACGCGGTGACCGCCTCGGCGTCCGGCCTGGACCCGCACATCAGCACCGCCTACGCCGAGCTCCAGGTGCCGCGCGTGGCCCGGGAGAACGGGGTGGACGAGGACCGGGTCCGCGACCTGGTCGCCGAGCACACCGACGGCCGGTCGCTGGGTTTCCTCGGCGAGCCGGGGGTCAACGTCACCGCGCTCAACCGCGCGCTCGACGCGGCGCGCTGACCCCGGTCACACCTGCCAGAAGAACCGGGCGGACGCCGGGCAGCCGTCGCAGAGGAACGCGTACCCGATGCCACCGCCGCCGAAGTTGGCGGCGGTGGCGCCGTCGCGCCCCTCCTCCAGGTGCGCCACCGACGTCATCGTCTTCCCGCAGTCGGGGCAGCCGGGGGTCTGGTCGGCCTGGAGCCAGTACGCGCTCCCGCCCAGCTGCCCGAGCACCACGCGCAGCGGCTCGCCCGTCCGCTCGCCGTACTCCTCGCGCGCTTCGCCGTAGTCCTCGACGTCGGACACCTCGAACCGCACCCCGGACACCGCCCCGAGCACGGTCACGCCGTCGGCGGGCGGTCCTGCGGGCGACAGCCCACCCCGCGCCACGACCGGCGCGGCGGTGCTGCCGGAGTCGGCCTCCCAGGTCTCGCACGCGCCGGGGTCGTTGTCGCACTGGAACAGCAGCACGAGACGGTCGTCCCCGTCCCGGCCGGGCACGTCGGAGAGCAGCACCTGCCCGAGGAACCGGAGCGCGCCACCGCACTCGGCGCACCGGGGCCACTCGAACCCGGCGGGCGCGCTGGGCAGGCCACCGGTCCGGGTCACCTCGGCGCGCGGGTCGGCGTCACCGGCGTAAATCATCAGCAGCGTCACGCGCGGCAGGGTAACCGGGGGGACCGACACCTCCGGAGCGCTGCCCGCGCCGGAGGGCACGACGCACCCTCCCCGCCTACGATGGCCGACAGCCACCCTGACGGAGGAACCGTGCTCAGTGCCGCCGCCGGGAGCGGGGTCGGGAACCGCTACCAGGCGAACTTCGACGCCTTCTCGCTCTCCTCCGACCCGTTGCTCGCGGTCGTCGCGGACGGCATGGGGGACGGGCCGGGGAGCGCCATGGCGGGCCGCACGGCGGTCGACCTGGTCGTCGAACGGGCACGCGGCCGCAAGGAAGGGCTGGTGGAGGCGGTGGCCGAGGCGCACCGGCTCGTCTTCGACTTCGGGCGGGACAACGGGGTCCTGGCCGGGTGCACGGTGACCGCGTTGGCCGAGTGCCCGGACGGGTTCTGGCTCGCGCAGATCGGCGACTCGCGGCTGTACCGGTGGCGCGGCGGGCTGCTGGAGCTGCTGACCACCGACCACACGATGGCCTGGCTCGGGGCCGTGCACGGGTGGTACCCGTTCGACTCGGCCGAGGCGCGGGCGGCGCGCTACCACCTGACCCGGTTCGTCGGGCACTTCGAGGCGCCGGAACCGGACCTGCTGCGGGTCGGGGTGCGCTCCGGCGACGTGCTGCTGCTGTGCACGGACGGGGTCGCCGAGCAGGTGCCCTACAGGCGGCTCGCCGAAGTCCTCGGGAGCGACGCGCCCGCGGAGGACGCGGTGCGCGCGCTGCTCGACGACGCGGAGGCCGCCGGTGGGCGCGACAACGCCACGGCGATCGTGGTGCGTTCGGCCTAATCCCGCGGGACACAGGGGTCACCCGGCGCCCCCGACCGCCGGGTTTCTATAGGGTCGCGCACCGTACCCGTGACGCGACGCGCTGGGAAGGGGACGTCCGGTGATCACGCAGCCCGACGAGCGCGACGTGGGCCGCTGGCGGACCGTCGACCCGGCCGTCCTGCGGGGCGACCTCGACCGGGCCCTGCACGCGCCCGCGCCGCCGTCCCGGTCCTCGTCCCGGTCCTCGTCCCGGTCCTCGTCCCGGGTGCCCTCGGACGCCGAGCTGATCGACGCCGTGCGCGCCGGCGACCTGGGCGCGTACGGGAAGCTCTACGAGCGGCACGCGGGCGCGGCGCGGACGTTCGCCCGGCAGTTGTCGCGGTCGGCGGTGGAGGCTGACGACCTGGTGTCGGACTCGTTCGCCAGGGTGCTCGACGTGCTGCGCGACGGGCGCGGGCCGGACTCGGCGTTCCGCGCCTACCTGTTCACCGCGGTACGGCACACCGCCTACGACCGGCACCGGCGGGAGAAGCGGGTCCAGCCGGCCGACGACGTGTCCGAGCTGGCGCCGGAGGCGGTGGTCGTGCCGTTCCACGACCCGGCGGTGGCGGCGCTGGAGCGGGCGCTGGCGACCCGGGCGTTCGCCAGCCTGCCCGAGCGGTGGCAGACGGTGCTGTGGCAGACCGAGATCGAGGGCCAGTCGCACGCCGAGGTGGCGCCGCTGCTCGGGTTGACCGCCAACGGCGTGTCGGCGCTGGCCTACCGGGCGCGGGAAGGCCTCAAGAAGGCGTACCTCCAGGCGCACCTGGAGGACGTGCCGGCGGGCCGCTGCCGGGCGATCGCCGACCGGCTCGGCGCGTGGACCCGCCGCGGGCTGGGGAGCAGGGAGGCGGCGCAGGTCCAGGCGCACCTGGACGGCTGCGCGCGGTGCCGGGGCCTGGCCGCGGAGCTGGCCGACGTCAACGGCGCGCTGCGCGCGGTCGTCGCGCCGCTGGTGCTGGGTGTCGGGGCGGCCGGTTACCTGGCGGCGAAGGCGGCGGCGGTCGGCACGGCGGCGGGCGCGGCCATGGGCGGCGCGGCAGCCGGCGCGACGGCGGTGGGCACGGCGGGCGCGGGCGCTGCGGCGGCGGGCGCGGGCGCGGCGGGAGGCACGGCGGGCGCGGTCGCCTCGGCACCGCAGTGGCTCGCCGTCGCGGCCTCCACCACGGCGCTGGTGGTCGCCGTCGTGTGGGGCGTCGGCTCGAACGGCGGACCCCCCGAACCGACGACCGACGCCCTGCCCCCCACGCTGAGCGCCGATCTCCAGCAGCCCGCGCCGACCGTCGACAACACCACGCCGACGGCCGCGCCCTCCGGCACGGCCCCCTCCGGCGCCTCGGCGACGGGCTCCACCGCGCCACCCGCCCCGGAGACGCCCGGCCCGGCGCGACCGGGCGCGTCGACGTCCGGGGAACCACCCGCCGGGCCCGCGCCGGGCGCCCTGGAGCCGGACGTGCCCGAGGGGTTCACCCTGGGCACCGGCGGACCGCCGGCCGACCTGCCCGTCATCGTCCACAACACCGGCTCGACGCCCCTGCCGCCGCCCACGCTCGTGCTGTCGCTGCCCGACGACGTCAGGGTGGTCGGGCCGGGCGAGGGCCTGCTCGGCAGGCCGCTGGTCGCCCTCGACGGCGCAGGGGCGCAGACCACCGCCCCCTGCCCGGCGGGCAGGGGCACGGTGACGTGCACGGCGCGGCAGGAGCTGGCCCCTGGTGAGTCGGTGAGGTTCGTGTTCCGCCTGCTCGCGGGCCCGAAAGCGGTGAGCGGCACGGTCACCGGCACGGTGGGCTCCGCTCCCCTGCCGCCGGCGCCGGTCGAGTTCCCGGTGACGGTCACGCCGAAGAAGTAGCCCGCAGGCCGATGTCGGCGCCCGCCCCGCCCACTACGTTGTCGTGGATCGTGGACCCGACGGTGCGGAGGACGACGACGTGGAGCCGGCACTGACCGACCAGCGGTGGCAGGAGTTGCGCGGCGCCCTCGCCGACGCGTCCGCCCGGTTCGGACGCCTGATCACCGAACACCGGGAGCCGGAACGGCGGGCGGTCGGCACGTGGACGGTCGCCGAGGCCGCCGCGCACACCGCGATCGTGTCCCACCTCGACGCGGGGATGCTGACCGGCTCCTCGGGCGACCCGGAGCTCGACCGGCGCATCCCGGGCACCACGCTGGGCGATCTCGCGGACCTCAACGCCCTGGCGCTGCGGAGGTTCCCGCTCGACTCGGCGGGCGCGATCGCGGACCACCTGCGCGAGGGCGTCGCGCTGCTGCTGGAGCGCAGCGCCGACCTCGACCCGCGCGCGCCCGCGACGTGGCTGGGCGGCTCGCGGCTGACCGTCGGGTTCCTGCTCGCCCACCTGCTCAACGAGGTCCTGCTGCACGGGGTCGACGTCGCCGGGCCGGAGTCGGACGCGTGGCACGTCCCCTCGGCGGAGGCGGCGCTCGCGTTCGACCACTTCTTCGTGGGGCTCCTGAGCGCGGAGGAGAAGGGAATCCTGTTCGGCCCGCCGGGCGCCGCCGGCAGGGGCGGCGGCAGGCAGGTGTCCGTCGAACTCCGCTCGTCCCGCACGATCCCCGTGGTGCTCACCACGGACGGGAGCGGCGGCGCGACCGTCGCGCCGGCGGGCGGCCCGGCCGACGCCCGCATCGACTTCGAGCCGGCCGCGTTCATGCTCACGGTCTTCCGCCGCACCGGCGTCGACAGCGCCCTCGCCTCCGGCCGGCTCGTCGTCTCCGGGCGGAACCCCGCGGTCGGGGTGGAGTACCTGAGGCGCACGCAGACGCCCTGAGCCCGGAGCGGCCCCGCCGACGCCTCGCGACGGGGCCGCTCCGGGGGTGTCCGGTCAGCGGCCCAGCTGCTCGGCGGCCATCGCGGTGCCGCGCACGCGCGCCTCGACCTTGGCGAAGGCGATGTCCCTCGACGTGGACGTGTCGTCGGCGAATGGGGAGAACCCGCAGTCGTCGCACGTGCCCAGGCGCTCGACGGGAATGTGGCGGGCCGCCAGCAGCACCCGGTCGCGCACCTCCTCCGGCGTCTCCACGCGGGGGTCGATCGGGTCGGTGACGCCGACGAACACCCTCTGGTCCGCCGTCGTGCGCCCGGCCACGAGGGCGAGCACCCGCTCCGGGTCGGCCTCGCCGGCCAGTTGCAGGTAGAACGCGCCCGCGCGCAGCGCGAACAGGTCGGGCAGGAGGTCGGCGTAGTCGACGTCCAGGCTGTGCGCGGAGTCCCGGTCGCCGCCGGGGCACGTGTGCACGCCGATCCGCGCGCGCTCCTCGGCGGTGAACCGGTCGAGCACGGTGTTGTTCAGGGCGACGAAGTCGCGCAGCAGGCCGCCGGACGGGTCGAGCTTCAACGACAGCCGCCCCTCGGTGAAGTCGAGCTGCACGGACGCCGCGCCCGCGTCGAGGCACTGGCGGATGTCGCGCTCGGCCTCGTCGGCGAGGTCGGCGAGGAACCGCTCCCTCGGGTAGCCGTCGATCCCCGCCGCCGGGTACAGCAGGCTCAACGCCGAGGGCGCGATCACGGCCTGCTTGACCGGGGACGACGTCAGCGCGCGGGTGGCCTCCAGGTAGGGCGCCGCGAACGCCCCGTAGCGGAACGGCCCGCGCGTGATCACCGGCAGGGTCCGGGTGTGCCCGTCGGCGAACGGGATCACGGCGCCGTCGGGCGAGAGCGCCTCCACGCCCTGGAGCGGGTAGGTGGCGAAGCTCGGCTTGCGCTGCTCCCCGTCGGTCACGACGGGCGAGCCGGTGGCCTCGAACCGCTCGACGGTCTCGCGCACCGCGCGGTCCGCCAACGAGTCGTACGCCGCCTGGTCGATCGTCCCGGCGGCGAGCTGCTCCGAACCCCGCAGCAGGTACTCCGGGCGCGGGATGCTGCCGATGGGCTCCGTGGGGATGGTCATACCCGTTACCAGTACCCGGTGGGCGTGGCGAAAGCTCTCCGCCATCAGTGCGACACGTGGCCGAACCGGTCGCGTCTCGGCAGCTCAGGCCACGTTACTACGAGAGTCCGAAGTGGAGCGGGACTCATGCCCGACCGGGCGGCCGCGGCGTCAGGCGGCGCGGGAGGCGGCCACGAAGGCGCGCATCAGGCCGTGGTCCTTCACGCCCCGGCTGGACTCGATGCCGCTGGAGACGTCGACCCCCCACGGGCGGGCCCGCGCGACCGCCTCGGCGACGTTGTCGACGCCGAGTCCGCCGGCGAGCATCCACCGGCCCTCCGGGCGTGCGCCGTCCAGGGCGTCGAGGTCCCAGCGGTGCCCTGAACCGGCCTCGGGCGAGTCGAGCAGCAGCATCTCCTCGCCGAACGCGCCGACCCGCACGTCGGTGTCGGGGGTCAGCGAGACGGCCCGCACCAGCGCCAGCCCGGAGGCTGCCACCTCGTCGAACGCGGCGCGCGGGTAGTCGCCGTGCAGCTGCACCGCCCGGACGCCCGCCCGCTCGGCGACGCGGCGCACCTCGGCCGGTCCGACGTCCTTGAACACGCCGACCGTCAGCACGCGGTCCGGGACGTCGGCGACCAGGCGCCGCGCCGCGTCGGGCTCGACCCGGCGCGCGCTGGCGCTGAACACGAACCCGACCGCGTCGGCGCCCGCGTCCACCGCGACCGCCACGTCGTCCCCGGTCCGCAACCCGCACAGCTTCACGTACACGGCCCCAGCGTATCCGCGGTGGCGGGCGGGGGCCGCCCCGCCCGCCACCGCCGGGGGCACCGCCGGGCGGCCGTCGCCCCCGTGGAGCCCCGGGCGTCCGCCGCGCCGGCGGACACGTAGGACGTGGCGACGAGGCCGCCGGGCGTGCGCCAGGTGAAGATCGGCATCCCGTCCGCCGGCACCAGGCCGGTCGGGTCGGTCGCGGTCTCCTCGAAGTAGCGGACGCCCCAGTCGCCGAACCCGGCGGCCGGAGCCTCCCGGTCGGCTTGGTGCACGACCCCGTCGACGCTTCGGGCGGCCAGCGCCATCAGGCCGTTGCCCTGCGTAGTACCGAGCCACATACTCCTGGAAGCGGTCGACGACCACGGTCCGTCGTTGCGAAAACGATTGTCGAACCTCCCCTGAGGAAGCACGATGGACGACCTCGCACTGCTGCGGGCACTGTGCCCACCCCCGGACGCACCGGTCCGCCCGGTCCGCAGTGGTGCCTCCGGGGCGCTACCGCCCAGCCACACGAGGCTCGTCGATGCCTATGGAGTGGGTTGCTTCGACGAATTCCTGTGGATCTACGGTGAAGGTGCGGAGAACGAGAACCTCGACGTCCACGTCAGGTCGGCGTGGACGAGGTCCTACGTCCGGCGCATGGGCACGTCGGAGGTGCTCGGTGTCCTCGACCGCCACGGTGTCCTCCCGGAGGAACTCGTGTCCTGGGGCGGCACCGACAACGCCGACCTGTTGATCTGGCTGCCCGTGGGCGAACCTGAGGACTGGCCGACCCTCGTCGTCGAGTCGGGGCAGCTGAGCCGGACCGTGTTGACCGGAACCTCGACGCGGATCGTGCTCGACCTCCTGACCAGGGGGGCACGTGCGGCGGCCTTCCCGGAGGACTTCCCCAGTGACACGCCGTCGTTCTCCTCGAATCCGTACACGTGACGCCGATCCCGCCCCCGCCCCGCTCTTGACCGAGGCGGTTCGAACCACATGAGGACAAGGCGCTCGTCGAAGGCTGCCCTCGACGCAGTCGTCGTGCTCTCCTCGGCCATCACGGCGACCGGCACGGCGACCTCCGCCGACGAGGTGGTGCGGTGTGGCACCGCCGTTTCCTCTTCGCGCGCAACGGGATGGCGGTCGACGTGGTGGCGCGCCCCGCCGACGGCGTGCTCGGCACGTGGCGCGTGATCGGCGGCGACTCGGACTCGGTCGGGGCCACCACCCGGTTCACCGACGTGACCGCACGGGGTTGACGGGGCCGATGTCCCGTCCGAGGTGCCCGCCAACCGCCCGGAGGGCCCGGACGCCGGACGGGGCGGGTGCGACGAGACCTGACCACCGGACATCGTTGACACCCCGGGCGGGACCGTGCCAGCGTGAGCGGGCGTGGTCCCGCCGCCACGCTGTGACAACGTTGTCAGGAGGCCCTGCGCATGTCCCCTCCCCACAAGACCCGCGTGACCAGCCCGTTCCTGGTCGCCCTGCTCGCCGCCGGGCTGGTGACCACCGGTCCCGCCGCGGCCCAGGCCCAGGCCCGGGCGCCGGAGGACCCGACGACCCTGGTCAACCCGTTCGTCGGCACGCAGAACTTCGGGAACACGTTCCCCGGGGCCAGCGCGCCGTTCGGCATGGTCCAGGTCAGCCCGGACACCGGCGGCCAGGGCGGGTACGACTACCTCCAGAACCAGATCCACGGGTTCAGCCAGACGCACCTCTCCGGCGTCGGGTGCGGGGTCATGGGCGAACTGCCGGTCATGCCGACCACGGGCCCGGTGGACAACGTTGACACCAACGGTTACCGGTCGCCCTACTCGCACGACGACGAGGAGGCGAGCCCCGGCTACTACCGCGTCGGCCTGTCCCGCTACGGCGTCCAGGCCGAGTTGACGGCGACCGAGCGGACCGGCTGGCAGCGCTACTCGTTCCCGGCGACGAGCGCGGCGAACGTGCTGTTCAACACCGGCAAGGCCAACCAGCAGGTGCTCGACTCGGAGATCCACGTCGTCGACGACCGCACGGTCGAGGGACGCGTGAAGGCCGGCCGGTTCTGCGCGGGCCGCGACGAGCACACCGTGTACTTCACGGCCACGTTCGACCGCCCGTTCGCGAGCTTCGGCACCTGGCGCGGCAGCACGCCGGCACCGGGCGTGCCGGACGCCGCGGGCACGGGCGGCAACGGCGCGTGGGTCACCTTCGACGCCACCGCCGACCGGGACGTCGTGCTCAAGGTCGGCCTGTCCTACACGGGCCCGGAAGGCGCGCGGAAGAACCTCGCGGCCGAGACCGCCGACTCCTACGACTTCGACGCCACCCGCGCGGCCCTGCACGCGAAGTGGGTCGAGAAGCTGAGCGCCATCACGATCGGCGGCGGCACGCCCGAGCGCCGCACGGCGTTCTACACGTCGCTGTACCACTCGCTGCTGCACCCGAACCTGGCCGGCGACGTGGACGGCCGCTACACCGGGTTCGACGGGGCGCAGCACGTGGCGGAGGGCTACACGCCGTACCAGAACCTGTCGCTGTGGGACACCTATCGGCCGCAGAACCAGCTGCTGGAACTGCTGGAGCCTCAGGTCGCGCGGGACGTCGCGCTGTCGGTGGTGGCCAGTGGCCGCGACGGCGGCTGGCTGCCCCGGTGGGCGCTGGCCAACAGCGAGACCAACATCATGACCGGTGACCCGGTGACTCCGTTCCTGGTCGAGGCGTGGTCCAAGGGCCTCCTGCGAGGCCACGAGCAGGAGGCGTATGCGCTGCTCAAGCGCAACGCCACCGAGGTGCCGCCCGCCGACTCGCCGTACAACGGCCGGTCGGGCCAGCAGCACTACGCCGAGCGCGGCTACCTCCCGTCCGGCCTGGAGCTGGGCGTCGACTGCGCGCACAAGGGCGGCGACAACGACTGCGTGCACCCGGCGTCGGCGACGCTGGAGTACGCGGCGGCCGACGCGTCGCTCGCGCTGATGGCCAAGGGCCTCGGGCACGACGCGGACGCGAAGCTGTTCGCCGCGCGCGGCCAGTGGTACCGCAACCTGTGGGACGGCGAGCACTTCCGCCCGCGCACGGCCGAGGGCACGTGGGTGACGCCGTACAACCCGGTGGACGCCGGGCACCAGTTCCACGAGGGCGGCGCGTACCAGTACCAGTGGCTGGTGCCGCAGGACCCGAACGGCCTGGTCGAGCTGATGGGCGGGCGCGAGGCCACCGAGCGGCGGCTGGACGACTTCTTCGTCTACGACAAGCTGCTGACCGACCCGGCGGGCACGGTGCGCACCGACTGGATCACGCAGCCCTACGACTACTACGGCAAACCCACGTACAACCCGAACAACGAGCCGGACCTGCTGGCGCCGTACTTCTACGCGTCGGTCGGCGCGCCCGCGAAGACGGCGACCGTGGTGCGGGCGGCGATGACCCTGTTCACCACCGGCCCGGACGGCATGACCGGCAACGACGACCTGGGCACGATGTCCGCCTGGTACGTGTTCTCCTCGCTCGGGCTGTACCCGACGATGAGCGGCGGCGACTTCCTCTCCGTGTCCAGCCCGCAGTTCCCGTCCGCGACCGTCCGCACCGGGCAGGACCGGGTGCTGGAGATCAGCGCGCCCGGCGCGAGCGACGCGAACCGGTACGTGCAGCGGGTCTCGCTCAACGGCCGCGACGTCCGCACCACGTGGCTGCGCTGGGACGACGTGGTGCGCGGCGGCACGCTGGCGCACCGGCTGGGCACGTCCCCGTCGGACTGGGGCACCCGGCCCGGCGCGGAGCCGCCCTCGGTGAACCGGGCCCGCCCGGACGACCGCAGGCACGTCGACGCGGGGCTGCGGGAGTCCTCGGCGGTGGTGCCGGCCGCGACGGCCGCGCAGACCGTGGCGCTCACCCTGGACGTTCTGGCGCAGGCGCCCGGCGCGGTGCCGGTGACCGTGTCGCCGACCGCGCCGGCGGGGTGGCGGGTGGTCGCGTCGCCGAGGTCGCCGCTGGTGATCCGGTCGAACCGGGCCCCCGTCCAGCGCACGGTCACGCTGACCGTGACGGTGCCCGGCGGCACGCCGGTGGGCACCTACCCCGTGAGCGTCGCCGTGCGCGGGCCGAACGCGGTGACCCGGGACGCCGTGGTGGAGGTCCGCGCGGCGGCCGAGTGCGCCGCCGCGGTCTCCGGGCAGTGCGCGGTGGACCTCGCGCGGGAGCTGAACCACGACGGCACGGCCACCGTCGGGCAGTCGGCGCAGGGCGACTTCGACGGCAGTGGCTGGAGCTACGACGCCGCGCTGCTGCCCACCGGCACGGTCACGTGGGGCGGCACCGCGTTCGCCGCGCCCGACGCGTCCGGGACGGCACCGAACTTCGTGGAAGCGCGCGGCCAGGCCCTGCTGCTGCCCACCGGGTCCTACCAGGCCCTGCGGTGGGTGGCGTCGTCGCACAACGGCCCGGTGACCGCCGGGGTGCTCGTGCGCTACGCCGACGGCAGCACCGCGCAGGTGCCGGTGACCGTGGCGGACTGGGCGGGTTCGGGCGGCGCGGTCGCGCTCGACATGCCGCACCGGATCAAGGCGGGGCAGGGCGTGGACGGCCCGCCGGTGCGCCTGTTCACCGGTTCCGTGCCGCTGGACCCGGCGAAGGTGGTGCACTCGGTGACGCTGCCCGACGACCCGCGGGTCGAGTTCTACGCGTTGACGCTGGTGTGACCGGAGGGGCGGCCGGTCGGACCGGCCGCCCCTCCCCCTGCCGGGGACGTGGCAGGACAGGGCCCGTCAGGACAGGGCCCGTCAGGACAGGGCCCGGAACACCATCGGCCGGGTGGACACCGGCTTGTACTGGTCCACGACGTTCTCGTTGGCGCCCCACCAGTGCCCGGTCGGCACGTCGGCGGCGGTGGTGCTGATGAAGATCCAGCCGCGGCCGACGCCGCTGTACTCGGTGGTGCCGTCCGCGCGGGTGTCGGGGTAGGTCTGGTAGGGCGAGGACGTGTTCGTGCTCGCGACGCCGTGCGGGTTGCTGGTGCTGTCGATCACGCGCACGGCCCACTCCCGGGTGGCGGCGTCGCCGTCGCGGTCGTACAGGTGGGGGGCGGCGGTGACGATCGCGACGTGCCCGGTCGCGTCGCCCGTGCCGCCCGCCGAGTCGGTGTACTTGACGGCGATGACGTCACCGGGGACCAGCGAGGACACCGTCGTCCTGGCGGTGAAGTGCGGCGCGCCCGCGACGAACCCGTCGTAGTACTTCGCCGCCGTGGGGCTGGTGCTGCCGAACTCGGTGGTCAGGTAGCTGTCGGTGGCCCACGGGAAGGTGTGCTTGAGCGCCTGCGTCAGCAGGGCGGCGCACTTGGCCTTGCTCTCGTACGTCGTCGGGCTGCCGGGCGTGCCCCAGACGACGCTGGTGGTGACCTCGGCGTGGCCCTTCGCGCCCGGGTAGAAGTTGTACGCGTCCTGGGCAGGCCAGGACAGGGCGTTGAGGTTGTCCGCCAGTTCGGCGACCTCGGTGTGCAGGGTGGCCGACGTCGCCCGGGCCGGGCCGGCGGTGGCGAGCGCGGCGACCGCCGCGGTGACGACGGCCACCAGGACGCGGGACGTGCGCATGGGTGTCTCCTCTCGGACGCGGTGCGGCGGCGGGGCTTCGTCGCCCGGCAGCCGGTGTTCCCGACAAGGGAGAGCCGGATCGGCGTGCCCTGATACCCGAATGCGGATGAGATCCGGTTCACGCTGACGCCGCCGCCTGTGGCACTTTGGAGCGGTGACCGTGGACATCCGGGTGTTGGGCGAGGTGGGGGCGGTGGCGGACGGCCGCGCGCTCGACGTCGGTCCGCCCCGGCAGCGGTGCGTGCTGGCGGCGCTCGCGGTGGACGCGGGCCGCGTCGTGCCGGTCGACCGGTTGGTGGCGCGGGTGTGGGGCGAGGCGCCGCCGTACCGGGCGCGGACGCTGCTCGTGGGGTACGTGTCGCGGCTGCGCCGGGTGCTGCGGTCCGGTGGCGCGGACGTGGTGCGGCAGGCGGGCGGGTACGCGCTCGTGGTCGAGGCGTCGGAGGTGGACCTGCACCGGTTCCGCGCGCGGCGGGCGCGGGCCAGGCGGCGGGACGACCGCACCGTGGCCGTGCTGCTGGCGGAGGCGGTGGCGCAGTGGCGTGGTCCGGCGCTGGCGGGGTTGCGCGGCGAGTGGGCGGATGCCGAGCGCGACCGGCTGCACCGGGAGCGGGAGGACGTCGAGCGGGAGCTGGCCGACGTCCGGTTGCGGCTGGGGCAGCGGTTCCGGCTCGGTTTCGGGCTCGACGGGGAGCTGGTGGCCGAACCGCCCGAACCCGATCCCCGGCCGGCCGACGTGGACCTCTCCCCGCTGGACGAGGTGGGGTCGCGCCGCCTGGTCGACGCGCGCCTGCGCACGGCCCTGGCAGCCGACCGCGCGCTCGACCCGCACCGGCCGCCGGTGGACGCCGGACCGGCCGAGCAGGCCGAACCTGCCGAACCGCCGTCCGACGCGCACGCCTGGTTCGCCGCCGAGCACGCCGTGCTGCTGGCCGCGCAACGCCTGGCCGTCGACCGGGGGTGGCACGAGCCGGCGTGGCGGCTCGCGTGGGCGATGGACACCTTCCACGCCCGGCGGGGCCACGACGCGGCGGACGACCTCGCCCGCACGCTGGCCCTGGCCGAACGCGTCGGCGACGACACCGCCCGGGCGCACCTGCACCTGGTGCTCGCCCGCACGTGGAACGACCGGGGTCACCCGGAGGTGGCGCTGGAACACGCCACCGAGGCGCTGCAACGGGTCGGGTCGCCGTTGGCGCACGCGTACGCGCTCGTCGCGGTGGGGGTGGCCGAAGCCGGCGCGGGCCGCTTCGACCGCGCCCAGGTCCACTGCGAGGCCGCGCTGGCCCTGGCCCACGAGCACCCCGCCGTGGCGGCGGTGGCGCACGACGGGTTGGGCCGCACCGCCGACCTGGCGGGCGACCACGCCGCCGCCGTGCGCCACCACGAGCACGCCGCGTCGCTGCACCGCGACTCGTGCTGGGCGCCGGTCGCGCTGGAGCGCCTGGCGCACGCCCACCGCGCCGCGGGCCACCTGAACCAGGCGCGGGCGGCGTGGCGGCGGGCGGTCGACCTGTACCTGGCCCAGAGGAGTGAGCGGGACGCCCGGCGGGCGCGGCGGTGGTTGGCGGCGCTCGGCTGAGCGGGGACGGCGGTCAGCCGTGCTCGCCGCCCTGGAGGCGCGGGCGTGCGGGCCACGCCTCGCACCCGGCGGTGTGCCAGGACGACGAGGCGACCGTCCGCGCGGTGGGCCGCACCGCGCACGACGACCACGTGCGCGACTCCCGGCACGTCCGCGACACGTGCCGGGCGAAGGGCGGCGCCATCGCGGCGCGGCACCCGCCGCGGCTAGGCGCCGGCGTCCCGCCCGGACGCCTTCCGGTCGCTGTGCCCGAGGTCGCGGTCGGGAGCGATCCGGTCGCGCACGAGCTGCTTGAGCACGGCCATCTCCGGGAAACCGCCCTCCGCCTTGCGCGACCACAGCAGCTCGTCGTCCAGCCGCACGTCGAACACCCCGCCGGTGCCGGGCACGAGGGCCACCTCGCCCAGCTCGGTCGTGAACGTCGTCAGGAGCTCCTGCGCCGTCCACCCGGCGCGCAGCAACCACCGGCACTGCGTGCAGTACTCGACCTCGACCCGCGGCTGCCTCGTCGTCACGGGGCCACGCTACCGGCGGGCGGGTGCGGGGACCGCACCCGCCCGCGTGGTCAGCGCTTCCAGAACGGCCCGCGCCCGCGCGGCGCGGCCAGTGCTTCGAGCGTGGCCACCGCGTGCCGGAAGCGGTGGTCCAGCTCGGCGCGGTCGGTGGTGGGCGCGGCCAGTTCCGCGGCCAGGTCGCGCAGCGCGCGGACGGTGCCGGCCGGTTCGCCCTTCGCCTTCCAGGCCGGCTCGTGGCGGGTGATCGCCTCGTGCAGCCGGGCCAGGGCGGCGGCCCGGTCGGTCGCGGCGCGCAGGGCGGCCAGTTCGTCGGCCGCGAACCGCGCCACGTCGGGTGCCGGGGGCGCCGGGGGTGCGGGAGGCACCGGGGGCTTCGGGGCGGCGGGGCCGCCGGCCCGGAGCCTGCGCGCGATGCCCGCCGGGGCGGCCATCATCGGGGCCGGGGCGGGCATCGGGGCGCCGGCCAACGGCATGGCGTCCGGCACGGCGCCGAACGCGGGGGCCGGGGCGCCGTAGGCGCCGCCGGCGGGGGCCGCCCAGCCGTCCGGCAGCTCGACGGGCTGGGTCACGCGGCGCAGCTCGCCGGACTCGTCGACCACGCGTTGGTCCACCGCCACGAACGCGGTGAAGCGGGACAGCACGCCGAACGCCAGGGACGTCTCGACGATCCGCCGCTCCAGCGCGTCGCGGTCGCCCGAGCCGACGACGTAGCGGTCCTCCAGGTCGCGGACCCGCGCCCGCGCCCACAGCGCCGACAGGCTCGGGTTGTCGCTCGGCACGGCGGTCACCCGCTGCCGCCAGCCGCCGTCGCCGACGGCCTCGACCGCACCGGACGCGGGACCGGTGAAGCGGCCGGTGACCACGACCGGCGCGCCGGGGAACAGGTCGGGCAGGGGCGCCGGGGCGAACGAGTCCGGGTCCACGGCCAGACCGGCCGGGTGCAGCGCGAGCCCGGTGAGCACGGGCGCGCCGATGCGGCGGTGGATCTGCCGCATGGCCTCGTCCAGCCGGTCCTCGGACTCGACCAGCTCGAACCGGCCCGTCGACCCCGCCAGCCGCCGGAGGAACGCCTCGTTCACGGCGCGGTCGATGCCCACGGTGTGCACGCGCACGCCCGCCAGTTCGGGACCGAGGTCGCGCAGCAGCCGGTCCTCGTCGCCGACCTGGCCGTCGGTCACCAGGACCAGCACCCGCTCCCGGTCGCCGGCCGCGCCGAGGGACCGGGCGGCGTCGCGCAGCGGCCCCAGCATCTCGGTGCCGCCGCGCGCGGTCAGGCCCGCCAGGAACTCCACGGCCCGGTAGCGGTTGCGGTCGGTGGCCTCGACGAGGCCGGACCCCAACCCCGGCGCGGTGTCCACGGAGTTGTCGAACGCGAGGACGGTGAACCGGTCGGCGGTGTCGAGCGAGTCGACGATGCGGGCGGCGGCGCGGCGCGCGGCCACCATCTTCCAGCCGTTCATCGAGCCCGAGCGGTCCAGCACGAGGACGACGTCGCGGCCGCGTGCCGCACCGGTCGCCGCGGGCGGCAGCACGGTGAGCGCGAACGTCCCGCCGCCACCGTCGTCGTCGGGCCGCACGGCCAGGGACGTGCGGACCGCGTCGTCCCCGGCGAACCTCAGGCGCAGCAGGAAGTCCCGGTCCACCCGCGCGCCGGGCCGGACGCGGACCCGGAACCCGGTCGCGGTCTCCTCGGTGACGGTGGCGTGCAGCGTCGACGACGCGGTGGCGGGCGGCAGGCCGCCGGTGTCCACGTCGACCACGACCGACAGCCGCACGGGGTGCGCGAACCCGGGCAGCAGCACGGGCGGGCTGATCCGCGAGGCGTCCGGCACGGCGTCGGTGTCCGCGGCGGTGCCGTCGCCGACCTGGTCGCCGGGCAGCGGCGTGCCGGGGACGTAGCGGGGCGCGACGACGAGCGGCAGCCGGTAGGTGGCCGCGTCGTCCTCGTAGGCCAGCGTCCCGGCCAGGGTGAGGCGCACGGTGACCCGCTCCCCCGGCACGACGTTGCCGACGCGCGTGGTGAACACGCCCGGCCGCTCCTCCTCCGCGATGGCGGCACGGCGGCCGGAGGTGATGGCCCGGTCGTAGTCGGCGCGGGCCTGGCCGCGCTCCTTCAGCACGCCCTCGACCACGCGGCCGTCGGCCTCCACGCGCAGCGCCGTCACCGCCGACCGGGACGGCAGCGGGAAGACGTAGGTGGCTTCGAGCGGCACGTCGTGCGGGTTGTGGAACACCTGGGTGAGGACGGTGCGCGAGGCCAGCCCGGTGATCGCGGCCTCCACCTCGACCGCCTCCAGCGGCAGGTTGCCGCGTTCGGTGCGCAGGCAGCCGAGGCCGTCGTCCTCGGTGGGCTCCGGCGCGCCGCCGGCGGCCTCGATGACCTCGATGCGGGTGCTCATCCCTTGTCCTCTCCGGTGGTCGGGGCCAGGCCCGTGCGGCCGAGCAGGTCGAGCAGCGGTGCGGCGGCGGCCTGGATGGCCGCCAGTTCGGTGGCGTCGGGCGCGCGGTCGGCGGCGTCGAGCACCACCGTGACGCCCGCGCCCAGGCGCAGCGCCTGGACGGGACGCGCGGTGGGCGCTTCCGCGGTCACCTCGCCCGGGGGACCGGTCCGGGCGGGGCGTTCCCGCCAGAACCCCTCCCGTCCGCGCCCCGGCGGCGCGGGCCCGCCCGCGGGCGAACCGGCGGGTTCGGCCGGTCCCGTCCGTTCCGCCACCCCGGCCAGTTCGGCCAGCTCGCGGTCGGAGGCGCCGACCGTCATGCCCTGGATCTCGGCGAGCGTGCGCCCGGCCGCCTGGAGCTTCTTGACGGTGACGACCTGGAGCAGGTGGCGCCGCCCGTACAGCGCCGTCCGCCCCCGGAACCCCGCGGGCCGGTCGACCAGGCCGATGGTGGTGTACCACCGGATGGCCCGCCCGTTCGGCAGCTCCCGAACCCGGCCGTTGCGCTGCCCGTCGTAGTCCTCGGCCAGCAGCGCGGCGACCCGCTCCGGGAGCTGCTCGATGGTCCACAGCTCGTCGTCCACGACGCCATCGTGCACTGCAACACTGACACTGTCAATGTTGCAGTGTCAGTGTCGCGGCGTCGACGTGCGGGTGGCTCCGATGTGCGGGTGGCTCAGCCCTCACCTGCCCAGCGCGTGGCGCACCCTGGTGACGGCGGCGTGCTCGTCGCGGCCCACGTGGCCGTCCGCGGTGGCCACCCGGCCGCACATGGCGACCACGGCCTCGGCGAAGGCGTCCGCTTCGGCGGCGGAGCGCGCGGTCAGGAGGGCCATCGAGTCGCGCAGCGCGGTGAGCACGCCGTGCTCGACGTCGGCCACGCTGCCCGCGGGCAGTTCGGGGGCGCCGGAGTCGACCGCCGCGCGCACGGACGGCGGCAGGGCCGCCATGGCCCTGATGCCGGCGTGGCTCTCCTGGTCGAGCGAGCCCTCCTCCGCGACCGACACCAGCACCATGGCGCCGTAGACGGCGGTGCGGAGCGTGCGGCTTTCCCCGTCCGTGTACTCGATCATGCCCGCCACCCTAGATGCGGTCCCGCGCGGGCGGGCGGCGGTCGTCCTGGGATCGACCGGGACCACCGCGCGCTCGGCGAACCGTCCCGCGCCCACCTCGGCGCTGCGTGAGGGCGGTCGCCGGGCGGTGATCGGCCCCGCCGACCGCCATCACCCCCGGGCGGCCCGGCGGACGTGACCGGTCCCACGCGGCCGGATGCCCGTTCGGAAGAACCCCGGACGATCCCGGACGCCGCGGCCGACCCGGGCACGGCTCAGGCGGCGACCACGTCCGCCACGAGGCACACCACGTCGTCCGGGCCGCCGCCGGCGTTGGCCGGCTCGACCTCGCGACCGGTCAAGGCGCGCACGAGCATCGCCCGCCGCGGGTGGGTGAGCGCCTCTCCCCGGTGAGCCTGCCCTCCTCGATCAGCGACCGCACCACCGTGTGGTCGTGCGTGATGCGGAACAGCCCGCCGCCGCGCAGCAGGTGGGCGCGCGCGTCGCCCACGTGCACCAGGCCCAGCCGCGAGCGGACAGCACGAGCGCGGTGAGCGTCGTGCCGGTGCACCCGTCGACGGGGTCGGCCGACAGTGCTCCTTCCTCGACCGGCGCGTCACCCGGTCGAGGACCACCGTGCGGCTTCCCCGGGGTGGAGGTCAACCCCGGTCAGACCCTCGGCAGCGCCTCCACCGGGGTCCAGTGCGCGTGCTTGCCGGCCCGGTCGTCCCCGGAGGAGCGCCCGCGCAGCCTGCGGGTGAGCCAGGGCAGCACGTGCTCGCGGTAGTACCTGGCCTCGGCGAGCAGGCCGCGCCGGGTCGGCTGCTCGGGGTCGAGCAGCCGCGCCTCGGTGGTGTGGCCCAGCGCGGAGAGCACGAGCGAGGCCACCCGCTGGTGCCCCAGGGCGTTGAGGTGCAGGCGGTCCGGCGACCAGTAGGCGGCGCGGCGGATCTCCACGTCGTTGAACGCGTCGACGAACGTCAGCTCGTAGCGGGCGGCCAGTTCGGCGACGGCGGCCGTCAGCGCCACGCCGCGGCGGTGGACCACGCGGCCGAACGGCAGGCGCTCGGACGGGTCGGCGCCGCTGAGCAGCACCAGCCGCACGCCGGCGTCGACGCAGCGCCGCACGGCCCGTTCGGTCAGCTCGACCAGCTTCGACTCGTCGACCCCGGGCCGCATCATGTCGTTGCCGCCGCCGTTGAGGGTGATCATCGTGGGCGGCGGGTCGAGCGCGAGGGCCGCGTCGAGCTGCTCGTCGACGATCGGTCCGAGCAGCCTGCCCCGGATCGCGAGGTTGGCGTACTGCACCGTCTCGCCGCGCGCGGCGGCCAGCCCCGCGGCCACGAGGTCCGCCCACCCGCGCGACAGCCCGTCGGGCAGCTCGTCCCCGAGCCCTTCGGTGAAACTGTCGCCGATCGCCGCGTACCGCACCGTCCCCGCCTCCCTGTAGACCGATCCGCCCAGCATATGAGGGGTCGGGCGGGGATCGGCACGCGGTCGTCCGACGCCGGGTCGATGCCGTGCGGCAGCGGTCCGGCGATCGGCGCGCACCCCGGCCGCCCCCGCCCGCCACCGGACGCTCAGATCCACAGTGGACAACCACGATCGGTTGCGTCCACACGGGACGCGGTCGGCGGAATCCCCCGTACGTGCGGTTTGCGGTCATCCCGGCGCGTCACCGGGAACACCGCTCCCAGGAGTGCCGCGATGGGAGAGGAAGCCCTGATGAAGACCCTGGTCACCGTCGTCACAGCAGTGCTCGCCTGCACCACGGCGATCCCGGCAGCGGCGCAGGTCGCGGCCGGCGAGGTCGCCGCGTGCGGCACCTACGCGGCGGACCGCGCCACCTCCCGCAGCGAGGTCCAGGCCCGCGCGCAGTCGTGGATAGACGAACGGGCGGCCTACGGCCAGGGCCGCTGCCACTCCAACGGGTACGGCAGCTACCGGTCGGACTGCTCGGGCTTCGTGTCCATGGCGTGGGGCCTGGCGGTGTCGCGCAACACCTCGTCGCTCGGCGAGGTGTCGGTCCAGATCGACCGCGCCGACCTGCGACCGGGTGACGCGCTCAACCGCAGCACGCACGCGGCGCTGTTCGTCCGCTGGGCCGACGCGGCCCGGACCCAGCCCGTGGTGCGCGAGCACACCGGCCCGGACGGCGCGGCGCCCGTGGAGCGCACGTGGTCGGCGCAGACCGCGAGCGCCTACACGCCCATCCGCTACCGCAACCTCGTCGAGGGGTAGCCGACCGGGTGGACGCCCCCGTGCCCGCCGAACCGGGCCGGGGGCGGAACGCGCCCACGCCGGCAGCCGGTGCGACACCGCCGGGACGACGCCCCGCGAAAGCCTTTCAGGCAGACTTCGCCTTCCTGTCGTGATCGACAGCTCCCGTGCCCGGGAGCGGTAGGAGAGTGATCGGGAGCACCGCTTCCCCCTGCCCTGGAAGGATCAGATGAAGCGACACCGATCACGACTCGCCCTGCTGTGCGCCGCCGCCGCGCTCGTCGCGACCGGTCCGGCGATGGCGGCCCCGGACGACCGGGCCCACCTCTACGAGGTGCACGCGCCGCTCGGCACCGAGCAGGCCCTGTTCGCCGGGGGCTTCGACGTGATGGAGCACCGGGAGGGCGACAGCCTCTTCGTGCTGGGCGACTCGACCACCGGCGCCGCGCTCGAACGGGCCGGGTTCGCCGCCACCGCCGACCAGGTGCTGGCCGAGCCGCCCGGGCGGTTCGCGGCGACCGCCGACACGTTCCACGGCGGCTACCGCACCGTCGGCGCCCACCACCGGCACCTGGACCAGGTCGCCCGCGAGCACCCCGACCTCGCCACCGTCGTCGACTACGGCGACTCGTGGCTGAAGACCCGGGGCCGGGGCGGGCACGACCTGCTCGCCATCTGCGTCACCCGCAAGCGCCCCGGCGACTGCGCCCTCTCCCCCGACGCCCCCAAGCCCCGCTTCTTCGTCATGGGTCAGCTCCACTCCCGCGAGCTGACCACCGGCGAGATCGCCTGGCGCTGGATCGACCACCTCGTCGGCAGCACCGACCCGCGCGTCTCCGCACTGCTGGACACCACCGAGTTCTGGGTCGTGCCCGTCGCGAACCCCGACGGCGTGGAGAACGTCCAGAGGGGCGGCGACTCCCCGGTCCCCCACCGCAAGAACGGCAACGACACCGACCACCAGGGCACCACCTGCGGCACGGTGTCCCACACCCACCACGGGGTCGACCTCAACCGCAACACCGGCTCCGGCTGGGGCCTCCAGAACGCCTCCGAACGGCAGTGCGACCAGACCTACCGGGGCACCGCACCCGAGTCGGAGCCGGAGACCCGGGCGCTGGAAGCGCTGTGGCGCTCCCTGTACCGCGACCGCCGCGCGGCCGACCCGGCCCGACCCGCGCCCGCCGACACCACGGGCCTGGTGCTGTCCCTGCACAGCTACGGCGACTACGTGCTGTTCCCGTGGAGCGGCGGCTCGCCCGACCGGCGCACCGGCAACGACGCGGCCCTGCGCGACCTCGCCCAGGGGATGGCCGAACTGGCGGGCCCCGGCTGGCGGTACGGGCAGTCCGGCCAGGTGCTCTACTCCGCGTCGGGCACCACCGACGACTGGGTCTACGACGACCTCGGCGTCGCCTCCTTCGTGTGGGAAGTGGGCCCGCCGCCGGAGCAGGCGTGCGGCGGCTTCTTCCCCGCCCACTCGTGCCAGGACGGGTTCTTCTGGCCCAAGGCGCTGCCCATGCTGCTGCACGCGGCGGGCCACACCGCCGCCCCCTACGCGCCGGTGCCCGAACCGACGACCGCGTGCGCGCGGGCCGACGACACCGACGTCCCGGTGGTCACCCGCACCCCGCCGGTGACCGTGGCCACGACCATCGCCGGCTGCGAGGGCAACGCCCGCTCCGCCTCGCGCGTCGAGGTGCGCTTCAAGAACATGACGGCGTCCCTCGTCACCCTGGACCTGATCGCCCCGGACGGCACGGCCTACCGCCTCCAGCACCAGCTCCAGAGCACCCTGCCGGACCCCGGTGGCTCCTTCACCGTCGACCTGTCCCGCGAGACCCGTGAGGGCACCTGGCAGCTCCGGGTGCACAACGTCATCTGGGTGGGCACCGGCGACCTCGACCGGTGGAGCCTGACGCTGTAGCCCGGTCGGGGGATCGCCGCCCGGGCGCCGTCACGCGGCGCCGGCGGCGGTCCCCCTCCACCGGCTGGTCGGCCAGGTCGGTGCGCAGTGACGCGGCGCCGCGCAGGTCCGACCACGCCGCACCGGGGCTCCGGTTCACCCGCGGCGCGGCCGGCGGACCCGCCTCGCCGCACGAACCGCAACGCGCCCGCGCGGCCGTCAGGTCGACCGCGAACACCTCCGCCGGCGGGCCCGTGAGCGCGTTGCCGTCCACGAACCGGTCCACGTCAGCCTCCGCTGGGTCCGAAGCGCTTGGTCCACGGCGCCCGGGACGGCCGGCAGCCACCCCCACCGGTTCTGCGACGAGCGGACACCGAGAGCCCTCAGGGGCGAACTCAGGGTCGCTCTGGGTGATGCTCCGGATACGAGGGGTGCTCCTGGTTGCCTAGCGTTGCCGGTATGCCGACGAACACCAGCTCGCTCATCCAGGTCCCCCGGCCGAGGCGGGTGGCCTCGGCGGACGCGGCCGGCCTGCCCTCGCACACCGGACGGCACCCCGTCGGCACCACCGACCTGCGCCTGGTGGACCGCTCGCGGTCGGCGGGCGCACCGCGCGAACTGGGCGTCACCGTCCACTACCCGGCACGCGCAGGGCGCGGTCCGCTCGCCCTCCCCGCGGTGCTGTTCTCGCCGGCGGCCGGGCGGTCCCGCGCCCAGGGCGCGCCGGCCGAGGACCTGGCCGGCCGGGGGTACGTCGTGGTCTCGGTCGAGCACCCGGACGAGCCGTTCGCGGGCGGTCGGGCCCCGTTCGCGGGGCACGGGGCGCCCGCGGCGCTGCTCGCCGCGCGGGTCGCGGACCTCCGCTTCACGCTGGACCGGCTGGCGGACCTGACCGACCGGTTCCCGCTGGACCCGACGCGCGTGGGCGTGTTCGGGCACGCCGCCGGCGGCGTCGCCGCGGCCCGGACCGCGGCGGTCGACCCGCGCGTCACCGCGGGTGCCGGCCTGGACGACGGCACCGCGTGCGCGCGCTCGGCCCGCAGCATCGCCGCCACGTGCCCGGACCGACCGTTCCTGCTGGTGAGCGCCGGCACGTGCGACGTGGACGCCGACCTGTCGTGGCGCGTGCCCGGCACCCACGACCAGTTGCGCCACGTGCACGTCGGGGTCGACCCGGTGCGCGCGGCCGAGGCGCGGCGCACCTACCTGGCGGCGTTCTTCGACCGCCACCTCGCGGGCTGACCACGGCCACGCGCCGGCACGCGCCGGCTCGGCACCACCGGCTGCGCGGCGGGCGTTGAGCGGTCGCGGCGGGAGGCCGGTGACGCGTCGCGGCACCTCGAACGGGCGCGCGGACCGGTCACGACCGGGGACTGCGGGTCGCGCCGGCCGACGCGGGGCCCGGTGCTCCCGGCGGCGGGCACCGGGGTCCGCTGACCGGCCTCGGGTACGCCGCCGACGGGCGGACCTCCGCCGCTGGTGGCTCGACGCCGGCCGGCACGTGGTCGGCCGGAGCGACCGGGGTCCCACGCCCTCGCCCGGCCCGCGTTGCCGCTGTCGGCCGGCCTGCCGCGCAGCGGCCCAGCCGCGCGTGCTGTTCCCGCCGTCGGGAGCGGCGCCGGGAGCGGCGCTGAAATCCGGTGGCGTGCCCACCCCCCGGCCGCCCATGGTGGTCGCCATGACGTTCGACGAACTGGTCGCCGAGGGCGAGTCCGTCCCGGTCGAGGGCTGGGACTTCTCCTGGTTCGAGGGCCGCGCCTCGGAGCAGCGCCCGTCGTGGGGCTACGCGACGCTGCTGGCGGCGCGCGCGGCCGAGGTCGACGCGGTGCTGGACGTGCAGACGGGCGGCGGCGAGGTGCTGGCGACGATCCCGCGCCCGCCGCGCCTGCTGGTGGCGACCGAGTCGTGGCCGCCGAACCTGGCCGTGGCGCAGCGCAACCTGGCCCCGCTGGGCGGCGTGGTCGTGCACGCGCCGGACGACGGGCCGCTGCCGTTCGCCGACGCGGCGTTCGACCTCGTGGTCGCCAGGCACCCGGTGCGGACGCCGTGGGACGAGGTCGGCCGGGTGCTGAAGCCGGGCGGCTCGTTCCTGTCCCAGCAGGTCGGGATGGGTTCGGTGCGCGAGCTGGCGGACTTCGTCATGGGCCCCCGACCGGTGGGCGACGACCGCGCCCCCGACCGCGTGGCGGCGGAGGCGCGCGCGGCCGGGCTGACCGTGGTGGACCTGCGCCCGGAGACGCTGCGCGTGGAGTTCTTCGACGTCGCCGCCGTGGTCCACTTCCTGCGCAAGGTGATCTGGATCGTCCCGGGCTTCACCGTCGCCGCCTACCGCGACCGCCTGGCGGCGATGCACGAGCACATCGCCCGCGAGGGCTCGTTCATCGCCCACTCGACCCGGTTCCTGATCGAGGCGCGGCGCTGACACGGCGCCCGGCGCGCGCATGGTCCGATGTGGACGGTGGGCGAACGGGGCGCCCGCCCACCGCGCCGATCAGGTCAGCTGGCGGACGGCGTCGACCGCGAGCCAGATGCCGAACAGGAAGAACAGGGCCGACGCGCCGTAGCGGATCGCCTTCTCCGGCAGGTTCCGGCCCAGGGCGCGTCCCACGACGATCGCCAGCGCGTCCGCCGCCACCATGCCCAGGGTCGAACCGACCCACACGCCGAACCAGCCGTGGTCCGTGGCCAGGGTGATGGTCGCGAGCATGGTCTTGTCCCCCAGCTCGGCGAGGAAGAACGCGGTGCCGACGGCGATGATCGCGGACTTGGTCACGCGCTGCGCCTTGGACTTCTCCTCGTCGGTGAGCGTGTCGCCGCGCAGCGTCCAGAACCCGAAGCCGATGAACGCCAGCGCCGCCACGAGGGCGATCCACCCGGTCGGCAGGGCCGCGCCCAGGCCGAACCCGATGCCCACCGAGGCGAGGTGCACGACGGCGGTGGCGAGGGTGATGCCGATCAGCACCGGCCACACCTTGAATCGGGTGGCGAACGTCAACGCCATGAGCTGCGACTTGTCGCCCAGCTCCGCGACGAAGATCACCCAGAACGACAGCGTCGTCCCGACCAGCACTGCATCCATTGAACCCGGTCCCTCATCCTGCGACCGGACCGGGGCGCGACGTGGGCGACCTCGATCCGGCACGCGACTGTGCCTGGATCGAAGGTCTCGCCCGCCCCGGCGGACCGGGGCCGCCCGACCGGACCCGGAACGGGTCAGTGTGTCGATCGGGACGTTGGGGGCTACTCCCCTTCGCTTGCACCGCGGAGCCTAGTCGACGGGACCTCCCGGAACCAACCAGGTGTGGCCCCGCCCACGTGGCGTCCGGACCAGGTCGACGACGGGTCGGCGTCGACGTCGGAGCGGGGATCGGGGTCGATCGACCGCAGCCGCGCGGGACGCGGCGGCGCCCCGGGTTTTCCGGACGATCCGGATGGGCACGCTGGAAGGTGATCAACGCACGAGGAGGCGTCGTGGCACGCGCGCGAACGGGTGTGGTGGTGGCGGAGCGGTTCGCCGCCTCGCTCGTCGTCGCCGCGCTGGGCGGGATCGGCTTCGGACTGGTGTTCCTGCTGGTGCGGTGGTCGCCGGTCGGCGGGGTGGACCAACTGGTGGCCGACTGGGCCAACCGGGTCGTGGCGGGCGACGACGGCGTCACGGCGGTGCTCCGGTCGGTGACGCGGCTCGGGGACACGCCGGTGCTGCTGTTCGTCGGCGGGCTCGGCGTGCTGTGGCTGCTGGTGCGCGGCCGGCGACGGGAGGCGGTGTACGTCGCCGTGACCGCGCTGGGGGCCGGGGTCCTCGGGCTGGTGGTGAAGGAGGCCGTGGGGCGGTTGCGGCCCCTGGTCGAGGTGGCGGTGGCGACCGCGCCGGGGCCGAGCTTCCCCAGCGGGCACGCGCTGGGCTCGTTGACCACCTACGGCGTGCTGCTGCTGGTCTTCGGGTCGGTGCGCCGGGTGCGCGTGGTGGCGGGTCCGGTCGTGGTGGCCGTGGTGGTGGCGGTCGGGGTGACGCGGGTGGCGCTGGGCGTGCACTTCCTGACCGACGTGCTGGCGGGGTGGCTGCTGGGACTGCTGTGGCTGGGCCTGACGGCCGAGGCGTTCCGGCGGTGGCGGCGCGACGTCGGGCTGCGCGACGTGCCGGTGACGCACGGCGTGGCGCCCGAGGCCGCCGACGACCTCAGGCCGGTGCCGCGCGGGCACGTGCCCGCGTTGGCGCACCCGTGGCGGGTGGCGGCCGAACTGCTGGTCGTGTGGGCGCTGCTGCTGTGCACGCTGTTCGGCCTGGGCCACCTCCTCACGGCGGCGGGACCGGACGCGCCGACGCGCTTCGACCGCGCGGTCTCGACCTGGTTCGCCGAGCGCCGCACCCCCTTCTGGGATTCCGTGCTGACCCCGTTCAGCACGATCGGCGGCACGCGCGTGGTGGTCGCGGGGGCCGTCGTGGTGTGCGTGGTGGCGCTGGCCGTGGCCCGCGCGTGGCGGCCGCTCGTGCTGGTCGTGACCGGGATGCTGGGCGAGATCACGCTGTTCCTGCTCGTCACGGCGATCGTCGACCGGGCGCGCCCGGCCACCCGGTCGACCGACGACCTGCCGCCCACGTCGAGCTTCCCGTCCGGGCACGTGGCGGCGACGCTCGTGCTCGGCGCGCTCACGGCCTACCTGGTGCTGGCCGGCACGCGCCACCGGTGGCGGTGGGTGGTGGTCGCGATCTGCGTCGCCGTGCCGCTCCTGGTGTGCCTGCAACGCCTCTACGCGGGCCTGCACCACCCCACCGACGTGCTCGGCAGCGCGCTGCTGGCCGCCGTGTGGGTGCCCGCGACCATCATGCTGACCGCGAGCGGCACAGGTCGCGCAGCAGCACCTCCCCTCCGCGGTGGCTCACCCCGCGGTTGACGTGCGGTCCCCCGAAGTGCCCGGCGGCCGGCCACCGGTCCCGCGTCAGCGGTGTCCCGCCGTCAGCGCGGCCTCGTCACGAGGGTCATCGCGACGCCGACCAGGGCGACCGCGCAGCCGAGGGCGAGCGCGTTCACCACCGGCACCACCTCGCCCTGCCGGATGCCGTTGAGCCACGGGTTCGCCGCGATCCACCAGCCGGACAGGGTCAGCACCGGCCCGGTCCAGCGGGCGTCCAGGGGCGTCATCATGCACACCAGGGAGACCACCACGACGATCGCGCCCGCCACGACGGCGTCCCGGACACCGTCGACCTGGTCGGCGAAACCCAGGCCGACCGCCACCGGTGACATGAGCTGCCACAGCCCGAGCAGGAACGCGGCCACGCCGAGCCACGACGCGAGCCGCCGCTTCACGCGCGCCCCGCCGTCGGTGCGCACGGCATCGATCGACACTTCCCAGCTTCCCATCGCACGACCGTTCGCGGTACCGACCCCCGGCAGGTGTCACTACGGCGGGCGGCGGCGTCCGGTTCACCCGAAGGCCCGCGTCACCCCGGGAACCGCTTCACGGGTGGAGTCCGATCAGGGGCCGTCCGGGCCCCGCCCACCCGGCCTGTGACCGATCACGCGGCACCACGGCACGGCCACTCCCGCGAGTGCGTCTTCGACGTCGTCGCGGAGGCTCGGCCCAGGGCTCCCCGGACGGTCACGACCGACGCCCCGTGGTGACTCGGCGAGGTGGCGGAGGAGTGCCGCGGGTCGTGCAGCCGGCAGCCCCCGGGCAACTCGGCCGCGGCTACCGCGTCGGCCGCGATCGCGACCCGGTGGGACGTCCGGCGCTGTGGGCGGTTCCCCACGTCCACCCGAGCGGAGCACCCACGCGTCCGTTTCCGCGTCCACTTCGGTCCCGACGACCACGGCCCGTGGTGCGCGGGTCACGGCGCTGCTCGACCTCACCCGGGCGGAGCACGGATTTCACGCTCCTGTGGTGGCCCATCACCCAGCACACTGGAAGCGGTGTGAGTGGGTGACTCCACGACGCTGCTCACAGCCGTCGGAGGGCTTGTCACGGCGGTGGCCGGCGCGCGGGCACCGGTCCGCGACACGCTCCGGGTTCCCGGCGCGAGAAGCAGACCGCGGCGAAGGGCTCGGCCCGGGAACCGGCCGTTGCGGCCGCGGACGGCGAGAGCACGCCCGACGAGTCGGCGGCGACCTTGGAGGAGCTCCCCGACCAGCCGGACCCGGAGGTGACCAGTGACGAGCGGGACGCGGGTGGACGAGCCGGTGCGGCAGGTGCGCGGCCTCGGCGGTACCCGGGCGGTGCAACCGGCCGGTCACGGGTCGACGGCCGCACCCGGGACCCGGCTCGCCGAACGCCACCCCACCTGCGCGTGCACGGCCTCGTCCGACGGTCCGCTCGGCTCGTCGGTGCCCGCTTCACCGCCCCTACCCCCCTCCGGAGGCTGACGTGCCTGCCCCCACGGGCTTCGGCCTGGACTACTCCGCGCGCGAACTGTCGCCGGCGGAGATCGACGACTACAACCGACGTACCCCGCACCAGCCGATCAGCTTCCTCATCCGCTACATCGGCTACCCGGCGAACCGGAAGTGCATCTCGGCGTACCCCGGCGCGCTGCGCGCCCACGAGGCCGCCGGACGGCTGGTGCTGCTGGTGCACCAGATCGGGTACCGCGACTTCGAGGGAGGCCGGGCCGCGGGCCGGGCGCACGCGACCACGGCGCTGGCCGACGCCCGAGCACAGGGCTACCCCGGGAATCGGCCGATCTTCTTCGCCTTCGACCGGTGGCTGTCGGGCAACTCCCAGGCCGGGCCGCTCACGCTCGGCCAGGTGTGGGACTACCTCCAGGGCGCGGTCGACGTGCTGGGCGCCACCCGGGTGGGGCTGTACGGCTTCCACGACGTGATCCACCCGGCCGTGCGCGAGAAGCGCGTGCGCTGGACGTGGCTGTGCGGCGCCGAGTCCGGCGTGCGCGAGGGCGTCGACTTCTACCAGTGGAACAACGGCCGGGTGTATCCCGGCGGGCTCGAGTGCGACCTCAACAAGGCGTACGTGGACTTGTCCGGGATCACGGGAGGTAACGACGTGGGACTCGTGGAGGGCTTCACCGACGAGGGTTTCGTCCAGCTGGTGCACCACAAGAAGGTCAGCACCCCGGACCCGGAGGGCGCGCCCGACGTCCAGCTGAGCATGGGGCAGCTGCTGGAGGGCTCGTGGCGCGGCGCGCAGCGGATCGACACCGTGGTGGTGCCGCTGCTGGCGCAGATCGCCCGCAACCCCGACGTGGACGCGGACGGGCTGCGCGACGTGATGTTCCAGGCGGCGCGCGAGCAGGGCCGCGTCATCGGCGAGCAGGTCGGCACCGCCCTGGGCGCGCGGGTGCGCGAGGGCCTGGAGCGGCTGTGCGACGTCGACGACCTCGACGAGGCGCGGCGGACCGCGCGTGAGCTGCTGCGCCTGCTCGGCTCGGCCGCGCCGACCGGCACGGGCGACGCATGACGACGGTGAACGTGGTCGCGCACCCGGACGACGACATCCTGTTCCTGTGCCCGGACCTGCTCAGCGACGTGCAGGCCGGGCACGGCACGACGGTCGTCTACCTCACCGCGGGCAACCTGCAGGCGGGCCCGGCCGGGATGCCGTACGCGGACCAGCGCATCCACGGCGTGCGGGCCGCGTACGCGCGCGCGGCCGCGGTGGCGGACGTGTGGGACTTCGAGCCGCTGGCGCTGCCCGACGGGCGCGTGCTGCCCACGAACCGGCTGCGCGCCGCGCCGCACGTGCGGTTGGCGTTCGCGTTCGTGTCGGCGGCGAACGGCGCGGACGACGGCGACCTGACCAGGATGCTGCGCGACCCGATGTTCGTCGCCCGCCCGATCGACGGCAGGCCGGGCTACACGGCGCCGCAGCTCGTGGCGATGCTGCGCAACCTGATCGACGCCCTCGGCCCCGCGTTCCTGCGCGGCCAGGACCCCGACGGCGTGGCGGTCGGTGACCACATCGACCACCAGGCCGCGGGCAGGTTCGTCATGGCCGCGAACACCGCCGCTCCGGGTGGCCTGGTCGACCGGCGGCTCGACACCTATCTCGGCTACCTGGGCCAGCACGCCCCGGCGACGTGGTCCGGGCACTGGGCCGACGAGAAGCTGGCCATGTGGCAGGCCTACAAGGCACACGACCCGAAGTTGGCCGGCACGTCCTCCTGGGACGGGATGGCGGTCCGACAGACCCGCCGCCACGTCTGGTGGCCGGGCGACACCGCGCACGACCTGTGACCGGAAGGAGGCGCCGGCTCGTCAGCGGCTCCCGCAGATCCCCACCGCGGCAGTCTTCCACCGCGCGCCACGCCCGGTGCGGTAGTCCCCCGTTCGGGCGACAGCCGCTGTGACGTCCTCACCCGGACGTCGCCGGGGGTTTCGACGCGCGGGAGGACAGCGTGGACCCGGCGCTCGCCACCACCACCAAGCCGACCGCGGCCACCGTGAGCGGCCCCACGTGCTGGGACAGCAGGAGCACGCCGACCAGCGTGGCGACCACCGGTTCCAGGCTCAGCAGCACCCCGAACACGGGGCGCGGCAGGCGGCGCAGCGCGGCCAGCTCCAGCGTGTACGGGATCACCGAGGCCAGCACGCCCGTGCCCAGCGCCACCAGCAGCAGCTGCGGGTCGCCCACCGCGTGCCAGGCGCCGCCGGCGCCGAGGGGCAGCAGCACGACGGCCGCCACCGCGAGGCCGACGACGAGCCCGCCCTGCCCCGGCACGACGGCGCCCAGCCGCGCGCCCGCCAGGATGTAGCCGGCCCAGAACACGCCGGCGACCAGCGCGAACACCACGCCGAGTGGGTCGAGGCCGCTCGCCGCGCCGTCGCCGCTCCAGCCCAGCGCGACCACGCCCACCGCGGCCAGGCCGACCCAGGCCAGGTCGCGGGCGCGGCGGGACAGCGCGGCGGCGAGCACGAGCGGCCCGAGGAACTCGACGGTGACCGCGACACCCAGCGGGATGCGGGCTATCGAGGCGTAGAAGAAGCCGTTCATCCCGGCCAGGGAGAGGCCGAACAGGACCGCCGCGGCCCAGTGCCGGCGTTCCCAGCCGCGCAGCGTCGGCCGCACGACCGCGCACAGCACGGCGGCGGCCAGCGCCAGGCGCAGCAACGTGGCGCCCGCCGGCCCCGCGGCGGGGAACAACCGGGCCGCCAGCGCCGCGCCGACCTGGAGCGACGTGCACGAGCCCAGCACCATCAGCACCGCGGCGCCACGCCGTTCGGTGGGGACGAGCGCGGTCATGCGGGAAGCGGTGACGCGAGGGACATGCGTCCACCCTCGATCACCGGGACCCGACAGTCCAGCGAACCTTTCTGCGCGATACTCGTCAGCAGGACCGCACGATCGCGGAGGTCACGGTGCTCGACGTCCACCGGTTGCGGCTGCTGCGCGAGGTGCAGCGGCTGGGCACGCTCGCCGCGGTCGCCCGCGCGCTGTCCTACAGCCCGTCCGCGATCTCGCAGCAGCTGGCGCAGCTGGAGGCGGAGGCGGGCGTGCCGCTGCTGGAGCCGGTCGGGCGGGGCGTGCGGCTGACCGAGCAGGCGCGGGTCCTCGTCCGGCACACCGAGGCGATCCTGCGCCGGCTGGAACTCGCCCAGGCCGAGCTGGCCGCGTCGCTGGACGAGGTCGCCGGCACCCTGCGGGTGGCGTCGTTCCAGACCGTCGTGCTCGCCCTGGTGCCGACCGCGCTCACCGAGCTGGCGCAGCGGCACCCGGGCCTGCGCGTGGAGATCACCCACCGGGACCCCGACGCCGCCTACGCCGGCCTGCTGGCGCGCGACCACGACATCGTCCTGGGCGAGGAGTACCCGGGGCTGCCCGCGCCGCCGGACCCCGGCGTGGAGACCGAGGACCTCGCGCACGACGAACTGCGCCTGGCCCTGCCCGCCCGGGGTCCGCTCCGCCGCGCCACCACCCGGCCCGCCGACCTGGCCGCGATCCCGTGGGTCCTCGAACCGCCGGACACCCCGCCCGGCCGCTGGGCGCTCACCGCGTGCCGCACGATGGGCTTCGAGCCGGACGTCCGCTTCGAGAGCCCGGACGTGCTGCTCCAGGTGCACCTGGTGGAGAAGGGTCTGGCCGCAGCCCTGCTGCCGGACCTGCTGTGGACCGACCGCGCCCACACCGTGCGCCTGCGCCGGCTGCCGTCCCGCCCGCACCGCCGCCTGTTCACCGCGGTCCGCTCCGGGGCGACCACGCACCCGGCCGTCCGCGTCTTCCGCGAGGCGCTGCACCGGGCGCGCACCGGTTAGCGCCCGGCCGGGGCCGTTCGGCGGGGCCCCTCAGCGGTGGTGGCCCAGCCACGTGCGCAGGGCCCACCACCAGCGCAGCGCGTCGAGCACCGCCGAACGGTCGCCGAACGCGGGGTGGTCGGTCGAGGTGCCGGTGATCTCCTCCAGCCGGTCGAGGCGGTAGCGGACCGTGTTGGGGTGGACGTGCAGTGCCCCGGCGGTGCGGTTGAGGCGCCGGTCGTGGTCGAGGTAGGCCAGGGCGGTGCCGACCAGTTCGCGGTGGAACTCGTCGTCGTGGTCGAGCGCCGCGAGCAGGGTGGTGCTGAGCAGCCCGGCCAGCACGGGGTGGGCGGCCAGCGCCGTGTCGCCGGCCAGCTCGGTCAGGTCGCGCACGCCGCGCAGGCCGAGGTCCGCCGCGACCCGCAGGGCCGCCGTGCACAGGGGGTGGACGTCGCGCAGCGCGTCGAGCGGCACCGCGGGCGCGACGACGACCAGGGCGGCCGGTGCGGCGGGCGGGTGCGGCGCGAGGCCGGTCAGGCGGCCCTCGACGATGCCGCAGACGCCGCCGTGCGCGAGGAAGCGCTGTTCCAGGGCGCGGGCCTGGACGGGGTCGGTCACCGCGGACACCAGGCAGTGGTACCTGCCGTCGGGGCGCAGCCCGGCGCGGCGCAGCTCGTCGTCGGCGGGCGGGGGCGTGCCGTCGCGCAGCAGCAGGCGGCGCAGCAGCTGCGTGCGGGTGTCACGGGTCGTGCGGGACAGCTCCAGCTCGGCGGTGTGGTAGCCGTTGACGACGTGGCGCTCCAGCGCGCCGGTGTAGCGCTCCAGGTCGAGGATCGCCTCCAGGATCACGTCGTCGGGCACGCCCGCGTCCCGGCAGCGGGAGATGGCGATCGCGGTCGCGCGGGTGCGGCCCGCCTGGACCCCGCGCAGCAGGCTGGTGATCGGCACGCCCTGCGCGGCCCGGTCGGAGCCGAGCGCCTCGGCGGCGGCGAAGTCCTGCTCGTCGGGCTCGCGCGCGTTGGTGAACGAGTCGAGCCCGGCGGCGAGCATGACGGCGACGTGCCGCCGGTTCTCCGCCTCGGGCAGCTTGGCGACGTCCGGCGCGTGGCTGCGCGCGGCCCGGACGAGCTGGTCGACGACGTCCTCGTCCGCGGCCATCTCCTTGAGGACCCGGCCGATCACGCCGAGGCCGTGCACCGCGGCCATGCGGCCCTCCCACCGGTGTTGTCGATGGGCCACAACGGGTGGGCCGCGCGTTGGGTCCGCGCCCCTACCGGGTGTGCGCCCTCTGTTGGTTACCTGTGGCTACCGCACGGTAACAGCACGGTCGCGGCGCCGGGAGCCGCCGATCCCGGTGGACCTCGCTCCCCCGCCGTGCGCACCCGTTGTCCGTGCGCGGTTTCCGCACGCGCGTGATGAACCCCTGCGTCCGGATTGGAGCTTTCGTGACAACGACGACACGCGCACGGCGACGTGCCCGCTTCCCCGTCCTGCTCGGTGCGGTGGTGCTCGCCGCCGGCCTCGTGCCCGCGGGCGCCGGGGCGGCGGCCCCGGCGCCCGGCCTGCGGCAGGTGATGTTCGTCGGCAACAACTGGGAGGGCACGGCGGACGTGATCGCGTCCTCCGGGGACTTCGCGAGGATCGGCCGGGTGAACGTGGTCCCCGACCGCGACCGGCGACTGGCGGAGATCTACCTCAACCCGGTCAAGCTCGGGTTCTTCCTGGGCATCCGGCTCGGTCCCGGCGAGGGCCACGACCAGCTGATCGACGACATGTACACCACGCCGGACGGTTCCGCGCTCGTCGTGTCGCGGCCGAGCTTCGCCGACGTCGTGTCGATCGACCTGGCCACCGGCGGGGTCCGCTGGCGGTTCCCGGTGTCGGGTTTCCGCGCCGACCACATGGCGGTGTCTCCGGACGGCACGCGCGTCGCCGTCTCGGCCTCGACGTCGAACACCGTGCACGTGCTGGACATCGTGACGGGCAGGGAGGTCGGCTCGTTCGGCACCGGCGACAAGCCGCACGAGAACGTGTTCAGCGCCGACGGGCGGTACCTGTGGAACATGTCGATCGGCGAGGTCTTCACCGACCTCGACGACCCGTTCTGGGACTTCACCAAGGGGGACCGGAAGATCACCGTGGTGGACACGGCGACGTTCCGCGACGCCCGCGTGATCGACATGCGGCAACGCCTCGACGCCTTCGGCCGTGCCGACCTGTCGGACGCCGTGCGCCCGGTGTCGTTCACCCCGGACGGGTCGAAGATGTACTTCCAGGTCTCGTTCTTCAACGGCTTCCTGGAGTACGACGTGGCCGCCGACCGCGTCACCCGCGTCAAGGAGCTGCCGAAGAACCCTGCGACGAGCGACGACCGCACGACCTACGTCAACGACTCCCGCCACCACGGCATGTCCATGTCGCCGAACGGGGACAAGCTGTGCGTCGCGGGGACGATGGACGAGTACGTCACCGTGGTGGACCGGGCCACGCTGGCCGAAGGCCCCCTCGTGCCGGCGGCCAAGCCGTACTGGGCCACGGTGAGCGGTGACGGCCGGGCGTGCGTGATCTCGGAGAGCGCGGCCGACCGGGTGACCGCGGTCGACTTCGCCACGGGCCGCAAGCTGGTCTCGGTGCCGGTGGGCGACCACCCGCAGCGGGTGCGGGTCGGCCACGTGCCCACCGGTTGGACGGGTCCCGCGAACAGGTGATCCCGGTACGGCCTGTCACGCGTTCCCGCACGACCGCGACCAGGCCGTCCCGCAGAACCGGGTGACCACCGCAGACGTCGCGCCGGTGGATCGACAGCGGGGCCGACCGTCGCCCCGCTGTCGATCCGCGCCGAGGACCGGCAACCGGACCTCTCCGCCTGACGACCGGTCACCCCGGGTCCGCGGGAGCACTTGATGCCCCGATGCGGTAACGACGGGGGCCCACCGGCTCACCGTGCGCCACCGGCCGGTCCGGGCCGGGCGCCCCGTGGAGGTGGACTCCGCTCCCGACCGGGTTTCCACCCACCGGGCAGCCGGGGACGGCGGCATGGTCTGCCGCATGGGAAGTTCGACAGCAGGACGTCACCGGCGGGGGCTCGTCACGGGTCCCGCGCCGGCGGCGTCGGTCACCACCGCCGCACCGCTCGCGGCACGATCGCCGGAGGTCCCGGCCCCCGCGCACGTGGACGTGCCGCTCGTCGCGCGCGCCCGGACGACGAGTTCCCGTCGCCGGCCGCCCCCGGCCGTCCCGGCACGGCGACGACCTGTGCGCGCACGTCGACGGCACCGACGCCGTGGAGATCGCCCCGGACCCGCGCGGCGCCTCGGCGGACACCCCGACCACGTTCGCGCTCGCCGTGCCGCCGTTCACCTCCGGGGGCGGGTCGTGCGCGGCCGGGGATGCCGACCGCGCACCGGGGCCGGCGCCGCAGGTCGGGCACGCGGCCGTGCCGCGCGACGGCGGCTGCTCGGTGGAGGTGCGCGTCCCCGTGCGCGCCCTGCCCGACCGGGCCGACCCGGCGGCGCCGACCCTCGACGTGCCGGTCCACGGCTCCGACACGCGGGACCGGACGCGGCTCGCGTGGTCCCCGTCCGGCGGCGCCCGGTCCGACCCGCGCGTGGGGCACGGCCCGGCCGGCGGCTGCGGCCCGCCCGTGCGCGACCGGGCGGAACCGGTGGGTCCCCACCGGGGCGGCGTCGAGCGCGGACTCGTTCCCGTCCCGGTTCCAGGGCGTCCGCGCCGGCGTCCCGCCCGGCGTCGGCCCACGCCGCTGAGCGCCTTTCCCTCGCGCACCAGGGGTGACCGGTCCCCCTCACCGGTCACGCCGCCACCTCCCCGGAACACGCACCGTCGCCGCCGACCGCGTCCGGCCACACGTTGGTGGGGTCCGACGCCCACGACCTGTCGGGCACCGCCGTCGCGGTGCCACGATGCAGTGAGATGCCGATCCCGCGTGGCGCCCGGTCCGGAGTGGACACTCCTCGACACCGCCCGCACACCCACGGGAAGGACCCCTATGACCGCGGTCGCCTCCGAGGAGGGTCTGCACGACCACGTGCGCGACTCGGCCCCCGAGTTCTGGCAGGCCCTGATCGACCTGGTGAAGCACAAGTCCACGGCCGACCAGCCGGACCCGCCGCTGTGCGTCACCGCCGAGACGATCGCCGGGCTGTTCCGGTCGGTCGGCCTGAGCAGCGCCGGCGTCACCACCATCACCCACGGGGGGAAGTCCTCCGCTCCCCTGGTGTACGCGGACGAGCGCGCGGACACCGACGGCGCGCGGACGGTGCTGCTGTACGCGCACTACGACGTGCAGCCCGCCGACGAGTCCACGTGGCAGGTCACGAAGCCCTTCGTGCCCAAGGAGGTCGCGGCCGGCGGCGACACCCGGCTCTACGGGCGCGGCGCGGCCGACGACAAGTCCGGCGTCGTCATGCACCTGGGGGCCCTCAAGGCGTTGCGGGAGACCTGGTCCCGGCTGCCGGTCAACGTCAAGGTCGTCGTCGAGGGGGAGGAGGAGAGCGGCAGCGTCCTGGACTCCTACCTCGCCGACAACCCCGGGGACCCCCGGTTCAAGGCCGACCTGGTCGTCGTGGCCGACACCGGGAACCTGGCGGTCGGCCGGCCGGCCCTCACCTCGACCCTGCGCGGCATCCTGGCGGTGGACGTGACCGTCAGGACGCTCGCCAAGGAGGTCCACAGCGGCATGTACGGCGGGCCGGCGCCCGACGCGTTCATGGTGCTGGCGCGGCTCCTGTCGACGATGCACGACGCGAACGGCGACGTGGCCGTCCCCGGCCTGACCCGCTTCGAGCACGACTGGCCGGCCGTGCCGGAGGAGCAGTACCGGGAGAACGCCGGCGTGGAACCCGGGGTCGACCTCGTCGGCACCGGCACGCTCGCCCAGCGCCTGTTCGGCCGGCCCGCCCTCAACGTGGTGGGCCTGCGCGGCGCGCCGAGCATGGACCGGCCCGCGAACGTGCTGCACCCGGAGGTGACCGCCCGGATCAGCGTGCGCCTCGCGCCGAACCAGGACCCGGACGCCGCCCTGCGGGCGATCGAGGAGCACATCGGGGCCAACGCCCCGGGAGCGGTCGTGCGCGAGGTCGAGCCCGTGAGCCTCGGCCAGGGCTTCGCCGCCTACCGGGGGCCGTACCACGCCGCGGTCGAGACCGCGCTCAAGACCGCCTACGGGACCGGCGACGTCGCGCACGCCGGCCAGGGCGGCTCCATCCCGCTGGTCTCCGCGCTCCACGCGGCCAACCCCGGCTCGGACATCGTGCTGTGGGGCTGCGAGGAACCGCTGGCCAACATCCACGGGGACGACGAGAGCGTCAGCAGGTCCGAGCTGGAGCGCATGACGCTCGCCGAGGCGCTGCTGCTGAACGCGCTCGCCGAACCCCGCCGAACGGCTCCCGCCCGGGGGCGAACCACCACAGGAAGGCGAACATGACCATCGCAGACCAGCTACGGGACCGCGCGCGCACGACGGGCGCGGACTCCGCACCGAGCCCGACGGACCAGGACTTCGCGCTCCCTCCCGAAGGCGTGCCCGAGCCGCAGCGCAACGCGGTGCTGGACAAGCTGGAGAACTACTTCGCCGACCTCCAGGGCAGGTTCCTCGGCTACCAGACCAACGAGGACCTCCAGCTGCGCGAGCCGATGGCCCGGTTCCTCGACTACCACTTCAACAACGTCGGCGACCCGTTCGAGGACTCGCACTTCACCCTGCACACGCGGTGGGCCGAGCGCGCCGTCCTGGACTACTACGCCAAGCTGTGGCACGGCAAGCCGCGCACCGAGGTCGACGGCGAGGTGCCCAAGGACGCCTACTGGGGCTACGTGCTCACCATGGGTTCCTCGGAGGGCAACAACTACGCCCTGTGGAACGCGCGCGACTACCTCTCCGGCAAGACCCTCATGCGCGAGCCGGCCGAGGGCGGCGGCGCGCAGTACGTCTGGGTGCAGGACACCGCGCCCGCCGACAACCAGAACGCCTACTCCCCCGTGGGCTTCTACTCGCAGGACACGCACTACTCGGTGGCCAAGGCGCTGCGGGTGCTGAACATCCCGAACTTCTACGAGGTCGGCAGCAAGATGTACCCGTACGCCAACCCGCTGAACCCGGGACAGCCGTGGGACCACGAGGTCCCGTCCGCCGGCGGCGACGGCGGACCGGGCAGCATCGACGTGGACAAGCTGGCGACGCTGGTGGAGTTCTTCGCGAGCATGGGCCACCCCGTGGTGGTCAACCTCAACTACGGCAGCACGTTCAAGGGCGCCTACGACGACGTCGGCGCCATCTGCGAGCGGCTGCGGCCGATCTTCGCCCGGTACGGGTTGGACAAGCGCAAGGTGCGCTACGGCCGCGACGAGAACGGCAACGAGCTGGTCGACGAGCGCACCGGCCACTGGATCCACGTCGACGGCGCGCTCGCCGCGACCTACGCGCCGTTCATCGAGAAGCTCGTCGACGCGGGCGAGATCGCACCGACCACCCCGCTCCCGACGTTCGACTTCCGCATCCCCGAGGTCGCCTCGATCGTCACCAGCGGGCACAAGTACCCCGGCGCGCCCTGGCCGTGCGGCGTGTTCATGACCAAGGCGAACCTCCAGATGCAGCCGCCCGAGCAGCCCGCCGTGATCGGGTCGCCGGACACGACGTTCGGCGGGTCCCGCAACGCGTTCTCGCCACTGGTGATGTGGCACTTCCTGGCCAAGCACTCCGAGCGCGAGCAGATGACGATGATCCGCCGGGCCCTGGAGGTCACCGACCACGCGGAGCGGAAGCTCAAGGAGCTGGGCGGCACCTGGGAGGCGGCGCGCACGCCGCTGGCGCTCACGGTGCGGTTCAAGCAGCCGCCGCCCGAACTCGTGCACAAGTACTCGCTGGCCACGATCCCGCTCAAGGTGGGCAACTCGGTCGTCCACTACGCGCACCTGTACGTGATGCCCCACGTCACGGAGCAGGTGATCGACGCCCTGGCGGCCGATTTGGCCAACTCCAGCCCGGTCAGCGTGCCGGCGCAGCGCGGCGGCGCGGACCTGGCGACCTACGTCGACGGCTCGGCCGACACCGGCGACATCGCCCGCCTGGCGCTGGTGCGCGTCTCCGGCAACGCGTTCTAGGGAGGACCGGCTCATGACGAAGTCCCACGACGAGGAGACACCGGACATCCACGGCTTCGTGCTGATGGGCGACCGACTGGTGTACGGCGGTCACCTGGCGATGTTCACCATGGCGGCCCACCGCTACCAGGTGGTCGCGACGTTCGGGTTCGGCGCCGACGTCCAGAAGGCCTACGTCGACGCCCAGCAGGCGGCGCCGACGGCGACGTTCGTCGTCGTCAACGACGAGAAGCTGCTGCTCCAGGAGATGGTGGCCGACCGGAGGTTCACCGGCACGATCCTCAAGGTGGTCGACAACGACCTCGGGCACCCCACGACGATCGTGGCCGGCGTCCCGGTCGAGATCACGACCGTGCTGCACAACCGGCCGTTCCGGGACGCCGACGAGTACCCGCCCGCCCCCCGGTACCTGCTGTTCGCGCACGGTTCGGAGGCGCACGTCACGCACTACATGACCAAGAAGCCCGACTACCAGCTGCTGGCCGACGTGAGGGTGGTCGAGTCGGACCTCACGTCCGCCGAACTCGCGGCCGGCGTGCTCGTGGACCTCCAGGACGTGGAGGAGGACCACTCCCCCACCACGACCCCGATCCCACCGGGCACGACCGTGCGCGCACTGGGCGCGCAGGGGAAGAAGGCCACCTTGGAGGTCACCGGCACCCGCTGGTTCGACACCGAGGAGCTGAACGGCCCGACCAACTACTCCGTCCGCCTCCTCGCGGCACTGGACGCGGCCTCCGTCTGACCCCGCGACGGGGTGGCGCGGGGTCGACCGACCCTGCGTCACCCCGTCGTGTCGTCACCCCATCGGGGCAGCGATCCGGAGGACGGCTCGACCTCCGCGGTCTGGCATGATGCCCGCACCACCGCGCCGTCGAGAGAAGTTGGCCGACACATGAGTTCCGACACCGCGCACGACAAGCTGATCGCCCTGCTGGACGAGCACGACGCCACCTACCGGGTGATCGAGCACGCGCCGGAGGCCGTGACCGAGGTCGTCAGCCAACTCGCGGGGTACGACCAGCGCCAGGCCGCGAAGTGCATCGTGGTGATGGTCAAGGTGGGCAAGAAGGTCACCCGCTACGCGGCTGCCGTGATCCCCGGCCACAAGCGCGTCGACTTCACCAAGGTCAAGGCGCTGTTCGGCGGGACCTACGCCGGGTTCGCCTCACCGGAGGCCGCCGAGGAACTGGCCGGGACCCCGGTCGGGACGATTCCCCCCTTCTCGTTCGACGAGCGGATGGAACTGTTCGTGGACCCCGAGGTGCTCCAGCACCCGGAGGTGTTCTTCAACGCGGCCCGGTTCGACCGCTCCATCGCATTGGCGACGGCGGATTACGAGGCCATCGCCAAGCCCACCGTCGAGTCCATCGCCCAGGCCTGAGGCGGCCGCCGGACCCGGGCCGCGCCCGCTCTCCGGACGCCCCCCGAAGCATTCCCGCAGTTTCGTGGTGCCGCGCGGTCACCGGTTGGCGACCCGGCGCGCCCACCTCCACGAGGTCCTCCCCGTCAAGGCTCCGGCTATCGCACCCCCGGGGCTTCTCAAATGCGCCGGGGGCCGGACAGCCGCTTGACGCGGCCCGAGCACGCTGCTACTTTCAATTTAACGCGACAAATATTCACATATAAATACCGCAAAGCCTTCTGACGGAATTCCCGTCAGCAGTCGGCGGCACATCGGGACAGCGGCGTCCTCGCCATCAACGACCACCACCCGATGCAGTTACCTTGAATTCGGTGCCAGTTTTTCGCGCGCGAATGGGCCCGCCGCTTTCACGAGGAGCTGTTGCTTGCTGCACCCCACGACAGAACCCAGCGCCGCGAACGGCGCGGACGCCGTCGTGCTCGCCCGGCGCGAGGACGCGGCCCTGCGGCTGTTCGCCTTCCCGCACGCCGGGGGCGGGCACCAGAGCTTCGCCGAGTGGCCCGACGGGCTCCCCGAGGACGTCGAGGTCGTCTCGTACACCCTGCCCGGCCGGGGCCGTGACCTGGGCGGACGTCCGCACGCGGGGTGGCGGGAACTCGTGGGTGACCTGGCCGACCTGGTCGTGCGGCACGACGACGGGACGCCGTTCGCGTTCTTCGGCCACAGCTTCGGCGCGCTGGTCGCGTTCGAGGTCTGCCGCCGCCTGGCCGACGAGGGCCTGCGCACCCCCGGGGCGTTGTTCCTGTCCGCGCACCGGGCGCCGCACCTGCCGTGGGGCGAGTCGGCGCGGCATTCCTTACCCGAGGCCGAGTTCCTCGACCTCGTGCGCGCGTGGGGGCTCGTCCCGGAAGACCTCCTGGCCGACGACGAGCTGCTCCGGCTGATCCTCCCGCCCCTGCGCGACGACCTCCGGCTCGACGAGGAGCACGTCTGCGCGACCGGTGACGCGACCGGTCGCCGACTGGCCGTCCGGTGCGTCGTGTACGGCGGTTCCGAGGACCGGACGGTGACGCCGGGAGAACTGCGGGCGTGGCGGCAGCACTTCACCGGCACAACACACTTCGACACCGAGATCCTGCCCGGCGGTCATTTCTTCACCGTTACCGCGCGGACCTCCCTGCTGGACAGCATCAGCGTACATCTCGATCAGGTGAAAAAGGACGTCGGCCCGTCGATCAGCATCACGGGAACGGCGTACCCGAAACCCGATCGGACGATCTGGGCGCGTTTCCGGGAACACGTGGCGTCACAGCCCGACGCCCTCGCGCTCATTGATCACCCCCGGCAGTGGACCTACCGCGAACTCGACGCGAGCGCGACGGCCCTGGCCGCCGACCTGACCGACGCCGGCACCACGCGGGGTGACGTCGTCGGCCTGCTGCTGCCCCACTCGGCCGAGTACTGCATCGGCCTGCTCACCTGCTTCGGCCTCGGCGCGCCCGCGTGCCTCCTGGAGAAGAACTGGCCGCCCTCGCTGCTCGCCGGGTTCCTGGAGAGCGCCGACGTCCGGGTCGTGCTGACCACCCCGGAGCTCGTGGACCTCCTCCCCGCCGCGTTCCGCGAACCGGGACGGGTGCTCGTGCTCGACCGCGACCGTCGGGCGGACGCCCCGGTGGACGGGCGGGAGCCGGTGGTGTTCCCCGAGGTGCAGCCGACCGACATCGCGCTGATCTCGATGACGTCCGGCACGTCCGGCACGCCGAAGGCGGTGCTCAACAACCACCTCGGCTGCCTCTACTGCTTCGACGCCCGCTACGAGCTGTACCCGTACGCGGAGAACTCCCGCGACGGCCTGAACGCCTTCTTCGCCTGGGAGTGCCTCAGGCCGCTGCTGGCGGGCAGGTCGGCGGTCGTGATCCCGGACGACCACATCTTCGACCCCGTGCGGCTCGTGGACACGCTGGAGGGGTCCGCCATCACCCGCGCCGTGGTGCCGCCCTCGCTGTTCGAGACCCTGCTCGACCACCCCGTCGTGGGTCCGACGCTGGTGGACCGGTTGGCGCACATGGAAGTCTGGTTCCTGATGGGCGAGGTCGTGCCCACCCGGGTCGTCGACAAGGCCGCCGCCCTGCTGCCGCCGCACGTGCGGCTGGTCAACTCCTACAGCACGTGGGAGTGCCTGGACGTCTCGTTCGCCGACCTGCTCCCCCGCCCCGCCGGCGCGGTCACCCGGTCGGCGTTCGCGCCCGCCGGCCGCGTCCTCGACGGCAGCGCGGCGGTCCTGCTCGACGCCGACGGCGAACCCGTGCCCCGCGGCGGCGTCGGCGAGCTGCACTTCGCCGGTCCCGGCGTCGCCGACGGCTACCTCGACGACCCGGTGAAGACCGCCGAGCGGTTCGTGCCGTGCCCGCCCGCGCTGGCCGGCTCCCCGTTCGCCGGGCACACCTTCTACCGCACGGGCGACCGCGCCCGGTTGCTGCCGGACGGCGGCCTGGAGATCCTCGGCCGCACCGGCGACCAGGTCAAGGTGCGCGGGTTCAAGGTGTCGCTGCGGGCCGTCGAGCACGTCCTGGAGGACCAGGACGGGGTGTCCCGCGTCATCGTGCGGCCGGTGCTGGACAGCCGCACGAACCAGCCGACGGGCCTTCTGGCCTACGTCGTGGGCGAAGGCGGCCGGCCCTCGGAGACCGTGCTGGCCCGCTCGAAGCGCAAGGCCAGGCGCGACCTGCCGGAGTACGCCCGGCCGCGGCACTTCATCGGCCTCGACGCGCTGCCGATCGGCAAGGGCGACTCGCGCAAGCTCGACCTGTCGGCCCTGCCCCCGCCGCCGGAGGAGGACGGCGAGGAGGCCGACCACGGCGGCGGCGCCGCGCCCACCACCATGGAGCAGCGCGTCGCGCGGGCGTGGCAGGAGGTGCTCGGCGTGCCGAGGGCCGAGCCCGACGACAACTTCTTCGACCTGGGCGGCGATTCGCTCAGCGCGTCGCGGCTGTCGGGCGTGCTGGCCGAGCGGTTCGGCATCTCCCTGCCCGTCGTCGACGTCTTCCAGCACAGCACCGTGCGGGCCATGGCCGAGCACTGCTCGCGGGGTTCCGGCCCGGCCGCCGCCACGGCGCGCGCCCGCCGCCCGCACACCACCCGGCTGGCCGTCGTGGGCATGGCGGGGCGCTTCCCCGGCGCGCCGGACGTCGAGGCGTTCTGGGAGAACCTCAAGAACGGCGTGGACTCGCTGACCACGTTCAGCGCCGAGCGCCTGCGCGCCAAGGGCGTCCCCGAGGAGGTCCTCGCGCACCCGGAGTGGGTGCCCGCGGCCCAGGTCATCGACGACGCGGACAAGTTCGACGCCGGCTTCTGGGGCATCGGGCGGCGCGAGGCCGTGATGATGGACCCGCAGCACCGGGTGTTCGTCGAGACGGCGTGGGCCGCGCTCGAACAGGCCGGGTACGCGCGGCGCGGCAACCCCTACGGGCGGCGCACCGGCGTGTTCGCGGCGTGCGGCATCGACGGCTACCTGATCCACCACCTGGAGGGCGGCAGCCTCAAGGACCCGTTGGACCCGGCCGGGGTGTTCCTCACCGAGATCGGCAACGAGAAGGACTACGTCGCGACCCGGGTGGCCTACCTGCTCGACCTCGGCGGCCCGGCGGTGACCGTGACGTCGGCGTGCAGCAGCGCGCTGGTCGCGGTGGCGCAGGCCGCGCAGGCGATCACGTCCGGCCAGTGCGACATGGCCGTGGCCGGCGGGTCGTCGATCACCTTCCCGAACTTCGGCTACCGCTACGCCGAAGGTCTGGTGGGCAGCGTGGACGGCCACGTGCGCCCGTTCGACGACGCGGCGAGCGGCACGCTGTTCGGCGACGCCGTCGGCGCGGTCGTGCTCAAGCGCCTGGACCTGGCGATCGAGGACGGGGACCACGTCTGGGCCGTCCTCACCGGCTTCGGCGTGTCCAACGACGGCCGGCTGAAAGCGGGCTACGCCGCGCCGAGCGCGCGGGCGCAGACCCAGTGCATCTCCGACGCCATCGCCATGGCGGGCATCGGCTCCGAGCAGGTGTCGTACGTGGAGTGCCACGCGACCGCCACGCACGTCGGCGACGCCATCGAGGTCAAGGGGCTGCGCGACGCGTTCGCCGAGCACCGGGGCCCCGACGCGCCGGCGGGCGTCCGCACCGCGCTGGGCAGCGTCAAGGGCAACATCGGCCACGCGAACTGCGCGGCGGGCATCACCGGGTTCATCAAGGCGGTCCTGTGCCTGCACCACCGCACCCTCGTGCCCACGGTGAACTACGCGACGCTCAACCCGAAGCTGGTCGACCACGTGGACGCCGACGGCTCGCCGTTCACCGTGCAGCAGGCCCTCGAGGAGTGGACCGTGGCCGACCCGGCGACCCAGCTCCCCCGGCGCGCGGGGGTGTCGAGCTTCGGGATCGGCGGCACGAACGCGCACGTCGTGCTCGAAGAGGCCCCGCCGGTCGAACCGGGCGGACCGGACCCCCGTTCCCTGCACCTGGTCACGGTGTCCGCGCGGAGCGAGGGCGCGTTCCGGCGCAACGCCGACGCGCTGGCGCGGTTCCTGGAGGGGCTGCCCGCCGACGAGCTGGGCCCCGCGATCAGGTCCCTGCACGTCCGCCGCGAGTCGCACACCCTGCGCGCGAGCGCCGTCGTCCCCGCGGGTGACCTCGGCGCCCTGCGCCGGCTGCGCGACGAGCCGCCCCGGACCACCGTGCCGACGGGGCACGCGGCCACCGTGGCGTTCACCTTCTCCGGGCAGGGCTCGCAGACCGCGGGCATGGCGCGCGGCCTCTACCGGGGCGGCGCGGACGGCGGCCGGTTCCGCCGGCACTTCGACGCGGCCTGCGCGCGACTGGCCCCCCACCTGCCGGAGGACCCGGCCGCGCTGGTCCTCGGCGCGGACGACACCTCCGTGCTGCGGCCGACGACGACGCAGTGCGGCCTGTTCGCGGTGGAGTACGCGCTCGCGAGCACCCTGGTGGACGTCGGCGTCACCCCCGTCGCCGTCGCCGGGCACAGCATCGGCGAGTACGCCGCGGCCGTCGTGTCGGGTGTGCTGGCGCTGGAGGAGGCCGCCGAGCTGGTGGCGGTGCGGGCGCTGGCCACCGAGCAGCTCGTCGGCGAGGGCGGCGGGCGCGTCGGCGGGATGCTCAGCGTCGTCGGCGACGAGGACGTGCTCCTCGACCTGGTCGACAGCCGGGAGGACGTGTGGCTCGCCGCGGTCAACGCGCCCGGTCAGATTGTTCTGTCGGGGACAGAGCCCGCCCTGCGGGAAATCTCGGAAGCACTTGCGCGCGGCGGCGCGACGTGCCGGTCGGTGCCCGTGTCGCACCCCTTCCACAGCGACCTGGTGGCCCCGGTCGCCGAACGGGTCGCCGCCGCGGCGGCGCGGTTCGGCGCCCGCGCGCCCGAGGTGCCGCTGGCGGCCAACCTGACCGGGACCTGGCTCGCCCCCCGCCACCGGCCCGACGCGCACTGGGGCGCGCACGTCACGTCGACCGTGCGGTGGCGCGACGACGTGGCCGCGCTGCTGAAGTGGGAGCCCGACGTCGTGCTGGAGATCGGGCCGGGCGCGGTGCTCACCTCGTTCACCCACAAGCTGCTCAAGCACCTCGGCGACGCGTCGTCGACGCCCGTGGCGACCATGCCGAGGGCGAAGGACCCCGGCGCGGACGACGAGGCGGCGTTCCTGGACGCCCTCGGGCAGCTGTGGTGCCGGGGCGTCGAGCTGGACTTCGAGGCGTTCCACGACCGCCCGGGGGCACGCCGGCCGACCCACCGGCCGCTGCCGTCGTACAGCTTCGACCGGACCAGCCACTGGACGAGGCCCGAGGCGTCCATCCACGTCGACGACGAGGTCCGCGACCCCGGACCGGCCGCCGGGGACGCGCCGGGCCGGCTGGTCCGGCACACCGCCAAGCCGGGTCCGCGGGTCACGCTGTACTGCTTCCCCTACGCGGGCGGCGGCCCGGCCGCGTTCCGGTCGTGGGCGCGCTCCGCCCCCGCGTGGCTGGACGTCGTCGCGGTCGAACCGCCCCGGTCGGGCGACGACGCGGCGGCGCTCGCGGAGCTGGCCGCCGACCTGCGGGCGGACGCCGGCGCCGGGGCGGTGGCGTTCTGCGGCCTGAGCTTCGGCGCGTCGCTCGTGCTGGACCTGCTGAGCGGCCCGCTCGCCGACTGGCGGGACCGGGTGCTGGCGGTGTCCGCCGTGGGCCGCGCCCCGCTCGCCGACGAGGTGGTCGCCGCGGATGCCGAATCGTTCCTGATGGTGCCCGACGAGCTGCGCGACGACGAGCGGTGGCGGCGGGACGTCCTGCCGCTGCTGCGCGCCGACCTGGCGTTCGACGCCCGCTCGGCGCGCCGGGTGGCCGAGCGGCCGGGTCCGGTGCTGGACTGCCCGCTCCAGGTGCACTGCGGCACGGACGACCCGTCGTTCCCCGCCGCGTCCGCGCACGGGTGGGCCGCCGTCACGAGCAGCCCGGTCGTGGACGTGCAGCTGCACACCGGCTCGCACGACTTCATGCTGCACCGCCGCGAGCGGGTGCTGGAGCAGCTCGTCGCCCTCCTCGACCGCCTCGCCCCGGCCGACGCCGGGGACGCCTTGCACGAGGTGCGCTGGACGCCCGTCGCGCCGACGACCGGACCGCGGGAGATCCCGTGGACCGACCTCGACCGCACCGGGACGGCCGCGACGACCCGGTTCCTGCTCGACACCCTGACCGGTCCCGACGCCGAGGCGGCCGTGCTGCTGCGACCGGCCCCGGACGTGCCGGCGAACCGGCACTGCGCGGTGCTGCTGGACCTCGCGCGGTCGCTCGTCACCGGTGGGGCGCGCGGCCGGCTGGTCCTGGTGGTGCCCGCCCGGCCGAACAGCGGCCTGGTGGCCGGCCTGACGCGGTCGCTGGCGCTGGAGGAGCCCGGCCTGGCGGTGCAGCGCGTCCACGTGCGGGGCCTGCCGGAGGACGTGGACCACCCGGTGCCCGACCTGCTGGTGCGCGACCTGCTGCGGTCGGTGTCCCGCCACCCGCTGGAGGCAGACCTGCTCACCGGCGGGGTCCTGTCCGGCGGAACCCTGCCCGGCGGGGTCCTGCTGGGCCGCCGCCTCCTGCCCGCCGCGCTGCCGGACCTGCCACCCGGCACGCTGGGCGCGGCCGAGGGCGGCTACCTGGTCACCGGCGGCACGGGCGGCATCGGCCGGGTGGTCGTGGACTGGCTGCTGAACACCCAGGGCGTCGCCCCCGAACGGGTGATCGTGACCGGCCGGACGGCACCCGTCGACCTGCGCCGGGGCGTCCGGTTCGTCGAACTCGACCTCGCCCGGCCGCTCGACGCGGCGGCCGGGATCGGTCCGCTGGCCGGGATCGTGCACCTCGCCGGGGCGCTGGACGACGGCGTGCTGACCAACCTGGACGCCTCCCGGTTCGACGCCGTGCTCGCGCCCAAGCTCGCCCTGGCCGGGCTGGTCGACCTCGGCCGGGCGTGCGGCACGCCGTGGATCACGGCCTTCTCCTCCACCAGCGCCCTGCTCGGCTCGGCGGGCCAGGCCAACTACGCGGCGGCCAACGCCTGGGTGGACGCCCGCGCCACGTGGTCCGCGCCCGACGACGGCCCCGCCGTCGTGTCCGTCGCCTGGGGCACCTGGGGCGAGGTGGGCATGGCGGCGCGCAACGCCAGGGCGCTCGACGCGGCACGCGACGGCGGCGAGACGCCGTTGACCACGGGCCGCGCGCTGGCCCTGCTCGGCCGGGTCGTCGGCGCGCAGCTGTCCGGCGCCGCCGGGCGCCACTTCGCGGCCTGCGACGTGGACTGGGGGCGCGGCCCCTGGGCGGGCACACCGCTGGTGTCGATGCTGCCGGCCGCTCGGCCCCCCGACCGCGCCCGACCGGCCGAGGTCGTCCTGAGCGCGCCGAAGTCACCGGCCGCGCCCCGGACCGACGACCGCCACGACGACCCCGTGCACGCGTTCCTCAACGGCTACGTCCACCAGTGGGACGAGTCGAAGCAGCTCGCCGACCTCGGGCTCGACTCGCTGGACTTCGTCCGGATGCGCGGCGACTTCGCCCGCGTGTTCGGCAAGGACGTGCCGCTGACCGCGATAGCGAGGCCCGACCAGCGCCTCGGGGACCTGCACTCGCTGCTGTCGGACTACTGATCACGCACATCCGCTTGCCGGGGGAAGGGGCAGGTCATACCTGTGAGCGACACGGAGCACCGGACCGCGACGCGCACCGACGACGCGGCCGACGCCTACGACGACGCCGTGCGGCGATTACCGCGTGCGGAGGTCGAGCGCTTCGCCGAGGCCTCGGCGCGCTACCGGGCGGCGGTCGCGGAGCACCTGTCGCCCGCGCTGCGGGACCTCTCCTCGAACCGGCCCGTGGACCCGGACCGGCTGCGCGCCCTGGCCGCGACGGTGGCCGACGACCCGCTGCACCCGGCGTTCGACCCGGACACCGCGCGGTCGGCGGAGGACGTCGTGCTGGAGCGGCTGCACCTGGTGCGACGCGTGTGGGAGCCGTTCTCCGACTGGTGGTGCGGCTACTTCTCCGACCGCGACGGCTCGACCGTGCCGCTGGTCGACCTGTGGCAGCTCTACGTCCCCTTCGCCCGGTGGATCGTGCGGGAGAAGCGCGAACGCCGCCCCGACGGGCTGTTCGTGATGGCCTTCAACGGCAGCCCAGGCGCGGGCAAGACGGTGCTCACCACGGCGCTGTCCGTCGTGGTCAACAAACTCCTGGACCCCCGCGCCGAGGGCCGGGCGGTCGCCCGCAGCGGTGACGACTGGTACCTCGGCAGGGCCGAGCGGGAGCCCCTGCGGCTCCTCGGCTACGACGCCGGCGTGCCGGGGGTGTCCAACCGGGCGCTCCCCGGGACGCACGACCTCGCCTGGCTGCGGCGCAACCTGGCGGAGATGGAGCGCAGCGGCCCCGACACCGTCATCCGGATGGGCAACTTCGACAAGCGGGCCGACGACCAGCCCAGCGGGCCCGACCGGTACTTCGAGTCGCACGGCAGGGTGGGGGTGCTCCTGTTCGACCTGTGGTTCGCCGGCGCGCGGACCGACGTCGACCCGGCGGACCTGCCCGACGGCCTGCGCCGCCGGGTCGCGGAGCACCTGCGCGGCTGGGCGCCCGTCTTCGACCGCTTCGACGCGCTGTGGGCGTACGACTGGAACCCCTACGCCCGGCTGCTGGCCGACCGGGAGGCGCAGGAGCGCCTGGTCGAGCAGCGGCGCGGCACGCGCGGCATGAGCCGCGAGGACATCCGCACGTTCATGGCCTACATGATCGAGCGGGCCTGGGACTGGCGGACGACGTCGCCGCTCCCGGCGGAGGACAGGATCACCTTTCGCGCCTGGCGCGACACCAACCACCGCGTGATCGCGGTGCACCGAGGAGGTCGGGCTTCGTGACGCAGTCGCCTTCCCACCCGCCGGCCGGGCGGACGTTCGCCATGCCGGACGTGGTCCGCCAGTTCCGCGAGCTGGTCGACGAGGAGTCGCGCGGGGACCGCGTCCACGACACCGTCGTCGTCGGCGGCGGCGCGGCCGGCGCGGGCGTGCTGCGGGACATCGCCTCCCGCGGCAACGGCAGCGCCCTGCTCGTGGACCGCGGCCCGTTCGGCGGCGAGACGTCGAGCAAGACCGGCAAGGCGATCCACCCCGGCATCCGCTACCTGCGGATGGGCTTCCACCGGCTGCTGCTGGCGGCCGGCCTGCGCCGGGACCCGAAGATCAGGCAGACGCCGGTGCAGAACCTCCGGTCGGCGTGGCTGGACCTCAAGCTGGTCTGGTACGGCACGCGCGAGCGCAAGATCCTGATGGACACGACCCCGGACACCGTCCAGGAGATCCCCAACGTCGTGTTCGTGCTGCCGGACAGCCCGGAGAGGAAGTGGGCGGTCTTCTTCGGCATCTCGCTCTACGACCTGTTCACCGCGGTGTGGGCGTGGCTCGGCCGCTCGCCGCGCGGCAGCCGGGTGAAGCTGTTCTTCGACAAGCGCGCGCTGCACCGCGAGCTGCCGCACCTGGCGGCGGACTCCCCCGCGCTCGCCGGCATCCAGTACTGGGACGGCAAGGCCAGCAACGACAAGAGCCTGGTGCTCAAGGCGATCCGCGACGCCTACTACCGGGGCACGGAGGCCCACCCGATCCGGGCGCTGAGCCTCGTCGAGGTCGAGCACTACGAGTGGCGGCGGGACGGCGCGCGCGGGTACTTCCTGGTGACCCTGCTGCGCCGCTTCGACCACGACGAGCTGCCCGAGCGGGTCACCGTGAAGGCGCACACGATCGCCAACGGGGCCGGTCCCTGGCTGGACCGGGTGCGCGACCGGACGACGCGGCCCGACGGCAGGCGGTCCGTCGTGTACTCCCGGGGCTCGCACCTGGAGGCGACGAACCGGTTCATCCACGAGAGCCTGTCGGCGGACCCGAAGCTCCAGGTCGGTCTGGTGCCGCTGAACGCCGAGCGCCAGCACTACCTGCGCCCCTTCCACCAGAACGGCATCTGGTACGTCCAGTGCACGACGACGGACCGGCCGCACGAGGACCCGGACCTCGTCGTGCCGATGGAGGACGAGGTCGAGGAGCTGCTGCACTCCTACAACGAGCTGGTCGACGACCGCTGGAAGATCACCCGGCGCGACGTGTTCCACGTGTTCTGCGGCATCCGGCCGCTGGCGGCGAGCGACGGCGGCGAGATCGCGGTCAAGGACCTGACCCGGATGTTCCGCATCACCCGGCACGACCGGGGCGGCCCGGTGTTCGACATGGTCAACATCAAGCTGACCGAGTTCCGCTGGGCCGGCCGCGAGGTGGTCGAGCAGATCGCCGCGGAGCTGCGCCGCAAGGGCGTCAAGAAGCTGAACGCCTCCACGACGCACCGGCTGCCGTTCCTGACCGTGGAGGGCGAGGAGCGGTTCGCCGTGCACCGCGCCGACCACCCGCGCGGCGACCGGGAGTTCCTGCGGGAGAAGGTCCGCCACCACGTCGAGCACCAGCTGGCGTGCAGCTACGAGGACTACCTGATGAACGCCGGCGGCATCAGGGACGCGGTGGTGTTCGACGAGGACGGTCGCTGCGAGATCGACCTCGGCGTGCTCGACCTGGTGCTGGCGGAGATGGCGGCCGCCCTGGGCTGGGACGCCGCGCGGTGCGCCCGCGAGTGGGACCGGTTCGCGGAGGTCTACACCCGCAACATGGCGCACTGCGACCTGCGGGACCGCGTGCGCGACCACCCGGGACCCCGGGCCGAGATGTCCGTTGTGGACACCGAAGACGTCGAGGACGCCGTGGACGTGCGCGACGTCGTCGGCATGCAGGATGCCAAGTCCGGCGCGGGCGACTGAGGGAGCGGGCATGTACTTCGAGCGGGACGCGAGTCTGCACCACGTCGAGGAGGAGGTCGTCGCCGTCGTCGGCTACGGCATCCAGGGCAAGGCGTTCGCCGCGAACCTCCGCGACAGCGGGGTGCGGGTCGTCGTCGGCAACCGGGAGGACGAGTACCGGGAGGCCGCGGTCGCGGACGGGTTCGACACGCGCCCGATCGCCGAGGCCGCCGCCGCCGCGTCGATCGTGCTGCTGCTGATCCCGGACGACGCGCACCCGGAGGTGTTCGCGGAGGACATCGCGCCGAACCTGCGCGACGGCGACCTGTTCGTCATCGCGCACGGCTTCTCGATCCGGTTCGGGCGGATCACCCTGCCGGCGGGCGTCGACGCGGCGCTGCTGGCCCCGAAGATGTTCGGCAAGCCCATCCGGCAGCACTACCTGGACGGCTCGGGGGTGCTCGCGTTCCTCGACGTCGTCCAGGACGTGACGGGGTCGGCGCTGGCGCGGACCCTGTCGGTCGCCAAGGCCGTCGGCTTCACCCGCTACGGCGTGATGCCGGTGTCCCTGGCCACCGAGACGGAGCTGGACCTGTTCCAGGAGCAGTTCCTCACCCCGCTGCTCATCGACGCCGTCCGGATCGCCTACGAGGTGCTGGTCGAGTCCGGGTGCGAGCGCGTGCCGTCGCTGCTGGACATGCACGCCTCGGGCGAGATGGCCGAGATGCTGGTCGAGGCGATGTCGGCGGGCCTGTACGAGGTGATCGAGCAGCAGGGGTCGCCGACGTGCCGGTTCGGCGTCCAGCGCTACCTGGGCAAGCTGGTCGGCGACGACCTCAAGGCCAAGGGCCGGGAGATCCTCGCCGACATCAGGGACGGCGGCTTCGTCGAGGCGCTGGACGAGGAGGCCGCGGCCGGCTACCCGAGCCTGGACGAGTACCGGGCGGCCTACCGGGCGAGCGACGTGACCAAGGCGCACGACGAGCTGCGGGCGATGCTCCGCTCCTCCTGAAGGAAGGCCAGGACCTTGTTACCAGACGTCAAGCACATCGGGCACGGCCTGCCGGACCACGACTCGCTGGTGGCGCGGGACGCCCGCCACGTCCTGCACCCGTGGGCCGACCTGTCCACCCTGGGCACCCAGGAGTCGCTGATCATCGCCGAGGCGCACGGCATCGAGGTGGCCGACAGCGCGGGCAGGACCTACCTCGACGCGATCGGCGGCATGTGGTGCGTCACCGTGGGCTACGGGCACCCGGAGCTGGTCGAGGCGATGGCGGCCCAGGCGCGGAAGATGGCGTACTTCACGCCGTTCGGGGACGTCTCCAGCGAACCCGCCGCGCGACTGGCCGCGATGCTGGCCGACCTCACCCCCGGCGACCTCAACCGGGTGCAGTTCACCACCGGCGGCTCGACGGCGGTGGAGTCGGCGGTCCGGATCGCGCACTACTACTTCGCCTCGCGCGGCCAGGCGGCCAAGCGGCACGTGCTGTCCCGGGTGAACGCCTACCACGGCGGCACGTACCTGACGGCGTCGCTGTCCGGCAAGTCCGCGGACCGCACGCTGTTCCAGTACGAGAGCGACTGGGTCCACCACCTGGAGAGCCCCGGCTACGACCCGGACACCTCACCGGTGTCCGCGGCGGAGCGCCTCGACGGGCTGGTCGCCGGGATGGAGCGGGCCATCGCCGGGATCGGGGCGGAGAACATCGCGTGCTTCGTCGCCGAGCCGATCCTCGCGTCGGGCGGCGTGCTCGTGCCACCGCCCGGCTACCACGAGGCGACGCTGGAGCTGTGCCGCCGCAACGACATCCTCTACGTCTCCGACGAGGTGGTCACCGGCTTCGGCCGGCTCGGGCACTTCTTCGCCTCCGAGGCGAAGTTCGGCGTCGTGCCGGACATGATCGTCACGGCCAAGGGCCTCACCTCGGGCTACCAGCCGCTCGGCGCGGTGATCGTGTCCGACCGCGTCGCCGAGTCGCTGGCCGCGAACGCCGACCGGGACAAGCCCGTCTTCTCCAACGGGTTCACCTACTCCGGGCACCCGGTGGCCTGTGCCACGGCCGTCGCCAACATCGAGGTGATGCGGCGCGACGACGTGTGCGGCCACGTGCTCGACGTCGGCCCGTACTTCATCCGGCGGCTGCGGGAGCTGCGCTCCTCGTCGATCGTCGCCGCGGTCCGGGGCGACCACCTGATGGCGTGCGTGGAGTGCCACGTGCCCGGCGAGGACGGCCCCACCGCCCGCAACCAGGCGCTGGCACGCCGCGTGGACGCGTACTGCGAGGAGGCGGGCCTGCTCGTGCGGCCCTACGAGAACCTCTGCATCATGTCGCCGCCGCTGATCATCACGCGGGGCGAGGTCGACCGGATCGTCGACATCATGGCCGACTCGCTCGCCCGCGCGGAGCACGACCTGCGGACCGGCGCGGTCCGGTAACCGGCGCGACCGCGGGACCGGACGACACCGACGAAGACCGGAAGACCTGGAAGTGGTGCCATGGAAGCATCCTCATCGACCCTGGACTGCCGAGGGCTGCCCCCGGCCCTGGCGGTGCTGCGGATCAAGCAGGCCATCTCCGCCACCCGCGACGCCCACGCGCCCGTGCGGGTGGTGCTGGGCGAGGACTGCGGGCGCGACCGCGTGTCGCTCGCGCTCGGCGAGGCCGCCGGTCGGCTCCAGTACGCCGACGCGCCCGGCCCGGAGCCGACCCGCCCGTGGTGGCAGCGACGCGACCTGCGCTACCGGGACGGTCGCCTGCACCTGGGCGGAACCGACGTCGGGGAGCTGGCCGAGCAGGTCGGCACGCCCGCCTACGTCGTCCGGGCGGACCGGGTGCGCGAGAACGTCGAGCGCCTGGCCGGCGCGATGGCCGCCGCGGACCTGGACCACCGCGTCTACTACGCCATCAAGGCCAACCGGTCGCCGGGCCTGCTGACCTACCTGCGCACCACCGGGCTGGTCGGCGTCGACGTGTGCTCGGCGGGCGAGCTGCTGCACGTGCTCGGCGCCGGGTTCGCTCCCGACTCGATCTCGTTCACCGGCACGTCGCTGTCCCGCCGGGAGATCGAGCTGCTCACCCGCTTCCGGGGGCTGCGCGTCAACTTCGACTCGCTGTCCTCCCTGGACGCGTTCGGCCGGGCGTGCCCGGGGCGCGAGGTCGGCCTGCGCATCAACCCCGGTGTGGGCGTCGGCTACCACGGCGACGAGCGGCTGAACTACAGCGGCGCGCCCACCACCAAGTTCGGGATCTACCGCGAGCACCTCGACGAGGTGCGGGCGATCGCCGAGCGGTGGGACCTGGACGTCGTCCGGCTGCACTTCCACGTCGGCTGCGGCTTCCTGGACGCGGAGCTGTCGCAGCTGGAGGACGCGCTCGACGCCGCCGACGCGTTCACCGGGCACTTCCCCGACCTGCGGGAGATCAACCTGGGCGGCGGGCTCGGCGTGCCGCACACCGCGGCGGACCGGGCGCTCGACCTCGACCGGTGGGCGGGCGCGGTGGCCCGCCGGTTCGCCGGGCGCGGTCTGGTCGTCGCCGTCGAACCGGGTGACTACCTGGTGAAGGACGCGGGCCTGCTGCTCACCACGGTCACCTACGTGGAGCGGCGCCGCGACGTGCTGTTCGCCGGGCTCGACGCGGGCTTCAACCTCGCCGTGGAACCGGCCTTCTACGGGCTGCCCTGCGAACCCGTCGCGGTCGCGCCGCGACCGGACGGGGCCACCGCGACCTACACCGTGGTGGGCAACGTGAACGAGGCGCTCGACCGGTGGGCGTCCGACCACCGGATGCCCGAGCTGCGGGAGGGCGACCACGTGGCGCTCATCAACGCCGGCGGCTACGCGGCGTCGATGCGCTCGGACCACTGCCTGCGCGGGGAAGCCCGCGAAGTACTGCTGATCGACTGAATCCACCGACGCTTCCCACCAGCCGTCCGCGCTCTCCTTGGGGGTCTACCAATGCGGTCAGAAAGCATGCTGTCAGCGTGGACGCACACTCCCGGCATCGCAGGCGACATCGTGCCCAGCTTCGCCTTCAACCCGACCGACCCGTGGACGACGACGTTCCAGGAAGCCCTCCGGCGCGCCGACCTCGCCGGCCGCCACGTGTACGAGGTCGGCGTGGGCACCGGGACGAACATCGCCTTCATGCTGCGCCAGTGCGGTGCGTCCATGGTGCTGGGCAGCGACCTGGACCCCCGGTTACCGCTGCTCGCGCAGCGGCTGATCGGCGAGATCGCGCCCGACCTGCTGGAGCGGTTCCGCCCCATCGAGGGCTCGGTCAACCTCATCGACACGCCCGACGCCAGGGCGGGGGTGGCCCTCGCCGACGTCGTCGTGGGCTGCCTGCCGCAGGTGCCCGACCCGGATGACGCGATGTACCTGGACTTCCACGGCGCCCAGTTGGAGACGGCGACGCCGGTGGGCGGGCGCGCGGACGACCACATCGCGCACTACTACCCGTGGACGGCGTTCAACGACTACCCGTTCAACGCGGTGGGCCTCGGCCTGATCGAGGCGTTGCTGCGGCGGGTCAGGTCCTGCTCCCCCGCCGCCCGGGTCGTGCTGACCTTCGGGTGCCGGATCGGCCGGGACCCGATCCTCCGGCTGTTCCGCGCCAACGGGTACCGGCCGGAGGAGCTGGTCTCGCGGATCGTGCCGCAGAACGAGCGCACCGACATCTCGTTCTTCGTCGCCCTGGAGGCCGCCCTGCGCGGCACCGGCTGCGAGTCGGACTTCACCTGCGAGTTCTACGCCGATCCCGACGGCCGGGTGCCCCTGTCGGCCACCGAGGCCAAGGAGCGGCTGGACGCCGACCCGGCGCTGCCGGTGTTCCACGAGATCTGCGTCCTGCGGGGCCACCCCGGGCCCGCCGCGGAATGACCAGTTGGAGGTACAGCAGTGGACACCAGAGCAGGTAGCGGCGCGCCGGCCTTCCGCCTCGTCGAACCCGGCCCGCCCTTCACCGTCCCCGTGCGCGGTCGCGAGTTCCTGGCCGGCTCGTCGCACGCGAACTTCCCCGACACCGTGCCCGACGTGGGCGCGGCGCTGCCGACGCTCGCCGCCGACGCGACCGGCTGCCCGCCCGACGTGCTGGCCGCGGCGGTGCGGGAGGTCGTCGACGAGACGCTGCCGCAGGCCGGCGGCGTGCTGCTGCGCGGCCTGCCGCTGATCGACAAGGCGGGTTTCGAGGGGCTCATCGGCGGCCTGGGCTACGACCGCGCCGGGTACGAGGGCGGCATCGCCGTCCGCAAGCAGGACTCGGGCGCGGCGCTCAACGCGAGCCAGGAGGACCGCCGGATCACGCTGTCCCCGCACAACGAGATGGCCTACCTGCCCACCTACCCGCGGAAGATCTTCTTCTTCTGCGAGAGCGAGGCCACCCGGGGCGGCGAGGTGCCGGTCAACGACATCCGCGAGACGGCCGCGGTGCTGCCCGACGACGTGAAGGACGCGTTCCGGGAGAGGGGCGTGCGGTACCACCGCAACCTGGCTAAGGAGTCCGGCAACGGCGAGATGGGCTGGGTGGACACCTTCCGCACCGAGGACCGGGCGGCCGTCGAGGAGCACATGGTCGCGTCGGGCTACGAGTTCGCGTGGGACGAGGACGAGGGGCTGCGGTACCACTACGCGCGCGGCGCGTTCACCACCCACCCGGACACGGGCGAGGAGCTGTGGTTCAACCAGGTGACCGAGCTGCACTGCTCGTACTGGCGCTCCCACCCCGGTTTCCCGCCCGACCTGCCCGACGAGGCGTACCCGGCGACGACCACCTACGGGGACGGTTCCCCGATCGACGAGGACCTGATCTCCTCCCTGCGCGGCGCGCTGTGGACCACCTCGCGGGCGGTGCGGATGCGCCGGGGCGACGTGCTGGTGCTGGACAACCAGGTGTTCCAGCACGGGCGCTTCTCGTTCGAGGGGCCGCGCCGGCACTTCGTGAGCCTCGCGCGGTAGGCGGCGCGGGGTGCGCCGCCGCCGGTGGCGCACCCCGCGCGACCGTGGACACGACTTCGGGGGGAAGACCTCGCATGGACAGACCGGAGCTCAAGCCCGCGCGCCCGTGGTTCTCGGCGGGCCCCTGCGCCAAGCGGCCCGGGTGGGACCTCGACGCCCTGAAGGGCGCCTTCGTCGGCCGCTCGTTCCGCATCCCGGAGGGCCGGGCCAGGCTCGCCGAGGTGATCGAGAAGTCGAAGCGGGTGCTCGGCCTGCCGCCGGACTACGAGGTGGCGATCGTGCCCGGTTCGGACACCGGCGCCATCGAGATGGCGATGTGGAACCTGCTGGGGCACACCGGGGTCGAGGTGTGCTGCTGGGAGAACTTCGGCTTCACCTGGCTCGCGGACGTCGTGGACCAGCTGCGGCTGCCCGACGTGACCGCGCACCGGGCGGACCGGTACGGGGCGCTGCCCGACCTGTCCCGGGTGGACTTCGACCACGACGTCGTCTTCACCTGGAACGGCACCACGTCGGGCGTGTGCGTGCCCGACGGCGACTGGATACCCGACGACCGGCGCGGTCTGACGATCTGCGACGCCACGTCCGCCGTGTTCGGGATGGACGTCGACGCGGCCAAGCTGGACGTGATCACCTGGTCCTGGCAGAAGGCGCTGGGCGGCGAGGGCGCGCACGGGATGATCGCCCTGTCGCCCGCCGCGGTCGAGCGCCTGGCGGTGTTCCGGCCCGACCGACCGCTGCCCAAGGTGTTCCGGCTGGCCAAGGACGGCCGCGTGCTCGACGGGCTGTTCGACGGGTTCACCATCAACACCCCGTCCATGCTCGCCGTGGAGGACGCGCTCGACGCGCTGGACTGGTGCGCCGAGGTCGGCGGGCTGCCCGAGCTGGTCGCCCGCTCGCGCCGCACCCTCGACGTCGTCGCGCGGTGGGTCGAGGCGAGCCCGCACGTGGAGTTCCTCGCCGAGGACCGCCGCACCACCTCGTCGACGAGCATCTGCCTGAGGTTCACCGACCCCTTCCTGGACGGGCTCCCCGCGGAGCGCACGGCGGCGTTCGCGGCGCGCGTGCGGGAGCGGATCGAGGAGAACGGCGCCGGCCACGACCTGGCCGCGCACCGCGAGGCGCCGCCCGGCATCCGGATCTGGGGCGGCCCCACCGTCGACACCGAGGACGTGGCGGCGCTGCTGCCCTGGGTCGACTGGGCGTTCGCCGAGACGCTGCACGAGTTCACCACCACCACGAGCATTGGGCACACATGACCGACGCGCTCACCTCCGAGCTGACCCGCTTCGCCGAGCACCTCGCCGACGAGGCCAGGCTCCTGCTCGCCCGCGCGGCGGCGGAGCCGACCTCCGTCGACGTCAAGGCGGACAACAGCTTCGTCACCGCCACGGACCGCGCCATCGAGGCGAGGCTGCGCGAGCTGATCGGCGCGGCCTACCCGGACCACGGGATCGTGGGCGAGGAGTACGGCTCGTCGAACGCCGACGCGGAGGTCGTCTGGGTGCTCGACCCGCTGGACGGCACCGCGCCGTTCATCGCGGGCATCCCGGTGTACGGCACGCTGATCGGCGTGGGCAGGCACGGCAGGCCGTGGATCGGGGTGCTGGACTACCCGGCGACCGACGACCGGTGGGTGGGCGTCAGCGGGACGTTCGCCGAGCGCAACGGGGCGAAGGTGGCCGTCCGCCGCTGCGCCGACCTCGCCTCCGCCCTGCTGACCTGCTCGAACCCCGACTTCTTCGGACCCGCGGACCACGCGGCGCTGACGCGGGTCCGCGAGCGCGCCCGGTACACGCTGTACGGGGGCAGCTCGTTCGCCTTCGGCGCGCTGGCGAGCGGTCGCACGGACCTCGCCGTCGACAGCGGGCTCAAGGTGTACGACGTGTTCGCGCCGGCGGCCGTGATCAGCGGGGCGGGCGGCGTCGTGACGGAGTGGTCCGGCGCCGAGCTGACCCTGGCGTCGGGCACCCGGGTCGTCGCGGCGGGAGACCCCGAGCTGCACGCGACGGCGCTCGCGCTGCTCGCCTGAGCGCGGTCACCGCGGGGAGCCGCCGGGCACCGGGCGGCTCTCCACGACCTGCTTCATGACGAGGGTGGACGTGAGGCGCTGGATGCCCGGCAGCGCGGACAGGTGGTCGTCCTCCAGGCGCTGGTAGGCGGCGAGGTCCGCGGTGAGCACGCGCAGCAGGTAGTCGGGGTCGCCGAACAGCCGCTGCGCCTGGACGACCTGCGGTATCCCCGCGACGGCCTCCTCGAAGCGCAGCAGCGTGTCGCGGTCCTCCTGGCGCATGGTGACGAACACCAGCGCCTCGAAGGTCAGCCCGACCGACTCGGGGTCCACGACCGCCCGGTAGCCCCGGATCGCCCCGCTGCGCTCCAGCTCGCGCAGCCTGCGGTGGCAGGGGGACACGCTCAGCCCGACCCGCGAGGCGAGGTCGGTGACGGTCAGCCGGCCGTCCTCCTGGAGTTCGGCAAGGATCTTCCGGTCGATCACGTCCACGTGGAAGATCCTTCTACCACGTGGGCGGAATCGCAAGAACTCGCACCGACCTCCGGGTTATCTCCGGCGTTTCCCCGTCCGGGAGGCCGATCCCCCCGCGAGAACGCCGGATGCCCGCCGGTTCCGCCGTCAGGCGTCGAACGCGCTCATCACGTGCTTGATCCGGGTGTAGTCCTCGAAGCCGTACACCGAGAGGTCCTTGCCGTACCCGGAGTGCTTGAAACCGCCGTGGGGCATCTCGGCGGCGAACGGGATGTGCGTGTTGACCCACACGCAGCCGAAGTCGAGCCTGGCGGACATCCGCATGGCCCGGCCGTGGTCGCGGGTCCACACCGACGACGCCAGCCCGTACTCCACGTCGTTGGCGAACCGCAGGGCCTCGGCCTCGTCGGCGAACGGCTGCACGGTGATCACCGGGCCGAAGATCTCGGTCCGGCTGACCTCGTCGTGCCGGCGCAGGCCGGAGACGACGGTGGGCGCGTAGAAGTAACCCCGATCGCCGACGCGGGCGCCGCCGTGGTGCACGGTGGCGTGGTCGGGCAGCCGGTCGACGAAACCCGCCACCCTGGCGAGCTGGTCGGCGTTGTTCAACGGGCCGTAGGCCACGTCGGGCTCGTCCGGGCCGCCGGTGCGGGTGGCCCGCGCCTCTTCGGTGAGGGCGGCGACGAACTCGTCGTGCACCTCGGCGGCGACCAGGACGCGGCTCGCGGCCGTGCAGTCCTGGCCCGCGTTGAAGTAGCCCGCCGCGGCGATGCCCCGCGCCGCGGCGGCGACGTCGGCGTCGGCGAACACGACGACGGGCGCCTTGCCGCCGAGTTCGAGGTGGGTGCGCTTGAGGTCGGCCGCGGCGGCGGCGGCGACCTCCATGCCCGCGCGGACGGACCCGGTGATGGACACCATGTCGGGCCGGGGGTGGGAGACCAGCGCGCGGCCGGTGTCGCGGTCGCCGCACACCACGTTCAGGACGCCGTCCGGCAGGAACTCGGCGCAGATCCCGGCCAGCAGCGCGGTGGTGGCGGGCGTGGTGTCGGAGGGCTTGAGCACCACGGTGTTCCCCGCCGCCAACGCCGGGGCGACCTTCCACACGGCCATCATCAGCGGGTAGTTCCACGGCGTGACCTGCGCGCACACGCCGACCGGCTCGCGCCGCACGAACGAGGTGAGGCCGGGCAGGTACTCACCCGCCGACCGCCCCTCCAGGACGCGGGCCGCGCCGGCGAAGAAGCGGATGTGGTCGGTGCACGGCGGGATCTCCTCGGCGGCGGTCAGCGCGCGCGGCTTCCCGGTGTCGCGGCACTCGGCGTCGACCAGCTCGTCGGTCCGCGCGTCCAGCGCGTCGGCGATCCGGAGCAGGGCGCGCTGCCGCTCGGCGGGCGTGGTCCAGCGCCACGACTCGAAGGCCCGCGCCGCGGCTCCCACTGCGGCGTCCACGTCGGCCTGCCCGGACAGCGGGGACGTCGCGTAGACCTCGCCGGTGGTCGGGTCGACGACGTCCAGCTCCCGCCCGTCGGCCGCCGGGCACTGCTTGCCGTCCACGAAGTTGGCGAACGCGGTCATGGGTCCCCCTGCTGCCTCGGTGCTGCGCCGCGTCCGATTCCACCAGAGCCGCCGGCGCGGCGGTATCCGCGGATCAGCTCCGGCCCGAAGGCTCCGGCACTTCGGCGTCCCCGGCTCCGGCCGCGTCCCGGTCCCGGCCGCCGCGCCGGGCGCGCACGGCGTTGACCGCCGCGAGCAGCGCGCCCAGCCCCAGCAGGACCAGGCCGCGCAGCCACACCGCGCCGTCGATCCGCGTGAACAGCAGCAGGCACGAGGCCAGGCCCAGCCACGGCAGGACGGTGGGCACCCGGAAGTGGTCGGCCTCTCCGCCCTCGCGGCGGCGCAGCACCAGCACGGCGGCGTTGACGGCGGTGAACACGACCAGCAGCAGGAGCACCAGCGTCTCGGCCAGGGCGGCGACCTCGCCGGTCAGCGCCAGCACGAGCGACAGCGCGGAGGTCGCCAGGACCGCCACCCACGGCGTGCGGCGGCCGGGCAGCACGCGGGCCAGCGGCGAGGGCAGCAGGCCGTCGCGGGCCATGCCGTAGGCCAGCCGCGACGACATGATGCCGGTGAGCAGGGCTCCGTTGGCCACGGCCACCAGCGCGACGACGCCGAACAGCCAGTCCGGCACGCCGCCGGCGAGGCGCACCACCTCCAGCAGCGGCCCGCTGGACCCGGCCAGCTCGTCGGTCGGCACGGACGCGCTGGTCACCACCCCGATCAACAGGTAGACCACGCCCGCCGTGAGCAGCGCGCCGAACAGCGCCCTCGGGTAGGAGCGGCGCGGGCGCTCGACCTCCTCGGCCAGGTTCACCGACGTCTCGAACCCCACGAACGAGTAGTAGGCCAGCACGGTGCCCGCGAGGGTCGCGCCCAGGACGCCGTGCCCGCCCGTACCCACCTCGGCGAGTCGGCCCAGGTCGGCGTCACCGCGCAGCACCACCCACGCGCCCAGGCCGATGACCAGCAGCAGCCCGCCGACCTCGACGACCGTGGCCACCGCGTTCGCGCCCAGCGACTCCTTCACGCCGCGGATGTTGAGCAGCGCCAGGACGGCCAGGAACACGACCACCACGAGGAGCGTCGGCAACGACACCAGCGCGCGCAGGTAGTCGCCCGCGAACGCCAGCGCCAGCGCGCCCACCGACACGACACCGGCCGCGAGCATGCAGAACCCGACCAGCGAGCCCGCCGCGGGGCCGAACGCCGTGGTCGCGTAGTGCGCGGAACCACCCGCGCGCGGGTACCGGGTGGCCAGCTCGGCGTACGACCCGGCCGTGAGCGCGGCCAGCACGAGCGCGGTCAGCAGCGGCAGCCACACCGCGCCGCCGGACTGCTCGGCGACCTCGCCGACGAGCACGTAGACGCCCGCGCCCAGGATGTCGCCGAGGATGAAGAAGTAGAGCAGCGGTGTGCCCACCGCCCGCCGCAACGAGGTCGCCATGCCCGCCCCTGTACCCCACCGGGGTGATCGCGAAGCAGGTTCAGGCGGGTTGGCCGACGCGCGCGGCGGACTTCCAGGTCAGGGCTTCGGCGAGGGTCGGGAAGAGGGTCAGCACCCGGACCACGCCGGTGATCTCCAGCGGCCTGAGCACCACCCGCCCGGCGGCCACGAGCACCAGCTCCCCGCCCGCGCGCCGCACGTGCCGGTTGGCCTCCAGCAGCAGCGACAGACCGGACGAGCCGAAGAACCGCACGGCGGTCAGGTCCAGCACGAGCACGGGTGGCGGCGGGCCGAGCAGCACGTCGCGCAGGCGCGGCGCGGTGTCCAGGTCGAGTTCACCCGCGACAGTGACGATGACGACGCCGTCGACCCGGACCACGTCGACGTCCAAGGCGGGGGACGGGTGCTCGATCGGTTCAACCACGGCGGCTCCCGAGGGTGCGGTGCGGTCGTACGAGGCAGTTATACCAACATCGGCGCGTCGCGCCCGTCGGATGAGCCCCCGAACGGGCGTGGCCGCAAGTCGTCACTCGATCGAGTGACCAAGGCGGCGCACGGCGGCCACGATGTCGCTGTTGGGCACCCCCTTGACCAGGTACTCCGACACCCCGGCCCGCTTGATCTCCCCCACGGCCGCCGAGTCGGCGTACGCCGAGAGCGCGAGGATGCCGACGCGCGGCGAGCGGAGCCTGATCTCCCGCACCGCCCGGCCGCCTCCGCCGCCGGGCATCCGCACGTCGAGCACCACGACGGCCGGGGCGTGCCGCGCGGTCATCTCGATGGCCTCGTCCGCGTCCCGGGCGACCGCGACGACCCGCAGGTCGGGCTCGGCGTCGAGCACCTCGCGCAGCGCGTCGCGGATCAGCGGGTCGTCGTCCGAGATCACCACGGCGATCGTCGGGTACCCCGTCACGGCTCCTCCTGGACGTCGGGCGAGGGCACCCAGAACCGCACGGCGGCGCCCCCGGTCGGGTTTTCGCCCAGGGTCCACCAGCCGCCGGCGGTCTCCGCGCGCTCGCGCATCTCGATGGTGCCGAAGTGCTCGAACGGCGTCCGGTCGGTCGGCGCGCCGATCCCGACGCCGTCGTCCGCGACCTCGACGAGGGTGCCCCGGTCCACGCTGGTCAGCGAGACCTCGACGGCCGTGGCGCGGGCGTGCTTGTGGACGTTGTTCAGCGCTTCCTGGCAGATGCGGAAGATCGTGATGGCCACGTCGGCGGGCGGCTCGTGGTCCAGGTCGTGCCGCAGCCGGTAGGTCACGCCCCACTGCGCGGTGACGTCGGCGAGGTAGTGGTCCAGGGCATCGGCCAGCCCGTGCTGGTCCAGCTCCGGCGGGCGCAGTCGGAACACCAGGTAGCGCAGGCGGTCGATGGACGTGCGGACCACCTCGTCGAGCCGGCGCACGACCTCGGCCTGCTCCTCGGGCACCCGGCCGGCGAGCAGCTGCAACCGCATGCCGACCGCGACCATGGCCTGGATGGAGTCGTCGTGCACGTCCCACGCGATGCGGCGGCGCTCCAGCTCCTGCGCCTCCACGAGGTGGCTGACCAGCCTGCGCTGCTCGGTCAGCTTCTGCTCGGTGCGCCTGCGCTCGGTCATGTCCCGGGTGACCTTGGCGTACCCGCGCAGCTCACCGGTCTCGTCGAACAGCGCGGTGATGACGACGTTCGCCCAGAAGCGCGACCCGTCCGCCCGCAGCCGCCACCCCTCGTCCTCGAACCGGCCGACCTCCGCCGCCACCTCCAACTCACGCCACGGCTTGCGCGCCGCCAAGTCCTCCGGCGGGTAGAACGCCGAGAAGTGACGCCCCAGCACGTCCTCCGCCGAGTACCCCTTGATCCGCTCCGCACCCGCGTTCCAGCTGATCACACGGCCACCCGGGTCCAGCATGAAGATGGCGTAGTCCACGACGCTCTGGACGAGCAGCCGGTAGGCGTCCTCGGCGGGTGTCTGGATACCGCTCACGGGGTCGACGGGCATGGCGCCACTGTGCACCACGAGACCCCTGCCGGTCGTGGGCGGGCGGTCAGGCCGCCGGGTCATCCTCCGCGCCCACCTCGGCGTCGAGCTCGAACCACACGACCTTGCCATCGGGCCGCGGGTCGACGCCCCAGCGCCTGGCGAGCCGGGCCACGACGACCAGGCCCCAGCCACCGGACGGCCCCGACACGCGGGTGCACGGCAGCAGCGGGCTGGCGTCGAACACCTCGACGCGCACGGAGCGCGCGTCGCCGACCAGCCGGACGACCGGTTCGGAGGCGGTGTGCCGCAGGACGTTGGCGACGAGTTCGGAGGCGAGCAGCACGACGTCCTCGTGGTCACCGCGAAAGCCCCGGCGGAGGAGCGTGCCGCGGACGAAGTCGCGGGCCCCCGAGGCCGCGCCCGGCCCGCGGGGCACGGCGAACTCGGCCGGCCGCGCTGACAGGGAGAGGTCCACGTCGCACAGGGTGGCGGATGCGCCGTCGGTTGCCCAGACGCACCCACACCGGTCCGACTGGTGCACGTGCATCAGTCGAGCAGCCCGTCACGCCGGGCGATGGCCACCGCCTCCAGCTTCGACCGGGCGCCCAGCTTCTCCAGCACCCGCTGCACGTGGTTGCGCACGGTGTTGCGGGCGATGCCCATCCGCTCGCCGATCTCCTCGGTGCCGGCGCCCTGCGCGAGCAGCACCAGCGCCTCGCGCTCCCGCGCGGTGAGCGCGCCCCGGCCGCCCGGCACGCGCCCGGTGAGCTTGCCCAGCACGCCGGCCAGCACCGCGCCGTCGAACACGACCTCGCCCGCCGCCACCCGCAGCACGGCGTCGGTCAGCTCGTCCAGGCGCGCGGACTTCGACACGAGCCCGGCCGCGCCGCACTCCGCCGCGCGAGCCGCGACCGACACGGTGACCTCCCCGGTCAGCACGAGCACCCGAGCGCCGGCCTCGCCGAACAGCCCGACGGCCTCCAGCCCGTCCCCGTCGGGCAGGCGCCGGTCCAGCAGCACCACGTCGGGGAGCAGCCGCCGCACGTCGGCCACGGCGGCGGCGATGGACCCGGCGGTGGCCACGACCTCGACGTCCACGGCATCAGCCCAGGCCAGGCCGAGCGCCTCGGCCACCAACCTGTGGTCCTCGACCAGGACCACGCGGACCGGTGCGGACGGGTGGGGAGGGAGCGTCATGCGTGCCGTTCCTCGTCGCCGGGACAGGCCCACCACCCTAGTCACCCGCGACACCCTGCGGCCGACCGGTCCAGCGTGCTGCGCCGAGCGGCCCCACCACCCGAGAGTCCGACCCCCGGGTCGCGACCCGGGGGTCGGACTCTCGCCGCCGGACCGGCCGAACCCCCGTAGCGGTGAGCGGCCCGCTCCTCAGAACGCGTAGGCGACGACGAACGCCGGGTGGTCGGTGCGGTACATGGGGTGGGTCGCCGTCGAGACGAACGCGAGCGTGCGCGCGGTGACGTGCTGCACGCCGCCGTCCCCCTTGCGGAACCACCCGGCGGGCACGCAGTTCTGCGCGTTGGTGGACGAGCCGGGGCTGTACCCGAGGTTCAGGTCGCCCGCGACGACGTGCCGGGTGGTCGCCGAGCCGGTGGGGTCGAACGACAGGGGCTTGGCGGGCAGCAGTTCCCGGCACTGCGCCAGCGCGGTGGACGCCGTCGTGCTCAGGTGGGTGGTGCAGGCGGTGAAGGCGCGCACGGCACTGAGCGCGCAGCCCCACGCGCGCATCTCCGTGCCGCCGTCCTGCGCCGAGTAGATCCCGTTCCCGCCGGCGGCGATGCCCTCCTTCACCACGATCCCGCTGCCGTACGCCCCGCGCCCCGCCGTGCACTGGTAGTCCGAGCCGGTGGACCGGTTGCGCGCGGGCGCGAACCGGAACCCGGCCCCGGCGCCGACGGCGGCGGTCGACCGGGCCATGTCCGACCGGCACACCTCGTTCACCGAGACCACGTCCGGCAGTCGGCGGCCGATCACGGTCACCGCCTCGTCCACCGCCCGACCGCCCTGGTAGCACCCGGCGACACCGCTGTTGCACAGGTTCACCTGGAGCACGACGAACGGCGTGGCGGCGACAGCGGCGGCGGCCGGGACGGTGGACAGGCCGCAGAACAGCAGCGCGGCCACGGCGAGCGACGTCCGGCGCGGGGTTCCCATGCGGGACATGCTCACGGCGGCGGGACGCCGGGACAACCCCGGCCCCCGGTCCCGGGCGACCGGGACCCGGACGACCTCGCGGTCCCCCTCCGCGGAGGTCCTACGGCCGGACGGCCGCCGACGGCTCGTCCCACTCGATGCGGTGGTCGAACTGCCACGTGTAGCGCTCCGGCTTGGCGAACTTCACCGCCCACGGCATCAGCAGGTCGCGCAGCACCCGGCCCACGGGGCCCGCCGCCTTGTCCCGGTTGGTGCGGGCGGCCATCGCGATGATGCGCTCCACGCGGTCGCGGCGCAGGTGCTCGTAGGCGGCGAACGCCCGTTCGTGCGGGAGGTCGCGCAGGCAGCGGGCCAGTTCCACCGCGCTCTCGACCGCCAGGGAGGCGCCCTGGCCGGAACTGGGCGACGTGGCGTGCGCGGCGTCGCCGACGAGCACCATGCGCCCCCGGCTCCACGTCGGCACGGACGGGATGTCCTCCAGCGCCCCGGTGACGAGGACGTCGGCCGGGTCGGTGCGGTCGATCAGGGCCACGGCGGGCACGCGGTCGTCGGCGAAGGCGGCCCGCAGCGTCGCCACCCACTCCTCGACGGGCGTCCTCCTCGCCTCGGTGGTGGACAGCGGGGTGCGGCTCGGCAGGTTCGCGAACCACCCGCCGGAGCCGTCGTCGAGCACCTGGTAGCCGAAGAACGCGCGCTTGCCGAACACCATGTGCATGACGCCGCCGGTGGCCGGAAGGCCGGTGTCGGCCACCCGCGCGCCGAAGCCGAGCAGGCCCGCGTACCGGGGTCCCGGCGCGGCCGGGTCGATCAGGCGGCGCACGGTGGAGCGGATGCCGTCCGCGCCGACCAGCAGCCCGCCCGCGGCGGACGTGCCGTCGGCGAAGTGCGCGACGACGTGGTCCGGCGCCTCGGTGACGTGCGTCAGCCGCTTGCCGGGCACGACCCGCACGCCCTGCCCGGCGGCCTCCTCGCGCAGCACGCGCTGGAGGTCGTCGCGCCACACCATCGACATCGGCGGCTCCGTGCCGAACTCGGCCAGCACCTTGCCGGTCCAGCTGCGCATCCGCATCGAGGTGATGGGCGTGGTCACGGCGCGCACGGCCTCCTCCAGCCCGACCGCGCCCAGCGCCCGCATCCCGTTGGGCGCGATGCTCAGCGCACCGCCCGCGCCGCCCGCGGGCCGCGCGTGGGCCTCGAAGACGGTGGCCTCGATCCCCGCCCGCCGCAACGCCACCGCGGCCACCGGCCCCCCGATGCCGCCGCCGATCACCAATGCCGTCATGTCCCCTCCTGGTGGAACTTCGCCCAGAGCGGTCCCCAACCGTGCTCCGGGTCCTGGATGCGGTCGACGAAGCCCCGGACGAACGCAGCCTCGGCGTCGAGCAGGGCCAGCCGGTACTCCTCTTCGACCAGGAAGAGCGGGTGCACGTCGCCGCCCTCGACGAGCGCGGCGATCGCGGCGCGCTGCTCGGCCAGCCGGGCCAGCCGGTCCGCGAGCAGCGCGAGCACCTCGTCCGGTGGCAGCGCGGCGATCAGCGACAGCGCGGCCACGAAGTGCGGGTACTCGTGCTTCGGTTCGGCGACCAGCTCGCGCATCCAGTCGCGCAGCTCGGCGCGGCCGGCGTCGGTCAGCGCGTACGTGGTGCGCTCCGGCCGGGAGCCCTCGCGCGAGGTCCCGTGCTCGGCGATGAACCCGGCCTTCGCGAGCTGCCCGACCACCATGTAGAGCGAGCCGTGGTTGAACTTGATGCTGCGCGCGTCCCCGTGCTCGCGCAGCATCCGGCTCAGCTCGTAGGCGTGCGCCGGCCGCCTGACGAGGTAGCTCAGCACCGCGAGTCCCAGCAGGTTGCCGACCTTGCGCTTGCCCGCCACGTGTCCCCCTAGTCAGTTATGACTATCCAGTCTTGGCTAGTCGATGTCAACCAATCCATCGTCCGCACGAGTGCGGTTGACGAGCGGCCGATCTGCCTACCATGGGTGTGGTGACCTCGGTGCGCGGCCGTTACGACTACACCGTCGAGCTGGTGTTCCACGACGTCGAGGCGGTCGCCCAGTACCACCGCGACCGGTCGACCGTCGGGGCGGCGCTGGGCGACCTGGACCACGCGATCGAGCCCATCGGCAGCAGGCTCGTCCCGGGGATCTGGTCGAAGCCGATCATGGACCTGATGGTCCGCGTGGAGGAGCGCGACCTCCCCCGCGCGACAGCCCTGCTGGCCGGGACGGGGTTCCAGGCCATCACCATCGCCGAGCTGTCGCGCACCATGCTGCGCCGCTACCGCCCCGGCACGGTCGCGCCGAACCTGCACGTCCACCTCGTCACGCCGGACGCGTGGTCGGCCAGCCCGGAGCGCGCCTTCCACCGGCTGCTGCGCGAACGCCCCGCCGTCGCCACCGCCTACTCGGCGGTCAAGCACCTGGCGCTGGAGCTGAGCGGCGGCGACCCGCAGCGCTACGGCACCGTCAAGGGCCGGTTCATCGAGTGGCTGGCGGAGGCCGGGCGTCCCTGACCCGATTCCGCAGGGCCGGCGCCGCACGTCGCCGCGCCCCGAAGGCGGGATGTCAGCCGGCTGAAACGGAAGGCGCCCGGCGGACGACCCTGCGGTTGATCGGATGTCGCGAAGCACCCCGGCCACCGCCGGGCCGACCGACACCACTCACCGACCGCGGACCTCCGTCCGCGCTCCCACCCGCCTGCCGAAGGGCAACACCGCCGTGCGCGTCATCACCTGGAACGCCAACCGCACCCACCGCTGGGACCTGCTCTGGGCCGACCCCCTCGTGGCGGGCCTCGCCTGGGACGTCATCTGCCTCCAGGAGGTCGGCAACCCCGACGTGGCGCACTGGACGCACGCGCAGGGACCCGTGTGGAGCCAGGACCGGGCCGCGCGGGACACCGACGAGTCCTTCGTGCAGCGGCGGTACACCTACCAGCCGGCCCACTACCCCGCCGCCCTGCACATCACCCACACCGAGTGGGGCAACCGGCAGAAGAACCACCTGACGATCATCACGCAGACCAGGCCGTCCTGGGCCACCGAGCTCGGCGGCGCCATGAGCGACCGGCCGGTCCTGGGCATCAAGGTCCGGTTGGCCCTGCCGACCGGTCCCGCCGACGTCCTCCTCGGCTGCGTGCACCTCGTCGCCAACAGGACCAAGTCCCCCCGGGAGTTGGGCGTCCTGGTGCCGTACCTCGACAGGATGTGCCGCGAGGCGAACGCGCAGGGTTGGCTGCTCGTGGGCGACTTCAACTGCTCCCCGACCGAGATGGTGCAGTCGGCCGGCAGCACGGTCGGCGTGTGGTACCCGCCGTTCCCGACCCAGGACTCGGTCGGCGAGCCGATCGACTACGTGGTGGTCGAGCCGCACCTGTACCAGGCGGTCATGGCCATGCCGGGCATTTCCGGGAACTGGGAACAGGGCACCGCGGCGAGCGACCACCGGCTCGTCAGGTACACCCAGCCCAACGGCCCCGCGCTCCAGGTCCTCTAGCGGGCCGGCCGAGGGCCTGCCCCGGCACCCGGGGCGCCGCGCTGGAGGGCGTGCGGCACGGGTGCCGCGGATCGTGCCGGCCTCGGAGCGGGGCATCGACGTCCCGGCCTGCGTGCAGGACGTCCGAGGGCCGGCCTGCCCCGCCCCGGTCCCGGTCCACCCCCCCCCACGCGGACCGGGACCGGGGCGGTCAGGCGAGCGCGGCGGCGAACGCGCCGGGCTCGTAGGAACCTCCCCGCCGGCGCACGATCACCGCGAGCCGGTTGGCGGCGTTGATCAGCGCGACCAGGGAGACCAGCGCGGCGACCTGGTCGTCGTCGTAGTGCTCGCGCACCCGGGCCCAGGTCTCGTCGGACACGCCCTGGTGGGCGTCGGCGAGCCGGGTGCCCTCCTCGGCGAGCGCCAGCGCGGCCCGCTCGGCATCGGTGAACACGGCGGACTCGCGCCAGGTGGCGACCAGGTGGAGCCTGACCTGGGTCTCGCCCGCCGCGGCGGCCTCCTTGGTGTGCATGTCGACGCACCAGCCGCAGCCGTTGATCTGGCTGGCGCGCAACGACACCAGCTCCTGCGTGGAACTCGGCAGCGTCGACCGGTGGATCACCGCGGCCGCGTTGGCGAACCGCTTGGCGAACGTGCCGGCGAGCTCGTTCCGGAAAAGGTCGAACCGGGCTTCCATGACGTCGTCCTCACTTCGTGGTGGTGCGCTGGACGGACACGAGATGCCGGCGGACAGCCGCGCGTGACAGCGCCACCGGGTGACGTGGGACACGGACCGGGGGTGTCACAGGATCGCGTCGGCCGGCGTCTGGTGGGCGTCCGACCGAGAGGAGCCACCCGTGGCAGGCACGTCGCAGACCGCCACCGACACGTTCGTCGCCCACCGCAGCCTGCTGTTCACCGTCGCCTACGAGGTGCTCGGCTCGGCGGCCGACGCGGAGGACGTCCTCCAGGAGACGTGGCTGCGGTGGGCGGGCGTGGACCTCGACGCGGTGCGGGACCGGCGCGCGTACCTGGTGCGGGTCACGACCCGGCAGGCGTTGTCCCGGTTGCGCGCGGTCGGCCGCCGCCGGGAGTCCTACGTCGGTTCGTGGCTGCCCGAGCCGCTGCTCACCGCGCCGGACGTGGCCGAGGACGTCGAGCTGGCCGACAGCGTCTCGATGGCGATGATGCTGGTGCTGGAGACGCTCGCGCCGACGGAGCGGGCGGTGTTCGTGCTGCGCGACGTGTTCGACCTCGGCTACGGCGAGATCGCGGAGGCCGTGGACAAGAGCCCGGCCGCGGTCCGCCAGATCGCCCACCGGGCCCGGGCCCACGTCGCGGCGCGCCGACCGCGCGGGGCCGCCTCGCGGGACGAGGCGCGGGGCGCGCTCGACGCGTTCCGGCGGGCGGTCGAGACGGGGGACCTCCAGGGGCTGCTCGACGTCCTCGCCCCGGACGTCGTCCTCCTGGGCGACGGTGGCGGGATCAAGCAGGCCGTCCCGCGGCCGGTCGTGGGCGCGGACCGGGTGGCCCGCGTGCTGGCCGGCGGGCTGGGGAAGCTGCCCGTCACCGCGACGCTGCGGCCGGCGCTGGTCAACGGCTGGCCGGCACTGGTCCTGCTGCTCGACGGCGGGATCGACACCGTCGTGGCGGTGCGCGTCGACGACGGCCTGGTCACCGGGCTCTACGCGGTGCGCAACCCCGAGAAGCTGTCGCACATGGCGAGCGAGACCGCCCTGCGCCGGTGAGCGGCGTGGTCAGCTGGGGTCGCGGTCAGGTGGAGTCGCGGACCACCAACTCGGTCGGCAGGATCGCCGCCGCCGGCGGTTCGCCGTTCATCTGGTCGACACCGCGTGGGGCACCACCTTCTGGGGCCAGCGCTACGGCGACTGGGACGAGGTCGAGCCGCCGCGCGCCACCGCGACCGCGGGCAACCCCGCGCAGGAGCTGGACTTCCTGCGGTTCTGCTCCGACGAGCTGCTGGCCTGCTACCGGGCCGAGCGGGACGTGCTGCGCGAGCACTCGTCCGCGCCGGTCACCACGAACTTCATGACCACCAACTGCAAGTCCGTCGACTACTGGCGCTGGGGCCGCGAGGTCGACGTGGTGGCCAACGACCACTACCTGACCGCCGAGGCCGACCGCAACCACATCGACCTGGCCATGTCGGCCGACCTGACCCGCGCGGTGGCCGGCGGACGGCCGCGGATGCTCATGGAGCACTCCACCGGCGCGGTCAACTGGCAGCCCCGCAACATCGCCAAGCGGCCGGGCGAGCTGGCCCGCAACAGCCTGGCGCACGTGGCGCGCGGCGCGGACGCGGTGATGTTCTTCCAGTGGCGGGCCTCGCGCTTCGGCGCGGAGAAGTTCCACTCGGCGATGCTGCCGCACTCGGGCACCGGCAGCCGGGTGTGGCGGGACGTGGTGCGGCTGGGCGCCGACCTCGGGTCGCTGGCGGAGCTGCGCGGCAGCCTGGTGCGCGCGGACGTGGCCGTGGTGTGGGACTGGGAGTCGTGGTGGGCGATGGAGCTGGCGTGGCGCCCGTCGGTGGACCTCGACTACCGCGAACGCGTCGCCGCGTTCTACGAGCAGCTCTGGGACGCCCACCTGACCTGCGACTTCGTCGCCCCCGGTCAGGACCTCGCGGGCTACCGGCTGGTCGTCGCGCCCTCGCTGTACCTGACCGCGCCGGGCACCGCCGCGGTGTTCGGGCGGTACGTGCGCGACGGCGGCACGCTCGTCGTGTCGTACTTCTCCGGCATCGTCGACGACAACGACGCCGTGCACCCCGGCGGCCACCCCGGCGCGCTGCGCGAGGTGCTCGGCCTGGAGGTCGAGGAGTTCCTGCCGCTGCGCGCCGGCGAGCGCGTCTCCCTCACCGGGGGCGCGACGGGCGACGTGTGGGCCGAGGACGTCCGGCCGCACGGCGCGGAGACCGTGCTGGAGTACGCCGACGGCCCGGCGGCCGGGAAACCCGCCGTGACCCGGCACCGGCTCGGCGGCGGCAGCGCCTGGTACCTCTCGACCCGGTTGCGCGGCGACGACCTGGCGGGCGTGCTGCGCGGGGCGTACCGGGACGCGGGCGTCGAACCCGCCGACCTGCCGCGCGACGTGGAGGTCGTGCGGCGGCACGGCCCGGACGCCGAGTACCTGTTCGTGCTCAACCACACCGACGTCGACACGCGGATCGAGGCGTCGGGCACCGAACTGCTCACCGGCGGGCGCTGCGACGGCCTGCTGACCGTGCCCGCGGGCGCGGTGGCCGTGCTGCGCACCGGTTGAGCGGACCCACCCACCGCGTTCTCGACGAGGAGGACGAACCGATGTCCGCATTCCCCACGTTGCTCACCGCCGCGGTGCTCGCCGCCGCGGTGGTGGCACCGCCGCCCGAGGCGGTCGCCGCGAGCACGCTCGCCAACCCCGGCTTCGAGTCCGGCGCGTCCGGCTGGACGAGCACCGGCGGCGCATCGTTCGCCGAGGCGGGCGGGCGCAGCGGCAGCACCCGGCTCACGCACTGGTCCTCCTCCGCGTACCGGGTGGAGACCCGGCAGACGTTGACCGGCCTGACCGACGGCCGGTACACCGCCCGCGCCTGGGTGCGCTCGTCCGGCCGGCAGCACTCCGCGCACCTGGCGCTGCGCGACTGCGGTGGCGCGGAGCAGCGGGTCGCGCTGCCGGTCAGCGCGGACGGGCTGTGGACGCGGGTCGCGGTGTCCGCACAGGTGTCCGGCGGCCGGTGCACGGTCGCGCTGGTGTCCGACGCCAAGGCCGGCGACTGGATCAACGTCGACGACCTGGAGTTCGTCGGCGGTGGCGCCGCGGTGCCGGTGCGCGGTGGGGACACCTCCACCCTGCCCAAGTCCGAGGCCAACGGCGGCGTGTACCGCACGGCGTCCGGGCGGGCACAGGACGCGTTGCTGATCCTCAGGGCCAACGGCATGAACCTGGTGCGGCTCAAGGTCTGGGTGAACCCCGCCGACGGGTACGACGACAAGGCCCGGGTGCTGGCGATGGCCAAGCGGGTCAAGGCGCAGGGCATGCAATTGATGATCGACTTCCACTACTCCGACGCGTGGGCCGACCCGGGTCGGCAGCGCAAGCCGGCCGCGTGGGCGGGGTACTCGTTCGCACAGCTCACGAAGGCGGTCCACGACCACACCTACGAGGTGCTGAACGCCCTGAAGGCGCAGGGCACCACGGCCGACTACGCCCAGGTCGGCAACGAGATCAACCCCGGCATGCTGCTGCCGGACGGGTCGTCGGACAACTGGGCCAACCTGTCCGCGCTGCTCAAGAGCGGCGTGGCGGCGGTGCGGGCGGTGTCGTCCTCGACGAAGGTCATGCTGCACCTGGCCAACGGCGCGGACCAGGGCACCGTGCGGTGGTGGTTCGACAACGCGGTGAGCCGCGGGGTGCCGTTCGACGTGGTGGGCCTGTCCTACTACGGCTACTGGCACGGCACGCTCGGCGCGTTGCAGCGCACGCTGTTCGACGTGCCCGCGCGGTACGGCAAGGACGTGATGGTGGTGGAGACCGCCTACCCGTTCACGATGGCCGACGCGGACTCCGAGCCGAACGCGTTCAGCGACTCCTCGAAGCTGCTGCCCGGCTACCCGGCGACCTCCGAGGGCCAGCTCGCGCACTTCCGCGACGTGATCAGCGTGGTGCAGGCCGTGCCGCGGGCGCTCGGGGTCGTGTACTGGGAACCCACCTGGTACGCGGTGCCGGGCAACGGCTGGGACCCCTACGACCCGGACTCGGGTGACGGCTGGGACAACCAGGCGCTCTTCGACTGGTCCGGCAGGGCGCTCCCGGCGATCACGGCGTTCGACCGCTGACGGCTCCCCGTCCGGCGGGTGACCATCCCCACCCGCCGGACAGGTCCGCTCGTCCCGCACAGGTTATAAGCTATGACCTGTCGTCGTCCGAGCGGGAGGAGCACCCCGTGCTGCCGGAACCAGCGCCCCTGTTCCAGACCAAGGCCGAGTTCGCCTACGACGAGGTGCGCCGACGCGTGCTCTCCGGCGAGCTGGCGCCCGGCTCGGTGATCAACCAGGGGCCGCTCGCCCGGGAGATCGGGATCAGCACCACGCCGTTGCGCGAGGCGTTGAAGCGGCTCAAGGCCGAAGGGCTCGTGGAACTGGGCGCGCACCGCGACGCGCGGGTCGCGGAGCTGCGCGCCGAGGAGGCCCGCGACCTGGTGGAGGTGCGCCGGGCGCTCGACCCGGTGGCCGTCGACCTGGCCGCGCGGCGGCGCACCGCCGACGACGTCCGCGAGATGCGCGAGGCCGCCGAGGGACTGCGGGCGCTGACCGCCGACCCGGGCCCGGACGAACTGGCCGTGCACCGGCGGTTCCACGCCGCGCTGTACCGGGCCTCGCACAACGCGCTGCTGGTCGAGGCGCTCGACGGGTTGTGGGACAAGACCGACCGCTACCGGCGGCACGCCCTGGAGGTCGAGCGGGACGAGGAGGCGCGGGCCCGGAAGGACCGCGAGCACGCGGCGCTGCTGGAGCTGGTGATCGCGGGGGACGGCGAGGCCGCGGCGGCCGTGATGCGGGAGCACGTCGACACCAGCCTGACCGCCCACGCCGCGTGGCGGCTGTCGAAGCGGCCGTGAGGCGCCTCCCGACCGTCGCGCTGTTCGGCCACGCGGTCCTCACCCAGGTCGTCACGTTCGTGCTGCGGCCCACCGCGTCCTACCGGGCACTGGAGCTGGACGTGCCCGCGTCGTGGCTGGGCGCGCTGTCGGCCTGCTTCGCGCTCGTGCCGCTGGTGCTGGCACTGCCCGCCGGGCACGTGGTGGACCGGGTCGGCGAACGGCGGGTGCTGGTCGCGGGCAGCGTGCTGATGGCCGGGGCCGCGGCGGTGTTCGCGTTCCTCGACGGCGGCCTGCCGGGGTTGCTGGCGGGCAGCGTGCTGCTCGGCACCGCGCACCTGTGCTGCGTGGTGGGCCAGCAGGCGCTGGTGGCCAACGCCGCCTCCGGGCGCGGCCTGGACTCCGCGTTCGGCTACTACACGTTCGCCGCCTCGCTCGGCCAGCTGCTCGGGCCGCTGCTGATCCCCGTGTTCGGCGGCGGCGGGTCCATCCCGGACACCGGACCGATCTTCCTCGGCACGTTCCTGGTCGGCACGCTGCTGGTGGTGTTCGCGGCGCCGCTGCCCAGCAGCCGGACCGGCCGCGAGCGGGCGGCGGGCGGGTCGGTCGGCCTGGGGCCGCTGCTGCGCCTGCCCGGCCTGGCGAGGGCGCTGACGACCAGCTGCGTCGTGATCGCCGCGGTGGACATCTCGCTGGTCTACCTGCCGGCGCTGGGCGCGGAGCGCGACCTGTCCGCGGGCCTGGTCAGCGCACTGCTGGCGCTGCGGGCCGCCGCGTCCATGGTGTCGCGCGTCCTGCTGGGGAAGCTCAGCGCGGCCCTGGGCCGCACGCGACTGCTGGTCGGCAGCGTCGCGATGGCGGCGGTGGGCCTGGCGTGCTGCGCGCTGCCCGTGCCGGTGTGGGCGCTGGTGGCGGCGGTGGTCGTGGCGGGTCTCGGCCTGGGCGTGGGACAGCCGCTGACCATGTCGTGGCTGGCCGAGTCGGCGCCGCCGGGCGCGCGGGGCCGGGCGATGTCGCTGCGCCTGACGGGCAACCGCGCGGGCCAGGTGGTGGTGCCGGCCGCGGTGGGCGCGGTCGCCGCCGGCCTGGGCGCGGCGGGGGTGCTCGGGCTGACCGCCGTCACCCTGGCCTGGACCGGTTACCTGGCCCGCAGACTGTCCGTCGACTGACACCAGCGGGCCAGGCCGCTCCGGGGTCGGCGCCGCCCTCGGAGCCGGCCGGGCCGCTACCCGGCCGGTGCGCCGACCACGTCCTCGACGGTCGCGGCCGGGGCGTCCACCCCCCGGCACAGCACGCGGTCGAGCGCGGCGTGCAGCGAGCCGGGGTCCGTGCCCCACCAGGCGGCGAACCCGTCCGGCCGGAGCAGCACCGCGCCGTCGGCGGGCACCCCCTCGGCGACCAGCGGGCCGGGCGCGGGCCGGCAGGTGACCGGCACGACGGCCCGTGCCGCCGCGTCCTCCCAGCCCCGCGCGAACGCGCCGGTCAGCAGCGCCCAGTCGCCGAGCAGGTCCCCGGTCGACGCCTGCGCCACGCGGGTCGAGCGGGGGTGGTCCGGGTCGGGGACGAACGCCCCGTCCGGGTAGGCGCACTCGAACATCAGCCGCCCGCGCCGCGCACCGTTCCCGGCGGCGTCGCCGGGACCGCCGTTGAGCACCCGGTACCGCTCCACGCACAGCTTCGTCGTCGCCCACGCCACGGGCAGCCGCTCGGCCTCGTAGGTGGCCATCAGCTCCTCCCCCGCGACGCCGCGGTGCACCAGGCCGAGCTTCCAGGCCAGGTTGAACGCGTCCTGCACGCCCGTCGCCACGCCGAACGAGCCCACCGGCGGCATGGTGTGCGCCGCGTCCCCGGCGACCAGCACCCGGTCCACCCGCATCCGGTCGGCGACGCGGCCCGCGATGTCCCACGTGGTGTCGGCGACGCGCTCCACCGCGATCGACACCCCGTCCGCGCCGATGGCGGCCCGCACCAGCTCGGCGCACCGCTCCCGGGGGAAGTCGGCGGCGACCTGCCCGGGTTCGAGGGAGATCGCGAACCGCCACCGCCGCGCGCCGTCCACCGAGGTGAGGAAGCCGCGCACGGCCGGGTTGGCCACGGTGAGCGCCACGACCCGGCGGCCGCGCAGCGGTCCGGCGAGGTCCGCTTCGAAGTGGACGTTGAGCTTGCGCGCGATCGTGCCGGGCCCGCTGTGCCCGATGCCGAGCAGGTCGCGCAGCGCGCTGCGCGCGCCGTCCGCGACGACCAGGTGCCCGGCGCGCACCCGCACGTCGCCGCCGACCGAGCGCAGCGTCGCGAGCACGCCGTCGGCGACCTGCTCGACCTCGACGACCTCGGTGCCGTACCGCACGTCCGCGCCGCCGGCGTGGTCGCGCAGCACGGGTTCGAGCTGGTCCTGGTCGATCGGCGCCCACTGGCCGGGTCCGCCCGCGGTGCTCCGGTCGGGCAGCCGCACCCGCTCGGGCCCGGCCACGCTCCCCGCGTGCGCGACCACGGTGTGGTCGGCCACCGGCGAGCGGACGGCGCGGATCGCCCGCTCCAGCCCCACCGCCCGGTACAGCTCCACCGTGGGCGGGTTCAGGGAGCGGGCCCGGGGTTCGGCGAGCGGTGCGGGCCGGCGTTCGGCGAGCAGGGACGGCACGCCGAAGTGGGCGAGGAACACCGCCGCGGACAGCCCGGTGACGCCGCCGCCCGCGATCAGCACCGGGACGCGCACCGGCTCACTCATCGCGCTCCCAGTGGTAGAACTCGGTCGCCAGCGCGTCCTTGGGCTCGCGCCACGCCTGCGGGTCGAAGGGCGAGATGAACGGCCGCAGGTCCTCGCTGATCCGCCGGAACTCCGGGTGGTAGCGGTGCGCGGACACGGCCTCGTCCAGCGGCCGGTCGCCCTCGATGAGGTGCAGGTACAGCTCGCCGAACCGGAACAGGCTGCGGGCGCGCACCCCGATCACCCCGGCCAGGTCGGTGCGGTTGTCCGACTCGGCGAACACGCGTGCGACGTCCTCGGCGGCGTCGGGGCGCATCCTGGCGACGATCAGGGTGCGGTGCACGCGACCTCCTCGACCTTCCGCTTGATCAACGCCATCTGCACGGGGGTGTTCTCGTCGATGCGCCGGGCCATCGCGTCGTCGTCGAGGGGCGCGCCCGGTTTCATCGCGAAGTCCTGCACCCACCGCATGCGCACGCCGCCGTCGACCTGCTCGTAGGTCCAGCGGATGTCCATGTGCTCGAACGGCCCGGTCTCGACGCGGCGCGCGGTGACCGTGCGGGTGACCGGGTCGGCGACGCGCTCGGAGACCCAGCTCCAGACCTTGCCGTCCGGGTCGGGGTGCATGGTGAGCCGGAACAGCACGCGGTTCCCGTCGCGCTCCAGGACCTCCGCCGACGCGTACTCGCTGAACAGCTCCGGCCAGCGCTCGACGTCGTTGGTGCGCTCCCACACCACGTCCATCGGCGCGTCGACCACGACCTCGTTCTCGGTGTGCCCGGCCATCGTCACGCCTTCCCGGTCAGTGCGGTCAGCAGCTCGCGGGGCGACTGCTGGGTGGTCATGTCCACGTCGGCCGGCAGGCCGTGGTTGCGCTTGAGCTCGGCGAGCACGCCCATGAGGCCGAGCGAGTCCACGTCGAGGTCCGCGAACGTGGTGCTGCCGTCGGTGAGCCGGTCCTCGGTCACGACGACCCCGGTGCAACGGCTGATCAGCCCCGCCAGCTCGGTCGGGGAAGGGGTGGTGTCCACGTCAATTTCCTCCTCGGGTCGGTTCGGGACGGCGCAGGACCAGGGCCGAGTTGCCGCCGTGCAGGCCTCGGGCCAGGACCAGCGCGGTGCGGACGTCGAGCGGGCGGGCCTCGCCGGTGACCAGGTCGAGGTCGAACCGCCAGTCGCGCACGCCCGGCGTGGGCGGCACGACGCCGTGCTCGACGGCCAGGACGGCGGTCGCCACGTCGAGCGGCGCGGCGCCCGCGTAGCAGCGGCCGTAGCCGGTCTTGGGCGCGGTGACCGGGACGGCGCGGTCGCCGAGCAGCAGGCGCAGCGCCCGCGCCTCGGCCTCGTCGGCGCGCGGGTCGCCCAGGGCGTCGAGGAACACCGCGTCGACCTCCGCCGGGTCGAGCCGTGCCTCGGCCAGGGCGGTGCGAGCCGCCCTTGCGAGGCCCTCGGCGGAGTCCTCGTAGCGCTGCGGGCCGGTGAACGTCGCGCCGTGCCCGGCGACGACGGCCCGTGCGGCGACGCCCCGGTCCCGGGCGGCGTCGGCGTCCTCGACGACGAGCACGGCGCCGCCCTCGCCGGGCGCGAACCCGGCGGCGCGCGAGGTGTAGGGCAGGTAGGCCGTGCCGGGGTCCTCGCCGGTGCTGAGCAGGCCCAGGCCGAGCTGGCAGCACATCGAGTAGGGGCAGAACGGCGCCTCCGCGCCGCCCGCGAGCATCGCCCGCGCGCCCCTGGCCAGCTCACCGCGCGCGGTGGCGAACGCGTCCAGGCCACCGGCCTCGTCCGCGACCAGCACGCACGACGGGCCGCGCAGGCCGTGGCCGATGGAGAGCTGCCCGGTGCTCGCGGCGTAGAACCAGGCGATGGACTGGTAGGGGCCGACGTGCGCGGGGCCGCGCCGCCACAGGGCCTCGATCTCGCGCTGGCCGAACTCGACGCCGCCGGAGTAGCTCGCGGTCACCACGCCGAACGCGTAGTCGGGCACGGTGGCCGGGTCGAGGGCGGCGTCGCGCAGCGCCAGGTCGGCGGCGGCGAGCGCGAAGTGCGTGAACCGGTCGGTCTGCACGGCGACGCGCGGATCGACCCACCCGTCCGGCCCGAACCCGTCGACCTCGCCGGCCACGCGCACCGGGTAGGGGTTGGGCTCCCAGTGGCGCAGGTGCCCCAGTGCCCGGCGACCCTCCCGCACGGCGGGCCAGAAGTCCGCGCCGACGCCGCTGGGGGCGACCACGCCGACGCCGGTCACGACGGCGGCGCTCACGACCGCTCCCGGGCGGTCGACGGCCGGGTCAGCACGACCGCCGACTGGAAGCCGCCGAACCCGCTGCCCACCGACAGCACGGCGCGCAGGTCGCGTTCGCGGGCGGTGTGCGGCACGTAGTCCAGGTCGCACTCGGGGTCGGGGGTGTCGAGGTTGGCCGTGGGCGGCACGACGCCATCGGTCATGGCGAGCACGCACGCGGCCAGCTCGATCGAGCCGATAGCGCCCAGCGAGTGGCCGACCATGGACTTCACCGAGCTGACCGGCGTGGTGCGGGCGTGCTCGCCGAGGACCCGCTTGAACGCGGCCGTCTCGTGCCGGTCGTTCTGCTTCGTGCCGGAGCCGTGCGCGTTGACGTAGTCGACGTCGGAGGGCGCGACGCGGGCCTGGTCGAGGGCGCGCCGCGCGGCCTCGGCCATCTCCACGCCGTCGGGCCGCAGGCCGGTCATGTGGAAGGCGTTGCTCAGGGTCGCGAAGCCCGCGACCTCGGCGAGCACCACGGCACCGCGCCGGAGGGCGTGCTCGCGCTCCTCCAGCACCAGCACGGCGGCGCCCTCGCCGAGCACGAACCCGTCCCGGTGCAGGTCGAACGGCCGGGCGGCGTGCCCGGGGTCGTCGTTGCGGGCGGTGGTGGCGCGGATGGCGTCGAAGCAGGACACCGCGATCGGCGAGATCGGCGACTCCGCCCCGCCCGCGAGCACCACGTCCACCACGCCGTCCTCGACGAGCCGCGCCGCGTGGCCGACCGCGTCCAGGCCGGCCGTGCAGCCGGTGGAGACGGTGCGCACCGGTCCGCGCGCGCCGACCCGGTCGGCCACCTCGGTGGCGAGCGTCGCGGGTGAGAGGGCGAGGTGCAGGAACGGGGAGGCCGCCGACGGGTCGACCAGCCAGCGCGCGCCCCGGTCGGAGGTCGCCACGTAGTCGCGCTCCAGCAGGGTCGTACCGCCGACGGCCGAGCCCATGGACACGCCCACCCGCCACGGGTCGGCCACCTCCAGCTCGGCCTGGGCCCACGCCTCCGCGGCGGCCACCGCGGCGAACTGGACGTAGCGGTCCATGCGGGCGACCTCGGCCGCCGTCAACCCGGCCTCGGCGGGGTCGAAGTCGCACTCGGCGGCCACCCGCGACCGGAAGCCCGTCGCGTCGAACAGCGAGATCCGGCGGGTGGCGGTGCGGCCCGCGGTCAGCAGCTCCCAGAACGCCTTCGTGCCGGTGCCGCCGGGTGCCACCACCCCGATGCCGGTCACCGCCACCCGGCGGGTCACGGCGTCGGCTCCGTGTCCACGTGCCCCAGTTCGGGGCGGGGCGCGAGCGGGCACAGGTGGAACACCAGCCGCGCGGGCGCGGCGGAGGTGTTGCGGACCCGGTGCCGGACGCCGAGCGGCACCAGCATGGCCTGGTCGGCGGCCAGCCGGTGCGGGACGCCGTCGAGGTCCAGTTCGACCTCGCCCGCCACCACGTACAGGTACTCGTCGGAGTACGGGTGGTAGTGCTCGGTGACCCGCTCGCCGGGCGCCAGCGCCAGCACGCCGAGGAAGCCGCTGGTCGAGCCCACGGTCTTCGGGCCGAGCAGGACGCGCACGTCGCCGCCGCGGTGCAGCAGGGGCGGGACGTCGGCCGGGCTCACCGCCCGGTGCAGCTGCCCGGTCACGCCGCCACCTCCACCACGCGGTCGGTCACCAGGGTCATCGGCCGCGCGAGCCGCACGAGCGGCGCGAGCAGGCCCGCCAGCGGCACCGGCGGCGAGCCGGGCGCGTGGCCCGGCGCCGCGGACTCGGTGAGGTGCACGACGAGGTCGTGGCGGCGGAACACGGTGACAGCGCCGTCGAGGGGCGCCTCGGCGGCGAGCAGCCCGGCCACCTCGCGACCGCGTCCCGGCAGCGCCCGGTAGAGCGCGGCGGTCCGGGGCGCCCCGCGCTCGGCCGTGCCCCGCCGCCCGGCCACCCGCATCGCGGAGGTGGCCAGGAAGCGGCGCCGGTCGTCCTCGTCGGACAGGTCGCGCGGTTCGAGCAGGTGCGGGCGCAGGCGGTCCTCCACGGCCCGGATCTGCGGCCGGCCGGCCAGGTGGCGGATCGCCTCGGCGGGCGGGCAGGTGATGTCCACGACCCGCACGACGGTCGGTCCGGCCATGAACACCGAGGTGCGGTCGAGCAGGGTGCGCGGCGGACCGCCACCCGGCGGGCCGCCGCCCGACGCGCCGGGCGGCGGCCGGTGGTAGCCGGAGAGGATCCCCGCCACGGCGGCCTCGGACCCCGGCCGCACGGCGAACGTCAAGGCGTAGCGGTTCACGGCGTGCCTCCCACTTCCTGTCGTTGCGGCGCGCGGGTCGTCGCCCGCACGAGGTAGCGCCGCGATTCGCGATCGGTCACGCACGCCATCAGCGGGGCGGCGAGGGCGCGGTGCCCGGCGGTCGCCTCCCAGGTGGCGAAGTGCTGCGGGCTCGCCCACTCGCTGGTGATGACCCACTCGTCCGGGTCGTGCGCGGACTGGCACAGCTGGTCGCCGAGGTAGCCCTCGACCCGGGCGACCTCGTGGCGGATGCGCTCGTAGGCGTCGCGGAGCCGCGGGCCGGCACCCGGTTCGGCGCGCAGCCGGAAGATCACCCGCAGGTGGTCGGTGGTCGGGAACTCCGGGGTCGGGTCCATCCCTGCTCCTGTGGGCTCGGGGGGTGCGGGCGGCGGCCGGCGCTAGTCCTCGGGGTAGGACGCGATGCGGCACGCGTGGCGGGCCTCCCCGGGCGGCACGCCCTCGGCCTGGAGGATGCTGCGGCACCGCCGGACGTCCCCCGGAAGACCGCTCTTGGCGATCTTGCAGGCGCGCAGCACCGCGTCGGTGACCTCGACGCCCTGCTCCATGACGTGGTCGATGCAGATGCCCGGATCGGCGGACGCTGGTGCGGCGGCCACGAGCGGCGCGGCGAGGACCGCGAGGGTGAGCGCGACGGCGCGGAGGGTGCTCGACATCGGTGATCGCTCCTCGGGAGGCGTCAGGTCGTGCAGGGGTTCCCCACGCTCCGGCTCCGATCCCGGCCTGTCCACCGGGGCACCACCAGGCGCACCCGGACCACCCGTCCGGGTACACCGCTTGTCGCACTTCGTGTCGTGGCGCGCCGGGCGGTCATCCCACCCACTCCACTGTGGAGCGAAGGTGGCCGACCGGGCAGGGGCGGTTTCGCGATCCGGCCTCCGTGGCATAGAACTGGACCCGACAGCGGGCATCGAGGAGGATCTACGTGGCTCAGACGGTTCGCGGTGTGGTCGCACGGGGCAAGGGCGCTCCGGTCGAGGTGGTGGACGTCGTGGTCCCCGACCCCGGCCCGGGCGAGGCCGTGGTGAAGGTGCAGGCGTGCGGCGTGTGCCACACCGACCTGCACTACCGGGAGGGCGGGATCAACGACGGGTTCCCGTTCCTGCTCGGCCACGAGGCCGCCGGGATCGTCGAGGCCGTCGGCGACGGCGTCACCGACGTCGCGCCCGGCGACTTCGTGATCCTCAACTGGCGCGCGGTGTGCGGCCGGTGCCGCGCCTGCCTGCGCGGCCGGCCGTGGTACTGCTTCGACACCCACAACGCCTCGCAGCCGATGACGCTGGCCGACGGCACCCCGCTGTCCCCCGCCTTGGGGATCGGCGCGTTCGCCGAGAAGACCCTCGTGCACGCCGGCCAGTGCACCAAGGTCGACCCCCAGGCCTCCCCCGCCGCCGCCGGCCTGCTCGGCTGCGGCGTCATGGCCGGGTTCGGCGCGGCGGTCAACACCGGCAACGTCGGCCGCGGCGACTCCGTCGCCGTCATCGGCTGCGGCGGCGTCGGCGCGGCGGCCGTCGCCGGCGCGCGGGTCGCGGGCGCGACCACGATCATCGCCGTCGACCTCGACCCGCGGAAGCTGGAGCAGGCCACCAGGCTGGGCGCCACCCACACCGTCGACGCCAAGGACGAGGACGTCGTCGAGCGGGTCCGCGAGCTGACCGGCGGGTTCGGCGCGGACGTCGTGATCGACGCCGTCGGCCGCCCCGAGACCTGGAAGCAGGCGTTCCACGCCCGCGACCTCGCGGGCACCGTCGTGCTGGTCGGCGTGCCCACCCCCGAGATGCGGCTGGAGATGCCGCTGATCGACCTGTTCTCCCGCGGCGGCTCCCTGAAGTCCTCCTGGTACGGCGACTGCCTGCCCACCCGCGACTTCCCCTACATGATCGACCTGCACCGGCAGGGCCGCCTCGACCTCGACGCCTTCGTCACCGAGACCATCGCCCTCGACCAGGTCGAGCAGGCCTTCGCCAAGATGCACCACGGCGACGTCCTGCGCTCCGTGGTGGTCTTCTGATGGCCCGCGTCGACCACACCACCACGCGGGGCACGTTCAGCCTCGACGGGCAGACCTTCGACGTCGACAACAACGTCTGGGTGATCGGCGACGACACCGAGTGCGTCGTCGTCGACGCCCCGCACGACGTGGACAGGATCATGCGGGTGGTGGGCGACCGCGCGGTCAAGGCCATCCTGGCCACGCACGCCCACGACGACCACGTCCGCGTCGCGCCGGAGCTGTCGCGGCGCACCGGCGCGCCCGTGCTGCTGCACCCCGACGACCTGGTCGTGTGGCGGCTCACGCACCCCGACACCGACCCCGGCGGCGAACTCGCCGACGGCCAGGTCATCGAGGTCGCGGGCACCGCCCTGCACGTCCTGCACACCCCCGGCCACGCGCCGGGCGCGGTCTGCTTCCACGCCCCCGACCTGAACGCCGTGTTCACCGGCGACACCCTGTTCCACGGCGGCCCCGGCGCCACCGGCCGCTCCTACTCCGACTTCGACACCATCATCGAGTCGATCACCGACCGACTGCTCACCCTGCCACCGGAGACCGTCGTGCACACCGGCCACGGCGACGACACCACCATCGGCGCCGAAGCCCCCCACCGTGCGGACTGGATCGCCCGGGCCGCCGGCTGACGGGTGCGGGCGGGCCACCTCCCGGTGACCCGCCCGCACGCCGCTACCCGATGTGCTGCTCGACGCCCGGCACGTCCGCGCCCGCCGTGACCGCGACCGGGGTCGCGGCGCCGAAGGACGCGGCGTCCCGGTACCAGGCCTCCCGCCGGGGCTCCCGCTCGATGGCGCGGAAGCGGAGCTTGACCTCCTGGGTGCCCAGGCCGCCGACCACGTAGCCGTCCCCGTAGTTGGTGTCCCCGGCGCCGGCGACGTCACCGGTCCGGGCGTTCACCGCCATGACGTGCACCCAGGCGTACTCGTCGCCGTCCACGGCCGTCGTGCCGCTCACGCTGCCGCCCGCCACGAGGGACTCGTCGTGCGCGACCTCGCGCTCGGCGCGCACCCGGACGGGGGTGGCGGCGAAGCGGTCCGCCGCACCGCCCGACCACTGCCAGGCGTACCCGCCCGGCCGGTGCGCGAACTCCAGCGGCCAGCGGTACGGGCCGAGGCCGGTGAGCCGGTAGGCCCCGCCCGCGTCGGTGCACGTCTCGCCGTAGGCGTCCGGCGCGGCGAACGGGAAGACGCACACCTGCGCGACGCCGGCCCCGGTGACCCGGTCCGTCACCACCCCGGTGACCGTGCCGGCGCGGTCCAGGCGGATCGGCGGCAGGTTCGTCCACCGACCCGGCGTGGCGTCGACCTGCCGCGCCAGGCGCTGGTCGCCGGTGCCACCGAGCCAGCCGACCCACTGGAGGCCGTGCGGGGCGGCGGGACGGGCGAGCAGCCGGTAGGCCGCCGGCGTCAGCGGGCCGAGCGCCACCACACCGGACGCGTCGCTGCACCACTCGGCCGCCCGCTCGCCGGACACGCCGTGCGCGCCGACCTCGATCGGCTCCACGCAGGTGCCGGCCACGGGCGCCCCGGTGCGGGCGTCGCGGACGGTGGTGCGGATCGCGATCCCCGGCTTCGCGTGGGCGACCACCGGCGTGGTCTCGCCGGAGCGGACCACGACACCGCCGTGGTCGACCCCGAAGTGGGTCTTGTCCGGCGCGATGTGGAGCGTGTACGTGCCGCGCTTGAGCTGGTAGGCGATCCGCCCGTCGGTGGTGCACGGCCGGTCCGCGCCCACGCCCGGCGTGAAGACGCAGAAGCTGCGGACCGGCGCGCCGGACACCTCGTCCACCACGGTCAGGTCGACCGTGCCGGGCGGGAAGGTCTGCTCGTCCACCGAGGTCTCGACGTCGCCGGCCACCACGACGGCCTCGGCGTCCGCGATGGACTCCTTCCGGTGGTACCACTGCTCGCCGTCGTAGGGCGTGCGGAACTGGATCTTGTAGTGGCCGGGCCACAGGCCGGTGAACCGGTAGGTCCCGTCGCCCGCGGTGCCGGTCGACGGCCCCCAGCGGTTGCCGTCGACGTCGACGATCGCGACCGTCGCGTTCGCGACCGGCGCGCCGGCCGAGGTGGTCAGCGTCCCCCGCAGGACGCCGACGCCGGGCGGGCGCAGCCCCAGCTCGTGCCGGGGGTTGCCGGTGTAGACGGGGTCCGCCGAGGCGAAGTCGCGCGCGTCCGCGGCGGAGTGGCGGGCGTACCAGGTGTCCGCGTACCCCTCGCCGGTGGTGCGCAGCTTGAACGGCCCCCACGAGCCCGTCGGGACGCTCAGCGAGTACCGGCCGCCCTCGTCGGCGCAGGCCTGGGCCACCTGGACCTGGTTCGCGTCGAAGGCGGTGACGCACGCGCCGGGCACCGGCTGGCCGGTGAACCGGGCCGTGACTATGCCCTCGGACAGCAGCGAGTCGGCGCTCGCCGTGCCCGTGAACGGCACGAGCAGCGCGCACGCCGCGACCAACGCCGCAAGACGACGTCTCATTCTTCCTCCTGTTGGCGTGCGGACGCGCGAGGAGAAGGCGGACGTGCCCCCGTGTGATGCCCCCGCACCGCGCCGACCACGCGATTCGACGCGGAATGTACTGATCGCGGGTCGGCTTTGTCACTGCCTTTGTCCCGCCACCGCCCGCCGTGGTCCCCCGACCGCGGGGTGCGGTGTCGATCGGCGTCACGCGGGGTCCGACCGCCCCGCCTCCCCGTCGTCGCCGGGACGGAGGCCCCGATCACGTGAGCGACCCTAGCGGCGCGTGAGCGAGCGCAGGGCGAGGCGGGCGATCGGCAGGTAGGCCACGACCACCGACGCCGGGCCGCGCACCACCAGCCACGTCGCCCCGTCCGGTTCGACGCCGTGGCGCAGCCGCAGCCGGACGGGTCCGATCCGGGCGTCCCACGCCCACGTCCGGGCCGTCGGGTCCACCTCGGTCACGGTGAAGGCGACCCGCACGCCCAGCGGGCCCCGCACGCGTCCGGTGACGCCGGGGGCGATCCGGCGCGCCGACGCCTCGACCCCGGTGATCTGCGGCGCCCACCCGGGCCACCGCGCCGGCTCGGCGTAGCGCTCCCACACCACCGCCGCCGGCGCCCGGCCGGGTGCGCGCGTCCTGGCTTCCACTCCCCCATCGTCGCCGGGAACGCGGGCCTGCGCCGGTCGGCGCTCCCCCGCGGCGTCGTCGGCGGACGTCCCGCGGGTGGACCGGTCAGCCGGTCGCGCGCACGACGTCGGCCAACGGGGTGGCGGGACGCCCGGTGAGGCGGGGCACGTGGTCGGTGACGGCGGCCAACTCGCCGCGCTCGATGGCCGTGTAGGTGGACACCCACGCGTCGAGCTGCCAGTCGGGTGCGCCGTGGTGGGCGCGCGACCGGTACGCCTCCTCCACGGTCTCGGGGCGGTAGACGACGTCGCGCCCGGTGGTGCGGGACAGCACCTCGGCGACCTCGGCGAGGGTGAGCGCCTCCGGTCCGGTGAGGTCGTAGGTCGCGCCCACGTGGCGGGCGGGGTCGGTGAGCACGGCGGTGGCGGCGTCGGCGATGTCGTCCTGGGCGACCACCGCGGCCCGCCCGTCACCCGCCGGGCCGCGGATGACGCCGTCGTCGCCGACGAGGCCGAGCGTGAAGTCCGCGTACAGGTTGTCGCGCAGGAACGTGAAGGCGAGGCCGCTCGCCCGGATGTGCCGCTCGGTGGCCCAGTGGTCGCGGGCGAGCGTGAACGCGGCGTCCGGGGCCGCCCCGCAGAACGAGGTGTAGACGAGGTGCCCGACCCCGGCGTCGACCGCGGCGTCCACGAACGTGCGGTGTTGTGCCACCCGGTCGGGGGTTTCCGAGGCTGACACCATGAGGACGACGTCACTGCCGCGCAGGGCGTCGCGGACGGCGTCCCGGTCGGTGAACGCGGCGCGCAGCACGCGTGCGCCGGACAACCCGGGAGCGCGGGCGGGGTCGCGCACCAGCAGGGTCTGCGGCAGTCCGGCGTCGGCGAGGCGTCGGGCGACACGACCGCCCAGCCGGCCGGTGGCCCCGGTGACGACGATCGTGGGGCGGTCGGTCATGGGCGGCTCCCGTCCTCGGTGCTCACGCCGCACAGCATCGCCCACGGGCGCGCCACCCGCCCGCTACCGCGACGTCGGCGTGCCGGACGGGGCCCCGGACGGCGTGCCGGAGGGTGCCCCGGACGGCGGTGCGCCGGACGGCTGCCCGTCGCTGCCCGGTCGGGTGCCGCCGCCCGTCGGGGTCGTCGTGGTGTCGACGCCGACCGCGAGCGTGACCTGGTAGCCGTTCGACACGTCACCGGTCACGGTGGCCAGCTGCGTGACGCCGCCGTCGTCGCCGAACACGCTGTCGCCGTCCAGCGTGACCTTCGCCAGGTTGTCCGCCGACCCCTCGTAGCCGCTCTCCGCGTACACCTTCTCGCAGGCGTCCGCGGGCAGTGCGACCTGCGAGGTGGCGATGACCTTGGCCACGTCGGCGATGCCCGCCCGGTCGGGGTAGACCTCGAAGTGGACGTGCGGCCAACGCCCGGAGTAGCACGCGGGGAAGACGCTGGTGAAGCTCACCTTCCCGGAGCTGTCGGCGACCTGCACCCCGCGCAGGTAGTTCTCGCCCTCGATGCCCTGGCTGTAGAGCGAGTAGCCGCCCTCCCGCGTGCAGTGCCACACGTAGACGGCGGCGCCCTCGAACGGCGCGCCGCCGTCGGCCAGGTCGCTGACCACCAGGTCGAGGGTCATCGGCACGCCCTCGGCCCTCCCGGTCGGACCGCCGAAGCTGGACCTGATGTCGCTGCGCACCACACCGTCGTGGTCGAGCACGTCCGGCCCGTTGGAGCCGTCGCCGGGGTACGGCCCGGCCGTCTCGTCGGGGATCTCCTGGAGCAGCTGCGCGGTCGACGTCGCGGTCGAGGTGGACGCGGCCGTGGACGCGCCGGAGCCGCCCGACCCGCCGGAGCACGCGGCCAGCCCCACGGCGGCGGCGCCCAGGCCGAGGGCCCGCAGGGTCAGCCGCCGGCTCATCACGGTGCCGAGGTCGAACCCGAGGCCCTGGTCGACCAGTTCCTCGTCGGGGCGCGGCAGCGGGCGCCCCTCGTAGGAGAACGCCTCGTCGTGCGCCCTGCTCATGTGCCCTCCAGCGGTGCGGTCCCGGCCACGCTAGGGGGGTCGTCGGGAAGCCGCACGCCCATCCGCGCGCGGTCACACGATCCGGTCACACCCGGCCGTTCGACGGACCGCCCGGTGCGGACGCGGGCGGGTGGGGCGCGTCCGGGACGCGCCCCACCCCGCGTCAGCCGCCGATCGCGTCGAGTTCGGCGACCGCGTCGGCGGGCAGGTCGAGCGCGGCGGCCGCGACGTTCTCCCGCAGGTGCTCGACCGACGACGTGCCCGGGATCAGCAGCACGTTCGGCGAGCGCCGGAGCAGCCAGGCGAGCGCGACGGCCATCGGCGTCCGCCCGAGCCGCTCCGCCACCGCGCCCAGGGCGTCGGACTGGAGCGGCGTGAAGCCGCCCAGCGGGAAGTACGGGACGTACGCGATGCCCTGCCGGGCGGTCAGGTCCACCAGGGCGTCGTCCTCGCGCCGGGCGATGTTGTAGAGGTTCTGCACGCACACGACCGGCGCGATCCCCTGCGCCTCGGCGAGCTGCTCGGCGTTGACGGTGCTCAGGCCCAGGTGCCGGACCAGGCCCTGCTCCCGCAGCTCGGCGAGCGCGCCGAACTGCTCGGCGATCGAGCCGGGTTCGGGCGCTTCGAGGCCGCCGACCCGCAGGTTCACGACGTCGAGCACGTCGAGCCCGAGCCGCCTGAGGTTGTCGTGGACCTGGTCGCGCAGCTCGTCGGGTGTGCGGGCGTGCGGCCACCCGCCCCGCTCGTCGCGGCGGGCGCCGACCTTCGTGACGATGTGCAGGTCGTCCGGGTAGGGGTGCAGCGCCTCCCGGATGATCTCGTTGGTGACGTGCGGCCCGTAGAAGTCGGCCGTGTCGATGTGCCGGATGCCCAGGTCGACGGCGGTGCGCAGCACCGCGACCGCGGCGTCGCGGTCCTCCGGCGGCCCGAACACGCCGGGACCGGCCAGCTGCATGGCGCCGTAGCCGACCCTGGTCAGGTCGAGGTCGCCGACCCGGTAGACGCCTCCGGGCAGATCGTGGGGTGCCATCGTTCCCTTCCTGCTCGTCCGCGTCCGCGGCGAGCGGTGCCCACTGTGCACCGGGTGCGGCGCGGGGAGGCCGCCACCCCGGCGTCCTCCGCTCCGGTCCGGGGTCGACGCGCGGCACGACCCGGACGGCGCACGCCCCGGTCGCGCTGCGCACCCCGGGTCGAGGAGCACGTGCGCGAGATCGGCGCCGTCGTCCCGGGCCGCGGACCGATCGTCAGCCAGTCGTCAGGTGCGCGGACGGAGATGTCCCCCAGGATGGGCGGCGAACGCCGTCGGACCACCCACCTGGAGGACCGTGAACACCGAGCGAGCACACGCGGCACCCGTGCCCCGGGCGGAGCGCACCAGGTCGGTGCCCGCGGACGCCGAGGCGGTGTTCGACGTGGTCACCGACCTGGAGCACCTGTCGTCCTGGCTGCCCGAAGGCGTCGAGGTGGAGCGCTACGGCGCCCACGTGGTCCGGCTGTGGGTGCGCGGCGGGGTCGTCGAGCGGCGGCTCGCGGTCGACTGGGCGAACCTGTCCGTGACGTGGGGCGACCCGGTCTCCCCCGCCTGCACCGGCGTGCTGCGGCTCAGCCCCGGCCGCTGCGCCGTGAGCGCCTGCCTGACCGGTCCGGCGGGTCTGCCCGCGCCCCGGTTGGACGACTGGCTCGTGCGGGCGCTCGACGCGCTGGCCGCCCGGGCGAACGGGCTCGTCGGGGAGCACGCCCGGCAGGTGCCGGCGTAGACCGCCGGCGAGGGCCGTCCGCGCTCCCCCGCGACCGGTCCGGCGGCTCCCGTCGGGCGCACCGGTCGACGGGGTCCGGGGCCCCGCTCGGGGTCTACTCTGGCGTCATGCGCAGATCAGGGCTGGTGACGCACGCGCGCGAGCTCGGCGTCCACGACCACGTGTGCTGGCGTTACGACGACCGGGCAGACTTCCGCGAGCGCGCCCGCGAGTTCCTCGCCGACGGGCTGGCCCGGGGTCAGCGGATCGGCTACGTCGGCACCGGCGAACCAGCCGCCCTGGTCGAGGACCTGCGCGGCATCGAGGGGATCGACGAGGCGCTGCGCTCCGGCGCGGCCGGCGTCGCCTCGCTGGACGCGACCTACCGCGTCGGCGCGGTGGTCGAACCCACCGCGCAGGTGCGCACCTACGCCGAGGCGACCGAGGCGGCCCTGGCCGCGGGGTTCACCGGCCTGCGCGTCGCCGCCGACTGCACCACCCTGGTGCGCACGCCCGAGCAGCTGGCCGCTTTCGCCCGCTACGAGCACCTGGTCGACCACTACATGACCGGGCACCCGTTCTCGGCGATGTGCGCCTACGCCGGCGCGGAGGTGGACGACCGGGCGTTCGCCCAGATCGCCTGCATGCACCCGAGCAGCAACGACGCCGCCGCCGGGTTCCGGCTGCACGCCGCGGGGGGCCGGGTGGCCGCCGCCCTGGGCGGCGAGGTCGACCTGTTCAACGGGGACCTGTTCGCGGTCGCGCTGGAGCGCGCCGACCTGCGCCCGGACGGGGGCAGGCTGGTGCTGGAAGCGGGCGACCTCGCCTTCCTGGACCACCGCGCCCTGCTGCGCCTGGCCGACCACGCCGCCGGCCTCGACGCGTCCCTCGTGCTGCGCACGCCGTGGCCGGGTGTCGACACGCTGGTGGACATGCTGGGCATCACCGGCGTGCGGGTCGAGAGGACCGCGTGACCGTCACCGACCTGCCGCCCCGGGGCGGTTTCGTCCACCCCGCCCTGTTCTACGCGTCGGACGAGGAGTACCTGCGGGTGCTCGTGCCGTTCCTCACCGACGGCCTGGCGCTGGGCCACCCGGTCGCCGCGGCGGTGCCCGGCGAGCGGCTGGCGCTGCTGCGCGAGGCCCTGGGCGACGCCGCGGCCGACGTGCTGCTCATCGACATGGAGGTCGAGGGGCGCAACCCCGGCCGGATCATCCCCGGCGTGCTGCGCCGGTTCGCCGACAGCCACCCCGAGGGGCACGTGCGCATCGTCGGCGAGCCGGTCTGGGCCGGGCGCTCGGACGTCGAGTACCCCGCCTGCGCCCAGCACGAGGCCCTGATCAACCTCGCATTCGCCGGGCGCGACGTCAGCATCGTGTGCCCGTACGACACCTCCGCGCTCGACGAGCGGGCGCTGACCGACGCGCTGGCCACGCACCCCGAGGTGTGGGAGGGGTCCCTGCGCTACGACAGCGGGCACTACGCCCCCGACGACGTGGTCGGCCGCTACAACCGGGCGCTGGACGTCCCGGCGGACGCCGCGCTGCTGTCCGTGGCCACGACCGCGGACCTCCGCGGGGCGCGCCGGTTCGCCACGGCGGAGGCGGACCGCCTGGGGCTGTCCGCCGAGCGGACCGCCCGGGTCGCGCTCGTCGTCACCGAGCTGATGACCAACAGCCTCCGGCACACCGGCGCGGGCTGCCGGCTGGCCGTGTGGCGCGACCGCGACCACGTCGTCTGCGGGGTCCGGGACGGCGGCCGGTTGACCGACCCCCTGGCGGGTCGTCGACCGGCCGCACCCGGCCAGGACGGTGGCCGCGGGCTGCTGGTGGTCAACCAACTCGCCGACCTGGTCCGCACGCACACCTCCCCGGACGGGACGTCCGTGCACGCCTTCCTGCGGCTGACCGACTGACCGGCGGGTCCCCCGGCCCGGACGCGACCGGGGACCCGCCGGTCAGCGCACGGTGACGGTGCCGTCGGCGGAGCGGACACAGGCGACCGACCGGGTGCCGGCGGTGGCCGCCCCGGTGAGGCAGCGGCCGAGCACCGCGTGGCCGGACGCGTTGGGGTGCCAGGACTCCTGGCAGGTCTGGAAGTGGTCGGCGCAGGTCTTGGCGATCCGCTGCACGGCGATCTTGTCGCGGCCCGCGAGACTGGTGACGAACACGCCGGTCGGCCCGTCCTGCAACCGGATCGGGGTGGCCAGGGCGTACCCGGGGCTGCCGGTCCGCTCGCACAGCCGGGCGCCGTCGAAGGCCCGCTGCACGTCGAGGTGGACCAGGTCGGCGCCGGGGAACTCGGCGGACAGCGCGGCGTGCGCGGACCGGACGACGGTGCTCAGGCCGGCGGAGAAGAAGTGCCCCGGCGCGAGGCTGGCCCGGTGCACGGGGCACCCCGCCGCGTACCGCTCGGCCCCGAGGTCGCGGAACTTGTCGCGGGTGTCGCTGCGGCCGTCCTCCTCGTGGTACTCGGCCGCGAGGTCGAGCGGCAGCGGGTTGGTGTAGTCCTGGAGCACGACCCGGTGCCGCCCGTCGGCGTCCACCTGGGCGAGGGCGGTCAGCACCTGGCGCAGCGCCGCGGTGGTCTCGGCCGCCGCCGCCGCGATCTCGGCGTCGGTGGCCAGGTCGGACACCGCGCACGGCTCCTGCGGCACGTCGCCGGCCCAGAACTCCCACCAGCCGGTCCAGGCGTCGGCGATGAAGCGGTTGGCGCACAGGGAGGCCACGTCGCCGAAGGTGAACGAGCTGTTGTTCGAGCCGAGCCCCACCAGCACGAGGTCGATGTCGTGGGTGCCCGCGACCGCGCGGAGCTGGTCGAGCTGGGAGGCGACGGACCGGCCCTTCGGCCGGTTGCCGGAGGCGGTGGCGATGTCGTGCGGCTGGCCGCCGGAACACGCGAGGTTGAACCTGGCCTGGATGCCGGGCAGGTCGGCGCGGTGCAGCGAGGCGTTGGCCGACCGGTGGCAGAAGAAGGCGTTGTCGTTCGGCGCCGACCAGCCGGGGAAGCCCTGCGCCACACCGTTGGCGTCGGTCACCGGGACGTAGTTCCCGGCGCCCTCGCCGCTGACGAAGCTGTCGCCCAGCGCGACGGCGGCGGTCGGCAGGGCGGCGGGTGCGGGGGCGGCGGGTGCGGGGGCGGCGGTGGCACCCGTGGTGCCCGACCAGGCGAGCAGTGCGGCGGCGGTCAGCGCCGCCACCTTCGTGGACCGGCGGAGCAGGGACACCACGGCCTCCTCATTGACACCGCGCTGACGTGAAAAGAATTCAAGTCGCATGGCAGCACAGGCCGGTGCGGGCGTCAAGGAGTGCCGGGCCCCCGTCCGCCCGTTCCCGCCGGGCGGATGTCGGGACCTTCGGCAACCCGTTCCGCGGCACGGGCGAAGGGGGCGGTGGCGCGAGCCCCGGGCCGGGCCACCGCGGTCGTCGTGGGCGGACCGCCCGCCGCCGCGCTACGACAGGTAGCCCGCCAGCCGCTCGGCCAGTTCGACCGGGTGGCTGGTCGGGACGCAGTGCGCGCCGTCGATCTCGTCCGGCTCCACCCCGAGCCGCTCGCGCGCCACGCGGCGCTGGAACTCCGGCGGGAAGAACCGGTCGTCGCGGCACAGCAGCACGCGCGTCGGCACGTCCGGCAGCGCGTCGAGCGGCCACGGTTCGGCGTACTCGGCGCTGACCTGGGGGCGGCCGTACGACAGGGCGCGGGCCGCGACGTCGGCGGGGACGCCGGTGAAGAACGTCTCGGCGTCGTCGAGGCCCTCGGGCCCCTCGAACCCGGTGTTGTCCCACCAGTCGCCGGGCTTCTCCCCCGGCGCCGGGATCATCCCGGCGAGGAACACCAGCAGCCGCACCGGCAGCCGCGCGCACACCAGGGGCGCGGTGAAGCCGCCGTAGGAGTGGCCGACGACGACCAGGTCCCGGCGGTCGCCGACGGCGTCGAGCACGGTCCGGGTGAACTCGGCGAACCCGGCCGACGGGTCGTCGATCGGCAGGTCGGGCGCGACCACGTCGTGCCCGAGCCGGCGCAGTTCCGGTTCGAGGAGCTCGAAGTCCCGGTGGCCGCCGCCACCGCCGTGGACCAACACGAAGGTGCTCATGCGGCACAGCGTGCCAAAGGGGTCCGACAGCGGCCGTCGTCCGGGACCGGGAGCCCCCGCTCCCGGCGGCCCGCCGTGCGGCGGGGAACGGGTGGTCCGGTGACGCCGCCGCGATGACCACGCACTGCCGACGCCCCCGTCGCGCGCCGACCCGCACCGCGGCACCCGCACCGCTCCGGCACGGGGACCGCAGGTCATGCCGCCGACCAGGCGACACCGGACCACCCTTCCCACTCCCCGCCCGTCCCCGGCCAGTCGGGAACGGGCACCCCGCACGGCACGAGACCAGCCAGGCGTACCCCAGGTACCGCGTGAAGATCACCGCTAAGCGCGATGGCCGCCGGATCACCCCATCGTGTCCACCAGTACGGCGGTAACACGGGTCGGGGTCGGCCCCTACGCTCGGGCGCGACCGCTCGGCCGACCTCCCGGAAGGAGGCGGGCACCGTGTCCACCCCGCCCGTCGGACCACGAGGCGACGCGGAGCTCACCGTGCCCTCCGCCGCCCGTGCCTACGACTACTTCCTCGGCGGCGCGCACAACTTCGCCGTCGACCGCGCGTTCGCCGAGCAGGTGCTCCGGATCGCGCCCTCGGTGCCCGCCGTCACCCGGCTCAACCGGTCGTTCCTGCGCCGCGTGGTCGGCTTCTGCCTCGACCAGGGCATCCGCCAGTTCCTCGACCTCGGCTCGGGCATCCCGACCGTCGGCAACGTGCACGAGATCGCCCGGCAGGCAGACGGGCGGTCCCGCGTCGTCTACGTCGACTACGAGCCGGTGGCCTACAGCCACGCCCGGCGGCTGCTGGCCGACGACCCGTCCACGACGATCGTCCAGGCCGACATCCGCGCCCCCGAGGCGATCCTCGACCACCCGGAGACCCGACGGCTGCTCGACTTCTCCGCGCCGGTCGCGCTCCTGATGGTCGGCGTGCTGCTGTTCATCTCCGACGACGACCGCCCCGGCGAGCTGGTCGCGACCTACCGGGAGCGGTTGGCGCCCGGCAGCCTCCTCGCCATCTCGCACATCGCCGACGAGCACGCCCCGCCGGCGCTGCGGGCCGAGGTGGCGCGCCTGGTCGACGCCTACGCGGCGGCCGACGAACTGGTCTTCGTCCGCACGCACGCGGAGGTCCTGGAGTGGTTCGGCGACGACGCGAGCCTGGTCGAACCCGGTCTGGTGTTCCTGCCGGACTGGCGGCCCGACACGCCGGCGGAGCACGACAGCCCCGCCCGGGCGCTCGGCTACGGCGGGGTCGCCCGGGTCGGCCGCGCGACCCCGGCGTAGCGCGAACCCGCCGGCACCCCGGGTCCCGCGGACGACAGCGGCGGACGACCAGGCGTTGAAACGTACCAGCAATTCTCCGAAGTGGAGTGATACCTCCGACTACGGTGCCGCAACGACGAACGCCGCATCCCGGGGAAGTTGCCGAAGAACCGTTGACGGTCGCACGAACTGCACCTAACCTCCGGCTTCATCACTGCGTTGAAACATTTCAGTGACGGAGGCTCCGAATGGACCCGGAACACGCGGTTCCCCTGCTGGAGGTTCGTGACGTCACCAAGTCGTTCGGCGCCGTCGCGGCGGTCCGCGGCGTGTCGTTCGCGCTGTTCGGCGGTGAGGTGCACGCGCTCGTCGGGGAGAACGGGGCCGGCAAGTCGACGATCGTGAAGGTGCTCGCGGGCGTGCACGAGCCGGACTCCGGCGAACTCCTGATCGGCGGGCGCGAGGTGCGGCCGGCCGGGCCGGCCGCCGCCCGGGACGCGGGCATCGCGGTCATCCACCAGGAGCCGACGTTGTTCCCCGACCTGTCGGTGGCCGAGAACATCTTCATGGGCCGCCAGCCGCTGCGCCGGTTCGGCCGGATCGACCGGGCGGCGATGCGGGCGGAGTCGATGCGGCTGTTCGAGCGGCTCGGCGTGCGGCTGGACCCGGATCGGCCCGCGCGCGGCCTGTCGATCGCGGACCAGCAGCTGGTGGAGGTGGCCAAGGCGCTGTCGCTGGACGCGCGGGTGCTGGTGATGGACGAGCCGACCGCCGCGCTGTCCGGGGTCGAGGTGGAGCGGCTGTTCGCCGTCGTCCGCGCGCTGTGCGCGCGGGGCGCGGCGGTGCTGTTCATCTCCCACCGGTTCGACGAGGTGTTCGAGCTGTGCCGACGGGTCACCGTCCTGCGGGACGGGGCCCGGGTGTCCACCGACCCGATCGCGGAGGTGACCCCGGACCTGGTGGTGCGGCGCATGGTCGGCCGCGACGTCTCGACGCTGTTCCCCGAGGAGGACGTCGAGCCCGGTGACGTCGTGCTGGAGGTCGACGGGCTGACCCGGCACGGCGTGTTCTCCGACGTCACGTTCTCGGTGCGCGCGGGCGAGGTCGTCGCGCTGGCCGGGTTGGTGGGCGCCGGGCGCAGCGAGGTGGTGCGCGCGGTGTTCGGCGTCGACCGCTACGACGCGGGCGAGGCGCGGGTCTCCGGGACGACGCTGCCGGTCGGCTCCCCCGCCGCCGCGGTCGCGGCGGGCGTCGCACTGGTCCCCGAGGACCGCCGCCGGCAGGGCCTGGTCATGGGGATGTCGATCGAGCGCAACGCGACGTTGACGCGGCTGCGGTCGCTGGCGCGGCTGGGCCTGCTCGGCGGGCGGGCCGAGCGGCGGGCCGCCCGGGAGTGGACCGAGCGACTGCGGGTGAAGTACGGGCGGCTGTCGGACGCCGTCGGCACGCTGTCGGGCGGCAACCAGCAGAAGGTGGTGCTGGCCAAGTGGCTGGCGACCGACCCGAAGGTGCTGATCGTCGACGAGCCGACGCGGGGCGTAGACGTGGGCACGAAGGCCGAGGTGCACCGGTTGCTCTCGCGCCTGGCGGCCGAAGGCGTCGCGGTGCTCATGGTGTCGTCCGAGCTGCCCGAGGTGCTCGGCATGGCGGACCGGGTGCTGGTCCTGCACGAGGGGCGGGTCACCGCCGAGCTGTCCCGCGGGGAGGCGACCGAGGAGTCGGTCGTGTTCGCGGCCACCGGCCGGGGGGCGGCGTGAGCGCCGAGCGGGTGGCGGACGCGCCCCGCGACGGCGGCACGCGGTTCGCGCACCGGCTGTGGGCGGCCCGCGAGTTCGGCGTCGTCGTGGCGCTCGCGCTGCTGGTCCTGGTCACCGTGCTGGACAACCCGGCTTTCGCGTCGCCGCAGAGCCTGCGGGACCTGCTGCTGGGCGCGGCGATCCTGGTGGTGCTGGCCGTCGGGCAGACCGTGGTGGTCGTGTCCCGCAACATCGACCTGTCGGTCGGCGCGGTGCTGGGGCTGTCCGCGTTCGCCACCGGCACGCTGCTCGGCTCCGCGCCCGGCACGCCGACCGCGCTCGTGGTGCTGGTGGGCGTGGGGCTCGGCGCGCTGTGCGGCGCGGTCAACGGCGCGCTGGTGGCCGCCGCGCGGGTGCCCGCCCTGGTGATCACGCTGGGCACCCTCCACGTCTTCCGCGGCGTGGACCACCGGTGGGCCGGCGGACGGCAGGTCAACGCCTCCGACATGCCGCGCGACTTCCTGCGCCTGGGCACGTCGACCGTGCTCGGCGTGCCCGTCCTCGCGATCGTCGCGGTGGTCGTGGTGGTGGTCGTCGGGTACTGCCTGCGCTCCTACCGCGGTGGCCGGGAGCTGTACGCGATCGGCTCCGAACCGGCCGCCGCGCGGCTGGCGGGCATCCCGGTGGGGCGGCGGGTGTTCACCGCGTTCGTCGTCTGCGGCGCGCTGGCCGGGCTCGCGGGCGTGCTGTACGCGGCGCGCTTCGGCACCCTCGACGCCACCGCGGGCACCGGGATCGAGCTCCAGGTCGTCGCCGCGGCCGTGGTCGGCGGCGTGGCGATCTTCGGTGGCAGCGGGAGCGTGTACGGGGCCGCGCTCGGCGCGCTGCTGCTCACCACCATCGGCAGCTCGCTGGCGGTGCTGCGGATCGACCCGTTCTGGCAGCAGGCGGTCGTCGGCGCGCTGATCCTCGCCGCCATCGGCATCGACCGGCTGCTCGCGCTGCGCGCGGCGGACCGCTTGCGGGGGAGGTCGTCCCATGGCGCCTGAGACCGAAGGCCCCGGAACCGGGCGCCGGGACGTGCTGCGGTCCGTCGTGGCCCGCTGGGACGTGCTGCTGCTGGTGGTGCTCGCGGCGGTCGCGGTGGCCGCCGGGGTGCTGGTGGACGGCTTCGCCAGTGGCCGCAACTCCCAGTTCCTGCTGCTCGACGTGGTCGCCATCGCGCTGATCGCCCTGCCGCTGACGCTCATCGTGATCACCGGGGAGATCGACCTGTCGGTGGCCGCCACGCTCGGGCTGTGCAGCGCCGTGATGGGGCACCTGTGGGTGGCGGGCCTGTCGCTGGAGGTCGTCGTCGTGCTCACCGTGCTGCTGGGCGCGGTGCTCGGCGCGGTGAACGCCGTCTTCGTCACCGGGTTCGGGCTGCCCTCGCTGGCGGTGACCATCGGCACGCTGGCCGCCTACCGCGGTCTGGCGTTCGTGGTGCTCGGCGATCAGGCCGTGGCGGACTTCCCGGCCGGCTGGACCGGTGCGGCGAGCAGCACGGTCGCGGGCGGCGCCGTGCCGTGGGCGGTGGTGGCGACGCTGCTCTTGGCGGTCGTGTTCGGCGTCGTGCTGCACGCGACCCCGTTCGGCCGGTCCCTGTACGCGATGGGCGACAACGCCGAGGCTGCGACGTTCGCGGGTCTGCGGGTGGCCAGGGCGAAGTCCTGGCTGTTCGTCGTCTCCGGCGCGGTGTCCGGTCTCGCGGGCGTGTACTGGACGCTGCGGTTCGCCAGCGCCCGGGCGGACAACGCCGCCGGCCTGGAGCTGGCGGTGGTCGCCGCCGTCCTGCTCGGCGGTGTCTCGATCTTCGGCGGGCGCGGCACCCTGCTCGGGGTGCTGGCCGGGGTGCTGCTGCTCGGCGTCGTCCGCAACGCCCTCCAGCTCGCCGACGTCGCCGCCGACGCGCTCGACGTGGTCACCGGCGGCCTGCTCATCGCCTCGGTCGTGGTGCCCAACGCGGTCGGCCTCGGCCGAGCCCGGTGGCGGCGACGACGGCGGCGCACGGCCTGACCCGCTCTCGCACGACGACGAAGTCACCTGCCGAGAAAGGAAAGCCGATGTCACAGCCCAAACGCGCCCTGCGCCTCGGCGTGATCGCGACCGCGGCGGCGGCCGTGCTGGTCACCGCCGCGTGCGGCGGCACCACCCGGGGCTCCGGGGAGGACGCCCCCGCGCCCGGCCGGGCCACCGGCCAGGCCGACCCGGACGCGCCGCTGGTCGAGGGCCTCGACGTGGCGTTCCTGCCCAAGCAGGTGAACAACCCCTACTTCACCGTCTCCGACAACGGCGGCAAGAGCGCCGTCGAGGAGTTCAAGGGTTCCTACAAGGAGGTCGGCCCGTCCGAGGCGAGCGCCTCGTCGCAGGTCAGCTACATCAACACGCTGTCGCAGCAGGGCACCGACGTCATCGTGACCTCCGCCAACGACCCGAACGCGATCTGCGGCGCGCTCACCAGCGCGCGCCGGGCCGGCGCCAAGGTCGTCACGTTCGACTCGGACACCAAGCCCGAGTGCCGCGACGTGTTCGTCAACCAGGCGACCGGCGAGGGCATCGCGAAGACCCAGGTCGACCTGATCTCCGAGCAGATCGGCGGTGAGGGGAAGATCGCGATCCTGTCGGCGACGCCGAACGCCACCAACCAGAACGCCTGGATCGAGCTGATGCGCACCGAGCTGGCGAAGCCCGAGCACAGCGGGATCGAGCTGGTCACCGTCGCCTACGGCAACGACGAGGACCAGAAGTCGTTCCAGGAGACCCAGGGCCTCCTGCGGTCCTACCCGGACCTCGAGGGCATCGTCTCGCCCACCACGGTCGGCGTGGCCGCCGCGGCGCGCTACCTGTCCACCTCGGAGTACAAGGGCAAGGTCGCGCTGACCGGGCTCGGCACGCCGAACCAGATGCGCGAGTTCGTCAAGGACGGCACGGTGCGGTCCTTCGCCCTGTGGAAGCCGGCCGACCTGGGCTACCTGGCCGCCTACGCGGGCGCGGCGCTCGCGTCCGGGCGGATCACCGGCGCGGAGGGAGAGAAGTTCGAGGCGGGCAGGCTCGGCGAGTACACCGTCGGCGCCGACGGTGTCGTCGTGCTCGGGCCGCCCACGGTGTTCGACCAGGGCAACATCGACGAGTTCCGGTTCTGAGCGGGAAGGGGGCGATCGTGCACCGCGTGTGCTTCACCCTGCGGGTGGACCCGGCGAGGCTGGACGAGTACCGGGCGCGGCACGCCGACGTGTGGCCGGAGATGCTGGTGGCGCTGCGGGACGCGGGGTGGCGGTCCTACACGCTCCACCTGGCCGAGGACGGTCTGCTGGTGGGCGTGCTGGAGACCGACGACCTCGCGGCCGCGCAGGCGGCGATGGAGGCCACCGAGGTGAACCGGCGCTGGCAGGCCGGGATGGCCGAGTTCTTCCCGGACCTCGCGGACGGCCGCGCGGACCGCGGGCTGCGGGTGCTGGAGGAGGTGTTCGACCTGGACGCCCAATTGGCCCGGCACGGCGAGGCGACGACGTCCTGACGGCGGGCGGTGCCGGTCGCGGTCAGCCGATCGCGCCCGGCGGACGGGTGCGGGTCGACTCGCGCACGACCAGCTCCGGTTCGAACACGCGGCGCTGGTGGACGTGACCGCCGGGGTTGCGGGCCTCGTCCAGCAGCAGTTCCGCCGCCGTGCGCCCGAGGAGTTGGCGGGGCTGGGCCACCGAGGTCAGCGGGACCGCCGCGGCGGCGGCGAACTCGATGTCGTCGTAGCCGACGATGGCCAGGTCGTCGGGCACGCGCAGGCCGAGGCGCACGGCCTGCTGGAGCAGCCCCAGCGCGAGCATGTCGTTGGCGCAGAAGGCGGCCGTGGGGCGGCGGGCGGCGGGCAGGCCGGCCAGGCGCTGTCCCGCGCGCCTGCCCTCGGCGACGTCCAGCCGGTCCGTCTCCAGCACGGTGAGCGACTCGGCGTCGGCGCCGGCGCGGACGAGGGCCTGTCGGGCGCCCGAAATCCGGTCGGCGACCTGGCCGATGGTGCGGGGGCCGCCGACGAAGGCGATGCGGCGGTGGCCGGTGTCGAGCAGGTGCGAGACGGCGAGGTCGCCGCCGAGCACGTCGTCGACCGACACCGAGCACTGGTCCGGCCCCGCGCCCCGGTCGACGACCACGACGGGCGTGCCCCGGCCCGTCAGCGCGGCGATGCGCGGGTCGTCCTCCTGGACGGGGGTGATGAGGATGCCCTCGACCCGCTGCTGCTCCAGCAGGTCGAGGTAGTGGTGCTGGCGGGCGCGGTCCTCGCCCCCGTCGCACAGGAACAGCGCGAGCCCGGCCTCGTCGGCGACCCGCTGCGCGCCCGCGGCCACGTCGGTGAAGAACGGGTTGCGGGTGTCGAGGACGACGTAGGCGAGGGTGCGGCTGGTGCCGCCGCGCAGCTGCCTGGCCGACTCGTTGCGCACGAAGCCCAGTTCGGCGATCGCGTCCAGCACCCGCCGACGGGTCCGCTCGGACACCATCTCGGGGCGGTTGAGGACGTTCGACACGGTGCCCAGCGCGACCCCGGCGCGCGCGGCGACGTCCTTCATGCTCGGTGCCGACACCGCGTCCCTCCCTCTCCGGTCCGCACGGGTGCGGGCTGAAACGTCCAACCAACCGGTGGTCGCAGGAGCCTAGCAGCAGGAATGGAGGGCGCTCGGCAACACGGGGATCTTCGGACGACCCTGTTGTGAAACGTTCCAAAGGCGGCTACCGTCCGTGTGGCCGGTACCCCGCGGTCGAGAGGAACTACGCGTGACGTCCCCACAGGAGACCCCACCGGAGGCCCTGGCCGGCCTCGACGGTTTCACGATCGAGGTGCCCAGCTGGGCGTACGGGAACTCCGGCACCCGCTTCAAGGTGTTCACCACGCCGGGTACCCCGCGTGACCCGTTCGAGAAGATCGCCGACGCCGCGCGGGTGCACGCGCTGACCGGCCTCGCGCCGCGCGTGTCGCTGCACGTCCCGTGGGACCGGGTCGACGACTACGAGCGGCTGCGCGAGCACGCCGCCGACCTCGGCGTGCGGATCGGCGGGATCAACTCGAACCTGTTCCAGGACGACGACTACAGGCTCGGCTCCCTGACGCACACCGACGACCGCGTGCGCGCCAAGGCCGTGGCCCACCACCTCGACTGCATCGACGTCATGCGCGCGACCGGCTCGACCGACCTCAAGCTCTGGCTGCCCGACGGCACGAACTACGCCGGCCAGGACTCGTTGCGCGGCAGGCAGGACCGGCTGGCCGACTCGCTGCGGCGGATCTACGAGGCGCTGGACCCCGAGCACCGCCTGCTGGTCGAGTACAAGTTCTTCGAGCCCTACTTCTACTCGATGGACATCCCCGACTGGGGCACCGCGCTGCTGCACTGCCAGGCGTTGGGCGAGCGCGCGCAGGTCGTGCTGGACACCGGGCACCACGCGCCGGGCACGAACATCGAGTTCATCGTGATGCAGCTGCTGCGGGCCGGGCGGCTGGGCGCGTTCGACCTCAACTCCCGCTACTACGCCGACGACGACCTGATCGTCGGGTCGGCCGACCCGTTCCAGCTGTTCCGGATCATGGTCGAGATCGTCTCGCAGGACGCGCACCTCCCCGGGTCGGGCGTCAACTTCATGCTCGACCAGTGCCACAACATCGAGGACAAGGTGGCGGGTCAGATCCGCTCGGTCCTCAACGTCGAGCAGGCCCTGGCGAAGGCCCTGCTGGTCGACACCGCGGCGCTGGACGAGGCCCGGCTGGCGGGCGACGTGCTCGGCGCGCACGACGTGCTGATGGACGCCTTCCACACCGACGTGCGCGGCGCGCTCGCCGACCGCCGCGAGGCCAGGGGCCTGCCCCGCGACCCGATGGCCGCCTACCGCGCCTCCGGCTACGCCGCGGAGATCGCCGCCGAGCGCGTCGGCGGCACCCAGGCCGGCTGGTCCTGACCACCTCCCCCTCCCCGAGGAGCCCCACCGCATGACCGACAACACGACCGCGCCCGACGACACCGCGGCGCGGCTGGTCGAGCGCTCGAACCGGCTGGGCGCCGACCCGCGCAACACCAACTACGCCGGGGGCAACACCTCCGCCAAGGGCGTCGGCCGCGACCCGGTCACCGGGAAGCCGGTCGACCTGCTCTGGGTGAAGGGCTCGGGCGGCGACCTGGGCACGCTCACCCCGGCCGGGCTGGCCGTGCTGCGCCTGGACCGGCTGCGCGCGCTGGTGGACGTCTACCCCGGCGTGGAGCGCGAGGACGAGATGGTCGCCGCGTTCGACCACTGCCTGCACGGCGGGGGCGGCGCGGCCCCGTCGATCGACACCGCCATGCACGGCCTGGTCGACGCGCCGCACGTCGACCACCTGCACCCGGACTCCGGCATCGCCCTGGCCACCGCCGCGGACGGGGAGGAGCTGACGCGGCGGTGCTTCGGCGAGCGGGTCGTCTGGGTGCCGTGGCGTCGTCCCGGTTTCCAGCTCGGGCTGGACATCGCGGCGATCAAGGCGGCGAACCCGCAGGCGATCGGGTGCGTGCTGGGCGGGCACGGCATCACCGCGTGGGGCGGCACGTCCGAGGAGTGCGAGGCCAACTCGCTGGGGATCATCCGCACGGCGGAGGCGTTCCTGGCCGAGCACGGCGTCCCCGAGCCGTTCGGCGCGGTCGTGCCGGGCAACGAGCCGCTGCCCGAGGTCGAGCGCCGGGCCAAGGCCGCCGCGATCCTCCCCGCGGTCCGCGGCCTGGTCTCCACCGACCACCCCCGGGTCGGCCACTACACCGACACCGACGTCGTGCTGGACTTCCTGTCCCGCGAGAAGCTCGGGCCGCTGGCCGCGCTGGGCACGTCGTGCCCGGACCACTTCCTGCGCACCAAGGTCACGCCCCTGGTGGTCGACCTGCCCGGCACGGCGAGCGTGGACGAGATCACCGCGCGGCTGCGGGAGCTGCACGCCGCCTACCGCGAGGACTACCGCGCCTACTACGAGCGGCACGCCGGCCCGGACTCGCCCGCGATGCGCGGCGCCGACCCGGCGATCGTGCTGGTGCCGGGCGTGGGCATGTTCTCCTTCGGCCGCGCCAAGCAGACCGCGCGGGTGGCGGGCGAGTTCTACGTCAACGCGATCAACGTCATGCGCGGCGCGGAGTCGGTGTCGACCTACCGGCCGATCCCGGAGTCGGAGAAGTTCCGCATCGAGTACTGGGCCCTGGAAGAGGCCAAGCTGGCCCGGATGCCCGAGCCGAAGCCGCTGGCCGCGCGCGTCGCGCTGGTCACCGGCGCGGCCTCGGGCATCGGGAAGGCCATCGCCGAGCGGCTGGCCGCCGAGGGCGCGTGCGTGGTCGTCGCCGACCTCGACGCGGTCAAGGCGTCCGAGGTGGCCGCCGGGATCGGCAGCGCCGACGTGGCGATCGGCGTGGGCGCGGACGTGTCCGACGAGGACGCCGTGGAGCGGGCCTTCGCCGAGGCCGTGCTCGCCTTCGGCGGCGTGGACCTGGTGGTGAACAACGCCGGGTTGTCGATCTCGAAGCCGCTGCTGGAGACCACCGTGCGCGACTGGGACCTCCAGCACGACGTGATGGCGAAGGGCTCGTTCCTCGTCTCGCGGGCCGCCGCGCGCGTGATGGTCGAGCAGGGCATGGGCGGCGACGTCGTCTACATCTCCAGCAAGAACGGCGTGTTCGCCGGACCGAACAACGTCGCCTACGGCGCCACCAAGGCCGACCAGGCCCACCAGGTGCGCCTGCTGGCCGCCGAACTGGGTCCGCACGGCATCCGCGTCAACGGGGTCAACCCGGACGGCGTGGTGCGCGGCTCCGGCATCTTCGCCGGCGGCTGGGGCGCCCAGCGCGCCGCCGTCTACGGGGTGAAGGAGGAGGAGTTGGGCGCCTACTACGCCAAGCGCACCCTGCTGGGCCGCGAGGTGCTGCCCGAGCACGTGGCCGCCGCGGTCTTCGCGCTCACCGGCGGCGACCTGTCCCGGACCACCGGGCTGCACGTGCCGGTCGACTCCGGCGTCGCCGCCGCGTTCCTGCGATGACGGCGGGGGCGCGGGTCGCGGCGGTCGACCTCGGCGCGTCCAGCGGGCGCGTGGTGTCCTTCGACGTGACGCCCGACCGGATCGCGTCCACCGAGGTGCACCGGTTCCCCAACGGGCCGGTGCGCCTCGGCGGCACGCTGCACTGGGACGTGCTCGGGCTGTACCGGGGCGTGCTCGACGGCCTGCGGGCGGCCGGGCCGCAGCTGGACGCGGTCGGCGTCGACTCGTGGGCGGTGGACTACGGCCTGCTCGACGCCACCGGCGCGCTCCTGGGCAACCCGGTGCACTACCGGGACGGGCGCACCGACGGCGTGCCCGACGCCGTGCACGCCCGTGTGCCGGCGGCCGAGCTGTACCGGGTCACCGGGTTGCAGGTGCTGCCGTTCAACACCGTCTACCAGCTCGCGGCGGCGGCCGGGTCGCCGCAGCTGGCCGCGGCGCGCCACCTGCTGCTGATCCCCGACCTGATCTGCCACTGGCTGACCGGGGCGCGCTTCGCGGAGGTCACCAACGCCTCCACCACCGGCCTGCTCGACGCGCGGACGCGCACGTGGTCGGCGGAGCTGCTGGTGCGCCTGGGCATCGACGCCGGGTTGTTCCCGCCACTCGTGGAGCCGGGCGCGGTGGTCGGGTCGCTGCTGCCGCACGTGCTCGCCGAGACGGGCCTGCCGGGACCGGTGCCGGTGGTGGCGGTCGGGTCGCACGACACCGCGTCGGCCGTGGTCGGGGTGCCGGCCGCCGGTCGGGACTTCGCGTACGTGGCCACCGGCACGTGGTCGCTGGTCGGGGTCGAGCTGGACGGGCCGGTGCCCACCGAGGCCGGTCGCCGGGCGAACTTCTCCAACGAGCTGGGCGTGGACGGCACGGTGCGCTACCTGCGCAACGTGATGGGGCTGTGGTTGCTCCAGGAGTGCCTGCGCGAGTGGGGCGACCCGGAGCCTGGTCCCCTGCTGGACGCGGCGGCCGGCGAACCGGCCCTGGCGGCGGTGGTCGACGCGGGCGACCCGGCGTTCATCCCGCCCGGCGGCATGCCGGCCCGCATCGCGGCGGCGTGCGCCCGGACCGGACAACGACCGCCGGGGACGCCCGCCGCCGTGGTGCGCTGCGTGCTGGACAGCCTGGCCCTGGCCCACCGCCGCGCCGTGCGGCAGGCCGCCGGGCTGTCCGGCACGCGGGTCGGGGTGGTCCACGTGGTCGGCGGCGGGGCGCGCAACACCCTGCTGTGCCAGTCCACGGCCGACGCGTGCGGCCTGCCCGTGCTCGCCGGCCCGGCGGAGGCCGCCGCGTGTGGCAACGCCCTGGTCCAGGCCCGCGCGCTCGGCGTCGTCACGGGTGGGTTGGCCGAGCTGCGCGGGCTGGTGCGCGCCTCCACCGACGTGGTCCGGTACGAGCCGCGCGGTGGCACCGCCGCCTGGGACGAGGCGGAGGGCCGGCTCGGCCTCGCGTGACCCCGGGCCGATAAACTCCGCGTGGTCGACGGCGCACAGGGGGGTACCGGTGGTGGAACTCGCGGACTCGGTCGAGTCGGTGGAGCAGCTGGCCTCGGTCTGGCGCGACGTGGTCCTCGACCGCGACCCGGACGCCGACGTGCGGGACCTCCCGGGCATCGCCGTCCGCTGGGCCGACTGCCGGTTCGCGTTCTGGAACTGCGTCACGCTGACCGACGTCGGCGCGGACGCGGACCTGCTCGGACGGCGCCTGGGCGAGGCGGCGGACGTCATGCGCTCGAAGCGGCGCCCCGGCTTCCTGTGGCTGTTCGAGGACCTGCTGACCGACGACGCCCGCGCCGCGCTCGACGGGGCGGCCGGCCGGGCGGGCCTCGTGCACGCCTTCCCCGGCATTGGCATGGCGTGGGACGTGCCGTCCACCGCCGAGCCGGCGCACCCCGACCTGGTGTTCGAGCGCGTGACCACCGACGACCGGCTGCTGGCCTACGCGGACCTCAACTCGCGCGCCTACGGGTTCCCCCTGGAGGACGGCCGCGACGGGCTCGCCGGCTCCGCGCTGTGGAAGGAGCGCGTGCACGCCTACCTGGCCCTGCGCGACGGCGTCCCGGTGGCGTGCGCCGCGACCGCCGAGGCGGACGGACGCCTCTTCGTCGCGCTCGTCGCCACCGCCCCGGAGCACCAGCGCAGGGGGTACGGCGAGGCGGTGACGCGCAAGGCGCTGCACGAGGGCCACCGGGCCACCGGGTCGACCCGCGCCACCCTCCACGCCACCGCCGCCGGTGCGCCCGTGTACCGGCGGATCGGCTTCGAACCGAACTCGCCGATCCGCTTCTACGGCCTCGCGGGCTGACCACCCGGGACGGACGGCGCACGGGACCGGCGGCTCACCGGGCACGCCCGGCGAGCAGGACGCGGGTGTTGGCGTACACCGCGTAGAGCAGCGGGGCGCAGGCCACCAGCAGGCCGGCCACGGGCTGGAGCAGCACCGCCGCGACGGCCAGGCCGAGCACGACCGCGTTGGCCAGGGCCAGGTACCAGCGCCGCGCCACCAGGCACAGGCACGGCCACACCAGGTCCCGCAACCGGTCGGTCCCGGCCGACGTGGCCACCAGCACCGCCACCACCGTGCCCACGACGAGCACGGCCGCCGTGGCGAACAGCGGCACCACCGCCGGTCCCCACGCCGCGCGCGAGACCACGACGACGTCCACGGCCAGCACGACCAGCACGGCGGCGCCGCCGTACCACGCGACCAGCGCACGTCCCGCCGCCCGCCGGTAGGCGTCGGCGAACGGGCGCCACACCCGTCCCCCGTCGAGCGCGGCGAAGCAACCGAACACCCCCGCCAGCGCCGGCGCGCAGCACCCCGACAGCACGACGAAGAACGGCCACGACGCCACGGGGTCGCGCACGACGGCCAGCGCCAGCAGCAGCGGCGCGCAGCCGGCCGCGAGCAGCACGTTGGCCCCCAGCGCCACGTGCACGAGGCCGAAGACCTTCTCGTAGGTCCGCTGCGCGGCGGGCCGCAGCAACCGGGCGACCACGGCGCTCACCCCTTCAGCCCGCTCGTGGCGATGCCGCGGATGAAGTACCGCTGGCCCAGCAGGAACACCGCGAGGATCGGCAGCACCGACAGCACCGCCCCGGCCATGATCATGGCGTGCTCCCCGTCGTACTGGCCGAGGAACGAGCGCAGTCCCAGTTGGACGGTCCACAGGTCGTTGCTCGTCAGGTAGATGAACGGCCCCATGTAGTCGTTCCAGGTGTTGACGAACGTCAGCAGTGCCAGGCTCGCCAGCGCGGGCTTGGACAGCGGCAGGACGATCCGCCGGTAGATGCCGTACTCGCTCAGGCCGTCGATGCGCGCGGCGTCGCACAGCTCGTCCGGGATGGACGCGTAGTACTGGCGCATCAGGAACACGCCGAACGCGCCGAACGCCTGGAGCAGGATGATCGACAGGTGCGTGTTCGTCAGCTCCAGCCGCTGCATCATGATGTACTGCGGCACCATGTACGCCTGCCACGGCACGGCGATCGTGGCGATGTAGGCCAGGAACAGCGCGTCCCGGCCGGGGAACCGCACCTTGGCGAACCCGTAGGCGGCGAAGCTGCCGGTGAGCACCTGGAGCGCGGTGATCGCCACCGACAGGAACAGCGAGTTGCCCAGGTAGGTCGCCAGCGGGATGCGGTCCCAGATCTCCACGAAGTTCGACCAGCGGAACTCCTCCGGCACCCACCGGATGGGCACGGTGAACACCTGGTTGTCGCGCTTGAGCGAGGCGGACACCATCCACGCGAACGGCACGAGCACCAGCAGGACGACCGCGGCCAGCACCGCGTAGGCCGCCGCCGGTGCCGGCCTGCCGGTGCGGCGCCGACGCGCCGGTGGCGGTGGGTCGGCCGGGCGGGCGGGCCGCGGCGGGGCCGGGCGCAGGGCGGTCATCGGGCGTTCCTCCGCTCGTTGAGGCGGAACTGGGCGACGGTGACGGTGAGCACGATGGCGAACAGCACCAGCGCGATGGCCGACGAGTAGCCGAAGTGGCCCTCGGTGATGCCCTCCCGGTAGACGAGCTGGGCGAGCACCAGCGTGCTGCGGCCCGGTCCGCCGTCGGTCATGACGACGATCAGGTCGAGCACCTTGAAGCTCTGGATCGTCAGCATCACCAGCACGAAGAACGTCGTCGGCCGCAGGCACGGCAGGGTGACGTGCCGGAACCGGTCCCAGGCGTTCGCGCCGTCCACCCTGGCCGCCTCGTAGTACTCCTCCGGAACGGCCTGGAGGCCCGCGAGGTAGAGCACCATGTAGTAGCCCATGTCCCGCCACACGCTGGTGATGATCACCGCGGGCATCGCCCAGTCGGTGCTGGCCACCCAGCCGGGCGGGTCGGCCACGCCGAGCGCGCCGAGGAACTGGTTGACCGGTCCCGCCGTGGGGTTGAACAGCATGTTCCACACCACCGCCACGGCGACCAGCGACGTGACGTAGGGGAAGAACGCCGCGGTGCGGAAGAAGCCGACGCCCCGGAGCTTGCCGTTGAGCACGATGGCGAGCCCGAGCGCGGCGACCAGCGTGAGCGGGATGTGCCCGGCCGCGTAGAGCAGCGTGTTGGTCAGCGCGACCCGGACGTTCTCGTCCTCCAGCATCTCGGCGAAGTTGTCCAGGCCGACCCACTCCGGGGCGCGGTAGGAGTCCCACTCCATGAACGCCAGGGCGAACGCCGCGATCACCGGGACGAGGGTGAACAGGGCGAAGCCCGCGAAGTTCGGCAGGATGAAGCTCCACCCGACGAGGGTGTCGCGCCGCGCGCGGCGCCGTCGGGCGGTGCTCCCGGGTGGTGCGACCGGTGGCGCGTGCCGCCGCTGTGCCGCTGCGTCGACCATGCGCGTCAGTCGACGACGTCGTGGACGCGGTCCCGCATGGACCGGATGCCGTCCTCGACCGACTTGTCACGCACCATGATCAGCTGGTGCTCCTCCTTGAGGATCGCGTCCACGTCGGAGGTGTGCTCGCTGACCGGCATCTCCAGGGCTATCTCGTCGGGCACGAGGGCCTTGGCGGACAGCGGGTCGGTGGGCATGCCCTCCAGGGCCGCGTACCGCCGCGTGATCTCCGGGCTCTGCAACGCGGGCACGACGCCCACCCCGGTGATGGCCTCGGCGCCCTCCTCACCGGCCGCGAACTCGACGAACTCCCGCGCGGTGGCGGTGTGCCGGGCGTTCTCGTTCACCGCGAACGCGGTCGGCGAGCCGAACGTGGTGACGCCGGACGCGCCGGGCCGCTGCGGCAGGGGCGCCAGTCCCCACTCGACGTCCGTGGCGCCCTCGGCCTTCGCCTTCAGGACGCCCGCGACGTACCAGGTGCCCATGGGCATCATCGCGGCCGTGCCGGTCTCGAACACCGTGCGGTAGCTCGCCTGCTGCGAGATCGCGGTGCCGAAGTCGAGCGCGGCCCCGGACTCCTGCACGTCCAGCGCGGTGCGGTACTGGTCGGCGAAGAACTCGAAGTCGCCGGTGATCTGGTCGCCGCCGGTCTGGGCCGCCGCGATGGCGTGCACGACCGAGCGCCACGTGTGGTGGTAGGTGCCGTGGACCTTGCCCGCGCCGTCGCCCCGGGTGAGCTTCCGGGCCAGTTCGGTGTACTGGTCCCAGGTCAGGTCCTCCGGGTAGGGCACGCCGGCCCGGTCGAAGAGCGCCTTGTTGTAGTAGAGCACCCAGAAGTCGTGGCGGTAGGGCAGGGCGAAGAACTTGCCGTCCACGGCGAAGGCGTCGAGCCCGGCGAGCGCGGCGCCGCCCTCGCCGCGCGCGGTGTCGGTGAGGTCCGCGAGCTGACCTCGACCGGCGTAGCGGGCGTAGTCGGTGACGTTCTTCATGGTGATCACGTCGGTCTCGTCGCCGCCGGCGAGCATCGTCGTGACCTTCTCGGCGTAGTCGTCGGCGAGGATGTCCACCGGCTCCACGGTCACGTCGGGGTTGGCGCGCTCGAAGGCGTCGAACAGGGCCTTGAACTCGGGCGTGCCCTGGAGGTTCCACACCGACACGGTCAGCGTGACCGGTCCGCTCTCGTCGGCGGGGCCGCCGGAGCCGCAGCCGGTGGCGACGAGCGACACCGCCGCGAGGAGGGCCAGCCCCCTGCGGAAACGACCGCGCCGGTTCCCGGGTCGGAGCTTGTTCGGAGTCACCGTTGATCCCCTCTCCTGTGCTTGGTCAGTCGTCGTGCGGCAGGTCGACGGCGGTGGTGGTCCCGTCGGGCCAGCGGACCACCACCCGGCCGGTCCCCCGGTCGAGCGCGACGTCCGGGGCGTCGCCGTGCGGTTCGCGGGCGGGCGGCCGGTGGGCGTGCGGCCGGTGGGCGTGCAGGCCGATCACGGCGACCGCCCAGCGGCCGGCGACGACGTCCCCCGCCGCCCACGGCGTGGCGCTGCGCTGTCCCAGCGGACTGGCGTCGTGCTCGGTGTGCACGCCGACGCGGTCGAGGCCCCGGTGGGCGACGAGCACGGAGCACAGGTCGCCCGCGCGGGCCCCGGCCCGGCGCGGTCCGGTCGTCGTGGTCGGGTCGCCCGCCAGCGGCCACCCGCCGATCCGCAGCGCGGTCGCGACGATCGGCGTGCCGGGCAGCGGGTCCACCCGCGCGCAGCGCACCTCCCACCCGCCGCGCACGACCGACGCGGTGGTGACCAGGGCGACGTCGTGCGCCGCGCCCCGGCGGCCCGACCCGTGGTCGCGCTGACCGGGTTCGGGGACCACCCGGTGCGCGCGGGCGACCGACGCCCCGTACGCGGCGTCCCCGACCTGCCGCGTGAACAGGGTGCGCATGCCCGCGCGGTGGGTGGCGACGCCCGTGTCGTCCAGCAGCACCACCGACTGGTCCAGCGGCGAGGTCCACGCCCGTTCCGACAGCAGCGGCGCGGTCGCGGTCGAGTAGCCCAGGCGGGCGTAGAGCGGGGAGTCGCCCGCGGACGAGCCCTCGACCTCGTGGTCCGTGCCGTGGTTGACGACCCGGACCAGGCCGTCGGCGCGGGTGGCCGAGACCAGCCAGCCGGGCGGGGCGGCGACCCACGTGCGGTCGGCGCGCTCGACGGGCAGCGGTTCCTCGACCGCCGTCCACACCGGGTGGTCGGCCGGGAGCGCCAGGCCGAGCAGGCCCTTGGCCGCCCAGTACGGCGAGGACGGCCCCGAGTAGCTCTGCGCCAGCCGCGGCCACTCACCGTGCCAGCCGAGCGTGAGCAGGCCGCGGTCGTCGGGTGCGCCCCGGTCGGCGAAGTGCGCGACGATCCCGGACGCGGCGCGGCGCAGCAGGCCGGGGCCGGTGGAGGGGACGCCCGCCAGCGCGCCGGCCCAGAACGGCGCGGCGGCCGCGAAGCGGTAGGCGAGGCTGCGGCCCTGCACCAGCGGTCCGCCGTCCCCGCCGACGAGGTGCGCGTAGTCGGTCAGGTAGCGGTCGAGGCGCGCCGTGTCGAGGGCGCTCCGGTCGACCAGGTCGGCGGCGCCGCGCATCCGCGCCCACAGCACCGGGTACAGGTGCAGCGCCCAGCCGCCGTAGTGGTCGAACGCCCGCTCGTCGCCGTCGGCGAACCAGCCGTCGCCCCGGTGGAACGAGTCGTGCGCGGCCAGGTCGGCCTCCACGTCCCCGGCGCGCCACGGGCCGCCCACCGACCGCAGGAAGGTCTCCACGACGATCCGGAACCACACCCAGTTGCAACGCGGGTAGGTGTCGTCGCCGACCACGGCGGAGAGGTAGTCGACCACGCGCTCGCGCACGCCGTCGTCCAGCAGGTCCCACAGCCAGGGGCGGGTGAGGTCGAGGACCAGCGCGATCGAGGCGGCTTCGACCTTGGCCTGCGCGTGCTCCTCCGGGCGCGGCCAGCGCTCGGAGGACCCCGGGTCGGTGCCCGCCGCCAGGCCCCCGGCGTACCACCCGGCCAGGTCGAGCGGGTCGCGGCCGTCCTCGCCGGCGAGCCGGAAGCCCGCCGCGAGGAAGGTGCGGGCGAAGCCCTCCAGGCCGTCCACGTCCGCGCCGTAGCCGCCGGCCGGGCCGGGTGGGGCGACGCGGGCGCGGTGCGGCGAGGCGTGCGGGCGCACGGCGAGCAGCAGCCGGTCGGCCAGCGCGGCCCAGTGCTCCCGGGTCCACCCGGTGAGGGGCGAGAGCGCGGCGCTCACGCGCTCATCCCGAACGTGTCGGGCGTGACGGCGGCGCGCGGCGGCAGGCCGGTCAGGTGGCGTTCCAGCTCGTCGAGCGCGCTGTCGCTCATCCGGCGGGTCTCCGCGCCGAGCGAGCCCGCCACGTGCGGGGTGATCATCACGTTGGGCAGGTCGTAGAGGACCGAGTCGGCGGGCAGCGGTTCGGGGTCGGTGACGTCGAGGATCGCGTCCAGGCGCCCGGTGGCGCACTCGCGCTCCAGGGCGCCGGTGTCCACGATCGCGCCGCGCGCGGTGTTCACGACGGTCGCGCCGTCGCGCAGCAGGGCGAGTTCGGCGGCCCCGATGAGGTGGTGGGTCGAGCGCAGCGACGGCACGTGCAGGGTGAGCACGTCGCTGGCGCGCAGCAGCTCGGGCAGCTCGACCAGCCGCGCCCCGGCGGCGGCCACCCGGGCCGGGTCGGCGTACGGGTCGGCGACCAGGACGTGCACGTCGAGCGTGCGCAGCCGGTCCACCACGCGGCGGCCGACGCGGGAGAAGCCGACGACGCCGATGGTGCGGCCCCGGTTGGACAGCTCGCCGCGCGCGGTGGCGTAGGACCAGTCGTCGCGGTGCCGGCGGGCGTCCTGGGCGAGGAAGGGCGCCTTCTTGCCGGCGAACACGATCGCGGCGAGGGTGAACTCGGCGACCGGGATGGCGTTCTCGTCGGCGGCGTTGGTGACCAGGATGCGCCGCCGCCACACCTCGTCGGTGACGAGCGGGCGGACCGTGCCCGCGCAGTGGAAGACCGCGCGCAGGCCGGGCGCGGCGGCGAGGCGCTCGGCGGTGAGCGACGGGCAGCCCCACGAGGTCAGCAGCACGTCGACGTCGCGCAGCCTGCGCCGGACGGCGGGCGAGTCGAGTTCGGCGGTGCAGGCCGGGTCCCCCAGGTCGGCGAGCCGGTCGAGCCGGTCGAGCTGCGCCCGCTGGAACTGGGAGCGGAAGTGCCGCGGCTCCATGACGAGGAGGGCCTGGGGTCGTCGTGGTCGGTCGGTCACGAGGAGTCCTCCTCAAGCCGGCACGCGCTCGAACAGTCCGACCGATCATGTGTGCTCGGAGTTGAACAAGTCAAGACCGCTTTTGTTCGGTTATGATCAGTTTGATCATCACGGCGGAGGTAAGCGCATGACGACCCCGGAACCGTCGGCCCTGCTGCCCTCGGAGCGGCGCGCCCGGCTCGTCGAACTGCTGCGCAGGCGTGGCACCGTGCGCGTGCACGACCTCGCCGGCGAACTGGACGTCTCGGCGATCACGGTGCGCCGCGACATCACCCTGCTGGCCGACCAGGGCCTGGTCCACCGCGTCCGCGGCGGCGCCACGGCGACCGCCTCGGTCGACGCGCCCGGCCCGGACCGCGTGCCGCACGTCGTCGAACCCGCCACCGCCCCGGCGCAGCCCACCGTCGGCATGGTCGTCCCGTCGCTGGACTACTACTGGCCCGACGTGATCAAGGGCGTGCGGGAGGCGGCGGCCGGTGCGGACGTGCGGGTCGTGCTGCGCGGCGCGACCTACGAGGCGGCCGACGAGCTGCGCCAACTCGCCCGGCTGGTGGACGCGGTCGGGGTGGACGGCCTGCTCGTTGCCCCGACGACCACCGGCGACGAGGGCGAGGCGCTGGTGCGCTGGCTGCGGTCGGCGGACGTGCCCGTGGTGATGGTCGAGCGGACGCCGGCCGAGGGCTACCGCGAGGCCGTCGAGTCCGTGGTGAGCGACCACCCGCGCGGGGCCGCGATGGCCGTGCGGCACCTGGCCGAGCGCGGCCACCGCCGGATCGGCGTGAGCACGACCGTGACGAGCCCGACCGCGCCGCACGTCCGGCGCGGCTGGCTGGAGGCGTGCGCACGGCTCGGGTTGCCGGTCGAGGGCACCCCGGACGTGTGCACCGTGGACCGGCGTGACACGGCGTGGCCCGCCGCCCTGGACGACCTGCTGGACGCGTGCCTCGCCTCCGGCACGACGGCGCTGCTCGTGCACTCCGACCCGGAGGCCATCTCGCTGGTGGAGCGCTGCCAGGAGCGCGGGATCAGGGTGCCGGGGGACCTGGCCGTGGTGACCTACGACGACGAGGTGGCCGAGCTGTCCGACCCGCCGCTCACCGCGATCCGGCCGCCGAAGGCCGCCGTGGGCCGCGCGGCCCTGGAGCTGCTCGCCGCGCGGCTGCGCGATCCCGACCCGGGCCGGCCCGCGCACCGGGTCGTCATCGAGCCGAGGTTGATCGTGCGCTCCTCGTCCTGATCACGCCCGGCAGGCCGGCGTGCCGGAGGCGCGGCTCCAGCGGCACGGCACCGGCTGACCGGCCGGCGGCGAACGTGGTGATCGATTCATGTTCAGCCGGCGCGCAGCCGGGTATGCCGCGAATCCGGGTGGTGTGGCTCGACGACGAGCGGGGTTGCGGATGGCCGCTGGCAGGTCGACGGCAGACGAGTTGGCCGGTGTGTTCGCCCGCGTCTCGGGGCTGCTGCTGACCACCGAGACGGTGAACACGGCGTTGAAGCTGCTCACCTCGCTGGCCAGGCAGGTGGTCCCGGGTGCGGCCGGGTCCGGGATCACCCTGCTGGACGAGCGGGGCGAGCGGGTCACGGCGGCGGCGACCGACGCGGTGGTGGAGCGCGCCGACGCGCTCCAGTACCGCCTCGGGCGGGGACCGTGCCTGACCTCGTGGCAGGACCACGTGGTCGTGCGCGTGGACGACCTGACCCGGGACGAGCGCTGGCCGGACTGGTCGCGCCCGGCGGCCGGGCTGGGCCTGCGCGCGGTGCTCTGCGCGCCGCTGGTCGCGGGCGCCCGGTCGCTGGGCGCGCTGAAGGTGTACGCCCGGGAACCGGACGTCCACGGCAGCCGCGAGCAGCAGGTGCTCACGCTGTTCGCCTCGCAGGCGGCCGTGCTGCTGGCGAACGCGCGCACCGCGCGGGACGCCGAGCGGATCAGCGACCGGCTCCGGGACAGCCTGCGGGAGCGGGAGGTGATCAGCGTGGCGAAGGGCATCGTCATGGCGCGGGACGGGGTGGACGAGCGCGCGGCGTTCCTGGCGCTGACCGACGCGGCCAGGCAGCAGGGCTCCACCCTGAGACAGGCCGCCGAGCGCCTGGCGCAGTCCACCGTGCGGCGGAGGCGCTGACCACGTGGACCACGACAACCGCGCGCTGGAGCAGCAGCGCACCCTGTCCCAGGCGCTCAAGCGCGCCGAGTTGACCACCGAGCAGCTGTGGCTGCGCTACTTCAGCCTGGGCGGCGACGCCGGGCTGATCGACGTGGACGCCTACGTCCACGGCCTGGGCGGCCTCGCCCCGGTGCAGCGCGACGTCCTGGCCCACGCGGTCAACGAACGCCTCGACGAGCTGACCCCGCCGCACCGCGCGGCCTACAGCCGCCCGATCCGGGGGAGTAACCCGGACACCGGGCCGCTGGCCGCCCTGGTCCGGCTGCTGGAGGACACCGAACTGGCGCCCCCGGAACGGCTGCCGGCCGTGGCCGGGGCGGCGGGCGGCGTCCTGGGCGTCCGCGTCACCGTCTACCTGGCCGACTACGACCAGCGCCTCCTGCACCCCCTGCCCACCGCGTCCGGCGGCGACCGACGCCCCCTGGAGGTCGAGACGACCCTGGCCGGCCGGGCGTTCCGGCACGTCGAGCTCCTGCCCTCGGAGACGCCGGGACCGCGCCTGTGGGTGCCGCTGCTGGACGGGGTCGAGCGCCTGGGCGTGCTGGAGATCGCGGTGGCCGACCGGGACGACCTCTACGACCCCGGTCTGCGCACCCAGTGCCGCTGGGTGTCGATGCTGCTCGGGCACCTGGTCACCCTGCTGACCCAGCACGGTGACGCGCTGGACCGGGTGCGGCTGCGCACGCCGCGCACGATCGACGGCGAGTTGATCTGGTCGCTGCTGCCCCCGCTCACCGCCGGCGTGGACCGCTTCGTCGTCACCGGCGTGGTGGAGCCCCGCCAGGACGTCAGCGGCGACGCGTTCGACTACTCGCTGTCCGAGACCACGGCGACCCTCATCGTCCTCGACGCGGTCGGGTACGACCTGCGCAGCGGCCTGATCGCGGCCACCGCGCTGGCCGCGCACCGCACCGCCCGCCGCGCCGGGCACGGCCTGTACGAGCAGGCCCGGGCCGTCGACGAGGCGATCCACGACCAGTTCGGCGAGGGCGCGTTCGCCACCGCGGTGCTGGCCGAGGTGGACCTCGCGACCGGGAGGCTGCGCTACCTCAACGCCGGTCACCCCGAGCCCCTGGTGATGCGGGCGGGCAAGGTGGTCAAGCCCTTGACCGGTGGTCGCCGACCACCGCTCGGCCTGGGCCTGGGGGAGCTGACCATCGCCGAGGAGGCGCTGCAACCGGACGACTGGCTGGTGGTCCACACCGACGGCATCACCGGGGCCACCGACGGCGCGGGCGAGCCCTTCGGCCGGGATCGCCTGATCGACTTCCTGCACCGCGAGGCGGCCACGGGCCACCCGCCGCCGGAGACCGCGCGGCGGCTGGTCAGGTCCGTCCTGGCGCACCAGCACGACGGCGTCCTGCCCGACGACGCCACCGTGCTGATAGCCCGCTGGACGGACCCCCGCAACCCCACCCCGTGACCTGTTCCCGGGGCACCGGTGACGTAAGGTTCGCGAGCAAACCTCGCTTTCCTTCGTGACCGGGGGTTCCGACCGTGGCCAGGTCCGCCGTTGACGCGCAACGCCTAGACCGCGAGGCGCACGAGCTGTTCACGCAGCTGGGCGTGCTCCAGACGACCGGCCAGGACAAGGACGGTCGCACGATCACCATCACGCCGGGCGAGCGGTTCGCCGAGATCAACCGCCGAGCCAGGCTCATCGCCGTCAGCGACACGCTGGCCAGGGCGGTGGTGGCCCTCCTCGCGGCCCGGGGCGTGCCCGCCGAGGTGGACCACGTCCGGGTGGACCCGGCCGCCGAGGGCGACGAACAGGTCATGGGCGTGCGCGTCCAGGTGGGCGGCGCGGACGCCGTGGTCCCCCTCCGCCCGGCCACCACGAGCCTGCGCGCCTACCCGGCCGTGGACGACATCGACCTGACCGGTCACACCCCGCTGGTCGAGGTCGCCCTCCCCCCGGCCGCCGACGGCTGGGTGACCGCGGAAGCCGTCACCACCGCCCTCCTGCACCACCTGACCCCGGCCACCACCTGACCCGGCCACCGTCCCCGGGTCGTCGGCGCTAAGCGGGCGAGGCGGTGTCCGTGTCGGCACCGTTGTCGGCCCGGCGTTCGGTGCGGCCGGTTCCGCGCCAGTCCAGGCAGAGCACGGTGGCGTCGTCCTGGAGGTGATCGCGGCAGGCGTGCCGCACGGCCCTGGTCACCTCCCGCACCACCTCCCTGGAGTGCAACCCTTCGGTGGCGCGGATCAGCGCGGGCACGTCGACGCCGGCGGCGTCGCGTTCGAACATGCCGTCGGTGAGCAGCACCAGCCGGTCGCCGGGACGCAGGTCGAGCCGTTGCACCCGGTACCGGTACGGGGTGACGCCGAAGAGCAGGTCGACCTCCAGCTCGACCTCCTCCACCACGCCGTCGCGCAGCATCAGCGGCGGCGGGTGGCCGGCGTTGACCAGCTCGACGCCCCGCCCGCTCAGGTCCACGCGGAGCAGCAGCCCGGTCGCCAGCGATCCCCCGCCGTGGTCCAGCAGCGCCTGGTTGGCCCGCTCGGCCTGCTCCGCCAGGCCGTGGCCGGCCCGGCGGGCCCCGCGCAGCGCACCCACCAGCAGGGTCGCGGTCAACGCCGAGGCCACGTCGTGACCGACGGCATCGGTCATCGACAGGTGCAGGGCGTCGCGGTCCAGGCAGTAGTCGTAGGTGTCGCCGCCGATGTCGTCGGCGGGCACCAGGGCGCCGGCGACGGTGAACTGGCCCGCCTCGCAGCACGAGGCCGAGGGCAACAGCTGGTGCTGGATCTCCGCGGCCAGGCTCATCGTCGTCGTGCGCCGGCCGGAGTGGTACAGGTCGGTGAAGCGACGATCGGTGACGATGACGTAGGCCAGCGCGTGCGCGGCCTCCCCCAACTGCGCCAGCACCTCCCCGTCCAGGGAGGGCACGGTCACCTCCAGCACGCCGACGCAGTCACCGCGGTTGGTCACCGGCAGCACCACCCGCACCCCGTCGTCGTCCCGCTCCTGCCAGGGCTGCTGGGTGCGCAGCACCTCCTCGTAGACGCTGTCCCGCAGGACGACGCCCCCCGCTCCGCGCCCGTCGGGGCTCCGCGTGGTCGAGGTCAGCCGCACCAGCTCCTCGTCGACGAGGTCGACCAGCAGGAACGACACGTCGAAGGCGTCGAACCGCTTCGCCAGGTCACGCGCGACGACCTCGACCGACTCCACGGGCGGCGCGCTCTCGGCCGCCGCCAGCACATCACCCGGTCGCACCACGCCACCGCCCACGGCAACCTCCGACCAGTCGGGTCCCACCCAACCACATGCCCGGGGTCCCCTGGCACATCGAGGCCACCGCGACCAGCGGACCGCACGGCCGGACCGGGTCGGCTCGTGGCGACCGGGGTCCGGCGGGGCGGCGAAGAGCAGCGGCTCGCTGGGCCCCCGACTGGACGTACCGGCACTCGCCGGTGCCGGGCGAGACCACGACGGACTCGACGGCGGCGACCGCCTCGGACACGTCCAGGATCGGCAGCGCCAGGTCCTGGATCACGCCCCGGGAACCGTCGATGATCGGGGTTTCGGCGAAGCCGGGGCACAGGGCGTTGATCCGGATGCCCTCGTGGGCGTGCGGCGGGGCCGGCGACCGCGCGTAGTCCACCACGGCCGCCTCGGCGGTGCCGTGGACCGGGTCGAGGGGCACGGGGACCAGGCCCGCCATGCCGGCCATCGCCACGACGCTGCCACCGTCGCGCGCCCGCAGGTCGGGCAGGACCGCCTGCACGCCGTAGACGACGCCGTCCAGGTTGGTGGTCACGACCTGCCGGTGCCGCCGGCCCGCCCCGGCTCGCCGGAGGACGTGCTGCACGCCGCCGCCCCGGAACAGGCCTGTTCGTCCTCCCCCGCGGCGACCGGCCCGACCTGCTCACCGACGAACTCGGCCACCGCGCCATCGGCGCGGTCTACCACCCCGAGCGGGACCACCGGGGCAACTACGTCCCCACCGTCCTCGTCGACCGCTACGACGCCTTCCTCCGGTTCGACGAGACCCGCGCCCTGCACCCCCTGCGCGTCCGCCACGTCGACGCGCTCGAACCGGAGACCCACCCGACCGGCGCCCGACCGGTGGACGCCCGGGGTGCGGATCACCGCGGGCGGTGTGACGATGGGGATCGGCTCGGACGGAGGTGGGCGTGGGACCGCGGCGGTGGCTGGAGGGGTGGCCGGTGTTCCGGCAGCTCACCGGTGGCGACCCGCTCGGCCGGGGCAAGGCGGCGCAGTCGCCGCTGTCCGCCGGGCTGACCGCGCGCACCGCCGACGCCGATCACGTGGCCAGGTCCGTCTGCCCGTTCTGCGCCGTGGGCTGCGGCCAGCGGGTCCACGTGGCCGACGACCGGGTGATCCAGATCGAGGGCGACCCGGACAGCCCCGTCTCGCGCGGGCGGTTGTGCCCCAAGGGATCGGCCAGCACGCAGCTGGTCACCGGGCCGCAGCGGGCGCGGAAGGTGCTCCACCGGCGGCCGTACGCGACCGACTGGGAGGAGCTGGACCTCGACACCGCCATGGGGATGGTGGTCGAACGGGTCCTCGACGCGCGCGCCAAGGGGTGGCAGGACGTCGACGAGCACGACGCCCGCGTGCGCCGCACCCTCGGTTTCGCCAGCCTGGGCGGCGCGACGCTGGACAACGAGGAGAACTACCTCATCAAGAAGTTGTTCACCGCGCTCGGCGCGCTCCAGATCGAGAACCAGGCCCGTATTTGACACTCCGCCACGGTTCCCGGTCTGGGAGCCTCCTTCGGTCGCGGCGGCGCGACGGACTACCAGCAGGACCTGGTCAACTCCGACGTCATCGTCATCACGGGCTCCAACATGGCCGAGGCCCACCCGGTGGGCTTCCAGTGGGTCATGGAGGCCAAGGAGCGCGGCGCGAAGGTCCTGCACGTCGATCCGCGGTTCACCCGGACGAGCGCGCACGCGGACGCCCACGTGCCGTTGCGGGCGGGCACCGACATCGCGTTCCTCGGCGGGGTGATCAACCACGTCCTGTCCAACGGGCTGGACTTCCGCGAGTACCTGGTGCCCTACACGAACGCCTCGTTCCTGGTGGGCGAGGACTTCCGGGACACCGAGGACCTCGACGGGCTGTTCAGCGGCTACGACCCGGAGACCGCCTCGTACGACCCGCGGTCGTGGCAGTACGAGACCGTGGACGAGGAGGAGTCGTCCGAGCAGCACGCGGGGGCGGACGAGAAGGAGCAGTCCGCGCCGTACCAGCACGGCTCCGGCGGGCCGAAGGTCGAGGGCGGCAGCGGCCGGATCGCCGCCGACCCGACGCTGGAGCACCCCCGGTGCGTCTACCAGGTGCTCAAGCGGCACTACGCCCGCTACACGCCGGAGATGGTCTCGCGCGTGTGCGGCGTGTCCGAGGAGCTGTTCCGGACCGTGTGCGACGCGTGGACGGCGAACTCCGGCCGCGAGCGCACCGGCGCGCTGGTCTACAGCGTCGGCTGGACCCAGCACAGCACGGGCGCGCAGTGCATCCGCGCGGGCGCGATCATCCAGCTGCTGCTGGGCAACATCGGCCGACCCGGCGGCGGGGTGTTCGCGCTGCGCGGCCACGCCAGCATCCAGGGCTCCACGGACATCCCGACGCTGTTCAACCTGCTGCCCGGCTACCTGCCGATGCCCACGCCCGAGCACACCGACCTGGCCGCCTACGTGGAGAGCGTGCGCGCCGACCACCAGAAGGGCTTCTGGCGCAACGCCGACGCGTACACCGTGTCGCTGCTCAAGGAGTACTGGGGCGACGAGGCCACCGCGGACAACGACTACCGCTTCGACTACCTGCCGCGCATCACCGGCGACCACGGCACGTACCGCACGGTCATGGACATGGTCGACGGCAAGGTGTCCGGCTACTTCCTGCTGGGCCAGAACCCCGCGGTGGGCTCGGCGCACGGCAAGCTCCAGCGGCTCGGCATGGCGAACCTGGACTGGCTGGTCGTGCGCGACCTGACCATGATCGAGTCGGCGAGCTTCTGGAAGGACTCCCCCGAGGTCGAGACCGGCGAGATCGTGCCCGCCGAGTGCCGCACGGAGGTGTTCTTCTTCCCCGCCGCGTCGCACGTGGAGAAGGAGGGCACCTTCACCCAGACCCAGCGGATGCTCCAGTGGCGCGAGAAGGCCGTGGAGCCGAAGGACGACCAGCGCTCCGAGCTGTGGTTCTTCTACCACCTGGGCCGCCTGCTGAAGGAACGGCTGGCGGGCTCGACCGACGAGCGCGACCGGCCGCTGCTCGACCTCTGGTGGGACTACGCCGTGGTGGGCGGCGAACCGCAGGCGGACGACGTGCTGCGGCGGATCAACGGCCTGGACCTGACCACCGGCCGCCCGGTGAACGGCTACACCGAGTTGAAGGCGGACGGCAGCACCGCCGCAGGCTGCTGGATCTACAGCGGCGTGTACGCCGACGGCGTCAACCAGGCCGCCCGCCGCAAACCCGGTCGGGAGCAGAACCTCCACGCCACCGAGTGGGGGTGGGCGTGGCCGATGAACCGCCGCGTGCTCTACAACCGGGCCTCCGCCGACCCGACCGGCCGGCCGTGGAGCGAGCGCAAGGCGCTGGTCTGGTGGGACGCCGGGCGCGGCGAGTGGACCGGGCACGACGTGCCGGACTTCGAGCGCACCAAGCCGCCGGACTACCGGCCGCCGCGGGGCGCGGTGGGCCCGGAGGCGCTGCACGGCGACGACCCGTTCATCATGCAGGCGGACGGCAAGGGCTGGCTGTTCGCGCCGAGCGGCCTGGCCGACGGGCCGCTGCCCAGCCACTACGAGCCGCACGAGTCGCCGGTGCCCAACCCGGTCTACCGGCAGCAGGCCAACCCGACCCGCAAGGTGTACGGCCGGACGGACAACCCGTCGAACCCGTCGCCGCCGGAGCTCCACGGCGAGGTGTTCCCGTTCGTGCTGACCACCGCGCGGCTCACCGAGCACCACACGGCGGGCGGCATGAGCCGGACCGTGCCGCACCTGGCCGAGTTGCAACCCGAGCTGTTCGTGGAGGTCTCGCCGCAGCTGGCCCGGGAGCGCGGGCTGGAGCACCTGGGCTGGGCGCACGTGGTCACCAGCCGGGCCGCGGTGGAGGCGCGCGTGGTGGTCACCGACCGGATGCCGCCGCTGCGGGTGCACGACCGGCGGGTGCACCAGGTGTGGCTGCCCTACCACTGGGGCGCCACCGGCCTGGTCACCGGCGACTCGGCCAACGACCTGTTCGGGGTGGTGGTCGACCCGAACGTGTTCATCCAGGAGACGAAGGTCGCCACCTGCGACGTGCGGCCGGGTCGCCGCCCGCGCGGGCCGGCGCTGCTGGAGTACCTGGCCGCCTACCGGCGGCGCGCCGGGATCACCGCCGAGACCGGCACCCACGTGCTCACCGGGGGACCCGGGCACACCGAGGAGGAGCCGTGACCGACAACAGCCTCTACGGGCCGCTGCACGACGTGGCGGGCGAGGCGGGGCACGTCGACCACCCGCCGCGGGTCGGGTTCTTCACCGACACGTCGGTGTGCATCGGCTGCAAGGCGTGCGAGGTGGCCTGCAAGGAGTGGAACGGGGTCCCGGCGTCGGGCTTCGACCTGCTGGGCATGTCGTTCGACAACACCGGGCACCTGGGCGCGGACGCGTGGCGGCACGTGGCGTTCGTCGAGCAGCAGCGGCCCGCGCCGCCGAAGCCGGGGGCGGAGGACCTGGGGATGCCGTCGTTCGACCGACCGGGGACCTCGACCGGCCCGGAGTCCCGCACGGACTTCCGCTGGCTGATGGCGTCGGACGTGTGCAAGCACTGCACGCACGCCGGCTGCCTGGACGTGTGCCCGACCGGGGCGCTGTTCCGCACCGAGTTCGGCACGGTCGTGGTGCAGCAGGACATCTGCAACGGGTGCGGCTACTGCGTGTCCGGCTGCCCGTACGGCGTGATCCAGCGCCGCGAGGGCGACGGCCGGGCGCAGAAGTGCACCCTGTGCTACGACCGGCTCAAGGTGGGCGAGCAGCCGGCGTGCGCCAAGGCGTGCCCCACCGACTCCATCCAGTTCGGCGAGCTGGACGAGCTGCGCGAACGCGCGGCCGCCCGCGTGGAGACCCTGCGCGGGCGCGGTGAGGAGGGCGCCCGGCTCTACGGCGCGGACCCGGACGACGGGGTGGGCGGCAACGGGGCGTTCTTCCTGCTGCTCGACGAACCCGAGGTGTACGGCCTGCCGCCGGACCCGGTGGTGCCGACGCGCGACCTGCCCGCGATGTGGAAGCGGGCGGGGCTGGCGGCGGTCGCGTTCGCCGCCGCCGCGGTCGTCGCGTTCGCCGGGGGCCGGTGATGGGCCGCCGTGACGACGAGGTGGTGCCGGAGGCCGAGTTCCGCTCGTACTACGGCCGCCAGGTGCTCCAGACGCCCGCGTGGGAGTGGCCGGTGCCCGCGTACCTGTTCGCGGGCGGGGTGTCGGCCGGGTCGACGCTGCTGGCGCTGGGCGCGGACCTGACCGGGCGGGCGGCGCTGCGGCGGGCCGGGCGGCTGGGCGCGCTGGTGTCGCTGGGCGCGGGCATGGTGTTCCTGGTGGCGGACCTGGGCAAGCCGGAGCGGTTCCTGCACATGCTGCGGGTGGCCAAGCCGACGTCGCCGATGAGCGTGGGCACGTGGGCGCTGGTCGCCTACGGCCCGGGCGTGGCCGCGGCGGCCGCGGCGGAGGTGCTCCCCGGCCGCTGGTGGTGGTCCCGGCTGCTGAAGCGGGCGGCGCGCCCCGCGGCGGCGTCCTCGGCGGTGTTCGCGCCCGCCATCGCCTCCTACACGGCGGTGCTGCTGTCGCAGACGGCCGTGCCCGCGTGGCACGAGGCGCACCCGCACCTGCCGTTCGTCTTCACCGGGTCCGCCGCGGCGGCCTCCGGCGGGCTGGGCATGGTGTTCGCGCCGGTGGGCGAGGCCGGTCCGGCGCGGGCGTTCGCCGTGCTCGGCGGCCTCGGGGAGCTGGCCGCGTCGCGGGTCATGGAGCGGCGGTTGGGCCTGGTGCGCGAGGCGTACACCACGGGCGGCGCGCACCGGTTGCGGCGCTGGTCGGAGGTGCTGACGGCGGGCGGCGTGCTCGGCGCGGCGCTGGGCGCGCGGCGCGGCCGGGTGGTGGCGGTGCTGTCCGGGCTGGCGCTGCTGGCGGGCAGCGCGTTGCAGCGGTTCGGCGTGTTCGAGGCCGGTGTGGCGTCCACGAAGGACCCGAAGTACGTCGTGGTGCCGCAACGGGAGCGCGCCGAGCGGCGGGAACGGGCCGAGCGGGGATCACCGGACGACGCGGGTGTCGTCCGGGAGGCGGCGCGTCAGGCCGAGTGAGTCGAGCAGCTCCAGCAGCGGCAGCGCCACCCGGCGGGTCGTGCCCAGGGCGGCCTTGGCCTGACCGGCGGTGAACGGCGCGGGCAGGTCCGCGAGGACGGCGGCGGCCCGCCGGGGTGCGTCGGGGGCGAGCACCACGCCGTCGGCGACCCGCACCAGCCTGCCCACCCGCACCGCCGCCGCCAGCTCCCGGGGACCGAGCCCGAGCCCGGCGAGCCGGTTCGCGTCCGGTGCGGCGAACGGCGAGCGCGCCAGGTCGGCCTCCACCGCGGCCACCGCCCGCTCCACCGGCGCGGGCAGCGCGGCGGCGGTGGGCACCCGGCCGTCCACCAGGCGCAGCCCGGCCTGGTCGACCACGGCCGCGACGAGTTCGGCGGGCACGTCGAGCCGGCGGGCCAGGACCTCGGCGGGCACGCCGGCGGCCAGCGGCTGCTCCGCGCGCCACGCGGCGACCACCTCGGGCGCCCGCCGCACCAACCCGGCCCAGTGGTCGGGGTCGGCCCGCCACTCCCCCACCGGCACGCCCGCGTCGTCGAACCCGAGCGCGCGCAGCTCCCGCACGGTCACCAGGCCGCGGTGGCGCAGGTGGGAGGCGGCCACGTCGCCGGTCAGGTCCAGGCCGCGCAGCCGTGCCGCGCCCCGCCGGTCCAGCGCGGGCGGGCGCACGTCGAGCACCAGGACACCGGCCGCGATCCGGTGCAGGCCGGGGTCGCGCAGCAGGCCGCGGTCACCGGCGCGCAGCGGCAGCGGGCGGGCCAGGACCAGCCGCGCGGTGCCCGCGCCCAAGGGGCGCACGTGGGCGGGCACGGCGGCCGAGCCCACGTGCAGCACCAGCCGGGCGGGCACCTCCGGCGCGCTCAGCCGCACGTCCAGCTCGCGCACCGCCGGCCACGCGCCGGGTGTGAGCAGCGCGTCGCCGCGGCCCACCTGGTCGCGCTCCACGCCGCGCAGGTTCACCGCGACGCGGGCGACGCCGCCCACCCGCTCGACCGGCTCGCCCAGCGACTGGAGGCCGCGCACCGGCACGCGCCGCCCGCCCAGCTCCAGTTCGTCCCCGACCGAGACGGTGCCCGCGCCGAGGGTGCCGGTGACGACGGTGCCGGCGCCGCGCACGGTGAACGACCGGTCCACCCACAGCCGCACGTCGGCCGCCGGGTCGGGTTCGGGCAGCGCGCGGGCCACCTCGTCCAGCGCGGCGCGCAGCCCGTCGAGGCCCTCGCCGGTGCGCCCGCTGACCGCCACCGCCCGCACCCCGTGCAGCGACGTGGCGGCCAGGTGCCCGCGGGCCTCCGCGAGGGCGGGGCCGGGGTCGGCCAGGTCGGCGCGGGTGACGACGAGCAGGCCGTGCCGCACGCCCAGGCCGTCGAGGGCGGCGAGGTGCTCGGCGGACTGCGGCATCCAGCCCTCGTCGGCGGCCACCACGAGCATCGCGGCGGGCACCGGTCCGACGCCCGCGAGCATGTTGGTGGTGAACCGCTCGTGCCCGGGCACGTCGACGAACGCGATCGGCCCGCCCGGCAGGGTGGTCCAGGCGAAGCCGAGGTCGATGGTCAGGCCCCGGCGGCGCTCCTCGGCCCACCGGTCGGGCTCCATGCCGGTCAGCAGCCGGATGAGCGTGGACTTGCCGTGGTCGACGTGCCCGGCGGTGGCGATCACCCGCACCCGATCACCCGCACCCCAGCACGGCTTCCCGCAGCACGTCGTCGTCGGCCGGGTCCACGGTGCGCAGGTCGAGCAGGCACCGGCCGCGCTCGACGCGGGCCACGACCGGGGGCCGACCGGCGCGCAGCCGCTCCGCGTAGCGCTCCGGCAGGCTGACCGCCGCGCTCGGCAGCTCCACGCCGGGCGCGCCGCCCCCGCCGACGGCCGCCGCGCTCGTCGTCGCCCGCGCGTCGACCCCCTCCCGGGCCAGGGCCGCGGCCAGCTCCCCCGCTCGGGCGCGCAGGACGTCCACGTCGGCGTCCAGCGCCACCGCCACGGGCGCGGGCGGGCCGAGCAGGGTGGCCTCGAGCGCGGCCAGGGTCAGCTTGTCCACGCGCAGGGCGCGGGCCGCCGGGTGGCGGCGCAGCCGGTGCACGAGGTCGGCGTCGCCGAGCAGCAACCCGGCCTGCGGACCGCCGAGCAGCTTGTCGCCGGACGCCGTGACCAGGGCCGCGCCGGCTCGCAGCGCGCTCGCCGCGTCCGGTTCGTCCGGCAGCAGGGGGTGCGGCGTGAGCAGGCCCGAACCGATGTCGACGACCAGCGGCACGCCGAGGCCGGCCAGCTCGGCCGGGTCCGGCGCGCTGGTGAAGCCGGTGACCCGGAAGTTCGACGGGTGCACGCGCAGCACGAACCCGGTGTCCGGGCCGATCGCGTCGGCGTAGTCGCGCAGGTGGGTGCGGTTGGTGGTGCCGACCTCGCGCAGCCGCGCCCCGGTGGAGGCCAGCAGGTCGGGGATGCGGAAGCCGTCGCCGATCTCCACCAGCTCGCCCCGGCTGACCACGATCTCGCGGCCGGGCGCCAGGGCCAGCGCGCACAGCAGCAGCGCGGCGGCGTTGTTGTTGACCACGTGCACGTCGCCCGCGTCCGGCACCGCCGCTGCCAGGGCGGCCAGCGCGCCGCGCCCCCGCTTCGCCCGCGCCCCGGTGGCCAGGTCGAACTCGACGTCCGTGCAGCCGGCGGCGTCGGCCACGGCGGCGACAGCGGCGCGCGACAGCGGCGCGCGGCCGAGGTTGGTGTGCACGACGACGCCCGTGGCGTTGAGCACCGGCCGCAGGGACGCTGCCCCCGGGGGCAGCGCGGCGAGCACGTCGTCGACCACCCCGGTGGGCGCGACCAGCCCCTCGCGGGCCCGCTGCTGTGCCTCCACCACGGCGGTCTTGACCAGGGACCGGCCCAGCGCCGCCACGGCGGGGGCCAGCCTCGGGTCGGCCAGGACCAGGTCGGTGCGCGGGATCGCGCGCCGGGGATCGGTCACCCGCCGGACATCGCTCACCGGGGGTCACCGCCGTGGCGGAGGCGGACGGGAATCGAACCCGCCAGCGACAGGTCCTGCCGCTCAACGGTGTTGAAGACCGCGCCGGCCACCAGGCCGGGTACGCCTCCTCGTGCCATCGCCCAATCCTGCCGGCCCCGTGCCGGTGGTGCGCGGCGCCCCGCCGACGGGCAGGCTGGTCGGGTGATCCGGTTGACCCAGTACGCCCGCGGCGGCGGTTGCGCCTGCAAGATCCCTCCCGGTGAACTGGAGGAGGTGGTGCGCGGCCTGACCGGCCCCGCGCCCCGCGATCCGGTCGGCGAGCTGCTGGTGGGCCTCGACCACGGCGACGACGCGGCGGTGGTGCGCATCCGCGACGGCGTCGCGCTGATCGCCACCACCGACTTCTTCACGCCCGTGGTCGACGACCCGTTCGACTGGGGCCGCATCGCGGCGGCCAACGCCCTGTCCGACGTCTACGCCATGGGCGGGCGACCCGTGGTGGCGGTGAACCTGCTGTCGTGGCCGCGCGGGGTGCTGCCGTTCGAGCTGGCGGCCGAGGTGCTGCGCGGCGGCCTGGAGGTGTGCGCGGAGGCGGGCGCGCACCTGGCCGGCGGGCACAGCGTGGACGACGCCGAGCCCAAGTACGGGCTCGCCGTGACCGGCATCGGCGACCCGGAACGCCTGCTGCGCAACGACACCGGTCGCCCGGGCGTCCCGCTGTCGCTGACCAAGCCGCTGGGCATCGGCGTGCTCAACAGCAGGCACAAGGCGACCGGCGAGGTGTTCCCGCAGGCGGTCGCGGCGATGACCGCCCTCAACCGCGACGCCTCCCGGGCCGCCCTGGACACGGGGGCGGTGTGCGCGACCGACGTCACCGGTTTCGGGCTGCTGGGCCACCTCTACAAGCTGGCGCGGGCGAGCGGCGTGACGGCGGTCGTGGACGCGGCGGCGGTGCCGTACCTGGAGGGCGCGCGGGAAGCGCTGCGGGACGGCCACGTCAGCGGTGGCACGCGGCGCAACCTGGACTGGGTGCGCCCGCACGCCGACCTGGGCGCGGTGTCCGAGGACGAGGCGCTGCTGCTGGCCGACGCGCAGACGTCGGGCGGGCTGCTGGTGGCCGGCGAGGTCCCCGGCGCCCCGGTCGTGGGTGAACTCGTGCCGCGCGGGGAGCACGTGCTCGTCGTCCGCTGACCGCGCCCCGCGGGTCGTCGTCCACCCGCGACCCGCGGGGTTGCCCGCCGTCCGCGATGCCGGCCACCCTGGGCGGGTCTACCTCTCGTGGACGCCGGTGGCAGAGCCCCCGTCCCGAGAGTCCGGCGCTCCCCGCTCATCACACCGGACGTGGCGTCGTGCGCGACGCCTTCCCCGGAGCCGGGAGTCCGACCCGCCGGCGATCGCCGCGCGTTCTCCCACACCCCGAGGAACACACCATGAACACGACCGCCACCACCCCGCGCCCCACCACCGGAATCCTCGACGTGGTGGGCGAACGCGCCGTGCTGCGCGCGGACGGCTACCTGCCCGGACCCGACGACGCGGCCGTGCCCGAGCACCTCGTGCGCCGGCACGGCCTGCGCCGCGGCGACGCGGTGACCGGCCCGGTCCGCCACGAGCGCGACAAGTCCACCCTGGACGGTGTCGACACCGTCAACGGCCTGCACCCCAAGCATTCCGCGGCCCGGCCCGCGTTCGCCGACCTCGTGCCGGTCCACCCGGACGAGCGCCTGCGGCTGGAGACCGAGCCGCACGAGCTGACCACGCGCGTCACCGACCTCCTGATGCCCGTGGGCAAGGGGCAGCGCGCGCTGGTCGTCGCCCCGCCGAAGGCGGGCAAGACGTCCGTGCTGCGGGCGATCGCGCACGGCCTCGCCAAGAACCACCCCGAGTGCCACGTGATGCTCGTGCTGGTCGGGGAACGACCGGAGGAGGTGACCGACCTGTCGCGCGCCGTGCCCGGCGAGGTCGCCGCCGCCACGTCCGACCGCCCACCGCGAGACCACACCGCGCTCGCCGAACTCGCGATCGAACGCGCCAAGCGCCTGGTGGAGCTGGGCCGCGACGTGGTGGTGCTGCTCGACTCCCTCACCCGCCCGGGTCGTGCCCACAACCTGACCGCGCCCGCGTCCGGCCGCATCCTCTCCGGCGGGGTCGACTCGACGTCGCTGGTGCCGCCCAAGCGCTTCCTCGGCGCGGCCCGCAACGTCGAGGGCGGCGGTTCGCTCACCGTCATCGCCACCGCGCTCGTCGACACCGGCTCGGTCGGCGACGCGCTGATATTCGAGGAGTACAAGGGCACCGGCAACGCCGAGCTGAGGCTGGACCGCAAGGCCGCGAACCGCCGCGTGCACCCGGCCGTGGACGTCGCCCGGTCCGGCACCCGCCGCGACGACCTCCTGCTGACCCCCGCGGAGGCCGCCGCGACCCGCCTGCTGCGCCGCGCCCTCGACCGCCGCGACGACGCCCTGGACGTCCTGCTCGACGGCCTGCGCAGGACCCGCGACAACGCCGAGTTCCTCACCCAGCTCACCGCGACCACGCCACGCGACCTGCGCTGATGTGATGTCCATGACCGAACGGGTTGGGTTTCCACCCGACCGGGTAGCCCTCTGACAGACAGCAATACGAGACTCAGGAGGGTGACGTGATCGGGTTCATCGTCGCCGGCTTGATCATCGGTGCGCTCGCCCGCCTGATCAAGCCCGGCAAGCAGAACCTCGGCATCGTGGCGACGCTGCTGCTGGGGCTGGTCGGCTCCGTCATCGGCGGCACGATCGCCAACCTGCTCGGCACCGGCGACATCTTCGAGCTGAACGTCCTGGGCTTCATCATCGCGGTGATCGCCTCGGTGCTGCTCATCGGCGTCGCGGAGGCCATCGCCGGCGGCCGCCACCGCACCAGCGTGCGGTAGGCGCCCCGTACCGCACAAGGCTGAACGGCCCCGTCACCGGGTGGTGACGGGGCCGTCGCACGTCGCGGGGACGCGGGTCAGTAGGCGGAGGCGCGGACCGCGAAGACCGAGCGGTCGCCCGCGTACTCGGTCAGCGACCAGAGCTGCCCCTTGGCGGGCCAGTAGGAGAAGTTCTCGGGACCGACGGGCAGCACGTCGTGGCGCGTGGTCACCGCGCCGCCGGGCGTGAAGGTGGCCAGGTCCCCGGCGTTGCCGCTGCCGTCGCTGGTGGACAGGTAGTACTTGCCGTTGATCGCCGTCGCGCCCTGCATGCTCTGCACCGACACGTCGTACGCCTCGGTGGCGCGGGCGTAGCCGTCGGCGGACTCGGCGAGCATCCGGTCGGTGTGGTCGATCGGGAAGCGGAACAGGCGGCTGCCCGCGCCGGGGTTGGCGTACTCGCCGACCACGACGCTGTCCGGGGTGCTCGTGCGGTCCAGCGAGGCGAAGGAGAAGCGGATGGCGGCCCGGCCGCCGGTGGTCGACTGGTTGTAGGCGAACGCCTGGGGCAGCACGTACTTGTAGCCGTACGCCTGGTGGCTGCCGTCTGCCTGGCGGCCGATCGCGGAGCCGTTCGTGGTGCTGGTCTGCCACAGGTGCCGCAGGTCGAAGACGCGGAACCCGGTGCCGGTCGCGGCGACGTAGAGGTGGTGGCCGTACCAGAACATGCCGCCGGCGTGCAGGTTCACCGCCCGGAACGACGCCTGCCCGGCGCTGTTCGCGTACGGCTCGACCAGCAGGACGTGGCGGTAGGTGGGCGCGGACGGCGTGGAGTAGTCGACGAACGAGACCCGGACGCCCCGATCGACCCCGTCGGCGCCGTTGTCGTACCAGCTCACCAGGATGGCGGTGGCGCCCTCGTAGGTCGCCTCGCCGTAGGCGTCGGCGGTGGTGGTGATGCCCTGCGGCACCCAGTACGCGACGTCGTCGTCGCCGCTGTTCCAGCAGAACGCGGCGACCCGGTTGGCAGCGGCCGGCGAGCAGGTGGTGGCGGCCCGGTTCCCGTCGCGCACGACGGTCGGCACGCCCACGTCGGGCAGCGCGGCGTCCAGGTCGTCGATCAACCCGGAGTAGCCGGTGGCCTTGAGCCTGAAGTCGGCCGCCGGCAACGTCGTCGCCGCCTGCGCGGGCACGGCCGGACCACCGCGACCGCGAGTGCGGCCGCCAGCCCGACGACCAGTGATCGGTACTTTCTCACCGAACTACCCCCAGTGTGGTCGAAGACCGACGAGCGGCCATCATGGCGGCACCCGACGCCCGGATCAACACCCCGCCCGGGGTTGTCAGGCAAGTGGTCACTTGCCTATGGTGGGTGTCGTGGCGGACGACCTGTTCAAGGCGCTGGCCGATCCCACCCGCCGGCGCATCCTCGACGAGCTGGTGGAGCGGGACGGCCAGACCCTGTTCGAGATCTGCACGCGGTTGATCGCCAAGCACGGCCTCGGGTCGACCCGCCAGGCGATCAGCCAGCACCTGGCCGTGCTGGAGGCCGCGGGCCTGGTCCGCACGCGGCGCCAGGGCCGCTACAAGTTCCACGACCTGAACACCGCACCGCTCGAGGTCATCGTGACCAGGTGGCTCGAGCCCCGCACACCGGAGGACACCCCGTGAAGATCCACCTGTCCAGCGTCTTCGTCGACGACCAGGACAAGGCCCTGCGCTTCTACACCGACGTGCTGGGCTTCGTGAAGAAGACCGAGATCCCGCTGGGGGCGCACCGGTGGCTGACCGTGGTCTCGCCGGAGGACCCCGACGGCACCGAACTGGTGCTGGAGCCCGACGAGCATCCCGCCGTGAAGCCGTACACGGAGGCGCTGGTCGCGGACGGCATCCCGGCCACCGCCTTCGCCGTGGACGACGTCCGGGCGGAGTTCGACCGGCTGCGCGGGCTCGGCGTGCGGTTCACCCAGGAGCCCCTGGAGATGGGCCCCGTCGTCACCGCCGTGCTGGACGACACCTGCGGCAACCTGATCCAGATCGTCCAGCACGGCTGAGGCGGACGCCCTAGTCGGCAGGCCCGCGCAGGGTCAGCACCACCCGCAGCACGTGCTCGACGGCGGAGGGGAACACCGCGCCGCGCAGCTCACCGCGCGTGGCGAGGTTGCGGGAGGCGAACTCCAGCATGCGGTCCGCGCCCACCCGCCGGACGACGAGCGCGGCGACCTCCTCCAGGTCGAGCCCGGGGTTGTCCAGGCGGGTCAGGGCGAACTCGACGACGAGCTCCTCGTCCGTCATGCCCGCTCCTCCCGCCACCACCCGACCCGGCACCCCGACCCTAACCACGGCGGCGGGTGTCGGCACGACGGCCGGCGTCACCCGGTGAGACGGGCCGGCAGGCGCTCGTACCCGCGCAGGATGCGGGTCCCGCGGCGGGTCGCGCCCGGCAGGAGGCGCAGCCGGGGGAAGCGCTCGAACAGCACCCGCAGGCCCACCTCGCCCTCCATCCGGGCCAGGGCCGCCCCCAGGCAGTGGTGGCGGCCCGCCGAGAACGAGATGTGCTCGCGGGCGTTGGCGCGGCGCACGTCGAACCGCCCGGGGTCCTCGAACACCAGCGGGTCGCGGTTGGCGCCGGCGAGGATGGTGGTCACCAGCGCGCCCTTCGGCACCCGGACGCCCGCCACCGCCGTGTCGCGCACGCTCGTCCGGCCGGTCAGCAGCACGGGCGGGTCGACGCGGAGCACCTCCTCGACCGCGTTCGGCCACACCGAGGGGTCCTCCGCGAGCACCTCGCGCTGGCCGGGGTCGCCGTGCAGCAGGGCGACCCCGTTGCCGAGCAGGTTCACGGTCGTCTCGAACCCGGCGGCGAGCACCAGCCCGGCCGTGGCGCGCAGTTCGAGGTCGTCCAGGCCCACGCCGTCCTCCCTGGCGGCGACCAGCTCGCTCAGCAGGTCGTCGCCGGGGTGGGAGCGCAGCCGGCGGAGGTGGTCGGCGAGCCAGGTTTCGAACTCGGCGAGCGCGGTCTCGACCGCGCGGAACCGGCGCCACGGCAGCCCCATGTCCAGGCTGGGCGCGGCCGCCGCGCCCAGGGCCAGCACCCGCCGGCGCTGCTCCGGCGGCACGCCCAGCACCTCGGCGATCACCGTGACGGGCAGCGGGGCGCAGTACGCCTCGACCAGGTCGACGGGTCCGGTCGGGTCGAGCGCGTCGAGCAGCCGGTGCGCGGTGCGCTCGGTGAACGCCCGCAGCCGCTCCACCGCCCGCGCGGTGAACACCCGGGTCACCAGCTTGCGGTAGCGGGTGTGCGCGGGCGGCTCGGTCACCAGCAGCGAGGGCGGCGCCATGGGGTGCAGCACGGTGGGCGCGGACCAGTCGGACAGCCGCGCCCACGTCCCGTCGCCCGAAGGGCCGATGCCGGTGCGGAAGTCGCCGCCGGTCAGCACCTCCCGCACCGCGGCGTGGTGCGCGGTGAGGTGGGAGAACCTGCCCCGGACGAGCGGTCCGCGGGCGCGGACCTCGTCGAACAGGCCGCTCAGCCCGGCGGTGGACGACGTGCCCGACTCCACGAACAGGCGGGCCTGGAGGTCGCCCCGCCGTGCGGCGGCGCGGAGCGCGGCCCGTGGCAGCCCGTGCCCCAGGCCCCACCGCACGAGCGGCTTGACCAGTTCGGTCCCGGACGAGAGCTTCACGACCACCCCGCCACCTCATTTCTGGCACCGGTCAGTACCCGAACCTTAACGGGCAACGCGTCCGGCACGCGCCCCTCGGGCGGCGCGTGCCGGACGCGTCTTCCGCCCGTACCGGGCCTCGGCTGCGCAGTCAAACGCGACACGGTCACCCACCAGCTCACTCTTTCTCTTACGCATAGCGATAACCGCAGGTCAGGGCCCTGCGATGGTCCGGTGACACCATCACACGATGGGCCATCCGGCCGGTGGGGCCGGCCCGCCTGGGTGACGATCGGACCGCATGGCGTCAACACACCAGGAGGTCCTCCATGCGCAACACGATCCGGCTCATCGCCGCGTTCGCCCTGTCCATCCCCGTTCTGCTGGGTGCGGCCGGCCTCGCCTCGGCCGACGAAGCGTCGTACGAGCACCACGTGTCGGTGGCGACACCCGAGGGCGCCGGGTTCCACAGCGTCTGGTCGGGCACCGACGGCGAGACGGCGTACTTCTTCGAAGTCGAGGGGTGGGCCGGCGAGAACGGTGCGTACAGCAGCCAGACCGGTGCCGTGGCCGGCGGGCACGACCACGACGACGGCCACGGTTGGGGCGGTGGCGACGCCCACTACTGGGACCACTTCTCCTACGCGGGCGAGGAGGGCGCGTACCAGGAGAGCACCCACAGCAGCACGGGGTGACGCCCGCGCGTTGAGGTAGCGACCTCACAGGGCGGGCCGCCGCGCTCCCACGGGCGCGGCGGCCCACCCGTCCGCCGACCCGGTCGCGGAGCGCGGCTCCGGCGGGTCAGAAACCCGGCAGCAGGGCCGCGAGCCGGTCCGGCGCCGTGACCGCGAGGACGCGACTGCCGTCGGTGCGCGCGACGAGACCGCCGGCGACGAAGGCGTCGAGCACGGCCGCGCCCAGCGCGCCGCCCAGGTGGGGCAGCCGGTGGGTGCGGTCGAGGCAGGCGGTGGCGAGCTTGCGGCGGCCCGGGTCGAGGACGGCCAGGTCGACACCCAGCTCGGCGAACGCGGTGCGGTCGGGCCCGAGCGACAGCTCGTCGCCGCGCCCGTCCGGCGCGGTCAGCGCGCCGCGGTCCACGAGGGTCGCGAACACCGTCACGCCCAGCCGGCCGGCGGCGTGGTCGTAGCAGGTGTGGGCGACGTCGGCGGGTGACGGGGCGCGACCGGGCGCCGGGGTCGCGTGGGCGTAGCGGGCCAGGACGACCAGGACGTCGCCCAGGCCGGGCGCGGCCCGGTAGACGGCGTGCCGGCCGGTGTGCTCGACGGTGACCAGGTCGCGGGCCCGCAGCCGGGCCAGGTGGTTGCCCAGGCGGGGCGCGGTGACGCCGATCGCGTCGGCGAGCTGGCTCATCGTGTGCGGACCCTCGGCGGCGAGCAGCTGGAGCGCGGTCAGGCGCACCGGGTCGGCCAGTTCGGCGGCCAGGCCGGTGACCGCCGCGACCACGCCGTTCCCCCGGTCCACCCATCCCGCCACACCGCGCACGTTATCACTCTTCAGGTGGACGTGAACGATGACTGCGACCTACAGTCACCCTTCACGAACTGATGAAGGGTGGGGTCGTGGAGGTCGAGCTCTGGTTGCGCCGCCTGATGTGGGCCCGCGGCGTGTCGGCCGCGGGCGACGGGCTGTGGTTCACCACGTGGGCGCTGTACTTCACCCGCGTGGAGGGCCTGTCCCCCGTGCTGGTGGGCGTGGCGATGACCGCGGCGGGTGCGGGCGGCCTGGCCTCTGCGGTGCCGCTGGGCGCGCTGGCCGACCGGTTCGACGCGCGGCACGTGCTGGCCGCCACCACCGTCGTGCGCGGCCTGGCCATGGCGAGCTACCCGTTCGCCACCGACACGTGGGCGTTCGTGCTGGTCACCGTGGTGTTCGTGGCGCCGGCGAACGGCGGCGCCGCGGCCCGCACCGCCCTGGTCGCGGGGCTGGTGCCCGACGGCGACCGGCGGGTCGCCGCACTGGCCCGGCAACGGGTCGCGCAGCACGTCGGCTACGCGGTGGGCGCGGGTGCGGGCGCGCTCGTGCTGACCGTCGACGACCCGTCCGCCTACCGGGCGGCGATCCTGCTGAACGCGCTGACCTTCGCCGTGCCGACCGCCGTCGCCCTGGCCGCGCCGAAGCCCGCCCGCCCCGGCCGGCCCGGGGCACGGGAGCGCTCGCCGCTGCGCGACGGCCCCTACCTCGCCGTCACCGCCGCGACCGCCGTGCTGTCGCTGTGCTGGGCGATGCTCTCGACCGGGCTGCCGCTGTGGACGGCCCGATCCCTGCCGCTGTGGCTGAGCGGCGTGGTGGTCGTGATCGGCTCCGTCGGCATCGCCGCGCTCCAGGTGCCCGCGACCCGGCTGGCCACCACCACGTCCCGCGCGGCCCGCACCGCCGCCGCCTCGGGCGCGGTCCTGGCCGCCGCGTGCGTGCTGCTGGCGACGACCGACCTCGTCCCGAGGACGGCGGGCGTCGCGGTGGTGGTGCTCGCGGGCCTGCTGCACCTGGCCGGCGAGCTGGGGTACGTGGCGGCGGGGTGGCAGCTGTCGCTGTCGCTGATGCGCGAGGAGGCGCGGGGCGCCTACCAGGGGGTGACCGAGGCGGCGACCGCCACCGCGCAGATGGTCGGCCCGGCGTTCTTCACGCTGGGCCTGACCGCGCTCGGCGCCGGTGGGTGGCTGCTCGCCGCCGCGGTGTTCCTCACCGCGGGCGCGGCCGTCCCGCCGCTGGCCCGGCGCGCCGCGGCTACGCGGGGTTGCGCGGCGCCTTCGTCAGCGCTTCCTCCAGCGAGCTCACCACGGTGAGCACGCGGCTCAGGGCGGTCAGCCAGAGCAGGCGTGCCAGGCGGTGCTCCTCGGGCAGCACGACCACGAGTTCGAGACCTTCGTCACGGGCGCGGTTGTGCGCCTTGATCAGCGAGGACAAGCCTGCCGAGGCGACGAAACCGACCTCCTGGAGGTCCACCACGACCAGCAGGGCACCGCTCTCCTTCGCCTTGGCCACGCCCTCGTCCAGGGCCTTGTCCAGCGCTTCCGAGGTGCTCTGGTCGACGTCGCCGACGATCCCGACGACCACCGCCTGGTCCTCGGCCTGTGTTTCGACCCGCGTGCGCAGGCCCGCTTCCGGGGTTGTCACGACTCCACTCAACCACGTCCGCGCGGCGTCGGCGCGTCAGTCGTCCGGCTCGGCCGGCACCTCGACGTCCTGGTCGGGCAGCACGGTGGCCAGGTAGGACCGCAGCGCCGCGGTCGTGCCGACGTCGCGCCCGGCGTGCTCGGAGAGGTACCAGCGGTGCACGAGGACCTCGTGGAACAGCTCCGCCGGCGACAGCACGCCGAGCAGGTCGGGCGGCACCGCGGCGACGACCGGGTCGTAGACCTCGTTGCGCCACAGGTGGCCCGCGGTGGCGTCGGGCACCGGGTGGCCGTCGCGCTGCTCCAGGTAGGCGCGGAACGAGCGCAGGTCGTTGAGCAGCCGCAGGGCCTGGTTCTCCTGCGCCTCCAGGCCGGTGAGGCGGAACAGCTCGCGGCGGTGCTGGCCGATCTCGGCGACCCGGATGTCCACCCGCAGCCGCGCGCCCTTGTCCGACGTGGTCAGCTCGACCTCGTCGACGTCGAAGCCCAGGTCGTTGAGGCGGCGCAGGCGTTCGGCGACCCGGTAGCGCTGCTCGTCGAGGCGGAAGAACTCCTCGCGGGTCACCTCGTCCCACAGGGCCGCGTACCGCTCGGGCACGCTGTCGGCCACCCGGATCGGGTCGATGTCGGGGTGCAGCACGCCACCCGCCTGGAGGTCGAGCAGTTCGCCGCCGATGCGCTCGCGGGCCAGGTCCACGTCGTAGGCGCGCTGGCCGTTCGACAGGGCCGGGTGCCGTTCCGCGGTCTCGGCGTCGACGAGGTAGGCGGCGAGCTTGCCCGCGTCCAACCGGAACAGGGTGTTCGACAGCGAGCAGTCGCCCCAGAAGATGCCCGCCAGGTGCAGCCGCACCAGCAGTTCCACCAGCGTGCCGACCAACCGGTCGGCCGAGTGGTCGCCGCGCGGGCTGGAGAACAGGTACCGGTAGGACATCGAGTGCTCGAGGTAGCGCGTGACGAGGATCGCCTGCTGGTCCTCGGGCCGGTCGACGCACAGCCCGAGCACCGACACGGTCGGCAGCCCCTCCTGCTCGAACTCGCCCAGCAGCGCGTACTCGTGGCGCGCCAGCGGTTCGGCGATCTCCTTGAGCGCGTAGACCCGCCCCTCGCTGGCGACGAACCGCACGACGTGCCGCGAGATGCCCCGCTGCGGCACGGTCAGCAGCAGCTTCTCGTCCCACTCCTCCAGCGGTCGCGCCCAGGGCAGCGCCAACAACCCGCCCGCCTCGGTGGCGGGCGGGCGGAACAGGAATCGCATGGGACCTCCGCGGTCGTGCGCCGACGCCCGGACGGTACCCAAGGGGGTTCCGCCGGGACGCGTCGCCCGTGCGGTGGCTACGGCGTCACGGTCAGGAACAGGAAGGCGCTGAACACCACCAGGTGCACCGCTCCCTGGAGGACCGTGGCGCGGCCGGACACGACGGTGAGCGTGCCGACCGCGGCGGTGAGGGCGAGCAGCACCAGTTCCTTGCCGCCCAGGCCCAGGACCAGGGGGCCGCTCATCCAGATCGAGGCGATCGCGATGGCCGGGATGGTCAGCCCGATGCTGGCCATCGCGGAGCCCAGGGCGAGGTTCATGCTGACCTGGAGCCGGTCGCGCAGGGCGGCCCGCACGGCCGCCACCGTCTCCGGCATCAGCACCAGCAGCGCGATCAGCACGCCGACCAGGGACAGCGGCGCGCCGACCGCCTCCACGGCGGACTCCAGCGCCGGTGACGCGGCCTTCGCGAGGCCCACCACGGCGACCAGGCACAGCAGCAGCAGCCCCAGCGAGGTCAGCGTGGTGCGGCCGGACGGCGCGGCGGCGTGGTCGTCGTGGGCGGCGGTCTCCTCGTCGGGCAGGAAGTAGTCGCGGTGCCGCACGGTCTGCACGAACACGAACACCCCGTACAGCACCAGCGACATCACACCCGCGAACGCCAGCTGCGAACCGGAGAACGTCGGCCCGGCGGAGCTGGTGGTGAAGCCCGGCAGCACGAGGCTGAGCGTGATCAGCGCCAGCGTCACGGCGAACGCGCCACCGGAGGCGTAGGAGCGGAAGCGCTGCACCCGGTGCCGCAGCGAGCCCACCAGCAGCGCCAGGCCGACGATGCCGTTGCAGGTGATCATGACGGCGGCGAACACCGTGTCGCGGGCCAGGGTGGCCGCCTTGTCCCCGCCGGAGGACATGAGCGTGACGATCAGCGCGACCTCGATCACGGTGACCGCGACGGCGAGGATGAGCGTGCCGAACGGTTCACCGACGCGGTGCGCCACCACCTCGGCGTGGTGCACCGCGGCGACCACGCCGCCGCCCAGCCCCACGCACACCAGGACGAGCAGGACCGCGTTGAGGTCCCGCCCCCACGACGCGACCAGCGCGACGAGCCCGACGGCGGGCAGCACGATGCTCCACCCGGGCAGGGTGACGGTCCCCGCGTCCCCCGCGCTCACGCATCCGCCCCCGAGGTCGTCCCGTCACGTCCGCACACCGTCGGCCTCAAGCCGCGCCTCCGTCGTCTCCGCCGGTCAGGGTCACGATCAACCCTATGCCGGCGGAGTCGCGACGGCGTGCTCACGGAGAGTGGAGGACCTCACCGTCGAGGATCACGGCGCCCCGCCCGTCGAGGACCTCGACGCGCAGCCGGGTGACCCCCGGCACGAGGGCGACCTCCGGGCCCAGGCGGAGCACGAACGTGCCGTCCGCCACCACCGCCCGCACCGGTGCGCCGCCGTCGACCGACACGGTCATCCCGGCGGCGTCGACGGGCACCTGGCCGGCCAGGGTGTGCGGCCCGTCGAAGGTGTGGCCGTCGTAGTGGAAGCGGACCGGGAAGCCCAGCGCCTCCAGGGTGCGGGTCCGCGCGTGCGACACGCGTTCCACAGGCCAAGCGCGGCAGACGACCAGTCGGGTGGCGCTGCGCCCGAGGACGAGGCCGTCGACGTGCGCCCCGGGCCGGTAGGAGTCCGGGTCGACGACCGGGTCCGACGCGGTGGCCAGGCAGTCGCCCAGCAGGCGGCCCGCCTCGGACTCCCGGTCGGGCTCGGGACCGTCCGCCCGGTCGCGGACCACGGCGGCGGGGGCGCCGGCGCCGGGCAGCGGCACGCCGTCGACCGTGATCGCCGTGCCGGTCGGGTTGGTGTGCGTCATCGCGACGTAGAGGTGGTCGGCGACGTCGGCCTCGACGTCGTAGGAACCGTGCACCCCCGTGCCGGCGACCACCGGGGACGCGGCGTCGGTGGTGCCCGCGACGACGCCCTCCCGCGTGACCAGCAGGCCGTTCAGGTCGGACACGGTGGCCGTGGTGGCCGTGGTCTGGCAGAACAGGGGCTCACCCGCCGCGCGGGCCGCCACCACGTCGATCTCGGGGCGGTCCTCCCCCCACACCGGGGTCCAGCGCGAGCGGTCGGGGTAGGCGTCGGCCAGGTCTTCCGCCCGGAGCGCGGACCAGCAGCGGTCCAGTGCCGCCTCGACCCCCACCGCGCCGAGCGAGCCGCCGGGTGGTGGCGGCGGGGCCGCGGGTCGGAGGTCGGGCACGTCGCGCAGCACGACCACGGCGCCCACGACGAGCGCGGTCACGGCGGCGGCCGCGACGGCGGTCAGCGCGGACGGCGCGGTCCGGTGGCGGGGGCGGTCGATGCCGTCCTCGAAGTCCGCGCGCAGCCGCGCCCGCACCTCGGGCGGCAGCGGGCGGTGCTCGGGCAGGCCGGGGATGGTCACGGCTGGTCCTCCGTCATGTCCGGGCCGGGTGGTGGGGCACCGAGAGGTGGGGCGAGGTCCCGCAGCCGGGCGCGGGCGCGGGAGAGGTGGGCGCGCACGCTGACCTCGGCCAGGCCGAGCTGCGCGGCGGCGTCGGCGACCGGAAGGCCGCCGAGCAGGCACAGCTCCGCGGCCTTCCGCTGGGCGCGGGGCAGCCTCCGGACGGCCGCGACGACGCGGCGCAGCCGGTCCTGCTCGTCGACCCGGTGGGCGACGGCGTCGGCGTGGTCGGGTTCGTCGACGGGCGCGGAGACCCGCCGCAGCAGCCGCGTGCGGCGGGCCGACCCGCGGTGCGCGGTGCGCGCGACGTTGCCCGCCATGGTGAAGAGGAGTGGCCGCGCGCTCTCGCGCACCAGCTCGACCTGGGCGCGGGTGCGCCACGCGGTGAGGAACGTCGCCGACGTCACGTCCTGGGCCTGCTCCCACGACCCGGTCAGCCGGTAGGCGTGGTTCCAGACGGCCTCGACGTGCCGTTCGAACAGCACGCCGAACGACGCGCGGTCGCCGCGCCGCCACAGCTCGACGTCGTCGGGCTGCGGCGGCGGGTGGTCCGGTGGCGGGTGCGGCGGGTCAGTCGCGTCGGCGGTCACGACGGCGCCCGGGTCGGCATGGGTGCTCACGTGGATGAGGTGCCGGCACCCCGCCGATTGTTGCAGTGCCGGTCGTGCCGGTCGTGCCGGTCGTGCCGGCGGCCCCGATCAGCCCGCGAGGGCGAGCACGGCGCCGCTGCGCTGCGGGTCGCGCAGCAGCCGCAGCGACTCCTTCTCCAGCTGGCGGATGCGCTCCTTGGTCAGGCCCAGCTCGCGCGCCACCTCCTGGAGGGTGCACGGGCGGCCGTCGAGCAGGCCGTAGCGGCGGCTGATGATGCGCGCCTGCCGCTCGGGCAGGGTGCCCACCAGGGTGCGCAGCTCGGCGGTCAGCTCGGCCTGCTCGACGACGTCGTGCGCCTGCACGCCGTCGGCGTCCTCGATGAGGTCGGCCACGGACGTGGTGCCGTCCTCGCCCACCGGGGTCTCCAGGCTGATCGCGTCGCGGCTGGCGCGGCGCAGCTCCACCAGGCGGGTCACGGCGATGCCGGCGGCCTCGGCGACCTCCTCGACGCTCGGGTCGCGGTCGAGCTCGCCGCGCAGCCGGCGCTCGACCTTGGCCGCCTTGTTCAGCTCCTCGACCACGTGGACGGGCAGCCGCACGGTGCGCGTCTGCTCGGCCAGGCCGCGCTCGATGGCCTGCCTGATCCACCACACGGCGTAGGTGGAGAACTTGAAGCCCTTGGTGTAGTCGAACTTCTCGACCGCGCGGATGAGGCCGATGTTGCCCTCCTGCACGACGTCGAGGAACGGCAGGCCGCGCCGGGAGTGCTTCTTGGCGACCGCGACGACCAGGCGCAGGTTGGCCCGGACCATGAGGTCCTTGGCGCGCCGGCCCTCGTGGACGACGGTGCGCAGCAGGCGGCGGCGCTCGGGGTCGGGCTGCGCGGCCTCGCCGGCGTCGGCCGCGCGCAGCAGCTCGGCGGCGTACAGGCCGGCCTCGATGCCGCGGGAGAGCCGGACCTCCTCCTCGGCGGTCAGCAGGGCGGTCGCGCCGACCTCGCGCAGGTAGTGGCCCACCAGGTCCTCGTCCTGGGTCCACTCACGTCGGGACGGGGCGGTCTTGGTGGTCGACGGCACTGCGGTCTCCTTCACCTGGTCGCGCGAAGAGGGCGTGGACGGACGACCTGCGCAAGGAAGTGGAGGTTCGCCCTTGTGCCCCCGACGGGGCTACACCCTGTTCAACGAGACTCAAACGGTCAGTATTCCGACCGCCCGGTGGGGGTGGTCACGTTTCGTGACCACCCCCGGCCGCCTCGGTCAGCCGCGTTCGAGCCGTTCCAGGCGCTCGACCAGCGGCCGCAGCTCGCGCTGGACCACGGCGGTGACGACGGCGGTCGGGTCCGGCGCGGCGGCCGCGTTCGCGTGCAGGTGCGCGTAACCCGCCAGCGCGGCGGCCACGGCGTTGCGCGCGGCGCGCGGCTCGACGCCGAGGCCGCGCAGCACCTCCCCGCCCGCCCCGTCCGGCTCGGCCAGCACGCCCAGCAGCAGGTGCTCGCAGCCCACGTAGTTGTGACCGAGGGTGACCGCCTCGACGACGCTCAACTCCAGCGCCGCCGCAGCGTCGGCGCCGAACGAGGTCGGGACCGCCCCGCCGCCGGTCCCCGCGGGCAGCGCCGCCGCCACGCGGCCGGGTTCGACCTCCAGCACCTGGAGCACGCGCACCGCCAGGTTGCCGCCCTCGTCCAGCACACCGCCCAGCAGGTGCCCGGTGCCGACCTCCGCCGCACCCGCCGCGCGGGCGCGCTCGGTCGCCAGCCGCAGCACGGCGCGCACCCGGTCGGTGACGCGCGACGTGCGGGCGGCCAGTTCCAGCGAGTCCGGGTCGTCGAGGCGGACGGCCCGGACCGCCGCGATCCGCTTCACGGCCTGCTCCAGCGCGCGCTGGCAGACCGCCGACACCGGCACGCCCACGTCCTTGACCTGCTCGGCCAGCTCGTCCGGCAGGTACACGTTGATCTTCGGCACGACGCCTCCCCGTTGCGACACATTGATAACCCCATATGTACCCCCATATAGGGTTATAGGCAAGTGGTGACCGGTGTCACAGCCACGTCGTTCAACGCGGCGCGTCCTCCCGGGGGTTTCCCGACCGCAATCGACAACAGCGGCAGAAGGGGGCGACGTGCGGGACGACTACGACCGGTTCGTCACCGATCGTCTCGATCGGCTCTTGCGCTACGCCACGGCACTGACGTGCGACAAGTACCTGGCGCAGGACATCGTCCAGGACGTGCTGCTGCGGGCGCGGCAGAAGTGGGACCGGATCGGCGGGCTCGACGCCCCCTACCCGTACGTGAAGAGGATGGTGACCAACGACTACCTGTCGTGGCGCCGCCGCCGGGCCGCCCGCGAGGTGTCCGCGACCCACGCCGGCCTCGACGCGCTGGCCCCGGTGGTCGCCGACCCGGCGGACCGGCACGCCGAGCGGGACGCGATGCGCGCCCGCATCGCCGTGCTGCCGCGCAAGCAGCGCGCGGCGATCGTGCTGCGCTACTACGAGGACAGCTCCGACGCGGAGATCGCCAGGGTGCTCGGCTGCTCGGAGGGCACGGTGCGCAGCCACATCTCCCGCGCGCTGCGGAAGCTGAGGATCAACGGGACCACGCGCGCGGAGGTGCTGCGATGACCGACCAGGAATCCCTCATCCGCGAGGCCGTCGCGGCCGAGGCGGAGCAGCGGGTGGACCACCGCGAGGTGCTCGCCCGGCTGCACGCCGCACCCCGGCGGCGCCGCCCGTTCGCGCTGGTCGCGGTCGGCGCGCTCACCGCGGCGGCCGCCGTCGCCGCCGTCGCGATCCCGCTCGCCGTGGACCGCGCCGCCGCGCCGGTCGACCAGGGGCGGGTCACGCCGCCCACCGGGCAGACCGTCCTGCTGCTGGGCCTGGACGACGGCCCGGACGAGACCGCGCCGAGACCGGACGCCCTGGTGCTGGTCCGGCTCTCCCCGGACGGCTCGGTCAGCGCCGTGTCACTGCCGCGCGACACCCGGGTGTCCCTCCCCGGTGCCGCGCCGGCCCGGATCAACTCCCTCTACGGCGCGGCCCACGAGCGGGCGCGCCGGGAGGGGCGCGACCCCGACCTGGCGGGCACGGAGGCCACGGTCGCCGCCGTCGAGGAGCTGACCGGCGCCCGGGTCGACCACTGGGCGGCCCTCGGCATGGGGCGGTTCGCCGAGCTGAGCACCGCGGTCGGCGGGGTGGAGGTCTGCCTCGCCGCCGACACCCACGACGTCGAGACCGGCTTCGCGCTGCCCGCCGGCCGGCACGTCCTGGCGGGCGAGCAGGCCGCGCTGTACCTGCGCCAGCGGAAGGGGCAGTCGCTCACCGCGGGCGACCTGGACCGCGTGCAGCGGCACCAGGTGTTCCTGCGCGGCCTGCTGGACCGGGTGGGCGGCCCGGAGGTCGCCGGCGACCCGGCGGCGCTGGCCAGGGTGATGGCGGTGGCGCACGACGCCGTCCGCACGGACGAGGGCTGGGACGCGGTGGGCGCCGTGAAGCAGCTCGCCGCCGGTGGGACGCGGCGCTTCGCGACCCTCCCGGTCGACGCGGGCAGCCCCACCTCCGACGGCCTGCCCGCCGACCCGGCCAGGGTGCGCCCGTTCGTCGCGGACGCGTTGCGCGACCCGGTCGCGTCGGACGCCCCGGCCCTCCCCGGATCGACCGCGGCGCCCGCCTGCGTTCCCTAGGCGGTCCTCAGTGGACGGGTGGAGCGCCCCGAAAGGGGTTGCTCCCCCGTGCATACTCGGGGACGTGGAACGGACGCGGGTGGGGCTCGTCGGCGTCGGCACGATCGCGCGCACGCACCTGGCGGTGCTCGCCGAGCGGTCCGATGTGGACCTGCTGTTCACCGTGGACCCGGTGGCGGCCGCCCCCGGTCCCCGACCCCACTACCCGGACCTGCCGACCGCGCTGGCGTCGCACCGGCCCGACCTGGTCGTGATCGCCACCCCCGCGGACTCGCACGCCGACCTGGCCGCGCTGGTGCTGGCCGACACCGACGCCCGCGTGCTGGTGGAGAAGCCGCTGGTGCTCGACCCGGCGTCGCTGGACCGGTTGCGCGGCCGGGACTCGTCCCGGCTGTTCACCGCGCACCACTTCGCGTTCTCCCCCGAGGTGCGGTGGGCGGCGTCCCTGTCGTTCGGCCCGGTCACCGCGGTCACCTCGGCGTTCTGCGACCCGTACGTGCTCAAGGGCGAGCAGGCGTTCACCTCCTACGTCTCGCCGTGGGCGGACTCGGGCATCAACCAGCTGACCGTGCTGGCGCGGCTGGTCGAACCGGTCGCCGTGACGTCGCTGGCGCAGGAGGGGCTGCACGCGTGGGCCACGGTCGCCTACCGCTCCGGGGGCACGTCGGGCGAGGCGCGGCTGCGCGTCGACTGGCGCACCGGCGCGAGCAGCAAGTCCACCGCCCTGTCGTGCGGCGAGGTGGAGGTGTGGCTCGACCACACCGCGATGACCGGCTTCGCGTTCCGCGGCGGCGACCTGCTGGCGTCGTTCGGCACGGACGGCCGCACGCCGCGCAAGATCGCCCACTACCGGCCGCTGTACGACAGCCTGCTGTCCGCCACCCCGGACCCGGTGCTCGGCTTCGACGTCGCCGCCGCCCTGACCGGCCTGCACGCCTCGGCGCGGACGCCGTCGTGACGCCGCGGCGCATCGTCGTGCCCGGCGTGAGCGGCGCGGGCAAGAGCACGCTGTCGCGCCCCCCTGGTCGCGCCCCCTGGCCGCGCTCGTGGGCGGACCGCACGTGGAGCTGGACGCCACCGCGCACGGTCCCGGGTGGACGACACCGCCAGTCGAGGAGTTCCGGGCCCGGCTCGCCGCCGCCACCGCCGGACCCGCGTGGGTCGTCGACGGCAACCACGTCGACCGCACCGCCGAGGTGCTGTGGCACCGCGCCGACCTGCTGGTGTGGCTGGACCAACCGCTGCGCGTCGTCGTGCCGCGCCTGCTGCGCCGCAGCCTCGGCCGGATCGTGCGCCGCGCCGGGCTGTGGAACGGCAACCGCGAGGGCCTGAACGCCCTGGTGGGCCGCGATTCGGTGATCGCCTGGGCGATCAAGCAGCACCGGGGCCACCTGACCGCGCACCCGGCCCGGCCGGCCGGGCTGCCGCACCCGCGGCTGCGCTCGACCGCCGAGGCGGACCGCTGGCTGACCGCGTTCGGCGGGGCGGTCCGGCGCGGCCCCGGGCCGACTCCCCCGTGACGGCGCCGACCCGCCTAGCACCGCCGGAACGCCTGGCAGGCGGACCCCTCGCCGAGCGGTTCGCGGGCGATCAGCGAGACTTGACCCCATGAACGACGAACCCGACGACCGGATCAGCTTCACCGACCTCGGGTTGCGCCCCGAACTGCTCCGCGCCCTGTCGGGCCTGGGTTACGAGGAGCCGACCCCGATCCAGCGCGAGGCGATCCCTCCGCTCTCCGAGGGCCGCGACCTGCTCGGCCAGGCCGCGACCGGCACCGGCAAGACGGCGGCCTTCGCGCTGCCCGTGCTGGAGCGGATGGCCGCCGCCGGCGAGCGCACCGAACGCGCGCCGTTCGCGCTGGTGCTGGTGCCGACGCGCGAGCTGGCCGTACAGGTGTCGGAGGCGGTGCACCGGTACGGGCGCGACCTGGGGGCGCGCGTGCTGCCGATCTACGGCGGTCAGCCGATCGGGCGGCAGCTGCGGGTGCTGGAGCAGGGCGTGGACGTCGTGGTCGCCACGCCGGGCCGCGCCGTGGACCACCTCCAGCGCGGCACGCTGAAGTTGGAGAACCTGAAGGTCGTCGTGCTCGACGAGGCCGACGAGATGCTCGACATGGGCTTCGCCGAGGACCTGGACTCGATCCTGTCCGAGGCTCCGGCCGAGCGGCAGACCGTGCTGTTCTCCGCCACGATGCCCTCGCGCATCGACCGCCTGGCGCGCCAGCACCTCAAGGACCCGGTGCGCATCACGATCAGCCGCGAGCAGCCGGAGCCGGGCGAGGCGCCGAAGGTCCGGCAGAGCGCCTACGTCGTGCCGCGCGCGCACAAGCCCGCGGCCCTGGGCCGCATCCTCGACGTGGAGTCCCCGACCGCGGCGATCGTGTTCTGCCGCACCCGCGACGAGGTCGACCAGCTCACCGAGACCCTCAACGGCCGCGGCTACCGGGCGGAGTCGCTGCACGGCGGCATCAGCCAGGAGCAGCGCGACCGGGTGATGGCGCGGCTGCGCAACGGCACCGCGGACCTGCTGGTGGCCACCGACGTCGCCGCGCGCGGCCTGGACGTGGAGCAGCTCACGCACGTCGTGAACTACAACGTGCCCTCCGCGCCGGAGTCCTACGTGCACCGCATCGGCCGGGTCGGCCGGGCGGGCCGCGAGGGCGTGGCGATCACGCTGGCCGAGCCGCGCGAGCACGGCATGCTCAAGACCATCGAGCGCGTCACCAAGCAGCGCATCCAGGTCGAGAAGGTGCCGACGGTCGCGGACCTGCGCACCCGCCGGCTGGAGCTGACCCGCGCCGCGCTGCACGAGAGCCTGCTGGAGGACGACCTGGAGGGCTTCCGGGTCGTGGTCGAGACGCTGGCCGACGAGTTCGACGTGATGGAGGTGGCGCTCGCGGCGGTGAAGCTGGCGCACGAGGCCAGCGGCGCGGCGGCCGACGAGGAGGAGATCCCGGAGTACGTGCCGCGCAGCGGTGGCGACCGGCGCGGTCGCGACGGCGCGCCGGCCGGCGAGCGGCGCGACCGCAGGCCCCCGCGCCGGCCGACGGCGGGCATGACGCGCCTGTTCGTCGGCGCGGGGCGCAGCTCGGGCATCCGGCCGCAGGACCTGGTGGGCGCCATCGCGGGCGAGGCGAAGCTCAACGGCCGCGAGATCGGCGCGATCGAGATCGCCGACCGGTTCTCCCTGGTGGAGGTGCCGGAGACGGCGGCGCAGCAGGTCATCGCGTCACTGCGGGGCGCCACCATCAAGGGCCGCAAGGTCACCGTGCGCCGGGAGCGCGACGACCCCAGGTGATCGCCCCGGACCTGGGCGGCGCCCGCCGACCTGGGCGCCGCGTCGGTGGCGGTCACCGCGCACCGCGGCGCCCCGGGGAGGACGTGCGGGCGGCCTCGGACCGCTGCCCGCGTCCTACCGGTGGCGGCTGCGCGCGGTGGTCGGGTGGCCGGGTGGCCGGGCTCGACGTGGCCTCGGCCGCGTGGCGGCGCGACGGCGACCGGCTGTGCTTCGCCGACGGCCCGGACGGCGAGCGGCGCTGGCTGCTGCTCGACCGGTTCCGGCACGACGAGTGCCCGGTGGTGGCGGCGCTGTGGCGGCGCACGCCGGCGTGCTGCTGGACAACGGCGTGCACGCCTACGGCCCGCACGTGATCGCCGAGCGCAACGCGACGTTCGAGGTGGCCGGGTACGCGCCCGGCGGTGACGGGGCGGCCGACGGCGACCTCGTCACCACCGACCTGGCCGGCTGGCCGGCGTCCGGCGCCCCCTGCCCCGAACCCCTGCCCCGAGCCCTCCCGTCCCCGGCCCGCCGCCACGCGAAGCCGTTGCCGCGCAACGGGGTCACGGTGCACGTCGCGGCGGGCGGGCGCCGGTCCCGGTGACGGCGTGGTCGATCGGCCGGTCGAGGTCGACACCGCGCCACGGCGCGCGCAGCGGCTCGACCGGCTCGCCCCACCACCGCACGCCGCGCCAACCGGGGTCGCCGGTGGCGCAGAAGTCGACCCAGGCCCGCAGCATGCGCCGGGACAGCGCGCGCTCGTCGTCGCCCGGCGGTCCACCGATGAGGAAGTCGGCGCCGTCGAGGTTGCCGAAGCAGAACGGCACGTCGGCGGTGTGCCCGCCGGGTGACCGGGTGAACCGCGCCAGGTGCGCGCGGCCGTGCGCCTCGGCGAGGCGGGTGGTGGGTTCGGCGAACACGAAGTCGCCCGCCAGTCGCACGGCCGCCTCGTCGGGGTGGCGCTCCCGGTAGGCCGCGACGACGTGCGCGGGGACGCCCCAGTCACGGCCGAGGGTGTCGACGTCCGGTGGGCGGAACGCGCCGACCGCCTCGAACAGCCGGTACTCGGCGGAGGTGTGGCAGAACAGGGCGTCCACGCGCGGGTCGAGCGGGGGCAGGCGGTCGGCGACCGGCCCGAACAGGACGGGGTCGTGGCCGAGCGCGCCGGTCTGCACGCGGGCCAGCGCGTCGGCGGAGGTCACGGCGCTCTCCGGGGTGGTGGGGTCGATCCACTCGGCGACACGCCGCGCGAAGTCCTCGGTGCACACGCGGTTGGGCACGCTGTGCGCGATGACGCGCCGCACGGGTTCGGCGGCGGCGAGGAACAGCGCGGAGGCCGCGCCCGCGGACTGGCCGGCGACGGTGATGGCGTCCGGGTCCCCGCCGAACACGGCGATGGTGTCGCGGACCCGGCGCAGCGCGGCCCGCTGGTCGAGCAGGCCGCGGTTGGCCGGCGCGCCGGGCACGTGGCCGAAGCCCTCGAACCCGAGCCGGTAGTTGCAGGTCACCACGACCAGGCCGGCGCGGGCCAGCGCCGCGCCGTCGTAGTCGGGTTGGGCGGACGACCCGAACGCGTAAGCCCCGCCGTGCAGGTAGAACAGCACCGGGGCGCCCTCGGCGTCCCGCCGCGCCCACACGTTGAAGCTGAGCACGGCCTCGTCGCCGGGTCGCCACACCGGCGCGCCCGGCAGTTCGGCCGACTGCGGCGCGACCGGCCCGTACCGCACGCAGTCGCCGCGGTGCTCGACCGGCACGGGCGCACCGAACCGCCGCGCCCCGAAGGGCGGTTCCGCGTACTGGATGCCGAGGAACGCGTCCACTTCCGCATCGATCTCGATACCGCGGAACCGCCCACGCCGTGTCATCGGCGACTAGCCTGCCACGATGGGCGATCCGCTGAACGCCGGGGACGACGCGGCCGAGGCGCTGGGCATGGTGGCGCGCGCCGCCCGCCCCTACCTCGACGCGCTCCCCCACCTGCCGGTGCGCGACGCGGCGCACGCCCACCTGCTCGAAGAACTCGACGGCCCGTTGCCCGAGTCCGGCGACGGCACCATGACCGCGGTCGCCGACCTGCTGCGCATCGGCACCCGGGCGGCCACGCACTCGTCCGGCCCCCGGTACTTCCACTTCGTCGTGGGCGGTTCCACCCCGGCCGCCCAGGCGGCGGACTGGGTGACGTCCCTCCTGGACCAGGCCGCCGGCCTGTGGCCCAACTCGCCGTTCGCCGCCCGGGCCGAGGCCGTCGTGCTGCGCTGGCTCAAGGAGCTGCTCGGCCTGCCGCCCACCCACGGCGGGGTGCTCACGCCCAGCGCGACGTTCGCCAACCTCACCGGCCTGGCGTGCGCCCGGTTCTGGTGGGCGCGGCGGCACGGCGTGGACGTCACCGCCGAGGGGCTCGTCGGCCTGCCGGGGATGCCGGTGTTCTCCAGCGGCTACGTGCACGCGAGCAGCCGCAAGGCGTTGCAGGTGCTGGGCCTGGGTCGGGACACCGTGCGCACGTTCACCCGCGACGACGCGGGCCGGCTGGACGTGGACGCCTTGGACCGCGAGCTGGCCGCATCGGGACCGGCGGTGCTGATCGGCAACGCGGGCGAGGTCAACGGCGGCGACTTCGACCCGATCGACGAGATGGCGGACCTGGCCGAGCGGCACGGCGCGTGGCTGCACGTGGACGGTGCGTTCGGCCTGTTCGCCGCCGTGTCCCCGCTCACCGCGCCCCTGGTGCGCGGCGTGGAGCGCGCCGACTCGGTGGCGGCGGACGGCCACAAGTGGCTCAACGTCCCCTACGAGAGCGGGTTCGCGTTCGTGCGCGACCCCTTGCTGCTCGGGCACGCCTTCGGCACCTGGAACGCCCCCTACCTGCCCGAGCCGGACGAGGAGCGCGTCAACTACAACAACCTCGGTCCCGAGTCGTCCCGGCGGGCCCGTGCCCTGCCCATCTGGGCCACGCTGCGCGCCTACGGCCGCGAGGGCCACCGGGTGATGGTCGAACGGCACCGCTCCCTGGCCCTGCGGCTGGGCCGCCGCATCGCCGAGTCCCCGGACCTGGAGCTCCTGGCCCCGGTCACCCTGTTCGTCGTCTGCTTCCGCTACCGCCCGGCCGGTGTCGCGCCGGACACCCTCGACGACCTCAACCGCCGCCTCGGCGAGGAGATCGTCGAGGACGCGCGCGTCTACGCGGGCACCACCGTCTACCGGGGCGTGGTGGCGCTGCGCCCGGCCATCGTGAACTGGCGGACCACCGAGGAGGACGTGGACCTGCTGGCCTCGGTGGTCCGCGAACTGGGCGCCCGCCTCCACACCCCCTGACCGAGCCCCCCAACCCCGAGAGTCCAACCCCAGGCCCCGAGAGTCCAACGCTCGGGACCTGTGAGTTCTACGTTCGGGACCGCGTGGCCCGCACCCACGAAACCCTGGACGTAGAACTCGATGAACCTGGACGTCGGACTCTCGGCACCCGGGGGTTGGACTCTCGGGATTAGGGTTGGGGGGTGCGGAATGCGATCACCGACGTGCCGGGGGTGTTGGTCGGGCACGTCACGCTGGTCGGGGGCGGGGCGCTGACCGGGACCACGGTGGTGGCCTTCCCGCGCGGCGCGCTGGTGTCGGTGGACGTGCGCGGCGGCGCGCCGGCCACGCGGGACACCGCCGCGCTCGACCCGCGGCACGGCGGGCGCCGCGTGCGCGGGGTCGTGCTGACCGGCGGCAGCGCCTACGGGTTGGCCGCGGCCGACGGGGCGGCGGGCGTGCTCGGCGGGTTCGTGCCCGCCGCCGCGCTGTTCGACCTGGGCCGGGGCGGGGACTTCACCGCACGGCCGGGCGCCGCCGAGGGGGCCGAGGCCGCCCGGATCGCCGGCCCGGACGTGCCGCAGGGCAACGTCGGCGCGGGCACCGGGGCGCTCAACGCGGCGCTCAAGGGCGGCCTGGGCACCGCGTCGGTGTCCCTGGGCGGCGGGATCGTGGTGGGCGCGGTGGCGGCGTTGAACGCGGTCGGCCCGTCGGTGGACCCGACCACCGGTCTGCCGTTCGCGCACGCGCTCGGCCTGCCCGGCGAGTTCCCCGCCCCCGGCGGCGACGACCCGGCCGCCGTCACCCGGGTCGAGGACCGCGCGGCGCCGTTCAACACGGTGATCGGGGTGGTGGCCACCAACGCCCGGTTCCCGCACCCCTACGCGCTGGCGTCGGCGGCGCAGGACGGCCTGGCGCTGGCGGTGCGGCCCTCGCACGGCCTGACCGACGGCGACACCGTGTTCGCCGCCCGCACCGGCGACGACGGCACCCGGGACGACGGCACCGGGGAAGTCGAGCCGCGCCGGGTGCTCGACGCCGCACGCGAGGTGTTCGCCCGCGCCCTCGTGCACGGCCTGCTCAACGCCGAATCCGTGACCACCGCGTGGGGCGCGCTGCCCGCCTACCGGGAGCTGTACCCGCGCACCGCCGCCCGCTACCGGGCCGGACACCGGGGGAACTGACACCAGTGCACGCCATGCAGTACGAGATCACCCTGCCCGCCGACTACGACATGGGCGTCATCCGCCACCGCGTCGCCACGCGCGGTTCGGCGCTGGACGACTTCCCGGGCCTGGGGCTGAAGGCGTACTGCGTGCGCGAGCGCGGCGTGGACGGCTCGCCGGTCAACCAGTACGCGCCGTTCTACCTGTGGCGCACCGCCGAGGGCATGAACAGCTTCCTGTGGGGTCCGGGCTTCGCGGGCATCCGCGCCGACTTCGGCCGCCCCGTGGTGCGCAACTGGGTGGGCCTGGCGTTCCACCGGGGCCCGGCCGGCGACGTCGCGCACCTCACCCGCCGCACCGTCGGCATGCCCCCGGACGCCACCCCGGACGACCTGGTGGACGAGGCGCTGGCCGAGTCGGCGGCACTCGCCGGCCACCCCGGCGTGCACGCGAGCGCGGTCGCGGTCAACCCGGACCGGTGGGAGCTGCTGCACGTCGTGCTGTGGAGCGGCGAACCCGACGCGGAGGGCACGCGCTACCGCGTGCACCACCTGTCCAGCCCCGAGGTCGACGGGCTCAGCGCGGGCCGCCACTGGTAGGCCGGGGCGCGCGGACGCGCTCGGCGAACGGCACCGACACGTAGGCGACCAGGTCGAGCACCCCACCGCTGCTGCGGTCCAGCTCCCGCGCCAGGCGCAGCACATCGCGCTCCACCCGGCCCATCAGCCACGCCAGCAGCACGACGACGACGTCGGCGAGCAGGCCGACCTGGAACGGCATGTCCTCGCGCCGGCCCGCGGTGACGGCGCTGGCGAAGTCGGTCATGCCGCGCTCGGTCAGCTCGAACGGCCCGGTCTCGATCGCCCGCTTCATCGAGTCGACGACCAGCGGCACGAGCGAGGCCCACACCTCGCGGGGCGCGACCTCGCAGACCAGGCCGCCGCACAGCGCGGTCGTCCACAGCGCCTCCGGGTCGCCCGCGCGCACCGCGCCCACGGCCAGGTGGGGCAGCAGCTCGGCGCCGCGCTCCCACGCGCCGGTGGCCACGAGTTTCTCCACGGCGTGCCGGTAGTGCTCCAGGGCCTTGGCGTGCTCGCCGCGCGCGGTGAGCAGCCCGCCGAGGTCGTCGTGGAAGGACGCCACCTCGGCCGCCGCGCCGAGCTGCTCGGCCCGCGCCAGGCCCACGGCGGCGTAGTGCTGCGCGGTCTCCAGCTCGCCCCGGTCGCGGTGGCAGCCGCCGAGCAGCCGCAGCGCCACCAGCTCCTGCCGGCCGTCCTGCCCGGCGCGGAACAGCTCCAGCGCCCGCACACCCGCCTCGACGGCGGCGTCCGCGGACCCGGCGGCGCGGTGCCGCGCGCACTCGTCGAGCGCGAACGCGGCCTGCCGCGCCCGGTCGCCCAGCTCCGCGGCGAGGTCGTGCCCCTCCACGGCGTAGCGCATGCCGGTGTCGGGGTCGTGGCCGCCGATGCCGGCCAGCACGGTGACCGACTCCAGCAGGCCGGCGCGGTCGCCGTGCACGCGGTGCTCGTCGTGCGCGGTCACCGCGGCCTCCCTCGCCTCGTCGGTTCTGCCTTCGAGCATCAGCAGCCTCGCCATCCGCAGCAGGACGTCCGCTCGGTCGCGGCACGCGTCGCCCAACGCCACACAGTGTTCGAAATCCTCGACCGCCGCCGCGTATTCCCCGCGCGCCTCGGCGCGGGACCCGGTCACCCGGTACCGGGTGGCCCAGCGGGCCTCGACCTCGTCCTCGGGCAGGTCGAGGGCGGGCAGCACGGCGTCGACGCGCTCCAGCAGCGCCTCGGCCCGCGCGTCGTCCTCCTCCAGCGCCAACTCGGCGAGCAGCACGTCGGCGTAGGACGGGGTGCCGGTGGCGCCGCCCGCCTCGGCGACCTCGCGCAGCGCGCGGATCTCGCGGCACAGCAGGCGCGCGAGGTCCGCGGGGGTCTGCTCGGCCGCGAGGGCGGCGAGCAGCTCGCAGCCGGTGAGGGCGGCCTCGGCGTCGGTGGTGGACCGGTCGCGCCACACGTCGAGCCGCCCGTTGACGGTGCCCGCGTACAGGTAGGACCGCTCGATGCCGCCGGGCGTGCCGGTGTTGACGATGGCGTGGGCGGCGGGCGACTCCTCGGCGGTCAGCCGCCGCACCACGGTGCGGGCGAAGCCGGCGGCCAGCCCGGCCGGGATGGTCCACAGGGTGCCGATGTAGCCGCGCGCGCCGGCGCGGGTGAACTCGCGGGCCAGGTCGGTCCAGGGGCGGCACGAGTTGTTGAACACGATCGGCCGGTGCCGCAGGGTCAGCGGGACGTCCCGCTCGGGCAGCTCCCGCCCGCCCAGCACGACCACGTCGTCGGCGTCGTGGCTGTTGAAGAACAGCAGCTCCACGGGCAGCCGGTCGACCAGGACGCGCAGCAGGTCGAGCGGCACGTCCTCACCGGACCGCACGATCGGGTGCGTGTGGTGGCCCGCCGACGCGGTGGTCCCGGGCAGTTCGGCGAACGCGCCGGGGTCGAGCACGACGCCGAACGCGGCGGGTTCGCGCGCCACGCCCGCCCGGTGCAGCTCGGTGAGCACGACCAGCGCCGGGTCCGCGACGACGTGCCCGACGGCCTTGCGCGCCCAGTTCACGTCGGCGGTGCGCACGAACGGGTAGGGCAGGCCGGTGGTGAACGCGGTCAGCCGCCGCTCCCCCACCGCCTCGACGGCCTCCCCGGGCACCTGCGCGGTGACCGCGGCCTCGACCGCCGCGTACGGGTCGTGCCCGCCGGTGGACAGGTAGCGCCACAGTGCCTCGACGAACCCGATGCCCTTCACGGCGTCGCCGATGGCGCCCGCGGCGGCGGTGACCCGCTCCTGCTCCTCGGCGACGACGCGGCGCACGGCGTCCAGGTCGGGCGCCGGCACGACGACCAGTCGTGCGCCCCGGTGCCGCGCGTACAGGGCGGCGACGAGGTCGGCGGCCGTGCCGGTGCGCTCGACCAGGACGGCTTCGCCGGTGTCGGCCGGGACGGTGTCGACGGGGTCGTGCTCGTCGAACGGCACGGGTGGCGCGTCGGCGTCCTCCGGCCCGCCGGTGACCCGCAGCGCGGCGCCGGTGCGCAGCGCCGCGGCCAGGGCGGTGATCGGGTCGGCGTCGGGCGCGACGTCGAGCGTGCGCTCCGGCTCGCCGCCGCGCAGCAGCTCCCACGCCTTCGCGGTGAGCCCGACGGGGCCGTCGCACGGCAGGTGCACGCGCTCGGGCACGCCGGGCAGCAGCGCGGGGTCCGGGTCGTCGAGGAACACCGCGCGCCGCACGCCCACCGCCGCGAGCAGCTCGTCGACCAGCGCGTCGTGGCGGTGCGCCGACTCGCCGCCCGCCGGGGTGAGCAGGGGCGTGAACCGGTCGGCGGGCAGGCAGGACAGCACCACGGCGGCCTCGCGCACCTGGTCCGCCCGGCACACCACGACGGTGTCGCCGACGTCGAACACGGGCTCGCTGGTCACGGTGAGGTCCAGTTCGGACGACCCGGCGGGCAGCTCGACGACCGCACCGCCGTCCCTCGCGGAGCACGGCGCGGACCCGGACACCCGCAGCGACACGGCGCCGGGCAGCGCGAACCCGACGCCGTCGGGGCGCTCGACGGCGGGCGCGTCGACGGTGAGCCGCCAGCGCGCGGGCGCGGGCAGGTCGAACACCTGCCGCAGCACCGCGCGCACGTGCCCGTCGCGGGTCTCCTCGACCGCCAGGTCGCGCGCACCCGCCTCGGCGGTGAGGTGCTCGGCGACGTCCACCGGCGGTTTGCCGTGCACGTCGAGCAGGACGGCGCGCAGCACGCCCGCCTCGAAGCGGAACCGGATTCCGTGCGGGGCACCGAGGTCCACTGGCTCACGCCCCTTGCGACGACCGACGACCGGAGTTGGTGGTGACGGCAGGAAACTACGCCACCGGAGCGCCGCGTCGTAGCGGATCAGGCGCGTACGCGCTGTTGTTACACACCCGGGACGGGGCGTTGGACCCGCACGGCGGGCGGCCGGTGCGGCGGGCGGCGCTCCCCGGCGGCCCGGACCTGGTCGCGGCCGAGGCGCTTGGCCTCGTACAGGGCGGAGTCGGCGGCGGCCAGCAGCCCCTCCAGGGTGTCCTCGGCCACCTCGGGCCACACCGCGACGCCGATGCTGACGGTGAGGCCGCCGACGGTGCCGCCCGCGCCGTCGTCCACCAGCACCCGGTGGACCTCGGCGCGCATCCGCTCGGCGACGGCCCGCGCCTCGTCGGGGCGCACGTCGGGCAGCAGCACGGCGAACTCCTCGCCGCCGAAGCGGCCGACGGAGTCGCCCCGGCGCACGGCGCGCTCCAGGGCCTCGGCCATCCGGCGCAGCACGACGTCACCGGTCTGGTGGCCGTGGGTGTCGTTGATGTCCTTGAAGTGGTCCACGTCGATCATGAACACCCCGACGGCGGCGCCCGGCGGCCGGCGGCGGGTGCGCTGGAGCTCCAGGCGGGCCTGGAGGTGCCAGGCCTCGGCGTTGAGCAGGCCGGTCTTGGTGTCGGTGCGGGCGGCCAGCTCCAGCTGGTGGATCAGCACGGTGCGGTGCAGGGCGACGGCGGCGACGACCATGGGCAGCGCGAACAGCGGCGACCAGGCCACGGCGAGCGCGACGAACCCGCCCAGCGCCAGCTGACCGGCTTCCAGCAGGTTGTCGCCCGCGCTGCCGATGGAGTCCTTCACCGAGCGGGGCCGCACGGTCAGCAGGATCACCGCGGCCACCAGGGCGGTGTTGACGAGCCACTGGGCGGTGCCCGCGCCGACGAGGCCGACGAGGTCGAGCACGCTGCCGGGCTCGCCCGCGCGCAGCCGGTCGCGCAGCCCGGTGACACCGGCGACGGCGCTCGCGGCCAGCGTGGCCAGCACCATCATCGAGGTGGTGAACACGCACCGGTGCGGCGGGCGGGAGGTGTCCCAGCGGCCGACGACCCACCAGCGGTGCAGGTAGATCAGCGCGGTGTGGGCCACCGCGAGCACGGGCGGCAGCACGAGGGCGCCGGCCACGATCCAGATGCTGCACAGGTCGACGTGCGGCAGATGGCTGTGGTCGCGGCGGACGCGCTCGATCCAGCGCGAGCAGTGCAGGTGCAGCGCCGCGCAGCCCGCCAGGACGGCGAAGGCGGTCCACGAGCCGTCGGGCACCGGCCACGCGGTGGTGGCGACCACGGCGACGGCGGCCAGCAGTTCCACCGACAGCACGTACACCAGGGCGCGCCGGGGCAGGGACCATAGCTTCCAGCGTCGTTCGCCCGACGACGCGGGACGGGTTCTGCCCATGGTTCCTCACGACCGTCTACCCCGGACTGCCGACGTGTCCGGACGGACCGTCACAGTAACGGTGACCTGCGCGGATGTCAGCCGCTACCGGGGTGACCCGGGGCACGGGAGGTGATCGCGGTGCGCGACAAGATCTGGTGAGGCACGGGTTTCCGCAGTCAGGGCGGGACGGCCGCGGGTGCCGTCGCGCGCGACGGGACCGAGGGGAGGTGCGCCGCCATGCGCGACAAGATCTGGTGATGTCAGGCAGCAGTCGCAACGATCCGGGACCCTCCCGGAGACGGGGCGCGGGCCGCGGCGCGATCCCTCAGCGCTCCGCGGCCGGCGCGGCGGACGTGCGCTCGTGGCGCACCGGCACCGGGGATGTCGTAGACCCGGGGGCCGGACCACCTCAGGGCCACCGCGCCGGTCACAGGTCCGTCCACCGGGACCAGCGCCTGTCCGCCACCCGCACCGGCGGACAGCGTCGCGCCGCGGGAGGGACCGGCACGGTCAGCCGGCCGCCGCGGCGGACACGCGCGACCACGCGGCGGTCAGGGCCAGCGCCAGGACCGCGCCCGCCAGGCCGGCCAAGGCGACGGCGGTCCCGGCCGAGCCGGTCGCGGTGGCCAGCAGGCCGCCCGCGGCCACGCCGAGGCCCTGCGTGGCGACCAGGCCGCTGCGCGCGAAGCCCAGCGCCTGGCCGCGCTGCCCGTCGGGCACCAGGCGGACGAACGTGGCCCCCGCCGTGACCTGGTAGGCGCTGAACACCCCGCTCGCCGCCAGCAGCGCCAGCGCGCCCACCAGCCCGGGCGCGAAGAAGTACCCCACCAGCGGCACGGCGGTGGCCACCGCCAGCAGGCCCAGCAGCCGCACCCGCAGCGACGCGGGCAGGAACCGCAGCAGCACGGTGCCCAGCACCATCCCGGCGGGGTCGGCGGCCAGCAGCAGGCCCACGCCCGCCGCGCCCGCGCCGACCTCGTCGGAGAACGGCACGGCCAGCCCTTCGGGCACCACCGTGAACAGGGCCAGCCAGCCGATCGCCACCAGCAGCCGCAGCCGCCGGTCGCGCCACACCAGCAGCGCGCCCGCCCGGATCTGGAGGTGCGGCGCGGGCACGGACCCCGGTGCGGGCCGGGCCGCCAGGCCGAGGCGCAGCACCAGCGCCGACAGGGCGAACGTGACGGCGTCGGCGAGCAGCGCGCCCGACGTGCCCAACCACGCCACGACCAGGCCGCCGCCGACGAACCCGAGCAGCAGCCCCACCTGGTGCGTGATCAGGTGCACCGACTGCCCGGCCTCGTAGTGCTCGCCCAGCACGGTCGGCAGCAGCGCGCCCTGCGCGGCGGCGAACGGCGGCTCGGCCAGCTGCGCCACCACCAGCAGCGCGGCCACCAGCGGCAGCGGCACGCCCGGCACCGCCATCAGGGCCAGCAGCGCGGCGCGCACCACGTCGGCCACGACCATCACGGTGCGCCGCGGGAACCGGTCGGCCAGCCCGGTGAGCAGCACGCCCGACACGAACGCGGGCAGCATGGTCGACGCGTAGGTCAACGCCGTCCAGGCGGCCGACCCGGTGCGCTGGAACACCAGCACCGACAGCGCGACCCGGGCGAGCTGGTCGCCGATCGTGGACAGCACGGCCGCCGCCCACAGCACCCGGAACTCCGGCACCGCGAACGCCGCGCGCACCCCCGTACCCCCGATCACCGCTGAGCCCCCACGAGTCCGACGAGCCTTCCGACGAGGTCCGGTCCCCTCGGTCGTGCGGCGGGCGACCGGCAGCCACCGTACAAGCCCGGGGGACGCCGTGGACCGGCTGCCGGAGATCGGGGTCGACGTCGCACGACGTCGAGCGCCACCACCGGGTCAGCTCCCCGTCAGGACCCCGCGGGCGAGGGCGACGAGCGCGGGGGACGCCGTGTCGGGCGACCCGGAGTCGTAGGGCGGGCGCGGGTCGTACTCGATGACCAGCTGGGTCAACTCGGCCCGCTCGTCGCCCCAGATCCGCCCGGCGAGGGTGAGGGCCATGTCGATGCCGGCGGACACCCCGGCGGCGGTGACGACGGACCCGTCGACCACGACCCGCTCGGTGCTGACGACCGCGCCGAGCTTCGCCAGCTCGTCGCGCAGCGCCCAGTGCGTGGTCGCGGGCCGGCCGTCGAGGATGCCCGCCTGCGCGAGCAGCGTCGACCCGGTGCACACCGACGCCGTCCACGTCGCCGTCGGGTGCACCCCCGCCAGCCACGCGGCGACCACGCCGTCCGCCAGCGCCCGCGCCCAGCCGCTCCCGCCGGGCACCACGACCAGGTCGGCCCGGCCCAGCGCGTCGAACGTCGTCGTCGGCACGATCGTCAGGCCCGAGTCGCAGCGCACCGGGTCGGGCGTCGCGGCCACGAAGTGCGCGGTCACGTCCGGCTGCGCGGCCAGCACCTCGTACGGGCCGACCAGGTCCAGCGCGGTCATGTCCGGGTAGAGCACGAGAGCCAGGTCCATCACGTTCCCCCTCGGTCTAGGCCGCACCGGTGGTGCGGAACCTGTGGCGGTAGCCGCCCGGCGTCACGCCGAGCACCCGCTGGAAGGCCCGGCGCATCGTCTCCGCCGAACCGAAACCGCACCTGCGGGCGACGACGTCCAGCCCCTCGTCGCCCGACTCCAGCACCCCCGCCGCCGCCTCGACCCGCACCTGTTCCACGTACCGGGCGGGCGGGACGCCGACGCGGCGCGGGAACACCCGCGCGAAGTGCCGCGGGCTCATCGCCGCCCGCCGCGCCATCCCCTCGACGGTCCAGCTCGCGGCCGGGTCGTCGGCGATGGCGTCCAGCAGGTCGCGCAGCCCCCGCTCCCGCACCGGCGGCACCCGGGAGCGGACGCTGAACTGCGACTGGCCACCCGGCCGCTGGAGGAACACCACCATCCAGCGCGCCACCAGCCGGGCGAGCCGCGCGCCGTGGTCCTGCTCGACGAGCGCCAGCGCCAGGTCGATGCCCGCGGTGACCCCGGCGGACGTGACCACCCTGCCGTCACGCACGTGGATCGCGTCCGGCACCACCTCCACCGACGGGTTCTCGGCGGCCAGCCGGTCGCAGAACGCCCAGTGCGTGGTGACCCGCGCGCCGTCCAGCAGACCGGCCCCGGCCAGGACGAACGCGCCCGTGCACACGCTGCCGACCCGCCGCGCGCCGTCCGCGACCCGCCGCAGGTGGCGCCGCAGCTCCGGGTCGGCCGCCGCCGCCTCGAACGCCGTGCCACCGGCCACCAGCACCGTGTCCACGCCGGCCGCGACGTCCCGCAGGTCCTCCGCCTCCATCCGCAGGCCGCCCGAGACGGCGAACCCGCCGCCCACCGCGGCCAACCGCACCCGGTAGCCGCCGCACACCTTCCCCGCGCCGTCGAACACGTCCACCGGACCGGCGATGTCGGTCAACACCGCGCCGTCGTAGCCGACGACCAGCACCTCGCGTTGCACACCACCACCCTCACCGACCCGCACCGGCGGCGGCAACGACCGGCGACCCTCGATTCCCGCCACGCTACGGTCGCCCCCGTGCTGAGGATGGAGATCGACGGCGGACCCGCCACCGCGGAGCAGCTCGCGCCCGCGCTGCTGGGCAACTACGGCCACTTCACCGCCCCGCAGGTGCGCGACCGCCGCACCAAGGGCCTGGACCTGCACCTGCGCCGCCTCGACGCGGCCAACCGCGAGCTGTACGGGGAGGGCCTGGACGGCGAACGGGTGCGCGGCCTCGTCTCCCACGCCCTCGGCGACGACGTGCGCGACGCCGCCGTGCGGGTCGTGGTGTTCGGCACCGACGTGCCGCGGGTCCTGGTGGCGGTGCGACCGCCGACCACGCCGCCGGACGGCCCCCGGCGGCTGCTGCCCGTGGACTACACCCGGCCGCTGCCGCACGTGAAGCACGTCGGCGGGTTCGGCCAGCGCCACCACGGCAACGTCGCCGAGCGCGCCGGGTTCGACGACGCCCTCCTCACCACCCCCGACGGCGTCGTCGTCGAGGGTGCCATCGCCAACATCGCGTTCCTCGACGACGACGGCGGCATCGTGTGGCCGCGGGCCGACTGGCTGCACGGCATCACCATGCAGCTGCTCGAACGCGCCCTGCCCTCGCGACGCGAGGTCGTGCGGCTGACCGACGTGCCCCGCTACCGGGGCGCGTTCCTCGCCAACTCCATCGGCGTCGTCGCCGTGTCGCACATCGGCGACACCGCGCTGGCCGTGGACGACGAGGCGGTGGCCCGCGTCCGGGCCGCCTACGACGCCGTGCCCGCCGACCCGTTCGACTAGCCGACGCCCCCGCCCGACACCCCCTCGCCTAGACCGCCGGCGGGCGGTCCTCGTACGGCGTGGACAGCACGACCGTGGTGCGGGTGGACACGTTGGCGACCTCCCGGACCTGCCGCAGCAGCTCCTCCAGCGCCGTCGGCGACGCCACCCGCACCCGCAGCAGGTAGGAGGCGTCGCCGGCCACGGAGTAGCACGCCTCGATCTGCGGCAGGTGCTCCAGGCGCTTCGGGTAGTCGTCCGGGGCAGCCGGGTCGATCGGGGTGAGCGAGATGAACGCCGTCAGCGGCAGCCCCACCTCGTCGCCGCTCAGCCGCGCGGCGTACCCGCGCACCACGCCACGCTGCTCCAGCCGCCGCACGCGCTGGTGCACGGCCGACACGCTCAGCCCGACCCGCTCGGCGAGGTCGGTGAAGCTGCACCGGCCGTCCGCGGCCAGTTCACGCAGGATCGCGCGGTCGATCGGCTCCAGGTTCGTCACGCGGGCAGCACCACCAGTTCGCGGGGACGGGTGTTGACGCTCTCCACGCCGTCGGCGGTGACGACCACGATGTCCTCGATCCGCGCGCCCCACCGGCCCGGCAGGTAGATGCCCGGTTCGACGCTGAACGCCATGCCCGGCTCCAGCGGCAGGTCGTTGCCGCCCACCACGTACGGCTCCTCGTGCACGTCCAACCCGATGCCGTGGCCGGTGCGGTGGATGAAGAACTCGCCGAACCCGGCGTCCGCGATGACGTCGCGCGCCGCCGCGTCGACCGCCTCGCACGCCACGCCCGGCCGCACCGCCCCGACGGCCGCCGCCTGCGCGGCCTGGAGCACGGCGTAGGTGCGCCACACGTCGTCGTGGCGCGGCTCGCCCAGCACGTAGGTGCGGGTGGAGTCGGAGCAGTAGCCCTCCGGCAGCGGCCCGCCGATGTCGACGACGACCACGTCACCCGCCTCGATCACCCGGTCGGACAGGTCGTGGTGCGGCGAGGCGCCGTTCGGGCCGGAACCGACGATGACGAACTCCGCCACCGCGTGCCCCTCGGCCACGATCGCCTCGGCGATGTCCACCCCCACCTCGCGCTCCGTGCGACCGACCGCCAGCCACTCGGCCATCCGCGCGTGCACCCGGTCGATCGCCGCGCCCGCCGTGCGCAGCGCCGCCACCTCGGCCGCGTCCTTGCGCATCCGCAGCTCCCGCAGGACCGGCCCGGCCAGCACCTGCTCGCCGCCGACGACGTCCCGCAGCCGCAGGGCGTGCAGCGCGGGCGTCATGTCCGACACGGCGTGCCGCGTGCCCTTGAGGGCCCGCGCGACCAGCGCGTACGGGTCCTCCCCGTCCACCCAGGTGGCGACCTCGACGCCGAGTTCGTCCGTCGGCACCCCCGCGTACCCGGGGTGCTCCAGCTTCGGCACCACCAGCAGCGGCGTGCCGCCGACCGGCACCACCAGGCACGTCAAGCGCTCGAACGACGACCCGCCCGCGCCGATCAGGTAGCGCAGGTCCGAACCCGGTGTGACGAGCAGCCCGTCCAGGCCGGCGATGGAGGCCGCGGTGGTGGCCCGGTCGAGTCGCGCGCGCAGCGCGTCCACGTCGACGGGCCCGATGTGGGTCGACATGCGGATGAGCCTAGTGGGAACGGGCCGGTGGGGCCTCACCCCGACCGGCGGGTCCCGACCCGGCCGGGGTGAGGCCCCCGCACTGTCGGTGCTCTCTGGCAAGCTCTGCGTGGTGAGCACTCCGCTGGTCCTGATGGACGCCGCCAGCCTCTACTTCCGGGCGTTCTACGCGCTGCCCGAGTCGATGACCGCACCCGACGGCACGCCGGTGAACGCGGTGCGCGGCTTCGTCGACACCATCACCAGGCTCGTCACCGACCGGAAGGCCGGCCGCCTGGTCGCGTGCCTGGACGCGGACTGGCGCCCCGCGTTCCGGGTCGACGCCCTGCCGTCGTACAAGGCCCACCGCGTCGCCGAGGCCGGGACCGACGGCGAGGAGGAGGTGCCCGACACCCTCACCCCGCAGGTCCCGATCATCCTCGACGTGCTCGACGCGGTCGGCATCGCCACCGCCGAGGCCGCCGGCTACGAGGCCGACGACGTGATCGGCACCCTCGCCGCCCGCGAGGCGGCCGACCCGGTCGAGGTGATCACCGGCGACCGCGACCTGTTCCAGGTCGTGCGCGACACCCCCACCCCGGTGCGCGTGCTCTACCTGGGCCGGGGCTGGGCCAAGGCCGAACTGGTCGGACCGGAGGAGCTGGCCGCCAAGTACGCCCTGCCGGTGCGCGACGCCGGCCCCGCCTACGCCGGGATGTCCGTGCTGCGCGGCGACCCGTCCGACGGCCTGCCCGGCGTGGCCGGCATCGGCGAGAAGACCGCCGCGAAGCTGATCACCGAGTTCGGCAGCCTCCAGGCCGTCCTCGACGCCGTCCACGACGGCCGCGACCGCAAGCTCACCACCCGCGCCCGCACCGCCCTGCTCAACGCCCAGGACTACCTCGCGGTGGCGCCGACCGTCGTCAACGTGGCCACCGACGCGCCCGTCGTCGTCGACCGCGACGACGCCGTGCCCGCCGCGCCGGCCGACCCCGACCGGGTGGCGGAGCTGACCAGGCGCTGGGGCCTCGGCAGCTCCGTGCCCCGCCTGGTCAACGCCCTCGAACGCCGCTGACAGCGTCCGGAGGACCGGCCCCACGAGGACGGGCTCAGAAGAACGTGCCGCTCCACGGCACCTCGTCCACCGCGAACAGCGCGTCCGCGCGCGCCGCCGCACCGGGGGTCGCCACCTCCAGGCGGCGCGTGCCCGCCAACGCCCCGAACGACACGTCGCCCAGGTAGACCGAGGCCAGAGCGTCGACGTCCAGAACCAGGTCCGCGGCCTCCCCCGTCCGGACCGCGCCCTCCGCCGAGATCCGGTACGAGCCCGCGTTCTCCGGCAGGTACGCGTCGCGCACCGCGACCACCACCGACGGCGCCGAGCGGTACGCGCGCGCCGCCAGCGCGGCCGGCACGTCCAGCAGGCGCAACCAGCTCTCGTCCTCCAGGTCGGCCAGCCGGCACGCCCGCCGGTCGCCCAGCAGCCACTCCACCGGCTCGTCGACCGGACGCCCGGGCGCCTCCACCCGGTCCACCAGGTCCACGCCCAGCACGAACAGCCACAGGTCGGCCCAGGCCTCCGCCGACCGCGCCCACAGGTCCATCACGGTGAGCGTCGAGGGCTTCTCGTCCGACGCGTCGTGCACGCCCGGCGTGACCTTGTAGATCGCGTAACCGTCGTCGACGCCACCCGCCGACCGCACCGCGACCCTCAGGTTCTCCTCACCCACGACCCGCCGCACGCTGATCCCCCACCACGCCGGCCACCGGGAGATCGTCCCCGCGCGCACCGGCGACAGCTCGTCGAACAGCCCCCGCGCGATCCGCTCGCCCTCCTCGCCCCCGACCAGCCGCACCCGCCCCGCGACGCGCGAGCGCGGCGCGGCACGACGGCGGTCGATCCTCAGGTGCTTGTACCGCGACGCCACCCCGTACCCGAACCGCCCGTAGATCGCCGTCTCCGACGCCCGCAGGCTCGCCACCACGTCACCCGCCGCCCGCATCGCCGACAGCTGCGCCCGCTGGAGGGCGCTGAGCACCCCGCGACGCGTCCAGTCCGCCCGCACGCCCACCCGCGACACCGCCGCGTGCCGCACCACGGCGCCACCCGGCACGGCCATCGCCGACGGGAACGACTGCACCGTCCCGATCATCCCGCCGTCCGCGAACGCCCCGAGCACCCGACCCGCGTCGTACGTCTCCTGCGCGTACTTCCACTGGTCGTCCGGTGCCGGCGGGTAGTGCAGCGTTCCCCGGAACAACGTGTGCGCGGCCCGGTACTCGGCGTCGTCGAGGACGCGGATGTCGTGGTCAGTCACCCCCGCATGATCCCCCGGGATCGCAAGCGACGCTAACGACTTTCCCCGCGGACGACTGTGGCCACCCCCGGCGAGGAGGTGGCCACAGAGCGTCGGGGCGAGGAGTCCGGGATCAGCCCGCGGGCTGGCCCACCTCGTACTCGCCGTCCTCGGTCTTCACCGTGATCTTGACCGTCTTGTCCTTGCCGCCGACCTTCACGGTGCACTCGAAGGTGGTGTTCGGCTTGACCTCGCGGTCGGCCGGGCAGGTCGCGCTCTCCGCGTCGGAGATCTTGTAGTCCTCCTTGAGGATGCGCACCACCCCCGACTCCACGGACGCGTTGTCGAAGACCTTCTTCTTGAAGAAGCCCGGCGTGACGAAACCGGTGATGCCCACGGCCGCCACCACCAGCACGACCAGCGCCACCACGACCCACAGCACGGCGCCCGACTTCTTCGGCGGCTGCTGGCCGTACTGACCCGGCTGGCCGTACCCCGGCTGACCCGGCTGCTGCCCGTAACCGGGCTGCTGCCCGTACTGGCCGGGCTGGCCGTAGGGGTCCGGCTGGCCGTACTGGCCGGGCTGCTGCCCGTACTGCGGCTGCTGCCCCTGCTGCGGCTGGCCGTAGGGGTTCGACTGCGGGTTCGGGTCGTACCCGCCCGGGTACTGCTGCTGCTGCGGGTACGGCTGCTGCTGGGGCTGCTGCCCCCACTGCTGCTGTTGCTGCTGCGACGGGTCCGGCTGCCCGTAGGGGTTGGGCTGCTGAGCGGGGAAACCACCCGACGGCGTGCCGGGGTACCCACCACCGTAGGGCTGCTGCTGCTGGCCCCACTGCTGCGGGTCGTTCCCTCCGGACGGTCCGTACGGACTGGTCATGCTCGGCCTCCGACGGTCGGTCTGGAAAAAGTGTTCAAGTCTTGCGGGCGCGATCAAACCACAGGAGCGCAGGCGAGACCCACGCACCCCGCAAAGCTTTGTCAAACGGTGGCCATCGCCACCACCCCGCGACGCAGCGCGTCCACCGCCTTCCGGGCCGCGGCGCCCACCGGGTCACCCCCGCCGACCACGTCGCGGATCTGGTCCAGGAAGTCGATCACCTGCCGGCACCAGCGCACGAAATCACCCGCGCCCAGCTCGTTGCCGTTCTCCTCGGCCGACGACAGCACCTTCTCCAACGACTCGCCCCGCGCCCACCGGTACACCGGCCACGCGAACCCCGGATCGGGCTGACGCGTCCGGTCCAACCGGTGACGCCGCTCGTCGTCCTCCAGCTCCGCCCACAACCGCGCCGTCGCCATCATCGCGTCCGACACCTTGCCCGGCGGCAGCCGCATCTCCATCGGACCGTCCCGACGCGCCTCGTACACCAGCGCCGACACCACCGCCGCCAGCTCCGCCGGCTCCAACCCGCGCCACACCCCGTGCCGCAGGCACTCCGCCGCCAGCAGGTCCGACTCGCTGTACAGGCGCGTCAACCGCATCCCGTGCTCGGTGACCTCCTCACCCGGCCCGCTCTCCTCCGCGTGCAGGTAGCCCCGCTCGCGCAGCAGCGCCCGGATGCGGTCGAACTCCCGAGCCAACGAGTGCGTCGTCGCCGCGACCTTCCGCTCCAGCTGCTCCGTCTCCGCCAGCAACCGGTGGTACCGCTCGCCCCACCGGGCGTGCTCCTCGCGCTTCTCGCACCCGTGGCACGGGTGCGCCCGCAACGCCCGGCGCAACGTCGCCAACTCCGCGTCGTCGTCCGCGTTCGACCGCCGCTTGCGCATCGCCGGCGCCACGATCCCCGTGCTCCGCAACGACGACGCCAGGTCGCGGCGCGACCGCGGCGACCGCGTGTCCACCTGCTTGGGCAGCTTCAACCGCCCCAGCACCTCCACCGGCACCGGGAAGTCCGCCGACGACAGCCGACCCGCCCAGCGGTCCTCCGTCACCACGAACGGCCGCGCCTCGCCCAGCGGCTCCAGCCCCGGGTCGATCACCACCGCCAGACCCGACCGGCGCCCCGACGGCACCGCGATCACGTCACCCTTGCGCAACCGCTCCAGCGACGACGCCGCCTCCGCCCGGTTCGCCGACGAGTTCTGCCGCGCCAGCGCCTTCTCCCGCTCCGCCACCCGCCGCCGCAGCGACGCGTACTCCGCGAAGTCGCCCAGGTGGCACGTCATCGCCTCGGCGTACCCGCCCAGCGCCTCCCGGTTGCGCTCGATGCGCCGCGCCGACCCCACCACCGACCGGTCCGCCTGGAACTGGGCGAACGACTGCTCCAGCAGGTCCCGCGCCGCCGCCGCGCCCAACTGGTGCACCAGGTTGACCGCCATGTTGTAGCCCGGCCGGAACGACGAGCGCAGCGGGTACGTGCGCGTCGACGCCAGACCCGCCACCGCCTTCGGGTCCACCCCCGGCTGCCACACCACGACCGCGTGGCCCTCCACGTCGATGCCCCGCCGCCCGGCACGCCCCGTGAGCTGCGTGTACTCACCCGGCGTCAGGTCGACGTGCGCCTCGCCGTTGTACTTGACCAGCTTCTCCAGCACCACGGTCCGCGCCGGCATGTTGATGCCCAGCGCCAGCGTCTCGGTCGCGAACACCACCTTCACCAGACCGCGGACGAACAGCTCCTCCACGGTCTCCTTGAACGCCGGCAGCAACCCCGCGTGGTGGCTCGCGATGCCCCGCTCCAGCGCCTCCCGCCACTCCCAGTAACCCAGCACCATCAGGTCGCCCTGCGGCAGGTCCCGCGTCTTCGAGTCGATGACCTCGCGGATCTCCTCGACCTCGTCGGCGGAGTTCAACCGCAGGCCCGCCCGCACGCACTGCTGCACCGCCGCGTCGCAGCCCGCCCGGCTGAACACGAAGTCGATCGCCGGCAGCAGCCCCGCGCCGTCCAGGCGCTGCACGACGTCCACCCGCGACGGCGGCTTGAAGCCCGTCGACCGCGGCCGGCCGCCCCGGTCCTTGTTCGCCCGCCCCCGGCTCCACGGCACGTGGTAGCGCTGGAGGTCGTCGGTGTGCCGCAGCAGCTGCGGGTTGATCCGGTTGTGCCCCTCCGGGTCCTCCCCCGCGAACAGGTCCAGCATCCGGCCGCCCGCCAGCATGTGCTGCCACAGCGGCACGGGCCGGTGCTCGTCCACCACCACGGTCGTGTCGCCGCGCACCTCGACCAGCCACTCGCCGAACTCCTCGGCGTTGCTGACCGTGGCGGACAGGCCCACCAGGCGCACCGACTCCGGCAGGTGGAGGATGACCTCCTCCCACACCGGGCCGCGGAACCGGTCGGCCAGGTAGTGGATCTCGTCCATCACCACGTAGGCGAGGCTGTTCAGCGTCGACGAGCCCGCGTACAGCATGTTGCGCAGCACCTCGGTGGTCATGACCACGACCGGCGCGTCGCCGTTGACCGAGGTGTCGCCGGTGAGCAGGCCGACCTTGCCCGGCCCGTAGCGGGCGACCAGGTCGGCGTACTTCTGGTTCGACAGCGCCTTGATGGGCGTCGTGTAGAAGCACTTGCGCCCCTCGGCGAGGGCCAGGTGCACGGCGAACTCGCCGACGACGGTCTTGCCGGCGCCGGTGGGGGCGCACACCAGCACGCCGTGGCCGTCCTCCAGCGCCTCGCAGGCGCGCTCCTGGAACGGGTCGAGCTCGAAGGAGATCACCGAGAGGAAGTCGGTCAGCTTGGGCCGGGAACTGCGACGGCGGAAGTCCGCGTAGGAGTCGGCCGGGGACCGCGGAGCGCTTGACACCTCTCCAGGCTGTCACATCGGACCGACAAAATCGCTCTGGATGCGCCCCGCGCCGTCGAGCGTTGCTTTTGAGCAACACTGAAGCGATAGGGACCACTGGTCCCGATCTTGCGGCACACTCGGACGCGTGGCGGTGATTCCTCTGGCGGAGGGCGACCTCCGGTGGGTGTTCCCCCACCTGGCGGACGTCGGCCCGGTCCTGGACGTGCTCATCGGCGCGGCGACGCTGGTGGAGCGGCTGGGCACCCACCTGGGCAGACCGGCCCCGCTCGCGTTCGACCACCTGCCGGGTGCCCCCTACGCGGGCCTGTCGGGCGTGGCGCGCACCGACGAGCTGACCTTCGAGGTCCACCTGCTGGTGCCGCGCGACCCGCACGACCTGGTGCTGCGCGCACCCCCTCCGTGGCAGGTCACGGGCGAGGTGGCGGTGCGCTGCGACTCGGTGCGCGACTGCGGTCGGCACGAGATCGAGACGCTGGAGGTGGAGTGCGCCACCCCGGTGGAGGCGGCCGAGGGGGTGCGGTCCGTCGCCGGCTGGCTGCTGGAGCGCAGCACGGCCGTGCCGGCCGGGGCGTGGCGGGAGCGGGACGTGCTCAGCAGGCACCGCTGAGGGGTCCGCACACGGCGGTCAGCGCCCCCGGCACGCACTCGACGTCCAGCGGCACCTCGCGGAGGCGTTCGCCGTCGGCGTACGCGACCCACGACGGCCCGCTCAGCCGCACCGACCGGGCCCGGAACGTGCGCACCCCGGGGTGGTCGACGTGCCGCCCGGTGCGCAGCGTGGGCAGCATCCGCAGCAGGGTGCGCCGCGGCGCCGCCCCCACCACGGTCAGGTCGAACAGGCCGTCGCTCGTCGAGGCGCCCGGGCACACCGGGATGCCGCCGCCGTAACTGGTGGTGTTGCCGACCGCGACCAGCAGGGCGTCCAGCTCCACGACCCCGTCCTCGGTCTCCACGACCAGGTGCTCGGCGCGCAGCGCCGCCAGCTCGGCCAGGATCGCCAGGTCGTAGCGGCGCGGACCGGCGGGCCAGCGCATCGCGTTCGCCCGCTCGTTGACCGCCGAGTCGAAGCCCGCGCACAGCACGGTCGCGAACCACGGCCCGCCGCGCACCCGCCCCAGGTCCAGCGACCTGAGGGAACCGGCGCGCAGCGCGTCCACCACGTCGTCCGCGGACGCGGTGCCGAGCGCGGTGGCCAGGTCGTTGCCGGTGCCCGCGGGCACCACGGCCAGCGCCGTCGACGTCCCCGCGCACGCCTGCACGGCCAGGTGCGCGCCGCCGTCACCGCCGAGCACGACGAGCACGTCCGCCCCGTCCGCCACGGCCCGCCGCGCCGCCTCGGCCGTGCCCTCGGCGGAGGACGCCACGTGCAGGTCGAGGTGGTCGACGGCGGTGCGCAGCCGGGCCGCGACGGTGCCCGCCACGCGCGCGGCCCGTCCTCTGCCCGAAGCCGGGCACACCAGCAGGGCCGCCCGCGTCGACGTCGTCATGGTCGGCAAGCGTACGGAGTGGTGATCGGCCGGCACACCCGTCAGGTGGCGTCGTCGTACCGGACCCGGTCGGGCTCCTTGACCGGGGTGGTCGCGGTGGCGGTGGTCGCGGTCACCGGTGCGGGGTCCTCGATGGAGGACGGCGCGTAGTCGAACGGCGCCGCCTCGTCGTCCGACAGGTCGTCCAGGCCCTCGGCCTTGCGCTTGCGCGCGGCCCGCTTGTCGTGGACGCGGGCGACCTGGATGGCCAGTTCGAACAGGATCGCCAGCGCGATGGCCAGCGCGACCATCGAGATCGGGTCCGTGCCCGGCGTCGCGACGGCGGCGAAGATGAACAGGGCGAACACGATCCCGCGCCGCCACTTGCTCAGCTTCTCGTAGGTCAGGATGCCGACCTGGTTGAGCATGATCACGACCAGCGGCAGCTCGAAGCTCACGCCGAAGATCAGCAGCAGCGTCAGCACGAAGTCGATGTACTCGCCGCCGGACAGCGCCGTGAGGAACTGGTTGTCGCCGAACCCGACCAGCACGGACAGGCCCTGCGGGACCACGTAGAACGCCAGTGCCGCGCCGGCCGCGAACAGCACCGAGGCGACGCCGACGAACGTGAGGGCGAAGCGCCGCTCCTTGGCGTACAGGCCCGGCGCGATGAAGCGCCAGACCTGGTAGAGCCACAGGGGCGCGGTGAGGGCCATGCCCGCCGCCGCGCCGACCTTCAACTGGATCATGAAGGCCTCGAACGGCTTGGTCTGGAGCAGCTGGCACTTGCCGTCCTGGCTGAACCGGTCCGCGGCCGGGATGGCGCAGTACGGCGCGGTGACGATCTCGCCGAGGCTGTGCCAGCCGAAGAGGTGCCAGCCCCACCAGAAGAAACCGAAGATCGCGCCGATCGCGATGAACAGCAGCCCCAGGCCCAGCCGGTGCCGGAGGTCGTAGAGGTGGTCCTTCAACGACATGGTGCCGTCGGGGTTGCCCCGACGGCTGTGCAGCTTGCGGCGTTCCCGGCGCTGGGCCCACCACCGGACCGGACTTGCCCCCACCGTGCGGACCGTCCTTCGGCTAGTCGGTGTTGCTCGTGGCTAGTTCTGCTTGTTCTGCGAGGTCTGCTCGATGGGCGGCGCCACCTGCGGCTGCGGCTGCACGGGCGGCTGGACCACCTGCGGCTGCGGCTGCACGGGCTGCTGGACGACCGGCTGGGCCGGCGGCAGCTGCTGCTGGACCGGGGCGACGGGCGGCGGCACGTCCTGCTTCGACTGGTCGTCGTCGTCCCGCAGGCCCTTGGTCTCGGCCTTCAGGATCTTGGCCGAGCGGCCGAGCGAGCGCGCCATGTCGGGCAGCTTCTTCGCCCCGAACAGCAAGATGATCACCACGGCGATGATGATCAGCTCAGTAGCTCCGAGGTTACCCACGGTGATCCTCCTGTCTCCCCCGGTCCACCGATGGTACGCGGGGCTCGCCCTGCCGGGCCCGTTCCGGACGCCGTTCGGCGACGGCCACCCCGAGCGCGGCCAGACGCGCTCGCAGCAGTCCGGCGCCGTCGCCGACCCTGTCTCCCACCAGAGTGCTTGCCGCGCGGAAGCGGCGCAACGATCCGATGACTCGGAATCCGACCACGACGAGGACGATCACCCCGAACGCGACCAGGAGCAGGGTCGGCAAGTACGGCACGGCACCACCGTATCGGGCCTAGGTTGCCGGGAGGTGATCCGCCCGGCGCAACGCCGCCTCCGCCTGCCGGGCGACCTCGGCCACCAGGTCGGGCGGTTGCTCGACGTGGACCTCGCCCCCCATGCCGAGCAGCAGCCGCACCATCCAGGCGGTGTCGGCGTACCTCATGAGCACGCGCGCCCGGCCGTCCGGCAGTTCGACCAGGCCGTCGGTCGGGTAGTACTCGGCGACCCACCGGGCGTCCGGTTCGAGCACGAGCACGGCCGTCTGCTGGGACGGGTCGGGCTGGAACAACCCCTCCGAGGTGTCCGTGGGCGTGGCGTGCGGCGGCGGGCTCGCGGGCTCGTCGAGCACGTCCACCGCGTCGATCCGGTCGAGCCGGAACAGCCGCACGCCGTCGGCGGCGCGGCACCACGCCTCCAGGTAGCTGCGGCCCTCGACCAGCAGCAGGCGCATCGGGTCGACCACGCGGTCGGTGATCTCGTCCCGTGACGGCGTGTAGTAGCGCATGCGCAGGGCGCGCCTGCGCCGCACGCCGTCGGACACCGCGTCGCGCACGCGCGCCGTCTGCGGCCCCTCGCGCACGGCCAGGCCGACGGCGACGCCCGCGGGCCGCGCCTGGCCGACCGCCGCCTCGATCTTGGCCACGGCCCGCTGCACGGCCGCCTGGTCCGCCACGCCCGGCGTCTCGGCCAGCGCGCGCAGCGCGACCAGCAGCGACGTGGCCTCGGCGGCGGTCAGCCGCAGCGGTCGGCTCATGCCCGCGTCGAAGGTGACGGTGACCGTCTCGCCCTCGAAGGACAGGTCGATCAGGTCACCGGGCCCGTAGCCGGGCAGGCCGCACATCCACAGCAGTTCGAGGTCCTTGCGGATCTGCTTGGGCGTGACCTCGAAGTCCTCGGCGACCTCGTCGATCGGGATGCCGGGCCGGGCCAGCAGGTACGGCACGAGGGCCAGCAGGCGGGGCAGCCGGTCGGTGGCGCCGCTCACGCGCGCACCCCCGCACCGCGCAGCGCGCCGACGAGCTTCTCGCGGACCGTCTTGGCCAGCACCTCGGGTTCGAGCACGACCACGTCGGAGCCGAACCCGGCGATCCAGGTGGCGGCCGAGTCGGGGAAGCGCAGGTTGACCTCCAGCAGGTCGCCGGGCTCGCCGTCGAACTCCCGGCCGCCGACGACGCGGGCGCGGCGGCGCAGGCCCTGCGCCCGGTCCCGCGCGACCCACAGCGTGGCGGTGGCGACGGGCTGGTCGGACGCGGGCCGGTTGTTGCGGGCGACGAACGACAGCAGGTCGACGTCGTCCGGCCGCTGCACGGCGCCGGGCTTGCCGGGCGAGCGGACGTCGCCGACGATCCGCGACAGCCGGAAGCAGCGGGGTGCGCCCCGGTCGCGGTCGTGGCCGACGAGGTACCAGCGCCCGCGCCAGGCGACCACGCCCCACGGCTCGACCACGCGGGTGCGGACCTCGACGGGCGCCGGGCGGCGGTAGTCGAACTCCACGACGCGCCCCTCCTGCACCGCGGCGAGCAGCGGCGGGAACGCGGGTTCGCTGGTGCGCACCTTCGGTTCGACCGGCACGTGCACGTCCTGGTCGACGTCGACGCCGGCCGCGCGGAGCTTGATCAGGGCGCCGTGGGCGGCACCGGTGAACTGCGGCGAGTCCCACAGCCGGGCGGCCAGCGCCACGGCGGCGGCCTCGTCCGGTTCCAGGTCGATGTCGCCGAGTTCGTAGTCGCGACGGGCGATGCGGTACCCGTCGATCGCGTCGAAGCCCGCGCTGCGCCCGGTCTCCAGCGGCACGCCGAGGTCGCGCAGTTCGGTCTTGTCGCGTTCGAACATGCGGAAGAACGCCTCGTCCGTCGGGGCGTCGGAATAACCCGGGACGATGGCGCGGATGCGCTCGGCGGTCAGGTACTGGCGGGTCGAGAGCAGGCACAGCACCAGGTTGACGAGCCGTTCGGCACGTGCGATGGCCACCTCAGAACCCTAACCCCGTCCGGGCGCCCGGTGACGCCCATCCCCTGGTCGGGATCGGGTGAACGGTCCGTTCACCCGGGTTCCGGCCCCCGGCCTGCGCCGATGCCGCCCGGCGCGGGCCGGGGGCCGGCGGACGGGGGCCGGCGGACGGGGGCCGGTGCGGCTCGGCACCGGTCCAGCACACGCCCGCGCAGTCCACGGTGTCGAAGCTGCCCCGTCGAACCCCACCCGGGTGCGCCCGCCGTCCCGGCTGAGATCGCTGCCGGTCGGCCCCGCGGCGACCACCGACGCCCCGTGCCACGCCGCGCCCGGCCGGTGGCCGACCGGCGAGGACCCCGGCGCGCGCCACGTCCGGCCGCCGTCGGAGGCGGGCGCCGGGTTCGCCACCGCCCCGCCGGGCGCCGGGTGGCGTCGTGGCCGGACGCCACCGCGCCGGCGGGACCACCAGCGGGGACGCCACCGCGGCCACGACGAGGAGAAGGCTCACCACGAGGTGCGAGCCCCGTGGAGAGCCTTCCCCGGCGACACCGCTAGAGGGACGAGATCAGCCGCTCCACGCGCTCGTCCACGGCGCGGAACGGGTCCTTGCACAGCACGGTGCGCTGCGCCTGGTCGTTGAGCTTGAGGTGCACCCAGTCGACGGTGAAGTCGCGGCCCGCGGCCTGGGCGGCGGCGATGAAGTCGCCGCGCAGCTTGGCCCGCGTCGTCTGCGGCGGGGTGTCCTTGGCGGCCTCGATCTCGCCGTCGTCGGTCACCCGGTCGACCTGGCCCTTGCGCTGGAGCAGGTCGAAGATGCCCCGACCGCGCCGGATGTCGTGGTAGGCGAGGTCGAGCTGGGCGATGCGCGGGTTGGACAGGTCCATGTCGTGCTTGGCCTGGTAGCGCTGCATGAGCCGGTACTTGATGGCCCAGTCGATCTCCCGGTCGATCTTGGACAGGTCCTCGGCCTCGATCGCGTCGAGCGTGCGGCCCCACAGCTCCAGGACGCGCTCGGCCATCGGGTCGGGCGCGCGCTTGGCCACGTGCTCCACGGCGCGCTCGTAGTACTCGCGCTGGATGTCCAGCGCGGAGGCCTCCTTGCCGCCCGCCAGGCGCACGGTCCGGCGGCCGGTCAGGTCGTGGCTGATCTCGCGGATCGCCCGGATCGGGTTGTCCAGGCTGAAGTCGCGGAACTGCACACCCTGCTCGATCATCTCCAGCACGAGGTTCGCGCTGCCCACCTTGAGCAGGGTCGTCACCTCGGACATGTTCGAGTCGCCGACGATGACGTGGAGCCTGCGGTAGCGCTCGGCGTCGGCGTGGGGCTCGTCGCGGGTGTTGATGATGGGGCGCGATCGGGTGGTGGCGCTGGACACGCCCTCCCAGATGTGCTCGGCCCGCTGCGACAGGCAGTAGACCGCTCCGCGCGGCGTCTGGAGCACCTTGCCCGCGCCGCAGATGAGCTGCCTGGTCACCAGGAACGGCAGCAGGACGTCGGCGATGCGGGAGAACTCCCCCGCCCGCGCGACCAGGTAGTTCTCGTGGCAACCGTAGGAGTTGCCCGCGGAGTCCGTGTTGTTCTTGAACAGGAAGATGTCCCCGCCGATGCCCTCGTCGGCGAGCCTGCGCTCGGCGTCGACGAGCAGGTCTTCGAGGATGCGCTCGCCGGCCTTGTCGTGCGTGACGAGCTGCGCGAGGTCGTCGCATTCCGCGGTCGCGTACTCGGGGTGCGACCCGACGTCGAGGTAGAGCCGAGAGCCGTTGCGCAGGAAGACGTTCGACGAGCGTCCCCACGAGACGACCCGGCGGAACAGATAACGCGCGACCTCATCCGGGGACAGCCTGCGCTGCCCGTGGAAGGTGCAGGTCACCCCGAACTCAGTCTCAATGCCGAAGATCCGCCGCTGCATCCCTCAACAGTAGGCGCATTCGGCACTTTCCTCAGTGATCCAATCGGGCGTCGCGTCGTTTCGCCGATAACGTTCTCGTGTGCTCCGACGTGTGAACAGCCTGGACCAGGCACTGATGCGACGTTCCGGCGCACTGCGCGCCGCGCCCGCGGACGGTGGTCTCAAACTCCTGTCGCGGGCCGCGAACCACAGTGCGCTGTGGCTCGTGCTGGCCGGCGCGCTGGCCGCCCGCAAGGGCGTGACCAGGCGCGCGGCGCTGCGCGGGGTGGTGTCGATCGCCGGGGCGAGCTTCAGCGCGAGCCTCGTGGCCAAGCGCCTGTTCCCGCGCCGCAGACCCGCCGCGGAGCTGGTGCGCGAGGACCGGCGGCTGGCCCGGCGGCCCACGTCGTCGTCGTTCCCGTCCGGTCACGCGGCGTCCGCCGCGGCGTTCACCACGGCCGTGGCGATGGAGTCGCCGGGGCTCGCGGCGGCGGTCGCGCCGCTCGCGGCGGCGGTGGCGTACTCGCGGGTGCACACGGGCGTGCACTGGCCCTCGGACGTGGCCGCGGGCGCCGCCATCGGCGCGGGCGCGGCCCTGCTCACCCAGCGCTGGTGGCCCCGGCACCGGACGGACGCGGCCACGGCCCGCGGCCACGCCGCCTTGGAGCCGCTGGTCGACGGCGAGGGGCTGGTCGTGGTGGTCAACCCGGGCGCGGGCGTGGGCGCCGGGCTGGGCGGGGCCGATCCGACCGACGCCATCGCGGCGGAGTGGCCGAAGGCGACCGTGGTCGGCATCGAGGACCTGGGCACGGTGATCGCCGACCACGCGCCGCGCGCCCTGGGCGTCGCGGGCGGTGACGGCTCGGTGGCCGCCGTCGCGTCGCTGGCCGCGGCCAACCGGCTGCCGCTCGTGCTGATCCCGGCGGGGACGCTGAACCACTTCGCGCGCGACGTCGGCGTGGCGGGGCTGGACGACACGGCGCGCGCGGTCGCGGACGGCTCGGGCGTGCTGGTGGACCTGGCCGCCGTGACCGTCGACGGCGAGGGGCCGCGCTGGTTCGTCAACACGGCGAGCCTCGGCGGCTACCCCGACATGGTGCGGCTGCGCGAGCAGCTCCAGGACCGGTGGGGCAAGTGGCCGGCCGCCGCGATCGCCATGTTCCGGGTGCTGCGCACGTCGCAGCCCCTGCCGGTGGAGATCAACGGCGAGCGGCACCTGATCTGGATGCTGTTCGTCGGCAACGGCCCGTACCGGCCGAAGGGCTTCGCGCCGACGATGCGCCCCGCGCTGGACGCCGGCCTGATGGACGTGCGCTACATCCGCGCCGACCGCCGCTGGTCGCGCACCCGCTTCTTCGCCGGCGCCCTCCTCGGGTCGCTGCACCGCAGCCGCACGTACCGGCACCAGGAGACCCGCTGGCTCGACGTGAAGGTGCTGCGCGGCTCGGTGGCCATCGCGACGGACGGCGAGGTCGGCCCGACCGGCTCGACCTTCGAGTTCCGCACCCGACCGGCCGCGCTGGGCATCTACCGCACCCAGGACTGACTGCGCCGACAGCGTCGTTCGACATGGTCGAACGTTCGTGCGGTAGCCTGACCTCGTGCCCGGACCGATCCAGTCCATCGAACGGGCAGCCGCGGTGTTGCGGCTGCTGGCCAGCGGCGCGCGCCGGATGGGGGTCGCCGAACTCGCCCGGGCCCTGGAGCTGCCCAAACCCACCGTGCACGGCATCCTGCGGACGTTGCAGCTGGTCGGGTTCGTCGAGCAGTCGCCGGACACCGGCAAGTACCAGCTCGGCCCGGCGCTGTTCCACATCGGCAGCAGCTACCTCGACGGCAACGAGCTGCGCACCAGGGCGCTGAACTGGTCGGACTCGCTGGCCGCGCGCAGCATGGAGTCGGTGCGCATCGGCACGCTGCACGAGAACCAGGTGCTGGTCGTGCACCACGTGTTCCGCCCGGACAACTCCCGCCAGGTGATGGAGGTCGGCGCCCTGCTGCCGGCCCACGCGTGCGCGCTGGGCAAGGTGCTGCTCGCCGACGACCCGGTCGGCCGGTCCGACGACGAGCCGCTGAAGGGGTACACCACCTGCACGATCACCGACCCGGACGTGCTCGGCGAGGCGTTGGACCAGGTCCGGGAGCGCGGCTGGGCGGCGGACGTCGAGGAGCTGGTCGAGGGCGAGGTGTCGCTCGCGGCGCCGATCCGGGACCGGCGGGCGGTGACGGTCGGCGCGGTGGGGATCTCCGGGCCGGTCGAGCGGCTGTGCGACGGTGACAAGCAGCCCCGCACCGAGCTGGTGTCCTACGTCCGCGAGGCCGCGAGGTCCATCTCGCGCGAACTCGGCGCCATCCCCTGGTAAGAGCCCGGAGGGTTGACATCTCGTGAGACCGGGCACAGGATGCGCTCGAACCGTACGACATTGTCGAACGGCATTCAGAACGGCATCGGAGCCGGAGAGGGTGCGCGGATGACCAACCAGTCGATCTTCATCGGGGAGTTCCTGGGCACGGCCCTGCTGCTGCTGCTCGGCAACGGCGTGGTGGCGGGCGTCGTGCTGGCGAAGTCCAAGTCGAACGGCGCGGGCTGGGCGGTGATCACGTTCGGCTGGGGCTTCGCCGTCCTCGCCGGGGCCTACGCCGTGGCCCCGCTGTCCGGCGCGCACCTCAACCCCGCCGTCACGGTCGGCCTCGCCATCCACAACGGCGACTGGTCCACCATCCCCGTCTACCTCGCCGCGCAGCTGCTGGGCGCGTTCACCGGCGCGGTGCTGTGCTGGCTCGCCTACTACGGCCAGTTCCGCGAGGGCAACGGCGACGTGCTCGGCGTGTTCGCCACCGGCCCCGAGGTCCGCAACCCCGTGCAGAACCTCACCACCGAGATCATTGCCACGTTCGTGCTGGTGTTCGTCATCCTCGCGACCGGCCAGACCAAGGGCCTGGAGACCTCCGGCACCGGCGCGCTCATCGTCGCGCTGCTGGTCGTCGGCATCGGCATGTCGCTGGGCGGCCCCACCGGCTACGCCATCAACCCCGCGCGGGACCTCGGCCCCCGCATCGCGCACGCCGTCCTGCCGATCCCAGGGAAGGGTGGATCGGACTGGGGCTACGCCTGGATCCCCGTCGCCGGTCCGCTGCTCGGTGGAGCATCGGCCGGTCTGGTCGACATCGCCGTCTACTGAGGAGAACCCCCGTGACCACCAACTCCACCCGTCCGTACGTGGCAGCGATCGACCAGGGCACGACCTCCTCGCGGTGCATCGTCTTCGACCACGGCGGCGCGATCGTGTCCGTCGCGCAGAAGGAGCACCGGCAGATCTTCCCGCGGCCCGGCTGGGTCGAGCACGACGCCGAGGAGATCTGGGCCAACGTGCTGGACGTCGTGCACGGCGCCCTCCGGAAGGCGTCGCTGAGCACGCACGACCTCGCCGCCGTGGGCATCACCAACCAGCGCGAGACGACGCTGGTGTGGGACCGGGCCACCGGCAAGCCGGTGCACAACGCCATCGTCTGGCAGGACACCCGCACCGACCAGCTGGTCAAGGAGCTGGGCGACCAGGACCGGTTCCGCGAGAAGTGCGGCCTGCCGCTGGCCACCTACTTCGCCGGCCCCAAGGTGCGCTGGCTGCTCGACCACGTCGACGGCCTGCGCGAGCGCGGCGAGCGCGGCGAGGTGCTGTTCGGCACCATGGACACCTGGTTGATCTGGAAGCTCACCGGCCGGCACGTCACCGACGTGACCAACGCGAGCCGCACCATGCTGATGGACCTGGAAACCCTCGACTGGGACGACGAGCTGGTCGAGGCGATCGGCGTGCCGCGCGCGATGCTGCCGGAGATCCGCTCCTCCGCCGAGGTCTACGGCACCGCGACCGGCACCCTGGAGGGCGTGCCCGTGGCGTCCGCGCTGGGCGACCAGCAGGCGGCGCTGTTCGGCCAGACCTGCTACTCGCCCGGCGAGGGCAAGTGCACCTACGGCACCGGCAGCTTCCTGCTGGTCAACACCGGCGACAAGCCCGTGCGGTCGGACAACGGCCTGCTCACCACCGTGGGCTACAAGATCGGCGACCAGCCCGCGTCGTACGCGCTGGAGGGCGCGATCGCGGTGACCGGCGCGCTGGTGCAGTGGTTCCGCGACAAGATGGGCCTGATCGGGAGCGCCCCCGAGATCGAGACGCTCGCCCGGTCGGTGGAGGACAACGGCGGCGCGTACTTCGTGCCCGCGTTCTCCGGCCTGTTCGCGCCGCACTGGCGGTCCGACGCGCGCGGCGTCATCGCGGGCCTGACCGCCTACACCGGCAAGGGGCACATCGCGCGGGCCGTGCTGGAGGCGACCGCGTGGCAGACGCGCGAGGTCGTGGACGCGATGAACGCCGACTCGGGCGTGGAGCTGACCACGCTGAAGGTCGACGGCGGCATGACCGCGAACAACCTGCTCATGGGATTCCTGTCGGACGTGCTGGACGTGCCGGTGGTGCGGCCGATCGTCGCCGAGACGACGTGCCTGGGCGCCGCCTACGCGGCGGGGCTCGCGGTGGGCTACTGGTCGGACACCGACACCCTGCGCGAGAAGTGGCACAAGGCGGCCGAGTGGCTGCCGACGATGGACGCGCGGACGCGCGACAAGGGCTACCGCAAGTGGAAGAAGGCGGTCGAGCGGACCGTCGGCTGGATTGACGAGGACGACAACGATGAGTGAGCAACGGACGCGCGCCCGCGAAGCCCTGGACCACGGAGCCTTCGACCTGGTGGTGATCGGCGGCGGCGCCCTCGGCATCGCCACGACGTGGGCCGCGGCCAGGTCGGGCCTGCGGGTGGCGCTGGTGGAGGCGGGCGACTTCGCGGGCGCGACGTCGAGCGCGTCGTCGAAGCTGGTGCACGGCGGCCTGCGGTACCTGGCGATGGGGCCGGGCGCGGTGCCGATGGTGCGGGAGAACCACGCCGAGCGGCGTGCGCTGGGCGACCACCTCGCGCCGCACCTGGTCCGACCCCTGCCGTTCCTGGTGCCCGTCTACCGGGGCGGGCCGCACTCGCGGCCCGTGCTCGGCGCGGGCGTGGTGCTGTACTCGGCGCTGTCCGGGTTCGGCGACGGGCTGGGCAAGGTGCTGTCGGCGCGGCGCGCGGTCGAGTACGTGCCGCACCTGCGCACCGAGGGCCTGCGCGGCGCGGCGCTGTACCACGACCACCAGATGAACGACTCGCGCGTGGCGATCACGGCGGCGCGCGCGGCGGCGGAGGCCGGGGCCGTGCTGCTCAACCACGTCGAGGTGGTGGGCATGCGCAGGACCGGGTCGCGGATCAGCGGCGTCGAGCTGCGCGACCGGGTGGACGGGGCGTCGTTCGGCGTGGACGCGACCGTCGTGGTCAACGCGACCGGCCCGTGGCTGGACGCGCTGCGGCGGATGGAGGACCCGTCGGCCGCGCCGAGCGTCCGGCTGTCCAAGGGCGCGCACCTCGTGCTGCGGACCGACACGCCGTGGCGCGCCGCGATGACGATCCCGGTGGACGACGTGCGGGTGTCGTTCGCGATCCCCTGGGAGGGGCAGCTGCTCCTGGGGACGACGGACGAGGCGTACGAGGGCGACCCGGCCGACGTGCGGTGCTCCGAGGCCGACGTCGCGCAGATCCTCGGCGAGGCCTCGACCGGCATCACCGCGGACGCCCTGGACCGCTCGCGGATCGCGTACACGTTCGCGGGCCTGCGCGTCCTGCCCCTGTCGTCGGGCGAGGGCGGTTCGGGCGACACCAGCCACGCGAAGCGCGAAACGGTGATCACCGCGGGCCGCGGCGGCATGATCAGCGTGGCGGGCGGCAAGTGGACGACGTTCCGCCGCATCGGGGCCCAGGTGCTGGCCCGCGTCGGCGAGTCCCTCGGTCGCGACCTGACCGGCGCGTTCTCCGACGGCGTGCCCGCCGCCCTGCCGGGCGCGGCTCTACCCGATCGTGTGACGGCCCAGCTGGGTCGGGAACTGCCCTCGCTGCCGGACGACGTGCTGGCGCACCTGGCGACGCACTACGGCACGGTGAGCCACGAGGTGCTGGCCCTGGCCCTGGACGACCCGTCGTTGCTGGACCGCGTGCACCCGGACGGGCCGGACATCTGGGCGCAGGTGGCGCACGCCGGGCGCTTCGAGTGGGCGACCGAGGTGGACGACGTGCTGCGGCGCCGGACGACGGTCGTCGTGCGCGGGTTGGACACGCCGTCGGTGCGGGAGCGGACCAGCGAACTGCTGGCGCTGAGCGCCTGACGGCGCGGGACGAGGGCCCTCCCCTGGTGAGCGCCCTCGTCCCTCGGCGTCATCGCCCCCTGTGCCCCCGCGCCCGGGATGCACGCAGTCCGACCAAGCCCAGCAGGCCGGACTGCCCGAGGATGACGCTCACCGTCGCCCACACCGGGAAGTCCGCGGAGACCCCCTCAGCGTGAGCACCGGGCCGAGAACCGCTCCGACCAACACCCCCATGAGCACGATCACCTGGAGCAGCGGTACCCACCTGAAGAAGGTCGACCTGGTCAACCGGGCGCTGCTGGTCTACGAGTTCGTCGACGGGGAACTGCGCGCGGGCAACCAGGTGGTGCGGCGGGACGCCGAGGGGCGCGAACAACTGGTCAAGATCTTCCTCTGAAGGCGCGGAAAGCCCCCGGTCACGCGACCGGGGGCCTTCGACGTGCGGGAAGGATCAGGACTTGTCGTCGTTCGGCGGCAGGTCGACGTCCGTGACCGCCTTCTTCTTCGCCGCGCCCGTCTTGCCCGCCGGGGCCTCCGGCTCGGGGGCCGGTTCCGCCTCCGCGGGCAGCAGGTCGGTCAGGGCGGCGCCCGTGATGCGGCGGAACGCCCGGCGCGGGCGGTCGCGTTCCAGGACGGCCACCTCCAGCTTGGCGCCGTCCAGCAGGTCCGGCTTGCCGTTGCCCGTGCTGGTGGACCCCGCGCTCAGCGCCTTCACCGCGACCCGCACGGCCTCGGCCAGCTCCAGGCCCGTGGCGTAGGCGTCCTTCAGGGCGTTGCCCGTGGCCTCGGCCTGGCCGCCCATCACGGTGTACTGCGGCTCCTCGACGATCGAGCCGTCGTAGGTGAGGCGGTACAGCGTGTCCTGCTCCGGCGTGGCGCCGACCTCGGCCACGCAGATCTCGACCTCCAGCGGCTTGATCTGCTCGGTGAAGATCGAGCCCAGGGTCTGCGCGTACACGTTGGCCAGTGACCGGCCGGTCACGTCGCGCGGGTCGTTCTGGTAGCCGCGGATGTCGGCGAACCGGATGCCCGCCTGCCGCAGGTTCTCGAACTCGCTGTACCGGCCGACCGCGGCGAACCCGATGCGGTCGTAGATCTCCGACACCTTGTGCAGCGTGCTGGAGGGGTTCTCGGCCACGAACAGCACACCGTCGGCGTACCGGAGCACGACGACGCTGCGACCGCGGGCGATGCCCTTGCGGGCGTACTCCGAGCGGTCGCGGAGCACCTGCTCGGGTGAGGCGTACAACGGCATCGTCACTGGTGCGGCTCCCGGGCTCGGCGGATGCGGGTGGTGGGGTCGGGGTCGGTCACGGCTCAGCCCGCCGGGCGGGTGCGCCGACCCTCGACGACGGCCTCGGCCTGCGCCGCGGTCTGCTCGTCGGGCAGGTGCGCGGCGCCGTCGGCGGTGATCGTGACGACCACGGGGTAGATCTTGCGGATCACGTCCGGGCCGCCGGTGCCCGAGTCGTCGTCCGCCGCGTCGTACAGCGCCTCGATGGCCGCCCGCACGGCGCCCTCGGCGTCCGCGTCCGGGTTGTAGAGCTTCTTCAGCGCCGACTTCGCGAACAGCGAACCGGACCCCACGGCCTGGTAGCCCTGGGACTCCTCGTAGCGACCGCCGGTCACGTCGTAGGAGATGATGCGGCCCGCGCGTTCCGGATCGGCCGCCTCCACGTCGAAGCCCGCGAACAGGGGCACGACGGCGAGGCCCGCGAGCGCCGCGTCGAGGTTGCCCTTGATCATCGCCGAGAGCCGGTTCGCCTTGCCGTCCAGGGACAGCGAGACGCCCTCGATCTTCTCGTAGTGCCGCAGCTCGACGGCGTAGAGCCGCACGATCTCGACCGCGATGCCCGCCGTGCCCGCGATGCCCACCGCCGAGTAGTCGTCGGTGATGAACACCTTCTTCATGTCGCGCTGGGCGATCACGTTGCCCATCGTCGCGCGCCGGTCGCCCGCGATCACGACACCGCCGCGGAACGTGAGCGCCACGATCGTGGTGCCGTGCGGGGCCTGGATGGTGCCTTCGGGGAACCTGCCTGCCGTGGGCAGCAGTTCGGGCGCCTGGGCGCGGAGGAAATCGGTGAACGACGACGACCCCGGCCTGAGGTAGGCCGGGGGCAGCGACGCGGCCGGGTAGCGCCCGGTCGAGCTGTGGTCCATGTGTGCGTTCTTCTCCTGTCCCGCCGGCGGCCTACTCGCCGCCCTTTTGCACGTACGCGCGGACGAAGTCCTCGGCGTTCTCTTCCAGCACGTCGTCGATCTCGTCCAGGATGGCGTCGACGTCCTCGCCGAGCTTCTCCCGGCGCTCCTGGCCGGCGGCCGCGGCGCCGTCGCCACCGCCGTCGCCGTCACCGCCGCCTTGCTTCTGGACCTGTTCCTGGGACATGACGACCCTCCCGCCTTCTCGGTCCTAGGGGTTCAACACTACCCACCAGGCACGACGATGTGTGTCTGCCACTCGGGTCTGTCGATCAGCCCCGGGTGAGCGCCTCGACGAGCTGCTCGGCCGTGTCCGACGCCTCCAGCAAGGCTCCGACGTGCGCTTTCGTGCCGCGCAGCGGTTCCAGGGTGGGGATGCGGACGAGCGATTCCCGACCGAGGTCGAAGATCACCGAATCCCACGACGCCGCGGCCACGGACGTCGGGTAGCGCTCCAGGCAGCGGCCCCGGAAGTAGGCGCGGGTGTCCTCCGGTGGGGCGAGCACGGCCGCGCGCACCTCCTCCTCGCTGACCAGGCGCTTCATCGAGCCGCGGGCCACGAGCCGGTTGTAGAGGCCCTTGTCGAGGCGCACGTCGGAGTACTGGAGGTCGACCAGCGACAGGCGCGGCGACCCCCAGGCCAGGCCGTCCCGGGCCCGGTAGCCCTCCAGCAGCCGCAGCTTGGCCACCCAGTCGAGGCGGTCGGCGCACTCCTGCGGGTCGCGGGCCAGCGCGTCGAGCACCTCGCCCCACACGCGCAGCACGTCGCGGTCGCCGTAGCCCTCCTTCTCGACGAACTCCGAAGCCCGCTCGTAGTAGGCGAACTGGATGTCCAGGCCGGTGAACTTGCGCCCGCCGGCCAGCTCGACGCGGGTCTTGAGGGTCGGGTCGTGGCTGATCCGGTGCACCGCGCGGACCGGGTCGAGCAGCCGCAGGTCGTCGAACCGGCGGCCAGCCTCGATCATGTCGAGCACCAGCGAGGTCGTGCCGCACTTGAGGTAGGTGGAGTACTCGGCGAGGTTGGCGTCGCCGATGATGACGTGCAGCCGGCGGTACTTGTCGGCGTCGGCGTGCGGCTCGTCGCGGGTGTTGATGATGCCCCGCTTGAGGGTGGTCTCCAGGCCGACCTCGACCTCGATGTAGTCCGAGCGCTGCGACAGCTGGTAACCGGCCTCCTCGCCCGCCGGGCCGAGGCCGACGCGGCCGGAGCCGACCACGACCTGCCGGGACGCGAAGAACGGCGTGAGGCCCGCGATCACGGCCGTGAACGGCGTGCTGCGCTGCATCAGGTAGTTCTCGTGGGTGCCGTAGCTGGCGCCCTTGCCGTCGACGTTGTTCTTGTAGAGCTGGAGACGGGGCTGACCGGGGACGGTGGCCGCCTTCATGGCCGCCTCCTCCATCACCCGCTCCCCCGCCTTGTCCCAGATCACGGCGTCCCGCGCGTTGGTGACCTCCGGCGCGGAGTACTCCGGGTGGGCGTGGTCGACGTAGAGGCGCGCGCCGTTGGTGAGGATGACGTTGGCCGCGCCGAGGTCCTCGACGTCGTTGTCGCCGGGGTGGTGGCCGGGCGCGCCGAGGTCGAAGCCGCGCGCGTCGCGCAGCGGCGATTCGACCTCGTAGTCCCAGCGCGCCCGCCGGGCCCGCGGTATGTCGGCGGCGGCCGCGTAGGCCAGCACCACCTGTGTCGAGGTGAGCACCGGGTTCGCCGTCGCGTCCCCCGGCACCGAGATGCCGTACTCCACTTCGGTCCCCATGATCCGCCGCATACCTCGCAGCCTACGACCTACCACCGACATCACGCCGGGACCCGGGTCACGTTTCAGCCGGCGGCGAGTCCGGCGGCCGGTCGGATGCGCGCCGCGCCGCGGGCGGGTCCGAAGGCCGCCAGGACCGCCAGGAGCACCACGCCGGCGCCCCCGAGGAGCAGCGGGAGCAGGGCCGCGGTGGGCCACACGAACAGTCCCGCGGCGGCCAGCGTCAGCTCGGCGTAGACGAGGCCGAACACCCCCCCGCCCAGCACTCCCACCAGCGACAGCAGCACCGCTTCGGCCAGCACGCCGCCTTGCAGGCCGCCCTTGGTGACCCCCAGCGCGCGGCGCAGCGCGAGCTCCTTGCGGCGCTCCTGCACGGAGATCGTCAGGGCGGTGCCGATACCGGTCACGGCGACCGCGACGGACAGTCCCAGCAGCACCATCAGGAACACGATCCCCAGGTCGAGGTAACGCTGGTTCTGCGCGCTCTCGGCCGCCCGCGTGTTCACCAGGACGGTGGGCGAGTCGGGCAGCGCCGCCTCCACCGCGGTCTGGTACGCGACCGGGTCGGCGCCCGCCTCGAAGGTGACGAGGACCTTCGAGGCGGGTCCGAGGTCCGGGTCCGGCAGCACGACGTCCGCGTCGTCCAGCAGCGACGAGGTGTAGGTGCCGACCACGGTCGCGGTGCGCGCGCCGCCGGGCAGGCCCTCCACGGTGAACGGCTCGCCCACCCGCGCGCCGAAGTGCTCCGCGTACCAGTCCCCCAGCAGCACGGTGCCCGGCCCGAAGCCGTCGGCGTCGACGCCGCGCGCGGTCAGCCAGTCCCGCGCGTCCGCCGGGTCGGCGCCCACGACCTCCGTCGGGAACGCGTACCCCTCGGGATCGCGCTGGTCCGCGTCGACCCCGTGCAGCACGAGGGTGCGCGCGGCCTGCGGCTGGTCGGCCGCCGCGCCGACGCCGTCGCGCAGCGGGCGCTCGGCCGAGTCCACGACCACGGCGTCGGGCCGGGGCTCCCGGTCGAGCTCCTCCTCCACGCGCTGCGCGGACCCGACCGTGACGGCGAAGAACGTCACCATCGAGGCGGCCAGCAGCAGCGGCATCGCCACGGACGCCGACCGCTGCGGCACGCGCCGCACCTCGGCCGCCGCGAGCTTCCACTGCGCGCCCCCGAAGCGGCTCGCGACCGAACCGAAGATCCGCCCGAGAGCGGGCACCACGACCGGCCCGAGCACCCCGAACAGGCCGAACACACCGGTGATGCCGGAGAACAGCACGAGGAAGATCGCCGCGATCGAGCCCTTGGCGAGCACGCCCAGCACGCCCAGCACGACGGCCAGGACCACGAGCACGACGCCGAACACGTACCGGCGGCGGACGACGGCCGCGTCCGGGGTCTGCCCTTCGGAGGTCCGCAGCGCGGCCAGCGGCGAGACCCTGGACGCGGTGAGCGCGGGCCGCACGGCGGCGAACGCGCTGAGCGCGGACGCGGTGACCACGCCGATCAGCAGCTGGGTCCCGTTCGGCAGCAGAGCCGGGCTCAGCTCGACCGCGCCCATGATCGTGGACAGGCCGATGGCGTCGAACAGCCTGGCCAGCAGCCACGCCACCGAACCGCCGAGGACCGCACCCAGCGCGCCCGCGACGGCGCCCGTCAGCAGGGCTTCGAACAGGTTCGCCCGGACGAGTGGTCCGCGGTGGGAGCCGAGGCAGCGCAGCAGGGCGGTGTGCCGCTGCCGCTGGAGGTAGACGGCGCGGTAGGTCGCCGAGGCGACGAAGACCGAGGTGGCCAGGGCCAGGATGCTGAACGGCAGGAGCATCAGGGCGAGTTCCCCGCCGGGCTCCTCGGCGGAGACCGCGGCGGCGCTGTCCACCCGGAAAGCCTGCCCCGCCGCGGCGGCCACGGCGGTCGCGTCACCGCCGGTGACGTGCAGGGACAGCACCGTCGGCGTCGGGTCGATCCTGGCCGCGAGGTCCTCGCCGACCACGATCACGGGTTCCTCGCCGAGCGAGCCGCGCTTGGTGACACCGCGGACGACGACGTCCAGCGCCCGCCCCTCCGCGTCGGCGACCCGCACCGCCGAACCGGGCCCGAGCCCGTGCTCGTGGGCGGTGACCCGGTCGACCGCGATCTCCCCGTCACGCCCCGGCGCGCGCCCCTCCAGCATCGGCACGCGCCGCAGGCCCTCCCGGTCGACCTCCACGTCGGCGTCGCTGCGGCGCGGCCCCGCGCGGCCGTCCAGGAGCAGGTCCGCGCGCACCCGCCGCACCTGCTCCACCGAGGTCACCCCGGCGACGCCCGCGACCCGGTCGGCGACGGCCCCGTCGAGCACGGCGTCCTCGTACGGCACCTCGCGGACCACCAGGTCCACCCCCGCCGGCACGACCGGCGCGCCCTCGGCGGTCGCGCGGACCATGGCGTCGCTGAGCATCAGCGCGGCCAGCAGGCACGCGACGCCGACGACCAGGGCGACACCGGGCAGCACGGCACGGCCGGGTCGGTTGCGGAACTCGGCGACCGCGAGCCGCAGGGATGTGGGCACAGCTCCTCCTCGTGACGCGAACGGCACGACCGTAGGAACAGGGGGTGTCGGCGGGCGTCGGCCCGGAGTAGCACTCGCCGGTACTACCCCGGGAGGATCACCGCGTGGAACAGGTGCAGATCGTCGACCCCGACGGCACCCCGGTCGGCTCCGCGTCGCGGGCGCGGATGCGGGCCGAGGGGCTGTGGCACGCGTGCGCGGTGATCGTGGTGCGGTCCGTGGACGGCGAACGGGTGTACGTGCACCGGCGGACCGACACCAAGGACGTCTACCCGGGCCTCTACGACCCGACGTGCGGCGGCGTGGTGGCGGCGGGCGAGACGCCCGACGAGTGCGCGGCGCGCGAACTGGCCGAGGAGCTGGGTGTGCGGGCCGTCCCGGAGTTCCGGTTCCGGACCACGTTCACCGATGGAACCATCCGGTACGTCGCGCACGTTTACGACGTGCGCAGCGACGGCCCGTTCAGCCACCAGCCCGAGGAGGTCGCCTGGGGCGGGTGGATGGCGCTGGAGGAGGTGCGCGCGAGGGCGGACGACCCGGACTGGCCGGTGGTGCCGGACGGCCGGGTCCTGGTCAAGGGGTGGTTCACGTGGGTGTCGGGATGATGTTCGCGATGTCGATCCCCGGGCTGGCCGTGCTGCTCGTCGTGCTGGCGGCGGTCGAGCGCGCCGTGCGGTGGGCACGGCGGCGCAAGGGGCACCCGGTGGCGGTCGCGGCGGGCGTGGACCAGTTCACCACCCTGTTCGCCGGCGGCAAGCAGGTCGAGCTGGACCAGCGGCAGACCGAGCTGATGCTGCGCGACGACGAGGAGGACGGCGCCCCGCCGCGCGGCCCGATCGACCTGGCGTCCGGCTCGGTGCGGCTCACCCCCAGGCCAGCGACGCCCGAGTAGCCCAGTACCGGTCGGCGGGTTCGGCCAGGTCGGCCAGCTCGTCCGGGTCCAGCTCCACGTCGCCCGCCCGCAGGTTGGCGTGCAACTGGTCGACGCTCGCCGCGCCGGACAGCACCACGTCGACCCACGGCTGGGCGCGCACGGCGGCCAGCGCGACGGCGTCCGGACCGACCCCGTGCCGCTCGGCCAGCTCGCGGACCCGGGCGGGCGGGTCGACGGCGAGGCGGCCGTTGGCCATGCCCTCCTTGACGAACACCTCGGCACCGGCGTCCCCCGCCGCCGCCAACGCCTCGCCCGCCGACGTCTCCAGGACGTTCCAGGTGGACTGCACGGAGTCGAACAGCCGCCGTCCCTCGACCTGGATGTCCAGGGCGCGGCGCACGGTGTCGGCCTGTCGCGGTCCCGAGGTGGAGAAGCCCAGCCGCACGCCGGAGTCCCGCAGTCCACCCAGCGCCACGAGCAGGTCCACGTCGCCGAACAGCGGGCTGTCCGGTGTCAACGAGTGCACTTTGTACAGTCCGACGTGCGCGCCGAGCAGGTCCCGCGTCTCCTTCCACTGCCGGGTGAAGCGGTCCAGGGAGTGTTCCTTGACCTCGTGCACGTCGGCGTCACGCCGCCAGTCCGCGACGTAGGCGTACCCCCACTTGCTGGACACGCGCACGTCCCGGTGGCCGCGTTCGACCAACCACCCCGCCAGGAACTCCTCCGCGCGGCCGTACGAGCGCGCCGCGTCGACCCGCCGCACGCCGGCCTCGTACGCCGCGTCCAGCACCGCGTGGCACTGGGCGCGCATCGCGTCCACGTCGCGGTCGGCCGGGAGCGCGCCCTCCCGGCCGAGGTTGATGTAGGCGGGGCGGCCGAGGGCGGCGAGTCCTAGCGCGAAATCGGGCACGCCGACACGGTAACCGGCGATCCCCGACGACCGCCGGTCACGCGCACCCGCCCCGAGGGCTTGGCACCCCGTCGACCGCCATCGGCGACCGACGGCTCCCCCGTCGTCCCGCTGCCTCAGGCGTCTCTTCGCAGCAGGGCCACCGCGCCCGCGCCCAGGGTCACGACCAGGTAGGCCAGCATCACCAGGGCCGCGCCCGGTGGGGAGAGGGGTGCTTCCGACACCGCACCCGACAGTTGTGGCGCCAGGTTCGGGAGCATCACCGAATAGGCCCGTTCATTCCACGGCGGCGGGAGCATGAGGGTTACCACAGGCAGGACGAACAGGAGGGCGCACAGGGTCACCAGGGCGCCCGCGGTCGAACGGAGCAGGAAGCCCAGGCCCAGGCCGACCAGGGCCAGCAGGACCATCGAGGCCGTGTCGGACAGGAGGGTCGGCAGGGCCTCGCCCACCGAGTCGTAGGCCGAGATGGGCTTCGGGCGGTCCCCGGTGATCAGCTCGCCCGCCGCGTAGGACCCCGCCACCGCGAGGGCCGCCACGACGAGCGAGACCGCGCCGACCACGACGATCTTGGCCAGGAGGAACGTGCCGCGCCTCGGCACCGAGACCAGGGCCGTCCGGATCATGCCGCTGCCGTACTCGGACGTGACGGCCAGCGCGCCGAGCGCACCCAGGCAGAACTGGCCGAACGGGACCACCACCACGCCCGGGTCGGCCCGGTCGAACCGCTGTTGTCGATCGGGCGACGCGACGTCCCAGTCCGCGGTCATCAGGTAGGACACGACGGCACCCGTCAGCAGCATCAGCGCGAGGGCCAGCAGCACGTAGGTCGTCGAGCGGACCGACCTGATCTTCAGCAGCTCCGAGCTCAACACGCCGGTCATCGCGCGCCCTCCTTCGTGCGGAACTCCACGCTGTCCTCGGTGAGCTCGAGGTAGGCGTCCTCCAGCGACGCGCTGCGCGGGGTCAGTTCGTGGACGGGGATCTGCCGCCGGGCGGCGAGGCCGGCGATGTCGGGCGCGTCGAGCCCCTGCACGAGCAGCGCGCCGTCGTGGTCCGCGGTGACCGAGGCGCCCGCCTCGACGAGGACCCGGGACAGGGCGCCCGGTGACGGCGACCGCACCAGGACGTCCTTCTTGAACTTCTCCCGGAGGTCCTCCATGGACGCTTCGAGGATCAGCCTGCCGCGCCCGACCACCACCACCCGGTCGGCGGTCAGCGCCATCTCGCTCATCAGGTGGCTGGACACCAGCACGGTGCGCCCCTCCTTGGCCAGGTCGCGCATGAGGTGCCTGATCCACCGGATGCCCTCCGGGTCGAGGCCGTTGACCGGTTCGTCGAACATCAGCACGCCCGGGTCGCCGAGCAGCGCCGCCGCCACGCCGAGGCGCTGCCTCATGCCCAGCGACAGGGTGCCGACCCGGCGCTTCGCGGCGCCCGCGAGGCCCACCTGCTCCAGGGTCTCGGCGGCCCGGCGGTCCGGGATGCCGTTGCTCCGGGCCAGCACGCGCAGGTGGTCGTAGGCGGTGCGGCCGCCGTGGACCGCCGCCGCGTCGAGCAGCGCGCCCACCTCGTGCGCCGGTCTTCGCAGCGCGGCGTAGGGCCGGCCGTTGACCAGCGTCTCGCCGCCGGTGGGCCGGTCCAGGCCGAGGATCGCCCGCATGGTGGTCGACTTGCCCGCGCCGTTGGGGCCGAGGAACCCGGCGACGTAGCCGGGCTCCACCTCGAAGCTGAGGTCGTCGACGGCCCTCGTGCTGCCGTAGCGCTTGGTCAGGTGCCGGACTTGGATCATGTGGTCGAGCGTGCCGGTGCGGCGGCGTGGACGGATCGGACGAGGGGCCGGAGTTCCGGATCGGACCGTGGTCCGATGCCCCGCACCGCGCACCCCGGTTACGGTTCGCCGCGTGAAGTCCCACGTCCTGCGGCTGCTGCCGACCGCCTACCCGTACGCGCTGGACACGGCCGTCGCGGTGCTCTTCGTCGTGACCTACCTCGGCTTCGCCGAGATGAGCGCCACGCCGCTGTGGCTGGGCTACCCGCTCGCCGTGCTCGTGGGCGCGCCGCTGGCCATGCGGCGCGGCCGGCCGCTGCTCACCCTGGGCGTCGTGCTGGTGGCGCAGACCGCCGCCACGGTCGCCCACATCACGCTGGAGCCGTTCGGGGCGACGGCGTTCGCCGCGTACGCGGTGGCCTCGCTCCGCCCGCACCGGGTCGCGGTGCGGGCCCTGGTCGCCACCCTGGTCGTCATCGCCGCGACCATCGCGGTCGCCGAGCCGTGGCCGGACGACATCGGGCTGGTCCTGTTCGCCGCGCTGTGCGTGGGCACCGCGTGGGCGCTGGGCCGGGTGACGCGCGTCCGGCGGGACTACGAGGCCCGCCGGGCGGCCCAGGCGGCGTCGGCGGCCGTCACCGAGGAGCGCATGCGGATCGCCCGCGAGCTGCACGACGTGGTCGCGCACGGCCTGAGCCTCATCGCGGTCCAGGCGGGCACCGCGGCCCACGTGCGCGACGCGTCGGTGTCCGAGGAGGCGCTGCGGGTCATCGAGACGACCTCGCGCGGCACCCTGGTGGAGATGCGCAGGCTGCTCGGCGTGCTGCGCTCGGAGGACGCGGCGGCGGAGCTGGCGCCCATGCCGAGCATGGCGGACCTGCCGGAGCTGGTGTCGCGGGCCTCGCTGGCCGGGGTGGGCGTCGACCTGTCGGTGACGGGCACCGTGCCCGAGGCGCTGGGCCTCACGGTGTACCGGCTCGTGCAGGAGTCCGTCACGAACGTGGTCAAGCACGCCGCGCCGGCGACCTGCACCGCCGCGATCGAGGTGTCCGGTTCGTCCGTGTCGGTGACGGTGGTCGACGACGGCCCCGGCGAGCGGCTGTCGACCGGCCGGACCGGCGGCCACGGGCTGATCGGGATGCGGGAGCGGGTGGCGGTGTACGGCGGGACGTTCTCGGCGGGGCCGCGGGCGGAGGGCGGGTTCGCGGTGCGGGCGGAGGTGCCCCTGCCGTGATCGACGTGGTGGTCGTGGACGACCAGGCGCTGCTGCGCGGCAGCTTCCGGGTGCTCGTGGACTCCGCCCCCGACCTGCGGGTCGTCGGCGAGGCGGGTGACGGCGCGACGGCCGTGTCGGTGGTGCGGGAGACCTCGCCGGACGTGGTGCTGATGGACATCCGCATGCCGGGCGTCGACGGCATCGCGGCCACCCGCGAGATCGGCGCGTCGACCGGGGCCAGGGTGCTGATCCTGACCACGTTCGACCTGGACGAGTACGTCTACTCGGCGCTGCGGGCCGGCGCGAGCGGCTTCCTGCTCAAGGACACTCCCCCGGCCGAGCTGCTGGCCGCGATCCGGGTGGTGGCGGCGGGCGACTCGCTGCTGTCGCCCTCGGTGACCAGGCGTCTGGTGGCCGAGTTCGCCCGCACCCCGGAGCAGCGCGAGGTCCGGCTGGACGGCGTCACCGAGCGCGAGCGGGAGGTGCTCACCCTCATCGCACGGGGTCGCTCCAACGCCGAGATCACGGCCGAGCTGCACATGGCCCCCGGCACGCTGAAGACCCACATCGGGCGGCTGCTGCACAAGCTCCAGGCCCGTGACCGGGCCCAGCTCGTCATCGCGGCCTACGAGTCGGGACTGGTCACCGCCCGGTCCTAGCCGGTCACCCCGCAATGGCGGGAGCCCGCCCGGCGCGGTGGCTGGGCGGGCTCCTCGTCGGCACTGCCGGCGACGCGGCTGCTACAGGTACTGACCGGTATTGGTGGCGGTGTCGATCGCCCGACCCGACTCCTGGTTCTTGCCGGTCACGAGCGTGCGGATGTAGACGATCCGCTCGCCCTTCTTGCCCGAGATCCGTGCCCAGTCGTCCGGGTTGGTCGTGTTGGGCAGGTCCTCGTTCTCGGCGAACTCGTCGACGATCGCGTCGAGCAGGTGGCGCACCGACAGGCCCGGCTGCTTGGTGTCCAGCAGGCTCTTGATGGCCGCCTTCTTGGCGCGGTCGACGATGTTCTGGATCATGGCGCCGGAGTTGAAGTCCCGGAAGTACAGGACCTCCTTGTCACCGTTGGCGTAGGTGACCTCCAGGAACCGGTTCTCCTCGGACTCCTCGTACATCCGCTCGACGGTGTGCTGCACCATGCCGTCGATGCACGCCGCCGGGTCGCCGCCGAACTCGGCGAGGTCGTCGGCGTGGATCGGCAGGTCGGGCGTGAGGTACTTGTTGAAGATGTCCTTCGCGCCCTCGGCGTCCGGACGCTCGATCTTGATCTTCACGTCGAGCCGGCCGGGACGCAGGATGGCCGGGTCGATCATGTCCTCGCGGTTGGAGGCGCCGATCACGATCACGTTCTCCAGGCCCTCGACGCCGTCGATCTCGCTGAGGAGCTGGGGCACGATCGTGGTCTCGACGTCGGACGACACGCCCGAGCCGCGGGTCCGGAAGATCGAGTCCATCTCGTCGAAGAACACGATCACCGGGGTGCCCTCGGACGCCTTCTCACGGGCCCGCTGGAAGATCAGGCGGATGTGCCGCTCGGTCTCGCCGACGAACTTGTTGAGCAGCTCGGGGCCCTTGATGTTGAGGAAGTAGCTCTTGGCCTCGCGGTGGTCGTCGCCGCGCGCGCGGCTGACCTGCTTGGCCAGGGAGTTCGCCACCGCCTTGGCGATGAGCGTCTTGCCGCACCCGGGAGGGCCGTAGAGCAGCACGCCCTTGGGCGGGCGCAGCTTGTACTCGCGGAAGAGGTCGGCGTGCAGGAAGGGCAGCTCCACGGCGTCGCGGATCTGCTCGATCTGCCGGAACAGGCCGCCGATGTCCTCGTACTTGACGTCCGGCACCTCCTCCAGCACCAGGTCCTCGACCTCGGCCTTGGGGACCCGCTCGTAGGCGAACCCGGCTTTGGAGTCGACCAGCAGCGAGTCGCCCGCCTTGAGCGGCGAGTCCATCAGCGGCTGGGCGAGCCAGACGACCCGCTCCTCGTCGGCGTGGCCCACGACCAGTGCCCGGCCGATCGTGGTGTCGGCCTCCTCGGACTCGAGGACCTCGCGCAGCGTGCAGACCTCGCCGGTCCGCTCGAAGCCGCCGCCCTCGACCACCGTCAGCGCCTCGTTGAGGCGCACCGACTGGCCCAGGACCAGCGACGACGTCTCGACCGCGGGCGACACCGACACCCGCATGCGACGGCCGGAGGTGAACACGTCCACCGTGCCGTCCTCGAACCGCGCCAGGAACACGCCGTAGCCGCTGGGCGGCTGGGCGAGCCGGTCCACTTCCTCGCGCAGCGCGAGGAGCTGGCTCCGTGCTTCTCGAAGGGTGTCGATGAGCTTCGTGTTGCGCTCGGTCAGTTGGCTGACGCGCTCCGTCGCCTCCGCCAACCGCTGCTCCAGCAGGCGGACGTGTCGTGGGGATTCCGTCAACTTGCGGCGCAGCAACGCGATCTCGTCCTCGAGGAACCGGATCTGCGCAGTCAGCTCACCAGAGTTGTTGCCCTTGTTCAGCTCGCCACCCTCATCGGGCTGGCTGCCGGGATGACCGTGCTGCATGTCGGCACCCTCCTCCCGTGTACGTACGACAACGGTACCGGCGATCACCGACAAAAGCCGCCACCCTGCGAGTTTCCGGGCGTCGCGTGATCACGCATACCGCCCGCTCGGAGGGACGAACTGCTCCATACCGGTGTCAACCGGAACCTCCTACCCGCTACCGTGCGTCTCTAACACGAGTCCCACGTGCGTGGTCCGGGCAGTGTCACTGCCACCAGCGGAAAGTTCTAGGAGAACGTGATGTCCGTCCCGCCGCAGCAGCCGGAACCCCACGGGCAGCAGCCGGGCCCGTCCGGCCGGCAACCAGGCCAATTCGGCCAGCAGCCGGGGTACGGGCAGCAGCCCGGCGGGTACCCCCCTCCCCAGGGTTTCCCACAGGGTGGGCAGCAGCCCGCCTACGGAACCCCACCGGGTGGCCGGCCGCAGCCCGACTACGGCCCCCCGCCCGGCGGCTACGGGCCGCCCCAGCAGCCCGGCGGGCCCGGTTACGGCCAGCAGCCGTACGGGCAGCAAGGCCAGTTCAACCAGGCCGGTTACGGCCAACCGGGTGGTTTCGGCGCCCCCTACGGCACGCCGCCCAAGAAGAGCCCGCTGCCGTGGATCCTCGGCGGCGTCGGCGCGCTCGTCGTGATCGGCGTGGTGGTCGCCCTGGTGATGACGCTGGGCGGGGGGAGCAACGGCACGGCCAAGGACGCGGCGGACGGCTTCGCCTCGGCGATCTCGAACCGCGACTACGACAAGCTCCGCTCGCTGACCTGCGCCGAGGACCAGAAGGAGATCGACGACCTCAAGAAGGCGTTCGACCCGGACGCCATGGGCGCCGAGCTCGACAAGCAGCTGGAGGGCCTGCCCGCCGAGGCGAAGGAGCAGGCCCGGAAGATGCAGGAGGCGCTCAAGGACATCAAGGTCGTCGCCTCCGTCGACAAGGTCGAGGAGAAGAGCGACACCCAGGCCGAGGCCACCCTGACCATCAAGCTGGAGGGCGTCCCCAGCGAGATGCGGGAGCTGATGAAGGACACGCAGACCGACACGGTGCCGTTCAAGAAGACCGACGACGGCTGGGTCGCCTGCGAGAAGTGACCCCGGCACGTGCGACGGCCCCGCTCACCGATCGGTGAGCGGGGCCGTTCCACCTGGTCAGCCCTTGGACGGGCGGCGCTGCGGGCGGGGCGGGGTGACGCCGTCGGCGAGCCTGCGGGTGGTCAGCAGGAACGCGGTGTGCGCGATCATCCGGTGCTCCGGCCGCACGGCCAGGCCCACCGAGTGCCACGGCCGCACGAGGGTCTCCCACGACTGGGGCTCGGTCCAGTGCTGCTGCTCCCGGATGGCCTCCGTGACCTTGGACAACTGGGTCGTGGTGGCCACGTACACGACGAGCACGCCGCCCGGGATGAGGCTCTTCGACACGGTCGGCAGCACGTCCCACGGGGCGAGCATGTCGAGGATCACCCGGTCGACCTCGCCCTCGTGCTCGACGAGGTCGCTCACGGTGAGCGACCAGTTGCCGGGTCGCTCGCCGAAGAACTGCTCGACGTTGCGGATGGCGTGGTCGGCGTGGTCCTGGCGCACCTCGTAGGAGATGACGCTGCCCTTCTCGCCGACCGCGCGCAGCAACGAGCAGGTCAGGGCGCCGGAGCCGGCCCCGGCCTCCAGGACCCGCGCGCCGGGGAAGATGTCGCCGTACATGACGATCTGGGCGGCGTCCTTGGGGTAGATCACCTGGGCGCCGCGCGGCATCGACAGCACGTAGTCCGCCAGCAGCGGCCTCAGCGCCAGGAACGACGTGCCGCCGACGGACACGACCACCGACCCCTCGGGCTGCCCGATCAGCTTGTCGTGCGGCAGGGCGCCGCGGTGGGTGTGGTACTCCTTGCCCGGTTCGAGCACGATCGTGTAGTGCCGTCCCTTCGGGTCGGTCAACTGCACCCGGTCTCCGGGTTGGAACGGACCACTGGCGGTGCTCACCGCGGCGAACCTCCTGCTAAGACGCGTGTCAACAGCGCACGATGGTCGCACGGAGCCCCGCGCGCCCCACTGGCGGGACTTCTCCGCCCGCAACCCCGCCCGGAACAGCGCCGCGTCCACGACGGCGGACCCGACGGCCGCCGGCAGGTGGGCAGCAGGTGCGCCACCACGAACCGACTCCTGCTCTCGATCCCCCTGACCAGCGGGCACAGTGGAACCAGCCCCTGCGCCGCGCCGCACGACGATCCCCGGTACCTCGCGCATCACTCCCCCTTGTCCGTGATCGTGTGGTAAACGGGCCAGCCGATCAGCCACACCAGCCCGACCACGGTCATCCCCCGCATCTGGCCGAGCAGGCCCCCGGCGCGCTCCGGTGTCGAGACCACGTGGACGAGCAGCAGGACGATCGCCCCCGCGATGGCCCAGGCGAGCACGAACTTCCCCCACTCGCGCCACTCGTGGCGAACCCTCCCGGGCCCCCGCTTCGGCGGCTTCACCGGCGGCGGACCGCCCGCGAAGCGGTGGTCGAACCGCTGGTCGGCCCACCGCAGCGCGCTGTGCCCGAAGGCCACGCTCACCCCCAGGTAGATCGCGGCCAGCCCGTGCGACGCGTTCGCCTCGCCCCCCGCCCGCAGGTCGACGACCGTCGCCACGAGCAGCACCACGTCCACCAGGGGCGTGCAGACCAGCAGGACCGCGCCGAGCCGGGGCATGCGCAGCACGTACCGGGCGACGAGCCCCGCGCCCAGCACGACCCACAGCCCGACCTCGCACGCCACGATGAGGACCACCAGCGGTTCGACCACGGCTCCAGCGTCGTCGCGGGCGTGCCCGGGCGCGTCGTCGGGCCGACCCACCGGAGGTCATCACTTCGTCGGACGCCCCGCCCGGTGCCCTGTGCTGCAATGGCGCGGTGACGCTCCACCGCAGGTACCGCGCCCCGCTCGTCGCGGCGGCGTCCTTCGCGGGAGGGCTGGTCGTCCACCTGCTGGACGTGGACCTGGTCCTCGGCGGCCGGGACCCGGGCGTCCCGCTGGGCACCCGGCTGGCGATCCTCGCGGTGGCGTGCGCGGGCCAGTGCTTCCGGCACCGGGCGCCGGCGGTCGCGCTGGTCGTGGTGGCCTCCGCGACGGCGGTGGACCTGGCGCTGGGGCCGAGCCTGCCGACGATCGCGGTGCTGATCGACGTGCTGTTCGCGGCCGCGCTGCACGGCTCGCGCCGGCTGCACCAGGTGATCGTCGGCGCGGTGGCCGTGCTGACCGTCGGGGTGACCGCGGTGGTCGCGGTGGTGGGTGACTGGCGGCTGTCGTTCTACGCCGGTTTGCAGGTGTTCTCGCTGCTCGTGGTGCCCGTGTGGTGGGCGACGAACGTGCGGCGGCACCGCGAGGGCGCCGAGCAGGTGGCCCGGATCGCCGAACTGGACCGGCGGGCCGCGGTGGGCGCCGAGCGCAACCGGATGGCCCGCGACCTGCACGACGTGGTGGCCGGGCACCTGTCCGCCATCGCGATCCAGTCCGAGGCGGTGCTGTCGCTGCGCGACGGCGACCCGGAAACCTCGCGCACGGTGCTCAAGTCGGTCCGCGAGAACAGCGTGCGGGCCCTGTCGGAGATGCGCATGATGATCGACGTGCTGCGGGCCGACGGGCCGGCGGACGCGCCGGCCACGGCGCGGTTGTCCGAGGTGGGCGTGCTCGTCGACTCGGCCCGCGCGGCCGGGCTGGACGTGCGGTTCCGGGGCGCGGACGTCGACGACCTGCCGGTCGCGGTGGAGGTCGCGGCCTACCGGATCACGCAGGAGGCGCTGACCAACGCGGTCAGGCACGCGTCCGGCCCGGGCGCGTCGGTGGAGCTGGAGCGGCAGGTCAGGCGGTTGGTGGTGGTCGTGCGCAACGCGGCGGACGGGGCGGCACGGGATTCGGGGACGGGGCTGGTGAGCATGGCGGAACGCGCGCACGCGGTGGGCGGGGAGTTCTCGGCGGGCCGCGCCGGCGGCGAGTGGGTCGTGCGGGCGGAGCTGCCGCTGTGATCCGCGTGCTGGTGGCCGACGACCACGCCGCGATCCGGACGGGCCTGGTGATGATCCTGGGCGGCGCGGACGGCGTCGAGGTGGTCGGCGAGGCGGCCGACGGCGCGGCGGCGGTGCGGATGGCGCTGGCGCTGCGGCCCGACGTGGTGCTGATGGACATCCGGATGCCGGGCGTGGACGGCATCGAGGCGACCCGGCGGATCGGCGACGTGGCCGAGGTTCTGGTGCTGACCACGTTCGACCTGGACGAGTACGTCTCCGGGGCGCTGCGGGCGGGCGCGGCGGGGTTCCTGCTGAAGTCCGTGGAGGCGCCCGCGCTGGTGGAGGCGGTGCGGCGGGTCGCGGCGGGTGACGGGGTGCTGGCGCCCGGCGTGACGCGGCGGGTGATGCGGGAGTTCGCCTCGGTCGCGCCCCGGCCACGCCCGGCGGGGCTCGACTCGCTGACCGACCGCGAGGTGGACGTGCTGCGGTGCCTCGGCGAAGGGCTGTCGAACCACCAGATCGGGCGGAAGCTGCACATCGGCGAGACGACGGTGAAGACGCACGTGTCGCGGGTGCTGACCAAGCTGGACCTGCGCTCGCGGGTACAGGCGGCGATCCTGGCGCAGGACGCCGGGCTGCTGGGCGGCCGAGCCGGCGGCGGGCAGGTCAGCGGCGGTCCAGCGCGGCCTTGAGGTCCTCGCGGCGCAGCACGCCCGCGGGCCTGCCCTCCAGGTCGACGACCAGGTACTCCCAGGCGGCGGTGCCGTGGACCCGCTCGACCACCTCGTCGCCGCTCTCGTTCTCCAGCAGCACGGTCTCCGGCCGGATCGGCACGGCGGCCTGCTCGGCGGGGGCGTGCGGCGAGGTCGAGGCGAGCTGCCGGGCCATCTCCCGGTCGAGCAGGCCGGCCGCGACGCCGTCCGCGCGGACCAGCACCACGCCGCGGCCCGCGGACGCGGTGAGCGCGCCCGACACGGGGCTCTCGGCGGGCAGTTGGAGCACGGGTCGGACCAGCTCGGTGAGCGTGAGGCCGTCGGGCCAGGTCCGCTTGTGCTCGGCGGCCTGCTCGCCGCGCGCGCCGGCCAGCACGAACCACGCCGTGAGCAGGCACACGCCGAACCTGACCCAGCGGTCCTCGGCGCCGTCGACCAGGCCCCACAGCGCCCACGCCACCAGCAGCGCGGCCACCGCGCCACCGCCGACGACGGCGGCCCTGGTGCCCGCGGCGCGACGGCCCGTGGCGGCCCACACCCCGGCGCGCAGGATGCGCCCGCCGTCCAGCGGCAGGCCCGGGAGCAGGTTGAACACCGCCACGGCGGCGTTGGCGAACGCGGTCTGCGCGATCAGCAGCCACACCGCGTCCGGTTGCGGGATCGCGACGGCGGCCAGCGCGAACGCCCCCGCCAGCACGATCGACACCACCGGGCCGGCGGCGGCGATGGCGCCCTCGTGCGCGGGCTTCGCGGGGGTGCGCATCACCTCGGACACCCCGCCCAGCAGGAACAGCCGCAGCCGGCGGACCGGCAGGCCCAGGCGCAGTGCGACGAGGCTGTGGCCCAGCTCGTGGGCGAGCACGGACAAGCCGAGGAAGAGGGCGAACGTGGCGGCGAGCAGCACCCCGGTCAGCCCGTCGGCGCCGGGGACGAGGCGCCCGACCATCGGCGCGTAGAGCACGACGACGGCCGCCGACCCGAGCCACCAGGACGGCGCGAGCAGCACCGGTATCCCGGCCGCGCGGAACAGTGGCAGCCCGCCGTCCCGGCCGACCTGCCGTCGCCAACTCGTCGTCGCCACGTCCGAAGCCTAGGCGCACGGGTGTATCAGCGCTGTGATCCGGACCAGGGCGTTTGGAGACGATCTTGTCAGTGGGTTGGCCTATCGTTCTCGTCATGGCAGTGCCGACAACCGAGCGCCCTGTTCGCAGGCCCGCGCTCTCGCCGTCCCGTGCGGGCGACTTCAAGCAGTGCCCGCTGCTCTACCGGTTCCGCGCCGTCGACCGGCTGCCGGAGAAGCCGACCAGGGCGCAGGTGCGGGGCACGGTGGTGCACGCGGTGCTGGAGGACCTGTTCGGGCTGCCGGCCCGGGAGCGGGTGCCGGAGCGGGCGCGGGAGCTGGTGGGTCCCGCGTGGGAGCGGGTGCGGGCGGAGCGGCCGGAGTTCGCCGAGCTGTTCGAGGCCGACGACCCGGAGCAGGAGGCGTGGCTGGCCTCGGCCGAGGGGCTGCTGGACGGCTACTTCGGGCTGGAGGACCCGCGCCGGTTCGACCCGGACGCCCGGGAGCTGCTGGTGGAGTGGGAGCTGCCGTCCGGCGTGCTGCTGCGCGGCTACGTGGACCGGGTGGACGTGGCGCCGACCGGTGAGATCCGGGTGGTCGACTACAAGACGGGCGCCGCGCCGCGCGAGGTGGGCGAGGCCAAGGCGCTGTTCCAGATGAAGTTCTACGCGCTGGTGCTGTGGCGGCTGCGGGGCGTGGTGCCGCGCCAGCTGCGGCTGATGTACCTGGCGGACCGTCAGGCGCTGGCCTACCAGCCGGACGAGGCGGAGCTGAGCCGGTTCGAGCGCACCCTGGAGGCGATCTGGGACGCCATCCTGCGCGCGGCGCGGACGGGCGACTTCCGGCCGAACCCGGGCAAGCTGTGCGCCTACTGCGACCACAAGGCGCTGTGCCCCGCGTTCGACGGCACCCCGCCGCCCTACCCGGGGTGGCCGGAGCCGGACGCGGGCGTGGAGACGGCGCTGGACCGGGCGGACTAGTGGCGTTCTACGAGCGGCTCGACGAGCACCGGTTCGCCTCGACCGGGCACACCGCGGGCCCCTGGTCGGACGAGAGCCAGCACCTGGGCCCGCCGTCCGCGCTGCTGGTGCGGGCGCTGGAGCGCTGTTCGCCGCGCGGGGACGCCGTGCTGTCCCGCGTCGCGTTCGAGGTGCTGGGCCCGGTGCCGGTGGCGGAGCTGGCGGTCGAGGCGGGCGTGGAGCGGCCGGGCCGGTCGGTGGAGCTGCTGTCGGCGAGCCTCGCGCACGACGGCCGCCCGGTGCTGCGGGCCACCGCGTGGCGGATCGTCACGGGCGACACGACGGCGGTCGCGGCGGGCGGGGGAACCCCGTTGCCGCCGGCCGGGGACTGTCGACCGATGGCGATCCCGGACGCGTGGCGGGGCGGCTACCTGCGGGCGATGGAGTGGCGGTCGGTCGACGGCGGCATCTTCGCGCCGGGCGACGCCACCGTGTGGGCCCGCCCGCGCGTGCCGGTGGTGGCCGGCGAGGAACCGACCGCGCTCCAGCGCCTGTTCACGGTGGCCGACTCGGCCAGCGGCGTGTCGAGCAGGCTGGACATCGCGAAGTGGTACGCGATCAACACCGACCTGACCGTGCACCTGCACCGGGAGCCGGTCGGCGAGTGGTTCGCCCTCGACGCGCGCACCGTGATCGGCCCCGCCGGGGTGGGCGTGGCGACGAGCGAGCTGCACGACGAGCGCGGTCCCGTGGGGCGCGGCGCGCAGTCGCTGTTCGTGCGGGAGCGCTAGAGCTCCCGGAAGTGCTCGACGGCCGGGAACGGGTCGTAGAAGTGGTGCAGCAGCGCCTTCCACCTCGGGTACAGCGGCCCCTGCCGGAAGCCGACCGTGTGGTCCTCCAGCCGTTCCCACCGCACCAGCAGCAGGTAGCGGGACGGGCGCTCGACCGACCGCCGGAGGTCGAGCGAGACGAACCCGGGCGAGGCCGCGACGACCTCGCGGGCCTGCGCGAACGCGAGCTCGAAGTCCGCCTCCAGACCGGGGCGGACGTCGAGCGTCGCCGCTTCCAGGATCACAGGTGCTTGTACACGTCTTCGAGGGTGAGGCCGCGGCCGAGCATGAGCACCTGCACGCGGTAGAGCAGCTGCGAGACCTCCTCGGCGAGCCGCTCGTCGGACTCGTGCTCCGCCGCGATCCAGACCTCGCCGGCCTCCTCCAGCACCTTCTTGCCCTGCGCATGCACCCCGGCCTCCAGAGCCGCGGCGGTGGCGGAGCCCTCAGGGCGGGTGCGTGCGCGTTCGCTCAGCTCGGCGAACAGCTCGTCGAAGGTCTTCACGGGGTGTGATCCTCGCATCCCCCGCACGCCGGCGGGCCGGTGGGGACCCCTGGTTCAGCCGACCGGGAGGCGGGCGCGGGCGCGCAGCCCGACCACCTGCGCCACCACCGACGCCACCGCGAACAGGACGCCCGGCCCGGGACGCGGCGCGACCATCGGGACCGCGACCGGGAAGCCCCCGGCGTCCACCGCGCCCGGCGGCGGCCAGGACGCCTCGTCGTACCCGAACGCCACCAGCGCCGCCGTCGTGAGCACCGCGGTGCCCACGACGAAGCCGGGCACGAACCCGGACCGGGCGGGCAGCAGCGCGCACGCGTGCAGCAGCACCGCGGCGCCGAGGTAGAGCCACCACAGGGGCAACCGCGACAGCTCGACGTCGACCTGCCCGTACCGCGACCACGGCACGAGCGCGGCGAGCGCGGTGAGGCAGACGGCGACGACGGTCCACTTCGCGAGCGGGGTCACCCCGCGAACCCTAGATGCCGTAGCGGGGACTGGTGAACGGCCACTCCTCCGCGATCCACCTGGGCACGAACGCGTCCAGCGCGCGCTCCAGGTCGGTGCCGACCTTGCCGTCCACCACCCACCACGAGATCAGCGCGTCCTCGGCCGGGTCGATGTAGACGCACCCCAGCAGCTCGGTCTCGTCGGCGTCGAACAGGGCGTAGTTGAACGACTCGTGGTCGTCCTGCTCCTGCTCGTGCCGGGCGAGGTCGACGCGGTCCTGCTCGCGGGTCATGGTGGCGGGCGGCCAGCCCCACGCCTCGCCGTAGAGCGACCACAGGCGTTCGCGCGAGCCCATCACCGCCGGGTAGTCGATGTCCACATCGGACTCGCGGATGGGCCGCAGGTGGTGTTCGCCGTCGAGCGGCACGCGGGTCGGGTGGACGAAGTCAGCGGGGAGCCAGGCCATGCGCGGGATTCTGCGCGGGCGCGCGCCGCGACCGCCACCGATAATCCGTTGGCCCTCGGCATGACCGGCCCCACACTGCTGCTGTGACGTCACTCGACAGCGGCCTCGTGCTGCGGACCGCGCGCCCCGGCGACCTCGACCGGATCGGCGCGCTCCTGGCGGACCGGGGCGAACCCGCCGACGCCGTGGACCACCGACTGGTGGTGGAGGACCCGGACGCGGGGTGGGGGGCGTGCGCGGTCGTCGTGGACGGCGACCGGGTGGTGTCCACCGCGACCCTGCTGGACGAGACGCTGGTGCTGGCCGGCGTGGAGATCCCGGCGGGCCAGGTCGAACTGGTCGCGACCGACCGCGCCTACGAGGGCCGCGGCCTGGTCCGGGCGCTGATGGGCTGGGCGCACGAGCGGTCCGCCGCGCGCGGGCAACTGGTGGGCGTCATGATCGGCATCCCGTACTTCTACCGGAAGTTCGGCTACACCTACGCCGTGCCGATCGCGGCGACGCGTCCCGTGCAGGCCCGCCCGGACGCCGGGGCGCACACGATCCGCGAGGCCACCGCCGACGACATCCCGGTGATGGCCCGCCTCCAGGAGGCCGAGCAGGCGCGCGCCGACCTCGTGATGCCGCACTCGCCCGCCCTGTGGCGCTGGCTCGTCGAACGCGACGGCAGCACCCAGTGGGTGGTGGAACGCGACGGCGTGCCGGTCGCGACGGGCCGCACCACCCCGCCCGACGAGGGCCTGCGGCTGGCCGAGGTCGCCGCCGTCGACGAGGCGGCCGGGCGCGCGCTGCTCGCGCTGACCGCCGCGCGGGAGGCCACCGAGCGGCCCGGCACGGTCGCGGGCGACGCCCTGGAGCCGTTCCTGGGTCCCGCCGGCGAGGAGGCCGAGTCCTACTACGTGCGGGTCGCCGACCCGGTCGCGCTGCTGGAGCACCTGCGGCCGGTGTTCGGGGCGCGGCTCGCGGCGTCGGAGGCGTTCGCCGGCCGGGAGGGCGAGGCCGTGGTGTCGTTCTACGAGTCGCACGTGCGGCTGCCGTTCAAGGCCGGCGAGGTCGGCCCTGTCGTGCCGGGCGGCACGATGCAGGGGCCGGGCGCGGAGGGCGGCGCGGGCGTGGCGCCGGACATGCTGGCGTCGCTGCTGTTCGGCCCGCACGGCATCGCGGGCCTCGCCGCGCGCCAGCCCGACGTCTACCCGGGGCCGAACGCAGACCTCATGCGCACCCTGTTCCCGCCGGTGCGCGCCGACGTCCTGACGTTCTACCTGCCCTGAGCGCTACCGGCCGTAGCCCGCGAACTCGACGCCCAGCGCCACGCCGGCCAGCACGAGCAGCACGCCCGCGCAGGTCAGCGCACGCCGGTAGCCGGTGTCGCCGAGCCTGCGCCGACCGCGCGCGACCAGCAGCGCGATCACGACCTTGCCGCCCACCAGGGTCAGGTAGAAGCCGACCAGCAGGGCCACCGCCGCCCCGGACGACGCCCGCCACGTGGTGACGGTCAGCGGGCCCAGCGCGGTCGCCCACGCCACCCACGGGTGCGGGCTCAGCACGTTGACCAGCACCGCGCGCCGGAACGCCAGGGGTTCGCCGCTCGCGCCGAGGGTCGCCGACCGGGCCTCGCGCACGGTCTGCACGCCGCTCCAGACCACGAAGACCGCGCCGACGACGCCGAGCACGCCCAGGGCGCTCGGCGGCAGCCGGTCCAGGAGCAGCAGGGTCGTGGCGACCACGACGGCGTCGGACAGCAGCGGTGCGCACGCCGCCGCCGCGCCCGCGCGCCAGCCCGAGCGCAGCGCCGACGTCACGACCAGCACCAGCAGCGGCCCGGGGCTGATGCTCGCCGCCAGGCCGAGGGTGAGGCCCAGCCCCAGGGAATCCACGCCGGGCAGACTAGGTCACGTGCCCGAGCCCACCCGAGTCCTGGCCACCCTGAGGCAGGTCCGCGACCTGAGCCCTTTCTTCGCCCTCGACGTCGGCGAACCCGACGGGAGCCGGCCTGACGAGGGCCGGTCCGAGGAGAGTTGGCACGACGGGGACGCGCTGCTGTCCGGCCCCGCGCTGCCCGACGCGATCGACCGCATCACGGCCCGCTACCGCACCACCGAGCCGCGGGTGGCGGCGTCGTTGTTCTTCCTCGGCTACACCGCGCGACTGCTCAGCCCGGTGGTCGCGGCGCGGGCCGTCGACGGCGCCGTGCCCGACGTGCGGCCGGGCAACCTGTGGTGGCGCTACGGGCCCGACGGCCTCCGCGTGCGGCTGAGGGAACCGCGGGTCGGGACCGGCATCGCCGAGTCCCTCGCCCCCGTGGTCGACGCGGTCCGGGCGGTCGCGCCCGTCGCGCCGGGGCTGTTGTGGGGCAACGCCGCGTCGTCGGTGGCGGGCGCCCTGCGGATCGTCGCCCGCGCGGGCACGGCGAGCGCCGAGGGCTGCGTGGCGCTGGGGCGCGAGCTGTTCGCCGAACCGCCGCTGCGGGGCACGGGCGAGTTCGTCCCGTTCCCCGGCGAGGTCGTGTTCCGGCGGCGCAGCTGCTGCCTGTACTACCGCCTGGACGGCGGCGGGACGTGCGGGGACTGCCCGCTGCCCGCGCGGTGACCGGCCGGGGTCAGTCGAGCAGGGCGGCGAGCGTGGTCAGGTCCACGCCGGTCAGCGACTCGCGGAACACGCGGCGCTCGCCGGTGTCCACCGGCACCTCGCACGGCACCACCAGGACCGTGCAGCCCGCCGCGACGGCGGCGGCCACGCCGGTCGGCGAGTCCTCGACGGCCACGCAGCGGGCCGGGTCGACGCCCAGCAGGCGGGCGGCCTCCAGGTAGGGCTCGGGCAGCGGCTTGTTGCGCCCGCCCACCTCGTCGCCGCACACCACCACGTCGAACAGGTCGCGCCCCAGCGTGTCCAGGGCGACCTCGGTCAGCGTGCGCTCGGTCGAGGTCACCAGCGCCATCGGCACCCCGGACGCGCGCACCGCGCGCAGCGCGTCCCGCGCCCCCGGTCGCCACGGCAGACCGGCTCGGAACACCTCCTCGGTGCGGCGCGAGATCCAGGCCGCGCCGTCGGCGACGTCCTCGGGCGTGGGCACCAGCCCGGCCTCGCCGAACAGCAGCGCCATGGTCCGGGGCACGCTCGACCCGACCAGCGAGCGGCGGGTCTCGGCGGACAGCGCGCCGCCCAACTTCTCCACGAACTCGGCGAGCGGGATGTCCCACAGCTTCTCCGAGTCCAGCAGCGTGCCGTCCATGTCCCACAGCACAGCCTCGACCGTCATCTCCGCCCTTCCGAAGCGGTCACGGCGCGGATTCGGCACCCCGAACGCCGCGACCTGCGATTTCGCCCGGCCCCGGAGGCGTGGTCGGCAGCCCCCCGCCCGGCGCGGGCACGTCGTCGGCGGGTGTGCCCGGCGACACCGGCGGGACACGACCCGACATGCGCCCAAGCCTACGGCGTCGGGTCCGCGCCGGGGGTCGTAGTCTGACGCCGTGACCGATCCGGACCAGGCCGCCCAGACCCACTCCAACCCCGGCAAACCGCTCACCAACCCGATCTTGGTGGCGGCGTTCGAGGGGTGGAACGACGCCGGTGACGCCGCCAGCACCGCGATCGAGCACCTGCAACTCACGTGGGACGCGACGCCGCTGGCGGAGATCGACCCGGACGACTACTACGACTTCCAGGTGACGCGTCCCACGGTCCGGATGGTGGACGGCGTCACCCGAAGGGTGGAATTCCCGACCACACGGCTGTCCGTGTGCCGCCCTCCCGGCTCGGCCACCGACGTCGTCCTGGTGCACGGCATCGAGCCGAACATGCGGTGGCGCAAGTTCGCCGCCGAACTGCTCGGCCACATCGAGGACCTGGGCGTGACCACGGTGGTCACCCTGGGCGCGTTGCTGATGGACACCCCGCACACCCGTCCGGTACCGGTCACCGGCACGGCCTACGACGCGGCGGCGGCCACCAAGTACGGGCTGGAGCGGTCCCGCTACGAGGGGCCCACCGGCATCGTCGGCGTGTTCCAGGACCTGTGCGTGCAGGCCGGCGTCCCCGCCATCTCGTTCTGGGCCGCCGTGCCGCACTACGTGTCGCAGCCGCCGTCGCCCAAGGCCACGCTCGCGCTGCTGCACCGCGTCGAGGAGGTGCTCGACGTCGAGGTGCCGCTCGGCGCGCTGCCGGAGCAGGCCGAGGAGTGGGAGCGCACGGTCAGCGAGATGGCCGACGAGGACGAGGACGTGCGCAACTACGTGCGGGCGCTGGAGGAGCGCGGCGACGCGGAGATCCAGATGACCGAGGCCAGCGGTGACGACATCGCCGCCGAGTTCGAGCGCTACCTGCGCCGGCGGGGTCGCGGGCCGGGTCGCGGGCCGACCGGGATGTGAGCCGGCCCCGGCTCGCGGCGCTGTAAGCGGGCGGGTTCCTCGGTCCGTTCGGCGGTGCGATGACCTCGTCCGTGCTGCCCGAGGTCGGTGCCGACTTCGGCGTGTCGGCAGGGGCCGCGGCGTCCACGCTGACCGGCTACATGCTGCCGTTCTCGCTGCTCATGCTGGTCTCCGGCACGCTGGGCGGCCGCTGGGGCGCGGTGCGCGCGGTGCGACTGGCCTACGTCGCGTACGCGGTGGCGTCGGTGCTGTGCGCGGTGTCGTGGTCACTGCCGGCGCTGCTGGCCGCGGTCGCGCCCCGCGAGCGGCTGGGGCGGTCGCCGGGGCTGTTCGCGTCGATGCAGGCCGCCGGGCAGGCGTTCGCGCCGCTGCTGGGCGGGGTGGCGGCCGAGGTGTCGTGGCGGTGGGCGTTCGCCGGCGCGACGGCGGTGGCGGCCGCGCTGGCCCTGATCGGGCTGCCCGCCGCGGCGCGGACCGGCCGCCGCTGCGCAGCGCGTGGCGCCCGAGGACGCTGCGGTTGGCCGCCGCCGGCTTCGTGGCGTGGGGCTGCCCGGGCGGGGTCTCGTTCTGGTCGGGCAGCTGCACGGAGACCTGGAGGTTCTGGACCTCGCCCGCAGTCATCGCGGCGGGCAGCAGGGACGTGGCGGCGGTCAGGCCGCTCAGCGGGGTGGCGGCCATCAGCACGGACTTGGTGCCGCCGCACGCGCCGGTGTCGGGCGTCCACGTCCGCCGACGCACGTGGTGATCGTGACCCGCAGGGCCTTGCCGGTGGCGCCGTCGGTGATCAGCGTCGACGAGCCGGTGGCGGCGACCTGCACGGTGAGCCCCTGGGCGTCGAGGCTGCCGCCGTTGGTCAGCGTCACGTAGCGGTTGACCACGTCGCCGGGGGCCATGTCGGTGATGCCCTGGCCGGAGCCGGCGCCGTTGTTGCCCAGGGTCAGCTTGAGCGTGCCGCTGGTGACCTGCTCGGGGGTGACGTTCGCGGCGGTCGCGGTCAGGGTGGCCCAGACGCCGACCCCCATGGCGACGAGGACGGACCCGCCGATGGCGGCGAGGGCGACCGGGCTCCAGACGGGACGACGGCGGTTCTCCTGCATTTCGTGCTCCTCACTCGGTGGTGACACGAGCGTGGAGTCCGGACCTCCGCGGTTCCTCAGCGCTTCCTCAAGCTTCGCCAGGGCCGAGGCGCCGAGGACGGCGAACGCGGCCCCGACGCCTCCAGCCATTCCCGCGGCAGTTCGTGCCGCCGGTCGGGGACCCGCCGCGCGAGCCGGTCGTCCTCGTCGAGGTGGGGGGCCGTCAGCGCGTCCCTCTGGTGCGCACGGCCGGGTCCTCGTCGAACCCGCCGATCCCGAGCCCGACGGAGGTGGCGCGCCAGGGCCGTTCCCCGCGGTCACCGGTGTCGGTGGCCCGTCGGGGCCGGGGAGGTCCGTGCCCCGACGGCACATCCGAAAGACCTCTTCCGAAAGAGTCCCTTCAGACCTGGGGTGTCACCTCGTCACCGGCCGACGTCCCGCCGGCGGAACCCGGCGAACCCGATCCCCACCAGCACCGCGGCGACCAGCGTCAGCCACAGCAGCGGCGCGGCGGTCGGCTCGGCGCCCGGCACCCTCGGGACGTGCGTGAACGGCGACAGGTCCATCACCCACTGGTCGAGCCGCAGCAGCGGTCCGAGCTGGCCCAGCACCAGGCACACCACCAGCACCGCCCAGCTCACCGAGGTCAGCTTGGGGACCAGTGCGAACAGGACCAGCGACAGCCCGGCGACGACCCACACGGCGGGCGCGTGCACCAGCGCGGCGCCCACCAGGCGGACCACCTGCCCGCCGACGTCGCCGACGCGGGCGCCGTGCACGAGGCCCGCGCCGAGCCCGGCTGCGGCCAGCACCGCGGCCGTGCCGACGATCGCGAACACCAGGTGGCCCGCGACCCACGCGTGCCGGCCGACGGCGGTGGCCAGCACCGGCTCGGCGCGGTACCCGGTCTCCTCGGCGCGCAGCCGCAGCAGCGCCTGCACCACGTAGATGGCGCTGAACAGGCCGATGACGCCGAGGATCGTGGCGAGGTAGACGTCGACGACCGCGCCGGTCCCGCCCATCCGGGTGATGATCTGCGCCAGCGCGGGGTTGTCCCCCAGCATCTCCTCGACGCCCCGGGCGACCGCCCCGTACACGCCGCCGAGCACGAGCAGGGCGAGGGCCCAGCCCAGCAGCATGCCCCGCTGCAACCGCCACGCCAGGCCGAACGCGCTGCCCAGCGACGCCGGGGCGCGGGCCGGTCCCAGCCGCGTCGGCACGAGGCCGCCGCCGAGGTCGCGCCTGGTCACCAGCACCGAGGCGACCACCAGCAGCACCGCGCACAGCGCGAGCGGCAGCAGCGGGACCCACCAGCGCTCGTCGGCGAACGGCCTGGTCAGGCTCGCCCACCCGAGCGGTGACGCCCAGGTGAGCCAGGTCGGCCCCTCGTCGCCCGCCGCGTCGCCGACCGCGCGCAGCAGGTACGCCAGGCCCAGCACCGCGCCGGAGATCGCGTTGGCCGTGCGGGCGCTCTCCGACACCTGCGCCGAGACCGCGCCGACGCCCGCGAACGCCCAGCCGACCGCCGTGAACGCCGCGCCGAACGCGAACGACCCGGCCGCCGGTTCGCCCAGGCCGATGAGGCCGAGCGCGGTCAGCAGGCCGATGACGACGTTGGCCAGCAACGCGGTCAGGACGCCGGCCGCCAGCGGCGCGTGCCGCCCGACGACGGCCGAGCCGATCAGCTCCAACCGACCCGACTCCTCCTCCGCCCTGGTGTGCCGGGTGACCAGGAACGTGCTCATCAGGGCCACGAGGAGCGCGCCGAACACGCCCCACCGCCAGGCCAGCACGCCGCCGAGGGTCGAGGCGTCGTGCAGCGGGCCGATCAGGGCCAGGAACGCCGGGTTGGCGCCCGCGGTGGCCTCCAGCTGCCGCCGCGACTCGACCGTGCCGTACAGGTCGCCCATCGCCGAGGTGGTGGCCAGGGTGATGCCGACCAGCCCCAGCACCCAGGCCGCGAGCAGCAGCCGGTCGCGGCGCAGCGCCAGCCCGAGCAGCGGGCGCAGTCCGGTCAGCGGGTTCCGGCCGGTCAGCGGGTTCCGGCCGGTCGACGGGTTCCGGCCGGTCATGACGACACCGCGCGCGAGTCGTCCTCGTAGTGGCGTAGGAACAGCTCCTCCAGCGTGGGTGGTTGGCTGGTGAGCGTCCGCACGCCCGACGCGACGAGGCTGCGCAGCGCGCCATCGAGGTGGTCGGTGTCCACCTCGAACCGCACGCGCCGGCCCCGCACGTCGACGTCGTGCACGCCGGGCAGGTCGGCCAGCCCGTCGGGCACGTCCACGAGTTCGGCGGTCACGCTGGTGCGGGTGAGGTGGCGCAGGTCGGCGAGCGTGCCCGACTCGACCGTGCGGCCGTTGCGGATGATGCTGACCCGGTCGCACAGCGCCTCGACCTCGGCCAGGACGTGGCTGGACAGCAGCACGGTGCGCTCGCCGCGCAGCTCGTTCACGCAGTCCTGGAACACCGCCTCCATCAGCGGGTCCAGGCCGGAGGTCGGCTCGTCGAGGATCAGCAGCTCGACGTCGCTCGCGAGCGCGGCGACCAGGGCGACCTTCTGCCGGTTGCCCTTGGAGTAGGTGTGCCCCTTCTTGCGCGGGTCCAGCTCGAAGCGCTCCAGCAGCTCCGCGCGGCGCTTCTCGTCGAGCCCGCCGCGCAGCCTGCCGAGCAGGTCGATGACCTCGCCGCCGGTCAGGTTCGGCCACAGGTTCACGTCGCCGGGCACGTAGGCCAGGCGCCGGTGCAGCGCGGCGGTGTCGCGCCACGGGTCGCCGCCCAGCAGCGACGCGGAACCCGCGTCGGCGCGCAGCAGCCCCAGCAGGACCCGGATGGCGGTCGACTTGCCCGCCCCGTTGGGGCCGAGGAAGCCGTGCACCTCCCCCTGGCGAACGGTCAGGTCCAGACCGTCCAGTGCACGCGTCGGACCAAAGGCCTTGACCAGGCCCGACACGGATATCGCGGATGTCATGGGCAACAAGCTACAATTCTTTCACAACTTCGTGAAGTTAAGGAAGCGTATAAACTGCCACCCGTTCGGAAGTCCTGAAGGGATGATGCGCCGGTGGCTGACGTGCACGAGCGTGACGACGAGGCCGTGCTGCGCTTCATCGAGCGCTTCGCCGCCGTGTTCAACGAGGCCGGTGTGCCGAGGATGCCCGCGCGCGTGTTCACCGCCCTGCTCGCCTCCGACAGCGGCCGCATGACCTCCGCCGACCTGGCCGACGTGCTCCAGGTGTCCCCCGCCGCGATCTCCGGCGCCGTCCGCTACCTGTCCCAGGTGCGCCTCATCGGGCGCGAGCGCGAGACCGGCACCCGCCGTGACGTCTACACCGTGCTCGACGACGTCTGGTACGAGGCGCTGTTCCGCCGCGACGACATGTTCCGCCGCTGGGAGGTGCCGCTGAAGGAAGGCGTCACCACGCTCGGCGAGGACACCCCGGCCGGCCGGCGCATCGCCGAGATGCGCGCCTTCTTCGGGTTCATCCACGCCGAGCTGCCGACCCTGCTGGAGCGCTGGCGGACCCACCGCGCGGAGAAGTTCGGCCCGAACTGACCCCCGCGGTTCGGAATATTTACGACTAACGGCGCTACTGCCGGGCCGTTTTTGTCCCGATCATGCTTGTGACCAGGTCGCACCACCCGTTCGCGCGAACGTCCCCATCCCTGCACGCTCGCACCGACCGGCACACCCGCCGGCGCGGTCGAGCAGCCCTGCCCGAGGGAGACCCCGTCATGGGAGACGCCCGCACCACCAGAAGACTCGCCGTCCTCGGCTTAGCAGCGGTTTCGGCCGCGGCACTGGCCTTCGCCAACACCGGGGTGGCGGCCGCCGAGGGCACCGTGCTCGGCGCCGAGCGCGCCGACGCCGTCGCCGGTTCCTACATCGTGGCCCTGAACGACTCGGTCTCGGCGCGGTCCGCGTCGGCCTCGACCGCGTCCGCGCTGGTCGGCAAGTACGGCGGCCAGGTCCGCGCGGCCTGGCAGCACGCCCTGAACGGCTTCCACGCATCCCTGTCCGAGTCCCAGGCGCGCCGCCTGGCCGCCGACCCGCGGGTGGCGTTCGTGCAGGCCGACCTGCCGGTGAAGCTGGACGCCCAGCCGAACCCGCCGTCGTGGGGCCTGGACCGCATCGACCAGCGGGACCTGCCGCTGGACAACAACTACGCGGACGGGTCCGCGAGCAACGTGCGGGCGTACATCATCGACACCGGCATCCGGACGACGCACAGCGACTTCGGCGGCCAGGCGTCGTGGGGCGCCAACACCAGCGGTGACGGCAACAACAGCGACTGCAACGGCCACGGCACGCACGTCGCCGGCACGGTCGGCGGCATCGCGCACGGCGTCGCCAAGGGCGTCAAGCTCATCGCCGTGAAGGTGCTGACCTGCGCGGGCTCCGGCACCACGGCGGGCGTCGTCGCGGGCGTGGACTGGGTGACGGCGAACGCGGTCAAGCCGGCCGTGGCGAACATGTCGCTGGGCGGCGGCGCGGACACCGCGCTCGACACGGCGGTGCGCAACTCCATCGCGTCGGGCATCACCTACGCGGTGGCCTCGGGCAACTCCAACGCCAACGCGTGCAACTACTCCCCGGCCCGCGTGGCCGAGGCGCTGAGCGTGAACGCGTCGACCAACACCGACGCGCGGGCCTCGTTCTCGAACTTCGGCACCTGCACGGACATCTTCGCGCCGGGCCAGAACATCACCTCGGCGTGGCACACCAACGACACGGCCACCAACACGATCAGCGGCACGTCGATGGCGTCCCCGCACGTCGCCGGCGCGGCGGCCCGCTACCTGGCCGCCAACCCCACCGCGACCCCGCCGACCGTGAACGCGGCGATCGTCGCCGCCGCCACGTCGGACAAGATCACCAGCCCGGGCACCGGCTCGCCGAACAAGCTGCTCTACACCGGCACCGCCACCCCCGGCACCCCGGCCGTGTCCAACCCGGGCAACCAGTCGACCACCGTCGGCACCGCCGTCAGCCTCCAGCTCACGGCGTCCGGCGGCACCGCGCCGTACTCGTTCTCGGCGACCGGCCTGCCCGCCGGCCTGTCGATCAGCGCGTCCGGCCTGATCTCCGGCACCCCCACGGCCACCGGCACCTCGTCGGTGACCGTCACCGTGACGGATTCGGCCGGGCGGACCGGCACCGCCTCGTTCACCTGGACGGTCACGGCGGTCGGCACCGGGTGCAACCCGGTGACCAACGGCACCGACGTGTCGATCCCCGACAACAGCACGGTGAACAGCCCGATCGCGCTGGCCTGCTCGGGCAACGCGTCGGCGACCACCACGGTGCAGGTCAACATCGTGCACACCTACATCGGTGACCTCGTGGTGGACCTCGTCGCCCCCGACGGCTCGGTCTACAACCTGCACAACCGCAGCGGTGGCAGCACCGACAACATCAACCGCTCGTACACGGTGAACGCCTCGTCCGAGGTGGCGGCGGGCACCTGGCAGCTCCGGGTGCGCGACGCCGCGTTCCTGGACACGGGCTACATCAACAGCTGGACGCTCGACGCGTGACCCGGGCGAGGGGCCGCCACCCGTTGCGGGTGGCGGCCCCGTCCGCTCCTACAGCTCCACGCCCAGCAGCGAGTCGACCGCCGCCCGGAACAGCGTCGGGCCGGTCGCGTCCGAACCACCGGTGGACAACGCCTCGTCCGCCCACGCGTCGAGGGCCGCGAGGGCGGACGGCGTGTCCAGGTCGTTGCCCAGGTGGTCGCGCAGGCGGGCCACCGCGTCCCGCGCGCCCGGGCCCGCGGCCAGGGCCGCGGCACGCCGCCACGTCGCCAGGCGGGCCTCGGCGGACGCCAGCAGCTCCGCGCTCCACGGCCGGTCCGCGCGGTAGTGGCCGGCGAAGAGGGCCAGCCGGATCGCACTCGGGTCGACCTTCTCGGCGCGCAGCTTCGAGACGAACACCAGGTTGCCGCGCGACTTGGACATCTTCTCGCCGTCCAGGCCGATCATGCCCGCGTGCACGTAGTGCCGCGCGAACGGGTGCTCGCCGGTCAGCGCCTCGGCGTGGGCCGCCGAGAACTCGTGGTGCGGGAAGACCAGGTCCGAGCCGCCGCCCTGGACGTCGAACGACGTGCCCAGGCGGTTGAGGGCGATGGCGCTGCACTCGACGTGCCAGCCCGGCCGGCCGGGTCCCAGCTCCGAGGGCCACGAGGGCTCACCGGGGCGCGCGGAGCGCCAGAGCAGGGCGTCGAGGGGGTGGCGCTTGCCCGCGCGGTCGGGGTCGCCGCCGCGTTCGGCGAAGAAGCGGGCCATGGTGTCGGCGTCGTAGTTCGACTCGTAGCCGAAGCGGCCGGTGGCGCCGTGGTCGAAGTAGACGTCCGGGTGTTCCGGGTCGTCGACGCGGTAGGCGGAGCCGTCGGCCAGCATCTTGGCGACGGCCTCGACGACCTCCGGGATCGCCTCGACGGCACCGATGTAGTCGCGGGGCGGCAGGACGCGCAGGGCCACCATGTCCTCGCGGAACAGGGCGGTCTCCCGCATGCCCAGGACGACCCAGTCGTCCTGGTCGCGCTCGGCGCGCTCCAGCAGCGGGTCGTCGACGTCGGTGACGTTCTGCACGTAGTGCACGTCGTGCCCGTTGTCCAGCCATACCCGGTGCACCAGGTCGAACGCCAGGTAGGTCGCCGCGTGACCCAGGTGGGTCGCGTCGTACGGGGTGATGCCGCAGACGTACAGCCTGGCGGTGTCGCCCGGGGCGGTCGGGCGCACCTCTCCGGTGGCGGTGTCGTGCAACCGCAGCGGGCGCGGCTCGCCCGCTACCCGCGGGACTGGGGTGGATGACCAGGTCTGCATGCCCTCGACCCTAACTCGCGGCCCGGACGGGAGGAGAACGTCCACCTGCCGGGAAGCCCCGAACACCCGCCGGAGGTGTGACGCCCCCGCCCGACGACGGAGGACCACGTGCTCCCGATCACACGAGCGGCGCACCCGCCGCGCGCCGGTGCGCGCCCACCTCCCGTCTTCCGCCGTCGTCAGCGGCGCTTGCGGGACCTCAGGTAGTCGCTCACCACCGCCGCCCCGAGCCCGTCCTCGTCCGGCGCGACGACGCGACCGCCCGAGCGGCGGGCCACCGCGTCCACGAACCTGGTCAGGCGGGGGTCGTCGCCCAGCCGGAACACGGTGATCGACGCGCCCAGCCTCGCCAGGGCGTCGACCTCCACCAGGGTCTTGCCCAGCGTGCGGTCCAGCGGCGGGTAGTGGAACTCGGCTTCGCCGGTCGCCTCCAGGTGCGCGGTCGGCTCGCCGTCGGTCACCACCAGGACGACCGGCTGGGCGTCGGGGTGCCGCCGCACGTGCCGCCCGGCCAGCAGCAGCGCGTGGTGCAGGTTGGTGCCCTGCTCCCACACTCCCTCCAGGGCGGTGAGCTGCCCGATGTCCACGGTCTCGGCGTGCCGGCCGAACGTGATCAGCTCCAGCGCGTCCGTGCGGAACCTCGTGCGCACCAGGTGGTGCAGGGCCAGCGCGGTGCGCTTCATCGGCACCCACCGGCCGTCCTGCACCATCGACCACGACGTGTCGACGCACAGCGCGACCGCCGCCCGCGACCGCCGCTCGGTCTCGCTGACCTCGACGTCGACCACGTCCAGCGACACCGGCCCGCCCGCCGAGCGCAGCACGGCGTTGGTGACGGTGCGCGGCACGTTCCACGGCTCGGTGTCGCCGAACGCCCACGGCCGGGTCGAACCGGTCGGCTCGCCGGACGCGCCCGCCGACCGGTTGTCCCGCTGCCCCTGTGCCCGCACGCCGTCGATGACGCCGCGCAGCGCCGTCTCCCCCAGCCGCCGCAGCGCCTTGGGGGTGAGCCGCAGCGAGCCGTCGGGCGCGCGTTCCAGCAGGTTCTGCGACCGCAGCTCGCGCTCCAGCTCGGCGAGCCGGCGCGCGTCCACGCCCGCGTCGCCGTCGAGCTGGCGGACCAGTGCCTCCAGGTCGATGTCCTCCAGGCGGGCGCCCGGGTAGGACTGGGCGAGCTGCTCGGCGAGCGCGTCCAGCTCGGCCAGGTCGGCCATCGCCTGGGCGCCCTCGCCGAGGCCCATCGGGTTGTCGCCGCGGAAGCGCGCCGAGCCGTCCCAGTCCTCGCCGGGCCGCATGCCCTGGAGCAGCGAGTCGAGCTGCGCGAGCTGGGCCCCGATCCCGGAGTCGCCGAACGCCTGCTGCGACAGCGCGGCCAGTTCCCGCCGCTGCTGCTCGGTCATCGAGTTCATCATCCGCTGGGCGGCGGCCGACCGGGCGGCCAGCGCGTCGACCAGCTCGTCGACCGTCCTCGGGTTCTCCGGGAAGAACTCGCCGTGCTCGCGCATGAACCCGTCGAACCGCTCCGCGGTGTCCTCGCCCCTGGCGTGGGCGGCGAGCAGGTCGTTCAGGTCGCGCAGCATGTCCTGGATGCGCCGCACGTCCTCCGGCCGGACGCTCTCCACGGCCTGCTTCATGCCCTGGAAGCGCTGGTCCATCAGCTCCCGGCCGAGCAGGTTCCGGATCTCCTCGTACGACTCGCGCGCCCGCGGCGAGCGCCAGTCGTACTCGGCCAGCTCGCGCACGGCCGCGGCCGTCGACTGCGGCAGCGCGTCGAGCTGCGCCTCGCGGAAGCGGGCGTCGTCGTCCGGGTCGGGGAACAGCGCCGCCCGCTCCGCCCGGACCGCCTCCTGGAGCAACCGCTGGACCTCCTGCAACGTGCCGTCCAGCCGGTGCCGCCGGGTGATCGCGGCCCGCTTGCGCCACAGCCGCGCGGTCAGGTCGTCCAGGCCGCGGGTGCCCGGCAGGCCGCGGCGCAGCAGCTCGCGCAGCGCCGACTCGGGCGAGGAGCCCTCCATGACCTCGCGGCCCAGCTCGTCCATCGCCGCGCGCAGGTCGGTCGGCGGCGCCAGCGGGTCGGGCCCGTCGACGTACCGGCCGTAGCGGTAACTGCTCATCCGTACACCGTTCGGTCGTCGTCGCTGTCCTTGGCCAGCTGACGGGTGAGGTAGAGCGACTCCAGGGCCAGTTCCACGCCCGAGGCGATGCGGCCGGCCGGGTCCTTCGGGCCCGCGCCGACGCGCTGCGCCACCTCGTGCAGCACCGGCAGCTCGGGCAGCGCGCCCAGCAGGTCCCCGGCGGGCACGCGCTCGCCGGTGGCCACCGGGTGGCCCGCGGACACCAGCTCGGCCAGCGGCCGCAGGTTCAGGCCGGCGAACGTCGAGCGCGCGGTGTCCGCCACGGCCCGGCGCAGCAGGTGGGTCAGCACCTCCTGCTCGCGGCCCTCCTCGCCGGCCTCGAACTCCAGCTTGCCGCGCAGCACCTCGGGCACCGAGTCGAGGTCCACGGGGCGTGCCACGGCCGGGTTCTCGCCGATCAGGGCGCTGCGCCGCAGGGCGGCGGCGGCGACCGTCTCGGCCGCCGCGACCGCGAACCGGGCCGACACGCCGGAGCGCTGGTCGATCGCCGACGACTCGCGCAGGTGCCGCACGAACCGGGCGATGACCTCCAGCAGGTGGTCCCCGACCTCGGCGACCAGCCGGGCCTCCTGGCGCACCAGGTCGACCTCGGCGCCGATCTCCAGCGGGTAGTGGGTGCGGATCTCCGCGCCGAACCGGTCCTTGAGCGGGGTGATGATCCGGCCGCGGTTGGTGTAGTCCTCGGGGTTGGCGGTGGCGACGAGCAGCACGTCCAGCGGCAGCCGCAGCGTGTAGCCGCGGATCTGGATGTCGCGCTCCTCCATCACGTTGAGCAGCGACACCTGGATGCGCTCGGCCAGGTCGGGCAGTTCGTTGACGGCGATGACGCCGCGGTGCGACCGGGGCAGCAGGCCGTAGTGGATGGTCTCCGGGTCGCCGAGGCTCCGGCCCTGGGCGACCTTGACCGGGTCGACGTCGCCGACCAGGTCGCCGACGCTCGTGTCGGGCGTGGCCAGCTTCTCGGCGAACCGCTCGTCGCGGTGCTTCCAGACGACCGGGAGGTCTTCGCCCAGCTCGGCGGCGCGGCGCTTGGACTCGGGGGTGACGGGCTCCAGCGGGTGCTCGTTCAGCTCGGCGCCCCCGATCACCGGGGTCCACTCGTCGAGCAGGCCCACGATGGTGCGCAGCAGCCGGGTCTTGCCCTGGCCGCGTTCGCCGAGCAGCACCACGTCGTGCCCGGCCAACAGCGCGCGCTCCAGCTGGGGCAGCACGGTGCGGTCGAAGCCCACGATCCCGGGCCACGGGTCGCGGCCCTCGCGGAGAGCGGCCAGCAGGTTGTCCCGGATCTCGGCCTTCACCCCGCGCGGCAGGTGGCCTGCCGCGCGGAGCGCGCCGGCGGTGGTGGGGTGCTCAGAGGTCACCCGACCGAAGTTACGCCTGCTCCGGGCACCGGTCGACGTGGAGCGACTCCAGCCGGGCGCCGGTGCGGAGGTGTTCCGCCGAGGGCGAACGGCACCCGGGTGACGCTGCCCGGTCACCCCGACGAATGCGGAGACGCGCCGAACCCGCGCTGTTACGCAGGTCCCGGGGTGTGACGGGGAGGTCGGATGACGACGCCCGGGCGGGACGGCGACCGGCAGGTGGACGACGAGCACCGCAGGCAGGAGGAGTACTGGCTCCGGGCGGCCGACGCGGCGGGCTTCCGGGCGCGCACCGGGTTCGGGATAGCCCCGGGCGCGGTGCCGGACGTCGCGGTGCACGGCGTCGCCGACACCGCCATCGGGATCAGGGGTGGTCGCCTGCCCGCCGGTCAGGTCGCCCGCGGGACGGTCCGCGCGCACCGCGCCGGCTGGCTGCCGCTGTGGTTCGCCGGCTCCGGCCGGTACCCGTCGTGGTTCAACCGGGTGCCCTCGGTCGGGTGCAACCGGACCTCGTGGGACGACGTGCCGCGCCGCGGGGCGCTCACCGCGGTCGGGCTGCGCCGCGTGACCGCGCGGCGGTGCGACGTGCACACCTTCGACCGCTGCCCCGCCGGTCGGCGGACCCTGTGCGGCCGGTACCACCCGTACCTGGAGCAGTGGTCCGGCATGAGGGTCGACGACGTGGCCGAACAGGTCCCGGCCCGCGAGGCCGTGCCGCCGGCCCCCGCCCCGGACCGGGTCTACCTGGTCCCGGTGCGCGACCTGGCCCGCTACCGCGAGATGACCGGCGGGCTCGGCGCGTACGAGCCCGCCGGGCCTGCGGGCGCGTCGGGCGTCGCCGAGCGGGCGCACCGGTGGTGCGCGGCGTGCGGCAACCCGCTGCTGTACCTGCGCCCGGGACGCGACCGGTGCGAGCGGTGCAGGTCGGGGACGCGGGAGCCGGTCACCCCGCCAGGTTGAGCAGTTCGGTGCGCGCCCCCTCGTCGTCGAGGTGCGCCAGGGCGATCATCGGCGCCAGCGCGCGGGCCCAGGCGTGCAGGCGCCCGGGGTCGAGGGACGCGGCGTCTGCGACCTCGGCCGCGCGTGCGGTCACGCCCTCGTGGCGCGCGCCGTCGAGGACGTAGTCGACCACGTCGAAGCACGGGTCGCCCACGCACGGGCGCGGGTCGATCGCCACCAGGCCGCGCGGGCCGAGCAGGACGTTGCCCAGGTGCAGGTCGCCGTGCAGCAGCACGCGGGGCTGGGTGTCGAGCAGGGCCCGGCAGCGGGTCCGGGCGCGGTCCCAGCTCTCCGGCGTCACGTGGGCCGCCACGGCCGGGTCGGTCAGGCGGCGGCCGACGCGGGTGAACGCCTCCTCGCAGCGGTCGCGCAGGTCCGGCCAGGCGCCGGCCGGCGCGGGGACGCCGTGCAGGTCCGCCGCCAGGGCGGCCCACTCGTGCGGCGTCGGGGGGACGGGCAGCTCGTCGGCCATCGTGCCCGGCACCACCGCGGCCAGCAGGGCGGCGCCGGGTGCCTCGGCCAGCACGGTGGGCACGCGGCCCGACGGCGCGAGGTGGCGCAGGGCGGCGGTCTGTCCGGCCAGGAAGACGTCGTCCGGGCTGAGCTTCAGCGCGACCGGCAGGCCGTCGCGGGCGCCCGACACGACCACCGACGACGCGCCGGGCGGCATGTCCGGGCCGATCGCCAGGCCCCACTCCCGGGCCAGGGCCTCCACCCGGGACGGGAGGGCGGCGCACCAGTCGGCCACCTCCGGCCCGAAGCGGAGGGACAGTCGTCCGGTGATCTCGTCCACGTCCACGGGTGGACCGTAGGCGAAGACCGCGGGCGGTGTCCCAGGAGGACACCGCCCGCGGTGGTGTTCGGTCGATCAGTCGTTCAGGAGGTCGTCACAGCGCCGGGTAGGCGTTGCGCATGAGCTCCTGGAACTGGGCCGAGAACCAGTGGCCCGACACCGGGGCGTCCGCCAGGGCGCCCGAGGGGTTGTTGCCGTTGCGCGGGTTGCCGCCGTACGTCGGGTCGCACATCCGGTCGAAGCCCTTGCCCTCGTCGTTCGGGATCGCCTTGCTCGAACCGTCGGACTCACCCGGCGGCTTGATCCAGACGTAGGCGTCGATGTTCGGCTTCGGCGCGGCCTTCGGCCGCTCGCCCAGACCGGCACCGGCCTGGTTGCACCAGTTGCCCTTCTGGATGCGGCGGTCGATGCGCGACTGGTTGACGTAGTCGTCCGGGTTCGTCGAGGTCGACTTGCCGGTCGGGCGGTCCGGACCGCCCCAGCCGTTGCGCGAGGTGTCGATCAGCATGCCGATGCCGCTGTCGAAGCCCTGCTTGACCAGCTCGGCGCGCATCGCCGTGGCGAAGCCCAGCTCGCCGTTGAAGTCGTTCCAGTCCACCCACTTGGCCCTTTCCTTGACCGGGGTGCCGCCGACGTTGTCGTCGACCGTCCAGTACGGCTCCTCCAGCGCGGAGTAGTTGGCCGTGTTGGTGATGAAGCCGTGGATCTTGTCCTTGGTGGCGCTGTTCTTGCCCAGGATGGCAGCGAACTGCTTCGCCGAGGCGTAGAAGTTGTCGTACTCGGGAACGGTGTCGCCCCAACCGATCCAGCCGTGGTGGCCGGAGTCGATGTAGTTGTAGACGTTCCCGATGGAGCCGAGCTTGCCGACGGCGTACGAGACGCCCTCGACGTAGTTGCCGTTCGCCTTCATCGTGTCGCAGTTCGGCGTGGCCGTGGCCCGCGGCGACACGTTGGTCACCAGGTTCGGCAGCGAGTCGATCTCGATGACCGCGACGATGCGCAGCTTCGAGTACTTCGCGTTGCCGACGATGCCCGCGATCTTGTCGATGTAGTCGGTCTTGTACTTGCCGATCTCGTCGGCCTTCAGCTCACCGTTCGAGGCCAGCGCGGCGCAGTCGCGGCCGGGCAGGTTGTAGACGACGAACTGGAAGACCAGCTGACCGTCGGAGCGGGCGGCGCGCTGGCGCTCCGCCTCGTCCAGGTGGTCGGCCAGCCCCATCGAGCCGGTCGTCGGCGAGCCGTTGCCGTCGATCGCGCTGATGCGGTCCATCCACACGCCGGTGGGCTGGTTCGAGATGCGGGAACCACCCGGCTCCGCGGCGGCCTGACGCGACCACTGCGGGTTGACGTACACGCCGGCGCCCACGTACGGGTTGTCCACCCGGGTGCCCGGGGTGCCACCGCCGCTCGTCGTGGTCGTCGTCGTGGTGGTGGTCGTGGTGGTGGTGGTCGTCGTGGTCGTGCTCGTCGGGCCGACCGAACCCGTGCAGGTCGTCCCGTTCAGGCGGAACGAGGTCGGCGCGGGGTTCGAGCCGTTCCACGAGCCGTTGAAGCCGGGGGTCACCGACGCGCCGGTGCCCAGGTTCGGGCTCCACTGCGGGTTCTTCACCGACACGCGGGCACCGGACTGCGAGAACACGCCGCCCCAGCCCTGCTGGACGCTCTGACCGGCGGCGAAGTCCCACTCCAGGGTCCAGCCACCGCTGATCGCGTCACCCAGGTTGGTGACCTGGACGTTGGCGCCGAATCCACCGGGCCACTGGTTGGTGATCGAATACGAGACCCGACAACCGGGGGCAGCGTTGGCGGTGGCGGTGCTCGCCACCACCCCGGCTGCGGACAGGGCCGCCACCGAGGTCACCGCCAAGGCGCCGGCCACCTTGCGGGACCGTACGAACGTGCGCAGACTCATGCATCGCCTCCTTGCGAGCAAATCGCCATCTGGGAGCGCTCCCAGGCCATGTCACCGCACCGGGATTCGACGCGAACCGGAAGGGGTGACTGGGAGCGCTCCCAGACGAACGGTAACGCATGACACGCGGTGTTGACGAGGGGTTGACCTGGAGATAATCCCGGCCTATACCCGTGCGCGAAGCCACCAGAAGCGCCGTGACCTGCGGTTTCATTGCTTCCGTCTCAAATGGAATCCGCGAGCCGGGTTCGCCCGGAATCGATTCGGTGGGCAAACGGGCGCGTTCGGCGTCACCTGTTCAGCGCATCGCGCCCATTGTCGGCCGGTACCCGTGTCGTCGAATATCCGATTCGACGACACGCGCCGGGGGTTGCGCAATTTCGACCTTCACCGAAGCATTGTCGAATCCATTCGACGACGCATTCGTCTCAATGACGGCCGGCGCCCTGGTCCGAAAGCACGCGCACGGCCTCGTCGACGGCCGCCAGCCGCGCCCGCCGGACGGCCTCGGACAGCGGTCGCAGCGCCGCGTCCCGGGCCCTGGTCGCGGTCGCCGACACGGCGCCGCCGGGCGCGTCGGACGCGGCCACCTCCAGGATCGCGGCGACCTCGGCGGCCCGCTGGAGCACGCGCAGCGCGCGCGGCGGCATCCCCTCCGGCCACGACAACTTCTGCTGCTCCGCCGACAACGCGGCGATCTCGGCCCGCACGTTCGGCCGGTGCCGGGCCACGTCGAGCGTCACGAGCGCCGTGGCGGCCTCGCGCATCGCCGACGCCAGACCGTGCTCGGCCTCCCCCAGCGGCACGTGCTCACCGGGCGAGGACGACGGCAGGTCGAACACCGTCCACCGCAGCACGCCGTCGGCCACCAGCGCGGGCACCAGGCCGACACCGACGTCCGGCAGCACCGCCGCCTCCCGCGCCCGCAGGGCGCACTTGACCAGGGGCCCCTGGCCGCCCAGCCCGCGCACGTCGCCCGGCACGGGCAGCACCAGCCGCGCGGCGCCGGCCGAGGAACGCCGCAGCGACGCCAGCAGCAGGGCCGGCCCCACCGGGACCTCGTCGGGGCCCGGCAGGTCGAGCGCCGTGGCGGTGCCGTCGTCGTCGGCGGCCACCTCGTGCAGACCGGCCCAGAACCCCAGGGCGTCCAGGACGTCGTCCGCCGCGGCCGCACCGTGCAGCCAGGCGGACGTCCAGACGACCAGCGTCGCACTCGCACTCGACACGCTTGACACGCCTGCCGAGGGTACGCGTCGGGCGGGCCGGTTCAGGCGGCCGGCCCGACGTGTTCCACCAGCAGGGAACGGAACTTCGCCACGTCCTCGGCCCCGGCGAACGCCCGGTGCGGCACCGCGTACACCGCGGTCGTCGCGGTCCTGAGCACGAACCCGCGCCCGGTCTCCGCCCAACCCGGCAGTTCGTCCCAGCTCAGCTCGCTGCGGGCGGACTCGCCGACCGCCATGCGCAGCGAGTGGCCGTCCGCCGTGCCGGTGACCGTCCTGGCCGCGAGCGGGTGGTTGTGGAAGTTCACCGCCGTGCCCACGGGCACCAGTGCGACGATGATCACAGCCAGTGCGAGGGCGAACACACCCGCCCACGTCATGCCCATCACCAGGACGACGACGCCCAGCACGGCGAGCACCGCGGCGAACCACGGCGCCCACCGGTACAGCGGCACGGCGATCCGCAGCGCGTCGCGCCAGTCCGCCGGTCTCGGGGACCAGCTGAAGTCCACGCCCACCCCGCGCGCCCCGCTCACTTCGCCGGGCGCCGCGCGGGCTCGCAGCACAGCACGGCGCACGGCGCGCCGTCGACCGTGCAGCCGGCGAGCGGGAACCCCGACAGCTTGCGGACCGGCGCGCCGGCGAGGTGCTCGGCGACCAGTTCGGCGACGAGCCGGGCGAACCGGGGGTCGTCGTTCGGCGTCGCGGCGCGGGCGAAGCCCATGCCCAGCTCCACCGCCCGGTCACGGGCCTCGGTATCGAGGTCCCACACCACTTCCAGGTGATCGCTGACGAACCCGATCGGGCACACCACGACGTTGGCCACGCCCTTGGCGTGCAGGGCCTCGACGTGGTCCACGATGTCCGGTTCGAGCCACGGGACCTGGGGCGGCCCGGACCGCGACTGCCACACCACGTCGTAGTCGGCCACGCCCAGCGCGGTCGCGACCAGCCGGGACGCCTCCGCGATCTGCCGCGAGTAGCGGTGGCCGCCCTCCTCGGGCGGCCCGGACGCCTCGTCCGCCGACAGCGGCACCGAGTGCGCGGTGAACACCAGGCGGTAGTCGTCGAAACCGGCCGCGGCGGTGCGCACGGCGTCCTCGAAGGACTCGATGAAGAGCGGGTGGTCGAAGAACTGGCGCAGCTTCACCAGTTCGGGCGCGTCCGGCACGGCCGCGCGGGCGCGCCGGATGTCCTCGTCGTACTGGCGGCACGCCGAGTAGCCGCCGTAGGCGCTGGTCGGGAACACCAGCGCGCGCCTGACGCCCGCGGCCTTCATCTCGGCCAGGGTGTCCTCGACCATCGGGTGCCAGTTGCGGTTGCCGAAGTAGACCGGCAGCTCCACCAGCCCGCGCACCGCGTCGATGGCGCGGCGGTTGAGCGCGTTGATCGGCGACACGCCGCCGAAGTGCTGGTAGTGCTGCTCGACCTCGTCCAACCGCTCGGGCGGGACACCGCGACCGCGGGTCACGTTCTCCAGGAAGGGGCGGACGTCCTCGGGACCTTCCGGACCGCCGAAGGACAACCAGAGCAGCGCGTCGTAACTCACCCCGACATCCTCGCGCCGACACCTCCGGGGCGCACAACCGGGTCGGCGTGACCACCGGCACGCCGACCCGGACCGCGGTCGGACCTCAGAGACCCAGGAAGTGCACGCCGCCGTCGACGAACACCATGGAGCCGGTGGTGGCCGGGAACCAGTCCGACAGCAGCCCGCACACCGAGCGGGCGACCGGCGTGGCGTCGTCCACGTCCCAGCCGAGCGGGGCCTTCTCGCCCCACATGGCCTCCAGGTCGGCGAAGCCGGGGATCGACTTCGCGGCCATCGTGCGCACCGGGCCGGCCGAGACCAGGTTCACCCGGATGCCCTGCGGGCCGAGGTCGCGGGCCAGGTAGCGGTTGATCGACTCGAACGCGGCCTTGGCCGGGCCCATCCAGTTGTAGGCGGGCCACACCTGGCGGGCGTCGAAGTCCAGGCCGACGATCGACGCGCCGCGGCCCAGCAGCGGCAGGGCGGCCTTCGTCAGCGCCTTGTACGAGTACGCGGAGACGTGCACCGCGGTGGCCACGTCCTCCCACGGCGCGTCCATGAACGGCGCGCCCAGGCACGTCGGCGGCGCGTAGCCGATGGCGTGCACGACGCCGTCGAGGCCGTCCACGTGCTCGCGGAGCCGGTCGGCCAGCGTGTCCAGGTGCTCCTGGTTCTGCACGTCCAGCTCGACCACGGGGGCGGCCTGCGGCAGGCGCTTGGCGATCCGCTCCACGAGGCTCATCCGGCCGAAGCCGGTCAGCACGACCTGGGCGCCCTGCTCCTGGGCGACCCTGGCCACGTGGAAGGCGATCGACGCGTCGGTGATCACGCCGGTGATCAGCAGTCGCTTGCCCTCGAGCAGTCCCGTCACGGGTTGTTCCTCCGAAAGTGTTGTGCGTAGGGGTTTCAGTGGCCCATGCCGAGACCGCCGTCGACCGGCAGCACCGCGCCGGTGACGTAGGCGGCGGCGTCGGAGGCCAGGAACGTGACGGCGGCGGCGATCTCGTCGGTCGTGCCGTAGCGGCCGGCCGGGACCTGGGCGAGGATCTGCTTCCTGCGCTCCTCGGGCAGGGCGTCGGTCATGTCGGTGGTGATGAAGCCGGGCGCGACGACGTTCGCGGTGATGTTGCGGGAACCCAGCTCGCGGGCGATGGAGCGGGCCACGCCGACCAGGCCCGCCTTGCTCGCCGCGTAGTTGACCTGCCCCGCGCCGCCCATGTGGCCGACCACGGAGGAGATGAACACGATCCGGCCGTAGCGCTTCTTCAGCATCCCCCGCGAGGCGCGCTGGGCGACCCGGAACGCGCCGGTGAGGTTGGCGTCGAGGACCCGGCCGAACTGCTCGTCGGTCATCCGCAGCAGCAGGGTGTCGTCGGTCATGCCGGCGTTGGCCACGACCACCTCGACCGGCCCGTGCACGGCCTCGACCTCGGCGAACGCCGCGTCCACCTCGGACGAACTGGTCACGTCGCACTTGACGCCGAGCAGCCCCTCGGGCGCGCCGGACCCGCGGTGGGTCACCGCGACCTTGTCGCCCTGCGCGGCGAACGCCAGGGCGATCGCCAGGCCGATACCCCGGTTGCCGCCGGTGACCAGTACGGACCTCGACACGCTTGCTCCCATCGCTGCTGGTTGATGCGGTGCGAGGCTATCGGCTACCCCCAAGTACCCCACCATCGGCCGGGCGTGGATCACAATTGCGCGGGTGACCGGTTTCGTGGGACGACTCCGCGCCGCGGTGGACGGCGACGTGCTCGACGACCGCGCGAGCCGGGCGGTGTACTCGGTCGACGCGTCGAACTACCGCCACGTGCCGCGGGTCGTGGTGCGGCCGCGGTCGGTGGACGGCGTGCTCGCGGCGGTGGCGGTGGCGGTGGAGCACGGCGTGCCGATCACCAACCGGGGCGCGGGGACGTCGGTCGCGGGCAACTCGGCGGGCGCCGGGATGGTCCTCGACTTCTCCCGGTACCTCGACCGGGTGATCTCGGTGGACCCTGACGAGAAGCTGGCGGTGGTGCAGCCGGGCGTGGTGCTGGACCGGCTGAACGACGCGGCCCGGCCGCACGGGCTGGTGTTCGGACCGGACCCGTCGACGCACTCGCGGTGCACGCTCGGCGGGATGATCGGCAACGACGCGTGCGGCGCGCACTCGATCGCGTGGGGCAAGACCAGCGACAACGTGCGGGCGCTCGACGTGCTGCTGCCCGACGGGCGGCGGTTCGACACGCGCACCCCGCCGGAGTTGGAGCTGCCGCGGGCGGACCCGGCGTGGTTCCCCGCCCTGGACCGGCGGGTCTCGGGGTACCGGCTGGACGCGCTGCCGGACCTGACCCGCGCGCTGGTCGGGACGGAGGGCACGTGCGCGACCGTGCTGGGCGCGACGGTGGAGCTGGTCGAGTCGCCGCCGCGCCGGGTGCTGGCGGTGCTCGGCTTCGACGGCCCGTACGACGCCGCCGACCTGGCGCCCGAGCTGCGCGGCCCGGGGGTGCTGACGGTCGAGGGCCTGAACGCCGAGCTGGCGCGGCACGCGGGCGACTCGCGCTCGCTGCTGCCGCCCGGGCGGAGCTGGCTGTTCGTGGAGGCCGTCGAGGACGCGGTGGCGCGCCGGGCGGCGGCGCTCGCGCCGCACTCGGTGGTCGTGTCCGACCCGGCGCGGCAGCGTGCGCTGTGGCGGGTCCGGGAGGACGGCGCGGGCCTGGCGACGCGGATGTCGGACGGCGGCGAGGCGTGGCCGGGGTGGGAGGACGCGGCCGTGCCGCCCGAGCGGCTCGGCGCCTACCTGCGGGAGTTCGACGCGCTGCTGGCCGGGCACGGCAGGCGGGGCGTCACCTACGGGCACTACGGCGAGGGCTGCCTGCACGTGCGGGTCGACTTCGACCTCGCGCGGGGGCTGCGGTCGTTCCTCCGGGACGCGGCGGACCTGGTGGTGGCGCACGGCGGGTCGCTGTCCGGGGAGCACGGCGACGGGCAGGCGCGCTCGGAGCTGCTGCCGCGCATGTACCCGCCTGCGGCGATCACCGCGTTCGGCCGGTTCAAGGCGGCGTTCGACCCTGCGAACCTGATGAACCCCGGCCGCGTCGTGGCGCCGCTGAAGCTGGACGACGACCTGCGGGTGCTGGTCGCTCCCCCGGTGATCCCGACGCGCGCCGCGCTGGCCCTGCGCGCCGACGGCGGCGACCTGGCGGCGGCGTCGCGGCGGTGCGTGGGCGTGGGCAAGTGCCTGAACGCGCGCGGCGGCGTGATGTGCCCGAGCTACCGGGTGACGCGGGAGGAGAAGCACTCCACGCGCGGCCGGGCGCGGCTGCTGTTCGAGATGCTCGGCGGTCGGGTGGTGCGCGACGGGTGGCGCTCGGAGGAGGTGCGCGAGGCGCTGGACCTGTGCCTGGGCTGCAAGGGGTGCAAGCGGGACTGCCCGGTGGACGTGGACATGGCCACCTACAAGGCGGAGTTCCTGCACCACCACTACGCGGGGCGGCGGCGGCCGGCCGCGCACTACTCGATGGGGTGGTTGCCGCTGTGGCTGCGGCTGCGCCTGGTGAACCGGGTGAGCGCGAGGTTCGCCCGGTTCGGCGGGGTGGACCCGGCGCGCCCGCTGCCGGTGCCGGTGCGGTCGTTCCAGTCGCGGTTCGCGGCGGGCACGGGCGGCGGGGACCGGGTGCTGCTGTTCCCGGACACGTTCACCAACCACTTCGAACCGGGCATCGGCCTGGACGCGGCGGCGGTGCTCGGTCACGCGGGGCAGGGGGTGGAGGTGCCGCGGTCGGCGGTGTGCTGCGGGCTGACGTGGTTCTCGACCGGGCAGCTGGACGTGGCGCGGCGGGTGGTCCGGCGGACCGCGCGGGTGCTGCGGCCGTGGACGCGCGAGGGCGTGCCGGTGGTCGGGTTGGAGCCCAGCTGCACGGCGTTCCTGCGGGGTGACGCGCTGGAGGTCGCGGGCGACGACCCGGACGTGGCGCGGCTGGCCGGCTCGGTGCGGACGTTCGCCGAGCACGTCTCGCCGCTGCTGGAGCCGTGCGCGCCGGGCGGTGGGGCGGTCGTGCAGCCGCACTGCCACCAGTACGCGGAGGGCGGTCTGGACGCGGACCGGGAACTGCTGGTCAAAGCCGGGGTGACCGCGTCGCTGCTGGAGGGCTGCTGCGGGCTGGCGGGCAACTTCGGGTTCGAGAAGGGGCACCACGAGGTGTCGATGGCGGTGGGCGAGCTGGCGCTGTTCCCGGCCGTGCGGGCGGCGGCGGAGGGCACGGCGGTGGTGGCCGACGGGTTCAGCTGCCGCACCCAGGTGCGGCACGGCACGGACGCCGAACCCGTGCACACGGCGACGCTGCTGAGGCGTCGGCTGGGGCTGTAGGCCCCCTGGTCGTGGGAGGCGAGCTTGCGATCGGGTGACGAACCTCAAGAAACGCTTAACAGGCCTTTGCAAGAGCTTCACGATTCGATCCACTGACCGGTCATGACCACGAGTCCACCACCCGTCACCCTCGCGGCCGAGGGCGGAGCGCTGTCCTCCGTCGAGGAAGCGATCAACAACGTCTTCACCCCTGTCTCGGATGCCGTGGCAGGCTTCGTCTTCGCCGAGATCACCGTCTTCGGCGTGACGTTCCCCTGGATCGTCGGCTGGCTCGTCCTCGCAGCGGCGATCTTCACCGCCTACTTCGGCGTCATCCAGGTGCGGGGCTTCGCCACCGCGCTGCGCATCGTCCGGGGCAGGCACAGCAGCCCCGACGACCCCGGCGAGATCACCCACTTCCAGGCGCTCAGCTCGGCCGTGTCGGGCACCGTCGGCCTCGGCAACATCGCCGGTGTCGGCGTGGCGGTGACCATCGGCGGCGCGGGCGCGACGTTCTGGATGATCCTCGCCGGCCTGCTCGGCATGTGCACGAAGTTCGTCGAGTGCACCCTGGGCGTCAAGTACCGCGACGTCCACCCGGACGGGACGGTGTCCGGCGGCCCGATGCACTACCTGCGCAAGGGCCTGGCCGAGCGGTTCCCGGGTGGGGCGGGCAAGGCCGTCGGCAAGGTGCTCGCCGCGGGCGCGGCGGCCATGATCCTGTTCTTCGGGATCGCCGGCGGCAACATGTTCCAGGCCAACCAGACGTTCGCCCAGCTCCGCAACGTGACCGGCGGCGAGGAGGGCTTCCTCGGCACCGACGGCGCCGCGCTGGTGTTCGGCATCGTCCTCGCGCTCGTGGTCGGCGCCGTGATCATCGGCGGCATCAAGTCCATCGGCCGGGTCACCGGCAAGCTGGTGCCCGCGATGGCGATCCTCTACGTCCTGGGGTGCCTCACCGTCATCCTGTTCAACGTCACCGCCGTCCCGGACGCCATCGGCCAGATCTTCACGGGCGCGTTCAACGCCGACAGCGTCGCGGGAGGCGCTATCGGCGCGTTGATCGTCGGCTTCCAGCGCGCCGCGTTCTCCAACGAGGCGGGCCTCGGGTCCGCGTCGATCGCGCACTCGGCGGTGAAGACCCGCCGACCGGTCACGGAGGGGTACGTCGCGCTGCTGGAGCCGTTCATCGACACCGTGGTCATCTGCACCATGACCGCCCTGACCATCGTCGTGGCGCAGACGCAGTTCTGGAAGGACGCCCAGGCCACCGTGTTCGCCGGCGGCCCGAGGCCGGACGGCGTCACGGTCACCTCCGAGTCCTTCGCCACCGTGCTGCCGTGGTTCCCGTACGTGCTGACGCTGGCCGTGGTGCTGTTCGCCGTGTCCACCATCATCACGTGGAGCTACTACGGCGAGAAGGCGTGGACGTACCTGTTCGGCAAGAGCAAGCGCAGCGAGGCCGTCTACCGCGTCATCTTCTGCCTGTTCACCGTGGTGGGATCGGTGCTGACGCTGGGCAGCGTGCTGGACTTCGCCGACGCGGTGCTGTTCCTGCTGGCGCTGTTCAACATCGTCGGCCTGTACCTGCTGGCCCCCGTGGTGAAGCGGGAGCTGAAGGAGTTCAAGGAGTACCTCAGGACGAAGCGCGAGGACGCCGAGGTCGGCTGACGGCCCGCCGGAGCGGAGACCAGACCGGAGCGGCGGTCCGCGGGGGCGCGGGCCGCCGCTCCGGCTCGTGGTGCGGACGCCGCTACGCGCGGGTCTGCTCGGTGATCCAGGCGAGGTAGTCGGTGTTGCCGCCGAGCACCGGCAGGGCCAGCACCTCGGGCACGTCGTAGCCGTGGCGCGCCTTGACGAACTCGGTCAGCTCGTCGACCCGGTCGTAAGCGGTCTTGATCCAGAGTTGCCACTCCCGGTCGTCCTGGACCGCACCGTCCCACCGGTAGACGCTCCGGATGGGACCGCTCACCTGCACGCACGCCGCCAGGCGTGCCTCCACGACGGCCCTCGCCAGGGTGCCCGCCGCGTCCTCGCTGTCGGTGGTGGTGATGACCACGACGTGGTTGTCGCTCATCTGCCGGAGCGTAGCCGGCCGTCACTCCGTGGCCATTTCGTTCTGACCATTCGAGTGATGAAATGGGAACTGGTGTTCGAATAGCCTGGATTCATGGACGTGTCGCCCGCGCTGCTCTCCGACGATGGTGTGTTCGCCGCCGTCGTCGAGACCGAGGCATCGCTGCGGGCGT